>CBDHDF010000009.1:0-13598 GCA_965261545.1 Bdellovibrionales bacterium | reverse complement strand
TTGTCAGAGCCCTTCCCTGCGCGGCAGGGAAGAACCTTAAATCCATAGTATTGGATGGCTCGATCAAAAGATTGGGTGTAAATTCGCTGATTTCCTTTAAGAACTTTCTTCACACAGGGAGATAAATTATCAATACGGATGTTCGCACTCATCCCACCTATCTTTTCAAAAAAAGCATGCACCCCATCGATGAAACACTCATAGACAAGAAAGGGGTAGGCACGAACCCAACAGGTGCCACTACAAGGCAATGTTCCAAAATGGAGATGAACGATCTGAACACCATCGGCAAATGGTAAAGCAACCTTCTCCTTAAAATCAAACTGAGCCTGTTCTCCAGGATCATATCTTTGGCTGAAAAAACGCTCCTTGGGGCGAGAACCAAGAATCTCACAAACTCTTCTCTGAACCGTTCTCTCACTCCCACGATAACCCTCCTCAACTAATAGCTCATATATTTCACGGGCGGTGTTACTTGGGTTCAACTTCAAAAAGTACTTCACCCGATCCATATATCCATTAAGGGGATCTGGGCGAGTTCTTTTGGACCTCGCCTTGTACTTCGGTGGGGTGTTGGACTCACAGTACTTGCGCACCGTCTTACGATTGATCCCTAATTCACGAGATATTTCTGTCTTATTTTTACCACTGTGACTCAGGTCACGAATGCGGCCGAAAGTGTATTGACTAATCATAAGATCCTCCTCATTGCTAACCTTTTGAGTTGCAAAAGGGAGGGACTCTGTGAGCTTAGTATCTATATCAGAAGAAGAGACTTCATTGTCTAGTATTTGAACACTCCCTGAAGATTGGTCACTTTTCATTGGCGACAACCTCCATATTGAAAGTGGGACATTTTAATTGGCGACGGCTTTAAGGGAAGCCTGTCTTTAGAAAGAAATTCCATGAAAATTGAGGCAAATGTTGGAATCTTGTGGAATTTAAATACTTTAGAAAATGGGCACACCTAAACAGGCTTTTCTTGACTATATATTTAACCTCATTGAAATCCAGAAACAGTCTACAAATGACAAATATGGAACCTGAATAGGCTGTCATGGAAGGACTCTCCAACACGGAGCCCCTTTCCAGGTCGACAAGAACCCAAAAGGAGTTCTTATCAGCTCGGAGCCTTTTTATGAGTAATATCAATTGATTATATGCGTCTCGGTTGACAATGCCAAAAATCACCATAGGTCCTCCTCTGAAAAGTGGCCACTTTTCATTGGCGACGGTGGGGCATTTTAATTGTCAGCTAACACCCATAGGACTTCACAATGTGAATTATCCTTTTGAGAGGAAGTTTGACCCGTCCACTCTCAATATTACTGATGGCTCTGCTGTGGTAACCACAAGCTGCACTTGCTTTGTATTGACTGAGGTTTTTTAATTTCCTCAATGCTGTTAATACTTGGACCTCTTTGCTGATGATTTTTGTGCAAAATCGACGGTTTTTTTTGTCAACAACAGCCTCTCCCTTGTATCCAAACCGCTCCTCAATTTGCTCACTTCTTCCCTCCCGCCATAACAAAAAATCCTCATAAGTCAGTCCATAGGCTCCCATCGTTTTGTCAATTCGGGGCCTGCTTAAAATGGCTCTCCCGTTTTCCATTTTTTCAATGGCCTTGTAACCAACGCTCAAAAGAGCCCCAGGCTCTTTACGGCTGAGTCCTCTGATTTCACGCAACCTCTTTAAAGTGGCTGCATCTCTTTGCTTTTGCTTTGCATCACACCTCATTTTTCCTCCTTCTGGGGCCTTCATTGAAGCCTCAAGTCTGTGCCTGTTAGCTGATGTTAGCTGACAATTAAAATGCCCCCGTCTCGCTGAAAAGTAGCCATTTTTGCAAGCCAGTGGCTACAAATTTTTGTTAGGAAATTCAATAGGATGACTTGGAGGAAGTGCTACAATACGAGCTAAAAAGTGGAGTGCTACTCTGGTAGCCAAACGGGTAGCCACAAGTAGCCATTTAAAGAAATTTCGAGAAAACTCAGGAAAGCATGAAAGATGAACTAATGCGTTAAGTGATTGAAACCATTAGTTATAAGTTTTAATGACTTAGCGGGGATTTCTGAAAACGGATTCTGACTACGAAACGAAAAATGGAGGTAGAGCTTGGGAACATTTTTCTCCAACCAACGAAAGACATAACCATTGTGGTCCATGGTTTCAAATTGAGTTTGGTCGATGATTTCCAAAATCTTTTCTCGATCTTCTGGGGAGGGTTCGAGTTCATGCTGAAAGAGTTTAATAAAATATCTGATCACAGAGAATATTTCAGGATTCTTGCCCTCCATGTACCTGGAAGTTGTTTTGTGGCGAGGGCTTTTGTAAAAGTGAAGCCGACCTGCAAGCACATCCTTCAAAAACCTAGGATGGTTTGAACCCCAATCAAAGAGGTCCTTAATAAGATCGGAGTTTTTGACAAGATCAGAATCTTTAACAGATTCGAAGTTTTCGGCAAGATCCAAGTTTGTGGCAGGGTCCAGGTTTGTGGAAAATCTGGAGTTTTCGGCAAAATCTTGGGTGTCATTATTATCACTATTAAGGGCAATAAGCCCCACAGAGTGGGAATCCGTATTCTGATTGAGGAAATCCGGGTTGTTGAGAAGAGCGACTTTGTCTTTGTAGTTCTCACGAAGGGGTCTGATTTCCCATGCTTCCTTGGAGCCTTGGAAGTGTGGGTATCTCTCCTTGAGAGTTCTTTCAAAATCGGGAATCTTGTCCACCGATCCATCCACCACCAGATCCATATCCTGGGTGGGACGGAAAATATCCATGTAGTCCAAGTGACCCTGGGAATTTTCTTGAAAATACTCGGTATAAAATTCTCCTGAACCTCTTTCAAACAAGAGAAACTCTTTGGCGTAATGGGCAAAAGACGCCGCTGTTCCACCAAAGAGCCAAACCTTCAAGCCATACTCTTTGGACAACTCTTGTATCCCCACAAACTCAGGGATTTTACCAATAGTCTCTCGTATCTTTTCTCTCAACTCATGGGCAGTGATGGGTGGTATGGTGGACACCATGGGTGTTGCTGTAGGCGCTGTGGTGGATGCATTTGCATTGACCTTGAGGGTGATTCTATGGGCCTCGTCGGGACGGGCATTACCATCCCCGTCTCCATCATAATAAGTGGCCGTAGTGATTTGGATTCTTTCCCTATTGGCAACAGCAACGGCAGCAGAAAGGCAGCAAATCGCTGAAATCAAGAAGAAAATAAATAGCTTCTTGGCTATTTTACAGAAGAGCAGTGCTGAATTGTTATTCCAATTTAAAAGCATGAAAGTTTCCTCAAAAAATTTTAAAGTTACAATGAAGTCATAACAAAATCACAATGAAAAATTATGGACTCCTTTTTGGAATGATCAAGTGGCAGCTTTGGTTTTTGAAATATATACCTATTCTTCCTAAGAGAGATCTTCGATGTCCCTCGTCTTTTTTCTGTTTCTCGATGGCCTCTCTGAGATTTTTTAGGTTCACCTTCTTTCCTTGAACGAGGTTTTTCAAATAAGGATGCTCCACCCAGTGGGATTGAGAAAGGGAGTGTGCGGCTAAAGTCTGTAAGACGTTTTGATCCTCCTTTTTGATCAAAGCTTCCATGAATTCAGGATGTTTTGCCCAATGGAATTGAGAAAGGGAGTATACGGCCAAAGCCTGTAAGACCTGTTGATCCCCCTTTTTGATCAGAGCTTTCATGAACTCAGGATGTTTCCCCCAGTGGGGTTGAGAAAGGGCGTATTCGGCTAAAACCCGTAAGACATCTTGATTCCCCTTTTTGATCAGAGCTTTCATGAACTCAGGATGTTTCTCCCAGTGGGGTTGAGAAAGGGAGTGTCGGGCTAAAGTCTTTAAGACATATTGATCCCCTTTTTTGATCAGGGCTTTCATGAACTCAGGATGTTTTACCCAGTGGGGTTGAGAAAGGGAGTATTCGGCTAAATACCATAAGACCTGTTGATTCCCCTTTTTGATCAGAACTTCCATGAACTCAGGATGTTTCGCCCAGTGGGGTTGAGAAAGGGAGGAGGAGGCTAAATTCCATAAGACATTTTGGCCTCCCTTTTTGATCAGAGCTTCCATGAACTCAGGATGCTCCACCCAGTGGGGTTGAGAAAGGGAGGAGAGGGCTAAAGCTCGTAAGACATCTTGATCCCCCTTTTTGATCAGAACTTCCATGAACTCAGGATGTTTCGCCCAATGGGGTTGAGCTAAGGCATGCACCCCAACCGTGTGATATGCGCGGTCTTCGCTTCTAATAAAAGTCTCTAGTAATTGTGGGTGATTCACAGATAGCGGAAGATCAAACCAAGCTTTCCACAAATGTTCTTTGTTTTCTGTCTTTAGTAAGGAGATGGCTGCTTGGATATCCTGTTTATCCGTGGTTCCATGGGTGAGTTTATACGTCATCTTTCGCTTGAGTCTCTCCAAAGGCCCTTTGTCTGATTCCTTGAGGTGACTTAGAATATTGAAATACTCATAGAGATTAGAAACCACAATGCTCTCAGGTATGACTCGAAGGGCTCGCCGATTGAAGACCACCAGTATGCCTTGGCTTTGCTGGCCTTGCCTGCTGACTCCATCAACAAGCATGAAGTCAGAGCCATCACGAGCCTCTGGGGCCAGGGTGAAGCGAATGGTGTATTGACCCACGCCTTGGTCTCCATTGGCCATGGTATAAAAGCCCTCTCCATGAGCTGCGGCCTCACCCGCCACACCTTGCCTTGACTTGAGAACATTGGGCTCCCCCTTGCGAGACCTTGTGATGACGCTGTAGATGAAAAAGTCCTTTGTGTCGTGGGCCACCTTGGTGATGCCAAGCTCCTTGGCTGTTTTGCCCGTCCCTTCTCCTGTGCCGCTCCCTCCAAGTTCAAAACTTCGCAGGGGCTCCTTGTTGGCCCACCAAGCAGGGCTTCCCTCTTGCTTGGGGTCTCCCACAAGAAGGAGTTTTTGCTTCAAGCCCGTTTCCTCTAAAATTTGGGCGGTGTGCTCCACATTCCTTGAATGAAGGAAGAGTTTGGGAGTATTCTTCTCCAACCAGCGAAAGACATAACCATTGTGGTCCATGGTTTCAAATTGAGCTTGACCGATGATTTCCAAAATCTTTTCTCGATCTTCTGGGGAGGGTTGGAGTTCATGCTGAAAGAGTTTAATAAAATATCTGATCACAGAGAATATTTCAGGATTCTTACCCTCCATGTACCTGGAAGTTGTTTTGTGGTGAGGACTTTTGTAAAAGTGAAGCTGACCTGCAAGCACATCTTTCAAAAATCTAGGGTGGTTTGAATCCCAATCAAAGAGGTCCTTAACAAGATCGGAGTTTCTGACAAGATCAGAATCTTTAGCAAGTTTGAAGTTTTCGGCAAGATCCAAGTTTGTGGCAAATTTGGAGTTTTCGACAAAACCTTGGGAGTCACTATCAATATCACTATTAAGGGCAATAAGTCCCACAGAGTGGGAGTCCGTATTTTGGTTGAGGAAATCTGGGTTGTTGAGAAGAGCGACTTTGTCCTGATAGTTCTCACGAAGGGGTCTGACTTCCCATGCTTCCTTGGAGCCCTGAAAGTGGGGGTATCTTTCCATGAGAGTTCTTTCAAAAGCGGGAATTTTGTCCACCGGTCCATCCACCACCAGATCCATATCCTGGGTGGGACGGAAAATATCCATGTAGTCCAAGTGCCCCTGGGAATTTTCTTGAAAATACTCGGCATAAAATTCCCCTGAGCCTCTTTCAAACAAAAGAAACTCTTTGGCGTAATGGGCAAAAGACGCCGCTGTTCCACCAAAAAGCCAAACCTTCAAGCCATACTCTTTGGACAATTCCTGTATCCCCACAAACTCAGGGATTTTACCAATAATTTCTCGTATCTTCTCTCTCAACTCATCAGCGGTGACGGATGGTATGGTGGACACCATGAGTGTTGCTGTAGGCGCTGTGGATGCATTGCCCTGGAGGTTGATTCCATGGGTCCCGGAAGGAAGGGCATCGCCACTCCCGTCCCCGCCATAATAAATGGCCGTAGCGAGTTGGATTTTTCCCCTATTGGTAACGGCAACAGCAGTAGCAACGGCAATAGAAAGGCAGCAAACCACTGAGATCAGGAAGAAAATAAATAGCCTCTTGGCTATTTTACAGAAGAGTAGTGGTGAATTGTTATTCCAATGTAAAAGCATGAAAGTTTCCTCAAAAAATTTCATAGTGCCCCAGTTAATTGTTGATAAATAATAGTTGAAAAGTGACAATTTGTGTCACTATAAACTAGTATTATGTATAGCATTTATAGACCTTAAACCAAAATGAAGCGTATCATCTAAATGCTCAATGAGTCATGGACGTTACGTGTACTATGTCTAAAATATTAAAGATGCCGCTTAGCCGCTAATATCTCACTTTGATATTTCCCGTATTCATACTGTCAACCTTTTAGACGATCCCTATCATCTAAGCCTATGATATTTTGTGCACAAAATTGACGATCTATCATCTAATTTCTTTATTTATTTCAATCACTTAGAAGACCGTATCTCATATTGGATCATGAAGTATCAACAATTAACTGGGGCACTATGAAAAATTTTAACCTGACTTAATTAGTTCCTGTCCGAGAATCGCCTTTTTTTGAATATTTTATCTCTCAAATTCCGTTAGGTTTGAGTAGAAAAGGGACTGTAAAAATAATTGTGTAACTGCAATTTTTTTCTTAAATCTTAAAGCCACTTATGTGGCTCCACTCCTGGTAAAAAGCACAGTCCCATATTATTCGTCAATGTATAATTGACATTTTTTCCTTCAAGCGATTTTGTCAGTCACAATGCATTATAAGTTAATGGGGAGGTGGACATCTTCGCTGGTCTATATAATTGGCCTCTTTAGTTACTCTGGACTTTTGATTGTATTATGGAGCCGTAATGGGATCATATCAGAACTGGAAAGAACTCAAATAAATAATTATCATCTTGGTTGAAAAAAAATCAGCAATGGCTCTCTCAAAAAAATGGAAATTCCAATCTCATCAAAGGGTTCATGTGTTTAGGTTCCCATACTATATTACCCCCTTTTTTTTATTTTTTTTAACTTAGGATATTCGAGAAATACCAGAATTGGGATGAAATATGAAAAAAAATGGGAACCCAAATCTGCACCAAGAGGGCATGTATTTAGGTTCCCATACTATATTACCCTAACCATAGTCTCGGTATTCCAGTACTTCTGTCAACGCCTTAGAGGGGCTTTTAAGCCCCCTTATAAGGCAGGTGGTGGACCTTATTAAAAAACTTAGTTGTCAAAACGGTCACCGTATTCAATGGCAAACCTGTTCATGGCTGGCTTCCAGTTGTGTAATGGTCGTGTCCATCGCTTAGAGGCCATTTTTATCGCTAAATATACAACTTTTAAAGCCGACCGATCACTGGGAAATATCTTACGATTTCTGATCGCCTTGCGGATCACGCTATTTAACGACTCTATGGCGTTTGTGGTATAAAAAATCTTTCTGATTTCATCCGGATAATCGAAAATAGTGATGAGATTGTCCCAATTCCTACGCCAAGACTTTTCAATATTCGGATACTTTGAAGACCACTTGGTACAAAATTCCTCAAGGGCCTTTTCAGCTTCTGTCAGAGTCGTAGAGCCATAAATGGACTTGAGGTCTTGGGCGACAGCTTTCATATCCTTGGAAGGAACATAGCGAAGGGAATTGCGGACCATATGGACAATGCACAGTTGTACTTTAGACTTGGGAAAAGCCGCTGAAATGGCTTGAGGAAAACCTGTAAGACCATCTACAGAAAATATAAATACGTCTTTCAACCCTCGATTTTGCAGCTCAGTCAAAACACTCAACCAAAACTTTGAACCCTCATTTTCAGAAATCCATAGGCCCAACAAGTCTTTCTGACCCTCCTCTGTAATACCAAGAGCTAGGTAAATCGCCTTATTAATAACTCTCTTGTCTTGATGGACCTTCACCACGATACAGTCCAAAAATACGATAGGGTAAGTGCTATCCAAGGGGCGGTTCTGCCAAGCCGTAACTTCATCAATAACAGCATCCGTCACGTTGGCTATCACTGAGTGGGATATCTCTGCACCATGGTAGAGGTCTTTGATAGCTCCTTGAATATCCCTGGTCGTCATTCCCCTCGCATAGAGGGTCAGAATACTGTCTTCAAAGCCCTCAAGACGAGTCTTGCCTTTGGGAATGACTTGGGGCTCAAAGGAGGCACTTCGGTCACGGGGGACCTGAAGCTCCACCTCGCCTTTCTCTCCCTTTATGGTCTTTCTACTGTAACCATTGCGAGTGTTGGATTTGCGGGTCTCAGACTTCTCATGCCTCTCATAACCTAGGTGATCGTCCATTTCCGCATTAAGAGCTGTCTCTAAAACAACCTTCATCAGTTGACCCGTTATGTCGGATAAATCCTTTTGGGTCTTGACGTTCTTCGCTAGTTCCTTGCCTATTGTCTTGATATCCATTTTGCCTTCTCCTTTCAGGATGATAGTTCATCCTAATATGATTCGGCAGTTACACAAAATAGTTTACAGGCTCGTAGAAAAAGCAAATTGGCGAAAAAGAGCCATTCCCGGACAGGAACTAATTATTAGTACCTTTGTGTGTCTAACATATTGATATTATTTAAGTATATTTAACACTTTCCCTAACCAGTATAGTCAATACTGTTATTCTATAATTGTAAAGGGGTTTGACAGTATGGACATAGGAAACATTAAAAGAAAGGGAAATATCAAAATTGACGGGTACTAATAACTAGTTTCTGTCCAGAAAGGCCCATTTTTTGTTCTCTGACACTCCCCATTGAGCCTCCCAATGCCTCAATGGGGGAGTGAGAGTTGGAGATTTGCCACACAAACTCTACAGATTAAGGGGAAAAAGGTCTTTAAGCGACTTGCGCCCTAGTTTTTTCGATTTGAAGACGCACCCCTACCTTTGGAAGATTTTAGCACCTTCGACCTGGTCCATTGCTGTTATTCCTAATGGATAAATTTAGGTGACAGTTGATAATTCATGTCTTGCCAAGACAACAAAATTATAGGCACAAACGGCATTCTTTACATACCTCTTAAAACCATCATGCCCTTTCCAGTAAGCAACTCTCATACCAAAACATCTCTTAAGGAATGAAATAACAGCCTCTATTCCGGCTCTCCAATTGAGAAGATTTTTAAAGACCCAAGCACTTTTAACCATCTTTAATATTTTCATTCCTTTTTTTTCTGGGAAGCAAACATCTTTAGCCCCCATCTCTTTGGCCTCTTCAAGATTTTCTTTTGAAGCAAACCCACCATCTGCACTTACTTTTACAGGGCAAGCCCCATAGGTTTGTGTCACTGAATTCATAACTTTTAAAAACATATCAGAGTCTGCGGGGTTGCCATCAGGGATCTGACAATCTAAAATCATGTTGCTTTGCCCTGAGGTCAGAAAGATTTTATGCCCAAACTCGACTTCTCTTTGCCCCTTTACAATAATGTCTGTATGCGGTTCAAAGATGGATAGGACCTTTTTTTCAGAAGATACTTTTTTCCCCTCAATAACTCTTTTTTGAGTTTGAAAGATGATTTTTTCCAGGTAGAAGGCAACATTTTCTAACTGTTTTAGACTCTTTTTCAAAGCATTCATCTTCACACATTTTTGTTCTTTTTTTATCTTTCTGATGGTATCAGGTAATCCTTTGTTCAATTTGGTAGCGATTTTTAAAAGCTCCTTATAGCAAGGTAGTCTTTCCGCATCATTTTTGGAATTATTAATTTTGTAAAGCAAGGTTTTTGCTCTCTTAAGATCTTCTCTTGAAATAAGTCGCCAAAAATCTTTCATGACATTTTTACGAACTTTTTTAAATTCTCTTTCTGTAACTCTTATGCAGTCATATAAAAGCGATGCATCCGTTGGATGATGAATATTTGATTTCGTCACTGTACTGTCCAATCTCATTTTCTTACACGGCTCAATCTTTTGATCTCTTGCATCTGAAACTAAAGAGGCGCTAATAATTCCCCAAGTTTCTTCACTTATTTGAACAATCAAGTCCTGTAAGGTGGAGTGAGCGTAATTTTCTTCCAATTCAAGGCCCAGAAAAGCTCTGGTGGATACTGAATCGACAAGATTAAAGGCTAACGCACGATAGGAAAGACCTCTTATGGATTTAAGAATAGCCACCTTGAGAACTTGCTCCGATGTCATACCAATATCACCAGAATCTTTCTTTTCTTTAACAAGGTCTTCATGAACCATATGGGCAAACTCTGGATGGCGATCAATGATGTTATTAATTTGCTGCAATTCTGTACTGAGTTGGTGGTTAGGATATTGGGAAAAGAGTCCCAACTGTGTCTTCTTCAAATGGCGCATAGTCCCCCCTTTGGTGAAAGTTTCTCTTTAATTTTTATATTAACATACGTTTTTTTGAGGGAAAAAAGTGAGCAAGGATGTCTTTTAAGAAGAAAAAAATCAGAGAGGTTCTCGGAGAACATGGATAAGAATTCTACCTCATAGAGAGGTTCCCACGCCTCCTAAAACCTACATAAAAAATAAATGAAGAATAAAATATCAAAAATTATTTCTCTGAAAAAACACGTCAAGTATTTTTTGAAGTTGATGCGCAACGTAATGTTATTTCCCTGAAGGAGGTTTGAAATCACCACGGTGGAAACACAGGTTGATCCAACTCTTCCTCTCATATCAAGTAACCAGTTGATAGCCACATAAGTCACTGAAAGGGAGGGGCTGTGAAAGGTTCGTCAAGAGAGGGGGGGGGAACTTATTTTATTTTTCCGTTTTATGTAAGTTGTACAATTGCGCGTATTGCCCGCACTGGTTGCACCCATTACCCTCACTTTCCCTATTTCAATGCGTCATTGATGATTTTCCTTCCCATTTCTGGGGAAAATTTTAGTTAATTTGTAATCCTATTTCTTCCTATTTTAGGGAAAAGTCCTGGTCAAGTTTTGTTCCCTGGATTTTTCGATAACTCTCTCCTTTAAGTAAAATTTTTATGGCGGTATGCTTCAAACGGTCGATGATAGTATCTGCCAGCACCTCATCATCAATAATTTCTGACCAATGCGTTATTGGCAGTTGAGTGGTAATAACGGTGGACCTATCGGAACGAAACTTTAAAATATCGCAGAAGTCTGTGGATTCACTTTGGGAGAACTTCCTTAATCCAAAGTCATCAAAAATTAACACTTGGGGGCGGCCCAGACGACGCAAGTAGTTCAAATACCTTCCTGAGTGCCTTTCCAGGGCCAAGGTTTCTAGAAATATGTTGATGTCTATAAACAGTGTGGAGATTCTGGATTGACAACACTGGTGTCCCAGGCTCTGGGCCAAGAAGGTTTTACCCACCCCCGTTGGCCCTTCGACAATGATAGACCTTTGCTCCTTAACCCATGATAAAGTTTGAAGCCTATCCACCTCTCTTTTACTAATAGACCTTTTGGCATGGTGGTCAAATGCCTCACCTCTGACCTTGTGAGGCAGCTTTGAGGTCTTGAGAAGTCTTTGGCTGAATTGGATTTTCCGAGCCTCCACTTCTGCAAATAACAGCTCGTTCAATAGATCCAATGCTTGAGTCTTGTGGCTTGTGTTATCCAGCGCCACTTCAAGGCTGTCTAACATTCCATAGAGCTTCAACTCATGCATGTGGTTTTTGATTTGTACTTCATCCATCTGGCACCTCCTTGGGGCTTTGGTTATTTGGATTTTCGTTATGTCGCAAATAAGGGTTGCCTTGTTTACGATCTATTTTCTCGTTCACCTTTTTTATTTTTTGCCCTTTATAGAAATGGAGTTGTTGCTGAAAATATCTAACCCTCCTTTTCTCCCACTGCTTGCAGTCCTCAAGGGCTTTGATAATGAGAGGAAGGACTTTTCCT
Source organism: Bdellovibrionales bacterium (assembly GCA_965261545.1). Taxonomy (GTDB): domain Bacteria; phylum Bdellovibrionota; class Bdellovibrionia; order Bdellovibrionales; family UBA1609; genus CBDHDF01. Next base: position 1,701 of record CBDHDF010000009.1, on the reverse strand, counting down.
TGCCCTCTTTCTGGATTTCTTTGTGACAGGAGCTTACAAAGCCCATAGCTCTTCTGAGATTTTCAATGGTCCCACCCTGAAAAAGCTCCTCAATGAAGTTTTCAAGCTCTTTACAAATCATACTTGCTTGAATAAGAATGTTCTGGGGAGTGGCCTCCTTGTAGGCGCGACTGGGCTCCGGGAGGTGTTCGTTTTTGGTGATGTACTCTCCGAGTTTACCTTTGGTCCTCTTGTGGCGAGCGAGGAGCTGTTTTTGAAAGTAAATCTCCACACTCTCCACTCCAATTTTTACATCTACATACTCCCCTCGGTGCTGAAACGGAGCCGAGTAGAAGTTGGATTCAACGCTCACATGACAGTCTTGGTGGAGTTTTTTCTTCTCCCAACGTCCCCACCGGTAGGGAAAAGAAGGCAAGGGTTTTAAAGTTTTTACCTCTCGTTGAAATTTTTCATTGCGAGAGACCTTAAATCTTGTGTGAGGGCGAGCATTTATCTTCTCGCACACCTCCCTTAAAGCCTTATTAATTTGATCCAGACTGGTGAAGGTCTCTCGTCTGTACATAAACCTGAGGGCCCTTGTAACGAGCTTCACGGCATTCTCAGTAAGGCTTTTATCCTGGGGACGACGAACTCGAGCGGGAACAGCCACCGTGTCATAGTGTTCCAAAAGCTCTTGGTAGGATTTATTCAACTCTGGATCATACAAATGGGGTGTGTTCACTCCAGTCTTTAAATTATCAGGAACAACCACTCTCGGAACCCCACCGTAATATTCAAACATCAGAACGTGAGCGTGAAGAAAATCTTCACTAGATTCGCTCAAAGAGCCATAAGCAAAAATACGCTGAGAGAAACATAGATTTGAGCAAAATATATGGGCCTTATGAATATTAAGGTCTTCATCGATCCACTCTGGCTGAAATCCTGCGTAATCAACCTCAACTTGGTGGCCTGGCTGAAAATCACGCAAGGTAATAATCCTTTTGCCAGCTTTTGGAAATTGCTTATGAAACTCCCTCGTAAACTGGGGGTAGCTAATGACCTTCAGAAATTTTTCCTCCCAAACGTCACTTAAACAATGCCTATCCTCAATCTCCTTCTCAATAATCTTCCAATCTATACCGTAAGACCAAGGGGGAATTTCTCTTTGGGTCTTCCAATCCTTGGGGTCTGTTAAAAGACCACGTCTTATCTTTCTAAGAGTCTTGGTGCAGCATTTCATGCGGCGACTGATTTCTCGGTCGGGAATATTTGCCTTTATTAATGATTTTATTTTTGTGTAACGCTCATGATCCATCTTTGTTCTCATTTCGACCTCCTTGGTTAAAGATTGGAGGTCTTTATAGAACATCAATGACGCTATGCTAAGGGGAATCAGTCATGCCAATCAGTGCGGGCAATGCCATGCAACTGGTGCGGGCAATGCCATGCAACTGGTGCGGGCAATGCCATGCAACTGGTGAGGGTAATGCCATGCAACTGGTGAGGGTAATGCCATGCAACTGGTGAGGGTAATGTCATGCAATCGGTGAGGGTAATGTCATGCAATCGGTGAGGGCAATGCCATGCAATTTTACAGTAAGTAACTGAATTTACACGGATTATGTTTGATGGACTCCATTTTAAAGCATAAAATCTAAAGGGAAGGCATGTAAATACTTAAAACTACTTAACTTTCTTCCCTGGACAGGAACTAACTAA
>CBDHDF010000008.1:0-10230 GCA_965261545.1 Bdellovibrionales bacterium | reverse complement strand
AACAAGGCTGGCTTTGCGTTGACTGAATCTTTTGAGCTTCCTTAAAACCTTTAAGACCTGAGCTTCTTTGGTGATGATCCGTTTGTTAAAGCGTCGCTCCCTATTGTTACCAATACCCCTCTTATTGTTACCAATGATCTGTGCTTTTTTGTGACAAAATCTCTTTTGAATTTGTTCACTTTTGCCCTCACGACATGACAAAAAGTCCTCGTAGGTAAGGTCATAAGCCTTCACCGTTTTTTCAATTCGGCTCCGGTGCAGGATGGCCCTCCCACTCTCAAGTTTTGCAATCGTCTTATGGTTTAAGCCCAAAAGAACACCTGCTTCTTTACGGCTTAAGTCCCGAATTTCACGCAACACCTTCAGGGTAAGTGCGTCAATCTTTCCGTCGTTTCCCATTGCTTGCCTCCTTGGGGTTAAGATTCGTAGCCCCTGTTGTGCAATCCCCTGCCTCACTGAAAAGTATCCATTTCTGCTAGGCGGGTGTTGCAAATTTTTGTTAGAGAATTCAGTTGGTTAGGAAGAAAATGCTGCTACGATACCCTGAAAAAATGACCCTGCTACGGTCTTAGCCAAACACTTAGCCAAAATTAGCAAATGGTGGAAATTTTGGGGAATGCTGAGAAATGTCATAGAGAATGAGTGAGAGCTAACTCATTGAAACCATTTGATAGTTATTTCAAATAGTTAAGTCTGATTTCAAAAATCTGCAAAAAACCATTGCCGAATTTTGGGCAAAGAGATCAAAATCCACAGGAATCTTCGACTGTAGTTGGTACAGGCAACTGACAAGACCTTGAGGGTACCATGCTTTTTCCCATGGTTGCTGATACCCATTATCTACGAGTTGACGTGGTAAATTTATTTTCGATCCATCCACTGCGAAAACCTTATGGCCCTTCCATAAGGTACTAGAATTGGATATACCGTCTTGTTTAAGAATTTCATCATGCAAAACTTTAAATATATTTTCATCTACTTTAGCCCGTGCACTACACATAGTGGATGCCCGAACTGGTTTAGGTTGAGGGAGTTCAATGTCTAATATGCGACACTGCTCCCAAAGTTCAATCAAAGTTGTATCATAACCTTGTTTTCCTTTAGAGAAAACAAGTCGGAAGATGAAAAGTATAATCAACAATGTATTCAAGACACGTTGACGCTTTTGCCAGGTTCGGTCGTACTCATCTGCAATGATAACCACTGTCTTGATGATGTTTTGCCAAAGATGCACAAAAGAGTCCTCTAGCATAGGCTCAGCCAAGTTCTTATGTGGCTTGATGGTGGGTTTCCCGACGGGTTTCTTGATAGCGCATTGGGGGCCATTCAATAAGATAGACTGATAATTCTTTGTCAGAGGTTGAACATAAACACCTTTTTGAGTTTTTCCCTTTACATTTTTGTAGGCACGACTCCCATTTGTTTTGCCCAAATAAAGCCAGTTGGCAGCACGATAGCTCGTGGCATTAAATTTGGTAAGGTCGACAAAAGTCTCCATGAGTACAGGTTTGAAAGCATGTTTTAACTCCCAGTCTGTGGGAAGTTGGCGAGTTGCCATAGATAAAGCCATCGAAGCAAGATGGCGAACCTTTACCCAGGGAAAGATCAAAAATCGACTATTGTTCACCACTAAATTCAAGTGCTTTTTGTAAGCTCGATTTTGCCAACCGATCCATTCATCACGGCAAGGCAAAGTGGATGTGCCAGCTTCAAATAAAAGACAACCCAATCGTCGCCCACAATTATCTAGGATGAAATAGCGCAAATGGGGACCAAAGGGACGTCTGTAATTGAGATAATGATGCCGATCGACAACTTCATTCCATTCCTTAATGGCCTCTTGATCAGTTACGATTTGCAAAGAAAGTGGGGTCAATGAGTCTAGTTTATCGTTGATGAGAGGCTTTTCATCTGTTCGGTGTGTCCAAGTGATTTTTTTGGAGGGGACACTCCGCTTTGACATGTCTTTTTCTGGCAGGGATAGAATGTCAAGTTCCTCTAGCGTCTCAAGCATACGAAGGCACGATTGGATGCGATGATCACCTTTGGGAGTTAGCCAACCAAGATGCTCACAAACTGTATAACCCAGTTCACGGCGACTTAAAGAAGGAAATAGCGCCACCGTCTTTTGAATGTCGGCAATTTGCTTGCGCGTCAAGCGTCTTCCAAAAAAAGTTGTTGAAGGCAATGTCTCTATGCGTGGGTCCATTTGAGTCTCTCCCCTTTGGGAATGGTTCAAATATAATGTGACACAACGATGGGGTGGACTCAAGTATTTTTTTTCGGAAAAAGAAAAAAGATAAAAGCCCCCTTAACTCAGTATGTTAGAGGGAGTCAGAAAAATGTGGAAAAACCTTCTGCAAAAACGAATGCCATTGGCCCATCGGGGGAGGAGAGCGATCTTGGTGGGGAGCTAAAAATTGTAGCTTGCGCTTAATTCAATGAAGCTGTCGCTTCGGGTTTCATAGTGGATGAGGTCCATTTCGTCGATAGCGAAGATAAAAATTCCTTCAAGGCGTAGAGACCATTGGCCTGAAAGGCGGCGGTTCAATTTAAGGGCCATGGTACGCGCATAATATTTTGTATCCACCAGAATGCTTGCAACGATCTCGGTGCTTTGGATATCGTTCAGTGCCAAGCGTGTAGCGAGGAAGATATCATTATTAAAAATGTTGGTGGTTCTGCCTTGCCGCTTATCATAGTTCCACTCGGCAAGCAGACCAAAATCTATGGTGGAGCTGAAGACGGAATAGTGGAGTTCCCCAAATTTGGTGGACACTTTCTTAAGCGAACTTTACTGTCCGCCTGAGGAGGTTCTACAAAAAAGCTCAGAGAGATTCTTCAAGAAAACTCAGAGGTTGTTGCAGGATCCTCCCACGAGAACAGTGTACTCGCCCTCGCAGGTGGGAAGCTCCCTGTAAAAAAGATCCTGCACAGCACGACCTTCTTCAAAACTTGCAATGGCTAAGTACTGGGCCACAGAGGAAGCCGCCCCACGCCGCCCCCCCGCTTGATACATGGCCGCTTGCTGAAAATCGGAATCAAACTCCATAAGAGGCATCTCCTCAGAATTAGAATTAAAAGAAGAAGCCGTGACCACATCGAATATGCTAGGAGTGGACCCATGACGCTTATCATAATAATCAGGGTCCTTCAATGCCTCCACTCTTTTGTCCATAAAATGCATGGGCTTGTCTTTATCTAAAGAACCTCCACTTAAGGATTCCATAAATCTTTGAGTAAAAGAGTTTGCAGGCTGGTCCGACCATGGAAAATCAACGGCGTATTCGTCTTCATTATGAAGCATGGTATAAATACCAGGAAAGCTTGGTATAACCCCCGAGTAGGCGGCCACCAACTTCTGAATAGGCCAACCATCAACCTTCACCACGGGACCCATTGGTTGAAAGCTATCTGACAACTTGGTGTCTTGCGCTTTAATGCGGTCTAAAAATCTCCAAACATCTGTCTTTCCACGAATAAAGAGAAGCCAAGGGTGATTGTAAAGATCCGCAGGGTCTAACATATCTCCCTCTGTAAAGTGTTGAGTAAAGTAATAATATTTCTCTCGAATGGCTAAGGAAGAAGGACTTTGAGAAGAGTTTTTCTTAGACTCCTGTTCATCGCAGATAAATAAACCTCGTGTGAGTTCTAATAAATATTTAAATTTAAGGTTTTGTTTTTCCGCTTCGGAGCGAGATTTGGACTGAGAGGTTTGATGACTTAATTCCATTTTGTATTGAACTTCTTTTTCCAAATCGGACTGATAGGAATCTTCTTGAAGTTGTGCCATGTTGAAAGATATAGCTATGCATTTTGTATAATCCAGTAATTCAATATCCATCGTTGCATCCTGCATCACAAGAAAAGTATTCTCATTAATACTGGTACCATCAGAAAATGAATTGGACTCACTTTCACTTAACTTGTAATCGAAAGCAAAGGTATCTATAAGGCCTCCGGCGAAAGGAACATCTCTAAAAAGCCCCATACCCAGTCGAAACTTTCCAACGCCACCTTTCATAAACGAATTTCCCGATTTTCCAAATTTCAAAATTGTTTTGAGTCCACCGGCACCTAGTCCACCAGAAAGAGACTCAGAAAAACTCTCGCTATGCTGAAGAGAAAAAGATGCTCCTACATTGAGATTCTGAGACTTTCCACCCTTAGAAAAATATCTCCCCGTCTTCTTCACTCTCAACTTTCTTTCAATATTCAACAGACCAGATCGGTTCTTGCTTCTCTCCCGGTTTTCACAAATTTTTCTATCAGGAGATTCACCATAAACCACACGGCATTGATTGAACTGATCGTTACTCAATTTAAACTGCTCCATGCATTCCTTATATATCTTTACAGAAGAAGATCTATATATTTCATTACCATCATCCATTTCATTAAATTCATCATTATTTTGGTCATGAATATCTTGGTCATGAATATGTATGAGATTCATCATGGGATTGAGTGGAATGCTCATATTTTTTCTTATATTTTCTATTCTTTTATTCTTATTTTTAAATCGAGAGGCAAAATGGTTGCAGATTCTTTTTGCCAAAGATTCTGACATCCTTAGGGATTGAATCAGATTTTTCATATCATTTTTTACGACGCTATCATTTACTTGGGTATCTTCTTGAGCATCTCCTTGAGTATCTTTTTGAGCACCTCCTTGAACGAAATATTCCCATTTAATGCGCCTTTGATTATCTATTTCTAAGCAAGGTGTAATATCACTGAGAACAGATAAACGCCCCTCGCATAGAGATGTATTTACCTTATAAAGATCTTCATCCACCAGAGAAAGAAAAGAAAAGTTATATAACTCTAGATAATTGTTAATCTGGGAAAAAGCATCTTGTAACACTCGATGCTCGCGTTCTTCTTCTTCAAGCTCTTCAATCAAATCGTCCACTTGAATATCGTTAAGATATCTCATAGAATTAAAATATTTGGAGTGGTCGTAAACTCGATCTAGCTTGTGCTGAGAGAGCTTTGCATCTATGGTCAATTCCCATTTATTTTTTATTTCCTCAAAAACATCCTCGGCTTTCAATTGATCGCAATCAATAGTTTCACAAGTAAACTCTGTAATATTTCTTGTTGGTCTCATGTTGGAACCATTCCCATTAAGTAGCATGGTGACAGGCCCAAAAAAAGTCTCTCTTTCAAGACCCGAAGACTCTGGAGAATCGATAAATTCATCTAGATCCAAACCCACAATGGGAGACAAAGACACATTCACAAAATCATTGAGTATAAGAGGTTTGACAACATTGTAGGGAATATAACAAATGTCTCCCGTGTCCGTTTGGTGAACCTTAGATGTGTCTAGGACCTCTCGATCTCTCTGAGACAATGGAGACCCTACCCCCATATAACTTTTAAGTTTTGGATGAGTTAATTTAAACAAATCAAACATATCTTTCCATGACACTTCAGGGATACCATAGCAACCTTTATAAGATTTATTTTTAATTTTATATAATTTATTGGACTCTCTTTCTCGGTCGGACTTATTCTCAATGAACCAATGAACCATCCTCTCATTTTTTGACATCTCTGAGATAATTTTTCTAATATTAGAAATTTTCTCATTTTGAAGGATCTCAAAGGATTCCCAATTCAAATACTTATTACTCTTACGAATATCCTGGACTTGCCTTTCATAGAAATTGTCATAGAGCTTGACCATGTGATGACGCCACTCCTCTATAGGCTGAAGTTGCACCATCATTTGAGCTCGAATACGCATGATCCTCAGATCTTTCACATTAAATTCCACAGGAGTAATAATTCTTCCATCAATCACCCTAACAAGCCTCTTCACAATGCTAATATGATGCTTTTTACGCATATCCCCACTTCGCATCAGGAGTTCGTGAGAACGAGCGTTCTCTTCTTTAGATTTTACAACTTGAGCATGGGTGGCTGGGTCAAGATATTGCTTCTCAAGAGCCACCTTCATGAGGTAAATTCCATCTCTCAATTTATAAATTCCAAAGCGACCCTCTCGACGACTGTTATATCTTAGCATTCTTGGGTACAAAGACAGCAATACGGATTTCTTAACCCTCAGGCTCAGATATTTATCAATGGAATAACGGAATCTTAAAGTCTGATAGGCAAACTCAGGTATGAAAAACCTCGACCTTATTTTCTCTGTTTCATTCACTTCATCGATATAATTTTTTGATAAATTTCTTTTATCACGACCAAATGTCCAAGTGGCGTCCCAAGGGTTTAACACAAAACCTTCTCGACCCACAATTTTGTTGGATGCAACTTCCTTGATATCGAAATCAAAAAAGAACAGTCTCTCTGGCTTGAATTGTTTAAACCAAAGTTCGTGAACAAAGTTTAAGCACCTATTGTCACCCTCAGCAGACACATCATAGGTTTTTTCACGTTGAGAGTGCCTTTCTTTTATCGTAAGCTGAAATTGAGAACCAAGGGTGGGGCGAACTCCGTTGGTTTTTTTCCTTAGGCAAGTTTGCACTCTAAAACGAATCCCACGGGTAGTGGCACTTTCTCCTCGCTTCACCTCTTCAAACTGTGGTCGCATATAGGAAAAATCATACTTTGCAAAAGAAGTGCCTTGGGGGTGAAGTGAGTTCTGAGTGCTCATGGGCCTATTGACAATAAATTGACTATTTTGAACCTTGTAAGATTGAAAAATATTGTCAAAGGCACTGAGTCCATTCGCCATTTCTTTGGAGTATTTTTCAGATTCTTCAGGTTTTCTCTTGGCGTTTTTTCCTCCATGAATGGATGTTAGTAAACCCACGTCATAAATGGCCTCAAAAGTCTTAAAGAAGGGGCCAAAGGGAAAATCCAATGGCTGGATACGCAGAGCCACCCAACCTTGCTCATTGCCCCAGTTTTGAGCCATATCTTTTTCTATTTGCATACTCAGTTCAGAACCAACAGTGGTTTGCCGGTCTGTAGAGTGGCGAATTCGATCTTGAGAATTAAGAACCACCCTTGGAGCAGGCTTATGGAGGGCATGGTCCAAAGAGTCAATATTTCCGTTGATGCTATTGTACTGAAGCATCCTTGTAAAAACCCGAAAGTGACCTCCATTTTTTATAGAAATGAGCTTTTCCTCTCCCTTTATGTTGAAAACATTCACATAAAGAGTTCCCTGCTTCAGCCACAAAGAGAATTTATTAATAGATTTTGATGCCGTTCCCTTCTCTGTGAGTTGAATATTCACCTTATCTAGAGATAATATCTTTCTCTGACCCTCCCCCCACAGAGCTTTGAAAATTTCCTCATCGCCCTCGATCAATACACTCCTTGAAACAGCACCTCTGAGGGGTTTCAAAAAAACAACTTCGCTTTTGGTTTTATCCCTTCCCGACCAAGGGTTGACTGCTATTTTGAGTTTAAAGGTCCCTCGATAAGAACCTAAGCCCTGAAGTTTTCTCTCCAGCAAGATATATTTAGCATCGGCAAAATAATTATATTCAATGGCTTCTGTCCAACGAAAACAACCATCTTCCCCTGTGATGCTTTCTTTGGTTCCCTGAAAGCTATTGACAAGAAACTTTTGGTTCCTCAATTTTCGAGATTCATTGCGGTCATTTAAACAAACTTTAAATGTGTAGTCTCTGAACCTCTCCACACGCCAGTAATCATTGACCTCACCTGTACTTTTATCTTCTGTGATCGCCTTAAGAGGCTGTGGAACCACATCATAACCTTCGCTGACCACAATGAATTGTGCAGACTCTTCATCAAACATGAGTTTTTCTTCTTGTCCCATATCTTTGGAAGGAGTGCAGGCCATATTCCAACACATGAACCCCAGAAAACACATAGGGAAAATACCAAAGAATCCACCCCATGGGGCCGATGATGCCAATGGTGCTGATGATACCGGTGGCACTAGTGACACATTGAATATCTTTAATATTTTAAAAACTCAACATTTTAAAATTTAACATTTAATGTCTCCAAACCAAGGTAATAGGAGCGAGCTTTCCCACGCCTCCCTCCCTCACTCTTCTTAATGACATCCACATGGGCAAATCGCCCGACCAACTTAAACCCCATATCTTCAAAGCTCCAATGAGTGCCCCAAAGTTGCCCCATGCGATTGTTGCCACCGAGAGAAAGACTTGAAAAGACAGCTGGAGCAGCCTCTCTTTCTTTAAAAAAATGAGTGTAGGAGAGAGACCACTTATGACGGACTCCCACGGGAAATTTACTTTGCAAGTAAAGGCTTTGCCCAAGGCCGTCAAGCTGAGCCTCTTTGTTCTTGAGCCAAAATCCACCAAGAAGTATTTGAGCCCCGCTGGAAGACTGATAGTCCAACTCAGTTTGAGCCGTCCACCCTGCAAAACCATACCTAAACTTAGCTGCGGCCCCCGACCCCAAGGTGAAATGTCCCAGCTTGGAGCCATCTGCCGCCGTCACAGAGGCGAGGTTATCAAAGTTAAAGTGGGAGGCATAGGACTTGAAACTCCACCCAGGTGCCACCTCAATTTCCATGCCTAAAAGCTCGCGGTTCAAGAAAGGAGTTTTTTCAGACTCGGATCGATCTGCACTGAAAGACTTTGCCGTGGCAAGGGCCTGTTGGGCTTGTAAAAAAAATGTCCAAATCCCCACTTTATAGGTGAAAGTCTCACGAATCCCAGGAAGGGAGCGTCCACTAATAAAAATAGGTGAACTGTACTGATTTTGACCAATGACTCCTGCCTCCAAAGAGAGATAGGGCCAAGGGGCCACTCCAGCCACAGCTTCGTAAATCTGAAAATGGCCACTGGAGTACTCGTCTCGATACTCCAATTGAACATGGTCGTTTTTAAAACCTATTTTACTATTGAGTTTAAAGCGGATTTTGGGGTGAAAAAGATACTCCAGTTTGGAAAGAAAAGCAAACTCTGTCCCTGAAAAATTATTTTGTTTCTCAGAAAAATGCCTCCCTTGAATCCGCAACCTCCATTGACCTGAGACCTTTTTTCCACCACCCATGGAACCAGTCCCCTCAGTGGAGATAGTTTGATAAGAAGCACTATCAGCAAGTGCCAGAGGAGATTCAAAAAGAACGGCCCCCAAGCCCATGAAAGTTCCCACAAACACAGATGCCACAAGAGCCACAGAAGCCATAGGACGATTCATTTGCATTTTCTGCATTTCAATACCCCTCTCTTAACTGAACTTGCTCTTCCTAACCTACCTTCACTAGCTTCATCAAATATAACAAAGATTCAATAAGTATTAAGACTTAAATAAAGACTATGAAAATTTTTCTCATCTCCAAGTAGGATGATTCTATAAGCACCTAAAAAATCAAAGTGATTCTCAATGCTGTTTCCTCTACGAGTAAGGAACCAACAGTAAGCACTTGCCATAAAGCATGTAATATTTACATGTAGTATATGGTGTTATACGATACTTTATTCTGACTAGAATTCGCCTTTATTTTTTATTTTTCTTTGACCATCCCTAAAGAATTATTACATTCCCTTGACTAAGTCTTGTCATAACCTCCCCATGAGTTTAATACTCTGCATCAGGAGGTGTTATGATTTTAGCTACTTTTGTATCAACGGATGACCTTGTAAAAGAAGGTAAGAATTACAATTGGAAGAGGCCATGTAAGTGCCAAAATCCCGGCTGTAAAAGTGAGAAGCTCTGGGGCCATGGCTATGTGAAGAGATACTTTTTTGCATGCTCTGAAGCGGTCTACCTCAAGCGCTGGCGGTGTCCTCACTGCCACAGTGTTATAACGACAAGACCCAAGTCGTTCTGGCGTCGTTTTCAAGAGACAAAGTCTCGTATTTTCGAAGCATTACGACATCGTCTGAACCCCAAGATTCCCAAGGCATGGCCCCTTTGGACAACGAGGCAAAGAGCGGGGCACTGGCTGAAAAAACTTCTTAATCACGCTAAGGCTTATAATCTGATGAAAGAAAAAGATCCACTTAGCACAGTGGCCTTTTATCAAGAGAAAAACCTGGACATTTTTGGTTAACGAAGTTTGCCAGTGCTCCCATTTATTTTCAACCTACCGTTTCTTGTCATTAACAAAGAGTCAGGAAGTTGTGTATCTCTTATTTCAAGAAAGATTTCCAATAACGGAAATTAAATCAAAGAAAGAGAGGTCAAAATGGCTGATAAGGACAAGAAAATGGAGGTTGCCACCTTTAGATTCGGAGTGATTTCTGAATTTGTTACAGGGTTGCGCCTTGAATATGGAGGAAAAAGAGAGATTGCTTACGG
>CBDHDF010000007.1:0-603487 GCA_965261545.1 Bdellovibrionales bacterium | reverse complement strand
CCAAAGACTTCTCAAGACCTCAAAGCTGCCTCACAAGGTCAGAGGTGAGGCATTTGACCACCATGCCAAAAGGTCTATTAGTAAAAGAGAGGTGGATAGGCTTCAAACTTTATCATGGGTTAAGGAGCAAAGGTCTATCATTGTCGAAGGGCCAACGGGGGTGGGTAAAACCTTCTTGGCCCAGAGCCTGGGACACCAGTGTTGTCAATCCAGAATCTCCACACTGTTTATAGACATCAACATATTTCTAGAAACCTTGGCCCTGGAAAGGCACTCAGGAAGGTATTTGAACTACTTGCGTCGTCTGGGCCGCCCCCAAGTGTTAATTTTTGATGACTTTGGATTAAGGAAGTTCTCCCAAAGTGAATCCACAGACTTCTGCGATATTTTAAAGTTTCGTTCCGATAGGTCCACCGTTATTACCACTCAACTGCCAATAACGCATTGGTCAGAAATTATTGATGATGAGGTGCTGGCAGATACTATCATCGACCGTTTGAAGCATACCGCCATAAAAATTTTACTTAAAGGAGAGAGTTATCGAAAAATCCAGGGAACAAAACTTGACCAGGACTTTTCCCTAAAATAGGAAGAAATAGGATTACAAATTAACTAAAATTTTCCCCAGAAATGGGAAGGAAAATCATCAATGACGCATTGAAATAGGGAAAGTGAGGGTAATGGGTGCAACCAGTGCGGGCAATACGCGCAATTGTACACAGGGGCTCTAGTATCTGCCATAGCTTGTGCGAAGGGAACTTATTATTTATTAACAAACTAAGCTCGCATTTCTCAAAAACTAAGAAATACTCTTCCATTTTCCAGAAAGCCCCCGGTGACACGCCATGTTTGAGTCAGGGGCTGGAAGTTCTTTTAAAAGCAATAGCTTAACGCAGAAGGGACTTATCTCAGTCTTGGTACAGGGAAAAAGACTTTTTTGACGGAGCACTAGCACCTAATACACACTCCACCTAGGTATTAATACATTCAATGTATCCTATTAAAATTTAAAGGGTACGCATAAAAACTTTTGCTGTGATTTTAGAAATATTAATATTAAAGTGTGATTGCTAGCGTGTTTGGTTTAAATAAAGAAAATAAAAATGGGGGAAATATCATGAAATCATTTGCAAAGCTATTCTTATGGACCTATTCACTAACTTTTGCTTTAAATATGAACGTTTTGGCTCAAGAAAATCCCACGGAAGATAAAATCTCCAACACGTCAAAATCAGAAACGACTTCCCAACCTCCAGTATCTCCTAAGTCTCCAGTCATTCCTCAGTCTCAAGCAGCAACTTCTGAGACTCAAAACAAGCAACAAGAACAACAGGATCCTCAAGAAAAAGAAACGGCAAAACCACTTGCCAAAAAGCCCATAGCACAACCTGCGGCTGAGCCCATGGATCCAAAACCCACAGCACAACCTGCGGCTGAACCCATGGATCCAAAGCCCACAGCACAACCTGCGGCTGAGTCCATGGATCCAAAGCCCACAGCACAACCTGCGGCTGAGTCCATGGATCCAAAGCCCACAGCACAACCTGCGGCTGAGTCCATGGATCCAAAGCCCACAGCACAACCTGCGGCTGAGTCCATGGATCCAAAGCCCACAGCACAACCTGCGGCTGAGCCCATGGATCCAAAGCCCACAGGCAAGCTAAAAAAGAAGCAAGCCCAAGAGAAAGAGAAGGTCCCACAGGAGACGCCCGTCACCCCGCCCATGGAATCCATAGAAAAGGTCTCTGTGCTGGGATCTCGCATTCGTCGCCTCGATCTTGAGGGACCAGCCCCTGTTCATGTGATTGACCGAGAGGAGATTGAGAAAACAGGGCACAATTCTATAGGAGCTGTTCTTCGTGACTCTACGGTATCTCCTTTTGGAGGGAGTTCATCCACTATCAACGTTCGCGGGCTGGGGGCTGAAAACACCCTTGTGCTAGTAAACGGACGTCGCCTTCCCCGGCAGGGAAGTGCCTACGGTAATCGAGCTTCCAATGTGAATGCCGTTCCCACATCGGCGGTGGAACGTATTGAGGTTCTGACCGATGGGGCCTCGGCGGTTTACGGGTCTGAAGCCCTGGCTTCAGTGATTAACATCGTCACCCGCAAGGACTTCACTGGAGTCGTCGCCAGTGCCAAGGTGGATGTGACAGGGCCCAGAGGTGGAGATACTTTGAACACAAGTGTGACCTATGGTGGCCACTCGGCAAGAGGTCAGTTCACCACAAGTCTTGAGTATCGACAAAGCACAACACTCTTTACAGAGGATCTTGACTACATCAACCCAGCATCTCTAAGAGAAATCAACTATTCAGACAATTACTCCACACCCAATATTGGCAAAAAACCCTTTGAAAATTGCCAAGAGCGAGATGAAGAAACAGGTCTTTGCAGCCAATACTTTGGCCATATCAGTCGGTCGGGGGGCGGACATGTGCTTTCAAATTTCACGGAGTGGAAATATCCCTTGTCTTCAGGTTTGACCCTCCATGTGGATGCCCTGGGGCGCTTTACCGAGTCTGCGGGCTATAGCCCCACTTTTATGAGACTTACTTTTGATCCCACAGAACTTCCCCCATGGGGCACGAGTTTAGAGGGCGTCCAAGCCAATGATAAACTTCAAATCACCCACCGTGTTCAGAGCTTGGAGAGGAAGAACTCCTATCGAGGATATACAGTGGGCCTCAATGCTGGAGTGGAGGGAGAACTTCTTCAGGGATGGAGTGATTGGGTTTGGTCTCTCAATAACCATGTCGCCAACTATAGAACGTCCACCACATATGGCAGCATGGCATTGATTGATAAGTCCAAGGAGGCCATGAAAAATGGGCAGTACAACCCCTTCCATAGCAGTCTTGCCAATGATATGAGGGGGATGTTTCACGATCCCATTTCCACCACAAACTATTTGGTGAACACCTTGGACTTTGCCGCAGACGGATCTTTGCTAGAAGTGGGTCCATGGATCCTCTCCATGGCTACAGGTGTGCAGTTGGGCTACCATGGTTACAAAGAGGCAGATGATGACCAGGTCGTTAACAAAAACACATCTGGGCTGGGTGGAGTGAATGGATCAGGGCATCGCATACAAGAATCGGCCTACGTAGAACTTGGAACCACGCTTTCCAATGTTTTGGAAACCCAACTGGCCGCTAGGTATGACAACTATTCTGACTTTGGTGGCACCTTTAACCCCAAGTTGGCCCTTCGGTTTCAACCCACCCACTGGCTTATGCTTCGAGGATCCATGGGCACAGGTTTTAAAGCTCCTGAGCTTCCCGATGTTCATGGAGGAAGCGTAAAGGGGTATTACCGTGTCAAAGATTATCTTAAGTGCGACCAAACCGGCGAAGACCAATATTGTCGAGCCAAATCCGTTTTGTCGGAGGGAGGAGCCAATCCAAATCTTAAGGAAGAAACTTCTCTATCCTACAATCTCGGAGTGGGCTTTCAGTTCATGAAAGATTTAAACCTCTCTGTGGATTACTGGAAATACGAATTAGAAGACACTATCGGCTCGGGTGTGGTGGATGCCCTTAAGTTGGAGGCCATGGGAGGTGATCCCTCTAAATATGGCGTTCACATTATTCGGGATATGGATGCCAACCCCGATATCGATAAAATCATCGCCCCCTATAACAACATCGGGGGATCTCGAACCGATGGTATTGATATCAAAGCAGGTTTTACTTTCAGAAGAACCTTTGTGGCATTGGACTACTCTCGTGTTCTAAATAAAGAGAGTCGAACCTTTAAAGAGTTGGGGTACCATAGCTACTTGGGAGAGTACGGTGTGCCCCGTTATCGCTACAGCCTTTCTGTGAACCAACCTCTCTGGGGTGCCTTGGAGGGTAGTCATATTCAATTCAAACGAAGAACCGTGGGGGACTATCTTACCATGTATGAAGATGGAAGCATTCCCTCTCATTCCCAGTATGATATCTTTATGAGGTGGAAACAGGCTGGCGTTCCTATGAATGGGGAGTTCACTTTTGGGGTGATCAATGTCTTCAACTCACAACCCAAGTTTGATGTCCACGCAAGCCCCTATATAGATACATCATTGTATAGAGGATTTGCCACATACTACATGGGGTATAAGGCCCACTTTTAATCTGGACGAAGGGCGAAGACCCAGGGAGAATTGTTAGAGCTTTAGATGAGAGGTTTAGAAAAATCTTCAGAGGCATCATAATCATGAGCAAAGCAGAGAGAGTAAAGACATATTTAAGCTTGTGGGAAGAATTGTGTGATTTACCAGAAAATGTTGTGGGTGAGATTTTTAATGATGAGTTAATTACTTCACCAAGACCTGCTCCGAGACATGCGGTGACTTCTTCATCTTTAGTGGTTAAAATTGGAGGGCCTTTTCAATTCGGAAACGGGGGGCCAGGAGGCTGGTGGATTATTTATGAGCCGGAGCTTCATTTTAAAAATCCCACTCAAAAAAAAGAGAAATACAATGTGATTGTGCCTGATTTAGCAGGTTGGAAAAAAGACCGTCTCCCAAAACTCCCGAGTTTGACAGCAGCATCTGCGTCAAACGAATGATATTAAAGGATTAACGCATATAGTTGTATTTTGTTTATCCACACTTGTGGGCATTAAGGATTCTGGGAGGGATGGGGACGCCTGCGGCTTTAAATAAGGAGTTGGCATTGCCAGTGATATCTGTGCGGGTCCAAATGACTTGATCACGAATTTTAACAGGGATAGCCCTAACTTCCTTGAGTTCCCTCATGGCCTCTACAACAGTTAAAGGTCGCTCTTTAACATGACCAATGCCTATGGCTGGGCTTTTTAGGTTCATCTTCTTATCTCTTAAACATTTTGTAAGGTGGGCCTCACAAAGATAAGTTAAAAAGCATAGAGTTAAATGTCCAATAATCCTCTGGTCTGTCCAATGGAAAACAGGACGTGTTTTCAAAGTCCCTTTTAACTCACCAAAAGCATCTTCAATTTTCCACAATTCTTTGTAGTTGATAATAATCTCATCTGCCGTCAAGTCTTTGACATTTGTAAGGACGGCAAAAAAACCATCAATTTTTTCATCTAATTCTATTTGTTCTGCATTTAATTCAGGTTTTTTATTTTTGTCGTCAGCCATCTTTACATATTTCTTATAACCTTTATTGGAAACAAAAGTACTAGACTGAACACCTTTAGAAGATAGTTTTCCTTCGATCTTTTCAAGAAGGGATTCTCTAGATTTTTTATCCCTCTCTGCTCTTTTCCTAGACCAAGTCACAATACATCTATGCCCCCCATGGTCTGTTTCGTAAACAGCAAGCTCATTCTCATATACCCAGCTAAAACGATTTAAATCATAGACCTCTTGTTTCTTTTCTTTTTTTAAAGATCCAAGCTTCATACCAACAATAAACTCGCTTTGATCCTCACTGAGTTTGTCAGTATTAGCCTTTGATAAAAGCCCCCTATCAGCCACAAAAATGAAACGGCGTACATTAAACTTTTTTCTCATTTTATCAACAATATCTGAAAGCGTCTTGCCTTCAAAAGTATTACCAGGGAAAACCTCAAAACCTAAAGGGATGCCATCCCGATTCACCAACAAACCAAAGACAACTTGGGTGCAGTCTGATCGTCTCTCTTTACTATAGCCAAATTGACGAAGTTTCCCTAAGTCTGTTCTTGTACTCTCGAAGCGTAAGGTTGTTAAATCATACAACACAATGTCTACTTGGAAATTAAATAAATCTCGCCCCACCCAATAAAGCGAGTTCTCTATTTCATCCTTATGGGAGGCAAGTAAGTCCATAGACCGATAAATATGCTGGAGACTCAAATCACCCTTAATCATGTCTGGGTAAAAAGATTTTTGCCAATACTCAAAAACCTTTAACTTGGAACTAGGAGCAATAAATCGGCTGGCAACTAAGGTAAAAATCACCTTACATAAATCAAATTGAACTTTCTCATGAGAATCTTTTATGTCTTTGAGGGTCTTATTGATACCCAGTTGATCAAACAACTTTTGTAAAATCAGCAAGGGACCCAAAATGAAAGTCTCTTCGATGTAAAGCTCCTTAGCCAATTGACTCACAGTGAGAAGCTCTCGGTGGCGGGATACGCCTGCGCCAAACTATTAATCTTATCCTCTCCTCCTTCTCCAGCCTTACCTAAGGACATGAGCATGCGTTTTTTGGATTTGCCTTTTTCTCTGTAGGACTCCACAAGGTGGTAGTAGCACTGACCTTTTGAGTTTTTAGTCGTTTGGATGTACATGAGGATATTTTCTACATATTTCTATGATATATCAATATTTAAAACGATAAAATCCTATTTTGTTTTCTACACTTTTTTTACGTCAATTTTAATTTTTCCAGCAGCTACCATTATATTTCAGTACAACCCCAATTTCTGGAAATTTCGCATTTTAACGCAGATGCTGCTGTCAAACTCGGGAATTACTTCACCAAGACCTGCTCCGAGACATGCGGTGACTTCTTCATCTTTAGTGGTTAAAATTGGAGGGCCTTTTCAATTCGGAAACGGGGGGCCAGGAGGCTGGTGGATTATTTATGAGCCGGAGCTTCATTTTAAAAATCCCACTCAAAAAAAAGAGAAATACAATGTGATTGTGCCTGATTTAGCAGGTTGGAAAAAAGACCGTCTCCCAAAACTTCCAGAAACATCTTATTTTGAATTACCTCCAGATTGGGTTTGTGAGGTTTTGTCTCCATCCACGGCACGCTATGACAGAATTTCAAAGATGCGAATATATGCTGCTAATGGCATCCCGTATTATTGGGTGATAGACCCCATTGCTCGAACCTTGGAGATTTTTGCTTTTCAAGATCAAAATTACCGAATGGAGATTGGTTTTACAGAAAACGATAAGGCTTTGGCCCCGCCATTTGATGCGATAGAGTTAGACTTAGGGGCATTGTGGGACTACGATGAAGCTTAATTTCCTGAAATCCCCTTCAGTTATGACTAGGTTTCAGGACCAAAGGCTTGCATAAACCAAGACCTAAGACCTGCCTTCAATGAGAAGAATAGTGGCCATTATTTTTTTGTATACTCAAAATAAATAAATCTTTGCCTCCTTTGTTTCTTTTCGACTGGATTAAGGTATGGAAACTGAAGTACAATTTCATTATGAGGACAGGCTCGACAGGCTCTAAAGCAACGAATACACTATATTTTAAACCTGTGATCCACATGAGTTCCTATGTTAAAGGCTGAGTAAATAGTCTTCTGCTTCCCTGATATTTCTCCCAAAACGACCTTACCTGTTGCTAACTTATAAAATTTCAAGCGATCTAATATTTTATAGACTTCATCTTTTGAAAAATCTTTATAAAGTTCCTTTTCTTTCATTACATGATCGATCCATGAAATTAGAATCAAGGCTATAAAGTTAATAAAAAGACTTCCTTTCATATTTTGAAGAGAATGCATTCTATTTCTTTTTTCATTAAGATTATGCTTTAAAGAGAAGAATATTTTTTCTATACTATCTTTGTTTCTATACAAAGATAGTACCTCATCCCTAGAGATATTTATCTTAGAATCTGTTAGAAGGATGACGCACCCCATGCGATTGATTTCTACCTCAAGATCATCCACATTTCTTTCTAAAACAAAATATTCATTCTCCTTTTTAATCTTAAAAAATTTCTTTTGAACTCCGAAAGTATCATTTATATAGGTGCGACAAGAAGATTCATCTTGAAACGTCTTCTGATAGAAAATATTTTCAAATTCATATATCTTTGCAAGAAATTTAGACTCTTGTTGAGTTCTTTTTTTCTTGTCCAAATATAGGTGGGCTACACAATCTACCTTCCCTATTTTTATCTCTTTCTGACAATACCAATAGGTATCTCCTTGGAAACCAAATGCTGAAGCCGAAGACGAAAGGTTAGAAGATAAGGAATTTACAAGTTCTTTGGAAAGATTTGACACAAAGCTCATAGGGATAATATAAGATAGTCCTTTATCATCCAAGTCCTTGATATTGCTTTGGCTATAAAATCCTTTGTCTAAAACCAAACATTTTAGATTGATTTTGTACTCCTTAGCTAAAGTAAGAATATTGTAACTATTCAGGGGGTGCTGCATTAATTCGAACAATTTTTTTAAAAAAAGTATAAAAATTCTTGACAAGTTTTTGAAGCAAACGACCTCTTTCATTTGTTCTTTATCGAATATGTTCCTGCATATGGCTTAAACTCTCTGAGAGCCATAGTATTGAAAGATTGTGAAACATAGGTCGCGGGGGGCACTTCTCATTCCTTTTGCTTCTTAGAACGAATCCTAGTGCATTTTTTTTAATGAAAAAAAGGCATGTTAATATTTTCATAAGGTAAGTATGAAAATAGAAAATATTGACGTGTCTTCAGCCATAAATAAAATCAGGAAGCTTCTTAAGAAAGAGAAGTCCCTTTCTCCCGCTTTTATTGTGGCCATTGAGTTGTTGATCAAAATCATCACTATTCTAGTAAATCAAAAAAAATTAAATAGTCAAAACAGTAGTATTGCCCCTTCTCAAGATCCGAATGGCCCTAAAAAGAAACCTAAGGAAGAAACTGGTAAGAAGCCAGGAGGACAACCCGGACACGAAGGAGCTACTTTAAAACCCGTGGATACTCCAGACAAGGTGGAGTTCATTTCTATTAATAAAGAGGAACTTCCTCCAGGTGATTACATTTCTTCTGGAGTTGAAAAGCGTCAAGTATTTGAGGTAGACCTTTCTGTGCATGTCACGGAGTATCAAGGAGAAATCCTCGAAGACCAAGATGGGAATCAGTGGGTTGCAGGTTTTCCAGAAGGAATCAATAACCCAACTCAATATGGCCCTTCTGTGAAAGCTCACTCAGTTTATATGTCCCAGTTTCAGTTAATCCCTCATCTTCGAGTCGCAAGTTACTTTAATCAATGGGGTCTATCGCTTGCTGGATCTACGGTACACAATTTTAACAAATCTGCCTTTGAGGCTCTGGAAGCTTTTGAGGAGTGGGCAAAGGAAACTCTTCTGAACTCACCTTTGATTCATGCTGACGAAACTGGAGTGAATGTTAATGGGAAGAGGCTGTGGTTTCACCTCTTGTCCAATGATACTGTGGTTCTCTATCAGGTGGACGAAAAAAGAGGCGCAGAGGCTATGGATCGCATGGGAATTCTTCCAAAATACACAGGGATTGTTTGTCATGACCATTGGAAACCTTATTATACATATACTTCCTGCATTCATGCCCTTTGCAATGCGCACCATTTAAGGGAGCTTCAAAGAGCTTGGGAGCAAGATGATCAAAAATGGGCAAAAGAAATGAAGTCTCTTTTAGAGACAATAAACAAAGAGGTGCACGATACGCAGAACCAATGCCTTTCACAAGACCGAATTGAATATTACAAAGAGAAATATCGAAATATTCTCTTCGAAGGGGAAAAGGAATCTCCATTAATGGAGAGGACAGAGAAAAAAAAGAAGGGAAAGGTTAAACAATCCAAATCTAGAAATTTACTAGATCGACTGAGAAACTTTGAAGATGATACCTTGCTATTTATGAAGGACCCCATAGTTCCATTTACGAATAATATAGCAGAAAATGATCTGAGAATGACCAAAGTTCAGCAGAAAATATCTGGGTGCTTTCGTTCGTTGATGGGAGCCAAGACATTTTGTAGAAACCGAAGCTTTCTCCTGACTTGCCAGAAAAATGGCATAGAGAGCCTGTAAACTATTTTGTGTAACTGCCGAATCATATTAGGATGAACTATCATCCTGAAAGGAGAAGGCAAAATGGATATCAAGACAATAGGCAAGGAACTAGCGAAGAACGTCAAGACCCAAAAGGATTTATCCGACATAACGAGTCAACTGATGAAGGTTGTTTTAGAGACAGCTCTTAATGCGGAAATGGACGATCACCTAGGTTATGAGAGGCATGAGAAGTCTGAGACCCGCAAATCCAACACTCGCAATGGTTACAGTAGAAAGACCATAAAGGGAGAGAAAGGCGAGGTGGAGCTTCAGGTCCCCCGTGACCGAAGTGCCTCCTTTGAGCCCCAAGTCATTCCCAAAGGCAAGACTCGTCTTGAGGGCTTTGAAGACAGTATTCTGACCCTCTATGCGAGGGGAATGACGACCAGGGATATTCAAGGAGCTATCAAAGACCTCTACCATGGTGCAGAGATATCCCACTCAGTGATAGCCAACGTGACGGATGCTGTTATTGATGAAGTTACGGCTTGGCAGAACCGCCCCTTGGATAGCACTTACCCTATCGTATTTTTGGACTGTATCGTGGTGAAGGTCCATCAAGACAAGAGAGTTATTAATAAGGCGATTTACCTAGCTCTTGGTATTACAGAGGAGGGTCAGAAAGACTTGTTGGGCCTATGGATTTCTGAAAATGAGGGTTCAAAGTTTTGGTTGAGTGTTTTGACTGAGCTGCAAAATCGAGGGTTGAAAGACGTATTTATATTTTCTGTAGATGGTCTTACAGGTTTTCCTCAAGCCATTTCAGCGGCTTTTCCCAAGTCTAAAGTACAACTGTGCATTGTCCATATGGTCCGCAATTCCCTTCGCTATGTTCCTTCCAAGGATATGAAAGCTGTCGCCCAAGACCTCAAGTCCATTTATGGCTCTACGACTCTGACAGAAGCTGAAAAGGCCCTTGAGGAATTTTGTACCAAGTGGTCTTCAAAGTATCCGAATATTGAAAAGTCTTGGCGTAGGAATTGGGACAATCTCATCACTATTTTCGATTATCCGGATGAAATCAGAAAGATTTTTTATACCACAAACGCCATAGAGTCGTTAAATAGCGTGATCCGCAAGGCGATCAGAAATCGTAAGATATTTCCCAGTGATCGGTCGGCTTTAAAAGTTGTATATTTAGCGATAAAAATGGCCTCTAAGCGATGGACACGACCATTACACAACTGGAAGCCAGCCATGAACAGGTTTGCCATTGAATACGGTGACCGTTTTGACAACTAAGTTTTTTAATAAGGTCCACCACCTGCCTTATAAGGGGGCTTAAAAGCCCCTCTAAGGCGTTGACAGAAGTACTGGAATACCGAGACTATGGTTAGGGTAATATAGTATGGGAACCTAAATACATGCCCTCTTGGTGCAGATTTGGGTTCCCATTTTTTTTCATATTTCATCCCAATTCTGGTATTTCTCGAATATCCTAAGTTAAAAAAAATAAAAAAAAGGGGGTAATATAGTATGGGAACCTAAACACATGAACCCTTTGATGAGATTGGAATTTCCATTTTTTTGAGAGAGCCATTGCTGATTTTTTTTCAACCAAGATGATAATTATTTATTTGAGTTCTTTCCAGTTCTGATATGATCCCATTACGGCTCCATAATACAATCAAAAGTCCAGAGTAACTAAAGAGGCCAATTATATAGACCAGCGAAGATGTCCACCTCCCCATTAACTTATAATGCATTGTGACTGACAAAATCGCTTGAAGGAAAAAATGTCAATTATACATTGACGAATAATATGGGACTGTGCTTTTTACCAGGAGTGGAGCCACATAAGTGGCTTTAAGATTTAAGAAAAAAATTGCAGTTACACAATTATTTTTACAGTCCCGGCATAGAACCTAAAGATGCTCTAAATATGCTATTTCAAGGAAAACTTCCCTCATTTATGACTCGAATTCGCCCACCCCCTGAATAGTTACTATGAATCTCCGGGGTAGTTTGGACGCACGAATCCACTATCCGTTCTTCGAATTTTTTCAAATGTCCGAGTTTTTAAATCATCCTACATTACATGAAATCATACTTTTTTAACGCTCTAATCCACCTTGGTGCATTTTTTTTCACCATGAGCTTTTCATAGTCAATTCCAGGGTCTTTGTAGGGGGTGTCATTACTTATGACTGAATAAACAACTCCCATCATTTTGTGACCAACGGCAATCACTGATCTCTTGTGCCCACGCCTTATAACAAGTGATTGGTATTTGCCTTTGAATTGTGAATTCGTCTTAATAGCACTATTTGTTAGCTGACAATTAAAATGCCCCACCGTCGCCAATGAAAAGTGGCCACTTTTCAGAGGAGGACCTATGGTGATTTTTGGCATTGTCAACCGAGACGCATATAATCAATTGATATTACTCATAAAAAGGCTCCGAGCTGATAAGAACTCCTTTTGGGTTCTTGTCGACCTGGAAAGGGGCTCCGTGTTGGAGAGTCCTTCCATGACAGCCTATTCAGGTTCCATATTTGTCATTTGTAGACTGTTTCTGGATTTCAATGAGGTTAAATATATAGTCAAGAAAAGCCTGTTTAGGCTGTGCCCATTTTCTAAAGTATTTAAATTCCACAAGATTCCAACATTTGCCTCAATTTTCATGGAATTTCTTTCTGAAGACAGGCTTCCCTTAAAGCCGTCGCCAATTAAAATGTCCCACTTTCAATATGGAGGTTGTCGCCAATGAAAAGTGACCAATCTTCAGGGAGTGTTCAAATACTAGACAATGAAGTCTCTTCTTCTGATATAGATACTAAGCTCACAGAGTCCCTCCCTTTTGCAACTCAAAAGGTTAGCAATGAGGAGGATCTTATGATTAGTCAATACACTTTCGGCCGCATTCGTGACCTGAGTCACAGTGGTAAAAATAAGACAGAAATATCTCGTGAATTAGGGATCAATCGTAAGACGGTGCGCAAGTACTGTGAGTCCAACACCCCACCGAAGTACAAGGCGAGGTCCAAAAGAACTCGCCCAGATCCCCTTAATGGATATATGGATCGGGTGAAGTACTTTTTGAAGTTGAACCCAAGTAACACCGCCCGTGAAATATATGAGCTATTAGTTGAGGAGGGTTATCGTGGGAGTGAGAGAACGGTTCAGAGAAGAGTTTGTGAGATTCTTGGTTCTCGCCCCAAGGAGCGTTTTTTCAGCCAAAGATATGATCCTGGAGAACAGGCTCAGTTTGATTTTAAGGAGAAGGTTGCTTTACCATTTGCCGATGGTGTTCAGATCGTTCATCTCCATTTTGGAACATTGCCTTGTAGTGGCACCTGTTGGGTTCGTGCCTACCCCTTTCTTGTCTATGAGTGTTTCATCGATGGGGTGCATGCTTTTTTTGAAAAGATAGGTGGGATGAGTGCGAACATCCGTATTGATAATTTATCTCCCTGTGTGAAGAAAGTTCTTAAAGGAAATCAGCGAATTTACACCCAATCTTTTGATCGAGCCATCCAATACTATGGATTTAAGGTTCTTCCCTGCCGCGCAGGGAAGGGCTCTGACAAGGGAGATGTGGAGCGTGATATTCGAACCTTCAGTTCTCGGATAAAAAATATTGTTAGAAACAAAGGAATTGTTTTTAAAGACTGGGATCATTTGAATCAGTTTTTAGAGTCTTATATGGATCAGCATCAGAGTGACTCCACCAAATCTCGCTTTGAGGAGGAGGCCAAAGTTCTTAAGCCTTTGCCTCCACGAGATGAAGATATTCTCTGTAAGGTGAATATTTGTCAAAGTAATGGTTATGGGACTTTGAGAATAGGTAAAACCACATATTCCATACCTGATGAGGTGATCCAATCTCCCTGTAAAACCGTACAGGGTCCCTATCATGTCACGATCTATCGTGCAGGAGGGAAGCAAGAAATTGTCGCTCGCCATCAAAGAAAACCTGATGGGGAGCATAGTCTTCTTCTTGAACATATCCTTCCTTCTTTAGTTCGTAAGCCGCAAGCCATGGTAAGATGGGCTCACCGATCCATTCTTTTTCCAACAAATGTGTTTGAAAATTTTTATCAATACCTCAAGCAACAAGATTCAAGCCGTGCCGAGCATGAATATTTAAGAGTTATCAACTTGATTCAGCATGTGAGTTGGCAGGACTTATCTACAGCCATGGAGCTTCAATTAGAAAGTCGTGAGATTTTCGACTTTAAATCCATAAAAGATTTGCTCTTAGGCAATCCCACCAAAATTAATTTGAATGACCAACAAAAACCACTTCAACCTAGATTGTCTCAATATGACAGTCTTGTTCCAAACATAGGAGGTTCTTAATGAATCACGAAGAACTTATAGGTTCTCTTAAAAAACTCCGACTTCCAGCGATGGCGGATGAATATGTTGCAACGGCTAGAGTTGCCGAAAAAACAAAAAAGACGTATGAACAGTATTTAGGTATACTCGTTCAAAATGAGCTTGCTGACAAGCATTCCCAGAGAGTGAAAAGATTGCTTAAGGGGGCCAAGCTTCCTCAACTTAAATCACTCCAAACTTATAACTTCCAGAAAAGAACGGGAGTGACAGCTCAGAAAATTAATCGGATGGCAGAGGGAGAGTGGGTCAGAAAAGCCTGTAATGTTGTGTTTTACGGAAGCTTTGGAATGGGGAAAAGTCATTTGGCCATGTCCCTAGTTCGTTCACTCTGTGAACAAGGCTATCGATGTTTATGGGTCACCACTCATGAACTTATTGAAACAATGCGTGAAAGCAAGAAAGAACTCTCATTGAATGCTCTTTTTAAGAAATTAGACCGTTTTGATCTTATTGCTTGTGATGAACTTGGCTATACAGCTTCCTGCACAGAGGGTGCTGATCTTTTCTTTCAATTCATATCTCAGCGATATGAAAGGAAAAGTCTCATGATCACTACAAACTTAACTTACTCTGAATGGGATAAGGTGTTTCTTAACCCTATTACCACCGCTGCTGCTGTTGATCGAATTATTCACAACTGTGAAACCCTCAACATTGAAGGAAAAGAAAGTTGGAGAACCGAATCCGCAAAAGCCAAGTCTAAACAGAGCAAAGAGGAAAGTTCAACCAAAGAAGTTCATTAGAGATCCCCACTTTTGGGGAAGGAACTCGCCAGTTATCCATAAATTTATCCACAGCAGCACTGCGTTGCTAGACATCGGGGTCACAGCCGCAGTGTCGCCATGGATAAATTTATGGATAACTGGCTTTTACCGTACTATTTGCTCGTCACTCTCGCGGAGATTTAGACATTAGCTGCGCCAAGGAATCCTGAAAAATACTCCATTTACCTCTGCCATAGGGCTGAAGGATGCATTTGGGGTCATGCCAAAAGTGGTGGGTAGAAAATCATTCCTCAGAATCTTGTGGCATAGTCCGAGTTAAATGATGAGCAAAATAAAGACACTTGACTAAACTCTGAACGAAGAATAACTAAATCAGTACATCATCAACTGGCCGTTTTTCATTGGCGACGGCTTCTAAAAATGGCCAATTTTAATTGGCGCCTAACACTATTGGCCATCTCACATACCAACGATTTCACATATGTGTTCGCTTTCCTCGTTCGTGAAGACTTTTTTTTCCTGCGCTCTCATTATTGGATGGGCAAATCCCCATCCAGGAGCAAAAATTTCCTTTATTTTTAAAAGACTTCACATTGCCTCCTATTTCTGCAATCAAAAGCGCTGCACTTAATTCGTCAATTCCAGGTATAGTCTGGAGTAGATGCCACTGCCTTTCATAGGGTTTCATACGAATGAAAAGTTCTTCTTCAATTTGAGAGCATTCTTTTTTCAAAAAATCTATTCGATCAAGAATGCGTTGAAGAACAAAACGATTTTCTTCCGTCATCTTTCCCGACAGGGCGTAAGAAAATTCTTCGGTCTTTTGACGTAAAGACCCTCTGGCAAGAGACATCAATTTAGAAACTGATCTCTCTCCATTAGCTATGGCACGAATCATGGCCATACCAGATACGCAGTCAGCTTTAGACATTGCATAGGTTAAACGAATGCCTGAATATTCAAGAACCTTATACATACGATTTTGTTCCGAAGATATTTGGCGGATCGTTTTTGTACGATAACGAGCCAAAAGTCTAATAGAACGAATCTCACGTGGAGGAATGAAGCTAGCTCTTAGAAGACCACAAGCACCAAGCTCTGCAATCCACTGGCTATCCAACACGTCAGTTTTTTTACCAGTAATATTTTTGACATGAAAGGCATTGATAACATCTACTTCATAACCTTTTTCTGTCAAATCATCGTATAAAGAATTCCAATAAATCCCTGTGCTCTCAAAAAGAACTCTCTCAACCTTATGTGGCTTCATCCAAGAGCGCATTCTAGGAAAATTTTTTGGAAAATTCTTGAACTCTTTTGTGAAAAACTTCTTCTTACCGTCTTCCACTTTGACAATCGTACACATCAACATATGTTGATGAACATCTATTCCACAAACAGAACTATAAATAATATCCACATGACTCCTCCTTTCTGTTAGAAAAAAAGAAGGTGATAAAACTAGAGCCTTGGGATTTTGCCATAAATTCTAAAGCGAAAATAGGTCAACTTACTATACGTCCATACACTCAGAGTGCAGGTACATGCGTGGGTTCGATCCAAAGCTCAAGACCATGTTACTTCACGGAATTAAAATTACCAATCTATTCAACGGCCACTCATCTTATCACCTTCCAATAATGTTATTGCTTTATCCTTTATTGTATCGGAATCATACATGACAAAAATACCATCAAAAGTCCAGAGTAACTAAAAGAGGCCAATTATATAGACCAGCGAAGCTGTCCACCGAGTTGCTTCGTGCAAAGAAGTGGGGGCCTAGATAAGATTCATGGGCGTGGGTGGGGAAGCAAGGCGCCCCCATGAATGTTACAGAATATTATTCAAAGTAGTCACATCATTGATGCTACCAGGATATACTCTGTAACTAATTGGAAGACTCGCACTCTTAGACTTTGAATCTATTTTTATGTCTTGACTTAAAATTCCTAAGTTGGTTTGGTCCAAGTTATCGCCATCTCTATTGTAACCTCTTTCTAAAAAATCATTGCCAGAACTGTACAATTGCACGTATTGCCCGCACTGGTTGCACCCATTACCCTCACTTTCCCTATTTCAATGCGTCATTGATGATTTTCCTTCCCATTTCTGGGGAAAATTTTAGTTAATTTGTAATCCTATTTCTTCCTATTTTAGGGAAAAGTCCTGGTCAAGTTTTGTTCCCTGGATTTTTCGATAACTCTCTCCTTTAAGTAAAATTTTTATGGCGGTATGCTTCAAACGGTCGATGATAGTATCTGCCAGCACCTCATCATCAATAATTTCTGACCAATGCGTTATTGGCAGTTGAGTGGTAATAACGGTGGACCTCATAGGTGTTCGTGGTTTTTTTCTAATTTTAATTCCGAATTAATGGAAATACTTTTCAAGCCTCCTTTTTTACATAGAGGGAAGTGGGCGATTTATAAATATTTATAGATGGTATTTTGAGAAATGGACGCAGATTGACATTTGATATCCACGACAAGCCATGTGTTTTAAGAGACTTAATTGTGTAACGAAAGAACTGTGGACTTTTGGGAACAACAGAATTTAAATTTCTTTCCACTTCCGCATGGACAGGATTGATTTCTTCCAATTTTTTCGCTTTGGTCATTTTTCTGCTGTGATGCAGACATATCTTCAGTTACAATTTTTTTTTGCTTTTCATCTTCCAAATCCTCATCCAAATTATCAAAAAGAATATCTCCTAGATTCTGGTGAAAGTAACGATTTTTAAATTGAGATATGAGCATCATAAAAATACATGTAAGAACCAAAAGTGTGAGTGAAGCAAAAAACAAAGAAGATGCTTGCATCTGAGTTAATGGGAGGATGAGTGCCAGTAAATAACCAAATCCAAATACCAATAAGGAAATAAGAAGAGATATAAAGGATCCCAAAGAAAGTAATATTAAAAGTCCAAAAATCATTGCTATTTTTTGCTCCTGTCGAATACAATGAATCCGCATAGATACAAGTGAGTTATCTACAGACTTAATGATTCTCGCGTTAGTATCTTAATAGGTCAAGATTAATTGGAGGAAATTTTTATTTTTTAAACGCAGGGGGCAAATATGAGCACGGAAGCTCAAACACTTAAAACGATCAAAAAATGTTTCAAGAAAGTTATTCCTGAAAAGGACTCTCGGGCAACCATTCCACCTCTTGAGTTTATTGTGGCTCTTGTCTTGTCATTCCAGGGAGACTCTAAGACATATTCAATAGAGGGAATTAGGAGGTTTATGATAAGTCATTTAGGATTAAGAATTGAAAGACACAGCTTCTGGGAAAGACTCTCTAGAAAAAGATTAAAAGAGCTTCTGAGTAAACTGGTTGAAATGCTCATGATAAAGCTATCTCATGGAGCTTTTCATGGGAGCAAAGCCATATTATTACAACTGGGAGTCTCAGACGTTCTTCTTGTTGACTCAAGCACAATAAGCCTTTGGGATGGAGCATCTGAGAATTTTCCAGGGACAAGAACAAACGCAGGAATTAAATGGCACGCTTGTTTCAGTTTATTCAGTGGTATAATGACTTGGTTCGAATTAACTCCGTCTTCCACTAACGATAGGAAGTGCTTTCCTGATATAAAGGAACTCGTTGGAAAATTAGTCATCTTTGATTTGGGATATTGGGACTATGGCTTATTGTCATCTATTCATGAAGCTAAAGGATTTTTCTTGTCTAGAGTGAAGTCAAATGCCTCTATTCTTATTGATGCTGTTGTTGAAGGTTTGCCAGATTACTATGTTGGAAAAGAATTCTCTGATATTAAACTCAAGAAAAAAAACGATGTTGTTGAATTTATAGGCAGTGTCTTGTCCAATGGTAAATGGGTAAGTTTGAGAATTGTAGGCTTCTGGAATTCCTCCGAAAAACGCTATCATTGGTATTGCACGAATTTAGATGTGGCAGCGGAGTCCATATATCCAATTTATCGTTTACGTTGGCAATGTGAACTTATTTTCAAATCTTGTAAGAATTCTTTGAATGCAAATCAGATCACCTCAAACGATCAAAATATCATAGAGAGTCTTCTTCTTGCTTCATTAGCGGCTCACCTCACATCAAGTGTTGTTTTGAGGATAGGAAGAACTAAACTCAATAAGGAACAAAATGACTCCACATCGTTTCAAAGAGTTGCTAAGGTTACCGTCTTATTAGCCTCTGATTTTATCAAATATCTCCTAAGCTCATCTCAAAAGTATTTAAATATTTTGATAGAGAAGATCAAGATATTCTCCCATGAAATTTATGACACAAACTACCGACGGCGAAAAACATCAATGAATATGGCTAAAAAGGTCTTGCTATGAAAGAATTAAAAACCACGAACACCTATGAGTAAACGCTTTTTTTAAGGTTCTTTCCCCTGTCGAGCTAGACTTGTATGCCAAGGCTTTAGAAAATAAGTCAAAAATTGACCAAGAGGTTTACAAATCACACATTCAGCAAATTCAGCGTTTAAGGTATGAAGCTCAACTGGTAGAAAAGAGGTATCGCAAAGTAGACCCTGAGAATAGACTTGTTGCAGATGAATTAGAAACACAATGGGAAGAGGCTTTAGTAATACTTAAAAAAGCCGAAGATCACCTAGAGAGGGTTAAGAATGAACAGCGTATTCCAACTGTGATCTCTCAAAAAATGAAAAGAGAATTTTCAGATTTGAATCAAAAACTACCTTCGCTATGGGAGGATAAGATATTGACCAAAGACATGAAAAAGAAAATTCTTAGAACATTGGTTGAAAAGGTTGTCATTCACAGAAAGAAAAGAGATATGGTTGCACTGAGAATTGTTTGGATTGGAGGAGATACAACAGAAGCTAGCATTCCAATCAAAGTTGGATCTTTTGATGAACTGTCATCTTCTGAAACGATAAAGAAAATAATTGCGCAGCAGGTCAAGCTTGGGGTGTCTGATGAAGATATTGCCAAACTATTGACCCAAAAAGGATTCAGATCACCAATGGATACCACTTTTCTCAGAAATACTGTGAAGTCCTATAGACTAAACAATAAAATCTATCGGAATCGAAAGCACTCTTTTCCGACCAAAGTCGAGGGAAGCCTCACAACATCTCAAATTGCAGCACTTATTGATGTTAAAGTTCATTGGATTTATCACCATATTAAACAAGGGAGGATCATTGTCAAAAAACACGAGAAAACAAAGGCTTATCTCTTTCCAGATAAGAAAAAAACCATATCTGACTTTAAAAAACTTAAGTCCGGATCAATTAAAAAGCTACGTTACTAAGGGGGTATCAACATGAGTGATCAAATATTCATCATCCAACGGATGCATCGCTTTTATATGACTGCATAAGAGTTACAGAAAGAGAATTTAAAAAAGTTCGTAAAAATGTCATGAAAGATTTTTGGCGACTTATTTCAAGAGAAGATCTTAAGAGAGCAAAAACCTTTCTTTACAAAATTAATAATTCCAAAAATGATGCGGAAAGACTACCTTGCTATAAGGAGCTTTTAAAAATCGC
This sequence comes from Bdellovibrionales bacterium, assembly GCA_965261545.1. Classification (GTDB taxonomy): domain Bacteria; phylum Bdellovibrionota; class Bdellovibrionia; order Bdellovibrionales; family UBA1609; genus CBDHDF01. Next base: position 583,185 of record CBDHDF010000007.1, on the reverse strand, counting down.
TACCAAATTGAACAAAGGATTACCTGATACCATCAGAAAGATAAAAAAAGAACAAAAATGTGTGAAGATGAATGCTTTGAAAAAGAGTCTAAAACAGTTAGAAAATGTTGCCTTCTACCTGGAAAAAATCATCTTTCAAACTCAAAAAAGAGTTATTGAGGGGAAAAAAGTATCTTCTGAAAAAAAGGTCCTATCCATCTTTGAACCGCATACAGACATTATTGTAAAGGGGCAAAGAGAAGTCGAGTTTGGGCATAAAATCTTTCTGACCTCAGGGCAAAGCAACATGATTTTAGATTGTCAGATCCCTGATGGCAACCCCGCAGACTCTGATATGTTTTTAAAAGTTATGAATTCAGTGACACAAACCTATGGGGCTTGCCCTGTAAAAGTAAGTGCAGATGGTGGGTTTGCTTCAAAAGAAAATCTTGAAGAGGCCAAAGAGATGGGGGCTAAAGATGTTTGCTTCCCAGAAAAAAAAGGAATGAAAATATTAAAGATGGTTAAAAGTGCTTGGGTCTTTAAAAATCTTCTCAATTGGAGAGCCGGAATAGAGGCTGTTATTTCATTCCTTAAGAGATGTTTTGGTATGAGAGTTGCTTACTGGAAAGGGCATGATGGTTTTAAGAGGTATGTAAAGAATGCCGTTTGTGCCTATAATTTTGTTGTCTTGGCAAGACATGAATTATCAACTGTCACCTAAATTTATCCATTAGGAATAACAGCAATGGACCAGGTCGAAGGTGCTAAAATCTTCCAAAGGTAGGGGTGCGTCTTCAAATCGAAAAAACTAGGGCGCAAGTCGCTTAAAGACCTTTTTCCCCTTAATCTGTAGAGTTTGTGTGGCAAATCTCCAACTCTCACTCCCCCATTGAGGCATTGGGAGGCTCAATGGGGAGTGTCAGAGAACAAAAAATGGGCCTTTCTGGACAGAAACTATCTACGAGTTGACGTGGTAAATTTATTTTCGATCCATCCACTGCGAAAACCTTATGGCCCTTCCATAAGGTACTAGAATTGGATATACCGTCTTGTTTAAGAATTTCATCATGCAAAACTTTAAATATATTTTCATCTACTTTAGCCCGTGCACTACACATAGTGGATGCCCGAACTGGTTTAGGTTGAGGGAGTTCAATGTCTAATATGCGACACTGCTCCCAAAGTTCAATCAAAGTTGTATCATAACCTTGTTTTCCTTTAGAGAAAACAAGTCGGAAGATGAAAAGTATAATCAACAATGTATTCAAGACACGTTGACGCTTTTGCCAGGTTCGGTCGTACTCATCTGCAATGATAACCACTGTCTTTGTTAGCTGACAATTAAAATGCCCCACCGTCGCCAATGAAAAGTGGCCACTTTTCAGAGGAGGACCTATGGTGATTTTTGGCATTGTCAACCGAGACGCATATAATCAATTGATATTACTCATAAAAAGGCTCCGAGCTGATAAGAACTCCTTTTGGGTTCTTGTCGACCTGGAAAGGGGCTCCGTGTTGGAGAGTCCTTCCATGACAGCCTATTCAGGTTCCATATTTGTCATTTGTAGACTGTTTCTGGATTTCAATGAGGTTAAATATATAGTCAAGAAAAGCCTGTTTAGGCTGTGCCCATTTTCTAAAGTATTTAAATTCCACAAGATTCCAACATTTGCCTCAATTTTCATGGAATTTCTTTCTGAAGACAGGCTTCCCTTAAAGCCGTCGCCAATTAAAATGTCCCACTTTCAATATGGAGGTTGTCGCCAATGAAAAGTGACCAATCTTCAGGGAGTGTTCAAATACTAGACAATGAAGTCTCTTCTTCTGATATAGATACTAAGCTCACAGAGTCCCTCCCTCTTGCAACTCAAAAGGTTAGCAATGAGGAGGATCTTATGATTAGTCAATACACTTTCGGCCGCATTCGTGACCTGAGTCACAGTGGTAAAAATAAGACAGAAATATCTCGTGAATTAGGGATCAATCGTAAGACGGTGCGCAAGTACTGTGAGTCCAACACCCCACCGAAGTACAAGGCGAGGTCCAAAAGAACTCGCCCAGATCCCCTTAATGGATATATGGATCGGGTGAAGTACTTTTTGAAGTTGAACCCAAGTAACACCGCCCGTGAAATATATGAGCTATTAGTTGAGGAGGGTTATCGTGGGAGTGAGAGAACGGTTCAGAGAAGAGTTTGTGAGATTCTTGGTTCTCGCCCCAAGGAGCGTTTTTTCAGCCAAAGATATGATCCTGGAGAACAGGCTCAGTTTGATTTTAAGGAGAAGGTTGCTTTACCATTTGCCGATGGTGTTCAGATCGTTCATCTCCATTTTGGAACATTGCCTTGTAGTGGCACCTGTTGGGTTCGTGCCTACCCCTTTCTTGTCTATGAGTGTTTCATCGATGGGGTGCATGCTTTTTTTGAAAAGATAGGTGGGATGAGTGCGAACATCCGTATTGATAATTTATCTCCCTGTGTGAAGAAAGTTCTTAAAGGAAATCAGCGAATTTACACCCAATCTTTTGATCGAGCCATCCAATACTATGGATTTAAGGTTCTTCCCTGCCGCGCAGGGAAGGGCTCTGACAAGGGAGATGTGGAGCGTGATATTCGAACCTTCAGTTCTCGGATAAAAAATATTGTTAGAAACAAAGGAATTGTTTTTAAAGACTGGGATCATTTGAATCAGTTTTTAGAGTCTTATATGGATCAGCATCAGAGTGACTCCACCAAATCTCGCTTTGAGGAGGAGGCCAAAGTTCTTAAGCCTTTGCCTCCACGAGATGAAGATATTCTCTGTAAGGTGAATATTTGTCAAAGTAATGGTTATGGGACTTTGAGAATAGGTAAAACCACATATTCCATACCTGATGAGGTGATCCAAGCTCCCTGTAAAACCGTACAGGGTCCCTATCATGTCACGATCTATCGTGCAGGAGGGAAGCAAGAAATTGTCGCTCGCCATCAAAGAAAACCTGATGGGGAGCATAGTCTTCTTCTTGAACATATCCTTCCCTCTTTAGTTCGTAAGCCGCAAGCCATGGTAAGATGGGCTCACCGATCCATTCTTTTTCCAACAAATGTGTTTGAAAATTTTTATCAATACCTCAAGCAACAAGATTCAAGCCGTGCCGAGCATGAATATTTAAGAGTTATCAACTTGATTCAGCATGTGAGTTGGCAGGACTTATCTACAGCCATGGAGCTTCAATTTATAGTGGACCCCAAAAACAGACTGGTTGCTAAGTTACACCGCAGCGGGTAAAAAGCCCCTCATAGGAGGGGATAATGAGAAAGAAACACAGCGCACAATTTAAGGCCAGAGTCGCACTTGACGCCATTCGTGAGACTGACACAATGGCAGAGTTGGCCTCCAAGCATGGAGTTCACCGCATCCAAATCCAAGATTGGAAGAAGCAAGCTATTGAAGCCATTCCTAAGGCCTTAGCGAGCAAAAAAAAGGACAACAACGAGGTAGAAGAACAAAGAAAAACCATTGATGAATTGTATCGGCAAATAGGGCAGTTAAAGGTTGAAAATGATTGGTTAAAAAAAAAATCTGAGAGCTTCAATGCCTGAGAAAAAAGCCGCTATCAATTGGAAACATCCAAATATTTGTGTCACTCGCCAATGTGAGTTGCTAGGACTCTCTAAGGGAGCCTTGTACTACAAGCCCATACCTGAGAGTGCCTACAACTTAAAACTGATGAGTTTAATTGACAAACAGTACTTGGAGACCCCTTTTTATGGGAGCCGTAAAATGGCAGCTCACTTAAGACTTAATGGCCATGGGGTCAACCGCAAGAGGATTCAGCGGCTCATGGAAAAGATGTGTCTTTTCGCTATCTTCCCAGGTCCAAACACCAGTCAGCGAAACCATCAGCATAAGGTTTATCCCTACCTACTTAAGGGGCTTAATATCTGCTCCCCCAACCAAGTGTGGGCTACTGATATTACTTTTATAAGGTTGTCTGGTGGCTTTGCTTACTTGGTAGCTGTGATAGATTGGTTTAGCCGATTTGTTCTGTCTTGGAGACTTTCTAATAGCTTTGAGACAACTTTTTGTTTAGAAGTCTTTGAGGAAGCCATAGAAACATTTGGTTGCCCTGATATCGTCAATACTGATCAAGGGTGCCAATTCACTTCTGAGGTTTTCACAAAATTATTGAAAAATCATGGAATCTCGATCAGTATGGACGGCAAAGGCAGGTGTTTAGACAACATTATGATCGAGCGGCTTTGGCGGTCTGTTAAGTACGAAGAGGTTTACTTGAAAGGCTATCAAGACAAATCAATGGTTCAAGCCAACAAAGGTTTTAAAACGTATTTTAATTTTTATAATAATAAAAGGCCACACCAGTCTCTTCAGGATTGCACCCCTTATCAGGTGCATATGGGAGAGGTGGATTTAACACATTAACACGGGGCTTCTTTGTGCGCTGTGGTGTAGCTTAAAAATCAAGTTTTTCAGTCTGACATTGGGGTCCACCTCAGAGTATAAGGAGGAGTGTGAATAATCTGAATACCCAAGGAAGCTGTGACCTGTTCCAAGTTTATAGCCTTAAAACAAGCCCCATTATCGATATAAAGCTTTTGAGGAAGCCCCCTCTTCTCAACAGCTTTCTTAAGACAATCCTTCATATTCTCAAGCCTTTCGGACTCATAAAACTCCCCGTGGGGAATGATGCGAGAATTGTCATCCAATATGGCAATGAGGTAGGATTTTACTTTCTTTCCTGAAATCCCTAAAAGTTGTAACTAGGTTTAATGTATTGCGTTAACTTTCCTCTCTTCCTATGGAATTGGCTGCTGTCAACGGTTTGAGAGGTTTAATAGTATTAATATATTTAATATGATTCATAAGAATTTGCTGCGAAAGGTCCTCTTCGTCTCCATTGGATAGATGAGGCATAGTGCAATGCCGTTTCCTTAAGAAAAATCTCTTGAAATCATTAGATAAATCGACAAGAATAAGACTTGTTTTATTTTACACCCAACCCTCAACCAAGGAGTAAGTCACATGCAATCCAATATTGATCTCGAAAGCCCCCAAATGACGAGTTCGCGTCACAGATGACCATTTTATTCTACCAAAACTTGATTCTTCCTTCAAGCCAGAGCACCTTGTCGATCCAGAAAAACAAAAAAGGAATCGAAAATTTAATCCTCAAATTTTCTTTTTTACCATTATCTATCTTATTTCCGGAACAAATTACGAAGGCTACCAAATCGCTCTTAAGACGGTATGGACTCATTTTGGTGACCTGCTTCTCATGCCAGTCAAAAGCAGTCTCAGCAAGATACGTCAAAGTATTTCTTACCTATTTTTCAAAGATATCTTTGAATCTCTGATTACAGACTACGAACCATTGAGAAAAACGTTTCATGGTTTTTATATCTATGCCATAGATGGCGACCAATTAGCACTTCCTCGCTCTAAAGATCTTTTAAAGGAGGGTTATTGTGGGTACCCTTGCCCAAATGAGATGGAAACTCATTTCTTACGTATGTATCTATCTCATGCTTATGACGTTTTATCGGGTGTGACAAAGAATCTTTGCTTTTCTCCCGCTCTCAACGAAATCGCCAATGCTATTCAAATGATAGGTAGTTTTGAGAGTAATAGCATAACTCTCTACGATAGGCTTTATTTATCTACAGAGATTATTAAGGCCCATGCTCAAGCCAGTAACTTCTTTATTGCGCGTTGTAAGCGAGGCTCTACTTTTATCCCCATCGTAAATTTATTTAATGGCCCAGGTTGGTATTCACAAATGGTTATTGAGGGGGTGGTCATTCATCTCTATAAGTATAAAAACCCAAAGACTGGGGAGTTCTCTGTTTTGGCCACTAATCTTCCGCATGGCTCCTTGGACAAGAAGGATATGGTTGCTCTTTACTCTCGTCGTTGGGAAATAGAAACGACATTTCGTGATTTTACATCGACAATGAAAATGGAGCAGTGGCACTCAACAAGCCTTAATGGAATATTGCAAGAGCTGTATTCTTATTTTTGGCTCTTCAATTATACAAAGATTCAAATGAGCATAAATGAGGATGAAGACAGTGTGAATCAGTTGGTAAAAAATGACTACAAAAAACCTAACTTTAAACTGATTCTTGATTTCATAATGGATAGCATCCCTCTTTTTGTTGCGGGGCTCTATCAGAAATTTAGGAAGCAGATAAAGTTGCTGATGAAGATTTCAATGGAGAAGAGGAGGCACTTCAAAAGAAGCTATGAAAGGTCTATCAAAAGCGCTGGGAGTTCTTTTAAAAGAAATAGCTTAACGCAGAGGCAGAGGGGTGTGGTGGCTTAAGGAAACGGCATTGAGGCATAGTGGTAGCCACAGCCACCGTCACATTTGAAACAGATAAAAAACATCATTTTGTCTTGGGAAGCCCATCTATTTGGAAGGCTGAAAAAATATCCTTTTGTTTTTTAGACAGCTCTCCAAGCATCAGATCACCTGTAGCTAATTCATAAAATTTTAATCGGTCCATCATTTTGTAAATTTCTATTTTAGACATTTTTTTATATAACTTCTTATCTTTCATAACAGTATCAATATGTGAAATTAAAATTAAAGAGAGAAAATTAATAAAGATGCTTCCCCTCATATTCATGAGAGAATGAACTCGACTTCTCCTTCCATTAATATCATGCTTGAATGAGAAAAATACTTTCTCAATGATATCTTTGTTTCGATATAAACTCAATATATCTGTTTTCTTTAAATCATGACTATTTGTAATTAATATCATAATACCCAGCGTAGAAGATTCTTCATTAATATTTTCTTCATTTAAAGAAATCTTAAATGGAGTGCAATCAGAGATATTGAGAAACCTTTTTTTATTTCCTAAAGTTTCTTTCATATAGGAACTAGCTTGTTCTTCTGATTTCAAATCTTTCTCAAGAAAGAGTTTCATAAAATCAAGCAACTCTTTCATTAACACAGATTCCTCATAAACCCTTCTTTCTTTGTCTAAGAAAATATGAGCCGTACAATCAAATCCTCCGATTTTTATTGATTCTTTGCAATGCGAATAAATTTCCTCATTAAAAGTAAAAGAGCATGATGGAGATTTTATTTTCTCATTTAAAGCCACAGCAAGCTCTCTTGAGAGTTTTGTTCTAAAACTCATGGGTATCAAATACTTCAATTCCTTACGATGCAGTCCCTTAATATTTTCTACACTAGAAAAACCCTTATCCATAACTAAACAATCTAAATCTAATTTATAACTTGTTATGATCTCAATAATATTCGATAAAGTTTTGACATCCGGTATACTTCCAGGATAGATTCTGTACGCTATAGGCGTATGAGTTTTATTGTCTTCAGATTTCCTACTTATCAGACCTAAGTTTATCTGTTCGAGATTCTCTCCATCTCTGTTGTAACCTTTCTCTAAAAATTCATTATTCATAGAGTAGGAAGAAAAGGATGTGATGTCAAACATTACCGTACCAGAACCCTTCACTTGACTTATCCATTCGCTAAAGAAAGATTCTATCTTTTTTTGATCTCTCCCAAGATCACATAAGAGATTGCTTATTTTTTGTGACGACATAAAATTTTTCTTTGAAACATAAGCTTCTTGACACCACATATCGTAAAGATAAAAGGGCTCTCTTTTGATTATTTTAAAAAAAGCTAAATGCAAATAATGTTCGTAATTATCTGGATAAATTTTAGACAATGTTTTTAGAAGATTTAGTTGTTCGCATATTTTCTCTAAGAAAAATAAGGCTCCCACATTATAGGAGCCTATGGGAATCTTTTTTCTTTTGGTCTTAATTTGACCTGTAAACTCATCCTTTCTTCCAAGGTAGATGCGTTTTTGCCTGGCCTGCTTTTTTTCCTTGTCCCAAAAGCTTTCAACTTTATAGACATAGGTTTTTCCCTTATTTTTTTGCTCAAAAGTGTATGACATCGTTAATATTGTAACTATGCTTTTGAAGAGATGACAATCTCTTAATCAAAGTGAAGGCCTTCTCAGACAATAATCAGGACTTAAGCCCTACACCTAGTTACAACTTTTAGGGATTTCAGGTTCTTTCTCTTTTTGCCAACCACAATGGGGCCATGAAGAACATCTGACTGCCACATTTCATTGGGAGACGAAGCTTCAAAGGACCTACGATCTGTGGACTCTTTTTGTTGCAATTTGTGATGCTTTAAAAATCTATAAAGCACACTCATATTGATCTCTTCATTGGTACCAATAGAGCCGCGCTGACGTAGAGCATTGACAAGGGCTATGCCTGTAAAATGTCCCTTTGCCTTCATGATCTCTTTAATGACCACTTGGAGAGATTCATCAAGACTTCTAAATTGACCTTGATCCTTGCGATCCGATGGCATAAGCCCCTCTAATCTATTGCCCGATCCCTTGTAGTCTGCAATCCATTTTTTTATGGTGGAACGACTCACACGAGTCGATGATGAGTAGGGAACACGATAGCTCTTGGAAGATTTTTCCGTAAGCAATCTCTCTTTTTCTCCATATTCAAGGCGCAACCCTGTAACAAATTCAGAAATCACTCCGAATCTAAAGGTGGCAACCTCCATTTTCTTGTCCTTATCAGCCATTTTGACCTCTCTTTCTTTGATTTAATTTCCGTTATTGGAAATCTTTCTTGAAATAAGAGATACACAACTTCCTGACTCTTTGTTAATGACAAGAAACGGTAGGTTGAAAATAAATGGGAGCACTGGCAAACTTCGTTAACCAAAAATGTCCAGGTTTTTCTCTTGATAAAAGGCCACTGTGCTAAGTGGATCTTTTTCTTTCATCAGATTATAAGCCTTAGCGTGATTAAGAAGTTTTTTCAGCCAGTGCCCCGCTCTTTGCCTCGTTGTCCAAAGGGGCCATGCCTTGGGAATCTTGGGGTTCAGACGATGTCGTAATGCTTCGAAAATACGAGACTTTGTCTCTTGAAAACGACGCCAGAACGACTTGGGTCTTGTCGTTATAACACTGTGGCAGTGAGGACACCGCCAGCGCTTGAGGTAGACCGCTTCAGAGCATGCAAAAAAGTATCTCTTCACATAGCCATGGCCCCAGAGCTTCTCACTTTTACAGCCGGGATTTTGGCACTTACATGGCCTCTTCCAATTGTAATTCTTACCTTCTTTTACAAGGTCATCCGTTGATACAAAAGTAGCTAAAATCATAACACCTCCTGATGCAGAGTATTAAACTCATGGGGAGGTTATGACAAGACTTAGTCAAGGGAATGTAATAATTCTCTAGGGATGGTCAAAGAAAAATAAAAAATAAAGGCGAATTCTAGTCAGAATAAAGTATCGTATAACAGCGTGGACGGAGATTCTCGTGGAAGAGGTTGGATAGAATGATTCGTCTATTCTGGCCTCGTATATCCATACGCCACCCGTGGCCAACAGATAGGTTCGCTATGCGGTACCACCTGAAGTAGGAGCCGGATGCTTTAACGAGCACGTCCGGATCTGTGCGGGGGGTGCGTGGCAACACGCATTCCTACCGTAACCAATTTTACACCAGAACCATAAGAAGAAATAGATGTAATATCAAACATCACAGCTTGAGAAGCAGATTTATTCCTTTTAATCCATTCAAGAAAAAAATTCTCAATTGCTTCTTCATTACGACCAACCGTGAATAAGAATTTACTTATTGACCGTGAATCTAAATAGTTTTCACCAGAAACATAAGAGTCTTCGCACCAGAGGGGATACAAATAATAAGGCTCTTTCTTAATAACTTTGAAAAAAGATAAATAAAGAATTTCTTCATAATCTTCGGGAAAAATCTTTTTAAGTGCTTGTACTAAATTTAGCTTTTTGCTAATCTTTTTTAACAAGTGAAGAGAGCCAACATCCCAAGAGCCTGTGGGAATGGAACACCGAGTTGTAGGAATGAGTTCCCCCGTGGCCTCATCCTTTTTACCAAGATACACCCTTTTTTGACGAGGCTGCTTTTTCTCTTTATCCCAGTAGCTCGTGGACTTATAGAGGTAGACCTTACCCTTGATTTTTTGCTCATATATGAAAGACATAGTCATAATTATGACTATGGATGCGTCGCATCGTCAATGTTTAGGAGAGATAAAACCTCATTATGTTCGATTTGAAGAGAAAATCTAGGCTTAAGTCTAACACCTAGTCATAATTTTGCGGATTTCAGGTAATTCCCGAGTTTGACAGCAGCATCTGCGTTAAAATGCGAAATTTCCAGAAATTGGGGTTGTACTGAAATATAATGGTAGCTGCTGGAAAAATTAAAATTGACGTAAAAAAAGTGTAGAAAACAAAATAGGATTTTATCGTTTTAAATATTGATATATCATAGAAATATGTAGAAAATATCCTCATGTACATCCAAACGACTAAAAACTCAAAAGGTCAGTGCTACTACCACCTTGTGGAGTCCTACAGAGAAAAAGGCAAATCCAAAAAACGCATGCTCATGTCCTTAGGTAAGGCTGGAGAAGGAGGAGAGGATAAGATTAATAGTTTGGCGCAGGCCGTATCCCGCCACCGAGAGCTTCTCACTGTGAGTCAATTGGCTAAGGAGCTTTACATCGAAGAGACTTTCATTTTGGGTCCCTTGCTGATTTTACAAAAGTTGTTTGATCAACTGGGTATCAATAAGACCCTCAAAGACATAAAAGATTCTCATGAGAAAGTTCAATTTGATTTATGTAAGGTGATTTTTACCTTAGTTGCCAGCCGATTTATTGCTCCTAGTTCCAAGTTAAAGGTTTTTGAGTATTGGCAAAAATCTTTTTACCCAGACATGATTAAGGGTGATTTGAGTCTCCAGCATATTTATCGGTCTATGGACTTACTTGCCTCCCATAAGGATGAAATAGAGAACTCGCTTTATTGGGTGGGGCGAGATTTATTTAATTTCCAAGTAGACATTGTGTTGTATGATTTAACAACCTTACGCTTCGAGAGTACAAGAACAGACTTAGGGAAACTTCGTCAATTTGGCTATAGTAAAGAGAGACGATCAGACTGCACCCAAGTTGTCTTTGGTTTGTTGGTGAATCGGGATGGCATCCCTTTAGGTTTTGAGGTTTTCCCTGGTAATACTTTTGAAGGCAAGACGCTTTCAGATATTGTTGATAAAATGAGAAAAAAGTTTAATGTACGCCGTTTCATTTTTGTGGCTGATAGGGGGCTTTTATCAAAGGCTAATACTGACAAACTCAGTGAGGATCAAAGCGAGTTTATTGTTGGTATGAAGCTTGGATCTTTAAAAAAAGAAAAGAAACAAGAGGTCTATGATTTAAATCGTTTTAGCTGGGTATATGAGAATGAGCTTGCTGTTTACGAAACAGACCATGGGGGGCATAGATGTATTGTGACTTGGTCTAGGAAAAGAGCAGAGAGAGATAAAAAATCTAGAGAATCCCTTCTTGAAAAGATCGAAGGAAAACTATCTTCTAAAGGTGTTCAGTCTAGTACTTTTGTTTCCAATAAAGGTTATAAGAAATATGTAAAGATGGCTGACGACAAAAATAAAAAACCTGAATTAAATGCAGAACAAATAGAATTAGATGAAAAAATTGATGGTTTTTTTGCCGTCCTTACAAATGTCAAAGACTTGACGGCAGATGAGATTATTATCAACTACAAAGAATTGTGGAAAATTGAAGATGCTTTTGGTGAGTTAAAAGGGACTTTGAAAACACGTCCTGTTTTCCATTGGACAGACCAGAGGATTATTGGACATTTAACTCTATGCTTTTTAACTTATCTTTGTGAGGCCCACCTTACAAAATGTTTAAGAGATAAGAAGATGAACCTAAAAAGCCCAGCCATAGGCATTGGTCATGTTAAAGAGCGACCTTTAACTGTTGTAGAGGCCATGAGGGAACTCAAGGAAGTTAGGGCTATCCCTGTTAAAATTCGTGATCAAGTCATTTGGACCCGCACAGATATCACTGGCAATGCCAACTCCTTATTTAAAGCCGCAGGCGTCCCCATCCCTCCCAGAATCCTTAATGCCCACAAGTGTGGATAAACAAAATACAACTATATGCGTTAATCCTTTAATATCATTCGTTTGACGCAGATGCTGCTGTCAAACTCGGGAGAAAATCTAGGCTTAAGTCTAACACCTAGTCATAATTTTGCGGATTTCAGGTAATTTAATTATGATCGCCACTGGTCACTTATTGGCTGCCCCTCCCGTCACTTAAAATTTTAACTTAACCCGCCGTATCTCACCAAGGAGGCGGCGAGTCTTGCTTTTAATTTCTTCAAGATGTTGTTCAAGATATCCATGTTGACTCTGGCTGTAGTTTTGGCTTTGCAAGCGCAAGCCCATGGCTTTTTTTGTCTCTTGCTGCGTTTTCTTAAGAACAGATCGAGCCCCCTCAATGGAAAATCGATCTTTGTAGAGAAGCTTTTTGATGATAAACAAGAGTTCTACATTTTTTCGTGAATACATCCGTTGGTTGTATTTTGACTTCTGGGGCTTGAGCATTTCAAACTCAGTTTCCCAGTATCTCAAAACAGAGGACTTGACTTCCAACATCTCCGCAACCTCTCCAATTTTAAAGACCATTTTGTTGGGAATACCTCTTAAACTCTTAAGAAGACTTTCATCTACGCTGAGAGGTGGGGGGCTGGGACGAAAATTTCCATGGGGGGGAGGTAGAGGTGAGTACCTGTTCCCCATTTCCAATGTAACCCCTTCGCTCATGAAACCTTCCATGGGCCGTGACCTCCTTGCTCACTCTTCATTGTTAAGTACTGCCTTTAGAACTTGACTTGGCTTAAAGGTCAGAACTCGACGGGCATCGATGATGATTTGCTCGCCTGTTTGTGGATTTCTTCCTCGCCGGGATTGCTTTTCCTTGACAGAAAAATTACCAAACCCAGATATCTTCACTTTTTCACCCTCGCACAGTGACTCTTTAAGAGCTTCAAAAACCATTTCCACAAGATCGATAGCCTCCTGCTTAGAAAAGCCTATTCTTTGGTAGACGCTTTCAACAATATCCGCCTTTGTGGTTGTAATGCGACTTGAGTTTGGATGAGTCATGTCACCTCCTCACTGATAACAAGGAACAGGTTAGCAGGAATATCTAAAATTTCAATAGTTTATAGATATTTCAATGAAAATTCAGACAGGTGTTGAACCCATTTAAAGTCCATCCATTTGCCTCCACACAACGATCTTACCTTGTTGAAATGGAAAATTTCTTGGTCACTGCTGAAATAAGCTTCTGGTCCCGAGTTTGACAGCAGCATCTGCGTCAAACGAATGATATTAAAGGATTAACGCATATAGTTGTATTTTGTTTATCCACACTTGTGGGCATTAAGGATTCTGGGAGGGATGGGGACGCCTGCGGCTTTAAATAAGGAGTTGGCATTGCCAGTGATATCTGTGCGGGTCCAAATGACTTGATCACGAATTTTAACAGGGATAGCCCTAACTTCCTTGAGTTCCCTCATGGCCTCTACAACAGTTAAAGGTCGCTCTTTAACATGACCAATGCCTATGGCTGGGCTTTTTAGGTTCATCTTCTTATCTCTTAAACATTTTGTAAGGTGGGCCTCACAAAGATAAGTTAAAAAGCATAGAGTTAAATGTCCAATAATCCTCTGGTCTGTCCAATGGAAAACAGGACGTGTTTTCAAAGTCCCTTTTAACTCACCAAAAGCATCTTCAATTTTCCACAATTCTTTGTAGTTGATAATAATCTCATCTGCCGTCAAGTCTTTGACATTTGTAAGGACGGCAAAAAAACCATCAATTTTTTCATCTAATTCTATTTGTTCTGCATTTAATTCAGGTTTTTTATTTTTGTCGTCAGCCATCTTTACATATTTCTTATAACCTTTATTGGAAACAAAAGTACTAGACTGAACACCTTTAGAAGATAGTTTTCCTTCGATCTTTTCAAGAAGGGATTCTCTAGATTTTTTATCCCTCTCTGCTCTTTTCCTAGACCAAGTCACAATACATCTATGCCCCCCATGGTCTGTTTCGTAAACAGCAAGCTCATTCTCATATACCCAGCTAAAACGATTTAAATCATAGACCTCTTGTTTCTTTTCTTTTTTTAAAGATCCAAGCTTCATACCAACAATAAACTCGCTTTGATCCTCACTGAGTTTGTCAGTATTAGCCTTTGATAAAAGCCCCCTATCAGCCACAAAAATGAAACGGCGTACATTAAACTTTTTTCTCATTTTATCAACAATATCTGAAAGCGTCTTGCCTTCAAAAGTATTCCAGGGAAAACCTCAAAACCTAAAGGGATGCCATCCCGATTCACCAACAAACCAAAGACAACTTGGGTGCAGTCTGATCGTCTCTCTTTACTATAGCCAAATTGACGAAGTTTCCCTAAGTCTGTTCTTGTACTCTCGAAGCGTAAGGTTGTTAAATCATACAACACAATATCTACTTGAAAATTAAATAAATCTCGCCCCACCCAATAAAGCGAGTTCTCTATTTCATCCTTATGGGAGGCAAGTAAGTCCATAGACCGATAAATATGCTGGAGACTCAAATCACCCTTAATCATGTCTGGGTAAAAAGATTTTTGCCAATACTCAAAAACCTTTAACTTGGAACTAGGAGCAATAAATCGGCTGGCAACTAAGGTAAAAATCACCTTACATAAATCAAATTGAACTTTCTCATGAGAATCTTTTATGTCTTTGAGGGTCTTATTGATACCCAGTTGATCAAACAACTTTTGTAAAATCAGCAAGGGACCCAAAATGAAAGTCTCTTCGATGTAAAGCTCCTTAGCCAATTGACTCACAGTGAGAAGCTCTCGGTGGCGGGATACGGCCTGCGCCAAACTATTAATCTTATCCTCTCCTCCTTCTCCAGCCTTACCTAAGGACATGAGCATGCGTTTTTTGGATTTGCCTTTTTCTCTGTAGGACTCCACAAGGTGGTAGTAGCACTGACCTTTTGAGTTTTTAGTCGTTTGGATGTACATGAGGATATTTTCTACATATTTCTATGATATATCAATATTTAAAACGATAAAATCCTATTTTGTTTTCTACACTTTTTTTACGTCAATTTTAATTTTTCCAGCAGCTACCATTATATTTCAGTACAACCCCAATTTCTGGAAATTTCGCATTTTAACGCAGATGCTGCTGTCAAACTCGGGATTCAGACAGGTGTTGAACCCATTTAAAGTCCATCCATTTGCCTCCACACAACGATCTTACCTTGTTGAAATGGAAAATTTCTTGGTCACTGCTGAAATAAGCTTCTGGTGAAGCTCTGAAAGTCGCTTTTCAGAGAGAGTTTCTGTGGGGTCTTGGTAGATAAGTCGAAAGGCCACAGAGTGGTGACCATCTTGTCTGTCAACACTGGAGCCACGGTAGTCATCAAAAACAACCACAGATTGAAGTTCTTTTCCCGCAGACTTCTGGATATGCCTGATGACATCACCAACCTTTAAATCATCGGGCAAAACAAAGGCAAAGTCTCGCTCCACAGCGGGATATTTAGAAAGCTCCTTGAGTTTAGGTTTACGGGGCTGCCCACGCATGAGTCCTTCAACGTAAAACTCTCCCATAGCAACATCATGACGAAGCTTGTATTCCTCCTTAAGGCGGGGGTGAAGAGTCCCTATAAAACCCACTGTTTGCCCTTCAAAGAATAAACTTGCACATTGGCCAGAGTGAAGAAAGTCTGGCGGAGAGTGTATATCTCTCCATTGAAAAGAAGAGCTTCGAAGGCGTGAAAACAAGGACTCCATGGAGGACTTGAGGTCGTAAATGACAGGACGTTGGGACGATTTTTGCCACAGGGTTTCTCTTTGTCCCCAGGCAAGCAAGGCAAGGTGGTGATTTTCGGCAAAGAGACTTTTCTCTGTGGAAGCTTGGCTGGAGAAACCCTGCTCTGTGGAAGTCTTTATGGCGGAAGCTTGGTGGCTGAAAGCACTGTCTGTTCTCCGAGCAAAGGTTTTTCCCAACTCAAAGAGTCTTCCATAGTGGGAGCCATGGCGATAGTTATAAAGCAGGTTTTTCATCAACCCCGGCAATAACATTGTTCTCATCGCATTGGTGTCTTCACTGAGTGGATTTTTTACAAGGATAGGA
The DNA here is from genome assembly GCA_965261545.1 of Bdellovibrionales bacterium. GTDB lineage: Bacteria > Bdellovibrionota > Bdellovibrionia > Bdellovibrionales > UBA1609 > CBDHDF01. The sequence continues at coordinate 567,111 of CBDHDF010000007.1, read as the reverse complement.
CCCCATTCCAAACCATGACTATGAGTATGATGGCTATAATCACCAACACAATCACGAGTGCCACCATCACAGCCATGAGCACTACCACCGCCATGAGCATAGAAGAAAAGTTTGGAAATATCCCCAAGAAAGCTCTTCAAAAAGGATTCTCCTATGAAATGATAGTTCACAGCTTGAAAATATCCCTGTTCACACATCCACTGTGTTAAAACTCTATCTGTCTTGTAGAAGCTGTGGTGCTCGCTGGGAGGGTCCACCAGGGCGGGCAAGTGTTCGGGAATTTTGTTATATCCCTTGAGCCTGGCATATTCTTCGACAAAATCCATTTCTATTTTGAGATCCCACCTGTAGGAAGGTGGTCTTAAGGTCGTACTGAAATCCTCTGTTTTCACGAATTCACAGCCCAAGGACTTCATCCATAAATGAAAGTCCTCTTTGGAAACAGGGTAACCTAGACGATCCTCCAGAGTTTGATATCTCACCGCAACGGGCGTAGATACAATTGGCTCGGGATATTCATCGTAAAAGTCGCAGCTCACTTCTCCCCCGGCCATCTTTTGGATAAGATGGCAACTTCGTTGTAGGGCGTATTTAACACCCTGGGGATCCGTTCCCCGGGCAAAACGATAGGCGGAATCTGTTTGGAAACCCAAGCGCCTTGACGTGGAGCGAACTGTTTTTGGAGTGAAGTGAGCCGACTCAATAAAAATATCTGTGGTTTCTTGGACAACTCCCGAATTGAGGCCACCGATGATACCAGCAAGAGCAATGACTTTCTTTTTATCACGAATAGCGAGTTCACTTCCTGTGAGTTCAATCTTTGTCCCATCCAAGCTGGTGAACTCTTCTCCCTTTTTCGATCGTTCCACAAGTATCTTCTGCCCCTCTATGAAGCGAATATCAAAGGCGTGAAGGGGTTGGCCCAATTCCATCATGACATAATTGGTGACATCCACCACATTGTTGATGGAGTGGATTCCCACAGCTTCCAGTCGGGCCTTCATCCAGTCTGGGGACTCTCCAACTTTAACTCCCTTTATTAAGCACCCTGCGTATCGAGGACACAGATCCACGCTAAGAAGCTCAAGTTCTGCCGCCTCTTCTACGGAGTGCCCCCCCATCTCAAAGTGAACTTTGGGGCTTTGCACCTCAAGGCCAAGGAGGGCCCCCAACTCACGGGCCAAGCCAACGTGACTGAGACAGTCCGCACGGTTAGGGGTGACATTTAACTCCAAAATGACATCATCAAGGCGAGTATACTCTGCATAGGATGTTCCCACGGGCGCCTCTGAAGGCAGGATGCAAATGCCCTCGCTTTTTTCCGTAAATCCCAACTCAGACTCTGAGCAAAGCATTCCAAGGCTTTCGATCCCACGAATCTTTGATTTTTTAATATGAAGTCCACAGGAGAGCTTGGCTCCAGGGAGTGCCACCACTACTTTGTCCCCTTGCTTGTGGTTCGTTGCTCCACAAATAATGGGCCGAAGATTTTTCTCTCCCACATCCACTTGGCAGAGAGTGAGGCGGTCGGCTTGGGGATGTTGCTCCAGGCTACAGATATGCCCCACCACCACACTGTCTAATCTTTCGGATTCTCTTTGGATATTTTCAAGCTCCAAACCTCCGTGAGTAAGAATCTCCCCAAGCTCATCAGGTTTTGAAAAAAACTCTTGCACATCTATGTAATCTTGTAGCCACTTTAAAGAAATTTTCATCATCTAACTCCTCTCGCTTAATCATTTGTGTCTTTATGCCGAACAAAAATAAACCATTCGGAATACGGCCCTTTCTAAACTCATTCACAACTCTAGAGGAGAGGGATTTTGGCACCACATTGCATAAGGTTCAAGCATGGATATGGGCACCATTACAACGAGCCTAGATGCATACAGTCAACTAAAATCTTGTTTTTCCAAGGATGTGGAAGAGTTTTGGAGCATTGCTCTTAGCTCAAATAAGAAAACCCTTGCTAGGTGCTGTTTGTTTCGGGGAACTGTGGACCAATGCATGGTTCACCCTAGGGATATCTTTCGCTTTGCAATTACAAATAACTCTTCTTCTTTGCTCATCGCCCATAATCACCCCAGTGGAAATCCCGAACCCTCGCCACAGGATATTCAATTCACACGACAAATTATTCAGGCCAGCCAATTGGTAGAGATACCTATTGTGGATCACATTATATTCGGAAATGGCGACTATTGGAGCTTTGCCGATCATGGTTGGAAATTTGGCGCCGAATTCTTTAAATAAAGGCAGCATAGCATCACCAGGTAGAGGCAGCACCATCATGGGTCCTAAGGACCAACTCTTGAAACTCCTTAAGACTTTGAATACCAGTCACCTTCTCTATCAAGCGTTCTTCATATCTAGCTCGCAGAAGAGCTTGAGCCTCTTTGCTAAGCCTATGGGGGGAGTTTCTTTGCCTCTTCATATCTTGGACTTGGAGCTTGAGCTGCTCACACAGTTGAACGATTCCTTCAAGGCCCTTCCCCTCTGTGGCCACGGTCTTAAATACTTTTTTTATTCTTAGTGAGTCCGAATCTGCCCCCCCCTCGGAGCCCCAGTGGGCCTCCACCTCTCGGGCCAAAGAAGCTGCTCCTGGACGATCTGATTTATTAACAATATAAAAGTTTGCAATTTCGAGAAGACCCGCTTTTATCATTTGTATGGAGTCACCCGACTCCGGAACAAGAACCACTCCCACCTGATCCGCCACATTAACAATTTCTAACTCAGTTTGCCCCACTCCCACAGTCTCTATGAGAACAATATCAAAGGCAAAAAGATCATAAGCTCTCAGCATAAGATAAGTAGAGGCACTTAAGCCCCCCAAGCTACCCCTTGTCCCTAAGGATCGGATAAAAACATTTTTATCGAGGAAGTGATCCGAGTACCTAATGCGGTCGCCTAAGATGGCACCATGGCTGAAAGAGCTGGAGGGATCAACAGCGAGGACCCCCACGCTCCAATTTTTAGCTCGAAAGGATCGAATCAGCTCACCCACAAGAGTGGACTTACCAGCCCCTGGAGGCCCCGTCACACCTATCCTTAAGCTCCCATGGGGAGGGTCGAGCAGATCGGGGTTGACCAAAGAGCATCCACCTTCACGCTCCACCTGTGTAAGAAGGCGAGCCAAGGAGCGAACATCCTTGGCCTTAACCCCCTCGCAAAGTTCACATAGCAAATCATGGAACTGATTCAATGAAGAGCGGGATAGGTCACGGTGACTCAATGGCTTGGCGCGATCTATGGCTGTAGCTGTGGTGGCTGCGTCATTAAATCTCCGACATTGAGCCGTCCGTTGGAAACCGCTTTGCCCTGCATAGAAGGCGTCGGCGTGGCGGTGGACAAAATCCTATCCTTCACAGATCTCCAATCAGCACTAGGGTTTGCGGAAATATAAAGAGCCGCAGCACCTGAGACAAAGGGAGTGGCCATTGAAGTTCCAGCCCAAGGCGCTTCCCCCATCAAAGGCACCTTGACCTTATCTTGATAGAGGTTACCCACAGCTGTGGAGAGAATTTCAACACCTGGTGCCGCAATATCCACAGAAGTCGCACCCCAATTTGAAAAAGAACCTCTCTCTTGTTTAATATCTGTTGCTGCCACACTCACGATAATATCGTGTTCAAAAGAGGCTGGATAAGCGGGAGTTTGTGATGAATCATTGTCGAAGCCCACTCCCATTTTATTTCCATTGCCTGCAGCGGCCACAAACAACACTCCCTTTTCTTGAGAGTAGTCTAAAGCCTCTTTGAGAAGCTTATCCTTTGCAGCTTCCTCACGGGAAACCGTCACTCCCCAAGAGTTGGAAGTCACCGTGGCTCCATTGTCAATGGCATAACGAATCGCCGCCACAGCCGCTTCTGTGGTTCCCTGTCCATCAGCACTGATAAACCGAAGGGGCATGATTTTTACATTGGGAGCCACGCCCTTCACTCCAAGTTGATTATTTCCTTGAGCGGCTGCATTCCCAGCACAATGGGTGCCATGACCAGGGTTTCCGCCTTGAAGAAGGTTTGCCCCCTTTAAATCGTAGGGCTTGTTATCATTGTCAACAAAATCCCAACCAATGACATCATCTACATAACCGTTGCCATCATCATCGACTCCGTTGGTGGACTTATCTTTACCATTGGCATCTTCACCCATCTCACCAGGATTTCTCCAAAGGTTATTCACAAGGTCTTCGTGGGTATAGTCAACACCTGTATCAATGATCGCCACCACAACCTCAGGGCTTCCTTGGTGAACTTTATGGGCCTCGGTCACTTGGACGTCTTTCATTCCCCACTGCTTATCAAATAAGGGATCCGCACCCACTTGTGTTGGGTTGCTAGCGGGGATATCAGGATTATCTTTGAGGCCATTTTCTCCCCCACCAGGAAATCCAGGAAAACCGCCACCCTCTCCAATGCCAAGAATAGCGCAAATGATGGGATGAAAGGGACAATCTTCCTGAATCCCTTTAAACCGGGGAGCTAAATTTGAGAATTTTTCTTTGATGATCTCAGTTTGTTGAGCAATATATGGATTTTGGAAAATTCCATATTTATAATTTTTTTGAACATACTGAATATACGGATGAGCTTGCAACCTTTGTAAATCCAGTTCCTCGCCTTCAGGCGTAGAAACCTTCACCCAATTTTCCAAGGGCAAAGCCTTGACATGAACCGCACTGGCACTCATCCCTTGAATATGAGATATGAGATTCATATCAGATGCCGACGATGGCTTAAGTCCTCCATCAATTTTAACTAAGTAATCTCCGGCAAAAGCAGATGGACTTAAACCAAAAAATGATAGTATAACCCATAATAACAAACGCTTCATATCCCCTCCTTAGGTTTCGGTAACCACTCACCCAGCCATGAATTCAAAGAAAAGCATTTTGAGGCAGCCATTCAAAATGACATCTCTTAATGAAAAGATGACATAGGTCGAAGTCGTTACAAGTTATAGAAATTTTATGAGTTGCCTTGGCTTGCTTTCAATGGAAAACTAGATACCCTTAAGAAAACTAGTCTTTGTGATAGCTTCTCAACAGGGGAACATAATAACTATTTATATTGCAAAGAAGCTTGAATCTCATTCCTGTATGGAATAGGTTGATTTATAAGAAGAGATATCGTGGAGAACAACAGCCATATAGAAAGTATAGCCATTAAGAAAACGCAGCTATATAGTACACAGCCACACAAAATACACAGTCATAGGAATACGTAGTCGTAAGAAAACAAAGCCATACAAAATATTAAGTATTCATAAGGAAATACGCAGCCATGAAGAATACACAAAAATATATGGTCGAACCATCCCAGTCCTTTGCTTTTACTACGCAACTGGAGGCCATTGTGGCATGGGGCCGCAAGAATTCTCTTTGGCCCATGCCCTTCGGAACGGCATGTTGTGGTATTGAAATGATGTCCATCATGGGACCTCGCTATGATTTGGCTCGATTTGGAGCTGAGGTGGTCCGATTTTCTCCGAGACAAGCGGACTTGATGATTGTGGCCGGAACCATCACCGAAAAAATGACCCCCGTCATTTTGCGGATTTATGAGCAAATGCTGGAACCCAAATACGTTATCTCCATGGGAGCCTGTGCTAGCTCTGGTGGCTTTTACCGATCCTATCATGTTCTCCAAGGTGTGGATAAGGTGATTCCGGTGGATGTTTACGTCCCCGGTTGCCCCCCCACCCCTGAGGCTGTATTGGATGGGGTGATGCTTTTACAAAAAATGATTGCCGACCAAGCTCCCCGTCCCTGGAAGGACACATGGATCCCTGGAGAGTATAAAAAAGCAGCGAAAAGAGAAAAAGGGGCGTCTACAGAAGGGTATAAAGCAGGAGGGCATAAATGAGTGGTGGGATTGGCCAAATACAACAAGATTTAAATCAAAAGTATCCATCTCATTCTTTCCAATATACCCATGCCTACGGAAATGATGTCATTTACGTAGAAAAGTCCAAGCTCATCGATGTTCTCAGGCACCTCAAGGTGACAAAAAAAATTGACATGCTCCTACATATTACAGCCACCGACTACCCCCACCGACCTCAACGCTTTGATATGGCCTATGAGTTATTTTCAACGAGAAATGGAATGCGTGTTCGCATCAAAACCTCTGTGGCCGAAGGAGAAACCGTACCCACGGCCATTCCCGTTTGGCGTGCCGCCAACTGGTTTGAGCGTGAAGTCTACGACATGTTCGGAGTTGAGTTTGAAGGCCACCCCAACATGACTCGCATTTTAACCCACCATCAGTTTCAAGGACACCCCCTGCGCAAGGACTACCCCGCAGACCTTCAGCAACATTGCACAGAATCCCTTCCCATTCACTTTGAGGGAGAGGAAAACTACACCCCCAATCCCAACAAACAGTTGATGCCCCTCAATATTGGCCCCTCTCACCCCGCCACCCACGGCACCCTTCGGATCATGTGCGAACTCGACGGTGAAACTGTAAAAAGAGCCAATGTGGAACTGGGTTTTTTGCACCGTTGCTTTGAAAAAATGGCAGAAACCCACCCCTACAACCAAGTGATTCCCTACACTGACCGACTCAACTACTGCTCGGCCCCCATGAATAACGTGGGCTACTGCAAAGCCGTGGAAAAAATGCTAGGCGTGGAGATTCCCATTCGAGCTCAAGCCATGCGAATTATCCTCTGTGAGCTTTCAAGAATTATTGACCATATTGTTTGCATTGCCGCCAATGCCGTGGATCTCGGTGCTTTGACAGGTTTTTTCCACCTCTTCACCTACCGGGAAAAAGTCTACACTCTCTTTGAAAAACTCTGTGGTGCCCGTCTGACTGTCTCGATGACCCGCGTGGGAGGAATGGCTCAGGATGCCCCCGAGGGTTGGTTTAACAATGTTTTGGAGTTTTGCAAAGAAATGCATGTGGGGATTTCAGAAATTGAAACTCTCCTTTCTGGAAATAAAATATGGATTCAAAGAACGGAGGGGGTGGGTGCCATCACTGCCGATGAAGCCATTGACTGGGGCTACACAGGACCCTGTCTCCGTGCAGCGGGGGTGGCCCTGGATCTACGAAAGGCCGCCCCCTATTACGGCTATGAAACTTTGGATTTTAAAATACCCACCGGAACTTCTGGCGATGTTTTTGATCGCTATTTGGTGCGTGTGGAAGAAATGAAAGAATCGTTGAAAATTATTGAACAAGTGGCTAACAATGTTCCTGGTGGCGATTATACCATTCGCGACAAAAATATTGTTTTACCTGAGAAAAAAGATGTTTACGGTAACATTGAAGGTTTGATGAATCACTTTATGTTGGTCATCAACGGCTTGCGTCCTCCCGAAGGAGAGACCTACGACTTCACCGAGGCCGCCAACGGGGAACTTGGCTTTTACTTGGTCAGTGATGGGACAGCCAATCCCTATCGCTTGAAAGTGCGCCCTCCCTGCTTTGCCATTTATCAGTCCTTTCCCGACCAAATCACGGGGGGACTTGTCGCTAATGTCATCTCCATTTTGGGAAGCATGAACTTGATTGCCGGCGAATTGGATCGCTGAAGAGAGGCATGAACTTATTGGTGGACGGCGCACTGGGTTGCTGAAGAAAACAAATCGAAAAGACCGAGAGGTGAAAAAAGAATATGTTTAAAATTTCCGATGAAACAGCTCAATTTATCAAAAGTGAAATGAATCGTTATGAGACCAAGCGTTCGGCAATTATCCCTAGCCTCTTTCGGGTGCAAAAAGACCATGGGGGGTGGGTCAGTCCTGAGTGTGTGGAAGCCCTCAGTCAGTTTATGGATATTCCCTCGGCATGGATCCAAGAAGTTCTCAACTTCTACACCATGTTCAACACCCAGCCCGTGGGAAAGGTTCATGTTCAAGTGTGTACCAATATTTCCTGCGCCATGAATGGAGGGCGCGAACTCACCTACCATATCTGCCAAAAATATGGAGTGAAATTGGGTGAAGTCAGCAAAGATGGCTTTATTAAGGTTTCTCAGGTCGAGTGCCTAGCTTCTTGTGACACCGCTCCTATGATGCAGGTCAACGATGACTACCATGAAAACCTCACCCATGAAAAGGCTGTGGAACTGCTGGAATCCATGCGTCAATGATGACATAGTGCACTAATATGGACATAAAAAGAAACTAAAAGGGCATAAGGAGCCTAAAAATGGAACATAAACTGGAGCATAAAAGTGGAACATAAACTACTTTCAAAGTACTACGACAAAACTGAATTCTGCGAACTCCAGGGCTATCAAAAATATGATGGATACAAAGTCCTTGCCCAAGCTCTCAAAATGGATCCCCAAAGTATCATTGACGAGGTGAAAGCTTCGGGACTTCGAGGTCGTGGTGGGGCTGGCTTTCCCACGGGGGTCAAGTGGAACTTTCTTCCTCCCATCGCCAAAAATGGAACCTATAGATATCTTATCTGCAATGCCGACGAGGGAGAGCCTGGAACTTTTAAGGATCGAATGATGATGGAAAGAGCCCCTCACCAGTTGATTGAGGGCATGATTATCTCCGCTTTTGCCATTCACTCCCACAAATCCTATATTTACATTCGTGGAGAATTTCAAAAACCCCTGAAAGTTGTGAAAAAAGCCATTGGTGAAGCTTACGAAGCAGGTTTTTTAGGAAAAAATATTCTCGACAGTGGCTTTGACCACGATATGGATGTATACAGTGGGGCCGGCGCCTATATATGTGGTGAGGAAACGGGGCTTTTATCATCTCTTGAAGGAAAAAAGGGACAACCCAAACTCAAACCTCCCTTCCCAGCCATTAAGGGCTACTTGGGGCAACCCACCATTATTAACAATGTGGAAACCTTAGCAGCAGTCAAATACATCATACGAGATGGAGCCTCGGTCTACAAAAAAATAGGGACTGAAAAATCGGCGGGGACAAAGCTTTTTTCTGTCAGTGGCAGCGTGGTCAAACCTGGCAACTACGAAGTCCCCTTGGGTTACCCACTCAAAGACCTGATTGAAAAAGAATGTGGGGGAATGAAACCTGGACGAAAACTGAAAGCCGTGATTCCAGGGGGATCTTCAGCTCCTGTGCTCACCTACGAAGAATCCATGAAAGCCACCATGGATTACGAGTGTCTCCAGGATATGGGAAGTATGTTGGGCTCTGGAGCTATCATTGTCATTGACGACTCTAATTGCATGGTGGATCTCCTTAAAGTGTTGATGCACTTTTACCACCACGAATCCTGTGGCCAATGCACTCCTTGCCGGGAAGGAACAGGATGGCTTCACAAAGTGGTCACAAGCATTGTCAACGGAGAGGGACGACTTCAAGACCTTGACCTTATTGAAAAAATATCCAATCACATGATGGGAAAAACCATTTGTGCCCTTTCCGATGCGGCAGCTCTTCCCGCTTTGAGTTTTGTGCAAAAGTTTCGCCATGAGTTTGAATATTTTGTGAAAGAGGGGCGATCCCAAGTCAAATCGACGACCCGAGGAGATATTTTCAATGCCTAATGTGTCTAACATACCTAAGACTGGTGCACCTAATATACCTAAGGCTGCGCCTAATATACCTCCCATTATTGGATGCACCATCAACGGCCACCCCATAGAAGTAAGCCCAGGCACCACTATTATAGAAGCCTATAAAAAATTGGAAACAGATATTGCCCACTATTGTTGGCACCCCGGCCTCTCTGTCGCGGGAGTTTGTCGGCTCTGCATGGTTGAAATTGAGGGAGTGCCTCGGTTGCAAATTGCCTGCAACACAGAAATCAAAGATGGCATGGTCATCACAAACCAAAGCCAACAGGTCAAAGAAACTGTCCGTTGGGGTATGGACTTTCACCTTATCAACCATCCCTTGGACTGCCCCATTTGCGATCAAGCCGGGGAATGTGGCCTCCAGCAACAATATATGAAATTTGGCCAATACGACCCCGAAATGGCTGAATCCAAGATCAAAAAACGCAAGGTGGTGGACCTCGGCTCTAAAATTGTCTTAGACACCGAGAGGTGTATTTTATGCTCGCGATGTGTTCGATTCACTGAAGAAGTTTCCAAGACCCACGAGTTAGGAATTTTCAATCGCGGAGACCGTAGTGAAATAGGCACTTTTAAGGATAACCCCCTAGAAAACGACTATGCTCTCAACACGGTGGATATTTGCCCTGTGGGAGCCCTCACCTCCAAGGATTTTCGTTTTCGTCAAAGGGTATGGTATCTAAAAGATGCTGAAACCATTTGCCCCGGCTGTTCCACGGGCTGTCATATCCGCACTTTTTTCAACAAAGAAGGTTTTTTTAGGGTCCAACCCGTTTTTAACCAAGATGTTAACGGACACTGGATGTGCGATAAGGGACGGGAGGTTTATAAGTTTGTCAACAAAGACCACCGGCTCACAAAAGCTCAATGGAGTCCCCATGGAGACTCACAGTGGACAGAGCTCTCTAGTGGAATGGCCGCCAAAGAATCAGGAGTTTGGCTTCGCAAGCTCTTGGAAGAAGAAGGGTCAGATGCTTTGGCTTTGGTCCTTACGGGGCAATACACCTCTGAGGAGTACAAAGACATTTTGGATTTTTTTACAGGCGAACTCAGATCTCAAAATATTTACCACTGGGTAAACAATCCCGAACAATGGGATGAGTTTGATGGACTTCTTCTCCGTGGTGATAAAAACCCCAATACCAAGGGGCTTCAATCCGCTCTTGAGGAAAGAGGTCTTTCTGGGGATAAATCCCATATGTCCAAGCTTTCCCCAAAATTAGAAAACAAAAAAATCAAGGGACTCATTGTTGCTGGACCTGAAAATCCCTCGGTGTTTCCCGATCTCAATGACCGAATCAAAGAATTTTCCAAGGCGAACTCCATGATATGGCTTTCAGCAACCCCCCTACCCTCCACAAACAAACCTTCTACAGATGCTGTGACAGATATAGATGTGGTTTCTAGGGCTGAGATTTCTAGGGATAAGGTTTCTCAAGTTTTATCAAAAACATGGCAAATTCCCATGAAAACCTTTGTGGAAAAGGAGGGAACTTTTATAAACTTTGAAGGACGCCACCAGAAAATCAAAGCGATCACCACTGTTGTGGCAGGTGCCCTCACTCTCAGTGAAGCTAGCCAACTCCTTGGAGGCCGGGAGCTAAGTTTTCCCCCTTATCTTCAAACCACTCCCATTTCTAATGAATTTGTCCACAGAAAGGACACAATATAAAAAAGGATATAATATGAGAAAGGATCTAATATGAGTGCGGTCAAAAGAAAATCAGCTTCCTCCCTTTGGTATTTCCCAGGAATTGTCCAGGGACTTAGGCTCACCATGGGCAAGCTTATTAAAAACTTCTTTCACCGAAAAAAAATGCCCACTCTCAATTATCCCGAGGAAAAGTATAACTACGGTCCTCGCTTTAAAGGCAACCATATCTTAACTGTGAAAAAAGATGGCTCCATTCGTTGCACGGCTTGCATGCTATGTGCCACCCACTGCCCCGCCCAGTGCATTACCATCACGGCCGCCGAACACGATGACCCCTCCGTGGAGAAATATCCCATCCGTTATGACATCGATATCCTCCGATGTGTCTATTGTGGATTCTGTGAGGAGGCTTGCCCTGTGGATGCCATCCGAATGGGGCCTGAGTGGCAAACCCCTGGGCTCCATGGAAATGACTTTAACTACGATATTCGTTACTTAGCCTATCGCCCCAACCTCAAGGGAGGCATCCTCAGCCTCGTGGATGACAAAGAGCGTCACGAGGCAGGTATTTAAGCAGATTTAATAATACTGGATTTATTAATAAATTCTATTTTTATACATAACATTCATGGGCGTGGATGGGGAGGCCGTATTGACTCATTTCCCAGATGGCTTTGGCAACCCTGTAAAGAGAGGAATGGTTGAAGTTCAACCCTGAAATCCAAAGTTACTAGGCATAGGACTTAAGTCTTGATTATTGCCTGAGAAGGCCCTCAGTTTGATTAAGAAATTGCCATCTCCTCAAAAGCATAGGTATAACATTAATCATGTCACAGCAATTCTCGCCGAAAGATGGTGGCAGTAGTTTAGAATTGTAAGGATTGGGTTTAAGCGAAGATATTGGCCTACTCAGGTTTTTGACCGCCTTTTATATACCTATATTAAAGCTAATCCTGTGAATTTCCGGAGTTAAAGGCCTAATCAGAAAAATAAGTACTTAATTTAAAAGGTGTCCAAGTATTTAAAAAGTCTCAATAAGAGGCTTGATATTAAAGTTGTGTTCCGCTTCAATATTCCTGGTGGTCCCAGTTTCTGAGCGCATCACAATGGAATGAGTCTGGGCTCGATGGCTATGAATCGTCCTCACGCCTTTGAGCAGAGGCCCATCGGTCACACCTGTGCCACAAAACATAACGTGGCCATGGGCCAATTCTTCCATGGTGTAAACTTTGTTTAAATCTTGAATACCCATTTGAAGAGCTCGTTCTTTTTCTTCGTCCTTGGAAAAAACCAACTGACCTTGAAAGTCACCTCCCAAACACTTTATAGCTGCTGCGGTGATAACACCCTCAGGAGCCCCCCCAATACCTAAAAGTAAATCCACACCAGATCGATCTCCGCAAGTGGCAATTCCCGCAGAGACATCCCCATCATTTACAAAGCGAATGCGGGCCCCTGTTTTTCGAACCTCCTGAACTAAAGTCTTGTGACGAGGGCGATCTAAGATAACAACAGTCACATCCGAAAGAGGTTTGTCCAACACCTCGCTCACGGTTTGAATATTCTTTGCAGGAGATTTTTCAAAGCTAAGGTGGTTCTTACAACGAGGGCCACAGGCCATTTTACCCATGTAGATATCGGGAGCATGAAGAAAGCCTCCTTTTTTGGCAACAGCAATCACTGAAATGGCACCCACTTCACCCTTGGCACACATCGTGGTGCCCTCCAAGGGGTCTAAGGCAATATCGACTTCAGGAGATAATTCTCCTCCCAAACCCACCTTTTCTCCAATATAAAGCATAGGGGCCTGATCTCGCTCTCCCTCTCCAATCACGACAGTGCCATTGATATAGACCTTCTGAAAGGCTCTGCGCATGGCATCCACAGCCGCTTGGTCAGCCGCAGTTTCATCACCTCGCCCCATATACCTTGCGCTCGCTAAAGCTGCGGCCTCTGTCACTCTCACTAATTCAAGAGCTAAATTACGATCCACTTTGCTAACCTCCAATGATCTGATTCCATGAGATCATGACATACTTCACTCACCCCTTCAATCCCTTCCTTTGACATTTCCACCGTCTTTGACAGTATAATGATGTGGGTTCCTGTGAATTGTCATAAGCTCTTGTGATTGTTATAGTTCTTGTGAATTGTCATAGCTCATGTGATAAATCATAGCTCATATGTGGTCATGGTACAGAATATTGCGTAGAAAGGGATACGATGAGTGATTATAAAAGTTCACTACCTATGTGGATCACCTACACGCGTATGATACTCGCCCCCTTTTTATTTATGATACTTCACGAGGGGCTTCCCCACCGGTTTCTCTTCGGTATGTGTTTGTTTATTGTGGCTGCTTCCACAGATTGGCTGGATGGCCACTACGCTCGCATTTACAACTGTGAAAGTAACTTAGGTAAATTTATGGATGCCATTGCCGACAAAATTTTAATGCTATCCGCTCTCTTATGTCTCCATGAGTTGGGTTCTGTTGATATTTTTATGATTTTTATTATCATCTCCCGAGATATTCTCATTGGTGGTCTCCGCTCTGTGGCTGCGGCCAACCACATTGTCATTGCTGCCAAGTCCATGGGAAAAGCTAAGACAGCCATTCAAATGATCGCCGTGCCCCTTATGCTTTTTGGAAAACACATAGGTTCGTCCTGGCTCGAAATGCTGAGCTATATCATCCTATGGGGAACCGTTTTTCTCAGCCTACTCTCAGCTTTGGATTACGCTCTTGATTACCGACGAACCCAAGGAACTCCGGCATGATACAATGGCTTAAACCCCACCACGAAGAAATAAAGAGTTCCAAATCTCTCACTACTTTGGGGATATTTCTTAGCTTTATCCATTTTGTGACAGCTCTCCAATGGTCCCAGTGGTCTCAGTGGTCCTCTACCAGCCCACAGGAAGCTCCTATTTGTTGGAGTCTCCTACCTTTTTGTGAAAACTGGCAAACTTTTTTCTCCCCCTACACTCACCACATCACTACAGCCTATGGAGTTCTTGCTCTTCTCGCTCTTTTTCTACTTTGCTTCAGGTTCACCATGGTCATTGGGTGGTGGCTTTTGCTAATAAGTTTTACAACAAAATGGGTTTTCTACTTAAGCGATAACACATTGGCAGATAATATTCATTGCTTCTTATTTTTTATTGAATTTTGCTTCTTCTTTGTACCACATAAGAAAAACACGATCACAACTCTCATTATTTCTATGTACTTTGCCTCTGGAATGCTTAAGATTCAATCTGATTGGTTTACTGGATCTTGGCTTTCGATTCATCTTACAGATTGGCCCATAAAAGCTGTGGAGTGGGTTGCCGCAGCCTGTGTGGCCATTGAGTTGACACTTCCCTTTGGATTGATTTCCAAGAGGTCAAAGAAATTTCTCCTCAGTTTCTTTCTTTTTGCTTCTTATCACCTATTCTATTGGATATACATTTCACCCTTTGTGGCATCTATTCAAATGTTGTGCCTGCTTTATCTCGCCATCAACTTTTACGAAGAAAAGGCAAAGGGTCGAGATTATATTTATCAACCCTTCTATAGGGGGACAGAAACTCATCCATGGTGGACTCTTTCCACCATGTTTATTTTTGGTGTTATCCAAATCTTACCCCTATGGAGTGAAACCATTTTACCTAAAAAATTCCCTCTACGTTTGAGCTCTTACAGCGCAAACATTCATTGTGAGCAATATAACTTTATCCACTTTAAACAGTCCATTATTAGCACTCATGAAAGTGGATCCATGAGTTCCTGTCACCCCCTATTGAACTTTCACAAAGCCAAAACTCTTTGTAAAAAGTATGAGGGTAAACATGATTTCACTGGAGTTACTAGCTATTTTGTAACCCAAAAAATATTGAGTTCCAATGACACCAGGGAGTTTGAGTTTGAAAATATATGTCAGGTTGACTCTCTGGTTGATTTTGTTGATTATCTGGCCGACCCTTTAGCAAATCCTGATCAAAAGAATCAACTTTCCAAGGAGGAGCCATGAAAAACCCATCCAGTCCTCTAAGGAGATTTGGCTCCTTTATGTTTCCCGTCTACTTTGTGGGAGTGATGTTTTTTGTTTTAAAGCTCAACCCCCTTTTATTTTCTCCAGACTCCCTTTCTAGCAATCTTCATCACACAAATTTCCAACACCTGATATTTCCCCAACCTCCTGAAAAACCTCTCCCTTGGGAGGAGGATATTGCCGGAGAGAGCACCGGGAAGAACACCAAAGCCCATCGTTTCTCCGCGGCTCCCTATTTAAATCGACAAATGGCCTCTCCCAAATTTCTTGGGAGCGTAAAACTTAAAATGGCCAAAGTCCTTCATGGAGATAAGAAGCCCCCCACCTCTTGGGTTCTCGCTCATAAACAAATCTATCTTATATACCCCCAGTGGCTCATTGCCTCTAACACAAATGGTACGGAATTGTGGAATTTTTCTCTACCCCAAAAAGACTCCTCTCATTTATTTTTACCTGATTTTTCTAAAAACTCTGCCTTTGTTTCCTCTTCATCTGGCCATATCTACTCCCTCCACAAAACAACAGGCAAGATGCAGTGGTTTCTTGCCTTGCGCACCCCCCTTTCAGCCCGACCCCTCTTATTCAAAGATGGGCTCTATGCCTTAACTCAATTCCACACAAAAGAAAAAATAAAGGCTCAACTTACCAAGATCCACCCAGGATCGGGAAAATTACTGTGGATCTCTAAACACGAATTTCAACCCACAGGCCATTCCATAGCAGCTCATCCCCAGCTTGATCTCATTGTTGTCAATAGCACCCATAAAGTTTTGGCTTTTGATAGCCACAGTGGCGATTTGGCGTGGTCAACTCCCATGGAAGCACCCATACACACTGTGGTGACTGTGGTTGGAGAAGCCCTTTATCTCGCTGATAAAAAAGGATTGATATTCGCTTTGCATGCTAAGACAGGCCATAAGATTTGGCAGCACCCACTGAAAACAACCATCAATGCCTCATTGACCTATATTCCTAAACACGAACTCATTGTGGCTCTAGATAAAAATTCCTACCTTCAGGCCATAGACCGCCACTCTGGAAAGAAGAAATGGGTTTTGAAAACAGAGCATCACACCACCTCCAACCTCATCCAAGCCATGCGCTTATCCCACCACCCCACCCGTCCACTCACCCAAAATACTGGAGACTGGTTTCTCTGGTCTCCCTGTGGAAAGAGTAAACTGTGTATTATCAATCCTCAAAATGGCCAGGCTATAAACGCTGTCTATTTAAGTGGGGAGCTCCAGTCTCCTCCCTATTTGAGTTCATCAGGTTTGTTTCTCAGTCTCAGTCAACCTGTAATTCTTCAAAAAGATGGAACAAAAAAAAAATTGGATTGGTCCATTGTTCACTACATAGGCAATCAGTGATCTACAAGAAATGTATATTTGTGTAAATGTACCACACAATGAAATAGTGAGTTAAATGATGGATCATTTGATCCAGCCCCAAGCAAATCCAAAAGCTATGCTTGACAGGATCATCAAAGCGACCTAAATACTTCGGCCCCGATTTGATACGATCCATAATAAAATGAATCACAAAATCTAATATCGATAACCACCACAAGTGGGGAGCAAAATACAAACAAATCGCCAAAGTTAATAGAGCATGAATGGCACAGTGAACGCCGAGAGGAATAAGAAACCTCCAAGTCATATCAATTTTCTGCATCATATAGTCATATTGAAGGGGGTAATCGGCCACAAAGTGCTTAACCTGAAAGGCAATCAAAAGAGAAAATATGAGATTTAAATCTAAATTATACACTCTCGTTATTTTAACAAACCCCATGGGGTTTGTCACTATCCCCACTCATAAACTCATCTTAAAGCAATAGGGTAACGCCAAATGTTATTCTTTTTAAAATAATCTCCTGAATTAATGTAACACCTTATTTTTATTATTCTTCTCATCACCTTTGGTTTCATCATCTATATTTTCATTTAGAATCTTAACAATATTTTCTGCGGCATGGGGCTTGTGGAATTGGTGAGCCTTTCTAGACATGAGATTCCTCTTCTCGAAGTTGGTCTGAAGTTCAATAATGGCTTTTTTGAGAGTTAACTCATTGAAGTCATTTTGCAAAATCATAATGGCCGCTCCAGACTTATGAAAAACTTCAGCATTTTTCTTTTGGTGATCATTCGCCGCCGTTGGTAGAGGAATCAAAATAGAAGGACAGCCGCTAGCGGCGAGTTCAAAAAGGGTCCCTGTGCCGCTTCGGCAAATCACTAAGTCAGCCCAGGCATAGCGTTCTCCCATGTTATCAATATAGGGAACAACTTCGATATTCATGTTTGATGGATATATATTATTGAATTTATCAAAATTTTTTATTCCTGTTTGGTGAACAACTTGAAGGTTTTTTTTCCATTCATTTTTCTCTTGGCATTGATTTTCTTCCGTAGCCCCTTGGTTTTGAAAAGTGCGACCGATAACCTCATTGATAGCTACGGACCCCTGGCTTCCACCGAAGATAAAAATTCGAAATTTCTTATGCATTTTGATTTTGGCTTGAGATGTTTTAATTTCTTCGCGAACGGGCATACCTACGAAGTGAATAGTAGAGATTGAGACCGAAGAAGTCTTTAAATATTTTTCTGCTTCTTTAAAAACGATAAGATTTTTTTGAACAAAACGAGATAGCCAGCGGTTGGTGAGACCTGGCATGGCATTGGGCTCCCATATAGCATTGGAAATATGAAAAATTTGAAAAGTTCTTAATAGAGAAGAAACTAAAAGCAAAGGACCCGAGGCATGCCCCCCCACGCCTAGAACCAAATGGGGCCGGTAGTTTAGTAAGAACAATAAGGCTCTTAAAAGAGCTAAAGGCAAAAGAAATACGGTTGTTAATCTTTCTAAATAAGAGACATTACTTTGAAGGCGACCTATGGGAATGGTCTTTAATGAAAATCCATTTTGTGGAACAATGCGGTTTTCCATTCCCCCATGGGAACCCCAAAAATGAACCTGAGTCTCAGGGTAAAGCTTTAGAAAGGCATGGGCAAGAGCAAGGGCTGGATAGATATGTCCACCGGAGCCACCTGCTGCAATGATAACTCGTTTTGCCTTCTTCATATATAATTATTTCCTCCTGATCATATTCTTACGATAATTTATCAGAAGGCTTTAAGCCTTTTTTCTTAATTTTTTCAACAAGTGTTGTACGATTTAGCTTTAAGAGTATCGCAGCTTGGTTTCTATTCCACCCTGTTTTTTCCAAGGCTCGCATGATAAGTGCATTTTCATAGGCATCTACGGCGGAATTAAAATCCATGTCTACTTCGGACACTCCTACTTCAGACATTTCTATATGAGAGTTTGCCAAGGGAGATTTGATGGAAGACATGGCATATCTGTAGTTTGAAGGTAAGTCACTGAGTTCAATCAAACCACCTCCTTTGAGAATGCTCAATCGTTCAATAAGGTTTTCTAGCTCTCTAATGTTGCCTGGCCATTTGTGTTGACAAAGAACTTGAAGAGCTTCAGGTGTGATGCCTGTTATTTTCTTACTGCGATTTTTGTTGAACTTTTGCATAAAATGATGAAATAAGATAGGTATGTCTTCTTGTCTTTCTTTGAGAGATGGAATATTGACAGGAATCACATTCAGACGATAGTAGAGATCCTCTCTAAATTTTCTTTCTTGAACAGCCTTTTCTAAATGAATATTGGTGGCAGCAATGACTCTTACATTCGCCTCTAGGGTCTTTGTGCTTCCAATGGGCTCAAAAGTTCTTTCTTGCAACACCCTTAGAAGCTTGACCTGTAAGTGGGGGCTCATATCGCCAATCTCATCAAAAAATATGGTACCTCCCTCGGCAAGCTCAAAGCGGCCCATGCGATTGGAAATGGCGTTGGTAAATGCTCCTTTGACGTGCCCAAAGAGCTCACTTTCTAAAAGCTCACTAGGAATGGCTCCACAATTGATGGGTACAAAAGCGGATTTGGATCTTGGGGAATTAAAGTGAATGGCTTTTGCAACCAATTCTTTCCCCGTACCACTTTCTCCAGTAACTAAGACTGTTGAGTCTGAATCAGAAATTTTCTCAACAAGTTCTAAAAGTTTTTTTATTTGAAGACTTTGCCCGATGATATCTTCGAATTTATATTTTTCCTGTAATTGGAGTTGAGAATTTTTCTTTTGAGAAGGTGAAGAAGCTTGAGAAGATGAAGACGAGGGTTGTGGTAATATTTTTGAGATCATATTTTCCACAGTCTGTACAATCTTTTCCATAAAAAAAGGTGAGTGAATAATATGATAACCTTTTGTTGAAACTTTTTCAAAATTCTTTTGAGAATCAAAAAGAACAATGACGCCAAGTTCAGGATTTATAGATTCTAAATGGCATAAAAATTTATTGGTCTCATTGATAGAACTTTGGTGGTCTGGAGATTCCCAGTGACCTAAAAGGTCCCCATTGATAATAGCAATATCCCAACGAAGGTCTCTTCCGGCCAAAGATTGAGCCTGGCTCTGAGAGTGAGCTGTAATCACCTGAAAACCCTTACGGTTTAATAAACGAAAGAGCTTGGTTCTTAAGTGAGACTGACTTTCCACAATGAGGATTTTTTGGTGGTGGTTCACTCGTTCCTTCCCCAGAAGTGAAAAAAGTCCCTTGGCACCTGCAAAGGGTAGGTGCAGATTCTTTTTTCATGCTTCTTTTTAGGCCTTTTGGCGATATTCTTTTACCTAGATTTTATACATGTCTTTGTTATGTTTAAAGGCCAAGATTAATGAATAATTTTTAGTGGCTTTATCGACCTATTGTAGGAAGTTGAATATCATAGTGTCAAATTTTCTAGTGTAAAACTTGTCTACGGGCTTGTTTGACCTAGACGCTTTAAAGAAATTTTGACATTTGTCTCGACATTAGAATAGGGGGAAAGGCTTAGTTGACCGTCGTGTTCAAGAATGATTTGGTGGGCAACCATGAGGCTTAGACTCTTTAAAAAGTCATACCTTTGTAAAGGTGCTTCATGGTGGTTCGTGGGATAAATTGGAAGTTTTAAAAAAGACTGAACAAAGTTTTGGTAGTCACTGTATTTGTGCTTAATTCCATTATCTATAATATTAATAATAAATTTATCTTCTTGTGTCTCTACAACAACCCTAATTCTTCCCTCATATATAGAATTTATTCTTATAGGTTCTATCTTTGCTTTCATTTCAATGGAGTCTTTTGCATTTCTTAAGAGATTATAAATTGCTTGAGTCAAAAGGTGGGGCTGCCCTTTGATCTTCATTTCTTGGTCAGGAATATGTAAGAACCATTTAAAGTTATGATTTTTCTTTTCTAGTTCCATAATTTGGAGACTTTGCTGCACAACCTCTTTGAGATCAAAGTCTTGGAGGTCAAAGGTCCAATCTTCTGAGTTTTTTGAGCAAAAACTCTTGTCAGGTGTGCTCTTCTCCCACTTTAATATCTCTGTGGACAATATCTCTGAGGACAAAGTCTCAGTCTTGGAAAAATTGAAATATTGAGGTGGTTTAGAAAAATAAAGTAGATTTTCTATTGTCTTTTTACATGTATTTCCATCATTTTCCATTTTTAATAAATCGGCTAACAAATCATTATTGTGAATGTGGTGATGAGAATTATTCATTTTCATCAATTGGATAAAGGATATCATTCCCCCTAAGGGGCTGTTGAGTTCATGGGCAATGCTGCTTCCTATGAGACCTATTTCTGCCATCTTCGAAGTTTCTTCCCAGTACTTTTCATAAAATTCATTTTTTTTGACAGGATTTATATCCTTCTTTCTTGATGTAAAATTTTCTTTTAAGAGGTTGCTTTTCATTTTGTGTGTGCCATGCATACCATATGTATGATTATTGATCTTAGATTCTTTGTTTTTGTAATGCTGAAGGGCTTGATCTAAAATTTCTTGAAGTTCTTTATTTGAAAGGCGAAAGGGAAGAATTCTAAAAATATGAAAGTGATTTATGAAAAACTGTATGGAAGAAGCATCGAAAAGATGACTTGCAAGTATGACTTCTGTGGAGGGGAGAACGGGGGATTGTTTTTGGAAGAGCTGTTTAAGAAATTCTATCAACTCCGCCCACTCCACCTGGGGAGAGCAAGAATCTGTGGTTTTACATTTGCCTTCTCTTTTAAGATTTGTTGTTCTTGAGTTCTTGAACTCAGGTTCACAAATGGCCACCACCATGGGGGGCTGGGGCCCATCCAAAACTTGCTGATAGTTCGCAAAAGAAATGACTCTGTGAGGCTCTATGTAACCATGAATTTTTAATGAGGACATATGAACATCATAGGTTCTAGGAGAAGCTAGGGGCAAATAAAGGTAGAGGAATTTATTTGGTGCGTCAATTTCGCTTGCGCAGGCGATAGCTATGGACTATAGGGAGGGGTCCCCTTTTTTCACCGTTTTTCACCATCTTGCTGTAGAGGGCTTTTCAACTTTTCCATGAGCAAATCTTACAAAAATTATCAGCACCAGCAACATCACTCTCATGGGCAACATGGGGGCCAGTCCCATCATCATCGCTGGGACTTTGGGGCCATTGGGTTGTCTACCTTTTGTCTTATTCACTGCCTTTGCACACCCTTTTTAGCCCTCGCCATTCCGTTATTTAAATTTGAAAATGAAATGCATATGATTGGGTTTGCTCCCCTGATATTTCTGGCAACGATGGCTTTTAGGAGTGGTTACCGACATCACAAACGAGTGTTTCCTCTCATTCTCGCCGTCCTTGGCTTTTTTATTCTTACAGCCTCTCTTTGGCTCCATGAAGTGGCTATGGATAAAACCAGTACATTGATGACTATTTCAGGAAGTCTCATTTTAGTGGTGGCTCATATTCAAAATATTAAGTATTGTCACCGTTGTCACTGAGGCTGTTGCAAGATAGAATAAAAAAGTACATGAAACTGTGTAGCGGCTTTGTTATCTCGTGGGAAGGGACCAAGTTGCTATGCGTATACCACACATGAATAATGAATAAATAACTACACATGAATAAATATCACAAATGGAGCTTCTATTATGTTTGACCAACTCTCAGATAAGCTACTATCGAGTTTGAAAAAAATCCGTGGGCAGGGAAAAATCACAGAGGCCAATATCGCACAAGTCATTAAAGATATCCGCTTTAACTTGCTCGAAGCTGATGTGAACTTCAAAGTTGTTAAGGAATTTACCCGCCAAGTGAAAGAAAAGGCCATGGGGCACGAAGTTCTCTCGGGGCTTAATGCCGGGCAGCAATTTGTAAAAATTGTCCATGATGAACTGGTTCACATCCTTGGCGGTGAAGCTGTGGAACTCAACTTTCGAGGAGACCCAGGTGTGATCTTTCTCGTGGGGCTTCAAGGCACGGGAAAAACCACGTCTTCAGCCAAACTGGCCCTTCACATACGAAAGAAATTTAAAAAAAAACCAGGGCTTGTTCCCGTGGATGTCTATCGGCCTGCGGCCATTGAGCAGCTGAAACAACTGGGTTTGGAAAACCAGCTTCCTGTTTTTGACTCCGATCCTCAGAAAAAGCCAGAAGATTTGTTAGAGGAGGCTAAGGTCTGGGCTAGGGACAACATGATTGATGTGGTTATTGTGGATACAGCGGGGCGCTTGCAAATAGACGATGCCCTCATGTCCGAATTGGGCCGTCTTCGAAAGGTCTGGTCTCCATCGGAAATCCTTCTTGTGGCAGATGCGATGTTGGGTCAGCAGTCTGTCAATGTGGCAGAGGGCTTTCATAAACTCTTGGGGTTGACAGGGCTTATTCTCACCAAGGTGGATGGGGATGCGCGCGGTGGTGCCGCACTCAGTATTCGCCAATCCACAGGAGTGCCCATTAAATTTTTAGGTGTGGGAGAGAAAGTGGAAGCTCTTGAAGTTTTTCACCCCGACCGTCTTGCATCGAGAATTCTTGATATGGGGGATGTTCTCAGTCTTGTGGAGAGAGTGGATGGCCTGGTGAGTGAAAAAGAGGCCACGGCCGCTGCCAAGAAAATGGCCAAAAATCAGTTCACAGTGGAGGACTTTCTTAAGCAAATTAAGATGATAAAAAAAATGGGGGGAATGGAAAGTATTTTGAAGATGCTCCCAGGAGCTGGCCAGCTTATGAAGCAAGTAAAAAATATGACTCCACCCGACAAGGAGGTGACTAAAATCGAAGCCATTATTTCTTCGATGACACCTAAGGAGCGTCGTCATCACCAAATTCTCAATGGATCAAGAAGACTTCGCATCGCCAAGGGGAGTGGAACAGAAGTGAGAGATGTGAATCAATTTATCAAGAACTTTGAACAAACCAAGCGTCTTATGTCCAAGATGATGAAAGGTGGAATAAAAGGTGGCATGGGGCGAGGAGGTTTCCCCTTTTAAACTTCCCGGATTTTCCTTTTTTAAACTTCCATAAATGTATAAATGCCAAAAAAAGAAGCTTCGTATTATCTCCCTGAAATCCCTAAAAGTTGTAACTAGGTGTAGGATTTAAGTCCTGATTATTGTCTGAGAAGGCCTTCACTTTGATTAAGAGATTGTCATCTCTTCAAAAGCATAGTTACAATATTAACGATGTCATACACTTTTGAGCAAAAAAATAAGGGAAAAACCTATGTCTATAAAGTTGAAAGCTTTTGGGACAAGGAAAAAAAGCAGGCCAGGCAAAAACGCATCTACCTTGGAAGAAAGGATGAGCTTACAGGTCAAATTAAGACCAAAAGAAAAAAGATTCCCATAGGCTCCCCGAGTTTGACAGCAGCATATGTGTCAAAAGTGCTCTACTCAAACCTATCGACATTTCAGCCCGAAATTAGCTCTTTTACAGAAAATAATGTAGTGGAGTTTTAAAGTGATTCAATATTCTATATATATGACATGAGACATTTTTATTGATTTTTCTCTTTATTTTGTAGTTAATGTAGATATGTACATTAGAAAGGTTAAAACCCCACAAGGGTACGCTACTCTAAAAAGTTCAGCAGTAGAAAGTGGGGATATTAAGACTCGCCCTCTCACTGTCGCTGAAGCCATGCAAGATTTACTTAAGGTTGAGGCAGTACCTGTACAGGTCGGTGATCGAGAGGTCTGGATTCGTACAGAGATCAATGCCGTTTCCTTAAGCCACCACACCCCTCTGCCTCTGCGTTAAGCTATTTCTTTTAAAAGAACTCCCAGCCCTTTTGATAGACCTTTCATAGCTTCTTTTGAAGTGCCTCCTCTTCTCCATTGAAATCTTCATCAGCAACTTTATCTGCTTCCTAAATTTCTGATAGAGCCCCGCAACAAAAAGGGGGATGCTATCCATTATGAAATCAAGAATCAGTTTAAAGTTAGGTTTTTTGTAGTCATTTTTTACCAACTGATTCACACTGTCTTCATCCTCATTTATGCTCATTTGAATCTTTGTATAATTGAAGAGCCAAAAATAAGAATACAGCTCTTGCAATATTCCATTAAGGCTTGTTGAGTGCCACTGCTCCATTTTCATTGTCGATGTAAAATCACGAAATGTCGTTTCTATTTCCCAACGACGAGAGTAAAGAGCAACCATATCCTTCTTGTCCAAGGAGCCATGCGGAAGATTAGTGGCCAAAACAGAGAACTCCCCAGTCTTTGGGTTTTTATACTTATAGAGATGAATGACCACCCCCTCAATAACCATTTGTGAATACCAACCTGGGCCATTAAATAAATTTACGATGGGGATAAAAGTAGAGCCTCGCTTACAACGCGCAATAAAGAAGTTACTGGCTTGAGCATGGGCCTTAATAATCTCTGTAGATAAATAAAGCCTATCGTAGAGAGTTATGCTATTACTCTCAAAACTACCTAGTTCCTGTCCAGGGAAGAAAGTTAAGTAGTTTTAAGTATTTACATGCCTTCCCTTTAGATTTTATGCTTTAAAATGGAGTCCATCAAACATAATCCGTGTAAATTCAGTTACTTACATAAAACGGAAAGAGCCTGTAAACTATTTTGTGTAACTGCCGAATCATATTAGGATGAACTATCATCCTGAAAGGAGAAGGCAGAATGGATATCAAGACAATAGGCAAGGAACTAGCGAAGAGCGTCAAGACCCAAAAGGATTTATCCGACATAACGGGTCAACTGATGAAGGTTGTTTTAGAGACAGCTCTTAATGCGGAAATGGACGATCACCTAGGTTATGAGAGGCATGAGAAGTCTGAGACCCGCAAATCCAACACTCGCAATGGTTACAGTAGAAAGACCATAAAGGGAGAGAAAGGCGAGGTGGAGCTTCAGGTCCCCCGTGACCGAAGTGCCTCCTTTGAGCCCCAAGTCATTCCCAAAGGCAAGACTCGTCTTGAGGGCTTTGAAGACAGTATTCTGACCCTCTATGCGAGGGGAATGACGACCAGGGATATTCAAGGAGCTATCAAAGACCTTTACCATGGTGCAGAGATATCCCACTCAGTGATAGCCAACGTGACGGATGCTGTTATTGATGAAGTTACGGCTTGGCAGAACCGCCCCTTGGATAGCACTTACCCTATCGTATTTTTGGACTGTATCGTGGTGAAGGTCCATCAAGACAAGAGAGTTATTAATAAGGCGATTTACCTAGCTCTTGGTATTACAGAGGAGGGTCAGAAAGACTTGTTGGGCCTATGGATTTCTGAAAATGAGGGTTCAAAGTTTTGGTTGAGTGTTTTGACTGAGCTGCAAAATCGAGGGTTGAAAGACGTATTTATATTTTCTGTAGATGGTCTTACAGGTTTTCCTCAAGCCATTTCAGCGGCTTTTCCCAAGTCTAAAGTACAACTGTGCATTGTCCATATGGTCCGCAATTCCCTTCGCTATGTCCCTTCCAAGGATATGAAAGCTGTCGCCCAAGACCTCAAGTCCATTTATGGCTCTACGACTCTGACAGAAGCTGAAAAGGCCCTTGAGGAATTTTGTACCAAGTGGTCTTCAAAGTATCCGAATATTGAAAAGTCTTGGCGTAGGAATTGGGACAATCTCATCACTATTTTCGATTATCCGGATGAAATCAGAAAGATTTTTTATACCACAAACGCCATAGAGTCGTTAAATAGCGTGATCCGCAAGGCGATCAGAAATCGTAAGATATTTCCCAGTGATCGGTCGGCTTTAAAAGTTGTATATTTAGCGATAAAAATGGCCTCTAAGCGATGGACACGACCATTACACAACTGGAAGCCAGCCATGAACAGGTTTGCCATTGAATACGGTGACCGTTTTGACAACTAAGTTTTTTAATAAGGTCCACCACCTGCCTTATAAGGGGGCTTAAAAGCCCCTCTAAGGCGTTGACAGAAGTACTGGAATACCGAGACTATGGTTAGGGTAATATAGTATGGGAACCTAAATACATGCCCTCTTGGTGCAGATTTGGGTTCCCATTTTTTTTCATATTTCATCCCAATTCTGGTATTTCTCGAATATCCTAAGTTAAAAAAAATAAAAAAAAGGGGGTAATATAGTATGGGAACCTAAACACATGAACCCTTTGATGAGATTGGAATTTCCATTTTTTTGAGAGAGCCATTGCTGATTTTTTTTCAACCAAGATGATAATTATTTATTTGAGTTCTTTCCAGTTCTGATATGATCCCATTACGGCTCCATAATACAATCAAAAGTCCAGAGTAACTAAAGAGGCCAATTATATAGACCAGCGAAGATGTCCACCTCCCCATTAACTTATAATGCATTGTGACTGACAAAATCGCTTGAAGGAAAAAATGTCAATTATACATTGACGAATAATATGGGACTGTGCTTTTTACCAGGAGTGGAGCCACATAAGTGGCTTTAAGATTTAAGAAAAAAATTGCAGTTACACAATTATTTTTACAGTCCCAACGGAAAAATAAAATAAGTTCCCCCCCCCCCCTCTCTTGACGAACCTTTCACAGCCCCTCCCTTTCAGTGACTTATGTGGCTATCAACTGGTTACTTGATATGAGAGGAAGAGTTGGATCAACCTGTGTTTCCACCGTGGTGATTTCAAACCTCCTTCAGGGAAATAACATTACGTTGCGCATCAACTTCAAAAAATACTTGACGTGTTTTTTCAGAGAAATAATTTTTGATATTTTATTCTTCATTTATTTTTTATGTAGGTTTTAGGAGGCGTGGGAACCTCTCTATGAGGTAGAATTCTTATCCATGTTCTCCGAGAACCTCTCTGATTTTTTTCTTCTTAAAAGACATCCTTGCTCACTTTTTTCCCTCAAAAAAACGTATGTTAATATAAAAATTAAAGAGAAACTTTCACCAAAGGGGGGACTATGCGCCATTTGAAGAAGACACAGTTGGGACTCTTTTCCCAATATCCTAACCACCAACTCAGTACAGAATTGCAGCAAATTAATAACATCATTGATCGCCATCCAGAGTTTGCCCATATGGTTCATGAAGACCTTGTTAAAGAAAAGAAAGATTCTGGTGATATTGGTATGACATCGGAGCAAGTTCTCAAGGTGGCTATTCTTAAATCCATAAGAGGTCTTTCCTATCGTGCGTTAGCCTTTAATCTTGTCGATTCAGTATCCACCAGAGCTTTTCTGGGCCTTGAATTGGAAGAAAATTACGCTCACTCCACCTTACAGGACTTGATTGTTCAAATAAGTGAAGAAACTTGGGGAATTATTAGCGCCTCTTTAGTTTCAGATGCAAGAGATCAAAAGATTGAGCCGTGTAAGAAAATGAGATTGGACAGTACAGTGACGAAATCAAACGAGTCCATTACTTAATACCCCCGTCAACGACAGAGGTTTTAGAGAGCTAAGGGTCACGGACCCCTCCCATCCCCTTTATAGGAAGTCATTCAAGGTGATTTCCATACCTAAAAATCAGAAAAAATCTACTTTTGCTTTTGTTCAATACAAGAACCACATGACGCTACGCATACCATTGGCTTCTACCAATCTGAACCCCAATCTCTACGATAGGCAGGCCCCAAGCAAACTTGGTATAGTTGCAATTCAGGAGCTAATTTCACTGACTCAACAACTGGAAGAGCAACTATGTCAATTACACCAAAAGATGTCTGGCCAAGACTGCCAAAAGAAATTCAAAAGCAAGTCATCAAAGACTTAACTTTAGCCATTGAGGAGATTATATATGAAAACATCGGAATTGATTACACCTATTCACTTAAAGAGAAAAGCCATAATATACATCAGACAGTCGACCCCTCAGCAAGCCATCAAAAACAAAGAAAGTCTCGACCTTCAATACTCACTCAGGCAAAGAGCTACTGAATTAGGTTGGCAAGAAGATAGTATTGAAATTGTCGATGATGATTTGGGGATCACAGGAAGTAGTATACAGTTTAGAGAAGGCTTCAAGAATATCCTTGCAGAAGTGACCTTGGAAAAAATTGGTATTATTCTATCGTACGATGTCACTCGTCTATCTAGAAACTGTACGGACTGGTACCAATTACTTGATCTGTGTGCTTTTAAGAATTGCCTCATTGCTGATAGAGAGTCTATTTATAACCCTTCTAATGTTAATGGAAGAATGTTACTCGGGTTTAAAGGTCAACTCTCAGAAATGGAATTATTTACGATACGCAATAGATTAACAGCAGGTCTTCTCAACAAAGCCAAGCGAGGAGATTTAGCTCTTAAATTACCAGTTGGTTTTATTCGAACAGAACAAGGTAAAGTGCTAAAAGATCCAAATAAAGATTTACAAGATCGCATAAATTTAGTATTTACTATATTCTTAAAACTGAAATCAGCCGGTAAGGTGTCGCGATTTTTTAACGATAACAACCTCTTACTTCCAAGAGTTGATTTTGTAAAAAGTATTCATTGGAAAAAAACATCCAAGGCAGCCATACTTTCTATTTTGAAGAATCCAGCTTATAGCGGAACTTTTGTATATGGCAAAGCTGAATACCGTAGAAAAGACTTAGCTGGAAAACTTAAGCGTACAAAGCTTCCACTTAATGAATGGAAAATTGTTGTGAAAGATAAATATCCTAAATATATCGATTGGAATACATTCTTAAAAATACAAGAAATTCTAAAAGACAACTACACTGAATATACTCGTAATAAAACAAGAGGCATACCTCGCCCTGGTAAGGCCCTCTTACATGGGATAGTCTATTGTGGAGAATGTGGCCACAAAATGTCAGTGCAGTATAAAACAGCAACTCGATACTTATGCAACTATCTACGCCAACAACATCGGGAACCTACTTGCCAATTCATTCCTACAGATCCAATCGATGATTATGTAGTAAACACTTTTTTTAAGGTTCTTTCCCCTGTCGAGCTAGACTTGTATGCCAAGGCTTTAGAAAATAAGTCAAAAATTGACCAAGAGGTTTACAAATCACACATTCAGCAAATTCAGCGTTTAAGGTATGAAGCTCAACTGGTAGAAAAGAGGTATCGCAAAGTAGACCCTGAGAATAGACTTGTTGCAGATGAATTAGAAACACAATGGGAAGAGGCTTTAGTAATACTTAAAAAAGCCGAAGATCACCTAGAGAGGGTTAAGAATGAACAGCGTATTCCAACTGTGATCTCTCAAAAAATGAAAAGAGAATTTTCAGATTTGAATCAAAAACTACCTTCGCTATGGGAGGATAAGATATTGACCAAAGACATGAAAAAGAAAATTCTTAGAACATTGGTTGAAAAGGTTGTCATTCACAGAAAGAAAAGAGATATGGTTGCACTGAGAATTGTTTGGATTGGAGGAGATACAACAGAAGCTAGCATTCCAATCAAAGTTGGATCTTTTGATGAACTGTCATCTTCTGAAACGATAAAGAAAATAATTGCGCAGCAGGTCAAGCTTGGGGTGTCTGATGAAGATATTGCCAAACTATTGACCCAAAAAGGATTCAGATCACCAATGGATACCACTTTTCTCAGAAATACTGTGAAGTCCTATAGACTAAACAATAAAATCTATCGGAATCGAAAGCACTCTTTTCCGACCAAAGTCGAGGGAAGCCTCACAACATCTCAAATTGCAGCACTTATTGATGTTAAAGTTCATTGGATTTATCACCATATTAAACAAGGGAGGATCATTGTCAAAAAACACGAGAAAACAAAGGCTTATCTCTTTCCAGATAAGAAAAAAACCATATCTGACTTTAAAAAACTTAAGTCCGGATCAATTAAAAAGCTACGTTACTAAGGGGGTATCAACATGAGTGATCAAATATTCATCATCCAACGGATGCATCGCTTTTATATGACTGCATAAGAGTTACAGAAAGAGAATTTAAAAAAGTTCGTAAAAATGTCATGAAAGATTTTTGGCGACTTATTTCAAGAGAAGATCTTAAGAGAGCAAAAACCTTGCTTTACAAAATTAATAATTCCAAAAATGATGCGGAAAGACTACCTTGCTATAAGGAGCTTTTAAAAATCGCTACCAAATTGAACAAAGGATTACCTGATACCATCAGAAAGATAAAAAAAGAACAAAAATGTGTGAAGATGAATGCTTTGAAAAAGAGTCTAAAACAGTTAGAAAATGTTGCCTTCTACCTGGAAAAAATCATCTTTCAAACTCAAAAAAGAGTTATTGAGGGGAAAAAAGTATCTTCTGAAAAAAAGGTCCTATCCATCTTTGAACCGCATACAGACATTATTGTAAAGGGGCAAAGAGAAGTCGAGTTTGGGCATAAAATCTTTTTGACCTCAGGGCAAAGCAACATGATTTTAGATTGTCAGATCCCTGATGGCAACCCCGCAGACTCTGATATGTTTTTAAAAGTTATGAATTCAGTGACACAAACCTATGGGGCTTGCCCTGTAAAAGTAAGTGCAGATGGTGGGTTTGCTTCAAAAGAAAATCTTGAAGAGGCCAAAGAGATGGGGGCTAAAGATGTTTGCTTCCCAGAAAAAAAAGGAATGAAAATATTAAAGATGGTTAAAAGTGCTTGGGTCTTTAAAAATCTTCTCAATTGGAGAGCCGGAATAGAGGCTGTTATTTCATTCCTTAAGAGATGTTTTGGTATGAGAGTTGCTTACTGGAAAGGGCATGATGGTTTTAAGAGGTATGTAAAGAATGCCGTTTGTGCCTATAATTTTGTTGTCTTGGCAAGACATGAATTATCAACTGTCACCTAAATTTATCCATTAGGAATAACAGCAATGGACCAGGTCGAAGGTGCTAAAATCTTCCAAAGGTAGGGGTGCGTCTTCAAATCGAAAAAACTAGGGCGCAAGTCGCTTAAAGACCTTTTTCCCCTTAATCTGTAGAGTTTGTGTGGCAAATCTCCAACTCTCACTCCCCCATTGAGGCATTGGGAGGCTCAATGGGGAGTGTCAGAGAACAAAAAATGGGCCTTTCTGGACAGAAACTACCTATCATTTGAATAGCATTGGCGATTTCGTTGAGAGCGGGAGAATAGCAAAGATTCTTTGTCACACCCGATAAAACGTCATAAGCATGAGATAGATACATACGTAAGAAATGAGTTTCCATCTCATTTGGGCAAGGGTACCCACAATAACCCTCCTTTAAAAGATCTTTAGAGCGAGGAAGTGCTAATTGGTCGCCATCTATGGCATAGATATAAAAGCCATGAAACGTTTTTCTCAATGGTTCGTAGTCTGTAATCAGAGATTCAAAGATATTTTTAAAAAATAGGTAAGAAATACTTTGACGTATCTTGCTGAGACTGCTTTTGACTGGCATGAGAAGCAGGTCACCAAAATGAGTCCATACCGTCTTAAGAGCGATTTGGTAGCCTTCGTAATTTGTTCCGGAAATAAGATAGATAATGGTAAAAAAGAAAATTTGAGGATTAAATTTTCGATTCCTTTTTTGTTTTTCTGGATCGACAAGGTGCTCTGGCTTGAAGGAAGAATCAAGTTTTGGTAGAATAAAATGGTCATCTGTGACGCGAACTCGTCATTTGGGGGCTTTCGAGATCAATATTGGATTGCATGTGACTTACTCCTTGGTTGAGGGTTGGGTGTAAAATAAAACAAGTCTTATTCTTGTCGATTTATCTAATGATTTCAAGAGATTTTTCTTAAGGAAACGGCATTGGTACAGAGATCAAAGGCAACGCCCATGCTTTATTCAAGGCCGTGGTGGGAGTAGCGACACCTCCAAGGCTACTTCAGTACCTACCAAGTCGGGAGTCCTTATGATATGAGCGGCCTTTTTTCCACTTACCAGAATAATAGTTCCCTGAAATCCCTAAAAGTTGTAACTAGGTTTAATGTATTGCGTTAACTTTCCTCTCTTCCTATGGAATTGGCTGCTGTCAACGGTTTGAGAGGTTTAATAGTATTAATATATTTAATATGATTCATAAAAATTTGCTGCGAAAGGTCCTCTTCGTCTCCATTGGATAGATGAGGCATAGTGGTAGCCACAGCCACCGTCACATTTGAAACAGATAAAAAACATCATTTTGTCTTGGGAAGCCCATCTATTTGGAAGGCTGAAAAAATATCCTTTTGTTTTTTAGACAGCTCTCCAAGCATCAGATCACCTGTAGCTAATTCATAAAATTTTAATCGGTCCATCATTTTGTAAATTTCTATTTTAGACATTTTTTTATATAACTTCTTATCTTTCATAACAGTATCAATATGTGAAATTAAAATTAAAGAGAGAAAATTAATAAAGATGCTTCCCCTCATATTCATGAGAGAATGAACTCGACTTCTCCTTCCATTAATATCATGCTTGAATGAGAAAAATACTTTCTCAATGATATCTTTGTTTCGATATAAACTCAATATATCTGTTTTCTTTAAATCATGACTATTTGTAATTAATATCATAATACCCAGCGTAGAAGATTCTTCATTAATATTTTCTTCATTTAAAGAAATCTTAAATGGAGTGCAATCAGAGATATTGAGAAACCTTTTTTTATTTCCTAAAGTTTCTTTCATATAGGAACTAGCTTGTTCTTCTGATTTCAAATCTTTCTCAAGAAAGAGTTTCATAAAATCAAGCAACTCTTTCATTAACACAGATTCCTCATAAACCCTTCTTTCTTTGTCTAAGAAAATATGAGCCGTACAATCAAATCCTCCGATTTTTATTGATTCTTTGCAATGCGAATAAATTTCCTCATTAAAAGTAAAAGAGCATGATGGAGATTTTATTTTCTCATTTAAAGCCACAGCAAGCTCTCTTGAGAGTTTTGTTCTAAAACTCATGGGTATCAAATACTTCAATTCCTTACGATGCAGTCCCTTAATATTTTCTACACTAGAAAAACCCTTATCCATAACTAAACAATCTAAATCTAATTTATAACTTGTTATGATCTCAATAATATTCGATAAAGTTTTGACATCCGGTATACTTCCAGGATAGATTCTGTACGCTATAGGCGTATGAGTTTTATTGTCTTCAGATTTCCTACTTATCAGACCTAAGTTTATCTGTTCGAGATTCTCTCCATCTCTGTTGTAACCTTTCTCTAAAAATTCATTATTCATAGAGTAGGAAGAAAAGGATGTGATGTCAAACATTACCGTACCAGAACCCTTCACTTGACTTATCCATTCGCTAAAGAAAGATTCTATCTTTTTTTGATCTCTCCCAAGATCACATAAGAGATTGCTTATTTTTTGTGACGACATAAAATTTTTCTTTGAAACATAAGCTTCTTGACACCACATATCGTAAAGATAAAAGGGCTCTCTTTTGATTATTTTAAAAAAAGCTAAATGCAAATAATGTTCGTAATTATCTGGATAAATTTTAGACAATGTTTTTAGAAGATTTAGTTGTTCGCATATTTTCTCTAAGAAAAATAAGGCTCCCACATTATAGGAGCCTATGGGAATCTTTTTTCTTTTGGTCTTAATTTGACCTGTAAACTCATCCTTTCTTCCAAGGTAGATGCGTTTTTGCCTGGCCTGCTTTTTTTCCTTGTCCCAAAAGCTTTCAACTTTATAGACATAGGTTTTTCCCTTATTTTTTTGCTCAAAAGTGTATGACATCGTTAATATTGTAACTATGCTTTTGAAGAGATGACAATCTCTTAATCAAAGTGAAGGCCTTCTCAGACAATAATCAGGACTTAAGCCCTACACCTAGTTACAACTTTTAGGGATTTCAGGTAGTTCACTACACGGTTTTCAAAAATACTGATTTTACCCCTCTATTACCTCTAATTTTGATCTGGCGAGCTTGACGCGGATGCTGCTGTCAAACTCGGGTATTACTGTTATGAAAGATAAGAAGTTATATAAAAAAATGTCTAAAATAGAAATTTACAAAATGCTGGACCGATTAAAATTTTATGAATTAGCTACAGGTGATCTGATGCTTGGAGAGCTGTCTAAAAAACAAAAGGATATTTTTTCAGCCTTCCAAATAGATGGGCTTTCCAAGACAAAATGATGTTTTTTATCTGTTTCAAATGTGACGGTGGCTGTGGCTACCACTATGCCTCATCTATCCAATGGGGACGAAGAGGACCTTTCGCAGCAAATTCCATAGGAAAAGAGGAAAATTAACGCAATACATTAAACCTAGTTACAACTTTTAGGGATTTCAGGTATCTCATAAATCTACTTGACTCATTTCTTGGCTTCAGTGTATTCAAATAGGTCTTGCTGATGAATTTTGGCATTTGATTGAAAAGGAGCAAAATGGTTGTCATTCGTCTCGCTCGCATTGGGTCCACTCATTATCCCAAGTATCGAGTTACAGTTGCAGACTCTAGGAGAGCCGCCACAGGGAAGCATATTGATGTGGTGGGGCACTTTAACCCCTTTGTGAAAGATATAAATAAAGGCTTAAGCCTTGATATGGACCGGGTAAAGTCTTGGATGGCTAAGGGGGCCCAGCCAACTCGACGTGTCAGAAGTTTGATGGTCAAGGTAAACTCCACAAAGGAGTCCAAGATAGAGTCCAGAACTGACTCCACAATGGAGTCCAAGGCCGACTCTAAGGAATAGAGCCGCCATGGTGGAGCGAGGGAGTCAAGGTCTTGATTCTACCTCCTCTAGCATGAAGGAATTAGGGAAGGCCACAGTCACTACAATTTCAAAGTGCTGCTTCGTTTCAAGTTGGAAGCTTAGGAGTTCAGTGGGGGCAAATACAAGTTGAGTTTATAAATAATCCTGTTTAGAATAAACCAGTGAGTGGCATTCGGGGCTACTGTTATCTTGGCGTCCTTTAGAGAACTCTCATGGTTTTAGTTGTCGTTCTAACTAATTGAATCTTTGGTTGAAGGAGGAGTGGGTATGGAACCCAGTAGTTTGAAAGATCTTGTTGAGTTTATGGCGAAGTCTCTTGTGGATAATCCCAGTGATGTTGAGGTGAGTGAGGTGGTTGGAGAGCAAACCACCGTTGTCGAGTTGAAGGTGGCTAAGGACGACTTAGGGAAGGTGATTGGCAAACAAGGGCGGACAGCTCGCTCTATGAGAACCATTCTCAACGCTGCCAGCACAAAGCTGCAAAAGCGCAGCGTTCTTGAGATTGTGGAGTAAAGTCACTTTTAGTCTTCCATGAAGCGGTTTAATTCGTCAAGGGCCTTGTTCATGTTGAGGCGTCCCCTTGTGGAGTTTTGGTATCTGCTGTCTTTGGAGACTGAGTTGAGAATGGAGCTTTTAATTTCCATGATGGAGGCCTCAGGTTCATGGCTCCAGAGGGCCGCTGCGACTCCAGCAACAAATGGAGTGGCCATACTGGTGCCATCTGAACAAGCCGTAGTGGCTCCAAAGTGCATGGGAATTGTGCTGACAATATCTTGACCTGGAGCAAAAATGTGAACAGAGGTTTCTCCATAATTAGAGAAAATAGCTTTGTCTTCGTAGGGGTCGATGGCCCCTACCGTGATTTGTGGGAGGAGTTGAAAGGAGGCAGGGTAGGAGGGAATATTGTCAATGTCATGGCCGGAGTTTCCTGCGGCAGAGATAAAGAGAATATTTTCACCTATGAGAGATTCAATACGACTCCTTAGGGTGATTGAACAAAGAGGGCCGCCCCAACTGGCGTTAATCACTTGGACCCCCATGAGAATGGCATAGTCGATGGCCTCAATAATGGCAAATGTTTCTCCTCCTGTGTTTCCTTCGATAAACTTGAGGGGGAGTATTTGTGCTTTTGGGGCAACTCCTTGAACCCTTTGAATGTTGTATTCATTGTCATCATGTTGGGCTGCAATAATTCCCGCCACAAGGGTTCCGTGTCCAAGATTGTCGATAGGATAGGGTGAAGAGTTGACGAAATTATAACCCCGGACATCATCAATATAACCATTATCGTCGTCGTCGATTCCGTTGTGACTTTTATTAGAGCCATCTTCGTCTATGCCAGTTTCTCCTTGGTTCACAAAAATATTGGAAGATAATTGTAGGTGGTGAGGATCAATGCCAGAGTCAATGACAGCGACAACAACATTCTGCCCTCGCGCTCCTCGCTGCCAGCCTGAAGGAGCTTCAATACTTTGAATGCCCCAGTTGTTGACGTGTTCTTCATTGCAAACCCTTTGAGAGGGAGGCTTTGATGGGGAGAGAGAAACATAGTAGTTGGGCTCAGCCCACAGAATATCTTTGGAGCGACTCTTGAGCAATGAGTTTTTAAAAGTGTCTATACTGTCAAACTTTTCTAAGGTCACGCTGCCATTTTTCCAATGAACTAAAAATTCATTGTCTACTACAAGTTGTGAACAAATAGGTGAAGAACTCGAAAATATTTCATTTTTGTGAGGAAGATTTTTATTG
Source organism: Bdellovibrionales bacterium (assembly GCA_965261545.1). Classification (GTDB taxonomy): domain Bacteria; phylum Bdellovibrionota; class Bdellovibrionia; order Bdellovibrionales; family UBA1609; genus CBDHDF01. The sequence goes on along the minus strand of CBDHDF010000007.1, from coordinate 530,245 downwards.
CATCCCAGGCATAGAAAGGTAAAAATGTAGGCGGCTGTAAGGGTTGGAAGAGTTTTCAGTTTTAAGAAGGGTGGATTTTTCACGAATCTCCTCATCATATCCGGATGATGTTTTGATGAAAATATAATATTTATGTATCTTTTGTAAAATGAATAGTTTTACCCCTTGAACTCTGCCGCCACCTGAACAGTTACATATTTATTGTATACGACATTGATTATTAATTAAATTAAATATAATAATATTATTTTCTAATAGTGTCTTCGGATCTTTTGATCTTTCTAATAAGTCTAGGATCGTTGCCAATGAGATTATTTAAGCACAGACCAAAGATACTTATATAGATTCGTTCCTTGCCACCTTGGTTCCTAGCACTCACATCCAGGCGACCCGTGCTTTAAAGAGCATGAAGGGGGTGAGTCGTTACGATAAATCTTGCTTCTAAACTCATAACTTGGTATGCCCATAACATGCGTTCAGTGGCTTGACGGTAAAAAATATAGTATAGAAAATGGTACAGCAAAATCAATCAGGAGGTTTTATAATGCGATATATTTTTATTTTCATTGGGTTGTTTATGGGATTCTCAGTTTCTTGGGGTAAGTCTTTCGTGGAAATTGACCATGGAGAAGGTGTGCAAATACGTTCGCTGCTTGCTCACACTGTTTTTACTGGCACTGGGAAGAGTTCTCGACACAGCATTGAGTTGGCTATTCAAGATTTTGGCCCCATTCACGGATTTAAAGTTGAATTGGGGGAGCCTGTGGATGCCATGTGCTCTGCAGAAGGTGGGCACGTCGGTGCCAAGCAAATCATCGCCAACTCACAGGTTGTCGGTGTGATTGGCACATCTTGCTCGGGTGCTGCCGTAGCGGCTTCACCCTTGATCAGTCAGGCCGGTTTGGTGATGATCTCTCCATCCAACACCTCGCCGGCATTAACTTCCGACCTTGCAGGCAGCCCAAGCCCGAACTATCACCCGGGTTATTTTCGCACCTCCAATAACGACCTTCACCAAGCCAAGACCCTTGCCGAGTTTGCCTATCACCATTTGGATTTGCGGCGTATGGCCACCTTGGATGATGGGGATCCGTACACCCTGGGCTTGACCATGGCGTTTCGCCATGAATTTAATTCACTGGGAGGAGAAGTCCTCCTGATGGTCAGAGTTGGGAAAGGTGATATGGATATGAGCCATATTTTGGTGAGATTGGCGGCATTGCAACCGGACGGAGTTTTTTTCCCAATATTTAACAAAGAAGGAATTCCTTTTGTGCGACAAGTACGCTCCGTGGAAGCTTTAAAAAGCGTAAAACTTGTTACGGGTGCCGCCCTCCTTTTAAGAGAGTTTTTAGAAGTGCCCGAGTCCTTGGGAATCTACCTTGCCGGTCCAGAGCGAATTTCTGTTGAAAACACCAATCAAGCCACTGGAAAGAGCGTAAAAGAAGTGCTGTCTACTTTTACAGCCACATACGGCGATTCTCCGGGGACGCCTTACTGGGTGCACGCCTACGATGCAGCAACCTTGTTGTTGAAGGCCATCAAATCCGTGGGGCAAGTAGCCAACGACAAGTTGTATATCCACCGAAAGGAACTACGTAGGGAGATTCGAGGGATAAGGAATTTCCGAGGTCTTCTCGGCACACTTAGTTGCGATGACTTCGGAGATTGTGGTACCGGAAATGTGAGTATTTACCATCACAATAAGCTGGGAGTGACAGACCCCACACAGTTAGAGGAAGTGTGGCCATCTCATAACCTTGGGAGGTAGGTCCTAGCGCTCGTCAAAAAAATTTTCCCTGTTGATTTAATCGTATCGCCCCCTTGATGCTTCTTTAAAGCACAGGTCCACGCCTGATGTGAGTGCTAGGAACTCAAGGTGGCGACCCCGGGAGTCGTAGTTTAAGTTGTTGAGAGTGATATTTTGATTAAAGGTGTGTCGAGGTGAAGTGAGTGAGAAAAGGATGACTGATTCTTTCTGTTTGGTTTGCTCTCCCGTTTGGTGGCTCAAGAAATTAAGAGAACTTGAGACTTCCAAGTTCTCTTGGGAGGATAATTTCCTGAAATCCGCAAAATTATCGTATTGGGTCATAAGTAAACGACACCAAGGAGCGGTTTGTCATTTTGCTCATCTTATGCCACCTCCTTGATATTTTCCTGTCGTACTAATTTGAAAAACTCTTTAAGTTTTAGTTCAAGTCCCCTCTTTAGCTCAAAGGGGTTGAGTTCAGCTTTACGCCTCCTCAGTGCTTCATCCTCCTCATGGTTTAATACCCCACTTTCAATAACTCTCTGATAGGGAGTCTTAGGGGTGCCATACTTTTTCTTGATTCTGGCTCCCACTCGTACCTTTTCCTGAAGTTTAAATGTGGGGAGAAAGAAGTTCTGGAGGGGACTCCAGTGGTTTTTATAAATGTCATTCATTAAAGGAACTAGCCTTGGATCTTCAAACCTCTCATAGCCAAACAATTCTCTGACGTGGGTGAAGTTTTTTTGCTCAATGTAGCAGTTGTCATTCTTTTTGTAGGGGCGAGAACGAGTGAACTTGATGTTAGATAATTGGGTGAATTGAAGGACAGGCTTGTTTAAGAACTCACTTCCTGAGTCTGAGTTCATGGCCAGTAGTTTAAAAGGTATAGCTTGGTTAATGTTGTTGATTTGCCTTCTCACCTCCGTCCCTTTCTTGGTAAACATAGCCCGACACTCTGTCCATGTGGTGTTAATGTCGGTCACTGTAAGAGAGCTGATAAAAGGGCCTTGGGCACTGGTTCCACAGTGAGCAACCGTATCTGTTTGTATATAACCAGGCCTTGTGACCTTGGAGTCCAGTGTATTGATGGGAACCTTATTTTTCATATATTGGGCAGGACAGGTTGTGGACAATCCCTTAGAGACCAATGAAGCCAAGCGAATTTCCTTCAGATAACGCTTCAAGGTGCTGGCACTCATTTTTTCTAACTGAAGCTTTAAGTGGGGAGGACACGACTCATAATTGGGGAGCCAATCCGGTAGAGCGGCTTTTATTCGTACAGCCGAGATTTTTTCCATTTGTTCCCACAAATATTTGATGTGGGGTCGTAACTCCTCTTGAGAATAAGCCAGAGGCCTCCCTGACCGCTTGAGTGGCACAGAGCCATTATTTTGTTGAATCTCGTTTAATCTCCTTATGAGTCGCTTCCTAGAGAGGTTTGTGACCAGTTCCGCATGATCTAGCAACTCCCCTTTTTTAGCCTTAGAACTTTGTTGATATAAGCCTGAAATTGCAGTTAAGTAAGCATTAACAGCCGACTCCCTCACTGAAGACCCCCTCGTTGATTGTTTGTTTCCAAAGATCAATCTTACTGAGAGGATCAACAGAGGGGTAGCTCGGCTGATCTGTTTTAGAAGGCGTAACAACCGGTGTCTTATTGAGTGAGGGAGTCTCCTCAACGCACATTTTTGACTCAAAAAGAGAAAAGTGGGAACTCGGTGTCGGAATAATGAGCCAGCCAGGTGGAGGACCATAACCCGGGCACCACGAAGGTGTTTTAATGTGATGCGTCTTGGTGTCGTTATTTTTGACCCAATTCGTGTCCGGGGAGTTTGTTCTCCGCTCCTGGCTAAGGAGGTGTAAAAAAATAACTTTGCTGTATGATGTTAACTTTCCTAGTAAAGACAAGTGAAAAAAATAAAAGTTATTTATTTACACCTCCTAACGTATTTCTCCATTATGTCTTAGATGAATGGTTTGAGAAGGATGTCAAACCACGACTCAAAGGATACGGGTTTATGGCTCGATACTGCGATGACTTCGTGATGGGATTCCAGAGGGAAGAGGACGCACGGCGAATCTACGAGGTGTTGCCAAAAAGACTTACTCGATTTGGCTTAACAATGCATCCCGAGAAGTCTCGGATTGTAGATTTCCGCCCTCCTCCGTACCGCATTTCCCGCACGAACCTCAAGGAATACGAGAGGGATGTGAGAAAAATCCAGTCGTTTGACTTCTTAGGTTTCAGTCATACATGGCGGAGATCACAGAAAGGAAACTGGGTTGTTTTTCGAGGCACGATGAAAAGTCGTTTGGACAGGGGGCTAGCATCCGTTAGCCTCTGGTGTAAACGACATCGTCACGCTCCCATCAAGCATCAATGCCGTTTCCTTAAGCCACCACACCCCTCTGCCTCTGCGTTAAGCTATTTCTTTTAAAAGAACTCCCAGCCCTTTTGATAGACCTTTCATAGCTTCTTTTGAAGTGCCTCCTCTTCTCCATTGAAATCTTCATCAGCAACTTTATCTGCTTCCTAAATTTCTGATAGAGCCCCGCAACAAAAAGGGGGATGCTATCCATTATGAAATCAAGAATCAGTTTAAAGTTAGGTTTTTTGTAGTCATTTTTTACCAACTGATTCACACTGTCTTCATCCTCATTTATGCTCATTTGAATCTTTGTATAATTGAAGAGCCAAAAATAAGAATACAGCTCTTGCAATATTCCATTAAGGCTTGTTGAGTGCCACTGCTCCATTTTCATTGTCGATGTAAAATCACGAAATGTCGTTTCTATTTCCCAACGACGAGAGTAAAGAGCAACCATATCCTTCTTGTCCAAGGAGCCATGCGGAAGATTAGTGGCCAAAACAGAGAACTCCCCAGTCTTTGGGTTTTTATACTTATAGAGATGAATGACCACCCCCTCAATAACCATTTGTGAATACCAACCTGGGCCATTAAATAAATTTACGATGGGGATAAAAGTAGAGCCTCGCTTACAACGCGCAATAAAGAAGTTACTGGCTTGAGCATGGGCCTTAATAATCTCTGTAGATAAATAAAGCCTATGTAGAGAGTTATGCTATTACTCTCAAAACTACCTAGTTTCTGTCCAGAAAGGCCCATTTTTTGTTCTCTGACACTCCCCATTGAGCCTCCCAATGCCTCAATGGGGGAGTGAGAGTTGGAGATTTGCCACACAAACTCTACAGATTAAGGGGAAAAAGGTCTTTAAGCGACTTGCGCCCTAGTTTTTTCGATTTGAAGACGCACCCCTACCTTTGGAAGATTTTAGCACCTTCGACCTGGTCCATTGCTGTTATTCCTAATGGATAAATTTAGGTGACAGTTGATAATTCATGTCTTGCCAAGACAACAAAATTATAGGCACAAACGGCATTCTTTACATACCTCTTAAAACCATCATGCCCTTTCCAGTAAGCAACTCTCATACCAAAACATCTCTTAAGGAATGAAATAACAGCCTCTATTCCGGCTCTCCAATTGAGAAGATTTTTAAAGACCCAAGCACTTTTAACCATCTTTAATATTTTCATTCCTTTTTTTTCTGGGAAGCAAACATCTTTAGCCCCCATCTCTTTGGCCTCTTCAAGATTTTCTTTTGAAGCAAACCCACCATCTGCACTTACTTTTACAGGGCAAGCCCCATAGGTTTGTGTCACTGAATTCATAACTTTTAAAAACATATCAGAGTCTGCGGGGTTGCCATCAGGGATCTGACAATCTAAAATCATGTTGCTTTGCCCTGAGGTCAGAAAGATTTTATGCCCAAACTCGACTTCTCTTTGCCCCTTTACAATAATGTCTGTATGCGGTTCAAAGATGGATAGGACCTTTTTTTCAGAAGATACTTTTTTCCCCTCAATAACTCTTTTTTGAGTTTGAAAGATGATTTTTTCCAGGTAGAAGGCAACATTTTCTAACTGTTTTAGACTCTTTTTCAAAGCATTCATCTTCACACATTTTTGTTCTTTTTTTATCTTTCTGATGGTATCAGGTAATCCTTTGTTCAATTTGGTAGCGATTTTTAAAAGCTCCTTATAGCAAGGTAGTCTTTCCGCATCATTTTTGGAATTATTAATTTTGTAAAGAAAGGTTTTTGCTCTCTTAAGATCTTCTCTTGAAATAAGTCGCCAAAAATCTTTCATGACATTTTTACGAACTTTTTTAAATTCTCTTTCTGTAACTCTTATGCAGTCATATAAAAGCGATGCATCCGTTGGATGATGAATATTTGATTTCGTCACTGTACTGTCCAATCTCATTTTCTTACACGGCTCAATCTTTTGATCTCTTGCATCTGAAACTAAAGAGGCGCTAATAATTCCCCAAGTTTCTTCACTTATTTGAACAATCAAGTCCTGTAAGGTGGAGTGAGCGTAATTTTCTTCCAATTCAAGGCCCAGAAAAGCTCTGGTGGATACTGAATCGACAAGATTAAAGGCTAACGCACGATAGGAAAGACCTCTTATGGATTTAAGAATAGCCACCTTGAGAACTTGCTCCGATGTCATACCAATATCACCAGAATCTTTCTTTTCTTTAACAAGGTCTTCATGAACCATATGGGCAAACTCTGGATGGCGATCAATGATGTTATTAATTTGCTGCAATTCTGTACTGAGTTGGTGGTTAGGATATTGGGAAAAGAGTCCCAACTGTGTCTTCTTCAAATGGCGCATAGTCCCCCCTTTGGTGAAAGTTTCTCTTTAATTTTTATATTAACATACGTTTTTTTGAGGGAAAAAAGTGAGCAAGGATGTCTTTTAAGAAGAAAAAAATCAGAGAGGTTCTCGGAGAACATGGATAAGAATTCTACCTCATAGAGAGGTTCCCACGCCTCCTAAAACCTACATAAAAAATAAATGAAGAATAAAATATCAAAAATTATTTCTCTGAAAAAACACGTCAAGTATTTTTTGAAGTTGATGCGCAACGTAATGTTATTTCCCTGAAGGAGGTTTGAAATCACCACGGTGGAAACACAGGTTGATCCAACTCTTCCTCTCATATCAAGTAACCAGTTGATAGCCACATAAGTCACTGAAAGGGAGGGGCTGTGAAAGGTTCGTCAAGAGAGGGGGGGGAACTTATTTTATTTTTCCGTTTTATGTAAGTAACTGAATTTACACGGATTATGTTTGATGGACTCCATTTTAAAGCATAAAATCTAAAGGGAAGGCATGTAAATACTTAAAACTACTTAACTTTCTTCCCTGGACAGGAACTACCTATCATTTGAATAGCATTGGCGATTTCGTTGAGAGCGGGAGAATAGCAAAGATTCTTTGTCACACCCGATAAAACGTCATAAGCATGAGATAGATACATACGTAAGAAATGAGTTTCCATCTCATTTGGGCAAGGGTACCCACAATAACCCTCCTTTAAAAGATCTTTAGAGCGAGGAAGTGCTAATTGGTCGCCATCTATGGCATAGATATAAAAGCCATGAAACGTTTTTCTCAATGGTTCGTAGTCTGTAATCAGAGATTCAAAGATATTTTTAAAAAATAGGTAAGAAATACTTTGACGTATCTTGCTGAGACTGCTTTTGACTGGCATGAGAAGCAGGTCACCAAAATGAGTCCATACCGTCTTAAGAGCGATTTGGTAGCCTTCGTAATTTGTTCCGGAAATAAGATAGATAATAGTAAAAAAGAAAATTTGAGGATTAAATTTTCGATTCCTTTTTTGTTTTTCTGGATCGACAAGGTGCTCTGGCTTGAAGGAAGAATCAAGTTTTGGTAGAATAAAATGGTCATCTGTGACGCGAACTCGTCATTTGGGGGCTTTCGAGATCAATATTGGATTGCATGTGACTTACTCCTTGGTTGAGGGTTGGGTGTAAAATAAAACAAGTCTTATTCTTGTCGATTTATCTAATAATTTCAAGAGATTTTTCTTAAGGAAACGGCATTGCATCAAGCATCAAGCCAAACCGTTTGCAGCAATTTCTCTACGGTCACTACGCCTATTATGGTGTCTCCGGAAACTACCGCAATATAAAGCGGTTCTACCGAGTGGTCATCAGAATATGGAAAAAGTGGCTTATGAGGAGGACGCAAAGGCACCGGATCAACTGGGAGGCTTACAACCGATTGTTGAAGCGTTTCCCGTTACCCATACCAAGGCTTAGGCGCCCCTACCAGCAATTCCAATGGAATGTCTAATAAGGAATGCTAGAAGACTCCCACGCGAGTGCGAGTTGGTGTACCTATCCCACCAACCAAGCAGTGAACCTATAATCAGAGGAGCCTAATGCGTGAATTGCGCGCGTTGGGTTCTGGGAAGGGGGGAAACCTCCTTCCCTACTCGACACACAATTATTTTTACAGTCCCGATTTTTCTTAAGGAAACGGCATTGACCTCATCTATCATTGCTTTTGACCTTCATCATTGTCTTTGCTCTTCACCTTTAGTCTTCAATTTTTTTCCCTCTAAAAGATACTTAGCCCACTTAAGAGCATCTATCATTGAGTTGGGGTTGGCTTTATTTAAGTTAAAAAGCTCTTTGGCTGTGCCGTGGTCAACGCTTGTTCTAACAAAGGGAAGCCCCATGGTAATATGGGCACCAGAATCTTGTCCATGAATTATTTTGAAGGGAATGAGCCCTTGATCGTGGTAAAGGCAAAGGTAGATAGAGTATTGGCTCCAGTATTTACTTAAGAAAGCGGCATCGGGGACAAGGGGGCCTCGAAGGGGAATAGGGTGGTTTTTCTGAACTTTTTTAAGGAGGGGTTTGAGGACCTGTTCTTCAAAATTGCCAAGGATTCCCTCCTCTCCAGCGTGGGGGTTGAGCCCGAGGACGCCCAGGGGCTTTTCCTTAAAATGGGAGGGGAGGGACAGGCGCAGTTCATTGGCACTTTGGAGGCCCTTAAGGATAAGACTCTCACTGAGAATTTTGGTGATACTTTGAAAGGGTATATGACCTGTGATGGATAGGACATTGAATTTCTTGCCTACAAAGGCCATAAAGGGGTGGGAGTTGATGACTTTTGCCTTTAGTAACTCCGTATGCCCTAGAAAAGGGGGGGTTGACTTCATCATTTCTATCTTGGAAAGGGGGCCCGTAACAATGCCACTTATCTTTTTTTCAAGGCACAGGTTCACGGATTTTTCAAACCAGAAGGTGGGTGGCTCAGGCATAACAAGATCTAGGATATGGTGGGGGGGAGTGGAAGTTTCATGGAGCCTATGGAAAGCATCTTCCCAAGTTGGAACTGTTGCCAGGTGGAATTGCTTTTTGAGAAGATTTAAGTGGCTTTGAGGGCAGTGGGGGGATCGGCAAAGAATGTATCGTATTTGGGGGTCGGGCCCAAGGTGAATAAGGGCCTTGGCTGTGACTTCTGTTCCAATGCCGTCGATATCACCTGTTGTAAGAGAGAGAATGTTGTATTTCAAGGTCTCCTCATATAGTATAGAGATCTAGGGAGATTCAAGGAGGCTCAGTCACACTACGGAGTCTACGGGGAGACCACATATCTAACTGTCCCAATTGTCAATCTATTATTGAAGAAGACTTTGGTTTGACGACATGCCAAGGCTGTGGGGCCACATTGTTTGTGGAACTTGATGGTTCCCTGCGAGCCCATAAAGAGAGTCTTCAAGAAGAAAGCTTTAAAGAAGAAAGCTTTAAAGAAGGAGGCCCTCAGCAAAATCTTGAGGAGGTTCTTAGGGAAGAAATCACTGCAGCTATGCCCATGGGTTATGATTCTATAGAGGATGACCTTGAGTATGAACAGAATTCTGAATGCGAGAGCCTTGAGCATGAATACCTTGAGAGTGAGAGCCCTGAGAATGAGAACCTTGAGGAGGATGAGAATCTTGATTGTGAGAGCCTAGGGCGTGAAAACTCTGAGGATGAACACCTTGAACAGGAATTTCATGGGAGTGAGCGAGGTGATGGTCATGGAGGCGAAAACAGGGAGGGAGTGGCAGAGCCTTTGGTGGCAGAGCCACCTGTTCAGGAAGCTTCGGAAGGTTTCTTAGATATCAATGAGTATGGCAACTCTGAAGTTTCAGTGGGACTCGAAGGTGTGATGTGGTTTAATATCTACATTGGTGGTATCGACAGTGGAGATATTTTGGAAGCCATTCGAGAGAGCTTGCTCGATCCACAGTTTATGTGGGATATTGGTGAAATTATGGGTGGTGTTCGCAATGGAGAGTTGGAGTTACTGAAGGTTTCTCCGGTCAAAGCCTCTATTGTGGTCAATAGGCTTAAATCCATGCCCATCCAAATTCGTTGGGAGCAGCACACCATTCATCAAAAATAAGTAAAGATTCAATCAACCCCACTTGTTAAGGAAATGGGACTTGTGAGGCCGTTGAGGGCTTTAGTTTTGTCAAGAGGTGGGTGCTTTCACTTGGTTGATTCTTCTTTGGTGTCGGCCCCCTTCAAAGGGAGTATCTAAAAATATTTTCAATATTTTCTCACTGAGGGGTGGGAACAAGATGCGGCCTCCGAGACATAGGATATTGGCGTTGTTGTGTTGGCGTGCTAGAGAGGCCGAGATTTCATTCCAGCAAAGAGCAGCTCGTATGTGGTGGTGTTTATTAGCTCGCATGGCCATGCCTTGCCCTGACCCACAGATAAGCACTCCCTGGGGGACTTGGAGTGAAGTGAGAGAGCTTTTTTCTTTTTTGTCTTGTTCTTGGATGTGTGACACAAGTTTGTCTGCATAGTAGGGGTAGTCCACAGAGTCTTGAGAGTCACATCCTAGGTCCATCCATTCCACAAGGGGAAAGCCCTTTTGAAGGTGAGTTTTGAGGGAAAAGCCTCCGTGGTCACTGGCGATAAAAAGTTTCATCGGTGCTAAAGCTTTCATGGGCTAAATCTTTGAGAAAATTAAGCATGCGTTGGTCCCCCCGAAGCCAAAGCTATTGTTGAGTACATGCTGGAGCTTTCCTTCTCGGGCCACATGGGGAACATAGTCGAGGTTACAGGAGGGACTGGGTTGGTCCAGATTGATAGTGGGAGGCACGACATTGTGTTTGAGGCTCATAACACTGAAAACGCTCTCAATAGCTCCTGCCGCCCCTAGAGCATGGCCAGTCATACTTTTTGTGCTGCTGATCCATAGTTTTTTGGCGTGGCCTCCAAAGATTTTTTTGATAGCCATGGTTTCCACGGCATCACCTGTGGGAGTGCTCGTGCCATGGGCATTGATATAGTCGATGTCTTCGGGGTTGAGTCCTGCTTGCTCCAGGCAGCGGTGCATGGCGAGGGCGGCGCCTTCTCCTTCGGGGGAGGGGGCTGTCAAGTGATAAGCATCAGAGGAGGCTCCATAGCCTGTGAGTTCCCCATAGATAGGGGCTCCACGGCGAGAGGCATGCTCAAAATCTTCGAGAACCAGAATGGCGGCTCCTTCGCTGAGAATGAATCCATCTCGATCTTGATCCCATGGTCGGCTTGCCTTTTCGGGCTCGTCATTGCGTCGGGAAAGAGCCTTCATGGCGGCAAAACCACCAATGCCCAACTCACTTACGGTGGATTCTGATGACCCGGCCAGCATAATATCACATTGGCCGTGGGCAATGTAACGAGAGGCTTCTCCAATGGAGTGGTTTCCCGAGGCACAAGCGGAGGTGACAGAGTAGTTAGGTCCTTTGAGGCCCAAGGCTATACTCACTTGCCCCGCTGCAAGATTGATAAGAACCGAAGGGATGAAAAAGGGGCTGATCCGGCGAGGGCCATGGGCCATAAGAGATTGGACTTGCTTTTCTATTAATGGCAGGTCTCCGATGCCATTGCCTATAAGAACGCCCATACGTGAAGCTATGGAGTCATTGACTTCGAGGTTTGAATCCTTGAGGGCCATTTGAGCGCATGCCAAGGAGAGGTGGATAAAGCGCCCCATCTTCTTTTGTTCTTTTTTAGAAATGTAGTCATCGGGTTGAAAATCTTGAGCTTCACCAGCGATATGCACACTCAAGCGGCTGGAGTCAAAAGAGGAAATATTTCGGATTCCAGATTTCCCTTTGAGTAACTTGCTCCAAGTGTCTTTTATGTTTGAGGCGAGGGGTGATATGGCCGAAACTCCTGTGACCACAACCCGGCGGAGAGTCTTGCCTTGGCGAGTGTAAGTATTTTCAGGCATCATCCTATTCCTAATATGTGACGCATGTAAATATGCTGTGTATCATATGTGTATAAGTGTGATGTGTATGAAGTTGCTTTGCAATCGTGACAAGTTAGGGTTCGTCAAGGTCTTCGTCGTCTTCTTCATCGTCCTCATCAAGGGATTCCGTGTCTGTGGGGGCATGGGTGTTGATATAGTCGGAGACATCTTGAACAGTTTTGAGGTTTTCGGCATCTTCATCGGGTATTTCAAGGTCAAATTCTTCTTCCATAGCCATGACCAACTCTACGATATCGAGGCTATCAGCTCCTAGGTCTTCGATAAAGGAGGCTTCTGGTTTAATGCGCTCTGAATCCACTCCCAGTTGTTCTTCAATAATTTTTTTAACTTTAGGTTGAATAGACACTGTGAATTTTCTCCCATTTGTTCTTCACCCTAGGTGATGGGTGTTGAACTGTTACATTCCAATTTTACATCCATTTGCTATTATACATATATACATACTGCTTACATAACTTTTTTAAATGGCAAGGTCTCTTTGTTTTCTTGCCTTGCTTGTCTTTCTTGCGTAGCCTCTTTCTATGCTTTTAGTTAGTTTGTCAAGGGATTTGATGACCCTACGCTCAATAATATTAAATTTCAAATATTTACTTTCAAATATTTACATATATAGGCCACCATTGACAGAGATAGTTTGGCCGGTGATATAAGTTGCTCCATCACTGAGTAAGAAGGCCACCACTTGGGAAATATCAGAGACTTGGCCCATGCGTCCGAGGGGGATAGATTGGAGGATGTCGGTCCTGTGGTTTTCACTCAACTCGTGGGTCATCTCTGTTTCAATAAATCCTGGGGCGACGCAATTGACTCGAATATGGCGGCGGCCGACCTCTTGGGCGATGGATTTTGAAAAGCCTTCAATGCCCGCTTTGCTGGCGGCATAGTTGGATTGGCCAAGGTTTCCCTTTTGCCCAATGACACTGGTGAGGTTGATAATGGATCCTTGGCGAGCCTTTATCATAGATTTGAGCACAGATTTGGTGCACAGGTAAGTTCCCCTCAGATTGGTTTGAATGACCTCGTCAAAGTCAGCGGTTTTCATTTTAAGGAGCAGTTGGTCTTTGGTGATTCCCGCATTGTTGACAAGACCGTGGAGGGGGCTAAATTCGGCGAGAATCTTAGCGACGGTTTCACAAACGGAACTTTCATTGGAAATATCCATTTGAAAAAGGGCATGGTTTTGGCCTTGGCTCTGACATTGATTCGGCAGACTTTGAAGAATACTTTGAGCGGCTTCGAGGCGAGAGGTGTAGGTGAAGGCAATGCGAGCCCCTTGTTGAGCGAGAAAAGTGACAATGCCAGCCCCTATGCCTCGGCTTCCTCCGGTGATTAAAACATTTTTACCCTTTAAATTCATGGCTTGTCCTTCTTCACTTGTCCTTCAATAGTTTTTAAGTCTTTTAGAGAGGATATATGGAATGTCTTTATGTTTTCCTTGTCAATGGCTTTTATAAGTCCCCCCAGGGTTTTGCCTGGGCCGAGTTCGAGGCAGTTTTTCGTTCCTGTTTCTTTTATTTTTTTAACGCAATCGACCCATAAAACTGGAGCTGAAATTTGGGCAATGAGGTGAGTGCGCAGTTGAGAGGGGTCTGTTGTTGGAGTGGCTGTGTGATTTTGAATAATGGGATAGAGGGGCTTTTTAAACTCCATTTTCTCTAGGACAAGGGCCATTTTCTTTTCAGCAGGCTCCATCATGGAGCAGTGAAAGGGGGCTGAGACCTTGAGGGGGATGAATTTGACTCGTTTGGTAGATTTGTTGAGTTGACTTAAGAAGCGTGATGCATTTTCTTGAACCCACTTCACAAGAGGGGTGGTTCCACTGACGACGACTTGGGTGGGAGAGTTGAAATTGGCGGGTTCTAGGGGGGAGAGGCCCGACTCTTTTTCAGCCCATTGGCAGAGTTCGTTCACTTGGGAGGCTTCAAGGCCCAGTATAGCGAGCATGCCCCCCTTTCCTGGAGGAACTGCCGATTGCATAAACTCTCCTCGCTTTCTCACGGCTTGAAGGGCTTGGTGAAATTGGAGGCTTCCACCAGTGACAAGGGCTGCATATTCTCCCACGGAGTGGCCAGCGGCGGAGTGAAAGGAAATAGCTGTTGTTTCTTGGATCACTTCGTGGGCCGCCACGGAAGTTAGCAACAGGGCCGGCTGGGCTTGAGAGGTGAGAATGAGTTCTTTTTCGGGTCCTGTGAAACATAATTTTTTGAAATCCAAGCTTAAAGTGTCACTGGCTTCTTCAAATTTCTCTCGCGTTGACGAAAAGTTATCGAAAAAAAATTTCCCCATTCCCACAAATTGACTTCCTTGACCTGGAAAAACAGCACTCCACATCATTTACCTCGGCGACTATGGCTTTTGGAGTTCCAGTTATCTCGACTCATTCGGTGGTGCAGAGACTAAGGTTGTTGCCTCTTTGAGGGCATCGGCTATGGTGTCCTTTCCTACAGATGGAGATTTTTCTCCTACGGATGGAGAAGTTTTTTCACTTTTTTGAGTTGATTTGTCATGGGCTCCCTGATTGAGTTTGTCATGTTCAGTAAGGGCATTATGATTTTCCTCTAAACTGTCCTCTATTAAGCTGTTTTCCATCTTTTGAAGCTCTTTCATTTTGGCAGGATCAGGTGCAAGAAGAACAAAGATTTGGCGCCCTTCCCTCTTGGGAGGAGTTTCCACAGTGGACAAGCGAGCGAGTATTTTGGTGATTTTATTTAACAAGTTAAAGCCTAGTTCTTGGTGGGCCATTTCACGCCCTGAAAATCGTAGGTTAATTTTGACTTTGCTGCCCTCTTCCAAGAACCGGCGGGCGTGTTTTAACTTGGTGTTAAGATCGTGATCCTCTGTTCTTGGGCGAACTTGGATTTCCTTAATGGCGATGACTGTTTGTTTTTTCTTGGAGATCTTTTCTTTTTTCTTATTTTCGTATTTCCACTTGCCATAATCCATGATTTTGCAGGTGGGGGGAGTGGCTTTGGGGGCCACCTCAATAAGGTCGAGGTTACGATCTTCAGCTATTTTCAGGGCCTGGTGGCTTGACATCACTCCCATCATGGCTCCTTGCTCATCAATAAGGCGAACCTCTGGAGCATGCACATCATGGTTCATACGATATTTTTCACCTCTGTTTATAGGCTTGCCACGCCCTTTTTTTGGACTTCTAATAAACTCCTCCTCGTTTTGAAATTTTTCTTTTTATGTTTTCTATGTTATTTTTTTTCATTATTTTTTCATGACCTCATCATCCAGCCATTCACCTGTTGTTGACGAGTGTTTATTTCATGAACAAGGTTTTTAACAAACTCCTCTTTGCAAAGGCCCTGTTTGGTGGTTCCATCCAAGAGGCGCACAGATAGAGTGTTTGTTTCTACTTCTCGAGGGCCGAATGTCAACATATAGGGAATTTTTTGAAGCTGAGCTTCCCGAACTTTCCAACCTAGTTTCTCTGCTCTCCCATCAAGAAAAACGCGAATCCCCTTGGCCTTGAGATTTTCCTCAAAAGATCGACAGCCCTCCAACTGGTGGTCCGTCAAGCTCATGAGAACCACTTGGGTGGGGCTTAGCCATAGGGGCAGTTGCCCCGCTCTGTGCTCTAAGTAAACTCCTATAAATCTCTCTAAGCTTCCTAAAACAGCTCTGTGCAACATCACAGGATGGTGAGAGGTATTGTCCTCCCCTATGTATTTAAGGTCAAAGGCTTGGGGCATGTTAAAATCACATTGTAGGGTCCCCAGTTGCCAGGACCTTTTCAAGGCATCCACAAACATAATATCGAGCTTGGGACCATAAAAAGCTCCGTCGCCGGCATTGATTTGGTACTCCACCCCTGAAGCTTTCAAGGCCGACTCCAAAATTTCCTCAGATTGATCCCAAATTTTGTCATCACCCATGCGTTTTTCGGGACGGGTGGAAAAAAAGATTTTATAATCATCCATTCCCAATTGGGTATAAACTTCATTTAAAAACTTCATAAAAGAAGGTATCTCCGATGACAGTTGGCCCAGGGTGCAAAACACATGGGCGTCATCCTGGGAAAAGGAAGTCACTCTCGTCAAACCGTGGAGAACCCCCGTTCTTTCATTTCGGTGAAGTCGTCCAAAATCAGCGACCCTCCAAGGGAGGTCTCGGTAGGATTTTTGATCTGCCGAGTAGAGAAGACAATGGCCTGGACAATTCATCGGCTTGATAGAGAAATTTCTTTGATGAATCTCTGTAAAATACATGTTTTCCCGGTAATTTTCGTAATGTCCCGACTTATGGTAGATATCCACATCAAAGACCTGGGGTGTGATGACCTCCTGGTAGTCGTATTCCTGGTACTTTTCACGGATAAAATTTTGGAGTTCATTGTAGATCACTGTACCCTTTCCCGTAAAAAAAGGCGCGCCAGGAGCTGAGGGGTGAAAGTAAAAAAGTCCGAGATCACGGCCCACCCTCCGGTGGTCACGCTTCTTTGCCTCTTCCAAGTTGTGGAGATGTTGCTTGAGAGCTTTTTTGTCGTGAAAGGCGGTGGCGTAGATTCTCTGAAGCATGGGTTTGGTTTCATCGCCTCGCCAGTAGGCCCCCGCAGTGCTCAGCACCTTAAAGGCTGTCACTTGGTTGGTCTTTTGTAAATGGGGGCCACGACATAGATCCATCCACTTGCCTTGGGTGTAAACACTCACCTCTGAGACGCCCAGGTCTTTGATAATTTCTACTTTAAAGTTTTCTTCCATTTCGCCAAAGATAGACAGGGCCTTCTCGGTGGGCCAAAACTTTCTTTGAATCAATTCTCCCCGTTGAATAATTTCAGCCATTTTCTTTTCTATTTTTGCCAAGTCTTCGGGTGTGAAGGGCTGTGGGGAATCAAAGTCGTAGAAAAAGCCATTTTCAATGATGGGACCCAGGGTCACTTTGATATTGGGCCACAGCTCTTGAACGGCTTCGGCCATAATATGGGCGGCACTATGGCGAATGACTTCCAAACCTTCGGGGTCACGATGGGTGACAATGCGTAGTTTCGTATTATGGGGAAGGAGAGTGCGCAGGTCTACCACTTGAGGGGTGCCGTTGAGTTGGCCGGCCACGGTGTCACGGGCCAGTCGTGGACCAAGGCTCTTGGCCACTTCTAAAACAGTGGGTTCATGGTCAAATTCTTTGATGGAGTTGTCTGGAAGATGAATTTTTACGCAGGACATGGAGGCAAATAATTAGGATGGAGTTGTTTGAGTGAAGAACAGGTGATAGGAGAGAAAGATTTTGGTTTTGTGTTTCTTGATTTTATGAAGGTTAATTTTATAAGGGCCCACATGAAAGTCCAAAAGTCATAAAAATTCATGGCTTATTTATCTCGAAAAAGAAAACAAAAGTCAAACCTTATACGCTGGTGGTCGGATAACAGGAGAAGATGACGCGACACATTATTTTGAAATCAAGGCCTGGGCTTACCAGCCTTCATCTTCGGGAGGAGGGTTGGCAATGGGGCCTACAATATTGGGTCCGCCGATGGGAAATCTTCCGTTGAGAAGGGCATCCCTGGAGATAAACTTGACGGAGTAACCTGTGCGTCCTCCCCCGGCCACACAGGAGCCAGGAACTTTGAGATTAAGAGTATCATCGGGCTGTCGGCACCTCCCAAAGTCGGTGACAGGTTGACCCTGGCTAAAGGCATCGTATCGATAGTCTTCTTTGTTGGGGAGCCATGAGGTGAGTAAATGGGTCTTATCTCTCACAAAGTAAAAGGCCTCTGGTCTTTGAAGGCCCACACCACTGAGAATTTGGGATTGAACACTCACAGAGTTTGTGTTTTCAGGCTTTCTTGTGCCTAGGTCTCCTCTTATAGTGATGGAGGTGGGAATTCTCAAGGGGCCTCGGTTGGCACGTAGCTTGGGAAGGTAGTTGCTGTTGAAGTTGGGTTCAATGGAGTAGTAGGTGATGTCGAAAAGGTCGGGAGCTATGGCCGCCAGTTCATACCTGCGAATGGGAGGGGCTTGGTTGCTTTGGGAGTCCCAGGGGAGAATATCATTGGAGGCTGCATGTTCAAAGTTTTCGGCAATAGGACCATAGGCCCCATAGCTCAACCTGAGCCCCCCCAGATTGGATCTATTCATTCCTTGCAATCCCGCCAGAGCGAGACTGGACTGCAAGCCCAGCAGGTCTCCTGGAAATCTAGAATAATTGGGGAGGCGAGTTCTATCTTCGGGATTGGGAACACTGCCATCCGTATTATTGCGAGGTGGGAGGAGGGGGTCGGTTCGCTCGCCTTGGGATTGAGAAGCCCCTTCTGGCCAATTTTCTTGAAACCATGGGCCCATGCGACCCCCAAAGGGTTTAGCAAAGGAGCGCGCCACCATGCGCACATGGGGCCCTATGGGAAAAAACAGGGGGCGAGGTGTTGTCTCAGCTTTGATTCCTACATAGGCCCAAATCCAAGGGTTTTTTTCCACCCCTAGGGAGTAGGCATAGTTATTATCGGGACCAAAGGTGGTGCTATCCATGGCAAACTGTCTAAGGTGGTGGGGAGGGGGATCGAGTTGTAAGTCCAAAAGGCTCAGGGATCCTGGTCTTTGAGGAAGATAAACCACGGATTGGTGGTGACCACGACAGCCCTCCCCCGGCGCATTGTCGATGTAAAGGAGTGTGGGGCTGATGCGAATTTCGGAGAGCCACTCCTTTCTGGCTCGCCCCTCAAGTGAGTTGAAAAATTCCAAATGGGGCTGCCCCTCACTGTTTCCGTAGGTGAGATTTTTGAGAAATGTGGACTGAACTCCCGTCACCACGGGGTGTCCGTTCAAATCCCTAAAGTTCTTTTGAGATAGGTTGTCGGCCAAGGCATACATAATATCTTTGCGGTTTTTTTGATCTTCTCGGAAGGCCTTTAATATGGTGGCTGCAAACCAGTAATTAAAGGCTCCATGACTGTCACAGTTTTGGCTCACACGACGTCTCAGGGCTGTGGCAAAGGCGTGAATTTGTGCATTGATGCCATTGAAGCCAGCGATAATGGGAACTCTGGGCAGAGGGGGAATCACCGTCTCAGGTTCTTTGCATAAGTTATCTTGCCCTTGGACTTCCGCCCAGGGTTTGTAGGTGATACAAATGGAGGGGGGGTGCCCAAAGCTTGCCTGATCTTCAAGGGGGCCACCCACAGTGGCAGGGTGAGGGGGCCGTTGCAAGCCCAAGCCCCCTAAAACCCGATATCTCCATGTGAGAAGTTTCCAAGATTGACGAATTTGGTAGTTTTTGTGAGCCATGATATTGAGCATTTCAGCTTGCTTTTGGGCCCCGTAGTAGGCGGCAAGGTCTGTGGCATTTTGGAGATTGATTTTATCGTGGACCACAAGAGCGACATTGATAGCCATGGCGAAAAAGACAAAGAGAACTTGAAAGATCAAGGCGACAAAAATGGCCATTTGCCCTTGGGAGTTGGCAAGTCGCTTCCATTCATTTAAGATAGAGTTTAAGAGAGAAAAAAGGGGGGGGTCATCAAGTGATAGGAAAGAGTCAAAGTGCCACATCATCAGATATGTATCATACCAAAGCTTTAAAGGTCTTCATAGCTTTTGTCTTAGTTTTGATGGTTTCTATAGTTTCGATGGCTTTTATGGTGACCTCACCAGCCCTAGGAGCCACTCTTTTTGAGAGTTATGCGCAGATTTTTGCAGACTCAAAGCCTGAGGGCTTTATTATTCAAAGGTATGAACATGATCTCCAGAAGAAAGAACTGATTTCAACCTACTATATTCAAACCTCTTCCAATTTAGGAGGAGTCATAGAAACGCTTCGAGCAAGGTGTACGGAAGATTTTCGACCCATTTCTTATCGCTATACCGACGAAGGTCCTCGCCATACAAAAAAAATCGTTGCCTACTTTAAAAACAATAGGATGATTGGTTATAGAAGTGATGGAGGGGTTAAGGAAAGGATTCAAGAGAGGCTTCCAGAGGGAGCCTTTCTTAGCACCTTTTTAGGGTACCTTATGCTCAACAAGGGGTACAGAAAGGGGGTTAAGTTTACATTTTCTGCCATTTCTGAAGAGGAGGGCAAAGTTGTTCTTGGTGAAGCTTATATTGAAAAATCCCTTTACTATATAAGTCGTTTGAAGGCATTTAAGCTGATAAACAAGTTTAATGGAGTTCACTTTATAAGCATTGTAGGTCCTAAAGGTGATATTTTGTCTACAGAATCCCCTGTGCAAAAGATTTCTACAAAAATCACCGATTTTGAAAGGGTGACTCAGCAGGGTTATAAAATCAACCATAAAAAAATCGCCGCTCTTTTTGGAGGTCTACCGAAAGGACAGCAAAATGTCTACGCTCAACAATTTATGCCTTCTCACTCGACGACTCCCTCTCGCTCTTTGTCCTCCCACTCTCAACCGGCTCAACCTTTAGGGCCAGGAGGATCTCAAGGTGATGCTCGTCCATTACGCTCCACCTATCCCACTCGCCTTGCCGACCCTCGTTCTATCCATCGCGTTCGTCCTAAAGCTCGGTTGTCTGACAAGTCTCATAAGCTTGATGAGAAGGGTTAGAGGGCTTAGCAAATTCATGGAAAATGATATGTTGTCAAACTCTTTCTTATAGTACATAATTTTAATGAATGAGCAAACTCGAACGTAGGTGGTCCCAATGAAAGATAAAGATAATAAAATAGGTCAATTATTTATTATAGGAATTTCTGGCACAGAACTCACTAAGGAAGAGGTTGACTTTATCATCCAAAACAATGTGGGTGGTGTCATCTTATTTTCAAGAAATTGTGAATCACCAGAGCAAGTTCATAAAATCTGTAGTCAACTGCAAGCTTTAAGGTACCAACTTCCAGAAAAGGCCCCCTTTTTTATAGGTGTTGATATGGAGGGTGGAAGAGTTCAAAGGCTTCAGCCTCCTTTTACTTCCTGGCCATCTGTTCGGAAAATGGCTGATTTAGATTCGACCTTGCTAGCTTTTAATTTTGCCCGTTGTATGGGCGCAGAACTCAAATCTGTGGGTATTAATCTCAATTTTGCCCCCTGTGCCGATATTCTTATGAACGAGGCCAATGAAGTCATTGGAGACCGTTCTCCAGGGATCACCCAGGAAGTTGTTAGTAAAATTTCTTCTGCCCTCGCTCGCGGGTATATTAAATCGGATATCTTACCCTGTGCCAAGCATTTTCCTGGCCATGGCAACACGACAGTTGATAGTCACGAGGAACTTCCTGTGGAGCTTGCCGACTTGGAAACCTTGAGAAATCGAGAGTTACTTGTTTTTAAAAAGATTGTTCGCACTAAAATTGATCTTATCATGACGGCTCACATTCATTTTCCAAATATAGATGAAAAGTCTCCCGTGACTTTCTCAAAGTTCTTCTTACAAGATTTGATACGAGAAGAGCTTCGATATAAGGGCCTTATTGTCAGTGATGATTTGGACATGGGAGCCCTTAGCCTTCACCATAAGGGTGAGGACATTCCCATCCAAGCTTTAAAGGCGGGTTGTGATATTTTGCTTTACTGCAACAAGCCTGAGAGTCCTCGAGTGGCTCTTGAAAGTCTTCGCTCGGCTGTTGATTCAGACCCCACCTTAGCTCAGAGGGTTGCAGAGTCTTACTCTCGTATTATGGAGTTAAAGTCCTTTCGACTCACTCAAGTCGACCCACCTCACTTGTCTCAGTCGCTTTCTATGATTGGGCACCCCAATCATTTGAAAATAGTTCAGGCGATTTGTGAGGGACGGGTTCCAGGTGATTTGCCCAGCAAGTAACTCTATTTGAAAGCCAATGACGTACTGGACGCAAATTAGATACTCCCTTCAAAGTACGAAAAGATTTTTCTACTATATCTTTATCAAAGTATAGTTTTATCATTTCTTTGTTTTGAATATTTTTTGTGCAGAAAAGGCAAAAATATCCATCAATCTCTTCGTCACTCTCCAATATATTTTTCCTTATCCTTCCTGAGGGGGTAAAATACTTTTCTAAACATGCCTTAATAGGTTTCCCTTTAGATAATGATTTTTGAGCATGCTGTATCTCACGATGACGAGACTCTTGTATTTCAACTCTTTTCCGATCATTATAACAAATAGCCAACTTTCCTTTAACTCTGTTAAATGAATAGTCTACTTTTTTTATATAGAATACTCTCATAGGTGTTCGTGGTTTTTTATTCTTTCATAGCAAGACCTTTTTAGCCATATTCATTGATGTTTTTCGCCGTCGGTAGTTTGTGTCATAAATTTCATGGGAGAATATCTTGATCTTCTCTATCAAAATATTTAAATACTTTTGAGATGAGCTTAGGAGATATTTGATAAAATCAGAGGCTAATAAGACGGTAACCTTAGCAACTCTTTGAAACGATGTGGAGTCATTTTGTTCCTTATTGAGTTTAGTTCTTCCTATCCTCAAAACAACACTTGATGTGAGGTGAGCCGCTAATGAAGCAAGAAGAAGACTCTCTATGATATTTTGATCGTTTGAGGTGATCTGATTTGCATTCAAAGAATTCTTACAAGATTTGAAAATAAGTTCACATTGCCAACGTAAACGATAAATTGGATATATGGACTCCGCTGCCACATCTAAATTCGTGCAATACCAATGATAGCGTTTTTCGGAGGAATTCCAGAAGCCTACAATTCTCAAACTTACCCATTTACCATTGGACAAGACACTGCCTATAAATTCAACAACATCGTTTTTTTTCTTGAGTTTAATATCAGAGAACTCTTTTCCAACATAGTAATCTGGCAAACCTTCAACAACAGCATCAATAAGAATAGAGGCATTTGACTTCACTCTAGACAAGAAAAATCCTTTAGCTTCATGAATAGATGACAATAAGCCATAGTCCCAATATCCCAAATCAAAGATGACTAATTTTCCAACGAGTTCCTTTATATCAGGAAAGCACTTCCTATCGTTAGTGGAAGACGGAGTTAATTCGAACCAAGTCATTATACCACTGAATAAACTGAAACAAGCGTGCCATTTAATTCCTGCGTTTGTTCTTGTCCCTGGAAAATTCTCAGATGCTCCATCCCAAAGGCTTATTGTGCTTGAGTCAACAAGAAGAACGTCTGAGACTCCCAGTTGTAATAATATGGCTTTGCTCCCATGAAAAGCTCCATGAGATAGCTTTATCATGAGCATTTCAACCAGTTTACTCAGAAGCTCTTTTAATCTTTTTCTAGAGAGTCTTTCCCAGAAGCTGTGTCTTTCAATTCTTAATCCTAAATGACTTATCATAAACCTCCTAATTCCCTCTATTGAATATGTCTTAGAGTCTCCCTGGAATGACAAGACAAGAGCCACAATAAACTCAAGAGGTGGAATGGTTGCCCGAGAGTCCTTTTCAGGAATAACTTTCTTGAAACATTTTTTGATCGTTTTAAGTGTTTGAGCTTCCGTGCTCATATTTGCCCCCTGCGTTTAAAAAATAAAAATTTCCTCCAATTAATCTTGACCTATTAAGATACTAACGCGAGAATCATTAAGTCTGTAGATAACTCACTTGTATCTATGCGGATTCATTGTATTCGACAGGAGCAAAAAATAGCAATGATTTTTGGACTTTTAATATTACTTTCTTTGGGATCCTTTATATCTCTTCTTATTTCCTTATTGGTATTTGGATTTGGTTATTTACTGGCACTCATCCTCCCATTAACTCAGATGCAAGCATCTTCTTTGTTTTTTGCTTCACTCACACTTTTGGTTCTTACATGTATTTTTATGATGCTCATATCTCAATTTAAAAATCGTTACTTTCACCAGAATCTAGGAGATATTCTTTTTGATAATTTGGATGAGGATTTGGAAGATGAAAAGCAAAAAAAAATTGTAACTGAAGATATGTCTGCATCACAGCAGAAAAATGACCAAAGCGAAAAAATTGGAAGAAATCAATCCTGTCCATGCGGAAGTGGAAAGAAATTTAAATTCTGTTGTTCCCAAAAGTGGGACTGTAAAAATAATTGTGTAACTGCAATTTTTTTCTTAAATCTTAAAGCCACTTATGTGGCTCCACTCCTGGTAAAAAGCACAGTCCCATATTATTCGTCAATGTATAATTGACATTTTTTCCTTCAAGCGATTTTGTCAGTCACAATGCATTATAAGTTAATGGGGAGGTGGACATCTTCGCTGGTCTATATAATGGCCTCTTTAGTTACTCTGGACTTTTGATTGTATTATGGAGCCGTAATGGGATCATATCAGAACTGGAAAGAACTCAAATAAATAATTATCATCTTGGTTGAAAAAAAATCAGCAATGGCTCTCTCAAAAAAATGGAAATTCCAATCTCATCAAAGGGTTCATGTGTTTAGGTTCCCATACTATATTACCCCCTTTTTTTTATTTTTTTTAACTTAGGATATTCGAGAAATACCAGAATTGGGATGAAATATGAAAAAAAATGGAAACCCAAATCTGCACCAAGAGGGCATGTATTTAGGTTCCCATACTATATTACCCTAACCATAGTCTCGGTATTCCAGTACTTCTGTCAACGCCTTAGAGGGGCTTTTAAGCCCCCTTATAAGGCAGGTGGTGGACCTTATTAAAAAACTTAGTTGTCAAAACGGTCACCGTATTCAATGGCAAACCTGTTCATGGCTGGCTTCCAGTTGTGTAATGGTCGTGTCCATCGCTTAGAGGCCATTTTTATCGCTAAATATACAACTTTTAAAGCCGACCGATCACTGGGAAATATCTTACGATTTCTGATCGCCTTGCGGATCACGCTATTTAACGACTCTATGGCGTTTGTGGTATAAAAAATCTTTCTGATTTCATCCGGATAATCGAAAATAGTGATGAGATTGTCCCAATTCCTACGCCAAGACTTTTCAATATTAGGATACTTTGAAGACCACTTGGTACAAAATTCCTCAAGGGCCTTTTCAGCTTCTGTCAGAGTCGTAGAGCCATAAATGGACTTGAGGTCTTGGGCGACAGCTTTCATATCCTTGGAAGGAACATAGCGAAGGGAATTGCGGACCATATGGACAATGCACAGTTGCACTTTAGACTTGGGAAAAGCCGCTGAAATGGCTTGAGGAAAACCTGTAAGACCATCTACAGAAAATATAAATACATCTTTCAACCCTCGATTTTGCAGCTCAGTCAAAACACTCAACCAAAACTTTGAACCCTCATTTTCAGAAATCCATAGGCCCAACAAGTCTTTCTGACCCTCCTCTGTAATACCAAGAGCTAGGTAAATCGCCTTATTAATAACTCTCTTGTCTTGATGGACCTTCACCACGATACAGTCCAAAAATACGATAGGGTAAGTGCTATCCAAGGGGCGGTTCTGCCAAGCCGTAACTTCATCAATAACAGCATCCGTCACGTTGGCTATCACTGAGTGGGATATCTCTGCACCATGGTAGAGGTCTTTGATAGCTCCTTGAATATCCCTGGTCGTCATTCCCCTCGCATAGAGGGTCAGGATACTGTCTTCAAAGCCCTCAAGACGAGTCTTACCCTTGGGAATGACTTGAGGTTCAAAGGAGGCACTTCGGTCACGGGGGACCTGAAGCTCCACCTCGCCTTTCTCTCCCTTTATGGTCTTTCTACTGTAACCATTGCGAGTGTTGGATTTGCGGGTCTCAGACTTCTCATGCCTCTCATAACCTAGGTGATCGTCCATTTCCGCATTAAGGGCCGTCTCTAAAACAACCTTCATCAGTTGACCCGTTATGTCGGATAAATCCTTTTGGGTCTTGACGTTCTTCGCTAGTTCCTTGCCTATTGTCTTGATATCCATTCTGCCTTCTCCTTTCAGGATGATAGTTCATCCTAATATGATTCGGCAGTTACACAAAATAGTTTACAGGCTCCCAAAAGTCCACAGTTCTTTCGTTACACAATTAAGTCTCTTAAAACACATGGCTTGTCGTGGATATCAAATGTCAATCTGCGTCCATTTCTCAAAATACCATCTATAAATATTTATAAATCGCCCACTTCCCTCTATGTAAAAAAGGAGGCTTGAAAAGTATTTCCATTAATTCGGAATTAAAATTAGAAAAAAACCACGAACACCTATGAGAATACTCTTTTCTCTAATGGGATCATATTTGAAACATTTTTTATCCCACCATCATTTATAACCTCTCGGACTGTGCTTTTTTCTTTACTGTTCATTGGAACTCCACATAGCGTGTTCCACCCCAATTTCTTGACCTCTCTTAGGTTTTCTCCAGAAGGAATTCCTCTATCATACACAAGAAGACCTGAGCGGAGATTATAGTGAGAGAATTCTTGTACAAGTTAAACCATCTAAATCCAATATATTATTTAAATCTGCCAGATAGGGTTTTGCTGTCGGCAATATTTCCATCAAATGTCTTGTGGAAAACAGGAACCCCTTCTTTCTGAGTTACACATAGACCTACTTGAATAAGCGGTTTATCTTTTTTTCCTTCTTTGCTATGACCTAGCTTTCCTATTGTGCATTTTTTCCCATATAAATATGTATTAGTAACATCATACACCATTCCTCGCAAAGACAGCTTATATTTTCTTTTGGCAACATTAAATACATTCCTCTGAATAGACTCTATCTTACTTTCAGTTAAAGTATCTAGAGATGTTAGCAACCGATATTCTGTTAAACCATCTAAATCCAATATATTATTTAAATCTGTTCTCTCAAACCATTCAGGCATATTATTTAGGCTCTGATAGTTTAGACAGTGGGCATATACCATACTTAATATTTCATTAGAGTAAGACCCCAACATATTTTGTAGTTCTAATTTTTTAGAAATACTATCTAAAACCAATAATGGTCCATATACTTTCACCTCATTGACTTGAAGGTCATCAGATGATATCGATATTACCTTTTTTTCATCTACCTCTTTCCCAATGTAACGAATATGTTTCTGTACTACTTTTCCATTAATTCTCTTACCTTCTACTTCTGCTAAATATGTTTTTCCATTTTTTTTATTTTTCTGATGTAACTCATATTTCCCCTCTCACTAGTGTTGTGTATAATTTATACACAACAAAATAAAGGGAGGCAATAGTAATTTATGAGAATTTTCTAAAAAAATAATGATTTTTCAGAAGGAGAAGGGCATGTTATGAAAAAATATAAAGATAGTCTATAAATGTTGTGTATAAAAATGGCCACGAATTCAAGTAAGGAGCCTCAGGTGTTCACCCACAAAGATCAAAGTCAGAGTTGGCCTGTCAAAACCTTTAATGAAGCCGCCACTCCTCCTCTCAAGATAACCTATGGAATAAGGTTTTTAGAAATCCCCGCCAAAGCCATCTTGGCTATAAAAAGTTCATGTTACACAAGGGAGCAAAGTGCCAAATTGGGTCTGGGAAGGCTTGACCACTCTGTGGATTCTATAAATTCTGTGGGTTCTATCAAGGAGTGGAGAGATGGTAAATCTTCCATGGGCCGTGGTGGTGCAAAGAGACTTTTGTGGAAGAGAAGAAGCAATGATCCCCACCTACAGCCTGTGGAAGAGTCTTGGGTGAGAGAACTTAGACCGTGGTTGAACTTTTGGGAGCTTATTCCACGTCAAATGTACAAGGATATTCACCTCCCCCTTGGTCAAGACGAGAAACTGCTCATGGTTTGTAATATGGACTTTACTGTTGAAAATAAAGATGGGGTCAAACATTCTTTTGATTTTAGAGAGATTTCGATTTTCGGATCCTCTGATATTTATGAGTCTATGCAGCCTTCTCAAATACCTGTTTTTGTATCAGAGCCAAAGTTGGGCGAAATCATAAAAATAAGCGGTTTTGCAAAAATCTTTGAAAATATCAGAAAAACAGACCTCTGGCGGTCTTATCTCTTTTGTGAAGCCTTTCAAATCTCCCCCCTTCCCCTAGAATTTATAGAAGAAGATATTCCGTCCCTTTTGGCCTCCAAGTATGGAGAGCATTTTTTGATAGAACTTCTGAGCGAGCCTCAAAGAGAGTGTCGATTTGTGGTGGCTGAGAAACGGGAGGAGGGCAAGGAGAGCAAGGGGCTCCATGGGAATGTTTCTTATGTGAAATTTCTTTCAAAGAATTTCAAGCTTGAGTTTCCCGTTTTACAAGCAGAGATCAGTCAGCAGCCCTTGGTTCCCCATGGGTATCGACCCGGGGTGGCTCAAAGAGTGCCTGTGCAGGCTCTTCACATACACAACCCTCACCCTGTGCCCCTTCACTTGTGGGTCCCGGACACTTCTCCTGCGGCGACGTCCTCTGCTACGTCGACTTCTTCTTACCCTCACTCTGTCCACTACTGGCCCATTGAGGCTGCTAAAGTCAATGGAGTTACTCCCGTGGCGGACTTCATTAAAGAGGCTGAATTTCAATGGGATCCTGTTTTTTTGGTGGAGAGACTGGTGAAGAAAAAAGAGGATGGTCGTGGTAAGAGGAAAGAGCATGGCTTTTTCATAAAGCTTCCACCCCATCAAACTGTAAGTCTTAGAATATGGGTGAATATTCCTCGACTTTATTGTTCAAAGGAAATATCTCACTCCATGGGCTCTTACGTTAAGAGGGAGCAAGGCATGTGGGTGTGGGCCAGTGACCTCACTGTTCAACGAAGGGCGGTTCAAGGTGAAGAAGTTTTAGGGAGGTCTTTGGTGGTGTTTCCCAAGCAGTGGATGGGAACTCCTATAATGAACTACAAGATGATGAAAGGGATGGAGTTTCGCAGGCGCTATGGAACTCCTGTCGTTCATGGGTATAGGGTTTCTAGCATGGAGGGGGTGAAGGTCTATCCCCCTGTGGAATTCCCCCATGATACAAAGAGGACTCCTTTGCGGTGCATAGAAAATGGGTGAATGGAGGCTATGATTCTTATTGATTCTTTATCCAAAGTGAGAGAGTGTTGTAGTCACTGTGGCGAAGGGTGTTTCAAGTCAATTTCAGTCAAACCCATTTCCTTCGAATCAACCTTCGAATCAACATACGTCGAGTCAGCCAAGTCCAAGTTCATGTTCGTCGATTCCGCAAATGGGAATGGCGCCTCAACAGTCGCTTATTTCTTTTACGGCCAATGAAATTGTTGATGCGGTCCTTGTCCTTTCTGATGGTGATTTTTGGCTGGGTAAGGGACAGGGGGCCCGAGGCAAGGCTAAAGGAGAGGTTTGCTTCAACGTCTCTATGGTGGGGTATCAAGAAATCATAACAGACCCCTCCTATGCCGGGCAGATTATTAACTTTACTTTTCCTCATGTGGGCAATGTGGGTTGTAATGACTGGGATCAGGAGTCTCGGCAGGCCTTCTGCAAGGGGGTCATTTTAAGGGAACCTATTACGGTTCCATCGAATTTTAGGGCATCAGAGTCTTTTACTTCTTGGCTGGAGGGGCAGGCAATTGTGGGTATCTGTGGAGTAGATACTCGGGCGATTACCTGCAATGTGCGAAGAAAGGGCGCTCGTAGCGCCATGATCTATTTTGCTTCCCCAGGTGAAGTGGTTTCTGTGGTTAATCTGTGTGAAGAAGTCAAGGGGGAGTCCACCCTTTTGGGTAAGGACTTGGCTGCCAAGGTGAGTATGGAAGAGCCTTATTCTTGGAAGGAAGGAGCCTATAGATGGTCTCGGGACCGGCCAAAGAGTTACGAATCTTCACACAGTGGCGAATCTTTAAAGAATTATAAATCTTCATCATATAGTGGCGAACCTTTAAAGAATTATAAATCTTCACATAGTGGCGAATTCAACCCTAGTGGTGAATACCATGTGGTTGTTATTGATTATGGGGTGAAGACAAATATTCTCCGCTGTCTTGTGGAGTCTGGCTTTTGGGTCACTGTGGTACCTGCTCTCACTCACATTGAGGAGTTGGTTCTGTACAAGCCCGATGGTGTTTTTCTTTCCAATGGGCCGGGGGATCCCTTTAAGACTTCCGAGTATGTGCGTCAGGTCATTGAGGGTATTTTAGAGCGCAACATACCTCTTTTTGGTGTTTGTCTAGGTCAGCAGCTTCTCGCCCTTGCTTCTGGGCTCAAGACGGTGAAACTCCACCGTGGGCATCGTGGCGGGAATCACCCTGTGAGGAACCTCCTCACCAATAAGGTTGAGATCACGAGCCAAAACCATGGATTTTGTGTGAGCAGAAAAGATGTTCCTGAAAATGTGGAGATTACCCATGAATCCATCTTTGATGGGAGTGTAGAGGGAATTCGTCGTAAGGATAAGTACGCATTTGCTGTTCAATACCACCCCGAGAGTTCTCCTGGCCCCCACGATAGCTATTATTTATTTCAAGATTTTTACAAGATGATTGAAAAGTCCAAAGGGATCCAAGGTGGATAAACCAAGGCACCCAAGATGGACAAAAAAGGGAATCCAAGCGTGGATAAAAAAATAGATATTTCCTCGGTACTTGTGGTGGGAGCAGGCCCGATTGTCATTGGTCAGGCTTGTGAGTTTGATTATTCGGGGACTCAGGCATGCAAGGCTCTGCGAGAGGAGGGGCTGAGAGTTATTTTGATCAACTCCAACCCAGCAACTATCATGACAGATCCTGAGGTCGCAGATGCCACTTATATGGAGCCTATCACTCCTGAAGTGGTGGAAAAGATCATTGAAATTGAAAAGCCCGAAGCTCTTCTTAGCACAGTGGGAGGGCAGACAGCTCTCAACTGTAGCTTGGAGTTGGTGCGGCTGGGAGTGCTTGAAAAGCACAATGTCCAAATGATTGGAGCGACTCCTGAGGCTATTGAAAAGGCTGAAAATCGTGAAATGTTTAACAAGGCTATGTCTCGCATTGGTCTTGAGGTTCCACGGAACACCATGGTTTCTTCTTTGGAGAAGGCCATTGAGGCCGTGGGCTTTATTGGTTTTCCTGCTGTGATTCGCCCCTCCTTTACTTTGGGAGGGCAAGGGGGAGGGATTGCCAAAAACATGGATGAGCTTCGAGAGATCGTCAGCTATGGCTTGGAGGTATCCCCCACTCACCAAGTGCTTATTGATGAGTCTGTACTTGGGTGGAAAGAGTATGAAATGGAGGTTGTTCGGGATAGAAATGATAATGCCATGATTGTTTGTTCTATTGAGAATATAGATCCCATGGGAATTCATACCGGGGACAGCATCACTGTCGCTCCCGCACTGACCCTTACAGATAAGGAGTTTCAGATCATGCGCAATGCTGCTATTGCTGTGCTGAGGGAAGTGGGTGTGGAATCGGGGGGTTCCAATGTTCAGTTTGCAGTGAATCCACGGAATGGTCGTTTGCTTGTCATTGAAATGAATCCTAGAGTTTCTCGTTCATCGGCTCTTGCTTCTAAGGCCACGGGGTTTCCCATTGCGAAGGTGGCGGCAAAACTCGCCCTTGGTTACACTCTTGACGAATTGTCCTATTCGGCTGTGAAGAAACCTCCTCTTCCCTCCTCAGGTGGGAGTTTTGTGGGTGAGACATCTAAGGGGCATCGAGGCCACCAAGGTCACCAGGATCATTGTAGTTCTCAGAGCTATGGGGGGGATCGTCAGGGGGACTATAGCCATGGGAATCATCAGGGTCATCTTGGGGATCAGGTGACTCATTTGGTTCCGGCAGCCTTTGAGCCTGCCATTGATTATGTGGTGACAAAAATCCCGCGTTTTAATTTTGAAAAATTTATGGATACAACTCCTCTCTTATCGACCTCCATGCGCTCCGTGGGGGAGGTGATGTCTCTAGGGCGTAGCTTTGGGGAGAGTCTTCAAAAGGGCTTTGACTCTCTAGAGAGATCCGAAATTGTAGGTTTAGGAGCACCTCCCATAAAGGAACTAGAGGGGGTTACTCAGTCTGAGGAAAGGTGCTCCATTCTTCGCCGCATTTTACAGCAACCCGTGCCCGATCGCCTTCTTATAACAGCAGAGGCTATGCGCCAGGGTTTTTCTTTGGAGGAAATTCAAGAAATCACCTCCATTGATATGTGGTTCTTACAAGAAATTGAGCGTATTGTGAGAGCCGAAGATCAGATTCTCCGCAGTGGTTTACCCAAGGATAAGTCGGCTTGGGTGCAGTGCAAGAAGATGGGTTTTTCTGATGCCCGGCTTGCTCAGTTGACTCAGGTCAAGGAGCCCCATGGGACGAAAACCCATGGAGTGGAAACTCATCTGACGGAGGAAGATGTAAGGGCTCGACGTCATCAACAGGGGGTTTCTCCCGTGTACAAGGCCGTGGATACCTGTGCTGCTGAGTTTGAATCCTCTGTTTTTTGTCTATACTCCACTTATGAGGGAAACGGCTTTATGGAGCCTGAATGTGAAGCTGGACCCAGTGGGCGGCGTAAAGTGGTGATTCTTGGCAGTGGTCCCAACCGCATTGGGCAGGGGATCGAGTTTGACTATACCTGCGTTCATGCTGCGCAGGCCCTGTCCTCCATAGGTTATGAAACCATCATGGTAAACTGCAATCCAGAGACTGTGTCTACGGATTATGACTCATCGGACAAGCTTTATTTTGAGCCCTTGAGCCGTGAACATGTTTTAGAAATTCTTCGCCGTGAGCAGCAAAATGGTGAACTTGTGGGTGTGATTGTGCAATTGGGGGGGCAGACACCCCTTAAGCGCTTGCGGGCTTTCTTCAAGATCAGGGAATTCCCATCATTTGGACTTCTCCGGAGAGTATCGACTTAGCTGAGGACAGGGAGAGGTTTCAGGGCCTCTTATTCTCAGGCTGGGATTAAAGCAACCTAAGAACATGATCTGCCATGGTTTGGATGGCATGGTCTCTGCCATCAAAGAGAAGATTGATTACCCTGCGGTTGTGAGACCCTCCCATGTTCTTGGTGGGCGGGCCATGGCTGTTTTGCAGGGGGATGAGGATCTTGAAAAATATTTGTTTGAGCATGGTCAGAGTGTGATGAATGGGCCCATTTTGGTCGAGCGTTTTTTGAATCAAGCCATAGAGGTGGATGTGGATGCCATTTGCGATGGGGAAGAGGTATTCATCGCAGGTGTGTTGGAGCATGTGGAGCACGCAGGGGTTCACTCTGGTGATTCGGCTTGCGTGCTTCCTCCCATAAGCCTTTCGACTTCAATAATGTTGGAGATCAAGGAGAGTACCTGTCGCTTGGCAAAGGCCCTAGGGGCTGTGGGCTTGGTTAATATTCAGTATGCGGTGAAGGATGAAGAGCTGTATGTTTTGGAAGCCAATCCCAGGGCTTCACGAACAACTCCCTTTGTGGCCAAGGCCACAGGGATTCCCTTGGTGAAGGTGGCGGCCCAGGTGATGGTGGGCCACAAGCTTGCGGAGTTTCACTTGCCACAGGGTCCCACAGCCAGGGCTCCCACAGATTCTTCCGCCCCCACTCACTATGCTGTGAAGGAGGTTCAGCTTCCATTTGCTCGGTTTCCTCATTCGGATATTCTTTTAGGACCTGAGATGAAGTCCACAGGGGAGGTTATGGGATGGGACAAGGATTGGCGAAAGGCTTTTGCAAAGGCTCAGCTTTCGGTATCCAATGGACTTGTAGGTGAGGGTTGGGCTTGTGTGGCTTATGGTCAGGATGAGTTAGATATGGGACTTCAAGTGGCTTCTCGTTTGAGGGGATTGGGCTTTGAGGTGGCGCTCGTGGGAGAAATGGAAAAAGTGACATCCCATGACTTTTCATGGACCTTGAGTTCGGTCTTAAAGAAATTGGGAATGTCATTTTGTGAATTTATGCAATCGGGAAAGCTTGCCTTTGTGGCTTGTACGGATCGCAGTCAGGAACTCAAAGGTTTTCGTCGTGCTTTGGTGGAAAATCGGATCACTTATTTTTCAACTCATGAAGCGGTGATGTTGGCTTTGGAAGCTATACCTCATTCAAAAGTTGAATCACTCACTGTGCGAACTTTACAATCCATACAATCCATAGAGCCCTCCACGACACCATCTGCATCCTCCACAAGATCTACCAACAGGAGGAACTATTGTACTTAAAGCATGTTCTAAGGGCCAGTCAATTTGGCCGGCAGGATCTCGAATTTATTTATCATCTCACCAATCGAATTCGTCAGTTTGATAAGCACAGGGAGGGGTTACTTTATTTGAGGGGTCTGTTGAGTGATAAGAGAGCGATGCTGTATTTCACTCAGGTATCTACGAGAACCTTTCTCTCCTTTCAGTCCGCTTGCTACATTCTTGGTTTGCAGCCCTTGGAGATTCGCGACCCTTCGACGAGTTCCGAGGTCAAGGGTGAGGATATCCATGATTCCATTCGAACTTTTTCTAGCTATGTGGATTTGATTATTATGCGATCTCCAGTTGCAGGACTTTGTGATCGTACGGCAGCTCATTTAGATCAAACACCTCGTCCTGTGCCCATTATTAATGCTGGAAGTGGGCCTGACGAGCATCCCACCCAGGCTGTTTTAGATATGTACACCATTATGCGTAGTTTTAAGGGGCCAGACCAGGTGGATGGAAAGACGTTTTGCTTTGTAGGTGATCTCCAACGAGGGAGAACAGTTCGTTCGTTGGCGAAGATGTTGTGTCAGTTTCATAGCATCAAAATGTTGTTTGTATCTCCCTCAAATTTAAAAATGAAGAGCGATCTTAGAAGTGAGTTAGAAAGTTACAAAATTGACTTTACAGAGACCTGTGATTTTGAAGGAGCTATCTGCCAGGCCAATGTGATTTATATGACTCGTCTTCAAGATGAGTATAAGAGTCAGAGTGAGGATGGGATCATGGAGGATCATGAATGCAAAGATGGGGATAGGGAGAGAGATAGAGATGAAGATGTAAGAAGAGATGGAAAAAGAAGAGGTGAAGGTTTGGAGAAGATAACTCCGTTTTCTTTGACTCGAAAGCACTTGGATATGATGGCTTCGGATTGTATTATCATGCACCCTCTTCCTCGAAGAGATGAAATCGATCGACAGATTGATAATGACCCTCGTGCTATGTACTGGCGTCAAGAGCGCAATGGAATGTGGACCCGGGTGGCTTTGATTGCTATACTTATGGGGGCTGCCGACAAGGTCCTTCTTCCTCATTTGTAATGAATAAAAATAAATTATAAATAAAGATCGTGAAAGGGCCATTATCAATGGGTTATGAAATGATTATAGATAGAGTCATGGAGCATTTTTCTTCGCCTCCTTTTGTTGAGGAAGCGGTTATGGCTAAATTGGCTTTTAGTGAGTGGGCAGGGAATTTTGATGAGATGTCACCAGATTTTGAAGTTAAGGTGGCTCAATTTACAGATTGGTATTTATTTGTTCGCCCTTGTGGTGATTGGGCAAGACCCCCTATTCAATGGACCTTTAAGGAGAGTGGCTTGAAACTTAAGCCCGCTTGGAGTGATCTTTATGAAAGGTTGGTGACAAGTCGCTGTAGCTTATTTGAGTTTCTTAAGGTGAAGAAAAATGATCTTTACATCAAAGACATATTTTCTGGTTATAAGTTCACTATCAAAGACTCTCCCATTATTCATGGGCTCACAAAGGGTGATATTTTTGAGGCACGCCTTATTGCTGATCAGGAAGGTTTTGTTTTTTCAAATTCTTTTTGTTTTCACCCTCCACAGGCGGTGAGATATATTGAAAAAGAGGTTAAGAAGGTGCAGTTGAAGAGCTTTTCCGATGAAGTAGAATTGGAGGCCGCACGAAGGGGCTTGGTCCATAAGTTATTTTGTATGCGCTACAAGGTGGAGTATTATAAGCATGTGTCCATAGGAGAAATTTACACTGATAAGCCCAACTCCTTTGGAAAAAGTGGGGTCAATACAGGTTTTCATACATCTTGTTCGTCTGGCAACTCGGAGACTTTGTGAATCTCTTGTGAGTTTTTGGGCCACTTTCTTGTATGGGGGCTTAATTACGCAGAGCACAAAAATTTATAAAGTTTAAATTGTGTCGTACACATTGATCTCATTTCTAATTACAATATCTTCATGTCCATGGATGTTTTGGAAATTGAAGGATTAGAGAAATCTTATTCAGTGGGTTTTTGGGGGCGACGGCAGAAGGTTCTCAAGGGTGTGAGCTTTAAGGTCGAACCAGGTGTTATTACGGGTTTTTTGGGTGGAAATGGAGCGGGAAAAACAACCACTTTGAAGTGTATGCTTGGGCTTTGTCACTGGGAGAAGGGGCAAATTTCATTTTTTAACGGCCAAAAATTGACTAAGGAGGTTCGAGCAAGAATTGGTTTTTTACCTGAGCGTCCTTATTTTTATGATTACTTAACAGGAGTTGAGTTCTTAAGATTTTATGGCCGCATGGATGGGAAGCTATCTCGTCGGGAGGTCGACGAGAGGATTCGAGTTCTCTTGGCCAAGGTGGATCTCACCCATGCCAAAGATAAGCCTCTTCGCTCCTACTCCAAGGGGATGCTACAAAAAATTGGTCTTGCCCAGGCGCTTATCCACAAGCCTGACTTTATTATTCTCGATGAACCCATGGCGGGTCTTGATCCCGATGGTCGTTATTATTTGAGTGAAATCATTCAGGAGACGGCCAGGCAGGGAACGGCTGTATTTTTTAGCAGCCACCTCTTGCACGATACGGAGAGATTGTGTCAGAACCTCGTCA
Source organism: Bdellovibrionales bacterium (assembly GCA_965261545.1). Taxonomy (GTDB): domain Bacteria; phylum Bdellovibrionota; class Bdellovibrionia; order Bdellovibrionales; family UBA1609; genus CBDHDF01. The sequence goes on along the minus strand of CBDHDF010000007.1, from coordinate 493,886 downwards.
TTCTTAAAAAGGGTGCGGTTGAGTTTAATGGGAGTATGGAGAGCTTTCTTTTGCAATTGAGTTCAAAGAGAGTGGTCACTTTTTTGGAAAATGGGGAGAGAAAAACTCAGGTGGTCGTCTCTCAAGAAGAAGTTCAAAGAAGCATCGACAAACTTCGTGGGCAGAATCTTGTTATTGAAAGAATTCATGTACAAAAAAAGAGTCTTGAAGAGGCTTTTGTCGAACTGACTATGGACCATAAGCATGGACCATAAGCATGGGGCGTAAAGGTTGAGAGTTTGAAATAAGGTAGGTTTTTTATTATGCACTCCATTTTTATGATCGCTTTAAACACTTATCGAGAGATTATTCGTGACCGCATTCTTTATGGACTGGTGGTCTTTGCCGTGTTGCTTATTGGTTTAAGTCTCGCCCTTGGTCAATTGAGTTACGCTGAGCAGAGTCGTATTTCGGCGAACTTTGGTTTTACAGCCATTCATCTAAGTGTCATGGTGATGTCCATTTTTGTGGGCTGCACCCTTGTGGCCAAAGAAATAGAAAAAAAAACCATATTTACAATTTTAGTTCGTCCCATTACAAAGGTGCAATTTATTGCCGGTAAATATGTGGGGCTGTTGTTGGTGATTTTTACGATGATGTTGGGTCTCTCGCTCGTGCTATTTTTTATTTTTTGGAAGCTAGATGTCTCCATCAATATTCGTTTTTTTGTAGGTTTGTTTGGGATTTTTTTGGAGTCCTGTGTTCTTCTCTCCATGACAGTGATGCTCAGTTGTTTTACCCGGCCCATCATGGTGGTCACTTTTGCCGGAGGCTTTTTTCTCATTGGTCATTGGCTCAATAGCCTCAAGCACTTTTCTGAGGCCAGCGAATCCATGGCTTTTTACTACTTTGGGAAAGTTGTTTTGGCTCTTGTTCCCAACCTTGAGTGGTACAATTGGAGATCCATCTTTATATATTCCAGCGAAGTTCCCTGGGGGCAAGTGGGGCTTGCAAGCTTCAGTGTTTTGGCTTGGGGAACGATGTTCATCTTAGGTGCAACTCTTATTCTCAGCAAAAAAGACTTCGCTTGATGGGAGGTCTTCAGATTCTACCAGAGGCATTTATTGTTGCAATATTTGGTCTTCTAGGTGCGTTGTTGGGAAGTTTTGCCAATGTGGTCATCGTGCGTCTTCCTCGTGGAGAGAGTGTTATTCGGCCTCGAAGCGCTTGTCGTTCTTGCAACAGACTTGTGCGGTGGTTTGATAATATACCTGTTTTTTCCTGGTTGATCCTCGCTGGGAAGTGTCGTTATTGTCGCACATTTATTTCTTGGAAATACCCCGTGGTGGAATGCCTCATGGGAATTCTCTTTGCTTACACTTTTTTCTGGTATGGTTGGCAGTGGTTTACTTTAGAAGCTTTGGTTTTTATTTTTTGTCTAGTTACAGCCAGTTTTATTGACTTTGATCACTATATCTTGCCCGATGTTTTTACTCTTTCAGGTATTATCCTAGGTTTGTTAGGAGCCTGGATCAATCCTGATAGGATTTTTTGGGATGCTCTATGGGGTTTTTTACTGGGTGGGGGGAGTTTGTGGAGCGTGGCTTATGTTTATTATGCTTGGAAACGAGTGGAGGCGATGGGGGGAGGAGATATTAAACTTTTGGCATGGATCGGTGCTTTGTTGGGTTGGAAGGGAATTCCTTTTGTCATCTTAGCAGCTTCTTTGTCAGGGGGAATTGTTGGTCTTGTTGTCTCCATGAAGACAAGGCAAGGTTTGCAAACAAAGATTCCCTTTGGTCCGTACCTAGCCCTTGGTGCTCTTTTGTATATGTTTTGGGGAGAGCAAATCATGGAGTGGTACTGGGGTGTTTTTATTTTGCTGTAAGAGTATTTTTTTGCAATGTTTTTGGATGTTTCTCTACTTAAGTTGGTGGCCTGAGCTTTTAAAAAAAATCAATGAAAACTAGGGTTTGACATTTCATGTCGAATTCGATTTAATTTTTGTAAGGTTTGTTGAACTTCTCAGTTTTGTTAAATGGGAGTTCTGTGAGTGACTGAAAAAGAAGTTCAGTATGAGTTATCCAATAGAAGTGCTGATTTGCGTGGGTGTTGTCATGTTTGGAAAGAAAAAGCTCATAGGTTTAGACATTGGTACAAGTTCTGTCAAGCTGGCCGAACTCGATGTCTCTTCTCGTCAAGTGATTCTCAATAGCTTTAGCATGGTGCCGACACCGCCCGCAGCCATGGTTCATGGGGCGATTGCCGAGGGAGAACTTATCGCCGATGTGGTGAGGCAGGCTTTTGCTGACCTCAAATCAAAGAGAAAACTGGTGGCGGCAGGAATTTGGGGCTCATCAGTGGTGGTGAAACGCATTGTAATGCCAAGTATGGAAGAAAACTTGGTGAGTGAGCAAATACGCTGGGAGGCCGAACAGTACATTCCCTTTGATATTAACGAAGTCAATATTGATTATAAAATACTAGAACCTTCAGGGACTGTGGGTGATGACAATATGGAGATATTGCTTGTCGCTGCTATGCAAGAGTCTATTTTTAAGTTGGCTGAAGCTGTGGAGATGTCGGGCCTTAGTTGTCGCATTTTAGATGTTGAGGGCTTCGCTTTAGCCAATTGTTTTGAGAAGAATTATGGTGGGGTTCCTCAATCAGGTCCCATTGGTCTTTTTAATATTGGTTCCACCACCACCAACTTTGTAGTTATAGAAAACGGACAGGTTGTCTTTTCTAGGGATATGCTCATTGGGGGAGCTGCTTATACTTCAGCTTTGCATCGAGCCATGGGCATTAGCATGGAAGAGGCCGAGTCCATTAAAATGAGTGCTTCCATGGGCCAGGCGACGCCTGATGAAGCCATTTCTGTGATTGGCTCCACCCACGAGGTGGTTCTTGAAGAATTGAGATCCGCCATGGAGTTTTTTGCCAATATGGGGACGGGCTCCCAAGAGTTGAAGGAGAGTTATATCTCTGGGGGAGGGAGCCGAACTCTTGGCCTCGAATCCTATATGAAAGATGCCTATGGGGCTGTGAGATTAAACCCTTTCAATCATATCAAGTGTGGAAAAGCTCTTGGAGTGGATATGGTTGAGCAAGCTCGGGATTTTGGAGCCATTGCTATTGGTTTAGGGTTGAGGGAGCTAGGTGATACAACATGATTAGGGTCAACCTTCTCAGGGGCCGAGTGTCCGCCCGTCAAGCAGATGCAACATTAAGTACCTCTATGGCCTCAGTGGGTGGTGGAGATAGTCGCACCAGTCTCCTTGTAAACATGACTCTTCTTCTGGGGATTGTGGGGGCTCTGTATTTTTATGAGTTTTGGGGTTTGGTTGGTCTTGAGGTGACTTATCAGAATAAGAATAATCTTTTGAATGTTTCACGGGAGAAGCTTGAGAAACTAAAAAAGAATGCAGATAAGGCCAAAGAGGCTCAGAAGAGAGTGAGTTCTCTTGAAGAAAAAATGAATATTCTCAAAGAGCTTGCTAAGTCGAGGTTGCTCGAACTCAAAGCCTTGGATTATTTGCAGACCATTATTCCCGATCGTGTTTGGTTTACCCGATTGAACTATGTGAATAAAAAATTTAGCTTTGAAGGAGTTGCTTTATCCGACAATGACTTTAACTTGTTTCTTTCTCGTTTGGAAGAGGGGGGAGTTTTTCAAAAAATTGTTCCTGTACGCTTGATAGAATCTTCCTTGGGGTCGGGAAAGGGTAAATCCTTTACAGTGACTTGCATATTGGAGAACACATAGTGGGGTTGACTGAAAAAATTCAATCTATGACGGCGTTAAAAGCGGGGGTGATTGGGCTTGGTATCGCAGGAGCTTATTATATTCTTCTTTTTAATGATGGGGGAGAGACGGCACGTCGCATTGCTTCGACAGAGGAGGAATTAAAAAAAATGAGTCGTGAGATATCAATTTTAGAAGGCACTTTTACCGATGCCAGTAGGCTTACCAAAATCGCTGAGGAAATGGGCGAAAGTATGAACAGGGTTGCTAAGTACATTCCTGAGAAATTAACAGATTCGGAATTGGTGAAAAACTTGTCATCGGCAGCCCGTGCTGTGGGGGCGAAGGTTGTGAGTATTAGTAGTAAAAGTCGAGTGGATTCGTCCAGTGGCTTATATGTGGAGATTCCTGTGGGCATTGAACTTGTGGGCACCTATGGCCAAATGATGTCTTTTCTTGCCCAGTTGACCCAAGGGGAGCGTATTTATACTGTGAAAAATATGTCTTATGCGACTTATCGAGGGGAGAGTCGAACAAGTGGTTCAGAGGTGAAGCTTTCGGCCACAGTGGTGGGGTATACATATATACCAAGTAAAGAAGAGAAAGAAGAAAAAGAGGGGGAGAAATGAGGTCGATTTTGTGGACCTTTGCACTTTCATTTCTTCTCTTATTTTTAGGAATTTGTGAGCTTGTGGCTCAACAGGAGGAAGACCCTTTGCCTCCTCCGCCAGACTTTTCCAATGAGCCTCCCCCGGGCGGAGGCGTGCCTCCTTCACCTCCGCCAGACTTTTCCAATGAGCCTCCTCCACCTCCGCCAGATTTTTCCAATGAGCCTCCCCCCGGCGGAGGCGTGCCTCCTCCTTCTCCGCCAGATTTTTCCAATGAGCCTCCCCCCGAAGGAGGCGTGCCTCTTCCGCCTGGCACAGATATTCCACCCCCCCCCGGAACGGGCACTTCTCCTTCTTCTGGAGGAGGACCTGTGGCAGGTTCACTTTCGCCAGCTCAGGCTTGGGAGCAGGAAGTGTTCCCATTGCTCCAGCCCTTTAGATATGATGGGGAAGGCCGGCGAAATCCTTTTAAGCCTTATCAGCAAGTTCAACCGGGGGAGGCAGAATTCGGTGAAGGAGCCGGTCCGTCGATTCCCTTGGGGAAGTGGGATATTGAGCAGATCCAACTTATTGGCATTTTATGGAATTCCACCCATCCAAAGGCTATGTTTCGGTCTCCTGATAACAAGTATTTTATTTTGGAAAAAGATGAGAGAATAGGCAGGAACAATGGTTATATTGGAGTCATTCGGGAGATGGAGGTTGTTGTTGTTGAGCCTGTTTCAGTTCGGGGAGAGTCCAGTTTTATAACAAGAATTATGAGATTGAAAAAAAAGTAGTGAAGGGCCTTTCCAGAGGTTAGCCCTGCAGAATTCTAAAGAGTTGCAAGTTAAATATGAAGGAGTTTTAAGGATGAAATTTTCAAGACATACTTTCTATCTTATTGTTCTTCTTACAGGTGTGTTAAGTGGTGGGGTTTCGTGTTCCATGCTAAGCCTCTCTTCGTCTGAAAGTGACGAGTTTGCCTTGGAGGAAAAGGTGGGTGATCTTGCTGAAGACGCTGGTGCCGAAGATGACGCCGAGGATGATGGAGAGCTTGAGGGCCTTGACGATCAAGAGGGGGAGGGGGCTGGTGAAGATTGGGCTGATACTGATAACGAAGAGGATGCAGAAGGCAATAGCGAAGGGGAACTTGCGGATTTTGAAGATGAGTTTGCCGACTTTGATGAGGATGCAAACAGTGAAGAAGACAGTGAAACTAGTGAGGGGTTGGATGATGGAGATATTGCATCCAGTGATGTTGAGCTCGATTCAGACTTTGAGGAAGGTAGTGACTTAGCCCAGGAGGGCGTAGGGCAAGGTGATGAGGAGTTAGATGAAGAAGAATTTGCCGGTGAAGAATCCTTAGAAGAAGAATGGGCTGAAGATGATGGCCAGGAAGTGGCCGGTGTTGAGGAGGATATTTCTGATTCTGAGGATTTCGCTGAAGAACCTGTGGATCAAGATGTGGGAGGTGGTGGAGATGACTTTCTTGCAGAGGAAGGCCAAGAGGAATATGCAGATGCCGGAGATGCGGCTTCAGAAAGTGGATTGGGCATAACAAATATTCAGTTTTTAGCGGATCAAGGTGGTGGTACAGTGGCTATCACTGGAGATGGTGAGATGGAGTATGAAACTCGCTTTAATAAGAGCACCAATCAATACACTGTCGATATATTTAATGCTTTTTTGCCTGAGAGTTTGCGTCGTCCTTTCATTATGAAGGATTTTTCCTCCTCACCTTTTGGAGCCATCAATGCCTATCAGGAAGATGGAGATAGTAAGGTGAGTGTTGTTGTGCAACTGAAGGATTCTTCGGTGAGTCCCAGTGTGCAGAAGGAGGGAAATATGATTTATGTTTTGTCCTCTGGAGATGGAGGAGGAACTCTGCTTGCTGATAATGACTCTGAGGAAGGGGAGTCTGGGGAAGTTTTTGAGGAGAGTGTTGGAGAAGATATTGGAGGAAATGGAGATATTGGTGGCGACTCAGAGGTGCCCACTGTTGGAGGAAATAGCTCTTCGTCTAGAGGACAGCCTCTTGGAGTGAGAAGTTTGGAGGAGTTTCTTGTCAATAACAATAAATTTTATGGAAAGAAAATTTCAATGAACCTCCAAGGTGTGCCTATCATTGATGCCATTAACTTTATCATGGCTGAAAGTGGGGCTAATTTAGTGGTTTCCCAAGAGGTCAAGGGAGAGGTGACCATGAATCTTAGGGAAGTGCCCTGGGATCAGGTTTTGGTCATCTTGTTACGAACCCATAAGTTGGGCTATGTGAGACAGGGAAATGTCATTCGCATTGCCTCCATCAGTCAATTGCAAGAAGAGGCTGCGACTTCTAAATCCATCATTGAGTCGCAAAGGTCTTTACAGCCCGTTTTGGTTCGAGTCATACCAGTGAGTTATGCCAAGGTGGAGAATTTAAGTGGTCAGGTGTCTCCTTTCTTAACTCCCAACAGGGGGAAGGTGGCTGTGGATGCTCGCACAAACTCGGTGATTATCACTGACACCAAGGAAGTCCTCGCTCGTGTATCGGCTTTGATTAAGCAACTTGATACCCCGCCCGAGCAAGTGATGATTGAGGGTAAAGTTGTTGAAGCCACGGAGGCTTTTTCCAAGAGCCTTGGTGTGAGTTGGGGACTTTCGGGAGCGCAGACAAATTTGGGATCAGGAGCTTCAGGTCCTTTGACGATCACTCCCAGTTTAGGTATTCGTCCTGTGGCAGACACCGTGAGTGGAACCGCCGTGATGAACCTCAATATTGGAACTTTAGATTTTCTCGGTGACTTGGATGCGGCTCTGGCCTTGGCAGAGTCCGACAGTGTGGCTAGGGTGATATCTTCTCCAAGAATTGTCACTTTGAATAAACAGGCCTCAGAGATCAGTCAAAGTGGTGAGATTTTATCTTTGAGTGCTGTGAATAACAATGGGGTGACAACCACTCAAGTAAATAGAACTCCTGTGACTCTCAGCCTCAAGGTGACTCCTCAGATCACTTCTTCGGGTGGAATTATCATGGATGTGGATGTGACACGCCAGTTTCCAGGGGCTCTTGAGGACCTTACATCTCTTGCCAGGTCTGTGAACTCGCGATCCGCAAAGACCAAGGTTTTGGTGCAACATGGGCAAACTGCCGTGATAGGTGGAATTTACAGTACAAGGGAGGGCGATTCAGAAGTGGGTGTTCCTTTTTTCAAGGACATTCCTTTTTTTGGCTGGCTGTTTAAGAGTCGTTCCCATGAGAAAGATAAGAATGAACTTCTTCTCTTCTTGACTCCAAGAATTATGGGGCAGAAGTTATAATAATAAATGTTAATGATAAGTATATGGGTTAATATATGGTTAGTATTAAATATCATGGTTAGTATAAATATATGTGGTTCAATTCACGGGGGGCTATTGTTATGGAATTGACTTTGGCTTTTTGGGTGGCTTTTTGCATAAAGTCTTTCATGAAAATAAGATCTTTCATGAAAATAAGATCTTTTATGAAAATAAGATACTTCATGATGAAAGTGCTCATGGTGGGCGGAGTTCTTTTTTGGTGTGGATCTTGTGGTGACTCGAATACACTTTCGTCTAAGGTGAAAGTAAGTATCAATGGCAAGCCGCGAGTGTCGACAAATAAGAAGAGGATCCCTCTTCCTGGAACAAACCCCATTGAGTACGAAGAGGTAACTCCTCCCCACTTTAGTTTTGTTCTCAGTATTGAAAATAAAGCCAGTAAAACACTGGTTGTGACGGGCTTTGTTTTAGAGATATCTAAAAATAATAGCCGGAAAGGTGAGGCTCCTACGGCCACCCAAGAATATCTTCCTTCGGATTGTGTTTATGAGGAGAATAAAAACCCCTGCGATCTTGTGGATCCCAACACCTATGCTGTTTTGGCACCAGGAAGTGATGTGCATACTCTTCCCATTGTGTTCTATGTCCAGAGTCTTCCCGAAAATGATAATAGTTTTGTTTATCACGTCAAGTTGGAGCTCTTGGGTTTTTTTAGTGATGAAACGGATCCAGCCCAGGCCCTTCTCAACGAAAGTGAGCGGTTTGAAGGAAATTTTATTATATTTTCTACCGAATGAGTGAATATGAGTGTTACAGGGTTCTGTTCGCCGAAAAGGTTTCGTTTCAATAAAAGGTTTCGTTTCAATAAAAGACTTCGCTTAAATAAAAGATATGAATGATAACAAAGGAGAAAAATGGGAACTTGGCTCTTGCGGCGCCGAGCTTTGTTGGACCAGCTCAAAAAACAAGTGAAACTCCACGTAGGCCATGAAGACAAAGAACTTGCCGCCTATAGGTCAAAGTTTATGGATGAGCATAAAGGTTCTTGGCAGGCATGCCCTCCATCTCAAATGATAGGGACTTTAAGGAGTTCTCCCTTGATCCTTGGCGCTGATTTTCATGCTTTTCCCCAGTCCCAGAGAACCCATCTTCGGATTTTGAGACAATTGGTGACCCTGGGGTCGAGGACCCTAAGGTCGGGGACCTTGGTTTTGGCTTTGGAGTGCTTTGAGTCTTGCCACCAACCTCTTATCGACAATTATCTTTCCCATAAGGTGGATGACGAGACATTTCTGGAACAGATCCAATGGGAAGCCCACTGGGGTTTTCCATGGTCTCACTATAAGGGGCTTATGGACTTTGCAAAGGAGCACTCTCTTTCCGTGCTGGGGATCAATGAGGTTTTTTCCCATGACAATGATATGGGTGGCATTCTTGAGAAGAGGGATGAGATTATGGCTCAGCACTTGGTGTCCTATGGTATGTCCCATGTTTTAGAGGGGGGTACCATTTATGGAATTGTGGGTGAATACCACTTGGCCAGGGAACACCTTCCCCAAAGAATCCACAAGTTGACAGGTCATTGGCCCATTGTGGTTCATCAAAATTTGGAGCAACTTTATTTTCAACTGGCGGAACAGAGCCCCGAGTCCAGGCCAGAGGTCATGCGCAGTGGGGGAGATGATTCCAAAGGGGAGAGGTCCGAGCAGAGGTTTGGAGAAAGATTTTGCGTCATGGCCTCCCCTCCTTGGGTCAAATGGCAGAGCTACCTTATTTACCTGGAGAGAACTCATGATAAACACCTGGATCTGGATGGGGAAGATCTCATAGAAGGCATCGACTACACGGACTCTGTTCAGTCTTTGATTGAATTTCTTGCTAGAGATCTTAGCATTGAGATCGATACCAGCGATTTATCAGTTTATTGCCCTGCGGATCAAGACTATCTAGAGGAATTGTTACCTACAAAAATGACTTCTGAGGAACTCGACTTGGCCCATTGGCTTATGAGTAACGATAGAAGCTTTTATCTCCCCAGTGAGGGATTGGTTTATTTGTCGCGGGGGACGATCAATCATGCCGCCGCCATGGCGGGGCAGTACATCCATGGGAAGCTCAGTGGACGGAAGTCATTGTGCTGGAGCTTTCCTGAGAATTTTCTCTCTGCGATATGGGTGGAGGGAGTGAGTTATTTTATGAGTAAGCTGATTAATTATCGTCGCAAAACGGAGTCTGTGCAAGATATCCAAGCTCTGCTTGCAGCTTCCCATGTGGATGATAAGGGGCGTGAGGCTTTGCAGTTGAGTCTGGATCAAAGAGTGAGAGAACTTTTGGCCTCCCAGGATCAGGATTTACAGAAGGCAGGCTTTAAGCCTCAACGTAAGGCGAGTTATTTAGAGGCTTCTCGAATATTGGGACAAATGTTGGGGGACCGGCTGTATAATAAGTACAGGCAGAAGCAACTGCCTTTGTTAGAACTTTATGAAATATTGGGATATGATGTGGTGGGGAGTGACTTTATGAAGACGTATTTTATGTTGCAAGCGAAATTAAAATTAAAAGATAATGAATACGAGACCAATAACAAATCAAATCACAAGGAAGGGATTGTATGAGAGGGTGGTTTTTTTTAGAGAGAGGCAGGGTCTATGGGCCCGTGGCTATAGAAAAATTGTCTCGACGCATCAATCAATATGAAATGGGTGCTTTGGATCTTATTTGTCGAGAGGGTGAGGACTACTGGATGGGAGCGGGAACTTTTAAGGAATTTGCTTCACAGTTTGAATCTCCAAACACCAGTGGTGACTGGGTGGTTCTGAAAAATGAGGATGGGAAATATATTCAAAGGGGTTTGTTTTCAAGCAGTGAGTTGAAAGATCTTGTGAAAGATGGTTTTATTCGTGGTACAGATTTTGCTTGGTGCTCGGGGATGAAAAAATGGATTCGTATTTCTGGTCTGGAATTATTTAAGGAATCCCAAGGGAAATTTGTGGCCAACGTCGGTGCCTCTTCTGGTTCCACTCAAAGGGCTTCTTCAGCGACAACTTCTACCTCCACTTCTGCCTCAACTCCCCCTCCTATCTCCACTAAAGATAGGCAGCCTTCCCTTCAAAAGGTGTCTAGGGATAAGTTTCTAGATTCTGTTATGCGAGAGCCGATGGTGGATATGCCAGATTTTGATGAGACTCTAGATTTTGATGAAATTCCAAGTTCTGATGATATTTCAAACTTTGATGAGATTCAGAGAGACTCATGGGGTCCCCCTAAACTATGAATTTTTTCATGTGATCCAATACTGTTAGACAACAATTAAATTTGGCCATTTTTAATAGACCCATAAAATCATGGCGTATTGCATAATAATCATAAGTATTTTTCATAGCTCACTTGCTTGGATGTAAAATTTTTTCTAATATTTATAATTATATTATGTTTTGAATTATTGTGACAACTCGAACTGGGGGGGGGCGAGTTTACACAGTCTGTCAACAGACAGTCCTTCGGAGCACAAGGGGCTTATGACTTTGTACTTTAGATAAATTTGACAGTAGGTATTTTCAGGGATGTACGTCGTAATAGGCAACAAAACGATGATTTTAGTAGAGGTTCACATTTGTTCCCATGGAATTTGTACCACGTGGCCTGTGTACTCTCACTACTTATTGGAGGAAAAATGAAATCGATCATTATATCGCTTATTTTAATTTTTGCAGGTTTTAATGTATCTATGGCTGATGAAGTTATTGATTCTTACTCACCTAGGGAGGGTATCAAAGCACTCGTCGCTCGCAATAGTCAAGGTGATACTGGCGCTTGGTATCGTCAACAATTAAGAATTCTCAGGCGTGCCCATAAAGAGGCTCAGAGGCACCTTATCTATGGGAACTACGAGGGCTCTGTCAAAGCCTTAATGAGGGGAATTGAAATATCCCTCCAGAATATCAAGCCTTATTACAGTCATACTTTTACGAGCAAGGCCATACATAGAGTTTCTGAAGTGACTCATGTGATTATGGACAATGCTTCGGCGAATCTTCAGGTTGAAAAGGCATTGAATTACTTTCTTTTTGAAGCTTACAGGTTTATTACCTTTGCTTCTGTGGAACTGGACTCGAAGATCACCAAATATGGGGATTGCTACGATTGTGAGTTGGAGGAAAGTCTTCAGTTAGAAAAGAATCAAGCAAAGTTTGCCAAGTGGCAACTTGATATGATGATTTCCAAGTTGACCACATCATCTATGGATGGAGACTCGGGTCATGCAATTTATCATCCCATGGGGCCTCCAGAGCTTCTTCTTGTGACTTTCGTTATGTTCGTAGAGTTTACTATCACCGATCTTATGGACTCTATTTTTGCAAGCCGATTTGCTTGTGTGATTGATGAACTCCAATATATTAAGGGTCGATTGAACAATGCTTCTTCTGAGTTTCCAGATAGCTACGAAGCGTTTCAATTTGCAGCTCACTCTATCCATGAAGTGTCTCACAATTTCCTTTCTTGCGGAGTGGAGCCAGGAGACTTTCCCGAAGAGACTCCCGATGGTTCGGATGATCTTCCTCCAGAGGATCTAGTCCCCACGGAGCCAGGAGACTTTCCCGAAGAAACTCCCGATGGTTCGGATGATCTTCCCCCAAAGGATCTAGTCCCCACGGAGCCAGGAGACTTTCCCGAAGAGACTCCCGATGGTTCGGATGATCTTCCCCCAGAGGACCTCGTTCCCACGGAGCCAGGAGACTTTCCCGAAGAGACTCCCGATGGTTCGGATGATCTTCCCCCAGAGGACCTCGTTCCCACGGAGCCAGGAGATTCTCCCGAAGAGACTCCCGATGATGCGGATGATCTCCCCCCGGAGGATCTCGTTCCCACGGAGCCAGGAGAGTCTCCCGAAGAGACTCCCGATGATGCGGATGATCTTCCCCCAGAGGATATTCCCGATGAAGGTGAAGATGAGGATATGACTCCCGAAGAACCTGGAAAAGGCGGCCACCACCATGATGGCCATTATCATGAAAGCGACGATGGCCACCACCACCATGATCATTCCTTTGAAGGTGGCCACCACGAGCACGACGGTCGTCATCACGATCACCACCTCCGCATCTTTAACATATTTGAAGGAGATATGAACCTTTTTAGAGGCACCACCCACTCCTTTACTTTAGGTCGAGTGATGCCCATTAAGAAAGTGATTGTCGATATTCGATCCATGTGGTTTGGCAAGAATGCCATTGCCATTGATGTTGTTGTCAATGGCGTCGTGGTGGAAACCTTGACGAAGGCTGGCTCTCATCAAGTTTTTGTGAACAATATGGCTGCTGAAGTTATGCTTGTTTCAAGAGGCCAGATGGCAGGCTTGCGCCATATGGAAATTATGACTTACCATTAATTTTATTATTTTATTATTTTATTAATGTATTATCATTGAGACTTTAAAATTGAATTGAGTGGAATAGAATGGAAGTTTGAGTGGAGCAAGAGGAGGAGCCACTTGGGTCAGGGATGGACACCGAGTGGCTCTCCAGAGTTTTCACAATGTGGTGGTAATGGGGGTTTGGGTCGGGTAACCGGCCCTTCTACCCAATAAACCTAGTTATAACTGGAGGGGAATTCAGGTACGTTGAAAGGAGCCACCGCCGTAGGTAACGAAGTGGATCGCCAAGGGTGCAGTTACCTTAAATTTTGGAACTTTATCGCCCTACCTTTGAAAGAATTTCTCCTACCACTTTGAGGGGCATAGGGCTGTACTCCAAAAACTCCATGCTAAAAGTGGCTCGTCCTTGGCTGAGAGAGCGTATGTCTGTGGCATACCCAAAAAGACTTATAAGTGGAGCCTCCCCTGATACAACCTGCTCTCCCCCCCTCCTTGGAAACATGTGGTGAACCTTGCCTCGCCGGCCATTTAAATCTCCCATGATATTGCCCATGTAAGCTTCAGGAGTCACAACCTCAACCTTAAAAATGGGTTCTAAGAGCTGGCTCTCTCCATCTTGAACAGCCCTTCGAAAAGCTGTGGCCGAGGCCACCTTAAAAGCCATTTCTGAGGACTCCGTCTCTCTTTGGTCCACATGGGTGAGTTCAATAGAAATATCTGTCATAGCTGCACTCATGAGAGGTCCCACTTCGGCTGCCTCTTTCACCCCAGCCTCAATGGCATCGACAAATTTCTTGGCCAAGGAAGAAGGAGAAACTGAATTGACAAAACAGATACCCTTACCTCGCTCTGTGGGAGAAACACAAATGGAACAAGCGGCGTAGTGAAGCTTTCCCGCCACTTCCTTTTCAAAAGTTGCTTTTCCCTTCACAAGAGAGCAAAGAGTTTCACGGTAGGAAATCTGAGGGATTCCCACATTGGCTTTGATTTTGTATTCACGAAGCAAGCGATGCACAAGAACTTCTAAGTGAAGCTCCCCCATACCCGATAAAAGCATCTGGCCTGTCTCTGCATCTGTGCGTACCCCACAGGAGGGGTCCTCTTTTTGAAGCCTGGCGAGAGCCTCTTCCATTTTCTTTTGATCCCCTGTGGATTTGGCCTCAATGGCCACTGAAATCACGGGTTCAGGAAAATGAATAGACTCCAAAACCACGGGCCTTTCAGATGCACACAGGGTATCCCCCGTTCCAGTGAACTTAAGTCCCACCACGGCTCCAATGTCTCCAGCCTTGAGTTCCTTGATTTCTTCACGGTTGTTCGCATGCATTTTCACAAGACGCTGAATCCGCTCTTTTTTGTTTTTCCGAGGATTTAGAAGCTGGCTACCTGCCTTCACCACACCCGAGTAAACCCTCACAAAGCTCAAAGACCCTGCAAAAGAGTCTGAAGTGATTTTAAAAGCCAAGGCTGTGGTGGGCGTATCAAAGTCCGTGGAGCAAAGAATCTCTCGGTCTTCCTCTCTAGGGTCCCAACCCACGATATCTGCGACATCTAAGGGACTTGGAAGGTAAAAGAGAATGGCATCCAAAAGGGGCTGGATTCCTTTATTTTTAAAGGCAGATCCACACAATACGGGAGTGATAGAAAGGGAGAGTGTGGCTTGGCGAATGGCTTGCCGCAGCTCCGTGGGGGCTATGGCCTCACCATCGAGATATTTTGCCATCACGACGTCATCAAACTCAGACACGGCTTCAAGCAGTGCCTCACGGGCCAAAGACGCCTCTTCCTCCAATTCGGGGGGAACCTCCACTTTTTTAAAGCTCTCTTCACGATTAGAATTTTCACCACAATCATCGTCACTCCAAATATAAGCCTTGTTTTCAACGAGATCGACAACTCCCCGAAACTGGCTCTCGCTACCCACAGGAATTTGTAAAGCCACAGGAGTGGCCTTCAGCTTTTCAGCAATGGACTGAAGGCTTGTGTGAAAATTGGCACTGGCTCTGTCCATCTTGTTGATAAAGCAAATTCTCGGAACATGGTAACGGTTGGCCTGTCGCCAAACAGTTTCTGACTGGGACTCCACGCCACTCACCCCATCAAAGACGGCAATAGTCCCATCAAGAACACGAAGCGACCTTTCCACCTCCACTGTAAAGTCAACATGACCTGGAGTATCAATAATGTTAATGCGATGCTCAGACCAGTAACAAGTGGTGGCCGCCGCCGTAATTGTAATCCCTCGTTCCTGCTCCTGCTCCATCCAGTCCATAGTGGTATCCCCGTCGTGGACTTCCCCCATCTTGTGATTCTTGCCAGTGTAGTAAAGAATGCGCTCGGTGGTGGTGGTTTTGCCAGCATCAATATGAGCCATAATCCCTATATTACGAGTCCTGTGGAGGTCTTTGAGAGTTTGAGGAGATTTGTAGGACATAGGCCAGAGAATATAGAGGAGCCCAAAAGACGTCTATCATTAAATTAAAAATTTGAGGAAAACGGGGAAGACCAAAGACAAAGTAAGAGAAGGCGAGAAAATGCGAGTTTATGACAAATAATCCTAAAACCTATGATGAATAGGCTTGAAATGACGAGCAGTATCAATTGACACAATTGAAATTAAAACAATTAAAGTAGAGTCACCTTATGTTAGGCTTAATTTCGCAAACAGTAAACAAGTGATAAATGCGGAAAAAAACTTGAAGGTTATATTGAAATTTTTAATTTTCTTTTTTTGGGCACATACTCTTTCGGCCCAAACTGTATCCACTATTTATGGATCAGGACGTCACCCCCTTGTAGAGATTTTTACTCAAGGGCAGACTCAAACCCAAACGCTTCATATTTTTGGCCCTGGAGGCCAGATATTGGCCCAAGTGGCAAACGGTGAAACAGGCTATTTGCTTGCGGACCATGGACGCTCCACTAGGGTTGTCCTTAAAGAAGACAACAGTCTATTGGGAAGCTTTGACTACACTCCCTATGGAGAGACGATTTCTACGGGCGACGTGGATTCTGTGCAGTATCGCTACGTGGGTCAACCCATGAATTCCGGATTCAATAACTACCACTTCTATCAAAGAGAATACGACCCAAATACTCTTCGATTTACAAGTATGGACCCATCTAGGTACAATGAATCTCCTTACATTTACAGCAACAGTAATCCCACCAATTTTACGGATCCCACAGGGGCACAACCACAATACCTCACCCTTTGGCTTAATCAGAAAGTGAGTAGTACTGACACATATTATACATCAATGATGGAATTTACGAGTAGGTATAGATCTACTGCCTCAGGTGATCCTAGGGGAATCGTGTTTGGTGATCTTGCCTTAGCTGATACGACGCCAGTGAGAGGGCATATATTTTCTGAGGATGTTCGTTTGGGATCCATTGTAGTCAATGCTCATGGAAGCCAAGATGTGGTAGCGATTGCTGGAAGAGGAACATATATGGGCCCAGAGAGTTTCCTTGGTCATTTACTTCATCGTGTAAATGAAATAGATTCACTGGGGGTGGAGCAGGTAAGTACCATTACTTTGTTTGCATGTCTGGGAGGTGCTTCTTGTGGGAACAGACCTTCTTTTGCAGATAGATTTCTTATCGAAAACTCAGCACTGGCAAGGGAGGGCTATCCGCATTTTTCAAACCTGGATCGTGTTGTGAGCTCCCCCTATCTGATGGGTCTTGTGAGTAAAGAATCAAACAGGAATTTCATGAATATAGAATTCAGCACGCCTTTAAAATGGAGTCAACGAAGTAAGAGTTATTTTACAGACAGCCTCATGGCGACACTAGATACAGCTCAATTTTTAAAGGGCAATGGACTTTATGCAACTAGAGGAATAAATAACATCGTATATAGAAATTATTATGCAGAGCGCAATAAAAAACGCCTCCTCGAAGTAGAGCGTTACGACGATGATGAACCAAAAGACGATTCTGGTGAGCTTTCTTTTTCCAAGTTTTTTCTAAAAGAGAGCACGGTTCCTGAGATTCCGTGATACTTAGGGGGCCTGCCATTAACACGCCATTCTGACAGTGCCATGGTGTTACAAAAAGTGAAAGGAGGAGGCCTTGAGTGCAGACAAAAACTCAAGTCAATATTACCAGTGGGATAGCCAGGTGGACGCCTCTTCGTCACAGTATTCTGATAACTATAAAGCGATGCGACAGCTGGTAAAGCAATGGCAAAAAAATCAAGATGAAGTGAGAAAAGGGGGAGGGACTCAAGCCATAGAAAAGCATCGTTTTCGGGGAAAACAAACGGCCCGGGAGCGTATTGATAAGCTCATAGATGAGGGGGCGAGCTTCTTGGAATTTTCAAGTCTTGCTGCTTGGGGAATGTACAAAAACCAAGCTCCTTGTGCTGGCATTGTCACGGGCATGGGTCTTATCAGTGGTCAGGAGTGCATTATTATTGCCAATGATGCCACAGTCAAAGGGGGGGCCTACTTCCCCATGACCGTTAAAAAGCACTTGCGTGCCCAAGAGATAGCTATGGAAAACCACTTGCCCTGTTTGTACCTTGTAGATAGTGGGGGAGCTTTTCTACCCATGCAAGATGAGGTGTTTCCCGATCGAGATCACTTTGGCCGAATCTTTTATAATCAAGCTCGTATGTCTGCTCAAAAGATTCCTCAAATTTCTGTGGTCATGGGAAGTTGTACAGCAGGTGGAGCTTACCTTCCTGCCATGAGTGACGAAAATATTATTGTCAAAGATACAGGTACGATATTTCTTGGAGGCCCCCCCCTTGTCAAAGCTGCAACAGGTGAGGAAGTGACATCTGAAGATTTAGGTGGTGCCCATGTTCATTGTAAGAAATCGGGAGTGACCGATCACTTTGCTGAAAACGATGAAGAGGCCCTAGAACTCGCCCGTCTGATTGTGACGTACTTAAATCGTCAAAAACAAGTTCAGATCAACACAAGGCCTGTGATTGATCCCACTTACAAGGCCCAAGAAATTTATGGTATTGTCTCCAAAGACCCCCGGCTTCCCTTTGATATGAAAGAAATTGTGGCACGTCTTGTGGACCAAAGTTTCTTTCATGAGTTTAAAGAAAATTATGGTTCCACAATTATTACATGTTGGGCCCACATATGGGGTTATCCCGTGGGTATTGTCGCCAATAATGGAGTTTTATTTAGTGAAAGTGCTATGAAAGCGACTCACTTTATAGAGCTTTGCAGTCAGAGAAAAATACCTCTTATATTTTTACAAAACATAACAGGCTTTATGGTGGGACAAAAATATGAGAACGAAGGAATTGCCAAGCATGGTGCCAAAATGGTGATGGCTGTGAGCAATGCTTGCGTTCCCAAATTCACTGTTGTGGTTGGTGGTTCCTATGGAGCTGGAAATTACGGTATGTGTGGTCGGGCCTTTCAGCCCAGGCAGCTTTGGATGTGGCCCAACGCTCGGATTTCTGTCATGGGGGGAGAGCAGGCGGCCAATGTCCTTCTCACCGTTAAAATGGATCAGAAGAAAAACGACCCCATGTCCCTCCATGAACAAAATGAATTTAAGGATCCTATTCTTAAGAAATATGAAAAAGAATCCTCAGCTTATTATTCAACAGCGCATATTTGGGATGATGGTATTATCGATCCCGTAGATACACGTAAAGTTCTCGCCCTTGGCCTCTCAGCCTCCATGAATGCCCCATGGCCAGAGCCACAACAGGGTGTCTTTAGAATGTAGAATGGAGTTGTATCGAGAGAGAGAGTGTGTGTGTGGTGATTATTGTGGGTGAGCGGGGTTAGGCTGTAGGGTGGTTGTGGGGTGTATTTATGGTGTTGGGAGAACCTATGACGAAAAAAGAAATGCGAACGGGAGCCGAAGAGACACGAGGAGTACCAGAGACACTAGAAACACTCAAGACAGAAAAAAATGAACCCACTCTCCTTGTGACAAAACAGAACTCTATTTTATATGTCGACTTAAATCGTCCCCACTTACACAATGCCTTGAATCCATCCATGATTGCAGCATTGACCGAAGTTTTCACCCATGTGGATAAAAGTTGTCATGCTCTTGTTTTGCAGGGAAGAGGACCTAGTTTTAGTGCAGGAGCTGATTTAAATTGGATGAAGTCTATGGTGAATTACAAGTTTGAAGAAAATGTGGCCGATTCATGTCAACTCTTTGAGATGTTTGAAGCGGGCCTCCACTGCCCCTGCCCGATTGTAGGAAAGCTCCATGGTTATGTTATGGGAGGTGCTCTTGGCTTGGTGGCCATTTGCGATATAGCTTTTGCTGAATCAAAAACAAGATTCTGCTTCAGCGAGGTCAAGCTGGGATTGGCTCCTGCTGTGATTAGTCCTTTTGTTTTTAACAAAGTTGGTTGTTCATCCATAGTCTCTTCATGGATGTTGACGGGACAATTCTTTGGACCTAGTGAGGCCAAGGAGTCTCGTCTTATTCATGGTGTGGGCTCTTTGAAAGAGGTGGATGAAATGGTTCAAAAAACTTTGGATCGGTTTTTATCCTCAGGGCTAGAAGCTGTTCGAGCCACAAAGAAACTTACCAACGGTTGCTTAAGTCATTATTCAGGGAAGTCCTGGGGCGATATCAAGGGTGAGGTGACGAGAACCATTGCCGAGAGAAGGGTGAGTGTTGAAGGGCAAAGGGGTCTTCAGTCATTTCTAAAAAAACAAAGCTCTGGTCGGGAAAAGCGAGGTTCTGGGGTATGAGGCGTATTCAAAAGCTTGCCATTGCAAATAGAGGCGAAATTGCTCTAAGAATCATACGAGCTTGCCAAGATATGGGAATTCAAAGTGTGCTGCTTCACTCCGAGGTGGATGTGAACACCATGGCTTATCGGGTGGCCGATCACAGAGTATGCATTGGTCCCCCCTTTGTCCTAGAAAGCTATTTAAATATAGAAAATGTTATTCACGGCGCCTTGAGTGCCGAGGCTGACGCCATTCATCCGGGTTTTGGTTTTCTTTCTGAGAATGCCGATTTTGCCAAAGCCTGTGTAGAAAATAATCTCATTTTTGTGGGGCCCAGTGCTGAGAGCATAAAACTTTTCGGAGATAAAATTTCAGCAAAAAAACTTGTGCAAGAAGTGGGCGCTCCCACGATCTCTGGTGATTTTGGAGCAAGCCAAAGTCTGGAGTCTCTTTGTCTTGCTGCCCAAAAAATAGGCTATCCTGTCATGGTTAAGGCGGCGGGAGGCGGTGGAGGTCGTGGCCTCAAAGTTATTCACAAAAGCGATGAAATTGGGGAAGCGATTGAATCGGCACGCAGAGAATGTCTCAACGCCTTTGGTTCAGAGCAGGTGTTTTTAGAAAAATATCTCACCCACGCTAAGCATGTTGAGTTTCAGATTTTTGGTGAACCGGGAGGGCGTATTTACAATTTGTGGGACCGGGAATGCTCTATTCAAAGAAGGCACCAAAAAATCATTGAAGAGGCAACTTCTTGCTTGGTGGGTTTCGAACTCAAGGAGAAAATGGTTCAAACAGCGGTCAATATTGCAAAGAAAGCCCAGTATGTAGGGGCTGGAACTGTGGAATTTCTCGTGGAGGATGGTAAGTTTTATTTTCTAGAAATGAATACTCGTTTGCAGGTGGAGCATCCAGTGACAGAGTTTATTCTTGGTGTGGATTTAGTCAAAGCCCAAATTCTTGTGGCCCAAGGGCAGAGTCCCATGTGGCATCAAGAAGAGCTGTTGCCACGGGGGCATGCTATAGAATGTCGCATTTATGCAGAGGATCCCTATAAAAATGGATTGCCTAGCACGGGTGTTTTGGGAGGCTGTCATTGGCCTCACGGGCCCGGCCGACGTTTTGAAGTGGGCTTTGAAGCCAAGGATGAAATAACAGCCTATTACGATTCGATGATAGCGAAGGTCGTTGTTTGGGGGGAAACAAGAGTTCGTGCCATTCGTCAGATGATGAGGACTTTAGAGGATACAGTGATCTTTGGTCTTAAAACAAATATCCCCTATCTACAAAGAATCCTATCCCACCCTGATTTTGTTTCAGGTGAGATGACCACGGGGTTTATTCAAGAAAATTTTCCCCAAGGTTTAGAAGGAGAAGAGATTTCAAGCTCTGACAAAGAAGTTGCTGAGATTCTAAATCAAAAAATGGGAGAGAGTTCAGGAGAAGAAAGTTCAGGAGAAGAAAGTTCCAAAGAGCCATGGAACGCCTCCATAAAACCATGGAATTTTTCCAATTCCAACCCATGGATGAGTCCATGGGCAGGCCATGGGGATGGTGGAAATAATAGTGGTTGTGGGAAGAGTGGAGATAATGAAAGTCATGGAGTTCATAAAGGCGAGGTAAATAATAGGGGAAACCATTCATGAAGTTTTTAGAAATTGATTACCAGGGAAAAAAGCTTCGAGTGTGGGTAGAAAAATCTGAGTCTCAGTTATGGATTCATGCCCGTGGGAAAACCTTTGTCTGGGAGTGTGAAAACGTGACTGTGTCCCACTCGTCCTCGCCTCAAGTGCTACAAGCCTCGCATATTCAAAGAGCCCGTCGCCGAAAGCTTAAGGCTTCTAGTGGCCTTTTATCGGCTCCCATGCCAGGAAAAATTATTAAAATTGATGTTTCTGAGGGTGAAAGCGTAGAAGTTGGTCACAGGGTGGTGGTTATGGAGGCCATGAAAATGGAATACAGTCTTTGCGCCGAAATTTCTGGAAGAGTCCACAAGATATCGTGTCGGGAAGGCCAGCAAGTGGCTCTTGATCAAGAATTGGTGCTTATCAAATGACAGAAGGTGTGAAGGACGGCATGACAGAAAACATGGAGGCGAGAAATTTTATAAAAATTGTTGAGGTGGGGGCGAGAGATGGGCTTCAAAACGAAGTCAAATCTTTGCCTGTGGACACTCGAGTGGAGTTTATACAGAAACTATCTTCCACGGGTCTCCAAAAAATTGAGGTTGGGGCCTTTGTTTCCCCAAAGTGGGTCCCCCAAATGGCAAACACAGAAAAAATTCTTGAAAAATTAAGAGTCTCTGAAGACTATTCTGTTTTAGTTCCCAATGAAAATGGGATGCTTCAGGCCATGGATACGTTTGTGAAAGAGATTGCTATCTTTGGGGCTTGCTCCAACACTTTTTCTCAAAAAAATATTAACTGTAATGTTGAAGAAAGTTTCCAGCGATTTCAAAAAATTATAGAACTGGCTCAAAAAAACAATATTCGAGTGCGTGGTTACTTGAGCACGGCTTTTGGTTGTCCCTATGAAGGAAGGGTTTCTGTAAGGCAGGTGGTGGAACTCACCCAAAGAATGTTTCATCTCGGTGTCTACGAAATTTCCGTTGGAGATACCATTGGTGTGGCTACTCCGGGGCAGATCAATAAATTATTGAATGCATTTGATATCCAAGGGCTTCCCTTGAGCAAAGTGGCTCTTCATTTGCATGACACAAGAGGAATGGCCTTGGCCAATGTGATGGCAGCTTTGTCTCATGAAGTTACAATTTTTGACTCCAGTTTGGGGGGCTTGGGAGGCTGCCCCTATGCCAAGGGGGCCACGGGGAACCTTCCCACAGAAGATCTGGTTTATATGCTTCATGGGATGGGCCTTGAAACGGGGATTGACCTTAAAAAGCTCATAGATATCAAGCCTTGGATAGAAGAAAAAGTGGGAAGGGCGCTACCCTCAAAGGTGACCACAGCCACATATTGGCCTCACTTGAGAGGGCCCTAGCCCTACCTTAGTAAGTCTAGTAATTTCAGACACTGAGAATGCGCATTCTTTCTTTGAAAATGCGCACACTCTTGAATAACTTAGCTTGAACTAAAAGTGGTATCGAATTCCTACCATGATTTCATCATGGGTGTTTCCATCCACTTTTGTAGTACCGCGTGAATCTTCGACTTCACCATCTTGAAGGCTAAGAAGTCGATAGACAAAAATAAGATTTGTATTCTCAGCTACTTCGTAGGCCATACCTACCTGCCCTTGAAGAGCAAGAACTGTATCGGAACCTGAAAGAGTACCTTCTCGGCCTAGGATTGTGACTGTACCATCGAGTTCAACTTTAGCAAAGCCCACACCAACAGCAACATAAGGTTTGAAAGGAGTTCCCGTATCAAAATCATAGGCGAAATTGAGCATAGCACCTTGTGTATCTGTATCTCCTGATATTTCACTTGTTTTATTTACCATGTCTACAAGACCAAGACCAGGTCTCGACACACTAGAATATGTTGCATTATCAAGACTACGAGGCACCCAAAAAAGTTCACCTTCTATACGAATGTTCTCATTGATTTTACGTCCAAGAGCCAAACTCATACCGATACCATCTGCACTCAAGCTCACATTTCCTGAACGGTCAAGAGCAGAGTCTTCAACTGAAAAATCATTGTCTGTATTTAAAGGTCTGACGACACTTCCTGAAATGTACCAACCATCAACCTGCTGAGTATTTTGCGCTTCAGAATCGGCTTGAGATGAAGAAATCATAATCATTTGAAATAAGCTGAAAATAAAAATAGATCTAATTACCACTTTTAATTTTATCATAGTATAACTCCTTTTCATTTAAATAAAGTTTAAAATTATCTAAATTATTACTTTTAAGTTTATTATTACTTTTAAGTTTATAAAAAAATAATTATTTGTTAAATAAATTTACTTTGTTTGATGATACCTCCAGTCCAAGTTATTTAAAAAAATGATTGTTTATTTTTATTCTTTCTTAACGACTTAACTTTATTTGTAACTTCTCACACCTAAGCCTCTTCAAGAGGACAGTATAGAATTGTGAATAAAATTGTGAATCCACAAGCTTCTATAAATGAGGGTCCGATCAGTCGTAAAAATGAATATAGAAATAACCACTAATAGTCAATCTTACAGTTGTGTTTTGTTAAAATTTTTTATTAAGAAAATATTATAACCTTTCATAAATGTAATATATTCATGAAAATTATGGAAATACATATTTCATATTATTTCATATTATATTGACCTATAGACAATCTTGAATTGGAAAAAGTTACATTTTTTGGCATACAGTGTTTAATTTCTATTCAGGGAATAGGTAGAGAATGGCTCAAAGTGATTCCCACTTTAAGTGAGTCTCAAAAGAGATGGGTTGCAGGGATACTAGCATTAGAACTCGGACTTG
This sequence comes from Bdellovibrionales bacterium, assembly GCA_965261545.1. Taxonomy (GTDB): domain Bacteria; phylum Bdellovibrionota; class Bdellovibrionia; order Bdellovibrionales; family UBA1609; genus CBDHDF01. The sequence continues at coordinate 469,807 of CBDHDF010000007.1, read as the reverse complement.
GGTCGGGCAACCGCTTTTCTACCCAATCGTCTTGAACGAGGTCATCCGAGAGGTCTCTCAATAAACTACAATAACCTCATTTGATTGTGACTTTCTTCTGGAGGCATGGAAGTGCCGCCCCTTTTCATCGTGGTCTAAGTTGTTATACTTATCCACACAAAAACCGAGCTCAAAAGGCTCACAAACGAAAGGAGCGGCAATGCCCAAGTTATACATAGGAGTCGATTTTCACAAGAATAACTCAGTTCTTTATGCTACAGATCAAAAGGGAGAAATGGTTCAAGGAGTCCCTAGAGTCAGTTGTATTCAGACGAAGAATCTTCCTCGCTATTTCTCAAATAGAGAACCCTGTGAGATAGCCATTGAGGCCACAGGAGGGGTTAACCCCTATGTCCAGAAATTACAGGATTTGGGTCACACTGTTCACATCATCAACCCAAACAAGTTTAGGGGCATAGGTATCAGCGGCAAGAAAACCGACGAGCGGGATGCCAAGGCTTTAAATACTTTTCTGCGCCTGAACCCTGATAGTGATTGTGAGGTTCATCTCCGTAGTCCTGGTTCCAGAGACATAAAGAGTCTGCTCGTTTCCCGTGAACTTACTGTAGGCACACGGGTGAGTTTAACAAACCACATCAGAGGTCTTTTGAGGGAACAGGGTCTTACGATTCCCGTGGGAGCAAATCAGTTTTGGGTGAAAGCACCAGCGACTATTTCCAAAGTGCCCAATCCTTTTATTCGCAGCACTCTTCAGGAATCAATGCCGTTTCCTTAAGAAAAATCTCTTGAAATTATTAGATAAATCGACAAGAATAAGACTTGTTTTATTTTACACCCAACCCTCAACCAAGGAGTAAGTCACATGCAATCCAATATTGATCTCGAAAGCCCCCAAATGACGAGTTCGCGTCACAGATGACCATTTTATTCTACCAAAACTTGATTCTTCCTTCAAGCCAGAGCACCTTGTCGATCCAGAAAAACAAAAAAGGAATCGAAAATTTAATCCTCAAATTTTCTTTTTTACTATTATCTATCTTATTTCCGGAACAAATTACGAAGGCTACCAAATCGCTCTTAAGACGGTATGGACTCATTTTGGTGACCTGCTTCTCATGCCAGTCAAAAGCAGTCTCAGCAAGATACGTCAAAGTATTTCTTACCTATTTTTTAAAAATATCTTTGAATCTCTGATTACAGACTACGAACCATTGAGAAAAACGTTTCATGGCTTTTATATCTATGCCATAGATGGCGACCAATTAGCACTTCCTCGCTCTAAAGATCTTTTAAAGGAGGGTTATTGCGCGTTGTAAGCGAGGCTCTACTTTTATCCCCATCGTAAATTTATTTAATGGCCCAGGTTGGTATTCACGAATGGTTATTGAGGGGGTGGTCATTCATCTCTATAAGTATAAAAACCCAAAGACTGGGGAGTTCTCTGTTTTGGCCACTAATCTTCCGCATGGCTCCTTGGACAAGAAGGATATGGTTGCTCTTTACTCTCGTCGTTGGGAAATAGAAACGACATTTCGTGATTTTACATCGACAATGAAAATGGAGCAGTGGCACTCAACAAGCCTTAATGGAATATTGCAAGAGCTGTATTCTTATTTTTGGCTCTTCAATTATACAAAGATTCAAATGAGCATAAATGAGGATGAAGACAGTGTGAATCAGTTGGTAAAAAATGACTACAAAAAACCTAACTTTAAACTGATTCTTGATTTCATAATGGATAGCATCCCCCTTTTTGTTGCGGGGCTCTATCAGAAATTTAGGAAGCAGATAAAGTTGCTGATGAAGATTTCAATGGAGAAGAGGAGGCACTTCAAAAGAAGCTATGAAAGGTCTATCAAAAGGGCTGGGAGTTCTTTTAAAAGAAATAGCTTAACGCAGAGGCAGAGGGGTGTGGTGGCTTAAGGAAACGGCATTGCTTCAGGAATTGTACGGTCAGGCCGAAGCCCTCCAACAGCAAGAAAAGTCTATCACCCACCGGATTGAGTTTTTAGTTCAGGAGAAAGAGTCTGTAAAACAATTGAGAACTTTGCCTGGAGTTGGTCTTCTCACGGCTGCGGCTATGGTGGCAGTGGTGGATGATATCAGTCGTTTTGATGATGCCAGTAAGTTTGCCAGCTACCTGGGTTTAGTTCCCAGTGTTAGCTCTTCAGCAAACACTCGTATGATGGGCTCCATCACCAAAAGTGGCAATGAGATATTACGTCGCTATCTCATCCATGGGGCGCGGGCTTGGCTCAAAAAGAGCACTAAATGTGATGATCCTGTTCGGAAATGGGCCTTAGAGGTTGAGTCGAGGAGGGGAACCAATAAGGCTGTTGTGGCCCTGGCTCGCAAGATGAGCTGTATCTGCTATGCGATGCTGCGGGACAACCGTGGCTATAAGGAATATGCTTTCCAAGCCAATTTGGAGAAGATGGGAGCCTAGCATTTCAGGATCCGAGCTTTGTACATGAAACCACGGAGGACAGAGTTGCCAACACACTTGTGTGGAGACTCCGTCGCAGTTATCCACAGACTCATCCACAGCAGCGCTGCCTTATTGGCTCCCCTAGGGCCATAGCCGCAGCGTCACCATGGATGAGTCTGTGGATAACTGACTCACCTCAGTGGTCTTAGTATGCTGCATGTAACGCAGTCATTGGGTGGAATAGGAATACCCAGGAGTTTAATTATGCCTTTTACATTACAAATGACTGTGGCTAGGCATTTCTGAGGGGGAGGAGTTATGAAATATGAAATAATGTAATTTGATAAAAGATTGAATAGCTTCGTAAATCTTGAAATTTTCTTGATAAAAACGGTGACGAGCCTCGCCCCATGGACAACGAACCTCCATAGAGCAATTATGACTCTGATATTTACTGCATGTTGACATGGGCGGCAGGGGGAACAGGATAAGGCGATCCCGTAAGGGTGAAGACCTTGAATAGGTGAGCAAGACACAGCTGTTTTATGTACCTGATAATTAAAGAAAACCAGCTTGAATGTAAAAAACATCTCAAGCGTGAGAAATAGAGAGCCGAGTAAGTTAAATATAGGATCGTGTGAAATTCGTTCCACGGGCTGATAGTTTTGGTAAGTTTCGGTAAGTTGAGAGACTTGATTTCCGGATAAAGATCAGCAGCGAGGAAGCCTACATGTGGGTTGTTTCTGTATCAGTGAGAAAACAGATATAGAAACAAGATTGCGGATAGTCGGGTTCAAGGACGAATTTTGAAAACAGACGATCTAAATGGGGACCTACGTCCGGGAACTCACCAACACATCGGCGGCACTTCCATAGGTGGAATTGTGAATAAAATTGTGAATCCACAAGCTTCTATAAATGAGGGTCCGATCAGTCGTAAAAATGAATATAGAAATAACCACTAATAGTCAATCTTACAGTTGTGTTTTGTTAAAATTTTTGTGAGTTCTGACTGAAAGTAAAATCTGGCTAGGGGGGAGGAGCGGGAGTCAAACTTCCCTGCTTGCTAGCAGATGGGTGGACAATCCTCTAATATCTCTTTATCATGACGTCAAGTGGCCAAGGAGAGTGGAAGTGATGCTGACATCATTGAAGAAGTTTGACTAGACTCTGTAAAGGGGGGCACGAAAGAATGGGGCGAATCGTTGCTTTCTTTATCTTGTGGTTTATCAAAGAGTTGCCTCAAGAGATTAAACGGCTTTCCTTTGTTGCTCTTGGGTCAACTCATATTTGGAAAGTGACATGGGCTTGCCGGTCCTAATATATTCCAACAGAGAATCTTTGAGAAATCCATGAAAGGATAGACCTCGTAAATGACAAGTCTGACCTATGGAAATAAGGATAGAGTAGGCTTTAGCACCCTTCATTGACATACTTCCACCTGAAATTTTACGTTTTAAAACGCCCTTCTTAATAATATACTCTGCATAGTTATTGTGGGAAGTGGCATCTTTATGCTCAACAAAGGTTAAAATGTACTCTTGTTGGCGTTTTACTTTTGCAATGACTTCCTTCAAAATGGAGTTAGGATTCTTCCATTTTAAAATCTCGGATAGGCGACTTTTCAAGAGATCCAATCGTCTTTTGAAAACAAACTCTCCCAACTCTTCACGATTTTCCTTGAGTTTCTGAGCGTCTCTCAATATTCGACGTAATTTGATGTAAAACTTTAAGATAGACCTATAATCCGGATGAGCATCTATGAATTTACGTATCTTCCTAAAGATATGAGCCATACAAGTTTGCTTGTAACTCTCAATTTTAAAGTAACCTGACCATGCATCAGTTATCAAAACTCCTGAGAAGATATCACCTAGAATTCGATTAACCACATCGCTACCCCTGGACTTGTCTACCCAATAATAAGCAGATTTTTTGTTCGCAAAGGCCCACAACCAATGAAGTTGTCCCCTGATTCGCCAACCCGTCTCATCCGCCCAAATACAGGACCCTGATTTCACATCTTGTAAAATTTCTTCATAAACTGGGGTTAAAATATCACCTAAGCGACACATCATTTTTGAAATTCCAGAGGTTGACAGAGGCATTCTAAAAAAATTCATGAGATACTTTGAAATATTGGGAAGGGAAATAGCTGTGATCACCCAAAAATAAGCACATAAGGTCATTGTGTTCAAACCATAATCACTGCTTGGAAGCCCTTTCTCACTCTTTGAAGATACAATCTTCTGACAAATAGGACACCATTTTTTTTCTGTCGTTTCCTGGTATACAATAGCTTGTTGAGTATCTGGAAGATCTTCTATGATTCTTGAGGGACTCTCATAGACAATTCTATCTTCTAAGTCCTCACCACATTCAGGACAAGTGTCTAAGGGAGTTGTATTTTTCTCATCAGGAGTTAAATTCTTCTTCTTGTTGCCAGAACCCTTTCGAGAACCACCATTCTTTTTCTTTTGTTTCTTGCCTTTTTTCTTAGGATTGCCATCCTTATCCCACTCAGGCTTTTTTGAAGAGGGTTCATTAGCCAACTTATTGACCTCTTGGATTCCTTTGGACTCAACATCCTTTTTCAGATGGTTGAGCTCTTCTTTTAGTTCTTGAATCTCTTGGTCTTTCTTGATAATTTCTTGGTCTTTCTTGATAATTTCTTGGTCTTTTTTGATCATCTCTTCATTCTGTTTAAAGACCTTCTCTTGCACATTCATAAATTCATTCTCTAGGTCCTTTCTAGGGAATCTCTTAATTTCTTTATGGGTCAGACAAATGTCAAAATGATTGTGCATTTTGAAATAATACCAAGGCGATCTCCTTTGTACAGAAAAATTTTGAATATTCATGATTTTTTTTCACTCTACTGATAGCTATGAATCTCAGGTATAGCCTGAATTTTTGGATTTGCCTCTTGTCTGGAACTCTTCCCACGAAGAGTTTCCCTCCATGAAATATTCATGCTGTGGCCCTTGTCATAATAGAGAGTTCTTTTCCGTTCGCTCAGACTAGACTATGGTCGTGTGAAAGGGATGCCAACTTCATCCCCTCCGCCTAGCCAAATTTTACTTTCAGTCAGAACTCACAAATTTTTTATTAAGAAAATATTATAACCTTTCATAAATGTAATATATTCATGAAAATTATGGAAATACATATTTCATATTATTTCATATTATATTGACCTATAGACAATCTTGAATTGGAAAAAGTTACATTTTTTGGCATACAGTGTTTAATTTCTATTCAGGGAATAGGTAGAGAATGGCTCAAAGTGATTCCCACTTTAAGTGAGTCTCAAAAGAGATGGGTTGCAGGGATACTAGCATTAGAACTCGGACTTGGGTCGGGCAACCGCTTTTCTACCCAATCGTCTTGAACGAGGTCATCCGAGAGGTCTCTCAATAAACTACAATAACCTCATTTGATTGTGACTTTCTTCCGAATATATATAATATATAAGGCATAACTGCTTTTAAAAGTTGAGAGTAAGCCCCTGTATTTCCCTGTTGAGATAGAATCATCAACTCGCACCATAGTAAGTTGAGGTCATAAGGAGAGAATATGTGGAAAAGAGCTTATTTAGTCGTTATTATAACATCTATGTCATTGTCACTAGCTTGTATTTCAGGGTGGGTTTTAGGCTTCAAATCCAATTCCAATAAGGTCGATGGACCTCAGGATGTGGCTTCATCGGGTTGGTCTCAAGATTTCAACTCCCAGGTCTCTTATATTTCAGAAGAAACTCAAGCGGAGCTTATTGAGCTTTATAGTTCTGAGGGTTGCAGCAGTTGCCCTCCCGCTGATGCCTGGCTTTCTCAGCTAAAGAACCACCCTCATCTATGGAAATCTGTGGTTCCCGTGGCTTTTCATGTGGACTATTGGAATCGCTTGGGCTGGGTGGACCCCTTTGCAAATAAACGCTGGACAAAGAGGCAAAAAAACTATGCCAGATTATGGGGTTCTTCTCGGATCTACACACCGAGTTTTGTTAAAAATGGGAAGGAGTGGAGCTTTCAAAATCTTCATCTTCAGTCAAAAAGAGGCAAGGGGAAAGAAGTGTCTCCACGGACTGGCATTCTCAAAGTGGTGTCGAAGGTCACAAGTTCCCATATTTCTCAAGGGAACTATAAATTTGAGATTGAGTATAAACCTCTTCGCTCTCAAGGAGCTTCTTCCCATGGTTCCCATGGGGATTTAAAGAGTTTAAATGGCAAAGGCTTAAAAAATTTGAAAAACTTGAAGGTTTTTGGAGGAATTCTTGGTCACGGTTTAGAGAGTCAAGTTTTCAAGGGTGAAAATAAGGGGCAAACACTTCAGCATGAGTTTGTTGTGTTACATTTAGGCGAGAAAGAACTCACTTTTGATCCCCAAAAAGGAGTTTACAGGGGGCCGCTTGAAATGAAACTGGAGTTGACAGCAAGCCCTCGCTCCCTAAGTGTGGCTTTTTGGGTGGAAAGCAAGGGAGTGCCTCTTCAAGCCACGGGGGGAGTGCTTATTCCCTCCCTTGAATTTGCCACTTTTGCGGGGGGTTGTTTTTGGTGTATGGAATCGCCCTTTGAAAAAGTGCCTGGTGTTGTGGAAGTGATCTCTGGGTACACCGATGGCAAAACATCCCAGCCCACATATGAAGATGTTTCTTGGGGGGCCACTGGGCATACCGAGGCCATACGCGTGGTTTACGACCCAAGGCAGGTGACTTATAAAGATTTGTTGGAAATTTTCTGGCGCAATATGGACCCCACAGATTCACAGGGGCAGTTTGTGGATAGGGGGAATCAGTATCGACCTGGAATTTACTATCACAACTCTCAGCAGAGGGAACTTGCTCTTGAGGCCAAGCGCATGCTCACCAAAGACAAAGTTTACAGTAAGCCCATCACCTTAGAAATCAAGCCTGTGAGTGCTTATTATATTGCCGAAGGTTATCACCAAGATTATTATAAGAAGAATCCCTTGCGATATGGTTTTTATCGAAATGGATCGGGGCGTGATAAGGTGTTATCGAGGGTTTGGTCAGAGCGTCAAAACTATAAAATTTTTAAGTCGATGAAAGATATACTTGCAAAAGAGCCTCAACATAAAAAAGAATTAAAACATAAAGAAGAATTGAAAAAAGAGAAATCAAAAGAGAAATCAAAAGAAAAATCCAAGGAGATTTATGTGAAACCTTCAAGAGAAGAGCTAAAAAAGACATTGAATCAGATGCAGTTTTATGTCACTCAAAAAGATGGGACTGAGCCCCCGTTTAAAAATAAATTTTGGGACCATAAGGAGAATGGTATATATGTGGATGTGGTTTCAGGTAAACCTCTTTTTAGCTCTAAAGATAAGTTTGATTCAGGAACGGGTTGGCCTTCTTTTGTGCGCCCCCTTGTCTCCGATAATATTGTGGAAAAGACAGATCGAAAGTACTTCATGAAGAGAACAGAGGTGAGGTCTAAGCATGGAGATAACCATTTGGGCCATATTTTTGATGATGGACCTGGCCCCACGGGTTTAAGGTATTGCATTAATTCCGCATCTTTGAGGTTTATTCCTGCGGAGAAGCTTGAGGAGGAGGGGTATAGAGAGTTTGCACAGAGCTTTGAGACCACTTCTCAAGAAGATAAGTCGTTGTCACAGTAAACAAAGTTCGTCTCTATTTTGATTCAATGAGAACGGCACGGACAGGGGAAGCATCTCCTCCTTGGATTTTTAAAGGCAGTGCGATGAGTTTGTAGACTCCTTCTGGAACATGCTCTAAAATAATACCTTCTAAAATGGCCATATCTTTGGAGTAAATCATTTTATGGGACTCCAGTTGAATAGAGGAGGCCGGGTCCATGGAGGGGGTATCAATGCCTACGAGGATAACCCCCAAATTGGCAAGGGATTCCACCACTTGGGGGGAGATAGAGCAAAAGTTGTCGTTCCATTGGTTGGGGTTGGGAAAGGAGTCTGTCTTAAACAAGACTCTGGGGCATTGGATAGAGGTGTCTTTGATGTCGTCGAGGGAAATCTTTTCGCCTTGGACCGTGGGAACTTTAATCACTTGGCATGGACCTATATAAATGTGAAGGCTTCTTTTTTCAATGCTCTCGCCATGGGGGTGATAGTGGCTTGGAGCATCCACATGGGCTCCTATATGAAGTGTCGACTTTACAGAGGAGAGGGTGAGGTGGTTATTGTTGGCAAAGTCCATCACCACATCTCTTGAAAAGGCTTCATCTCCAGGAAAAACAGCTGTTTTTTCACTGAGCATGGGGGAAATATCAATAATTCTTTCTTTTGTCATATGATTAATTTCTTTCTATATATCATAAAATCTTTGTCTCATCATAGTAAAATCTTTGATTTTATTTGGATGTTTATCTACAAGTATGTATCATGTTTATTATGACACTGTGGAGTTAGGTGTGGAAGTAAAGAAAATTGGTCCTTTAGACTGCTGTGTGGTGGGTGGTCCTTCATCCTCATGTGTGGTTCTCTTTCATGGCTATGGAGCAGATTGTACAAACCTTACCCCTCTTGCGAAAGAGGTAGGTGGGGACTTTACCTGGATTTTTCCCAATGGAGTTCTGGAGATTCCAGATTCCATGGGGAGAGCTTGGTTTAAAGTGGATGTTGATTCATTTGAACAAGCTTTAATGCAGGGGGCTTACAGGGATTTGTCTGAACATCGGCCTTTGGATATAGAAAGTATTTATCAAAAGGTTTGTGTATTTTTTGATGAAGTGGCTTCAAGGTTTGATGAAGTTATTTTAGGTGGTTTTAGTCAGGGTGCTATGTTGAGCACAGAGGTGGCTTTAAGAGCGTCGGCAGCATCGGAAATGCCGGCAATGTTGGCCACATCGGCAAAGCTTAGGGCTTTGGTCATCTTATCGGGGACTTTGCTGTCACAAAAGCAATGGTCTCAATGGGCATTGCAGGGGCCGGGTATGAGATTTTTTCAAAGCCATGGTGGACAGGACCACTTATTAAGCTTTCAACATGCTGAAAATTTGTTTCATATGCTTATGGCATCTCAATGGAGGGGAGAGTTTCATGCCTTCCAAGGAAAGCACGAGATTCCTTTAGAAGTTGTGGCTTCTTTGAAAAAATTCCTTGGATCTCTTTCTTGAGGGTATTCTTGGATTCTTTCTTGGGCTCCCTCTAAATCAGCCATAACTGAGGGGATTTCAGGTTTTTATGACCCTTACGGTACTTTATGGCCCGGCAATAAAAATGCGCCGTGTCAACCTGGCTGGTAAATGACTTGGGATACCTACCTTTTTTCTTGCCCTTATCCCCCTCTTTTTCTATTCTCTCATGGCTACGGAGGATTTATATATGAACTTTGAGCTTATAGAGAAGCACGGTGAACATGAACAAGTGGTACTTTGTTATGATAAGACTTCGGGTCTTAAGGCTATTATTGCTATTCATGACACAACTTTAGGCCCTGCCCTAGGTGGCACTCGTATGTGGAATTATGAAAGTGAGAATGAAGCCTTAGTGGATGTTCTTAGGCTTTCCAAAGGTATGACTTATAAGGCAGCTGTCGCAGGGCTCAACCTTGGGGGAGGCAAAGCGGTTATTATTGGGGATCCCAAAAAGCAAAAAACAGAACTTCTTTTTCGTGCTTTTGGTGCCTATGTTAACTCTCTTCAAGGGAAATACATTACAGCCGAAGATGTGGGCACCACCGTGAGGGATATGGAGTACGTTTTTATGGAGACTCCCTATGTCACTGGTATTCCTAAAGTTTTTGGAGGCTCTGGGGACCCCAGTCCGCACACAGCCCATGGAGTTCTTATGGCCATTAAGGCTTCGGTCAAGGAAAAGTTAAATGAAGACAGCTTGAAGGATATTCGTGTTGCCGTTCAGGGCTTAGGCAATGTGGGTTATTACCTTGTTCAAGACCTCATAAAGGAAGGAGCTGTTGTAAGTGTGGGGGATATTGATCAGAAAAAGGTGAAAAAGTTTTGTCAAGAGCACAATATTGAGAATGTGAACCCCAACGAAATTGTTTCTAAAGAATGTGATGTTTTTGCTCCCTGTGCACTGGGTTCTATTATTAATAATGATACCCTTGTCCAACTAAAGTGCAAAATTATTGCAGGTGCCGCCAATAATCAATTGGCAGAGTCTCACCACAGTGAGGCTCTCCGTGAGTTAGGGATTCTTTATGCCCCCGACTATGTGGCCAATGCGGGAGGGCTTATGAATGTTTTTGTAGAACTAGAGGGCTACTCCCATGAGCGAGCCCTTGAGAAAACAGCTAAAATCTATGAGAATATGTTGCAAATTTTTTCCACTGCAAGAGACAAAAATATAAATACGGATCGTGCGGCAAATTATATTGCTGAAAAAAGGCTTAGCTCCATGGGGGGCTTAAAGAAGTTCCACAATGGAAAATCAGTGCGTGCCTTCTCCACCCTTAGAGAAATGACAAAACGTCAAAAGTAGAGAATGAGGATACTTGTATTTATAGAATTTATAACTATCCTCTAGGAAGTATGGGGTCGTAATGACTAAAAAGCGAAGTAAAAAATTAACAAAGCAAGAAGTTCATCAGCCTGATGTGTTTATTGCAGCAACGCACAAGACCTTTGATTCTTTAAGTGCATTTAAGATTCCCATTCTTATTGTCCTTGGCGTGGCTTTGTTTTTGGGTATAGGTCTCACGGCCACCGACTTGTTTAAAAAATACAGGGAAAATAAAGCCAGTGAGTCTTTGGCTCCCTTTCAAGAGAGAATTGTGCAGATTAAGGAGAAGTTAGAAAATCAGGCTAAATCAGAGGATCAAGCTAAATTAGAAGATCAAACCAAAGAGAAAGAATTCTCAGATGGTAAGTCTGGAGATAAAGCCAAGGATTCAAGGAACTCCTCTAAGGCTGCCTCTTCTTTGTCACTGGAGGCAATTTTTGAAGCTCATTTTGCGTCTGTGACCCAAGAGTACATTTCTGTCATTTCATCACATTTAAGTACTTCCACAGCTTTTCAAGGGGCTCTCTTTTTGGCCTCTCTCTATGGCGAGTACAACAAGTGGGAAAAGGCTCAAAGCGTCCTCTCTATGATGACTCCGAATCTTTCGAAAAACAACTTATTTTATGGGCTGATTCATACGGGGCTTGGAAGGGCTTGGCTAGAGATGTCTGAATATGAGAAGGCGATTGTCAGTTATGGTAAGGTGCTTTCTTCCAAACAGCACAGTTATCTCCATGGAGATGTTTGGGTTAAAAAAGGATTAAGCCATGAAAAGCTGGGCCAAATGGAGCAAGCCAAGGCGGCTTATGAGCAGGCAGTTCAAGATTATAAGGATACTGAGGCCGGAAAGCAGGCCAAGGTCTATCTTAGGTATATGAAATTCAAACAAGTTCCTTAGTTTCTTTAAAGATGACTGTGACCATGGAGATTGCAAGCGATGATGGATAGCTTATATCAGAAAAATACCGTTTCAAGAATCTATGACTTGGACTTGTGGAGGTTACATGGGTATGGATCATATAGATTGCATGGATTATATGGGTCACATGATGGCTTATGGTGGCGGCTGGCCCTGTTTGTATTGCTTGCTGGTTTTTTAGGGGGACTGACTTCTTGTAGCCATCTAAGTCGCTATTTGGGTCAACCCGTTGTTGAGCGTTACTTTATGATTGAAAAGAAGTGGGTTCGTGATACCACGACCCAAGGCTCTATGGGTTTTTTCCACGACCACCGCATGGAAACTGTGGTGACAGATGATATTCTTTACCAGGGTAATGCCAAAGATGGGATGTCTGCTTATGAGCGTAAGTCTGGGGATCTTATTTGGAGAAAGCATATTCTCCATGGTGTGGATGGAGGGGCTCAGTTCGTCGGGAGCAGCCTCTACTTTGGAGGGGGCAATGGATATTTTTACTCTTTGGATGCTCGTACAGGAGATATCCAATGGACTTTTTTCACTAAGTATCCTACCCTTGGAAGGCCCTTTGTCCACAATAGGGTTGTGTATTTTCTCTCGGGCAATAATACTGTCTATGCTTTAGATACTCAAACAGGTCGTCAAAAATGGCTTTATGCGAGGCCAAGTCCTTCGGATCTTACAATTCAAGCTTCCAGTCGCCCCTTGTTTCATGATGGAGTTCTCTATGTGGGATTTACGGATGGTTTCTTGGTCGCATTGGTTGCTGGCGGCAAAGACTCCAGTGGCACAAGCTCCAGTGGATCTTCCAAGAGGGGGCAAGTTCTTTGGGAGAGGCAACTTAGTCAAAATAAAAGGTTTCAAGATATTGATGCCTTCCCTGTCAAGGAGGGGAATCGTATTTACATTTCCAGCTATGATGGGAACTTATTTTGCCTTAATGCTCGAACGGGTCAAACTCTATGGAAAGTGGAAGGTGGTGGCCACACGGCAGTGACTATTGAAGGGGATCGTCTGTTTTACTCAACCTCCAGTGGTTTTGTAAAAGCTTTAGACAAAAAGTCGGGAAAAGAGTTATGGAAAATCAAACTCATCCATGGCGTGGCTTCCCAACCCAAGTTTTTTAGGGGTCTTGTGGTCTTTGGTGTTTCCCAAGGTGGCCTAAGGGTTGTTGATGCCACTCATGGTAGCGAAGTGGGAAAATACTCACCAGGGAGAGGAATTGCGAGTGCTCCCTCTCTGGATGCAAAGACGGGTGAGGTTTATTTTATTTCTCAAGGGGCCAACCTTTTTGCTTTGAAAATGGGTTGGAAGAGAAGTGTTGATATTTGGCCGTGGGAGGAGGAGTAAAGTTATGAGCATCACCATGAACATAAAGAACATAAAACAGATGCATGGGAGTCTTTTTTTACTTATATCTTTCATCTTCTTCATTGCCTGTTCTTCATCCGACTGTCGCCATACGAGGAGGCGTCCTTCCGTGGATCCTTCCTCTTCTATTTTCATGGGGGAAGACTTAAAAATAGCCACTCCCTATGACAGTAATGTTCCAACAGCTTTTGTATACAAGTATGATGGGAGTCTTCAGTGTGGTATGGGAAAAGCCATTCCCTTAGATGTCATGGCGCTTGAACTCAAGGGACTTCAGATTTTTTCTAAGGAAAATCGTTTGGATGGGACGCTTCACATTCAACAATGCGGAACCATGACAGGTCAAATTAATATTTATGAAATACCTAAATCCGAGGTGGGCCAGGTTCTTCAAAAGGGTTTTAAACTTTTGTCACTGGATCCATAGGCAACAATCCCTTAAGAGTGACTTCTAAAGGTATCGGTATTACTATCACTCCCAAGTGAATCACTTTCTAGTGAAAGTGATTCACTGGTGAAGCCCATCACAAGTGAAGAAGCCCATCTGTATCACTCCTAAGGGAATCACAGAGAGTCGTCATTCCAAAGAGGATCACTTGCTGAAGCTTTTTAGAAAACCCTTTTTTGTCATACTCCCGTCCGTGGCTTTTTTTGTGGGTTTTCTTTACATGGCTTTGCTCTACTCCCAATATGAGAAGGCTCGCTCTGATATTCATGCTTACGCTTCTCAGTGGGAGTATGAAATAGCACGAAATATTTTTGACCAAACAAATGAAGTCCTTGTGGAAAAACTCGTTCATGGTTTAAGGGTCTTCCCCATATCTAGCTATGAAGTTATTGTTCAAGGGAAAAGTCTTTACAGGTGGGTTTCTAAGCCCTCTTTTGAGTCCTCTTCTAGGATATTTTCAGAGGGTTCGATTTCAGAGAATTTGATTTCAGAGGGTGCAACTTGCTTACAACCTGTTGAAATCTCCCTCACAATGCAGGGTCTTCATCTTGGCAAGATTCGTTCATGCCTTGCTCCTCAACACTTCATTCAAGCGACTTTGTTCTCTCCTCTTTTTATCTCTGTCATTCTTGTGATGATCGCCTTGGTGATTGGGGCGGCCATCTTTCCTCTCTTGGGTTATAAAAAGGCCCTGGTTTTCACTTTGGATATTCTCAAAAAGTGGAGTCAGAATCCCGAAAACAAATTTCCCATGGAAGATCAAGATCGTGGAGACAAAGTCACTCTTGAACTTGTTCACCTTGTGAAACAGGGGTTGGATTTGCGTATAGATCTCAAGGAAACTCAAATGGAACTAGAAACAGAGAAAGAGATTTCTAAGATCACAAGGCAAGTGGCCCACGATATTTTGTCTCCAGCTATGGCCTTAGATATTGCCATGCAGGGAAACTTTCAAATGCCTCTCCCTCAAATGGACCTTGTTCGATCCTCCATTCAAAGAATTGTGGACACCAGTCGTGATCTCCTCAACCCTGGGGAGCAAAGCCCCTACCAAATGGAGCGAAAGGTTCGTTCTTTGAGATTGGCACCCTTGGTTCAGAGTCTCATTCAGGAGAAGCAGGTTCTTAATAAGAGCATTCGGTTTGTTGTCGAGATTCCTGAGAATATTAAGGTCATAAGTTCTCCTGTGGAACTTATACGGTGTTTTTCTAATATTATGAATAATAGTATGGAGGCGCAGCTCCCACCTTGTGAGGGCTTGATCTCATGCCGGGCAGTGACAGAGGGAGATTTTTGTCGAATCACTTTCACTGATAATGGACAGGGAATGCCTTTTGAAGATTTGGATAAGGTCTTTGAAGAGCACTTTACGAGGGGAAAGTCTTCAGGCACAGGTCTTGGTTTGTACTATGTAAGTCAGAAAGTTAAAGAGTGGGGGGGCTCCATTCATGTGCACTCTAAAGTTTACCAGGGAACCACCCTTGAGTTGACTTTGAAAACTCCATTGGAGCTAAGGAGCTAAGAAATTTGTTATTGTTAAAGAAAAATATTCTCTATCATATTTTTCTTCTTGCTCTGAGTTCTTGGGGAGGGCTTGTCACCTACTCCTTGATCTATGATATGGATGCTCTTCTATGGATTCGATCACAATTTCAAGAAGAAGTGCCTATGGAGGTCCCTCTTAACTTAGAAGCTGAATACTCATTTCTAAAATCTTTTCTGGAGGATTACTATGAAATACATGGAGATATTATTTCAAGAGGTTCAAAAGAAAAAAAACGAATCATGATTTACAGAAGATTTTCAGTGGATCTTAGAGAAGTTATTTCTGATAAATACTCTCGTACTTTAGATTACTTCCAGGCTCAAGGAGGAGAACAATTCCTTTTTATTCACAAAATTATCAGGAATCATAAGCTTGGTCTCTATATAGCCTATTTATCTGTTGAGCAAAAATTCCCAAAAAAAGAAAAAAGGAATTATTGGATTGAATTGAAGTTGAAGTTATCAACTCTACCTCAGAAAAAATGGATATCCCATTGGGAGGAGCAAGTTCTTTGGCAAAAGCCTCTACTTTTAAATAAAAAAACCATTGGTATGGCAGGTGACTCTATCTCTCATATTCAGTTGCCATGTATGGCGACGTCTGTGGCTTCAGTGTCTGTTCCCTCCTCTCTTAAAATGGTTTTGGAGTCTCGTTCTAAGAGCTTTAAGTTTTACTCTCATCCATCCTTTTTGGGAGAAACTCAATTTAGAGCTCAATGTGGAAGGCGAACTTTTATGATAAATTTTGCTCATACCCCACAATTTCTGACTCTTTATCAAGCTCTTAGCCTTTCTGATGGCAAACTTCCTCCTAAAGCTCTTACCCCCATGGAAAAGCTACAACGAGATATTGAAACTCAGCTAGGTATTGAGGTGATTGAAGAAAGTAAGTGAGCCTCAGATAAAAGTAGTGAGCCTGACAGATGATGGATACAATCTGGTAATGGATACAATCTGGGAGATTCAGCTTTACGAGATGGCACAAGGAGATAAAAAAATGGCGACCTGGTAAAAAGGGGGGGCCAGGTCGCCAAGGGGGGAAACTTACTATATAGCAAATTGCATGCCAAAGTGGATGTCTCAAAGTGCTTTGTATGGACTTTCAGAGGATTGAATAGCCCTGCTTAGGCTGGCTATTTGTATATTTTATATACGCTTTGTGTCGTTTGTGTCGTTTTAGACCTGTGAGAGTCTCTAACCTATTGAATATAATAGCCTATTTGCTTTTGGATCAGGTGTGTTAAAATGATCCACAGATTTGAAAGAAATTCATCCTAATATAAGGATGTCAAAGAAGGGAGGAAAGGGATCGTTTTACAACCATGGTTTGTTTTAGTTATCAAGTAGGTGAAGTGTTTTTCGCCCATGGGAGGTGCTTCGGGTATTTCAGATATTTTGGCTCTATCAGAGTTGTCCTGGGAACTGTCTTGAGAGCGACCTTGGGAAGTGTTCGAACTGTCTTGAGAGGTACTCTGAGATCTGTCCTCAGAGGAGTCCTCAAAGATATCTTCAGAGTGTGTGATGGCAGACCAGATTTCGCTGACGGGATGGCTTGAAGAAAAGTTTATGCCCTTTTCATGGGAGGGAAAGGTACCAAGAATGACCTTTTTAAGGGTCCATTCATACCTTGCAAGTTCTGATAAGAAGGGAATTTCTCTATGAATCACAGAGTGGCTCAAAAAGGTGGGAAATGTTTCACCATAGGATGAAAGTAAGGGGTGGGGAGAGGGAGTTTGTGAAATATAATCCAATATCAGCCTTGTAAAGGTCTCATTTTCTAGAAGCTTCTCACATGCGCTGTATGTGTCTGTCATGGACTTTAGCAGAGAAGATATGTAATTGTTCTTATAGATTTGAAGAGATATGTTTTTATTCATTGTGGGGAGAGGTGATAGGACATCAAGGAGTTCTTGAGGGGCTCCTTTGGTGATCCACTTTTCATAGGCCCGTTGGATTTTCGCAATATCTTGGCTCAATGGTGCTCCTAAAAATATTTTCTTGGCTCTGAAATATTTGTTCTATTTTCTTTTGTTCTCTTTGAAAAGTTGGAAAATCTGGTATGTCTTCGTCCCATTCTAAGCAAACGGGGATGGGCTTATGGGATCGCTGGAGTGTGTGTTGGTAGAGTTTTTGAACTTCTTGATGGACGGGCTTTGAATGCGTGTCCACGAGATAAGACCCATTGTCTGTGAAGCCTGCAAGGTGGATTTGCTTGACCCTTGAAAAGTCAATTTGGTTCACAAATGCATAGGGGTCAAACTTATGATTGAATGAATTGACGTATATATTATTGATGTCAAGGAGTAGGTCCACATGGGTGTGAGCGAGAATCTCATTGAGGAATTCAGCTTCACTCATTTCATTGGAAGCATAACTCATATAGTTTGTTACATTTTCTAGCAAGAGGGGAATTTCAAAGAAGTCTTGGAGAATACTCAACTTCTTCTTTATATGTTTGACCATGCTTTGGGTGTAGGGGAGGGGAATGAGATCATGGTAATGGGACGGGCCAAAGGAAGAAAAACATAAATGGTCTGAGATCCACTGGGGCTTGATAAGGCGAATCAGTTTTTTAAGTTTTTTTAAATAATCCCAATGAAAGTCCGTGGAAGATCCAAGAGACATTCCCACACAGTGAAAGACAAGGGGGTAGGATGGGGTCAAAGCCCTAAGCCTTTGGTGACTGATACTGTCTTCATGGAGATAGTTATCTGCTAAAACCTCAAGCCAAGGGAAAGCAGGAACCTCTGAATTCAGTAGTTCTTCAAAGTGCTGTGGTCGGGCACTGACCCCCACCCCTGTGATTGGATGGTGACTAGAACTTTTTGCCACGTTTTACTGCTGTCACAGTGCCTTTTTGAATGCGTTCTATATAGCGTTTGACGACAGGGTTTTTGATAGCCTCTTGGACTTGTTTGCAATCCTTAGAGGATAGTTTGAGCCACTCATTGGCATCAAAGTTGGCTTCAGCGTGCATGGAGCATCCGTGTCCATTGGCTTTACAGTCGTTCACCCATTTTGTGGCGACCCCTTTACAGTGAGTTTCTGCTTGGGTCGCTTCCATGGCTGAAAGAGTGCAACTTGTAAGGATAAGTCCGCCGAGAGCAATTTTCTTGGATATTCTTTTTTTCATTTTTTTCTCCTTTTTGAGTGGATTTTATGGTTATTAGTTATGGTTTTAATTATGTTTTAGTTTTGCCTTTAGTTTTGATTTTTTTTCTGGCTCTGGTTTGGCTAACGCATGGATGATGATTTTGACTTCATCACCCACAAATTTGCCGGCAGCCTTGGCTAAGAAACCAGTGGAGGGCTTTTGCCAAGTGAGCCCAAAGTGTTGACGATTTACCATTCCTTCGGCTTGAACTCCAATCCTCTCTGTATTTGCACCATTTTTGAGGGGGCGTACCTGAGATGTAAGTACGACCGGTCGAGTGGTCTTTAATATTTTAAGGCGTCCTGCGATTTCTTTACTCTTGATAGAGGTGGAAGCGGCTTTAAAAATGAGATACCGATTTTCTTCAATGATATCATATGTATCATTTCGTACATGAAAAAAGTCTTTGCTTCGTAGGTGGGCGTCCCGGTTAGACTCATTGGTATCGATGGAGTCAACATCCATCTTCACTATGAGATTTTTTGCCACGCCTGTTTTCTCATAAAAATCAAAGCTACCCTCAAAGACCTTGAAGCGACCTTTCACAGGGGCAATCCCTAAATGTTTCACACTAAATTCAATGGAGCTATGGGCAGGGTCGATCATAAACTTTTTTGCCAAGGTTGGAACAGATATGAAAAGTGGAGATAATCCAACAAGGAGTGGAGCAAGAGTCCTTATGACAGGTACAGATATAGGTATTGCTATGGGAAGTTTCATAATTTTCTGCAACTTGCTGGGTGAAGCAAGAGTGTATCGGAGTGTTTTCCATTTCAAAGCCTTCAAGTTACTTTTCTCCCTCGGATATAGTGATGGGTTTGGAGTATACTATGCATGACACAACTCCTTAAGTCGTGGATTGTCTCTCGTCCCGATGGTCTATGTTTCATTCATAGGTTCATTCATAAAACAAATCGGAGAATAATAGTTATTACTGAATGTTATGGTAATAATTAATTGTTTATTTATCAAGAGGTTTTCATAGGATTTGTTTATCTTTTTATAGATTTTGTAGAGATACTTAATAGATGTAGATATGGATAGATGCCCCTCGGGTTGAGATTTCAATACTAAAGTCCAGCTAGGCTTTTAGTTTCGTTGTATCCAAGCTGATGTGTAGAAGAAGAATCTCTAGGTGTACAAAACAATACATTTTGGGGTCTCAATGTAAAAATTCCTCCATCCCACCGCCCATGAGTTCATTCCACTTTTGATTTCATTCAATCAAACTATTTACCGAATTATTGAGTAGAAGTCGTAATGGAACGACTCCCTTCTTTGAAGATCAAGGTAGAAAATGAGAAAAAGTAACAACGCGAAGATAATCTATGAGATTTTACTCACCATCTTACTCATCTTATTTTTGACGACCCTTATGGGTTGCAAGAAGAACGATAGTCACAAGAAAAATAAAGAAAGTGGTGTTGTTACCGTTCCCACATCAAATACGGTTCCTACGTCGAATTCCAACCCTATATCGAGCCCCCTAAGTGTCAATGAACCATTGGCCTCTCTTCTTTCATCCAATTCAAGGTCCTACACGATACAAGGAACCTGTGATTCAAATGTGAATGGAGACGTGTCGGTGGTTGTTGGAGAGCCTCAGATCACTTCTGTAGAAGTGCCTTGCAGTTCCAATGTCTTTACAGGAACTTTCGATGTGAGCCAAGAGACATCAGACGAAGTCATAGTCACAGTGACACATGGAAAGGACACACACAGTGTCACTGTTGCCAATGATATTAATCATTTTGTAACAAAATGGAAGTTTGACAACAATAACCATACATTCACTCTTCCACTTAAAGAAAATGACACATCAAATTTAAAATATAATTTCATTGTGGATTGGGGAGATAAAAGTGGTGTCAGTGAAGTGACGTCTTTTGATGATCCCGATAAGGTACATATTTATGCCACAGAGGGAACATATACCATCACCATTATGGGACTTTGTGAGGGATTTCAAAATAACGTGGAATCCTCAAGAAATTTTTTGATTGAGGTGACCGATCTTGGAAATGTAGGATGGAGAGATTTGTCCTATGCCTTTCATAATAATGATTCTCTCACAAAAGTTCTTGGAGGAAATACTTCCAATGTCACAAATATGGAATCTATGTTTTCTGCTGCAACCCAAGCCAAGACAGATACAAGTGGATGGAGTACCTCCAATGTCACAAATATGGAAAGTATGTTTTACTATGCAGTCCAAGCCACCCCAGATACAAGTGGGTGGAATACTTCCAATGTCACAAATATGGAATTTATGTTTTCTTCTGCATACGAAGCCACCCCAGATACAAGTGGGTGGAACACTTCCAATGTCATAAATATGGCATTTATGTTTTCTTCTGCAACCCAAGCCAAGCCAGATACAAGTGGGTGGAATACTTCCAATGTCACAAATATGGCAAGCATGTTTTCTTCTGCAACCCAAGCCAAGCCAGATACAAGTGGGTGGAATACTTCCAATGTCACAAATATGGCAAGTATGTTTGCTTCTGCAACCCAAGCCAAGCCAGATACAAGTGGGTGGAATACTTCCAATGTCACAAATATGGCAAGTATGTTTTCTGCTGCAATCCAAGCCACCCCAGATACAAGTGGGTGGAATACTTCCAATGTCACAAATATGGAATTTATGTTTTCTTCTGCATACGAAGCCACCCCAGATACAAGTGGGTGGAACACTTCCAATGTCATAAATATGGCAAGTATGTTTTACTATGCAGTCCAAGCCACCCCAGATACAAGTGGGTGGAATACTTCCAATGTCACAAATATGGCAAGGATGTTTTTTTATGCAATCCAAGCCACCCCAGATACAAGTGGGTGGAATACTTCCAATGTCACAAATATGGCAAGTATGTTTTCTTCTGCATACGAAGCCACCCCAGATACAAGTGGGTGGAACACTTCCAATGTCATAAATATGGCATT
Source organism: Bdellovibrionales bacterium (assembly GCA_965261545.1). Classification (GTDB taxonomy): domain Bacteria; phylum Bdellovibrionota; class Bdellovibrionia; order Bdellovibrionales; family UBA1609; genus CBDHDF01. Next base: position 448,539 of record CBDHDF010000007.1, on the reverse strand, counting down.
TATGTTTTCTTCTGCAACCCAAGCCACCCCAGATACAAGTGGGTGGAATACTTCCAATGTCACAAATATGGCAAGTATGTTTTCTGCTGCAACCCAAGCCACCCCAGATACAAGTGGGTGGAATACTTCCAATGTCACAGATATGGCAAGGATGTTTTCTTCTGCAATCCAAGCTAAGCCAGATACAAGTGGGTGGAGTACTTCCAATGTCAAAAATATGCTAGATATGTTTTACTATGCAAGAAAAGCAAATCCAGATACAAGTGGGTGGAACTTTACGAAGGTGAAGATCAATTTAAGTAATTTCTTACAATATTCATCTCTATCCATTGAAAATTATTCAAAACTTCTAATACAACTCAATAAAAGCACACCTAGAGTCCTCGATAAGACAATTGATGTGGGCACATTAAAATATAGATCCAGTGCCGCATCATCTCGTACAAGTTTAATGGGAAAGGGTTGGACGTTTAACGATGGAGGTCAGGAATAAATTCGATATATTCCTGATAACTGCTCACTCCTTGGTGATCTACTTTGTTACCTGCGGCGGTGGCTCCTTTCAACGTACCCAAAGTACGCCTCCAGTCGCCGCCGCCTTGGTGCCTCGTATCTTATCCAAGGAATGAGCAGCTACTATTCCTGATGTGAGATGACTCTTAGAATATTTTTGATTTTTCTTTATTTCTAGATATAATTAATATTAATAATGGTCAATGCGATTGTCAAGTTAAAGGGAGGGTGATGTAAAATGAATACGAAAATATCGTATATAATAACATTGTTTAGACGGTTAAATATCTTTGTTTTTCTTTTACTGGTTTCATCCTATATATGCACATATTCTGCCTATTCAAATACAGTTTCAAATGCAAATGCAAATGCAAATGCAAACTTAGGTTCAAGTGAAGTTAGTAGGCCACAGAATTGCAGCGGAAGTTCAAGGTGCTCAAGTTGGAAACAGTATGCAATTTTTTTGGAAAAGAAGAAAACCAATATGTGCAGAGCACCCAAACTGACTGTTGATGGGCCTTTACCCTCCATTTCTTCATCCAATGCAGGGGTCTACACTGTCAGTGGAACTTGCAACGCAAGTTTCGGAGTTGTTAGCATCATTATTGGAAAGCCGAATGTGCAGAAAGATATTCCTTGTGCACAAAACAACACATTTTCAGGGAGTCTCAATGTACAAAATGTATATTCTCATCCCGTTACAGTGACGGTCACTCAGCATCAATTGAGTCAGGAGGGGAGTCTTACAGCCTCAGTTACAAATTCTTCTATTTCTAATGATATCAATCAGTTTGTTACAAAATGGAAATTTCCATCTAATTATCAATTCACCCTTCCACTTAAATCAGGTTCATCATTAGACTATAATTTTACTGTAGACTGGGGAGATGGAAGCACCAGTGAAGTGACTTCTTTTGATGATCTCGATAAGGTGCATACATACAAAAAGTTTGGAAAATATATAGTCACAATCACAGGTGTTTGTGAGGGATTTCAAAATAATTCATCTTCAAAAAATCTTCTATATGAGGTTATGAATCTAGGAAATATGGGGTGGAAAGATCTATCTTATGCTTTTCAAGATAATGATAATCTTACAAAATTTCTTGGAGGAAATACATCAAATGTTACCAATATGGGGTATATGTTTTCGGGAGCTGATCGAGTCCATCCAAATACAAGTGGTTGGGATACTTCCAATGTAACTAATATGCAACAAATGTTTTACCTAGCCCTCCGAGCAAATCCGGAGACACGTCATTGGAGGACTTCCAATATCATCAATATGATAGGCCTATTTTATGGTGCCAATCAAGCCAATCCAGATACAAGTGGCTGGGACTTTACAAGTGTGACCTATAACACCACTAGAGATATGGAAAGTCGCTACAATAGTCTCAAAAGTTTATTTTTATTGTCGAGCTTGTCTATTGATAATTATTCAAAATTCTTAATAAGCCTCAATGCAAATTCACCTACGAATTCTAAGACTCAAAAAGAAATCAACGTGGGTTTTTTGCAATACAATGCCAGTGCTGTATCGGCTCGTGCCAGCTTAATAGCTAAGGGTTGGATCATCATTGATGGAGGCTTGGACAGCCAAGGGGTGGATCAAAATATACCATTATTGTCTATTGATACGCCACCAGTTTCCATTCAGTCCTCCAATGCAGCTACTTATGGGATCAGTGGAACTTGCAATGCCAAATTGGGAGTGGTTCGAATTGTTGTGGGAGAGCCAAATATACAAAGAAATACAGCTTGTAAGCGAGACAACACGTTTTTCTTGGATTTTAATTTACGAAATATATCCTCTCATCCAATCAATATCAGTGTCAGTCAAAATGGAGGTGTTATTTCAAAGACTTCATCCATGGCTAATAAGATAAACCGTTTTGTAACAAAATGGGTTTTTTCGTCCAATTATCGATTCACTCTGCCTATTAAGAAAGGCTCAGGGCTGGATTATAATTTTACTGTGGATTGGGGAGATAATTCGTCCAGTGAAATCACATCTTTTGATGATACCGACAAGGTGCATACCTATGCGAGTGCTGGAAACTACACGATTGTGATCGAAGGGACTTGTGAGGGGTTCGAAAACAACAATGATCTTCCTGAAATTAATTCTGGGGGCAAGCTCAGGGAGGTTACCAGCCTTGGAGATATGGGGTGGAAAGATTTATCTTATGCTTTTAAAAATAATCATAATCTCAAAAAAGTTTTTGGAGGGAATACATCCAAGGTCACTAACATGAAACACATGTTTTATGGTGCGCTCAAAGCGAAACCAGATACAAGGGCTTGGGATACTTCCAAGATCACAGATATGGAGGGTATGTTCTTTTATGCCTCTTTCGCAAATCCAGAGACAAGTAAGTGGAATACCTCCAGTGTTACGAATATGGCAAGTATGTTTAAAAGTGCCAGGAAAGCCACCCCAAATACCAGTAACTGGAATACTTCCAAGGTCACAGATATGAATCATATGTTTGCCTATACTGGTCAGGCCAATCCAGATACGAGTGGATGGAACACCTCCAATGTCACAAATATGTTTAATATGTTTAAGAGTGCTCGTCAAGCAAATCCAAATACAAGGGGATGGGACACTTCCAATGTCATCAGTATGGAAGGCATGTTTTTTTATGCCGCTCAAGCCAACCCAGATACGAGTCGATGGAAAACTGCCAATGTGGTCAATATGATAGGTATGTTTTATAGCGCTCCTCAAGCCAACCCAGACACGAGTGGCTGGGACTTTACAAGTGTTATCTATTCCGATCTTGGTGTTGAAAATCGTTACAATAGTCTCAAGAGTCTATTTTTAAAATCAGACCTGTCTATTGATAACTACTCAAAATTTTTAATAAGCCTCAATGCAAGACCACCTAGGGACTCTCGTATTCAGAAAGAAATCAATGTGGGTTGGTTGCAATACAACTCCAGTGCTGCATCAGCCCGCTCCAAATTAAAAAGTAAGGGATGGGTCATTGTGGATGGCGGTTTGGATACCCAACCCCAAGTGTTGAATTCCAATCTGTCATTGCTGACCATTGACAAGTCGTCGATTCCCATTGTCTCTTCCAATGCAGAAGCTTACATCATCAGTGGAACTTGCAACGGAAGTCTTGGAGTTGTCAGTGTTGTTGTGGGAGAGCCAAATGTTCAAAAGGATTTCGTTTGTTCCTCAGACAACACATTTTTAGGGAGCATTGATATACGAAACGTATCCTCCCATCCCGTCATCGTCAGTGCAAGCCAAGGTGGAGGTCCCGTCGTAAAGGATGATGTATCTATTGCCAATAACATAGACCGTTTTGTAACAAAATGGACCTTTTCATCCAATTATCGATTCACCCTTCCTCTCAAGAAAGGGCCAGGGCTTCAATATAATTTTACTGTGGACTGGGGAGATGGGAGTTCTTCCAGCCAAGTCACATCTTTTGCTGATTCCAATAAGGTACATACATATCGAGATGCTGGATCCTATACAGTCACGATTCATGGAACTTGTGAGGGGTTCGAAAATAACAATGATCTTCCTGGATTGACTCTGGAGACAAGCTCAAGGAGGTTGTCAACCTTGGAAGTATGGGGTGGAAAGATCTGTCGTATGCTTTTAAGAATAATCGTTATCTTACAAAAATTCTTGGAGGAAATACATCCAAGGTGACTAATATGAAGCAAATGTTTTATAATACCTTGGCAGCGAAGCCAGATACAAGGGGTTGGGACACTTCCAATGTGATCAATATGGAAAGTATGTTTTTCTTTTCTAATGCGGCCCCAAATACCAGTAGATGGAATACTTCTAAGGTCACCAATATGAAAGATACATTTAGAAATACTCGTCGGACCAATCCAGACACCAGTGGCTGGAATACTTCCAGCGTGACCAATATGGAAGGTATGTTTGCTTATACCAATCGAGCGAACCCAGATACGAGTCGGTGGAATACAGCCAGCGTGACCAATATGAAAGAGATGTTCTTTTATGCCTCTCAAGCTAACCCAGACACAAGCCAATGGGATACTTCTAAGGTCACCAATATGGAAAATCTGTTTCATGGTGCCCTCCAAGCGGCTCCTAACATAAGCCTTTGGAATACTTCCAATGTGACCAATATGATAGGTGTGTTTTATGGTGCTGGTCAGGCCAATCCAGATACAAGTCGTTGGAAATTTACGAATGTCAATTATGTTCTCAATTCCGATATTGAAAATCGCTACAATAGCCTCAAGAGTTTATTTTTATTATCAGGTTTGTCTGTTGATCATTATTCAAAATTTTTAATAAGTCTTGATGCCAGCACACCTAGGGACTCTCGAATTCAGAAAGAAATCAATGTGCATAGGTTGCAATACAACTCCAGTGCCGTGTTGGCCCGGCAAAGCTTAATAACTAAAGGCTGGACGATCCTCGATGGGGGCTTGGACAGCCAAGTGTTGAGTTTCAATGTGCCGTGGCTGACGATTGATACGCCGCCATTTGCCATTGTTTCTTCCAATGCAAAGGACTATGCCATTAGTGGAACTTGCAATGGAAGTCTTGGAGTTGTCAGGGTTGTTGTGGGAGAACCAAATGTGGAGAAAGATTTGCCTTGCTCATCAAATAATACGTTTTCAGGGATTTTTGATGTGCGCAATGTGTCCTCCCATCCTGTGATCGTTCGGGCAAGTCAGAAGGGTGGTTCCGCTGTAGAGAATTCATCCATTGCAAATAAGATGGATCATTTTATAACAAAGTGGCATTTTTCGGCCAATTATCGATTCACTCTGCCTATTAAGAAAGGTTCAGGGCTCAAATATAATTTTACTGTGAACTGGGGAGATGGAAGCCCTGTCAGTAGAATTACATCTTTTGATGACCTCGATAAGGTGCATACATATGCTGACGCCGGAGAGTATAAGGTCACGATCAAGGGGGTTTGCGAGGGATTTCAGAATGACAATAATCTTTCTTGGGTGAGTTCTGGAAGAAATCTATATGAGGTGATGAACCTTGGAGATATGGGATGGAAAGATCTATCCTACGCTTTTCGAGATAACGATAATCTCACCAAATTTTTCGGTGGAAATACATCCCATGTGACGGACATGAAGTATATGTTTTACAATGCAGAGCGAGTGGTTCCAGATACAAGGGGTTGGGATACTTCCAATGTGACCGACATGGGCCATATGTTTATTTATGCCACGAGCGCAAGTCCAGGTACAAGTGGCTGGAATTTTACAAACCTCACCTCCTCAAATTCTATCGCAAAAATGTTTGGAAATAGACCAGCTATATCAGGTTTATCCATTGAAAGTTATTCAAAATTTCTTATAAGACTTAATAACAAGGCGCCTACAAGCACCAACGTTCAGAAAAAGATTGACGTAGGCTCTTTACAGTACCAATCCAGTGCTGGATTGGCCCGGAAAAGCTTAGTAACTAAGGGGTGGACCATCATTGATGGAGGTTTGAACAGTCAATTGCCAAGCCTTGGCGTGCCTTGGTTAAAAATTGATATGCCATTGGCCGTCATCACTTCAGAAAATGCCAGAGCCTACACCATCCGTGGAACTTGTAACTCAAATCCTAGAGGCGTTAGAGTCTTTATTAAGCCAAATATAGCAAAATATTTACCTTGCAGAGGGGACAACACATTTGTAGGGGTCTTTGATTTAAAAGACCTCTTTTCCAATCCTGTCATGATCGAAGTCAGTCAGGAGGGAGGCCATACAGTAAGAAGTACCTCTGTTGCGAATACAATCGAACACTTTATCACAAAATGGAATTTTCCGAAAAACTATCGATTCGTTCTTCCACTTAAACCAGATGCAGGGCTCAATTATAATTTTATTGTGGATTGGGGGGATGGAGGAACCAGTGAAATCACATCTTTTAGTGATAGCGACAAAGTCCATACATATGCAAAGGCTGGAGAATATACGGTCACGATCAAGGGGGTTTGTGAAGGATTCCAAAATAATGAAGTTCATAGACTGAGCTCCAAAGGGTATCTCAGGGAGGTGGTCAAACTCGGAGATATGGGATGGAAGGACCTATCCTATGCCTTTCAAGGTAATAATAACCTCGGAAGAGTTTCTGGAGGAAATACATCAGGTGTTACACATATGGAAAATATGTTTTATGGTGCCAGCAAGGCCATGCCAGATACAAGCGGTTGGGAGACTGCCAATGTGACCAGTATGAGAAATATGTTTTTTGGAGCCTCCCAAGCCAATCCAGATACCCGTCATTGGGATTTTAAAAAAATCACTCAACTTGGAGATATGTTTGGAAATCTATCTCACAATTCAGGTTTATCTATAGAAAATTATTCAAGATTTCTTATAAGACTCAACGAAAAGATACCTAAAAAATCCATTCATCATAAACGTATTCATGTTGGTGTAAAGTTCCACTCCGCTGCTTTCTCAGCTCGCAACAGCTTAATCGCTAAGGGTTGGGTTATCACGGATGGAGGCTTGTCCACTGATCCATGGCCAGGTCTCGATGCTCCGTGGTTGAAAATGGATGAACTCGCTCCGATCGGATTTTTAAATATAGGGGCTTACACAGTCAGTGGAACTTGTAACTCAAACCCTGAAATTGTCAAAGTTGTTGTTGGGGAGCCAAATATACAAAAGGATGTATTTTGTGGAGTGGAGAATACATTCTCAGTCACTTTTGACCTACAGAGCATATCTTCCAATCCCACCAATATTCAAGTCAGTCAGAGTGAGGGACGTACTGTGAAAAGTGCTTCTATCTCCAATGAAGGCAGGGAATACTTTATAACAAAATGGTCTTTCCCATCTAATTATAAATTCATTCTTCCTCTTAAATCAGATACAGGACTCAATTATAATTTTATTGTGGAGTGGGGAGATGGAAACACCAGCAAAGTTACATCTTTTGATGATGTGGACAAGACTCATACATATACTGATGCTGGAGAGTATACAATCACGATGAAGGGTCTCTCTGAGGGATTTCAAAATAATTCGTCACCTTCAAATAACTATCTACTAGAGGTTTCCAACCTTGGAAGTATGCAGTGGAAAGATCTATCTCGTGCTTTTGAAAATAATGATAAGCTTGAGACCTTTCTCAACAAAGGAAATACATCGGGTGTCACCAATATGAGTCATATGTTTTATGATTCTAACAAAGTCACACCAGACATAAGTGGCTGGGACACTTCCAAGGTTAAAAATATGGAAGGTATGTTTGCCTATACCCCTCAAGCAAATCCCGAGACAAGTGATTGGAATACTTCCAGTGTCACAAACATGAAAAGTATGTTTAAGAATGCTTTCCGAGCGAACCCTGACACAAGTGATTGGGATACCTCCAGTGTCACAAACATGGAAAGTATGTTTGCCTATACCCGTCAAGCAAATCCCGACACAAGTGATTGGAATACGTCCAGCGTCACAAACATGAAAAGTATGTTTGAGAATGCTTTCCGAGCGAACCCAAATACAAGTGGTTGGGATACTTCCAAAGTCACCAATATGGGAGGTATGTTCTTTTATGCTTCTCAAGCAAATTCAGATACAAGCCAATGGAATACTTCCAATGTGACCAATATGTTAAATATGTTTCATAAAGCTCGTCAAGCCAACCCAAATACAAGTGGTTGGGATACTTCCAAGGTCACCAATATGATAGGTTTATTTTATGGTGCCAGCCAAGCCAACCCAGATACAGGTGGATGGGATTTTACAAATGTCACCTATGTTCCCGATTCTAATATTGACAATCGTTACAACAGTCTCAAGAGTTTGTTTTTGTTATCAGGTTTGTCTGTTGATCATTATTCAAAATTTTTAATAAGCCTCGATAGAAAACCACCAAGGAATCCTAACATTCAAAAAGAGATCAATGTAAATAGGTTGCAGTACAACTCCAGCGCTGTGTCGGCTCGTGCTCGTTTGGTATCTAAAGGTTGGACCATTGTCGATGGGGGTGTATTAGGTCGAATAGAGTATCTCGGTAGACCATTGCTGACGATGGATACACCACATTCTCCCCTTGTCTTCGCCAATGCGGGGGCCTACACAATCAGTGGACTCTGCAATGAAGATTTTGGGGCTGTCAGGGTTGTTGTGGGAGAGCCAAATGTGGAAAAAGATTTACCTTGTTTAGCAGACAACACTTTTTCAGGGAATTTTGATGTACGAAATATATCTTCCCATCCCATCAGAGTGAGAATACGTCAGAGGAGAGGACCTGTCTTAGATAACTTATCCATTGCAAATAAGATGAAGCGTTTTATAACAAAATGGACTTTTCCGGCCAATTATCGATTCACTCTTCCCCTTAAATCACACTCAGGACTCAATTATGACTTCAAGGTGGATTGGGGAGATGGAAGCTCTGTCAGTAGAGTGACATCTTTTAATGATACCGACAAGGTGCATACATATGCGGAAGCCAGGCAGTATACGATCACAATCACGGGTCTTTGCGAGGGGTTTCATAATAACAATCGTGTTCTTGGAGTGAACTCCGGACCCTATCTCAATGAGGTTGTCAACCTTGGGGATATGGGGTGGAAAGACTTATCTAGGGCTTTTTACGAAAATCGCAATCTCACAAAAGTTTCTGGAGGGAATACATCCAATGTGACGAGTATGGAAAATATGTTTTATGGTGCCACTCAAGCTACCGTGGATACAAGGGGCTGGGATGTTTCCAAGGTGGTCTCTATGAATTATATGTTTGTGTATGCTCCGCAAACGGATCCAGATACAAGGGACTGGGATTTTACCAATGTCACGTGGCACTCCATTGAAAGGATGTTTAGTTATCTCTCTGGTAAGTCAGGTTTATCTATTGAGAATTATTCAAGATTTCTCATAAGACTCAATGAGAAGACACCTACAAGCGTCAGTGCTCAAAAAAAGGTGAATGTAGGTTCGTTGAAATATAGTTCCAGTGCTGTATCGGCTCGTGCCAGTTTAATAGCTAAGGGTTGGACTATCACTGATGGAGGCTTAAACAGCAGGCTACCAAGCCTCGACATATCGTGGTTGAAAGTCAATGAACCACTTACCATAACTCTGGCCAACGCTGGAACTTACCCCATCCATGGAACTTGCCATTCCAATTCTGGACCTGTCAAAGTTGTTGTTGGGGAGCCCAATGTGGAGAAAAATTTACCTTGTAGGAGAGACAACACATTTTCAGGAGCCCTTGATCTAGAAAATGTATCTTCTCACCCTGCAAAGATCCATCTTAGTCAAAAGGGCGGCTTCATTGTGGACAATGCCTCTGTTGCCAATGGAATCAATCGCTTTGTCACAAAATGGAAAATCCCAGCAGGGCACCGTCTTGTTCTTCCTCTTAAGAAGAAAACAGGAATCGATTATGATTTTACCGTAGACTGGGGAGATGGAAGCGTTGCCAGTAGAGTGACATCTTTTGGTGATGCCGACAAGAAGCACGTCTATTCTGAGGCTGGAGATTATATAATTACCATTACAGGTAGGTGTGAGGGACTTCAGAGTAACATACATTCCTCTTTGTATCTAAGGGAGGTGATCAATCTTGGAGATATGGGCTGGGAGAATCTGTCCTATGCCTTTTCAAAGAATGTGTTTCTCACCAAAGTTCTTGGGGGAAATACCTCTAGGGTCAAGAACATGAGCTATATGTTTTATGCTTCTAGAAAGGCCGTCCCAGATACCAGTGGTTGGGACACCTCCAATGTCAAAAGCATGGAGGCCATGTTTAAGGGGTCCTGGAAGGCCAAGCCGGATACCCGTGCTTGGAATACTTCCAATGTCACCAATATGTCATATATGTTTTATGAAGCTTATGAAGCCACTCCAGCGACCTATCGTTGGAATACTTTCAGCGTTAAAGATATGTCATATATGTTTGCCCATGCCACCCAAGCCAACCCATATACAGTTTGGAATACTTACTCACTCACCAATATATCACGTATGTTTTATAATGCCACTAAAGCCAAACCGAATACTGAAAGGTGGAATACTTCTCGTGTGACAAAGATGAAAGAAGTTTTTAAAGGTGCTAGTCAAGCCAATCCAGATGTGTCCGCTTGGGAATTTCGAAATGCCATCAATCTCACTTCTATTTTTTCATCATCGGGTTTATCCACTGACAATTATTCAAAATTTTTAATCAGATTCAATCAAGGATCACCCATAAGCACTAAAATTAAAAAAATTATTGATGTGGGTTCACTGCAGTACAATTCCAGTGCGACCTTGGCAAGGAAGAATTTAGTGAATCAAGGTTGGTCCATCACAGATGGGGGGTTGAAGTGAGTCATTTCAGATGTTTTTGGGGAAATGAAGGTGGTAAGAAGTTGCTTTGTCAAATGAGAATAAATGAGGAGGTTGTAAGATGAATATAAATATTATAAATATAAATATAAATATAAAATTGTTGTATACAATAAAATTATTCAAATTATTTAAACTATTATTTATTGTCTCCGCCTTCCTTTTTTCTTTTCCAAGTGTTGCTGACTCTTCCTCTGGTTCTTCTTCTGACTCTTCTTCTGGCTTAGAAAGTTCAAGTGGAGCTATATCAGAAGTACCAAGACCAAGTGATGAAGATTGTGCTGGAGAGCCTATATGTTTGCAGTGGAAGAGGTATGCACAGTCTTTAGAACCACAAGAATCCGAGGGAACAAACAATTTGAACTGTGGTGTTATCAGCTCTGAGGGATCTAGCAAGGAAGATACAACAGATCCAATAGCATTGAGTATTAGTTCTTTATTGCCCGATATTTCTCTATCCAATGCAGGGGCTTACACCATTTATGGAACTTGTAAGTCGAACCTCGGTAATGTCAGAGTTGTTATTGGCAAACCGGATGCACAAAAAACTTTACCCTGTGCAGAAAACAATACATTTTCAGGAACCTTTGATGTGCAAAATATATCTTCTCATCCTGTTACCATTGCCGTCACTCAATATGAGACCGGTCAATATGGAAATAAGAGAGCAACAGTTGTAAGAAGCTCTTCTATTGCTAACAATATCAAACGCTTTGTCACAAAATGGAATTTTCCAGAAAATTTTCAATTCACTCTGCCTCTCAAGTCAAATAGGGGGTTAAAGTATAATTTCACTGTGGATTGGGGAGATAGAACGTCTGTGAGTCACATCACATCATTTGAAGATCTCGATAAAGCGCATAGGTATAAAAAAGCTGGAGAGTATACGATTACAATAACGGGACTTTGTGAGGGGTTTCAAAATAACGTATCACCTTTAAGTGGTTATCTATTTAAGGTTGTCAATCTTGGAAATATGGGGTGGAAAGATTTATCCCATGCTTTTCAAAGCAATTCCTCTCTCACCAAGGTTTTTGGGGGGAATACATCCCGTGTGACCAAGATGAATAGTATGTTTAATAACTCTCATTACGTGACGCCAGATACGAGTGGTTGGGATACTTCCGGCGTCAACGATATGTCAGGTATGTTTTATGCTGCCTCTCAAGCGACTCCAGATACCAGTGGTTGGGATACCTCCAAGGTGATTCATATGGAGCATATGTTTACGGGGGCTCTACAGGCGACTCCAGATACCAGTGGCTGGGATACCTCCAAGGTCACCCACATGGATCATATGTTTGGGGGTGCCCTAAAAGCGGATCCAGATACAAGTGGTTGGAATTTTACAAATGTCATCAATGGTCTTGTTGAAAATAAGAACTTTGATAACCTGTTTCGATCATCCAGTTTATCCATGTCCAATTATTCAAAATTTTTAATAAGGCTGGATGCAAAACCACCTAGAAGTACAAGCTTCAATAAGTCCATCCATGTGGGCACAGTCAAATACAACTACAGTGCGGCGCCAGCTCGCCATCGCCTCAAGCAAAAAGGGTGGAGAATCACAGATGGAGGTTTAAGTCATGACGCCCTAGATATCAAGACTATACCATGGTTGAGTCTCCATTCTCAGGTCCAGCCCATCACTGTATACAATGCGAATTCCTACACAATTAGCGGTACTTGCAATGCAAATCTTGGAGTTGTTAGAGTCGTTGTTGGAGAACCCAATGTTCAGAAAGATGTACCCTGTGCTGCAGACAATACATTCTCAGGAAGTTTTGATTTATGGAACATCTCTTCTGAATCGGCCACTGTAAGCGTTAGTCAGGATGGGGTGAGTGCCGTGGCCAATTCCTCTTTTGTCAGTGAACTCAATGAGCGCTTTGTCACAGAGTGGCAGTTTCCAAGTAATCACCAATTCACACTTCCCTTGAAATCAGATGCGGGGTTGAACTACAATTTCATCGTGGACTGGGGGGATAACACAGCTGTTAGTCACATCACATCCTTTGAAGATTCCGATAAAGTGCATAGATATACAAGGGGCGGAAAATACAAGATCGCTATCAAAGGCCTTTGTGAGGGGTTTCAGAATGATTCATCTGCTTCAAATAATTTTCTCATTAAGGTTGTCAATCTTGGAAGTGTGGGATGGAAAGATTTATCCCAGGCTTTTCAAGGCAATAATTATCTCACACAATTGACTGGAGGCAACACATCCGGTGTGACCAATATGTCAAATATGTTTTATGAAGCTCGTCAGGTTGTTCTAGATACCAGTGGTTGGAACACTTCGAGTGTCACCAATATGAAAGGTATGTTTTACCGTGCCGCCCAAGCCACTCCAGATACCAGTGGATGGGACACTTCCAGCGTTACAGATATGTCAAATATGTTTTCTAGCACTCCCCGAGCCAATCCAAATACGAGTGCTTGGAACACTTCGAGTGTCACCAATATGAAAGGTATGTTTTCTTATGCTGCTCAAGCGGACCCAAACACCAGTGGTTGGGACACTTCCAGCGTCACAGATATGTCAAATATGTTTTTTAATGCCCGTCAAGCGGACCCAAATACCAGTGGTTGGAAGACTCCTCATGTTACAAAGATGAATAGCATGTTTGAATATGCGACTCTAGCGGATCCAGATACAAGCCTTTGGGATTTTCGAAATGTGACCCATATCGAGCGTATTTTTTCGGAGTCAGGTTTATCTGTGGAGGGTTATTCAGACTTTTTAATAGGATTCAATGAAAGAATACCTACAAGCAATAGTATTAAGAAAGTGATCGATGTAGGGACATTGCAATACAGCTTGCATGCCTTATTGGCCCATCACAACTTGAGAAGTTCTGGTTGGTCCATTATGGATGGAGGAGTGGACAGTCAATCTTTGAGTGTTGGTATTAATGTGCCATGGTTGAGCATAGATACCGCATCCATGGATCCTCTTTCTTCAGCCAATGCAGCAAACTACAGAGTCCATGGAACTTGCAATGCAAACCTTGGAACTGTCCAGGTGATTGTTGGAAAACCAAATGTGGAAAAATCTCTATCTTGCACAGAGAGCAACATATTTTCAGGAATTTTTAACTTACAAAACATATCTTCCCCACAGGTTTTCATTGAGGCAAGTCAGGATGGAGGACGAGCCCAAATAAATACATCGATTGTTAACGACCTTAATTACTTTATCACAAAGTGGAGAATCCTAGGTAATCGTTCCCTCACCCTCCCTCTTAAGCCAGGTTCATCATTAAATTATAACTTTACCGTGGATTGGGGAGATGGAAATACGAGTGAGGTGACATCTTTTAATGATTCCGATAAGGTGCATCAATACGAAAGTCATGGAGAATATAAGGTCACGATCAAGGGCCTTTGTGAGGGATTCCAAAATGATTCATCCTCAAGAAGAAATTTGCTAAAGGTGAGCAACCTCGGAAATATGGGCTGGAAAGATCTCTCTAAAGCCTTTAAAGACAATTCCAATCTCGAAGGTGTTTTTGGGGGAAACACATCAGGTGTGACCAATATGTCGCATATGTTTTATGAGGCTCGCAAAGCCACCCCAGAGACAAGTGGCTGGGACACTTCCAATGTCACCAATATGTCCTTTATGTTTTCCTATGCCTTTAAAGTGAACCCAGATACAAGTGATTGGGACACCTCCAGTGTGACCAATATGAAAGGTCTATTTTATGGTACCCAAGTCGCCACTCCAGACACAAGTCGTTGGGATACTTCCAGTGTCACAGATATGTCCCTGGCCTTTTCCTATGCCGCCCAAGCTATCCCAGACACAAGTAGGTGGGATTTTTCAAATGTCACGAATGTCCATAATCTCTTTTTCTCATCGGGACTTTCCATTGAAAGTTACTCAAAGTTTTTAATCAGCTTTGATGAGAGAGCACCCACAAGCACCAGCATCCAGAAAGTTATCGATGTGAGCACATTGCAATACAACTCCAGTGCCGTATCAGCACGGGCCAACTTAGTGAGTCAAGAAGGAGGGGGCTGGATCATTCGCGATGGAGGCCATCACTGATGGGACTACACGATGGGACCCATCACTGATGGATGTGATGCAAGTCAGAAGTAGGAGGGTTTAGAGGTGATGGTGATAGCGTCGAAGGGGGTGAGAGTCTTACCGCCAAATTTTTCCAATCTTCATCAAACTTCTTTGTGATTTTTAAAATCTCTCTTTGAATTTGCTCTATTTCGAGATGAATCTGACGCAATTGAGACTTTGTGGAGGCGATTTCTTTTTTGTGATGGGTCCATATCTTAATTGCTTGAAGCTGCTTCTTTTTTATGGATTGAAGTTCAGATAAAAAGCCTTTATATTTTGATAGAAATTGTTCTTTCAATTCTTTCTTGATTTCATGGAGGGCTTTGAGGCTCGCCCAAAAAGAACCATATACGGTGGGCCAATCGGGATGGGGGAGTCCACTCTTCGTCTGAATTTTTAAGTTTTGAGGAAGTTCTTCAGATATAACCCCTATACGGGTTTTGTGGGGTTGATTTCTCGGGCTTTTATATTGATATGTAAAAAGAGGAGTTTTTAAGAGGTCATTCAAATATTTTCTAAATTGGACAACGGGATGAATATTTTTCTTTAAAAATCTTGAACTTGCCATCACAACTTGCTGATCATTGACATAGAGATTTCCAGTGGGAGTCATGTCTCCCTTGAGCCAATTTTTTGCATCTGTATTGCCCAGAACAAATTTAGAATTTGTATTGCTATAAGATACTTCATCATCACCTGCATTTGTACCTATAAATATATTATGACTTCCTGTGCTATAATATCCCGCACGATATCCAATCATGGTATTAAAACTCCCCGTGGTATTGTTATAGCCAGCTTTCCAGCCTATGGCAGTATTGCTGAGCCCTGATATGTTATTGTGTCCTGCTAAATATCCAAGAAATGTATTCTTTGATCCACTGCTATTGGATTCACCGGATCTGTGTCCTACAAAAACATTCTCTTCACCATCCGTATTTTCCACTCCAGTGTAATTTCCTATAAATGTATTATAATTTCCTTCGTTCTTTTGGCCAGATGAATAGCCTATGAATACAGAGCGGTCACCTCCATTACTCTCACTTCCCGACAAAGTTCCCACAAAAACACTCTTGTTTATAAGCGGATTTTTATAGCCCGCACGATAACCAATAACCACAGAATCTTCCCCTAAGACATTGGCTTCTCCTGCCTGGGAACCAATAAAAACATTTCGATTTTTTGTGTTTGAAAACCCCGCTCTATAGCCTATAAAAATATTTTCATGCGTAGTAGTTCCATTTCGACCAGCCTCATAACCCAAGAAAATATTTTTATTTCCTACCAGGTTCTGTCTTCCTGCTGAAGCTCCTATAAAAATATTGCTATTTCCCCTCAATGTTTCTAGACCGGCCTCGGCTCCAATGAAATGAAGATCCTGTCCCGAAATGACATTTCCTCCAGCTTGATACCCAATAAGATTGCTACGCTTTAAGTTCACAGACATTTTTCCCGCTCTATAACCTATCATTGTGCTCTCGGAACTTTGATGATTCATCCCCGCTTCGTACCCAAAATAAGTATTTCCCATGTTCGAGTTAGAAGAACCTGAAGACTTCCCAGCCCCAAATCCAAAAGATGTTGTAAACCGAGATTGATTCTCATTTATGGATATTCCACAACCGAAAAGAGTTCGCCCCCTCCAATCGGTCTCTGTATCTGCAAAATAACATGGAAATCCTGATGGACTTGATTCATCATCGTTGTCGTCGTCAGGAACCTTACACTCTTTGATAGGTCGACTTTCATTAGACCCTGAGTTTGGATCAATGGTAAAAGATACAGGGATTGCAGAGGGGTGGAGATTTCTTGTGTTGCCTTCGCTTGTATACCCAATAATAATATCTCCCAAAACAACTTTATTGCTTCCCTCTTTGGGGCTCATATTGGACACTTTGATTGTATCAATCACCAAACCATCTTCTAGGGACTCCCCCTCTTGAATTAAAATATTATCGGCCGAATTAAAGTCACAACCGGTTCTTATAGCTTCAAGTGGAATATCCTCTAAGGATATGGTATTAATTTTTAATGATGCAGAAGAAATGTTTGTATTTTGTGTTGAATCAAAGTGACAAGTGCATATATTCGACTCTATGATTTTCTTGACAGCGAACTCAATACTCTGCCTTTGAGTTTGATGAGATAAATACTCAGACTCTTGATTCCCCATATTGACTTTGGATAAGAAAGACAACATAGATATGCTCATCATAGAAATAGACAGAAGAATCGAAGGTATGGCAAAACCATAACTTCCACAAATATTCTTGTTGATGCTCTTGTTGGTACTTTTAGTGTCTACTAAATTCATATTTTTCCTTATCATGGATCCATAATTAGTGAATCATCCATAAGTTCTCCTAATTTTTTTTCTGTATTAGATTTTACATGTTTTATTTCATCTCTTATTTTTCTTATATTCTCTTGAGATTGCTTGATGCTCCTCTTTGTTTCATAAGAATTTTTTACCCATTTATCACGCCTTTTTCGCATCCTCTTCATATCATTTTTAAGAGATGTCAATAAATCCACAAAGGTTATCATTTTTGTGGACATACTTTTTTCCAAATTCAATGTAGAGTTGTAAATCCATTTGATACTAGCTGCAAAAATTCCATAAATACTTGGCCAATCTGGCTGAGAGAGTTTTCCCTTTCTTTTAATTTGCAAATCATCAGGAAGTTCTTCAGAAATAATACCCATGCGTACCTTATCAGATTGAAGATTTGGGTCTTTATATTGGTAAGTGAAAAGAGGAGTTTCAAGTATAAGTTGAAAATACTTTTTAAGACTCTTCGTAGAAGATATGTTTTTCTTCAAAGCTCTCGAACTTTGAATGGTTATAGGGGTGCCATTTAAAAGAAGTGTTGAAACTGATGATATTTCTCCACGCAGCCATTCTTGATGGTTTTCAGTTCCGATCATGAATGTGTCATTAAGATAACGATGAGATTGTAAAGAACCCACTCCATGACCAATAAATATATTACGGGCTCCAAGGTTACTCTGTCCAGAGCCAGCACCCAACATGGTATTATGATTCCCCGCGATTTGGTAACAAGACTTCCATCCTAAGCAGAGATTTTCATAGGTATATCGGTCATTGAACCCTGCAAAGGTCCCAATGTAGGTAGAACTATTTCCAGACCTCTTGTTAAATCCCGATTGGAAACCAATAAAACTATTCCAATTTCCATCTCTGACGTTAGCACCCGATTGTCCTCCCAAAAAAGAGTTTTGGTGTTTTTTATTTCTTTGGCCTGCCTGAAATCCTACCACGATAGAACTACTAATGCCTTCACTGCCAGCGGACTTACCGATTCCAACAGCCCTTACAAGATTGCCCCTCATGGCTGCCTGATGACCAATCACCAGATTTTGCCCGTAAGACGGGGTATATCTTCCTACTTTGTTTCCTATAAGGATATCTGACGACTGAATACCATACCGTGACAGTCCTGCTTCGTGGCCTATAAGGATTCCTTCTCGAACATGTTGACCGGCTTTTGTTCCAACAAAAACAGCAGAATTAGTCGATGATTGCCCTGCATAAGTTCCTATTACAGTACTTTCCGATGTCTTGGAAGAATTCCCTATATTCACCCCTAGCAACACATTATTACGATTTCCAGTCTGTGTACTTTTGCCAGCAAGATAACCAATGGCAGTATTATAAAGACCAGAAAGACTTCGACCCGCCTTATAGCCTAAAAAAACTCCTTCACTAAAAGATGCGGATTGACCAGATGCATGTCCCAAATAAGTAGTATTATTGGTGTTGTCTGTAGGGTTGGCATCCCCCACACTAAATCCTATTCCTGTTTTCCTCTCTTGGTTTTGTGCCCCACAACTCAAAAGGCTACTTTCACTATGAACGTGGGAACTTCTTGTTACTTGAGCACAATTCATATTATTCGATGAGAAACTATTGTTTTCAATTTCTTCAGCACCACTATTATTACCGTCTTCCCTTTGCCAACAAGATTGAATGGGTCTAGCCTCTGGAGTTCCCGAACTTGTATCAATGGATAAAGTGAGAGGTATAGAAATAGGCTTTAAAAGAAACTTTTGACTGGGCTCTGTATAACTTATGACAAGATTTCCAGAATATGCATCGGAGGTTCCTGTAGCCACGAGGTCTTTAACGACAATACTCTTCACAACGAGTCCTCCACTAGAATCCACTTCCCTATTGGTTTTTACAATTATATTTCTATTACCATCAAAGTGGCACCCTGTTCTTATGGACTCCAAAGAGATACTTTCTAATGCATTCGTATTTGACATATTTAAGAAGAGACTTCCATCGGGGGCCTCGGTATTGATTTCATCATCAAAATGGCAAGAGCAAGCACCGCTATAAAAAACCTTTGTAATAAAGGACTTCAAACCAATATGGACAAGCTTCTGTTTTAAAATCAAGATTTTCTTTTTTTGATATACTTGCATAGATACCAAAGAAAGTGAGGTCATACCAATCATAACCACAGCGATCAATGAAGATATAAGAGTCAATCCCTCTTGAGAGGAAATTTGTTTTCGATGTCTTTCCATTTTTCCTTTATACCTGCTTTTAGCTCTCTAAGCTCTAGCTTGGCAGCTTTAAGATCTTGAGATGACTGAGAGAGCTGATTTCTTATCTTTAAAAGATCTTTTTTTGAAGCCATTGTGTCTTCTATAAATCTATTTTGTATATCATGGAAATGTCTTATATTACTGACCATTTTTTTTGTATTCATAGAGAAGGATTTCTTGAGTCTTTGCAACATACCATAAATATATTGGATACTTGCCCAAAAAGAACCATAAATACTTGGCCAGTCGGGATGAGAAAGTTGCCCTTTTTTCTTTATCTGTAAATACTCAGGAAGTTCTTCAGATATAAATCCCATACGAGTCTTTTGAGGTTGCATACTCTTATCTTTATAATGATAGGTAAACAAAGGCGCTTGTATGATGCCATCAACATATTTTTTAATATTCTTTATGGGGTAAATATTTTTCTTTATCTCTCTGGAACTTGTGAGAGCCACTTGTTGACCATTGATAAAGAGATTACCTGTTGAAGAAATATCCCCTGTCAACCATCTCTTATCTTTGATTCCAAAAATGAGCTCAGAATGACGAAGTTGATTATTCCTATTAGACGCGACCATATGACCTATGTAAATACTATCATTTCTAAGATCGCTGAACAATACAGCCTTCGAACCCAAAATTACATTTCTAAAATTTTCCTCTCTTGTAATATAAGATGTATAAGCTACATAGGAACCTATCATCACATTTTTTTCACCACCCTCCCAATGCCGGGAGGTCCTTTCACCCACTATTGTGTTGTATTTCACGTCCCTCCTTGCGTAATAGTTGATCTCAGATCCCACGAATGTATTTTCTTGAGCATGCGATGGTGACGCTATTCGGGACCCTAGAAAGAGATTACCATCACCATTCTTAGGGGAGCGAGCTATGGAACCCATAAGAATATTATCATTTGTAGATGTATCACTGTTATTATGATTTCCTGCCTGATAGCCTAGAAAAATATTTCTATCTCCTCTGGCATGGGTACCAGCAGCGTGACCTATCAAAATCTGACCATATTTTACAAAATTCGAACCAGCCCTGTAGCCAATTGCAACATTGGCACCTTCATCCTCATTTTGCAAAGCTATAGAGCCTAAGACCACGTTATCATTAGAAATATTTAACGCCGCCCGAGAACCCAAAGCCACACTCCGACTTCCCTGCCCATGTCCCCCCACCGAGGCTCCTATAAAAACATTTTCATTTCCCTGAGAGTGCGCTCCTGCATACGTCCCCACAGCAACGTTTCTATTTCCTGAATACGTTCCTGATTGGTAACCAATCGCTGTACTTGCCGAACCATCCCTACCCTCCGACCCTGAATATCTTCCTGCAAAAGTGCTTTGATTTCCAGAGTGTGCGGATCCAGCTAGATAACCTAAATAGGTATTGTCTCCGCTATTTGATGAGTTTTTTCCCGCCTGATAGCCCAAAGCCGTACTATGTGGGGGGTGATGATTATTTGCAGTGCCATTACAACCCACTAAAGTTCGCCCACCGCTTTCTTCACCGGAAGAGTAATCCAAAAACATGCAACCGTTATAAAATCTGTTGAAATTTTGGACCTTTTCACTATCGCTGATTTCAATCTCTTGATTGCTTTCATTAGCCTTCCAACAAGACTTAATAGGACGAGCAACATCGGTTCCTGACTCTGAGTCCACTATTAAAATAAGAGGAATGGAAGAGGCCTCCATTGGGTAAGACAAATTTTCTTGATTGTATTCTACATTGAGACTCCCTGAGTATCGATTGGATATTCCTGTAAATTTAATATTTGTCACCCGGATTGTATTCACCAGTAAGTTGCTACCAGGTATAAGGGTTTCAGCCTTCGCAAGAATATTATCTTGGGATGAAAAATCACAGTGGCTCCGAATGGAGTGCATTGGAATATCCACGAATTGCTGTGTATCTAAAGTCAATGGGAAATTTGAACTGGCAGTAAAGTGACAAGTGCATATGTCAGAATTCATCATTGTGCTCAACAAACTTTGTTGTAAGCGAGTGCTGTCAAATTTTTGACTTAAAGCGATTCCTCCTTTTTCTTGACGAACCATTAGCGTCATCAGAGCTGCCATAGAAAATCCCATAATAAAGAGAGACACCATCATAGCAATAAGAGAAAAACCAAAATGTTTTTTATTTTTGAAATGAGTTGAGATCAAATTAGGTAAATGGTTTCGTCTTACCAACTTCGATATTCCTTTCAGTAAGTTCCAAATCCTCTTAGGAGGTGTAAATAAATAACTTTTATTTTTTTCACTTGTTTTTACTAGGAAAGTTGATGTCATACAGAAAAGTTATTTTTTTACACCTCCTTAGTCAATGCCAATACGTGGATGTACGCACTGTCTGTCGTTTTTATGCAAGAAATTTATGCAAGAAAGTTGGATTTATAAATCACAAGTTTTTCTTGAGTCATTTCTTCCATGGTGGGGGCAATCCCACCCACGCCAAGTCCCGATTGCTTATGGCCTGCAAATGGCATCCAATCCACTCGAAAGGCCGTATGGTCATTAACCATAACGGCAGCGGCCTCAAGTCTATGAATCGTATCTAGCGCCACATCAAGACTTTTCGTAAACACAGAGGCTTGAAAAGAAAAGGGGAGGGAATTGGCCCACTCAATGGCTTCCCTACGGTGGTCGTAGGAGTAAATATTGATGACAGGTCCAAAGATTTCTTTCTGGGAAACCTGAGATTTTTGGCTGGGATTTAATAAAATAGTGGGGGCAAAACAAGTGTTGCCTCGCTTTTCACCTCCGCACAAGATTTGTGCCCCTTGGTCCTTGGCCTCCTGAACCCATGTGGCGACCCGGTCCACCTCTCTTTCGAGTATAAGGGGTCCCACCTCTGTTTTTTCCTCAGAGGGGTCTCCCACAGAGAGTTTTTGAGTGAGACGTACAAGGCCCTCTGCCACTTCGTCCACAATTTTTTTATGGACAAACACCCTTTGCACAGAAACACAAACCTGACCGGCGTGGTAAAATCCTCCTTTGACCAAAAGGGGGAGGGCGGATTGGATATCTGCGTCTTCATCAAAGATGACAGGGGCGGCTCCCCCATGCTCTAGGGCACACCTTGTTCCAGGTGCTAATTTTGATCGCAAAGTCCAGCCGACTTTGGATGAACCGATAAAAGAAAAAAAAGCCACTCGGGGATCTGTGACGAGTTTTTCAGAGACATCATTATCGCAAAGAGCTAGTTGGGCCCATTCCTCCGGGAGTCCCGCTTCGTAAAGAACCTTGAGGACTTGGGTGCAGGAAATAGGAGTGCTCAAAGCTGGCTTAACAATAACGGGGGAGCCCACTGCTACGGCGGGCATAACCTGATGAACAATCAGGTTAAAGGGATGGTTGAAAGCACTTACAGAAACGACCACTCCTATGGGCTCCCTTTGTGTGTAGGCCAGGCGATGGAGAGAAGAGTTGTTCAAGCCCATGGGAATACGTCGCCCTACCATGTGGGCTATGGAGGTGGCAGCTTCTCGGGTGCCTTGGGCCGCTCTTGCGATTTCAACTCTGGCATCCACAAGGGGCTTTCCTCCCTCTTGGGCCACTGTCATGGCGTATTCCTCAGCCTTTGACTCAATGAGGTGGGCCGCTTTTTCTAAAATTTCAATTCTCTTGGGAGTGGGTAGGGGAGACCCACGGGTGAGAGCGTAGGCTGTGGAGAGTTTTTTTTCGATCTCATTGGCATCCATCAAATCAAAGGAGCGAAGGTGGCTTTGGTCATAGGGGGAGAGAACTTTTATTTGAGGCACGGTCTTGCTGTTTCCTTATAGATGATAGGTTGATAGGTTTTTACAAAATAGATTTTTATAAGTTACAAGATGCTTACTGCAAGGTACTATAAAATACTTGCTACAAAATGTTACAAAATACTTGTTTTGGCTTTTAATTCATCAATCAAAACTTTCTCATTTTCTGAGTAATCCACGGGCACTTCAATGACGTGGAGGCCTTTGCTCTGAATGCATTCTTCCAAAACCTGTGTGAGGTGGAGAGAGCTTTCCACACGATAGCCCTTGGCTCCATAGGCATTGGCGTATTGAACAAAGTCGGGGTTTCCATAGTCGAGGCCAAAATTTTTAAAGCCAGACCCCGCTTGTTTCCACTTAATCATGCCATAGGCATTGTCGCGCAAAATAACCACCACTAAATCTTGCTTCAAGCGAACAGAGGTTTCCAGTTCTTGGGAGTTCATCATAAAACCACCATCACCACAAATGGCCATGACCTTGCGATCGGGGTGGACCAACTTGGCCCCCATGGCCGAGGGCAGCCCTGCTCCCATGCTGGCAAGGGCATTGTCCAACAAAACTGTATTGGGGAGATAGGCTTTATAATTTCGAGCAAACCATATTTTGTAAACGCCATTGTCCAGGGCAATGATCCCATCCTCAGGCATGGCCTTTCGAATTTGGGCCACTAAGTATTGGGGGATAATAGGGAAACGATCGTTGCTGCATTGGTCATCGACATAATTTTCTACGGCCTTTTTAATTCTTTTATAAAAACTTGAATCTCTCTTTTGCACTCCCTCGACTTTTTGGCTTAAAGCCTCAATGGTGCTGGCAATATCCCCTGTCACTTCCAGTTGAGGAAAGTAGACATCGTCGACTTTGGCTGAAAAATAATTGATATGAATGACCTTGGTTCCACCGACTTCCATAAAAAAGGGAGGCTTTTCAACCACGTCGTGGCCCACATTGATAATGAGGTCGGCTCTTTCAATGGCCATGTGCAAATAGTCGTGGTCAGAAAGGGCTGCTGTCCCCAGGAATAAGGGGTGGCGTTCATCCACCACGCCTTTGCCCATTTGAGTATTAAAAAAATGAATTTGGGTGCGTTCCACAAACTCAGTGAGGGCTTGACTTGTTCTGTGGCGATTGGCGGCGGCCCCAATGAGAAGAAGAGGCATTTTTGATTCATGGATCATTTCAACGGCCCGGGAAATAGCCTTGTCATGGGAGTTGGGTCTCTTGCTGGAGTGAACGGCAAAGGGGAGAGTGTCAGCTTCCTCGGCGGCAATATCCTCTGGCAGCTCAATATGAACAGCTCCTGGACGTTCTTCTTGAGCCAATCGCACAGCCTCTCTCACATTGACAGCAATGGTGTTGCCATTCACAATTTGCTTGGTAAATTTTGAAATGGGTTTCATCATCTCAACGACATCGAGAATTTGAAATTGTCCCTGTTTGCTTTTTTTCACAGGTTTTTGTCCCGTAATCATCATCATGGGCATGCCACCCAGTTGGGCGTAAGCGGCGGCGGTCACCAGGTTGGTGGCTCCTGGCCCTAGGGTGGCCAGACAAACACCTACCTTTCCCGTCAATCGTCCATAGGTGGCTGCCATAAAGCCAGCCCCTTGCTCATGTCTTGTGAGAATCAGTTTGATTTTTGAGGTACGAAGGGATTCTAAGAAGTCGAGGTTTTCTTCACCTGGAACTCCAAATATATAGCGTACACCTTCATTTTCCAAGGCTTTAACAAATAAATCAGATGCTTTCATAATTATCTCCAAATTGTAGTGATATAGGAACTATTATAACTATTATAAATTTTCATGTGTAACTGCCCATAGGTTGTGTTTTTGTCCTATGCCTGTGAGTGTGATTGTGGATGGAAGTTGAGACCGAATACATTAAAATTTTATGAATTAACTACAGGTCAACTGGCTCTAGGAGAGTTCTCAGCGAAACAAAAGTCCATTTTTCCACCTTTAAGATCACAAGATATAGATCAACAAGAATATTTAATTCCTCTTTTAACCTTTCTGTTCTATTGTTATTGATGTACTAATGTTATTGATGTACTAAGGAGTAAGTTTTGGCTCAGTTACAAATTTTTAAAAAATGGACTCTATTTCTATTCATCGTTTGCTTTGCCATAATGAGTTTCTTGGGATGTAGGGATGATGGCAAGAGGCAAGGTGGCTCTTCCGAAGAAACACCTCCCTCCCCCTTTATCTCTGTGTATCGCCTTGACAACGACAACGAGTCCATTACTCTTCCCTTGCGTTCAGGATATAAATATAATTTCCAAGTGGATTGGGGTGATGGTTCCTCCAATGAAATCACAGTCCATGATGATAGTGATATCACCCATACCTATGCAAAGGCTGGAGAGTACACCCTCACTATCTCAGGGGTGCTTGAAGCTTGGTCTTTTAACAACGGTGGAAGCAAAGACAAACTTATTTCTGTGACAGACTTAGGAAGTGTGGGATGGAAGAATTTAGAGGGAGCCTTTGAGGGCTGTCGTAATCTCCGTGAAGTTCTTGGGGGCAATGTGTCTCGTATGACAAAGATGAATCGTATGTTTAAAGGGGCGACTTCCATCAAAAATATTGATTTCAGTGGATGGAACTTCGCCCTTGTCACAGAGATGGATGAAGCGTTTAGTGAAGTCACTCTTCCCACAAGGGTTTATAATACCCTACTCCATCGACTCTTTGAAACCTCCACCCAGGAAAATTTCACCTTAAATGTGGGTGGTTTTAAGTATGACAGTCGGGCTGAAAGTGTCCGACAAAATTTAAAGGAGCGGGGTTGGACTATTAATGATGGGGGTTTTTCTTTCTTTATCTCGGTCTGGAGAATTTCTAGCAACAACGAAGCGATTGCCCTTCCTTTGCCTCCAGGGTATAATTATAATTTTCAGGTGGATTGGGGGGATGGTTCCTCCAGTGAAGTCACCGCCCACGATGACAGTGATATCACTCATACCTACGTCGAAGCTGGAGATTACACTGTCACCATTTCAGGAACTCTTGAAGCGTGGAATTTCGACGACTATGCCACTACGCATGCGTCTCAATTCATATCTGTAAAAGATTTGGGGGATGTGGGATGGAAAAGTTTAGAGAAAGCCTTTATTGATTGTATTAACCTCAAAGAACTGAGTGGGGGAAATGTTTCTAATGTCACAGACATGAACAACATGTTTGTAGTCTCGGAGATCATCAATCTCGATATCAGTGATTGGGATACATCCAGTGTCACAAACATGAGTTATATGTTTTCAGAAACAGAGGCCATCAATCCCGATCTTAGTCGCTGGGATACATCCAGTGTTACAAACATGAGTAGTATGTTTGCAGAAGCATTGGGCGCCAACCCCGATGTCAGTCGTTGGGATACATCCAACGTTACAAACATGAATAATATGTTTTTCGAAGCAGCGGTTGCCAATCCCGATGTCAGTCGTTGGGATACATCCAACGTTACAAACATGAATAGTGTATTTGCCTATACAGTGGTCGCCAATCCCGATGTCAGCCGTTGGGATACATCCGGCGTCAGAAACATGAACTTTATGTTTATTCAAGCGCAAGCGGCTCAACCCGAGATGACTCAATGGGACTTCCGTCATGTCACTGCTATGAGAGATATATTCAGGGATGTGACTCTTTCCACAAAGTTGTATAGCGGCCTGCTCAATCGAATTCATCTCACCTCACAACAGGATGATGTTCCATTGCACGGGGGTAATTCAAAATACAACAGCAGTGCCACGGAGGCGCGAACCGCCCTGAGAGAGCGAGGTTGGACCATTAATGATGGTGGCCTTGAAACTCTTGAGGGTGACTAATGACTTCGAGAGTTGGATCTTGAGACGCTAATGACTCCCTTGATTTTTTGGAGGGCCTGCATGACATCTTCGAGGTGGGAGGTGTCGCGAATATCCACATCAAAGAGGCAAATGGCTTTTTTATCTCTTGTTGTACGAATTTGAGCATTGTGAATATTTACACCACAGGAGACAAAAGTATCTGTCATGTTCTTTAAAAGTCCAGGAATATCATGACTGACTAAGCGAACTCTCACCATTCTTCCAACAGTTTCGGAGGATTTTCCATGGCTCCACTCCACATCTATTCGCCGTGCTTGATCAAGTTCGTAGGCCCCTGGGCAGTTCAGCCCATGGATGGTCACTCCGCGACCAAGGGTGATAAAACCAATGATGGGGTCACCAGGTATGGGATTGCAACATTTGGCATAATGCACGAGTATTTCATCCATGCCTCCCACGCGAATGAGGGAAGAGCTTTTCCTTTTGCGGTTTGCGGCCACTTTAAAGGCTCTTTCCATAAATGAACTGCTTTCTTCCAATGTTTTATCGTCATCCTTTTGATCGGGGAGGATGGCTTCCACAACTTGCCTTGGAGCCGTTTTCCCGTACCCCACGCGCACATAGAGATCATCCACTTGGTAGCAACCGATATCTTTGAGAAATTTTTCATAGCGAGGCCCCCTTAACTGCTTTTGAGCGTTGAGGCCGTGGTTTCTAAAGGATTTTTCCAATAACTCCATACCAAGTTTGTGGGCTCGTTCCCGTTGCTCTACTTTGACATGGGCTCGGATCTTACTTTTGGCCTTAGAGGTGACACAGTACTTCAACCAATCTTTGGAGGGAGATTGGTTCTTAGATGTGATAATGTCTACAGTGTCACCGTTTTTGAGTTGATAGCGAAGGGAAATAATTTTACCGTTGACTCTTGCTGCCATCACCGTGTGGCCAATATCCGTATGAATGGAGTAGGCAAAATCAATGGGAGTCGCTCCGTCGGGGAATTCTTTGACTTCTCCCTTGGGAGTGAATACATAAACTTCTGACTCCATGAGATCGGTTTTAATATCCTCTAAGAACTCATCCGAGTTATTGGTTTGCTGGTGCAGGCTGACCAATTCGCGAAGCCAATTAAATTTATCAATGGCCTCTTTGCCAGTAGAGCTTCCGAGGGTCTCTTCTTTATAATTCCAATGGGCTGCAATTCCCCACTCAGCCACTCGGTGCATTTCGTAGGTGCGAATTTGAACTTCAATGCGCTCACCTCCTGGCCCTATCACCGTGGTGTGAAGACTTTGGTAGTTATTGGCCTTGGGCATGGCAATAAAATCCTTAAATCGACCTGGAATGGGTTTCCAAAGAGAGTGTACAATTCCCAGAATCTCGTAACAGCCTGGAATACTTTCCGTGCAAATGCGAAAGGCGAGAATGTCGTAAACCTGGTCGTAGTCCACATGGCGTATTTGCATTTTCTTAAAAATAGAGTAGAGGTGCTTGGGCCTGCCCTGGGCTTCAAATCTAAATTTTGTACGCATGCCAATTTCATTGGAGAGAATCTTTCGGACTTCGTCGATATATTTTTCTCGATCCCTGCGCTTTTTATCAATTTTTTGGGCCAGTTCGTAGTAGTGGCTTGGCATAGAATAGCGAAAGCCCAAATCTTCCAACTCGATTTTAAGGGAACTGATGCCCAGGCGACTGGCAAGAGGGGCGTAGATATCCAAGGTTTCCTTGGCAATGGTGCTTTGTTTTTTGTAGGGCATATGATTCAGTGTGCGCATATTGTGCAGGCGATCTGCAAGTTTAACGAGGACCACTCGCACGTCCTTGCCCATAGCCACAATCATTTTGCGAATATTTTCTCCCTGTTTTTCATGGGTGTTTCGAAAGCGCATTTGGGAGATTTTTGTGACACCATCCACAAGGGAGCTAACAACTTCTCCAAATTGCTTAGTGACTTGCTCAAGAGTGACTTCAGTGTCTTCAATGGTGTCATGGAGAAGACCTGTCACCACTGTTGCGGTGTCTAGTCTTAAGTCCACGAGTATCGATGAGACCCCTAGGGGATGCTGGATATAGGGCTCACCGCTTCGGCGGATTTGTCCTTCATGAGCTTTTTCCGAAAAGGCATAGGCTTGTCGCACAATGTCTTTTTCACTTTTACTGTAATCGTTTGCCATATCTTCAATGAGCTGCTCAATGGAGCTGGCGGTGTGCTCTCCCAACCTTACCTTCGATATGAGGCTCATTGAACTCCCTTGGGCTTATTTTTCATACAAGTCTCCCCCCCAAGAGTCTTCCCTTAGAAATTTAAGTCATTTTGAATTTGTTTGTCGGCGGACCCCTGCGAATCCTCTTCAATATCGTAGTAAACAGAACCTGTGGCCACTTCACGCAGGGAACTGACAACATGTTTGTTGTCTTTTATATTCATGGTGGAAGGGGATCCCTTAATAAGCTGTTTCACTCGCTTTGAAACAAGCAAAACAAGTGCAAAGCGGTTGTTGACCTTATCTAGACAATCTTCAACTGTAATACGAGCCACAGGGCCTCCCGTTGTTTCTGGGTAGAATTTTTCATTAAGTAAAATCTTAAAAAAATCTTAAAAAAATATTTTAAAACATCTTTTAAAAAAGTAAAAAATCTTTTTAAAAAGTCTTTAAAAAGTCTAAGTCGAGTTTTAAGCGAGGTAGACACAATACTTTAGTCAAAAACCAAATGATCTTCAATGATTTTTTTAAATCTAGCATAGGAAATCTCAAAGTTCTCATTGACAAATTGGTAGTCAAAATCTGAGGCTCGATCGAGTTCTTGAATGGCATTTTTCATCCGTATCTGGAGGTCATCCTCCTTGAGGCTTAGACCATCTCTCTCCCTCACTCTCTGGCTTAGCAATTCTATGGAGGGAGGACGAATAAACAATGTCACAGCTTGGGGATACTTTTTTTTAAGTGAATCGGCCCCCTGAATGTCCACATCCATAATCACAGCCAAACCCTTTTCCCAAGCTTTCTCGATCTCTGGCCTGGGGGTTCCGTACCAATGATTATGCACCTTGGCAAACTCCACAAAGTACCCTTTACTTTTTTTCGCCTCAAATTCTTCTTGGGTGACAAAAAAATAGGGAGAGCCCTCTTGCTCTCCAGCTCTCATGGGGCGAGTGGTGCAAGTCACCACATCGTAGAGCTGGTCCAGCTCTTTAACGACTTGCTCGACGAGAGTGGATTTACCCACTCCACTAGGACCAACCACAATAAATATTTTCCTACGACGATTCATTGACAACTCATGTCACAGTTCATGGATGATTTGATGATTCATGGTGCCCCATTGACAATTCACCTTCATTCTAGGGCTCACTCTTCATTGGCGACTCTATTCTATATTTTGCACTTGTTCCCTCATTTTCTCTATGACAGTCTTAGCGTCTACAACCAGATGAGTCAACTGTGTCAATTGAGACTTAGACCCAATGGTGTTGGTCTCTCGCAGCAATTCCTGGGCATAAAAATCGAGTTTCTTTCCAAAAACACCAGAGTTATTAAGTATTTCTCTAAAATTCTTAATGTGTTCCCTCAATCGCCATAGTTCTTCATTAATATCCGTTTTTTCAATATGAAGAGCCACTTCCTGGGCCAACCTCTGGGGGTCCAAGCCCTTTTCATAAAAGGCTGTTAACTGACTAAACTTCTCATCAAATTTTTTTTTGAGCCCCCTATTGGCTTCTTCGTGCAAGTCATCCATGGATTTGATCAAATGGCTTAAATGTTTTTGTTGCTCTAGGAGTTCTGTTTTTAAAGCCTGACCTTCTCGCTCTCTTTCTTTCTGGCAGTTTTCCAAGGCCCTTTGAGTGGCAAGAAAAAGAAGTTTTTTTTCTTCGGAGTCCACTGCAGAGGTTAATGATCCATCGTAGTGGATGACATCGACAATTCCCACCATATCTTTCACCGTGATTTCACCGACTTCTATGCCTAACTCTTCTGATAAATACTGGCAGGCTTTGAGCCAACTCTTGGCTAACTGAGGAGAAGCGACAAAACATAGAGAGTTCGATGGGTTGATTTTTTTGCGTTGAATGTGGATATCTACACTCCCCCTTTGAATATATGAGGTGGTCATTTTTCTAAGCTCTGACTCAAAGGCCAAGTACTCCTTGGGCAGGTGGAAGCGAATCTCTAAGAAGCGTCCATTCACTGTGCGCACTCTTACATGGGATTCCAAGTGCTCCGTGGAAAAATGCCATGCTCCATACCCCGTCATACTTGTTATATTTCTCATGACTTTCACCGGCTTTTCCTCCAAAGAGTTTCCAAAGGTATTCTACAGACACTATAGAGCATTCAGATACTACAGAGCATTCAGACACTACAGAGCATTTAGACACTACAGATATATGGAGATAAGAGGTGGCGGTCAATTCACTTCAAGAGCTTTGTGAATCCACTGAAGAGGCTCCTTCCAGTTTTCCACCTCTTGTCTCTTATACCATCTTACATTGAGGTCTTTGCGAAACCATGTCATTTGTCGTTTTGCTAACTGCATGGTTTTTGTCACAATACTCTCCAGGAGTTCGTTTTGAGAAGCCTGCCCTTTTAAGAAGTTCTGACATTCTTTGTAACCCACACTGTTTAAGGGAGGCCAGTGACTATAGCCTTTTTTCATTAAACTCTCTGTTTCTTCAACAAGACCTTGGTTTAGCATTTGTTGAGTTCTTTGAAGAATTCTTTTGCGCAGAAAATTTCGCTCCATAGTTAAACCTATTTTCATCACAGGCACAAGTTGTGTTTTTCTTTTTTGTGCAAACTCATAGCGAATTTCAGTGAGAGTCTTGCCGCTGGCTCGAATCACACCTAAGGCTCTCAAAATTCGGTAGCGATCATGGGTTTTTATTTTCTGAGCCGTCTGGGGGTCCTTTCTTTTGAGTTCTTCATAAAGGGATGGCAAATCATCTTGGTAGGAGAGTTCACGGCGAATGTTCTCGGGGATTTCGGGGACTTCATACATACCCTTTTCTAGGGCTTGAAAATAAAATCCACTTCCCCCCACAAAGAAAAGAGGGGCTTGGGGAGGCTCTTTCCAGAGAGACAAGACCTTTCTTCTGTAATCTCCGGCTGTTAACTGTCCCCCAAGCTCAACAATGTCAAAAAGGTGGTGGGGAATGGGCTTTCTTTCTGTGGAGGAGGGCTTTGCTGTTCCAATATCCAAGCCCTGGTAGCACTGGAGACTGTCGCAGTTGACAATTTCTCCCTTTTCTCTTTGAGCCGCCAAGTGGGCCAACTCTGATTTTCCCACCCCTGTGGGGCCCATGATGAAAAGAAAGGGGAAAGAAGACGCCATGAAACTAGACCACTCGACCGAAGTCTTTTTCCAGTTGAGAAAAGGGGTACTCCACATAGACGGGACGTCCATGGGGACAAAAACTCGAAAGAGGAAATTCATCCATTTGAACCAATAAGCTTGCCATTTCTTCATGACTTAAGGCTTGCCCCGCTCGAATGACCGAGTGACAAGCCATGGTGGCAAAAATGTCTCTCACATACTTTTCAAAGGCAAAGCTTCCACCTTTTTCTAGCTTTTCTGAAGCCAGTTGTTCAAAAACCTTGGGCAAAGCTCCCGGTTTGACGATGCTAGGACTGGAGGTCACACTAATTTCTTGTGGTCCTGTTGCCTCCACAGACAAGCCCATATTTAGCAACTCGTCTTTGATTTCAATAATGGTTTGGACAAGGTCTTCACTGAGTGAAATGGTTTCTGGTAGAAGGAATTGTTGCACTTCAAAGTTTCCCATGGACCAAGATTTCATCAGTCTTTCATAGGCCACCCGTTCGTGGGCTGCATGCTGGTCCACAAATAAAATGGATCCATCAGATTGAGTCACAATATAGGTGAGGTCCGCTTGGCCTAATATCTGTAAATGTGACCAGCGGTTTTGGCATTCTGATTGAATCTTGGTTTCAGCTTGAGCCTTAGTTTGAGTCTTAGGTTGAGTTTGAGCTTGAGCTTTAGTTTCAGTTTGAGTGGGAATATATTCTTGGAAAGATTCTCTTACTTCTCCGCCATAGTGACAGGAATCACTGTCACTTGGAGGAGGTTTCACTATAGGTATAAGCATTGGCATATCAGGTGATCTAGGGACATCACTATCACGACTGTCACTGCTGTCACGACTGTTACTGTGATCACTGCTGTCACTTGGAGGAGGCTTCACCCAATCAAAACTTTTTTGCTGAAATTGGGTTTTGTTGAAATCGGAAGACTTCAAACCGTAACCCCAAACTTGTTGAGAGACTTCGCCTGTCTTCTCTTCTTGTGAGAGATTTTTCTGTGAGAAGTCTTTTTTCAGTCCCAAATTCTGACCCAAGCTCTTATGGAGCCAGGGAGCTTTTTCAAGGCAACCACGCACAGCTCTTAAAACGGATTTAAAACTATCCGAAGGCTGGCGGAACTTCACCTGTGACTTTGTGGGGTGAATATTTACATCCACCTCATCGGGATTGCAAGTCACCCAAACGGCGGCAATGGGATATTCTCCATGCATGAGAAGGCTTCGGTAAGCATCCATGGTGGCTGCCTGTATACTGCTATCTTGAACCCACCTATTTTGGGCAAACATCCACATTTGCCTTCGGGTTTTCGCCGTGTTGTTAGGGCTTGACACCACGGCTTCAGCTTGAATTCCTCCCGAGTACCCCTGTCCCAAATACATGTCCTCTTGCTCAAGAACCTGCTGAACCCGGGTTTTTCTATCTTCACAGGTGGGCCAATAAAAAAGGAGCTTTCCATTTTGACGCACACGGAAGTTTACATGGGGGTAGGCCATGGCCATGGCTTTTAAAACATTTTTGATTTGAGTTCCCTCAGCGGTTTCAGACTTTAAAAATTTGAGCCTTGCGGGAATATTGGCAAAAAGGTCACTGATTCCAATGGTTGTTCCCAACTCACCACCAATGGCCACAGGCTCTTCAAATTTTCCGAAATGTGAATCCAGTTGATAAGCGGTTTCCTGGAGATCAGTTTTTGAGGACAATTTCACCTTGGAAACAGCGGCAATACTTGCTAAAGCCTCCCCACGGAAGCCATAGCTATTCAAAGACCATATATCTGGGAAACAACGAATCTTACTTGTCGCATGCCTGATGAGAGCTAAAGGTAGGTCTTTTTTTGAAATTCCCTTGCCATTGTCGTGAACCCTCACTTGTTTGCCACCGAAGGCAAATTCAATCTCAATTTCAGTGGCTCCCGCATCGAGGCTGTTTTCCACCAGTTCCTTCACAAGGTGAGAAGGGCGTTCGATGACCTCTCCAGCAGCAATCTGATTCACAACTTCTTGGGATAAGACTTCAATGTTCATGTTTTCAGAGTTCATATTCCCTCGAGTTATTTTACGCTTAGTGTTATACTCGAACTCTTCCCATGAAGAGATTTATGGGTGTGGTGGAGAAGCCAGCCTTGCTCCTCCATGATGGGTGCCCCTCATTCACTTGAGTTAGTAGTACTTTATTAGTAGGCGTATTGCAAACCCAGTTGAAAGCCCAAGTATTTTTGGCTTTCAGCATAGTACTTTACCTCAGCCTTGAGAAGGAATTTATGCTTAAATCTAAAAGCCAAGCCAAGTGGAAAAGAGGCTCCTAAGCGAATTTCTTCGTACCGCCCTTTTTTTTGATTTCCATGGGGGACTAAATTGTAGCGAGTGTAAGTGAGGAGAGGACCTATTCCATAGTAAATCATGAAGTTGTTCCACTCAGCCATTGGGAGCATAAATATAAGATCTGCAATCAATGTAAACCCTGTGGCCTTTGTTGTAAAATATCGATATGAACGGGGGGGGGAGAAAAGTGTCATTAGGTTGAGATCCAAGGGGGCACCGATAAGAACTTCTGGGCCCGACAGCTTCAAACCATAAAATTGGGAGAAGGTAGACCTTTTTTGATGATTGATAATCTCTGAGTAGTTTATTGAATTATAGGTGAGACCTATATACCTCGAAAGATATATGGAGGAATCAAAGTCCATGTTTTCCTCCTCACTAAAGGAGGGCTTTGAGAAAGGGTTCCCCTCTAGGAAAGAAAAAGACTTTTTATTGGAGTTATTGGAATCATTGGATTTTTTTTTTGAAGTTTTTGCTTTGGAGATATCAATGTCATCTTCAACAATATATCCATATTCACCTCGACGTAGTGTGATTTTATAGAAGAAACCAAATCCACCGGGGCCCTTATATCGCTTTGGTAAATAACGAATTTTTTTTCCTTTGCTTAAAAATACCTTCACTGGAGCATCAAAGTTGGGAGCTTCATACACAGGAGATTCATTTTTGAGTTGAGCTGACTTCCAAGATTTCTTTTCCCTTTTTTTGCTACTTTGGGCAAATCCTTCTTGAGGTATGACAGTCCACAGAGCTGTTAAGAAAAAAGTAACTAAAAAGAGCGTCAGAATGGTTTTCATGGGAGTAGCTACATTCTAACCTGATTGCTCCACCTATTGGCAAACCTTTATAACCACCACTAGACTTTTGTCCCATGCCCCAGCTTATTCTTATGTTTACTTTGGGGATTTCTTCCCTATTCGCCCCCTTGCATGGAAGAATCTCGGCAGTCGAATTCTTCAAAAGGTGCTGGAATAGCTTGGGAGAAGTGGGTGGTGCTCATATTCTGCATTGTGCGGCAGGCGTATTTCCATTCGGAACCATTGGAATCAGAAGAATCTCTCGTTTGTCGAAATTCAATGTTCTTCGTAATTGCATCTATTATTTTTTCAGCGTCTACATTGACTTTAAAAGGTGATTGATACATAAATTCTAGTAGGGGTAAATTGAGTGTGTTTATATCTGGTAAAGATCTTTGGAAGAAATTATCACTCAAATCAATTTCCAGGGCGCGCATCGTCTTATGCAAATCATCTTGAAATTTAAATTTACGAAATTGCTTCATTAAATAGGACCTTCTTGTGCGTTCCATGATGATTTCTGGTGGCATATAGGACAACCCAGAACCCCGATGGGTGGAGGGGTGGGTGGCTGTGTTCATTCCACATACGACATTAAAGTACCCAGTGAATAAAATAAAATAACGACATTTATCAAAAGTGGATTCCAATGTGTTCAACATAACACTAATGCCACCTGGAGATGCGTTTAAAGAAAAATAGCTTGAGTAAACACCCCCTTTTTTGAGTCGGGATAGGACAATTTGATAGAATTCTTGGGTGTAGAGCTTACTTGATGAATAGTATTTAGGGCTTGTGACTGTGTTGATAATGGCATCGTAGAACTTATTTTCATTCAACAAAGTAGAAATGCCATCTTCTAGGGCGATATCTACGTTTTTGTCCGCTATAATATTTTGATTTTCTTCTTTAAAATGCTGAGGGATATTTAGCATAGCAGGATTAATTTCAACAACCTTTGTAGAGTCGTACAGCTTGGCTGTTGCGCCGGCCGTGATGCCAGACCCGAGGCCGAATACGAGGGCCTGTTTTGTGTCTTGGCTAAAAAGAACAGGGGAAGCGCCAACGATCATCTCGTGGAGAACTGTTTTACTATAAGGAGGATGAAATGTTAGGCTATGATAGCCATTGAGTATAAGCATTTTTTTACCATCTTTAAATGAAATAATAGATGCATTCTGATCAAAAGATTTGTAGAAAATAACTTCTTTAAAGTTTTCCTTTATCATTTCAAGTGATTTATATTTGTATAAGGCCATTTCACCAAGAAGCAGAGTTTTTTGGGGCCAGAGATAGAAAATACCTGGGATGAAAACCCCGGCGATAAAAAAGCATTGAATCACTCTTGCAAAATTTATCTGACTATTCCTTCTATTCCTTGGATTCTTTGGACTATTTTTTGTACTATGCTTTGGACTTTTTCTTGGATGATTTTTTTGGTTTTGATTTAAAATCAAGTAGCTGAGAGTTAGTAGAGCAAAAATAAAAATACCGATTTGTAGAAGGGTTAAATAACGATACAGAAGGAGAAACATAAAGAGCATCCCTAATCCATTGGCGAGGCTAGATAAAGCAAGAGCTGAACCAGAGATATCAACGTGATTTTTATGATATTTTACCACCAGGGGCAACCATGTTCCAAAGGTTATAAATAAAGGGAGAGGATAGATTGTTAGCAACAAAGTCTTTGTGATCAATGGCCATTCTTTTAGATAGGAGATGTGCAAGACTGAAAAAGCCGTGGATATAAAAGAAGACAAAAGGAGTAAGAAAAGCAAGCAAGCAAAGGCACTTGCAATCAGAGATATTTCTAAGGAAAGAGTTTTTTGGATATATCCAGTTTTGTTCTTGGCGAGTAGAGACCCTATGACAATTCCGAGTATTGCCGATAGCAAGATAATAGCAAGGTTTTCGTGAAGAGGACCAAAAATGTGAGATGATATTTGCAATACATATAGTTGAAAAATACCGCTAGCAAAGCTCGCCAAGAATAAGCTGATAGCCACAGGACGATGAAAATGTCGTTTTTGAAAAACTTCAAGCTTTACTTGATTTTTTGACAACCATAGAGTGGTGCCAATAAAGATATTGATGATCCCAATGAAATAGGAGGTCCATAAAATCCCCCATTGGCGGAGTAGGATGAACTCTATGGCTATGACGCTTAGAAAAGCTCCAAAGTTATAGGTGGCATAGACAGCTGCAAATGCAAAATTTTTGTGGCGGCCAAAAGTGTGGATATACTGAGAAAATAATGGCACGCAGCTGCCAATAAGAAAGCTTGGGATAAAGAGAAGCACAACAAGTTGGTAAATCTTGAGTGTCAAACTTCCACCGAAATCGGAGATATAAAAACCATAGAAGGAGAAAAGAGTGGGCACGCAAAAGGCATAAAGACCGATACCATATTCAATATAAGCAAGCCGATTTATAAATTGGCCACTTTTCCAGGCTCCAAAGGAAATACCCATGAAAACAGAGGAAAGAATAATGCCACTAACCAAAAAGGTATCACCAAAGTAGTTTGAAAAAAGTCGTGAGTAAATGATTTCATAGGCTAAGCCACAAGAACCTGACAATCCGGCCAAGAGAAAGAATAGGTGACATGGACGAGGAGGTTTAGGCGCCTGTAAATCTTGGCTCTTTCTCTTCTTTAAACTCAAGACCATCGCAGCATTAGCATCAGATTATCGGCGTCATTAAGGGGTCTGAACTCTTCGGCATAGATAGGCCACCACACGGTCTGTTTTGTCATTGTCACGGCGTTGGTTGTGCTGGCGACCATTGATGACTTGGTTATACCAACAGGCGTATCCTTGGCCGGTGGTACAGCCTGCCTTGTTGCATGAGACATCATATGAATAGGTGGCAATAGTATTTCCTCCTCTTTGATTTGCGCCCGAGGTTCCGAATTTATAGCTGATCCTTAGGTAGTTGGTTCCTTGGCGGGGTCTGTTTTCTCCACTGGCACAAATCCCATAACCTTGGTCCTCCGTGGCGATGCTAGAATTATCTGCCTCGCAGACCTGTCGATGATTTTTGTTAATGTGACTGTATTTTGTCGTTTTAGAGTCTGTCGTATTCACCCAACGATATTCTACCACCTTGATGGGACGGGCCTTGGATGTGAGAGTTTTTCCGTTAGGAAGAGTGACGACCACATGGTATCGGCCGGCATCTGTGAGTTGAATGGGGTTGAGGCGTAGATTATTTTTAGTGGCTCCAGAGACAGGGGCCCCATTCACAAACCATTGATATCTATAGCTACCACTGCCTGAAACCGTGATGTTCATGGGGATATTGGAGCCTGCTATGGCTGTGAGTTGTGCCGTTGGTAAGTTTTTGGTGATAGATGGAGTTGTTGGCCCTGGGGGAGTTGGTCCTGGGGGAGTTGGCCCTGGGGGAGTTGGTCCTGGGGGAGTTGGCCCTGGGGGAGTTGGTCCTGGGGGAGTTGGCCCTGGGGGAGTTGGTCCTGGGGGAGTTGGTCCTGGGGGAGTTGGTCCTGGGGGAGTGGGAGACCCTGTGATCACAGCGTTGAGAGTGTGTTGAATGGGGGATTTTGCGGTGCTGTTAGTGAGGGCCACCTTAACTGTGTAGGTATCTTGCGCTGAATCTGCATGTATAGATAGAGGAAGAGGCCTTGCGTGGCTAAAAGTTCCATCGTCACAGCCATTTTTTTCGATAAAAGTGTAGGGAGTGCAAACGGGACAAGAAGTCATTGCAACGGTCCAAGTGAGATGACCGGCGTCATCATCTTCGCTGGTGAAAGAGCAGGTTCCAGAACCTTGCAGCGTATTCGATGGAAGGTCAATTTGTGGTGCGTTGGTGAAGCGAATCTTATTCTTAGTCATGCTTAATCTCTCGTTGGTGTCTGAAGGAGGCAAAGAGGAATCACAATTTTGATAAATAACAATAGTGGTGGCCATCAGAAATACCATCAAAAAAGAAACAATAGCTTTGTTCATTTTATACTCCTCTAGTTAAATTTTAAATTAAGAGCTTAAATTAAAAGCAGGAATTAATTACATTCTACTGAGTTATGGTGAACAAATCAATACTTTTAGCCCTACCATTACAATTAAGCAGCATTGCTCGAATTGGTCTCGTTTATTTATGAGGTCCATACGATGGTAGGCCACATCAAGTCGCCTGAACTCACAGATGGCCGTATAAACTAGGTTCTCCTGGGGGTGAGGTTTTGAATCGGCGGTGCACCCAAAAGTACTGTTCGGGACACTGGCGCACCCATCCTTCAATGACTTTGTTGACCTGTGTGGCGTCGACCAAATCATCACCACTTGGAAAGTGGGGGAGTGGAGGCTCAATGATGGCCCGATAGAAGCATCTGTTGCCGAGAGGGCTTCGTTCCATTCGAAAAGGGAGGACAGGGGCTCCGCTGGCCTTGGCAATGCGAGAAGTGGCTGTGAGAGTGGCTGTGGGCCGTTGAAAGAAGGGGGCAAAGACGGATGGATTGTGAAGGCCCCTGTCCTGGTCAGGGGCATACCATATAGCTCGATTGGACTTGAGGCGATGGAGGAGTTTTCGTACATTCTTGTTGTCAATAAGATGGACTCCAAAACGCCCTCGCCTTTGCATGGTTTGCTCCATCCATGGGTTTTTATGGGAGCGGTACATGCAGTCTATAAAAGAAAATTCTAGGCCAAGGCGAGCTCCACATATTTCCAGGGTTGTAAAGTGACCGGCTAAAAGAAGAACCCCCTTTCCCTTGGCCATGGCGGCATGAAGATGCTCACCTCCCTCAATATCCACCCACTTTCGTAAAAAGGAGGCTGGGGCATACCAGGCCATGGCGGTTTCAATGAGAGCAAGCCCTAGGGAGAAAAAATGTTTTTGGAGAAGGGACTTACGCTCTTCAGGGCTGAGTTCGGGAAAGCAGTGAGCTAGATTGATGGCGACAATTTGTCGTCGACGTACGGCGAGGCATTGAGCCAAGGCTCCAAGACATCTCCCCATGGGAACGTGCCAGATGGGAGGACACCAGGCAAGTGCCCGTAAAAACCAAGTAAGAATACAGTATTGTGCAGATCGCCAAAGTTTCAATATTTCGAACACCTTGAATATTTAGAACTCGAACATCTCGTCCGTTGCCATATGCGATAAATGATTCTTGCCCCCCTTGTCAATACTCGAAGATACATGTATCTACTACATCCCGAGTTTGACAGCAGCATCTGCGTTAAAATGCGAAATTTCCAGAAATTGGGGTTGTACTGAAATATAATGGTAGCTGCTGGAAAAATTAAAATTGACGTAAAAAAAGTGTAGAAAACAAAATAGGATTTTATCGTTTTAAATATTGATATATCATAGAAATATGTAGAAAATATCCTCATGTACATCCAAACGACTAAAAACTCAAAAGGTCAGTGCTACTACCACCTTGTGGAGTCCTACAGAGAAAAAGGCAAATCCAAAAAACGCATGCTCATGTCCTTAGGTAAGGCTGGAGAAGGAGGAGAGGATAAGATTAATAGTTTGGCGCAGGCCGTATCCCGCCACCGAGAGCTTCTCACTGTGAGTCAATTGGCTAAGGAGCTTTACATCGAAGAGACTTTCATTTTGGGTCCCTTGCTGATTTTACAAAAGTTGTTTGATCAACTGGGTATCAATAAGACCCTCAAAGACATAAAAGATTCTCATGAGAAAGTTCAATTTGATTTATGTAAGGTGATTTTTACCTTAGTTGCCATCCGATTTATTGCTCCTAGTTCCAAGTTAAAGGTTTTTGAGTATTGGCAAAAATCTTTTTACCCAGACATGATTAAGGGTGATTTGAGTCTCCAGCATATTTATCGGTCTATGGACTTACTTGCCTCCCATAAGGATGAAATAGAGAACTCGCTTTATTGGGTGGGGCGAGATTTATTTAATTTCCAAGTAGACATTGTGTTGTATGATTTAACAACCTTACGCTTCGAGAGTACAAGAACAGACTTAGGGAAACTTCGTCAATTTGGCTATAGTAAAGAGAGACGATCAGACTGCACCCAAGTTGTCTTTGGTTTGTTGGTGAATCGGGATGGCATCCCTTTAGGTTTTGAGGTTTTCCCTGGTAATACTTTTGAAGGCAAGACGCTTTCAGATATTGTTGATAAAATGAGAAAAAAGTTTAATGTACGCCGTTTCATTTTTGTGGCTGATAGGGGGCTTTTATCAAAGGCTAATACTGACAAACTCAGTGAGGATCAAAGCGAGTTTATTGTTGGTATGAAGCTTGGATCTTTAAAAAAAGAAAAGAAACAAGAGGTCTATGATTTAAATCGTTTTAGCTGGGTATATGAGAATGAGCTTGCTGTTTACGAAACAGACCATGGGGGGCATAGATGTATTGTGACTTGGTCTAGGAAAAGAGCAGAGAGGGATAAAAAATCTAGAGAATCCCTTCTTGAAAAGATCGAAGGAAAACTATCTTCTAAAGGTGTTCAGTCTAGTACTTTTGTTTCCAATAAAGGTTATAAGAAATATGTAAAGATGGCTGACGACAAAAATAAAAAACCTGAATTAAATGCAGAACAAATAGAATTAGATGAAAAAATTGGCTATATCCGAGTTTCTCGGAGCTTAAAGTCCAAATTCCCTAGGGAAATAGCTAAAAACTGGATGTACAGGTTATTCCTAAGATTTGTACATAAAAACACGGAGGACAGGGCTACCAAATCACTTGTGTGGAGAGCCGCCGTTATCCACAAGACTCACCCACAGCAGCGCTGCTTTATTGTGGCTCCGAGGGCCATAGCCGCAGCGTCGCCATGGATGAGTCTGTGGATAACTGACTCATCTTGGCGGAGTTAGTATGGGGAGGTGAATTGGAAAAAGAAATGTTGATCGACAATAAAAACTATAATGTACAAAAACGCTTGGGGAAACTTCCAACAATATCCAAATCCCCAGCACACAAGTAAATCATATTCTCAAAACCCTGTAGGTTCTTAAATCCTGAAGCCCGATTTTTTATGATCTTTAGAAGGCGATTGATTCCCTCAGCCTTGGCATTTGTGACAGGATCTTTAATGAAGGAAAGAATATTTTCTTGGTGCTTCCTGAGCATCAAGGCAAACTTTTTCATAGAATCAATGCGTGATCTTAAGGCACGAGTGATCCAGGCATTCAGAAAATTCGCAGCATGACCTGGACTCACATAATCCCAGAAATGCTCAAAATTATCTTTAAGCAGCCATGCTCTGAATATTTTATTGTTAGATTTCTCCATGAGGTTAATTTTACGAGTTTGGGCCTTACTACGAGAGGATGAACTGTAGGCTATCAACCAGCGAGTTCCCTTAATAGCCTTTCTGTCCTTCTTGCAGGCATCTCTCCAAATTTCTTTTCTCACCTCATCCACAGCCCTGTTGAGGGATTGAATAATGTGAAATTTGTCCAAAACGAGAGTAGCATTCTTACAATGCTCCTTGATAGAGGAGATGTAGCCTTGAGCCATATCACAACAAGCCACTCTAATTTTGTCTCGCTGATATTGGCTGAGTTCCTTTGTAAAAAAGGAGTCTATTGTCTCCTTACCCTTACCTTTTCCAATCCAAACGACACAGCCTTTCTTCATGTCGTAAATCAAGGTAATAAACTTCCTTCCCTTAGCATAAGAAATTTCATCGACTCCAATGACCTCCAAACCACGAATTTTGTGACCATCTCGTTCCCTGTGGATGATTCGATGAATAAGATCAGATAAGGTGGATGTGGGTATCTTGACAAGCTCTGAAACGGCTTTTTGGGTCATCTGCTTGGTCAGGGTCAGAATTGTTAGTTCCAGACGATAGGTGACTCGACTGAAGTGGTCGGCCCAAGGAATTCTCTCCATAATACGACCATGAGTGGGACACAGAACTTCCTTCGGAGAATAATGGAAATAAATGGGGGTACCGCACACGACGATATCTCGCCACACTCTTTCTTCTAAGCATCTAAGTATCTTACAGCGGCGTCCACAATGAGGACAGCGGCAGCCATTCTTATGGGGTTTAACCCCTAAGTGAAGTTCTTGATTTCGATTTTTAAATTTAACCCAAGTCACTTTTAAGAATGATAATTTCAACATCTTTATAATAAACTTATTCAAGACCATGGCATCTCCTGTATTATTTTCCAATAAGTAAATTAAGAGATTAAACCATGGTTTTGTTATGGGTAAAGTAATGAGGGGGATAAATCATGGAAATTGAATTATTTTCTTGGTTTTTAATGCGGTAATTCTGCGACGTCGAAATTAGGCCCATTTTCTGTTGAGAAACTCGGATATACCCAAAAAATTGATGGTTTTTTTGCCGTCCTTACAAATGTCAAAGACTTGACGGCAGATGAGATTATTATCAACTACAAAGAATTGTGGAAAATTGAAGATGCTTTTGGTGAGTTAAAAGGGACTTTGAAAACACGTCCTGTTTTCCATTGGACAGACCAGAGGATTATTGGACATTTAACTCTATGCTTTTTAACTTATCTTTGTGAGGCTCACCTTACAAAATGTTTAAGAGATAAGAAGATGAACCTAAAAAGCCCAGCCATAGGCATTGGTCATGTTAAAGAGCGACCTTTAACTGTTGTAGAGGCCATGAGGGAACTCAAGG
The DNA here is from genome assembly GCA_965261545.1 of Bdellovibrionales bacterium. GTDB lineage: Bacteria > Bdellovibrionota > Bdellovibrionia > Bdellovibrionales > UBA1609 > CBDHDF01. The sequence continues at coordinate 404,422 of CBDHDF010000007.1, read as the reverse complement.
AAGTTAGGGCTATCCCTGTTAAAATTCGTGATCAAGTCATTTGGACCCGCACAGATATCACTGGCAATGCCAACTCCTTATTTAAAGCCGCAGGCGTCCCCATCCCTCCCAGAATCCTTAATGCCCACAAGTGTGGATAAACAAAATACAACTATATGCGTTAATCCTTTAATATCATTCGTTTGACGCAGATGCTGCTGTCAAACTCGGGACCTTCTGATTTTCACGATGGATTTTTTCGTCCTCAAAGATGACATTTAGAAAGTCCTCGTAACCAAGATCCTGCTCCTCAGCTTCTTTGAGCCTCTGGCTCAAGGTTGCTAAAACTCCCCTCATTTTTAATATCTCTAATAAATTTTCTGTTTGTTTAATCATTTTCTTCTCCTATACGACCTCTCTTATGGAGGTCAAAATGACCCGTTAGGTGGTTGAGAACCACCCACCGGGGCTATGTGATTAGTGGCGGCAAGCATTCTCCCAGTGCTCTGAACCTCTTAAATTTTCATTAGGTTGACGGCAGACTCTTGGCTCCTCTTTTCGATGACTTTTTGCTGAAATGACTTTCTCAACTCCACGAACCCTAATGTCACTTAAAGCTGCATCTACAAAAAATGAGCAAGCCTGCTCCAAAGAAGCTGTTGAATACCGTTTTCTTAGATTGAGTATCCCCTGAACACGACGAAGATACATAAGCGGATGGCGAGGCTCTTTGATAAGCCGCTCGGCAACTTTGTGAATGCTTTCTCCAAGGCTTGATGCCTCTTTAAGTACATTTTGTGGCGTTTGCTCTAAAATGGCCCGGTGGGACTCAGGGAGATGAGATTTTGTCGTAAAGTAGCGCCCTCGACTTCCCTGGGGGATGTGATGTATCGCCACCCGCTCTAATTCTGAATAAACCTCCAAGCATTGTTGGCTAATACGAATATCTAACTTCTTGCCGCGATGCTTATAAGGAACAGAGTAAAAATTGTAGTTATATTGAATGTGACAATCCGGATGAACCTTGGAATGCTTCCAGAATCCACTCTCATAGCGTCTTTCAGGAAGAGGATTCAATTTTGACTTCTCAAAAGATTCAAACTTCTGTCGACGACTCAACCCATACTTTTTTTGAATACGATCATTGAAAATAGCTGCCAAATGCTTCAACTCAGCGTTGATGTCTGCTAGAGAATACATTTGCCGCTCTCTTATCTGGGGCCAAGACCAGCGCCAAAAGACTCCAAGGGTATTTTCGATAAGACTCTTGTCTTTGGGGCGAGATGGCCTCATCGCCAAAGGAGCCACATTGTAGTGATCACACAAGAGGTGAAACTCAGAGTTAATATCGGGGTCATAAGTATCAGCTCTTGTCACTTGAACCTTTGCGTTATCAAAAGCAATGGTTCCGGTCACACCACCAAAAAACTCAAAACCAGAAGCTATGGAGGAAAAAACATCTTCCCGCTGCTCTGTTAATGTGGCGCATGGAAAGAAAAACTGACTCGATGGAAGTATCATTCCAAATAATCGACATGGGATGAACTCCCCAGTCTTGGCATCTGTATAGCCAAAACAAGAGTCTTTTCCCTTATAGTCAAACTCACTCCGGGCTCCGTTCACCAGGGGTGAATGTCTGGTGCATATCAAGCTTTATACTTGGGTGCCTCCGACGAAACTCTCTCCAAAAAGAAAGATAACTCACACCGTCAATCTCGGACTGAATATGTCGCTCCCAGTAATGAGCCAATTGAGTCCCTAGGCTTTGCTTGAGGCGAACATCTGTCCAATTCACCTTGGATGACCATGGGGCTTGGTAGGGCCCATGCGACCCCTTTGAGCGGCTGTTAGGGCCTCCGGGACTATCCTTCACATACTTCTTCACAGTGTTCCGACTAACACCCATAGCTCGAGCTATTTGTCTCGAACTGAGTCCAAGCTCTATGTATTTCTTAATATTGTTGATCATTCTTGCTCCTTTTTTCTTACCTTGTTTGCCCATAGACACCTCCTCGTTAATGCGTAGCGCAGAAAGAATATCTATGAAGATCTAAGTGGGTCAATGTTTGGTGAAATTCAGTGGGTCAAACTTCGTGAAATCGGGTGGGTCAAACTAGGTGAAATTGGGTGGGTCAAACTAGGTGAAATTTTGCAAACATCATGATCGAGCGGCTTTGGCGGTCTGTTAAGTACGAAGAGGTTTACTTGAAAGGCTATCAAGACAAATCAATGGTTCAAGCCAACAAAGGTTTTAAAACGTATTTTAATTTTTATAATAATAAAAGGCCACACCAGTCTCTTCAGGATTGCACCCCTTATCAGGTGCATATGGGAGAGGTGGATTTAACACATTAACACGGGGCTTCTTTATGCGCTGTGGTGTAGCTTAAAAATCAAGTTTTTCAGTCTGACATTGGGGTCCACCTCATTGACCGTATTCAAATGAACGAATCAGGAGATTCTGTGACTTTGCGCTGCTGGACAGATAGCCTAGGAGCTAAAGACATGACTTTCAATATTCTACACAGTCACTTTAAAAAGGGTGGAATCGCAATAGTTATATTTGAACAATAACTATCTCTTTAACTAGTCGCTGTCGCGAAATAGACTTAAGAAATCCATCATTCAGCTTCAAGGTGGTCTTTTTGATAAATATAATTTTCAATTTGCATAAGATTTTTAAATGGACTCCTCTCCTGAAGATAGCGAGTAGAGAATTCTGGGTCAAAATGGTTCATTTTACACATATCCATGATGATTTTTGCTTTTGGCCCCACTGTCCTTTTTGATGTGTTGAAGTGCTCAACAATCTCATCCATGGAAACATATGGTGACGTCTTGCTATCATAAAGAAAGTTAATTCTCCCAATGGCATGAATAATCCCCGCAGCCCAAATTTCTACTCTTCCTGTCATGTAAGGGACTTGTCTTTTTCGAGACATTCTTGCTACTACACCGTGACAGAGGTTTTTATACTCATCGTTTATATATTGGTCACAAAAATCACTAATAGCCTTTTCAAGTTCTTTCCTTCTTGGTTGAATGATTTGCTTCTTTTTCATTGGGCCTCCTGTTAACCTTATTACCATGTTTCACCTCATGATAAAGGATTATCGCTATGAGTTTATGCCCAGAAGGCCTCGAAACCAAGGTCCACCCTGCCAAGGTATCTATTATCGTCACAGAATCCGATCCTCTGATTCAACTGGCCAACCACGTCGATTGGAGCTATCTGTCGTGTCTGGTCATGCCCGACTTAAAAGCCACGACTGCAAAGGGTTTTTGGTGGCTAGGAAGAAAGCTCTTTTTAAGAGTTCATCTAGCCGTGCTGCTGCTTCAGGTTCTATTCAAACTCACGGATCGAGGGGTGGAGCAACGGATAAAAGAAACGGCCAGTTATCAGCTTTTTTGTGGTCTAAATATCCTCAAAAAATGGTGTTGTCCCGATCATACGAAAATAGAAAAATTTCGCAATCGACTGACGGAAGAGACTCACAAAGAAATAGGAGATTATATTCTTCGCTTGGCTCAATCCCTGGGGTTTGCAGACGCCTCTCATTTGGATGTCGATTCGACCGTTCAGGAAGCCAATATGGCTTATCCCTCCGATGCCAGTCTTTTGAAAAAGTTGGCTCAGAAGTGTTACAAAATTCTTTCGTATCTTCAAGAAAAGCAGAAGACCTACTTACCATCGGGTATAACCATAGATATCAAAGCCATCATCAAGGCCGCTCGAAAGTATTTTTTTCTAGCCAAAAATTGTGTATTAGAGAAGAAGAGGGAGGTATTTTCAGACCTTCACAGTCTTGTAAAGTCAGAGTTAAAAGCCTTTATAAGGTTTGCAGAAAATCTTTCTCCACAGGCTCTAGCGAGTCTTCCTTGGAACCACCGAGAAGCCGTCACAGAAGTGAGAGACAAGGCTTGGAGATACCTTTTGGACGTGGCCCATTTTGTAAGAACTCACACCATCAAGCCTGGCAAAATCCTTGCCTTCAAATTGTGTGCGGTCGCCTGTATCAAAAAGGGGAAGTTAGGCAAAGACAAGGAGTTTGGGAGGGTCTTCCAAGTCGGGCGGATTGGTGGAAATTTTATTGTTCCCTATACTTGCACTTCTGTGAGAATGGACGACAAGGAGTCATTGCCAGCTATATTGGAAGAACATCAAAAAATATTTGGCGAAGATATTTTAGAGTCAGTTACAACAGACAAGGGGTATTATTCACAAGCCAACGTCAATCTCGTCAAAGATGTTGTGGGAAATGCAGATGGAATTCAAAGACCTGCCAACGTAAAAGAACAGGTCGAAGCCCCCCAGAAAGAAGAATTATACAATCGCAGGTCGGGGGTCGAACCTCTCATAGGGCATGTCAAAAACTTTGGATTAGCAAGAAGCAAGATGAAAGGGGATGGGGCCACACTGGCTTCGGGGTATCGCTCGACCATGGGGTTCAATCTGCACCAAATTATGAGAAATTTAGCGGTGACGATGCCAACTCCAAGCTTCAAGGGTGGGTAGAACAAGGGAAAGTTAAAAAGAGGCTACTTCAGAGCCCAAGTCCAAATGAGGGCACATAAACGGCCCTTTTTAATTTCGCGACAGCGACTAACTAAGGGCTCTTAACCAAATAACTTGAACAACTAGGATATTTCATTTTCATTTTTATTTTATGTATGGATAAAAATAATGTGAACATTGAGGTTCATAGGGCTTGTCCATAAATAAATTGGACAGTTTAAATCTTTTATCTTCGACTTAAAACTTAGAATTGTTCAACTTATTTTTGGACAAGCCCATAGGCGTCGCTCCTGCCTCAACATAGTGTCAACTTGAATGACATGTTATACGTCTTCACGTTTTGAACTTTTTATTCTCTTCTTTGCCTCCGTCTTTTTGCGTTTATCAACCACTTTAGTTTCGATGGGGCGCACGTCGTCAGGAGTATCCTTACCGAATTGCTTTTGGTAAAGATGCTCAATGTACTGAGGCAACGGCACCTTCCATGGCTCCTGCTTGTGGTTTGCCATACCTCCCAATTTTTTAGGGTTCATACCGAGTTCTCGGGCCATCTGAATCTGCGCATGCGACAAGTGGAATTGCTTCCGGGCTTCAATCCATGGTTTTAACTTCTGTGGAATAAAGCCGGGCTTCGACATCTTCGAGCTTTTGTTTTTAGAATTCGCCATTCAAATTTAATCTTCCCAGACTATGATCTTCTTCAAATTAAAGCATAGTGGTCCCTTTAATTGGTCCTATTCAAAATGAGAAAGTGACGAAAAGAGAGTTGCTAAACTAGCTGGACTTCTTTATGGTGTTTTCTGATCCACAATTTTTACATTTCATTGTCAACCTCCTATACAATATCGGATTAAGGTCCTGATAACTTGAGTAGAAAGTTGACAATTTTCACTCATTTTTCACATGTTATTTCAGCGACTTGAGATGTTTTGTTTCAAAATGGTTCGATTTCTAGGACCAATTAAAGGGACCACTATGAAAAATTTAAAGGATGGTGTTTTTGAAATTAAGATCCCACATGCTTCTGGGAGAGTGTATTTTGGAGAGGGTGGTGACCAACTCATTCTTCTCCTAATTGGTGGAAACAAAAGAACACAAAGTAGAGACATAAAAAAAGCCATGGAGTATTGGAGTTATTATGGCAAACAGAAGTAAAAGCTATGATGAAGTATTAGCTACCTGAAATCCCTAAAAGTTGTAACTAGGTGTAGGGCTTAAGTCCTGATTATTGTCTGAGAAGGCCTTCACTTTGATTAAGAGATTGTCATCTCTTCAAAAGCATAGTTACAATATTAACGATGTCATACACTTTTGAGCAAAAAAATAAGGGAAAAACCTATGTCTATAAAGTTGAAAGCTTTTGGGACAAGGAAAAAAAGCAGGCCAGGCAAAAACGCATCTACCTTGGAAGAAAGGATGAGTTTACAGGTCAAATTAAGACCAAAAGAAAAAAGATTCCCATAGGCTCCTATAATGTGGGAGCCTTATTTTTCTTAGAGAAAATATGCGAACAACTAAATCTTCTAAAAACATTGTCTAAAATTTATCCAGATAATTACGAACATTATTTGCATTTAGTTTTTTTTAAAATAATCAAAAGAGAGCCCTTTTATCTTTACGATATGTGGTGTCAAGAAGCTTATGTTTCAAAGAAAAATTTTATGTCGTCACAAAAAATAAGCAATCTCTTATGTGATCTTGGGAGAGATCAAAAAAAGATAGAATCTTTCTTTAGCGAATGGATAAGTCAAGTGAAGGGTTCTGGTACGGTAATGTTTGACATCACATCCTTTTCTTCCTACTCTATGAATAATGAATTTTTAGAGAAAGGTTACAACAGAGATGGAGAGAATCTCGAACAGATAAACTTAGGTCTGATAAGTAGGAAATCTGAAGACAATAAAACTCATACGCCTATAGCGTACAGAATCTATCCTGGAAGTATACCGGATGTCAAAACTTTATCGAATATTATTGAGATCATAACAAGTTATAAATTAGATTTAGATTGTTTAGTTATGGATAAGGGTTTTTCTAGTGTAGAAAATATTAAGGGACTGCATCGTAAGGAATTGAAGTATTTGATACCCATGAGTTTTAGAACAAAACTCTCAAGAGAGCTTGCTGTGGCTTTAAATGAGAAAATAAAATCTCCATCATGCTCTTTTACTTTTAATGAGGAAATTTATTCGCATTGCAAAGAATCAATAAAAATCGGAGGATTTGATTGTACGGCTCATATTTTCTTAGACAAAGAAAGAAGGGTTTATGAGGAATCTGTGTTAATGAAAGAGTTGCTTGATTTTATGAAACTCTTTCTTGAGAAAGATTTGAAATCAGAAGAACAAGCTAGTTCCTATATGAAAGAAACTTTAGGAAATAAAAAAAGGTTTCTCAATATCTCTGATTGCACTCCATTTAAGATTTCTTTAAATGAAGAAAATATTAATGAAGAATCTTCTACGCTGGGTATTATGATATTAATTACAAATAGTCATGATTTAAAGAAAACAGATATATTGAGTTTATATCGAAACAAAGATATCATTGAGAAAGTATTTTTCTCATTCAAGCATGATATTAATGGAAGGAGAAGTCGAGTTCATTCTCTCATGAATATGAGGGGAAGCATCTTTATTAATTTTCTCTCTTTAATTTTAATTTCACATATTGATACTGTTATGAAAGATAAGAAGTTATATAAAAAAATGTCTAAAATAGAAATTTACAAAATGATGGACCGATTAAAATTTTATGAATTAGCTACAGGTGATCTGATGCTTGGAGAGCTGTCTAAAAAACAAAAGGATATTTTTTCAGCCTTCCAAATAGATGGGCTTCCCAAGACAAAATGATGTTTTTTATCTGTTTCAAATGTGACGGTGGCTGTGGCTACCACTATGCCTCATCTATCCAATGGAGACGAAGAGGACCTTTCGCAGCAAATTCTTATGAATCATATTAAATATATTAATACTATTAAACCTCTCAAACCGTTGACAGCAGCCAATTCCATAGGAAGAGAGGAAAGTTAACGCAATACATTAAACCTAGTTACAACTTTTAGGGATTTCAGGTAGCTAAGAAATTTGAAAACCCTGAGTACGCCAAAAGCTACTTATTAAACATCGTTGAAGCAGAAGGGCTTGCTGTGGATACAGCTCTTCGTGAAACGATCAAAGCAATGGGGCTTCAAAGCTTTTCTGAAAAATCTGGCCTTTCCATTCAAGCGGTCTCCGATTTTGTGGCAAATAGACAAAAATGGAGTACAGATAAACTTTCAAAACATATCGGAGAAGTTTTCCATCTGAGAGTAAGATTATCTCTCGAAAACTCTGATCCAAGCGAAGTGGCATAATGAAGATATGCCCATTCACCTTGTGTTAGGCGCCAATTTTAATTGGCGCCTAACAATGGGTTCGATTAGCATGAGGAGCTGTGTACGGACCCGTATGCACAGTTCTGTGAGAGGACGGGGCCTCGGGATAAGGGGGAAACATGTAGTTACATCAGAAAAATAAAAAAGAAGGAGTGTTGTGTATAAAAACGACCACGAATTCAAGTACTATAAGTATGCCATCCAAGTCAAGTAAAAAGGGTTAAAAAATACAAGTTAAGCTCTCTAAAGGCATCCTCTGAACTTAAAACCAACTCGCAATCTCTGGCTAACTTTGAAAACGGCTCTCTCCACTCATCTGGCGGCGACAACAACTTATGGGGGATTTCATGGGTCACTCTTCTCTTAAATGTTCTCTCAATGGCTTCTATAACCTTTTCTTTTTTTAACTTTCCTGATCTGAGTAGTAGGGTCATATCAATAAGATCTTTGACACGAGAGTTCCTTCTTCCTCCTCTTGGCAGAGTGTAAGCATGCAACTTTTCCGCAAACTGTTGGTTTACTGATAATGTGGGAATCCCTTTTGTATGAAGACCGGCAAAGCCCAACCAATCTTCACCAATCACTATATCTACAGGTTCAATCAGATCATCACCAAGACCCACATCCAAGTGAAGCTTTGAAAATAAACGGCCATCCACCAAAGCTTCAACTGAAAACCTTGCTCCTCCATATGGAGCCGCTTCCAAGTCCATTATTGGATCAGAAATCTGAAATATAAAAAAATCATTCAAATCTTCGCTGCCTCTTGTTCTGAGCTCTTTTAGAATTGTCATATTGAGGGATTCAGAAGGGGGTGCTTCAAAAAAACCTGTTCTTACTGCTAAATCGATGTCTTTGGTCGCCCTGGGATGACTTACCCTAAGCTCCATTGCGTATCCACCCTTCAGAACCCAAGGGCTTGGCTCTATATGAAATAATCTGGCAAGTAAACGATCAAAAGCTATTTGCCGACGTAGTCTCTGAACATCAATTTTTTCATCCTTTGATTTATTTTTTAACCTGTCTGAAAGTGCCATTAAGAAAGCTGAATTCTACAAAAATGGTAACAAGGATTCTGGCCTAAGGTCCTGACATTGTGAAGCGACGGCTGGGATTAATATTTGTACTTACATTGAACGCCTTAAAAATATCTTTTTGCTTTTTTGACACTTCACCAAGTATGGGAGTGCCTGTGGCTAGCTCATACAACTTGAGACGGTCTAATATCTTATAAAGTTCGGCTTTTGTCATTTTTTTGTATAGCTCATTTTTCTTCATCACATGATCAACCCATGTAATCAAAATTAAAGAGATAAAATTAATGAAAATACTTCCTCTCATTGCGATCAACGAATGTGTCCTATTTCTTTTCTCATCTATGTCATGCTTAAAAGCACGAAAAACCTTTTCTACACAATCTTTTCTTCTATATAATCTTAAAATTTCATCCCGATCCATTTGAATGTTATTAGTGATGAGAATCAAGCAGCCCATCTTTATCATCTCATCTCGAAAAACATTGAGGTTTCTCTCAATTACAAATTTATTCTCGGATTCCTCAATGAAAAAAAATTTTTCTTAGTTTTTAATGTCTCTTTCAAATAAAGAGATGCATCATCCTTACTTGAAAAATTTTGTAACTATTCAGGGGGTGGGCGAATTCGAGTCATAAATGAGGGAAGTTTTCCTTGAAATAGCATATTTAGAGCATCTTTAGGTTCTATGCCATTTTTCTGGCAAGTCAGGAGAAAGCTTCGGTTTCTACAAAATGTCTTGGCTCCCATCAACGAACGAAAGCACCCAGATATTTTCTGCTGAACTTTGGTCATTCTCAGATCATTTTCTGCTATATTATTCGTAAATGGAACTATGGGGTCCTTCATAAATAGCAAGGTATCATCTTCAAAGTTTCTCAGTCGATCTAGTAAATTTCTAGATTTGGATTGTTTAACCTTTCCCTTCTTTTTTTTCTCTGTCCTCTCCATTAATGGAGATTCCTTTTCCCCTTCGAAGAGAATATTTCGATATTTCTCTTTGTAATATTCAATTCGGTCTTGTGAAAGGCATTGGTTCTGCGTATCGTGCACCTCTTTGTTTATTGTCTCTAAAAGAGACTTCATTTCTTTTGCCCATTTTTGATCATCTTGCTCCCAAGCTCTTTGAAGCTCCCTTAAATGGTGCGCATTGCAAAGGGCATGAATGCAGGAAGTATATGTATAATAAGGTTTCCAATGGTCATGACAAACAATCCCTGTGTATTTTGGAAGAATTCCCATGCGATCCATAGCCTCTGCGCCTCTTTTTTCGTCCACCTGATAGAGAACCACAGTATCATTGGACAAGAGGTGAAACCACAGCCTCTTCCCATTAACATTCACTCCAGTTTCGTCAGCATGAATCAAAGGTGAGTTCAGAAGAGTTTCCTTTGCCCACTCCTCAAAAGCTTCCAGAGCCTCAAATGTTAGGCGCCAATTAAAATTGGCCATTTTTAGAAGCCGTCGCCAATGAAAAACGGCCAGTTGATGATGTACTGATTTAGTTATTCTTCGTTCAGAGTTTAGTCAAGTGTCTTTATTTTGCTCATCATTTAACTCGGACTATGCCACAAGATTCTGAGGAATGATTTTCTGCCCACCACTTTTGGCATGACCCCAAATGCATCCTTCAGCCCTATGGCAGAGGTAAATGGAGTATTTTTCAGGATTCCTTGGCGCAGCTAATGTCTAAAGCTCCGCAAGAGTGACGAGTAAATAGTACGGTAAAAGCCAGTTATCCATAAATTTATCCATGGCGACACTGCGGCTGTGACCCCGATGTCTAGCAACGCAGTGCTGCTGTGGATAAATTTTGTGGATAACTGGCGAGTTCCTTCCCCAAAAGTGGGGATCTCTAATGAACTTCTTTGGTTGAACTTTCCTCTTTGCTCTGTTTAGACTTGGCTTTTGCCGATTCGGTTCTCCAACTTTCTTTTCCTTCAATGTTGAGGGTTTCACAGTTGTGAATGATTCGATCAACAGCAGCAGCGGTGGTAATAGGGTTAAGAAACACCTTATCCCATTCAGAGTATGTTAAGTTTGTAGTGATCATGAGACTTTTCCTTTCATATCGCTGAGATATGAATTGAAAGAAAAGATCTGCCCCCTCTGTGCAGGAAGCTGTATAGCCAAGTTCATCACAAGCAATAAGATCAAAACGGTCTAATTTCTTAAAAAGAGCATTCAATGAGAGTTCTTTCTTGCTTTCACGCATTGTTTCAATAAGTTCATGAGTGGTGACCCATAAACATCGATAGCCTTGTTCACAGAGTGAACGAACTAGGGACATGGCCAAATGACTTTTCCCCATTCCAAAGCTTCCGTAAAACACAACATTACAGGCTTTTCTGACCCACTCTCCCTCTGCCATCCAATTAATTTGCTGAGCTGTCACTCCCGTTCTTTTCTGGAAGTTATAAGTTTGGAGTGATTTAAGTTGAGGAAGCTTGGCCCCCTTAAGCAATCTTTTCACTCTCTGGGAATGCTTGTCAGCAAGCTCATTTTGAACGAGTATACCTAAATACTGTTCATACGTCTTTTTTGTTTTTTCGGCAACTCTAGCCGTTGCAACATATTCATCCGCCATCGCTGGAAGTCGGAGTTTTTTAAGAGAACCTATAAGTTCTTCGTGATTCATTAAGAACCTCCTATGTTTGGAACAAGACTGTCATATTGAGACAATCTAGGTTGAAGTGGTTTTTGTTGGTCATTCAAATTAATTTTGGTGGGATTGCCTAAGAGCAAATCTTTTATGGATTTAAAGTCGAAAATCTCACGACTTTCTAATTGAAGCTCCATGGCTGTAGATAAGTCCTGCCAACTCACATGCTGAATCAAGTTGATAACTCTTAAATATTCATGCTCGGCACGGCTTGAATCTTGTTGCTTGAGGTATTGATAAAAATTTTCAAACACATTTGTTGGAAAAAGAATGGATCGGTGAGCCCATCTTACCATGGCTTGCGGCTTACGAACTAAAGAGGGAAGGATATGTTCAAGAAGAAGACTATGCTCCCCATCAGGTTTTCTTTGATGGCGAGCGACAATTTCTTGCTTCCCTCCTGCACGATAGATCGTGACATGATAGGGACCCTGTACGGTTTTACAGGGAGATTGGATCACCTCATCAGGTATGGAATATGTGGTTTTACCTATTCTCAAAGTCCCATAACCATTACTTTGACAAATATTCACCTTACAGAGAATATCTTCATCTCGTGGAGGCAAAGGCTTAAGAACTTTGGCCTCCTCCTCAAAGCGAGATTTGGTGGAGTCACTCTGATGCTGATCCATATAAGACTCTAAAAACTGATTCAAATGATCCCAGTCTTTAAAAACAATTCCTTTGTTTCTAACAATATTTTTTATCCGAGAACTGAAGGTTCGAATATCACGCTCCACATCTCCCTTGTCAGAGCCCTTCCCTGCGCGGCAGGGAAGAACCTTAAATCCATAGTATTGGATGGCTCGATCAAAAGATTGGGTGTAAATTCGCTGATTTCCTTTAAGAACTTTCTTCACACAGGGAGATAAATTATCAATACGGATGTTCGCACTCATCCCACCTATCTTTTCAAAAAAAGCATGCACCCCATCGATGAAACACTCATAGACAAGAAAGGGGTAGGCACGAACCCAACAGGTGCCACTACAAGGCAATGTTCCAAAATGGAGATGAACGATCTGAACACCATCGGCAAATGGTAAAGCAACCTTCTCCTTAAAATCAAACTGAGCCTGTTCTCCAGGATCATATCTTTGGCTGAAAAAACGCTCCTTGGGGCGAGAACCAAGAATCTCACAAACTCTTCTCTGAACCGTTCTCTCACTCCCACGATAACCCTCCTCAACTAATAGCTCATATATTTCACGGGCGGTGTTACTTGGGTTCAACTTCAAAAAGTACTTCACCCGATCCATATATCCATTAAGGGGATCTGGGCGAGTTCTTTTGGACCTCGCCTTGTACTTCGGTGGGGTGTTGGACTCACAGTACTTGCGCACCGTCTTACGATTGATCCCTAATTCACGAGATATTTCTGTCTTATTTTTACCACTGTGACTCAGGTCACGAATGCGGCCGAAAGTGTATTGACTAATCATAAGATCCTCCTCATTGCTAACCTTTTGAGTTGCAAAAGGGAGGGACTCTGTGAGCTTAGTATCTATATCAGAAGAAGAGACTTCATTGTCTAGTATTTGAACACTCCCTGAAGATTGGTCACTTTTCATTGGCGACAACCTCCATATTGAAAGTGGGACATTTTAATTGGCGACGGCTTTAAGGGAAGCCTGTCTTCAGAAAGAAATTCCATGAAAATTGAGGCAAATGTTGGAATCTTGTGGAATTTAAATACTTTAGAAAATGGGCACAGCCTAAACAGGCTTTTCTTGACTATATATTTAACCTCATTGAAATCCAGAAACAGTCTACAAATGAGAAATATGGAACCTGAATAGGCTGTCATGGAAGGACTCTCCAACACGGAGCCCCTTTCCAGGTCGACAAGAACCCAAAAGGAGTTCTTATCAGCTCGGAGCCTTTTTATGAGTAATATCAATTGATTATATGCGTCTCGGTTGATCAGCTCGGAGCCTTTTTATGAGTAATATCAATTGATTATATGCGTCTCGGTTGACAATGCCAAAAATCACCATAGGTCCTCCTCTGAAAAGTGGCCACTTTTCATTGGCGACGGTGGGGCATTTTAATTGTCAGCTAACATCAAAGGCAGATTTGTTAAAATTGTGTACCGTAGATCCAGCAAGTGATAGACCCCATTGATTAAAGTAACTTGCGACTCGAAGATGAGGGATTAACTGAAACTGGGACATATAAACTGAGTGAGCTTTCACAGAAGGGCCATATTGAGTTGGGTTATTGATTCCTTCTGGAAAACCTGCAACCCACTGATTCCCATCTTGGTCTTCGAGGATTTCTCCTTGATACTCCGTGACATGCACAGAAAGGTCTACCTCAAATACTTGACGCTTTTCAACTCCAGAAGAAATGTAATCACCTGGAGGAAGTTCCTCTTTATTAATAGAAATGAACTCCACCTTGTCTGGAGTATCCACGGGTTTTAAAGTAGCTCCTTCGTGTCCGGGTTGTCCTCCTGGCTTCTTACCAGTTTCTTCCTTAGGTTTCTTTTTAGGGCCATTCGGATCTTGAGAAGGGGCAATACTACTGTTTTGACTATTTAATTTTTTTTGATTTACTAGAATAGTGATGATTTTGATCAACAACTCAATGGCCACAATAAAAGCGGGAGAAAGGGACTTCTCTTTCTTAAGAAGCTTCCTGATTTTATTTATGGCTGAAGACACGTCAATATTTTCTATTTTCATACTTACCTTATGAAAATATTAACATGCCTTTTTTTCATTAAAAAAAAATGCACTAGGATTCGTTCTAAGAAGCAAAAGGAATGAGAAGTGCCCCCCGCGACCTATGTTTCACAATCTTTCAATACTATGGCTCTCAGAGAGTTTAAGCCATATGTAGGAACATATTCGATAAAGAACAAATGAAAGAGGTCGTTTGCTTCAAAAACTTGTCAAGAATTTTTATACTTTTTTTAAAAAAATTGTTCGAATTAATGCGGCACCCCCTGAATAGTTACAGATTTTCTAAATCTGATATCTTTCTTATAAAAATAGACTCCTGATCAGACCGCCTCTTACCTTCTAAAAAAACATGAGCCATACAACTTTCACTTCCAATTTCTATTTCTTTCTTAGAGTAGGAGTATACTTGCTCATAGAAAGCAAATAATGATCCAGGAGATAATAACTTGTCATGCAAGTCAAATAAAATTTCTTTAGATTTCTGAGTGCTGAAGCTCATAGGAACTATATAGCTCGTGCGCCACGAAGCGCAAATACATCGGTGGTGAAAGTCCACACGAGGAAGTGCCTCAGCACACCTCGCAGCGAGTCTTGGGCTCAAGGAGGTAATGACATGAGTTAAGCGTAGATAGCAAGAAAGAAGGGCCGTAAGCCGCAAGGTTGAAGTGATTGAGCCTCGAAAGTATTCCATGTGTGGTGGTCGACACTGTGAGTAAGGTGGAAGACAACATCATTCTGCTCTAACTGAGGAGAACAGGGTGGCACCGCCGGGGTCTGAGAGCACGGCACTTCTTGAAGATGTATTTGTGAACGTGGGAGACCCTCATAGTTCCCTAGGATGGGGTATTGCCAAACAAGCCTAAACAGCAAGGATGGTGAAATAGCTGTGGGGGAGTCAGCGAATCCATAGTACTGATGAAGCGAGTAATGACCGTGGAGGGAAGGGATTCAGGTAATTTTAACTTTGGAAGGGAAACGTAAGTGGGAGAGACAAAGTCCAATAATATTACGGAAACGAAACTGAAGAAGGTAGCTCAACTATCTGGTAAGAATCCCGAGATGGTTTTCATGGGGCTTATGCCTCACGTGAACAGGGAGTCACTCACCAGATGTTTCCACGAGTTGGATGAGAGGAAGGCCGTGGGAATAGATCGAGTGACCAAGGAGGAGTATAGGCAAGACCTTGCCAAGAATATAGATAATCTAATTCTTCGCATGAAAACTATGACCTACTGCCCCTCCCCGGTCAGAGAAGTGCTCATTCCCAAAGACAACGGCCAGTTCAGGCCACTGGGGATCAGCAACCTAGAGGATAAGATGGTCCAGCGTATGTTCAGTAAAATTCTCGAAGCCATCTATGAACCGATTTTCCAAGACTGTTCATTTGGATTCCGTCGAGGAGTAGGCTGTCACACTGCCATCAGGCAGTGCTACCAGCATCTCTATCATGGGAAAGTGGGCTATATCATTGATTTGGATTTAGAAAATTACTTTGGTTCTATCGACCATAAGAAATTAGTGTCCATACTCAAGATGAAAATCACGGATGAAAGATTCATAAGGTATATTGTGAGAATGCTGAAGGCTGGAGTTTTGTCTGATGGGGAGCTCAGGATGACCGATGAGGGTACACCTCAAGGCTCATGTGTCAGCCCCGTCCTTTCGAATATCTTTGCACACTACGCCTTTGACATTTGGTTCAAAGGTGCAGTCAAGAAGTACACGAGAGGACAAGTGGAAATGTATCGCTACTGCGATGACATCATATTCTGCTGTGAACTTCAGGAGGATGCTGAGAAGGTTTACAGATCACTCCAAGGACGAACCGAGAGGTTTTCCCTTAAGATGAATGTAGAGAAAACCAAGCGTATCACCTTTTCTAAAGCCAAGGCTCGACGAGGTGAGAAGCAAGGTACCTTCGACTTCTTAGGTTTCACCTTCTACATAAGTAAACGCAGAGGGCGCATACTGCCCAAGATTAAATCCAATGGACGTAGAATAAGGAAGAAGCTACAGGTAGTCAAAGAGTGGTGCCGAGCCAACCGTCACAGAGGTACATTGTGCGAGCTGTGGGAGAGGTTTTGCAAGAAGCTCAGAGGACACGCCCAGTACTATGCTGTCTCCGATAATTACAAAGGAGTGAAGAATTTCTTTCACTACGCCATTAGGATTTTCTTCAAATGGATGAACAGACGTAGTCAGCGAAGATCTTTTGATTGGAATAAGTTTAACAGGTTCCTTGCTAACTTTCCTCCACCAAGGGTTCGCATAGTACACAAACTGTATTGATATAGTTGAGTGAGTAGAGTTATCGTCCGCCTATTGCCTTAATTGGGCACGATGGGTGGGAACGGGGGTTGGGTCGGGTAACCGGCCCTTCTACCCAATAAGCCTTGTTTGTTCATATTCTTTATGTTTTCTTGACTATAAAATCCTTTGTCCATCACTAAAATATCAAGATTTAATTTATATCTACCCACAAGGTCTGTTACATTTCTCAGTGTCGTTACATCCGTAATACTGCCAGGGTATACCCTGTAAGCTAAAGGTAAGCCTATTGAATTAGTGCTGGAAGCTCTGCAATCAAACCCAAATTTACTTGTTCTAAATTTTCGCCATCTCTATTGTAACCTCGCTCCAAAAATTCATTTTTGGAGCCATAAGAAGAAATAGATGTAATATCAAATAGGATAGAGCCAGTAGATTTAAGATCTTTTATCCAATTTGTAAAAAAAATATCTATCTTTTTCTCGTCTTGACCAATAGAGTGTAAAAGTCTACTAGTTTTGGTAGATCCCATAGAAATTTCTTTGGAAACGTAAGACTCTTCACACCAATACTTATAAAAATAATAAGGCTCTTTCTTTATAATCTTAAAACATGACAAGGGACTGTAAAAATAATTGTGTAACTGCAATTTTTTTCTTAAATCTTAAAGCCACTTATGTGGCTCCACTCCTGGTAAAAAGCACAGTCCCATATTATTCGTCAATGTATAATTGACATTTTTTCCTTCAAGCGATTTTGTCAGTCACAATGCATTATAAGTTAATGGGGAGGTGGACATCTTCGCTGGTCTATATAATGGCCTCTTTAGTTACTCTGGACTTTTGATTGTATTATGGAGCCGTAATGGGATCATATCAGAACTGGAAAGAACTCAAATAAATAATTATCATCTTGGTTGAAAAAAAATCAGCAATGGCTCTCTCAAAAAAATGGAAATTCCAATCTCATCAAAGGGTTCATGTGTTTAGGTTCCCATACTATATTACCCCCTTTTTTTTATTTTTTTTAACTTAGGATATTCGAGAAATACCAGAATTGGGATGAAATATGAAAAAAAATGGAAACCCAAATCTGCACCAAGAGGGCATGTATTTAGGTTCCCATACTATATTACCCTAACCATAGTCTCGGTATTCCAGTACTTCTGTCAACGCCTTAGAGGGGCTTTTAAGCCCCCTTATAAGGCAGGTGGTGGACCTTATTAAAAAACTTAGTTGTCAAAACGGTCACCGTATTCAATGGCAAACCTGTTCATGGCTGGCTTCCAGTTGTGTAATGGTCGTGTCCATCGCTTAGAGGCCATTTTTATCGCTAAATATACAACTTTTAAAGCCGACCGATCACTGGGAAATATCTTACGATTTCTGATCGCCTTGCGGATCACGCTATTTAACGACTCTATGGCGTTTGTGGTATAAAAAATCTTTCTGATTTCATCCGGATAATCGAAAATAGTGATGAGATTGTCCCAATTCCTACGCCAAGACTTTTCAATATTAGGATACTTTGAAGACCACTTGGTACAAAATTCCTCAAGGGCCTTTTCAGCTTCTGTCAGAGTCGTAGAGCCATAAATGGACTTGAGGTCTTGGGCGACAGCTTTCATATCCTTGGAAGGAACATAGCGAAGGGAATTGCGGACCATATGGACAATGCACAGTTGCACTTTAGACTTGGGAAAAGCCGCTGAAATGGCTTGAGGAAAACCTGTAAGACCATCTACAGAAAATATAAATACATCTTTCAACCCTCGATTTTGCAGCTCAGTCAAAACACTCAACCAAAACTTTGAACCCTCATTTTCAGAAATCCATAGGCCCAACAAGTCTTTCTGACCCTCCTCTGTAATACCAAGAGCTAGGTAAATCGCCTTATTAATAACTCTCTTGTCTTGATGGACCTTCACCACGATACAGTCCAAAAATACGATAGGGTAAGTGCTATCCAAGGGGCGGTTCTGCCAAGCCGTAACTTCATCAATAACAGCATCCGTCACGTTGGCTATCACTGAGTGGGATATCTCTGCACCATGGTAGAGGTCTTTGATAGCTCCTTGAATATCCCTGGTCGTCATTCCCCTCGCATAGAGGGTCAGGATACTGTCTTCAAAGCCCTCAAGACGAGTCTTACCCTTGGGAATGACTTGAGGTTCAAAGGAGGCACTTCGGTCACGGGGGACCTGAAGCTCCACCTCGCCTTTCTCTCCCTTTATGGTCTTTCTACTGTAACCATTGCGAGTGTTGGATTTGCGGGTCTCAGACTTCTCATGCCTCTCATAACCTAGGTGATCGTCCATTTCCGCATTAAGGGCCGTCTCTAAAACAACCTTCATCAGTTGACCCGTTATGTCGGATAAATCCTTTTGGGTCTTGACGTTCTTCGCTAGTTCCTTGCCTATTGTCTTGATATCCATTCTGCCTTCTCCTTTCAGGATGATAGTTCATCCTAATATGATTCGGCAGTTACACAAAATAGTTTACAGGCTCTAAAACAAGTCTTATTCTTGTCGATTTATCTAATAATTTCAAGAGATTTTTCTTAAGGAAACGGCATTGACCCTGGCAGTATTACGGATGTAACGACACTGAGGAATGTAACAGATCTTGTGGGTAGATATAAGTTAAATCTTGATATTTTAGTGATGGACAAAGGGTTTTATAGTCAAGAAAACATAAAGAATATGAACAAACAAGGCTTGAGCTATATAGTTTCTGTCCAGAAAGGCCCATTTTTTGTTCTCTGACACTCCCCATTGAGCCTCCCAATGCCTCAATGGGGGAGTGAGAGTTGGAGATTTGCCACACAAACTCTACAGATTAAGGGGAAAAAGGTCTTTAAGCGACTTGCGCCCTAGTTTTTTCGATTTGAAGACGCACCCCTACCTTTGGAAGATTTTAGCACCTTCGACCTGGTCCATTGCTGTTATTCCTAATGGATAAATTTAGGTGACAGTTGATAATTCATGTCTTGCCAAGACAACAAAATTATAGGCACAAACGGCATTCTTTACATACCTCTTAAAACCATCATGCCCTTTCCAGTAAGCAACTCTCATACCAAAACATCTCTTAAGGAATGAAATAACAGCCTCTATTCCGGCTCTCCAATTGAGAAGATTTTTAAAGACCCAAGCACTTTTAACCATCTTTAATATTTTCATTCCTTTTTTTTCTGGGAAGCAAACATCTTTAGCCCCCATCTCTTTGGCCTCTTCAAGATTTTCTTTTGAAGCAAACCCACCATCTGCACTTACTTTTACAGGGCAAGCCCCATAGGTTTGTGTCACTGAATTCATAACTTTTAAAAACATATCAGAGTCTGCGGGGTTGCCATCAGGGATCTGACAATCTAAAATCATGTTGCTTTGCCCTGAGGTCAAAAAGATTTTATGCCCAAACTCGACTTCTCTTTGCCCCTTTACAATAATGTCTGTATGCGGTTCAAAGATGGATAGGACCTTTTTTTCAGAAGATACTTTTTTCCCCTCAATAACTCTTTTTTGAGTTTGAAAGATGATTTTTTCCAGGTAGAAGGCAACATTTTCTAACTGTTTTAGACTCTTTTTCAAAGCATTCATCTTCACACATTTTTGTTCTTTTTTTATCTTTCTGATGGTATCAGGTAATCCTTTGTTCAATTTGGTAGCGATTTTTAAAAGCTCCTTATAGCAAGGTAGTCTTTCCGCATCATTTTTGGAATTATTAATTTTGTAAAGCAAGGTTTTTGCTCTCTTAAGATCTTCTCTTGAAATAAGTCGCCAAAAATCTTTCATGACATTTTTACGAACTTTTTTAAATTCTCTTTCTGTAACTCTTATGCAGTCATATAAAAGGGATGCATCCGTTGGATGATGAATATTTGATTTCGTCACTGTACTGTCCAATCTCATTTTCTTACACGGCTCAATCTTTTGATCTCTTGCATCTGAAACTAAAGAGGCGCTAATAATTCCCCAAGTTTCTTCACTTATTTGAACAATCAAGTCCTGTAAGGTGGAGTGAGCGTAATTTTCTTCCAATTCAAGGCCCAGAAAAGCTCTGGTGGATACTGAATCGACAAGATTAAAGGCTAACGCACGATAGGAAAGACCTCTTATGGATTTAAGAATAGCCACCTTGAGAACTTGCTCCGATGTCATACCAATATCACCAGAATCTTTCTTTTCTTTAACAAGGTCTTCATGAACCATATGGGCAAACTCTGGATGGCGATCAATGATGTTATTAATTTGCTGCAATTCTGTACTGAGTTGGTGGTTAGGATATTGGGAAAAGAGTCCCAACTGTGTCTTCTTCAAATGGCGCATAGTCCCCCCTTTGGTGAAAGTTTCTCTTTAATTTTTATATTAACATACGTTTTTTTGAGGGAAAAAAGTGAGCAAGGATGTCTTTTAAGAAGAAAAAAATCAGAGAGGTTCTCGGAGAACATGGATAAGAATTCTACCTCATAGAGAGGTTCCCACGCCTCCTAAAACCTACATAAAAAATAAATGAAGAATAAAATATCAAAAATTATTTCTCTGAAAAAACACGTCAAGTATTTTTTGAAGTTGATGCGCAACGTAATGTTATTTCCCTGAAGGAGGTTTGAAATCACCACGGTGGAAACACAGGTTGATCCAACTCTTCCTCTCATATCAAGTAACCAGTTGATAGCCACATAAGTCACTGAAAGGGAGGGGCTGTGAAAGGTTCGTCAAGAGAGGGGGGGGAACTTATTTTATTTTTCCGTTTTATGTAAGTAACTGAATTTACACGGATTATGTTTGATGGACTCCATTTTAAAGCATAAAATCTAAAGGGAAGGCATGTAAATACTTAAAACTACTTAACTTTCTTCCCTGGACAGGAACTATATAGTTCCTATGAGCTTCAGCACTCAGAAATCTAAAGAAATTTTATTTGACTTGCATGACAAGTTATTATCTCCTGGATCATTATTTGCTTTCTATGAGCCCGGAGGGGCGGACAAAACCATCCATTTGTGGGCTAACAAAACCATCCATTTAGGGTGATCTGACAAGATGGGCTCACCCTACATTTAATTTTTTATCTTGACAAGTCGGTTTGAAGCTTCCTTCAATCGGTAGCTTTTTCCCTCAAATTTTAATAGTTGGCTGCAGTGGAGAAGGCGATCCAGGATGGCAGAGGCCACGGTATTATCGCCCAAACACTTTCCCCAGTCCTCAATAATGCGATTGGAGGTAATAAGAGTGCTTTTTCTCGCTGAGTATCGATCCAGAATGATTTCCTGGAAGTCATCGCAAGCCTCTGGCGGAATGCGCTTTCTAAGAAAAAGATCATCAATGATCAACAGGTCCACATGGATGAGTTGGGTGTAGAACCTCTTTCTGCGCCCCAGCTGCCTGGCCTCAAAGAGATTTTCAAAGAGCTTGTGAGCTTCTTGATACAAAACCTTGTAATTTGATATGGAACAGACCTTGGTGGCTATAGCTTTTGCAATGTGGCTTTTTCCAGTTCCAGGGGAGCCAATAAGCAAGGCTCCCTCCCCCTGCTTGATGAACTTCAAGTTCATTAATTCCAAGATCATTGGCTTGGGTATTTTTGGGTTAAAATTCCAATCAAAGCCGGTGAGGGTGGACTTTTCCGTGAGCTTGGATGCTTTGAGGAGTCTCTCACATTTTTTGCTTTTCTTGAAATCCTTTTCATCCTGTAAGAGCAATGAGAAGGTCTCTTGGAAGTTTTGTTGGTTCTGTGTGTGTTGGTGTTAGGCTGAGGGTGTAAGGGTGAGTGGTAGATTTCGTTGTTGGCATGTAAATCCCAGTAGATGGCATACTCGGATGGTGCTCGAATGATGTCGTGGTCTTGGGTGAGGTGGGATTCCATCTTTTTCTCATCCACAGGGGGCTGTAGTTCCTCAACAAGCCTTTTAAAGACCCTAAGAGATAAGACCCCTCTGCTCACAGCCTGAATGGCTGCTTTTTCAATAAGATCAGAGTGATATTTTTTAGCCAAGGACACCACCCCACGCATCTGCCTGTTTCCAACTCTCTCATCCACCCTGAGTAATGACTGACAAAAAGCTTTTGTTTGAGGGCCAATCTGACCCGCATCAGCTAAAATATTTTCTACATGGCGAGATGGATTATAAACACGATCTTTGTCTAGCAAAGAGAGACTCCCCGGGAGAGTGGCTTTTTGGTGGCGGCGGATAACACTCATCGTAGCAGGGTCCATAATCTCTATGTCTTTATCATAAATACGCACAATGACTTGGCTCTTTAGATCAGAAGGGTAGGCGCAATAGTAACTGTTTCCCACTTGAATGAGCCCATCGTCTGCAACTGTTCGTATCTCTTGTTTAAAAAAATCAAATTTCTTTTGGGGGAGCTTTTTGAGAAAGGGGCTCTCTTCTTCAAACATCTCAGAAACGACTCGCTTGGTGCGACCATGGACCCGAGGGCGAGCCCAAGTGTGCTCCCAGTGCATGAGCCACTCATTTTGCTCCTCAATGGTTTTAAATGAACGACCCTTCAGTGCTGTGTCTTGGGTGTGGTGAATGGCGTGCTCAACGGTTCCTTTCCTATCAGGATCACGAACTCTTGCCGGGTCAGCAACGACCCCGTAGTGAGTCAGTACAGCGCCATAAACGGCGTTCAGCGTTGGCTCATAGATATCTGGCTTAATAACACCTTCCTTGAGATTGTCTAAGACGACATATTGAGGGCAGCCCAAAAAATAATGAAAAGCCTCCTCATGGAGTCTGCTCCACGTCTCTTGGCTGGACTTCCAAACAACCTTGCGAAAAGAGGCACGAGAGTACTTGAGGGTCATCACAAAAAGGCGAGGCCGCCTATATTTGCCTGTCCGGGGGTGAACAGTCAGAGCCCCTTGGCCATAATCCACTTGGGCTTCCTCTCCGGGGGGAAAATCCAAGCGATCATAGCGTTTGGGAGTACTCTTCTTCAGCTTCCTTACAAATTTTTTCACGCTGTCGTAGGAGTGAGAAAAACCAAATTTCTCCACTAAATCTTGGTAGATGGCCATTCGATTGCGCTCTAAGTTCAAAGCCTGATTTTCAATCCAAGCCCTGTGGGGCTCACAAGCCGACTGATGGTAGGAAGATCGTTGAGGGTGCTTTGGGGAAGCCTGGTCAGTAAGAGACTTTTTCAATTCAGGTGGTGCTGTCTCAAAGGGTTTTGTTACTTCCATGGGGACAACAAAACCTAATTCCGAAGAAGAAAGAGTAGGTGGCTTTTCATTGGCAAAAGCCTGCTTTGTATCCATAGGTGAGGGTGGAACTGGCTTGTCTCGTTCGATTAAATGAGCTACACAGTCGGTGGATCCAGTTTCTGTAGGAGCAGCTAAATTCGTTTCCACCATGGTGGTGGTTGGAGATGGGGGCTTTTGGCAAACACTGGGGCCCATGCTAACCAAATCAGACACGGCCAAAGAAGTTGAGCATGGCTCCACAGGGGGTGCTGAATGAGATTCTACTGGTGTTAGGCCTGATTCCCCAAGGAGTGTCCGCTGATTGGCCTCTGTAGAGGAAACCGAAACTTCATCGGGCTCTTGGATCTGGATTACAGAAGCACTTGAAGACTCTACAGAGCAAACCTCAAGGGACCCTGAAGATGATGGTTCTGCTTCAGGGGGACCTGAAAAAGGTAGAGACTTTGGCTCCACACCTCCTGTGCGCCCTTTTTTCGCAATGACACTATGGGCTTTAGCATATTCTGAAACTGTAAATCGACTGACATGTAGCCTTTTCGCTATTTCACGAAAGGAGCGACCTGCTATAATTAATGTTAATATCTCTTCTTGTTTTTGTTTATTCAAGACGTTCATCCTTCCCTCCCAGGTTGTTTTCTAGGAAGTATTCTATAATACGCCTTGTCAGATATTAAGTTTTTAAATGGATGGTTTTGTTAGCCCACAAATGGATGGTTTTGATCCGCCCATCGGGGCTATGAGCAAGTATACTCCTACTCTAAGAAAGAAATAGAAATTGGAAGTGAAAGTTGTATGGCTCATGTTTTTTTAGAAGGTAAGAGGCGGTCTGATCAGGAGTCTATTTTTATAAGAAAGATATCAGATTTAGAAAATCTTTTTTTAGAAAAAAATTTTTCAAGTAAGGATGATGCATCTCTTTATTTGAAAGAGACATTAAAAACTAAGAAAAATTTTTTTTTCATTGAAGAATCCGAGAATAAATTTGTAATTGAGAGAAACCTCAATGTTTTTCGAGATGAGATGATAAAGATGGGCTGCTTGATTCTCATCACTAATAACATTCAAATGGATCGGGATGAAATTTTAAGATTATATAGAAGAAAAGATTGTGTAGAAAAGGTTTTTCGTGCTTTTAAGCATGACATAGATGAGAAAAGAAATAGGACACATTCGTTGATCGCAATGAGAGGAAGTATTTTCATTAATTTTATCTCTTTAATTTTGATTACATGGGTTGATCATGTGATGAAGAAAAATGAGCTATACAAAAAAATGACAAAAGCCGAACTTTATAAGATATTAGACCGTCTCAAGTTGTATGAGCTACCTGAAATCCCTAAAAGTTGTAACTAGGTGTAGGACTTAAGTCCTGATTATTGTCTGAGAAGGCCTTCACTTTGATTAAGAGATTGTCATCTCTTCAAAAGCATAGTTACAATATTAACGATGTCATACACTTTTGAGCAAAAAAATAAGGGAAAAACCTATGTCTATAAAGTTGAAAGCTTTTGGGACAAGGAAAAAAAGCAGGCCAGGCAAAAACGCATCTACCTTGGAAGAAAGGATGAGTTTACAGGTCAAATTAAGACCAAAAGAAAAAAGATTCCCATAGGCTCCTATAATGTGGGAGCCTTATTTTTCTTAGAGAAAATATGCGAACAACTAAATCTTCTAAAAACATTGTCTAAAATTTATCCAGATAATTACGAACATTATTTGCATTTAGCTTTTTTTAAAATAATCAAAAGAGAGCCCTTTTATCTTTACGATATGTGGTGTCAAGAAGCTTATGTTTCAAAGAAAAATTTTATGTCGTCACAAAAAATAAGCAATCTCTTATGTGATCTTGGGAGAGATCAAAAAAAGATAGAATCTTTCTTTAGCGAATGGATAAATCAAGTGAAGGGTTCTGGTACGGTAATGTTTGACATCACATCCTTTTCTTCCTACTCTATGAATAATGAATTTTTAGAGAAAGGTTACAACAGAGATGGAGAGAATCTCGAACAAATAAACTTAGGTCTGATAAGTAGGAAATCTGAAGACAATAAAACTCATACGCCTATAGCGTACAGAATCTATCCTGGAAGTATACCGGATGTCAAAACTTTATCGAATATTATTGAGATCATAACAAGTTATAAATTAGATTTAGATTGTTTAGTTATGGATAAGGGTTTTTCTAGTGTAGAAAATATTAAGGGACTGCATCGTAAGGAATTGAAGTATTTGATACCCATGAGTTTTAGAACAAAACTCTCAAGAGAGCTTGCTGTGGCTTTAAATGAGAAAATAAAATCTCCATCATGCTCTTTTACTTTTAATGAGGAAATTTATTCGCATTGCAAAGAATCAATAAAAATCGGAGGATTTGATTGTACGGCTCATATTTTCTTAGACAAAGAAAGAAGGGTTTATGAGGAATCTGTGTTAATGAAAGAGTTGCTTGATTTTATGAAACTCTTTCTTGAGAAAGATTTGAAATCAGAAGAACAAGCTAGTTCCTATATGAAAGAAACTTTAGGAAATAAAAAAAGGTTTCTCAATATCTCTGATTGCACTCCATTTAAGATTTCTTTAAATGAAGAAAATATTAATGAAGAATCTTCTACGCTGGGTATTATGATATTAATTACAAATAGTCATGATTTAAAGAAAACAAATATATTGAGTTTATATCGAAACAAAGATATCATTGAGAAAGTATTTTTCTCATTCAAGCATGATATTAATGGAAGGAGAAGTCGAGTTCATTCTCTCATGAATATGAGGGGAAGCATCTTTATTAATTTTCTCTCTTTAATTTTAATTTCACATATTGATACTGTTATGAAAGATAAGAAGTTATATAAAAAAATGTCTAAAATAGAAATTTACAAAATGATGGACCGATTAAAATTTTATGAATTAGCTACAGGTGATCTGATGCTTGGAGAGCTGTCTAAAAAACAAAAGGATATTTTTTCAGCCTTCCAAATAGATGGGCTTCCCAAGACAAAATGATGTTTTTTATCTGTTTCAAATGTGACGGTGGCTGTGGCTACCACTATGCCTCATCTATCCAATGGGGACGAAGAGGACCTTTCGCAGCAAATTCTTATGAATCATATTAAATATATTAATACTATTAAACCTCTCAAACCGTTGACAGCAGCCAATTCCATAGGAAGAGAGGAAAGTTAACGCAATACATTAAACCTAGTTACAACTTTTAGGGATTTCAGGGAGCTAGCCACAGGCACTCCCATACTTGGTGAAGTGTCAAAAAAGCAAAAAGATATTTTGAAGGCGTTCAATGTAAGTACAAATATTAATCCCAGCCGTCGCTTCACAATGTCAGGACCTTAGGCCAGAATCCTTGTTACCATTTTTGTAGAATTCAGGCTATAAGGGAAAAGACTCTTGTTTTGGCTATACAGATGCCAAGACTGGGGAGTTCATCCCATGTCGATTATTTGGAATGATACTTCCATCGAGTCAGTTTTTCTTTCCATGCGCCACATTAACAGAGCAGCGGGAAGATGTTTTTTCCTCCATAGCTTCTGGTTTTGAGTTTTTTGGTGGTGTGACCGGAACCATTGCTTTTGATAACGCAAAGGTTCAAGTGACAAGAGCTGATACTTATGACCCCGATATTAACTCTGAGTTTCACCTCTTGTGTGATCACTACAATGTGGCTCCTTTGGCGATGAGGCCATCTCGCCCCAAAGACAAGAGTCTTATCGAAAATACCCTTGGAGTCTTTTGGCGCTGGTCTTGGCCCCAGATAAGAGAGCGGCAAATGTATTCTCTAGCAGACATCAACGCTGAGTTGAAGCATTTGGCAGCTATTTTCAATGATCGTATTCAAAAAAAGTATGGGTTGAGTCGTCGACAGAAGTTTGAATCTTTTGAGAAGTCAAAATTGAATCCTCTTCCTGAAAGACGCTATGAGAGTGGATTCTGGAAGCATTCCAAGGTTCATCCGGATTGTCACATTCAATATAACTACAATTTTTACTCTGTTCCTTATAAGCATCGCGGCAAGAAGTTAGATATTCGTATTAGCCAACAATGCTTGGAGGTTTATTCAGAATTAGAGCGGGTGGCGATACATCACATCCCCCAGGGAAGTCGAGGACGCTACTTTACGACAAAATCTCATCTCCCTGAGTCCCACCGGGCCATTTTAGAGCAAACGCCACAAAATGTACTTAAAGAGGCATCAAGCCTTGGAGAAAGCATTCACAAAGTTGCCGAGCGGCTTATCAAAGAGCCTCGCCATCCGCTTATGTATCTTCGTCGTGTTCAGGGGATACTCAATCTAAGAAAACGGTATTCAACAGCTTCTTTGGAGCAGGCTTGCTCATTTTTTGTAGATGCAGCTTTAAGTGACATTAGGGTTCGTGGAGTTGAGAAAGTCATTTCAGCAAAAAGTCATCGAAAAGAGGAGCCAAGTATAGTGGACCCCAAAAACAGACTGGTTGCTAAGTTACACCGCAGCGGGTAAAAAGCCCCTCATAGGAGCAATGGCATTCGTTTTTGCAGAAGGTTTTTCCACATTTTTCTGACTCCCTCTAACATACTGAGTTAAGGGGGCTTTTATCTTTTTTCTTTTTCCGAAAAAAAATACTTGAGTCCACCCCATCGTTGTGTCACATTATATTTGAACCATTCCCAAAGGGGAGAGACTCAAATGGACCCACGCATAGAGACATTGCCTTCAACAACTTTTTTTGGAAGACGCTTGACGCGCAAGCAAATTGCCGACATTCAAAAGACGGTGGCGCTATTTCCTTCTTTAAGTCGCCGTGAACTGGGTTATACAGTTTGTGAACATCTTGGTTGGCTAACTCCCAAAGGTGATCATCGCATCCAATCGTGCCTTCGTATGCTTGAGACGCTAGAGGAACTTGACATTCTATCCCTGCCAGAAAAAGACATGTCAAAGCGGAGTGTCCCCTCCAAAAAAATCACTTGGACACACCGAACAGATGAAAAGCCTCTCATCAACGATAAACTAGACTCATTGACCCCACTTTCTTTGCAAATCGTAACTGATCAAGAGGCCATTAAGGAATGGAATGAAGTTGTCGATCGGCATCATTATCTCAATTACAGACGTCCCTTTGGTCCCCACTTACGCTATTTCATCTTAGATAATTGTGGGCGAAGATTGGGTTGTCTTTTATTTGAAGCTGGCACATCCACTTTGCCTTGCCGTGATGAATGGATCGGTTGGCAAAATCGAGCTTACAAAAAGCACTTGAATTTAGTGGTGAACAATAGTCGATTTTTGATCTTTCCCTGGGTAAAGGTTCGCCATCTTGCTTCGATGGCTTTATCTATGGCAACTCGCCAACTTCCCACAGACTGGGAGTTAAAACATGCTTTCAAACCTGTACTCATGGAGACTTTTGTCGACCTTACCAAATTTAATGCCACGAGCTATCGTGCTGCCAACTGGCTTTATTTGGGCAAAACAAATGGGAGTCGTGCCTACAAAAATGTAAAGGGAAAAACTCAAAAAGGTGTTTATGTTCAACCTCTGACAAAGAATTATCAGTCTATCTTATTGAATGGCCCCCAATGCGCTATCAAGAAACCCGTCGGGAAACCCACCATCAAGCCACATAAGAACTTGGCTGAGCCTATGCTAGAGGACTCTTTTGTGCATCTTTGGCAAAACATCATCAAGACAGTGGTTATCATTGCAGATGAGTACGACCGAACCTGGCAAAAGCGTCAACGTGTCTTGAATACATTGTTGATTATACTTTTCATCTTCCGACTTGTTTTCTCTAAAGGAAAACAAGGTTATGATACAACTTTGATTGAACTTTGGGAGCAGTGTCGCATATTAGACATTGAACTCCCTCAACCTAAACCAGTTCGGGCATCCACTATGTGTAGTGCACGGGCTAAAGTAGATGAAAATATATTTAAAGTTTTGCATGATGAAATTCTTAAACAAGACGGTATATCCAATTCTAGTACCTTATGGAAGGGCCATAAGGTTTTCGCAGTGGATGGATCGAAAATAAATTTACCACGTCAACTCGTAGATAATGGGTATCAGCAACCATGGGAAAAAGCATGGTACCCTCAAGGTCTTGTCAGTTGCCTGTACCAACTACAGTCGAAGATTCCTGTGGATTTTGATCTCTTTGCCCATAACAATGAGAGAAAGGCTGCACAAACTCATTTCAAAAAATTGTTTGAAAACGATGTTGTGGTTTATGATCGTGGCTATTATTCCTACGAAATGCTTCATGAGCATAAGGTGCGAAGTCTGCATGCGGTGTTTAGGATAAGGAGAAATGCCAACACTGTTTTTGATGAATTTATTAATAATGATCAAAAAGACTCAGTGATCCAAGTCATTCCTAGCAAGCAAATTCTGAAAGAACTACATAAAAAAAAGCCACAAGACGACTTCAAAGCCTACGCTTTGCGTTTGGTCAAATATAAAATTGGACAAACTACTTTTGTTCTAGGAACAACCTTAATGGATCAAAAAAAATATTCCATTGATGATCTGGCCAATCTCTATCATGGACGCTGGAGTATAGAGGAACTGTACAAAATATCCAAAGAACTGATGACCATTGAAGAGTTTCATTCTCAAAGTGAAAGGGGAGTCAAACAAGAATTGTTTGCACACTTCACACTTATCACTCTGACAAGATTATTTTCCAACTACACGGAAGACCGTCTTAATACATCTCAATCCCATAGTAAAAAACAAACCATGCAGACAAACTTTAAAAACAATTTACTGACAATTGCAAGAAATATTGAAGGTCTTTTTCTTCAACAAAAGGTAGTGCTTAGTAAAACCCTCAATTGCATCATTACAAATATGAAGACCTGCCGACAAAGGCTACGTCCGAATAGGCATTACGACCGAGTTTCTAGAAAACCCATCGGAGTATGGAGACCCAGTAAAGAGGTTAGGGGGGCTATGGCCAACGGATAATCACATGGATCAAAGAAAAAAACTTGGGGTTAGCCCACCCCCGAGGAGTTAGAGGTTCAAATCCTTAACCGAATGGGATCTCTCACTAAACGAATGCCATTGCTCATAGGAGGGGATAATGAGAAAGAAACACAGCGCACAATTTAAGGCCAGAGTCGCACTTGACGCCATTCGTGAGACTGACACAATGGCAGAGTTGGCCTCCAAGCATGGAGTTCACCGCATCCAAATCCAAGATTGGAAGAAGCAAGCTATTGAAGCCATTCCTAAGGCCTTAGCGAGCAAAAAAAAGGACAACAACGAGGTAGAAGAACAAAGAAAAACCATTGATGAATTGTATCGGCAAATAGGGCAGTTAAAGGTTGAAAATGATTGGTTAAAAAAAAAATCTGAGAGCTTCAATGCCTGAGAAAAAAGCCGCTATCAATTGGAAACATCCAAATATTTGTGTCACTCGCCAATGTGAGTTGCTAGGACTCTCTAAGGGAGCCTTGTACTACAAGCCCATACCTGAGAGTGCCTACAACTTAAAACTGATGAGTTTAATTGACAAACAGTACTTGGAGACCCCTTTTTATGGGAGCCGTAAAATGGCAGCTCACTTAAGACTTAATGGCCATGGGGTCAACCGCAAGAGGATTCAGCGGCTCATGGAAAAGATGTGTCTTTTCGCTATCTTCCCAGGTCCAAACACCAGTCAGCGAAACCATCAGCATAAGGTTTATCCCTACCTAGTTTCTGTCCAGAAAGGCCCATTTTTTGTTCTCTGACACTCCCCATTGAGCCTCCCAATGCCTCAATGGGGGAGTGAGAGTTGGAGATTTGCCACACAAACTCTACAGATTAAGGGGAAAAAGGTCTTTAAGCGACTTGCGCCCTAGTTTTTTCGATTTGAAGACGCACCCCTACCTTTGGAAGATTTTAGCACCTTCGACCTGGTCCATTGCTGTTATTCCTAATGGATAAATTTAGGTGACAGTTGATAATTCATGTCTTGCCAAGACAACAAAATTATAGGCACAAACGGCATTCTTTACATACCTCTTAAAACCATCATGCCCTTTCCAGTAAGCAACTCTCATACCAAAACATCTCTTAAGGAATGAAATAACAGCCTCTATTCCGGCTCTCCAATTGAGAAGATTTTTAAAGACCCAAGCACTTTTAACCATCTTTAATATTTTCATTCCTTTTTTTTCTGGGAAGCAAACATCTTTAGCCCCCATCTCTTTGGCCTCTTCAAGATTTTCTTTTGAAGCAAACCCACCATCTGCACTTACTTTTACAGGGCAAGCCCCATAGGTTTGTGTCACTGAATTCATAACTTTTAAAAACATATCAGAGTCTGCGGGGTTGCCATCAGGGATCTGACAATCTAAAATCATGTTGCTTTGCCCTGAGGTCAGAAAGATTTTATGCCCAAACTCGACTTCTCTTTGCCCCTTTACAATAATGTCTGTATGCGGTTCAAAGATGGATAGGACCTTTTTTTCAGAAGATACTTTTTTCCCCTCAATAACTCTTTTTTGAGTTTGAAAGATGATTTTTTCCAGGTAGAAGGCAACATTTTCTAACTGTTTTAGACTCTTTTTCAAAGCATTCATCTTCACACATTTTTGTTCTTTTTTTATCTTTCTGATGGTATCAGGTAATCCTTTGTTCAATTTGGTAGCGATTTTTAAAAGCTCCTTATAGCAAGGTAGTCTTTCCGCATCATTTTTGGAATTATTAATTTTGTAAAGCAAGGTTTTTGCTCTCTTAAGATCTTCTCTTGAAATAAGTCGCCAAAAATCTTTCATGACATTTTTACGAACTTTTTTAAATTCTCTTTCTGTAACTCTTATGCAGTCATATAAAAGCGATGCATCCGTTGGATGATGAATATTTGATTTCGTCACTGTACTGTCCAATCTCATTTTCTTACACGGCTCAATCTTTTGATCTCTTGCATCTGAAACTAAAGAGGCGCTAATAATTCCCCAAGTTTCTTCACTTATTTGAACAATCAAGTCCTGTAAGGTGGAGTGAGCGTAATTTTCTTCCAATTCAAGGCCCAGAAAAGCTCTGGTGGATACTGAATCGACAAGATTAAAGGCTAACGCACGATAGGAAAGACCTCTTATGGATTTAAGAATAGCCACCTTGAGAACTTGCTCCGATGTCATACCAATATCACCAGAATCTTTCTTTTCTTTAACAAGGTCTTCATGAACCATATGGGCAAACTCTGGATGGCGATCAATGATGTTATTAATTTGCTGCAATTCTGTACTGAGTTGGTGGTTAGGATATTGGGAAAAGAGTCCCAACTGTGTCTTCTTCAAATGGCGCATAGTCCCCCCTTTGGTGAAAGTTTCTCTTTAATTTTTATATTAACATACGTTTTTTTGAGGGAAAAAAGTGAGCAAGGATGTCTTTTAAGAAGAAAAAAATCAGAGAGGTTCTCGGAGAACATGGATAAGAATTCTACCTCATAGAGAGGTTCCCACGCCTCCTAAAACGGGTGTGCTAACGATATACTGTAGATTATATACCCACAGCGTCAATTTGTGCCCTCTTCAATCAGCATTTAGTCATAGGTTGAGCTCGACACTGTCGGTTTAAGGCCTTAAAATTTTCATCAATCCCTTAAAAGTTCAATACAAAGCACTTGCAGAGTCAATCTTGTGGGTAGATTCTTCTTAAACTGATAGTATTAAGTTAGACTAAAGGACGGTAATTTCTACAGTATATTATTAGCACACCCCCTAAAACCTACATAAAAAATAAATGAAGAATAAAATATCAAAAATTATTTCTCTGAAAAAACACGTCAAGTATTTTTTGAAGTTGATGCGCAACGTAATGTTATTTCCCTGAAGGAGGTTTGAAATCACCACGGTGGAAACACAGGTTGATCCAACTCTTCCTCTCATATCAAGTAACCAGTTGATAGCCACATAAGTCACTGAAAGGGAGGGGCTGTGAAAGGTTCGTCAAGAGAGGGGGGGGGAACTTATTTTATTTTTCCGTTTTATGTAAGTAACTGAATTTACACGGATTATGTTTGATGGACTCCATTTTAAAGCATAAAATCTAAAGGGAAGGCATGTAAATACTTAAAACTACTTAACTTTCTTCCCTGGACAGGAACTACCTACTTAAGGCAATGGCATTCGTTTAGTGAGAGATCCCATTCGGTTAAGGATTTGAACCTCTAACTCCTCGGGGGTGGGCTAACCCCAAGTTTTTTTCTTTGATCCATGTGATTATCCGTTGGCCATAGCCCCCCTAACCTCTTTACTGGGTCTCCATACTCCGATGGGTTTTCTAGAAACTCGGTCGTAATGCCTATTCGGACGTAGCCTTTGTCGGCAGGTCTTCATATTTGTAATGATGCAATTGAGGGTTTTACTAAGCACTACCTTTTGTTGAAGAAAAAGACCTTCAATATTTCTTGCAATTGTCAGTAAATTGTTTTTAAAGTTTGTCTGCATGGTTTGTTTTTTACTATGGGATTGAGATGTATTAAGACGGTCTTCCGTGTAGTTGGAAAATAATCTTGTCAGAGTGATAAGTGTGAAGTGTGCAAACAATTCTTGTTTGACTCCCCTTTCACTTTGAGAATGAAACTCTTCAATGGTCATCAGTTCTTTGGATATTTTGTACAGTTCCTCTATACTCCAGCGTCCATGATAGAGATTGGCCAGATCATCAATGGAATATTTTTTTTGATCCATTAAGGTTGTTCCTAGAACAAAAGTAGTTTGTCCAATTTTATATTTGACCAAACGCAAAGCGTAGGCTTTGAAGTCGTCTTGTGGCTTTTTTTTATGTAGTTCTTTCAGAATTTGCTTGCTAGAAATGACTTGGATCACTGAGTCTTTTTGATCATTATTAATAAATTCATCAAAAACAGTGTTGGCATTTCTCCTTATCCTAAACACCGCATGCAGACTTCGCACCTTATGCTCATGAAGCATTTCGTAGGAATAATAGCCACGATCATAAACCACAACATCGTTTTCAAACAATTTTTTGAAATGAGTTTGTGCAGCCTTTCTCTCATTGTTATGGGCAAAGAGATCAAAATCCACAGGAATCTTCGACTGTAGTTGGTACAGGCAACTGACAAGACCTTGAGGGTACCATGCTTTTTCCCATGGTTGCTGATACCCATTATCTACGAGTTGACGTGGTAAATTTATTTTCGATCCATCCACTGCGAAAACCTTATGGCCCTTCCATAAGGTACTAGAATTGGATATACCGTCTTGTTTAAGAATTTCATCATGCAAAACTTTAAATATATTTTCATCTACTTTAGCCCGTGCACTACACATAGTGGATGCCCGAACTGGTTTAGGTTGAGGGAGTTCAATGTCTAATATGCGACACTGCTCCCAAAGTTCAATCAAAGTTGTATCATAACCTTGTTTTCCTTTAGAGAAAACAAGTCGGAAGATGAAAAGTATAATCAACAATGTATTCAAGACACGTTGACGCTTTTGCCAGGTTCGGTCGTACTCATCTGCAATGATAACCACTGTCTTGATGATGTTTTGCCAAAGATGCACAAAAGAGTCCTCTAGCATAGGCTCAGCCAAGTTCTTATGTGGCTTGATGGTGGGTTTCCCGACGGGTTTCTTGATAGCGCATTGGGGGCCATTCAATAAGATAGACTGATAATTCTTTGTCAGAGGTTGAACATAAACACCTTTTTGAGTTTTTCCCTTTACATTTTTGTAGGCACGACTCCCATTTGTTTTGCCCAAATAAAGCCAGTTGGCAGCACGATAGCTCGTGGCATTAAATTTGGTAAGGTCGACAAAAGTCTCCATGAGTACAGGTTTGAAAGCATGTTTTAACTCCCAGTCTGTGGGAAGTTGGCGAGTTGCCATAGATAAAGCCATCGAAGCAAGATGGCGAACCTTTACCCAGGGAAAGATCAAAAATCGACTATTGTTCACCACTAAATTCAAGTGCTTTTTGTAAGCTCGATTTTGCCAACCGATCCATTCATCACGGCAAGGCAACGTGGATGTGCCAGCTTCAAATAAAAGACAACCCAATCTTCGCCCACAATTATCTAAGATGAAATAGCGTAAGTGGGGACCAAAGGGACGTCTGTAATTGAGATAATGATGCCGATCGACAACTTCATTCCATTCCTTAATGGCCTCTTGATCAGTTACGATTTGCAAAGAAAGTGGGGTCAATGAGTCTAGTTTATCGTTGATGAGAGGCTTTTCATCTGTTCGGTGTGTCCAAGTGATTTTTTTGGAGGGGACACTCCGCTTTGACATGTCTTTTTCTGGCAGGGATAGAATGTCAAGTTCCTCTAGCGTCTCAAGCATACGAAGGCACGATTGGATGCGATGATCACCTTTGGGAGTTAGCCAACCAAGATGCTCACAAACTGTATAACCCAGTTCACGGCGACTTAAAGAAGGAAATAGCGCCACCGTCTTTTGAATGTCGGCAATTTGCTTGCGCGTCAAGCGTCTTCCAAAAAAAGTTGTTGAAGGCAATGTCTCTATGCGTGGGTCCATTTGAGTCTCTCCCCTTTGGGAATGGTTCAAATATAATGTGACACAACGATGGGGTGGACTCAAGTATTTTTTTTCGGAAAAAGAAAAAAGATAAAAGCCCCCTTAACTCAGTATGTTAGAGGGAGTCAGAAAAATGTGGAAAAATCTTCTGCAAAAACGAATGCCATTGCTACTTAAGGGGCTTAATATCTGCTCCCCCAACCAAGTGTGGGCTACTGATATTACTTTTATAAGGTTGTCTGGTGGCTTTGCTTACTTGGTAGCTGTGCATAGGTGTTCGTGGTTTTTTATTCTTTCATAGCAAGACCTTTTTAGCCATATTCATTGATGTTTTTCGCCGTCGGTAGTTTGTGTCATAAATTTCATGGGAGAATATCTTGATCTTCTCTATCAAAATATTTAAATACTTTTGAGATGAGCTTAGGAGATATTTGATAAAATCAGAGGCTAATAAGACGGTAACCTTAGCAACTCTTTGAAACGATGTGGAGTCATTTTGTTCCTTATTGAGTTTAGTTCTTCCTATCCTCAAAACAACACTTGATGTGAGGTGAGCCGCTAATGAAGCAAGAAGAAGACTCTCTATGATATTTTGATCGTTTGAGGTGATCTGATTTGCATTCAAAGAATTCTTACAAGATTTGAAAATAAGTTCACATTGCCAACGTAAACGATAAATTGGATATATGGACTCCGCTGCCACATCTAAATTCGTGCAATACCAATGATAGCGTTTTTCGGAGGAATTCCAGAAGCCTACAATTCTCAAACTTACCCATTTACCATTGGACAAGACACTGCCTATAAATTCAACAACATCGTTTTTTTTCTTGAGTTTAATATCAGAGAACTCTTTTCCAACATAGTAATCTGGCAAACCTTCAACAACAGCATCAATAAGAATAGAGGCATTTGACTTCACTCTAGACAAGAAAAATCCTTTAGCTTCATGAATAGATGACAATAAGCCATAGTCCCAATATCCCAAATCAAAGATGACTAATTTTCCAACGAGTTCCTTTATATCAGGAAAGCACTTCCTATCGTTAGTGGAAGACGGAGTTAATTCGAACCAAGTCATTATACCACTGAATAAACTGAAACAAGCGTGCCATTTAATTCCTGCGTTTGTTCTTGTCCCTGGAAAATTCTCAGATGCTCCATCCCAAAGGCTTATTGTGCTTGAGTCAACAAGAAGAACGTCTGAGACTCCCAGTTGTAATAATATGGCTTTGCTCCCATGAAAAGCTCCATGAGATAGCTTTATCATGAGCATTTCAACCAGTTTACTCAGAAGCTCTTTTAATCTTTTTCTAGAGAGTCTTTCCCAGAAGCTGTGTCTTTCAATTCTTAATCCTAAATGACTTATCATAAACCTCCTAATTCCCTCTATTGAATATGTCTTAGAGTCTCCCTGGAATGACAAGACAAGAGCCACAATAAACTCAAGAGGTGGAATGGTTGCCCGAGAGTCCTTTTCAGGAATAACTTTCTTGAAACATTTTTTGATCGTTTTAAGTGTTTGAGCTTCCGTGCTCATATTTGCCCCCTGCGTTTAAAAAATAAAAATTTCCTCCAATTAATCTTGACCTATTAAGATACTAACGCGAGAATCATTAAGTCTGTAGATAACTCACTTGTATCTATGCGGATTCATTGTATTCGACAGGAGCAAAAAATAGCAATGATTTTTGGACTTTTAATATTACTTTCTTTGGGATCCTTTATATCTCTTCTTATTTCCTTATTGGTATTTGGATTTGGTTATTTACTGGCACTCATCCTCCCATTAACTCAGATGCAAGCATCTTCTTTGTTTTTTGCTTCACTCACACTTTTGGTTCTTACATGTATTTTTATGATGCTCATATCTCAATTTAAAAATCGTTACTTTCACCAGAATCTAGGAGATATTCTTTTTGATAATTTGGATGAGGATTTGGAAGATGAAAAGCAAAAAAAAATTGTAACTGAAGATATGTCTGCATCACAGCAGAAAAATGACCAAAGCGAAAAAATTGGAAGAAATCAATCCTGTCCATGCGGAAGTGGAAAGAAATTTAAATTCTGTTGTTCCCAAAAGTCCACAGTTCTTTCGTTACACAATTAAGTCTCTTAAAACACATGGCTTGTCGTGGATATCAAATGTCAATCTGCGTCCATTTCTCAAAATACCATCTATAAATATTTATAAATCGCCCACTTCCCTCTATGTAAAAAAGGAGGCTTGAAAAGTATTTCCATTAATTCGGAATTAAAATTAGAAAAAAACCACGAACACCTATGGGTCAATGCCGTTTCCTTAAGAAAAATCTCTTGAAATCATTAGATAAATCGACAAGAATAAGACTTGTTTTATTTTACACCCAACCCTCAACCAAGGAGTAAGTCACATGCAATCCAATATTGATCTCGAAAGCCCCCAAATGACGAGTTCGCGTCACAGATGACCATTTTATTCTACCAAAACTTGATTCTTCCTTCAAGCCAGAGCACCTTGTCGATCCAGAAAAACAAAAAAGGAATCGAAAATTTAATCCTCAAATTTTCTTTTTTACCATTATCTATCTTATTTCCGGAACAAATTACGAAGGCTACCAAATCGCTCTTAAGACGGTATGGACTCATTTTGGTGACCTGCTTCTCATGCCAGTCAAAAGCAGTCTCAGCAAGATACGTCAAAGTATTTCTTACCTATTTTTCAAAGATATCTTTGAATCTCTGATTACAGACTACGAACCATTGAGAAAAACGTTTCATGGTTTTTATATCTATGCCATAGATGGCGACCAATTAGCACTTCCTCGCTCTAAAGATCTTTTAAAGGAGGGTTATTGTGGGTACCCTTGCCCAAATGAGATGGAAACTCATTTCTTACGTATGTATCTATCTCATGCTTATGACGTTTTATCGGGTGTGACAAAGAATCTTTGCTTTTCTCCCGCTCTCAACGAAATCGCCAATGCTATTCAAATGATAGGTAGTTTTGAGAGTAATAGCATAACTCTCTACGATAGGCTTTATTTATCTACAGAGATTATTAAGGCCCATGCTCAAGCCAGTAACTTCTTTATTGCGCGTTGTAAGCGAGGCTCTACTTTTATCCCCATCGTAAATTTATTTAATGGCCCAGGTTGGTATTCACAAATGGTTATTGAGGGGGTGGTCATTCATCTCTATAAGTATAAAAACCCAAAGACTGGGGAGTTCTCTGTTTTGGCCACTAATCTTCCGCATGGCTCCTTGGACAAGAAGGATATGGTTGCTCTTTACTCTCGTCGTTGGGAAATAGAAACGACATTTCGTGATTTTACATCGACAATGAAAATGGAGCAGTGGCACTCAACAAGCCTTAATGGAATATTGCAAGAGCTGTATTCTTATTTTTGGCTCTTCAATTATACAAAGATTCAAATGAGCATAAATGAGGATGAAGACAGTGTGAATCAGTTGGTGAAAAATGACTACAAAAAACCTAACTTTAAACTGATTCTTGATTTCATAATGGATAGCATCCCTCTTTTTGTTGCGGGGCTCTATCAGAAATTTAGGAAGCAGATAAAGTTGCTGATGAAGATTTCAATGGAGAAGAGGAGGCACTTCAAAAGAAGCTATGAAAGGTCTATCAAAAGGGCTGGGAGTTCTTTTAAAAGAAATAGCTTAACGCAGAGGGGTGTGGTGGCTTAAGGAAACGGCATTGACCTATGGGTAGCTGTGATAGATTGGTTTAGCCGATTTGTTCTGTCTTGGAGACTTTCTAATAGCCTTGAGACAACTTTTTGTTTAGAAGTCTTTGAGGAAGCCATAGAAACATTTGGTTGCCCTGATATCGTCAATACTGATCAAGGGTGCCAATTCACTTCTGAGGTTTTCACAAAATTATTGAAAAATCATGGAATCTCGATCAGTATGGACGGCAAAGGCAGGTGTTTAGACAACATCATGATCGAGCGGCTTTGGCGGTCTGTTAAGTACGAAGAGGTTTACTTGAAAGGCTATCAAGACAAATCAATGGTTCAAGCCAACAAAGGTTTTAAAACGTATTTTAATTTTTATAATAATAAAAGGCCACACCAGTCTCTTCAGGATTGCACCCCTTATCAGGTGCATATGGGAGAGGTGGATTTAACACATTAACACGGGGCTTCTTTGTGCGCTGTGGTGTAGCTTAAAAATCAAGTTTTTCAGTCTGACATTGGGGTCCACCTCAAGGTAAGTTCATTCATTCCAAGGTTTTGTTTGAGTTTGAAAGGTCAGGATGTAGCGTTAGTTGAATGTTCAGGAGGACCATGCATATCTTTTACTTAAGGTTCCTCCAAAGCTATCAATTTTCATTTTGATGAGCAGAGGAAAGGTAGGCCAGCAGGATTAAGTAGACCCTTAGGGTCAAAACACACCCTCGTCCTGTGGGCGAGGATGTGTCGTCATCGTTTATATATTGGTCACAAAAATCACTAATAGCCTTTTCAAGTTCTTTCCTTCTTGGTTGAATGATTTGCTTCTTTTTCATTGGGCCTCCTGTTAACCTTATTACCATGTTTCACCTCATGATAAAGGATTATCGCTATGAGTTTATGCCCAGAAGGCCTCGAAACCAAGGTCCACCCTGCCAAGGTATCTATTATCGTCACAGAATCCGATCCTCTGATTCAACTGGCCAACCACGTCGATTGGAGCTATCTGTCGTGTCTGGTCATGCCCGACTTAAAAGCCACGACTGCAAAGGGTTTTTGGTGGCTAGGAAGAAAGCTCTTTTTAAGAGTTCATCTAGCCGTGCTGCTGCTTCAGGTTCTATTCAAACTCACGGATCGAGGGGTGGAGCAACGGATAAAAGAGACGGCCAGTTATCAGCTTTTTTGTGGTCTAAATATCCTCAAAAAATGGTGTTGTCCCGATCATACGAAAATAGAAAAATTTCGCAATCGACTGACGGAAGAGACTCACAAAGAAATAGGAGATTATATTCTTCGCTTGGCTCAATCCCTGGGGTTTGCAGACGCCTCTCATTTGGATGTCGATTCGACCGTTCAGGAAGCTAATATGGCTTATCCCTCCGATGCCAGTCTTTTGCAAAAGTTGGCTCAGAAGTGTTACAAAATTCTTTCGTATCTTCAAGAAAAGCAGAAGACCTACTTACCATCGGGTATAACCATAGATATCAAAGCCATCATCAAGGCCGCTCGAAAGTATTTTTTTCTAGCCAAAAATTGTGTATTAGAGAAGAAGAGGGAGGTATTTTCAGACCTTCACAGTCTTGTAAAGTCAGAGTTAAAAGCCTTTATAAGGTTTGCAGAAAATCTTTCTCCACAGGCTCTAGCGAGTCTTCCTTGGAACCACCGAGAAGCCGTCACAGAAGTGAGAGACAAGGCTTGGAGATACCTTTTGGACGTGGCCCATTTTGTAAGAACTCACACCATCAAGCCTGGCAAAATCCTTGCCTTCAAATTGTGTGCGGTCGCCTGTATCAAAAAGGGGAAGTTAGGCAAAGACAAGGAGTTTGGGAGGGTCTTCCAAGTCGGGCGGATTGGTGGAAATTTTATTGTTCCCTATACTTGCACTTCTGTGAGAATGGACGACAAGGAGTTATTGCCAGCTATATTGGAAGAACATCAAAAAATATTTGGCGAAGATATTTTAGAGTCAGTTACAACAGACAAGGGGTATTATTCACAAGCCAACGTCAATCTCGTCAAAGATGTTGTGGGAAATGCAGATGGAATTCAAAGACCTGCCAACGTAAAAGAACAGGTCGAAGCCCCCCAGAAAGAAGAATTATACAATCGCAGGTCGGGGGTCGAACCTCTCATAGGGCATGTCAAAAACTTTGGATTAGCAAGAAGCAAGATGAAAGGGGATGGGGCCACACTGGCTTCGGGGTATCGCTCGACCATGGGGTTCAATCTGCACCAAATTATGAGAAATTTAGCGGTGACGATGCCAACTCCAAGCTTCAAGGGTGGGTAGAACAAGGGAAAGTTAAAAAGAGGCTACTTCAGAGCCCAAGTCCAAATGAGGGCACATAAACGGCCCTTTTTAATTTCGCGACAGCGACTAGTTAAGCAGTTACAAATAACTCAGGTAGTTATTCGTTGAGTCATTTTTTTACTTGTCATAAAATGAACTCTATGTCCTTTCCTTTCTTAAAAGATATCTTATACGCACTTACAGGCATCGAATTTCCTTTCACTCAATACATTCCCACATTCGGACTATGTGTCGCCCTTAGCTTTATCTTGGGAATTTACATTTTTAGCCTCGAATTGAAACGCCTCCAAAATTCTAAGGTCATACAACTTCCATGCTCCCCCAGTGAGTTTGCACAAAATCTCTGCATAGTCTCCATTTTCTTTGCGATGCTGGGAGCTAAAATTTTTTATTTGCTCGAGTACCCTCGTGAATTTCTCCAATCCCCCTTTGAAATGTTCTTCTCACGGGGTGGTTGGACCATTTTTGGTGGCCTTTTGTTTGGCTTTACTGTAGCCATTTGGTTTGTAAAAAAACGTGGACATCCTGCCAAGGTTCTCTGCGATGCTGTCACACCCGTCCTTTTTATCGGCTACGCTGTGGGACGCATGGGCTGCCACCTCTCAGGAGACGGTGATTGGGGAATTGTTGCCAACCTCGACCTCAAACCACAATGGTGGCCCGAAGGGCTTTGGGCCCACCCTTACACAAACAACGTCATAGGTGTTCAACTGGAAGCTCCTGTTTACCCGACCCCTCTCTACGAGGCTCTTGCCGGCGTCGTTCTCTTCTTATTTTTCTGGTTCATCCGTAGGCATAAGTTCCAGCCTGGGTGGCTATTCAGTCTTGGCCTCTTTTTTCTGGGCTTTGAGAGACTTCTTATTGAGCAAATTAGAGTCAATGTACGATATGATTTCAGCTTCATACAAGTCACTCAAGCTGAAATCATCTCCGTGCTTCTCATGACTTTCAGTGTGGTGGGAATTATCAGATTTATGAGAAAAAGAAAGCCTTTGCCTGAAATAAATTCCCCCCAACCCCAAGGCTCCCACCCCCCAAAAGCCAAGCCAACATCAAAAAAATCAACTTCAAAAAAAAAATGATGCGTCCATTTTTTTCAACTCGAAGAAGCCCCCCCCTCTGAAAACACGCGCCCTGTTAGGTGTGCAGAGCATTATAAGGCATTGACTTACTCAACCTCACGCATATAAGTAACCCCTAATGATCTATTTAGCTATCTTGATGCTTGCGGGCGTTCACCTTCTCTTCACAACAGATCTTTATTTTCCCTTCACTTCAGATCCCAACATCATTCTCAAAAATATACATTTTATTAAGTTCTACATCCCCTACTCCCTCTTTCCTGGTGCCCTTTATCTTTGCACTCTATGGTGTTTTTGCAAAACACGGAGGATGGCATGGATCGCCTCTTCAATTTTCTTACTGACTTTTCATTTTTTAGCCATTGCCATACTTATTCACAATGGATACAAGGGAGTCCTCCCCCCTTTGGGACTTATCGAAAATTTTCATGAAGGTGCCCATGTTATTGACCATATTGTCATCCAATTTATGGGCTTTAAGGAGTGGCTCGTTGTTTTCTTGCTCACAGTTCTCCTAGTTCTTTCCATACCTCTCATAAAAAACATAGAGTCAACTTGGACACGAAAGGCCAAAGTTTTTGTCATCCTCATATTGATTTGGAACTTATACCCTTTAAAGGATATTTTTATTGCGGACCATGGTGAACCTCAAAAGACGCGAATCTATGATGCTGCTCAACATGTCACTCGAAGGGGGCTTATCTCCACTTATTTTAAGCAATATTACTTTACTTATACCATGTTCCGTCACCATAAGTTATCAAACTCC
Organism: Bdellovibrionales bacterium; assembly: GCA_965261545.1. GTDB lineage: Bacteria > Bdellovibrionota > Bdellovibrionia > Bdellovibrionales > UBA1609 > CBDHDF01. The sequence goes on along the minus strand of CBDHDF010000007.1, from coordinate 360,358 downwards.
TCAAATTTTAAGTACCCGGGACCCGTGAATCAGCAGGGCCAGGGAAACTTCTCAAAAACCTCTATGGTTTCTAAAGCTTTTCACAATCTTCCCTCCAGACCCCACCTTATCATGATTCAAGTGGAATCCTTAGATCGTGACGTCATCGACTATAAAGTGAATGGCGTGGAGATCATGCCCTTTCTCAGGGGTCTTAGGGATAAGTCCATCTATTTTAAGAACTTTTATGCCCAACATGGAGGCGGTGGATCCAGTGACGCTGAGCTTGCCACATTTTTAAGTTTAATACCTCAAGAAGGTGTGCCGGGAATCAGCCATGCCAAATCTGACTACATTAAAAAAGAAAATCTTATTAAAATTCTGCAAGACCGTGGTTACCAAACCGTTGCGGCCCATGCGAATTTTGGAACTTTCTTTAACCGCAAAAACAATTATCAGAAAATTGGTCTGACTAATTTTTGGGATGCTAAAGACTATAAGGGCAATGCCTCTGGATGGAAATCCAAAGATAAAGCCTTTTTTGTGCAAACGATTAAGAAAATTAGAGATTTGCCTCAAGAAATGAACTCCACGACTCCCTCTCCACTCTTTACTTATCTTATCACCATGCAGTCCCATGGCCCCTTTAAAAACTTCTATCCAAAGAGTTGGGAGAAATTTGATTTCTCAAATACAAATTTAGAAACGCTTCAAAAAAAGTACCTTGTAACTATGAGTGAAGTCGACGACGCTTTAAGAACGTTTTTTCAAGAAATTCAATCGACCTATTTAGCTGAAAATACAATTTTCTTTATTTTTGGAGACCATGAATCTGGCATGGAAATCAATCAAAATTGTTCTGGTGAGTGCATTCCCCTCATCATGTACTCTCAAAATCTCATAAAGCCTTATATCAGTGAAACTTTGGGGTCTCACTTAGATCTCGCCCCCACAGTTTTAAGTCTTTTAGATGTGAACAAAAAAATAGTTTCCTACAATGGGTCTGGGTTTCATGGATCTCGGCATAAAGCTCATAATAAAGCCGTGTATGCACATAGACCGGTACCATGGAGTGACTTTAAATGGCTCGGATCTTCTCTGCTTCACAACCAAGACAATATTCAGCGCGTGGTTTTGCTCCCCTATAATAAGGCTCTGAGAATGACCAAAAGTAGCGTCATTGACACCATTGAACTCAATGAAAACCTCCTTAAATTCTATGAATACTCAAGCTATATCTTGCTGAACTGTAACTGGTCAAAAGGTCCATCATGCTAATCCACCCCCACCAACTTTCAAAATAATGATAGGGTGACCTTTTAATTTCGGTTCCACAAAAAAGGCTAAACATCACTCTCCCCCTTCTCTTTCCTAAGCATCTCCCTCTTTCCTAAGGCCCATTATTACCGGGAGTATTGGGACGCAAAATGACCGTGGTTTTTCCTAAAAGAAGACCACCACTGGTCACTTGAAAATTCATGGGAATTTTTTGCCCCCCAGCCATATGGCTCCTAACGGTATAGTAGATTTTAACAAACCTTGACTCATTGGGACGAAAAGGATGTTCCATGGAAGCTGATATCTGGATAGGGCTAGGCTTTCGAAAACGAATCCACGAAGCCTTTTTCTTATCCTTCACCGACCAAGAAAGTTGCAGATGACTGATGCCACTGATATCACTTATGTTGGTGACTTTAATTTTTAAACGCACTCTCCTTCCAATTTCAGGCCGAAGGGACCAAGAATCTTTATTTTTCACATTGACACGAATTTGAGCTCGAATGGGAATATCCAAAATGAAATAGTTGAAGTCACCCTCACTGTTCCTTAAAGTGACTTTAAGCTGAGCTACATGGTTCTTTGCCACATCGGAACGAACCTGTACTTTAAGTGCATTCAGTACATGAATCAAAGCATCCCCTGATAAACTCACAAGATCGATCCACCCCTGAGAAGGCACAAGAAAACTTGGTGTCAAGGCTTCGACCCGAGCTTTGACATCTCCATGGTTGGTGGAACCCAAACCAAAATTAGCCATTTTTATATCCAACATGAGTTCATCGCCGGCAACAATGATATGGGGATTTTCTAAACTTATCTTTCTCACAGAAGCTGATTGCATTTGAACCACGGCATTATAATCAAAATACTTATTTTCATCATCCTGACCCTTTTGGAAAAAAACCTTTCGTTGTTCCTCAATATTTTGCTCAAAACCCTGCTTCTTACCCAATACAAAACCTTCTTTGTGGGCATCTTTAGCTCCCATGGTTTCACCTTTGGCAAAGGCCACGGGATAGGCTTCGTTGTAACCCTCTTGGTACCGAAGCGTTTTATTTTCTTCAAAGGCTGTCTCTCTGGATTCTTCACAGCTTGCGACCATGGATTTAGAGTGAGCCCCTTGATAGCTGTTCATATAGGTGGATTGATAGAACTCCCCAAAAGAAGCCTTGCATGTATTGTTAAAAACACTGTATTGGAACTCACAGCGAACACTGTTAGGCGGCACCTCAAACTTTGGAACAATCACGCCGGGAATGGCCACGCAGCTTTCATTCTCGCCTTCTTCTGATGATAAGAGTGGATGGAGCTGTGACACCCTCGTTTCCCATTCAGATGAAGAGAATTCCCCTACAGAAAATTCCCCTCTGCGAACTCCGTGGACCCTGTTCACATTACGACCAGCCCCCATGGGGAATAGGTTTGTAAGGCCCTGGAAATCACCCCTAAGATCACCTTGAACTTGGGCGGGGCTATTATCCAAAGTGATTTCCTCTTTAGGTAATTGCATCATCCGCTGAGATCGTTGATAGCGACGCCCCTCAGGGTAGTTTGTCTTTTGAGCCTCGACCTGGGCGTCGGCCAACCCTTGAGTTCGCCCTGCTTCCACGCCAGCTTCATGATGGGAAGGAGTTTCAAAACCACGCTTGTAGCCATCCCTCTCTCCCTTTACAGCCCCATCTTTGTGCCCTTCATTGTATCCAAAAATAAGCCCCTCACCGGTTCCAATGATATGACCCTGCTTTTCGCCAGCGATAGCACCGTCCTGAAATCCCTGTTGATATCCATTCTGTGGCCCTTGCTTACGACCCTGAAGACGGCCCTGGGCCTGGGCATCATGCAAAATAGCATCAAAGGCCCCCTTCACGTCCTTATACCGAGCCAGTTTTTCAACAGTGATAGATTCAGCTCTTTGAGCGACTTTATCTTGCCCTTCAAACTGGGCCTGAGAAAAAGAGATTTTACCATCAAGATCGACAACTTGCTCTTTCAAGTTGCTTACAGAAGCCTCCAAGCTAGAAATTTCCCCTGTAAGTCTTTCAACTTCGACCCTATTACGGCCCATACTATCTCGATGGCTCACAATGGTGGATCGATGCTTGGCGACTTTGTTTTTTAGCTCTAAATTTTCCTGGGAAAAACGATCTATTTCACTGGTTAAAAAACCTTCTTTAGCAGAATTATTAGCCACCTTCTGCTCAATCTCATTTTTTCGAAGTCTTATGCCTTCTTCTATGCGACGAGCCTCTAAAAAACGACTCTCCACTTCTTGAAGCTGCTGCTGGGCATATCGAAAGTTCTCCTTAGCACGGCGAAGCTCTCCTTCAAGTTTCACCAATCGTCGATTCAAGTCTTGGTTTCTTCTTATAAGGTTGGACACCTCATTTTCAAGTTCAACAAATTGGGTTCTTGCCCTCTCCAATCTCCTCCGGGCACGACTCAAGTCTTTAGAGGCTTGCTTATATTCTCGCTCCAAAGCTGTAAAACGACTTTTCACAGAATCAAAATTGGCACGAACAGTCTCTTTCTCAGTTTTTGCCAGCTTAAGAGCCTCAGAATTTCGATCCCATCGACGCTTGGCTTGAGCCTCATTTTGCTTGGCCACATTCCAGGCTGCTTGTTTTTTCTGAACCACAAGGGCCACTTGCTGCTTTTCCCTTTCTTTCCCCTGTATTTGAGATTCAATATCTTTTAGACTTTCTCTTAGCCCTTGAATTTCCACAGCCAGCTTACTTATTTTGCCATTAATTTTCTTCCTCTGGAGCCTGGCCTTTTGCAATTGGCTCTTCTTAAGCTTTAAATCCTTTTTTATCCGACGAGCCTCGCCTTGAAGCTGTTCAAGCTTCTTTCTTTTCTGCTTTGGATCCATACTTGTATTGGACTTAAGGTTATTTATTTGTTCCTTCTTAGATTCATGCTGATGCGTCAAAGTTTTGACGGCCTGTCGACGCTTTCTTATACGACTTGTGACATTTTGGACTCGGCCCTCAAGTTGCTTTTTATTTTGATTTTTTGTTTGCATTTGCTGATGCATACCGTTGTGCCGCTGTCGAAAGCCCTCCACTTCACTCTCCAACTTGGCGTATTGAACCTGCGCTCTCTTGAACTGATTGCCTGATTCCCGCGCCTCTTTTCTCGCCTGCTTAAGAGCGCGTCGAACAGGAGCCACCGCTCGCCTCTCCCTTTGAACCTTTTGCTCAGCCCTTTGAAAATCCTCTTCTAAACGAAGCACCTGACGAGAAACCTCCTTCCTAGTGCCCTCAAGATTTGCCACTGTTTCCTTTTGTCTTCTATGCCGTTGCCTCGCCGCCTGCTTTTCCCTTCGAGCCTGAGGTATGTCATAGGATTGAATTCTAAAAATACGAATCTCATTGTTGCTCCGCTCGCGGCTTTTTTGACTCGTATCACTTTCTATGTAGTCAATACTTTGATTGATAGAGCCTAAGTGCTGAGCCATATTCTCTCGCTCCCTTTCTATGGAACGAACTTGTCTCTCTTGCTGATTGAGTTCCCCAGTCACCTCCTGGAGGCGAGACTGTAATTTTTTGCCCTCACTGACAACAAGGGTGCGCTCAGATTCAAGGGCCCCCATACGACTTTGGTTGCTCTTGTAAGTGGCCTCTAGGGAGGGGATCTCAGAGCGAAGTTTTTCAATTTCGCTTTGTAAATAAAGGTTCTTATTTTTAAACTGCTCTATGCCTCTTTGATGATTGGAAATGGTTTCCCCATGGGAAGAAATCAAACCCTCCACCCTGTCTTTTTCTCTCACATGAGCCTGCCACTCACTTTGGATTTGTTCCGCTAAAAGTCTTTCACGATCGGAGACATTTTTTGCCTCTTTATAAATCTGTTCATGCTTTTGGTGGTCCAAGTGATCCGGAAGCTCAGAAGCCCAGACAAACTGGACCAAGGCCATGCTTAAAAGGATGTTCAAAATAATATGAACTCTCGTAACCATCAGAATCGTCGTAAAAGTACTTCGTTGTGACATAAGGCCCCCTTTTTGAGAAATTATTTGAAATTTTGAGAAATCATGTGAAAATTAAAACTTCATCATTTCTATACAGCCACATGTAGCAGTCACCTTAAAAAAAGACAAGTTTTCTACAAATAATAATTCTTGGTGTTACCCATGATAAATTCGAAGGTCATTTTAATCCATTCTAGACTTTAATTCTGCCTTCGCCAGATTCGATGCGTTTAGCCAAAACAATAAACACGCCTAGCCATTCCCGCGGATATAATTCATGATAATAGTTATGACACCCCTCTCCCTTTGGACTTTTTTGGAAGTCTATCTTCACAGTTTTTGGAACTGGGCTTTCCCCTATTTTAAGAGTTTTGCTTTGATGAGCGCCCTCATTGGGGCCATAACTCTCACCCTCTCTCCCAAAGCTTTTTCACTTTCCCCCAAGGGAAAATGGGTGAGTTACCACACTCCTCACTTTGAAATTGTATACCCCGAAGGACAAGATGAACTAGGCTCAAAATATGCTCACTATGCCGAGATGTCCTACGACCTTCTTGTTCCCTTGTTTAAGGAGGCACCACCAAAAACAGTTGTGGTGATCGATAACTTCAGTGATACAGCCAACGGCTACGCCACAACGACTCCCTACCCAAAAATCGTTGTCTATCCCACCCTGCCCGAAAGCATGTCCTCAACAAGTCACTACGATAACTGGGGCTTGACCTTAATGATTCATGAATTCAGCCATATTTTGGCTTTGGAGATGGCCCATGGTTTTTATGTGCCTCTCAGGGCTATTTTTGGCAGCATTGTCAACCCCAATAACCTACTCCCTGGCTGGTTTCACGAAGGCTTAGCTGTTGAAATGGAAACTCGCTGGACCAAACATGGTCGCCTTCGATCGCCCGAAGTTTCTGCGGCCCTACGAGCCCTTGTTGAAGGAAATCGCCTCCAAACTGAAGGTCTCGCTCGTATCAATGAGAACATTCCCACTTGGCCCTATGGAAGGCGCAGATACCTCATGGGGTCTGTGCTTTGGAGATACCTCATCCACCAAAAAGATGTTGATGTCGTGGAGCAACTTCTTCATTCCCATAGTCGTCGGGTTCCCTACCTACTCAACCCTTCCCCCAAAAGGCTCCTGGGAAAAAGCTACGATCAGCTTTTAAAAAGTTCCTACGATGAAGTCCGCCTTAAGGCCCAAGAACAAATTTTAAAAATTCAATCTCAAGGTATTGTAAAAAACCACCCTTTTTTGTTTGACGGTGACACCCAACACAGCCCTGCATTTAGCCCCACGGGAGAACATCTCACCATAATGAATTCTCACCGGTACCGGGGATCAGAATTGGTGATTCTCGACAAACAAGGACGCTCCGTAGACACTCTTCAGGGAGCGGATTTTTTGAAGATCAGTTGGGTTCCCGATGGACAATCTTTTATTTATGACAAATTAGACATCTTTGACCGTCACTCTAGATTTTACGACTTGTACAAATATGATCTGAAAGACCAAAGAAGCTCTCAATTGACCTTTGGGGAAAGGGCCCGTGAGCCCAGCGTTTCTTCAGATGGAAAAAAAGTGGCTTACATTAAACTAAGACCAGGGGGAACAGCTCTTTACCTCCTCAACCTCACAGATCGCACTTCCCTCAAACTCTACGAACCAAAACTTCAAATTCGCCTGTCGAGACCTGAATTTGTAAGCGACACTGAAATTCTTTTTGTAGAAAGAAATCTCTCTGGATCTGAAAAATTTTATGTTTACAATTTAAATACATACAAAAAACATGGGGTTCTTCAAGACTTTTCATCGGTGGGACACCCTCGCAAAACCTCCAAGGGAATTTTATTTTCCTCAAGACGTTCAGGGGTCAGCAATTTATACCTAGCACCCCCGCCGCCAACCACGGGGTCCGCCGCCACCCCACCTGCTGCGCCACCACCCACACCTACGCCATCTGCGCCATCCCCTTCCCATTTAAGCCATGCCTACCCCATCACCAATACCACAACAGAAATCATCAACGGAGATATTGATCCCACGGGCCAACAAGTTTACTTCACCAAGCTCACCCCTTGGGGACCTCGGATTTTTATTCAATCCAGCCTGCAAGAAACAAAACCTCCTGCTATCGAAAATATGCTCACCCCACCCTATGGGAGTGTGCTGGCCCAACCTTCGGAGAGTGTGCAGCCCCGCCCCCCTAACAATAAGCCCTCAAAGGAAAAAAAAACATCTAGAGCGCCCTCTACAGAAAAGACCACAGATGAGGCACCTATAAGCGCAAAGGCATCCCAAGAATCCCTGCCTCCCCATAAATACCGCCCCTTCACCTACCTTTTACCACGATACTGGCTGCCCATGCTGTACCCCATTGAAGATGGTTTCTTATTCCAGGGTATCACGTCTGCTGCCGATCCATTGCAACGACATAATTATACCTTAAGCTTAGCTTCAGACACCGTAACCCAAAAGGTGGGAGGGGGATTCAACTATTTCTATTCCACAGGAGATTCCCGAACAGGTATCTCCTATCTCATTCAAAATGAGCCTTTTTCAATCAGCGGAGAAAACCCACTGACCCATAAGTATGGACGCATTTATAAAGATTTTTATATCCCTGGGCTCAGTCACCGTTGGCAGACCCTACTTGCAGGAGAGTTGATAAAAACAGATCAACCTTCCACACCTGCCATTGAAAGAATTGGCGGCTCTGTGGGACTTCATTACTCCAATCTATTTGAACTTGGCAGGAACAAACCCTCTCCAGGTAGCTACAGCGGATCCTTTTCCTATAGCCACTACAAAACCAAGGGGTTGAATGAAAGATCCTATGGACGTACAGCGGCCTCTTTCATTTACTATGGCTCCCACTTTCTTCCCGACAGTCAAGATCTAATTTTGCGTTCACAGGTAGCTTTTGCTCCTCAACTCACCAACTTTACCATCGGAGACCGAACGGTGGGCAACACTTTAGCGACTCTTATCAACTCCTCTTTTCTCGTCCGAGGCTACCCATCTGGAAATTTTTTTGGGAGAAAAATCGTCAACCTCAACCTAGAGTATAACACCCCTCTTTTAGACATTTTTGAGGGAAGAGGCTCCCATCCCTTTTTTCTAAAGCAACTTCACGGAGGTCTTTTTATAGACTATGTGGCGGTGGACGGTTTTTTTGCCAATGGAGATACCCAGCTCTACGAAAGAGTCTCCATGAATCGCTCTTTTTTAGGGACAGGAGCAGAGTTTAAGCTGAGTACAACCATTGGCTATCACTTCCCTCTCGACTTTGTTTTGGGCCTCTACTACGGCCTGGACAAAGAGGCACGAGGCGGCTTTACACCCTTTATGGGAATAGGCTTCAATGGCCAATCCCTCACGGGAGCGCCTGCCGCCATTGGAGGCTTACCTTCAACGATGAGAAACTCTCACCCCTACTATTCACAAAGAAATTAAAAGGGAATCAAAAGAATTTGTAACATTCATGGGGGCGCCTTGCTTCCCCACCCACGCCCATGAATCTTTCTAGGCCCCCACTTCTTTGCACGAAGCAACTCGGTGGACAGCTTCGCTGGTCTATATAATTGGCCTCTTTTAGTTACTCTGGACTTTTGATGGTATTTTTGTCATGTATGATTCCGATACAATAAAGGATAAAGCAATAACATTATTGGAAGGTGATAAGATGAGTGGCCGTTGAATAGATTGGTAATTTTAATTCCGTGAAGTAACATGGTCTTGAGCTTTGGATCGAACCCACGCATGTACCTGCACTCTGAGTGTATGGACGTATAGTAAGTTGACCTATTTTCGCTTTAGAATTTATGGCAAAATCCCAAGGCTCTAGTTTTATCACCTTCTTTTTTTCTAACAGAAAGGAGGAGTCATGTGGATATTATTTATAGTTCTGTTTGTGGAATAGATGTTCATCAACATATGTTGATGTGTACGATTGTCAAAGTGGAAGACGGTAAGAAGAAGTTTTTCACAAAAGAGTTCAAGAATTTTCCAAAAAATTTTCCTAGAATGCGCTCTTGGATGAAGCCACATAAGGTTGAGAGAGTTCTTTTTGAGAGCACAGGGATTTATTGGAATTCTTTATACGATGATTTGACAGAAAAAGGTTATGAAGTAGATGTTATCAATGCCTTTCATGTCAAAAATATTACTGGTAAAAAAACTGACGTGTTGGATAGCCAGTGGATTGCAGAGCTTGGTGCTTGTGGTCTTCTAAGAGCTAGCTTCATTCCTCCACGTGAGATTCGTTCTATTAGACTTTTGGCTCGTTATCGTACAAAAACGATCCGCCAAATATCTTCGGAACAAAATCGTATGTATAAGGTTCTTGAATATTCAGGCATTCGTTTAACCTATGCAATGTCTAAAGCTGACTGCGTATCTGGTATGGCCATGATTCGTGCCATAGCTAATGGAGAGAGATCAGTTTCTAAATTGATGTCTCTTGCCAGAGGGTCTTTACGTCAAAAGACCGAAGAATTTTCTTACGCCCTGTCGGGAAAGATGACGGAAGAAAATCGTTTTGTTCTTCAACGCATTCTTGATCGAATAGATTTTTTGAAAAAAGAATGCTCTCAAATTGAAGAAGAACTTTTCATTCGTATGAAACCCTATGAAAGGCAGTGGCATCTACTCCAGACTCAATGCCGTTTCCTTAAGCCACCACACCCCTCTGCCTCTGCGTTAAGCTATTTCTTTTAAAAGAACTCCCAGCCCTTTTGATAGACCTTTCATAGCTTCTTTTGAAGTGCCTCCTCTTCTCCATTGAAATCTTCATCAGCAACTTTATCTGCTTCCTAAATTTCTGATAGAGCCCCGCAACAAAAAGGGGGATGCTATCCATTATGAAATCAAGAATCAGTTTAAAGTTAGGTTTTTTGTAGTCATTTTTTACCAACTGATTCACACTGTCTTCATCCTCATTTATGCTCATTTGAATCTTTGTATAATTGAAGAGCCAAAAATAAGAATACAGCTCTTGCAATATTCCATTAAGGCTTGTTGAGTGCCACTGCTCCATTTTCATTGTCGATGTAAAATCACGAAATGTCGTTTCTATTTCCCAACGACGAGAGTAAAGAGCAACCATATCCTTCTTGTCCAAGGAGCCATGCGGAAGATTAGTGGCCAAAACAGAGAACTCCCCAGTCTTTGGGTTTTTATACTTATAGAGATGAATGACCACCCCCTCAATAACCATTTGTGAATACCAACCTGGGCCATTAAATAAATTTACGATGGGGATAAAAGTAGAGCCTCGCTTACAACGCGCAATAAAGAAGTTACTGGCTTGAGCATGGGCCTTAATAATCTCTGTAGATAAATAAAGCCTATCGTAGAGAGTTATGCTATTACTCTCAAAACTACCTATCATTTGAATAGCATTGGCGATTTCGTTGAGAGCGGGAGAAAAGCAAAGATTCTTTGTCACACCCGATAAAACGTCATAAGCATGAGATAGATACATACGTAAGAAATGAGTTTCCATCTCATTTGGGCAAGGGTACCCACAATAACCCTCCTTTAAAAGATCTTTAGAGCGAGGAAGTGCTAATTGGTCGCCATCTATGGCATAGATATAAAAACCATGAAACGTTTTTCTCAATGGTTCGTAGTCTGTAATCAGAGATTCAAAGATATCTTTGAAAAATAGGTAAGAAATACTTTGACGTATCTTGCTGAGACTGCTTTTGACTGGCATGAGAAGCAGGTCACCAAAATGAGTCCATACCGTCTTAAGAGCGATTTGGTAGCCTTCGTAATTTGTTCCTGAAATAAGATAGATAATGGTAAAAAAGAAAATTTGAGGATTAAATTTTCGATTCCTTTTTTGTTTTTCTGGATCGACAAGGTGCTCTGGCTTGAAGGAAGAATCAAGTTTTGGTAGAATAAAATGGTCATCTGTGACGCGAACTCGTCATTTGGGGGCTTTCGAGATCAATATTGGATTGCATGTGACTTACTCCTTGGTTGAGGGTTGGGTGTAAAATAAAACAAGTCTTATTCTTGTCGATTTATCTAATAATTTCAAGAGATTTTTCTTAAGGAAACGGCATTGACTCCAGACTATACCTGGAATTGACGAATTAAGTGCAGCGCTTTTGATTGCAGAAATAGGAGGCAATGTGAAGTCTTTTAAAAATAAAGGAAATTTTTGCTCCTGGATGGGGATTTGCCCATCCAATAATGAGAGCGCAGGAAAAAAAAAGTCTTCACGAACGAGGAAAGCGAACACATATGTGAAATCGTTGGTATGTGAGATGGCCAATAGTGCTATTAAGACGAATTCACAATTCAAAGGCAAATACCAATCACTTGTTATAAGGCGTGGGCACAAGAGATCAGTGATTGCCGTTGGTCACAAAATGATGGGAGTTGTTTATTCAGTCATAAGTAATGACACCCCCTACAAAGACCCTGGAATTGACTATGAAAAGCTCATGGTGAAAAAAAATGCACCAAGGTGGATTAGAGCGTTAAAAAAGTATGATTTCATGTAATGTAGGATGATTTAAAAACTCGGACATTTGAAAAAATTCGAAGAACGGATAGTGGATTCGTGCGTCCAAACTACCCCGGAGATTCATAGTAACTATTCAGGGGGTGGGCGAATTCGAGTCATAAATGAGGGAAGTTTTCCTTGAAATAGCATATTTAGAGCATCTTTAGGTTCTATGCCATTTTTCTGGCAAGTCAGGAGAAAGCTTCGGTTTCTACAAAATGTCTTGGCTCCCATCAACGAACGAAAGCACCCAGATATTTTCTGCTGAACTTTGGTCATTCTCAGATCATTTTCTGCTATATTATTCGTAAATGGAACTATGGGGTCCTTCATAAATAGCAAGGTATCATCTTCAAAGTTTCTCAGTCGATCTAGTAAATTTCTAGATTTGGATTGTTTAACCTTTCCCTTCTTTTTTTTCTCTGTCCTCTCCATTAATGGAGATTCCTTTTCCCCTTCGAAGAGAATATTTCGATATTTCTCTTTGTAATATTCAATTCGGTCTTGTGAAAGGCATTGGTTCTGCGTATCGTGCACCTCTTTGTTTATTGTCTCTAAAAGAGACTTCATTTCTTTTGCCCATTTTTGATCATCTTGCTCCCAAGCTCTTTGAAGCTCCCTTAAATGGTGCGCATTGCAAAGGGCATGAATGCAGGAAGTATATGTATAATAAGGTTTCCAATGGTCATGACAAACAATCCCTGTGTATTTTGGAAGAATTCCCATGCGATCCATAGCCTCTGCGCCTCTTTTTTCGTCCACCTGATAGAGAACCACAGTATCATTGGACAAGAGGTGAAACCACAGCCTCTTCCCATTAACATTCACTCCAGTTTCGTCAGCATGAATCAAAGGTGAGTTCAGAAGAGTTTCCTTTGCCCACTCCTCAAAAGCTTCCAGAGCCTCAAAGGCAGATTTGTTAAAATTGTGTACCGTAGATCCAGCAAGCGATAGACCCCATTGATTAAAGTAACTTGCGACTCGAAGATGAGGGATTAACTGAAACTGGGACATATAAACTGAGTGAGCTTTCACAGAAGGGCCATATTGAGTTGGGTTATTGATTCCTTCTGGAAAACCTGCAACCCACTGATTCCCATCTTGGTCTTCGAGGATTTCTCCTTGATACTCCGTGACATGCACAGAAAGGTCTACCTCAAATACTTGACGCTTTTCAACTCCAGAAGAAATGTAATCACCTGGAGGAAGTTCCTCTTTATTAATAGAAATGAACTCCACCTTGTCTGGAGTATCCACGGGTTTTAAAGTAGCTCCTTCGTGTCCGGGTTGTCCTCCTGGCTTCTTACCAGTTTCTTCCTTAGGTTTCTTTTTAGGGCCATTCGGATCTTGAGAAGGGGCAATACTACTGTTTTGACTATTTAATTTTTTTTGATTTACTAGAATAGTGATGATTTTGATCAACAACTCAATGGCCACAATAAAAGCGGGAGAAAGGGACTTCTCTTTCTTAAGAAGCTTCCTGATTTTATTTATGGCTGAAGACACGTCAATATTTTCTATTTTCATACTTACCTTATGAAAATATTAACATGCCTTTTTTTCATTAAAAAAAATGCACTAGGATTCGTTCTAAGAAGCAAAAGGAATGAGAAGTGCCCCCCGCGACCTATGTTTCACAATCTTTCAATACTATGGCTCTCAGAGAGTTTAAGCCATATGCAGGAACATATTCGATAAAGAACAAATGAAAGAGGTCGTTTGCTTCAAAAACTTGTCAAGAATTTTTATACTTTTTTTAAAAAAATTGTTCGAATTAATGCGGCACCCCCTGAATAGTTACTATGAATCTCCGGGGTAGTTTGGACGCACGAATCCACTATCCGTTCTTCGAATTTTTTCAAATGTCCGAGTTTTTAAATCATCCTACATTACATGAAATCATACTTTTTTAACGCTCTAATCCACCTTGGTGCATTTTTTTTCACCATGAGCTTTTCATAGTCAATTCCAGGGTCTTTGTAGGGGGTGTCATTACTTATGACTGAATAAACAACTCCCATCATTTTGTGACCAACGGCAATCACTGATCTCTTGTGCCCACGCCTTATAACAAGTGATTGGTATTTGCCTTTGAATTGTGAATTCGTCTTAATAGCACTATTGGCCATCTCACATACCAACGATTTCACATATGTGTTCGCTTTCCTCGTTCGTGAAGACTTTTTTTTTCCTGCGCTCTCATTATTGGATGGGCAAATCCCCATCCAGGAGCAAAAATTTCCTTTATTTTTAAAAGATTTCACATTGCCTCCTATTTCTGCAATCAAAAGCGCTGCACTTAATTCGTCAATTCCAGGTATAGTCTGGAGTAGATGCCACTGCCTTTCATAGGGTTTCATACGAATGAAAAGTTCTTCTTCAATTTGAGAGCATTCTTTTTTCAAAAAATCTATTCGATCAAGAATGCGTTGAAGAACAAAACGATTTTCTTCCGTCATCTTTCCCGACAGGGCGTAAGAAAATTCTTCGGTCTTTTGACGTAAAGACCCTCTGGCAAGAGACATCAATTTAGAAACTGATCTCTCTCCATTAGCTATGGCACGAATCATGGCCATACCAGATACGCAGTCAGCTTTAGACATTGCATAGGTTAAACGAATGCCTGAATATTCAAGAACCTTATACATACGATTTTGTTCCGAAGATATTTGGCGGATCGTTTTTGTACGATAACGAGCCAAAAGTCTAATAGAACGAATCTCACGTGGAGGAATGAAGCTAGCTCTTAGAAGACCACAAGCACCAAGCTCTGCAATCCACTGGCTATCCAACACGTCAGTTTTTTTACCAGTAATATTTTTGACATGAAAGGCATTGATAACATCTACTTCATAACCTTTTTCTGTCAAATCATCGTATAAAGAATTCCAATAAATCCCTGTGCTCTCAAAAAGAACTCTCTCAACCTTATGTGGCTTCATCCAAGAGCGCATTCTAGGAAAATTTTTTGGAAAATTCTTGAACTCTTTTGTGAAAAACTTCTTCTTACCGTCTTCCACTTTGACAATCGTACACATCAACATATGTTGATGAACATCTATTCCACAAACAGAACTATAAATAATATCCACATGACTCCTCCTTTCTGTTAGAAAAAAAGAAGGTGATAAAACTAGAGCCTTGGGATTTTGCCATAAATTCTAAAGCGAAAATAGGTCAACTTACTATACGTCCATACACTCAGAGTGCAGGTACATGCGTGGGTTCGATCCAAAGCTCAAGACCATGTTACTTCACGGAATTAAAATTACCAATCTATTCAACGGCCACTCATCTTATCACCTTCCAATAATGTTATTGCTTTATCCTTTATTGTATCGGAATCATACATGACAAAAATACCATCAAAAGTCCAGAGTAACTAAAAGAGGCCAATTATATAGACCAGCGAAGCTGTCCACCGAGTTGCTTCGTGCAAAGAAGTGGGGGCCTAGAAAGATTCATGGGCGTGGGTGGGGAAGCAAGGCGCCCCCATGAATGTTACTATGAATCTCCGGGGTAGTTTGGACGCACGAATCCACTATCCGTTCTTCGAATTTTTTCAAATGTCCGAGTTTTTAAATCATCCTACATTACATGAAATCATACTTTTTTAACGCTCTAATCCACCTTGGTGCATTTTTTTTCACCATGAGCTTTTCATAGTCAATTCCAGGGTCTTTGTAGGGGGTGTCATTACTTATGACTGAATAAACAACTCCCATCATTTTGTGACCAACGGCAATCACTGATCTCTTGTGCCCACGCCTTATAACAAGTGATTGGTATTTGCCTTTGAATTGTGAATTCGTCTTAATAGCACTATTGGCCATCTCACATACCAACGATTTCACATATGTGTTCGCTTTCCTCGTTCGTGAAGACTTTTTTTTTCCTGCGCTCTCATTATTGGATGGGCAAATCCCCATCCAGGAGCAAAAATTTCCTTTATTTTTAAAAGACTTCACATTGCCTCCTATTTCTGCAATCAAAAGCGCTGCACTTAATTCGTCAATTCCAGGTATAGTCTGGAGTAGATGCCACTGCCTTTCATAGGGTTTCATACGAATGAAAAGTTCTTCTTCAATTTGAGAGCATTCTTTTTTCAAAAAATCTATTCGATCAAGAATGCGTTGAAGAACAAAACGATTTTCTTCCGTCATCTTTCCCGACAGGGCGTAAGAAAATTCTTCGGTCTTTTGACGTAAAGACCCTCTGGCAAGAGACATCAATTTAGAAACTGATCTCTCTCCATTAGCTATGGCACGAATCATGGCCATACCAGATACGCAGTCAGCTTTAGACATTGCATAGGTTAAACGAATGCCTGAATATTCAAGAACCTTATACATACGATTTTGTTCCGAAGATATTTGGCGGATCGTTTTTGTACGATAACGAGCCAAAAGTCTAATAGAACGAATCTCACGTGGAGGAATGAAGCTAGCTCTTAGAAGACCACAAGCACCAAGCTCTGCAATCCACTGGCTATCCAACACGTCAGTTTTTTTACCAGTAATATTTTTGACATGAAAGGCATTGATAACATCTACTTCATAACCTTTTTCTGTCAAATCATCGTATAAAGAATTCCAATAAATCCCTGTGCTCTCAAAAAGAACTCTCTCAACCTTATGTGGCTTCATCCAAGAGCGCATTCTAGGAAAATTTTTTGGAAAATTCTTGAACTCTTTTGTGAAAAACTTCTTCTTACCGTCTTCCACTTTGACAATCGTACACATCAACATATGTTGATGAACATCTATTCCACAAACAGAACTATAAATAATATCCACATGACTCCTCCTTTCTGTTAGAAAAAAAGAAGGTGATAAAACTAGAGCCTTGGGATTTTGCCATAAATTCTAAAGCGAAAATAGGTCAACTTACTATACGTCCATACACTCAGAGTGCAGGTACATGCGTGGGTTCGATCCAAAGCTCAAGACCATGTTACTTCACGGAATTAAAATTACCAATCTATTCAACGGCCACTCATCTTATCACCTTCCAATAATGTTATTGCTTTATCCTTTATTGTATCGGAATCATACATGACAAAAATACCATCAAAAGTCCAGAGTAACTAAAAGAGGCCAATTATATAGACCAGCGAAGCTGTCCACCGAGTTGCTTCGTGCAAAGAAGTGGGGGCCTAGAAAGATTCATGGGCGTGGGTGGGGAAGCAAGGCGCCCCCATGAATGTTACAAGAATTTTAGTAAAACACATGATACTCTATTTGAGTCTTGCGCCGAAGCTTCGTTCCAATAATATCGAGGATGTCTTCGTCCACCTTGAGAATAGTGGCGTCTGTGGGCTTTCTATCTAGGGTGTAAAGATGAACCACCTGGGGTTGAACAATGCCCACAGCCTCCATCCAAGACTCAACAGCAGCGTTTGTGGTATTGTCCACACTCCCTGTCACAAACATAGATTGTAGAATTAAATGATCGATACTTCGGAGTTGGTGGAGAATTTTGTTGATATTGGTCCGAACAAGGGGAGCATTGATCTGTTTTAAAATTTGATCGTCTCCCGCATCAAACTTTACATGAATAAAATCATAGTAGGGAAGACTTGCAAGAACCTTTTTTTGATCAAAATGAGCTCCATTTGTAAGGAGATGGAGTTTAGCATTTCCCATAATTTCGTTCCGTGAATGGTAGATCATTTCACTCACCTCTTTAAAAGGATGATACAAGGTGGGTTCACCATAACCTGAATTGCATATGGATTCTATGGGATGAGGTGAGAGCTGGATATCAGAGAGTTTTTTTACAAATCGATCATTGATAACCTCGGGGGGATGAAATTTGATCGTTCGCCCCACTTGATTCAGGCGAAGTTTACTTTCTCCCAATTCACAGTAGGGACAGTTATAAGAGCAAACTTTATGTTCGTGTCCTAAAAGATTGATTCCTAGGCTCCATCCCATGCGACGACTTTGAACGGGACCGTAAATAGTATCATTGTTCGTAAACTGTGTCTTGTGCTCACTCATGAAGTGACTCCTAGCCAGAAGGGGCAATGGGGGTCGGACTGAGCCAGAGCCTGTGAGATACCACTGAGATTTCTTTTGTCCCTGGAGAGGGCGTAAAAGGCATTGGGCACATAAGATCGACTTAGCAAAATAATACGATCCCCTTCAAAAAGTTTCATAGACATTATATGAATATTAGCAGGTTGATGGATTCCTGCCAACTCTTTAGGAAGCGGAGGAGGCAATTGATGGTTTACACACATTTCTGTAGACAAATCCCACCCAGACACAAGGGGTATGAGGTTAGAGCCTTTGCGATCAATAAACACATGTGGCCCTCCAATGTGACCTAAACATAAGTCCTCACCATCTCGCCAAAGGGCAAGAATCTCCACTCCCGACTGGTACTCGTAACTATTTTCTTCGGAGCAAAGCTTGTTGTTAGCAATCATAAGAGCTGTTCGCAGCCAATTTCCAAGAGGTGATAGATAGGTGAGCCACCCAAATGGTGATGTGACTTCCATACTATTTTCGTGGGAAATACAGTGCTCATTCACTGTTTCTATAAGATTTTTTGCAGACTCTCTAGGTCCCCAAGGAGTGACCACAATAAGTAAATCATCATCCCTCTGAAAAGTTTCTGGAGATGGTCTGAATAACTTTCCTCCATAGGAACGACTGATTATATCCTTCATAGGTTAAACTCCGCTCTCATATTTAAGTCTCGCCTTCATACTTAAATCCCACCTTCATATTTTGTTAATTTTCTTTTGGCTCTCTGAAAGTACTCATCGCTAGAAATATCCTCTTGTATAATCTGATTCCACTTTATTTTGGCAGCTTCTATATTACCGAACTGTTCCTCCAACACAGACTCATCGTAGATTTTTCTCATTTTGACTCTTAGCTGAGAAAGGGCCTCCTTTCGTAGAGACTCAGCCTTCTTGCTTGAAGGATCCTCTGCCGTGGCTTTTTCGCAAGACTGAATGGATCTCTTATAGGCTTTTTGGTTGAGAAATTTTTTACATTTGGTGATATGTTTTCTCACTCGCTTTTTAAATTTCTTTTTTATAGAAGCCAATTCTCTTGTGGCCTTGGCCTTAAGTTTTTTAGGGTCAGGGAAAGAAGACTTTAGGTAGTTTTCATAAGCCCTTATGGCTTCTGTTAAGGACTTTGTCTTATAAGTGCGCTTGGCTGCACTGTAACTCTGAGTTCCTTGATGAACTCGACTTTGATATTGAGCTTGCCTTTGCCTTTCACTAAGTCTTTTCTGCTCACGAATCTTTATATCTTCGATGAGCTTTGCAATCCCTGGATGAGCAGGGTCTTTCTCACGAACCTCTATGAAGCACGTCTCCTGTTCCAATTGAGCAAGGGTTGTGTAAGGATTGATCTTGCGTTTGCATTCTTCAATAAGAACGTGAACTCTTTCTTTGAGTTCTTTTGCCGCCAATTCTCGCCGCTCCTTTTCTTTTTGCTTCATCATTGACAAACGCCCTTCCTCACAATAGGACTCAATTTCTTTTGAGTTTTTGTAAAAAGGAAGTTGTTGGTGTAACTTATGAAGCTCAGAGAGACAAAGTTGATAACTCCCCTGAGTGTAGTGTGTACGGGCGAGACGAAAAGTGTCTTTAATCATCATTTTCTGAGAAGGAGGCAGATGACTCATATCCTCTCCCGAAGCTCCACCAGAGGCCCCAGACTCTTCTTCACCAATGAAAAGTCCGGTTTTTTTACCGCTATCATACATCAACCCATAGAAAATAGAAAGTATAAATAAAACTGTGGCAATACGAATGACTTTCTTTCTCTTCTGTGGTGGAAATTTTTGATGAAAGCGTCCCATCTTAGTAATATTGGTGCTGACTTCATCGGGGCCCGGTATCTGATCTCCCAGCATATGGACTCCTTGAGAAGCTCCCCGAGACAACTCTTGGTGGGAAGCTAAAACTTCCTCTCCTCTAGGAAGGCTCTCCAAGTTCACCTCTGCGGGAAGGTTCGTTATGAGAGAGGAGTTCTTTACAGTAAACTGCATTTTTAAATTTTTAACAGAAATCATGTCATAACTTTTGAGAATATGAGGCTCATGGGGGGATAAGGCTTCGTTATTTAAAAACGTGCCATTGGAGCTTCCAAGATCTATAATGTAAAACTCACAACCTTTCTTAACAATTTCAAATTGTTTTTTGCTGATATATTTTTTTGCAAGAATAATCTGGGCGAGAGACTTATCCCGTCCCAAAAGCCAGTGATTTCCTTTGTCCAGTGAATGAAGGTCACTGGGTCCATTCTCCCACAAAATCTCTAGACAAGCTTGAAGTTCATCCGAAACACCATCTGCGGTGATATCATCACTAAATTCGCCTCTATCACCCATTTCACCTTTAAAGGGGGCCAAGAAGGCCCCCGGAACGGAAGAAGTCCGGGACACAGAGGGGGGGCAGGAAATCATAGACTCAGGGGCGGAGGGAGGAGGTACAGATGGCGCCGCTCGTCCCTCTTGTTGATCTGCTACCTCTTGTTGATCTGCTCCCGTTTGGCCCTCCTCCTCAGATCCAAATTGGGAAGGTTCCATGGAAAACTCAATATCATAGGGTGAGATGTGAAAGGAGAGAGCCTGGTCAAGAACAATAGTGCTCTGACTTTCACCTTGAAATATCATCTCTCCAAAGCGAGCGACAAGATGAGCCACCCACCGCCCATTTTCATCTTGAGAGACTTTGACATGTTGTCGAGAAATTTTAGAAGACTCTCTAAGGCATAGATCACAGGCACTGGAGCGACCCACTATATACTCCTCACCCTCAGTGAGTTCGATTTCGTGAATCATTTGACCTTGTCGTTTTGCCTTTAACTTCATTTAAAATTTCTTCCCTTAAAATCTCTTTCCTCAGAACCTCGTAGACCTCGTCAAAACCTCTTCCGATCATGGTATTCACAAATATCATAATTGGACCTTGCCTCGATGAATACCTTATCACTTTTATCACTTATCATCACCATCACATTGTTAAAAGATGTCATGCATGCACGGTACTGCTTCTTGTCTAAAGACTTCTTTCCAAGCACCATGTGGTACTGTACAAGTTCACTAAATCGCTTTTGCGCCAACCCCAAGTACCTTCGACAAAGAGTATGGGGAGGATAAATACTTAAGCAAGCTTGGAAGGACTGGGTCGCTCTTTGATACTGCCCATGCTTGTAGTCTCTAAATCCCTTGATATAACTTGCTTGAGCTGTTTTAAATTGGATGGTCGATTTTCCCAATTTGATATTCTTTTCTTTGAGTTGTTTAATAACTTCCTTTTGTGTCGCAATCTCATTGTTCACATCTTCTTCCGTACGAAGTTGAGGTGGCTCCACAGGCTTTTTCTTATCTCCCAAAAAGAGCAATAAACCCATGACAGCCACAATCACCCAAAGAGCTTTTTGTTTCTTTTTCTTTTTTTGAAAAAAGGCTGGCATGGCTTGGGCTTGTTGATGGGGTAAAGTCATTCTCCGAGGCTGGGGGGGTTGGGAAAACTGAGAGGTTTGATGATTTTGATTTCCAACCACAGTGATTTCAAGCTCTGTTTGCCCGACCACAAAGTGAGCCACACCTTCGATCTTTGTTTGTTGAAGAGGTTGGCCTTGAGCCCACACAGGGTTTTTGGTATTCAAACTCTCCATGGAGAGACCACCACCTTCAAGGGATATTTTAAAGTGTTGCCGGCTGATATTGGGGTCCCCATGAAGTTGAATATCGTTGCTATCCCCTCTTCCTACAGTCAAAGATTTGCCAAGCACCAAACAAGCTTGAAAACGAGAGCCCTTTTGAGACCCACTGAGAATATTTATAACAATATTTTTCTGACCCTGTTGAGGGGCGGACGAAATGGCCTGGCTCATGCCACACCCTCTTCAGAACCCTCGCGGGGAAACATAACAATGAGATAGTAAGCAATGGAAGCTTTTCCATAGATGGGCTGAATGACAAGCTCGTAATTGATACCTGCCACTTCAAGCTCATTGCTCACCATGGAATCGGATGGATTTTGGGCACGCTCAATGAGATCTTGGAGGCTCAGCTTAAGAGCTTGATCTGTCATATTCTCCACAGGGGTGTAAAGTAACTCCTCGGCACTCATTCCCGTGCTTTCCTGAAACTCACTATTGACAGCGGCCACTGAGAGATTATGGGAGGTGATGCCAATAGCCCCAAAGCCGATCAGTTGAACAAGATGAGTCAGTTCTTGACTTCTGTCATACTCCATCCCCATGGAATTCTCAGGGCTATCTCCCTGATTCATTCTACTTAAGGCGCTGTTGATATTAGAAACCATACGCTGCAAACTCGCCAAATTATAAGAGGATTGTATATGAGTTGCGTCTTCTTGAAGAGTTCCCGCTCTAAGCACCTCATCCAACTGCTTGTTGATTCCTTCAATGGGGTGATTTGTCATTTTGTAAATGAAAAAAAGAAGAAGGGCACCAAAGAGAAGAGCCAATGCATATATCTGGATATAAAGGCTTGTCACTTGGGCATTTTGAATGGCGATGGATGACATATCGTAAATAAGAATGGCATTGGCAACAATATGAGCCTCTCCCGTGGAGGGTTTATAAAACTTTATAGGTATAGAAACCCCAATGAGGTTGTCGCCTATGGACTCCACCACTTGTGAGGGGTCCTTGATGGCCGAATAGATAAAGGGAGTTTTCGAAGCATACTGACCGGCAAGACTTGCCGGCGCCATAATCGTTCCCTCGGGGTTAGAGACAATAAGGGCCCTGTTGACACCAGCTTCATTTGCCGCCGCCTGAACACTGAGAGCTGTTTGCACTTGTGTTGCAATGGCGTTTCTATTTTCACGAACCATCGCTGTAGCGATGGTCACCGCTCTTTTTTCAGCTTCTTTTTCTACATTTGACTTGAGCAAATGAAGAGCTGGTACGGCTGAAAGAAATGTAACAATGGTGGCAAAACCCAAAATAAAAAGGCCCATGGCCCATTTGGCTTCCATGATTTCTGGAATCTTGTAAATGGCAGGCAAGGCCACTTCCTCAATGTACTGATGGAGTTTGTCCAAGAGGCTACTTGCTGCTGAACCTTGCCCTCCACTGAGAGGTTCATCTCCCAAGCCTTCAGGATGAAAGTCAGGATGAGGCCCAGGGTAAGGGCCGGGCTGGGAACCCAGGTGGGAATTGGAAGGACCTGGGTGGGAGTCAGAATGGGGACCTGGGCGAGGGGAGCCATGGGCGGAGGCGTGATGAAAACTTGCCTGATTTTCCGAAAAATCATTGAAAGCATTGGTAGGGCCAAAGTCTGGATCGTGGTTGGCGGGAGCCGAGGCCGGCACTATTTGCAAATGAATGTCATAAATAACAACCTGGTCTTGAGGCTTTAAGATATAGCTTTGAATTTGAGTCCCATTGACAAAGGTTCCATTTCTGGACTTCATATCAAAAATCACAATACCGTCACCGTAAACTTGAATACATGCATGCTCCTTGGAAACTTGAGAATGCTGAAGAGTTACCTCGCAGGAAGGGCTGCGCCCCACCCTGTAGGTGCCACGAGAGAGTAAGAATTTTTGACCCCTTTGGGATCCTGTGAGGACTCTAATTTCCCACACTGAGTTGATCTCCTAGACGAATTTTTCTGTAGTCAAAATAATCACTGGTAAATTCTATGACCGAATAGGAGGTCGGACCGGCGAAAACAAACCTCCAAGGTTTTATATTTTTATAAATAGATTGAACTTTAAGATCTTTGTCCACAAAAATAGCATCCATTGCAAAACGCATAAAGTGCGTATGGATACTCCCGCAGCGAGTAATCATAAGGGCTGCACCCTCCTCAAGAGCCTTCTGCCCCATAAGACCAAGGGTGCGTTTTAAAAAAGTGGTGGGAACAAAAATATGGGAGAATAAAACTTCATGGGTTCGAAGGTTCACAATAGAGTTCACAACAGGGCCGTTCATGGCCCACCTCCCGAGGCAAATTGGATAATAACAGGGGCAAAAACCATAATAAACACCGCCGGAAGAATGAAAATCATCATGGGAACAAGAATAGCCTGGGAAGCCCTTGCCCCCGCTTTTTCAGCTCTCACAAAGCGTTCCAATCTCATTTGGGCCGACTGCTCTTTAAGAACATCGGCAATGCTCGCCCCCGTATAATCGGCGTCAATAATCACTGCACACAAACTTGTCACCTCTGGAATATCAAGTCTTTCTGCCAATTCTCTAAGAGCTTCAGCCCTTGAACTTCCCAATTTAATGTCTTTAAGAACGATGGAAAATTCATCGGCAAGCACACTGTTTTCAGCCTTCTCAACAATTCTTTGCATGGCATTAATGAAATCCAAACCTGCTTCTGTGGAAAGTGCAAGAAGGTCAATGAAAAAAGGCAGGTCCAAAATAACAGCACCATAACGATGCTTTTTACACTGAGAGCAGTGAAGATGAGGAAAATAGATGCCAAAAAGACCTAGCAAAAGACAAAGAGCGTAACTATAACCCAACTGAAGAGCAAAGTTTAAAATGACCACAAAAATGGGAAACATCACTCCCCATAGGATTTGAAGCCCAATGAATTCATCCACGTTGAGTTCTTTGGATAAACCCGCCGTCATAATTTTTTTCTTCACCTTTTGGCGATAGGCTTTATTTTTAATTTTGGTTGTGTGCTGTAGGGTGAGGTTATGAACCAAGGGTCTTGAGAAATTGATAAAGCTGGACTTAGAGAGTTTCGGTTCATTGTCTGAAGCCCAGGCAAGAGCCTCTTCATCGGCATTTCCAGCAAAAATTTCACTGATAAAGAGGTAGACACCCAAGGCAAAAAGACCGAGGCCACCCAATAACAATAGCCACTCTATACTGAACACAACCCCTCCTTTGTGTTTTCAAGGCCCATTTCACACAGTAAAGTATCGGAAATAATTGAGAAAAACCTAAAGTAAGACACGGATTTTTCCGCCTCACCACGACCAAAGTCTCAAAGGTTAAGTGCTGAAAGATTTAATTCAAGTTCAAACGGCTGTTGAAACCCTACTTTGTGAGTTGAAGGGCCATATTCTCGAATAAAAGTTTTGCCTTACTCATACCCTCAGTCTTACCGTTGTAGATCAAGACAAAACTTTTAAGGTGGCTCCTGACCGAGGGAGACGAACCACCCTGCTGGGATGAGGAGGGGGAGGGGGGTGCTTCTGACGGTCCAGCATAGCCAGCCAAAGCCACCACGCCACTCAAAAGACCCGTCTTAGCGCGAACGCCACCTGGGTTGACAAGAAACCTTCTTTTAAGTGTTCCATCCCGACCGGCAATGGGGAGGGCTGACACCCATTCGGGAAATATAGAAAAATCTTCCAGGGATATTTTGAGCAAACGACTGATATCTATGGGCCTAAGTTTATTCTTATGAGAGAGGCCCGAACTACTTTCAATGTGAAAATCCATAAAACCTTGGTCTTTAAGAATTTGAGATAAAATCCTTAACCCCTCCCGCCTACTTGCAGACCCTGCGGGCTTTTGCTGTGGCTTGTGGTGTTGTGTGTGACCTTGTCTTTGCTGTGGCCTGTGGTCCTGGCTCTGATTCTGGTTCTGACTTTGAAGAGCTAAAGATTGAATAAGCATATTTGAAATATAGTTGTTGGAAAACTTCATCATTTTGGTGATGGAGTGGGACAAGGGCTCTGACTCCACCCGGGCCCACTCGGTCACTTGCTGAGAGAGAGGGAAATGGCCCCTAAGAACTTTCCCATGAACTTCTATTCCCCGACGCTCCAAGAAAGCCTTAAGGTTGTAGCCACTCCACAGACTGGGCCTTGTAATACTTTTGTAAATGACCATTTCTCCTCGGTCCACACCCAGCTTCCCTGTCACTACAATTTGATTTTTGTAGGAGTCCTGAAATTTGACCTCAACTCTTCGAACGAGAATGCTATTTCTCTTTCCGCGAATTGTTTGTGCCCTGTTGATAACTTCAACAAATTCATTTTCAGGGTCTGCAAACACAAAAGGGGAATGCCCCACTTCAGAAGGTCTAACGTAAACATTCACACTATTCCAGTTAAAAGACATGGCGCTTGTTGGGGCATCATAGGCCCTATCCACACGTCCAGCCGCCTTGCCATACCGAAAGTACTGAAAAAGGGAGTCATCCACAACGAGATTGCCTGTCACGGAGGTCAAACCAGTTCTTTTCAGGTGATTGACAAGCCTCCACATGGATTCAGATACAAAAGTGGGGTCCCCTCCACCAACCAAATACAAATCACCACGTAGCTTTCCATGGGAATTTATTGGAGCCGAACTAAGCAAACGCGTGACGAAGGTTTGTGTTCCTTTCATTTCTTTCAAGACTCCATAGGCCGTGGCAAACTTCGTGAGAGAAGCAGGAGTGTAGGGCTTGTGGCCATTGAGTTCATATAAAATTTCTCCCGTCTTCAGGTCTTGCACCACGATTCCCATGGACTTTAAAGGAAGAGAACTTTTAGACACCCACTTTTCCAACGACTTGGCCAGTAGGTGGGAAGAGTGTTTTTTTTGTTCTTTAGCCCTCTCCATGACCGCAGCCCCTGTGGACATGGTGAAGGAGTTCATAAAAACAAATAGAACCAATAAAACCAAGTGAGTTATGAATTGATCTAACATCTTAACCAAGCAATACGGCACCCATCACTATAACGTCAATAATGCTTAATGTCATTCGCCAGTTAAATGTGCCTGGTGTCCTTCCCTGTGAAGTGCTTGCCTAGAACCTCCCTGGATGTCTCTCGCCATCCACCCAGGAGTGAGGCGGCTGTTTTGCTAAGCTCTTGGCAACTGCGATCTTCTGGCACAACAATCTTCTGGCACAACGATCTTTTATAGTATCTTTCCCTAAAAGTGATAGACTCTAAACAAATGAGAAAGCGAGAGTGGTTTTTAGTTATTGGATTGGTTTTTGCGACTTGGATTCTCGATAGGCTCACAAAACTATGGGCTCTTTACTCCCTTGAAGGCTTGAATTTTTACGGACCGATTGGTTTTGTTCTGCACAAAAACCCTGGTGCCATGCTGGGGATGTTTTCAGATTTACCACCCATTTTGAGGATTGTTTCCCTATCCACAGGAGGAGCCTTTCTCATTTTTATTTATATTTTTCTACAATATCTCATTTCTCGTAAATCTCTCGCTCTTCGAAGTGGGATGTCAATCTTACTCGGAGGCATTATTGGCAATGTCTCTGACCGCATTATATGGGGATCTGTGGTGGACTTTTTGATTCTTGGCTCACCAAACTGGCAAATAGGCTCCCTTAAGTTGATAACTCCCGCCTTCAATATGGCAGATGGGCTTCAATGGGTGGGCTACGCATTTTTGATCTATGGCCTTGTGAAAGAGGAACAACAAATATGGCCCTCTTCCAGTGAGAGAAAGGCAAGGTGGGTCAAACCTAAATTTCAAACGAACTACATTTTTATTCTCATCGCTGTGGCCTTGGGCTTTTCTATTATCAGTGGAGTTTTCTCATATACCTATATCAAGATAATCATTGATGATTTGGTGACTTCCTCCCCAAGGGCCATCGAGGAAAAATTTATCATTCCTTTTCTCACAGTCTTTGCTTTGATAAGCTTAGCTTTTACCATTGCACTTTTAATTATTGGAAGAACCTTATCCCACCGAACAGCAGGTCCCATACATGCCTTTGAAAAGTTCCTAGAAGATATTCTCGCGGGGAAAGATAGAGAGCTTCGACTTCGTGAAGGCGATGAATTCAACCACCTTGAAGAGCTTGCTAAAAAGCTACGGGATCAATTGCACTCCAATTTTACAAGAAATCCAGTCCTTCAAAAATCCACGGATACAATAGATAAGGAAGATACAACAAAGGATACCGACCCCGAGACTCATGCCGATTCCTAATAAGTACGGCACAACTAGTACGGCACAACTGCTCACACCTATGGTTTCATAGAAAATTTGTGGATTTGCGGTTTGTTTGCAGCCCCACATTTCTTATTGCCAGAAGGGTAAAGGGTAAAAAGGCTAAGGGTGATCGGTTCGTGTGCGCGACAACACTACATTACATCCCTTGGTAGCCGACCGATGGGATTGCATCTTCTGCATTCCATGCTTCGCGAAGCTCTGAAATCGGATTTATATCCCATGATTCAAGAAGTTTTTGTTTTATCTTTGCTTCTTTTCTACACCATGAATGATCTTCAAGACTATAAACACATGACTGGTCTTCCGTCTCTATCACCACCTCTTCTCTATCATGTTCATAGTAGCATACCTTTAATGACCAGTGAGTGCCAGGAAACAAAAGAGATTTATCTTTAGTTATAAAATAAGTCTTTGTACCTTCTGCATAAAGATTTGTAGCATTTTCTATATCTAGATGCACAGACGAAGAATTAATTCCTAGGATGGTATCATTTCTAACTAATTTTTTTAGTTTTATTTGATCCAAAAAAACTGTAGGGCGGTAAGGACTATCAGCAAAAACTGGATACACATCGTTATAACAATACCCAGACCATGAGTCACTCATTTCAATTAAATTTTCCAGTGAAGTTGCTTGATAGCCTCCCATTTCGTACAGTTCATACTCAACCATTAAATCTTTATAGTCTTTCAGATCAATGGCTTGGTAAGTGCGCAGTCCCTCCGCATGTATACTAAAAGCCATGAACATACTTGCGGTCGCCATAGTGAAACTGAAATATGAGTATTTACTCATCTTCTTTACTGTTTTCATAATTTTCATAATGTTCTCTCCTTTATTTTATACTCTCTTTCTTTTTTATACTCTTTTACAGAGAACGAGAGAGCATGGATGTCTGGTCAATACATAATTATCTATTTTAAGTAATTTAACTAAGAAGCAAATACTGTTCCAATATAATTGTTAGAAGTATATAATGACTTAAGTCATTGATATTCATCATTTTTTATTTTATGATTCTAAGATCAATGTTTACTGAAACGAAGAAAGTGACATTTTTTGTTATACAGTGGTCAACACCTAAACAATGCTAGGAAAATTATAGTAGGGAGGTATCGATAAATTGGTAGCCCACCCCTCTCACAGAGCGTATGCAAAGGCCCCCATAGAAGCCAAGGGCCTGCCTCAAACGAACAATCATATTATCAATGGTTCTTTGGCTTGGGAATTTATCCATTCCCCATATAACATCGAGAATCACATCTCGACTGACGGCCTGGGGAGACCTCTCAATGATAAGCTTCAGTATCTGCATTTCTTTCAGACTTAGCTCTTGGAGGGAGTCATCGGCACGGATAATTCTCAGACAAGTAAATTCAATGCGAGTGCCATCCTTGAGTTTGTAGGTGTCAAGACTATGATTTTCCAAAACATGCTTGATGCGTATTAAGACTTCTTTGAGGTGAAAAGGTTTGGGAATAAACTCGGTGGCTCCGAGTTCATACCCACGCAAACGGTCTTCAGCAGATGCCTGAGCCGTTATAAAAATAAAGGGAATGGGCCAGATTTTCTGAATGTCTTCAACAAATTCAAACCCCAAGCCATCGGGCAAACCCACATCCAAGAGAGCAAGACGTAGAGGTGAGAACCCTTGGGGTCTTCCAGAACCACCAAAGTCACCAGAGCTTGTCCTTAAATACTGACGAGCCATGGAGAGACTCGTTGCCCAAGACACTTTGTAGCCTTCTTTTTCAAGACGCTCTTTAAGAGTCTGGCCTAGAGCAGGATCATCTTCTATCAAAAGCAAGTGAATCATAAGATTCCAGGAGTAGAGATCGAGGGTTGCTTGAATTCTAAACAGACCTGAAAACCTTCAGGCTTTTTAGAGGTTTGCACCACTCCTGGAAAGGAAGCGGCTCCTCCCATATCTTTCATCAATTGAGACACAATGTAAAGCCCCATACCACTGCCACTGCTTGGGGTATGACGATAAAACATTTCGCCCAACCTCTGGGGATTCCCACAAAAACCCACTCCATTGTCTTGAAAGCAAAGGCGTCCCCTGAGCAGAGTCCTTACAGAGATAGCATCGGCTTGGCCATGGATAATGGCATTATAAATGATATTGTCAAAAATTCTTTGAAGAACTCGACCATCTGCATAGACATGCAGATCTTTCAAAAATTCTTCTTTAAAATCCAACTTCATCTGAGGCCAGTTAAGTTCTACTTTCTTTAAAATGTCACTGATTTTAAGGTTCTGAAAATAAAGCTTCTGAACGAATCCCCGTGCCAAAAAAAGAGAATTTTCTAGCTGAAGTTCCAAACGAACAGTGTCTGCAATCAATCTCACAGTGAGATCTTCCTTGGGGGGGGGCGAAGTTTGAATGATCTGCAAGGTCTTCCTTTAAACTTTCAGCCTGTAACCTTAAACTGGCCAATGAAGTTTTTAAGTCGTGGCTAAAAGCGGCAACAAACCCCTTAAGCTTTCTCGCCTGCCCCTCCTCTTTAATGACATAAAAAATAAGGGAAAGTCCTCCAATAAGAAGAAGGGCCATCCAAACAAAGCCTTCCCAAAAAATCATACTTCTCAAACGATCCACATCCTCGGCCTTGGGAGTCGACTCAAGAAGTCTCAACGCAAAGGTAGCCCACCAACCCGCCATGGACAAAGTGAGTGTAAACCATAGAAGAATCAAAATTATTTTGCTCTTTCTCACAAACTCTCTTTTCCACCTCATTTAAGAGCTTGGCCTTTGGTGGATTCCATCGCTGCAGCCACAATGGCCGCAGCAGCCTTTTCTAAAATTTCTTCCGTGTGAGCCAAAGATAAAAAATTGACTTCAAAGGCACTTGGAGCCAAGTAAACACCTCGACACACACAACCGTGAAAAAGCTCTTGAAACCTTGCCCTCAACTGGGGGGGCAACTGCCGAGGGGAGCGGTAGGGCTCGGCACTCTTTAAGTGAAACCAAAACAAAGAATTCTGAAAAGTGATATCCCAGTCTGTGACCTCAAGGCCCTTTTGAAGTGAGTTTACAAAGACTTTCATGCGTTGATCGAGAACCCCATAAACTCCCCTCTTCTCCACCTTTTGCAAAGTCGCAAGCCCTGCACAAGTGGCCACGGGATGGGCGGCCAGCGTCCCCGCCTGATAAACAGGACCACAGGGAGCCACCAGTTCCATAATATCTCGACGCCCCCCAAAACACCCCATGGGAAAGCCTCCTCCCATAACCTTTCCATATGTCACAAGGTCTGGCGAAAGCTCCAACAAACCCGCCATGCCCTGAAGTCCCACTCGAAAACCTGAAATTACCTCATCAAAGATCACCAAGGCCCCACAGTTTTTGGCTCCTTGAAATAATTTCTTAATAAATGAAGGACGCTGCTTTAAAAGTCCATAATTGGCGGGCAGTGGCTCTAAAATAACAGCGGCCATTTGAGAACCCTGGGCCTGTAGCACTTGATTCAATTTCTCTTCGTCGTCCAAGGGAATAATCATGGTATCTTCCACAAGAGAACCCTCGACACCGGCAGAGTCACTGGCAACAGCACCCGCCAAACCACTTCCTGCCTTGACCAACATCGCATCCGTATGACCGTGATAGCAGCCCTCAAATTTCAAAATTTTTCGCCGCCCTGTCGCTGCCCGAGCGAGGCGAAGGGCGCTCATCACAGCCTCGGTCCCCGAACTCACCAAGCGCACTTGGTCCACCCAGGGAAGCCTCTCCACCAACCATTCCGATAGCTCCAGTGAATAGGGGTCACAGGCCCCAAGACTCCAGGCCCTCTGAACCATTTGTTGAACTTTGAAAGCCACATCGACGTCTCTATGTCCTAAAAGGTTGGGACCAAAACTCTGACAAAAATCAATGAGTTCCTCGCCCTCCACCGTGGTCATATAAGCCCCCTGAGCAGATTTAAAAAACAAGGGCTCCCCCCCCACGGATTGAAAGGACCTTACAGGGCTATGAACGCCCCCAGGAATCACCTTTTTTGCTCTTTCAAACAACTCTTTTGAATTCATCATCTAAACCCTTACAAAATCTAAACTCTCACAAACTCTTATAAGTTTTTAATTGGTTTTAATTGGCTAGTAAAGTAGGGACACCAACTCTGAAAAAAGGGAGCGAGCTCCACTTTTTGAGGATAGGGGTAAATGGCATCCAAATCCATATGACGTATGCCACAGGACTTAATCATGGAAAACAGCCGGAGATCATTGGCCACATTGATGGAGAGTCCATGCTGACTGACACCATAACGCACTGCAATTCCAACAAAGGCAATTTTTCCTCGCTCTGTAAAAAGGCCGGTGTGATTCTTCCGCTCACAGGCCCAGACACCCTGGTGCAAAAGCCACTGGGAGGTGGCCTTTAGAAGAAGATGAACATAATCTTTGACGCCCAACCTCCAAGAGCTAAGTGGAAGCAGGGGATAAATCACCAATTGACCTGGCGAGTGGAGGGTTGTCTGCCCTCCACGCCCCGTGGAGACAATGGGTATTTTCTGACTCTCCCAAAAATCCCTGGGCTTCAGAATATCCAGGAAGCCCTGAGAGCGAATCCCTTGGGTAATAGTGGTGGGATATTCAAATCCCATAACTTTTGGAGTTGCTCCATACCGAATTTCTTGGAGACCTGAGTGCTGTATGCGACAAGACTCATTGTAGGGCCTTTTTCCAAACCACTGGACTTCTAACATAGATGAGCTTATAGAACGAAAGGCTGTCTTCGTAAAGT
Organism: Bdellovibrionales bacterium; assembly: GCA_965261545.1. Taxonomy (GTDB): domain Bacteria; phylum Bdellovibrionota; class Bdellovibrionia; order Bdellovibrionales; family UBA1609; genus CBDHDF01. The sequence continues at coordinate 327,963 of CBDHDF010000007.1, read as the reverse complement.
GAGAAGGGAGTAAAAAACCACCCTAATATTACCGTAGGAATCCCAGCCCCCCCATAGGAGTCCCACTATGAGTCCCAACAAGATTTCCACCATGGAGGTTTTTGCAGGCCCCTGTGTTTTAGAAAGTGAAAGTTTGGCAATGACGGTGGCTGAAACATTGGCCTCCCTTAACCAAGAGTTAGGTGAGTCCGTGTCTATAACTTTCAAGGGAAGTTTTGATAAGGCCAATCGAACCTCCATAAACTCTTACAGAGGTCCTGGGCTTGAAGAGGGGTTGCGTCTTTTAGAAAAGGTGAAAACCACTTTTTCCCTTCCGGTGCTCACTGATTTTCATCTCCCCTCCCAAGCGGATGATGTTGCCTCAGTTGTGGATGTTCTTCAAATTCCCGCCTTCTTATGCCGGCAAACGGATATGATCGTGGAAGGGGCCATGGCTTGCAAAAAATATCAACGCCGCCTCAAAGTTAAAAAGGGTCAGTTTATAGCTCCTGAACAAACAGAGTATCTCGTGGAAAAAGCGGCTCACTTCATCCCCAGATCAAACATTTTATTGACCGAAAGAGGAAGCTGCTTTGGTTATGGACGACTGGTCGTCGACATGACAAGCTTTTCCATTATGAAAAGCTTTGGTGCCAAAGTGGTTCACGACGCCACTCACTCCATCCAAAGGCTGGGGGGAGCCACCACGGGAGGTGGCCCCAGAGAACAAATTCTTACCCTTTCCATGGCTGCCGTGGCAGCGGGAGCCGAGGCTCTGTTTATGGAAACTCACCCCGATCCCTCACAGGCCCTATCCGACTCCGCAACTCAACTTCCCCTCCACAATTTGAGAGATGTGATAAACCGCCTTTTAGATATCTACACAGTCATTCAGAAGCACAGCAGCCATCCAAGGGAGTCCTAGAAAGTCTGGCTATTAAATCCTGCCAATCCTCGTCAAACTTATTTTTGGTTTTTAAAATATCTTTCTGAATTTGCTCCATTTCACGATGAATCTGGCGAAATTGAGACTTTATGGAAGACATTTCTTTTTTGTGCTGAATCCATACTTCGTTCACCTGAAGCTGCTTCTTCTTTATGGATCGAACCTTAAATAAAAAATCCTGATATTTTAACAGAAATTGTTCTTCCAATTCTTTCTTGATTCCATGGAGGGCCTTAAGACTCGCCCAAAAAGAACCGTAGACTGTGGGCCAATCGGGATGGGGAAGCCCCTCTGTCATTTGAATTTTTAAATTTTGAGGCAGTTCTTCAGATATAACCCCCATACGTGTTTTGTTGGGTTGATTTCTAGAACTTTTATATTGATATGTAAAAAGAGAAGTCTTTAAGAGGTCATCCAAGTATTTTCTAAATTGGGTCACAGGGCGAATATTCTTCTTCAAAAATCGTGAACTTGTCACCACAACTTGCTGGTCATTGACATAGAGATTTCCAGTGGAAGTCATGTCTCCCTCAACCCAAGTTCTCGTGTATGTATTGCCCATAACAAATTTAGAGTCTGTGTTGGCATAGGATATATCCCCCACATCTGTACCGATAAATATGTTATGGCTGCCTCCTTCATTTAAATAGCCCGCCTGAAAACCAATCATGGTGTTCGAACTTCCAGTGATATTGTTATAGCCCGCCCACCGACCTATAAAAGTATTGTAGGATCCTGATTCGTTCTTGCTTCCCCCCAATTCTCCAATAAATGTATTTTTTGATCCAATGATATTAGAATCACCAGCCCTGTGCCCTACAAAAACATTCTCATACCCCTCCACATTCTTTGTGCCAGTATAGTTTCCTACAAATGTATTGTAATCACCCCTGTTCTTTCTCCCAGACAAATAACCTACAAACACAGAGTGCTGACCTCCATCACTCTCCCTCCCCGCAAAACTTCCCAAAAGGACACTCTTGCTTATAAATGGATTTTCATAACCAGCACGATAACCAATGACCACAGAGTCTCCCCCTGAAGTATTGGCCTCTCCCGCCTGAGATCCAATAAAGGTATTCCGATATCCAACATTTGAAAGCCCAGCCCTATAGCCTATAAAAATATTGTCATCTGCAGCAGGTCCATCTCGCCCGGCCTCATAGCCCAAGAAAATATTGTACATTCCTCGACGATTGTTCCTTCCTGCTGAAGCTCCTATAAAAATATTATTGACTCTCGTAAATGTGTTGAGACCGGCCTCGGCTCCAATGAAATGAAAATTCTGACCCCACTTCGTATTCTCTCCAGCTCGATACCCAATGAGATTGCTACGTCTTAAGTGTATGGACATCTTTCCCGCCCTATAGCCCACCATCGTGCTATAAATATTATTATGGGTCATTCCAGCTTCATACCCAAAATAAGTACTTCCCATGTGCGAAGCCGAAGACTTCCCAGCCCTAAATCCAAAGGATGTTGTCGATCCAGAGCGATTTTCATCCACGGCTCCTCCACAACCTAAAAGAGTTCGCCCCTCCGCCATGCTACCCAACTCTGTATCATCCATGGCACCAGCCTCCGTATCCGCAAGGTGACAGGGAAAGCTTGGTGGTGTCGTCATACGGTTGCTCAAACTCTCACAATTTTTGACCGGCCGATTTTCACTCGACCCTGAACTAGAATCAACAGAAAAAGTTATAGGGATCACAGAGGGTCGAAAAGCCTCTGGGCGACCTTCGTTGGCATAAGTAATAGTAAGATCCCCCAAAAAATTTTCACTGCTCCCCTCCTCTGACCTAATATTTGACACCTTAACCTTGTCTACCACCAAACCCTTCCCTAGGGAACTTCCATCTTGAATCAAAATATTATTAGTCAAGCTAAAATCACAACCTGTCCTTAGAGCTCCCAGTGGGATATCCTCTGAAGTGGACGTATTAATTCCAAGTGATGTGGAAGAAATATTTGTATTTTGTGTTGGATCAAAGTGACAAGTGCATTTTTCACTATCCATAAGCTTCCCAACAGCAAGTTCAATATTCTGTCTTTGGATTTTTTTAGATAAGTGCTTGACCTCTTTGGTACCTATATTGATCTTGGATAAAAAAGACAACATAGATACACTCATAATAGAAATAGACAAAATAATGGACAGCATAGCAAAACCATAACTTCCACCAAAAGTCGTATTCTCTAAAGAGTACATATTCTTCACTGTGATCATGGCTCACCCATAAGTTCTTCCCACTTCTTATCTACATCTATGCCTGCCTTTGCTATCTCACTCCTCATTTTCTTTATCTTCTCTTGGGATTGCTTTATATGCCTCTTCGTCACATAGGGATTCTTCACCCACTCATCAAGCTTTTGCCTTATACCTCGAATATCCCTTTCAATGGAAGTCAACAAACCCATGATGTCCGCCATTTTGGTGGATACGCTATCTTCCAAATTCATGGTAGAGATATAAATCCATTTGATACTGGCTGCAAAAACTCCATAAACACTTGGCCAATCTGGCTGAGAGAACTTACCCTTTCTTTTGATTTGCAAAATCTCAGGAAGTTCTTCAGAAATAATACCCATACGCATCTTATCAGGTTGAAGTTTTGGGTCCTTGTATTGGTAAGTAAATAGGGGAGTTTCCAACATCCATTGAAAATATTTTTTAAGATTCTTCACAGGATATATATTTTTCTTCAAAGCTCTTGAGCTTTGAATGGTTATGGGGTTACCATTTAAAAGCATGGTTGAAACGGATGACATCTCTCCGACCAGCCATTCTTGATGACTCTCGGTTCCCACCATGAGTGTTGCATTAAGATTTGCATGAGACGATAAAGAGCCCACTCCTTTGCCAATAAATATATTGTTGGACCCAAGATGGCTCTTTCCAGCATGAGCCCCCAGAATGGTGTTATTTATCCCCGTTTCATTGTCATAGCAAGAACTCCAGCCTACACAAGTATTTCCAGTGGCACTCTGGTCACTGTGCCCCGAAAAGGCCCCCGCATAGGTATTCGAATGCCCAGATGTCTTTTGAAACCCCGCCTGGAAACCAATAAAATTATTATAATCTCCACTTTCAAGATTCGAGCCCGCTTGCCCTCCCAAGAAAAGGCCATATTTCCCCGCACCTTTTTGCCCCGCCTCAAAACCTACCATGAAAGCCCTATGAATACCCCCTTTTCCAGAAGATCGGCCGATCCCAATACCAAGAGCCACCTCTTCACCCATAGCAGCCTCATAACCCACCACCACACTGCCCCCCAAAGATTGGTTATTCTTTCCCACCCCATTTCCTACAAAGGTATCCAAGGAACTGGTGCTAGAAGATACTCCCGCACCGTGGCCTATAATAAACCCCTTTTCGGCTTGTTGCCCGGTTTCGTTTCCAATAAAAAGAGCATGCCTCGCCGCGCTTTGTCCTGTATAGGTTCCTATTAAAATATTCTGGCTGTAATAGCTACTGCTATGCCCCCTCCCCACATCCATCCCTATAAGCACATGCCCATACGTTATATTCCAAGAACTATTTCCAGAAAGAGAACCAACCATCGTATTATACTGACCATTAAAATTCTCACCCGCCCTAAAACCTAAAAAAGTTCCCTTCCCCAAAGCCATAGATGATCCAGCTTTAAAACCCAAATAAGTATTGTTACCGTAGATCTCATCATTGCTCCCCGCCTCAAAGCCCAGTGCCGTCTTTTCAGCCGTGACCACATCTGATGTCTTACAGCCAACAAGACTGCTTCCATCATCCTCCGTCCCTGTGGCGTCCGTCACATGGGCACAGGCAAGCCCTGACATATCCTCGCTCTCGATCTCTCCACTACCATTGCCATTACCATCATCACCGTCGACTTGCTCTACAGCCACGTCGCCCTCACCTTGCCAACAAAATTGAATGGGCCTTGCTTCAGGAGTGCCTAAGCTTGAGTCAATGGACAAAACGAGAGGTATAGAAATCGGCTCCAAAAGCAACTTTTGACTGGACTCTGTGTAGCTAACAACAAGATTTCCAGAATAGACATCAGAAGACCCTGTCGCCAGGAGGTCTTTAACGATAATATCTCCCACCACAAGGCCCCCACTACGAACCACCTCCTCATTGGCCCTCACAATCACATTATCGTTACCACTAAATTCACAACCTGTTCTTATGGATTCTAAAGGAATACTGCTGGCCACATCTGTATTTGATGTATCTAAAAAGAGACTTCCCTCGGGTGCCCCCGTATTGATTTCAGCATGAAAGTGACAAGAGCAAACACCGCTGTAAAAAACCTTTGTAATAAAAGCCCCCAAACCAATATGGGCAAGCTTCTGCTTTAAAGCTAAGGATTGCTTTTTTTGAGAGACTTGCATAGATACCAAAGAAAGCGAGGCCATACTGATCACAAGCACCGCGACCAATGCAGATATAAGAGTCACTCCCCCTTGAGAAGATAAACCCGAAATATTCCGCTGTTTCATCACGCTCCATTCCATAGAGCCATTCATGAATAACCTCATCAATTCATAATAAACATAGGTTCCAATAGAGGCTTAGATATAAACTCCGACCTAGATGCCGCCCAGTTCTTCAACCTAGGAAACTTTTCTTCGACGTCTTTCCATTTTTCTCTTATGCTTGTTTTTAATTCCATAAGTTCTCTCTTGGCAGCCTCAAGTTCTTGAGATGCCTGGGAGAGTTGATTTTTCATTTTTAAAAGTTCTTGTCTTGAGTCCATTGTATCTTCTATCAATCCATTTTGCTGACCATGGAAATATCTTGTTGCATCGATCACTTTTTTTACCCTCAAAGGAAAGGTCTTTTCGAGCCTTTGCAGCACACCATAAATATATTGAATACTCGCCCAAAAAGAACCATAAATACTTGGCCAGTCGGGATGAGAAAGTTTCCCTTTTTTCTTTATCTGTAAGTGCTCAGGAAGTTCTTCAGATATAAATCCCATACGAATTTTTTGAGGTTGAAGATTCTTATCTTTATACTGATAGATAAACAAAGGCGTTTGAATGAGACTATTAACATATTTTCTAATATTCTTTATAGGGTGAATATTTTTCTTTAGTTCTCTGGAGCTTGTGAGAGCCACTTGCTGACCGTTGAGATAGAGATTGCCCGTTGAAGAAATATCCCCTGTCAACCATCTCCACTCTTCAGCTTCCACCCCTAAAATAAGTTCTGATGATTGCAGTGAGGCACTGGAAGACCCACCACCTAACTTTCGTCCTATATAAATACTGTCATCTTTTAAAGAAGCACTGTACTCCAAAGCTCTCTCACCTAGCACCACGTTCCTGTGGCCAACGGATGCTTTATAAGCCGCCCTTCGACCCACCAACACATTACTGTCCGCATTTATCAGATACTGCCCGGCCTCTTCACCCACCACTGTGTTTGTATTTAAGTTCTCTCCTAAAAAACCTGTCCCATATCCCGCAAATGTATTTTCTTGGGCTTCAAAGCCACTCTTTCCATACCCTGTAGATTCCCCTAGAAAAACATTTCTAGAACCTCGATTATAGTGGCCCGTCTTATAGCCCATAAAGACATTATCCTCTCCTGTCACAGAGCTATCTCCTCCTGAAAAAGCACCTACAAAAATATTTCTATCCCCTGTGCTTATGTATTTACCGGCCTGATAACCTAAGAAAACTTGATTGTTCTTTGTAAAATTTGAACCAGCCTCGTAACCTACAACGACATTGAAACCTTCATTGGTCGTTTGCAAAGCATAATGACCCAATATCACATTATCATTGGCATCATTATTATTAGCTCCTGCTTTTAAACCAAAGGCGACATTTCTACTTCCGTTCCTGTTGCGTTGACCAGCCCCCATTCCCACAAAAACATTTTCCTCTCCAATGGCCCCCTCCTCACTTTCCCCGGCCCAAGCTCCCACAAAAACCTGTCTCCCCCCTTGGGCATACCTTCCAGCATCATAACCAATGGCCGTATTTGCCGAGGCATTCCCAGCCCTCTGCCCCGCACGGTAGCCCACAAAAGTACTTTGATTTCCTATATGCTCTCCCCCAGCACTATAACCCAAATAAGTATTGTCTCCACTCCCGGAGAGTAACCCCGCGCCAAACCCAAAAGCCGTGCTATGGGGGGGGCGAAAAATATTTGCAGTGCCCCCGCAACCCACTAAAGTTCGTCCATCTCTATCCTCATCTGAAGAGAAGTCCATAAGCATGCAAGCATTATAAAATCCGCTGGCACTTTCAGCCTCACTCCCATCATTGGTGCTACCTCCTCCTCCCCCACCATTCCCATTATTGACCTCACTCCAAGGACTTTCCTCACCCTGTGATTCAGAGTTCCAGCAAGATTCAATAGGATGCGCCACACCTGTGCCTAATTCTGAATCCACTATTAAAACAAGGGGAATAAAAAAAGTCCCCATGGGATAGGGCAAGCTTTCTTGGTTGTATTCCACACTGAGATTTCCTGAATACCTGTCGGCTGTCCCCGTGAATTTAATATCTGTCACCTTGATGTTTTCCACCATTAAGGCGCTGCTTCCAGGCACATGAACTCCCGCCTCCACAAGAATATTATCTTGGGATGAAAAATCACAGCTACTTCGAACAAAGCCCATTGGAATATCCCCTAACCCCTGTGTATCTAAAGTCACTGTAGAACCTGAATCGACGACAAAATGACAAGTGCATATTTCAGAATTCATCATCGCACTCAAAAGACTTTGCTGTAAGCGAGCATTGTCGAACCTGTGACCTAAATCCACTCCTCCCTTTTCCTGACGAACCATCAATGAAACCAGAGCAGACATGGAAAATCCCATAATAGAAGTCGCTATCATCATAGAAATAAGAGAAAACCCAGAGTTTCTCCTAAGGGCACCAAGGCCCATTGCAAAACTTCCCATCAATTTAGCGCATTGCATTAGGCTTAGGGCTATAAAATATTCCATTCCTAAAAATTATATTTTCTTATTCCAAAGGACAATGTTAATTATTATAATAATTAAATACTATACATTCGTCCGAAAGAGGTGACTAAGAAGTAACTTGAGTGCATTCGCAGTTGTAGTTAAGGTGTATGTGGTAGTCGCTCCATCATAACTAAAGAGACCACTATAAGAAATAGAGATGAAAATGAAATAAAGAAAAGAAAATCTGTGGGATAAAAAAAAGGACGATGCCAAAACATCCTTGCTTTGTAAGTCATCCTGCCAACATCGCCCCCCCACCATTTTATGGTAAGACACATTGCAACTTTATCGCAAGAAGTTTTAGGCCGAAACTAACGCATATCGTTATGAGTCACGCTACTCCTTTGGTCACCTAACTGCCAAAGTCATGCCTCACACTCTTCAACAAACCAGGCAACAAATCTATGCACAAAATAAGCTTGCCCTTCGTCTAGCCTTTTGAAACCATGGATATGTGGATATGGCCAGTACATCCCGAGTTTGACAGCAGCATCTGCGTTAAAATGCGAAATTTCCAGAAATTGGGGTTGTACTGAAATATAATGGTAGCTGCTGGAAAAATTAAAATTGACGTAAAAAAAGTGTAGAAAACAAAATAGGATTTTATCGTTTTAAATATTGATATATCATAGAAATATGTAGAAAATATCCTCATGTACATCCAAACGACTAAAAACTCAAAAGGTCAGTGCTACTACCACCTTGTGGAGTCCTACAGAGAAAAAGGCAAATCCAAAAAACGCATGCTCATGTCCTTAGGTAAGGCTGGAGAAGGAGGAGAGGATAAGATTAATAGTTTGGCGCAGGCCGTATCCCGCCACCGAGAGCTTCTCACTGTGAGTCAATTGGCTAAGGAGCTTTACATCGAAGAGACTTTCATTTTGGGTCCCTTGCTGATTTTACAAAAGTTGTTTGATCAACTGGGTATCAATAAGACCCTCAAAGACATAAAAGATTCTCATGAGAAAGTTCAATTTGATTTATGTAAGGTGATTTTTACCTTAGTTGCCAGCCGATTTATTGCTCCTAGTTCCAAGTTAAAGGTTTTTGAGTATTGGCAAAAATCTTTTTACCCAGACATGATTAAGGGTGATTTGAGTCTCCAGCATATTTATCGGTCTATGGACTTACTTGCCTCCCATAAGGATGAAATAGAGAACTCGCTTTATTGGGTGGGGCGAGATTTATTTAATTTCCAAGTAGACATTGTGTTGTATGATTTAACAACCTCCCGAGTTTGACAGCAGCATCTGCGTCAAACGAATGATATTAAAGGATTAACGCATATAGTTGTATTTTGTTTATCCACACTTGTGGGCATTAAGGATTCTGGGAGGGATGGGGACGCCTGCGGCTTTAAATAAGGAGTTGGCATTGCCAGTGATATCTGTGCGGGTCCAAATGACTTGATCACGAATTTTAACAGGGATAGCCCTAACTTCCTTGAGTTCCCTCATGGCCTCTACAACAGTTAAAGGTCGCTCTTTAACATGACCAATGCCTATGGCTGGGCTTTTTAGGTTCATCTTCTTATCTCTTAAACATTTTGTAAGGTGGGCCTCACAAAGATAAGTTAAAAAGCATAGAGTTAAATGTCCAATAATCCTCTGGTCTGTCCAATGGAAAACAGGACGTGTTTTCAAAGTCCCTTTTAACTCACCAAAAGCATCTTCAATTTTCCACAATTCTTTGTAGTTGATAATAATCTCATCTGCCGTCAAGTCTTTGACATTTGTAAGGACGGCAAAAAAACCATCAATTTTTTCATCTAATTCTATTTGTTCTGCATTTAATTCAGGTTTTTTATTTTTGTCGTCAGCCATCTTTACATATTTCTTATAACCTTTATTGGAAACAAAAGTACTAGACTGAACACCTTTAGAAGATAGTTTTCCTTCGATCTTTTCAAGAAGGGATTCTCTAGATTTTTTATCCCTCTCTGCTCTTTTCCTAGACCAAGTCACAATACATCTATGCCCCCCATGGTCTGTTTCGTAAACAGCAAGCTCATTCTCATATACCCAGCTAAAACGATTTAAATCATAGACCTCTTGTTTCTTTTCTTTTTTTAAAGATCCAAGCTTCATACCAACAATAAACTCGCTTTGATCCTCACTGAGTTTGTCAGTATTAGCCTTTGATAAAAGCCCCCTATCAGCCACAAAAATGAAACGGCGTACATTAAACTTTTTTCTCATTTTATCAACAATATCTGAAAGCGTCTTGCCTTCAAAAGTATTACCAGGGAAAACCTCAAAACCTAAAGGGATGCCATCCCGATTCACCAACAAACCAAAGACAACTTGGGTGCAGTCTGATCGTCTCTCTTTACTATAGCCAAATTGACGAAGTTTCCCTAAGTCTGTTCTTGTACTCTCGAAGCGTAAGGTTGTTAAATCATACAACACAATGTCTACTTGGAAATTAAATAAATCTCGCCCCACCCAATAAAGCGAGTTCTCTATTTCATCCTTATGGGAGGCAAGTAAGTCCATAGACCGATAAATATGCTGGAGACTCAAATCACCCTTAATCATGTCTGGGTAAAAAGATTTTTGCCAATACTCAAAAACCTTTAACTTGGAACTAGGAGCAATAAATCGGATGGCAACTAAGGTAAAAATCACCTTACATAAATCAAATTGAACTTTCTCATGAGAATCTTTTATGTCTTTGAGGGTCTTATTGATACCCAGTTGATCAAACAACTTTTGTAAAATCAGCAAGGGACCCAAAATGAAAGTCTCTTCGATGTAAAGCTCCTTAGCCAATTGACTCACAGTGAGAAGCTCTCGGTGGCGGGATACGGCCTGCGCCAAACTATTAATCTTATCCTCTCCTCCTTCTCCAGCCTTACCTAAGGACATGAGCATGCGTTTTTTGGATTTGCCTTTTTCTCTGTAGGACTCCACAAGGTGGTAGTAGCACTGACCTTTTGAGTTTTTAGTCGTTTGGATGTACATGAGGATATTTTCTACATATTTCTATGATATATCAATATTTAAAACGATAAAATCCTATTTTGTTTTCTACACTTTTTTTACGTCAATTTTAATTTTTCCAGCAGCTACCATTATATTTCAGTACAACCCCAATTTCTGGAAATTTCGCATTTTAACGCAGATGCTGCTGTCAAACTCGGGATGTAAGGTGATTTTTACCTTAGTTGCCAGCCGATTTATTGCTCCTAGTTCCAAGTTAAAGGTTTTTGAGTATTGGCAAAAATCTTTTTACCCAGACATGATTAAGGGTGATTTGAGTCTCCAGCATATTTATCGGTCTATGGACTTACTTGCCTCCCATAAGGATGAAATAGAGAACTCGCTTTATTGGGTGGGGCGAGATTTATTTAATTTCCAAGTAGACATTGTGTTGTATGATTTAACAACCTTACGCTTCGAGAGTACAAGAACAGACTTAGGGAAACTTCGTCAATTTGGCTATAGTAAAGAGAGACGATCAGACTGCACCCAAGTTGTCTTTGGTTTGTTGGTGAATCGGGATGGCATCCCTTTAGGTTTTGAGGTTTTCCCTGGTAATACTTTTGAAGGCAAGACGCTTTCAGATATTGTTGATAAAATGAGAAAAAAGTTTAATGTACGCCGTTTCATTTTTGTGGCTGATAGGGGGCTTTTATCAAAGGCTAATACTGACAAACTCAGTGAGGATCAAAGCGAGTTTATTGTTGGTATGAAGCTTGGATCTTTAAAAAAAGAAAAGAAACAAGAGGTCTATGATTTAAATCGTTTTAGCTGGGTATATGAGAATGAGCTTGCTGTTTACGAAACAGACCATGGGGGGCATAGATGTATTGTGACTTGGTCTAGGAAAAGAGCAGAGAGAGATAAAAAATCTAGAGAATCCCTTCTTGAAAAGATCGAAGGAAAACTATCTTCTAAAGGTGTTCAGTCTAGTACTTTTGTTTCCAATAAAGGTTATAAGAAATATGTAAAGATGGCTGACGACAAAAATAAAAAACCTGAATTAAATGCAGAACAAATAGAATTAGATGAAAAAATTGATGGTTTTTTTGCCGTCCTTACAAATGTCAAAGACTTGACGGCAGATGAGATTATTATCAACTACAAAGAATTGTGGAAAATTGAAGATGCTTTTGGTGAGTTAACCCCGATGGGCGGGTTAAACCAGGCCATTTGTGGGCGGGCAAACCAGGCCATTTAGGGCGATCTGACAAGATGGGCTCACCCTACCTTTAATTTTTTATCTTGACAAGTCGGTTTGAAGCTTCCTTCAATCGGTAGCTTTTTCCCTCAAATTTTAATTGGCGCCTAACATCAAAGGCAGATTTGTTAAAATTGTGTACCGTAGATCCAGCAAGCGATAGACCCCATTGATTAAAGTAACTTGCGACTCGAAGATGAGGGATTAACTGAAACTGGGACATATAAACTGAGTGAGCTTTCACAGAAGGGCCATATTGAGTTGGGTTATTGATTCCTTCTGGAAAACCTGCAACCCACTGATTCCCATCTTGGTCTTCGAGGATTTCTCCTTGATACTCCGTGACATGCACAGAAAGGTCTACCTCAAATACTTGACGCTTTTCAACTCCAGAAGAAATGTAATCACCTGGAGGAAGTTCCTCTTTATTAATAGAAATGAACTCCACCTTGTCTGGAGTATCCACGGGTTTTAAAGTAGCTCCTTCGTGTCCGGGTTGTCCTCCTGGCTTCTTACCAGTTTCTTCCTTAGGTTTCTTTTTAGGGCCATTCGGATCTTGAGAAGGGGCAATACTACTGTTTTGACTATTTAATTTTTTTTGATTTACTAGAATAGTGATGATTTTGATCAACAACTCAATGGCCACAATAAAAGCGGGAGAAAGGGACTTCTCTTTCTTAAGAAGCTTCCTGATTTTATTTATGGCTGAAGACACGTCAATATTTCTATTTTCATACTTACCTTATGAAAATATTAACATGCCTTTTTTTCATTAAAAAAAATGCACTAGGATTCGTTCTAAGAAGCAAAAGGAATGAGAAGTGCCCCCCGCGACCTATGTTTCACAATCTTTCAATACTATGGCTCTCAGAGAGTTTAAGGCATATGCAGGAACATATTCGATAAAGAACAAATGAAAGAGGTCGTTTGCTTCAAAAACTTGTCAAGAATTTTTATACTTTTTTTAAAAAAATTGTTCGAATTAATGCGGCACCCCCTGAATAGTTACTATGAATCTCCGGGGTAGTTTGGACGCACGAATCCACTATCCGTTCTTCGAATTTTTTCAAATGTCCGAGTTTTTAAATCATCCTACATTACATGAAATCATACTTTTTTAACGCTCTAATCCACCTTGGTGCATTTTTTTTCACCATGAGCTTTTCATAGTCAATTCCAGGGTCTTTGTAGGGGGTGTCATTACTTATGACTGAATAAACAACTCCCATCATTTTGTGACCAACGGCAATCACTGATCTCTTGTGCCCACGCCTTATAACAAGTGATTGGTATTTGCCTTTGAATTGTGAATTCGTCTTAATAGCACTATTGGCCATCTCACATACCAACGATTTCACATATGTGTTTCGCTTTCCTCGTTCGTGAAGACTTTTTTTCCTGCGCTCTCATTATTGGATGGGCAAATCCCCATCCAGGAGCAAAAATTTCCTTTATTTTTAAAAGACTTCACATTGCCTCCTATTTCTGCAATCAAAAGCGCTGCACTTAATTCGTCAATTCCAGGTATAGTCTGGAGTAGATGCCACTGCCTTTCATAGGGTTTCATACGAATGAAAAGTTCTTCTTCAATTTGAGAGCATTCTTTTTTCAAAAAATCTATTCGATCAAGAATGCGTTGAAGAACAAAACGATTTTCTTCCGTCATCTTTCCCGACAGGGCGTAAGAAAATTCTTCGGTCTTTTGACGTAAAGACCCTCTGGCAAGAGACATCAATTTAGAAACTGATCTCTCTCCATTAGCTATGGCACGAATCATGGCCATACCAGATACGCAGTCAGCTTTAGACATTGCATAGGTTAAACGAATGCCTGAATATTCAAGAACCTTATACATACGATTTTGTTCCGAAGATATTTGGCGGATCGTTTTTGTACGATAACGAGCCAAAAGTCTAATAGAACGAATCTCACGTGGAGGAATGAAGCTAGCTCTTAGAAGACCACAAGCACCAAGCTCTGCAATCCACTGGCTATCCAACACGTCAGTTTTTTTACCAGTAATATTTTTGACATGAAAGGCATTGATAACATCTACTTCATAACCTTTTTCTGTCAAATCATCGTATAAAGAATTCCAATAAATCCCTGTGCTCTCAAAAAGAACTCTCTCAACCTTATGTGGCTTCATCCAAGAGCGCATTCTAGGAAAATTTTTTGGAAAATTCTTGAACTCTTTTGTGAAAAACTTCTTCTTACCGTCTTCCACTTTGACAATCGTACACATCAACATATGTTGATGAACATCTATTCCACAAACAGAACTATAAATAATATCCACATGACTCCTCCTTTCTGTTAGAAAAAAAGAAGGTGATAAAACTAGAGCCTTGGGATTTTGCCATAAATTCTAAAGCGAAAATAGGTCAACTTACTATACGTCCATACACTCAGAGTGCAGGTACATGCGTGGGTTCGATCCAAAGCTCAAGACCATGTTACTTCACGGAATTAAAATTACCAATCTATTCAACGGCCACTCATCTTATCACCTTCCAATAATGTTATTGCTTTATCCTTTATTGTATCGGAATCATACATGACAAAAATACCATCAAAAGTCCAGAGTAACTAAAAGAGGCCAATTATATAGACCAGCGAAGCTGTCCACCGAGTTGCTTCGTGCAAAGAAGTGGGGGCCTAGATAAGATTCATGGGCGTGGGTGGGGAAGCAAGGCGCCCCCATGAATGTTACGAACTAAACTCAATAAGGAACAAAATGACTCCACATCGTTTCAAAGAGTTACTATGAATCTCCGGGGTAGTTTGGACGCACGAATCCACTATCCGTTCTTCGAATTTTTTCAAATGTCCGAGTTTTTAAATCATCCTACATTACATGAAATCATACTTTTTTAACGCTCTAATCCACCTTGGTGCATTTTTTTTCACCATGAGCTTTTCATAGTCAATTCCAGGGTCTTTGTAGGGGGTGTCATTACTTATGACTGAATAAACAACTCCCATCATTTTGTGACCAACGGCAATCACTGATCTCTTGTGCCCACGCCTTATAACAAGTGATTGGTATTTGCCTTTGAATTGTGAATTCGTCTTAATAGCACTATTGGCCATCTCACATACCAACGATTTCACATATGTGTTCGCTTTCCTCGTTCGTGAAGACTTTTTTTCCTGCGCTCTCATTATTGGATGGGCAAATCCCCATCCAGGAGCAAAAATTTCCTTTATTTTTAAAAGACTTCACATTGCCTCCTATTTCTGCAATCAAAAGCGCTGCACTTAATTCGTCAATTCCAGGTATAGTCTGGAGTAGATGCCACTGCCTTTCATAGGGTTTCATACGAATGAAAAGTTCTTCTTCAATTTGAGAGCATTCTTTTTTCAAAAAATCTATTCGATCAAGAATGCGTTGAAGAACAAAACGATTTTCTTCCGTCATCTTTCCCGACAGGGCGTAAGAAAATTCTTCGGTCTTTTGACGTAAAGACCCTCTGGCAAGAGACATCAATTTAGAAACTGATCTCTCTCCATTAGCTATGGCACGAATCATGGCCATACCAGATACGCAGTCAGCTTTAGACATTGCATAGGTTAAACGAATGCCTGAATATTCAAGAACCTTATACATACGATTTTGTTCCGAAGATATTTGGCGGATCGTTTTTGTACGATAACGAGCCAAAAGTCTAATAGAACGAATCTCACGTGGAGGAATGAAGCTAGCTCTTAGAAGACCACAAGCACCAAGCTCTGCAATCCACTGGCTATCCAACACGTCAGTTTTTTTACCAGTAATATTTTTGACATGAAAGGCATTGATAACATCTACTTCATAACCTTTTTCTGTCAAATCATCGTATAAAGAATTCCAATAAATCCCTGTGCTCTCAAAAAGAACTCTCTCAACCTTATGTGGCTTCATCCAAGAGCGCATTCTAGGAAAATTTTTTGGAAAATTCTTGAACTCTTTTGTGAAAAACTTCTTCTTACCGTCTTCCACTTTGACAATCGTACACATCAACATATGTTGATGAACATCTATTCCACAAACAGAACTATAAATAATATCCACATGACTCCTCCTTTCTGTTAGAAAAAAAGAAGGTGATAAAACTAGAGCCTTGGGATTTTGCCATAAATTCTAAAATAATGCGAAAATAGGTCAACTTACTATACGTCCATACACTCAGAGTGCAGGTACATGCGTGGGTTCGATCCAAAGCTCAAGACCATGTTACTTCACGGAATTAAAATTACCAATCTATTCAACGGCCACTCATCTTATCACCTTCCAATAATGTTATTGCTTTATCCTTTATTGTATCGGAATCATACATGACAAAAATACCATCAAAAGTCCAGAGTAACTAAAAGAGGCCAATTATATAGACCAGCGAAGCTGTCCACCGAGTTGCTTCGTGCAAAGAAGTGGGGGCCTAGATAAGATTCATGGGCGTGGGTGGGGAAGCAAGGCGCCCCCATGAATGTTACGAACTAAACTCAATAAGGAACAAAATGACTCCACATCGTTTCAAAGAGTTGCTAAGGTTACCGTCTTATTAGCCTCTGATTTTATCAAATATCTCCTAAGCTCATCTCAAAAGTATTTAAATATTTTGATAGAGAAGATCAAGATATTCTCCCATGAAATTTATGACACAAACTACCGACGGCGAAAAACATCAATGAATATGGCTAAAAAGGTCTTGCTATGAAAGAATAAAAAACCACGAACACCTATGGTGTCACTCCATTCTCTACCACGGTGAAGTGAGAAACTGTTCCTAAGCTATCTGCTCCATTTACAAACTCAAATAAAACTTTGTGGTCCCCCATCTTACAGCCTAAAATATAACTTAATTTTAATTCGTTAAGAAGAGTGATGTGAGGAGCATTGGAAGCCAATCCATCCTCAATAACAATCACTGGAAGGTGAGGGTGTTCCCTGCGAAAATCTTCAAGGAGTCGTTTGGCTGCATTACGCTCACAATCATTTTTGCTCGATCCATCTGTGTTTGAAATGGGCTCTGGAGCAATAGGTATAACCTGTTTCTTATCGGGGTGAACAATCACTCCTGCTAACATTTGATGATAGTAGGTCTTCGTCTCATCACGATGATTCTTTATACAACAATTCTCACAATGAATAGTCGAGGAGCTAAAGGCACCTGTTCCATCAATGCTGAGAAGATATTTTCCACCCAAATATGGGTAACCCTCCAAAACCTTCCCTCTTTGAGCTACGGTAAACAAAGATTTAAAAAAATTTTGAAACTCACGGGTTGGAACAGGATCTAAAATCTCTCGCATAGCCGTATCACTAGGAATTTGGCCTATTTGAAACAAATGGTGTAGGTTGTTTTTTGCCACTGGGTCATGGACACGATCACAAAACTGAAGCATGGATGGATCTTTCAAGGCAAACATTGCCACGATGACATAATGGCATCGCTCAGAGGAATCCTATGGGGACGCTGCGATCTTATATCTGGAACTGCAAGAGATTTACTGTGTAACAGGGAATACATTCCTGAAGCGGATAGACCTTTTCTAAAATGTTGATGCGACATGACGAACCCTCCTTGGTCTGATGTGCAACAACAAATATTCAAACAGATACTTAGGCAAAAGTCTACGAACTCTTTTTGAGGCGAATCTTTTGGAAGCCACTACTGTGGCCTAAACTATTTTTCGACGGGAATTGCTGATCAAAGAACGATTCGCTAAGACAATTCACTAAAAGGCTTTAAAAGGTTTGGTCTTAAAAGGTCTTTAAGTCTAAGAACCTTGGATCATCCTCAAGGATGTAGGGAGGGGATACCTTAGATGCGTCCTTAAAAGTTGAGTTTTCTTGGGGGGAGTGTTTTCTTTTCCCATAGATGTCGTTGAGAATATTTAAGGCTGGAGGAATCACCTTTTGGAGGTCGAGATGCTCCCTTTTGCAAAGCTGCTCCATGACAGCACTAAGCTCAGATATCTCGGGGACACCGTATGTGGCACCAGAGCCTTTCATGCGGTGAAAGTTGTCTCGAAGGGCGACCTGATCGTTGTTGTGAAGATGGGTTTCCAAGGCTTGAATTTTTTCAGGCAGGCTTTGAATATAGCTAAGATAGAGTTCTTTCAGTGTGTTTTCAATGCTCATAAAATCTCTCGCACTTCTTTTTGACCTGTGGGAGCTTCTTCTTGGCCTATGAGGGGTGAAATTTTCTGGTTTGTGGGGATTTTCTGATCGGCGAGGGTCTTTTTATCAGCGAGGGTCTTTTTATCAGCGAGGGTCTTTTTATCAGCGAGGGTCTTTTTATCAGCGGGGACCTTTTCATCGGCGAGGACCTTTTCATCAGCGGGGACCTTTTCATCAGTTAGGGCCTCTTGGGTGAATTCAGCAAACTTCCACTGGGGAAGAATAAAATAAAAGGCGCAACCATGCCCTAAATCTGAATGAACTCCAATATAGCCACCATGTTCCTCGACAATGGCCTTGGCAATAGAGAGGCCCAGGCCCGTCCCTTTGACGAGAGGATTGTCGGGGCCTGTGGTTTGGCGGAATTGTTCAAAAATAAGCTCCTGATCTTTAGGGGCAATACCTCGGCCTTGGTCACGGACTTCGATGACAAGTCGCTCTTGTTTGATGTAAGAAGAGACTGTTACGGGAACATCCTTGGGACTATACTTAATCGCATTGGAAAGTAAATTCGTAAACACTTGTTGCATGCGATTGTTATCCACATAAATATCAACATTTTGGAACTTATCATAGGACAGTCGGACGCCAGCCGTTTGAGCCAACCCCGCAATGGCTTCAAAAGTTTGGTCAACAATATCATTTAAGGAGTGCCAATTTCGATTTAATGGAAACTTTTTTGCCCCAATTTTGGCAAGGTCTAGAATTTCATTCACTAATCTTATCAGGCGATCTGTTTCTGTCTCTGCAATGGTCATCAGGTGAGTCACTTGAGGGTTGACTTCTCCAACCACGCCACTTTTTAGTAAACTCAAAGAACCCTTAATAGACGTAAGAGGAGTTCGTAGTTCATGGCTAGCAATACTGAGAAAATCAGATTTAGCTCGGTCAAGAGACCTTAGTTCCTCTATATTGCTTATCACCCTTTGAGCGAGAGCATTGAATGTGGCATGAAGCTTTCCAACTTCATCGGGCCTAGGGTTTGTAAATTGATAAGTGTAGCGATTGTTTAAAAATTCAATCATTTTACAAAAAAGATTTCTCAAAGGAGCAAATATTGAAGCTTGAATATAAGCAAAGAGAATCACCATAAATAAAGCTACGGCACTAAGGCTGGCAAGTCCATAGAGTTGAATCTTCTTCTCCAAACGATTCGTTTTTACCTGAATTTTATTTACATATTGAGCTTCATTTTGAATCACAATCTTGACTCTTTTCTGAACCAGCGGATGATTTTTGTCGGCATAAGACTGAATGAGGTCACTGAAGGTCTTAGCTCTCTTTTTAAGAGAAAGTTGAGAGCGATACTTCTTCATATTCTCAAAGGTGGATTGTTCAAAGGATGGGTGATGAGAAATCATTTTGGCGAAATATACCAATTCATGACTACTGAGAAGTTCTTTGTTCAAGCTTATATACTGAAAATGGGCTTTGGCTGTAAGGTATCCAAAACCTCCTACAGAAAGAAGAGCCCCGAACATCACCAATAAGATGCGTAGGCGAATAGATTCCATGTCAAGTTTTCTCCAAAGACGTCATCATCTGTTCTTGATTTTGTTCTTGGATTTTCATAATCTCATCAATTTGTTGACAAAGATGAGTGGGGTCAAAGGGTTTTGGAATAAATCCCTGCCCCAGTTCGCAGAAGGTTTTTACATCCTTGTCATGACATCTTGCGCTTAGAAAGATGATGGGGGTATGGCTTTGGGGGTGACTTTTATATTTAAGACACATATCCAGTCCATTCATTTTAGGCATCATGCGGTCGAGAAGAATGAGATCGTAACCATGTTCAATGGCCATTTCAAGGGCCGTTTGACCGTCTTTGGCGAGGTCCACTTTATGCTGACCGAATTGCTCCAGAGCTAGTCTGGCAATGGTTGAGATATTATCGTCGTCTTCGGCAAGCAGTATTCTCACAAATTTCTCCTAAGCAACTCTAGAACCCGAACTCTTATAAATATGGGCACGGATTTTTTGAAGAATAAAATCATTGGTACCGACAAAAAGAAGAGTGGTCAACCAGTGTTGCTCCTTCTTTATTGAAGATAAAACCTTAAAGGCGGGCGGGGCAATGCCTAGCTCATCAAAAAGGCTTGTCTTGAGATTCAATATTTGTCCAGATTCCATTTTATAGTCTGTTGTCAGAGTGATATTCACTTCAGAGAGGGTCTCTAAGCGCGCCTCAAGCTCTACCTTTGCCTCAGTGCAAATAGATGTATCTTTAAGGTGAACTTCTGGTGAACCTTGAGAGGGGTCTTGCCCTCTTTTTTGTTGGAGCAGAAGCTCAACTTTTGTAAGAAATAAAAGAGGATCAAAGGGCTTGATAATATAATCGTCAACTCCTAATTTTAAGGCTTTTTCAATATCTTGCCTGTTGCGTCTCCCCGTAAGTAGTGCCACCGCCATTTTATCAAAATGTGAATCATTGCGCAGGGTTTGAACGAGTTCATAGCCGGAGTGGTGGGGCATATTTGCATCTGTAATGAGAGCATCAAAGGTCTCTCCATTGAGGATATCTAGAGCAGAAAGGGCATCCAAAGCCGTATGGGCCTGGTGGTTGGCATTGGATAAAGTCTTGGCCGCAATTTCTAACATATCTGCATCGTCATCAACCAATAATATCTTAGCCATGGAACTTTCCTTCACTTGAACTCAGTGGTCTTGCTGGCGTCTCTACTCTCTCTATTTCTTTTGTTCTCTCTGTTCTCATTGCCAGGGAGAGCTCGGCGCCAACTTCATGGACTCTCAAATGATTCTCTCATATCTAGATTCGGTGACTTTTAGAATTTCAATAAGTCTTCTTCAAAGTGTTCAACTTATAAGCGGTCTCTCTCTGAGGCAGTTCACACCCGCAGCTTAAGTAAATCGCTTCATAGGCCGATGTTCTAAAAGGCGATGAAAAAATCAGATATCTCTATACTTATTTGTGAAGATGACACGTCTCTTAGTTCGGCGATGGTGGAAGCTTTGAGTAGAAATGGCTACAAAGTGACCCTTGCTTTGCATAGCCACCAGGCTATGAATCATATAAAATCAGGTTATTTTCAATGTTATATTATTGATTGTATGTTGCCGGGGCAAAATGGTGTCGAACTTGCGCAAGCCATACGCCTTCTTTGTGGAAGCGAGCCACATATCATTATGATGAGTGGTATTTTCAAAAAGCAAGAATTTATGGACCGAGCCCTTCAATTGGCTCAATCTAAATACTATTTAACAAAGCCCTTTAGTATTGAAACTTTAATTCAATCTGTCCATAAATGTCTTGAGCTGCAAGAAAATCAAAATGAGAGCCCCTTGCAATCTTTTATTGATCGGAACCAAGAAGTTTACTCACTTCTCATAGAGAACAATAAAATTCGAGGAGAGCAACTTCCTCTTTTTTTAGCGAGTGCCCACGAAGAAAAGTTCACAGGATTTTTGCAACTTCAATCAAGAAAAAATAATATACACGGTAGGATTTATTTTCATAAGGGTCTTATTTTTAACGTTGATAGTAATGATACCAAGAATCCATTTGGATCTCTTTTGGTGAGTAAGGGATTGATTAGTGAGGAAGAATTGAGCCAAAGCTTAAATGCCAATGATGATAAGCGTATTGGAGAGCGTTTGGTTGAGGTAAATTCCATCAGTGCTTCGGTGATTAAGGTGATTCTCATTGAACAGATGAAAATACGAATCAGTCAATTTATTCAAGATATAATATATACAGCAACCCTTGTTGTCGAAGGTAACCTCCCCAGTGATTTGCATATTGGCCCTAGTAATTTTAATCTCTTTATGGATGAGTGGATAAGAAAAAGGCTCGATAGTGAATCACTAAAGAACCAATTTTTATCTCTTGAAGGATATTCTTTAAGCCATGAGAGTTTGTGCCTTATTCAAAAAGAATTTTCACATAGTCTTATATCCACAGAGCTAAAAAAGATGCCTGAAGGTGCTCCTTTTTTGGATTTGCTTAAGGGTGTTGAAGACCCACTACAGTTTAATGAAGTCTACTTCATGATTCTATTGAGAAAAATGAACTTTGTTAGCTCTCAGTTGATTGAAAAACCCTATGATATAAAAATAAGTCGTCTCAAAGAACTTAAAGACATTTTTGAAAGTCAAGATCACTATGAAAGGCTCAATATAGATCGATTTGCCACCGTTCGAGATGTCAATGATGCTTATTTAATTCGGACTCAATTGCTTGATTATAAATATACGTCCGATGAATTACCTGTAGAGATATGCAATCTTAGCCGCAATTTATTGAATCTTTTAGAAGAGTCTCATAAAATTCTTAGTAATGCAGATCTGAGAGCGACTTACACCTCAAAATTAAGTGGTGGTGGCGAAGAAGAATCCACAACCTCCACTCAAAGCACTTTAGATTTAGGTTATATGGCCCTTATGGCAGGAGACTACTCTAAGGCTTACAATATATTTAAAAAAATGCCAAACACTCAAGAAAGTCGTGACAGATGGAAGATTTACGCTCTTTGGGCTGAAATTAAGTGTTGTCAACAGATTGATAATAAATTTATTGATAAAGTGTATTCGGAAGTCTTAAAAATGCCCATTCCCTATGATCCAAAACGCCATGCCCACTATCATGTCGTGCGTGGACTTTGCCACAAGATGCGTAAGGAGTATGTTCAGGCCAAGCAATGCTTTGAGCATGCCCTAGGGATTGACCCTTCGATTCCAGGACTCCAAAAGGAAATACGCAGAGCCACAGCTATGGTAAAAAAAAGTAACCAAGGAGGACGCTTCACAACTATTATCTCTTCTTTATTGACAAAAAAAAGTAGTTAATCGCCGTTAATATTAGGGTGTGTCCTCATTTTAGCCAAGCGCATCCAGCACCTAAGTCTTGTTGCATTGGCCATTTCTCGTAAATAGCGTAAATAGGTAGACAGGCAAAACTCTACAAATCGATCTTCCCATTTTTTGTAGAAAGTTAATTGTTTACCTCCAGCGAATATGGTTTTTCTTTCAGAAAAATAATAAGTTTGATTTTTGATTTGGCCGTTCAGCGTTTCTACTATTTCTTGGGGTCTTTGGGACCCCAACGAAAGTCTAAAATTTTGTTTCTCCTTGTGTTTGGAGATAAATTTTGATAGCTTTTCTTTAGAGGTTATCATGAATAAGATCGATCGAAAGCCTCGTGGGAAGGGGCCTAACCCCTTGGGGGCCGCCGCCCTTTGCTCTTAACTTACCTAAATAACCCTACTACTCAGGCGTCAATGCCGTTTCCTTAAGCCACCACACCCCTCTGCCTCTGCGTTAAGCTATTTCTTTTAAAAGAACTCCCAGCCCTTTTGATAGACCTTTCATAGCTTCTTTTGAAGTGCCTCCTCTTCTCCATTGAAATCTTCATCAGCAACTTTATCTGCTTCCTAAATTTCTGATAGAGCCCCGCAACAAAAAGGGGGATGCTATCCATTATGAAATCAAGAATCAGTTTAAAGTTAGGTTTTTTGTAGTCATTTTTTACCAACTGATTCACACTGTCTTCATCCTCATTTATGCTCATTTGAATCTTTGTATAATTGAAGAGCCAAAAATAAGAATACAGCTCTTGCAATATTCCATTAAGGCTTGTTGAGTGCCACTGCTCCATTTTCATTGTCGATGTAAAATCACGAAATGTCGTTTCTATTTCCCAACGACGAGAGTAAAGAGCAACCATATCCTTCTTGTCCAAGGAGCCATGCGGAAGATTAGTGGCCAAAACAGAGAACTCCCCAGTCTTTGGGTTTTTATACTTATAGAGATGAATGACCACCCCCTCAATAACCATTTGTGAATACCAACCTGGGCCATTAAATAAATTTACGATGGGGATAAAAGTAGAGCCTCGCTTACAACGCGCAATAAAGAAGTTACTGGCTTGAGCATGGGCCTTAATAATCTCTGTAGATAAATAAAGCCTATCGTAGAGAGTTATGCTATTACTCTCAAAACTACCTATCATTTGAATAGCATTGGCGATTTCGTTGAGAGCGGGAGAAAAGCAAAGATTCTTTGTCACACCCGATAAAACGTCATAAGCATGAGATAGATACATACGTAAGAAATGAGTTTCCATCTCATTTGGGCAAGGGTACCCACAATAACCCTCCTTTAAAAGATCTTTAGAGCGAGGAAGTGCTAATTGGTCGCCATCTATGGCATAGATATAAAAACCATGAAACGTTTTTCTCAATGGTTCGTAGTCTGTAATCAGAGATTCAAAGATATCTTTGAAAAATAGGTAAGAAATACTTTGACGTATCTTGCTGAGACTGCTTTTGACTGGCATGAGAAGCAGGTCCCAAAATGAGTCCATACCGTCTTAAGAGCGATTTGGTAGCCTTCGTAATTTGTTCCTGAAATAAGATAGATAATGGTAAAAAAGAAAATTTGAGGATTAAATTTTCGATTCCTTTTTTGTTTTTCTGGATCGACAAGGTGCTCTGGCTTGAAGGAAGAATCAAGTTTTGGTAGAATAAAATGGTCATCTGTGACGCGAACTCGTCATTTGGGGGCTTTCGAGATCAATATTGGATTGCATGTGACTTACTCCTTGGTTGAGGGTTGGGTGTAAAATAAAACAAGTCTTATTCTTGTCGATTTATCTAGTTCCTGTCCAGGGAAGAAAGTTAAGTAGTTTTAAGTATTTACATGCCTTCCCTTTAGATTTTATGCTTTAAAATGGAGTCCATCAAACATAATCCGTGTAAATTCAGTTACTTACATAAAACGGAAAAATAAAATAAGTTCCCCCCCCTCTCTTGACGAACCTTTCACAGCCCCTCCCTTTCAGTGACTTATGTGGCTATCAACTGGTTACTTGATATGAGAGGAAGAGTTGGATCAACCTGTGTTTCCACCGTGGTGATTTCAAACCTCCTTCAGGGAAATAACATTACGTTGCGCATCAACTTCAAAAAATACTTGACGTGTTTTTTCAGAGAAATAATTTTTGATATTTTATTCTTCATTTATTTTTTATGTAGGTTTTAGGAGGCGTGGGAACCTCTCTATGAGGTAGAATTCTTATCCATGTTCTCCGAGAACCTCTCTGATTTTTTTCTTCTTAAAAGACATCCTTGCTCACTTTTTTCCCTCAAAAAAACGTATGTTAATATAAAAATTAAAGAGAAACTTTCACCAAAGGGGGGACTATGCGCCATTTGAAGAAGACACAGTTGGGACTCTTTTCCCAATATCCTAACCACCAACTCAGTACAGAATTGCAGCAAATTAATAACATCATTGATCGCCATCCAGAGTTTGCCCATATGGTTCATGAAGACCTTGTTAAAGAAAAGAAAGATTCTGGTGATATTGGTATGACATCGGAGCAAGTTCTCAAGGTGGCTATTCTTAAATCCATAAGAGGTCTTTCCTATCGTGCGTTAGCCTTTAATCTTGTCGATTCAGTATCCACCAGAGCTTTTCTGGGCCTTGAATTGGAAGAAAATTACGCTCACTCCACCTTACAGGACTTGATTGTTCAAATAAGTGAAGAAACTTGGGGAATTATTAGCGCCTCTTTAGTTTCAGATGCAAGAGATCAAAAGATTGAGCCGTGTAAGAAAATGAGATTGGACAGTACAGTGACGAAATCAAATATTCATCATCCAACGGATGCATCGCTTTTATATGACTGCATAAGAGTTACAGAAAGAGAATTTAAAAAAGTTCGTAAAAATGTCATGAAAGATTTTTGGCGACTTATTTCAAGAGAAGATCTTAAGAGAGCAAAAACCTTGCTTTACAAAATTAATAATTCCAAAAATGATGCGGAAAGACTACCTTGCTATAAGGAGCTTTTAAAAATCGCTACCAAATTGAACAAAGGATTACCTGATACCATCAGAAAGATAAAAAAAGAACAAAAATGTGTGAAGATGAATGCTTTGAAAAAGAGTCTAAAACAGTTAGAAAATGTTGCCTTCTACCTGGAAAAAATCATCTTTCAAACTCAAAAAAGAGTTATTGAGGGGAAAAAAGTATCTTCTGAAAAAAAGGTCCTATCCATCTTTGAACCGCATACAGACATTATTGTAAAGGGGCAAAGAGAAGTCGAGTTTGGGCATAAAATCTTTCTGACCTCAGGGCAAAGCAACATGATTTTAGATTGTCAGATCCCTGATGGCAACCCCGCAGACTCTGATATGTTTTTAAAAGTTATGAATTCAGTGACACAAACCTATGGGGCTTGCCCTGTAAAAGTAAGTGCAGATGGTGGGTTTGCTTCAAAAGAAAATCTTGAAGAGGCCAAAGAGATGGGGGCTAAAGATGTTTGCTTCCCAGAAAAAAAAGGAATGAAAATATTAAAGATGGTTAAAAGTGCTTGGGTCTTTAAAAATCTTCTCAATTGGAGAGCCGGAATAGAGGCTGTTATTTCATTCCTTAAGAGATGTTTTGGTATGAGAGTTGCTTACTGGAAAGGGCATGATGGTTTTAAGAGGTATGTAAAGAATGCCGTTTGTGCCTATAATTTTGTTGTCTTGGCAAGACATGAATTATCAACTGTCACCTAAATTTATCCATTAGGAATAACAGCAATGGACCAGGTCGAAGGTGCTAAAATCTTCCAAAGGTAGGGGTGCGTCTTCAAATCGAAAAAACTAGGGCGCAAGTCGCTTAAAGACCTTTTTCCCCTTAATCTGTAGAGTTTGTGTGGCAAATCTCCAACTCTCACTCCCCCATTGAGGCATTGGGAGGCTCAATGGGGAGTGTCAGAGAACAAAAAATGGGCCTTTCTGGACAGAAACTATCTAATAATTTCAAGAGATTTTTCTTAAGGAAACGGCATTGACTCAGGCGTAATTTTTCATGGGCACGGGACTCCAACTGACTTCCATCCTGCGTAAACCCCTGAAGCTGTTTGAGAAACCAACTTTCAGTTCACGTAACACTTCCTCCTGTATAGGAAGAAAAAAAGTACTCCGATCTTGCTCACATCCTATCCCATACCAAGCCCACTTCACAAGACCTCTTTGAGCCATACTACACTCATTCGTTCTTGTAGAAGGACATATCATTGAACTTTGGGTCCGTTTGACAGCTGAACAAGACGCGCAACTCACTTTGGCTGTCTTTACCACACAGGTGCTGCCGCCACTCGCTCTTACTTGGTAGTTCGCCGTCCCACTTTGGCATCGACTGGTAGGACTGCAAGTGGTTGCCATGGCAGCTACGGCATCTATCTCTGAGGGGCCGCAAGTGAGGCATGAAGCACAGGGCACAGTCGCTGTTCGGGCCACCACACACGTGTTACCTACACTCGACCGCTCCTGGTAGTTCACCACCAATGAAATCATGGCCTATATCGTGCCCGGAGATCAGAAAAGTCGTTTAAGAAAGTACGGGGGGAGAGTTGTAGGCTACAACTGTAAATGAAAACATACATTGACTTTACTCCAAAGCAAGATGCATAATTTTTACTTATGAAAAAACCCCTTCCTCCCCTTTGCTTAACCCTTGATAACACTTTTAAAGCATTTTTTAAGCACGACCAGGACTTGCTCAAACCTTTGTTGCAGGATTTTCTTCCTTTGCCACCCGGTTGCCGGGTGGAGCATGTTCAGTTGTTAGATGCCGAAGAAAACTCTTCAGAGGCAAGCAAGCCTTCGGGAAAGACCTTCATCTTGGACATGAAACTTCGCATCTCTCGACAATTGTCCAGTGGAGAGTGGGTCGAAGATGAAACTGTGAATGTGGAGATGCAAACCGTATCCCAAAGAGACTTCACAAATCGCCTTCTTGCCTATGCGGGACGGGTCTACTCCAATCAAGTGAAAGAAGGAGAAAAATACGAGAAATTAAGAACTGTTTACTCCCTTGTTTTCAGTACTGTGGACCTTCCTGAGCTACGCAAGGACAACGATTATTACCACACATGCAGCATGAGGCAGGATAGACACCCTTATTTAAGGATCACCGATGGTATGCAATTTGTCATTGTAGAATTGAACAAGTTCATCGGCAGATTAGACAGTCTTGTTGACCAGCGTGAAGCGTGGTGCTATTTCTTAAAGAGATCGGATGAGTTGGATCAACAAACCAGCCAAGAGCTAGCCAAAAAAGGAAGGGACATGGGAAGAGCCGTCAAAAATTTGTGGAATTTGTCTCAAGACGAACTTATGCGAGAGCGACTTGAATCTGAAGATAAGCAGCGTCGAGATATTTTGTCACAGATCGACACAGCCCATGAAGAGGGGCTTGAAAAAGGGCTTGAAAAAGGGCTTGAAAAAGGGCTTGAAAAAGGGCTTGAAAGAGGGCGAAGGGAAGAGAGAGAGGCCATTGCTTTAAAGATGATTTTAAAAGGACAGGAGGCTTTGGAGATAGCCGAAGCAACAGGGCTTTCTGAAGACGAAATCAAGGCTCTCCAAAAAAAGTAAAAATTTCAACAAAAATGACATTCACCTTCTAAAGTCTCCTAAGCTCACTCAAACAGTGGAACTTGTCTTTGAAGGCCATGAGTGTTAAAAAAATCCTCTAAATCAATGCTCCGCAGAATACGGATGACGACATATCTAGACTTTAATTTTGGTTGCGCTAGGATAAATGCGCTTGGTCAAAGTGAGGACACACCCTAATCAGACTTCAAGATGTTCATCAGAAAAATTTCTAAAGCGACCTTGTTTCAAGGTCAGTTATGAGTTCTTCTAGCTTTTCTATGGTGGGAGAAATCAACAGGGGGAGTGTTTTTTCTTTCTGTGACAAATTATTGGAGATGGTCTTTTTATCCGTGATTCGTGCTGTTTGAAGTTGATCCTTTACTTCATTCATTTTCTTTGCAGTCTCATGCCTTTCATTTTGAAAACTTTGATGCAACTCTTTGAATTCTTGCCTGTACTGACTTAATTGGCGGCTCATTTGTTGATTGAGAGCTTCCAGTGAGTCACCCTTTTGTCGTTGCTTTTCAAGTTGATTTTGATTGTCTCTCCATAAACATTGGATGCTTTCCAATTGGTCCTTTAAAGTGAATATTTCTTCTTTGAGTGCATCGACTTCGACCTTCTTTTCTTCTACTTCTTCGTTTTGTTGACGTAGGCTTAGGATTTGGCTCTTGGCTTGTTCACGGTAGTGAGCAAGGCCCTCCTGGAGTTTGGAGACTTCTGAGTTGAAGTTGTTACGAGACTCATCATGCTTTCTTTGGATAAAAACCAATTTGTTTTGGAGTACGATATTTTCATTATAAACTTCATTGAAATTTTGATTTTTTTTGCGTAAAATTGTTAATTCTTCCGTTAATTCGTACTTTTCTTTTTTAAATTTCTCAGCTTGGTTTTGAATATAATTGACAGCTTGGCCTAGTTTTCCTTTCAGAGCTTTAAGTTCCTCCTTGGATTTTAATAATTCTTCCTGACTCTTTTTAAATGATTTTCTCAACTTATGGGCCACAAAAGAAAGTTTTGACTTAAACTTATTTAAGTGTCTTATGCGTTTAGAAAGTTTCTTTATGCTACCTGTTAACTGTTTGTGTTCATCTTGAGAGGAAGTGTAAAGTTTTGCGTATTCTATTTCGAGTATCCGAATCCTTTGCTGGAGACCATCGAATTTGGTTTCTGCGATACTCTTGCGTTCTCTTAGGTATTTTTCTCTCTGTTTTAAAACGAGGACTTGATCTTTTAAATTTTTGTAGTGAAATTTGAATTTGTTTTCAAATGTTGCTGATTGTTGAAGCCTCTCTTCTAGAGACGAGATTCGTCGAAGTGCCACTTGGAGTCTAGACATAAGATCTTCATTATG
The DNA here is from genome assembly GCA_965261545.1 of Bdellovibrionales bacterium. Classification (GTDB taxonomy): domain Bacteria; phylum Bdellovibrionota; class Bdellovibrionia; order Bdellovibrionales; family UBA1609; genus CBDHDF01. The sequence goes on along the minus strand of CBDHDF010000007.1, from coordinate 297,983 downwards.
ACTAATAAGTGATTCAATGGCTCCAGATCGAAGAGCTTTATCAGAAAGCGTACTTCGATCAAATTTTTGAGGCAATTTGTCGGGCACAGGAACACTGCCACTAACAACAGCATCATGAGAATGACGGGGCGTGTCCACAGATCCCTCCTTGGTATGTGATCAAAGTATGTCATTAAAGTTATGTGATCAAAAAAGGCCAGCCGTGGCCTCCTGCCTTTGACTATGTCAAAGATTATGTCAAATAGAGGCGGTGCCTGTCAAAATGGTGTGCGTGAGATATAATGTGCTGCGCAATGAGAGTGCGACAGTTGATGGTTGCGATTTTTCTGTTTCGCTTGAGAAATGTTTCACTTGAGAAATGCTTGGATACGTGAGGCTGCTTGGGAGATTTTTTGTTTTTCCACGGCAAAGCTCACCCTTATAAATCCCTCTTGTCCAAAGTCAGCTCCAGGCACGACCACTACAGATTGACTCTTTAAAAGTTCGGAGGCAAATTCACGGGAATCTTGAAAGGTGTATTTTTTAGAAGATGGACTCAGGTAGGAGTGGATATCCACCCACAGGTAAAAAGCTCCTTCAGGTTCTTCCAGGGAGAGGCCATGAATCTGGGAAAAAGCTTGCACTGCATAAGCCATTTTGTCTTTTAATTCCACTAAAACCCTTTTAAATTCTTCATCTGAATTTTTTAAAGCACCCAGTGTGGCGGCTTGGGAAATAGAGCTTGCGCAGCCGGTGGCTTGGCTTTGAAAGCGCCCCATGGCTTGAATGATTTCCAGAGGGCCAAGGGCCCAACCCATTCTCCAGCCTGTCATGGCAAAAGACTTGGAGGCTCCGTTGACAATAATGAGGCGAGGAGCAAGCCCTTGGTCTATTTGCAAAAAGTGAGGAGCGCAGTGATCCTCTGTAAAGATAAGTCGACTGTAGATATCATCACTTAGTATGATGATATGGGGGTGTTGAACTAAAATATCGACGAGGGCTTGGAGTTCTCGTTTTGTATATATTTGTCCTGTGGGATTGCTGGGGCTGTTAAACATGAAGACTTTTGTTTGTGGTGTGATGGCCTTGTTTAATTCCTGAGGTGTTATTTTAAATCGATTTTTAGATGTTGTGGAAATGAATTTGGGAAGGCCACCGGCAAGTTGAACGATGGAAGGGTAACTCGCCCAAAAGGGCGTGGGAATGAGGGCCTCATCGCCAGGGTTGAGAATGCTGCTTAAGGCACTGTAGATCATAAATTTGGCGCCCGAGGAAATGGTGACTTGCTGGAAATTAAAGTTCATATTGTACTGGGCACTTGCCTGTTGAGCGATGGCCTCTCGCAGTTCTTTCATTCCACTGGCGGGTGTGTATTTCGTCATATTTTGGTCAATGGCCATTTTTCCTGCCACTTTGGCGGATTCCAAGGTGCCCCAATCGGGCTCTCCCACGGCGAGGGAGATGACGTCTTTTCCCTCGGATTTGAGTTCCTTGGCTTTGGCTGCTAAGGCCAAGGTGGGCGACTCTGGAAGCGCTCTCACTCTTTTTGAAATCATGATTTCTATGGCTGCATTTTCTTTCGCTATATTTTTATCCTCTTTCATAAATTCTTCTCAAGCTCTACTCATCTTTTTTTTTTGGGATAGAGCTTCGGCCACATTGGTGGGAACTAAGTCTTGCAGCCGTCCCCCGAAGATGGCAACCTCTTTCACCATTTTTGAAGAAAGGCAGTTGAGATCAGGACTTGCAAAGATCATCATGGTTTCTACTTCGGGACAAAGTTTTTTGTTCATGTGGGACATGGCCATTTCATACTCAAAGTCAGTGACAGATCGAATTCCTCGAACGATGACCGAGGCTCCTATGATTTTGGCATAATTCACTGTGAGTCCTTGGAATGTATCCGGTTTTATATTTTCAATTTTTTTTTCTTTGAGGCTATCTCGTGCTAATTGAACTCTTTCTGTGAGGGAAAAAAGATATGTTTTTTGAGGGTTGTTTGCAATGAGGATGACAATTTTATCATAGTGTGAGCAAAGGCGTTGGATGATATCAAGATGTCCCAAGGTGATGGGGTCAAAACTCCCTGGATAAACGGCTGTGGACAAACGAAATCTCCTCTTTATATTCAGCGGGGCGGACTAAAAAATGAAGCCTTTTTATCACCATAACTCTTTTGGGCCGAGAGTTCAAACACCCCATAGGCTTCATCCAACCTTTCGTGGCGACCTGACTCAATGGCTACAAAACTCTTTTCATGGAAGATCTGGGAGAGAGAGAGGACCACCATAATATCGTGTGCTATTTTTTGAGTGAATGGAGGGTCTATCAGAATAAGGTCAAATTTATTTCCCCTATATTTTTTTAGGAATTTCATAACATCCTCTCGAATCACTTTCACTTCACTTTGAATGCCTAGTTGTTGGATGTTTTCGTGAATGACCTTGAGGGATTGGGGATGTTTTTCAATGGCGACAACTTCCTTAGCTCCCCGGGAAAGAGCTTCAATACTGAGGCTTCCCGTGCCAGAGAAGAGATCCAACACTCTTGCTCCCTGGATGGTGGAGGACAAACGATTAAAAATTCCTTCTTTGACCATATCTGTGGTGGGCCTTATATGTTTGTATTTAAAGGAGGCCAGACGACGTCCTTTAAAATGACCAGAGATGACTCTCATGGTTGGCGTCCTTTCTTTGGAGATAGGGGGGAGTGTTCTTGAGAGGGGAGTTGAACTTGAAAAGTGGTGCCTTGACCGACAGTGCTTTGCACATGAATTTTTCCGTGAAAGCTTTCAACAATCTTTTTGCTAATACTCAGTCCCAGTCCCGTGCCTTGACCTTGGTTCTTTGTGGTAAAGAAGGGGTGAAAGATTTTAAGCTGTTGGTCATGGGGAATGCCTGATCCAAAATCTTGAATTTCTAAGTAAAGCCACTGGGGGCAGGGTTGACTTGTTCTTATGTGCAATGAACTTCCCACCTGGGAGGCCTGGCAGGCATTGTGAACAAGGTTAAAAATAACTTGTTTGAATAAGTCTGGTTGAACCCATAGGGTGTCTTTTTTTGTCTTGTCTATTTCCAAGTGACAGTGGAAAGGTTTGAGCAAGGGATCTAGGATGGGTAAAGTATCTTGAACGAGTTGACTTAAGGAATGAATTTCGAGGTGGTGGTTTGGGCTTTTGATAAATTTGAGTAGGTTTTCAATTATTTTCTGAATACGCTGATTGGCTTTTTGGACCTCCTTGAGATCAGACTCCAGGGTGGGGAAGGTCGTGGAACCATCTTGGCATCTTTTAAGCCACTGTTGGCAAAGGGAGTCTATTTGCTCAAGGGGTTGTTGTAGGTGGTGAGCCATATTCTTTGTAAGGCGTCCAATAGAGACCATCTTTTCATTTTGAATAATATTTTTTTGTTCTTCAGGAAGGCCAAAAATTTCCAAGGGATTCCAGAGGTGGGGGGATTTTTCTGTAACGATCTGCAAAGCCTCCTTGGGGGACATCCCGCTATGAAGGACTCCCGCCCATGGAGCCATGGGGGCTATGTCTTTGAGTCTTTCCAGGTTTCTTAGTTTGATAAAGGTGGGGTGAATGGAGATCAAAGGAATGGGAAGGATGGTATGGAGGGCATGGATGGCATGTTGTGGTGGGGCCGTGGTTAGAGTGGTTAGAGAGCCCTCTTCAATAACAACAGGAGTGGGGTTTGAGGGAGGCAGAAGGGGGGGGAGGTTCATGAGACCAAAAACCATGTGGATAGAGCCTTTAAGTTCTTGTAAACAACCGAGGTCTTCTTCTGTATGGCTTGGGTGGCCACCACCATGATTTGATGCGCTGCCACCGGGATCACTGTCGCCATGACTGGGGTCGTTGTTGTTCCATTTCTGGGGGCAAACATAGAAGATCTTATCTGGGAGGTTTTGGCGAAGAAAGGGCCGAAGAAGGTGGTGGGGAGGAGTTGAACCATTCATGGTTTATAGCACTTGAATATTGAGCCAATGGCTCCAAGGATCGTAGGTGATACTGATATCTAAGGTTTTATCACGAGTGAAGTGCAGAAGGCAAAGTTGAGATATTTGAGACTTTCTATGGGCCAATAAACTATGGGTCAATAAATGGGTGTGGTTCTTTGAGTGATCTTTTGTAGGGACGATTATAAATCGGTCATTGATCTGCCTTAGTTTTAAGGCCACCACCTTATTGGAAAAAAAACTTTGGTCGCTGTGGGGGTCATTTATAGTCTTCATTTTGGTGGTCTCCATGTTTTTCAATCCATGCTTTCAACTGCATGGCTGCGGGGTGTTCATGATTGTGGGATAAGAAGACATCTGTATGGTTTTGTGCTTCTTCAAAATGCCCTAGGCAGAATTGGATTTTGGCAAGAAGAATTCTTAAATCATCTCGATGGGGATTTTTTTGGGTGAGGCGCTGGAGTTTTTCTTCAATAATTCTTTCCCTTTGATTTTCAATGCCCCATTCAAAATATAAATGAAGGGCCAGTTCGTGGAGAGGGTTGATATCCAGAGTTTTTTCTAAATTGGCCCAAGCGAGGTCGAGGTCTCCACAATGGTTGTGGATGATAGCTAAACCTAGCCAAGCGTCATCGTTATAACTATTGGATTGGACAGCTTTTCGGAACCATTCTATAGCTTCTTCCCAGTGGTCTGTTTGTAGGGACAGGGTGCCCAAGCTTATCATGAGGGTGTCTGAGGCGGGGCAAATATGGAGAGCCATTTCATAGTGCTTTCTTGCTTGGTCAAAATTTTTCATTTGAGTGTAAATATTTCCGATATTTTTTAAAACAGGATAAATTTCCTCCCGGCGAAGGGAGTCCTTGATGGCAAGGTAAATCTTTAGGGCAAGGTCTCTCTTTCCATTTTCATACAAATTGTTGGCTAAATGAATGGAACATTGGGCGATTTTTTCTAGGGCTTGCTGGTGGTGGGGGTTTTCTTTGAGAATAGCCTCTAGGAGAATGGTGGCCCACGTATAACCGCCGGCTTCTATGAGAAGCTGGGCATGGGCCATCCATGGTCCATGGCTTTTTTGAGACCCTTTGTTCAGATCATAACCTTGATAAAAGTCAGTGTTCACAACTCACTCCTTGATTGAGAATCACTCATGAGTGTAATTAGCAAGATGGGTGCCAAAATTTAACAGCAAAAGAGACCTTGACCAGTGATATTTTGACATTTCATTGACGGGACGAAGGAGTGATCGTGTCAGAGTTTTGTTGTGGCAGTTATTAAAGTCGAGTGTTTCATGGAGAGATGGAAAGAGGTGTGGTGTAAAAAAAAGAGAAAATATCAAATAAAGTTATGTGTTTTTGCGAGACACATTTTTATGGAAGTTCATGGGAATAGAATTTAATATGACGCGCCAAGTCCTTGTTATTATTTAGCATTCTTTTTTAGAGATCCGTCTTTATTTTCAGGAAAGAGGCTGCGGGGGTCTTGATATCTCCCTTGACCAAATATGGACTATTGTCCCGGAGCTTGAGTTCATGTAGATTAATGACAAGGTAGTTAAATGACAAGGTCACTATTCATGTTAGGCGAGATCATCTGCATTCCCCTTAAGGGAGGAAATATGAGTCACTCTTTATATTTTCGTCGTTGTCACATATGTGGGTTTACCAATCAATCATCTGATGAAGCTGTTTGTTCATGCCATTGCTGTGGACGAGTTTTAATTCCCTTTTTCTATTTTGATGAGCGTTTTGTTCCTACACTGGATGAGTCCAGGGCTCGCTCAACAAACCACGCCGATATTAGTGGAGGTGTGAAAAATGTGGAATCTCATGTGGAATCTCATGGAGGGTATGGACCCATTCAAGGTTTGACAGCTTATTGGAATGAGGTTTAAGTGAGCCCTGCAATACCATGAAAGACGTGACTATTAAAGATATCTTGGAGGCTAGGGAGCGAATTGCTTCGGCCATTAGTGAAACGCCATTGACCTATTCTCGCCATGGATCAAAGCTTGCGGGAGTGGATGTTTTTTTGAAGCAAGAAAATCACCAGATCACAGGTAGCTTTTAAGATTCGTGGAGCCATGAATAAGGCTTTGTCATTGACAGAAAAGGAAAAAGCCCAGGGAATTGTGGCGGCTTCAGCGGGGAATCACGCCCAGGGTGTGGCTTATAGCATGACCTATGTGGGGGCTCACTCAAAGATTGTTATGCCTCTTCAGACACCTTTGGTAAAAATAACCGCGACCAGAGGTTATGGGGCCGAAGTACTTTTGCACGGAGATATTTACGACGAAAGCTATAAAAGGGCCTTGGAGGTGTCCAAGGAGGGGGGGCATGTTTTTATCCACCCCTTTGAGGACCCCCATATTATTGCGGGTCAAGGGAGCTTGGGGCTAGAAGTCATGAATCAAATGAAAGGAGAGCCCCTGGACTCTATTGTGGTTCCCATTGGAGGCGGAGGCTTAATTTCAGGAGTGGCTATCGCCATCAAAGAGTCCATGCCCTCTTGCAAGGTGATTGGCGTGGTCCCAGAGAACTGTTCTGCTATGAAGGCCCTATCGGAAAATAAATCCCTGGAGTCGATCTCCTATAAGCCAAGCATTGCGGATGGAACGTCTCTCAAAGAGCCGAGTTCCGTGATGTACAATCAATTTATAAAAAGGTATGTGGATGATGTTTGTTCGGTGGATGAAGAAACCATTGCTTCAGCCATGGTCTATCTTCTTGAGAGGGCCAAAACGGTGGTGGAGGGGTCGGGGGCTCTTTCATTGGCGGCCGTGATGAAGGGTGGGTTGTCGCTGGGGAAGAAAACTTGTCTTGTTTTGAGTGGAGGCAACTTGGATATGAATCTTCTTTCTTCGGTCATTGAGCGCGGTTTGGCAAAGGCTGGAAGAATTGTACGGTTTTCTGTGGTGGTTTCAGATTCTCCTGGGGTTCTCAGCAAGTTGACAGATATCATTGCTCGCCATCGAGCGAACATTCTTCAAGTGGAGCATGATCGCATTGGACGCCATTTAAACTTGCGAGAGACAGTGATTCAGTTTCTTTTGGAGACAAAGGGGGTGGAGCATTGCCGCGAAGTTTTAAGTGCCCTTCGAGATTTTGAGATTAAAAAATAGCATAGCAGGGTTTCGTCACATGATACTATGTGTTGACGTGCAAAAAAGGCCAGTCGCTGACAAAAAACTAAAGATATTCCTCAATAAAGATATTTTCCCAATTCCAATATTGGGGTTTACATTTTTTTATTGTATTTTTTTATTCTTTAGTTAAGAATTGAGTGTATTCGACAATAAGGAAGGAGAACTTATGCTTCGAGGTATGACAATTTTTATGATAGCACTTTCGATGATGATATCCTCGTCTTGTGCGACCAAAAAAAAGGCTGAGGAAGATCCCTCCGCTGAACAAATGTTTGAAAGTGTTCCGGAGGCCGCTCCAATACTTCCCTCTTTTCCCGAGCTTGGAAGTGATAGTGGCGACATTATAGGATTGAGGAGCATTACCTTTGACTACGATCAAGCGAGGCTATCTAGCACAGCGAGGCAAATTCTTGCGGACAATGCGAGTTGGATTCAATCTCAAAACGTTGTTCTTGTTCAAGTGGAAGGCCACTGTGACAATCGAGGGTCCAGTGAATACAACTTGGCTTTAGGAGATCGAAGGGCTGAGGCTGTCAAGGACTACTTGGTGAGCCTCGGTGTGGACCCCCTTAAGTTATCCACGCTTAGTTATGGAAAGGAAAAGCCTTTGAGAACGGAAAACTCGGAGGAAGCTCATCGGGCCAATCGTCGCGCTAATTTTGTTCCTATTTCCGAATAGTCTCTTAGGAAGAAAGTATCTAGGAAGAGGTACGAATAGCTTCTTTGGAAGAGGGGGGATAAAGGTCTTACCATCCATGGGTCTTGGTTTGGTCTTTGGAATTGCGGTGATAGGGATTGCAGGGCTTGGCTGTGTCTTAGGGCCTCGCCCTCTCAGAGAATTTACATTGGCTCATAAAGCCATAGAGTCCGCTCGGGCTGGGGGAGCATCCCAACTGGCCCCCTCTTTTTTAGATAAAGCGGAGAGGCACTATCAAAAGGGCCTAGGATACTTTGATCAAAATGAGCGTGAAAAATCTCGGATTCACTTTACCAAGGCGAGAGAATATGCTGAGAAAGCAGAGAATCAATCCCATGTTAAGAAATTTAAATCGGGGGATTTTTTACCCGAGGAGCCATGACAAGATGAAAAAGTTTTTATGTCTTTTGGTATCGCTTTGGTTGGCAACTTCATTGGCGGGTTGCTTAAGAACTCGCTCCCAACTTAGTGCCGAGGAAAAAATGAAGGAGACCCATCATAAGCAGGAAAGAGAGCAGCAAAAAAAGCTAGAAAAGACGGTTCAAGAAGATAGGGATCGCCAAATTTGGGAGCAGCGCGAATCTCGTTTGAACCTGCGATTTCAAGACCTAGAAACTCAGGCTCGTCATATGCAAGGTCGGCTTGAGTCGGTGGAGGTGGCCACCAAGCAAAGGGCAGATACTCAAGTTCAAAGTCAAAACCAGCACTCTAATAATAATCAAGAGATTTGGGCTAGAATTAAGTTTCTCGAACAGGCTGTGGAAAACTTGGCTACTGAAATGACTAAAAAAAATGTTCCTTCCAAAGGTTCTTTAGAGCTTGCTAAGGAGCATTTTAAAAACAAGCGTTGGAAAGAGGCTGCCCTTGAATTTGGAAAATATAGAACCAAGAACCCCCAGGGTAAACACTATGTTTTGGCTACTTACAAAATTGGTCTATGTTTTGAAGAGATGGGGAATAAGGTCAATGCTCGACTCTTTTATAAAGAAGTCATAGACAATCACCCTAAGGATCCTGAAGCGCAGAAGGCTCGTGCTCGCCTTAAAAAGCTAAATAAAGGAAACAATGTCTGAGCCTATTTTTTACAATTACTTTCGCAGTTCGGCCTCCTATCGTGTGCGTATCGTTTTATTCCTCAAAAATATTGACTTTGAATATCGCTCGGTTCACCTCCTTAAGGAGGGGGGGCAGCAGCACAAACAAGAATTTTTAGGTCTTAACCCCATGGCTCAAGTGCCCTGCTGGGTTCACGATCAAGGTTCCCTAGGGCAATCCATGGCCATTATCGACCACTTGGAGCAAAAGTGGCCTCAGCCCCCCCTGTTTCCTATGGACCCATGGAATCGTGCACAGGCCATTGAAATATGTGAAATTGTCAATAGTGGTATTCAACCCTTACAAAACCTAGGAGTTGCCAAACAATTAAAGGCTCAATTTCAAGCGGAGGAAAAAGATGTGGCCCAGTGGCATCAATTTTGGATATCTCGAGGACTTCGAGCTCTTGAAGAAAAGCTTGCTACCACGGCTGGTTCGTTTTGTCTCGGGGGACAAGTGACGGTGGCAGATGCCTTCGTCATCCCCCAGGTATTTGCAGCCCAAAGGTTTGGGGTGAGTGTTGTGGAGCGCTCCCACCTTTTAAGGGTTTATGAAAATTGCATGGAGTTGGAAGCTTTTCAAAAAGCCTCCCCTAGCAAGCAGCCCGACACTCCATAGTTTTCTATGCTCCAAGACACTTTTTTGAGACGTTGATGCTTAGATTTTTGTGAACTTTGACTTGCGCATGTGAGTCTTGGTTTGAGTATTTGAGTTTGAATAAGTTTGTCAGCTTCGAAGATGCGTCGTATCATTTCTTGTAAATTTCTAAGAATATGTCAGTAGATATGCCATGGCAGTTACTGGACAACAGATTCTTGATAAGTTTCCAATGTTTGTTTCCCATGTGGGGGGGGCCTTAGACCTTGAGGCGGAGAGGCCATGGTCCGTGGAAGAGCCTCGGCGGAAAGGTCTTTGTTTTATTCCCCAAAGTCGGTGGTTGACTCCTTGCTGGAAAGCCGGCGTTGCCGTTGTTATTGTGGACTCCAAGGTCAAGGTGCCTCCCTCCCCTCCCGGTTGTGTTTTATCCACTTCTAGATTGTCGATGATGATATCACTTATCATCAAGGAGTTTTTTAGTTCTCCAAATTTATTGGCTTCCCAAGCTCACAAGGATGATGTGACTCCTCAGGTGGATCTCTCAGCTGTGGTGGCCCGGGGAGTTCAGTTGGGGAGGGGCACAGTGGTAGGCCCTTATGCTGTTATTTCCCATGGGGTCGTCACAGGGGAGAGATGCCATATTGGAGCCCATACCTATGTGGGCGATCGTGTTTGTATGGGGCATGATGTTTTTATTGAGCCCCATGTGACCCTGCGCCATGATGTGGTGGTGGGGAACTTTTGTCGTATTCGGTCTCAATCCACCTTGGGTTCGGATGGCTGTGGTTATGGTCAGGATTCCTTGGGGCATTATCACTTTAAGCCCCACTACGGTCGTGTGATTTTAGGAGATTTTGTTGAGTTGGGTATGGGTGTTCAGGTCGATCGCGGGACCTTTGATGACACTGTGATCGGTGAGGGAACTCAGGTGGGGGCTCACTGTCACCTGGCTCACAATGTTAGCATTGGCTCCTACAGCCTCCTTTTAGCGGGGGTGATGGTGGCGGGCTCCACTCACATTGGAAGTCGATGTCTCTTAGGGGAAAGAACAGGGGTGCGCGATCATATTCGTATGGTGGATGGGGTGGTATGCGAAAAGGGATCTTTTGTCCATTGCAACATAACCATACCTGGGCGGTATATGGGGCACTTTCTCATGCCATGGAGGCAGGCTCTTAGGGCTTATGCTTTGTTGGCGAGACTTCCCCAGTTGAAAAAGAAGTGGAAGACTCTTTTTTAATTCGTTTGTAACTTTTTATGGGGGTGGGTGGAAAAGTTTGTGCCCCCGTGAGAGGTTACTAAGAAATAATCATTTAGAAGTTTGTAATCCTTTTCTAGCCAGGCGATGAGGAAAGAATCCACATGTTGGTTCTTTAAGAAACCAATATGACTGGCAAAGTTTTTTAAAAGGCGGATATTGGTAAAGCTGAGGAGGTTGTAAAGGTTTCTCTCTAAGCCTCCTAGATCATGCCAGTGTCCTAAAGGAACGACAATCTTCTTGGGAGGTTTTGTTTTTGTGAGAATATATGGCATATCCATGGGGCCTGCGGGGTGGATCATTTGCCACAAAGACCTCATCAATGGCAAGGTTATGTGTTGGACTAATGGTAAGTGAAAGTGGGTAAATCCCTCCGTAGGAGTTCCTTGACCGCTTTTTAAGATTATGAAACCAGGTTCCATGCGATAACTGATTGAATTGCAAAAATCAGGTTGATGAAGTTTGTTGAATTGAGGGCGGTGACATTGTAACAGTTCTTCATACCAGTTGTGACAAATTTCCGCACTTTGACATTTGCGCCATTGTATATTGTGAACTTGGTGGGCAAACTCCTTATTTTTTTCGTAGCGAAAAGTCTGGAGACGTTTTTTGATGTTCTTAGATTTTCCCACAAATAGCCAGTGCCTCTTTATATCTGTCATCCAAAAGACACCCTGACAAGAGGGAACTCTTCTGAAAAATTCAGGACCAAAGCGTTGCCTAAAGTAGATTAAATGATAATTTTCACATGTACTGGCCATATCCACATATCCATGGTTTCAAAAGGCTAGACGAAGGGCAAGCTTATTTTGTGCATAGATTTGTTGCCTGGTTTGTTGAAGAGTGTGAGGCATGACTTTGGCAGTTAGGTGACCAAAGGAGTAGCGTGACTCATAACGATATGCGTTAGTTTCGGCCTAAAACTCCCGAGTTTGACAGCAGCATCTGCGTCAAACGAATGATATTAAAGGATTAACGCATATAGTTGTATTTTGTTTATCCACACTTGTGGGCATTAAGGATTCTGGGAGGGATGGGGACGCCTGCGGCTTTAAATAAGGAGTTGGCATTGTCAGTGATATCTGTGCGGGTCCAAATGACTTGATCACGAATTTTAACAGGGATAGCCCTAACTTCCTTGAGTTCCCTCATGGCCTCTACAACAGTTAAAGGTCGCTCTTTAACATGACCAATGCCTATGGCTGGGCTTTTTAGGTTCATCTTCTTATCTCTTAAACATTTTGTAAGGTGGGCCTCACAAAGATAAGTTAAAAAGCATAGAGTTAAATGTCCAATAATCCTCTGGTCTGTCCAATGGAAAACAGGACGTGTTTTCAAAGTCCCTTTTAACCCCGGAGGGGCGGGCAAACCAGGCCATTTAAAATTTAATATCTGACAAGGCGTATTGTAAAATACCTTCTAGAAAACAACCTGGGAGGGAAGGATGAACGTCTTGAATAAACAAAAACAAGAAGAGATATTAACATTAATTATAGCAGGTCACTCATTTCGTAAAATAGCGAAAAGGCTACATGTAGGTCGATCTACGGTTTCAGAGTATGCGAAAGCCCATAGGGTCATTGCCAAAAAGGGGCGTACAGGCAATGGCATTCGTTTTTGCAGAAGGTTTTTCCACATTTTTCTGACTCCCTCTAACATACTGAGTTAAGGGGGCTTTTATCTTTTTTCTTTTTCCGAAAAAAAATACTTGAGTCCACCCCATCGTTGTGTCACATTATATTTGAACCATTCCCAAAGGGGAGAGACTCAAATGGACCCACGCATAGAGACATTGCCTTCAACAACTTTTTTTGGAAGACGCTTGACGCGCAAGCAAATTGCCGACATTCAAAAGACGGTGGCGCTATTTCCTTCTTTAAGTCGCCGTGAACTGGGTTATACAGTTTGTGAACATCTTGGTTGGCTAACTCCCAAAGGTGATCATCGCATCCAATCGTGCCTTCGTATGCTTGAGACGCTAGAGGAACTTGACATTCTATCCCTGCCAGAAAAAGACATGTCAAAGCGGAGTGTCCCCTCCAAAAAAATCACTTGGACACACCGAACAGATGAAAAGCCTCTCATCAACGATAAACTAGACTCATTGACCCCACTTTCTTTGCAAATCGTAACTGATCAAGAGGCCATTAAGGAATGGAATGAAGTTGTCGATCGGCATCATTATCTCAATTACAGACGTCCCTTTGGTCCCCACTTACGCTATTTCATCTTAGATAATTGTGGGCGAAGATTGGGTTGTCTTTTATTTGAAGCTGGCACATCCACTTTGCCTTGCCGTGATGAATGGATCGGTTGGCAAAATCGAGCTTACAAAAAGCACTTGAATTTAGTGGTGAACAATAGTCGATTTTTGATCTTTCCCTGGGTAAAGGTTCGCCATCTTGCTTCGATGGCTTTATCTATGGCAACTCGCCAACTTCCCACAGACTGGGAGTTAAAACATGCTTTCAAACCTGTACTCATGGAGACTTTTGTCGACCTTACCAAATTTAATGCCACGAGCTATCGTGCTGCCAACTGGCTTTATTTGGGCAAAACAAATGGGAGTCGTGCCTACAAAAATGTAAAGGGAAAAACTCAAAAAGGTGTTTATGTTCAACCTCTGACAAAGAATTATCAGTCTATCTTATTGAATGGCCCCCAATGCGCTATCAAGAAACCCGTCGGGAAACCCACCATCAAGCCACATAAGAACTTGGCTGAGCCTATGCTAGAGGACTCTTTTGTGCATCTTTGGCAAAACATCATCAAGACAGTGGTTATCATTGCAGATGAGTACGACCGAACCTGGCAAAAGCGTCAACGTGTCTTGAATACATTGTTGATTATACTTTTCATCTTCCGACTTGTTTTCTCTAAAGGAAAACAAGGTTATGATACAACTTTGATTGAACTTTGGGAGCAGTGTCGCATATTAGACATTGAACTCCCTCAACCTAAACCAGTTCGGGCATCCACTATGTGTAGTGCACGGGCTAAAGTAGATGAAAATATATTTAAAGTTTTGCATGATGAAATTCTTAAACAAGACGGTATATCCAATTCTAGTACCTTATGGAAGGGCCATAAGGTTTTCGCAGTGGATGGATCGAAAATAAATTTACCACGTCAACTCGTAGATAATGGGTATCAGCAACCATGGGAAAAAGCATGGTACCCTCAAGGTCTTGTCAGTTGCCTGTACCAACTACAGTCGAAGATTCCTGTGGATTTTGATCTCTTTGCCCATAACAATGAGAGAAAGGCTGCACAAACTCATTTCAAAAAATTGTTTGAAAACGATGTTGTGGTTTATGATCGTGGCTATTATTCCTACGAAATGCTTCATGAGCATAAGGTGCGAAGTCTGCATGCGGTGTTTAGGATAAGGAGAAATGCCAACACTGTTTTTGATGAATTTATTAATAATGATCAAAAAGACTCAGTGATCCAAGTCATTCCTAGCAAGCAAATTCTGAAAGAACTACATAAAAAAAAGCCACAAGACGACTTCAAAGCCTACGCTTTGCGTTTGGTCAAATATAAAATTGGACAAACTACTTTTGTTCTAGGAACAACCTTAATGGATCAAAAAAAATATTCCATTGATGATCTGGCCAATCTCTATCATGGACGCTGGAGTATAGAGGAACTGTACAAAATATCCAAAGAACTGATGACCATTGAAGAGTTTCATTCTCAAAGTGAAAGGGGAGTCAAACAAGAATTGTTTGCACACTTCACACTTATCACTCTGACAAGATTATTTTCCAACTACACGGAAGACCGTCTTAATACATCTCAATCCCATAGTAAAAAACAAACCATGCAGACAAACTTTAAAAACAATTTACTGACAATTGCAAGAAATATTGAAGGTCTTTTTCTTCAACAAAAGGTAGTGCTTAGTAAAACCCTCAATTGCATCATTACAAATATGAAGACCTGCCGACAAAGGCTACGTCCGAATAGGCATTACGACCGAGTTTCTAGAAAACCCATCGGAGTATGGAGACCCAGTAAAGAGGTTAGGGGGGCTATGGCCAACGGATAATCACATGGATCAAAGAAAAAAACTTGGGGTTAGCCCACCCCCGAGGAGTTAGAGGTTCAAATCCTTAACCGAATGGGATCTCTCACTAAACGAATGCCATTGGGCGTACAGGAGGTATAGAGCCAAAATCTCCAGCCTTTTCGGTGTGCTCAGAAGCAGAGTCATGTTCATCTTCATGTTCTCCTGAAATTTGCTCTGCGGAGCCTCCAAGCCTTCCTGTGGCCCAGTTCGAAAAGCCCAAGGAAGTTTCGGTCTCCTCCACAGAATTCAATCAGCAGGTTCTTCTAGGGGAAGCCACACCCCCCTTAGAAACGCCTCCATCTTCCCCTATAGGATCAGGCTCAGCATGTCTTGTCGTGTCTGATGGGGCTTCCATGCACTCCTCCGCCTGCCTCACGCGCCCATCCACAACCATGGTGGAACCGATGGCTGCTCCCACAGAAACTGGATCCACGGACTGTATAGAACCACCTGGATTGAAAAAATCTCTTAAAGATAAAACCTCTCAACGCCCCTTATGTCATCAGTCGGCTTGTGAGCCCCACAGGGCTTGGATTGAAAATCAGGCTTTGAACTTAGAGCGCAATCGAATGGCCATCTACCAAGATTTAGTGGAGAAATTTGGTTTTTCTCACTCCTACGACAGCGTGAAAAAATTTGTAAGGAAGCTGAAGAAGAGTACTCCCAAACGCTATGATCGCTTGGATTTTCCCCCCGGAGAGGAAGCCCAAGTGGATTATGGCCAAGGGGCTCTGACTGTTCACCCCCGGACAGGCAAATATAGGCGGCCTCGCCTTTTTGTGATGACCCTCAAGTACTCTCGTGCCTCTTTTCGCAAGGTTGTTTGGAAGTCCAGCCAAGAGACGTGGAGCAGACTCCATGAGGAGGCTTTTCATTATTTTTTGGGCTGCCCTCAATATGTCGTCTTAGACAATCTCAAGGAAGGTGTTATTAAGCCAGATATCTATGAGCCAACGCTGAACGCCGTTTATGGCGCTGTACTGACTCACTACGGGGTCGTTGCTGACCCGGCAAGAGTTCGTGATCCTGATAGGAAAGGAACCGTTGAGCACGCCATTCACCACACCCAAGACACAGCACTGAAGGGTCGTTCATTTAAAACCATTGAGGAGCAAAATGAGTGGCTCATGCACTGGGAGCACACTTGGGCTCGCCCTCGGGTCCATGGTCGCACCAAGCGAGTCGTTTCTGAGATGTTTGAAGAAGAGAGCCCCTTTCTCAAAAAGCTCCCCCAAAAGAAATTTGATTTTTTTAAACAAGAGATACGAACAGTTGCAGACGATGGGCTCATTCAAGTGGGAAACAGTTACTATTGCGCCTACCCTTCTGATCTAAAGAGCCAAGTCATTGTGCGTATTTATGATAAAGACATAGAGATTATGGACCCTGCTACGATGAGTGTTATCCGCCGCCACCAAAAAGCCACTCTCCCGGGGAGTCTCTCTTTGCTAGACAAAGATCGTGTTTATAATCCATCTCGCCATGTAGAAAATATTTTAGCTGATGCGGGTCAGATTGGCCCTCAAACAAAAGCTTTTTGTCAGTCATTACTCAGGGTGGATGAGAGAGTTGGAAACAGGCAGATGCGTGGGGTGGTGTCCTTGGCTAAAAAATATCACTCTGATCTTATTGAAAAAGCAGCCATTCAGGCTGTGAGCAGAGGGGTCTTATCTCTTAGGGTCTTTAAAAGGCTTGTTGAGGAACTACAGCCCCCTGTGGATGAGAAAAAGATGGAATCCCACCTCACCCAAGACCACGACATCATTCGAGCACCATCCGAGTATGCCATCTACTGGGATTTACATGCCAACAACGAAATCTACCACTCACCCTTACACCCTCAGCCCAATGCCGTTTCCTTAAGCCACCACACCCCTCTGCCTCTGCGTTAAGCTATTTCTTTTAAAAGAACTCCCAGCCCTTTTGATAGACCTTTCATAGCTTCTTTTGAAGTGCCTCCTCTTCTCCATTGAAATCTTCATCAGCAACTTTATCTGCTTCCTAAATTTCTGATAGAGCCCCGCAACAAAAAGGGGGATGCTATCCATTATGAAATCAAGAATCAGTTTAAAGTTAGGTTTTTTGTAGTCATTTTTTACCAACTGATTCACACTGTCTTCATCCTCATTTATGCTCATTTGAATCTTTGTATAATTGAAGAGCCAAAAATAAGAATACAGCTCTTGCAATATTCCATTAAGGCTTGTTGAGTGCCACTGCTCCATTTTCATTGTCGATGTAAAATCACGAAATGTCGTTTCTATTTCCCAACGACGAGAGTAAAGAGCAACCATATCCTTCTTGTCCAAGGAGCCATGCGGAAGATTAGTGGCCAAAACAGAGAACTCCCCAGTCTTTGGGTTTTTATACTTATAGAGATGAATGACCACCCCCTCAATAACCATTTGTGAATACCAACCTGGGCCATTAAATAAATTTACGATGGGGATAAAAGTAGAGCCTCGCTTACAACGCGCAATAAAGAAGTTACTGGCTTGAGCATGGGCCTTAATAATCTCTGTAGATAAATAAAGCCTATCGTAGAGAGTTAT
Organism: Bdellovibrionales bacterium; assembly: GCA_965261545.1. Taxonomy (GTDB): domain Bacteria; phylum Bdellovibrionota; class Bdellovibrionia; order Bdellovibrionales; family UBA1609; genus CBDHDF01. Next base: position 280,625 of record CBDHDF010000007.1, on the reverse strand, counting down.
GCTATTACTCTCAAAACTACCTATCATTTGAATAGCATTGGCGATTTCGTTGAGAGCGGGAGAATAGCAAAGATTCTTTGTCACACCCGATAAAACGTCATAAGCATGAGATAGATACATACGTAAGAAATGAGTTTCCATCTCATTTGGGCAAGGGTACCCACAATAACCCTCCTTTAAAAGATCTTTAGAGCGAGGAAGTGCTAATTGGTCGCCATCTATGGCATAGATATAAAAACCATGAAACGTTTTTCTCAATGGTTCGTAGTCTGTAATCAGAGATTCAAAGATATCTTTGAAAAATAGGTAAGAAATACTTTGACGTATCTTGCTGAGACTGCTTTTGACTGGCATGAGAAGCAGGTCACCAAAATGAGTCCATACCGTCTTAAGAGCGATTTGGTAGCCTTCGTAATTTGTTCCGGAAATAAGATAGATAATGGTAAAAAAGAAAATTTGAGGATTAAATTTTCGATTCCTTTTTTGTTTTTCTGGATCGACAAGGTGCTCTGGCTTGAAGGAAGAATCAAGTTTTGGTAGAATAAAATGGTCATCTGTGACGCGAACTCGTCATTTGGGGGCTTTCGAGATCAATATTGGATTGCATGTGACTTACTCCTTGGTTGAGGGTTGGGTGTAAAATAAAACAAGTCTTATTCTTGTCGATTTATCTAATGATTTCAAGAGATTTTTCTTAAGGAAACGGCATTGACCCTCAGCCTAGCACCAACCTTACTTAATCCACCCCCCCAACCCCTCTTCTAGAGGAAAGGAGCAATCACAATGCCAATGTCACCTACAGAAATACAAGAGACTCTCAAAAGCCTTAAGCTTATAGGCATGTTTGAAACATTTGAGGCTCGAAGTTACCAACACACACAGAACCAACAAAACTTCCAAGAGACCTTCTCATTGCTCTTACAGGATGAAAAGGATTTCAAGAAAAGCAAAAAATGTGAGAGACTCCTCAAAGCATCCAAGCTCACGGAAGAGTCCACCCTCACCGGCTTTGATTGGAATTTTAACCCAAAAATACCCAAGCCAATGATCTTGGAATTAATGAACTTGAAGTTCATCAAGCAGGGGGAGGGAGCCTTGCTTATTGGCTCCCCTGGAACTGGAAAAAGCCACATTGCAAAAGCTATAGCCACCAAGGTCTGTTCCATATCAAATTACAAGGTTTTGTATCAAGAAGCTCACAAGCTCTTTGAAAATCTCTTTGAGGCCAGGCAGCTGGGGCGCAGAAAGAGGTTCTACACCCAACTCATCCATGTGGACCTGTTGATCATTGATGATCTTTTTCTTAGAAAGCGCATTCCGCCAGAGGCTTGCGATGACTTCCAGGAAATCATTCTGGATCGATACTCAGCGAGAAAAAGCACTCTTATTACCTCCAATCGCATTATTGATGTTAGGCGCCAATTAAAATTGGCCATTTTTAGAAGCCGTCGCCAATGAAAAACGGCCAGTTGATGATGTACTGATTTAGTTATTCTTCGTTCAGAGTTTAGTCAAGTGTCTTTATTTTGCTCATCATTTAACTCGGACTATGCCACAAGATTCTGAGGAATGATTTTCTGCCCACCACTTTTGGCATGACCCCAAATGCATCCTTCAGCCCTATGGCAGAGGTAAATGGAGTATTTTTCAGGATTCCTTGGCGCAGCTAATGTCTAAAGCTCCGCGAGAGTGACGAGCAAATAGTACGGTAAAAGCCAGTTATCCATAAATTTATCCATGGCGACACTGCGGCTGTGACCCCGATGTCTAGCAACGCAGTGCTGCTGTGGATAAATTTTGTGGATAACTGGCGAGTTCCTTCCCCAAAAGTGGGGATCTCTAATGAACTTCTTTGGTTGAACTTTCCTCTTTGCTCTGTTTAGACTTGGCTTTTGCCGATTCGGTTCTCCAACTTTCTTTTCCTTCAATGTTGAGGGTTTCACAGTTGTGAATGATTCGATCAACAGCAGCAGCGGTGGTAATAGGGTTAAGAAACACCTTATCCCATTCAGAGTATGTTAAGTTTGTAGTGATCATGAGACTTTTCCTTTCATATCGCTGAGATATGAATTGAAAGAAAAGATCTGCCCCCTCTGTGCAGGAAGCTGTATAGCCAAGTTCATCACAAGCAATAAGATCAAAACGGTCTAATTTCTTAAAAAGAGCATTCAATGAGAGTTCTTTCTTGCTTTCACGCATTGTTTCAATAAGTTCATGAGTGGTGACCCATAAACATCGATAGCCTTGTTCACAGAGTGAACGAACTAGGGACATGGCCAAATGACTTTTCCCCATTCCAAAGCTTCCGTAAAACACAACATTACAGGCTTTTCTGACCCACTCTCCCTCTGCCATCCAATTAATTTGCTGAGCTGTCACTCCCGTTCTTTTCTGGAAGTTATAAGTTTGGAGTGATTTAAGTTGAGGAAGCTTGGCCCCCTTAAGCAATCTTTTCACTCTCTGGGAATGCTTGTCAGCAAGCTCATTTTGAACGAGTATACCTAAATACTGTTCATACGTCTTTTTTGTTTTTTCGGCAACTCTAGCCGTTGCAACATATTCATCCGCCATCGCTGGAAGTCGGAGTTTTTTAAGAGAACCTATAAGTTCTTCGTGATTCATTAAGAACCTCCTATGTTTGGAACAAGACTGTCATATTGAGACAATCTAGGTTGAAGTGGTTTTTGTTGGTCATTCAAATTAATTTTGGTGGGATTTCCTAAGAGCAAATCTTTTATGGATTTAAAGTCGAAAATCTCACGACTTTCTAATTGAAGCTCCATGGCTGTAGATAAGTCCTGCCAACTCACATGCTGAATCAAGTTGATAACTCTTAAATATTCATGCTCGGCACGGCTTGAATCTTGTTGCTTGAGGTATTGATAAAAATTTTCAAACACATTTGTTGGAAAAAGAATGGATCGGTGAGCCCATCTTACCATGGCTTGCGGCTTACGAACTAAAGAGGGAAGGATATGTTCAAGAAGAAGACTATGCTCCCCATCAGGTTTTCTTTGATGGCGAGCGACAATTTCTTGCTTCCCTCCTGCACGATAGATCGTGACATGATAGGGACCCTGTACGGTTTTACAGGGAGATTGGATCACCTCATCAGGTATGGAATATGTGGTTTTACCTATTCTCAAAGTCCCATAACCATTACTTTGACAAATATTCACCTTACAGAGAATATCTTCATCTCGTGGAGGCAAAGGCTTAAGAACTTTGGCCTCCTCCTCAAAGCGAGATTTGGTGGAGTCACTCTGATGCTGATCCATATAAGACTCTAAAAACTGATTCAAATGATCCCAGTCTTTAAAAACAATTCCTTTGTTTCTAACAATATTTTTTATCCGAGAACTGAAGGTTCGAATATCACGCTCCACATCTCCCTTGTCAGAGCCCTTCCCTGCGCGGCAGGGAAGAACCTTAAATCCATAGTATTGGATGGCTCGATCAAAAGATTGGGTGTAAATTCGCTGATTTCCTTTAAGAACTTTCTTCACACAGGGAGATAAATTATCAATACGGATGTTCGCACTCATCCCACCTATCTTTTCAAAAAAAGCATGCACCCCATCGATGAAACACTCATAGACAAGAAAGGGGTAGGCACGAACCCAACAGGTGCCACTACAAGGCAATGTTCCAAAATGGAGATGAACGATCTGAACACCATCGGCAAATGGTAAAGCAACCTTCTCCTTAAAATCAAACTGAGCCTGTTCTCCAGGATCATATCTTTGGCTGAAAAAACGCTCCTTGGGGCGAGAACCAAGAATCTCACAAACTCTTCTCTGAACCGTTCTCTCACTCCCACGATAACCCTCCTCAACTAATAGCTCATATATTTCACGGGCGGTGTTACTTGGGTTCAACTTCAAAAAGTACTTCACCCGATCCCATAGGTGTTCGTGGTTTTTTATTCTTTCATAGCAAGACCTTTTTAGCCATATTCATTGATGTTTTTCGCCGTCGGTAGTTTGTGTCATAAATTTCATGGGAGAATATCTTGATCTTCTCTATCAAAATATTTAAATACTTTTGAGATGAGCTTAGGAGATATTTGATAAAATCAGAGGCTAATAAGACGGTAACCTTAGCAACTCTTTGAAACGATGTGGAGTCATTTTGTTCCTTATTGAGTTTAGTTCTTCCTATCCTCAAAACAACACTTGATGTGAGGTGAGCCGCTAATGAAGCAAGAAGAAGACTCTCTATGATATTTTGATCGTTTGAGGTGATCTGATTTGCATTCAAAGAATTCTTACAAGATTTGAAAATAAGTTCACATTGCCAACGTAAACGATAAATTGGATATATGGACTCCGCTGCCACATCTAAATTCGTGCAATACCAATGATAGCGTTTTTCGGAGGAATTCCAGAAGCCTACAATTCTCAAACTTACCCATTTACCATTGGACAAGACACTGCCTATAAATTCAACAACATCGTTTTTTTTCTTGAGTTTAATATCAGAGAACTCTTTTCCAACATAGTAATCTGGCAAACCTTCAACAACAGCATCAATAAGAATAGAGGCATTTGACTTCACTCTAGACAAGAAAAATCCTTTAGCTTCATGAATAGATGACAATAAGCCATAGTCCCAATATCCCAAATCAAAGATGACTAATTTTCCAACGAGTTCCTTTATATCAGGAAAGCACTTCCTATCGTTAGTGGAAGACGGAGTTAATTCGAACCAAGTCATTATACCACTGAATAAACTGAAACAAGCGTGCCATTTAATTCCTGCGTTTGTTCTTGTCCCTGGAAAATTCTCAGATGCTCCATCCCAAAGGCTTATTGTGCTTGAGTCAACAAGAAGAACGTCTGAGACTCCCAGTTGTAATAATATGGCTTTGCTCCCATGAAAAGCTCCATGAGATAGCTTTATCATGAGCATTTCAACCAGTTTACTCAGAAGCTCTTTTAATCTTTTTCTAGAGAGTCTTTCCCAGAAGCTGTGTCTTTCAATTCTTAATCCTAAATGACTTATCATAAACCTCCTAATTCCCTCTATTGAATATGTCTTAGAGTCTCCCTGGAATGACAAGACAAGAGCCACAATAAACTCAAGAGGTGGAATGGTTGCCCGAGAGTCCTTTTCAGGAATAACTTTCTTGAAACATTTTTTGATCGTTTTAAGTGTTTGAGCTTCCGTGCTCATATTTGCCCCCTGCGTTTAAAAAATAAAAATTTCCTCCAATTAATCTTGACCTATTAAGATACTAACGCGAGAATCATTAAGTCTGTAGATAACTCACTTGTATCTATGCGGATTCATTGTATTCGACAGGAGCAAAAAATAGCAATGATTTTTGGACTTTTAATATTACTTTCTTTGGGATCCTTTATATCTCTTCTTATTTCCTTATTGGTATTTGGATTTGGTTATTTACTGGCACTCATCCTCCCATTAACTCAGATGCAAGCATCTTCTTTGTTTTTTGCTTCACTCACACTTTTGGTTCTTACATGTATTTTTATGATGCTCATATCTCAATTTAAAAATCGTTACTTTCACCAGAATCTAGGAGATATTCTTTTTGATAATTTGGATGAGGATTTGGAAGATGAAAAGCAAAAAAAAATTGTAACTGAAGATATGTCTGCATCACAGCAGAAAAATGACCAAAGCGAAAAAATTGGAAGAAATCAATCCTGTCCATGCGGAAGTGGAAAGAAATTTAAATTCTGTTGTTCCCAAAAGTCCACAGTTCTTTCGTTACACAATTAAGTCTCTTAAAACACATGGCTTGTCGTGGATATCAAATGTCAATCTGCGTCCATTTCTCAAAATACCATCTATAAATATTTGTATCTATTCAGGGGGGCATGAGTTTACAGAGAGAGATTTATATTTTCTCTGGTAAGAAGGAGCAATTTACCTCTTGAACTCTGCTACCCCCTGAACAGTTACAAATATTTATAAATCGCCCACTTCCCTCTATGTAAAAAAGGAGGCTTGAAAAGTATTTCCATTAATTCGGAATTAAAATTAGAAAAAAACCACGAACACCTATGCACCCGATCCATATATCCATTAAGGGGATCTGGGCGAGTTCTTTTGGACCTCGCCTTGTACTTCGGTGGGGTGTTGGACTTACAGTACTTGCGCACCGTCTTACGATTGATCCCTAATTCACGAGATATTTCTGTCTTATTTTTACCACTGTGACTCAGGTCACGAATGCGGCCGAAAGTGTATTGACTAATCATAAGATCCTCCTCATTGCTAACCTTTTGAGTTGCAAAAGGGAGGGACTCTGTGAGCTTAGTATCTATATCAGAAGAAGAGACTTCATTGTCTAGTATTTGAACACTCCCTGAAGATTGGTCACTTTTCATTGGCGACAACCTCCATATTGAAAGTGGGACATTTTAATTGGCGACGGCTTTAAGGGAAGCCTGTCTTCAAAAAGAAATTCCATGAAAATTGAGGCAAATGTTGGAATCTTGTGGAATTTAAATACTTTAGAAAATGGGCACAGCCTAAACAGGCTTTTCTTGACTATATATTTAACCTCATTGAAATCCAGAAACAGTCTACAAATGACAAATATGGAACCTGAATAGGCTGTCATGGAAGGACTCTCCAACACGGAGCCCCTTTCCAGGTCGACAAGAACCCAAAAGGAGTTCTTATCAGCTCGGAGCCTTTTTATGAGTAATATCAATTGATTATATGCGTCTCGGTTGACAATGCCAAAAATCACCATAGGTCCTCCTCTGAAAAGTGGCCACTTTTCATTGGCGACGGTGGGGCATTTTAATTGTCAGCTAACATTTGAGGCTCTGGAAGCTTTTGAGGAGTGGGCAAAGGAAACTCTTCTGAACTCACCTTTGATTCATGCTGACGAAACTGGAGTGAATGTTAATGGGAAGAGGCTGTGGTTTCACCTCTTGTCCAATGATACTGTGGTTCTCTATCAGGTGGACGAAAAAAGAGGCGCAGAGGCTATGGATCGCATGGGAATTCTTCCAAAATACACAGGGATTGTTTGTCATGACCATTGGAAACCTTATTATACATATACTTCCTGCATTCATGCCCTTTGCAATGCGCACCATTTAAGGGAGCTTCAAAGAGCTTGGGAGCAAGATGATCAAAAATGGGCAAAAGAAATGAAGTCTCTTTTAGAGACAATAAACAAAGAGGTGCACGATACGCAGAACCAATGCCTTTCACAAGACCGAATTGAATATTACAAAGAGAAATATCGAAATATTCTCTTCGAAGGGGAAAAGGAATCTCCATTAATGGAGAGGACAGAGAAAAAAAAGAAGGGAAAGGTTAAACAATCCAAATCTAGAAATTTACTAGATCGACTGAGAAACTTTGAAGATGATACCTTGCTATTTATGAAGGACCCCATAGTTCCATTTACGAATAATATAGCAGAAAATGATCTGAGAATGACCAAAGTTCAGCAGAAAATATCTGGGTGCTTTCGTTCGTTGATGGGAGCCAAGACATTTTGTAGAAACCGAAGCTTTCTCCTGACTTGCCAGAAAAATGGCATAGATGCTGAATTTCACGAGTTTGACCCACTGAATTTCACGAAGTTTGACCCACCCCTCAGTCAGTCAATTTGAGGTCCAATTTTGAATTTCACGGTGGCTCAAACTTTGTCAATTTAAACCTTCTTTTTTCTGCTGACTCAGTAACTTTTACACCCTCAATGTCACGATGTCCCAACGGTGGGTTAAGGCTTATTTGCCAGAATGTTAGATGCCAACTAAAATTGGCCACTTTGTCATTGAGAATCTCGACCCTCCCCATTTCTGAGGTTTCAATGGAGGGTTTTTCAATGGGGATGTTGAATCCATTGCTCAAAATGGCAGAGAATAGCGAGCCAGTTATCCACAAATTTATCCATGGTGACGCTGCGTCTGTGACCCCGATGTCTATCAACGCAGCGCTGCCGTGGGTAAATTTTGTGGATAACTGGCGGGTACATGATTCAATAGTTCCGATGGAGTGTCTCCCGATGGTGTCTTCCAAGGTCTGCCTTTGCATGGATTCTCCTTAAATCGTCTTTCTCTGCCTAAATGAGCTTCCAGACATGGCTATTTTGATAGCTTGAGAGGTTATGCGATCCATAATAGCTTCACAAACGATGGGATCCTCAATGACTTCACTCCAATTTTTTATTGGAAGTTGGGTTGTAAGAATGAGGCTCAGGTCAGGGCCTCGTTCATCAATCACATCGTAAAGGTCTTGATATTGGTTAGAGGTAAGGGGCTTGATACCAAAATCATCCAACACAAGTATCGAGACTGATTTTAGCCTTTTAAGGAAGTTTAGATATGTCCCCTGGGCTCTTTCTAAGTTGAATTTTTCAACAAGAGTATTCATTCTGAAGAACTGAGTGGAAAAACCTTGGCGACAGGCGTGATTACCTATGGCACAAGCCAAATATGACTTTCCAACACCCGTTGGGCCAGAGATAATTATATTTTGACCTCTTTGAGCAAATCTCATAAGGGCTAGATCACTCAAAACTCTTCGATCGACTCCTCGGTTGGATTTGGTTTCAAAGGCCTCAAGGCTTGCTTTTTGCTGCAAAGCTGCTCTTTTGATAAGTCTTGAGACCTTCTGATTTTCACGATGGATTTTTTCGTCCTCAAAGATGACATTTAGAAAGTCCTCGTAACCAAGATCCTGCTCCTCAGCTTCTTTGAGCCTCTGGCTCAAGGTTGCTAAAACTCCCCTCATTTTTAATATCTCTAATAAATTTTCTGTTTGTTTAATCATTTTCTTCTCCTATACGACCTCTCTTATGGAGGTCAAAATGACCCGTTAGGTGGTTGAGAACCACCCACCGGGGCTATGTGATTAGTGGCGGCAAGCATTCTCCCAGTGCTCTGAACCTCTTAAATTTTCATTAGGTTGACGGCAGACTCTTGGCTCCTCTTTTCGATGACTTTTTGCTGAAATAACTTTCTCAACTCCACGAACCCTAATGTCACTTAAAGCTGCATCTACAAAAAATGAGCAAGCCTGCTCCAAAGAAGCTGTTGAATACCGTTTTCTTAGATTGAGTATCCCCTGAACACGACGAAGATACATAAGCGGATGGCGAGGCTCTTTGATAAGCCGCTCGGCAACTTTGTGAATGCTTTCTCCAAGGCTTGATGCCTCTTTAAGTACATTTTGTGGCGTTTGCTCTAAAATGGCCCGGTGGGACTCAGGGAGATGAGATTTTGTCGTAAAGTAGCGCCCTCGACTGCCCTGGGGGATGTGATGTATCGCCACCCGCTCTAATTCTGAATAAACCTCCAAGCATTGTTGGCTAATACGAATATCTAACTTCTTGCCGCGATGCTTATAAGGAACAGAGTAAAAATTGTAGTTATATTGAATGTGACAATCCGGATGAACCTTGGAATGCTTCCAGAATCCACTCTCATAGCGTCTTTCAGGAAGAGGATTCAATTTTGACTTCTCAAAAGATTCAAACTTCTGTCGACGACTCAACCCATACTTTTTTTGAATACGATCATTGAAAATAGCTGCCAAATGCTTCAACTCAGCGTTGATGTCTGCTAGAGAATACATTTGCCGCTCTCTTATCTGGGGCCAAGACCAGCGCCAAAAGACTCCAAGGGTATTTTCGATAAGACTCTTGTCTTTGGGGCGAGATGGCCTCATCGCCAAAGGAGCCACATTGTAGTGATCACACAAGAGGTGAAACTCAGAGTTAATATCGGGGTCATAAGTATCAGCTCTTGTCACTTGAACCTTTGCGTTATCAAAAGCAATGGTTCCGGTCACACCACCAAAAAACTCAAAACCAGAAGCTATGGAGGAAAAAACATCTTCCCGCTGCTCTGTTAATGTGGCGCATGGAAAGAAAAACTGACTCGATGGAAGTATCATTCCAAATAATCGACATGGGATGAACTCCCCAGTCTTGGCATCTGTATAGCCAAAACAAGAGTCTTTTCCCTTATAGTCAAACTCACTCCGTTCACCAGGGGTGAATGTCTGGTGCATATCAAGCTTTATACTTGGGTGCCTCCGACGAAACTCTCTCCAAAAAGAAAGATAACTCACACCGTCAATCTCGGACTGAATATGTCGCTCCCAGTAATGAGCCAATTGAGTCCCTAGGCTTTGCTTGAGGCGAACATCTGTCCAATTCACCTTGGATGACCATGGGGCTTGGTAGGGCCCATGCGACCCCTTTGAGCGGCTGTTAGGGCCTCCGGGACTATCCTTCACATACTTCTTCACAGTGTTCCGACTAACACCCATAGCTCGAGCTATTTGTCTCGAACTGAGTCCAAGCTCTATGTATTTCTTAATATTGTTGATCATTCTTGCTCCTTTTTTCTTACCTTGTTTGCCCATAGACACCTCCTCGTTAATGCGTAGCGCAGAAAGAATATCTATGAAGATCTAAGTGGGTCAATGTTTGGTGAAATTCAGTGGGTCAAACTTCGTGAAATTGGGTGGGTCAAACCAGGTGAAATTGGGTGGGTCAAACTAGGTGAAATTTTGCATAGAACCTAAAGATGCTCTAAATATGCTATTTCAAGGAAAACTTCCCTCATTTATGACTCGAATTCGCCCACCCCCTGAATAGTTACTATGAATCTCCGGGGTAGTTTGGACGCACGAATCCACTATCCGTTCTTCGAATTTTTTCAAATGTCCGAGTTTTTAAATCATCCTACATTACATGAAATCATACTTTTTTAACGCTCTAATCCACCTTGGTGCATTTTTTTTCACCATGAGCTTTTCATAGTCAATTCCAGGGTCTTTGTAGGGGGTGTCATTACTTATGACTGAATAAACAACTCCCATCATTTTGTGACCAACGGCAATCACTGATCTCTTGTGCCCACGCCTTATAACAAGTGATTGGTATTTGCCTTTGAATTGTGAATTCGTCTTAATAGCACTATTGGCCATCTCACATACCAACGATTTCACATATGTGTTCGCTTTCCTCGTTCGTGAAGACTTTTTTTTTCCTGCGCTCTCATTATTGGATGGGCAAATCCCCATCCAGGAGCAAAAATTTCCTTTATTTTTAAAAGACTTCACATTGCCTCCTATTTCTGCAATCAAAAGCGCTGCACTTAATTCGTCAATTCCAGGTATAGTCTGGAGTAGATGCCACTGCCTTTCATAGGGTTTCATACGAATGAAAAGTTCTTCTTCAATTTGAGAGCATTCTTTTTTCAAAAAATCTATTCGATCAAGAATGCGTTGAAGAACAAAACGATTTTCTTCCGTCATCTTTCCCGACAGGGCGTAAGAAAATTCTTCGGTCTTTTGACGTAAAGACCCTCTGGCAAGAGACATCAATTTAGAAACTGATCTCTCTCCATTAGCTATGGCACGAATCATGGCCATACCAGATACGCAGTCAGCTTTAGACATTGCATAGGTTAAACGAATGCCTGAATATTCAAGAACCTTATACATACGATTTTGTTCCGAAGATATTTGGCGGATCGTTTTTGTACGATAACGAGCCAAAAGTCTAATAGAACGAATCTCACGTGGAGGAATGAAGCTAGCTCTTAGAAGACCACAAGCACCAAGCTCTGCAATCCACTGGCTATCCAACACGTCAGTTTTTTTACCAGTAATATTTTTGACATGAAAGGCATTGATAACATCTACTTCATAACCTTTTTCTGTCAAATCATCGTATAAAGAATTCCAATAAATCCCTGTGCTCTCAAAAAGAACTCTCTCAACCTTATGTGGCTTCATCCAAGAGCGCATTCTAGGAAAATTTTTTGGAAAATTCTTGAACTCTTTTGTGAAAAACTTCTTCTTACCGTCTTCCACTTTGACAATCGTACACATCAACATATGTTGATGAACATCTATTCCACAAACAGAACTATAAATAATATCCACATGACTCCTCCTTTCTGTTAGAAAAAAAGAAGGTGATAAAACTAGAGCCTTGGGATTTTGCCATAAATTCTAAAGCGAAAATAGGTCAACTTACTATACGTCCATACACTCAGAGTGCAGGTACATGCGTGGGTTCGATCCAAAGCTCAAGACCATGTTACTTCACGGAATTAAAATTACCAATCTATTCAACGGCCACTCATCTTATCACCTTCCAATAATGTTATTGCTTTATCCTTTATTGTATCGGAATCATACATGACAAAAATACCATCAAAAGTCCAGAGTAACTAAAAGAGGCCAATTATATAGACCAGCGAAGCTGTCCACCGAGTTGCTTCGTGCAAAGAAGTGGGGGCCTAGATAAGATTCATGGGCGTGGGTGGGGAAGCAAGGCGCCCCCATGAATGTTACTATGAATCTCCGGGGTAGTTTGGACGCACGAATCCACTATCCGTTCTTCGAATTTTTTCAAATGTCCGAGTTTTTAAATCATCCTACATTACATGAAATCATACTTTTTTAACGCTCTAATCCACCTTGGTGCATTTTTTTTCACCATGAGCTTTTCATAGTCAATTCCAGGGTCTTTGTAGGGGGTGTCATTACTTATGACTGAATAAACAACTCCCATCATTTTGTGACCAACGGCAATCACTGATCTCTTGTGCCCACGCCTTATAACAAGTGATTGGTATTTGCCTTTGAATTGTGAATTCGTCTTAATAGCACTATTGGCCATCTCACATACCAACGATTTCACATATGTGTTCGCTTTCCTCGTTCGTGAAGACTTTTTTTTTCCTGCGCTCTCATTATTGGATGGGCAAATCCCCATCCAGGAGCAAAAATTTCCTTTATTTTTAAAAGACTTCACATTGCCTCCTATTTCTGCAATCAAAAGCGCTGCACTTAATTCGTCAATTCCAGGTATAGTCTGGAGTAGATGCCACTGCCTTTCATAGGGTTTCATACGAATGAAAAGTTCTTCTTCAATTTGAGAGCATTCTTTTTTCAAAAAATCTATTCGATCAAGAATGCGTTGAAGAACAAAACGATTTTCTTCCGTCATCTTTCCCGACAGGGCGTAAGAAAATTCTTCGGTCTTTTGACGTAAAGACCCTCTGGCAAGAGACATCAATTTAGAAACTGATCTCTCTCCATTAGCTATGGCACGAATCATGGCCATACCAGATACGCAGTCAGCTTTAGACATTGCATAGGTTAAACGAATGCCTGAATATTCAAGAACCTTATACATACGATTTTGTTCCGAAGATATTTGGCGGATCGTTTTTGTACGATAACGAGCCAAAAGTCTAATAGAACGAATCTCACGTGGAGGAATGAAGCTAGCTCTTAGAAGACCACAAGCACCAAGCTCTGCAATCCACTGGCTATCCAACACGTCAGTTTTTTTACCAGTAATATTTTTGACATGAAAGGCATTGATAACATCTACTTCATAACCTTTTTCTGTCAAATCATCGTATAAAGAATTCCAATAAATCCCTGTGCTCTCAAAAAGAACTCTCTCAACCTTATGTGGCTTCATCCAAGAGCGCATTCTAGGAAAATTTTTTGGAAAATTCTTGAACTCTTTTGTGAAAAACTTCTTCTTACCGTCTTCCACTTTGACAATCGTACACATCAACATATGTTGATGAACATCTATTCCACAAACAGAACTATAAATAATATCCACATGACTCCTCCTTTCTGTTAGAAAAAAAGAAGGTGATAAAACTAGAGCCTTGGGATTTTGCCATAAATTCTAAAGCGAAAATAGGTCAACTTACTATACGTCCATACACTCAGAGTGCAGGTACATGCGTGGGTTCGATCCAAAGCTCAAGACCATGTTACTTCACGGAATTAAAATTACCAATCTATTCAACGGCCACTCATCTTATCACCTTCCAATAATGTTATTGCTTTATCCTTTATTGTATCGGAATCATACATGACAAAAATACCATCAAAAGTCCAGAGTAACTAAAAGAGGCCAATTATATAGACCAGCGAAGCTGTCCACCGAGTTGCTTCGTGCAAAGAAGTGGGGGCCTAGATAAGATTCATGGGCGTGGGTGGGGAAGCAAGGCGCCCCCATGAATGTTACTATGAATCTCCGGGGTAGTTTACTATGAATCTCCGGGGTAGTTTGGACGCACGAATCCACTATCCGTTCTTCGAATTTTTTCAAATGTCCGAGTTTTTAAATCATCCTACATTACATGAAATCATACTTTTTTAACGCTCTAATCCACCTTGGTGCATTTTTTTTCACCATGAGCTTTTCATAGTCAATTCCAGGGTCTTTGTAGGGGGTGTCATTACTTATGACTGAATAAACAACTCCCATCATTTTGTGACCAACGGCAATCACTGATCTCTTGTGCCCACGCCTTATAACAAGTGATTGGTATTTGCCTTTGAATTGTGAATTCGTCTTAATAGCACTATTGGCCATCTCACATACCAACGATTTCACATATGTGTTCGCTTTCCTCGTTCGTGAAGACTTTTTTTCCTGCGCTCTCATTATTGGATGGGCAAATCCCCATCCAGGAGCAAAAATTTCCTTTATTTTTAAAAGACTTCACATTGCCTCCTATTTCTGCAATCAAAAGCGCTGCACTTAATTCGTCAATTCCAGGTATAGTCTGGAGTAGATGCCACTGCCTTTCATAGGGTTTCATACGAATGAAAAGTTCTTCTTCAATTTGAGAGCATTCTTTTTTCAAAAAATCTATTCGATCAAGAATGCGTTGAAGAACAAAACGATTTTCTTCCGTCATCTTTCCCGACAGGGCGTAAGAAAATTCTTCGGTCTTTTGACGTAAAGACCCTCTGGCAAGAGACATCAATTTAGAAACTGATCTCTCTCCATTAGCTATGGCACGAATCATGGCCATACCAGATACGCAGTCAGCTTTAGACATTGCATAGGTTACTATGAATCTCCGGGGTAGTTTGGACGCACGAATCCACTATCCGTTCTTCGAATTTTTTCAAATGTCCGAGTTTTTAAATCATCCTACATTACATGAAATCATACTTTTTTAACGCTCTAATCCACCTTGGTGCATTTTTTTTCACCATGAGCTTTTCATAGTCAATTCCAGGGTCTTTGTAGGGGGTGTCATTACTTATGACTGAATAAACAACTCCCATCATTTTGTGACCAACGGCAATCACTGATCTCTTGTGCCCACGCCTTATAACAAGTGATTGGTATTTGCCTTTGAATTGTGAATTCGTCTTAATAGCACTATTGGCCATCTCACATACCAACGATTTCACATATGTGTTCGCTTTCCTCGTTCGTGAAGACTTTTTTTCCTGCGCTCTCATTATTGGATGGGCAAATCCCCATCCAGGAGCAAAAATTTCCTTTATTTTTAAAAGACTTCACATTGCCTCCTATTTCTGCAATCAAAAGCGCTGCACTTAATTCGTCAATTCCAGGTATAGTCTGGAGTAGATGCCACTGCCTTTCATAGGGTTTCATACGAATGAAAAGTTCTTCTTCAATTTGAGAGCATTCTTTTTTCAAAAAATCTATTCGATCAAGAATGCGTTGAAGAACAAAACGATTTTCTTCCGTCATCTTTCCCGACAGGGCGTAAGAAAATTCTTCGGTCTTTTGACGTAAAGACCCTCTGGCAAGAGACATCAATTTAGAAACTGATCTCTCTCCATTAGCTATGGCACGAATCATGGCCATACCAGATACGCAGTCAGCTTTAGACATTGCATAGGTTAAACGAATGCCTGAATATTCAAGAACCTTATACATACGATTTTGTTCCGAAGATATTTGGCGGATCGTTTTTGTACGATAACGAGCCAAAAGTCTAATAGAACGAATCTCACGTGGAGGAATGAAGCTAGCTCTTAGAAGACCACAAGCACCAAGCTCTGCAATCCACTGGCTATCCAACACGTCAGTTTTTTTACCAGTAATATTTTTGACATGAAAGGCATTGATAACATCTACTTCATAACCTTTTTCTGTCAAATCATCGTATAAAGAATTCCAATAAATCCCTGTGCTCTCAAAAAGAACTCTCTCAACCTTATGTGGCTTTATCCAAGAGCGCATTCTAGGAAAATTTTTTGGAAAATTCTTGAACTCTTTTGTGAAAAACTTCTTCTTACCGTCTTCCACTTTGACAATCGTACACATCAACATATGTTGATGAACATCTATTCCACAAACAGAACTATAAATAATATCCACATGACTCCTCCTTTCTGTTAGAAAAAAAGAAGGTGATAAAACTAGAGCCTTGGGATTTTGCCATAAATTCTAAAGCGAAAATAGGTCAACTTACTATACGTCCATACACTCAGAGTGCAGGTACATGCGTGGGTTCGATCCAAAGCTCAAGACCATGTTACTTCACGGAATTAAAATTACCAATCTATTCAACGGCCACTCATCTTATCACCTTCCAATAATGTTATTGCTTTATCCTTTATTGTATCGGAATCATACATGACAAAAATACCATCAAAAGTCCAGAGTAACTAAAAGAGGCCAATTATATAGACCAGCGAAGCTGTCCACCGAGTTGCTTCGTGCAAAGAAGTGGGGGCCTAGATAAGATTCATGGGCGTGGGTGGGGAAGCAAGGCGCCCCCATGAATGTTAAACGAATGCGAATATTCAAGAACCTTATACATACGATTTTGTTCCGAAGATATTTGGCGGATCGTTTTTGTACGATAACGAGCCAAAAGTCTAATAGAACGAATCTCACGTGGAGGAATGAAGCTAGCTCTTAGAAGACCACAAGCACCAAGCTCTGCAATCCACTGGCTATCCAACACGTCAGTTTTTTTACCAGTAATATTTTTGACATGAAAGGCATTGATAACATCTACTTCATAACCTTTTTCTGTCAAATCATCGTATAAAGAATTCCAATAAATCCCTGTGCTCTCAAAAAGAACTCTCTCAACCTTATGTGGCTTCATCCAAGAGCGCATTCTAGGAAAATTTTTTGGAAAATTCTTGAACTCTTTTGTGAAAAACTTCTTCTTACCGTCTTCCACTTTGACAATCGTACACATCAACATATGTTGATGAACATCTATTCCACAAACAGAACTATAAATAATATCCACATGACTCCTCCTTTCTGTTAGAAAAAAAGAAGGTGATAAAACTAGAGCCTTGGGATTTTGCCATAAATTCTAAAGCGAAAATAGGTCAACTTACTATACGTCCATACACTCAGAGTGCAGGTACATGCGTGGGTTCGATCCAAAGCTCAAGACCATGTTACTTCACGGAATTAAAATTACCAATCTATTCAACGGCCACTCATCTTATCACCTTCCAATAATGTTATTGCTTTATCCTTTATTGTATCGGAATCATACATGACAAAAATACCATCAAAAGTCCAGAGTAACTAAAAGAGGCCAATTATATAGACCAGCGAAGCTGTCCACCGAGTTGCTTCGTGCAAAGAAGTGGGGGCCTAGATAAGATTCATGGGCGTGGGTGGGGAAGCAAGGCGCCCCCATGAATGTTACTTTAGTTCTTCCTATCCTCAAAACAACACTTGATGTGAGGTGAGCCGCTAATGAAGCAAGAAGAAGACTCTCTATGATATTTTGGGGTATATCCGAGTTTCTCAACAGAAAATGGGCCTAATTTCGACGTCGCAGAATTACCGCATTAAAAACCAAGAAAATAATTCAATTTCCATGATTTATCCCCCTCATTACTTTACCCATAAAAAAACCATGGTTTAATCTCTTAATTTACTTATTGGAAAATAATACAGGAGATGCCATGGTCTTGAATAAGTTTATTATAAAGATGTTGAAATTATCATTCTTAAAAGTGACTTGGGTTAAATTTAAAAATCGAAATCAAGAACTTCACTTAGGGGTTAAACCCCATAAGAATGGCTGCCGTTGTCCTCATTGTGGACGCCGCTGTAAGATACTTAGATGCTTAGAAGAAAGAGTGTGGCGAGATATCGTCGTGTGCGGTACCCCCATTTATTTCCATTATTCTCCGAAGGAAGTTCTGTGTCCCACTCATGGTCGTATTATGGAGAGAATTCCTTGGGCCGACCACTTCAGTCGAGTCACCTATCGTCTGGAACTAACAATTCTGACCCTGACCAAGCAGATGACCCAAAAAGCCGTTTCAGAGCTTGTCAAGATACCCACATCCACCTTATCTGATCTTATTCATCGAATCATCCACAGGGAACGAGATGGTCACAAAATTCGTGGTTTGGAGGTCATTGGAGTCGATGAAATTTCTTATGCTAAGGGAAGGAAGTTTATTACCTTGATTTACGACATGAAGAAAGGCTGTGTCGTTTGGATTGGAAAAGGTAAGGGTAAGGAGACAATAGACTCCTTTTTTACAAAGGAACTCAGCCAATATCAGCGAGACAAAATTAGAGTGGCTTGTTGTGATATGGCTCAAGGCTACATCTCCTCTATCAAGGAGCATTGTAAGAATGCTACTCTCGTTTTGGACAAATTTCACATTATTCAATCCCTCAACAGGGCTGTGGATGAGGTGAGAAAAGAAATTTGGAGAGATGCCTGCAAGAAGGACAGAAAGGCTATTAAGGGAACTCGCTGGTTGATAGCCTACAGTTCATCCTCTCGTAGTAAAGCCCAAACTCGTAAAATTAACCTCATGGAGAAATCTAACAATAAAATATTCAGAGCATGGCTGCTTAAAGATAATTTTGAGCATTTCTGGGATTATGTGAGTCCAGGTCATGCTGCGAATTTTCTGAATGCCTGGATCACTCGTGCCTTAAGATCACGCATTGATTCTATGAAAAAGTTTGCCTTGATGCTCAGGAAGCACCAAGAAAATATTCTTTCCTTCATTAAAGATCCTGTCACAAATGCCAAGGCTGAGGGAATCAATCGCCTTCTAAAGATCATAAAAAATCGGGCTTCAGGATTTAAGAACCTACAGGGTTTTGAGAATATGATTTACTTGTGTGCTGGGGATTTGGATATTGTTGGAAGTTTCCCCAAGCGTTTTTGTACATTATAGTTTTTATTGTCGATCAACATTTCTTTTTCCAATTCACCTCCCCATACTAACTCCGCCAAGATGAGTCAGTTATCCACAGACTCATCCATGGCGACGCTGCGGCTATGGCCCTCGGGAGCCACAATAAAGCAGCGCTGCTGTGGGTGAGTCTTGTGGATAACGGCGGCTCTCCACACAAGTGATTTGGTAGCCCTGTCCTCCGTGTTTTTATGTACAAATCTTAGGAATAACCTGTACATCCAGTTTTTAGCTATTTCCCTAGGGAATTTGGACTTTAGGCTCCGAGAAACTCGGATATAGCCATATTTTGATCGTTTGAGGTGATCTGATTTGCATTCAAAGAATTCTTACAAGATTTGAAAATAAGTTCACATTGCCAACGTAAACGATAAATTGGATATATGGACTCCGCTGCCACATCTAAATTCGTGCAATACCAATGATAGCGTTTTTCGGAGGAATTCCAGAAGCCTACAATTCTCAAACTTACCCATTTACCATTGGACAAGACACTGCCTATAAATTCAACAACATCGTTTTTTTCTTGAGTTTAATATCAGAGAACTCTTTTCCAACATAGTAATCTGGCAAACCTTCAACAACAGCATCAATAAGAATAGAGGCATTTGACTTCACTCTAGACAAGAAAAATCCTTTAGCTTCATGAATAGATGACAATAAGCCATAGTCCCAATATCCCAAATCAAAGATGACTAATTTTCCAACGAGTTCCTTTATATCAGGAAAGCACTTCCTATCGTTAGTGGAAGACGGAGTTAATTCGAACCAAGTCATTATACCACTGAATAAACTGAAACAAGCGTGCCATTTAATTCCTGCGTTTGTTCTTGTCCCTGGAAAATTCTCAGATGCTCCATCCCAAAGGCTTATTGTGCTTGAGTCAACAAGAAGAACGTCTGAGACTCCCAGTTGTAATAATATGGCTTTGCTCCCATGAAAAGCTCCATGAGATAGCTTTATCATGAGCATTTCAACCAGTTTACTCAGAAGCTCTTTTAATCTTTTTCTAGAGAGTCTTTCCCAGAAGCTGTGTCTTTCAATTCTTAATCCTAAATGACTTATCATAAACCTCCTAATTCCCTCTATTGAATATGTCTTAGAGTCTCCCTGGAATGACAAGACAAGAGCCACAATAAACTCAAGAGGTGGAATGGTTGCCCGAGAGTCCTTTTCAGGAATAACTTTCTTGAAACATTTTTTGATCGTTTTAAGTGTTTGAGCTTCCGTGCTCATATTTGCCCCCTGCGTTTAAAAAATAAAAATTTCCTCCAATTAATCTTGACCTATTAAGATACTAACGCGAGAATCATTAAGTCTGTAGATAACTCACTTGTATCTATGCGGATTCATTGTATTCGACAGGAGCAAAAAATAGCAATGATTTTTGGACTTTTAATATTACTTTCTTTGGGATCCTTTATATCTCTTCTTATTTCCTTATTGGTATTTGGATTTGGTTATTTACTGGCACTCATCCTCCCATTAACTCAGATGCAAGCATCTTCTTTGTTTTTTGCTTCACTCACACTTTTGGTTCTTACATGTATTTTTATGATGCTCATATCTCAATTTAAAAATCGTTACTTTCACCAGAATCTAGGAGATATTCTTTTTGATAATTTGGATGAGGATTTGGAAGATGAAAAGCAAAAAAAAATTGTAACTGAAGATATGTCTGCATCACAGCAGAAAAATGACCAAAGCGAAAAAATTGGAAGAAATCAATCCTGTCCATGCGGAAGTGGAAAGAAATTTAAATTCTGTTGTTCCCAAAAGTCCACAGTTCTTTCGTTACACAATTAAGTCTCTTAAAACACATGGCTTGTCGTGGA
Organism: Bdellovibrionales bacterium; assembly: GCA_965261545.1. Taxonomy (GTDB): domain Bacteria; phylum Bdellovibrionota; class Bdellovibrionia; order Bdellovibrionales; family UBA1609; genus CBDHDF01. The sequence goes on along the minus strand of CBDHDF010000007.1, from coordinate 259,827 downwards.
TATCAAATGTCAATCTGCGTCCATTTCTCAAAATACCATCTATAAATATTTATAAATCGCCCACTTCCCTCTATGTAAAAAAGGAGGCTTGAAAAGTATTTCCATTAATTCGGAATTAAAATTAGAAAAAAACCACGAACACCTATGGGAGTGACACATGAATTTCGATTCATAAATGATGTTTCACTCAATGATTCAAATCCTGATTGTCGAGTGAATTTTAGGGTGTGCTAATGATATACTGTAATTATTTGTAGACAAATACCTTATTCCTTGGGATACTTTATTTTAGCTGGACTTACGACCAAGGAGGGTATTATGTCAAAACCAAAGGCAAAGTTAAAATCAAGTAGTTCAAACTCAGTCACTATTGAGTTGATAATTCCATTATCCAGTTCAATGTTAAAGACAGAAGAGATGATAAGAGATGGCCTTAATGAAGCAGGTTGTATAGCTACCTGAAATCCCTAAAAGTTGTAACTAGGTTTAATGTATTGCGTTAACTTTCCTCTCTTCCTATGGAATTGGCTGCTGTCAACGGTTTGAGAGGTTTAATAGTATTAATATATTTAATATGATTCATAAGAATTTGCTGCGAAAGGTCCTCTTCGTCCCCATTGGATAGATGAGGCATAGTGGTAGCCACAGCCACCGTCACATTTGAAACAGATAAAAAACATCATTTTGTCTTGGGAAGCCCATCTATTTGGAAGGCTGAAAAAATATCCTTTTGTTTTTTAGACAGCTCTCCAAGCATCAGATCACCTGTAGCTAATTCATAAAATTTTAATCGGTCCATCATTTTGTAAATTTCTATTTTAGACATTTTTTTATATAACTTCTTATCTTTCATAACAGTATCAATATGTGAAATTAAAATTAAAGAGAGAAAATTAATAAAGATGCTTCCCCTCATATTCATGAGAGAATGAACTCGACTTCTCCTTCCATTAATATCATGCTTGAATGAGAAAAATACTTTCTCAATGATATCTTTGTTTCGATATAAACTCAATATATTTGTTTTCTTTAAATCATGACTATTTGTAATTAATATCATAATACCCAGCGTAGAAGATTCTTCATTAATATTTTCTTCATTTAAAGAAATCTTAAATGGAGTGCAATCAGAGATATTGAGAAACCTTTTTTTATTTCCTAAAGTTTCTTTCATATAGGAACTAGCTTGTTCTTCTGATTTCAAATCTTTCTCAAGAAAGAGTTTCATAAAATCAAGCAACTCTTTCATTAACACAGATTCCTCATAAACCCTTCTTTCTTTGTCTAAGAAAATATGAGCCGTACAATCAAATCCTCCGATTTTTATTGATTCTTTGCAATGCGAATAAATTTCCTCATTAAAAGTAAAAGAGCATGATGGAGATTTTATTTTCTCATTTAAAGCCACAGCAAGCTCTCTTGAGAGTTTTGTTCTAAAACTCATGGGTATCAAATACTTCAATTCCTTACGATGCAGTCCCTTAATATTTTCTACACTAGAAAAACCCTTATCCATAACTAAACAATCTAAATCTAATTTATAACTTGTTATGATCTCAATAATATTCGATAAAGTTTTGACATCCGGTATACTTCCAGGATAGATTCTGTACGCTATAGGCGTATGAGTTTTATTGTCTTCAGATTTCCTACTTATCAGACCTAAGTTTATTTGTTCGAGATTCTCTCCATCTCTGTTGTAACCTTTCTCTAAAAATTCATTATTCATAGAGTAGGAAGAAAAGGATGTGATGTCAAACATTACCGTACCAGAACCCTTCACTTGATTTATCCATTCGCTAAAGAAAGATTCTATCTTTTTTTGATCTCTCCCAAGATCACATAAGAGATTGCTTATTTTTTGTGACGACATAAAATTTTTCTTTGAAACATAAGCTTCTTGACACCACATATCGTAAAGATAAAAGGGCTCTCTTTTGATTATTTTAAAAAAAGCTAAATGCAAATAATGTTCGTAATTATCTGGATAAATTTTAGACAATGTTTTTAGAAGATTTAGTTGTTCGCATATTTTCTCTAAGAAAAATAAGGCTCCCACATTATAGGAGCCTATGGGAATCTTTTTTCTTTTGGTCTTAATTTGACCTGTAAACTCATCCTTTCTTCCAAGGTAGATGCGTTTTTGCCTGGCCTGCTTTTTTTCCTTGTCCCAAAAGCTTTCAACTTTATAGACATAGGTTTTTCCCTTATTTTTTTGCTCAAAAGTGTATGACATCGTTAATATTGTAACTATGCTTTTGAAGAGATGACAATCTCTTAATCAAAGTGAAGGCCTTCTCAGACAATAATCAGGACTTAAGTCCTACACCTAGTTACAACTTTTAGGGATTTCAGGTAGCTACCCAATCAGCTTTACGTCGATTTGATGCAGATGGATCACCAATTGTTATAGGAGACAGTAAGTTAACTTCTAGAGGTAGAGTTAATAAGACCTACCAAACAATGTGGGGAGAAGTCGATGTAGAGCGTCATGTTTATCAAAGCTCTAAGGGTGGTCGTCAGTTTTGCCCATTGGAAAGGGATGCACGAATTATTCTAACTTCAACACCCGGTTTTTCTAAATGGGTTACAAGTAAATATTCAGATATGGGTTCTAGTCGTGTTCTTTTTGATTTGAAGGAGAGTCATGGTCGAAATATATCTAGACCTTACTTAAAGCACCTTTGTGATGCGGTTGGAGCTGTTGCTTTAGCAAAGGATGAATCATGGAGCTATGATCTTCCCTCTATGCCCAAGAAGGTGAATAGTGTTGCTGTAGGAGTAGACGGCACTTGTATGTTAATGGTTGAAGATGGTTGGCGAGAAGCCATGGTGGGAACAATTAGTTTATATGACAATAAGGGAAGTCGCATGCATACGATTCAAGTAGGAGCAACACCAGAGTATGGTAAGGGTAAATTTTATTCAAGATTTGAGAAGGAGTTGACTCAGGTAAAAGAGAGACACCCTAAGTCTACCTATATTGGTATTGCAGATGGAACCAAGTCAAATTGGGATTATTTAAAGAGTAAAAGTAACTATTCAGGGGGTGGGCGAATTCGAGTCATAAATGAGGGAAGTTTTCCTTGAAATAGCATATTTAGAGCATCTTTAGGTTCTATGCCATTTTTCTGGCAAGTCAGGAGAAAGCTTCGGTTTCTACAAAATGTCTTGGCTCCCATCAACGAACGAAAGCACCCAGATATTTTCTGCTGAACTTTGGTCATTCTCAGATCATTTTCTGCTATATTATTCGTAAATGGAACTATGGGGTCCTTCATAAAGAGCAAGGTATCATCTTCAAAGTTTCTCAGTCGATCTAGTAAATTTCTAGATTTGGATTGTTTAACCTTTCCCTTCTTTTTTTTCTCTGTCCTCTCCATTAATGGAGATTCCTTTTCCCCTTCGAAGAGAATATTTCGATATTTCTCTTTGTAATATTCAATTCGGTCTTGTGAAAGGCATTGGTTCTGCGTATCGTGCACCTCTTTGTTTATTGTCTCTAAAAGAGACTTCATTTCTTTTGCCCATTTTTGATCATCTTGCTCCCAAGCTCTTTGAAGCTCCCTTAAATGGTGCGCATTGCAAAGGGCATGAATGCAGGAAGTATATGTATAATAAGGTTTCCAATGGTCATGACAAACAATCCCTGTGTATTTTGGAAGAATTCCCATGCGATCCATAGCCTCTGCGCCTCTTTTTTCGTCCACCTGATAGAGAACCACAGTATCATTGGACAAGAGGTGAAACCACAGCCTCTTCCCATTAACATTCACTCCAGTTTCGTCAGCATGAATCAAAGGTGAGTTCAGAAGAGTTTCCTTTGCCCACTCCTCAAAAGCTTCCAGAGCCTCAAAGGCAGATTTGTTAAAATTGTGTACCGTAGATCCAGCAAGCGATAGACCCCATTGATTAAAGTAACTTGCGACTCGAAGATGAGGGATTAACTGAAACTGGGACATATAAACTGAGTGAGCTTTCACAGAAGGGCCATATTGAGTTGGGTTATTGATTCCTTCTGGAAAACCTGCAACCCACTGATTCCCATCTTGGTCTTCGAGGATTTCTCCTTGATACTCCGTGACATGCACAGAAAGGTCTACCTCAAATACTTGACGCTTTTCAACTCCAGAAGAAATGTAATCACCTGGAGGAAGTTCCTCTTTATTAATAGAAATGAACTCCACCTTGTCTGGAGTATCCACGGGTTTTAAAGTAGCTCCTTCGTGTCCGGGTTGTCCTCCTGGCTTCTTACCAGTTTCTTCCTTAGGTTTCTTTTTAGGGCCATTCGGATCTTGAGAAGGGGCAATACTACTGTTTTGACTATTTAATTTTTTTTGATTTACTAGAATAGTGATGATTTTGATCAACAACTCAATGGCCACAATAAAAGCGGGAGAAAGGGACTTCTCTTTCTTAAGAAGCTTCCTGATTTTATTTATGGCTGAAGACACGTCAATATTTTCTATTTTCATACTTACCTTATGAAAATATTAACATGCCTTTTTTTCATTAAAAAAAATGCACTAGGATTCGTTCTAAGAAGCAAAAGGAATGAGAAGTGCCCCCCGCGACCTATGTTTCACAATCTTTCAATACTATGGCTCTCAGAGAGTTTAAGCCATATGCAGGAACATATTCGATAAAGAACAAATGAAAGAGGTCGTTTGCTTCAAAAACTTGTCAAGAATTTTTATACTTTTTTTAAAAAAATTGTTCGAATTAATGCAGCACCCCCTGAATAGTTACGAGTAAAACAGATAATCAGACCATTGATTTTTGGCATGCATCAGAGTACTTGGGGAGGGCTGCGGGGGCTATGTTTGCTGGTGACAAGAAAAAATCTGAACGTAAGGAGTGGCTTGATAACGCATGTCATAAGCTTAAGCATAATATAGGGGCAGCGACCCGCTTACTCAATGAGCTCAAGGGGTTTAAAGACACTCATCGACTGAGTCAAGCCAAGAAAGGGGAGTTAGTGTCTGCCATTACATATTTTGAGAATAATAAGTCTAAAATGAGATATGCACAAAATCAGGAGAATAATCTTCCAATTGGCTCAGGTGTTACAGAGGCAGCATGTAAGACATTAATAAAACAAAGGCTTTGCAATTCTGGGATGAGGTGGAAAGAGAAAGGAGCAGCTTCTGTCATTTCTTTACGATCTTTAAGCCATACGGACTGTCGATGGGGTCAGTTCTGGCAAAAAATTGATCAATATGGGTATCCCGTGGCTGCATAAATACTACAGTATATCGTTAGCACACCCGAATTTTATTGAATACAAAGAAACGAAAGCAAACGGTAAGGTTCAGCACTTTAGCTGGGTGACTGACATTGAGATCAACGAAGACAACATAATGCAAATAATGAGGGGGGGGAAGAGCACGCTGGAAGATAGAAAATGAAACATTTAATACGTTAAAGAATTTGGGTTACAACTTTGAGCACAATTTTGGCCACGGCAAGCAAAATTTGTGTAACAATTTAGCCGTGATTATGATGCTGGTATTTTTAGTGGACCAACTTCAACATTTAGCCTGTAAATTGTTTCAAAAGGCGGTAGAAAAAGAGAGGAGACTATCTTATCTATGGGATCATATGAGGGGGTATTTCCATACCCTATACTTTAAAAATTGGCGAACTCCTCGCCATAATGGCTTATGGGATTAAGCCCATTGCTGCCTCAGATGTTTTCGACACATCATGAGCAGCCATTTTTCTCAAAGTGCCCCAAAGAGTTTAACGTATTTGCCCTAAACTAAAGTCTGGACATTCGCCTCTAAATGGCGAAGACGGGGAGGTTTACCTTATTCGATGCAGTGCAATTCTCACACTGAGATTTGGAGGAATTTCAATGTTTTTTCAAGCTCGGCGGGAATTTCTGTTCTTTGATTGTAGTTCTTGCTTTTGGGGAAGAAAGGCTATAGGACTCGCCTATGGAAGCTTGTCAGTTCAAACTTCTGGTCGTTGAAGATGACCCCCTTATCTTAGACTCTCTAAAGCTAGTTCTTCCCAGTCAATGGCAAATGCATGGGGCACTGAGTGGAAAAAACCTTTCTTCCATGACCTTTCATGCCGCTTTTGTGGATATACATCTTTCTGGAAACCTTTCAAAAAAAGAAGGGCTGGAGGTGATTCAAGAATTGAGGAGACGAGAACCCCATATGGAGATTGTGGCTATGTCTGGGGACCTAACACGAGACGTCATGGAGTCCTCTCTCAGAAAAGGTGCGTCAAGATTTTTGGCAAAGCCTTTAAGTGCTGGTGAAGCCAAACTCACATTGGATCAAGTGGAGAGCTTGATTCTTCTACGCCAGGCCACATGCCGCAAGGGAACTTTCACTGGCTGGGTGGGAAGCAGCCCCACCTCTGAAAATATCCGTCAAAAAGTGGCCCTCTTTAGCGGAGAGGTGGGCCCCATCCTCATCGAAGGGGATTCTGGAACAGGAAAAGAAGTTGTCGCGGGGCTCATGCACAGCCTCAAGCCTGGAAAAACTATGATCTCAGTCAATGTGGCGGCCATTTCTGAAAGCCTTTTTGAGTCGGAGTTTTTTGGGCATGTGAAGGGAGCCTTCACGGGAGCGGATCGAAATAAAATGGGATTGGCTGAGGCAGCCCATGGTGGAATTCTTTTTCTTGATGAAATCGAAGCCCTTTCCTTGCCCATGCAAGTCAAGCTCCTTAGATTCTTGGAGAGTGGAGAGGTACGTCGAGTGGGAGCCAAGGAGGGGCTTGAAGTGAAAGCCCAAGTCATTGTGGCCACCAATAAAAGCTTAGAAGCCCTCGTAAGGGAGAGAAAATTTCGGGAAGACCTTCTGTGGAGACTCTGCGGAAAAAAAATTCATCTACCCCCTCTCAGAGAACGCTCCGAAGATATTCCAGAACTCACCCAGCACTTCCTCAGCCTCGACAAGGTGCGAAAAAAATATTTCAGCCCAGAAGCCATGAAAAAACTTTGCTCTTATTCATGGCCGGGCAATGTACGTGAACTCAAAAGAATATGTGAGCAACTTCTGGCAGAGTCACCCCTGCCCATGATTCGCATGGAAGATGTTGCAAGGGTTCTTCCTCACTCCTCCCCTCCCATGCATCTTAAAACTAAGGCGGACTTTCACTGCGGACTTCAAACTATAGTGGATCGTTTTGAAGGGGAAGTCATTGAAGAATGCCTTTATAAAACCAATGATATCGATGAAGCTTCTGAAATATTAAAAGTGTCTCGTTCAACTCTCTATAGAAAAATCAAAGACCACTCCATTGAGTGGAAGTCGTTGAGTGAAAATCATCACGGTGGTCATCGCTATGAATAACTTTTCGGGTTTGTATTGGTTTCAAACTCTCTTCCTAGAAACATCATTTCTCATTTTTTTCTTCTTATTTTCTATCAGTGCCTGCCTGTTCTTTTTTCGCAAAAAAGGACCAAAACTGCTTTACGCATGGGTGAGCCTGAAGAGTTGGCTTTTTGTCACGCCCATCACTCTGTTTGCGGCGGGTTTACCACCTCCCTACCCCATCATCATCCTCACTCTTATTGCCATGTATTCTGCAAAAACTTTTTTTCGCATGGTGGGAATATATCACCGTACTTACTTTGTGATGACATGCTATTTATTTATTGCTTTGATGGCCTACTGCATACACCAACAACTTCATCAACTCATTCCCCTACTACCAATGATTTATTTGCTCTTTCTTACGACAATACCCATCATAAAAAACTCCTTTGCACACACTCTCCAGTACCTTGCTCTCGCGTTGTTGGCCTTTATGTTTTTTGGGTGGTCTATCATGCATTTTGGTCTTATTTTTAAAATGTCCCATGGGATTTACATCATTATGTATCTCTACATTCTTTCTGAACTCAACGAAAATACCCTAAGATTGTTCAATTCCTGGGTTCATCATATTAAGAAAAAGAAGCCCCTTTTGAAGGTCGCCCCTCGCCTGACCTTAGAGGGTTTTTTCGCAGCCTTTGCTTTGACAATGGGTCTTGCTTGGGCTCTCCGGCACCTCTTGCCCTCTGAAGATGCTATCTACTGGATCACAGCAGCACTTATCGTAAGTATCCTTGGTCGCCTTGGTGTCTTGTCTATTGCCACTCTTCGTAAAGATTTGGGTCTCAAAGACTACCGTGGCCCCTTTATTATTGGAAGGGACGACATACTTTCTATTTTGGATAAGCTTATTTTTATAGGTCCTGCTTTTTACTATGTCCTGCTTTTACTAAAGGGCCAATTTATATTGTAAGATAAAACTAGATGACTAGATGAGCGTTTATATTATTTTTTAATCAGCGAGATCATCAATATGAAGATGTGGAATTACGAAAACGAACAGTGGACAAGGCTCCCCAGCCACCTCAAACACTTGCCTTTATTCACCCGTCACTTTGACCTTACAAGCTGGGTTCTACGTTGTATGTGGTGGTTTTTTCTAAAGCAAATGGCTTTTAGATTTTATATTAAAATGGATGTGATTGGTAACTTCCACGAGGTACACAAGAAGTTCCCCCGACTCTTGGTGATATCCAACCACTCCAGCCACTTGGACACCGCCTGCATCACAGCCGCCATACCTTTTAAATACTGGCTTCACCTCTACATATGTGCGGCCAAGGACTATTGGTTCTCAAACCCCCTTTTTACCTTTTTCTCCACCCACTGTCTCGGAGCCATTCCCATAGATCGCAAAGAAAAAAAAAGTGAGAGCATCAAGCTATGCACCTCTCTCTTATCAAGCTTGGACTACATTTGGATGCTTATTTACCCCGAGGGAACTCGCTCTAAAGATGGCTATATTCACGATTTTAAAAAGGGAATTAGCCTTTTTTCAGAGTCAACTCAAACGCCCATTCTCTTTTTATACTTGGAGGGAACAGACAAGGTGATGCCCAAGGGAAAGTGGCCTCAGCCTGGAAGAATCACCATCCACATAGGCCCCGTGCAACAACCCGACAATATTAAAAACATCAATGAAAATTATAAAGGGTGGGTAACAAGCATCAACCCCCATGCTTACAAAAGCAACATCCATTTAGATCAATAGAGAGGAAAAGTGACTCTTGGACTTAAACATCCTTGTTTCCACTGTCAATGGCAGCGGGAGCCAATCAGCCAATCAAATTCTTGTACGAAGCCTTTTTAAATCGGGCTTATCCATGAGCGCTAAGAATTTGTTCCCTTCAAATATTGCAGGCTTGCCCACTTGGTTTTCCATTCGAGCCAAAAATGAGGGCTGCGCCTCCTTCAAAGAAATCTATGATGTGGTGGTGGCCATCAACGAAAAAACTTGGGAAGAAGATTTTCAAAAATTGTCCCAAGATGGTATTTTTATTTATAGCTCTCACCTTAAGGTGCCTCCCAATGTCGTAGGACTTAGAAGCCTAGAAACACTCCGAAGCCACAAAATACCCAAAAACCTTGAAGCATCCATAGAAATCCCCTTGAAAAAAATGGTTCGAGAAGCCCCCATAAAACTTCGAAAGTTTCTTATGAATATGGTTTATGTGGGAGTTCTTGCCGAATTGATAAATATAGATGAAGATATTCTCGACGAGGCTGTCGATCACCAGTTCAAATCCAAACCCAACTTTATTCATGTCAACAAAAAGTACTTGGCGGTGGGTCGAAAATTTGTGTGTGATAAGGATAAGAAAATTAAAACTTCCAAACGCCTTCCTCCTCCATGTGAAAAAAACAAAAACAAAATTCTTATGAGTGGAAACACAGCAGGGGCTCTTGGCTTGATCCAGGGAGGTTGTCAGTTTCTCTCCTGGTATCCCATCACTCCATCCACTTCCCTGGTTGAGAGCTTTGAGCTTTACGCTCACAAATATAGAAAAGATAAGGATGGCAAGAACACATTTGCCGTCATTCAAGCCGAAGATGAATTGAGTGCTATCTCTATGGTTTTGGGAGCCGGCTGGAGTGGGGCCAGGGCCACAACCGCCACTTCGGGCCCGGGCCTCTCTCTCATGAGTGAGGCCGCTGGCCTCAGCTATTTTGCTGAAATCCCGGCTGTGATTTGGGGAATTCAAAGAGCCGGCCCCTCCACGGGGCTTCCCACCCGTACCATGCAGGGTGATTTAAGTATGGCCTACAATATGTCCCATGGCGACGGTCAGCATATTGTCCTTTTGCCGGGGACACTCCAGGACTGCTACGATTTTGGACAATGGGCCTTTGACCTGGCAGAGCAGTTTCAAACTTTGGTCATTGTATTATCTGATTTGGATTTGGGAATGAACCCATGGGTAAGTGATCCCCTGAGGGCCTTTCCACAAAAAATACAAAGAGGTAAAGTTCTCAGAGAGAAGGATTTAAATGTGCGGATCCATTCAGAGGTCCATTCACGGACCCATTCAGAAGTTCATTCACGGGCCAATTCAGAGGTCCATTCATGGACCAACTTTGAACGCTATCGAGACGTAGACGATGACGGCATTCCCTACCGTACGCTTCCCGGAACTCTCGACCACCGAGCCGCCTACTTTACAAGGGGAAGTGGCCACAATGAAAAGGCTGAATACTCGGAAAACCCAAGAAACTATGCCAGACTCCTGGAGCGCCTTCAAAAAAAGATTCGAGGAGCAAAGACCTCTCTCCCCCCACCTGTGATAAAATTCCAAAAAAAAATCCGCCAGGGAATCATTTCTTTTGGTTCCACTTGGTTGGCCATTGAAGAAGTTCGTGAGCATCAAAGAATGAATTTTATGCGCCTTCGAGCCCTGCCTCTCACAAAAGATTGCGAATCTTTTTTGGAGCAACATGATAAAGTTTACGTGGTGGAACAAAATGTGGATGGACAGTTATTTCGTATTCTCACTCAAGAATTTCCCCATCACCACCATAAATTCCACTCTCTTCGCCAGTACGATGGCCAACCTCTCACAGCCCAAACTCTTTACGATCAAGGAGGGTGGTCAAAATGACATACAGGCCCACAAATTCCACCCATAGTAGCTCCACTAACAATGGCCCTACCAACAATAACTCTACCAACAGCTCCACCAATCAATGGGGACTCCAAAAATCAGACTACAAGGGGCTCGCCTCGACTTTGTGCACAGGTTGTGGTCACGACAGTGTCACATCTCACCTCATTTCAGCCCTTTATCAGTCCCATATCAACCCCTTGAAGGTCGCAAAGCTTTCAGGAATTGGCTGCTCCTCGAAAACGCCAGCCTACTTCCTCAAGCAATCCCATGGCTTCAACACTCTCCATGGCCGAATGGCTCCTGTAAGTACAGGGGCCAAGGTGGTTCACCAAGACCTCACCATCATTGGAATCTCAGGGGATGGAGACACCTCCAACATTGGCCTGGGTGGCTTTGTCCACCTCATTCGCCGCAATCTACCCATGGTTTATATCACCGAAAATAATGGTGTTTATGGTTTGACCAAGGGGCAGTTCTCGGCCACAGCCGATGAAAGCTCCACATTGAAATCAGGTGCTTTTTCCCTCTTATCTTCACTGGACTTGTGCTCCATGGCCATTGGCTTGGGATGCAGTTTTGTGGCCAGATCCTTTTCAGGGGACAGCAAGCAGCTGGTTCCATTGATTTCAGCAGCTTTGCGCCATAGGGGCACAGCCTTTATTGATGTCATTTCCCCCTGTATTGCATTTGCCAACCACGAGGGCTCCACAAAAAGCTATAGTTACGTGAAGGAGCACAATATGCATCTTCAAGAATTGGGTTTTATTCAACCTCAAGAGGAAGTGACTGTGAATTATAAAGAAGGGGAAACAGAAGTCGTCACGCTTCACGATGGAAGCCAGATGTGGCTTAAGAAACTGGATGGCTGCTCCTCCCATAATTACAAAGACCCCATGGGGGCCATGGAGTCTCTACGCAAAGCACAGGATCAGTTAAAAATCCTCACGGGACTCATTTACTGGAATCCCGAAAAAAAAGATTATCTCTCGTCCCTCAACCTTCCTTCAAAACCCTTGGTTCACCTTTCTGAAAAGGACCTTGCCACCCCCGACTCCTGTCTCACTGAAATCAACAAAGAATTCTCTTAACGAAGAGTTTTCTTGATGATTGACAAGTCTGACGCTTTTGACTTTTTCGAAGTTTTTCGCTTTAATAGAATTATCATGTCCATAAAAAACACTTCTCCACAAAATCCCCTCACCACCAGTCTCATGCGAAGCCTTTTGACTCCCATTGAGCGCTTTATGCACTTAGAGGCGTCCAGTGGTATTGTTCTCCTCATTGTGACTATCGTCACTCTCTTTTGGGCGAACTCCTCTTGGCATGAATCCTACGAACACCTCATTCATACGGAAGTTGGAATTAAATTGGGTCACTGGGAGCTCATGAAATCCCTTCACCATTGGGTGAATGATGGCCTTATGGCTATTTTCTTTTTTGTTGTCGGCATGGAAATCAAAAGAGAGCTTGTGGTCGGGGACCTCTCCTCACCGAAGCGAGCCGCCCTTCCCCTTTTTGCAGCCCTTGGTGGAATGATCGTTCCAGCTTTGATCTACACCTTTCTCAACATAAATGGGGGAGCCATCAGCGGCTGGGGAATTCCAATGGCCACAGATATCGCCTTTGCCCTCGGGCTCCTAGCCCTTATGGCCAAACAAGCCCCCATGGCCCTCAGAGTTTTTCTTTTAGCTCTCGCCATTGTGGATGACCTTGGCGCTGTTTTGGTCATTGCCTTTTTTTATACAGAGCAAATTCACTCCCAGGCCCTCGTCATGGCCACAGGAAGTTTGGCTTTAATTTTCCTTTTTTATGTTTCGGGAGTTCGCCGTTCCATGATTTATATTTTTCTGGGAATCCTGGCTTGGTTTTTCGTTTTGAAAAGTGGTGTTCACGCCACGGTGGCGGGTGTCGTTTTAGGACTTTTTGTTCCCACTCGATCTCTTTACAAGAAAAAATTGGCCCCTAAGAAAATGAAAGAGCTGGTCGATGCCATTGACAAGGAGGTGGAAGCTGTGGCGGCCGAAAACCAAGTGGCCCTTTCTCAAGCCGCCCATCAGCAGGTTCACCAGCTTCACCATCTTGTGGCGGGTATAGACTCTCCCTTGGACAAGGCCATTCACCTCCTTCACCCTTGGGTGAGCTTTGTCATTATGCCTATTTTTGCCTTGGTCAACGCCGGTGTGGCCATTGGCAATATTCACTTCGGAGATTTTATCATGCACCCCGTTTCACTGGGTGTGACCTTCGGTCTTCTCATTGGAAAACCCGTGGGCATCACATTTTTTTCTTGGCTGGCTTGCAAAATGAAATTAGCCGTTCTCCCCAAAGGAGTTCACTGGGGTCATATTCTCGCCGCAGGCTTTCTCGGTGGAATCGGTTTCACCATGGCTCTTTTTATCAGCAACCTCGCCCTTGAAAATATGCAAGATGGCACCCTCTCCAAACTTGGTATTCTCATTGGTTCCCTCCTCTCTGGCACTTTAGGTGTCCTATGCCTTATTTTGACTTCGAAAAAAGAATCTGCATTATCAATGAGGAAACTTATATCAAAGAAGGAGTAAGGTCTTTTCACTGGCCGACCGGCCCTTTGACCCAGTGGGAGGGTTTATAATTTTCTTATTTTCGCTTGTGAGGATTCAGTTCTACGCAGCGCAATCGCAGGTTTTGGGGAGTGATTTCAATAAGCTCATTGTCTTTGATCCAAGGAAGGACAGACTCCAAGGTTATTTTTCGAGGAGTGGTGAGTTTAATGCCCTCATCACTGCCCGAAGCCCTTACATTGGTCAATTTTTTTTCTCGACACACATTCACATTGAGATCCATGGGTTTGTTGGCTTCTCCAATAATCATGCCCATATAGACCTTTGTACCAGGAGAAATAAAAAGATCTCCTCGGTTTTCTAAGTTAAAAAGAGCATAGGCTGTTGCAGCTCCCTGGCGATCGGCGATAATAGAGCCTGTTCTTCTCCCTTGGATTTCACCTCGGTGGTCCACATAGGAATCAAAGGAAGTGTTTAAAAGACCTGTGCCTCGAGTGTCTGTGAGAAACTCAGAACGATAACCGATGAGTCCTCTTGCAGGCACTTTAAATTCGGCACGCACACGCTTTGAACCTCGTTGATGAATGTTGAGTAAAACTCCTTTGCGTTCACCTAATTTTTGAGTCACGGCTCCCAAATAATCCCGCTCCACATCCACCACAGCTAACTCCATGGGTTCTTTGAGTTGGTCACCTTCTTTACGGGTGAGAATTTGAGGCTTACTTACAAGAAACTCAAAGCCCTCACGGCGCATTTGTTCAAAAAGAACAGAGAGTTGAAGCTCCCCCCGGCCTAGGATATTAAAACTGTCTGTGCTATCTGTTGGATTCATTTGAATGGCCACATTGTAGAGAAGCTCTTTCTCTAAACGCTCTTTGATTCGACGGCTGGTCACCTGTTTGCCCTCAAGGCCAGCAAATGGAGAATCGTTCACGGACATAACAACAGCCACGGTGGGAGCATCCACCCTCAACCTCTCCAAGGGCTGGGGGTGATGGACGTCTGTAAGTGTATCTCCAATAAAAATTTCTTCAAAGCCAGCGACAATGGCAATATCACCGGCATGAAGTTCTTCTGTTTTTACCTTCTGATTGGCTGAGTATTGAAAAAGTGTACTTACTTTCACTTTTTTATGGCCATCTTTATGGCACAACATGATTTCTTGACCCACCCTCAGTGAGCCTGAGCGAATGCGTCCAATAGCGAGTTGGCCCACATAGTCATCGTAGTCAATATTGACCACCAGTATTTGCAGCGGGCCTTGGGAGTCAGCTTGGGGAGGTGGAATTTTTTCGACAACCCAATCAAAAAGAATCTCTAAATTTTGGTTTAATGCATGGGGATCTGTGCCAGCCATGCCATTTTTTCCAATGGCGTAGATAAGGTCAAAATCAGCTTGCTCCTCTGTGGCATCAAGATCAATAAATAAATCAAATATTTCATCTTGAACTTCATTGATGCGAGCGTCTGCGCGGTCCACTTTGTTGATGCAAACAATAATTTTAATATTTTTCTTTAAAGCTTTTTCAAGGACAAAACGAGTTTGAGGCAGGGGCCCTTCACTGGCATCCACCAGCAAAATGGCTCCATCCACCATATCTAAAATTCGCTCCACCTCGCCACCAAAGTCACTGTGTCCGGGAGTGTCTATAATATTGACTTTAATATCCTTATAGATAAAAGAGGCATTTTTAGCGGCAATGGTGATGCCTCTTTCTCTTTCAATATCCATATGATCCATTAGCCTTTCATCCACTTCCATGCTTTGACGGAAAGTTCCGCTTTGCTTAAGAAGGTGGTCCACAAGGGTGGTTTTCCCGTGGTCCACATGGGCAATAATGGCAATATTGCGAATTAACTTATTAGATTTAGATTTTTTAGGCTTATTCATTGATTTTGATAAAACTTTCTTTTCGCTTTCTTTCAATCCATCTAGAAAGTTCTCTCTTGAAGGCACGGGCCATAAGAATTCTATGAATTTGATCCCTTTGTCTCTGTAGCTCTGGATCGACCACAAGGGTTTTTTTTAGTAATTTCACAATGTGATATCCTGCACCTGTTTTTACAACGCCAGACACCCCACCCACGAGTAAATTTCTCACAGACTTCTTTAGGGTCGGAAGCATATCTTCCGAGGTAAACTGGCCCAAAAGTCCTTCATTGGAAAAATAGGGATCCTCGCTGTATTGAGAGGCAAGTTGGACAAAATCAGTATTTTTTTTCTTTTGAAAGATCTTATGTACTTTTTGAGCCCTAGACTTAGCAGCTTTATGTCCACCTGGCTTTTGGGGAGAAAAAAGGATATGCGCTAACTTGTATTCAAACACTTGGCCTTCGCCTTGCCCTGTTTGGGAAATATAATAAGTACTGATTTCTTCATCAGAAATTTTGATTCTTGATATGACTTCTTTTTCTATGAGTTCTTTGCGTGGGATACTAAGTTGAACAAATTTTTTATACTCAGAAAATTGAATATTATTTTGAAGGAGTATGCCTTTTAGTTCATCAACAGTTATTCCCTTGGAGCGAGTGATTTTTTGGATTTCTTTTTCAACCTTCTCTGTGGTCACTTGGAGTCCTTGGCGCTTGACTTCAGAGTCAATAATTTTGGTATCAATGAGGTGGTTGATTTGCGCCTGCTTTTGTTTTTTAAGTTTATTGACGTCTTTTAACTGTAAAACCTCTTCAAAAACAAGGGTCTCATTTTTTAGATTTCTTTTAAGCTTATGAAGATCAGACAACAAGATGGCTTCACCATTGACAACAACCAAAACCTCTTCAACCACCTCGGCATGAGAAATATTTGGATAAACCCCAAGCGAAATGGCAAATATAAAGATCCATAAAATATTCACTAAATTATTCATTGAATTCCTCGAGTTTGTGCAAGAATGCTTTTGATTAAGTCCTCGTTTTTGTAAACACTGGCCTTGCTTATTTCTTTCTTAAGCCATAAGGCAAAGTGGGCTTCCTCTTTGTGCTCCCTTAAAGCATGTTGAATCTCATTTTTCACATCACTATCGCTGAGTGGTCTCACTCGTGGGGGCCTTCTATCTAATACACGAAATATATGATATCCAAAAGGACTTTTTATGATGGAACTCCATTTTTTTAACTCTAAGTCAAAAGCTAATTGAAAAACAGAAGAAGAGTTTTTGCTTATCCACCCAAGATACCCCCCTCTTGGGCCTTCTGGTGTTATAGAAAATAATTTAGCTATTTTTTCAGGATTTTTCTTAATTCTTAGAGCCTTCGCTATTTGTTCGGCACTTTCTCTTGTTTTAACAACAATTTGTTGTATCCTAACTTGCGCTTCTGTTTTAAATTTATTTTTATTTTCTTTGTAATAGGATTGCATTTCATCTTTTGTGGGTGGAGGAATCTTTTTTAAAAGCTTCATGTGAACTTTTTCTTTGAGTAAGAAATTTTTCACATTTTCTCTCCAGGACTTTATGTCTATTTTTGACTCAGCAAGCACCTTTCTAAAGGATAAATCATCGGGATACTGGCGTTGAATCATTCGGGTTCTTGCGGCCACCTCTTGCTTAGAGACAGAAATGTTGCGAGTCAATGCCCAATCTTTGATAATAGATGAAATAATATAATTATCTATAATCCTCTTTTTGGTTTTTGTGAGAACTGTATGGTCATTGACAGCTAAGGCATTAAATGGGCGTAATTCTTCAGACAACTGTTTGGCAAAATCAAGAGCCAAAAATTGTGAAGAATTAACTTTAATAACAGTTTTGTGTGAAAGTATAGGCTCATGGGGCTGGCACGCAGTATGAAATAAGAAACCTAATAGTAAAAAAACTAATAATAAAAAACCTGATAAGGGCTTCTTAAGTATGGAGGAGAGGGGTGTCATTGTTTTATTTTCTTTAATTCGCTTTGATTAATGCTGATTTCGTAATTCTTTTTTAAATTATTAAAAAAACTATCAAATATTTTTCTTCTTTCTAAATCGAAAACAGCCGCTCGAATTTGCCTCTTATCAGCTTCAGTGTAACTGCGTTGTCCTGTACGCTTGATGATATGAAATCCATAACGCGTTCGAATCAGTCCCTTAATGGCATTTTGTCTCATTTTAAGAGCGGCCTCATAATAGGGGGGCACAAGAGTCACGCGAGATTGATAGCCAAGATCACCACCAATCTCTTTGCTCAAAGTGTCATCTGAATAAAGTTTAACAAGCTCATGAAAGGGGCTCTTACTTTCTTTAACTTTTTTATAAATATCCTCTGCTCTTTTCCTTGCCTCGGCTATTTGCTGAGGAGAAGAGTCCGGTGGAAATTCAATGAGTATATGGCTGGTTTTCAAATGTGGGTTGTTTTTGTAATATTTTTTCATATCAGACTTAGATATTTTTTTGATTTTTTGCACATCTGAACTAATGGATTTTTCAATAAAGGCGCGATAAATAGCCTCATTTACTTTTTGCTTGACGATGGCGTCCTGGGGAATATTTCTTTTTTTAGCTTCTTGCAAGCCAATCTCATATCGAATGAGATCCTCTAAAAAAACTTCTGGCTTAGGGGGGGTAATAGCTTGTCTTTTGACTGTGGAGTACCGTTGGTTAAAGTCTTTCAGTGTAATTTTCTTTTTCCCCGCCGTGGCTAGAGTTTGAGCATGGAGCCCTATTGAAAGCGACGCTGATATGAGACACAGTAAAATAGTCAGGACAACATAGTGCATAAAGTAACTCCTTCGTGTGTTGCAGTGCCGCAACACTGCAATAAACTCTCATTGTCAATCTATCATCTAATAAGACATCTCGACAATCAGTTATGAAGTTATGTTCCAAGGGGATGTCGCATTGCATTATTAAGGAACTCAAACCTACTTGTAACCGGAGGGAGCAAGACGAAGACCCAACTCGGTGAGTTGATCTGGGTCCACGGCACTTGGGGCCTTTGACATAAGGCATGTGGCCTTGGTTGTCTTGGGAAAGGCAATGACATCTCGAATAGCGTCTGTCTCACAAAGTAGCATCACGAGACGATCCAATCCCCAGGCAATGCCGCCATGGGGCGGAGTTCCATACTCCAGAGCCTCCAAGAAAAACCCAAACTTGCTTTCTCGTTCCTTCTCTGAAAATCCCAGGGCATGAAACATCATCTTTTGAACCTCTTGGCGATGAATACGAATGCTTCCCCCCGCAATCTCATGGCCATTGCAGACCAAGTCATAAGCTTTTGCTTTCGCTTTGGTTAAGTAAGCTTGATCGGACAAGAAGTCTTCTAGGTCCTCGTCATGGGGCTGTGTAAAAGGGTGATGCTTAGCCGCCCAGCGTCTCTCTTCAGTTGAATATTCCAGCAACGGAAAATCTGTGACCCACGCAAATCTGTCTCGGCTTGTGTCTATGGTTTTAATATCTTCCTTTAACGCCTCGGCAAGGTGCAAACGCAGGGATGACAAAGCAGCACAACAAATGTCAAAGGTATCGGCCACAATGAGCACACCTCCACCCTTTTCACCCCCTGCGGCTTCAAATATTTTTAGAAGATGATGGGCATTTATAAATTTAGCAATGGGAGATGCCACCTTCCCTTCTTCATCCATCTTTATCCACACAAGACCCTTGGAGCCCATATGCCGGGCCTTTTCCGTCAGTTGATCCCACTGCTTTCTCGAATAAATGCTTATGGAGGGCACCGCTAAGCCTCGAACGCTTTCTCCACGGGCCACCACATCCTCAAAAACCTTAAAGCCACAGCCCCTGACCACTTCAGACAGATTTTTGATCTCCCAGGGAATGCGAAGGTCGGGCTTGTCACAGCCAAAGCGATCCATGGCTTCTTGAAATGAAATTCTTGGAAACTCTTCTACATCCACTGATTTTATTTCTTTCCAAAGGCGGCGAACCAGTCTTTCGCTGATATCAAAAACATCGTCGCTATCGACAAAGCTCATTTCTATGTCAATTTGACTAAACTCTGGTTGTCGATCAGATCTTAAGTCCTCATCGCGAAAGCATTTCACAATTTGAAAATAGCGATCCATACCGCCAATCATTAAAAGCTGTTTTAAAGTTTGGGGAGACTGGGGAAGAGCATAAAACTCTCCTTGGTGAACCCGAGAGGGAACCAAATAATCTCTGGCCCCCTCGGGAGTGCTCTTGTAGAGCACCGGGGTTTCGACTTCTAAAAATTGGTGGTTGTGCAACTCTTCACGGACATAGCGAACAACCCTGCTGCGAGTTATTAAATTAGACTGTAGTTCAGGGGAGCGCAGATCCAAATAACGATACTTGAGGCGAAGGGACTCGGCCACCTTGGGGTCACCAATTTGAAGAGGAGGGGCTTTGGCTTCGGACAATATTTCTGTTTGAATGGCGACCACCTCGATGGACCCCGTGGAAATTTTTTCGTTGCTCATTCCATCAGGGCGTTTCTGGACCACTCCCTTCAGTGCCAACACAAATTCGTTGCGCACACTTTTCATTTGGAGAAGCTCTTCAGGGTTAATCACCACTTGCACCAAGCCGTAGCGATCCCTTAAATCAATAAAAACAAGGCCCCCATGGTCACGACGGGAGTCCACCCATCCCATGAGAACGACCTCGTTGCCCCTATTGTCAATGTTTAGCTCCCCACAGTTATGGGTTCGCTTTTGTGCGGTCACAAATGGTTTTGTCTTTTCTTCAAGCGACTCTTTTGTTGTCATATTTGTTGTCATAAATTTCCTCGTCATAGGTATAGGTAGTATCATGGGGGGGCATATATAGATAATGAGGGTAATGGCTCATAGCACGAAGGTCAATTCAGATATATGTCACCAATATGCTGGCCTATGGAACCCACTTCACTTTTTGAGTGGCCCTATGGATAGATTCCACCTCGGCACAAGTGACTTTGAGGAGTTGATTTTTAAATGGAATGGTGGAGACGTCAAGATCTTCCAAAGAAAGGGTCTCCACGGGGGTTCCTTCGTTGGAAATATTTACAGCAAAGTGAACGAGGGAGGACACCGGACTTTGGGTGGCAATGCTAATATTGAGCTTTTTTTTTCCTAAGTAGATATCATCTCCCCTTCGGCAAAGGTTCTGAGTTTCTTCTTTTTGAGGACTTAGTATTCTTAAAATATCTACGGTCAGGCTCCCCATAAGTCTTTGGTAAGCCACGGCCGTGCTCAAAGGAATGTCAAATTTTTCCAAAATGAAATGGAGCATCCGATGGCCTCGAATTTCGCATCGAGTTCGAAGGTCCTCCACATCGACCATATGAGAGGAATTAACCTCACAGGGGCCAATCCATGAGATGATGGAATCTCCCAGAACACCATGCTCCGAATAGGCGTAAAGGGACCGAAGTTGACTTCCATCATACATAAATTCCGTTTGAAGAAACAAACTTTTCATATCCCACCCCTTTCCCCTATAACACCTAACCTAGGGTAACCTAGGGCGTGTCCTCGGTATAGGGTTCTTCTGCACTGCCGTAACCCTTGCACTCCATCCTTTCTCAAGGAATAATCCTTCTCCATGACAAATAGAGCTTCTCGCTGGGAAAAAGTCCCAGAACTCAGCTTAAAACAATACACTCACGGTTCCGAGGAACAACAAAAGGAATTCACTGTAGACTTGTTTGAAGGTCTAAAGTACTTTGGGTTTATTATCCTTAAAGACCATTTCATTGAGATAGAGCTTATCAAGAAATGCTATGAACTGAGTGAAGGGTTCTTTCAACTCCCCGAGGAGACCAAAAAGAAGTATATTTTGAGTCAAGGGATTCAAAGGGGTTACACCCCCTTTGGGACAGAGCATGCCAAGGATAACCCCCACCCCGACCTCAAGGAATTTTGGCATGTGGGCCAGGTTGAACCGACGTCCCATCATTTCCATAAAAATATTTGGCCTGTGGAGCCACAGGATTTTGAAACCAAGATGACCCAGTTCTATAAAAAATTGGACAATGTGGGACGAACCATACTTGAAAGCCTCTCCCCGGCCCTAGAGCTTCCAAAAGAGTATTTTTCGGAGCTGACCCTAGGGAGCGACTCCATTCTAAGGCTTCTTCACTACCCCCCTATCCAAGAGGGCCAAGACCCCCACTGTATACGCGCCGCCGCCCACGAAGATATCAACCTCATCACTCTTCTTGTCAGCGCCTCTTCTTCAGGGTTGGAACTACTGGATCGAAGTGGGAAGTGGCTCGCCGTGGAAACCTCTGCCAACAACCTTATTGTGGATGCAGGAGATATGTTGTCCCGTATTTGCAACGAAGTGATCCCTTCCACAACTCACAGAGTTGTCAACCCCCAAGATGGACAAAATTGCAGCCGCTACTCCATGCCCTTTTTTATTCACCCCCGCCCCGAGGCTCTTCTAAGATGTATTCCTAGCTGCCGTGGAAATGAAACTAAGTATAACGATATTCTCGCCAATGACTTCCTTAAGGAACGTCTGCGAGATATTGGCCTTGCCTAATGGGTTCTTCAAGAGATTCCGCAAAGGCTTCAAGATCTTCCACAAAAACTTCAAGACCTTCCGCAAAGCCTTCAGGAACTTCCAGAAAAGCATTAAAAGAAAAGATATCAAACAGAAAGACAAAAAAACCCTTCAAGAAAAGAAGTTCTGCAAAGTCAGCGGGTATCGTCAAACGACACCCCGATGGCTTTGGTTTTTTTATTCCCGATGACCCCCTTCAACCCGATGCTTATATTTCTAAGCACCACATGGTGGGTCTTATGTCCAATGATCGTGTGGAGGCAGAAATCTATCCGGAACGCCACGGAAATCGCTTTCGAGGCAAAATCCTTGGATTGATTCAAAGGGCCATCATACAGATCATGGGCCCCCTTGACGAAATCCATGGAAATAGAGCTTATATTCGTGATGAAAGCCACAGTTGGGGGGAAGACCTCCTCGTTTCTTTAGAGTCTTTAGAGGGAGCGAAGGGAGTTGAGAGAGTTGGGGGCAGCGGTGGAATCGGGGGAGTGAAGATACAAACAGGTGACTGGGTGACTGTCAAGATCACCTCCTACCCCCAAGACCCCAAGGGCTTTCAGGGAAAACTTGAAAAAATCATTGGCGACGGTATGAACCCCGGCAACGATAATTTGAGGGTTCTCATCAGTCATCAAATTCCCTTGGAGTTTTCTCCAGAGACTATGAAGGAGGTCAAGACCTTTTCCAATGAAGTTTCGGAGAGTGATAAGAAGTCCAGGGTGAATCTCAAAGATAAAGCCTTTATCACCATTGATGGTCAAACGGCCAAGGACTTTGATGACGCCATTTATATACAAACGGAAAAGTCGGGATTTCATCTTTGGGTGGCCATTGCCGATGTCAGCCACTATGTCAAAGTGAACTCAGCCATAGATCGTGATGCCTACGACCGGGGAACGAGTACTTACTTCCCCAATTTCTGCCATCCCATGCTCCCTGAAGTTCTAAGCAATGAGCTTTGCTCCCTTAAGCCCCGTGTGGATCGCCTGGTCATGGTTGCCGAAATGACATTTGACTTTTATGGAAATATGAAAAGTTCCCAGTTTTACGAAGCTGTTATTTGCAGTCACGGGCGAGTTACCTACGGAGAAGCCCAAGAGGTTCTCGATGGACATGGCCCCCATAAGCTCCGTCATGTCTTTGATGTCATTAAGCAAGCTAGTGACCTCGCCAAGGTTCTCATGAAAAAAAGATTCAACGAGGGCTCTCTCCAGCTTGAGATTCCTGAAACTGAAGTCAAGGTAGATTCTGCGGGCCTTGTTCAAGATATCTTGAGGGCTGATCGAATTTTTGCCCATCAATTGATTGAAGAGCTTATGTTGGCGGCCAACGTGGCTGTGGCTCAAGTCTTTTCAAACAAAAAAATTCCCACGATTTACCGAACCCATGGGGCACCGGATCCTCTGCTTATTAAAAAGCTTGAAGTCTATTTGCAACAATTTGGGTTTCAAAAAAAACTCAGTGGAGGCAAACTTCAGAAAAAGATTTCTCTGGCCCTTGAAGAATTTGAGGGGACACCTCAGCAGGCTATCTTAAATATTCTCACCCTGAGAGCCATGAATCAGGCCCAGTACACAGAAGAAAATATTGGGCACTTTGGTCTTGCTTTCAAAGATTACACCCACTTTACATCTCCCATACGGCGCTACCCCGATCTCATAATTCACCGGCTTCTCAAAGCCATTTGTCTTCCCCAGGGGGACCGGGGCGACTCTCCCCAAGGATACTCCCCTCTAGGAAAGAAAGATATTCAGAAGGCGGGAGTTTGGCTCAGTGCCTGCGAACAAAGGTCCTCCTATGCCGAGCGTCGAATTGTTTCCATCAAAAAAGCTCGGTTCATGGAGAACCACATAGGCCGGGAGTTTGACGGTTTTATAAGCTCTGTGACAAAATTTGGAGTCTTTGTCCTCTTGCGCACCTTTGATGTGGATGGCCTCGTTAAAATCGAGGATTTGCCAGGAGATCGTTATAGGTTTGACGAAAAGAACCTCTCTCTTGTAGGCTCCATTTCTGGGCAAACCTATCACATTGGCGATTTAATGAGAATTCAAGTGGTGGCTATTAACCATGAAGCCGGAAAAATTGATTTTATTCCTTGCTAGCCTGAGGAGAACAATCTCGTGCTTATTCTAAACAAAAGAGGGAGCCCTTTAAAAAGTGCTGCACGACTTCAAAAAATTGTTCGAGTCTTTGCTAAGCATGGATTTGAAAATCTTGTGCAAAGAGCCAATCTGGGACGCTTTGTCCCTGACAAACTTCTTCCCTCCACGAACTTAAACCAGTACACCGTTGCCGAGCGATTGCGCATGTCCTTTGAGCAATTGGGACCTGTGTTTATTAAACTAGGTCAATGGATTGCAAAGAGACCTGACCTTATTCCCAAGGAGCTTGCCGAAGAATTTATAAAGCTTCACGGTCAGGTCCGTGCGGTTCCCTTTGCTCAAATGGAGCCTATTCTTAAAGATCATTTTAAAAAAGATATTATTCACATTTTTTCCAGTTTCGATGAAATACCCATTGGAGCTGCAAGTATTGCTCAGGTCTACCAAGCCACTTTACACAATGGAGACCCTGTGGTTCTCAAAGTTCAACGCCCCGGGGTCGATCGTTTCATCCGAGAAGACACAGAAGTTCTTTACACTCTCGCTAAGCTTCTCCATCGCTATGTCCCTGAAAGTCGTCTTTACAACCCCGTGGGTATTATCGATGAATTCGTCAATGCCATCTCTCTGGAAACCAACTTTATGGTTGAGGCCAACAACATTCGTCGATTTCAAGCCAACTTTGTCGATAACCACCAAGTCAAAATTCCAAGGGTTTATAGTGAGCACTCGGGCTCACAGGTTCTCGTGATGGAAAGGCTGGAAGGTATTCCTCTAAGTCACAAAGAGGCTTTTGATGACCAGAGCATCCACCGCGAAGAAATTCTCAAGATCGGTCTTCTCTGTTACATGCAAATGGTTTTTAAAGATGGACTTTTTCATGGCGATCTTCATGCTGGAAATATCCTCCTCCTTTCTAATAATCGTATTGGTCTCGTGGATTTTGGCGCTGTTGGAAGGCTGGACCCAAGGACTCAAAGTTCCATTATTTCCATGCTCATGGCTTTAGCTCAAGAAGACTATGAGCGGTTGGCCTATGAATATGTAGATCTGGCACCCTACACAAGTCAAGTCGATGTCCACCGTCTCACCAGAGAGCTTCGGGATCTCATTTCTCCCTACCACGGGTTGACAAGCGAACATATCGATGCGGGAAAAGTTCTTATGGACTCAACATCCATTGCCTCCAGACACCAAATTCTTCTTCCTTCAGAACTTGTCTTATTTTTTAAATCCATTATGGATATGGAGGCCATGGGAAAACTCATTCTTAAGGATTTTGATTTTTTATCTTACTCCGTTGAGTTTGCCTCCGAAACACTACTCAAAGCGCGGTATTCGCCAAAGAAATTGATTCACGAAACTGGTATCGCCATGCGCGATTTCAACTCCCTTATATTATCTTTGCCAAGACAGCTTAAACAGTTCTTGCGCCGAATGAACAGTCCGGATTTTTCTTTTGAAGTGGAGATTCAAAGACTCAACGACATAAAGCGAGCCATTGAGCTTTCTTCCAATCTTCTCTTTTTAGGTCTTATCATTGGAAGCCTTCTTTTAAGTTCTTCTCTTATTCTTATTTTCGATAAAGGTCCCATGTTTTTTAGCCTCCCTTTATTTAGTGCCATCGGCTACGGTCTTGCCTGTTTCTTAGGTCTTGTCGCCGTTATGAACTATACGAGAAAGTAGAGAATACCGAATTCTCAATCTTGCACTCTTGTAATCTTGAATTCTCGAAACCTTAAAATCTTGAAATTTCGCAATATCAAGATTAAAGATAATAATATCATCATATTGACATGTATCTTTTTGGTCTTGACTCTCATATTTTGAGCTTGTTCCTCCGAATCATAGACATGCGATAACTCATTGAAAAATGTCAACTTGAGGAAATTCATCATGATAGTCAAAAAATATTTAAAGTTTCACTTTTTATTCATTTTATCTCTAATGATTTTTGTGGGTTGTGATAAAGGATCAAATAGAAAAAAGACAAAGGTTTTCAGTGTTACAAAACTTAGTATCAATGGATCACTTCTGCCAATTTCTTCAGCCAATGCGAGCGAATATCTTGTTTGGGGAGCCTGCCATTCAGCTTTGGGGGGAAATGGAAATGTTTCGATAGTTATTGGAGAGCCCATAACCAAACCTGTAGAAGTACCCTGTCGTTCCAATACTTTCTCAGGATATGTTGATACCCGACAAATCACTTCAAAAAAAGCCACTATTACGGTCACCCATAAAGGAAACAAGCAGAGTGTCACTGTTGATAATAATCTCATTCTCATTCCAATAGATTTGAGCTTCAAGGAATTGTCTGCCATTTCTTCATCCAATATGGCAGACTATAACATAAAAGGTACTTGCGATTCCAACCTTGGAGATGTCACTGTTGTTATTGGGGAACCCAATGTAGAAAAGATTTTATCATGCACACAAGACAACACGTTTTCAGGAAATTTTGATGTGCAAGACATATCATCTCATCCAGCTGTTATCAAGGCAAGTCAAAGTGACGTCAATTTTGTAGCCAAGTCCTCCGTAACCAACGAGATTAATCACTTTGTCACAAAATGGCGTATTCCTGAAGGTGATTTTTCATTCACCCTTCCCCTTAAAGAAAGTTCAAGTCTTAAATATAATTTTACTGTGGATTGGGGAGATCAAACTGCTGTTAGCGAGGTGACATCTTTTCAGGATACTGACAAGAGACATACCTATGCGAAAGCTGGAGAATATACGATGAGGATAATAGGTACTTGTGAGGGCTTTGAAAATACCTCAGTATCTTCAAGAAATTTACTCTTCGAGGTTGTCAATTTTGGCAATATGGGATGGAAAGATCTATCTCGTGCATTTAAAGGTAATTCTCTCCTTAAGAAAGTCCTTGGAGGAAATATGTCAGCTGTTACGAATATGAAAAATATGTTTCACAGAGCTGTTTTAGCCATACCAGATACGAATGGTTGGGACACCTCTATGGTTAAAGATATGAGAGGTATGTTTTTGGGGACCACCAAGGCAAATCCAAATACAAGTAGCTGGAATACCTCCAAGGTTGTTGATATGGCGAATTTATTTCGAAATGCCGCTGAGGTAAATCCAGATACAAGTGGGTGGGACACCTCTATGGTTAAAGATATGAAAGGTATGTTTTTAGGAGCCATCAAGGCAAACCCAGATGTCAGTGGTTGGGATACTTCCAAAGTCACCAATATGGAAAATGTGTAACATTCATGGGGGCGCCTTGCTTCCCCACCCACGCCCATGAATCTTATCTAGGCCCCCACTTCTTTGCACGAAGCAACTCGGTGGACAGCTTCGCTGGTCTATATAATTGGCCTCTTTTAGTTACTCTGGACTTTTGATGGTATTTTTGTCATGTATGATTCCGATACAATAAAGGATAAAGCAATAACATTATTGGAAGGTGATAAGATGAGTGGCCGTTGAATAGATTGGTAATTTTAATTCCGTGAAGTAACATGGTCTTGAGCTTTGGATCGAACCCACGCATGTACCTGCACTCTGAGTGTATGGACGTATAGTAAGTTGACCTATTTTCGCTTTAGAATTTATGGCAAAATCCCAAGGCTCTAGTTTTATCACCTTCTTTTTTTCTAACAGAAAGGAGGAGTCATGTGGATATTATTTATAGTTCTGTTTGTGGAATAGATGTTCATCAACATATGTTGATGTGTACGATTGTCAAAGTGGAAGACGGTAAGAAGAAGTTTTTCACAAAAGAGTTCAAGAATTTTCCAAAAAATTTTCCTAGAATGCGCTCTTGGATGAAGCCACATAAGGTTGAGAGAGTTCTTTTTGAGAGCACAGGGATTTATTGGAATTCTTTATACGATGATTTGACAGAAAAAGGTTATGAAGTAGATGTTATCAATGCCTTTCATGTCAAAAATATTACTGGTAAAAAAACTGACGTGTTGGATAGCCAGTGGATTGCAGAGCTTGGTGCTTGTGGTCTTCTAAGAGCTAGCTTCATTCCTCCACGTGAGATTCGTTCTATTAGACTTTTGGCTCGTTATCGTACAAAAACGATCCGCCAAATATCTTCGGAACAAAATCGTATGTATAAGGTTCTTGAATATTCAGGCATTCGTTTAACCTATGCAATGTCTAAAGCTGACTGCGTATCTGGTATGGCCATGATTCGTGCCATAGCTAATGGAGAGAGATCAGTTTCTAAATTGATGTCTCTTGCCAGAGGGTCTTTACGTCAAAAGACCGAAGAATTTTCTTACGCCCTGTCGGGAAAGATGACGGAAGAAAATCGTTTTGTTCTTCAACGCATTCTTGATCGAATAGATTTTTTGAAAAAAGAATGCTCTCAAATTGAAGAAGAACTTTTCATTCGTATGAAACCCTATGAAAGGCAGTGGCATCTACTCCAGACTATACCTGGAATTGACGAATTAAGTGCAGCGCTTTTGATTGCAGAAATAGGAGGCAATGTGAAGTCTTTTAAAAATAAAGGAAATTTTTGCTCCTGGATGGGGATTTGCCCATCCAATAATGAGAGCGCAGGAAAAAAAGTCTTCACGAACGAGGAAAGCGAACACATATGTGAAATCGTTGGTATGTGAGATGGCCAATAGTGCTATTAAGACGAATTCACAATTCAAAGGCAAATACCAATCACTTGTTATAAGGCGTGGGCACAAGAGATCAGTGATTGCCGTTGGTCACAAAATGATGGGAGTTGTTTATTCAGTCATAAGTAATGACACCCCCTACAAAGACCCTGGAATTGACTATGAAAAGCTCATGGTGAAAAAAAATGCACCAAGGTGGATTAGAGCGTTAAAAAAGTATGATTTCATGTAATGTAGGATGATTTAAAAACTCGGACATTTGAAAAAATTCGAAGAACGGATAGTGGATTCGTGCGTCCAAACTACCCCGGAGATTCATAGTAAGTCCTTGGAGGAAATATGTCAGCTGTTACGAATATGAAAAATATGTTTCACAGAGCTGTTTTAGCCATACCAGATACGAATGGTTGGGACACCTCTATGGTTAAAGATATGAGAGGTATGTTTTTGGGGACCACCAAGGCAAATCCAAATACAAGTAGCTGGAATACCTCCAAGGTTGTTGATATGGCGAATTTATTTCGAAATGCCGCTGAGGTAAATCCAGATACAAGTGGGTGGGACACCTCTATGGTTAAAGATATGAAAGGTATGTTTTTAGGAGCCATCAAGGCAAACCCAGATGTCAGTGGTTGGGATACTTCCAAAGTCACCAATATGGAAAATGTGTAACATTCATGGGGGCGCCTTGCTTCCCCACCCACGCCCATGAATCTTATCTAGGCCCCCACTTCTTTGCACGAAGCAACTCGGTGGACAGCTTCGCTGGTCTATATAATTGGCCTCTTTTAGTTACTCTGGACTTTTGATGGTATTTTTGTCATGTATGATTCCGATACAATAAAGGATAAAGCAATAACATTATTGGAAGGTGATAAGATGAGTGGCCGTTGAATAGATTGGTAATTTTAATTCCGTGAAGTAACATGGTCTTGAGCTTTGGATCGAACCCACGCATGTACCTGCACTCTGAGTGTATGGACGTATAGTAAGTTGACCTATTTTCGCTTTAGAATTTATGGCAAAATCCCAAGGCTCTAGTTTTATCACCTTCTTTTTTTCTAACAGAAAGGAGGAGTCATGTGGATATTATTTATAGTTCTGTTTGTGGAATAGATGTTCATCAACATATGTTGATGTGTACGATTGTCAAAGTGGAAGACGGTAAGAAGAAGTTTTTCACAAAAGAGTTCAAGAATTTTCCAAAAAATTTTCCTAGAATGCGCTCTTGGATGAAGCCACATAAGGTTGAGAGAGTTCTTTTTGAGAGCACAGGGATTTATTGGAATTCTTTATACGATGATTTGACAGAAAAAGGTTATGAAGTAGATGTTATCAATGCCTTTCATGTCAAAAATATTACTGGTAAAAAAACTGACGTGTTGGATAGCCAGTGGATTGCAGAGCTTGGTGCTTGTGGTCTTCTAAGAGCTAGCTTCATTCCTCCACGTGAGATTCGTTCTATTAGACTTTTGGCTCGTTATCGTACAAAAACGATCCGCCAAATATCTTCGGAACAAAATCGTATGTATAAGGTTCTTGAATATTCAGGCATTCGTTTAACCTATGCAATGTCTAAAGCTGACTGCGTATCTGGTATGGCCATGATTCGTGCCATAGCTAATGGAGAGAGATCAGTTTCTAAATTGATGTCTCTTGCCAGAGGGTCTTTACGTCAAAAGACCGAAGAATTTTCTTACGCCCTGTCGGGAAAGATGACGGAAGAAAATCGTTTTGTTCTTCAACGCATTCTTGATCGAATAGATTTTTTGAAAAAAGAATGCTCTCAAATTGAAGAAGAACTTTTCATTCGTATGAAACCCTATGAAAGGCAGTGGCATCTACTCCAGACTATACCTGGAATTGACGAATTAAGTGCAGCGCTTTTGATTGCAGAAATAGGAGGCAATGTGAAGTCTTTTAAAAATAAAGGAAATTTTTGCTCCTGGATGGGGATTTGCCCATCCAATAATGAGAGCGCAGGAAAAAAAGTCTTCACGAACGAGGAAAGCGAACACATATGTGAAATCGTTGGTATGTGAGATGGCCAATAGTGCTATTAAGACGAATTCACAATTCAAAGGCAAATACCAATCACTTGTTATAAGGCGTGGGCACAAGAGATCAGTGATTGCCGTTGGTCACAAAATGATGGGAGTTGTTTATTCAGTCATAAGTAATGACACCCCCTACAAAGACCCTGGAATTGACTATGAAAAGCTCATGGTGAAAAAAAATGCACCAAGGTGGATTAGAGCGTTAAAAAAGTATGATTTCATGTAATGTAGGATGATTTAAAAACTCGGACATTTGAAAAAATTCGAAGAACGGATAGTGGATTCGTGCGTCCAAACTACCCCGGAGATTCATAGTAAGTCCTTGGAGGAAATATGTCAGCTGTTACGAATATGAAAAATATGTTTCACAGAGCTGTTTTAGCCATACCAGATACGAATGGTTGGGACACCTCTATGGTTAAAGATATGAGAGGTATGTTTTTGGGGACCACCAAGGCAAATCCAAATACAAGTAGCTGGAATACCTCCAAGGTTGTTGATATGGCGAATTTATTTCGAAATGCCGCTGAGGTAAATCCAGATACAAGTGGGTGGGACACCTCTATGGTTAAAGATATGAAAGGTATGTTTTTAGGAGCCATCAAGGCAAACCCAGATGTCAGTGGTTGGGATACTTCCAAAGTCACCAATATGGAAAATGTGTAACATTCATGGGGGCGCCTTGCTTCCCCACCCACGCCCATGAATCTTATCTAGGCCCCCACTTCTTTGCACGAAGCAACTCGGTGGACAGCTTCGCTGGTCTATATAATTGGCCTCTTTTAGTTACTCTGGACTTTTGATGGTATTTTTGTCATGTATGATTCCGATACAATAAAGGATAAAGCAATAACATTATTGGAAGGTGATAAGATGAGTGGCCGTTGAATAGATTGGTAATTTTAATTCCGTGAAGTAACATGGTCTTGAGCTTTGGATCGAACCCACGCATGTACCTGCACTCTGAGTGTATGGACGTATAGTAAGTTGACCTATTTTCGCTTTAGAATTTATGGCAAAATCCCAAGGCTCTAGTTTTATCACCTTCTTTTTTTCTAACAGAAAGGAGGAGTCATGTGGATATTATTTATAGTTCTGTTTGTGGAATAGATGTTCATCAACATATGTTGATGTGTACGATTGTCAAAGTGGAAGACGGTAAGAAGAAGTTTTTCACAAAAGAGTTCAAGAATTTTCCAAAAAATTTTCCTAGAATGCGCTCTTGGATGAAGCCACATAAGGTTGAGAGAGTTCTTTTTGAGAGCACAGGGATGGATTTATTGGAATTCTTTATACGATGATTTGACAGAAAAAGGTTATGAAGTAGATGTTATCAATGCCTTTCATGTCAAAAATATTACTGGTAAAAAAACTGACGTGTTGGATAGCCAGTGGATTGCAGAGCTTGGTGCTTGTGGTCTTCTAAGAGCTAGCTTCATTCCTCCACGTGAGATTCGTTCTATTAGACTTTTGGCTCGTTATCGTACAAAAACGATCCGCCAAATATCTTCGGAACAAAATCGTATGTATAAGGTTCTTGAATATTCAGGCATTCGTTTAACCTATGCAATGTCTAAAGCTGACTGCGTATCTGGTATGGCCATGATTCGTGCCATAGCTAATGGAGAGAGATCAGTTTCTAAATTGATGTCTCTTGCCAGAGGGTCTTTACGTCAAAAGACCGAAGAATTTTCTTACGCCCTGTCGGGAAAGATGACGGAAGAAAATCGTTTTGTTCTTCAACGCATTCTTGATCGAATAGATTTTTTGAAAAAAGAATGCTCTCAAATTGAAGAAGAACTTTTCATTCGTATGAAACCCTATGAAAGGCAGTGGCATCTACTCCAGACTATACCTGGAATTGACGAATTAAGTGCAGCGCTTTTGATTGCAGAAATAGGAGGCAATGTGAAGTCTTTTAAAAATAAAGGAAATTTTTGCTCCTGGATGGGGATTTGCCCATCCAATAATGAGAGCGCAGGAAAAAAAGTCTTCACGAACGAGGAAAGCGAACACATATGTGAAATCGTTGGTATGTGAGATGGCCAATAGTGCTATTAAGACGAATTCACAATTCAAAGGCAAATACCAATCACTTGTTATAAGGCGTGGGCACAAGAGATCAGTGATTGCCGTTGGTCACAAAATGATGGGAGTTGTTTATTCAGTCATAAGTAATGACACCCCCTACAAAGACCCTGGAATTGACTATGAAAAGCTCATGGTGAAAAAAAATGCACCAAGGTGGATTAGAGCGTTAAAAAAGTATGATTTCATGTAATGTAGGATGATTTAAAAACTCGGACATTTGAAAAAATTCGAAGAACGGATAGTGGATTCGTGCGTCCAAACTACCCCGGAGATTCATAGTAACTATTTGTTAGCTGACAATTAAAATGCCCCACCGTCGCCAATGAAAAGTGGCCACTTTTCAGAGGAGGACCTATGGTGATTTTTGGCATTGTCAACCGAGACGCATATAATCAATTGATATTACTCATAAAAAGGCTCCGAGCTGATAAGAACTCCTTTTGGGTTCTTGTCGACCTGGAAAGGGGCTCCGTGTTGGAGAGTCCTTCCATGACAGCCTATTCAGGTTCCATATTTCTCATTTGTAGACTGTTTCTGGATTTCAATGAGGTTAAATATATAGTCAAGAAAAGCCTGTTTAGGCTGTGCCCATTTTCTAAAGTATTTAAATTCCACAAGATTCCAACATTTGCCTCAATTTTCATGGAATTTCTTTTTGAAGACAGGCTTCCCTTAAAGCCGTCGCCAATTAAAATGTCCCACTTTCAATATGGAGGTTGTCGCCAATGAAAAGTGACCAATCTTCAGGGAGTGTTCAAATACTAGACAATGAAGTCTCTTCTTCTGATATAGATACTAAGCTCACAGAGTCCCTCCCTTTTGCAACTCAAAAGGTTAGCAATGAGGAGGATCTTATGATTAGTCAATACACTTTCGGCCGCATTCGTGACCTGAGTCACAGTGGTAAAAATAAGACAGAAATATCTCGTGAATTAGGGATCAATCGTAAGACGGTGCGCAAGTACTGTAAGTCCAACACCCCACCGAAGTACAAGGCGAGGTCCAAAAGAACTCGCCCAGATCCCCTTAATGGATATATGGATCGGGTGAAGTACTTTTTGAAGTTGAACCCAAGTAACACCGCCCGTGAAATATATGAGCTATTAGTTGAGGAGGGTTATCGTGGGAGTGAGAGAACGGTTCAGAGAAGAGTTTGTGAGATTCTTGGTTCTCGCCCCAAGGAGCGTTTTTTCAGCCAAAGATATGATCCTGGAGAACAGGCTCAGTTTGATTTTAAGGAGAAGGTTGCTTTACCATTTGCCGATGGTGTTCAGATCGTTCATCTCCATTTTGGAACATTGCCTTGTAGTGGCACCTGTTGGGTTCGTGCCTACCCCTTTCTTGTCTATGAGTGTTTCATCGATGGGGTGCATGCTTTTTTTGAAAAGATAGGTGGGATGAGTGCGAACATCCGTATTGATAATTTATCTCCCTGTGTGAAGAAAGTTCTTAAAGGAAATCAGCGAATTTACACCCAATCTTTTGATCGAGCCATCCAATACTATGGATTTAAGGTTCTTCCCTGCCGCGCAGGGAAGGGCTCTGACAAGGGAGATGTGGAGCGTGATATTCGAACCTTCAGTTCTCGGATAAAAAATATTGTTAGAAACAAAGGAATTGTTTTTAAAGACTGGGATCATTTGAATCAGTTTTTAGAGTCTTATATGGATCAGCATCAGAGTGACTCCACCAAATCTCGCTTTGAGGAGGAGGCCAAAGTTCTTAAGCCTTTGCCTCCACGAGATGAAGATATTCTCTGTAAGGTGAATATTTGTCAAAGTAATGGTTATGGGACTTTGAGAATAGGTAAAACCACATATTCCATACCTGATGAGGTGATCCAATCTCCCTGTAAAACCGTACAGGGTCCCTATCATGTCACGATCTATCGTGCAGGAGGGAAGCAAGAAATTGTCGCTCGCCATCAAAGAAAACCTGATGGGGAGCATAGTCTTCTTCTTGAACATATCCTTCCCTCTTTAGTTCGTAAGCCGCAAGCCATGGTAAGATGGGCTCACCGATCCATTCTTTTTCCAACAAATGTGTTTGAAAATTTTTATCAATACCTCAAGCAACAAGATTCAAGCCGTGCCGAGCATGAATATTTAAGAGTTATCAACTTGATTCAGCATGTGAGTTGGCAGGACTTATCTACAGCCATGGAGCTTCAATTAGAAAGTCGTGAGATTTTCGACTTTAAATCCATAAAAGATTTGCTCTTAGGAAATCCCACCAAAATTAATTTGAATGACCAACAAAAACCACTTCAACCTAGATTGTCTCAATATGACAGTCTTGTTCCAAACATAGGAGGTTCTTAATGAATCACGAAGAACTTATAGGTTCTCTTAAAAAACTCCGACTTCCAGCGATGGCGCGTATTGGGTCATAAGTAAACGACACCAAGGAGCGGTTTGTCATTTTGCTCATCTTATGCCACCTCCTTGATATTTTCCTGTCGTACTAATTTGAAAAACTCTTTAAGTTTTAGTTCAAGTCCCCTCTTTAGCTCAAAGGGGTTGAGTTCAGCTTTACGCCTCCTCAGTGCTTCATCCTCCTCATGGTTTAATACCCCACTTTCAATAACTCTCTGATAGGGAGTCTTAGGGGTGCCATACTTTTTCTTGATTCTGGCTCCCACTCGTACCTTTTCCTGAAGTTTAAATGTGGGGAGAAAGAAGTTCTGGAGGGGACTCCAGTGGTTTTTATAAATGTCATTCATTAAAGGAACTAGCCTTGGATCTTCAAACCTCTCATAGCCAAACAATTCTCTGACGTGGGTGAAGTTTTTTTGCTCAATGTAGCAGTTGTCATTCTTTTTGTAGGGGCGAGAACGAGTGAACTTGATGTTAGATAATTGGGTGAATTGAAGGACAGGCTTGTTTAAGAACTCACTTCCTGAGTCTGAGTTCATGGCCAGTAGTTTAAAAGGTATAGCTTGGTTAATGTTGTTGATTTGCCTTCTCACCTCCGTCCCTTTCTTGGTAAACATAGCCCGACACTCTGTCCATGTGGTGTTAATGTCGGTCACTGTAAGAGAGCTGATAAAAGGGCCTTGGGCACTCGTTCCACAGTGAGCAACCGTATCTGTTTGTATATAACCAGGCCTTGTGACCTTGGAGTCCAGTGTATTGATGGGAACCTTATTTTTCATATATTGGGCAGGACAGGTTGTGGACAATCCCTTAGAGACCAATGAAGCCAAGCGAATTTCCTTCAGATAACGCTTCAAGGTGCTGGCACTCATTTTTTCTAACTGAAGCTTTAAGTGGGGAGGACACGACTCATAATTGGGGAGCCAATCCGGTAGAGCGGCTTTTATTCGTACAGCCGAGATTTTTTCCATTTGTTCCCACAAATATTTGATGTGGGGTCGTAACTCCTCTTGAGAATAAGCCAGAGGCCTCCCTGACCGCTTGAGTGGCACAGAGCCATTATTTTGTTGAATCTCGTTTAATCTCCTTATGAGTCGCTTCCTAGAGAGGTTTGTGACCAGTTCCGCATGATCTAGCAACTCCCCTTTTTTAGCCTTAGAACTTTGTTGATATAAGCCTGAAATTGCAGTTAAGTAAGCATTAACAGCCGACTCCCTCACTGAAGACCCCCTCGTTGATTGTTTGTTTCCAAAGATCAATCTTACTGAGAGGATCAACAGAGGGGTAGCTCGGCTGATCTGTTTTAGAAGGCGTAACAACCGGTGTCTTATTGAGTGAGGGAGTCTCCTCAACGCACATTTTTGACTCAAAAAGAGAAAAGTGGGAACTCGGTGTCGGAATAATGAGCCAGCCAGGTGGAGGACCATAACCCGGGCACCACGAAGGTGTTTTAATGTGATGCGTCTTGGTGTCGTTATTTTTGACCCAATTCGTGGCGGATGAATATGTTGCAACGGCTAGAGTTGCCGAAAAAACAAAAAAGACGTATGAACAGTATTTAGGTATACTCGTTCAAAATGAGCTTGCTGACAAGCATTCCCAGAGAGTGAAAAGATTGCTTAAGGGGGCCAAGCTTCCTCAACTTAAATCACTCCAAACTTATAACTTCCAGAAAAGAACGGGAGTGACAGCTCAGCAAATTAATTGGATGGCAGAGGGAGAGTGGGTCAGAAAAGCCTGTAATGTTGTGTTTTACGGAAGCTTTGGAATGGGGAAAAGTCATTTGGCCATGTCCCTAGTTCGTTCACTCTGTGAACAAGGCTATCGATGTTTATGGGTCACCACTCATGAACTTATTGAAACAATGCGTGAAAGCAAGAAAGAACTCTCATTGAATGCTCTTTTTAAGAAATTAGACCGTTTTGATCTTATTGCTTGTGATGAACTTGGCTATACAGCTTCCTGCACAGAGGGGGCAGATCTTTTCTTTCAATTCATATCTCAGCGATATGAAAGGAAAAGTCTCATGATCACTACAAACTTAACATACTCTGAATGGGATAAGGTGTTTCTTAACCCTATTACCACCGCTGCTGCTGTTGATCGAATCATTCACAACTGTGAAACCCTCAACATTGAAGGAAAAGAAAGTTGGAGAACCGAATCGGCAAAAGCCAAGTCTAAACAGAGCAAAGAGGAAAGTTCAACCAAAGAAGTTCATTAGAGATCCCCACTTTTGGGGAAGGAACTCGCCAGTTATCCACAAAATTTATCCACAGCAGCACTGCGTTGCTAGACATCGGGGTCACAGCCGCAGTGTCGCCATGGATAAATTTATGGATAACTGGCTTTTACCGTACTATTTGCTCGTCACTCTCGCGGAGCTTTAGACATTAGCTGCGCCAAGGAATCCTGAAAAATACTCCATTTACCTCTGCCATAGGGCTGAAGGATGCATTTGGGGTCATGCCAAAAGTGGTGGGCAGAAAATCATTCCTCAGAATCTTGTGGCATAGTCCGAGTTAAATGATGAGCAAAATAAAGACACTTGACTAAACTCTGAACGAAGAATAACTAAATCAGTACATCATCAACTGGCCGTTTTTCATTGGCGACGGCTTCTAAAAATGGCCAATTTTAATTGGCGCCTAACACTATTCAGGGGGTGGGCGAATTCGAGTCATAAATGAGGGAAGTTTTCCTTGAAATAGCATATTTAGTTTCTGTCCAGAAAGGCCCATTTTTTGTTCTCTGACACTCCCCATTGAGCCTCCCAATGCCTCAATGGGGGAGTGAGAGTTGGAGATTTGCCACACAAACTCTACAGATTAAGGGGAAAAAGGTCTTTAAGCGACTTGCGCCCTAGTTTTTTCGATTTGAAGACGCACCCCTACCTTTGGAAGATTTTAGCACCTTCGACCTGGTCCATTGCTGTTATTCCTAATGGATAAATTTAGGTGACAGTTGATAATTCATGTCTTGCCAAGACAACAAAATTATAGGCACAAACGGCATTCTTTACATACCTCTTAAAACCATCATGCCCTTTCCAGTAAGCAACTCTCATACCAAAACATCTCTTAAGGAATGAAATAACAGCCTCTATTCCGGCTCTCCAATTGAGAAGATTTTTAAAGACCCAAGCACTTTTAACCATCTTTAATATTTTCATTCCTTTTTTTTCTGGGAAGCAAACATCTTTAGCCCCCATCTCTTTGGCCTCTTCAAGATTTTCTTTTGAAGCAAACCCACCATCTGCACTTACTTTTACAGGGCAAGCCCCATAGGTTTGTGTCACTGAATTCATAACTTTTAAAAACATATCAGAGTCTGCGGGGTTGCCATCAGGGATCTGACAATCTAAAATCATGTTGCTTTGCCCTGAGGTCAGAAAGATTTTATGCCCAAACTCGACTTCTCTTTGCCCCTTTACAATAATGTCTGTATGCGGTTCAAAGATGGATAGGACCTTTTTTTCAGAAGATACTTTTTTCCCCTCAATAACTCTTTTTTGAGTTTGAAAGATGATTTTTTCCAGGTAGAAGGCAACATTTTCTAACTGTTTTAGACTCTTTTTCAAAGCATTCATCTTCACACATTTTTGTTCTTTTTTTATCTTTCTGATGGTATCAGGTAATCCTTTGTTCAATTTGGTAGCGATTTTTAAAAGCTCCTTATAGCAAGGTAGTCTTTCCGCATCATTTTTGGAATTATTAATTTTGTAAAGCAAGGTTTTTGCTCTCTTAAGATCTTCTCTTGAAATAAGTCGCCAAAAATCTTTCATGACATTTTTACGAACTTTTTTAAATTCTCTTTCTGTAACTCTTATGCAGTCATATAAAAGCGATGCATCCGTTGGATGATGAATATTTGATTTCGTCACTGTACTGTCCAATCTCATTTTCTTACACGGCTCAATCTTTTGATCTCTTGCATCTGAAACTAAAGAGGCGCTAATAATTCCCCAAGTTTCTTCACTTATTTGAACAATCAAGTCCTGTAAGGTGGAGTGAGCGTAATTTTCTTCCAATTCAAGGCCCAGAAAAGCTCTGGTGGATACTGAATCGACAAGATTAAAGGCTAACGCACGATAGGAAAGACCTCTTATGGATTTAAGAATAGCCACCTTGAGAACTTGCTCCGATGTCATACCAATATCACCAGAATCTTTCTTTTCTTTAACAAGGTCTTCATGAACCATATGGGCAAACTCTGGATGGCGATCAATGATGTTATTAATTTGCTGCAATTCTGTACTGAGTTGGTGGTTAGGATATTGGGAAAAGAGTCCCAACTGTGTCTTCTTCAAATGGCGCATAGTCCCCCCTTTGGTGAAAGTTTCTCTTTAATTTTTATATTAACATACGTTTTTTTGAGGGAAAAAAGTGAGCAAGGATGTCTTTTAAGAAGAAAAAAATCAGAGAGGTTCTCGGAGAACATGGATAAGAATTCTACCTCATAGAGAGGTTCCCACGCCTCCTAAAACCTACATAAAAAATAAATGAAGAATAAAATATCAAAAATTATTTCTCTGAAAAAACACGTCAAGTATTTTTTGAAGTTGATGCGCAACGTAATGT
The DNA here is from genome assembly GCA_965261545.1 of Bdellovibrionales bacterium. Taxonomy (GTDB): domain Bacteria; phylum Bdellovibrionota; class Bdellovibrionia; order Bdellovibrionales; family UBA1609; genus CBDHDF01. The sequence goes on along the minus strand of CBDHDF010000007.1, from coordinate 220,087 downwards.
TATTTCCCTGAAGGAGGTTTGAAATCACCACGGTGGAAACACAGGTTGATCCAACTCTTCCTCTCATATCAAGTAACCAGTTGATAGCCACATAAGTCACTGAAAGGGAGGGGCTGTGAAAGGTTCGTCAAGAGAGGGGGGGGAACTTATTTTATTTTTCCGTTTTATGTAAGTAACTGAATTTACACGGATTATGTTTGATGGACTCCATTTTAAAGCATAAAATCTAAAGGGAAGGCATGTAAATACTTAAAACTACTTAACTTTCTTCCCTGGACAGGAACTAACTAGGTTTCTACAATCTCACCCACGAGGTCGTAGTCGTGGGAATCAGTGATAAGGACGGGAACAATATCGCCTATGTTGGCCTCCCCGGAGTTGATATAGGTCACTCCATCAATTTCGGGAGCTTGAAGGGAAAACCGACCTTTCAATAAAAGGTCGGTTTCTTTACTGAGACCTTCTATGATCACAGAAAGGGTTTTTCCCACAAAGGAGCGATGCTTTTGTCGGCTTATTTTTCTTTGAAGAGTCATAAGCTGCTCATATCTTGCGGATTTTATTTCTTCCGACACTTGGTGGTCCATGTTGTGAGCCTTTGTCCCTTCTTCTCGTGAGTACTTAAAACCTCCCACACGATCAAACTTCTGCTCTTCGACAAAATCCAAGAGTTCTTGAAACGATTCTTCTGTTTCTCCAGGAAAACCCACAATAAATTGAGTTCTAATCACTGCATGGGGAATTTCTTTTCTTATTATCTGAAGAGCCTCTTCAATCTGCTGTCGTGTCATTCTTCGATTCATGGATTTTAGCATATCATTGTTGATATGTTGTAAAGGTATATCAAAATAATTGACAAGGTTAGGGCGTTCTTTCACTAATTCAACAAGTTCTTGATCAATGCCGTCGGGATAAAGGTAAAGAACTCGAATCCACTGGGCACCCGATTCATCAGATAAACGACGCAAAAGCTCTTTGGGTGATTCCAAAGCCCCATGATTTTTTCTGCGCAAGTCCCAACCGTAATCTGTAAAATCATGGGAAATGACAATGAGTTCTTTCACTCCACTGGCCACAAGAAGCTTAGCCTCGCTGACAACTCCATCGAGAGTTCGAGATTGCAAGTTCCCTCGGATATGAGGAATAGCACAAAAAGCACATCTCTTTTTGCAGCCCTCTGATATTTTGAGGTAAGCCATATGCTTGGGACCCGAACGAAGCCTTGGAGTTGAGTCTTGTTGCAAAAAAGTTGGTTTGTGAAAAAAAGATTTGAGCTTGGATCGCCCGGTGGTGGTGCCTTCTTCTATTTCCTTCATGATATGGGCGATATTCTGAAACTCACCTGACCCAATAAGGGCATCAGCCTCAGGCAGGGCCTCCAGCAGTTCTTCTTTGTATCTTTGGGTGAGACAACCCGCCACAAGGAGTCTTTTGAGGGAGCCTTTCTTTTTAAGTTCAGAAGCATCGAGAATATGCCTTATAGATTCTTCTTTGGCTCCACCAATAAAGCCACATGTATTGATAACAATGGCTTCAGCTTCGGATTCATTTTCGGTCAATTCATAGCCTTCTTGAGTGAGAGAACCCAACATCATCTCTGTGTCCACTAAGTTTTTAGGACAACCAAGACTAATAAAATGAACTTTTTTTTTGGTGGAATGATCTTTGAGAGGGGGGGAATCCATGGGGACTTACCTTTGTAGTTTGTGGTTTATGACCTTTGCACCCTTGGGAGGTAAGTACGAAAAATATTTCTGGGAAATCTTGGTATTGAACTGAGGCCCACCGAATTTGTAATGAACTTTGTTTTCAAGCTCGTCCCAATAAATAAGTTCTTTGAGTTCTTCGCGTTCAATAGTTATTTCCATTCGGACAAGGTTTTGGTATTTTTTCCCTGCCTTAGGTCGAAGGTCAAAGACCTGCTGACCCTTTTGGCCTTTGTGCTTAAGGTGCTTTTCTGCAATATTCTTTTTCACAATATTCTTTTTCGCAATATCAAAGTCTTCCAAGAAACTCTTTTGGCCTAAAATGAGAGGCAGCAAACTTTGAAGGCTTTTCTCTTCGCTATGGAGAGCCATTTGCATCACTTGAACTTGGCCTCCCAATTCACGGCTAAACCTTCTCTCTATCCATAGCTTCTGACCATCCAAAACCAAGGTCATTTTATCTGCCCCTTGTATTTCCATGCGTAGTTTGCCTTTGGAAAAATACAATTTACCCTGACTCATTTGTGTTTTCCCAAGAAGGGGAAAGGTCATCTCTTTGGTCAGAGTTGAAGAGACATCTTGGGCACGATGATATCTTTTGAGAGTCTTTGTAAGGGTTGAATCGAAAGCGCTGCTAGCAACAGTCTTCGTCACGGCCTTCTTCACAGTTGTCGGTTCAACCATCCCCTTGGGCTCTTGGTTCTCACTTTGGAATGTGGGTTGTGGGGGGGCAGCAGTGGTTGTTGTGGCAGCACCAAGTGGATGAGCCACTGATATCGCCATCATCATCAGAAGCACCATGTAGAACACAAGTATTTGTTCCCTTATTGTGGATTCGACTTTCATGGATGGCTTCATAGGCTTATTTTCATTGTGGCATCTCATTCGCAGCATTATAGCTCCTTCAAGTGATAAGGCAATATAAAAATCTTACAATTAAATAGTTTAGTCGCTGTCGCAGGGCCTATTGAGCCATTTTTCAGTTCTCGGAGTGGATTTATTTAGCTCTCACTGTCGAGTTGAAACATTCCTAGGGTTGCGACACGGCGAGTTGCAACAAAAGAAGCCCACCTTAGCAAATCAAGGTGGGCTTACAGGGATATGTATTGTTCCCCGGTCATATCCTTCCATTTTATTTCAAAGCCAATAATCAGTTTTCTCTGGCAACTGGCAAGCTTAGTCATCCACGACCTTAGCTCCTTAGTTTTGCGTCCTAGTGTTTCCCCTAGTTTGCCTTGATCAAAGAAAGGAATTGCCCGAAGTTAGCTTTATTTTTTCGTGCCACCTCCTTTTGCATATACGTTCTACTTTAGCACTTCCTTGTGCCGCTTCTCTTCTTTTGCTAGGACCCTTAGGCCACTCGTCAAAGCCTTCGGTCCATGGAGTCTTTAATTTTATTTCGTAATTCTTATTGGTTTCGTATTCTTATATATATTTCTTAATCTTTATCATGCTGCTTCTTAATTTTAAGGATACTAAGGGATTCTACCAAAGTCTAGTAAAAATTGATTTTGTCTCAATAAAGATCACGTCTCTTGTGCTTGTCTCATTTGTATATTTATATATGAAACTTGCTTTGTTACGTAATTGAATTCCCCAGAGTTTGAACTAGGTCCAAAACTAAGGAGGTGTGTCAAAATAAGTTGAACAATTCACAATTCAATTTAGGATGGAACTATTGAATAATTCCACTTTGATAATATTTTATTCTTGATAATTTGTAACATTCATGGGGGCGCCTTGCTTCCCCACCCACGCCCATGAATCTTATCTAGGCCCCCACTTCTTTGCACGAAGCAACTCGGTGGACAGCTTCGCTGGTCTATATAATTGGCCTCTTTTAGTTACTCTGGACTTTTGATGGTATTTTTGTCATGTATGATTCCGATACAATAAAGGATAAAGCAATAACATTATTGGAAGGTGATAAGATGAGTGGCCGTTGAATAGATTGGTAATTTTAATTCCGTGAAGTAACATGGTCTTGAGCTTTGGATCGAACCCACGCATGTACCTGCACTCTGAGTGTATGGACGTATAGTAAGTTGACCTATTTTCGCTTTAGAATTTATGGCAAAATCCCAAGGCTCTAGTTTTATCACCTTCTTTTTTTCTAACAGAAAGGAGGAGTCATGTGGATATTATTTATAGTTCTGTTTGTGGAATAGATGTTCATCAACATATGTTGATGTGTACGATTGTCAAAGTGGAAGACGGTAAGAAGAAGTTTTTCACAAAAGAGTTCAAGAATTTTCCAAAAAATTTTCCTAGAATGCGCTCTTGGATGAAGCCACATAAGGTTGAGAGAGTTCTTTTTGAGAGCACAGGGATGGATTTATTGGAATTCTTTATACGATGATTTGACAGAAAAAGGTTATGAAGTAGATGTTATCAATGCCTTTCATGTCAAAAATATTACTGGTAAAAAAACTGACGTGTTGGATAGCCAGTGGATTGCAGAGCTTGGTGCTTGTGGTCTTCTAAGAGCTAGCTTCATTCCTCCACGTGAGATTCGTTCTATTAGACTTTTGGCTCGTTATCGTACAAAAACGATCCGCCAAATATCTTCGGAACAAAATCGTATGTATAAGGTTCTTGAATATTCAGGCATTCGTTTAACCTATGCAATGTCTAAAGCTGACTGCGTATCTGGTATGGCCATGATTCGTGCCATAGCTAATGGAGAGAGATCAGTTTCTAAATTGATGTCTCTTGCCAGAGGGTCTTTACGTCAAAAGACCGAAGAATTTTCTTACGCCCTGTCGGGAAAGATGACGGAAGAAAATTGTTTTGTTCTTCAACGCATTCTTGATCGAATAGATTTTTTGAAAAAAGAATGCTCTCAAATTGAAGAAGAACTTTTCATTCGTATGAAACCCTATGAAAGGCAGTGGCATCTACTCCAGACTATACCTGGAATTGACGAATTAAGTGCAGCGCTTTTGATTGCAGAAATAGGAGGCAATGTGAAGTCTTTTAAAAATAAAGGAAATTTTTGCTCCTGGATGGGGATTTGCCCATCCAATAATGAGAGCGCAGGAAAAAAAAGTCTTCACGAACGAGGAAAGCGAACACATATGTGAAATCGTTGGTATGTGAGATGGCCAATAGTGCTATTAAGACGAATTCACAATTCAAAGGCAAATACCAATCACTTGTTATAAGGCGTGGGCACAAGAGATCAGTGATTGCCGTTGGTCACAAAATGATGGGAGTTGTTTATTCAGTCATAAGTAATGACACCCCCTACAAAGACCCTGGAATTGACTATGAAAAGCTCATGGTGAAAAAAAATGCACCAAGGTGGATTAGAGCGTTAAAAAAGTATGATTTCATGTAATGTAGGATGATTTAAAAACTCGGACATTTGAAAAAATTCGAAGAACGGATAGTGGATTCGTGCGTCCAAACTACCCCGGAGATTCATAGTAACTATTCAGGGGGTGGGCGAATTCGAGTCATAAATGAGGGAAGTTTTCCTTGAAATAGCATATTTAGAGCATCTTTAGGTTCTATGCCATTTTTCTGGCAAGTCAGGAGAAAGCTTCGGTTTCTACAAAATGTCTTGGCTCCCATCAACGAACGAAAGCACCCAGATATTTTCTGCTGAACTTTGGTCATTCTCAGATCATTTTCTGCTATATTATTCGTAAATGGAACTATGGGGTCCTTCATAAATAGCAAGGTATCATCTTCAAAGTTTCTCAGTCGATCTAGTAAATTTCTAGATTTGGATTGTTTAACCTTTCCCTTCTTTTTTTTCTCTGTCCTCTCCATTAATGGAGATTCCTTTTCCCCTTCGAAGAGAATATTTCGATATTTCTCTTTGTAATATTCAATTCGGTCTTGTGAAAGGCATTGGTTCTGCGTATCGTGCACCTCTTTGTTTATTGTCTCTAAAAGAGACTTCATTTCTTTTGCCCATTTTTGATCATCTTGCTCCCAAGCTCTTTGAAGCTCCCTTAAATGGTGCGCATTGCAAAGGGCATGAATGCAGGAAGTATATGTATAATAAGGTTTCCAATGGTCATGACAAACAATCCCTGTGTATTTTGGAAGAATTCCCATGCGATCCATAGCCTCTGCGCCTCTTTTTTCGTCCACCTGATAGAGAACCACAGTATCATTGGACAAGAGGTGAAACCACAGCCTCTTCCCATTAACATTCACTCCAGTTTCGTCAGCATGAATCAAAGGTGAGTTCAGAAGAGTTTCCTTTGCCCACTCCTCAAAAGCTTCCAGAGCCTCAAAGGCAGATTTGTTAAAATTGTGTACCGTAGATCCAGCAAGCGATAGACCCCATTGATTAAAGTAACTTGCGACTCGAAGATGAGGGATTAACTGAAACTGGGACATATAAACTGAGTGAGCTTTCACAGAAGGGCCATATTGAGTTGGGTTATTGATTCCTTCTGGAAAACCTGCAACCCACTGATTCCCATCTTGGTCTTCGAGGATTTCTCCTTGATACTCCGTGACATGCACAGAAAGGTCTACCTCAAATACTTGACGCTTTTCAACTCCAGAAGAAATGTAATCACCTGGAGGAAGTTCCTCTTTATTAATAGAAATGAACTCCACCTTGTCTGGAGTATCCACGGGTTTTAAAGTAGCTCCTTCGTGTCCGGGTTGTCCTCCTGGCTTCTTACCAGTTTCTTCCTTAGGTTTCTTTTTAGGGCCATTCGGATCTTGAGAAGGGGCAATACTACTGTTTTGACTATTTAATTTTTTTTGATTTACTAGAATAGTGATGATTTTGATCAACAACTCAATGGCCACAATAAAAGCGGGAGAAAGGGACTTCTCTTTCTTAAGAAGCTTCCTGATTTTATTTATGGCTGAAGACACGTCAATATTTTCTATTTTCATACTTACCTTATGAAAATATTAACATGCCTTTTTTTCATTAAAAAAAATGCACTAGGATTCGTTCTAAGAAGCAAAAGGAATGAGAAGTGCCCCCCGCGACCTATGTTTCACAATCTTTCAATACTATGGCTCTCAGAGAGTTTAAGGCATATGCAGGAACATATTCGATAAAGAACAAATGAAAGAGGTCGTTTGCTTCAAAAACTTGTCAAGAATTTTTATACTTTTTTTAAAAAAATTGTTCGAATTAATGCGGCACACCCTGAATAGTTACTATGAATCTCCGGGGTAGTTTGGACGCACGAATCCACTATCCGTTCTTCGAATTTTTTCAAATGTCCGAGTTTTTAAATCATCCTACATTACATGAAATCATACTTTTTTAACGCTCTAATCCACCTTGGTGCATTTTTTTTCACCATGAGCTTTTCATAGTCAATTCCAGGGTCTTTGTAGGGGGTGTCATTACTTATGACTGAATAAACAACTCCCATCATTTTGTGACCAACGGCAATCACTGATCTCTTGTGCCCACGCCTTATAACAAGTGATTGGTATTTGCCTTTGAATTGTGAATTCGTCTTAATAGCACTATTGGCCATCTCACATACCAACGATTTCACATATGTGTTCGCTTTCCTCGTTCGTGAAGACTTTTTTTCCTGCGCTCTCATTATTGGATGGGCAAATCCCCATCCAGGAGCAAAAATTTCCTTTATTTTTAAAAGACTTCACATTGCCTCCTATTTCTGCAATCAAAAGCGCTGCACTTAATTCGTCAATTCCAGGTATAGTCTGGAGTAGATGCCACTGCCTTTCATAGGGTTTCATACGAATGAAAAGTTCTTCTTCAATTTGAGAGCATTCTTTTTTCAAAAAATCTATTCGATCAAGAATGCGTTGAAGAACAAAACGATTTTCTTCCGTCATCTTTCCCGACAGGGCGTAAGAAAATTCTTCGGTCTTTTGACGTAAAGACCCTCTGGCAAGAGACATCAATTTAGAAACTGATCTCTCTCCATTAGCTATGGCACGAATCATGGCCATACCAGATACGCAGTCAGCTTTAGACATTGCATAGGTTAAACGAATGCCTGAATATTCAAGAACCTTATACATACGATTTTGTTCCGAAGATATTTGGCGGATCGTTTTTGTACGATAACGAGCCAAAAGTCTAATAGAACGAATCTCACGTGGAGGAATGAAGCTAGCTCTTAGAAGACCACAAGCACCAAGCTCTGCAATCCACTGGCTATCCAACACGTCAGTTTTTTTACCAGTAATATTTTTGACATGAAAGGCATTGATAACATCTACTTCATAACCTTTTTCTGTCAAATCATCGTATAAAGAATTCCAATAAATCCCTGTGCTCTCAAAAAGAACTCTCTCAACCTTATGTGGCTTCATCCAAGAGCGCATTCTAGGAAAATTTTTTGGAAAATTCTTGAACTCTTTTGTGAAAAACTTCTTCTTACCGTCTTCCACTTTGACAATCGTACACATCAACATATGTTGATGAACATCTATTCCACAAACAGAACTATAAATAATATCCACATGACTCCTCCTTTCTGTTAGAAAAAAAGAAGGTGATAAAACTAGAGCCTTGGGATTTTGCCATAAATTCTAAAGCGAAAATAGGTCAACTTACTATACGTCCATACACTCAGAGTGCAGGTACATGCGTGGGTTCGATCCAAAGCTCAAGACCATGTTACTTCACGGAATTAAAATTACCAATCTATTCAACGGCCACTCATCTTATCACCTTCCAATAATGTTATTGCTTTATCCTTTATTGTATCGGAATCATACATGACAAAAATACCATCAAAAGTCCAGAGTAACTAAAAGAGGCCAATTATATAGACCAGCGAAGCTGTCCACCGAGTTGCTTCGTGCAAAGAAGTGGGGGCCTAGAAAGATTCATGGGCGTGGGTGGGGAAGCAAGGCGCCCCCATGAATGTTACGATAATTTTTAGTTGAGAAAAATCTTCTTTTTCAAAACGCTGGGGAATTCAGGTACGTAACTCCTTTGATGATTTGATCTGCGACTGGGAGTCGTGAACCTCCATAATTTCCGGCCATTTTTGGTGTCATAACAACCTTTTTTATCATCCTAGATTTTGGTTCTGTTTTTGGTTTTTCCAGGTTGGATGCGCTTAGTCAAAGGACACGCTCTAAAGTTTACTTAACTTATGGCCGAGTAATGAAATTGAGACGATTTTTGATGAGAAGTCTTAAAATTTAACAAACGAGAAAAAGATGATTCAGATATTACTACAAAGGTATATAGGCTAGGAGTTAAAATCATGAATAATTTAATAAAGAATTTTAGTGTATCTATTGTTATACTTTTATATTTTTTATGCTTGGGTTGTAGTAAAGACAAGTCTTACATTTCTGAGAAGCCGATAAAAATCAAATATACCTTGACGGCAGCACCCGGAGATGGACAGGCAACTTTGTCTTGGAGAACTTCCACTAGTAATCAAAAAGAAAGTATTACAAAACATCAATATCGAAAAAAAGTAGAATCAGAAGTGTACGAAAGCTGGGTGGATATTCCCAACAGTTCCTACGGGGACATTCATGAAGCAATATTCACCGTCATGGGTCTCACCAACGAGACACGCTACAACTTTCAAGTGCGGGGAGAGAATGCTTTTGGCACTGTAAGCACTCCTTCGAATGCTACCATAGTGACACCAAATGCAACCTCTCGAATTTCAACCATCCCCTCAGCCCCTAGAAACCTCATTGCAAACCCTAGGAATCAAAGAGCTTACTTAACCTGGCAACCTTCAGTAAATAACGGTGGAACTCCCATATCAAAGCATCAGTATCGAAAAAAAGAAGAAGGTGTACAGCAGTACGGAAGTTGGGAAGATATTCCAATGAGTGCTCCCAATCAATCCAATGGAATAGGCTATCTAGTACTACCTTCTCTCACCAACGGGACACGTTACAATGTTCAAGTGCGAGCGGTGAATAACGCCAATGAAAGTCACTCCTCCAATGTTGCAACTGTCACACCCGCGACAACCCAAAGTTTAGCACTCCCTAGAAACCTCATGGCAAACCCTAGGAACCAAGGAGCCTATTTAACATGGCAGTCTTCGATAAATGACGGTGGAGTTCCCATTATAAAACATCAGTATCGAAAAAAAGCAGCAGGTGCACAACAGTACGGAAGGTGGAAAGATATTCCAAATAGTGCTCCCAATCAATCCAATGGAATGCGCTACTTTGTCGCTCCTCTCACCAATGGGCAGCCTTGCACTTTTCAAGTGCGAGTAGTAAACAGTGCCAATAAGAATCGTTCAACCAATGTTGCAACTGTCACACCAACGACAATCCAGATTTTAGGGTCTCCTAGAAGCCTTATCGCAAACCCTAGAGATGGTGAAGCCTATTTAACCTGGCGGTCTTCAATAAGTGACGGTGGAATTCCCATTATAAAATATCAGTATCGAAAAAAAGCAGCAGGTGCACAACAGTACGGAAGTTGGAAAGATATTCCAAATAGTGCTCCCAATCAATCCAATGGAATAGGCTATCTAGTACCTTCTCTCACCAATGGGACACGCTACCATGTTCAAGTGCGAGCGATGAATAACGCCAATGAAAGCGATCCCTCCAGTGTCACTGTTACCCCAGTGACAACCCAAAGTTTAGCACCTCCTAGAAACCTCATCGCAAACCCCAGAAATGGCGGAACTTATTTAACCTGGCAGCCTTCAATAAGTGATGGTGGAACTCCCATATTAAAGCATCAGTATCGAAAAAAAGCAGCAGGTGCACAGCAGTACGAAAGTTGGAAGGATATTCCAAATAGTGCTCCCAATGAATCCAATGGACAACGCCACTGGGTGACCCTCACCAATGGAACACATTATCATGTTCAAGTGCGAGCGATGAATGGTGACAATAATAAAAGTCGTTCTTCTAATGTTACAACGGTCACACCAGCGACAACCCAGAGTTTAGCACCTCCTAGAAACCTCATCGCAAACCCCAGAAATGGCGGAGCTTATTTAACCTGGCAACCTTCGATAAGTGATGGTGGATCCTCCATCATAAAACATCAGTATCGAAAAAAAGCAGCAGGTGCACAGCAATACGGAAATTGGAAAAATATTCCAATGAGCGCTCCCAATGAATCCAATGGAATACGCTACCTGGTGACTTCTCTCACCAATGGGACACGCTATCATGTTCAAGTGCGAGCGATGAATAACGCCAATGAAAGCGATCCCTCCAGTGTAACTGTTACCCCAGTGACAACCCAGAGTTTAGCCTTTTCATCTCCAACTCATCTCATCGCAAACCCTCGGAATCAAGGAACTTATTTAACCTGGCAGCCTTCAATAAGTGATGGTGGAACTCCCATATTAAAGCATCAGTATCGAAAAAAAGCAGCAGGTGCACAGCAATACGAAAGTTGGAAGGATATTCCAAATAGTGCTCCCAATGAATCCAATGGACAACGCCACTGGGTGACCCTCACCAATGGGACACGCTACAATGTTCAAGTGCGAGCGGTGAACGCCAATGAAAGTCGTTCCTCCAATGTTGCAACTGTCACACCAGCGACAACTCAGATTTTAGCACCTCCTAGAAACCTCATCGCAAACCCTCGGAATCAAGGAGCTTATTTAACCTGGCAGCCATCAACAAGTGATGGTGGATTTTCCATCATAAGACATCAGTATCGAAAAAAAACAACAGGCGCACAGCATCAGTACGGAAATTGGAAGAATATTCCAACGAGTGCTCCCCGTGGATCCAATGGAATAAGCTACTTGGTGACTTCTCTCGCCAACGGGACGATGTATAACTTCCAAGTGCGAGCGGTGAATAGTGCCAATAAAAACCGTTCCTCCAATGTTACAACTGTCACACCAGCGACAACCCAGAGTTTAGCTGTTTCGTCTCCCACTCATCTCATTGCAAACCCTCGGAATCAAGGAACTTATTTAACCTGGCGGCCGTCAACAAGTGACGGTGGAATTTCCATCACAAAGCATCAGTATCGAAAAAAAGAAGAAAATGCACAACAGTACGGAAATTGGAAGAATATTCCAACGAGTACTCCCAGTGAATCCAATGGAATAAGCTACCTGGTGACTTCTCTCGCCAACGGGACGATTTATAACTTCCAAGTGCGAGCGGTGAATAACGCCAATGAAAGTCGTTCCTCCAATGTTGCAACTGTCACACCAGCAACAATCCAGAGTTTAGCATCTCCTAGAAACCTCATCGCAAACCCTCGGAATCAAGGAGCTTATTTAACCTGGCAGCCGTCAACAAGTGACGGTGGAATTCCCATCACAAAGCATCAGTATCGAAGAAAAGCAGAAGGTGCACAGCAATACGAAAGTTGGAAGAATATTCCAAATAGTGCTCCCAATGAATCCTATGGACAACGCCACTGGGTGACTTCTCTCGCCAATGGGACCCGTTACAGCTTTCAAGTGCGAGTAGTGAATAGCACTCATGAAAGCAGTCCCTCCGGCGCAACTGTCACACCAGCGACAACCCAGAGTTTAGCACCTCCTAGAAACCTCATCGCAAACCCCAGAAATGGCGGAGCTTATTTAACCTGGCAGCTTCCGATAAGTGATGGTGGACATTACATCACAAAGCATCAGTATCGAAAAAAAGAAGAAAATGCACAACAGTACGAAAATTGGGAGGATATTCCAATGAGTGCTCCCAGTGAATCCAATGGAATAAGCTACCTGGTGACTTCTCTCACCAACGGAACACGCTACAGCTTTCAAGTGCGAGCGGTGAATATTATCACCAATGAAAGCGATTCCTCCAGTGTAACTGTCACACCAGAAACAACCCAGAATTTAACCTTCCCATCTCCTAGTAACCTCATTGCAAACCCTAGAGATGGCAGAACTTTTTTAACCTGGCAGCCGCCAACAAGTGATGGTGGATTTCCCATTATAAAACATCAGTATCGAAAAAAAACAGCAGGTACACAAGGGTACGGAAGTTGGGAGGATATTCCAAATAGTGCTCCAAATCAAAGAAATGGAACATACTACGTGGTGACTTCTCTTACCAATAGGACACTTTACACCTTTCAAGTACGAGCGGTGAATAGCTCTGATAGCAACAGTCTTATCTCTAGATCTGCCACTGTCACTCCCCAATGAGAATAGAGAAAACATCGGATATAGCAAACATCTGAGGCCGCATCTTAGTACATTTCTTTTATCTTTTAGATCCAAACTTGCGTTTTTTAATACGCAGGTCTTTGTCGGTTTCAGAAGTATTTTCATCAATATTTTCAAGTTCTACAGAAGTGAGGTTATGCCATTTGCTTTGGATGCGCTGATTGTAGTTGCTAGTAACTCCCTCCTCGTGTGGGTCATTACCTGCGTTGGAGTGAATCACGCCCGAATGCTTGATGGCAAAATCTTCAGGGGATGTGGCATGGCGCATGGCCTCCTCATAGGAAATAATTTTTTTGGAAACAAGTTGAGTAAGGCTCTGGTCAAAGGTTTGCATTCCATAGGTGGCTCCTCCCTCTTCGAGAGCCTTGGGTATCTCAGCTGTCCTTTCGGGAACTTCGATCATCTCTCTTATTCTTGCATTGTTGATAAGAATTTCCACCGCAGGGGCGAAGCCCTGACCCTCCGGCTTGTTGGTCAAGCGCTGACTGATGACAGCCCTGAGAACAGAGGCCAACTGAAATCTCACTTGCTGGTGCTTCTCCGCAGGAAAAAAACCAAGGATTCGATTGATGGTTTCTGTGGAGTGGAGGGTGTGAAGAGTGGAAACGACAAGGTGTCCCGTGGCCGCAGCAAGAAGGGCTGTGTCCACAGTTTCCATATCTCTCATCTCCCCAATAAAAATAACATCGGGGTCCTGGCGCAGAGAAGCCTTAAGAGCTTCTGGAAAGCTGACCGCATCACTGCCTAGTTCTCTTTGAGTCACGAGGCTCTTTTGGTCTTTGATGAGAAACTCAATGGGGTCTTCAATGGTAAGGATATGACGACAGAAATTGCTATTCATATGGTTCACCATAGAAGCAATGGTTGTGGATTTGCCAGCGCCAGTCACCCCAGTGACTAATATGAGCCCTCGCTTTGATGTTGTTAAATGCTCTACAACTTTAGGAAGATTCAAGGAGGGAAGAGAGGGAATACTCATCGAGATGGTTCTCACCACAATACGCATACTCCCCCGTTGCTTAAAAATATTGAACCTAAATCGTCCAAGACCTGAAATCCCGAAGCCAATATCCACCTGATACTTTTCTAAGAACATTTCCTTTTGGCTTTTATTCATCACTGAAAAAGCGATTTTTTCAATTTCTTCGGTGCTGACCACGGGACCATCTTTGACAAGGGGTTGGAGAACTCCATGCTTACGAATCACCGCAGGTGTGCCAGCTTTGAGGTGAATATCGCTGGCCCCTCTCCGGACAGCTATCATGAGAATATCTTTAAGCATAAAATCTACTTTAAGAGTCTCCGGCCCCCCTGTCATGTACCAAAGTTTTACGAACACCATTTTTAGACAAAAGGAACAATCGAAATTGTCGCTGTGAATTGTCGTTGTGGGTTGTTATTGTGGAAGTGAAAGCCACCTTAAAACTTGTATGAATGCGTTAAAATGCTTAAAAATTATGCACAATCCCCACAATAAAAAATTTGTAGATACTAGGACTAGGTTCCCAGCACATATGCTGTTAGTCTAGGTCCGTGGTTCGGTTATTGGCGACTTTTTTTTATTTAGGCCGATCTCCTTGGATACCTGGAACAGTGGGCACCCTCGGGGGGATTCCCTTGGCCATGGTTTTTCTTTGCGGGGGACATACAGGGTACATATTAGCCACTCTACTTCTAACACTTGTTGCCATTTTTGTGGCCCAGGCTTTTGAAAACAAATATGACGTGCATGATAGCCGTGAAATTGTTATTGATGAGGTGGCTGGATACGCTGTTGCCATGACTTGGCTACCAGTGACTTGGCAGTCTTTTCTTTTTGCTTTTGTGATTTTTCGAATACTTGACGGACTGAAGCCTTTTCCTTTGAGCTATATAGACCGTCACATTCAAGGAGGACTGGGGGTTGTGGCCGATGATATTCTTGCGGGGGTGATCACAAATTTTATTTTACAGGTTATGCTGGTACAAACAAATTGGCTGGGAAGACTTTAACACAACAGATGGAGTGGCAATGGTCATGGCAATGAATTTGCATATTCGCTAATCATCCATAAAGGACCTAAAAAAGATGTAAAAGATAAAAAAGATAAATAAAAATAAAACAAAACAAAAATGGACACAAGCCAGTAAGAGGCAGAGAAAACTTGCCAGAGTATCTTGCTTACCTCTGAGCAGCACATTTAGGCTCTTCATTTCTTCGTTATTGGCCCACAAGCACCTACAAAGGAGGTCTTCTATGACAACAGTGAACAACAATACTTTAGAAAAAGGGCGTGCCCTTGATCTTGCCATTTCAGCCATTGAAAAGCAGTTTGGCAAGGGCTCTATTATGAAGCTTGGAGGAGATCAAAGTCTTTATAAAGATATTCCTGTGGTGAAAACAGGGGCCTTGAGTTTGGATATTGCTTTGGGCATTGGTGGTCTCCCTAGGGGGCGAATTGTTGAGGTCTATGGTCCTGAAAGTTCAGGAAAAACAACTTTAGCCCTCTCCGCGATCGCACAGGCTCAAAAAGCAGGGGGCGCAGTGGCCTTTATCGATGCCGAACATGCCCTCGATATCTCCTACGCCAAGAAACTTGGAGTCAAAGCGGATGAAATGCTTATTTCTCAACCAGATACAGGTGAACAAGCCCTAGAAATCACTGAAACCCTTGTCCGATCCGCAGCCATTGATGTTTTGGTTGTGGACTCTGTAGCTGCCCTCACTCCACGGGCAGAAATTGAGGGTGACATGGGAGACAGTCACATGGGGTTGCAGGCTCGCTTGATGTCCCAGGCTCTACGTAAATTGGCAGGAGCCATTAGCCGCAGCAATACACTGATTATTTTTATTAACCAAATACGCATGAAAATAGGTGTTATGTTTGGCAACCCCGAAACCACAACAGGGGGAAATGCCCTTAAGTTTTACTCCTCAGTTCGCCTCGATGTTCGCCGCATTGGTGCCATTAAAAAAGGTGAAGAGGTCATTGGCAACCGCACATCTGTCAAAGTTGTCAAAAATAAGATGGCTCCTCCCTTCCAAAAAGTGGAGTTTGATCTCATGTATGGGGAAGGATTTTCTGAAGAGGGAGATATGCTCGATCTTGGAGTTAAAAAGAATATTGTTGATAAGTCAGGATCTTGGTACAGCTACAGCGGCGAGCGCTTAGGCCAAGGTCGCGATGCCTCTAAGGAATTTCTCAAAACCCATACCGATATGAAAGAAGAAATTCAAGGGAAAATTTTGGAAGCTTATGGTCTCGCCTCCTTGAAAACTCAGGGTCAAGAGGCCATGAAGACGACTGCGGCACAGGCCCCTTCAGAAAAGAAGGCCCACGCCAACAAACCGCTCACAAAGCACTAGAGATACTTACTCGTAACTGCTCGCCCTTGCCCCTCTGAAAGAGAAAGAATATAGAGTCTGCCATGGAAATTATGGTCATCAATCTCGATGAAGACAAGGAGCGACTTCAGCGTACGACCCAAAGGCTCAGTGCACTTGGCCTTTCCTGGGAACGCCTTCCTGCCATTCACTGGCGAAATTTGACAGAGGAGCACCACGCTCTTGTAAACCGAGAGCGGCAGGAGGCCCAAGGGATTATGGTTTTCCCCGGAGAGATTGGCTGTTGGATGAGCCATCGTTTGGCCCACCAAAAAGTGGCCAAGGGACCTGGCGAGATGGGCCTCATTATGGAAGATGATATTGAAATTCAAGAAGACCTCCCCGAAGTTTTGGAGCAGATAGAACGAGGGGAGATCGGTTCCTTTGACATCATTCGACTGCATCGCTTCCGAACCCACCGTCCATACGTGCCGGTTCGCCAAATCGGAAAGGAACGCAGCCTCGGCTTTGTTCGCCCTGCGGACCTTGGCACCCAAGCCTATGTGATCACTCGCCGAGCGGCTCAAACACTTATGAAAAAGGTTCCTCGCATGGTTCGCTCTGCCGATCACCAACTCACTCAGCATCACATTCATGGCCTTATTCCCCTCTCCATAGACCCCCCTGTGGTGCTGCACAAGGACGGGGGACACTCTTCCATCACCACCTCAAGCACTAAACCTCGGCCGGCGAATCTCTCACAGTTTATGAGAAGAAAGTTTTACCAACTTTGTAGAAAGTATCATTACCAAGCCGATTTTTATAAAATGTTAAAATTAACAAAGGCGAACTTTGAGAACTCCAAAGACTCTTAGTGAACAAGAACAGCGAACAATATGCGAATTATTCTTATCAACCTTGACGAAGACAGGCTGCGCCTTCAACGCACAACCCAACGGCTCGATGAACTCGGTCTTTCCTGGGAACGCCTTTCCGCTATTCACTGGCGAGACTTAACAAGTTCCCATCAATCTCTCGTGGACCATAAAGAGCAAGTTCGACAGGGAGTGAGGGTGACTCCTGGAGATATTGGCTGTTGGATCAGCCACCGGCTCGCCCATGAAAAAGTAGTTCATGGCCCCAACGATATGGCTCTCATTTTAGAGGATGACCTTTGTATCAAAGACGACCTGCCCACAGTGCTTCAACAAATAGAAAGAGGTGAGGCCGGTGATTTTGACATCATCCGCTTGCACCGTGTGAAGGTCCGTCGCAAATATGTCCCTCTTCGCAAAATGAAGGGCGGTCGCTCCTTGGGCTTGATGTATCCCCCAGACTCAGGGGCGCTGGCCTATGTCATCACTCGCCGGGGGGCTCAAATCCTTATGGAAAAAATCCCTCGCATGGTTCTCTATGCCGACCACCAACTGTATGAATATTGGACCCATGGGCTTATTCCCTACTCCATAGACCCACCCTTAGTATCCCATGACGACAGGGGGCTCTCGTCAAGAGAGTCCTGCAAAGTTTTTCACCATGAGCCCTCATCTCTCTGGCCCTTATCCAGCCAACCTTCATCTATGCTACCCTCACAATTTCTGAGGCGCAAGTGGCATCAGCTTTGCAAAAAATATCACCGCTGCGTTGATTTCTACACAATATTAAAGGAGCATACAAAAAGCTCCCACCATTCGACCTCTGCCTCCAAGGCCACTTCTAGCTCCGACGCCACCTCTGGCTTCACCTCCAAAGAACCACCTGCTTCGAAAGGACCATCTTAAGGTGCCTAAAGTAAGAGTGGAGCCCATGGGTTTAGACCTTGAAGCCAAGGACGACGAAAGCCTCCTTCAACTTCTCTTAGGTCATGATATTGAAATTTCACACTCTTGCGGAGGGATGGGAAGCTGTGGAACTTGCCGAGTCTATGTGGACAAACCTCAAAAACTTCCGCCAAGAAATGAACTCGAAAAAGAAATGGCAGAAACCCGAAGCTTTACAGAAAAAGAAAGACTTTCTTGTCAGTTGTGCCCCTCAATAGATATGTCTATAAAGGTACCATAACCCTACAAGCGGTAATTGGGAGCCTCCTTGGTGATACTTACATCGTGGACATGGGACTCCCTTAAGCCCTGCTGACTGATTTTTACAAATTGAGCTTTCTTTTGCAGGTCAGGAATTGAGTGAGCCCCTAAGTAACCCATCCCTGACTTTAGTCCCCCTACAAGCTGGTGGAGAATCACATGGATGGGCCCTTTGTAGGGAACCCGACCTTCAATTCCTTCGGGAATAAACTTTTCATAATCAGAAATATCTTCTTGAAAATAGCGATCTTTAGAACCATCCTTCATAGCTCCCAAACTTCCCATACCACGGTAAACCTTATAGGCACGCCCTTGGTACAAAACAGTCTCCCCCGGACTTTCATCAGCTCCCGCCAGCAAACTTCCCACCATCACAGAGCTGGCCCCAAGAGCTAGAGCCTTGGTCACATCTCCCGCAAACTTAATTCCGCCATCAGCAATAATGGATTTTCCAAGTTGTCTCGCCGTTTCTGCGCACTCCATAATAGCTGAAGCTTGGGGCATCCCCACGCCCGCAACAATCCTTGTGGTGCAAATGCTACCTGGCCCAACACCCACCTTTACAACATCGACTCCTTTGTTTATAAGGGCTTGTGTTGCATGGGATGTCACCACATTTCCACCTACAATGACAATGTCCTTATGGCGTTGACTCAAGTACTCCACCATATTAAGAACATTTTTGGAGTGGCCGTGGGCGGTATCCACCACAAGAACATCCACTCCAGCCTCAACAAGGGCCTCGGCCCTCTCTTGAGAACGATTGCCCACACCCACGGCGGCTCCCGCCAAGAGCCTTCCGCCACGATCTTTAGAGGCCAGAGGAAAGGCCTTGGATTTTTCAATATCTTTGATTGTAACCAAGCCCTTGAGGCGACCCTTTGTATCCACCACAGGCAATTTTTCAATACGATTTTTATGGAGAATTTTCTTAGCTTGTTCCAAGGTGGTTCCAACTTCTGCCGTCACAAGGTTTTCTTGAGTCATCACAT
This sequence comes from Bdellovibrionales bacterium, assembly GCA_965261545.1. Taxonomy (GTDB): domain Bacteria; phylum Bdellovibrionota; class Bdellovibrionia; order Bdellovibrionales; family UBA1609; genus CBDHDF01. The sequence continues at coordinate 200,935 of CBDHDF010000007.1, read as the reverse complement.
TGGCAATGGGCTGGTTTACATTCGCTTCAAAGCGAAGATCTCGATTGGTGAGAATACCAACGAGAATTCCATCTGTCGTGACAGGAAAACCACTGATTGAGCACTGCTTCATCATCTCCAAAGCCTCTGCCACCGACTGCTCTGGCGACATGGTGATAGGCTTTATAATCATGCCACTTTCATATTTTTTGACTCTTTCCACCTCAAGACTTTGCTGCTCAATGGAGATATTCTTGTGAATAACTCCAAGACCTCCCTGCTGAGCCATGACAATAGCCAATCGACTTTCAGTCACAGTGTCCATGGCCGCTGATAAAACAGGAGTGTTTAAAACCATATCCTTGCCAAAGGGCATCTCCGTGGAAACCTGGGAAGGAATCACTTCTGAATATTGGGGCACGAGAAGCAAGTCATCAAAGGTGAAAGCCATGGAAGATGAAACTTTATCAACTTCATCGATTTTATTAACTTCATCAACCTTATCGACCTTACCCATGAAGTCCTCCTGAATTCACTACCTCCTCATCTCTTCCTTGGTACCAACCCATATAAACCTTGTACTCATCCGCTCTTCCACTCACAACAGCCTTTTCCTTTTCTGTCAAAGGTCGCATCACTTTGGCGGGGCGACCTAGAATAAGTTGTCCGCCCTCAAACTTAGAGTTCTCCGTCAATAAAGAACCTGCCCCCACCAAACTAAGCTCTCCCACCTCGCACCCATCCATGAGAATACTTCCCATGCCAATAAGACACTCATTGTGAATACAGCAGCCGTGGAGAATCACTCCATGCCCCACAGAAACTCTGCTCCCAACAGTCACTCCATGGGCTCCAAAGGAGCCGTGGAGGATGGACCCATCTTGTACATTGGACATTTCCCCAATTCTTATGGGCATGACATCCCCTCTCAAAACGCAGCGATGCCAAATGGAGGAATGAGCCCCTACCACCACATCACCAATGACATCGGCGGAGGGAGCTATAAAACATCCTTCACCCTGCTGGGGAGTTTTTTCTTTCACGGACTCTATTATGACATACTCCTCAATTAAAGTAAGTGGGACGTACTCCTCCATATTTGGAGTCTACAAAAGGTGCTTGATGAAGCAGTTGAGCATCTATAACACGGCAACGCTCAATAAAAGATAGTTGACAGTAAAACTTCACATTCGCACTCAAACAAAAGGAAATGGCCTCATCGGCACGACTTCTTACTTTGGTTAACTGACTGGCTCCCGCAAAGTGAAGGTCTACATATTGATGATGTCCCTTGATATCCACAAAAACACATCTTTCTAAATCAATACCCAAGGACTTGATAAGTTTTAAAGACAGGTTATGGGGATTTTTCGAAATGGATCTTTTATCTTGCTGACAGAGAAGAATTCCAGCATCCAAAGGACTCAACCAAACAGGCAAAGTATGAGTTTCTTCTTTATCTCTAAAAAACATCACAGGACGCTCTGGAGATGCAAAACCATCGGAATCAAAAGTGACTCCGTAGGGAAAAAGCTCCAGCCACTTTTCTTCCTCCCCTCCCTCTTCCTCCGTATGTTTCATCGCAAAATCATCTCTCACAAAATCACCCCTCTCAATGTTTGAGGAAAAGCTTCCAAGACCTTAACTTTGACTGTTGTGCCCACCATCTCCCCATGGCCCTTGGCGTGAACCACTTTATTTTGGGTGGAGCGCCCATGGATACGCTTTAAATCACAATCATAACTCTCCACAAGAACATCCAACTCCATGCCCACATATTTTTGGCATAGCTTGAGACCTATTTGACGATGTTTTTCAAATAAGCGATTTAAGCGATCTGACTTTACAGTTTCGGGAACCTGTTCTTGATACCTGGCAGCCTTTGTCAAGGGTCGGGGACTGTATTTAAAGGCATAAATGCTTTCGTAGGGAACCACATCCATAAGGGTCATGGTATCCTGAAATTGCTCCTCCGTCTCACCGGGAAAACCAACAATAATATCTGTGGAAAGAGTGGCTCCTGAAATCTTTTCTAAAATAAGGTGGGCTTTATGTATATACTCTTCACGAGTGTAACCTCGATTCATCCGCTCTAAAACTTCTGAATTACCCGACTGAACGGGAAGATGAATATACTCGCAAATCTTTTCTCTATAAGACTGCATGGTTTCCATCAAGAGAAGATCAAAATCCTTGGGGTGGCTGGTGGTATAGCGAATGCGCTCAATGCCCGTTTCTAAGGCGAGAGAGCGCAATAGCTCGGCAAAAGGAGCACCACAGGAGGATTGGTAGGAATTGACATTTTGCCCCAACAAGGTCACCTCTTTCACTCCCCTGGCCACCAACTGGTGAATGTCTTGGACAACCTCACTCAAAGCACGGCTACGCTCCCGCCCCCGAGTGAAAGGAACCACGCAAAAAGTACAAAAATTATCACAACCCTTGGTAATGTTCACAAAGGCTGAAACTCCGGGGTTTCTCACCAAGGTCTCCACTTGATAGGGGTTTTGATAGTCAAAGCGTGCGGATACAATCCTCTCATCTGAATGATGCAACTTTCTTAAGAGAGTCGGCAAATCATCAATGGTATCGGTGCCAAAGACAAAGTCAATCATGGGAATGTCTTTGAGAAGACGCTTTTTTTCTTGTTGAGCCACACAGCCTCCCACTCCAATTTTTAAGTGGGGTTTTTGCTTTTTCAATTTCTTATAGCGCCCCACCTCTGAGTGGACCTTGTGAACGGGTTTTTCACGAATACTACAAGAATTAATAATGATAACACTGGCCTGGTCAGGAGAACTCACGGGGACATAGTTGGACATTTCAAGAAGGGTATACATCCTCTCCGTATCGTTGACATTCATTTGGCAACCATAGGTGGAAATATAGACCCCCCGGTCTTCTAGTGTCATAGGAGCTTGAGGTGACATGTACAATGTATATAATAAGGTTTAGTAATGGTTCAACCTCTTTTTATAGGCAAGAGACTGTAGGCAAAAGTTTGTAAACGAGGAAAAAGTTTGTAAGCGAGGGAAAGTGCAAATAAAACAAGTTCAAAGCTCCCAAAATCGCCACTACAAACGCTGGGTGAGCCTCCAAAGTCGAAGAGGCATTCAAAAGCACTCCCAGTGCCTTGTTAGTGGACCCAAGGTTGTGCGCGAGCTTATCAACAAGCGTCCCCACCTTGCCGTGGAATTCATCTTCTCCAAAGAAATAATGCACCTCGTTGGGAATTCACTGATTCCTCACTACGCTCTGCCTCAAAACCTGTTTAACAAACTGGATATCTTTGGCACTCAAGCTCCTTTGCTCATAGCCAAAGTGCCAGAAATAAAACACTTTTCAACTCAATGCCCCCCTGTGGGCCTCGAAGTTGTCTGTGGCCTTGGGGACCCTCAAAATGTAGGAGCTTTGGCTCGGTGCTGCCATGCATTTAAAGCCCGTAAACTCATTCTACTGGAAGAAGCCGCCCACCCTTTTCACCCTAAAACTATTCGCAGTTCCAGTGGATCCATTTTCCATATCCCTCTTGAAAAGGGGCCCCCTATAAATCGCCTGGACTTTGACGTCATCGCCTTAAGTTGCCAAGGAAAGAAAATAGAAAGCTGGAAATGGCCACGAAATCTCCGCTTGCTCATGGGGGAAGAAGGGCAAGGGCTCCCTCCCCACCTCCACGCCACAAAAATTGCCATTTCTATGGCGCCGGGCATCGATTCTCTTAACGCTGTGTCCGCAGCTAGTATTGCACTGCATAACTACTCCCAAAGCCATCCTTGAAAGCAGCTTGTCAAGAATGCGTGGAAATGTGCATTGAAAGCTCCTTGCCACGGAGACTTGAAGAATATTTGAAATGAGACTGCAGAGCCTTCTACGAAGCTCGTCAACAGAGCCTCCACAACTCCATAACAGCTATTGCAAAGTATTAAAAAAATAAAATCCAAAAAAAATCTAGACGACATCCTACTCCCGTCCTTATTCTAATCCTCAGACACATAGGGAGGGACCATGAATCAAGAACCCATTTCGAAAAATGAACCAAGTTATTCCAAGCACTCCCACCAGGAGAAGCCCAAAGCCATTTCATCCACAGATGCCGTGGAAGACAAAGGACGAATCAACACATCTTTAGAAGATGAAGAAAACGAAGAAGATGGCCCCAAGATCATGCGCGTATGCAAGCGCAATGGTGAACTCCAGCCCGTCAATGTGAATAAAATTGTCAATGTGGTCATCGCTTGCTCGGGAGGACTCAAGGATGTCGATCCCATGAGGGTCGCTACAAAAGTGATCAGTGGACTCTACGATGGAGCCACAACGGCAGAACTCGACAAGCTCTGTATTCAAACAGCCTCTCTTCTCATTGGTGAAGAGCCTTCCTACTCCAAGCTGTCGGCACGCCTCCTCGCTCGTTTTATTGATGAGGAAGTCGCCACTCAGAACATTAGAAATTTTTATGACTCTGTGAAATATGGCTTTAAAAAAGATATTATCTCCGAAGAAAAATATAACTTTGTACGTGAACACAAAGAAGCCCTCAATATTATTGTGGATGAGGGTCACACAAGAAAGTTTGAGTACTTTGGTCTCCGTACTCTTTACGATCGTTACCTTTTAAAGGACCCCCATTCACGAAAGGTTATTGAATCCACCCAACATTTTTTCCTACGTGTGGCCTGTGGCCTCGCCCAGAGTTTTGAAGAAGCAAGAGAACTCTACGAACTTCTTTCAAGTCTCGACTATATGACAAGCTCTCCCACCTTATTCAACTCAGCCACTCAAAGGCCTCAACTGTCTTCCTGTTATTTGCTGGACTCGCCCCAAGATAACTTGGAGTCTATTTATAAAAAGTACACCGACATTGCTCTCCTCTCTAAATTCGCAGGAGGTATTGGAGTTTCCTTCTCAAGGGTCCGATCCCGTGGCTCTCTCATTCAAGGAACCAATGGACACTCCAATGGGCTGATCCCTTGGTTAAAAACCCTAGACTCCTCCGTTCAAGCGGTGAATCAAGGAGGACGTCGCAAGGGAGCTGCATGCATTTATTTAGAGAGTTGGCATGGAGACATAGAGGAGTTCTTACAACTTCGTGACAATACAGGGGGTGAATCTCAAAGAACCCACAATTTGAACTTGGCCAACTGGATTCCCGATCTCTTCATGAAACGAGTTCAAGGCGATGAAATGTGGTCCCTTTTTGACCCCAAAGTTGTACCTCATTTTCTTGAAATATTCGGAGAGGAGTTTGAAAAAGCCTACTGTAAAGCTGAAGAAGAAAAACTTTTTATTAAACAAGTGCGAGCTCGCGATCTCTACGGCCACATGATGAAAACATTGGCTCAAACAGGTAATGGCTGGGTCACATTTAAAGATGCAAGCAACCAGAAATCCAATCAAACGGGACAACCTCAAAATATGATTCACCTCTCCAACCTATGCACAGAGATTCTCGAAGTCACTTCGGAGGGAGAAACCGCTGTTTGCAACCTTGGTTCTGTGAACCTGTCCAACCATGTGATCAACGGAAAAATAGACTACACCAAACTTGGTGAAACCACTGAAGTGGCTATGAAATATTTAGATCGTGTTGTGGATATCAACTTTTATCCCATTCCAACAGCCCAGAGTTCCAATCGTCGCTGGAGACCTGTGGGCCTAGGACTCATGGGACTCCAAGATGTTTTCTTTAAGTTGAGTTATCCCTTTGACTCCGAAGAGGCCCGTGCTCTCTCTCAAAAAGTTTCTGAAACCATTTACTTTCACGCTCTCAAAGCCTCTTGCCAACTTGCTCAACAATATGGCCCTCATGATGCATTTTATGAAACTCGTGCCGCCAAAGGAGAACTTCAATTTGATAGCTGGGGCATCCAACCCAAAAACCTCGCTCCTTGGGAGAACCTTCGTCAGCAGATTATGAAACATGGTTTGCGCAACTCCCTCATGATTGCCATTGCTCCCACAGCCACCATTGCGTCGGTGGCAGGTGTTTACGAAGCCATAGAGCCCCAAGTGTCTAACCTTTTTAAACGCGAAACATTGTCTGGTGAATTTATTCAAATCAATAAGTACTTGGTGGCAACACTCAAAAGGTTGGAGCTATGGAATGCAGAAATGCGTCAAAAAATAAAAACCCACGAGGGGTCCATTCAAGAAATTGCTGAAATTCCTGAGGACGTTCGCAATGTGTTTCGTACTGTGTGGGAGATTTCCCAACGATCCCTCATCGATATGGCTGCCAATCGCGGAGCTTTTATTGACCAAAGCCAAAGTCTCAATTTATTCATAGAAAATCCCACCATTGGAAAACTCTCAAGTATGTACATGCATGCATGGCAAAAGGGACTTAAAACCACTTATTATCTACGGTCGCGACCTGCAACGAAAATCTCACAGATAACAACCACAACCCCCAACGGTCCACAGTCTGAACCTCAGGAAAAAACTTCTGACTCGTCGTCTTTTCAGCAAGATATTGCTTGTTCGCTGGAAAACCCAGAATCCTGTGAGGCGTGTCAATAGGGTATCTGTGATTGAGAAAATAGAAAAAGTGTGAGATCATTTGATTTAGATAAATTATAATTTTAAACAAATTATAAAAGGAGGTAGAGTGCTTTTAGATCCAGGTTTCAATTTAACACTCAGACCAATGAAGTATCCTGAATTTTTTGAAATGTATAAAAATGGAATTAAAAATACATGGACCGTGGACGAAATTGACTTCAGTTCAGATATTGTAGACCTCCATTCAAAACTCAATAAAAATGAAACTTTTCTCATCCATCGCCTTGTCGCTTTTTTTGCCACTGGAGACTCCATTGTCGGCAACAATTTAGTTCTCAATCTCTATAAGCATGTTAATGCCCCTGAGGCTAGACTGTATCTTTCTCGCCAACTCTACGAAGAAGCCCTGCATGTGCAATTTTATTTGACGCTCTTAGATACATACATTTCAGATATGAAAGAGAGGGAGTGGGCCTTTGCTGCCATTCATAATATTGAGTCCATCAAAGCCAAAGCTGATTTTAGCTTTAAATGGATGGATTCCATCAAAGACATGGATAGGCTCGAATCGACCCAGGATCGAAAAAGATTCTTAATGAATCTCCTTTGCTTTGCAGGCTGCATTGAAGGACTTTTCTTCTTTGCCGCCTTTGCCTATGTGTACTATTTGCGTTCGAAGGGCCTGCTCAATGGGCTCGCCAGCGGAACAAACTGGGTTTTTCGAGATGAAAGTGCCCATATTGACTTTGCCTTTAAAGTCTTTGAAATTGCCACTCAAGAAGATCCTAAGCTTTTTGATCAGCCTATGAAAGATATGGTGATTGTTATGATGGACGAGGCCATTGAGTGCGAAATAAGATTTGCTAGTGAATTCTTAAAACCCGGTTTGGCTGGCTTGAGTATGAAGGATATGAGGAATTATCTTGAATTTGTTGCTGACCAACGCCTAGAGAGATTGAACATTCCGGCTCAATATAAAAAGAAAAACCCCTTCTCATTTATGGAACTTCAGGATACCCAAGAACTTGCCAATTTCTTTGAGCGACGAGTTTCAGCCTACCAAGTGGGCATCCCCGGCAATGTGAGTTTTAATGAAAATTTCTGATCTTCACTTCGTGGGGTCATACATCTTCATGGAATCATGAATCACTTCCATGAAGATGTTCACCCCCAGGAATTATAATTTACTTCCATGGGCTGTGTTCATTTCCTGGGTCATGGGCGTTCTTACTTCGCTAGGTGAGTGAGGCCATCAAAGTGAAAGATACAACAAATAAAGATAAGCGGCGACTTCAACAAGTCAAGGTACAGTTATCCAAGCACAATTACAATTATTATCAACTCGATCAACCCCAAATATCTGATTACGATTACGACCAGTTATTTAATGAACTCCTTCAGTTGGAAAAAAAATACCCGGCATGGGTCACAAAAGATTCCCCCAGCCACCGCGTGGGGGATGCTCCCCTTGAAGCCTTTGAAAAAAAAGCCCACCGTCAACCCATGCTATCTCTACAAAATAGCTACTCTTCTGAAGATATCTCTGCTTTTGATAAGCGACTCAAGAAATTTTTAAAGAATTCCCCCTTCTCGATGGAATACATTTGCGAACCCAAGCTGGATGGGCTCGCTATTGAGCTTGTTTATGAGAATGGAATTTTAGTCCATGCCCTCACCCGAGGAGACGGCTTGATGGGAGAATTGGTGACATCTAATGTAAAAACCATTCCCTCTATTCCACTGCAATTAAAAGACAAAAAAACACCAATTCTCTTGGAAGTCCGTGGAGAGATCATCATCTCCAAGGCCGATTTTGAAAAACTCAACAAAGACCAGGAAGAAACAGGCCAGCATACCTTTGCCAACCCGAGAAATGCCGCCGCAGGAACCATACGACAACTCGATCCCCAGGTGGTAGCTGCAAGACCACTTAAGATGTTCAGTCACTCTTTTGGCGAATTCAAAGACCTCTCCTTCACCACCCAAGAAGAATTTCTTCAACAAATGGATCAAAAAGGTCTCCCCACATTGATCCATGAGAAATTTGGCAAAAAACCGCTCATTAAAAAGTGTCGCCACATTGAAGAAGCCATAGAACACTACCACTTTATTGATTCCATTCGCTCCAAGCTCGATTACAATATCGATGGACTAGTCATTAAGGTCAACTCCCTTTCACTTCAAAATCAATTGGGCACCATTAGCCGAAGTCCTCGCTGGGCCTCAGCGGTGAAATTTCAACCTGAACAGGCCCAAACCGTGATTCAAGAAATTACCATACAAGTCGGACGCACCGGAGCTATCACTCCTTTGGCCACCATGGAGCCAGTAAAGGTTGGAGGTGTTACTATCACCCACGCCACACTTCACAACCAAGATGAAATTAAAAAAAAAGATATTCGAAAAGGAGACACAGTGATTATTCAAAGGGCTGGAGATGTCATCCCTGAAATTGTCTCTGTGGTGAAAGAAAAAAGAAAAGAAAACTCTCTCGCCTTTGCCTTCCCCCCAAAGTGCCCCTCCTGCCATAGCCCCCTTAAAAGTCGAGATAATGAGGCGATTTTAAGGTGTCACAATCCATTGTGTCCGGCGATTATCAAAGAATCCTTAAAACACTTTGTATCCAAAAAAGCAATGAATATAGATCGACTTGGAAATAAACTTATCGAACAATTTGTGGACCATGGACTCATCAAAACCTACAGCGATATCTACCTCCTAGATAGCAAAAGTGAAAGTATTCTCAATTTAGAAAGACAGGGCAAAAAATCTGTGAACAACTTGATAAAAAGTGTCAGCGACAGTCGGCGGCCTCAATTTGATAAGTTTATCTATGCTCTTGGCATTCGCTTTGTGGGTGAACAAACTGCCCGCTCCCTTAGTCGTCACTTCAAAGATATCGAAAGTCTATCCTCAACCACAGAAGAAGAGCTCCTCAGTATTTACGATATTGGACCCAAAGCGGCTTCCTCTCTTCGACAGTACTTTGCCCACTCCAACTCCCTCAAGGAACTCCAAAAACTTCAAGATGCCGGAGTACAAATCCAATATACAAAGGCTCATCAATACGCCACAGCCCCTCTCCAAGACCTTAGTTTTGTCATCACAGGAACTTTTCACATGGCAAGAAACGACATCAAAGACCTTATCACCCTCCATGGAGGACAAATCAAGTCCTCCATCAGCGAGAAAGTTGATTACCTCCTCGCTGGAAATTCTGTAGGGTCCAAGCTTAACAAGGCTGAAAGCCTTGGAGTTCCCATTATCCGCTGGGAGGAATTTCAGGAGCTTCTCCATTCAACATGAGGGCTAATAACATTTTAAATATCCGTTACAATTGGTCTCATACCTTGATTTACCAAGACTCCCCCCCCTCACATAGATACAAAAATCTTTTTTATGGTTACAATCATCTGGTCGATAAACTCTCCAAACACTCCCTCTATCTCGACCCCATAAATTGACACGCTGGATTTTCATATAACTGGGCTGGGAGTCTGTGGATGCAGTGGAGCACCTGTGGGTCAACCCAACACTGAGACGTTTCCATGATCCCACATGATCTGCACCGTTTTCTGTGTAGCACCTCGCCCCAACATAAAATCCCCAACCCTGCATTTGAACAGCAATGGCACCATTCGCCGCCTGTAAAGGCTTGGTAAGAAGCATGGTAAGACACAAGCTCATAATAATAAGTAACGGCTTTATCATGATTTCATAAATTGTCTTGGTGGCATTGACTGTATTGGCTGTATGAGTACGAAAAACGAATTTCATGTCTTTTTCTCCTTTAGTGTTTCCTTGAATGGATTAAAAATTAAATTAAATTAAATTAAATCATATGATCAATATATAAATATATGTTTGATGTCGCATAAGAATATGTCAAGGTAATATCCATACCTCCAGCATGACCTCTCCAAAGGGCCAAGAAGTTTGGGCCCATCCGAAATCTCCTGAAATCTCCTCAGTTATGTCTAGATTTATGGCTAGATTTCAAGACGAAAGACCTGTGTTGAGTATGAAATTCTTGCCAGGTTTTCGATCAAAGGGCGATAAGAAGAAAGGCTGCTAAATTGAAAAGAAAAGCCATGGAAAGAGCCAATGGCTTTTTTTCATTTTCCTCCTTTTGAAAGGAGTATATTTCAGAAGAAAAATATTGGAGACGGATGTTCTTATCTTTCCAGTTTAAACCATAGTGTTCTTGCAACCTCTTGGCTTCCTTGGGCAAGCGAACAAGAGTTCCTTCAACAATATGAGAGATATCTGTGGCGTTGAGAATCTCAATGATGACTTCCCTTCGGCCGATATCTATAATTCGTCCCTCGGCAAAGACTTCAATATGTAGATCACCTTCAAAGAGCATTTGAAGCTTCTCACTGCGAATATGAATAAATTGAACAACATCTCCTATATCTACTTTGGCATGGGTTCCCACACTGGCTTTAACAATGGTCTTTCTACCCAAAGGAATCGTCACATTCCCCTCCCATAAGTGGTCTATGATGACGAAGCCTTGGTAGGGAGTGTTGGCAATAAAAGCTTGAGCGAGCCTTTGAGTGGCTTTTATGAGCTGGCCTTTCAGGGGTTCTGATTGATTTAAGTCCAGTGTGTAAGACCAAAGAAGCCGACCGTACTCCCCCTCATAAACATTCATGGTGAGTTGACGCTCCTTAAGAAAGGTGGTTACAAGAGCATGGGCATCGAGGAGCCGACTCAATATAATGACATCAGCAGGGCCAAGCTCCCCATGGGCTCGAAAGACATCCTTATTCTGTAAAAAATTACGGCTGGCCAATAAAAACCTCTTATCCTTGGTAAGCTCTTCTCTAAGGCTCCACCAAGCCTCCTCAGCAAGAGAATTTAATTTGGGGGCAACTTGAATAGGAAAGACAGCCATGCGGCGGATAAGCTTGTGCTCGGTTTGCCCCCACGACTGAGGGGAAAAAACCATCAATATCATGATCGTCATCACCGTCATCGTCGTGGCCACGGTGATGGCCGCAACGAAATATGTATATGCATGTTTACAAGAAAGACCTGCAGAAAAGTTCTTCACACTGACCTACTTTGACCTAATAACAACCTCTAAGGGGGAGGATAACTTACAAGGCTTCTTCCCACAAATGGAACCACCCTTGCTTCTCAATTTCTAGCCTCTGTGCTGGGATGGTGGCCCTGAAACTCTATAGTACGCGGGGGTGAAAGACACATCGAAATCCCAATTTCTTGGAGGCATAGGAGGGAGGATAACTGAGATTGACAGCAAAAATACCTGAAGCCGGCCCCCATAACCAACCCCACCGCCAGTAACCTCCACGAACAATAGCCCCCCCATTGAAGTCAATGCGAGCATAACCCAATCCTGCATAGGGAGCTGCATCATGTTGAGAGTAATCTCTGTAGGGGCCAAATTGATCCTTAGTCAACCTTGATCTATTTGTACTCCTTCGATTCAAATGACTCCGTCGTAGATGACTTTTAGCTGTGATCTTTGACCAATAATCGCTGGTGCCATACCTCTCACCGTTGTCATCTTTGACCCACTCTTCAACGTTTCCAGAAAGATCCCAAATAACTTCACCATTGGAGAGAGCATGAGTTCTTTTTTTAACGCTCCACAGGGTGCCATCACACTGCTCTTTGGTTTTAAAGCAACCTTTGCTGTCATTATCGCTTGCAGGAAGGGGGTCCATGGGTAAAAAAGAACCTGAATGACCTTGATTGATGCCTCCTGGAGACCCTATCGTACTTGCCTCCCAATTACTTGGTACCTGCTCAATATTGCGAGCAAGAGTTTGCCACTCATCGTTGGTGATGAGGTCATGCCCATCTCCCATAGTTCGACACTGATCCGCCGCATCATTACGGTTGATTTTCGTTCTAGGCAAACCCTTGGGATGAGAAATTGTATGACCTCGTTGATTGCTTTTCATTTCGTACTTAGCCACACAAAAGCTATGGGTTGTATACTCGCTCATCGCCGGAACGCCTATAAAATGGCTGTCACAAATAAATTGATTGTTGATGCTGGAAAAAGCTTCTCCTTTTTCTCCACTGGCTGCTGAATGAAAGACTGTTATATTGACAAGATTTTTTTTATTTGTGTGAGTTATATCCACAGTCACATTCCAAGCTTGATTGGAGCAAAGAGTTGAGGTCTGAACTCCTTCAATGTGGAGAGTCACTTCACGACCCTCTTCCGAGCAGGTTCCCTTAATGGGAAAGTAAGAAGCATTTGAGCTATTGATTGTCTCCAAGGCATCGATATCAATGGAGACAGGCATCTCGGTGCTTTTGCGACTGAACTCTGCAAGATCTTCAGGTTGGTCAGTGCAAGCCATAGAGATCATAAGGCTACATAGTATAGCCAGAAATCTCAACCAACAATATCTTAGTTGAGATTTTGATAGTTTTTCTTTTTTAGGCATCACTTTATCTCCATGTTGGCCATTTGTATGTCTCACCTAAGAACAATCGGCACTTTAGTGTTCTTCTTGAAACAAAATCGACGGAAGTCCATTTATTCCTGAAGAATTATTTAAGTCGTCAATCACTTTATAAATTTATAAATCCTTCTGGAGGCATGGAAGTGCCGCCCCTTTTCATCGTGGTCTAAGTTGTTATACTTATCCACACAAAAACCGAGCTCAAAAGGCTCACAAACGAAAGGAGCACAATGCTCTAAGAACAATCGGCACTTTAGTGTTCTTCTTGAAACAAAATCGACGGAAGTCCATTTATTCCTGAAGAATTATTTAAGTCGTCAATCACTTTATAAATTTATAAATCCTTCTGGAGGCATGGAAGTGCCGCCCCTTTTCATCGTGGTCTAAGTTGTTATACTTATCCACACAAAAACCGAGCTCAAAAGGCTCACAAACGAAAGGAGCGGCAATGCCCAAGTTATACATAGGAGTCGATTTTCACAAGAATAACTCAGTTCTTTATGCTACAGATCAAAAGGGAGAAATGGTTCAAGGAGTCCCTAGAGTCAGTTGTATTCAGACCAAGAATCTTCCTCGCTATTTCTCAAATAGAGAACCCTGTGAGATAGCCATTGAGGCCACAGGAGGGGTTAACCCCTATGTCCAGAAATTACAGGATTTGGGTCACACTGTTCACATCATCAACCCAAACAAGTTTAGGGGCATAGGTATCAGCGGCAAGAAAACCGACGAGCGGGATGCCAAGGCTTTAAATACTTTTCTGCGCCTGAACCCTGATAGTGATTGTGAGGTTCATCTCCGTAGTCCTGGTTCCAGAGACATAAAGAGTCTGCTCGTTTCCCGTGAACTTACTGTAGGCACACGGGTGAGTTTAACAAACCACATCAGAGGTCTTTTGAGGGAACAGGGTCTTACGATTCCCGTGGGAGCAAATCAGTTTTGGGTGAAAGCACCAGCGACTATTTCCAAAGTGCCCAATCCTTTTATTCGCAGCACTCTTCAGGAATTGTACGGTCAGGCCGAAGCCCTCCAACAGCAAGAAAAGTCTATCACCCACCGGATTGAGTTTTTAGTTCAGGAGAAAGAGTCTGTAAAACAATTGAGAACTTTGCCTGGAGTTGGTCTTCTCACGGCTGCGGCTATGGTGGCAGTGGTGGATGATATCAGTCGTTTTGATGATGCCAGTAAGTTTGCCAGCTACCTGGGTTTAGTTCCCAGTGTTAGCTCTTCAGCAAACACTCGTATGATGGGCTCCATCACCAAAAGTGGCAATGAGATATTACGTCGCTATCTCATCCATGGGGCGCGGGCTTGGCTCAAAAAGAGCACTAAATGTGATGATCCTGTTCGGAAATGGGCCTTAGAGGTTGAGTCGAGGAGGGGAACCAATAAGGCTGTTGTGGCCCTGGCTCGCAAGATGAGCTGTATCTGCTATGCGATGCTGCGGGACAACCGTGGCTATAAGGAATATGCTTTCCAAGCCAATTTGGAGAAGATGGGAGCCTAGCATTTCAGGATCCGAGCTTTGTACATGAAACCACGGAGGACAGAGTTGCCAACACACTTGTGTGGAGACTCCGTCGCAGTTATCCACAGACTCATCCACAGCAGCGCTGCCTTATTGGCTCCCCTAGGGCCATAGCCGCAGCGTCACCATGGATGAGTCTGTGGATAACTGACTCACCTCAGTGGTCTTAGTATGCTGCATGTAACGCAGTCATTGGGTGGAATAGGAATACCCAGGAGTTTAATTATGCCTTTTACATTACAAATGACTGTGGCTAGGCATTTCTGAGGGGGAGGAGTTATGAAATATGAAATAATGTAGTTTGATAAAAGATTGAATAGCTTCGTAAATCTTGAAATTTTCTTGATAAAAACGGTGACGAGCCTCGCCCCATGGACAACGAACCTCCATAGAGCAATTATGACTCTGATATTTACTGCATGTTGACATGGGCGGCAGGGGGAACAGGATAAGGCGATCCCGTAAGGGTGAAGACCTTGAATAGGTGAGCAAGACACAGCTGTTTTATGTACCTGATAATTAAAGAAAACCAGCTTGAATGTAAAAAACATCTCAAGCGTGAGAAATAGAGAGCCGAGTAAGTTAAATATAGGATCGTGTGAAATTCGTTCCACGGGCTGATAGTTTTGGTAAGTTTCGGTAAGTTGAGAGACTTGATTTCCGGATAAAGATCAGCAGCGAGGAAGCCTACATGTGGGTTGTTTCTGTATCAGTGAGAAAACAGATATAGAAACAAGATTGCGGATAGTCGGGTTCAAGGACGAATTTTGAAAACAGACGATCTAAATGGGGACCTACGTCCGGGAACTCACCAACACATCGGCGGCACTTCCATAGGTGGAAACAAAATCGACGGAAGTCCATTTATTCCTGAAGAATTATTTAAGTCGTCAATCACTTTATAAATTTATAAATCCTTCCGATACTCTTATGGATGTATAGATATAGATACATCTCACAAAATGTATTATGTAAGTTAAGTTTTTAAATTATTTAAGTTTAATTTGTAGTTTTAACGTAGATTTCGGCGCAAGGTGTTGTATGAAAATAATTTATTTAGAAAATTTAATAAATTTAATAAGAATAAAATTAAAAAACAAATATTAGCGGATCTCATTTTTTTGAGTCTACTCATCTTTGCTTTGTTCTTTACGGTCTTTTCCTACAACAATCACAAAGATCAAAAGAAAATGAACAAAGAAGCTTTATCACGTCCCGCCTCTTTCATAGAAAACATAAACCAAGAATATGATTCTATGAAGAAATATTTGAAAGATTCTCAAATAGATATAACACAAAATTTCATACAAAAAAAAAGCTTCCACCGTTTTCAAAAGAGCTTAGAGACAGTCGATCCAACCTATGACTATATTCATGATATTTCTGCTTTCAACAAGGCTATGCAAGATGCTTTAGAAAATGAAACTGAAAACACAATGACAGAAGAATATGAAGAGGAAATAGGTGATACAGAGGATGATACAGAAATAGAGATGACAGCAAAATTAGGTTCGGACTCTGAAGATTTATTCAACATTCGCCCCTTATCCATAGAGGACATCACTGAACTCTTTGGCGAACTCGGAGAAATGGCTATTTCTTATCAGACAAAATCTCTCCAAGAATCCTCAAACCCAATAAATATTCATGCACCCATGATGGGTACTTCCCAAAAAACAAGAACTTCCAATAGCAAAGGTGCTTTGCCTCCGGGCCCTTTCCAATATCTTGGTGGTAGCAAGAAAACAGATGATGGGGATAAGTCTACCCGTAGTGAAGCAAATAAGGGGACAAGGGCCAAGGGAACTTCTTCCCACTGCCAAGGTGCCACTGGCATAAATGTTGGTGAAAATGGAATGGTGGAAACATGTTCTTCCAATGGCCGTGGTGGTAGCAATGGAAAGTTAGGAAAAGCTGTCCGCAAGGGGCTTGATCCGGGAACAGAGGTCCAACCCACCTCATTGACAGTGGGAGAGGCCAAAAGTGAAGTTATTGACTTCTTGGGAGATGAAGACTGGTATGAAGTTGAATTGCATGGTGGTGAACCTTATGCGATATCCCTGAACGGAGTGGCTATTGAAGAAAGAGGAAGTCTCCCCCTTGCGGACCCCTACTTGCGAGGCGTTTATCTCAGAGGAGAAAAGTTGGGAGAAAATGACGACGCTTCAGAAAAAAACAGCCTCGTGGTTTTTGTAACACCTGAGACAGCAGTCTACCAAATAAAAGTGGGGGGATACGGAAGAGCTATAGGTGGATACAAAATAGAAGCTCGCATGCCCACCCAAGAGGATCAAGACTTTTTCGATGCAACAAACCCAACAAGGAAACCCAAAGTTCTCCGCCTCGGAGTATCAGAGGAAGGAACTATCGAAAAACCTAACGATAAGAACTGGTATGTTATAGATCTTAAACTCCACCGTAAGTATCGCATTCAAGTGGAGCCCCGTGCCGCTAACGAAACCTCAATCTCCTTCGCCTTAGCCATTCATAACTCCGATGGCAAACCACTTTGGGGATCGGTTCGCAAGAATAAAGAGAATGAAAAGTATAAAAGATATGGTAAGTATGGGAATAAATATAAACAAAATGCAAGCCTTGCCACAACCATATTAGAAAATTGCACCATCGAAGAGTTTGTTACCACACAAAATGGGGTACATTATCTAGGGGTAAGCTCTGTGGGAGTAAAACACGGATCTTATACTATTTATATTGAAGAACTGACTCATAATGTGGCTAAAAATCCATAGAACGATCCTCGATCAGTGACCCTCGATCAGTGACTTCAAGGCGGTCTGCCTTTCCCGGCTATCCACTTGGCGAATGGCCATGGAGAGAGCCTTGCGACTGCCTACAAAAATAGCAAGCTTTTTAGCACGAGTCAGCCCTGTGTATATGAGATTGCGAAAAAGCATATTGAAGTGTTGGCCAAGGACAGGAATAATAACCACCTCAAATTCACTTCCCTGAGACTTATGCACTGTAATGGCATAAGCCAACTGAATATCTATCAGATCCTCCCTTTGAAAAACTACCTCCCGCTCCTCAGTTCCCCCAGAAAAAAGCACTGTGCATAACAGTTTCTCCATATCCAAGTCTACAATGCGGCCAATATCTCCATTAAAAACACCTAAATCATAGTTGTTACGAGTTTGAATCACTCGATCATGGACTCGCAAAACTCTGTAACCCATTTGAACCTGCTTGGTCATAGGTGACTCCGGATTGCAAAGCTTTTGAATAGACTCATTGAGGTTGATGGTTCCTAAACTTCCTCGCACTTGGGGGGTTAATATTTGAATTTCAGATTTTCGTCCCAGCCACTTTTCTATGGATTGAGTATAAACTCTTAAAACTGTATCAACAGCCGTCATGCCAAAGTGAAGAGATGACCAAGGATGGACTGATTTAAGGACCGACATAAGCTCTTCAATTTCAGACTTAGAGTTGGCCAATTTAGAAATATCCACATATCGAAACTTTTCAGGAATAGATAGGGCCGGTCTTCTCACCTCCTCATCACTTTCCAAGGGAGGACGATAAAGCTTATCGACTTCGACTTCATCAATTTCAGCCCCCTCCCCTCCCATGGACTTGAGCATCTTGCCCACCCACTCATCCTTGAATTTTAAAAGCCGTCCATCTTTTCCCAAGGAATTGGCAATTCCACGCACCTGACGTATAAACTTCATTTGATCTTGAGTGGCTTCGTTCGCATCGAGAAACAAGCAATCATTCCCCTTTTCATAGGCATGGGGATTGTGGATGGGGGAAATGATTTTGGGAATCCTTCCTCCATTGATATCATGGGCAAATCGAATAATAGAAGAGGCTTGAGCCTGACGAAAAACTTGAGTCAAACGAAGAGATGGAATCACATCTGACTCCAAAAGATCGGCCAACACACGCCCTGCCCCCACCGAAGGCAATTGATCCGGGTCACCAATAAAAAGCACTTGAGCCGACGGAGGAATCGCTTTGAGAAGGTGGGCTGCCAGAGAAATATCGAGCATAGAAGCCTCATCCAAAACCACAAAATCCGTTTCGAGAGGATCTTGTTCATTTTTCTGGAAATGATTATGGGCTGGTACCCATCCCAACAACCTGTGAATCGTCTTGGACTCTAAGCCAATCACCTCTGTCATCCTCTGGGCAGCTCGCCCCGTGGGAGCGACAAGGGTCACCCTTAGCTTCATGGCCTGAAGCAAAGCCACAAGAGCCTTCGTGCAAGTGGTTTTTCCACAACCCGGACCACCTGTAAGAATAGAAAAACCGCGAGAAGGTATGGTACACACCGCGTGTTCTTGTTCTTCACTGAGAAGCATCTCATTTTTCTGACAATACCTAGAGACCCAAGATCGAATGCGTTCCTCATCGACCTTTATGGACTGAGATACAAATCTTTTGATGAGATGGGCTACCTGAATCTCATCAAAATAAAGAGTCTTGGAGTAAAAGCAATGAATGCTCTCCCCCCCTCTCACTTCGAGCCTTCGAAATCGAACCTCTTGAGTTTGCACAAGAGAGTCAAGCACACTTTTTAATTTTTCTGTTGGAATATCTTCACTGAGCAATTCTGTGGTTTGTGTAAGAATCTGATCTTCTTTCAAATAGCAATGGCCCTTATCACGGCTGGAAGCCAAAACATGCTTCATCCCCGCAGCAATACGAGGCACCCCCATCCTTTCAAAGCCCATGGAGAGAGCCACTTTGTCCGCTGAAAAGAAGCCAATCCCATAAATATCTTGGGCCAAACGATAGGGATTTTCTGAAACTATAGAGATGGCATCATCCCTATAAGTTTTATATATCTTGGTGGCGAAGAGAGTGCTGATGCCATATTTCTGGAGAAAAATCATAACATCCCTAATCGCACGATGCTCTTCCCAAGATTCCCTAATAAAAGCTAACTTCTTAGAGGCAATTCCCGGAACCTGCATGAGTTCTTCAATGGAATTTTCAAAGACTTCAAAAGTGCGATCTTTAAAATAAGACACAATTCTCTTGGCTGTGAAAGGTCCCACCCCCTTGATAAGCCCTGAGCCTAAATACTTCTCCAAAGCTGCCGCAGAGGCGGGCTTTTTTTCAAGGGCGCGCACAGCCTTAAATTGGCGACCATACTTGGAGTGCTCCACCCACTGCCCCCAAAACTCCATGGTGGCCCCGGCAAAAACCTTAGCCTGATGAACAATCACCACCACGGGCGTCACATCTCTGAAAGAGGAAACTTTGAGAACAGACCACCCATTTTGCTCATTATGAAATGTCACTCTTTCGACAATTCCTGAAAGCGACTCTAGGCTTGGACTATTCTCGCCACCACTAGGAGGGCTGTTTTCACCACTATTGACGGACAACATGTGGACCACCACCGCCGTGGGCGCCATAGCCATAAATGCCATGATGAATATTTTCTCGACTCAAATCTCTTAGCACCTTTGTTTTATGGATATCTTTTCACCTCAAGTCCCTTATACTACTATTGTTGGTTGCTCAAAAGCAACATATTGTTGATTCTTGACTGTTTTCCCTTTTTTTATTACTAAAACCCTATGGATGTTTTGATTACAACTTTTTATAAGTTCACCCCCATCGCCCCTCATCAATTTGACAGCCTCAAGCAGAGGCTCCTTAATGAGGCCACAGACCTTGACCTGCGCGGACTCCTTCTTGTGGGAGTTGAGGGTCTCAATGGGACCCTCTCAGGATCAGAAGTCGCCATCACCCACTACAAAAATCTCATTTTAAGCCTTTGTGAAAAAAGCCTTCGTGAAGACAATTTTCGTGAAGAAAGCCTTCGTGAAGAACTCATTTTTAAAGATTCATGGTCCCACAAACACCCCTTCCACGACATGAAGGTCAAAACAAAAAAAGAAATTGTTTCCCTTCACCGACCTGACCTCGTCCCCGGTGACAAGAATCTTCACCTCTCTCCCAAGGAGTGGCACAGGGCTTTAAAAGAAAAAGATGTTATTTTATTAGATGTTAGGAATCAATATGAAACAAAAATGGGGCACTTTAAAAACGCCATTGATCCTCAAATCCATGAGTTTAATGAGTTTCCACACTACTTAAAAAACTCAAATCTTTCCAAGAACAAGAAAGTTCTTATGTACTGCACTGGGGGAATTCGCTGTGAAAAGGCTCTACTCCTTGCCCAAGAGCAAGGCTATAAAAATGTTTACCAATTGGATGGCGGAATTATCAATTATTTAAAAGAATTTCCCCGCAACCCTGAAGGATTCCAAGGAGAGTGCTTTGTCTTTGATTATCGGGTGGCCTTAGACCAGCACCTCAAGCCCTCTCAAAAGTATCGTCTTTGCCCCCACTGTGGAGATCCAGGTCACCAGCGTATCCACTGCCTACAATGCCATCGAAAAGACATCGTTTGTACAGATTGTTTTCGAAAGAGCCAAGATAAGAACCGAGAGTTGAGAACCTGCTCTAAAAATTGTGCCCACCACTTCAAAATGGGGCATAAAACACGCCGGCCTCATCTGGATGGACACAAGAAGAGAGTGGTTTTACAACCCAAAGAACATGGTCCCACGACTCAAGAATCCACTGTTCAAAAGCTCAAAAACTCAATAACCCAAGGGGTGGCAACCCCCAAGGATAAAGGGGTGGCAGCCCCCAAGGATAAAAATGTTTATTCACTTTCTTAATTTTCTTAGTTATATAAGAAGCCCCATCGCATTTATGTACATCGCTTGCTCTTGCATTTTTTTGGGACCCATGCTTATCCTTGTCTCTTTCTTTATAAAAAATGACCACCCTTTCAAACGGTCTATGAGAGTCTTGTGGTGCAAAAGCTTTTTTTCACTGGCAGGTATCAAAGCTCAACTGGAAGGGCTCGAAAATATCCCCAAAGATAGCCACCTTGTACTTTTCAATCACACAAGTATATTGGATATTCTCCTTATTGTTATGTGTCTGCCCGTCACGGTCAGATTTGTGTCAAAAAGAGAATTAAGCAAAATTCCTATCTTTGGCTCTATTCTCCGTGCGGAAGAAACCATTCTTATCGACCGATCCAATCGTTCAAAAACCATCAGCACTTATCATCAAGTGGCCAAAGAGGCCCAAAGTCGTTTTTTTTCCATAGCCATCGCCCCCGAGGGAACTCGACAACGGGAAGAGAAACTAGGAGATTTTAAATCAGGTCCTTTTCTACTCGCCCTTGAAGCTCAAATGCCCATTGTGCCTGTGGTGATAAGTGGTGCACTGGAGACCCTTCCACCAAAATCTCTCCGAATCAACTGTGGAAAATGGAAACGAAAGGTCTTCATTAAAATTCTTCCCTCAGTGGATATATCTAGCTACCCTCCCAACTCCCACCAGAAACTCAAACAAAAGATACACCAAGATATGAAAGTGGGCTTGAGTGAACTCATCGCCTCTACCTCTTAGCCTTTGCCCCAAGGGTAACTGATTTTGCACTCTCTTTGATATAATCCATCATGATATGAAGAGCTTCTTGAATGTCAGCTCTTTGAAGGTACCTTTTCTTCTTTTCCTCAGGGCTGAGAATGCCCGTCTCCTCCAAAGACTTATCTGCCGAAGATTTATCATCGTCTCCATTGGCAGGCTTGTTGTCAGTGATTTTTGACTTCCCTTTTTGAAAACTCGTCGTACCCTTTGTAAGCTTCTCTTCTGAGTCCTTTTTATCTTCCAAAACTTCACTCACTTTAAGGAGTTTTCCTCGTTTTTTATTCTTAAGAATACTCTTGCGAATTTTGTCAAAGTCCTCACTGGCCGCAATGCGTGTCTTGGATTTAAAACCCAACTTCCTGGCCAATGAAGCCGTCACTTTTTTCCAAAAACCTTTCTTTCCCTTGGGAACATAGGCCTCTTTGGAAAGAAACTGCTTGACTTTTTTGGGAGGAAGAGAATAGTCTAATGTTTTTTCTCCAACCTCGTTCATGGAGTACTCACTTGGCATGGAGATATCCGAGGTAACTCCACGATGTTGTGTGGAGCCTCCCCCCGGAATGAAAAACATACCCACTGTGGTTTTAATAGCACCAAGGCCAGGGGGAAGAGGCTCCACCGATTGAACACTCCCCTTCCCAAAGGTATGATCTCCACCCACAACAAGAGCCCTTTTGTAATCTTGAAGAGTTCCCGCCACAATCTCCGATGCAGAGGCACTGATTCGACTGGTGAGAACCACGAGGGGACCGGCATAGTCCACAGTGGAATCATTATCTGGCAAAACAATTTCCCCTTGCTGGGGATCTCTATGGGATTGCTTAACGACATTTCCTTTCTTAAAAAAGAGCCCTGCAATCTTAACAGCATCATCCAAAGCCCCTCCCCCGTTGGTGGAAAGATCAAGAATGACTCCATCAACTTTCTTTTTATTGGCTTCAGCGAGAAGTTTTTTAAGGTCCTTGGCCGAAGAACGGCCATGGTGACGGCCATCTGCGTAAAAAGAAGGAAGATTAAGTAGGGCAATCAACTTCTTCTTACCACTCTCCGGCCTCTCTATATAGTGGACAGAGGCCGCCTCGTCTTCCAATTTAACCTTATCACGAACCAGAACCACTGTAAGAGGCTTTCTGCCCCCCCCCTTACTCTTCTTCTTACGCAATATCTTTAAACGCACCTTGCTTCCCTTGGGGCCTCTAATTTTTTTAACCACATCACGCAATTCCTGTTCCACAATATTTTCTAAAGGTCCATCCTCCTGACCCACAGCAATGATTTTGTCCTTGGGTCTCAAAAGGCCCGATCTCGCCGCCGCTCCCCCTGGAACCAACTGCTCCACCACAGTAAAGCCATCCCGGTTGCTCAGCGTGGCCCCTATGCCCTCCAAAGACAGGCGCATTTGAATTTGAAAGTCCTCTAAAGCATCTTGAGATAGATACCTGGAATGAGGATCCAGGGCCATGGCAAAGGCATCTACATAAATAGCCCATAGGTCCGATCTATTTTCAGGTTTCCCCATCTTACCGACTCTCTTCAACATCCTCTCATAACTCCGCACAACATTTTGCTTAGCCTCTTCAGGCTTCATATCGGTCGCTAAGTAATTGGAAACCTGAAACTGAATATACTTTTTGTGGTACTTATCAGCCTGTCTCTTCGTTTTAGAGTATTTTCTATAATCAGGGTCCAGAATCAATTGAGTGTTTTTATTAAATTTAAACTTAGGTCCTAAATAACTTGTGGCAAAACGCACTCTCTCATTGATACGAACCATGAGTAAGTCATGGGACTCTTTGATAGGGCTACAGTTTCGCATTCTCACCTTGCCAAAAATTCCCTTCATCTTTTTTTGAATCTTCTTAACGTCACTTTCTAAGAGATAAATCTTAGACCCATCCAACTTCTTGATAAACTGAGTGATCGTTCTCGATTCGAGATTTTTACTTGTCTCTCTATAGTTGATATGTCTCGAAAGATAACTGTGTTCAATAGGTGAAATATGCTTACAAGCTAAGTCAATCTTCCCCCTCATTTGTCGAGCCTGCACAGGTTGAGAAAAAGACAAGAAAAAGAAAAACAGGGCCAAAGGCAAGGTCAAGATCATGCTCAATACTTGAGTCGAGCTATTTGAAATCGTTGAGCCATTTGAAATCGTCGAGCTATTTGAAATCAAAGAAGCCAAGGAAGCCAAAACATAGCGATACAGACCTAACAATAGGCCCAACCATAGACTAAACAAATGAGTTGTATTTGAAATATTTAAGATCATGAATATCCCTTCACCCTTTCACAGTTAAGATTAAAGGAATCAACCCTCATAAATCAACCCCCCCTACACAAGTTCGTATCGGCCAATCAATATCCACAGTTAACATTTACAAGTCAATATTTATTAAGTATTTAAACTCTATGGATAAATGTAGGGATAATTGTAGGGATAAATGTAAATATATACTCCAGAATTTGCAAAAATATCCTCATTGGAAAGAGGCTTCTTCCATTTTTAAAAAACTCTTAGCAAATGGCCACTGTACTTATTGGACAGGGGGTTGTGTCCGAGATGCCCTTTTGGAACGAGTGGCCAAAGACTTAGATATAGCCAGCGATGCCGAACCAGATGAAGTTTTAAGTTTATTCCCGGGATCCTTCGAATTAGGTAAGAGCTTTGGAGTGGTCATGATTCCTCTCAATGGTGGAGGGCAAGTGGAAGTGACGCGCTTTCGACATGACGAGGAGTACCATGATGGAAGACATCCTCAAAGTGTGACTTACAGCGCACCTAGGGAGGATGCTCTAAGAAGAGACTTTACCATTAATGCTCTATTTTTTGATGGGCAACAGGTGATTGATTTTGTCGGGGGGCAAAAGGACCTGGAAAGGGGGATCATACGATGTGTAGGAGACCCTAAAAAGAGATTCTTAGAAGATCACCTAAGAATACTGAGAGCCATTCGGTTTGCCGTGGAATTGAACCTATCCATAGAGGAGAAGACTTTTCATGCTATTTGTGACCTTGGAGAAAAGCTTGCATACATATCCATAGAAAGAATTGTGATTGAAATGAAAAAAATGATGGAAAGCCCTCATAATTACAAAGGATTGGAGCTTATCAGGACGGCTCATTTGAACTCTTGCCTTTTTGGTGAATTAAGTGCTGCTCTTGAAGGCCACAGCTTTGAAAAAATAAAGTTTCTCATGCGTCATTTTTCAGAGAAAAATCTTTCTTCGCTGTTCGCGGGTTTACTTCTTTTGACTCTTCCTTCTAACTCTGACATTCCCTCTGGTTCTGACACCCATGCTGATGGCTCCGAAAAAACAGTGAGTTGGAAAAAGTATTTGTCGAATTGGAAAAGGTATTTGTCGAGATGGAAACTTTCCAATGCAATGAAAAAAGAAATATTCAATTATATATTGGCTTATAGAGTCTTAACTCACCGGGAGACTTGGTGGGAAGCTTTTCAAATTTTAGATCAAAAAGACGCATCTCGATGGATGGAGTTTTCTCAGTGGTTCTTAAAGGCATGGAATCAATCCGATGAAGTTTTGTGTCAACATCAGAAGCATTATCAAGCGGCCTGCCTAGGCGGGGGCAAGCTCCCTTTACCTTTAGTGACAGGAAAAGACCTCTTGGCCCTCGGCTGGAAAGGAAGACCCTTGGGGGAGCTTTTAAAGTACTCTTATCGAGAGCAAATTCAGAGACAACTGACCTGTCGTAAAGAGATTTTAAAGCTTATACAAAAGCAAGCTACTTTCATCAAATAAATTTGAGACTTCATTCAAAGAGTTTTCTTCCCGAAGCCAATCTTCCCTCTTAGATTAATTCTCTCCCCTTGGCGTCATTTTTTCCCCTTAGATTAATTCTCTCCCCTTGGCGTTACATTTTCCCTCTTAGATTAATTCTCTCCCCTTGGCATGACTCTTGTCCCTAATAAAAAGGGATTGTGCAATTTAAAAAATCTTTCGAGACGAATAACATTTCTTTATTTGTATCTATATCAAGGGGGATCGTATATCACGACTCACACGAACGGGGGCGACCACTCCCTAAATGAGAGTAGAGTGAATCTCTGTAAGGCGTCATGCTCACCCACTTCTTTCTGAACTAAAGGCAACGGATGAGGTCTTTAAAAAGCTGCTCTAAGAGTTTCTGAACTTGAGCGGCCTTTTTAGGGAGGTAACAAGTGGTGTCCTCATCCATATAAATATTTTGACACATTTCTAATTGAAGGCCATAAATATTCTTTGCCGGCTGCCCCATACTTCGAACCAATTGACCTCCAAGAAAGTTTTCATTGTAGGCCACTGCATAGGGTCCACTTCGAAGACTTTGAAGAGCTTGCTCCACAAGTTTTGGGTGGGCGCATTGTCCGTTGTGATCGCTCAAAGTGATTTGGTGAAAGGGCTTTGGATTTAGGCCGGGGACAAGGTGTTTGATAGAGTGAGCATCAAAAAATAGGGCATGTCCAAAAGTTAACTTGAATTCCCTAAGTTTATTTGAAATGGCCACATGGTAGGGGTGATAGTAATTTGTGAGGCGACGATGAATTTCTTTGCTGTTGGGAGGGTTCCCGATGTAGAGACTTTTTCCTTCAAAGCTATGGGTGGGCACAAGGGAGGTCTGAGGTCTTTCTTCAGAGTAAAGGGCTTGATTTTCGGGGTTGCGGTTGAGGTCAATGACATACCTTGAGAGCTTGGCCACAATGAGGGTGATTCCCAAGCGCAAAGCAAAGTCATAGAGTTTATCCACAAACCAATCTGTGTCCGTGGGGTGTTGGAGAATGTGGGGGTGGTAGTTGGCGGCGAGTTCTTTGGGAAAGTGGGTGCCTGCATGGGGAATACTCACCAGGATAGGGACGATAGGAGCTATAGAGACTATGGGAGGAACTTCTTTGGGTTTTGGAGAAATCATATCGTAAACTTCAGTTTGTTCAGCTTCCATGAAGTATCTCCGCGATCTCTATGGCCGAGTATGTAAAAATAATATCTGCCCCGGCTCTTTTCATGGCGAGATGAGCTTCAAGCATCACCTTTTCTCCATCAATCCAAGATCTTTCACTGGCCGCCTTAATCATGGCATATTCACCACTGACATGGTAGGTGGCCACGGGAAGTTGAACCTGGTCTTTGACCTTGGCAATGATGTCCAGGTAGGCCAAGGCGGGTTTGACCACAAGAATATCAGCTCCTTGGTTTTCATCTAGGAGCATCTCCCTTACGGCCTCTTTGGAATTGGCAGGGTCCATTTGGTAGGTTTTTTTGTCACCGTGTTTGGGGGCGGAGCTGAGAGCCTCCCGAAAGGGGCTGTAAAAACTTGAGGCATACTTAACACCATAGGAAATAATCCCCACATTTGAAAAGCCCTCACGATCCAAAGCTTCTCGAATGGCCCCCACTCGCCCATCCATCATATCCGAGGGGGCCACATAATCGACTCCAGATCGTGCTTGGTTCACAGCCATGGCAGCCAGTATGTCAATGGTTTCGTCATTGAGAACCTTGTCATCTTTCCATAGTCCGTCATGGCCATGGATGGAGTAGGGGTCCATGGCGACATCGCTGATGACACAGAGCTTGGGAAGCTCTCTTTTGATGGCTCGAATGGCTTTTTGAAGTAAACCATGGGGGTTGATGGCTTCGGAGGCCACCTCATCTTTTACGAAGTCTTCAAGGGCTGGGAACAAAAGCACTCCAGGAATACCTCTTTCAAAGGCTTTCTGAGCTTCAGGGATCAAAGACTCCATGGAGTGTCGATAAACCCCTGGCATGGAGGAAATTTTTTCCTTTTTCTCCTTGGATGTGACGAAGAGGGGCAGAATGAGGTCTGATGGCAGAAGGGTGGTTTCTCTCACCATCTGGCGAATGGAAGCCATGCGTCGATTTCTTCGGGGCCTTTGGGAGAGATAGGAGCCTTCATTGGTCCCTAAGTGCTTTGAAGTATTTTGAGATTTTAGCTGTGCCATGGAAGAGCCTCCAATATGCATATTTTAAATAAATACATGATATATTTTTAAATATTTAAATCTAAAAGTTGCCCAATGAGGGCGTGACTTTGTATTGTAGTAAATGCCCCCCTGAATAGATACATCCTATTTTAATAACTTGACTTAATTTTTATGAGATAATGGCCAGAGTGGATATATGACAAAAGTGAGACGCCGCTTAAGCCACTAATTTATACCCATTTTGAATGCAATAAGCAAGTCAAGGTGCGTGCACTTGTAACAGCAATTCCCGCCGAGATTCGTTTTGAAACCTGGCATTTCTATTTTAAATATACACTCTGATTACAGCAACTTAATGCAAAGCAATACCTCTCAAAATTGGCCAAAAATAGAGGAAAAATCTACGATATGTTTTTTCAAAACCTCCTGAAACAGGCTGTAGTAGCAGAAACTAATTTCGGCGGGAATTGCTGCATTTGTAATCGCTCCTGCTCTTTGTGGTGGCCCATGTCTTGTGGTTAAGGTGACATTATGATGCCTTAACTTGGCACATATGTGGTTGAGAACCCAAGTTCTTTGCGTTGCTCATCAACGCTAGAAATAGATTGAATGTCCTTGTTATATTCGCAGCCAAGCAATCGGCTAATACCACGTAGCGTATTCCTCTCACAATAAATAGACCTTGTTGTTTAAATCAAGCCTACGCTGATTCTTTGTGGTACGAAGGGTATTTGTTGTGAAATAATGATTGCATGGTTTGCATCGGTATCTTTGAATTGGCTTTTGATTCTTGTCTGATTTAACTTTGCCTTTCCCTTGTAACTCATTCCACATTTAGGGCATCTCACTTTGATATTTCCTGTCCTCATACTGCAACCTCCTACAATTATAGAATAATAGTATTGACTATATTGAAAGACTTTTGATCAGTTATTTCTAAGTAATCTCAATATATTACATATGTTTGGGTGTTAATAACTAAGTCAAGTTATATAGTCATAGTGCAATGTATAGTGGACCCCAAAAACAGACTGGTTGCTAAGTTACACCGCAGCGGGTAAAAAGCCCCTCATAGGAGGGGATAATGAGAAAGAAACACAGCGCACAATTTAAGGCCAGAGTCGCACTTGACGCCATTCGTGAGACTGACACAATGGCAGAGTTGGCCTCCAAGCATGGAGTTCACCGCATCCAAATCCAAGATTGGAAGAAGCAAGCTATTGAAGCCATTCCTAAGGCCTTAGCGAGCAAAAAAAAGGACAACAACGAGGTAGAAGAACAAAGAAAAACCATTGATGAATTGTATCGGCAAATAGGGCAGTTAAAGGTTGAAAATGATTGGTTAAAAAAAAAATCTGAGAGCTTCAATGCCTGAGAAAAAAGCCGCTATCAATTGGAAACATCCAAATATTTGTGTCACTCGCCAATGTGAGTTGCTAGGACTCTCTAAGGGAGCCTTGTACTACAAGCCCATACCTGAGAGTGCCTACAACTTAAAACTGATGAGTTTAATTGACAAACAGTACTTGGAGACCCCTTTTTATGGGAGCCGTAAAATGGCAGCTCACTTAAGACTTAATGGCCATGGGGTCAACCGCAAGAGGATTCAGCGGCTCATGGAAAAGATGTGTCTTTTCGCTATCTTCCCAGGTCCAAACACCAGTCAGCGAAACCATCAGCATAAGGTTTATCCCTACCTACTTAAGGGGCTTAATATCTGCTTCCCCAACCAAGTGTGGGCTACTGATATTACTTTTATAAGGTTGTCTGGTGGCTTTGCTTACTTGGTAGCTGTGATAGATTGGTTTAGCCGATTTGTTCTGTCTTGGAGACTTTCTAATAGCCTTGAGACAACTTTTTGTTTAGAAGTCTTTGAGGAAGCCATAGAAACATTTGGTTGCCCTGATATCGTCAATACTGATCAAGGGTGCCAATTCACTTCTGAGGTTTTCACAAAATTATTGAAAAATCAT
The DNA here is from genome assembly GCA_965261545.1 of Bdellovibrionales bacterium. GTDB lineage: Bacteria > Bdellovibrionota > Bdellovibrionia > Bdellovibrionales > UBA1609 > CBDHDF01. Next base: position 171,135 of record CBDHDF010000007.1, on the reverse strand, counting down.
GGAATCTCGATCAGTATGGACGGCAAAGGCAGGTGTTTAGACAACATCATGATCGAGCGGCTTTGGCGGTCTGTTAAGTACGAAGAGGTTTACTTGAAAGGCTATCAAGACAAATCAATGGTTCAAGCCAACAAAGGTTTTAAAACGTATTTTAATTTTTATAATAATAAAAGGCCACACCAGTCTCTTCAGGATTGCACCCCTTATCAGGTGCATATGGGAGAGGTGGATTTAACACATTAACACGGGGCTTCTTTGTGCGCTGTGGTGTAGCTTAAAAATCAAGTTTTTCAGTCTGACATTGGGGTCCACCTCAATGCCGTTTCCTTAAGAAAAATCTCTTGAAATCATTAGATAAATCGACAAGAATAAGACTTGTTTTATTTTACACCCAACCCTCAACCAAGGAGTAAGTCACATGCAATCCAATATTGATCTCGAAAGCCCCCAAATGACGAGTTCGCGTCACAGATGACCATTTTATTCTACCAAAACTTGATTCTTCCTTCAAGCCAGAGCACCTTGTCGATCCAGAAAAACAAAAAAGGAATCGAAAATTTAATCCTCAAATTTTCTTTTTTACCATTATCTATCTTATTTCAGGAACAAATTACGAAGGCTACCAAATCGCTCTTAAGACGGTATGGACTCATTTTGGTGACCTGCTTCTCATGCCAGTCAAAAGCAGTCTCAGCAAGATACGTCAAAGTATTTCTTACCTATTTTTCAAAGATATCTTTGAATCTCTGATTACAGACTACGAACCATTGAGAAAAACGTTTCATGGTTTTTATATCTATGCCATAGATGGCGACCAATTAGCACTTCCTCGCTCTAAAGATCTTTTAAAGGAGGGTTATTGTGGGTACCCTTGCCCAAATGAGATGGAAACTCATTTCTTACGTATGTATCTATCTCATGCTTATGACGTTTTATCGGGTGTGACAAAGAATCTTTGCTATTCTCCCGCTCTCAACGAAATCGCCAATGCTATTCAAATGATAGGTAGTTTTGAGAGTAATAGCATAACTCTCTACGATAGGCTTTATTTATCTACAGAGATTATTAAGGCCCATGCTCAAGCCAGTAACTTCTTTATTGCGCGTTGTAAGCGAGGCTCTACTTTTATCCCCATTGTAAATTTATTTAATGGCCCAGGTTGGTATTCACGAATGGTTATTGAGGGGGTGGTCATTCATCTCTATAAGTATAAAAACCCAAAGACTGGGGAGTTCTCTGTTTTGGCCACTAATCTTCCGCATGGCTCCTTGGACAAGAAGGATATGGTTGCTCTTTACTCTCGTCGTTGGGAAATAGAAACGACATTTCGTGATTTTACATCGACAATGAAAATGGAGCAGTGGCACTCAACAAGCCTTAATGGAATATTGCAAGAGCTGTATTCTTATTTTTGGCTCTTCAATTATACAAAGATTCAAATGAGCATAAATGAGGATGAAGACAGTGTGAATCAGTTGGTAAAAAATGACTACAAAAAACCTAACTTTAAACTGATTCTTGATTTCATAATGGATAGCATCCCTCTTTTTGTTGCGGGGCTCTATCAGAAATTTAGGAAGCAGATAAAGTTGCTGATGAAGATTTCAATGGAGAAGAGGAGGCACTTCAAAAGAAGCTATGAAAGGTCTATCAAAAGGGCTGGGAGTTCTTTTAAAAGAAATAGCTTAACGCAGAGGCAGAGGGGTGTGGTGGCTTAAGGAAACGGCATTGAGTCATAGTGAATGAAACAATTGCATGAAATGTTGCAAATACAATATTGCGAGTAAGGTTTATATTGACCCAAGCATATCAGATTGTTATAATAAAAGTGATAAGTCACTTTACTTTTGACCCAATACGTACGGAGGTCACAATGAAAAGGAAAATACAAATTGTCTTATTAATTCTCTTTTTTTCCATACCATTATTTCTATTTCAAAATTGTGTCTACAAATCTCCAAAAGTGAATCTGGAGCTACACGTAATTAATGGACTTGGTACTGCGGACAGAGCACCGATGGGAGGGAGGGTTAAAACCAGCCATTTGTGGAAGGTGTGATCCAATACTTTATTTAGACCATCTTTTCTTACTTTTTGTTAACCATATTCAAGTTTAGGAGTGCGTTAAGTTCTGATTGTGCAGTTAGCTCATCCTCCTGTGGTATCTTTGGCCTAAGGCTACTCAAACCGCAATAGAGTCAAGAAAAAATCCTATATGTCTCATTCATTGTGATATTGTATCTATTGGGACTGTAAAAATAATTGTGTAACTGCAATTTTTTTCTTAAATCTTAAAGCCACTTATGTGGCTCCACTCCTGGTAAAAAGCACAGCTCCATATTATTCGTCAATGTATAATTGACATTTTTTCCTTCAAGCGATTTTGTCAGTCACAATGCATTATAATTTAATGGGGAGATGGTATAGTGGACCCCAAAAACAGACTGGTTGCTAAGTTACACCGCAGCGGGTAAAAAGCCCCTCATAGGAGGGGATAATGAGAAAGAAACACAGCGCACAATTTAAGGCCAGAGTCGCACTTGACGCCATTCGTGAGACTGACACAATGGCAGAGTTGGCCTCCAAGCATGGAGTTCACCGCATCCAAATCCAAGATTGGAAGAAGCAAGCTATTGAAGCCATTCCTAAGGCCTTAGCGAGCAAAAAAAAGGACAACAACGAGGTAGAAGAACAAAGAAAAACCATTGATGAATTGTATCGGCAAATAGGGCAGTTAAAGGTTGAAAATGATTGGTTAAAAAAAAAATCTGAGAGCTTCAATGCCTGAGAAAAAAGCCGCTATCAATTGGAAACATCCAAATATTTGTGTCACTCGCCAATGTGAGTTGCTAGGACTCTCTAAGGGAGCCTTGTACTACAAGCCCATACCTGAGAGTGCCTACAACTTAAAACTGATGAGTTTAATTGACAAACAGTACTTGGAGACCCCTTTTTATGGGAGCCGTAAAATGGCAGCTCACTTAAGACTTAATGGCCATGGGGTCAACCGCAAGAGGATTCAGCGGCTCATGGAAAAGATGTGTCTTTTCGCTATCTTCCCAGGTCCAAACACCAGTCAGCGAAACCATCAGCATAAGGTTTATCCCTACCTACTTAAGGGGCTTAATATCTGCTCCCCCAACCAAGTGTGGGCTACTGATATTACTTTTATAAGGTTGTCTGGTGGCTTTGCTTACTTGGTAGCTGTGATAGATTGGTTTAGCCGATTTGTTCTGTCTTGGAGACTTTCTAATAGCCTTGAGACAACTTTTTGTTTAGAAGTCTTTGAGGAAGCCATAGAAACATTTGGTTGCCCTGATATCGTCAATACTGATCAAGGGTGCCAATTCACTTCTGAGGTTTTCACAAAATTATTGAAAAATCATGGAATCTCGATCAGTATGGACGGCAAAGGCAGGTGTTTAGACAACATTATGATCGAGCGGCTTTGGCGGTCTGTTAAGTACGAAGAGGTTTACTTGAAAGGCTATCAAGACAAATCAATGGTTCAAGCCAACAAAGGTTTTAAAACGTATTTTAATTTTTATAATAATAAAAGGCCACACCAGTCTCTTCAGGATTGCACCCCTTATCAGGTGCATATGGGAGAGGTGGATTTAACACATTAACACGGGGCTTCTTTGTGCGCTGTGGTGTAGCTTAAAAATCAAGTTTTTCAGTCTGACATTGGGGTCCACCTCATGGAGCCGTAATGGGATCATATCAGAACTGGAAAGAACTCAAATAAATAATTATCATCTTGGTTGGAAAAAAATCAGCAATAGCTCTCTCAAAAAAATGGAAATTCCAATCTCATCAAAGGGTTCATGTGTTTAGGTTCCCATACTATATTACCCCCTTTTTTTATTTTTTTTAACTTGGGATATTCGAGAAATACCAGCATTGGGATGAAATATGAAAAAAAATGGAAACCCAAGTCTGCCCAAGAGGGCATGTATTTAGGTTCCCATACTATATTACCCTTAACCATAGTCTCGTATTCCAGCATTTCTGTCAACGCCTAAGAGGGCTTTTAAGCCCTCTTATAAGGGGACCTTATTTATTAAAAAACTTAGTTGTCAAAACGGTCACCGTATTCAATGGCAAACCTGTTCATGGCTGGCTTCCAGTTGTGTAATGGTCGTGTCCATCGCTTAGAGGCCATTTTTATCGCTAAATATACAACTTTTAAAGCCGACCGATCACTGGGAAATATCTTACGATTTCTGATCGCCTTGCGGATCACGCTATTTAACGACTCTATGGCGTTTGTGGTATAAAAAATCTTTCTGATTTCATCCGGATAATCGAAAATAGTGATGAGATTGTCCCAATTCCTACGCCAAGACTTTTCAATATTCGGATACTTGGAAGACCACTTGGTACAAAATTCCTCAAGGGCCTTTTCAGCTTCTGTCAGAGTCGTAGAGCCATAAATGGACTTGAGGTCTTGGGCGACAGCTTTCATATCCTTGGAAGGAACATAGCGAAGGGAATTGCGGACCATATGGACAATGCACAGTTGCACTTTAGACTTGGGAAAAGCCGCTGAAATGGCTTGAGGAAAACCTGTAAGACCATCTACAGAAAATATAAATACGTCTTTCAACCCTCGATTTTGCAGCTCAGTCAAAACACTCAACCAAAACTTTGAACCCTCATTTTCAGAAATCCATAGGCCCAACAAGTCTTTCTGACCCTCCTCTGTAATACCAAGAGCTAGGTAAATCGCCTTATTAATAACTCTCTTGTCTTGATGGACCTTCACCACGATACAGTCCAAAAATACGATAGGGTAAGTGCTATCCAAGGGGCGGTTCTGCCAAGCCGTAACTTCATCAATAACAGCATCCGTCACGTTGGCTATCACTGAGTGGGATATCTCTGCACCATGGTAGAGGTCTTTGATAGCTCCTTGAATATCCCTGGTCGTCATTCCCCTCGCATAGAGGGTCAGAATACTGTCTTCAAAGCCCTCAAGACGAGTCTTGCCTTTGGGAATGACTTGGGGCTCAAAGGAGGCACTTCGGTCACGGGGGACCTGAAGCTCCACCTCGCCTTTCTCTCCCTTTATGGTCTTTCTACTGTAACCATTGCGAGTGTTGGATTTGCGGGTCTCAGACTTCTCATGCCTCTCATAACCTAGGTGATCGTCCATTTCCGCATTAAGAGCTGTCTCTAAAACAACCTTCATCAGTTGACCCGTTATGTCGGATAAATCCTTTTGGGTCTTGACGTTCTTCGCTAGTTCCTTGCCTATCGAGTAGGCAGTGGGAACTTCCCCCACTGCCCCTCACAGAACCGTGCTTGAAAGTCTCCCCTCACACGGCTCCTATGATTTTCCGTTTCATTAGGCTCCTCCTCAGCATAACCAAGTTGGCCTGACTACTTCCATAAATCATGTGACCCCTTCGCTCCATTCTCATTACAAGAACTTCATCACTACTACGAATCACTCTGCCCCTGGTTGGTGGCATCGGTATTTAGCACTTCGGGGGTCTCCCTTATAGCGTTTCCCTTATCATCCACCAGCAGGTTCCCACGTTCCGATACGAAGCCTGTACTAGGTTCATGCCCCCTATACACCGCACGCCGTCTAGATCGGTCATCAGGCTTCCTCTAGACTTATCCCGACGGAGACAACCTTCCTTCGGTTTTGACGCGACTGTTAATCTTTCGATGCGTCGTCGGTGGGTTTGCTTTCGCTCATCTCCCTAGTACTTACATGACCGTTTACTACGGCCTTTTCCTTGCTCGCTCACTACAAGGGCCTTGCCTCCCATGCAGCAGCAAGGTTGTTTGCACTCAAATCCTGAAATCCGAGTGCGGAGGACCTACCTCCATCTTCACATCAGCATGTCACCTCCGTGACTTCGTGGCACACATTGTCTTGATATCCATTCTGCCTTCTCCTTTCAGGATGATAGTTCATCCTAATATGATTCGGCAGTTACACAAAATAGTTTACAGGCTCTATCTATTCAGGGGGCAATGCCGTTTCCTTAAGAAAAATCTCTTGAAATCATTAGATAAATCGACAAGAATAAGACTTGTTTTATTTTACACCCAACCCTCAACCAAGGAGTAAGTCACATGCAATCCAATATTGATCTCGAAAGCCCCCAAATGACGAGTTCGCGTCACAGATGACCATTTTATTCTACCAAAACTTGATTCTTCCTTCAAGCCAGAGCACCTTGTCGATCCAGAAAAACAAAAAAGGAATCGAAAATTTAATCCTCAAATTTTCTTTTTTACCATTATCTATCTTATTTCAGGAACAAATTACGAAGGCTACCAAATCGCTCTTAAGACGGTATGGACTCATTTTGGTGACCTGCTTCTCATGCCAGTCAAAAGCAGTCTCAGCAAGATACGTCAAAGTATTTCTTACCTATTTTTCAAAGATATCTTTGAATCTCTGATTACAGACTACGAACCATTGAGAAAAACGTTTCATGGTTTTTATATCTATGCCATAGATGGCGACCAATTAGCACTTCCTCGCTCTAAAGATCTTTTAAAGGAGGGTTATTGTGGGTACCCTTGCCCAAATGAGATGGAAACTCATTTCTTACGTATGTATCTATCTCATGCTTATGACGTTTTATCGGGTGTGACAAAGAATCTTTGCTATTCTCCCGCTCTCAACGAAATCGCCAATGCTATTCAAATGATAGGTAGTTTTGAGAGTAATAGCATAACTCTCTACGATAGGCTTTATTTATCTACAGAGATTATTAAGGCCCATGCTCAAGCCAGTAACTTCTTTATTGCGCGTTGTAAGCGAGGCTCTACTTTTATCCCCATCGTAAATTTATTTAATGGCCCAGGTTGGTATTCACAAATGGTTATTGAGGGGGTGGTCATTCATCTCTATAAGTATAAAAACCCAAAGACTGGGGAGTTCTCTGTTTTGGCCACTAATCTTCCGCATGGCTCCTTGGACAAGAAGGATATGGTTGCTCTTTACTCTCGTCGTTGGGAAATAGAAACGACATTTCGTGATTTTACATCGACAATGAAAATGGAGCAGTGGCACTCAACAAGCCTTAATGGAATATTGCAAGAGCTGTATTCTTATTTTTGGCTCTTCAATTATACAAAGATTCAAATGAGCATAAATGAGGATGAAGACAGTGTGAATCAGTTGGTGAAAAATGACTACAAAAAACCTAACTTTAAACTGATTCTTGATTTCATAATGGATAGCATCCCTCTTTTTGTTGCGGGGCTCTATCAGAAATTTAGGAAGCAGATAAAGTTGCTGATGAAGATTTCAATGGAGAAGAGGAGGCACTTCAAAAGAAGCTATGAAAGGTCTATCAAAAGGGCTGGGAGTTCTTTTAAAAGAAATAGCTTAACGCAGAGGCAGAGGGGTGTGGTGGCTTAAGGAAACGGCATTGACCCCTCAGTCAGTCAATTTGAGGTCCAATTTTGAATTTCACGGTGGCTCAAACTTTGTCAATTTAAACCTTCTTTTTTCTGCTGACTCAGTAACTTTTACACCCTCAATGTCACGATGTCCCAACGGTGGGTTAAGGCTTATTTGCCAGAATGTTAGATGCCAACTAAAATTGGCCACTTTGTCATTGAGAATCTCGGCCCTTCCCATTTTTGAGGTTTCAATGGAGGGTTTTTCGATGGGGATGTTGAACCCATGGCTCAAAATGGCAGAGAATAGCGAGCCAGTTATCCACAAATTTATCCATGGTGACGCTGCGTCTGTGACCCCGATGTCTATCAACGCAGCGCTGCCGTGGGTAAATTTTGTGGATAACTGGCGGGTACATGATTCAATAGTTCCGATGGAGTGTCTTCTGATGGTGTCTTCTAAGGTCTGCTTTTGCATGGATTCTCCTTAAATCGTCTTTCTCTGCCTAAATGAGCTTCCAGACATGGCTATTTTGATAGCTTGAGAGGTTATGCGATCCATAATAGCTTCACAAACGATGGGATCCCCAATGACTTCACTCCAATTTTTTATTGGAAGTTGGGTTGTAAGAATGAGGCTCAGGTCAGGGCCTCGTTCATCAATCACATCGTAAAGGTCTTGATATTGGCTGGAGGTAAGGGGTTTGATACCAAAGTCATCCAACACAAGTATAGAGATTGATTTTAGCCTTTTAAGGAAGTTTAGATATGTCCCCTGGGCTCTTTCTAAGTTGAATTTTTCAACAAGAGTATTCATTCTGAAGAACTGAGTGGAAAAACCCTGGCGACAGGCGTGATTGCCTATGGCACAAGCCAAATATGACTTTCCAACACCTGTTGGGCCAGAGATAATTATATTTTGACCTCTTTGAGCAAATCTCATAAGGGCTAGATCACTCAAAACTCTTCGATCGACTCCTCGGCTGGGCTTGGTTTCAAAGGCCTCAAGGCTTGCTTTTTGCTTCAAAGCTGCTCTTTTGATAAGTCTTAAGACCTTCTGATTGTCACGATGGATTTTTTCGTCCTCAAAGATGACATTTAGAAAGTCCTCGTAACCAAGATCCTGCTCCTCAGCTTCTTTGAGCCTCTGGCTCAAGGTTGCTAAAACTCCCCTCATTTTTAATATCTCTAATAAATTTTCTGTTTGTTTAATCATTTTCTTCTCCTATACGACCTCTCTTATGGAGGTCAAAATGACCCGTTAGGTGGTTGAGAACCACCCACCGGGGCTATGTGATTAGTGGCGGCAAGCATTCTCCCAGTGCTCTGAACCTCTTAAATTTTCATTAGGTTGACGGCAGACTCTTGGCTCCTCTTTTCGATGACTTTTTGCTGAAATGACTTTCTCAACTCCACGAACCCTAATGTCACTTAAAGCTGCATCTACAAAAAATGAGCAAGCCTGCTCCAAAGAAGCTGTTGAATACCGTTTTCTTAGATTGAGTATCCCCTGAACACGACGAAGATACATAAGCGGATGGCGAGGCTCTTTGATAAGCCGCTCGGCAACTTTGTGAATGCTTTCTCCAAGGCTTGATGCCTCTTTAAGTACATTTTGTGGCGTTTGCTCTAAAATGGCCCGGTGGGACTCAGGGAGATGAGATTTTGTCGTAAAGTAGCGCCCTCGACTGCCCTGGGGGATGTGATGTATCGCCACCCGCTCTAATTCTGAATAAACCTCCAAGCATTGTTGGCTAATACGAATATCTAATTTCTTGCCGCGATGCTTATAAGGAACAGAGTAAAAATTGTAGTTATATTGAATGTGACAATCCGGATGAACCTTGGCATGCTTCCAGAATCCACTCTCATAGCGTCTTTCAGGAAGAGGATTCAATTTTGACTTCTCAAAAGATTCAAACTTCTGTCGACGACTCAACCCATACTTTTTTTGAATACGATCATTGAAAATAGCTGCCAAATGCTTCAACTCAGCGTTGATGTCTGCTAGAGAATACATTTGTCGCTCTCTTATCTGGGGCCAAGACCAGCGCCAAAAGACTCCAAGGGTATTTTCGATAAGACTCTTGTCTTTGGGATGAGATGGCCTCATCGCCAAAGGAGCCACATTGTAGTGATCACACAAGAGGTGAAACTCAGAGTTAATATCGGGATCATAAGTATCAGCTCTTGTCACTTGAACCTTTGCGTTATCAAAAGCAATGGTTCCGGTCACACCACCAAAAAACTCAAAACCAGAAGCTATGGAGGAAAAAACATCTTCCCGCTGCTCTGTTAATGTGGCGCAGGGAAAGAAAAACTGACTCGATGGAAGTATCATCCCAAATAATCGACATTGGATGAACTCCCCAGTCTTGGCATCTGTATAGCCAAAACAAGAGTCTTTTCCCTTATAGTCAAACTCACTCCGTTCACCAGGGGTGAATGTCTGGTGCATATCAAGCTTTATACTTGGGTGCCTCCGACGAAACTCTCTCCAAAAAGAAAGATAACTCACACCGTCAATCTCGGACTGAATATGTCGCTCCCAGTAATGAGCTAATTGAGTCCCTAGGCTTTGTTTGAGGCGAACATCTGTCCAATTCACCTTGGATGACCATGGGGCTTGGTAGGGCCCATGCGACCCCTTTGAGCGGCTGTTAGGGCCTCCGGGACTATCCTTCACATACTTCTTCACAGTGTTCCGACTAACACCCATAGCTCGAGCTATTTGTCTCGAACTGAGTCCAAGCTCTATGTATTTCTTAATATTGTTGATCATTCTTGCTCCTTTTTTCTTACCTTGTTTGCCCATAGACACCTCCTCGTTAATGCGTAGCGCAGAAAGAATATCTATGAAGATCTAAGTGGGTCAATGTTTGGTGAAATTCAGTGGGTCAAACTTCGTGAAATTGGGTGGGTCAAACCAGGTGAAATTGGGTGGGTCAAACTAGGTGAAATTTTGCATTTATGTCGACTGCCCTCTAGGACTTTACCTTTATGAAGGAAAATCCTACGGCTCCTCATCCGTCGTATCCGCCAACTTGACAAGAGTGCGTTTCAATTCAAACCACCAACCTATAGGAGTAAGATGTTACAACTCGGCGAGATGGGCCAACCATGGCAGAACATCGACGCAACGTTGGGTAAACGCGTCAGCCGCCGATCAAAACGCCTGCGCAGCTGTCGACCCCAAAATCCTAGCACAGAAGCGGGGAATATATAGCCAACTTCCAGGAACAGATGTATGTATGATTAAGTGCATCCCAAAAGGAAATTGATGAAAGTCGAAAGTGGGCTAACAAGCTCGTGAGAAATGCGGGCTAAAGTGGAACGACTTTTAAATCAGAATTGTTGCCCGTTTTGACCTAGAATTCTCTACTCGCTATCTTCAGGAAAGAAATCCCTTTAAAGAATTTATACAAATTGGAGATTATAATTTACCAAAAAACCACCTTGAAGCTGAATCGCAAGACTTCTTAAGTCTATTTCGCGACAGCGACTAGCTAAGTTAGGTTACACTTCGTCTCACCCCTCACTTGTCGCCTAACACCACTGGACAATGGAGAACTCCCAGTTCATTACAGAAGTATAGAAAATGGAGAGAAAGTCTTCAAAAAGCTTATAAAACAAGCATTTATTTACGATATAATAAATAATGAAAACATGAATCATCGATACTTACTGATACTTAAAGTATCTCGTATCCTTATCCCTATGAGGAGACCCTATGAAATACCTTAAACACCTTCCTATGGTATTCTTTTTAATAGGCATAACAACATCATCAGGCCCTTGGGCCAGAGCCTATAATGACCCTGGAAAGGGCCCCAACGACACGGAGTACACAAAGCGACACGACTCCCTTGACCACGGTCCCTCCAGTGCCTACAACAACAAAACGGATGGACAACCCATTTGGGTTTGGTGCATAGAAAACTCTCGCAAATTATCTCCCACGGTTGAGGTCGACCCACAAACAAGGTATATCTGCCCACAAGATTCTTTGGGCATGCATGTTCAGGCATCCATTTGTGATAAAAAAGGCCCCTGCTCCACCTATGAAGTGGGCGCCAGAGGATGCCCCGTCAGCGAAAACCTCCAGCCCCTATACTCCGCAGAAATCGTCATCCACAGCCCCAATAAAGTCGAGCGTGTATGTGAAAACCTCTTGAACTAGCTATTAAATGAGTCAATACGTTCCTGAAATCTTCTTCAGTTATCGCTAGGTTGTGGATTAAAGTCTAGTTTTTGCTCTGAAGTCGAATATATTGAATGCTTATCCTTTTAAAGTCTTGACAACGCGTTGCATTCATAGCCATAATTGTGGTCATGTCTTCTATATATGAGCAAGAAATAAAGGGCCAAACTTACCTCTATAGGTCCACAAGCTCTTGGGACAAAGAGAAGAAACAATCTCGTTCTAAAAAGGTTTACCTTGGCAAAAAGGACCCATCAACAGGTAAACTAATTCCTAAATCTCAACCCAGTATTCCAACATCTTCCCAAGATATTGGTTCTCTCCATTTATTGAAATACATTAGCAAGAGATTAGGTTTGATACAAATACTTAAAAAATCTTTTCCAGATGATTATGAACAAATTCTTTATTTATCTTTTTTTAAAATCATTACAAAAGAGCCCTATTACCTTTACCCTTTATGGCAATGCCGTTTCCTTAAGAAAAATCTCTTGAAATTATTAGATAAATCGACAAGAATAAGACTTGTTTTATTTTACACCCAACCCTCAACCAAGGAGTAAGTCACATGCAATCCAATATTGATCTCGAAAGCCCCCAAATGACGAGTTCGCGTCACAGATGACCATTTTATTCTACCAAAACTTGATTCTTCCTTCAAGCCAGAGCACCTTGTCGATCCAGAAAAACAAAAAAGGAATCGAAAATTTAATCCTCAAATTTTCTTTTTTACTATTATCTATCTTATTTCCGGAACAAATTACGAAGGCTACCAAATCGCTCTTAAGACGGTATGGACTCATTTTGGTGACCTGCTTCTCATGCCAGTCAAAAGCAGTCTCAGCAAGATACGTCAAAGTATTTCTTACCTATTTTTTAAAAATATCTTTGAATCTCTGATTACAGACTACGAACCATTGAGAAAAACGTTTCATGGCTTTTATATCTATGCCATAGATGGCGACCAATTAGCACTTCCTCGCTCTAAAGATCTTTTAAAGGAGGGTTATTGTGGTACCCTTGCCCAAATGAGATGGAAACTCATTTCTTACGTACGTATCTATCTCATGCTTATGACGTTTTATCGGGTGTGACAAAGAATCTTTGCTATTCTCCCGCTCTCAACGAAATCGCCAATGCTATTCAAATGATAGGTAGTTTTGAGAGTAATAGCATAACTCTCTACGATAGGCTTTATTTATCTACAGAGATTATTAAGGCCCATGCTCAAGCCAGTAACTTCTTTATTGCGCGTTGTAAGCGAGGCTCTACTTTTATCCCCATCGTAAATTTATTTAATGGCCCAGGTTGGTATTCACAAATGGTTATTGAGGGGGTGGTCATTCATCTCTATAAGTATAAAAACCCAAAGACTGGGGAGTTCTCTGTTTTGGCCACTAATCTTCCGCATGGCTCCTTGGACAAGAAGGATATGGTTGCTCTTTACTCTCGTCGTTGGGAAATAGAAACGACATTTCGTGATTTTACATCGACAATGAAAATGGAGCAGTGGCACTCAACAAGCCTTAATGGAATATTGCAAGAGCTGTATTCTTATTTTTGGCTCTTCAATTATACAAAGATTCAAATGAGCATAAATGAGGATGAAGACAGTGTGAATCAGTTGGTAAAAAATGACTACAAAAAACCTAACTTTAAACTGATTCTTGATTTCATAATGGATAGCATCCCCCTTTTTGTTGCGGGGCTCTATCAGAAATTTAGGAAGCAGATAAAGTTGCTGATGAAGATTTCAATGGAGAAGAGGAGGCACTTCAAAAGAAGCTATGAAAGGTCTATCAAAAGGGCTGGGAGTTCTTTTAAAAGAAATAGCTTAACGCAGAGGCAGAGGGGTGTGGTGGCTTAAGGAAACGGCATTGCCCTTTATGGTGTGAGGCTTCTTATGTTTCAAATGATCATAATCTGAATTCAAAATTAATAAGTAAATTTCTATCTATTATTGGTAATGATGAAGATGCTATAGAAAATTTTTTTATGAATTGGATTCAAAGCCATAAGGATAGTTCTCAAGCCGTCATGTTCGACATTACTTCTATTTCCTCTTATGGTTCTGAGAATGACTTCTTGGAAAGAGGTTACAATAGAGATGGCGAGAATTTGGCTCAAACCAATTTAGGTATTTTAAGTCAAAACTTCAAAGTAGATTCCAATATTAAGAGTGCTAGCCTTCCAATAGCTTACAGATTATATCCGGGAAGTATTACAGATGTGATAACATTATTGGGTAGAAGGGCCGGTTACCCGACCCAACCCCCGTTCCCACCCATCGTGCCCAATTAAGGCAATAGGCGGACGATAACTCTACTCACTCAACTATATCAATACAGCTTGTGTACTATGCGAACCCTTGGTGGAGGAAAGTTAGCAAGGAACCTGTTAAACTTATTCCAATCAAAAGATCTTCGCTGACTACGTCTGTTCATCCATTTGAAGAAAATCCTAATGGCGTAGTGAAAGAAATTCTTCACTCCTTTGTAATTATCGGAGACAGCATAGTACTGGGCGTGTCCTCTGAGCTTCTTGCAAAACCTCTCCCACAGCTCGCACAATGTACCTCTGTGACGGTTGGCTCGGCACCACTCTTTGACTACCTGTAGCTTCTTCCTTATTCTACGTCCATTGGATTTAATCTTGGGCAGTATGCGCCCTCTGCGTTTACTTATGTAGAAGGTGAAACCTAAGAAGTCGAAGGTACCTTGCTTCTCACCTCGTCGAGCCTTGGCTTTAGAAAAGGTGATACGCTTGGTTTTCTCTACATTCATCTTAAGGGAAAACCTCTCGGTTCGTCCTTGGAGCAATGCCGTTTCCTTAAGAAAAATCTCTTGAAATTATTAGATAAATCGACAAGAATAAGACTTGTTTTATTTTACACCCAACCCTCAACCAAGGAGTAAGTCACATGCAATCCAATATTGATCTCGAAAGCCCCCAAATGACGAGTTCGCGTCACAGATGACCATTTTATTCTACCAAAACTTGATTCTTCCTTCAAGTCAGAGCACCTTGTCGATCCAGAAAAACAAAAAAGGAATCGAAAATTTAATCCTCAAATTTTCTTTTTTACCATTATCTATCTTATTTCCGGAACAAATTACGAAGGCTACCAAATCGCTCTTAAGACGGTATGGACTCATTTTGGTGACCTGCTTCTCATGCCAGTCAAAAGCAGTCTCAGCAAGATACGTCAAAGTATTTCTTACCTATTTTTCAAAGATATCTTTGAATCTTTGATTACAGACTACGAACCATTGAGAAAAACGTTTCATGGTTTTTATATCTATGCCATAGATGGCGACCAATTAGCACTTCCTCGCTCTAAAGATCTTTTAAAGGAGGGTTATTGTGGGTACCCTTGCCCAAATGAGATGGAAACTCATTTCTTACGTATGTATCTATCTCATGCTTATGACGTTTTATCGGGTGTGACAAAGAATCTTTGCTATTCTCCCGCTCTGAACGAAATCGCCAATGCTATTCAAATGATAGGTAGTTTTGAGAGTAATAGCATAACTCTCTACGATAGGCTTTATTTATCTACAGAGATTATTAAGGCCCATGCTCAAGCCAGTAACTTCTTTATTGCGCGTTGTAAGCGAGGCTCTACTTTTATCCCCATTGTAAATTTATTTAATGGCCCAGGTTGGTATTCACGAATGGTTATTGAGGGGGTGGTCATTCATCTCTATAAGTATAAAAACCCAAAGACTGGGGAGTTCTCTGTTTTGGCCACTAATCTTCCGCATGGCTCCTTGGACAAGAAGGATATGGTTGCTCTTTACTCTCGTCGTTGGGAAATAGAAACGACATTTCGTGATTTTACATCGACAATGAAAATGGAGCAGTGGCACTCAACAAGCCTTAATGGAATATTGCAAGAGCTGTATTCTTATTTTTGGCTCTTCAATTATACAAAGATTCAAATGAGCATAAATGAGGATGAAGACAGTGTGAATCAGTTGGTAAAAAATGACTACAAAAAACCTAACTTTAAACTGATTCTTGATTTCATAATGGATAGCATCCCTCTTTTTGTTGCGGGGCTCTATCAGAAATTTAGGAAGCAGATAAAGTTGCTGATGAAGATTTCAATGGAGAAGAGGAGGCACTTCAAAAGAAGCTATGAAAGGTCTATCAAAAGGGCTGGGAGTTCTTTTAAAAGAAATAGCTTAACGCAGAGGCAGAGGGGTGTGGTGGCTTAAGGAAACGGCATTGGTCCTTGGAGCAATGCCGTTTCCTTGGGACTGTAAAAATAATTGTGTAACTGCAATTTTTTTCTTAAATCTTAAAGCCACTTATGTGGCTCCACTCCTGGTAAAAAGCACAGTCCCATATTATTCGTCAATGTATAATTGACATTTTTTCCTTCAAGCGATTTTGTCAGTCACAATGCATTATTAAGTTAATGGGGAGGTGGACATCTTCGCTGGTCTATATAATTGGCCTCTTTAGTTACTCTGGACTTTTGATTGTATTATGGAGCCGTAATGGGATCATATCAGAACTGGAAAGAACTCAAATAAATAATTATCATCTTGGTTGAAAAAAAATCAGCAATGGCTCTCTCAAAAAAATGGAAATTCCAATCTCATCAAAGGGTTCATGTGTTTAGGTTCCCATACTATATTACCCCCTTTTTTTATTTTTTTTAACTTAGGATATTCGAGAAATACCAGCATTGGGATGAAATATGAAAAAAAATGGAAACCCAAATCTGCACCAAGAGGGCATGTATTTAGGTTCCCATACTATATTACCCTAACCATAGTCTCGGTATTCCAGTACTTCTGTCAACGCCTTAGAGGGGCTTTTAAGCCCCCTTATAAGGCAGGTGGTGGACCTTATTAAAAAACTTAGTTGTCAAAACGGTCACCGTATTCAATGGCAAACCTGTTCATGGCTGGCTTCCAGTTGTGTAATGGTCGTGTCCATCGCTTAGAGGCCATTTTTATCGCTAAATATACAACTTTTAAAGCCGACCGATCACTGGGAAATATCTTACGATTTCTGATCGCCTTGCGGATCACGCTATTTAACGACTCTATGGCGTTTGTGGTATAAAAAATCTTTCTGATTTCATCCGGATAATCGAAAATAGTGATGAGATTGTCCCAATTCCTACGCCAAGACTTTTCAATATTCGGATACTTTGAAGACCACTTGGTACAAAATTCCTCAAGGGCCTTTTCAGCTTCTGTCAGAGTCGTAGAGCCATAAATGGACTTGAGGTCTTGGGCGACAGCTTTCATATCCTTGGAAGGAACATAGCGAAGGGAATTGCGGACCATATGGACAATGCACAGTTGCACTTTAGACTTGGGAAAAGCCGCTGAAATGGCTTGAGGAAAACCTGTAAGACCATCTACAGAAAATATAAATACATCTTTCAACCCTCGATTTTGCAGCTCAGTCAAAACACTCAACCAAAACTTTGAACCCTCATTTTCAGAAATCCATAGGCCCAACAAGTCTTTCTGACCCTCCTCTGTAATACCAAGAGCTAGGTAAATCGCCTTATTAATAACTCTCTTGTCTTGATGGACCTTCACCACGATACAGTCCAAAAATACGATAGGGTAAGTGCTATCCAAGGGGCGGTTCTGCCAAGCCGTAACTTCATCAATAACAGCATCCGTCACGTTGGCTATCAGAGTGGGATATCTCTGCACCATGGTAGAGGTCTTTGATAGCTCCTTGAATATCCCTGGTCGTCATTCCCCTCGCATAGAGGGTCAGGATACTGTCTTCAAAGCCCTCAAGACGAGTCTTACCCTTGGGAATGACTTGAGGTTCAAAGGAGGCACTTCGGTCACGGGGGACCTGAAGCTCCACCTCGCCTTTCTCTCCCTTTATGGTCTTTCTACTGTAACCATTGCGAGTGTTGGATTTGCGGGTCTCAGACTTCTCATGCCTCTCATAACCTAGGTGATCGTCCATTTCCGCATTAAGGGCCGTCTCTAAAACAACCTTCATCAGTTGACCCGTTATGTCGGATAAATCCTTTTGGGTCTTGACGTTCTTCGCTAGTTCCTTGCCTATTGTCTTGATATCCATTCTGCCTTCTCCTTTCAGGATGATAGTTCATCCTAATATGATTCGGCAGTTACACAAAATAGTTTACAGGCTCGTTTCCTTAAGAAAAATCTCTTGAAATTATTAGATAAATCGACAAGAATAAGACTTGTTTTATTTTACACCCAACCCTCAACCAAGGAGTAAGTCACATGCAATCCAATATTGATCTCGAAAGCCCCCAAATGACGAGTTCGCGTCACAGATGACCATTTTATTCTACCAAAACTTGATTCTTCCTTCAAGCCAGAGCACCTTGTCGATCCAGAAAAACAAAAAAGGAATCGAAAATTTAATCCTCAAATTTTCTTTTTTACTATTATCTATCTTATTTCCGGAACAAATTACGAAGGCTACCAAATCGCTCTTAAGACGGTATGGACTCATTTTGGTGACCTGCTTCTCATGCCAGTCAAAAGCAGTCTCAGCAAGATACGTCAAAGTATTTCTTACCTATTTTTTAAAAATATCTTTGAATCTCTGATTACAGACTACGAACCATTGAGAAAAACGTTTCATGGCTTTTATATCTATGCCATAGATGGCGACCAATTAGCACTTCCTCGCTCTAAAGATCTTTTAAAGGAGGGTTATTGTGGGTACCCTTGCCCAAATGAGATGGAAACTCATTTCTTACGTATGTATCTATCTCATGCTTATGACGTTTTATCGGGTGTGACAAAGAATCTTTGCTTTTCTCCCGCTCTCAACGAAATCGCCAATGCTATTCAAATGATAGGTAGTTTTGAGAGTAATAGCATAACTCTCTACGATAGGCTTTATTTATCTACAGAGATTATTAAGGCCCATGCTCAAGCCAGTAACTTCTTTATTGCGCGTTGTAAGCGAGGCTCTACTTTTATCCCCATCGTAAATTTATTTAATGGCCCAGGTTGGTATTCACAAATGGTTATTGAGGGGGTGGTCATTCATCTCTATAAGTATAAAAACCCAAAGACTGGGGAGTTCTCTGTTTTGGCCACTAATCTTCCGCATGGCTCCTTGGACAAGAAGGATATGGTTGCTCTTTACTCTCGTCGTTGGGAAATAGAAACGACATTTCGTGATTTTACATCGACAATGAAAATGGAGCAGTGGCACTCAACAAGCCTTAATGGAATATTGCAAGAGCTGTATTCTTATTTTTGGCTCTTCAATTATACAAAGATTCAAATGAGCATAAATGAGGATGAAGACAGTGTGAATCAGTTGGTAAAAAATGACTACAAAAAACCTAACTTTAAACTGATTCTTGATTTCATAATGGATAGCATCCCCCTTTTTGTTGCGGGGCTCTATCAGAAATTTAGGAAGCAGATAAAGTTGCTGATGAAGATTTCAATGGAGAAGAGGAGGCACTTCAAAAGAAGCTATGAAAGGTCTATCAAAAGGGCTGGGAGTTCTTTTAAAAGAAATAGCTTAACGCAGAGGCAGAGGGGTGTGGTGGCTTAAGGAAACGGCATTGGTCCTTGGAGTGATCTGTAAACCTTCTCAGCATCCTCCTGAAGTTCACAGCAGAATATGATGTCATCGCAGTAGCGATACATTTCCACTTGTCCTCTCGTGTACTTCTTGACTGCACCTTTGAACCAAATGTCAAAGGCGTAGTGTGCAAAGATATTCGAAAGGACGGGGCTGACAAACTCCCCGGACACAATAGACAACTTTTCCATTGAAATTTCCATAAATATATATAATCATTCACTTTATGCAATTGGTCGTAAATATGCTCGCTATCGTTGGCATCCACCTGAGGATCAATGCCGTTTCCTTAAGAAAAATCTCTTGAAATCATTAGATAAATCGACAAGAATAAGACTTGTTTTATTTTACACCCAACCCTCAACCAAGGAGTAAGTCACATGCAATCCAATATTGATCTCGAAAGCCCCCAAATGACGAGTTCGCGTCACAGATGACCATTTTATTCTACCAAAACTTGATTCTTCCTTCAAGCCAGAGCACCTTGTCGATCCAGAAAAACAAAAAAGGAATCGAAAATTTAATCCTCAAATTTTCTTTTTTACCATTATCTATCTTATTTCAGGAACAAATTACGAAGGCTACCAAATCGCTCTTAAGACGGTATGGACTCATTTTGGTGACCTGCTTCTCATGCCAGTCAAAAGCAGTCTCAGCAAGATACGTCAAAGTATTTCTTACCTATTTTTCAAAGATATCTTTGAATCTCTGATTACAGACTACGAACCATTGAGAAAAACGTTTCATGGTTTTTATATCTATGCCATAGATGGCGACCAATTAGCACTTCCTCGCTCTAAAGATCTTTTAAAGGAGGGTTATTGTGGGTACCCTTGCCCAAATGAGATGGAAACTCATTTCTTACGTATGTATCTATCTCATGCTTATGACGTTTTATCGGGTGTGACAAAGAATCTTTGCTTTTCTCCCGCTCTCAACGAAATCGCCAATGCTATTCAAATGATAGGTAGTTTTGAGAGTAATAGCATAACTCTCTACGATAGGCTTTATTTATCTACAGAGATTATTAAGGCCCATGCTCAAGCCAGTAACTTCTTTATTGCGTGTTGTAAGCGAGGCTCTACTTTTATCCCCATCGTAAATTTATTTAATGGCCCAGGTTGGTATTCACAAATGGTTATTGAGGGGGTGGTCATTCATCTCTATAAGTATAAAAACCCAAAGACTGGGGAGTTCTCTGTTTTGGCCACTAATCTTCCGCATGGCTCCTTGGACAAGAAGGATATGGTTGCTCTTTACTCTCGTCGTTGGGAAATAGAAACGACATTTCGTGATTTTACATCGACAATGAAAATGGAGCAGTGGCACTCAACAAGCCTTAATGGAATATTGCAAGAGCTGTATTCTTATTTTTGGCTCTTCAATTATACAAAGATTCAAATGAGCATAAATGAGGATGAAGACAGTGTGAATCAGTTGGTAAAAAATGACTACAAAAAACCTAACTTTAAACTGATTCTTGATTTCATAATGGATAGCATCCCTCTTTTTGTTGCGGGGCTCTATCAGAAATTTAGGAAGCAGATAAAGTTGCTGATGAAGATTTCAATGGAGAAGAGGAGGCACTTCAAAAGAAGCTATGAAAGGTCTATCAAAAGCGCTGGGAGTTCTTTTAAAAGAAATAGCTTAACGCAGAGGCAGAGGGGTGTGGTGGCTTAAGGAAACGGCATTGCACCTGAGGATTCTTCCCATTTAGCTTCGAACCATAGTCAAAGGAATGATAATGGCCCACCAAACAAAACATCAAAATCCATGGACAGCTCAGTTAAAAAGTGTCTATCAAAGCGACCAAGCCACACGGGTTCAACAGACATACGAAGTTGTTGTTCCAAAAATAAAGAAACAATTAAAGCAGGTAACTGCTCGCACCCCTTCTACACCAGACTTTTAGCCTAAAGACCATTTTTATACTAAAGTATTGATTCTCAAGCCTCCCCATTTAATAATTCTTTCGTGAATACAAGAAAACAATCCTTACGAAGCGAAATTGAAAACCTCCAGAAGGAATCTAAGAAGATTCTTTCTGACAAGAGTATCCCACGAGAGACTAAACTATTTATTCAGTCCATGCTGACCATTCTCACAGTTGTAGTGACTTTATTTTTGGAAAAAAAGACTCGTAAAAACTCCAGCAATAGTGGGCTGCCCCCTTCTCAGAACTCTGGTAGCAATGGGAACCGTAATAAGGAAGGGGCTGAGGAAGACAGCAAGAAAGGATCAAGGCTCGATAACAGTAAGGACACAGAGAGCAAGGAAACAGTGTCTCCATCAAATTGCTCTAAATGTGGGGCCGATTTGAAGGAAACTGAGATGAAAGGCTCCGAAGAGCGTAAAAAAATTGATATTCTCTATGAGATAAACACCCACACTGTCACCTCTGAAATCAAAGAGTGCCATGAATGTGGTACAGAAAACAAAGGCCCATTCCCAGAGGGCATAGATGGACCGATCCAATATGGTATTGGAATTAGGGCCTCAATTATTAATTTTATTGTCATTCAAATGATGTCTCTCCAGCGTGTTGGTGAACACTACAAGGGTCTCGTTGGCCGCTTTATCTCACCCTCAACCATGTTGAAGTATATTTCTCAACTGAGCGAATCTCTTCAAGAGTGGGAACAATGGGCAAAACAACAAATCCTTGAGTCTGTGGTCATTCATGTTGACGAAACCTCCATGAGAGTCAATAAGAAGAACTACTGGATTCATACTTATAGCTGTGGTGATCTTACATTGCAGTTCATCCATCCTTCCCGTGGAAAAGATGCCATCAAAGATATTGGCATATTGGACAGGTATGGAGGTATCTTGGTACATGACTGTTGGAGTCCCTATTTTTCTTATACAGATATGCTTCATGCTCTGTGCGTTGCCCATCTTCTTAGGGAATTGAAATTTGTGGAGGATAGCTCTGGTTCGAAATGGGCCACCAATCTGAAAAAACTTCTTCAGGAAGCTGTTGAATTGGTCCAAAAAAGAAAATCTAAGATATTGACTCGAAAGGAGTATCAAACTCTTCAGAGGAGGTATAGGAATATTCTCACAAGGGCTTTAAAGGAGCTTCCTCCCTTTCCAGAGAAGAATGGTAAAAAAGGACGAGTGAAACATACAGATGCTCAAAATCTTTGGCTCCGCTTTAAAAAATATGAAGCAGAAATCCTTCTCTTTGCCAAAGTGAAAGAGGTGGACCCAACCAACAACAGAGCCGAGCGAGACTTGAGAATGAATAAGGTGAAAAAGAAAGTATCAGGTTGCTTCAGGACAGCAAAAATGGCAAAGCACTTTTGTCGGATTACCAGTTATGTCAAGACTATGAGAAACAAGGGGTTCTCTTCCTTAGAGGCCATCAATATGGCTCTCAAGGGAGAAATTCCTATGTAAGGTGCGAGCAGTTACTAAAGCAGAAAGTAAAACAACAGAAAATAATGGAGGTTAAAAATGGAAACATCAGTAGCTCTTTATTGTCGAGTGTCCTCAGATAAACAAGCTCAAGAGGGAACCATTGATTCACAGATTTCTAGTCTTCACGATTTCGCTAAGGAACACAGCTTTTGTGTAGAGGAGGATCTTATATTTACGGATAATGGTGTGAGTGGTGCCACCCTTGTTCGTCCTGCTTTAGACTCCCTTCGCGACAAAGCTTTTTCTGGGGAGGTTACAAAGGTACTTGTGTTATGTCCAGACAGATTAGCTCGTAAATATGCCCATCAATTGATTCTAATTGAAGAATTTCAGAGGCTAGGTGTTGAAATTATTTTTTCTAATAGAGATATTACAAATTCACCCGAAGATCAGCTTTTGCTACAAATACAAGGAGTCATTTCAGAATATGAAAGAGAAAAAATTATGGAAAGAAGTCGAAGGGGTAAACTTCAAAAGGCTTCTAAGGGCTTTGTTAGCGTTTTATGTGGAGCTCCCTATGGTTATATATATATTCCGAAAGCAGACTCCGCTGACGCACGATATGAGGTCCATCCAGAAGAGTCTAAAGTTGTTAAAGATGTTTTTCAAATGTATTGCCGAAACAAACTAAGTATTAGAGCAATTGCAAAGGAATTAAATATAAGGGGGGTGCCTACTAAAAAACAACAAGGTATTTGGGAGCGTTCAACTGTTTGGTGTATGCTTAAAAACCCCGCTTATTATGGACAAGCTGCTTTTAGAAAGACTATCCAGGTAGAAAGGTTGCGTCCAACCAAGTTAGCAAGAGACAATAATTTTTATCCAAAAAATCCTAAATCAAGCTCTTCCGATCGAAATAAAAAGGATTGGATATATATTCCCGTTCCATCTATAATTTCTTCAAAAACTTTTCAAGATGCATCCAGTCAATTGGAAACTAACAAAAAACTTTCCCCTCGGAATAATAAAAAATATGAGTATTTGTTAAGTGGTCTTTTACGATGCAAAGAGTGTGGTTATTCGATCTATGGCAAACCCGCTTCTAATTCAAGGTATAAGCGTTGTTATTATCGCTGTATGGGACAAGATGGTCATAGATGGCCAGCTAAAGGTAGAGTTTGCTCATCTCATCCCGTAAGAGTTGAAGTTTTAGATGACTTAGTTTGGGAACAAACAGTTAAATTACTTGAAAATCCTCAGGCAGTTATAGATGAGTATACAAATAGAATTCATGAGCAAAAAGGCCAACAACAATCATTGGAAAAATTAATTGCAAAAAAGGCTCAGGAGATTCGTCAAATAACACATGAAAAGGAACGTCTCTTGGATCTTTATCAAAATGGAACTCTAAATCTATCAGAAATAGAGTCACGATTAAAAAAAATAAGAGGCAAAATAAAGCAACTTGAAAATGAAAAGCAATCTTTAGAGTATGAGCAAAGGCAAGAAGGACAACAATTACAGCTTGTAGATCAACTCCAAGAATTCCAAAAAAAAGTGAGTGCCAACTTAAAGGTATTGAGTTTTGAGCAAAAAAAGGAGATTGTAAGGCTACTGGTAAAGGAGGTTGAGCTGAACATTAAGACAAATGAAATTGTGGTTCGACACGTTGTGCCAACATCCAAAAGTTTGCCATTGTGTCCGGGGAGTCACTGCCCTGGAGTGCAGCATCGTCTTCGTCCTCCGGAGCGTCGGAAAGCATCTTACGAATCACATAGCCACCATCCGGCCTGCGCGCCACAATATCGGTAAAGGCCCCCCCCGGTCGATTCCAAACTGCCAACCTGCACTCATTCGCTCTCCCTCCACCATAAAAAAGTCCTATATCATATCATTGTTATAATTTTAAAGAGATGTAATAGTGGACCCAACAACAATTGGCGAATGTCTCGTTAAAGTACAACATTTTCCAATTAATATTAAAGTTTATTTTTATATTCCCGATCAAGAGAATAAGAAATTTATTTCAATGTGTAAAATATACTGCATGTATCTCCAAGTTGGTTCATTTATAAGAAAAATAATTGGAGATACAATGAGAATTTCTTTTTCACTACTGACACTCTTAATATCTTTGTTTTTTTTAGTGGGTTGCCTTGAACAAAGAAGCGCGTTCATCAAACCAAGTTCTGAGCAAGAGGCCCAACAACCCTTGAATCCAAACCCCATTGTGACAACGCAATTGGATCCTCCCAAAATAGAACCTGCACCAAGCCCACCAGAAAAAGAACCTCCTCCAGAACCCGCACCTGCAAGTCCACCAGAAAAAGAGCCTTCTCCAGAGCCCGCACCTGCAAGTCCACCAGAAAAAGAGCCTTCTCCAGAGCCCGCGCCTGCAAGTCCACCAGAAAAAGAGCCTCCTCCAGAGCCCGCACCTGCAAGTCCGCCAGAAAAAGAGCCTCCTCAAGAACTCGCACCTGCAAGCCCACCAGAAAAAGAGCCTCCTCAAGAGCCCGCACCTGCAAGTCCACCAGAAAAAGAGCCTCCTCCAGAGCCCGCACCTGCAAGTCCACCAGAAAAAGAGCCTCCTCCAGAGCCCGCACCTGCAAGTCCACCAAAAAAAGAGCCTCCTCCAGAGCCCGCACCTGCAAGTCCACCAAAAAAAGAGCCTCCTCCAGAGCCCGTACTTAAAAAAACTCCGGGAGAAGGTCCTATCATTAATTTTAATCAAGCTCCTATAGATCATGCAGAAAATAAAGACGCCCTTATCAGCCTACTGGTGACAGATTCAGATGGCGTGAGTTCAGTGACATGTCAATTGAATGACGAAGAGCCTAGGAGCTGCCAAGCATCCCACTCAGAAACTCTAACAAATCTTCGTGTTGGAACACATAGTTTTCATGTCGTAGCTGTTGATAACAATGGCGATACCAGCAAAAAAAGTCATTCTTGGAACGTAAACACCGTGGAAATTATCTGTAATCCATTTAAAAATTCACAATGCTCCACTTCATCCAACGGACTTGCTGGATATATATATTACCTGAATTCTTCTCAAACCAAATATAATAAGAAACTCGATGGCTATTTGAAACATGGCACGAGAATTCCAACTCTTATCCATTTGAATCAAGTCAATACCCCTTTTCTATATTTTGAAGACGGATTTCAAACCAATGATGGAACCCTTATTAAAGACCTAAATGGTGATACACTCTATGAGTGGTTCTCATTGCGTATTTCAGGATTTATTATGCCCAACAATGGATCAAAATCAAAGTCCTATGAGTTTGCCATGGTCTCTGACGATGGAATGAGAGTTATTCTCGACGGAAAGACTATTCTCCAAGATGACTCTCTTCATTCTCCGAGGTGGCGCTGTACCTCTCAGCCTTATGTATTTGCACCTTCTGAAAATAAAAGTATTGAAATTCATTATTTTCAGGGTCCTAGATTTCATCTTGCGATGGCTTTGCTGTACCGTGTGGCAGGAACAGGCCGTGGTGGATGTCCTACTGACTATAGAATTTCTCTAAACACTGGTAATTGGAAGGCTGTACCTTCCAAATTTCTTTTCCACAAAAAATTCGATTCCACTTCTAAGAAGAAATTACAACCTGAACAATCACAATAGGGCTTTTTTTCATGCCATTTGATAAAGGGGGAGTGCTCCCTCCAATTTATGGCGACTCATGTCTGAAGCATGGAGATAAAAAGGCCCCTCACCCATCTCAATCTTTTCTTGAAGATTCATCAAACTCGACGCTGATTGATGGTTTAGATCAAAATTCTGTTTATGATACTTTCTGGTAAAACCTGAATGAAATTGGCCAGTAAAAAAAGACTCCCAATAGTTTGCATTCACCTTCAAGCGATAAGTCAAGGTATGAGCGTAATCGTGAACTAGAGTGTAAGATGATAAAATTTCCATATCTCCATAGTGGGCATGGAGACGAAGAGCGGGGCTAGTCCACTGAGTCACACCACAACAGGTTTCAACATTGGCATACCAAAGACCAAAAGCCTTGGTTAAAAATCCCAACCCATAGTAACGGCTTTCTTTCTTTATCAAAGTATTCATAGAGCAAAGATTATGAGCCATCCACTCTCCCTCACCCATGGTGGGGATAATGATAAAAAGAGAAATGGGAGTCCACTCAATCTGAGAACGATTTCCCAAGGCTTCTATCCATTCCTTGGATAACATAGAGGTTCTATGGGCAAAGCCCGAAACAAAACCCGGCATCAATGCACAATCATAAAAGGCCCACCGGGGTATGGGCATTTGAGAGCTACGAAAGGCTCTATGCTCCATATTGAGAATATGTTCGGAGAAATCAAGGCTACTTATCTTTAGAGAATCCAAACCCATGGGTTCAAAGGGAAACCAGTCACAATGAAAGCGACTTCCAGGGTCTTTCACTTCGTTTCCTTGACGAAAAAATACATAAGGCCGAACTTTCTCCCCATCCAGCCAGTCTATCTTATGTAAATAGTTGTGCTTCATTTTTAAATTGTTGTTCCTTATTGAACTATCTGAACTATCCAAAGGGACTTACCATCTTCTCTGGGCAAACTTTTTCGTCAAATTCCTCCGCCGTGAGAAGTCCAAGGTCGATGGCCTCCTCTTTCAAAGTGGTGCCCTTCTCATAAGCCTGTTTTGCAATTTTAGCCGCATTGTCATATCCAATATGAGGATTTAAAGCCGTCACAAGCATCAGAGAATTCTCAAGGTGTTCGCGAATTCGAGGCTCGTTGGCTTGGAGACCTACAATGCAATGATTTGTAAAAGACTCACAGGCGTCACTTATTAAACGAATGGAATTAAGAACATTAAAAACCATCATGGGTTTAAAAACATTGAGTTCAAAATGACCATTGGCCCCCCCCACACTGACAGCCATATCATTCCCTATCACTTGGGCACAAACCATGGTCATAGCCTCACATTGAGTGGGGTTGACCTTTCCTGGCATAATTGAACTCCCCGGCTCATTGGCTGGCAAGATCAACTCCCCAATACCACAACGAGGTCCGCTTCCCATAAGACGAATATCGTTGGCAATTTTCATTAAACTACAAGCAATCACCTTTAAAACACCACTCACCTCCACCAAAGCATCGTGACTTGCCAAAGCCTCAAACTTATTCTCGGCACTCACGAAGGGAAGTTCTGTCTCGCGAGCAATAAAACCTACAGCCATATTTGAAAACTCAACATGGGTATTTAAACCCGTCCCCACAGCTGTTCCACCAAGAGCCAGAGGATAAACCCTTGGAAGAACTCCCTTGACTCGAATCATGCCTTGCTCCACTTGAGTGGTATAACCAGAAAACTCTTGCCCCAAGGTCAAAGGAGTCGCATCCATCAAATGAGTTCTCCCAATTTTAACAATCTCTTTAAATTCCATGGACTTCTCACTCAAAGCCTTAAACAACTTGCCCATTTGGGGCAACAAAACCTTATAAAGTTGTTCGCCAACAGCAATATGCATAGCCGTGGGAAAGGTATCATTGGAGGACTGAGCCTTATTCACATCATCATTGGGGTGAATACTTTTATCACCACACTGCCCCCCTCGAATCTCAATGGCCCTGTTGGCAATCACTTCATTGCTATTCATATTTGTCTGAGTGCCACTTCCCGTCTGCCAAACTACCAAAGGAAAATGCTCATCCCACTTTCCCTCAATGACCTCAGAGGCGGCCTGAACAATGGCCGGCAGCTTCTTTTCATCGAGGAGTCCCAACTGGGCATTGGCCTGGGCCCCCGCCTTCTTTAATATTCCAAGGGCACGAATCATTTCCCTGGGAAAACGATCCCCACCAATCTTAAAGTTTTGTATGGAACGCTGAGTTTGCGCCCCCCAATAACAATGGGCAGGAACTTGAACCTCACCCATACTATCCTGTTCTCTACGAAAATCCATAAAGCTCTCCTCCATTTTTTCAGTCAGAATAATCACCGGGCAATACTTAAGTACAAAAACTAAATACGGAGAGAGGGGTGGCTTTCGCCACGCTCCGCGGGCTCAGCCTTTCCCTCTCCTTCCTTCTTGCCTTGTGCCCAGCCTGACGGCTGGCACGCTGAGGCTCGCTTCGCTTCGCCTGGAAAAGGGTAAAAGTGTAAAAGGGCAAAGGGGTTACATAGGCGTCCTCACAAGGCGGAAACCGATACCGCTCCAGCGATAATCAGGCCGATCGCTGATACGATCGGAAGAGCGCAGGAAGCGAGCGTTGCCGCTCCAACCGCCACCACGCAATACGGTAAGAGCCACTTCTCGGACCTCTAGGGTCTGTGACAGGACCTTCAGGATACTCCCTCTCATACCAGTCTTCGACCCACTCCCACACATTTCCATGAACATCATAAAGCCCTAGGGGATTGGAGCTCAGCAATCCCACGGACCTTGATTGTCGGCTTTGGTTACCAGATCCAGAGTTCCCCTGATGCCAACCATAGTTTTTAAGTTCTGAAGGATTGTCACCAAAGGAGTAGGCTGTTTTTGTGCCTGCTTTTGCACCACCCCTGGCTGCAAATTCCCATTCCGCTTCCGTAGGCAAACGGTATTCATATTTGTCACCGTGGGACTCTCTCGCCCTGCGATTGTACTCATTTATAAATTCTTGGACGTCCTCCCAAGACACTCTCTCCACAGGATGATCGGCGCACATTGAAACTCCATCTTGTTCCATATAACTTTCTGGGCAATGCTCTTTTTCTTGGAATTTTGAAGGATTTGTCCCCATCACAACAAACCACTGCCATTGAGTCACCTCTGTGGTGCCTATTTCAAAGGGCTTAGAAATTGTTACTTTATGAGGGGTCTCATCCGAACCTCGAACTTTTTCAGTCTTAGGGCTCCCCATGATAAAAGAACCTGCAGACACGGGGACAAAACCATATTGAGACAATGCTAGTCTCACATAGGCTCTCAAAACACTGTATTCAATGCCTGTTTTGTCTTTTGAATAAAGACGTGTGTTCACCCGAGGGCTTCCTATCACTTCATCCACCAAGCTTTCAATGACTCCGTTCAGAGCACTCACGGCATCAGCGAACTCCTGCTTGCTGTCAATTTTTGAGTCAAGTTCCTCAAGGTTTTTTCTTAAGGTAGCTAATTTTTTTATAAGAGATCCTGCATTTTCTTCTCCATAGGCCTCTATGAACTTTTCTATGCCTGAGACCTTTTCCTGCGCCTCATCTCTTTGTCGAACAAGGTCATGACTTGGAGCTTCCATGCCCTCTATGCCCTCTCTATAGGCTTTGACCTGCCGAGCCTCTTTGGGACCTAGGGTAGGAAGCTTATTAACTCTTAGCACGGATTGAAGGCGACGCTTAAAGTCACTCACAGGGACTTTTCTTATAAATGCACCATGGGGCCGCTGGCAATCACTCACCTTATCTATAGCAGGACCCACTTCACACTCTTGGATCACAATCTTATCTTCTCCTTGTTGGCTTTTCTCTTTATAAAATAAAATCACATCACCATCGGGGCCTACAAGATTCACAGAAGAGGGCCTTCTTTTGTCACCCCTCTTATCACTATCACCTCTTTTCGTACCATGAGGACGAGATCCACGAGGTCCGCTGTGGGAACCATGGCCGCCATGGGAACTATAACGACCTTGGAAGCCAGATCCATGGGGTAACTGGAGTCGGCCTCCTGATTTTAGGGTGATTCGCCTCATCTTTTCTTCATGCTTACGAACCACAGCCTTGTAGGAAGCGGCACGATCTTTTGATGTAGATGATGTAGATAAAAATGCAGATAGAGATGCAGAAGAGTCCCCTGATGGATTTGTATGATTCTGGTTCTGATTCTGATTCTGGTTCTGATTCAGACCTTTGTCTTGACTCTCTCGGCTCTCTTTGCCCTCTTGGCTCACTCGGCCCTCTTTGCTCAAAAAGGCACATGAAGGCAGAACCATCAACAGTGACAATAACCACAAAAGCAATAAAGGTCTCATGGACCTTATGGGTTTCATTCCTTTCATTTTTTGATCTCCTTTCATTTTTTGCTTTGGCGGCACTTTACTTAACTCTTGCCCTCTTTAGCCATTGACTTGAAGCCATAAACTCACCCACTATCTGAACAACCTTAGCCTCATTGACTCAAGCCTACCTACTTGACTTTACTTATGTCACTGAGTGATTGTCGATACAAAATAGTACAAACTTGAATTCCTAGACTTTGCGAGGACTCCACTGACATTGCCACCAAAGAAAATCTCAGAAAAAAGAAAACAACAGTCTCAGTCCCATAATGCTCTATTCAATGAAACTTTCCTGAATGAGAGATATTGCCTAGACATTTTCCGTCTTGTCTTGACGACACAGGAGTTTAAGCTCTTTAACTGGAAAACTCTCAAACCAGAAATAACTGTCTTTACAGATGAAGAGGGCAATGAGCGGCGCATTGACCTTTTATTCTCAGTTCAAGTCAAGGGGTCCCAAAAACGGGTACGTCTTTTTTTTCTGCTCGAACACAAAAGTCATCAGGATTCTCAAGTTCTCCAACAAATTCTGAGGTACCAGACCCTTGTTTACAATCGCTGGAATTATCCGGTCATTCCCATACTGGTCTATCACGGACGACAAAAACACTGGAGGGGTCCCCTGAATTTTCAAGACTCTCTGGATGGACTCACTCCCGTTTTAAGACAAAAATTTGGGAAAAATATCCTCAATTTTCGTTGTAAGTTGTTGAATATCCATGATATAAACCTTCGTATTGGGTCATAAGTAAACGACACCAAGGAGCGGTTTGTCATTTTGCTCATCTTATGCCACCTCCTTGATATTTTCCTGTCGTACTAATTTGAAAAACTCTTTAAGTTTTAGTTCAAGTCCCCTCTTTAGCTCAAAGGGGTTGAGTTCAGCTTTACGCCTCCTCAGTGCTTCATCCTCCTCATGGTTTAATACCCCACTTTCAATAACTCTCTGATAGGGAGTCTTAGGGGTGCCATACTTTTTCTTGATTCTGGCTCCCACTCGTACCTTTTCCTGAAGTTTAAATGTGGGGAGAAAGAAGTTCTGGAGGGGACTCCAGTGGTTTTTATAAATGTCATTCATTAAAGGAACTAGCCTTGGATCTTCAAACCTCTCATAGCCAAACAATTCTCTGACGTGGGTGAAGTTTTTTTGCTCAATGTAGCAGTTGTCATTCTTTTTGTAGGGGCGAGAACGAGTGAACTTGATGTTAGATAATTGGGTGAATTGAAGGACAGGCTTGTTTAAGAACTCACTTCCTGAGTCTGAGTTCATGGCCAGTAGTTTAAAAGGTATAGCTTGGTTAATGTTGTTGATTTGCCTTCTCACCTCCGTCCCTTTCTTGGTAAACATAGCCCGACACTCTGTCCATGTGGCAATGCCGTTTCCTTAAGAAAAATCTCTTGAAATCATTAGATAAATCGACAAGAATAAGACTTGTTTTATTTTACACCCAACCCTCAACCAAGGAGTAAGTTACATGCAATCCAATATTGATCTCGAAAGCCCCCAAATGACGAGTTCGCGTCACAGATGACCATTTTATTCTACCAAAACTTGATTCTTCCTTCAAGCCAGAGCACCTTGTCGATCCAGAAAAACAAAAAAGGAATCGAAAATTTAATCCTCAAATTTTCTTTTTTACCATTATCTATCTTATTTCCGGAACAAATTACGAAGGCTACCAAATCGCTCTTAAGACGGTATGGACTCATTTTGGTGACCTGCTTCTCATGCCAGTCAAAAGCAGTCTCAGCAAGATACGTCAAAGTATTTCTTACCTATTTTTCAAAGATATCTTTGAATCTCTGATTACAGACTACGAACCATTGAGAAAAACGTTTCATGGTTTTTATATCTATGCCATAGATGGCGACCAATTAGCACTTCCTCGCTCTAAAGATCTTTTAAAGGAGGGTTATTGTGGGTACCCTTGCCCAAATGAGATGGAAACTCATTTCTTACGTATGTATCTATCTCATGCTTATGACGTTTTATCGGGTGTGACAAAGAATCTTTGCTTTTCTCCCGCTCTCAACGAAATCGCCAATGCTATTCAAATGATAGGTAGTTTTGAGAGTAATAGCATAACTCTCTACGATAGGCTTTATTTATCTACAGAGATTATTAAGGCCCATGCTCAAGCCAGTAACTTCTTTATTGCGCGTTGTAAGCGAGGCTCTACTTTTATCCCCATCGTAAATTTATTTAATGGCCCAGGTTGGTATTCACAAATGGTTATTGAGGGGGTGGTCATTCATCTCTATAAGTATAAAAACCCAAAGACTGGGGAGTTCTCTGTTTTGGCCACTAATCTTCCGCATGGCTCCTTGGACAAGAAGGATATGGTTGCTCTTTACTCTCGTCGTTGGGAAATAGAAACGACATTTCGTGATTTTACATCGACAATGAAAATGGAGCAGTGGCACTCAACAAGCCTTAATGGAATATTGCAAGAGCTGTATTCTTATTTTTGGCTCTTCAATTATACAAAGATTCAAATGAGCATAAATGAGGATGAAGACAGTGTGAATCAGTTGGTGAAAAATGACTACAAAAAACCTAACTTTAAACTGATTCTTGATTTCATAATGGATAGCATCCCTCTTTTTGTTGCGGGGCTCTATCAGAAATTTAGGAAGCAGATAAAGTTGCTGATGAAGATTTCAATGGAGAAGAGGAGGCACTTCAAAAGAAGCTATGAAAGGTCTATCAAAAGGGCTGGGAGTTCTTTTAAAAGAAATAGCTTAACGCAGAGGCAGAGGGGTGTGGTGGCTTAAGGAAACGGCATTGGTCCATGTGGCAATGCCGTTTCCTTAAGAAAAATCTCTTGAAATCATTAGATAAATCGACAAGAATAAGACTTGTTTTATTTTACACCCAACCCTCAACCAAGGAGTAAGTCACATGCAATCCAATATTGATCTCGAAAGCCCCCAAATGACGAGTTCGCGTCACAGATGACCATTTTATTCTACCAAAACTTGATTCTTCCTTCAAGCCAGAGCACCTTGTCGATCCAGAAAAACAAAAAAGGAATCGAAAATTTAATCCTCAAATTTTCTTTTTTACCATTATCTATCTTATTTCAGGAACAAATTACGAAGGCTACCAAATCGCTCTTAAGACGGTATGGACTCATTTTGGTGACCTGCTTCTCATGCCAGTCAAAAGCAGTCTCAGCAAGATACGTCAAAGTATTTCTTACCTATTTTTCAAAGATATCTTTGAATCTCTGATTACAGACTACGAACCATTGAGAAAAACGTTTCATGGTTTTTATATCTATGCCATAGATGGCGACCAATTAGCACTTCCTCGCTCTAAAGATCTTTTAAAGGAGGGTTATTGTGGGTACCCTTGCCCAAATGAGATGGAAACTCATTTCTTACGTATGTATCTATCTCATGCTTATGACGTTTTATCGGGTGTGACAAAGAATCTTTGCTATTCTCCCGCTCTCAACGAAATCGCCAATGCTATTCAAATGATAGGTAGTTTTGAGAGTAATAGCATAACTCTCTACGATAGGCTTTATTTATCTACAGAGATTATTAAGGCCCATGCTCAAGCCAGTAACTTCTTTATTGCGCGTTGTAAGCGAGGCTCTACTTTTATCCCCATCGTAAATTTATTTAATGGCCCAGGTTGGTATTCACAAATGGTTATTGAGGGGGTGGTCATTCATCTCTATAAGTATAAAAACCCAAAGACTGGGGAGTTCTCTGTTTTGGCCACTAATCTTCCGCATGGCTCCTTGGACAAGAAGGATATGGTTGCTCTTTACTCTCGTCGTTGGGAAATAGAAACGACATTTCGTGATTTTACATCGACAATGAAAATGGAGCAGTGGCACTCAACAAGCCTTAATGGAATATTGCAAGAGCTGTATTCTTATTTTTGGCTCTTCAATTATACAAAGATTCAAATGAGCATAAATGAGGATGAAGACAGTGTGAATCAGTTGGTAAAAAATGACTACAAAAAACCTAACTTTAAACTGATTCTTGATTTCATAATGGATAGCATCCCTCTTTTTGTTGCGGGGCTCTATCAGAAATTTAGGAAGCAGATAAAGTTGCTGATGAAGATTTCAATGGAGAAGAGGAGGCACTTCAAAAGAAGCTATGAAAGGTCTATCAAAAGCGCTGGGAGTTCTTTTAAAAGAAATAGCTTAACGCAGAGGCAGAGGGGTGTGGTGGCTTAAGGAAACGGCATTGGTCCATGTGGTGTTAATGTCGGTCACTGTAAGAGAGCTGATAAAAGGGCCTTGGGCACTCGTTCCACAGTGAGCAACCGTATCTGTTTGTATATAACCAGGCCTTGTGACCTTGGAGTCCAGTGTATTGATGGGAACCTTATTTTTCATATATTGGGCAGGACAGGTTGTGGACAATCCCTTAGAGACCAATGAAGCCAAGCGAATTTCCTTCAGATAACGCTTCAAGGTGCTGGCACTCATTTTTTCTAACTGAAGCTTTAAGTGGGGAGGACACGACTCATAATTGGGGAGCCAATCCGGTAGAGCGGCTTTTATTCGTACAGCCGAGATTTTTTCCATTTGTTCCCACAAATATTTGATGTGGGGTCGTAACTCCTCTTGAGAATAAGCCAGAGGCCTCCCTGACCGCTTGAGTGGCACAGAGCCATTATTTTGTTGAATCTCGTTTAATCTCCTTATGAGTCGCTTCCTAGAGAGGTTTGTGACCAGTTCCGCATGATCTAGCAACTCCCCTTTTTTAGCCTTAGAACTTTGTTGATATAAGCCTGAAATTGCAGTTAAGTAAGCATTAACAGCCGACTCCCTCACTGAAGACCCCCTCGTTGATTGTTTGTTTCCAAAGATCAATCTTACTGAGAGGATCAACAGAGGGGTAGCTCGGCTGATCTGTTTTAGAAGGCGTAACAACCGGTGTCTTATTGAGTGAGGGAGTCTCCTCAACGCACATTTTTGACTCAAAAAGAGAAAAGTGGGAACTCGGTGTCGGAATAATGAGCCAGCCAGGTGGAGGACCATAACCCGGGCACCACGAAGGTGTTTTAATGTGATGCGTCTTGGTGTCGTTATTTTTGACCCAATTCGACCTTTACCGTGGAGTTGGCAGGAATTTGCTTTCTAGGCCGATTTTGCTTATAATGAGTAGTATCCTGAAATCCCTAAAAGTTGTAACTAGGTGTAGGACTTAAGTCCTGATTATTGTCTGAGAAGGCCTTCACTTTGATTAAGAGATTGTCATCTCTTCAAAAGCATAGTTACAATATTAACGATGTCATACACTTTTGAGCAAAAAAATAAGGGAAAAACCTATGTCTATAAAGTTGAAAGCTTTTGGGACAAGGAAAAAAAGCAGGCCAGGCAAAAACGCATCTACCTTGGAAGAAAGGATGAGTTTACAGGTCAAATTAAGACCAAAAGAAAAAAGATTCCCATAGGCTCCTATAATGTGGGAGCCTTATTTTTCTTAGAGAAAATATGCGAACAACTAAATCTTCTAAAAACATTGTCTAAAATTTATCCAGATAATTACGAACATTATTTGCATTTAGCTTTTTTTAAAATAATCAAAAGAGAGCCCTTTTATCTTTACGATATGTGGTGTCAAGAAGCTTATGTTTCAAAGAAAAATTTTATGTCGTCACAAAAAATAAGCAATCTCTTATGTGATCTTGGGAGAGATCAAAAAAAGATAGAATCTTTCTTTAGCGAATGGATAAATCAAGTGAAGGGTTCTGGTACGGTAATGTTTGACATCACATCCTTTTCTTCCTACTCTATGAATAATGAATTTTTAGAGAAAGGTTACAACAGAGATGGAGAGAATCTCGAACAAATAAACTTAGGTCTGATAAGTAGGAAATCTGAAGACAATAAAACTCATACGCCTATAGCGTACAGAATCTATCCTGGAAGTATACCGGATGTCAAAACTTTATCGAATATTATTGAGATCATAACAAGTTATAAATTAGATTTAGATTGTTTAGTTATGGATAAGGGTTTTTCTAGTGTAGAAAATATTAAGGGACTGCATCGTAAGGAATTGAAGTATTTGATACCCATGAGTTTTAGAACAAAACTCTCAAGAGAGCTTGCTGTGGCTTTAAATGAGAAAATAAAATCTCCATCATGCTCTTTTACTTTTAATGAGGAAATTTATTCGCATTGCAAAGAATCAATAAAAATCGGAGGATTTGATTGTACGGCTCATATTTTCTTAGACAAAGAAAGAAGGGTTTATGAGGAATCTGTGTTAATGAAAGAGTTGCTTGATTTTATGAAACTCTTTCTTGAGAAAGATTTGAAATCAGAAGAACAAGCTAGTTCCTATATGAAAGAAACTTTAGGAAATAAAAAAAGGTTTCTCAATATCTCTGATTGCACTCCATTTAAGATTTCTTTAAATGAAGAAAATATTAATGAAGAATCTTCTACGCTGGGTATTATGATATTAATTACAAATAGTCATGATTTAAAGAAAACAAATATATTGAGTTTATATCGAAACAAAGATATCATTGAGAAAGTATTTTTCTCATTCAAGCATGATATTAATGGAAGGAGAAGTCGAGTTCATTCTCTCATGAATATGAGGGGAAGCATCTTTATTAATTTTCTCTCTTTAATTTTAATTTCACATATTGATACTGTTATGAAAGATAAGAAGTTATATAAAAAAATGTCTAAAATAGAAATTTACAAAATGATGGACCGATTAAAATTTTATGAATTAGCTACAGGTGATCTGATGCTTGG
This sequence comes from Bdellovibrionales bacterium, assembly GCA_965261545.1. Lineage (GTDB taxonomy): Bacteria > Bdellovibrionota > Bdellovibrionia > Bdellovibrionales > UBA1609 > CBDHDF01. The sequence continues at coordinate 133,875 of CBDHDF010000007.1, read as the reverse complement.
AGAGCTGTCTAAAAAACAAAAGGATATTTTTTCAGCCTTCCAAATAGATGGGCTTCCCAAGACAAAATGATGTTTTTTATCTGTTTCAAATGTGACGGTGGCTGTGGCTACCACTATGCCTCATCTATCCAATGGGGACGAAGAGGACCTTTCGCAGCAAATTCTTATGAATCATATTAAATATATTAATACTATTAAACCTCTCAAACCGTTGACAGCAGCCAATTCCATAGGAAGAGAGGAAAGTTAACGCAATACATTAAACCTAGTTACAACTTTTAGGGATTTCAGGTAGTATCTGGAAGCTTCGCCATGAGACCATTGTGGAGTTGTTTCAGATGGGTACAAACTTAGGTGAGAAGGATCAGAAGTTCCTTATTCAAAAAGCGGTGGATTATATCCACCGAAACGATTCAGATTTCACTCTAAACGTACTCAGTAAGATTGAAAAAAAAGTATCGAGGAGGATCAAAGAGTTATGTCAGCATTGCAATGTTCTTTGGATGAAGCTGAGGAAAAGGGAATGAGAAAGGGCCTTAAGAAGGGTATCGAGAGGGGTCGCGAAGAGGGTCGTGAAGAGACGGCATTACGAATGATTCAAAATGGCTTTGAGGTAGAAGCGATTTGTCTATGTACTAGACTCACTTCCAAAGACGTGGAAAAGCTGCGTAAAAAAGTCAAAAACACAAAATCCTGAGAAGCTCTTTTATCACCTTCCAAGAACGTTATTACTCAATAGTTTAGATTTGAATGGACGTGACACCCCCTGAATCAATGCCGTTTCCTTAAGCTCACTCTTTGACTCCTAACCCCCTATGAGCGTGTTTCCATATGCCCAAAATGGCTTAAGGAAACGGCATTGCCCCCTGAATAGATACGTTTTTCTTTATTGACAACTTTTTTTACAATCAGAGACATTGAGCATGCCCATTTCTATTAACTGCTCTTTGGCTAGATTAGAGCCGGTGGCAATATACTTATCATAAAGTCTCAATATATCTTCTTTGGGTTGAATAGAGGCTTGCTGACTTATAACTGTCAAAACATCCACATAATTTAAGAATCTATTAGCAAATTCATCATACACTCTGGCTATGGTATCTTCATGGGTTTGAGCTGCGAGACTTCCATAAGCAAGTCCACCAATGCTTGCATAATAATCAATATCAACGACCTTTCTCTTTAGAGAATCTCCAAAAAAACCACTTATGTATAAGCTAGAATCTCCCAAGCGCTTTAAGAGATCCTTTTTAATATGGGGCGTTGAAGAATGAGCCATGAAAAATCTTTCTGCAAGAGTTTTGTCCAATTTCTTGCCACCATTTTTAGGATCCCCCTCTTCGTAGAGATTATTTATATCCATATAAAATTGAAGGAGACCCACCAAGTACTCTGAGATCATGGGGATGGCCTCAATACCACACTGTTGAAGGGCCTTGGCAACCTCTTCCCGGAAAAAATTTTCTGGATTCAAAATATATGGCACCTTACTCATTCACCCTCGTTGACTCTCAATGTTTATGCTTAAAAACTCAAAGGGTTTTGCTTCTAGCTTATTTTTCTTTATCTACTTTACTTAATATTTACGTATATATTTTAACAGACATTGATAAAAATTTGTGTTTTTTAAAAAAATATCTGACAAAAGGCCACAACTAACTTGATACCTATCTATCTAATCTAAGAATCTTGTACTATCTACATTGCTTCATTGCCAAGTAATGAGACCCCCAAGGCTTAAGGAGGTGGTGGATGAGACCATCTGAGACGTGTCGGGGCCGCGTCTTGGTGTCGGTCGTTATTTTTGACCAAATTCGCGCCCAATTCGATGAAATAGTTGACAAAAAAACAAATAGATACAATCATATATAATATGATGATGATCTTTCGTATTTTCGGATATACCCGTATTTTCTGTATTCAAAGAAATCTTATAATTAATTTACAAATAATTCAGCAGCAGTTCTCACAACCCTTCAAAATAAAATCGAGTGAAGGTTTCACACTCACTGCTGCGCTGGTCTCTGTGCTCATTGTGGGTTTGAGCATATCTGCTGTAATAAGTATGCTTTCATTTCAGCATAGAGAACTTCAATCTATCAAACAACAACTCGTGCGTGCCAATATAAAACAATTTGTTCTGCAAACTATACAAAACCCCGACACCTGTGATTGTCATTTCAAACAAACAACTCCTGTCGGTTCCAACTTGGGTCCCTTCACTATCGACACAAGATTAAATCAGCCGATTAAAGATATCAACATAGGAAGTTTTCGCACAAGTTGTGACTTTACAGGAACTGACAATATCATTGTGGCGGCGAATACACCCATTAGAAATACAGCACAACTTACCACAAAATCAATCATGGCAAGAAACATTGTAAAGACGACAACTGCTGGTGAATATAAAGCAGAACTCACCATTGATTTTAATTCACCCACAAGACAGATAAGGCCAGCGATCGTTGATCTTTTTCTTTCCGTTGATACCGCCAGCGGCACTCCGAAGCAAGGCCGATAAGTCATTGTGGAGTCACTGTGGCAGCAGCTAACACAACACCATCAGGCAATGCTATTTACAAATACAAACTTTATACGGACAATCAACTCAAAGGAGTGTACCACTATCATAATCCGAGATTAAAGAACCTAAATTATGCTAGACAATGTGCAAGACGGGAGTTTATATGTGCTGGCGAGCATGGCCATTCGGGACTGTAAAAATAATTGTGTAACTGCAATTTTTTTCTTAAATCTTAAAGCCACTTATGTGGCTCCACTCCTGGTAAAAAGCACAGTCCCATATTATTCGTCAATGTATAATTGACATTTTTTCCTTCAAGCGATTTTGTCAGTCACAATGCATTATAAGTTAATGGGGAGGTGGACATCTTCGCTGGTCTATATAATTGGCCTCTTTAGTTACTCTGGACTTTTGATTGTATTATGGAGCCGTAATGGGATCATATCAGAACTGGAAAGAACTCAAATAAATAATTATCATCTTGGTTGAAAAAAAATCAGCAATGGCTCTCTCAAAAAAATGGAAATTCCAATCTCATCAAAGGGTTCATGTGTTTAGGTTCCCATACTATATTACCCCCTTTTTTTTATTTTTTTTAACTTAGGATATTCGAGAAATACCAGAATTGGGATGAAATATGAAAAAAAATGGGAACCCAAATCTGCACCAAGAGGGCATGTATTTAGGTTCCCATACTATATTACCCTAACCATAGTCTCGGTATTCCAGTACTTCTGTCAACGCCTTAGAGGGGCTTTTAAGCCCCCTTATAAGGCAGGTGGTGGACCTTATTAAAAAACTTAGTTGTCAAAACGGTCACCGTATTCAATGGCAAACCTGTTCATGGCTGGCTTCCAGTTGTGTAATGGTCGTGTCCATCGCTTAGAGGCCATTTTTATCGCTAAATATACAACTTTTAAAGCCGACCGATCACTGGGAAATATCTTACGATTTCTGATCGCCTTGCGGATCACGCTATTTAACGACTCTATGGCGTTTGTGGTATAAAAAATCTTTCTGATTTCATCCGGATAATCGAAAATAGTGATGAGATTGTCCCAATTCCTACGCCAAGACTTTTCAATATTCGGATACTTTGAAGACCACTTGGTACAAAATTCCTCAAGGGCCTTTTCAGCTTCTGTCAGAGTCGTAGAGCCATAAATGGACTTGAGGTCTTGGGCGACAGCTTTCATATCCTTGGAAGGAACATAGCGAAGGGAATTGCGGACCATATGGACAATGCACAGTTGTACTTTAGACTTGGGAAAAGCCGCTGAAATGGCTTGAGGAAAACCTGTAAGACCATCTACAGAAAATATAAATACGTCTTTCAACCCTCGATTTTGCAGCTCAGTCAAAACACTCAACCAAAACTTTGAACCCTCATTTTCAGAAATCCATAGGCCCAACAAGTCTTTCTGACCCTCCTCTGTAATACCAAGAGCTAGGTAAATCGCCTTATTAATAACTCTCTTGTCTTGATGGACCTTCACCACGATACAGTCCAAAAATACGATAGGGTAAGTGCTATCCAAGGGGCGGTTCTGCCAAGCCGTAACTTCATCAATAACAGCATCCGTCACGTTGGCTATCACTGAGTGGGATATCTCTGCACCATGGTAGAGGTCTTTGATAGCTCCTTGAATATCCCTGGTCGTCATTCCCCTCGCATAGAGGGTCAGAATACTGTCTTCAAAGCCCTCAAGACGAGTCTTGCCTTTGGGAATGACTTGGGGCTCAAAGGAGGCACTTCGGTCACGGGGGACCTGAAGCTCCACCTCGCCTTTCTCTCCCTTTATGGTCTTTCTACTGTAACCATTGCGAGTGTTGGATTTGCGGGTCTCAGACTTCTCATGCCTCTCATAACCTAGGTGATCGTCCATTTCCGCATTAAGAGCTGTCTCTAAAACAACCTTCATCAGTTGACCCGTTATGTCGGATAAATCCTTTTGGGTCTTGACGTTCTTCGCTAGTTCCTTGCCTATTGTCTTGATATCCATTTTGCCTTCTCCTTTCAGGATGATAGTTCATCCTAATATGATTCGGCAGTTACACAAAATAGTTTACAGGCTCGGCCATTCATCAGCAGCAGGTTGCACAAAAGACAATTATGGGATAACGGTTATGTGCCCACCAAAAGCACTATTAGTTGAGGCTAGCGGTTTTGAATACGTCAACAAGGGAGCTTCCTTAACCTATCCTCTTAGCTATTCATTAGTCTTAAGATCCCTCAAAGACTTATCCTGGGGGGGCAAAGTGCTCCTACAACCGATCCTCCTCATGGCACAGCTTCAAAGCGGCCAAAGGCATTGGTGAAAGCAGCACTCGGGTACCTTCTGCCACTGATATATCAACATGCAAGGCCCTTGGTGTTACAAAATCGTCCTATCTCGCGTTAGAGCTTCCCCGGGAAATGGCATGCATAATCAAATGTATTCCTCAATGACCCCTGACTCAATGCCGTTTCCTTAAGAAAAATCTCTTGAAATTATTAGATAAATCGACAAGAATAAGACTTGTTTTATTTTACACCCAACCCTCAACCAAGGAGTAAGTCACATGCAATCCAATATTGATCTCGAAAGCCCCCAAATGACGAGTTCGCGTCACAGATGACCATTTTATTCTACCAAAACTTGATTCTTCCTTCAAGCCAGAGCACCTTGTCGATCCAAAAAAACAAAAAAGGAATCGAAAATTTAATCCTCAAATTTTCTTTTTTACTATTATCTATCTTATTTCCGGAACAAATTACGAAGGCTACCAAATCGCTCTTAAGACGGTATGGACTCATTTTGGTGACCTGCTTCTCATGCCAGTCAAAAGCAGTCTCAGCAAGATACGTCAAAGTATTTCTTACCTATTTTTTAAAAATATCTTTGAATCTCTGATTACAGACTACGAACCATTGAGAAAAACGTTTCATGGCTTTTATATCTATGCCATAGATGGCGACCAATTAGCACTTCCTCGCTCTAAAGATCTTTTAAAGGAGGGTTATTGTGGGTACCCTTGCCCAAATGAGATGGAAACTCATTTCTTACGTATGTATCTATCTCATGCTTATGACGTTTTATCGGGTGTGACAAAGAATCTTTGCTATTCTCCCGCTCTCAACGAAATCGCCAATGCTATTCAAATGGTAACATTCATGGGGGCGCCTTGCTTCCCCACCCACGCCCATGAATCTTATCTAGGCCCCCACTTCTTTGCACGAAGCAACTCGGTGGACAGCTTCGCTGGTCTATATAATTGGCCTCTTTTAGTTACTCTGGACTTTTGATGGTATTTTTGTCATGTATGATTCCGATACAATAAAGGATAAAGCAATAACATTATTGGAAGGTGATAAGATGAGTGGCCGTTGAATAGATTGGTAATTTTAATTCCGTGAAGTAACATGGTCTTGAGCTTTGGATCGAACCCACGCATGTACCTGCACTCTGAGTGTATGGACGTATAGTAAGTTGACCTATTTTCGCTTTAGAATTTATGGCAAAATCCCAAGGCTCTAGTTTTATCACCTTCTTTTTTTCTAACAGAAAGGAGGAGTCATGTGGATATTATTTATAGTTCTGTTTGTGGAATAGATGTTCATCAACATATGTTGATGTGTACGATTGTCAAAGTGGAAGACGGTAAGAAGAAGTTTTTCACAAAAGAGTTCAAGAATTTTCCAAAAAATTTTCCTAGAATGCGCTCTTGGATGAAGCCACATAAGGTTGAGAGAGTTCTTTTTGAGAGCACAGGGATTTATTGGAATTCTTTATACGATGATTTGACAGAAAAAGGTTATGAAGTAGATGTTATCAATGCCTTTCATGTCAAAAATATTACTGGTAAAAAAACTGACGTGTTGGATAGCCAGTGGATTGCAGAGCTTGGTGCTTGTGGTCTTCTAAGAGCTAGCTTCATTCCTCCACGTGAGATTCGTTCTATTAGACTTTTGGCTCGTTATCGTACAAAAACGATCCGCCAAATATCTTCGGAACAAAATCGTATGTATAAGGTTCTTGAATATTCAGGCATTCGTTTAACCTATGCAATGTCTAAAGCTGACTGCGTATCTGGTATGGCCATGATTCGTGCCATAGCTAATGGAGAGAGATCAGTTTCTAAATTGATGTCTCTTGCCAGAGGGTCTTTACGTCAAAAGACCGAAGAATTTTCTTACGCCCTGTCGGGAAAGATGACGGAAGAAAATCGTTTTGTTCTTCAACGCATTCTTGATCGAATAGATTTTTTGAAAAAAGAATGCTCTCAAATTGAAGAAGAACTTTTCATTCGTATGAAACCCTATGAAAGGCAGTGGCATCTACTCCAGACTATACCTGGAATTGACGAATTAAGTGCAGCGCTTTTGATTGCAGAAATAGGAGGCAATGTGAAGTCTTTTAAAAATAAAGGAAATTTTTGCTCCTGGATGGGGATTTGCCCATCCAATAATGAGAGCGCAGGAAAAAAAGTCTTCACGAACGAGGAAAGCGAACACATATGTGAAATCGTTGGTATGTGAGATGGCCAATAGTGCTATTAAGACGAATTCACAATTCAAAGGCAAATACCAATCACTTGTTATAAGGCGTGGGCACAAGAGATCAGTGATTGCCGTTGGTCACAAAATGATGGGAGTTGTTTATTCAGTCATAAGTAATGACACCCCCTACAAAGACCCTGGAATTGACTATGAAAAGCTCATGGTGAAAAAAAATGCACCAAGGTGGATTAGAGCGTTAAAAAAGTATGATTTCATGTAATGTAGGATGATTTAAAAACTCGGACATTTGAAAAAATTCGAAGAACGGATAGTGGATTCGTGCGTCCAAACTACCCCGGAGATTCATAGTAACATTCATGGGGGCGCCTTGCTTCCCCACCCACGCCCATGAATCTTTCTAGGCCCCCACTTCTTTGCACGAAGCAACTCGGTGGACAGCTTCGCTGGTCTATATAATTGGCCTCTTTTAGTTACTCTGGACTTTTGATGGTATTTTTGTCATGTATGATTCCGATACAATAAAGGATAAAGCAATAACATTATTGGAAGGTGATAAGATGAGTGGCCGTTGAATAGATTGGTAATTTTAATTCCGTGAAGTAACATGGTCTTGAGCTTTGGATCGAACCCACGCATGTACCTGCACTCTGAGTGTATGGACGTATAGTAAGTTGACCTATTTTCGCTTTAGAATTTATGGCAAAATCCCAAGGCTCTAGTTTTATCACCTTCTTTTTTTCTAACAGAAAGGAGGAGTCATGTGGATATTATTTATAGTTCTGTTTGTGGAATAGATGTTCATCAACATATGTTGATGTGTACGATTGTCAAAGTGGAAGACGGTAAGAAGAAGTTTTTCACAAAAGAGTTCAAGAATTTTCCAAAAAATTTTCCTAGAATGCGCTCTTGGATGAAGCCACATAAGGTTGAGAGAGTTCTTTTTGAGAGCACAGGGATTTATTGGAATTCTTTATACGATGATTTGACAGAAAAAGGTTATGAAGTAGATGTTATCAATGCCTTTCATGTCAAAAATATTACTGGTAAAAAAACTGACGTGTTGGATAGCCAGTGGATTGCAGAGCTTGGTGCTTGTGGTCTTCTAAGAGCTAGCTTCATTCCTCCACGTGAGATTCGTTCTATTAGACTTTTGGCTCGTTATCGTACAAAAACGATCCGCCAAATATCTTCGGAACAAAATCGTATGTATAAGGTTCTTGAATATTCAGGCATTCGTTTAACCTATGCAATGTCTAAAGCTGACTGCGTATCTGGTATGGCCATGATTCGTGCCATAGCTAATGGAGAGAGATCAGTTTCTAAATTGATGTCTCTTGCCAGAGGGTCTTTACGTCAAAAGACCGAAGAATTTTCTTACGCCCTGTCGGGAAAGATGACGGAAGAAAATCGTTTTGTTCTTCAACGCATTCTTGATCGAATAGATTTTTTGAAAAAAGAATGCTCTCAAATTGAAGAAGAACTTTTCATTCGTATGAAACCCTATGAAAGGCAGTGGCATCTACTCCAGACTATACCTGGAATTGACGAATTAAGTGCAGCGCTTTTGATTGCAGAAATAGGAGGCAATGTGAAGTCTTTTAAAAATAAAGGAAATTTTTGCTCCTGGATGGGGATTTGCCCATCCAATAATGAGAGCGCAGGAAAAAAAGTCTTCACGAACGAGGAAAGCGAACACATATGTGAAATCGTTGGTATGTGAGATGGCCAATAGTGCTATTAAGACGAATTCACAATTCAAAGGCAAATACCAATCACTTGTTATAAGGCGTGGGCACAAGAGATCAGTGATTGCCGTTGGTCACAAAATGATGGGAGTTGTTTATTCAGTCATAAGTAATGACACCCCCTACAAAGACCCTGGAATTGACTATGAAAAGCTCATGGTGAAAAAAAATGCACCAAGGTGGATTAGAGCGTTAAAAAAGTATGATTTCATGTAATGTAGGATGATTTAAAAACTCGGACATTTGAAAAAATTCGAAGAACGGATAGTGGATTCGTGCGTCCAAACTACCCCGGAGATTCATAGTAAGCTCATGGTGAAAAAAAATGCACCAAGGTGGATTAGAGCGTTAAAAAAGTATGATTTCATGTAATGTAGGATGATTTAAAAACTCGGACATTTGAAAAAATTCGAAGAACGGATAGTGGATTCGTGCGTCCAAACTACCCCGGAGATTCATAGTAACATTCATGGGGGCGCCTTGCTTCCCCACCCACGCCCATGAATCTTTCTAGGCCCCCACTTCTTTGCACGAAGCAACTCGGTGGACAGCTTCGCTGGTCTATATAATTGGCCTCTTTTAGTTACTCTGGACTTTTGATGGTATTTTTGTCATGTATGATTCCGATACAATAAAGGATAAAGCAATAACATTATTGGAAGGTGATAAGATGAGTGGCCGTTGAATAGATTGGTAATTTTAATTCCGTGAAGTAACATGGTCTTGAGCTTTGGATCGAACCCACGCATGTACCTGCACTCTGAGTGTATGGACGTATAGTAAGTTGACCTATTTTCGCTTTAGAATTTATGGCAAAATCCCAAGGCTCTAGTTTTATCACCTTCTTTTTTTCTAACAGAAAGGAGGAGTCATGTGGATATTATTTATAGTTCTGTTTGTGGAATAGATGTTCATCAACATATGTTGATGTGTACGATTGTCAAAGTGGAAGACGGTAAGAAGAAGTTTTTCACAAAAGAGTTCAAGAATTTTCCAAAAAATTTTCCTAGAATGCGCTCTTGGATGAAGCCACATAAGGTTGAGAGAGTTCTTTTTGAGAGCACAGGGATTTATTGGAATTCTTTATACGATGATTTGACAGAAAAAGGTTATGAAGTAGATGTTATCAATGCCTTTCATGTCAAAAATATTACTGGTAAAAAAACTGACGTGTTGGATAGCCAGTGGATTGCAGAGCTTGGTGCTTGTGGTCTTCTAAGAGCTAGCTTCATTCCTCCACGTGAGATTCGTTCTATTAGACTTTTGGCTCGTTATCGTACAAAAACGATCCGCCAAATATCTTCGGAACAAAATCGTATGTATAAGGTTCTTGAATATTCAGGCATTCGTTTAACCTATGCAATGTCTAAAGCTGACTGCGTATCTGGTATGGCCATGATTCGTGCCATAGCTAATGGAGAGAGATCAGTTTCTAAATTGATGTCTCTTGCCAGAGGGTCTTTACGTCAAAAGACCGAAGAATTTTCTTACGCCCTGTCGGGAAAGATGACGGAAGAAAATCGTTTTGTTCTTCAACGCATTCTTGATCGAATAGATTTTTTGAAAAAAGAATGCTCTCAAATTGAAGAAGAACTTTTCATTCGTATGAAACCCTATGAAAGGCAGTGGCATCTACTCCAGACTATACCTGGAATTGACGAATTAAGTGCAGCGCTTTTGATTGCAGAAATAGGAGGCAATGTGAAGTCTTTTAAAAATAAAGGAAATTTTTGCTCCTGGATGGGGATTTGCCCATCCAATAATGAGAGCGCAGGAAAAAAAGTCTTCACGAACGAGGAAAGCGAACACATATGTGAAATCGTTGGTATGTGAGATGGCCAATAGTGCTATTAAGACGAATTCACAATTCAAAGGCAAATACCAATCACTTGTTATAAGGCGTGGGCACAAGAGATCAGTGATTGCCGTTGGTCACAAAATGATGGGAGTTGTTTATTCAGTCATAAGTAATGACACCCCCTACAAAGACCCTGGAATTGACTATGAAAAGCTCATGGTGAAAAAAAATGCACCAAGGTGGATTAGAGCGTTAAAAAAGTATGATTTCATGTAATGTAGGATGATTTAAAAACTCGGACATTTGAAAAAATTCGAAGAACGGATAGTGGATTCGTGCGTCCAAACTACCCCGGAGATTCATAGTAACTACCCCGGAGATTCATAGTAACATTCATGGGGGCGCCTTGCTTCCCCACCCACGCCCATGAATCTTTCTAGGCCCCCACTTCTTTGCACGAAGCAACTCGGTGGACAGCTTCGCTGGTCTATATAATTGGCCTCTTTTAGTTACTCTGGACTTTTGATGGTATTTTTGTCATGTATGATTCCGATACAATAAAGGATAAAGCAATAACATTATTGGAAGGTGATAAGATGAGTGGCCGTTGAATAGATTGGTAATTTTAATTCCGTGAAGTAACATGGTCTTGAGCTTTGGATCGAACCCACGCATGTACCTGCACTCTGAGTGTATGGACGTATAGTAAGTTGACCTATTTTCGCTTTAGAATTTATGGCAAAATCCCAAGGCTCTAGTTTTATCACCTTCTTTTTTTCTAACAGAAAGGAGGAGTCATGTGGATATTATTTATAGTTCTGTTTGTGGAATAGATGTTCATCAACATATGTTGATGTGTACGATTGTCAAAGTGGAAGACGGTAAGAAGAAGTTTTTCACAAAAGAGTTCAAGAATTTTCCAAAAAATTTTCCTAGAATGCGCTCTTGGATGAAGCCACATAAGGTTGAGAGAGTTCTTTTTGAGAGCACAGGGATTTATTGGAATTCTTTATACGATGATTTGACAGAAAAAGGTTATGAAGTAGATGTTATCAATGCCTTTCATGTCAAAAATATTACTGGTAAAAAAACTGACGTGTTGGATAGCCAGTGGATTGCAGAGCTTGGTGCTTGTGGTCTTCTAAGAGCTAGCTTCATTCCTCCACGTGAGATTCGTTCTATTAGACTTTTGGCTCGTTATCGTACAAAAACGATCCGCCAAATATCTTCGGAACAAAATCGTATGTATAAGGTTCTTGAATATTCAGGCATTCGTTTAACCTATGCAATGTCTAAAGCTGACTGCGTATCTGGTATGGCCATGATTCGTGCCATAGCTAATGGAGAGAGATCAGTTTCTAAATTGATGTCTCTTGCCAGAGGGTCTTTACGTCAAAAGACCGAAGAATTTTCTTACGCCCTGTCGGGAAAGATGACGGAAGAAAATCGTTTTGTTCTTCAACGCATTCTTGATCGAATAGATTTTTTGAAAAAAGAATGCTCTCAAATTGAAGAAGAACTTTTCATTCGTATGAAACCCTATGAAAGGCAGTGGCATCTACTCCAGACTATACCTGGAATTGACGAATTAAGTGCAGCGCTTTTGATTGCAGAAATAGGAGGCAATGTGAAGTCTTTTAAAAATAAAGGAAATTTTTGCTCCTGGATGGGGATTTGCCCATCCAATAATGAGAGCGCAGGAAAAAAAGTCTTCACGAACGAGGAAAGCGAACACATATGTGAAATCGTTGGTATGTGAGATGGCCAATAGTGCTATTAAGACGAATTCACAATTCAAAGGCAAATACCAATCACTTGTTATAAGGCGTGGGCACAAGAGATCAGTGATTGCCGTTGGTCACAAAATGATGGGAGTTGTTTATTCAGTCATAAGTAATGACACCCCCTACAAAGACCCTGGAATTGACTATGAAAAGCTCATGGTGAAAAAAAATGCACCAAGGTGGATTAGAGCGTTAAAAAAGTATGATTTCATGTAATGTAGGATGATTTAAAAACTCGGACATTTGAAAAAATTCGAAGAACGGATAGTGGATTCGTGCGTCCAAACTACCCCGGAGATTCATAGTAACTATTCAGGGGGCAATGCCGTTTCCTTAAGCCACCACACCCCTCTGCCTCTGCGTTAAGCTATTTCTTTTAAAAGAACTCCCAGCCCTTTTGATAGACCTTTCATAGCTTCTTTTGAAGTGCCTCCTCTTCTCCATTGAAATCTTCATCAGCAACTTTATCTGCTTCCTAAATTTCTGATAGAGCCCCGCAACAAAAAGAGGGATGCTATCCATTATGAAATCAAGAATCAGTTTAAAGTTAGGTTTTTTGTAGTCATTTTTTACCAACTGATTCACACTGTCTTCATCCTCATTTATGCTCATTTGAATCTTTGTATAATTGAAGAGCCAAAAATAAGAATACAGCTCTTGCAATATTCCATTAAGGCTTGTTGAGTGCCACTGCTCCATTTTCATTGTCGATGTAAAATCACGAAATGTCGTTTCTATTTCCCAACGACGAGAGTAAAGAGCAACCATATCCTTCTTGTCCAAGGAGCCATGCGGAAGATTAGTGGCCAAAACAGAGAACTCCCCAGTCTTTGGGTTTTTATACTTATAGAGATGAATGACCACCCCCTCAATAACCATTCGTGAATACCAACCTGGGCCATTAAATAAATTTACAATGGGGATAAAAGTAGAGCCTCGCTTACAACGCGCAATAAAGAAGTTACTGGCTTGAGCATGGGCCTTAATAATCTCTGTAGATAAATAAAGCCTATCGTAGAGAGTTATGCTATTACTCTCAAAACTACCTATCATTTGAATAGCATTGGCGATTTCGTTGAGAGCGGGAGAATAGCAAAGATTCTTTGTCACACCCGATAAAACGTCATAAGCATGAGATAGATACATACGTAAGAAATGAGTTTCCATCTCATTTGGGCAAGGGTACCCACAATAACCCTCCTTTAAAAGATCTTTAGAGCGAGGAAGTGCTAATTGGTCGCCATCTATGGCATAGATATAAAAACCATGAAACGTTTTTCTCAATGGTTCGTAGTCTGTAATCAGAGATTCAAAGATATCTTTGAAAAATAGGTAAGAAATACTTTGACGTATCTTGCTGAGACTGCTTTTGACTGGCATGAGAAGCAGGTCACCAAAATGAGTCCATACCGTCTTAAGAGCGATTTGGTAGCCTTCGTAATTTGTTCCGGAAATAAGATAGATAATGGTAAAAAAGAAAATTTGAGGATTAAATTTTCGATTCCTTTTTTGTTTTTCTGGATCGACAAGGTGCTCTGGCTTGAAGGAAGAATCAAGTTTTGGTAGAATAAAATGGTCATCTGTGACGCGAACTCGTCATTTGGGGGCTTTCGAGATCAATATTGGATTGCATGTGACTTACTCCTTGGTTGAGGGTTGGGTGTAAAATAAAACAAGTCTTATTCTTGTCGATTTATCTAATGATTTCAAGAGATTTTTCTTAAGGAAACGGCATTGATTCAGGGGGTGGGCGAATTCGAGTCATAAATGAGGGAAGTTTTCCTTGAAATAGCATATTTAGAGCATCTTTAGGTTCTATGCCATTTTTCTGGCAAGTCAGGAGAAAGCTTCGGTTTCTACAAAATGTCTTGGCTCCCATCAACGAACGAAAGCACCCAGATATTTTCTGCTGAACTTTGGTCATTCTCAGATCATTTTCTGCTATATTATTCGTAAATGGAACTATGGGGTCCTTCATAAATAGCAAGGTATCATCTTCAAAGTTTCTCAGTCGATCTAGTAAATTTCTAGATTTGGATTGTTTAACCTTTCCCTTCTTTTTTTTCTCTGTCCTCTCCATTAATGGAGATTCCTTTTCCCCTTCGAAGAGAATATTTCGATATTTCTCTTTGTAATATTCAATTCGGTCTTGTGAAAGGCATTGGTTCTGCGTATCGTGCACCTCTTTGTTTATTGTCTCTAAAAGAGACTTCATTTCTTTTGCCCATTTTTGATCATCTTGCTCCCAAGCTCTTTGAAGCTCCCTTAAATGGTGCGCATTGCAAAGGGCATGAATGCAGGAAGTATATGTATAATAAGGTTTCCAATGGTCATGACAAACAATCCCTGTGTATTTTGGAAGAATTCCCATGCGATCCATAGCCTCTGCGCCTCTTTTTTCGTCCACCTGATAGAGAACCACAGTATCATTGGACAAGAGGTGAAACCACAGCCTCTTCCCATTAACATTCACTCCAGTTTCGTCAGCATGAATCAAAGGTGAGTTCAGAAGAGTTTCCTTTGCCCACTCCTCAAAAGCTTCCAGAGCCTCAAAGGCAGATTTGTTAAAATTGTGTACCGTAGATCCAGCAAGCGATAGACCCCATTGATTAAAGTAACTTGCGACTCGAAGATGAGGGATTAACTGAAACTGGGACATATAAACTGAGTGAGCTTTCACAGAAGGGCCATATTGAGTTGGGTTATTGATTCCTTCTGGAAAACCTGCAACCCACTGATTCCCATCTTGGTCTTCGAGGATTTCTCCTTGATACTCCGTGACATGCACAGAAAGGTCTACCTCAAATACTTGACGCTTTTCAACTCCAGAAGAAATGTAATCACCTGGAGGAAGTTCCTCTTTATTAATAGAAATGAACTCCACCTTGTCTGGAGTATCCACGGGTTTTAAAGTAGCTCCTTCGTGTCCGGGTTGTCCTCCTGGCTTCTTACCAGTTTCTTCCTTAGGTTTCTTTTTAGGGCCATTCGGATCTTGAGAAGGGGCAATACTACTGTTTTGACTATTTAATTTTTTTTGATTTACTAGAATAGTGATGATTTTGATCAACAACTCAATGGCCACAATAAAAGCGGGAGAAAGGGACTTCTCTTTCTTAAGAAGCTTCCTGATTTTATTTATGGCTGAAGACACGTCAATATTTTCTATTTTCATACTTACCTTATGAAAATATTAACATGCCTTTTTTTCATTAAAAAAAATGCACTAGGATTCGTTCTAAGAAGCAAAAGGAATGAGAAGTGCCCCCCGCGACCTATGTTTCACAATCTTTCAATACTATGGCTCTCAGAGAGTTTAAGGCATATGCAGGAACATATTCGATAAAGAACAAATGAAAGAGGTCGTTTGCTTCAAAAACTTGTCAAGAATTTTTATACTTTTTTTAAAAAAATTGTTCGAATTAATGCAGCACCCCCTGAATAGTTACTATGAATCTCCGGGGTAGTTTGGACGCACGAATCCACTATCCGTTCTTCGAATTTTTTCAAATGTCCGAGTTTTTAAATCATCCTACATTACATGAAATCATACTTTTTTAACGCTCTAATCCACCTTGGTGCATTTTTTTTCACCATGAGCTTTTCATAGTCAATTCCAGGGTCTTTGTAGGGGGTGTCATTACTTATGACTGAATAAACAACTCCCATCATTTTGTGACCAACGGCAATCACTGATCTCTTGTGCCCACGCCTTATAACAAGTGATTGGTATTTGCCTTTGAATTGTGAATTCGTCTTAATAGCACTATTGGCCATCTCACATACCAACGATTTCACATATGTGTTCGCTTTCCTCGTTCGTGAAGACTTTTTTTTTCCTGCGCTCTCATTATTGGATGGGCAAATCCCCATCCAGGAGCAAAAATTTCCTTTATTTTTAAAAGACTTCACATTGCCTCCTATTTCTGCAATCAAAAGCGCTGCACTTAATTCGTCAATTCCAGGTATAGTCTGGAGTAGATGCCACTGCCTTTCATAGGGTTTCATACGAATGAAAAGTTCTTCTTCAATTTGAGAGCATTCTTTTTTCAAAAAATCTATTCGATCAAGAATGCGTTGAAGAACAAAACGATTTTCTTCCGTCATCTTTCCCGACAGGGCGTAAGAAAATTCTTCGGTCTTTTGACGTAAAGACCCTCTGGCAAGAGACATCAATTTAGAAACTGATCTCTCTCCATTAGCTATGGCACGAATCATGGCCATACCAGATACGCAGTCAGCTTTAGACATTGCATAGGTTAAACGAATGCCTGAATATTCAAGAACCTTATACATACGATTTTGTTCCGAAGATATTTGGCGGATCGTTTTTGTACGATAACGAGCCAAAAGTCTAATAGAACGAATCTCACGTGGAGGAATGAAG
This sequence comes from Bdellovibrionales bacterium, assembly GCA_965261545.1. Taxonomy (GTDB): domain Bacteria; phylum Bdellovibrionota; class Bdellovibrionia; order Bdellovibrionales; family UBA1609; genus CBDHDF01. Next base: position 117,136 of record CBDHDF010000007.1, on the reverse strand, counting down.
CTAGCTCTTAGAAGACCACAAGCACCAAGCTCTGCAATCCACTGGCTATCCAACACGTCAGTTTTTTTACCAGTAATATTTTTGACATGAAAGGCATTGATAACATCTACTTCATAACCTTTTTCTGTCAAATCATCGTATAAAGAATTCCAATAAATCCCTGTGCTCTCAAAAAGAACTCTCTCAACCTTATGTGGCTTCATCCAAGAGCGCATTCTAGGAAAATTTTTTGGAAAATTCTTGAACTCTTTTGTGAAAAACTTCTTCTTACCGTCTTCCACTTTGACAATCGTACACATCAACATATGTTGATGAACATCTATTCCACAAACAGAACTATAAATAATATCCACATGACTCCTCCTTTCTGTTAGAAAAAAAGAAGGTGATAAAACTAGAGCCTTGGGATTTTGCCATAAATTCTAAAGCGAAAATAGGTCAACTTACTATACGTCCATACACTCAGAGTGCAGGTACATGCGTGGGTTCGATCCAAAGCTCAAGACCATGTTACTTCACGGAATTAAAATTACCAATCTATTCAACGGCCACTCATCTTATCACCTTCCAATAATGTTATTGCTTTATCCTTTATTGTATCGGAATCATACATGACAAAAATACAATCAAAAGTCCAGAGTAACTAAAAGAGGCCAATTATATAGACCAGCGAAGCTGTCCACCGAGTTGCTTCGTGCAAAGAAGTGGGGGCCTAGATAAGATTCATGGGCGTGGGTGGGGAAGCAAGGCGCCCCCATGAATGTTACTATGAATCTCCGGGGTAGTTTGGACGCACGAATCCACTATCCGTTCTTCGAATTTTTTCAAATGTCCGAGTTTTTAAATCATCCTACATTACATGAAATCATACTTTTTTAACGCTCTAATCCACCTTGGTGCATTTTTTTTCACCATGAGCTTTTCATAGTCAATTCCAGGGTCTTTGTAGGGGGTGTCATTACTTATGACTGAATAAACAACTCCCATCATTTTGTGACCAACGGCAATCACTGATCTCTTGTGCCCACGCCTTATAACAAGTGATTGGTATTTGCCTTTGAATTGTGAATTCGTCTTAATAGCACTATTGGCCATCTCACATACCAACGATTTCACATATGTGTTCGCTTTCCTCGTTCGTGAAGACTTTTTTTCCTGCGCTCTCATTATTGGATGGGCAAATCCCCATCCAGGAGCAAAAATTTCCTTTATTTTTAAAAGACTTCACATTGCCTCCTATTTCTGCAATCAAAAGCGCTGCACTTAATTCGTCAATTCCAGGTATAGTCTGGAGTCAATGCCGTTTCCTTAAGAAAAATCTCTTGAAATTATTAGATAAATCGACAAGAATAAGACTTGTTTTATTTTACACCCAACCCTCAACCAAGGAGTAAGTCACATGCAATCCAATATTGATCTCGAAAGCCCCCAAATGACGAGTTCGCGTCACAGATGACCATTTTATTCTACCAAAACTTGATTCTTCCTTCAAGCCAGAGCACCTTGTCGATCCAGAAAAACAAAAAAGGAATCGAAAATTTAATCCTCAAATTTTCTTTTTTACTATTATCTATCTTATTTCCGGAACAAATTACGAAGGCTACCAAATCGCTCTTAAGACGGTATGGACTCATTTTGGTGACCTGCTTCTCATGCCAGTCAAAAGCAGTCTCAGCAAGATACGTCAAAGTATTTCTTACCTATTTTTTAAAAATATCTTTGAATCTCTGATTACAGACTACGAACCATTGAGAAAAACGTTTCATGGCTTTTATATCTATGCCATAGATGGCGACCAATTAGCACTTCCTCGCTCTAAAGATCTTTTAAAGGAGGGTTATTGTGGGTACCCTTGCCCAAATGAGATGGAAACTCATTTCTTACGTATGTATCTATCTCATGCTTATGACGTTTTATCGGGTGTGACAAAGAATCTTTGCTATTCTCCCGCTCTCAACGAAATCGCCAATGCTATTCAAATGATAGGTAGTTTTGAGAGTAATAGCATAACTCTCTACGATAGGCTTTATTTATCTACAGAGATTATTAAGGCCCATGCTCAAGCCAGTAACTTCTTTATTGCGCGTTGTAAGCGAGGCTCTACTTTTATCCCCATCGTAAATTTATTTAATGGCCCAGGTTGGTATTCACAAATGGTTATTGAGGGGGTGGTCATTCATCTCTATAAGTATAAAAACCCAAAGACTGGGGAGTTCTCTGTTTTGGCCACTAATCTTCCGCATGGCTCCTTGGACAAGAAGGATATGGTTGCTCTTTACTCTCGTCGTTGGGAAATAGAAACGACATTTCGTGATTTTACATCGACAATGAAAATGGAGCAGTGGCACTCAACAAGCCTTAATGGAATATTGCAAGAGCTGTATTCTTATTTTTGGCTCTTCAATTATACAAAGATTCAAATGAGCATAAATGAGGATGAAGACAGTGTGAATCAGTTGGTAAAAAATGACTACAAAAAACCTAACTTTAAACTGATTCTTGATTTCATAATGGATAGCATCCCCCTTTTTGTTGCGGGGCTCTATCAGAAATTTAGGAAGCAGATAAAGTTGCTGATGAAGATTTCAATGGAGAAGAGGAGGCACTTCAAAAGAAGCTATGAAAGGTCTATCAAAAGGGCTGGGAGTTCTTTTAAAAGAAATAGCTTAACGCAGAGGCAGAGGGGTGTGGTGGCTTAAGGAAACGGCATTGACCCTTGATAACACTTTTAAAGCATTTTTTAAGCATGACCAGGAATTGCTCAAGCCTTTGTTGCAGGATTTTCTTCCTTTGCCACCCGGTTGTCGGGTGGAACATGTTCAACTTTTGGATACCGAAGAAAACTCTTCAGAGGCGAGCAAGCCTTCGGGAAAAACCTTCATCTTGGACATGAAGCTTCGCATTTCTCGACAATTATCCAGTGGGGAGTGGGTCGAAAATGAAACTGTTAATGTGGAGATGCAAACCGTCTCTCAAAGAGACTTCACAAATCGCCTTCTTGCCTATGCTGGACGGGTCTACTCCAATCAAGTGAAAGAAGGAGAAAGATACGAGAAATTAAGAACTGTTTATTCCCTTGTTTTCAGTACTGTGGACCTTCCTGAGCTACGCAAGGACAACGATTATTACCACACATGCAGCATGAGGCAGGATAGATACCCTCATTTGAGGCTCACCGATGGTATGCAATTTGTCATTGTAGAATTGAACAAGTTCATTGGCAGATTAGACAGCCTTGTTGACCAGCGTGAAGCATGGTGCTATTTCTTAAAGAGATCGGATGAGTTGGATCAACAAACCAGCCAAGAGCTAGCCAAAAAAGGAAGGGACATGGGAAGAGCCGTCAAAAATTTGTGGAATTTGTCTCAAGACGAACTTATGCGAGAGCGACTTGAAGCTGAAGATAAGCAGCGTCGAGATCGTTTATCACAGATCGACACAGCCCATGCCCGGAGGGGAGGGCAAACCAGGCCATTTGTGGGCGGGCAAACCAGGCCATTTAAAATTTAATATCTGACAAGGCGTATTGTAAAATACCTTCTAGAAAACAACCTGGGAGGGAAGGATGAACGTCTTGAATAAACAAAAACAAGAAGAGATATTAACATTAATTATAGCAGGTCACTCATTTCGTAAAATAGCGAAAAGGCTACATGTAGGTCGATCTACGGTTTCAGAGTATGCGAAAGCCCATAGGGTCATTGCCAAAAAGGGGCGTACAGGAGGTATAGAGCCAAAATCTCCAGCCTTTTCGGTGTGCTCAGAAGCAGAGTCATGTTCATCTTCATGTTCTCCTGAAATTTGCTCTGCGGAGCCTCCAAGCCTTCCTGTGGCCCAGTTCGAAAAGCCCAAGGAAGTTTCGGTCTCCTCCACAGAATTCAATCAGCAGGTTCTTCTAGGGGAAGCCACCCCCCCCCTTAGAAACGCCTCCATCTTCCCCTATAGGATCAGGCTCAGCATGTCTTGTCGTGTCTGATGGGGCTTCCATGCACTCCTCCGCCTGCCTCACGCGCCCATCCACAACCATGGTGGAACCGATGGCTGCTCCCACAGAAACTGGATCCACGGACTGTATAGAACCACCTGGATTGAAAAAATCTCTTAAAGATAAAACCTCTCAACGCCCCTTATGTCATCAGTCGGCTTGTGAGCCCCACAGGGCTTGGATTGAAAATCAGGCTTTGAACTTAGAGCGCAATCGAATGGCCATCTACCAAGATTTAGTGGAGAAATTTGGTTTTTCTCACTCCTACGACAGCGTGAAAAAATTTGTAAGGAAGCTGAAGAAGAGTACTCCCAAACGCTATGATCGCTTGGATTTTCCCCCCGGAGAGGAAGCCCAAGTGGATTATGGCCAAGGGGCTCTGACTGTTCACCCCCGGACAGGCAAATATAGGCGGCCTCGCCTTTTTGTGATGACCCTCAAGTACTCTCGTGCCTCTTTTCGCAAGGTTGTTTGGAAGTCCAGCCAAGAGACGTGGAGCAGACTCCATGAGGAGGCTTTTCATTATTTTTTGGGCTGCCCTCAATATGTCGTCTTAGACAATCTCAAGGAAGGTGTTATTAAGCCAGATATCTATGAGCCAACGCTGAACGCCGTTTATGGCGCTGTACTGACTCACTACGGGGTCGTTGCTGACCCGGCAAGAGTTCGTGATCCTGATAGGAAAGGAACCGTTGAGCACGCCATTCACCACACCCAAGACACAGCACTGAAGGGTCGTTCATTTAAAACCATTGAGGAGCAAAATGAGTGGCTCATGCACTGGGAGCACACTTGGGCTCGCCCTCGAGTCCATGGTCGCACCAAGCGGGTCGTTTCTGAGATGTTTGAAGAAGAGAGCCCCTTTCTCAAAAAGCTCCCCCAAAAGAAATTTGATTTTTTTAAACAAGAGATACGAACAGTTGCAGACGATGGGCTCATTCAAGTGGGAAACAGTTACTATTGCGCCTACCCTTCTGATCTAAAGAGCCAAGTCATTGTGCGTATTTATGATAAAGACATAGAGATTATGGACCCTGCCACGATGAGTGTTATCCGCCGCCACCAAAAAGCCACTCTCCCGGGGAGTCTCTCTTTGCTAGACAAAGATCGTGTTTATAATCCATCTCGCCATGTAGAAAATATTTTAGCTGATGCGGGTCAGATTGGCCCTCAAACAAAAGCTTTTTGTCAGTCATTACTCAGGGTGGATGAGAGAGTTGGAAACAGGCAGATGCGTGGGGTGGTGTCCTTGGCTAAAAAATATCACTCTGATCTTATTGAAAAAGCAGCCATTCAGGCTGTGAGCAGAGGGGTCTTATCTCTTAGGGTCTTTAAAAGACTTGTTGAGGAACTACAGCCCCCTGTGGATGAGAAAAAAATCGAATCCCACCTCACCCAAGACCACGACATCATTCGACCACCATCAGAGTATGCCATCTACTGGAATTTACATGCCAACAACGAAATCCACCACTCACCCTTACACCCTCAGCCTAGCACCAACCTTACTTAATCCACCCCCCAACCCCTCTTCTAGAGGAAAGGAGCAATCACAATGCCAATGTCACCCACAGAAATACAAGAGACTCTCAAAAGCCTTAAGCTTATAGGCATGTTTGAAACATTTGAGGCTCGAAGCTACCAACACACACAGAATCAACAAAGCCTCCAAGAGACCTTCTCATTGCTCTTACAGGATGAAAAGGACTTCAAGAAAAGCAAAAAATGTGAGAGGCTCCTCAAAGCATCCAAGCTCACGGAAGAGTCCACCCTCACCGGCTTTGATTGGAATTTTAACCCAAAAATACCTAAGCCAATGATCTTGGAATTAATGAACTTGAAGTTCATCAAGCAGGGGGAGGGAGCCTTGCTTATTGGCTCCCCTGGAACTGGAAAAAGCCACATTGCAAAAGCTATAGCCACCAAGGTCTGTTCCATATCAAATTACAAGGTTTTGTATCAGGAAGCTCACAAGCTCTTTGAAAATCTCTTTGAGGCCAGGCAGCTGGGGCGCAGAAAGAGGTTCTACACCCAACTCATCCATGTGGACCTGTTGATCATTGATGATCTTTTTCTTAGAAAGCGCATTCCGCCAGAGGCTTGCGATGACTTCCAGGAAATCATTCTGGATCGATACTCAGCGAGAAAAAGCACTCTTATTACCTCCAATCGCATTATTGAGGACTGGGGAAAGTGTTTGGGCGATAATACCGTGGCCTCTGCCATCCTGGATCGCCTTCTCCACTGCAGCCAACTATTAAAATTTGAGGGAAAAAGCTACCGATTGAAGGAAGCTTCAAACCGACTTGTCAAGATAAAAAATTAAAGGTAGGGTGAGCCCATCTTGTCAGATCGCCCTAAATGGCCTGGTTTGCCCGCCCACAAATGGCCTGGTTTAACCCGCCCATCGGGGCCATGAAGAAGGGCTTGAAAAAGGGCTTGAAAGAGGACGTGAAGAAGGGCTTGAAAAAGGGCTTGAAAGAGGGCGAAGGGAGGAGAGGGAGGCTTTTGTTTTAAAGTTACTTTCAGAAGGTATAGAGGCTCCTGTTATAACTAGTTTCTGTCCAGAAAGGCCCATTTTTTGTTCTCTGACACTCCCCATTGAGCCTCCCAATGCCTCAATGGGGGAGTGAGAGTTGGAGATTTGCCACACAAACTCTACAGATTAAGGGGAAAAAGGTCTTTAAGCGACTTGCGCCCTAGTTTTTTCGATTTGAAGACGCACCCCTACCTTTGGAAGATTTTAGCACCTTCGACCTGGTCCATTGCTGTTATTCCTAATGGATAAATTTAGGTGACAGTTGATAATTCATGTCTTGCCAAGACAACAAAATTATAGGCACAAACGGCATTCTTTACATACCTCTTAAAACCATCATGCCCTTTCCAGTAAGCAACTCTCATACCAAAACATCTCTTAAGGAATGAAATAACAGCCTCTATTCCGGCTCTCCAATTGAGAAGATTTTTAAAGACCCAAGCACTTTTAACCATCTTTAATATTTTCATTCCTTTTTTTTCTGGGAAGCAAACATCTTTAGCCCCCATCTCTTTGGCCTCTTCAAGATTTTCTTTTGAAGCAAACCCACCATCTGCACTTACTTTTACAGGGCAAGCCCCATAGGTTTGTGTCACTGAATTCATAACTTTTAAAAACATATCAGAGTCTGCGGGGTTGCCATCAGGGATCTGACAATCTAAAATCATGTTGCTTTGCCCTGAGGTCAAAAAGATTTTATGCCCAAACTCGACTTCTCTTTGCCCCTTTACAATAATGTCTGTATGCGGTTCAAAGATGGATAGGACCTTTTTTTCAGAAGATACTTTTTTCCCCTCAATAACTCTTTTTTGAGTTTGAAAGATGATTTTTTCCAGGTAGAAGGCAACATTTTCTAACTGTTTTAGACTCTTTTTCAAAGCATTCATCTTCACACATTTTTGTTCTTTTTTTATCTTTCTGATGGTATCAGGTAATCCTTTGTTCAATTTGGTAGCGATTTTTAAAAGCTCCTTATAGCAAGGTAGTCTTTCCGCATCATTTTTGGAATTATTAATTTTGTAAAGCAAGGTTTTTGCTCTCTTAAGATCTTCTCTTGAAATAAGTCGCCAAAAATCTTTCATGACATTTTTACGAACTTTTTTAAATTCTCTTTCTGTAACTCTTATGCAGTCATATAAAAGGGATGCATCCGTTGGATGATGAATATTTGATTTCGTCACTGTACTGTCCAATCTCATTTTCTTACACGGCTCAATCTTTTGATCTCTTGCATCTGAAACTAAAGAGGCGCTAATAATTCCCCAAGTTTCTTCACTTATTTGAACAATCAAGTCCTGTAAGGTGGAGTGAGCGTAATTTTCTTCCAATTCAAGGCCCAGAAAAGCTCTGGTGGATACTGAATCGACAAGATTAAAGGCTAACGCACGATAGGAAAGACCTCTTATGGATTTAAGAATAGCCACCTTGAGAACTTGCTCCGATGTCATACCAATATCACCAGAATCTTTCTTTTCTTTAACAAGGTCTTCATGAACCATATGGGCAAACTCTGGATGGCGATCAATGATGTTATTAATTTGCTGCAATTCTGTACTGAGTTGGTGGTTAGGATATTGGGAAAAGAGTCCCAACTGTGTCTTCTTCAAATGGCGCATAGTCCCCCCTTTGGTGAAAGTTTCTCTTTAATTTTTATATTAACATACGTTTTTTTGAGGGAAAAAAGTGAGCAAGGATGTCTTTTAAGAAGAAAAAAATCAGAGAGGTTCTCGGAGAACATGGATAAGAATTCTACCTCATAGAGAGGTTCCCACGCCTCCTAAAACCTACATAAAAAATAAATGAAGAATAAAATATCAAAAATTATTTCTCTGAAAAAACACGTCAAGTATTTTTTGAAGTTGATGCGCAACGTAATGTTATTTCCCTGAAGGAGGTTTGAAATCACCACGGTGGAAACACAGGTTGATCCAACTCTTCCTCTCATATCAAGTAACCAGTTGATAGCCACATAAGTCACTGAAAGGGAGGGGCTGTGAAAGGTTCGTCAAGAGAGGGGGGGGAACTTATTTTATTTTTCCGTTTTATGTAAGTAACTGAATTTACACGGATTATGTTTGATGGACTCCATTTTAAAGCATAAAATCTAAAGGGAAGGCATGTAAATACTTAAAACTACTTAACTTTCTTCCCTGGACAGGAACTAACTACAGTGACAGAGTTTTCTGAAGACGAAATCAAGGCTCTTCAAAAAAAGTAAAAAATTTTTTGTATTTGTGAGAATGATGATATCATCTACGTATCTTTGATAAAAAATGTGAGTCTGTTGTACTTTAAGGAAGCACGTGCAAGTTGTTGACTGAAGGGGATTTCAGGTAACTTACTAACAAAGCCAGCTTCGCTTGGCGCACATAACATAAGTATAACATAAGAAAAATTCCACAACAAAATAAGAACCTGTTACGACCCAATACGTTGCCACTTGAGAGACTTATTAGGACCCGTTTAGTCCATAATAATTTGAGATTTGATCGTAAACTGTGAAGGGATATCTCTAGGATCTAAAGTGAATAAGGTGATGGTAGATACTGGTGGTGGTGACCTTAATGGCATTGGCCATGGGTATGGATATGATCATGCCCACAATGCCCATGAGTTGGGCGCCAATAATAATGGAAACCACTACTGTCACAGGGTGAAGGTTTACAATTTTAGCAACAACAAGGGGAATGATAAAGAGAACGTCAATGAGTTGAGCCAAGCCGTAAACACTAAGCATGAGTACGGAATCAAAATATCCTTGACCATTGATAAATGCAATAATGACTGCGGGTACAACTCCAATAAAAGGCCCCACATAGGGAATGAGGTTGGTCAACATGGCAAAGAGAGCTAGGATTGTAGGAAAGGGAAACTGGATCGCAATCAAACCGCACCAAACCACAAGGCCCACAATGGCGGCTTCAAGCAGCCTGGCTCGAATGAAAAGACCTATTTGCTCATGAATTTGGTGGTGTAAGCTTAGCACGAGTTCAAAGTAGTGGTTGGGCACAAAATAAAACATGCTCTTAAAAAGGCGGCGTCCGTCTTTAAGCAAGAAGAAGGCAAAGAATGGAGTCAACATAAGAGTGGTCAAAGAGTGAGAGAGAAAGCTTGCCAAATCTTCAAAAAGAGAAGAGGACCAATGGGTCAAGAGTTCTTCGACTTTACTACTTAGATTCAGGTCAAAGGAATCACCGAGAGTCTCGCTGATTTTATCCTCGATTTGTCCAATGCGATCAGAAATTCCTGTCATGTACTTGGGAAGCTCCTCTTGAAAAGTAATCACCTGTTGAGAAATAAGAGGGGCCATGGTGAGAATAAAAAGAGTGAGACCCACGATACAGATGGTCAAAGTTAGAGTGGTTGCCCATAGTCGATTGAGCTTAAGGTGTTCGAAATAATTCACCCATGGAGAAAACAAATAGTGAATTGTAAAAGCTAAAAGGCATGAGATCATCATGTTCTCAACCTTGAGAAGAACCCATAATCCTGCGACCAAGATAATACAACAGACAAAAAGTTTAATTCGATTCATTTTTTTTAAATATTTATCTTGATTATGAGGGAGATTCAAAAATTACTCCTTTTTCAAACATCTTTTCTTAGAAGTTCTCTTTTTAAGTCTATCACATGTTTGGTTGTTTCTTTGAGACGCTTGCCTAGAATTTGAGCCAATCTTCCATAAATCTTGGCTCCAAGAGAGGGCCTTCTTTTCGTGATTTCCATGAGATCAGATTTAAAGAAACCAACAACAGTGGTATCTTCAAGAGCTTTAGCAGAGGCCGTTCTTCTTCCTCTTTCTTCCGTCAACGCAATCTCTCCCATAAAATCGCCTTCTTTCAAGCGGGTGCTCCAAATTTCTTCCTGAGTTTGTCCGTCGTGGGGTGGCCCCACAGCAATTTCAATGACTCCTGAAGAAATAATATACATTCCAAGGCCGATGTCTCCCTGTTTAAACAAAAATTCTCCAGACCGATATTCCCTTGAGTGAACAAAATCTTCAAGAAAGTTCAACTCCCCAGGACCGAGTTGCAGAAACAAGTAGTTTTCTCTCAGTAATTTTGTGACTTCTTTTCTTTCTCGCCCCCTAAAGAGGTTTTCCCACAGAAGATTCATCATTTAAGGAGTTTCCTTCATGGTATTTTTGACCTCTTCTTGGGTGATTGAAAAAAGGGTGGGTGGGTAGATCTCTGACTCACTGAGCCATCCTACAGATTTATTGGGAGCCATGATCTGGACCCAGCCCTCAGACCTTTTTTTGACCCGAACCTCTGCGCCCTCCAAAATCTCTCCTATGGTAATGCCATCTGGAGAAGGGTGGAGAAGGAGTTTGGCCTGAGACACGATCACTGTGGCCTTTTCACTGAACTGGAAAATAGCTTTTGCAAGCCCTAGTAGGAGGCATAAGACACATAAAGCAGACAAGAAAATAGTGAAGCTAGGTAGAGGAGGCAGGGGAATCTCCATGGCGAGCGCCCTTTTTCTGCTCCCCCAATACTTGAAAAAAAGGCCCCCGCTGAGGGGAATTAAAATAGCACATGCCAAAAGAACATCCCTTAGCAAGGTACGGTCTACGATCTTGCCAAGGTAGGTGGTGAAAAATCCATGAGAGTTTTGAGAAAGGCTTGGCACTTGTTTGAGGCCAAATGAAAGGGCTCTTTGAGCCTCTCCCAAGTAAGGGTTGAGAGAGAGGGCGTGACGCCATAGGGCGAGAGCCATTCCCAACTGCTTTTTTTTGTAGGCCACAAGGCCAAGATTGTAAAGGATGAGGGAATTGAGAGGCTCCCCACCAAGGCTTTGTTGAAAAAGTTTTTGGGCTTCATCCCAATTTTCTTGTTGATAGGCATGAACTCCTTGAATGTAAAGAGACTGGGTCGTAGGACGAAATTCTTCACATAGACGATCAGCTCCTTTATGATCAGTTCCTTGGCGGCAAGAAGTTTCGGCCGAAGATCTACTTGATTTCGAGACTTTGCTTGGCCTCGAAGCTTCGTTTGACCCCAAAGCTCTACCTGGCCCAAAAACCCCAAAGAGCGAAGCAAATACAAGAGGGACAAGGAATACAAGAATGATAAAAACAGTAAAAAGATTTTTCACAGCCAAAATTATAGAAAAACTTTTGTTTCATGTCTCCCTCTTTATGACCATAGCGCACCGAACTATGATTGAGTATGGACTTTAGAGAGGTTTCTTCCATACAATGAGACACAAGTATAGAGACACAATTAAGTTTAATAAGTTTAGGCATAAGTCAGATGAGTTTAGAGATAAGCTTAGGTGAGCTATAAAGGAGCTATATATGTCAAAGTTATGGGGGCACCAATTGCTAGAGGACCCAAAGGTTTCTCAACTTATTCAAGAATTGGTGGAAAAGGTGGATGTACTTTCTTCAAACATCAAGGCTCCGGCAGAGCCCTCGGAGCCCTCCGCCCATGGCAAAACTTTTTCTTCCCTCGTGGATGACATTGGAAAACACCGTGGGCGACCTCTATTTTTTTCCTATGTGGGAACGGGGTTGGGTCGAGGAGCCTATGTGGAACTTGAAGATGGGAGTGTCAAACTTGACCTCATCAATGGAATTGGGGTTCATGTTTTGGGCCATAGCCACCCCCGAGTCGTGAAAGCCGCCCTTCAAGGAGCTTTGTCCGATGTCATCATCCAGGGAAACTTACAGCCCAATAAGGAGTACGCCCAACTCAATGCAAAGCTTGTGGAGCTGGCAAGTCGAAACAGTCGCTTGGAGCATGCATGGGTCACCACATCAGGCTCTATGGCCAATGAAAATGCCCTTAAAATCTGCCGCCAAAAACGATTTCCAGCAAGAAAAATCATAGCCATGGAAGCGACTTTTGCCGGTCGTACCGTCATGATGGCCGAGGTGACAGATAACCCTAACTTTAAGGTCAGGCAACCCGATTACAATGAAGTTCTCAGAATTCCCTTTTATAAAAAGAGCGATCCTCGCAGCTCTGAAAAAAGTTTAAATCAACTTAAAAAATACTTAGATGAGCACGGAAAGGATATTTGTGCCTTTACATTTGAACCCATGCAGGGTGAAGGTGGCTACAACGTCGCCCCTAGGGAGTTCTTTTTACCCATGCTCGAATTATGTCGCGAAAGAGAAATTCCTATTTGGGTCGATGAAGTCCAAACCTTTTGTCGAACGGGTGAATTTTTTGCCTATGAAACCCTAGGTATTGGCGAATATGTGGATGTTTGCACTGTCGCCAAAGCCATGCAAAATGCTGCCACTTTGTTTACCAAAGAACTCAACCCTCGGCCGGGTCTTATTGCAGGGACCTTTGCGGGGTCTAGTGTTGCATTGGTGGCAGGCTATGAGATATTAAATACTCTAGATAAGCAATCTTTTATGGGTGAGAAAGGAAAAATTCATCAAATCCATAGGGATTTTGTTGGGATGTTAAATGAACTGAATGCATCAACATGTAAAGGCTTACTTCAAGAGGCCGGGGGGCTGGGCCTTATGGTGGCTGTCACACCTTTGGATGGTTCCAAGGAAAAGACACTTAAACTCGTGAAGACTCTTTACAAAAATGGCCTCATGACTTTTGGCTGTGGAAGAGGCCCCCATCGCTTGAGGTTTCTGCTGCCTGGGATTCTTACTAAAGATGATATTCAGGTGGCAAAAGAAATTCTTGAGAAGTCGGTTTTGGAAGTGAATTTATGAGAACGAATCTATGAGAGTGAATCTATGAGATTTATAGCACGAGGGGCTCGCCCCGAAGACCTTGATGATATCTACAATCTTGCCCATACGTTTGACCTCCTTAATTTACCTCCTGATAAAAAACGCATTGCAAAAATGATTCAATGGAGTCAAGACTCCTTTCGTGGAGAAGTGGAAGATGACAAGGGCAAATACATCTTTGTGGTGGAAGATACAAAGCACCAGATGACAGTGGGTTGCTCTCAAATCATCGGAAAACATGGCACAACAGAGAACCCCTCCTATAGTTTTGAGGTGCTCACCACAGAGCGGTTTAGCCAAGAGTTAGGTGTGGGCTTTGTTCATCGAATATTGAGAATGAAAGCGACCACAGATGGACCCACAGAGCTGGGAGGGCTGATTCTCACTCCCAATTACAGAGGACGCCCAGAGAAGGTGGGAAAAATCCTCAGTTTGATGCGACTCGTGTATATTGGAATGTTCAGAAAAAAATTTAAAAGAGAACTTTATGCAGAAATGGCTCCACCCCTTGTTGACAACAAGCGAAGCGACTTTTGGGAGTCACTGGGTCGCAAATTTACAGGGATGTCCTATCAAGAGGCCAATCAGCTCAGCCTCCAAGATAAGAAGTTTATCAGTAGTTTGTTTCCTTCAGAAGATATTTATGTGTGCCTCTTGAACTCCAAAGCTCGATTGGTTATAGGTAAGGTTGGTTTTGAAACCCAGCCTGCTTATCGGTTGTTGAAAAGACTTGGATTTAGTTATAACAATGAGGTAGACCCCTTTGATGGGGGCCCCCATATCGCAGCTTTATGTGACGAAATACCTATGATACAAAATGGCTCCTTTTATAACAAAATTAAACCCATCTCCATGGAGAGAAGTCACGTCTTGACCCAAAAGGGGTATTTTGGCTTTGTCAGATCCGGGGAGTTCTATGGGGGTTATTCTCCCTACGAAGTTGACAATGAAGAGTTACGTCTCCCCGAGGAAGTATGCAGCACATATGATCTCACGGCTTCAGACAAGCTGTATGTTACAGCGGAGTGATTTATGCCAAAAACCGTGCCACAACCCATGTCACAAATAATACCAGAAACGATGTCAGAAACGATACCAAAAACGATGTCACCCATATTATACCAAGGTGACTTTATCCAAGGTGCCTTTATAAAGCCGTCGCAGCCCAACGGTGAGTGGCATATACACAGTCCTGCTGATTTCAAAGATAGGGTTATTGACGTGAAATGCGCCTATGAGCATATCGACACGGCCTGTGAAGCGGCCTCCAAAGCCTACAAGCCATGGCAATCCAAAGACACAGACAGAAACTCATATCTCTTGCGCCTGAAGAAGGTTTATGAAGACCACAAAGAGCAGCTGGCCGAAGTTATTTCCAGGGAAACGGGAAAACCCCTGTGGGAGTCTTTGTCTGAAGCTAAGGCCATGGTGGGTAAGATTGATATTACCCTTAACCATTCCATGAATCTTGTTGGTGAGGAGAGGGTTGAAAATGCCTTGCCCCATGTGGACGGATTTATTAGACACCGGCCACGAGGAGTGATGGCTGTCATAGGGCCTTTTAATTTTCCTGGCCACCTCCCCAATGGCCACTTTGTTCCCGCTCTCGCTACGGGAAACACCATTGTTTTTAAGCCCTCGGATAAAACCCCCGCTGTGGGCCAACTCATCGCTGAGATGTTTAAAAAAGCAGAGTTTCCCCCTGGAGTTTTCAACCTCGTCCAAGGCCAAGCGGAAACAGGGCGTCGCCTCGTGGGCCACGAAAAAGTGGATGGTGTTTTGTTTACGGGCTCCTACGATGTGGGTTTGAAGATCCAACAAGAAACTCTTCAGCATCACTGGAAAATCTTGGCCCTAGAAATGGGAGGTAAGAACTGCTCCGTGGTTTGGAGAGATGCTGACTTGAACAAGGCTGTTTACGAAAATATTTTAGGGGCTTACCTCAGCACGGGGCAAAGGTGTTCTTGCACAAGCAAGATCATACTCCACAAAGATATCAAAGATGCCTTTGTGGACAAATTCCACGAAACAGCTAAAAAAATCAAAGTGGGCCATTGGTCTGAGAAAAACTTTATGGGGCCCATCATTAGCGAATACGCCATGGAAAAATACCTTCGGTTTCAAGAAATTGCCCAGCGTGAAGACTGTGAATTGCTCATGAGAGGCAAGGTCTTGGAACTCACTCCCCAGGGTCATTATGTCACCCCTAGCATCGCTCTCGTTAAAAAGCACAATCCAGATTCAGTTTATCAAAAGAGTGAGATATTTGGCCCCAATGTGGGAATTTATGAAATTGAAGATATTGAAGAGGCTGTGGAGATCAACAATTCGTCGGGGTTTGGCTTGGCCATGTCTGTGTTTTCCAAGGATCGAAGTATTTTTGAACAAGTCCTTGCCGGAGCCAAGGTGGGTATTTTAAACTGGAACCGAACCACAAATGGAGCGAGTTCAAGGCTTCCCTTCGGGGGTCTAGGCAAATCTGGAAATGATCGCCCTTCCGCTCACTACGCCGTTCAGTATTGCACAAGCCCTGTTGCAAGCCTTGAAGATACAAACCCTTTTGCACCCGGGCAGCAGCAAATGCCAGGTATTGATTACAGTCCCATGGGTGATTAACTAAGTCGGGCGGCCTCATGGGTGATTTATGGGGGCCCGTTTAGGAGGTTTTATGCGAAAATATGTCTTGCTTTCTATACTCGCTATTTTTGTGTTGTCGATTGCAGGGGCCTGGACTTTGGCTCGATTTATCACCTCTCCGGCTTTGAAGACACAGAATAAAGTGGTTTTTCAGGTCTCTCCCGGTGAGAGTTTCAATGAAGTGTCCATGAGGCTTTACAAAAAGAAACTTCTTACGAGCATCATTAAATTTAAGATTGTCACTCGTCTTTCCAGCATCTCCACACAAGTTAAGGCCGGTGAATATGAGCTTCATACGAGAATGTCTCCCATTGAAATTTTAAAAATTCTTGCCGCTGGGAAAAGCATTGAGTATCCCATCACCTTTCAAGAGGGCATTAATATGTATGAAATCGCCGAACTTTTTGAAAGGCAGGGGCTTGGTTCTAAAAATGAGTTTTTAAAGCTTTGCCGAGATAAGGCGTTCATTCAAGAGCTTCTAGGTGGTCAAGGCCAAAACCAAACTCAAAATCGAGGTCAAAGTCACAATCAAGCCCAAAGCCAGACTTCAAATCAAATCCAGGATCAAAGTCAGACCCAGGATCAAACTCAAACTCAAACCCAAGCTCAAACTCTCGCCTCACTGGAGGGCTACCTGTTCCCAGAAACTTATTTTGTCACAAAATCCACAGATGCTTCGACTCTTATTAAAACCATGGTCAAACGCTTTAAGGCGGTTTACAATCTCGTCAAATCCTCTGCTCAAATTCCCATGGCTATGCACGACCACGTTACGCTAGCAAGTATCATTGAGAAAGAAACGGGGGATCCAAGGGAAAGGCCCATGATTGCCTCTGTTTTTCACAACAGGTTTAAGAAAAAAATGAAACTCCAAAGTGATCCCACCATACTCTATGGAATGCTTGAACTCAATGGGGGAATCATGCCTCGCAATATTCGCAAGCAAGATATTTTAAACCCCACCCGATACAATACCTACACAGTGGCAGCTCTTCCCTATGGACCCATTGCCAATCCGGGCCAGAAATCCTTGGAGGCCGCTGTTAACCCTGCCTCCACAAATCACCTCTTCTTTGTCAGCCGTAATGATGGAACCCATGTGTTTTCAAAAACTCTTGAAGAACACAACCGCGCCGTTCAAACATGGCAACTCAATTCTAAAAATCGCAAGGGGAAATCCTGGCGCCAACGATATCAGCAGGAACAAACTCAGTCGAAAACCGGATCAAAGTGATATTCTCAAAGGAAAGTCGCCCATGTCAGATAGTGCTAAGAAACCCCGTCGTATTGGGTTTTTCAATATAAAATATAAAGTAGTGTAGGCTTAAATTCCTAAACTTACTGACAACGATAGATATGATATCATTAATAATGACGGTCCGTAAAGAATTTGTATTAATGTGTCATGCTTTTCAAGACCTATGTTTGATTTGTTTCATAGTAAATTCGAATACTTAGGTCTATTTTTTGAAAAATAACCACATGACAAGTCACTCAACTTAAAATTTTACAACCACTACTTGACCTCTCTTTGGAAATAGCTGATTTTAATGAGCTATGGCAGATAAAAAGAAAGTGACAACAAGGAAAAATGCCTCCAAACAACTTTCTAGGAAGAAGTTCCCTGGGGTAAAAGTCTCTACAGGGGAGGCCACAAAGCCAGCTGCGAAGAAAGCCACCACAGGGGAGGCCACAAAGCCAGTTGCGAAGAAAGCCACCACAGGGGAGGCCACAAAGCCAGTTGCGAAGAAAGCCACCACAGGGGAGGCCACAAAGCCAGCTGCGAAGAAAGCCACCACAGGGAAGGCCACAAAGCCAGCTGCGAAGAAAACCACCACAGGGGAGGCTACAAAGCCAGCTGCGAAGAAAGCCACCGCAGGGAAGGCCACAAAGCCAGCTACGAAGAAGACAGCGCCCCAACCTCAACCCACTAAAACCCATGCGCCAAAGGAAAATCCCTTGGAGCCTGGTCTCGAACACCCTAACACAACAACAGAAGAGCCGACGGAAGCTCATTCAGAGGTCATTCTCACAGATGCAGAGGGGCGTCGGTATTGTAGTGTCTCCGACTGTGACCAGGTTATGTCTGTGGAATCTTTTTGTCGTTATCACTACCTCTTGTTTTGGAAACAAATTCAGGTTCGTAAAACAATTCTTTCAGAAGGAAAGCTTGAGCAATATATCAGGGAACTTATATCGCCTTTTTCAAATAAATTCATAGAAGTGCTCAAAAGTGACTTGTCCACCAGAAAAAGCTTTCTTGCCGCCACTCAGGAACTAGAAATAGAAGTTGGTGGGACTCCAAGTGCTTCCTTAGAGGAAGAAGATCGTGGTTTGATGGATGAGGTCCGTGGGGTGACCGATGGTAACTCCCCATCCTCCAATGAGGATGACTATCCGTAGGTCTTTAGATCAAAAAAACTAAAAGGGTTTTTTTAAGGGAACTAAGCGAGGGCTTGAGCACGAACCCATCCATATTTAATCACACTGTGCTTGGCCTTAAAAACTTGGTCAAGATCCAAGTCCATCTTTTCTACAAGTTCTTTGGAAACCCGTCCATCTTGAATAAGTTTATGGCTTGCACTCTTGAGAAGTTTTAAGAAAGCCTTCATAAACTCATTGCGATCTTCGGGGGCTCGCGAATCAAAATAAAAATTTCTCAAATCTGTTTTAATATTATGATAGCCACTTTCTAAAAGATAATTTCCCAACTGAAGACCAATAAAAGGGTGGCCCTTAGTAGACCACAGATAATCATTCATTTCAAACCAGTATCTTAAAATGTGAGGGCTGTAAGGGTCCATAAAAAAAGAGGCATTGTTAACTTCTGTTATCCAAAGAGGTGCTTCTTCCTTCAATACTTTTCTCAGATTCAGAAGAGCAGCGCAGGGGTCTGAAATATGCTCCAAAAACCAACAGATAAATGCACCATCAAATTTTGACTCCCCGAGCTTGTGAAGCTCTACAGCATTGAGTTGAATGAATTGAACCCTCCCTTGGTCAATATAGGGCTTCAGGCGAGATTGCGCCGTCTCCAGTTGTTTTTCCGAAATATCAATGGAAGTCAACTGAATATGAGGGAATCTCTTTAAAAGAATTTCTGTTTGAGCTCCAACACCGCAACCAACTTCAAGCAGTGTATGAATATCTTTCATATCAATATCGGTATAAATATATTCTTCCAGTTGACGGGCTTGCTCAAGTAACCTTTTCTGCTCAGAGATATCATATCCATGGATATAATTTTGATTCATGTGAGAGCCTCCTTAAAAATATGCCTTCTCAATTTTAACATCAATATAGACAAGATCAGAAAAATTGGACCTATGGTCATGGCCCACCGCAAACCCACCAAGTCAGTGGCAACACCCACCATATAGTGCATGGGAAACACGAGAAGAGAACCAATTCCCATGACATAGGTCATGGCTTGGGGAATTCTATCTTGAAAAATTTCAAATATATACTCCATAAGAGTAGCAAAGCAAGGAGCCATAAAGAGCCCACAGAGACTCATCCACCAGGGCGACCACCAAAGACCACAAGCAAATGACAAGAAGCTCAGAGAGAGACTCCACATCAAGATTTTTTCACTCTTCCAGAGCCCTGAGTCAAAGATTATAAAGAAAACTCTCCCCAAAAGCAGCAATAAAAAGAATGTTGCTAAATAATATGTGGCCTGCTCTGGTGTGGTCTCTGTATACCGTCGCACATAAAGGATAATGCGGCTGGACACTACGAGTTCTCCCCCGACATAGAAAGCCAAAATCAAACCCATATAAATGTAATGAAGCAAATAGCTCAAAGGATCTTTATGGGAGGGTCTTGTATCTTCAGGCATGGATCCATCTGTTTTAAGAAACATGAGCAAAAAGCTGGCCATAAGGGGAACACAGGCCACGAAGAAAAAACCTTGCCTCCAAGTCCAACCAAACACATAAAATTGCTTGATGAGCAGGGGTGAGGTGAGAGAAGCCAAGGCATACATGGAGTGCAAACCAGCAAGGAGCCTTCTTCGAACACTTAGAGGAGAGCCTGTTTGAACCACCACATGCTCAAACACGCTGACAAGACCAAAGCCAAGACCAAAAATTCCACCCCCCAGAGCTAGCCCCACCAGGTCATGGATATTAGCCAGAGCTATAAAGCCACAGCCCATAAGAAACAAGCCACAACAGATTCCATGGACAGGGGACATTCGATAGACTAAGGCTTTGCACAGCTGACATCCTATAAAGGAAAAACAGGAGGGAATGGCAAAAAGAAGGGCCCCCTGGGTGTCTGTAAAACCTAAGTCTTTAGTGATATCAGGTAAATAAGGGCCACGGGCGTTGTCTAAAAGACCTAGGGCAAAAAGGGAGACATAGGCCACACAAATATAGGGCCAATAGATATGGCTTTTCATATTAAAAGCTTTTATTAACCTTTCCTTCTACTACCTCAAAGGTAAGAATAGGTCTTCTAAACTCCCTTTGCTCACTCATATTCATAGTACCTAGAACTCCTTGAAAGGACTCAATATGAATGAGATTCTCTTTTAAACCCACACGAGAAACAACTTCACTGTCATCAATAATTTTTTTAAGCAAAGACCCCACATCGTAAGCCTGAGCTGCAAAAACATCGGGCTCTTCACCAAAAGTTTTTTGATATCTACGAAAAAACTCAGATTTTTTAAAATTATCATCAGAAGTTGAGAGTCCGTCCACAAACAATGCCCCCTCTACATACTTCTGCCCTCGTCGGATGAGAGAAGGATGATTCCAAAGGTTGGTCCCCAATAGTACGGGCCCCTTCACATCATGGTAGGCCAACATGGGGGCAATTTGACCCACAGCTCGTGTGCTGTCAGGAATAAAAACTCCGTCAAAGTCCGCGATGGGGGGGAGCAGGTCATTGGGAGGTGTGAGGCGAGCACGGCGAGACCTCTGCTGCTTCATCCATTTTTTGAGTCTGATTTTGTACTCTTCTTTGCGATCTTCAAGGTAGAACGTTCCAACAAGTCTTTTTACAACATTGTTAAAGTCTGCCTCCTTAGGTCGATAGGATTGAGCGGACACAATCATGCCTCCCCTTGCAGAAACTTCGTTCCAAAATAGATTGGCGTATTCGATTCCATAAGGATCATTGGGATAAAGGATGGCAAACCTTTTCATTCCCCTGTGAACCATGGCATTCTGGACCAAATGTCGAACCAATATTTGACTTGTCAAAGCATTTCTAAAAACATAGTCTCCCACTTGGGTGAGATAAGATTTTTGCGACAAGCTAATATTGGGCACACCTAACTCTTGAGACTTGGCTGAAATGGCTGTGGCGGTTTTTGTCAGCAAACCACCAACAATAGCGATAACATTGTTTTCCACAACAAGGTTTTCTACAGCTCTTCTTGCATAATCGTGGTGATTCCGACTATCCACAACAGCAAGTGTATAGGCGTCCCCTGGCTTTCCTGAGCTTTTTGGCTTTTCTAGGCTTGCTGGCTTCCCTAGGCTTCCTGCTCCCCCTGAATTTCCCGGGTTCCCTAATTCACTGAAAATGCCAAGGCTTAACTGAAGGCCCTTAAGAGACTTTCGAGCCCATCGAGAGTGCTTCCCCGTCAGAGGAAGAATGACTCCAATCGTTTTTGTATGAACCTTGTTTCGAGAAACCATCTGCTTGAAAAGTCTTTGGGCTTTCTCATAGAGATACCAATTTTTCTTTGAAATATGATTTGTATGGTACTGGGCTTTAAAGAAATTTCTTTCTTCATAATAGTGAGAGGCCAAACGAAAGTGGGCTTGGGGGTGAATGAATGCAAATAACTCTTTTTTAGAAACAAATAAAAGTTCTTCCACATTGAGATGAGAATTTACGATCTTAACTGCTTTTAATTCGTATTTCATTCTTTGCTTGGCATGAGGATGCACCTTGGAGAGATAGATGAGGTTTTCCAAGGCATCGACTTGATCTCCAAGTCCATCAAAGATACGGTCCTTTAGTTCTCTCATTTCAACCAAAGCATTGCTATTGTTTTTATCATCAATGGACGGGTGCTTGAGGCCCTGATTGATAAGTGAAAAACTTTCATCGTATCGACCCAATTGGTAAAGGCTTTTGGCGGCTCCCAAGTAGGCATTTATTTCAATAGGACTTTGAGTGCTTGATTTAACAATCGAAAGGTAAGATTTATAGGATTTTTTATATCTCTCATTTTTGTAATATATCTGCCCCATAAGCATATAGGCATCATCTGCCGAGTCAGAAAAGGGTGATTCGCCCACAACATCTTGCAAATGAAGAAGGGCTTGCTGTTGTTGGCCGTGATTGTGAAGCTTCTTAGCTGTTTTCAATTTTTCCTTAATATTGATGGGCGAGATGACGGGAGGCACTTTGCGAGGCAAATGGTAACAATGGGTTATAAAGAAAAATGAAAAAAGAAGGATTTTACCTCTTTGCATCAGTATCAACACCTGCATCAATACTTGCATCAGCACTAGAGTCTTTGGGTGAAGCTTCGGGGGAAATTGAAATTTCCAATGAAGAACTTTCTTTGGCAACCACAACCTGACCCGGTCGAATAACTTTGGTGTGAAATTTATAGGGCTTTCTAAAAACTTGAGTGACATGATCTGTGGGAACTTCAGAGCTTTCTTCTTGGCCAATGGCTTCATGGAAGCTGGGGTTAAAAGGTTGGTGAAGACTGCTCACCTCTTCGATGCCAAAGCTTTGAAGAACTGACTTAAGTCCTGATGCTGTCATTTCAACTCCCTGCTTAAAGCTTTCAAGGGTTTCCATATTCACCTCTATTTGAGATGCTCTTTCAAAATTATCCAAGATATCTAGCAAGGCCACAGCCAAGCCTTCTCCACCGTACTTAATAAGGTTAGACCTCTCTTTAATAGACTGTTTCTTATAGTTGTCAAATTCAGCTTTTAGGTAGAGAAGTTCTTTCTTAAGCTCTTCAATTTTAGTGATAGCCTCTTCATAGCTTTTTTCCTTTGCGAGCGTATTTTTATGTGAATTCTCTTCTTTCTCTAATGATTCCAGCCTCTCTGGGTTTCCTACTTCTTGGGGTTTTGGTGTATTGGTGACCTTTGGCTCCAGAGAGTCTTTAGAGCTTCTAAAACTGCTAGAATTGTTAGAATTATTATCTTTCTTATTCCCAATCTCCTTCAATGGTCCTCTCCTTTAACAATAGCTCATCTTGAATTTCTTAGTACTCCAATACTCCATTCCGTCACCCACCCCACCATGGTGGCATCACTGGTAAGCCTCGTGCCTTGCATGCACCATGTGTCATCATACTATGCACATTCTTTGGGTTTTGTCAGGTGCTTTCACCCACTATTCATGGAAGATGACTCGTCAAGTAATAGGAAGTGCAGCAAACACTTGGTTGCTCATCAACTGCCCCTCTTTTGTCAGTTTCCATGTGGAATCATTGGAAATTACCCAGCCCCTCTCCTCAAGCTCTGTGAGTTTTTGGCTCAAGCTATGAGCCACCTTGACATCAAGTCGTTCATAAAACTTCTTTTTTTCCACTCCCTTGGAAAGCCTTAGCCCCGTATGAACAAAATCAAAGCCATATTCGCCCTCGCTCAATTTCTCCGAGTAATTTTTATCAAAGTGGCTTCCTTTTCCTTTCATGCCTTTTAGGCACTTTAGGTACTCTAAGTATTCGGGCCAAGTTTTAGGGTTCCAAAAACGAGTCTTCCACTCCCTAAAATAGGAGTGGGCACTGAGCCCAAGGCCCCAATAGTTTTCATCCGACCAGTAGGTGTTATTGTGAACGGATTCAAAGTGTGGCCTAGAAAAGTTAGAGAGTTCATATTTTTGAAGTCCCATATCACCCAGCACAGACTCTATAAGATGAAACATCGCCACCTGTTCTCCTTCGGGGGGCCTTCCCCGTGACATGGGGTGCCCCTTCGGAACCGTGAGAAGATAGGGGCTGACATGGGGAGGGTTGACTTGGCGCACCTCCTCTAAATCTATCTTCAACTCATTGAGACTCTGGTGAGGAAGGGCAAACAGGATATCCAAGGAAAAGTTTTTCACATGGGCTTTCAGCAACTCCAGTGTGTCTCGCGTTTGCTGAACGCTATGTTCACGACCACAGGCTTTAAGCCGAGTCTCGCTAAAAGATTGAGCCCCTAGACTAAAGCGATTGATACCTCCCTCTAAATAGGTTTGGAGCTTTTTTTCATCAATGGTAGCTGGGTTGATTTCAATTGTGACCTCACATTCTGGTCCCCTTTGAAAACCATGGCTTGCAAGCTCTTCAATAATAGATAGAATGAACTCGGCAGGCATGAGGCTTGGAGTTCCCCCGCCAAAGTAAATGGACTCCATGAGTTTGCTGGGGATCATTGAGGCACGCAAGCGAATTTCCTGGATAATCAAAGAGATATAGTCTTTAGGGGGCATCAGCTGGCTTTGCTCAAAGGTCGTAAAATCGCAGTAATGACAACGCTGAATGCAATAGGGAATATGAACGTAAACTCCACAAGCCATAAGAAGGGTTTTAAACTATGACACAAGAAATTCAATTAAAAAATGGGCTGCCGGTCCTCATCATTGAAAGTCACAAATCTCCTGTCGTCTCCATTCAAATGTGGGTCAAAACAGGAAGTGCCGATGAGCAGGAGGGGCTGGAAGGAATCAGTCACTTTATTGAGCACCTTGTATTTAAGGGAACAAAAAAATTTGGTGTGGGCGATATTGCCAATGCTGTAGAAAGTGCGGGAGGACAACTCAATGCCTACACATCCTTTGATGAAACAGTGTTTTATGTCACTATTTCCAAGGATTTTATCGAAGCGGGCTTGGAGGTTATTTGTGAAATGATGGGGTTTCCACGCTTTGAGACTCATGAGATCGATAGCGAGCGAGAAGTGGTTCTTGAAGAGATAAAAAGAACTCTTGATGACCCCCATCGTCACGCCAGTCAATCTTTGTTTGCCTCCCTTTATAAGGACCACCCCTATGGTCAACCTATCATCGGTCAGGAGCAAGTCATTACAAACATCCAAAGAGAAAAACTGGTTCAATACTTTCAATCCAGATACGTGCCTCACAATATGACCTTGCTTGTTGTTGGCGACTTTAACTCAGAACACATGAAGGGCCAAGTGGAGAAGTACTTTGGAGAATTGAAGCCCCACAAACTCAAAAGAGTTCAAAGAAAAGTTGAACCTTCCCAGAAAGAGTCTCGCATTGAAGTCCTGGACTCAAGGTTTAAAGAGACGACTCTTCACTTGGCATGGCGCATTCCCAGCGTGAGACACAAAGACATCCCTCCCCTAGAGGTTCTCTCCATGGTTCTTGCCCAGGGAGACAGTTCTCGGCTCACTCAATCTCTTCGCATTCAAAGGCCCTTGGTCAATTACGTCCACTCAGGTCTCTTTGTTGCCATGGACCCAGGCTTTTTCTCCATTTCAGTCTCTTTAAAGAAAGAAAAAATAAATGAAACCCTAGATATTCTCCTCGAAGAGCTAAAAGGTCTTCTCGCCCACCCTCCGACGGAGTCCGAAATAGCAAAAGCCATTGTTGGCCTTCAAAGCGAAGAGTTCTTTTCCATGGAAACTGTGGATGGATTGGCAAGAAAGGCGGGCTTCTATCAACAAATGTTTGGCGATCACCAGTACCATGCAAAATATTTAAGGCAGGTTCAGGAGATCACCTATTTCGATTTATTGAGGGTTTTTAAAGAATATATCAGACCCGAAACCCTCAACTTTGTTCTTGTCGGACCTAACAAGGATAGCCATAGTCATAACAACAATCATAACCATGAAGATATCGCTGATAATCATGAAGGTCTCGCTTATAAAGAGATATCTCAACAATGGATAAAAAAATTCCGCCAAAACTATCAACAGAGCCTTTCTTTAAATCCCTCTTTAAATTCAAAGATTTCTTCTACATCTTCTTCTGAGTCTGCTTCTAAAGCTTCTTCAAAGATAAATTCAGAAGAAATAAAAATCCAGTGGCCAAGACCCAAAAGCAAACAACAAAAGCAAGGTCAGGCAAATTCTTTTCCCAAAGCTTTGTCGAATGTAGAAAGAATCACGCTAACATCCGGGGCAAGGCTCATATTAAAACCCAGTGATGAAACTCCCGTCATCAACATGAAGTGCGCCTTTCTTGGTGGCTTAAGAGCTGAAAAGGAGACTGAAACAGGTATCACAAACCTATTGTCAAGAGTTTGGTCCGCTGGCACGGAAAGCACAGATGAGACCACTATGTACGCTAAAATGGATCACATGGCTTCAAATATCCATGCATTTGGTGGAAGAAACACTGTCGGCCTCTCTATGACCACTCTTTCACCCTTTTGGGATCCCATGTATAACCTCTTTAGGGAGGTTCTCACGGAACCTCTTTTTAGCGGCAAGGCTGTGGAAAGAGAAAAATCCATGATGCTAGAGGTGGTAAAAACAAGGTCTGACCATCCGGCCCAGGAATGTTTTCGAAATCTCCACGATCATCTATTTAAGGGACACCCCTATGCCAAAGATTTTTGTGGGAGTGAATCCACAGTGAAGGCTCTTGACACAGAAAAGTTAAGGAGTTTCTTTTATCGGTCGACAAATGTCAAAGACCTTTGTATTGCCGTTGTGGGAGATATTGTTGACCGGGATGCCGTTATCAATTCTTTGAATCAAGTCACAGAGCTGTGGAAAGAGAAATCAACGCAACAGATGGAAAATTCTAAAGAAAATCTTTCTGGAAAGAATCCTTCTGAAGCAAATCCTTCTGGAATATCCTACAGCGAAAAATTCTCTTATCAGTACCCCACCAAACCCTTGAAGTTGTTTATGGAGTCTACAAAAGAACAATCTCATCTCGCCTTAATTTATCCAGGTCTTACTTTTCAAGACCCTCGGCGTTACACCTTGGAAGTCATTCAGGCTCTTTTATCAGGGCAAGGGGGCCGTCTGTTTATTGAACTGAGAGATAAGGCATCTTTGGCGTATACTGTTTCACCTCTACGTCTTGATGGTATAGATGCTGGCTATTTTGGTGGATACATAGGCTGCTCTCCCGAAAAAGTAGAGACGGCGGTTCTTATGATGAAAAAAGAGTTTGCTAAGTTGGCTGAAAATAAGGTGTCTCAGAATGAGCTTGATCGCTCTAGAAAGTATCTTATTGGTAAACACGATATCGAACTTCAAAGAAATTCTTCCACAGCCTCAGCTATGATTTTTAACGAAATCTATGGCTTGCCCTATGATGAAGCCTTTTACTTCCGAGACAAGCTGGCCTCTGTAAGTGCCAAGGACATTCAACAACTTGCCAGTGAGATATTCTCATTTACCCCCTGTCTAAGTCTTGTGGGGTCTCATTGCCCTTGGCAATAGAACAATAGAGTTTGATGCGGTAGAGAGCATCCCCATCGGGGAGTAGCATCCTGTGTCGATCAAAGAGATTCAGTCAGGGGTCAATGCCGTTTCCTTAAGCCACCACACCCCTCTGCCTCTGCGTTAAGCTATTTCTTTTAAAAGAACTCCCAGCCCTTTTGATAGACCTTTCATAGCTTCTTTTGAAGTGCCTCCTCTTCTCCATTGAAATCTTCATCAGCAACTTTATCTGCTTCCTAAATTTCTGATAGAGCCCCGCAACAAAAAGGGGGATGCTATCCATTATGAAATCAAGAATCAGTTTAAAGTTAGGTTTTTTGTAGTCATTTTTTACCAACTGATTCACACTGTCTTCATCCTCATTTATGCTCATTTGAATCTTTGTATAATTGAAGAGCCAAAAATAAGAATACAGCTCTTGCAATATTCCATTAAGGCTTGTTGAGTGCCACTGCTCCATTTTCATTGTCGATGTAAAATCACGAAATGTCGTTTCTATTTCCCAACGACGAGAGTAAAGAGCAACCATATCCTTCTTGTCCAAGGAGCCATGCGGAAGATTAGTGGCCAAAACAGAGAACTCCCCAGTCTTTGGGTTTTTATACTTATAGAGATGAATGACCACCCCCTCAATAACCATTTGTGAATACCAACCTGGGCCATTAAATAAATTTACGATGGGGATAAAAGTAGAGCCTCGCTTACAACGCGCAATAAAGAAGTTACTGGCTTGAGCATGGGCCTTAATAATCTCTGTAGATAAATAAAGCCTATCGTAGAGAGTTATGCTATTACTCTCAAAACTACCTATCATTTGAAGTAACATTCATGGGGGCGCCTTGCTTCCCCACCCACGCCCATCCCGAGTTTGACAGCAGCATCTGCGTTAAAATGCGAAATTTCCAGAAATTGGGGTTGTACTGAAATATAATGGTAGCTGCTGGAAAAATTAAAATTGACGTAAAAAAAGTGTAGAAAACAAAATAGGATTTTATCGTTTTAAATATTGATATATCATAGAAATATGTAGAAAATATCCTCATGTACATCCAAACGACTAAAAACTCAAAAGGTCAGTGCTACTACCACCTTGTGGAGTCCTACAGAGAAAAAGGCAAATCCAAAAAACGCATGCTCATGTCCTTAGGTAAGGCTGGAGAAGGAGGAGAGGATAAGATTAATAGTTTGGCGCAGGCCGTATCCCGCCACCGAGAGCTTCTCACTGTGAGTCAATTGGCTAAGGAGCTTTACATCGAAGAGACTTTCATTTTGGGTCCCTTGCTGATTTTACAAAAGTTGTTTGATCAACTGGGTATCAATAAGACCCTCAAAGACATAAAAGATTCTCATGAGAAAGTTCAATTTGATTTATGTAAGGTGATTTTTACCTTAGTTGCCAGCCGATTTATTGCTCCTAGTTCCAAGTTAAAGGTTTTTGAGTATTGGCAAAAATCTTTTTACCCAGACATGATTAAGGGTGATTTGAGTCTCCAGCATATTTATCGGTCTATGGACTTACTTGCCTCCCATAAGGATGAAATAGAGAACTCGCTTTATTGGGTGGGGCGAGATTTATTTAATTTCCAAGTAGACATTGTGTTGTATGATTTAACAACCTTACGCTTCGAGAGTACAAGAACAGACTTAGGGAAACTTCGTCAATTTGGCTATAGTAAAGAGAGACGATCAGACTGCACCCAAGTTGTCTTTGGTTTGTTGGTGAATCGGGATGGCATCCCTTTAGGTTTTGAGGTTTTCCCTGGTAATACTTTTGAAGGCAAGACGCTTTCAGATATTGTTGATAAAATGAGAAAAAAGTTTAATGTACGCCGTTTCATTTTTGTGGCTGATAGGGGGCTTTTATCAAAGGCTAATACTGACAAACTCAGTGAGGATCAAAGCGAGTTTATTGTTGGTATGAAGCTTGGATCTTTAAAAAAAGAAAAGAAACAAGAGGTCTATGATTTAAATCGTTTTAGCTGGGTATATGAGAATGAGCTTGCTGTTTACGAAACAGACCATGGGGGGCATAGATGTATTGTGACTTGGTCTAGGAAAAGAGCAGAGAGGGATAAAAAATCTAGAGAATCCCTTCTTGAAAAGATCGAAGGAAAACTATCTTCTAAAGGTGTTCAGTCTAGTACTTTTGTTTCCAATAAAGGTTATAAGAAATATGTAAAGATGGCTGACGACAAAAATAAAAAACCTGAATTAAATGCAGAACAAATAGAATTAGATGAAAAAATTGATGGTTTTTTTGCCGTCCTTACAAATGTCAAAGACTTGACGGCAGATGAGATTATTATCAACTACAAAGAATTGTGGAAAATTGAAGATGCTTTTGGTGAGTTAAAAGGGACTTTGAAAACACGTCCTGTTTTCCATTGGACAGACCAGAGGATTATTGGACATTTAACTCTATGCTTTTTAACTTATCTTTGTGAGGCCCACCTTACAAAATGTTTAAGAGATAAGAAGATGAACCTAAAAAGCCCAGCCATAGGCATTGGTCATGTTAAAGAGCGACCTTTAACTGTTGTAGAGGCCATGAGGGAACTCAAGGAAGTTAGGGCTATCCCTGTTAAAATTCGTGATCAAGTCATTTGGACCCGCACAGATATCACTGGCAATGCCAACTCCTTATTTAAAGCCGCAGGCGTCCCCATCCCTCCCAGAATCCTTAATGCCCACAAGTGTGGATAAACAAAATACAACTATATGCGTTAATCCTTTAATATCATTCGTTTGACGCAGATGCTGCTGTCAAACTCGGGAAGAAGTTACTGGCTTGAGCATGGGCCTTAATAATCTCTGTAGATAAATAAAGCCTATCGTAGAGAGTTATGCTATTACTCTCAAAACTACCTATCATTTGAAGTAACATTCATGGGGGCGCCTTGCTTCCCCACCCACGCCCATGAATCTTATCTAGGCCCCCACTTCTTTGCACGAAGCAACTCGGTGGACAGCTTCGCTGGTCTATATAATTGGCCTCTTTTAGTTACTCTGGACTTTTGATGGTATTTTTGTCATGTATGATTCCGATACAATAAAGGATAAAGCAATAACATTATTGGAAGGTGATAAGATGAGTGGCCGTTGAATAGATTGGTAATTTTAATTCCGTGAAGTAACATGGTCTTGAGCTTTGGATCGAACCCACGCATGTACCTGCACTCTGAGTGTATGGACGTATAGTAAGTTGACCTATTTTCGCTTTAGAATTTATGGCAAAATCCCAAGGCTCTAGTTTTATCACCTTCTTTTTTTCTAACAGAAAGGAGGAGTCATGTGGATATTATTTAGTTTCTGTCCAGAAAGGCCCATTTTTTGTTCTCTGACACTCCCCATTGAGCCTCCCAATGCCTCAATGGGGGAGTGAGAGTTGGAGATTTGCCACACAAACTCTACAGATTAAGGGGAAAAAGGTCTTTAAGCGACTTGCGCCCTAGTTTTTTCGATTTGAAGACGCACCCCTACCTTTGGAAGATTTTAGCACCTTCGACCTGGTCCATTGCTGTTATTCCTAATGGATAAATTTAGGTGACAGTTGATAATTCATGTCTTGCCAAGACAACAAAATTATAGGCACAAACGGCATTCTTTACATACCTCTTAAAACCATCATGCCCTTTCCAGTAAGCAACTCTCATACCAAAACATCTCTTAAGGAATGAAATAACAGCCTCTATTCCGGCTCTCCAATTGAGAAGATTTTTAAAGACCCAAGCACTTTTAACCATCTTTAATATTTTCATTCCTTTTTTTTCTGGGAAGCAAACATCTTTAGCCCCCATCTCTTTGGCCTCTTCAAGATTTTCTTTTGAAGCAAACCCACCATCTGCACTTACTTTTACAGGGCAAGCCCCATAGGTTTGTGTCACTGAATTCATAACTTTTAAAAACATATCAGAGTCTGCGGGGTTGCCATCAGGGATCTGACAATCTAAAATCATGTTGCTTTGCCCTGAGGTCAGAAAGATTTTATGCCCAAACTCGACTTCTCTTTGCCCCTTTACAATAATGTCTGTATGCGGTTCAAAGATGGATAGGACCTTTTTTTCAGAAGATACTTTTTTCCCCTCAATAACTCTTTTTTGAGTTTGAAAGATGATTTTTTCCAGGTAGAAGGCAACATTTTCTAACTGTTTTAGACTCTTTTTCAAAGCATTCATCTTCACACATTTTTGTTCTTTTTTTATCTTTCTGATGGTATCAGGTAATCCTTTGTTCAATTTGGTAGCGATTTTTAAAAGCTCCTTATAGCAAGGTAGTCTTTCCGCATCATTTTTGGAATTATTAATTTTGTAAAGCAAGGTTTTTGCTCTCTTAAGATCTTCTCTTGAAATAAGTCGCCAAAAATCTTTCATGACATTTTTACGAACTTTTTTAAATTCTCTTTCTGTAACTCTTATGCAGTCATATAAAAGCGATGCATCCGTTGGATGATGAATATTTGATTTCGTCACTGTACTGTCCAATCTCATTTTCTTACACGGCTCAATCTTTTGATCTCTTGCATCTGAAACTAAAGAGGCGCTAATAATTCCCCAAGTTTCTTCACTTATTTGAACAATCAAGTCCTGTAAGGTGGAGTGAGCGTAATTTTCTTCCAATTCAAGGCCCAGAAAAGCTCTGGTGGATACTGAATCGACAAGATTAAAGGCTAACGCACGATAGGAAAGACCTCTTATGGATTTAAGAATAGCCACCTTGAGAACTTGCTCCGATGTCATACCAATATCACCAGAATCTTTCTTTTCTTTAACAAGGTCTTCATGAACCATATGGGCAAACTCTGGATGGCGATCAATGATGTTATTAATTTGCTGCAATTCTGTACTGAGTTGGTGGTTAGGATATTGGGAAAAGAGTCCCAACTGTGTCTTCTTCAAATGGCGCATAGTCCCCCCTTTGGTGAAAGTTTCTCTTTAATTTTTATATTAACATACGTTTTTTTGAGGGAAAAAAGTGAGCAAGGATGTCTTTTAAGAAGAAAAAAATCAGAGAGGTTCTCGGAGAACATGGATAAGAATTCTACCTCATAGAGAGGTTCCCACGCCTCCTAAAACCTACATAAAAAATAAATGAAGAATAAAATATCAAAAATTATTTCTCTGAAAAAACACGTCAAGTATTTTTTGAAGTTGATGCGCAACGTAATGTTATTTCCCTGAAGGAGGTTTGAAATCACCACGGTGGAAACACAGGTTGATCCAACTCTTCCTCTCATATCAAGTAACCAGTTGATAGCCACATAAGTCACTGAAAGGGAGGGGCTGTGAAAGGTTCGTCAAGAGAGGGGGGGGAACTTATTTTATTTTTCCGTTTTATGTAAGTAACTGAATTTACACGGATTATGTTTGATGGACTCCATTTTAAAGCATAAAATCTAAAGGGAAGGCATGTAAATACTTAAAACTACTTAACTTTCTTCCCTGGACAGGAACTATTTATAGTTCTGTTTGTGGAATAGATGTTCATCAACATATGTTGATGTGTACGATTGTCAAAGTGGAAGACGGTAAGAAGAAGTTTTTCACAAAAGAGTTCAAGAATTTTCCAAAAAATTTTCCTAGAATGCGCTCTTGGATGAAGCCACATAAGGTTGAGAGAGTTCTTTTTGAGAGCACAGGGATTTATTGGAATTCTTTATACGATGATTTGACAGAAAAAGGTTATGAAGTAGATGTTATCAATGCCTTTCATGTCAAAAATATTACTGGTAAAAAAACTGACGTGTTGGATAGCCAGTGGATTGCAGAGCTTGGTGCTTGTGGTCTTCTAAGAGCTAGCTTCATTCCTCCACGTGAGATTCGTTCTATTAGACTTTTGGCTCGTTATCGTACAAAAACGATCCGCCAAATATCTTCGGAACAAAATCGTATGTATAAGGTTCTTGAATATTCAGGCATTCGTTTAACCTATGCAATGTCTAAAGCTGACTGCGTATCTGGTATGGCCATGATTCGTGCCATAGCTAATGGAGAGAGATCAGTTTCTAAATTGATGTCTCTTGCCAGAGGGTCTTTACGTCAAAAGACCGAAGAATTTTCTTACGCCCTGTCGGGAAAGATGACGGAAGAAAATCGTTTTGTTCTTCAACGCATTCTTGATCGAATAGATTTTTTGAAAAAAGAATGCTCTCAAATTGAAGAAGAACTTTTCATTCGTATGAAACCCTATGAAAGGCAGTGGCATCTACTCCAGACTATACCTGGAATTGACGAATTAAGTGCAGCGCTTTTGATTGCAGAAATAGGAGGCAATGTGAAGTCTCCCGAGTTTGACAGCAGCATCTGCGTTAAAATGCGAAATTTCCAGAAATTGGGGTTGTACTGAAATATAATGGTAGCTGCTGGAAAAATTAAAATTGACGTAAAAAAAGTGTAGAAAACAAAATAGGATTTTATCGTTTTAAATATTGATATATCATAGAAATATGTAGAAAATATCCTCATGTACATCCAAACGACTAAAAACTCAAAAGGTCAGTGCTACTACCACCTTGTGGAGTCCTACAGAGAAAAAGGCAAATCCAAAAAACGCATGCTCATGTCCTTAGGTAAGGCTGGAGAAGGAGGAGAGGATAAGATTAATAGTTTGGCGCAGGCCGTATCCCGCCACCGAGAGCTTCTCACTGTGAGTCAATTGGCTAAGGAGCTTTACATCGAAGAGACTTTCATTTTGGGTCCCTTGCTGATTTTACAAAAGTTGTTTGATCAACTGGGTATCAATAAGACCCTCAAAGACATAAAAGATTCTCATGAGAAAGTTCAATTTGATTTATGTAAGGTGATTTTTACCTTAGTTGCCACCCGATTTATTGCTCCTAGTTCCAAGTTAAAGGTTTTTGAGTATTGGCAAAAATCTTTTTACCCAGACATGATTAAGGGTGATTTGAGTCTCCAGCATATTTATCGGTCTATGGACTTACTTGCCTCCCATAAGGATGAAATAGAGAACTCGCTTTATTGGGTGGGGCGAGATTTATTTAATTTCCAAGTAGACATTGTGTTGTATGATTTAACAACCTTACGCTTCGAGAGTACAAGAACAGACTTAGGGAAACTTCGTCAATTTGGCTATAGTAAAGAGAGACGATCAGACTGCACCCAAGTTGTCTTTGGTTTGTTGGTGAATCGGGATGGCATCCCTTTAGGTTTTGAGGTTTTCCCTGGTAATACTTTTGAAGGCAAGACGCTTTCAGATATTGTTGATAAAATGAGAAAAAAGTTTAATGTACGCCGTTTCATTTTTGTGGCTGATAGGGGGCTTTTATCAAAGGCTAATACTGACAAACTCAGTGAGGATCAAAGCGAGTTTATTGTTGGTATGAAGCTTGGATCTTTAAAAAAAGAAAAGAAACAAGAGGTCTATGATTTAAATCGTTTTAGCTGGGTATATGAGAATGAGCTTGCTGTTTACGAAACAGACCATGGGGGGCATAGATGTATTGTGACTTGGTCTAGGAAAAGAGCAGAGAGAGATAAAAAATCTAGAGAATCCCTTCTTGAAAAGATCGAAGGAAAACTATCTTCTAAAGGTGTTCAGTCTAGTACTTTTGTTTCCAATAAAGGTTATAAGAAATATGTAAAGATGGCTGACGACAAAAATAAAAAACATGAATTAAATGCAGAACAAATAGAATTAGATGAAAAAATTGATGGTTTTTTTGCCGTCCTTACAAATGTCAAAGACTTGACGGCAGATGAGATTATTATCAACTACAAAGAATTGTGGAAAATTGAAGATGCTTTTGGTGAGTTAAAAGGGACTTTGAAAACACGTCCTGTTTTCCATTGGACAGACCAGAGGATTATTGGACATTTAACTCTATGCTTTTTAACTTATCTTTGTGAGGCCCACCTTACAAAATGTTTAAGAGATAAGAAGATGAACCTAAAAAGCCCAGCCATAGGCATTGGTCATGTTAAAGAGCGACCTTTAACTGTTGTAGAGGCCATGAGGGAACTCAAGGAAGTTAGGGCTATCCCTGTTAAAATTCGTGATCAAGTCATTTGGACCCGCACAGATATCACTGGCAATGCCAACTCCTTATTTAAAGCCGCAGGCGTCCCCATCCCTCCCAGAATCCTTAATGCCCACAAGTGTGGATAAACAAAATACAACTATATGCGTTAATCCTTTAATATCATTCGTTTGACGCAGATGCTGCTGTCAAACTCGGGAATTGATGTCTCTTGCCAGAGGGTCTTTACGTCAAAAGACCGAAGAATTTTCTTACGCCCTGTCGGGAAAGATGACGGAAGAAAATCGTTTTGTTCTTCAACGCATTCTTGATCGAATAGATTTTTTGAAAAAAGAATGCTCTCAAATTGAAGAAGAACTTTTCATTCGTATGAAACCCTATGAAAGGCAGTGGCATCTACTCCAGACTCAATGCCGTTTCCTTAAGAAAAATCTCTTGAAATCATTAGATAAATCGACAAGAATAAGACTTGTTTTATTTTACACCCAACCCTCAACCAAGGAGTAAGTCACATGCAATCCAATATTGATCTCGAAAGCCCCCAAATGACGAGTTCGCGTCACAGATGACCATTTTATTCTACCAAAACTTGATTCTTCCTTCAAGCCAGAGCACCTTGTCGATCCAGAAAAACAAAAAAGGAATCGAAAATTTAATCCTCAAATTTTCTTTTTTACCATTATCTATCTTATTTCCGGAACAAATTACGAAGGCTACCAAATCGCTCTTAAGACGGTATGGACTCATTTTGGTGACCTGCTTCTCATGCCAGTCAAAAGCAGTCTCAGCAAGATACGTCAAAGTATTTCTTACCTATTTTTCAAAGATATCTTTGAATCTCTGATTACAGACTACGAACCATTGAGAAAAACGTTTCATGGTTTTTATATCTATGCCATAGATGGCGACCAATTAGCACTTCCTCGCTCTAAAGATCTTTTAAAGGAGGGTTATTGTGGGTACCCTTGCCCAAATGAGATGGAAACTCATTTCTTACGTATGTATCTATCTCATGCTTATGACGTTTTATCGGGTGTGACAAAGAATCTTTGCTTTTCTCCCGCTCTCAACGAAATCGCCAATGCTATTCAAATGATAGGTAGTTTTGAGAGTAATAGCATAACTCTCTACGATAGGCTTTATTTATCTACAGAGATTATTAAGGCCCATGCTCAAGCCAGTAACTTCTTTATTGCGCGTTGTAAGCGAGGCTCTACTTTTATCCCCATCGTAAATTTATTTAATGGCCCAGGTTGGTATTCACAAATGGTTATTGAGGGGGTGGTCATTCATCTCTATAAGTATAAAAACCCAAAGACTGGGGAGTTCTCTGTTTTGGCCACTAATCTTCCGCATGGCTCCTTGGACAAGAAGGATATGGTTGCTCTTTACTCTCGTCGTTGGGAAATAGAAACGACATTTCGTGATTTTACATCGACAATGAAAATGGAGCAGTGGCACTCAACAAGCCTTAATGGAATATTGCAAGAGCTGTATTCTTATTTTTGGCTCTTCAATTATACAAAGATTCAAATGAGCATAAATGAGGATGAAGACAGTGTGAATCAGTTGGTAAAAAATGACTACAAAAAACCTAACTTTAAACTGATTCTTGATTTCATAATGGATAGCATCCCTCTTTTTGTTGCGGGGCTCTATCAGAAATTTAGGAAGCAGATAAAGTTGCTGATGAAGATTTCAATGGAGAAGAGGAGGCACTTCAAAAGAAGCTATGAAAGGTCTATCAAAAGCGCTGGGAGTTCTTTTAAAAGAAATAGCTTAACGCAGAGGCAGAGGGGTGTGGTGGCTTAAGGAAACGGCATTGATTCCTGTACTTGTGAAAAATTGCTTTAGTGATAAGAATATTCAATCTATCTCTGGCTTTGATAAGAAGCGCAAAGAACTATGGGTTCTCAACCACATATGTGCCAAACTAAGGAGGTGTGTCAAAATAAATTGATTATTTCTAGTGATTTAATCATTAAGACAAAATGATTAAATCGTTCAACTTATTTTGACAGAGCCTGTAAACTATTTTGTGTAACTGCCGAATCATATTAGGATGAACTATCATCCTGAAAGGAGAAGGCAAAATGGATATCAAGACAATAGGCAAGGAACTAGCGAAGAACGTCAAGACCCAAAAGGATTTATCCGACATAACGGGTCAACTGATGAAGGTTGTTTTAGAGACAGCTCTTAATGCGGAAATGGACGATCACCTAGGTTATGAGAGGCATGAGAAGTCTGAGACCCGCAAATCCAACACTCGCAATGGTTACAGTAGAAAGACCATAAAGGGAGAGAAAGGCGAGGTGGAGCTTCAGGTCCCCCGTGACCGAAGTGCCTCCTTTGAGCCCCAAGTCATTCCCAAAGGCAAGACTCGTCTTGAGGGCTTTGAAGACAGTATTCTGACCCTCTATGCGAGGGGAATGACGACCAGGGATATTCAAGGAGCTATCAAAGACCTCTACCATGGTGCAGAGATATCCCACTCAGTGATAGCCAACGTGACGGATGCTGTTATTGATGAAGTTACGGCTTGGCAGAACCGCCCCTTGGATAGCACTTACCCTATCGTATTTTTGGACTGTATCGTGGTGAAGGTCCATCAAGACAAGAGAGTTATTAATAAGGCGATTTACCTAGCTCTTGGTATTACAGAGGAGGGTCAGAAAGACTTGTTGGGCCTATGGATTTCTGAAAATGAGGGTTCAAAGTTTTGGTTGAGTGTTTTGACTGAGCTGCAAAATCGAGGGTTGAAAGACGTATTTATATTTTCTGTAGATGGTCTTACAGGTTTTCCTCAAGCCATTTCAGCGGCTTTTCCCAAGTCTAAAGTACAACTGTGCATTGTCCATATGGTCCGCAATTCCCTTCGCTATGTTCCTTCCAAGGATATGAAAGCTGTCGCCCAAGACCTCAAGTCCATTTATGGCTCTACGACTCTGACAGAAGCTGAAAAGGCCCTTGAGGAATTTTGTACCAAGTGGTCTTCAAAGTATCCGAATATTGAAAAGTCTTGGCGTAGGAATTGGGACAATCTCATCACTATTTTCGATTATCCGGATGAAATCAGAAAGATTTTTTATACCACAAACGCCCATAGGTGTTCGTGGTTTTTTTCTAATTTTAATTCCGAATTAATGGAAATACTTTTCAAGCCTCCTTTTTTACATAGAGGGAAGTGGGCGATTTATAAATATTTGTAACTGTTCAGGGGGTAGCAGAGTTCAAGAGGTAAATTGCTCCTTCTTACCAGAGAAAATATAAATCTCTCTCTGTAAACTCATGCCCCCCTGAATAGATACAAATATTTATAGATGGTATTTTGAGAAATGGACGCAGATTGACATTTGATATCCACGACAAGCCATGTGTTTTAAGAGACTTAATTGTGTAACGAAAGAACTGTGGACTTTTGGGAACAACAGAATTTAAATTTCTTTCCACTTCCGCATGGACAGGATTGATTTCTTCCAATTTTTTCGCTTTGGTCATTTTTCTGCTGTGATGCAGACATATCTTCAGTTACAATTTTTTTTTGCTTTTCATCTTCCAAATCCTCATCCAAATTATCAAAAAGAATATCTCCTAGATTCTGGTGAAAGTAACGATTTTTAAATTGAGATATGAGCATCATAAAAATACATGTAAGAACCAAAAGTGTGAGTGAAGCAAAAAACAAAGAAGATGCTTGCATCTGAGTTAATGGGAGGATGAGTGCCAGTAAATAACCAAATCCAAATACCAATAAGGAAATAAGAAGAGATATAAAGGATCCCAAAGAAAGTAATATTAAAAGTCCAAAAATCATTGCTATTTTTTGCTCCTGTCGAATACAATGAATCCGCATAGATACAAGTGAGTTATCTACAGACTTAATGATTCTCGCGTTAGTATCTTAATAGGTCAAGATTAATTGGAGGAAATTTTTATTTTTTAAACGCAGGGGGCAAATATGAGCACGGAAGCTCAAACACTTAAAACGATCAAAAAATGTTTCAAGAAAGTTATTCCTGAAAAGGACTCTCGGGCAACCATTCCACCTCTTGAGTTTATTGTGGCTCTTGTCTTGTCATTCCAGGGAGACTCTAAGACATATTCAATAGAGGGAATTAGGAGGTTTATGATAAGTCATTTAGGATTAAGAATTGAAAGACACAGCTTCTGGGAAAGACTCTCTAGAAAAAGATTAAAAGAGCTTCTGAGTAAACTGGTTGAAATGCTCATGATAAAGCTATCTCATGGAGCTTTTCATGGGAGCAAAGCCATATTATTACAACTGGGAGTCTCAGACGTTCTTCTTGTTGACTCAAGCACAATAAGCCTTTGGGATGGAGCATCTGAGAATTTTCCAGGGACAAGAACAAACGCAGGAATTAAATGGCACGCTTGTTTCAGTTTATTCAGTGGTATAATGACTTGGTTCGAATTAACTCCGTCTTCCACTAACGATAGGAAGTGCTTTCCTGATATAAAGGAACTCGTTGGAAAATTAGTCATCTTTGATTTGGGATATTGGGACTATGGCTTATTGTCATCTATTCATGAAGCTAAAGGATTTTTCTTGTCTAGAGTGAAGTCAAATGCCTCTATTCTTATTGATGCTGTTGTTGAAGGTTTGCCAGATTACTATGTTGGAAAAGAGTTCTCTGATATTAAACTCAAGAAAAAAAACGATGTTGTTGAATTTATAGGCAGTGTCTTGTCCAATGGTAAATGGGTAAGTTTGAGAATTGTAGGCTTCTGGAATTCCTCCGAAAAACGCTATCATTGGTATTGCACGAATTTAGATGTGGCAGCGGAGTCCATATATCCAATTTATCGTTTACGTTGGCAATGTGAACTTATTTTCAAATCTTGTAAGAATTCTTTGAATGCAAATCAGATCACCTCAAACGATCAAAATATCATAGAGAGTCTTCTTCTTGCTTCATTAGCGGCTCACCTCACATCAAGTGTTGTTTTGAGGATAGGAAGAACTAAACTCAATAAGGAACAAAATGACTCCACATCGTTTCAAAGAGTTGCTAAGGTTACCGTCTTATTAGCCTCTGATTTTATCAAATATCTCCTAAGCTCATCTCAAAAGTATTTAAATATTTTGATAGAGAAGATCAAGATATTCTCCCATGAAATTTATGACACAAACTACCGACGGCGAAAAACATCAATGAATATGGCTAAAAAGGTCTTGCTATGAAAGAATAAAAAACCACGAACACCTATGCACAAACGCCATAGAGTCGTTAAATAGCGTGATCCGCAAGGCGATCAGAAATCGTAAGATATTTCCCAGTGATCGGTCGGCTTTAAAAGTTGTATATTTAGCGATAAAAATGGCCTCTAAGCGATGGACACGACCATTACACAACTGGAAGCCAGCCATGAACAGGTTTGCCATTGAATACGGTGACCGTTTTGACAACTAAGTTTTTTAATAAGGTCCACCACCTGCCTTATAAGGGGGCTTAAAAGCCCCTCTAAGGCGTTGACAGAAGTACTGGAATACCGAGACTATGGTTAGGGTAATATAGTATGGGAACCTAAATACATGCCCTCTTGGTGCAGATTTGGGTTCCCATTTTTTTTCATATTTCATCCCAATTCTGGTATTTCTCGAATATCCTAAGTTAAAAAAAATAAAAAAAAGGGGGTAATATAGTATGGGAACCTAAACACATGAACCCTTTGATGAGATTGGAATTTCCATTTTTTTGAGAGAGCCATTGCTGATTTTTTTTCAACCAAGATGATAATTATTTATTTGAGTTCTTTCCAGTTCTGATATGATCCCATTACGGCTCCATAATACAATCAAAAGTC
The DNA here is from genome assembly GCA_965261545.1 of Bdellovibrionales bacterium. GTDB lineage: Bacteria > Bdellovibrionota > Bdellovibrionia > Bdellovibrionales > UBA1609 > CBDHDF01. Next base: position 76,099 of record CBDHDF010000007.1, on the reverse strand, counting down.
CAGAGTAACTAAAGAGGCCAATTATATAGACCAGCGAAGATGTCCACCTCCCCATTAACTTATAATGCATTGTGACTGACAAAATCGCTTGAAGGAAAAAATGTCAATTATACATTGACGAATAATATGGGACTGTGCTTTTTACCAGGAGTGGAGCCACATAAGTGGCTTTAAGATTTAAGAAAAAAATTGCAGTTACACAATTATTTTTACAGTCCCTTTTGACACACCTCCGGGCTAAGTAAGTAGTCAGCAGTGGGTGGTTCTCAATTCTAAAAAAGCAAACCTGAGTATCAAGTTTTCAAAACATAGGTTTCCCCATAGTTTGATGTCATTGTCCCTGCGATGTATCACTTCCACGGCATCACCAGAGCCCTTAATATTCACAAACCAATCCTTAGGATTAAGTCCAAACTCTTTAAGCTGGGACAATAAACAAACTTCTTGAACTTGTTTTTCTAATTTTTGTGACACACCAACCTCCTTTATATGTTGTAAAGGTGTTATCAGCAAAAATAGTGCCACTTGTCCCATTCGCCCAACTCACTCGCATTTCTCATAAAGTTGCCGTAGTGAGGAGGCCCCTGATGTTGATAAGCTCTACCATGAAGGGATTGAAGCTCTATGGGGAGGCTGTCGGTTTTTCTCTTACAATTCTTGTGTCAGGTTTTAAGAACGAGTCTCAGACTTAGGACAAAAGAGAGAGAATGTCTTGAATTTGACTTGGCCAGTCGCTTTGAAAGTGCATCCATTCATGGGTCTCAGGATGCTGAAACTTAAGCTCAAAAGCGTGAAGCCCAATGCGATTCATGGAGGATAAGACTTTTCTTATTCTTTTTGATGGGACTCTTTTAAGGGCCTTGCCTCCTCCATAGACAAGGTCTCCCACAATGGGGTGAGCTCTCTCCGACATGTGAACCCTGATTTGGTGGGTTCTTCCCGTTTCTAATTGGCACTGCACGAGGCTCAATCCTGAGAGAAAGGTTTTAAGGGTTTTGTAGTGGGTAATCGCCAGCTTGCCTTGATCAGAGGGTCCCTCAGCTCGTAGGGAGGCGTATTTTTTGCGGTTTTTGGGGTGGCGAACCAAGTAACTTGAAATGGTACCCTTATTAACTTTGGGCTCACCAAAAAGCAGAGCCCAATAAGACCGCATCACCTGCCTTTGCTTGAATTGCTGGCCGAGGAAGCTATGGGAATGGTTATTTTTAGCAACAACCAAAACTCCACTGGTGTCCTTATCCAGTCGGTGAACAATTCCTGGCCTCAATTCATGGGAACCCGTGGAAAGAGGGGTGCCACGACCGATAAGAGCGTTGACCAAGGTGTCTTCCCCATGGCCATGAGCGGGATGAACAACAAGTCCTGAGGGCTTATTCACCACAATGATGTCTTTGTCTTCAAATAAAATATTTAAGGGAAATTCATAGGGCTTCAACTTTTCACAAATAGGAATAAGTATTTCAAACTTTTCTCCGAGAGATGTTGTATGAGATGCCTTCACAGGCTTTCCTTTAAAAAAGACAGATTTTACTTGAATAAGCTTGGTGGCCTGTGACCTTGTTTTGATAGATGGGAGAAATGACAAAGCTTTATCTAATCTTTGCTGAGAATTTTCTTCTTGGATCACCAAGGTGACCTTCTTAACTTTGCCCAACACAACCCTTGTTAAAGTAATGCATGTAGGTGTTAGCCATCTTTTCGCTGTTTAAGTGAAGCGTTTTACAAATTTGAATGATAAAACCACGAACAAAGACCGCCGCAGGCAAAGCTTCAAAGTCATTGGATTCAATGGCTGCCAAATAACTGCGACTAATACAAGTCACCTGGCTCATTTTTTCCAAATCTATATTTTTATACATTCGAACCTTTTGCAGAAAACTCCCATCGAAAACAATCTCATTGGATATCCATTCTTCAGTTTGAGGCACCACCTCATAAACACTCACTTTGGATCTTGCAAAACCCTTGGGCAAGACTCCCTCCTTTTGCATAGCTGTAAAGCTTATTGCTTTCATGGAATGAATAGAGTGATTGGAAATATTCAAACTATTATTTTTTAACTCTAAATCATAATTCAGTCTTCTCATTTTGTGGCTAAGGGTTTGATAAGCTGTTTCGATAAGGTGAAGCAACTCCTGGGCCTCTTCTTTGGAAAACATGGAATAAAGGGCGGGACGATCCAGTGAGTATAGTTTTTTTGTGCGCGAATAAGCTTTTTGGATTTCATCCAAAGATGCCGAAGTTGTCACCTCAAGGAGTTCATAGTAACTCTGTTGGTGAATTGGGGAAGTCATAAAAGCCTTTCATAGGACCCATTCATTCTTAATTCATTCTTAATTCATTCTTAGAAGTTATCTTCCTTTTTCTCATCTTTATTATAGGCACAGCAACATGGCAGGGTCACACACTTTTGTCATAGAGAGGTTTGAGTTATTTCATTTTTTGTTTCTCTTTTTGTATCTCTTCTGCTGCAGAGGCTCGAATATAAAGGGGAACAATCTCTCTCCAAGCCATGGGCTTAAATTTATGTGGACCAAGGAGATAATACTCAACCAAATGGCTGGACCTTGGTGTGGATGTAAGTATCTGAAGTGAATGCTTTTGGGCGATTTTCTCTTTGAGCTCATCGTGAATCCAACCACATAGAATCGGAGGTGTAGGGTCAGAAGAAGCCGATGGAACTGATGAAACTAATGGAGTCGATGAAGTTAATGGAACCACCATGGGGTCCGCAGGAGGGGCTATGAAGTGGCTTTCGATATATCCAAGTAATTCTGTATCCCCCATGGATGTGGGAGCAAGAAGTTCCTTAAAATTCTTTTGAATGGAAGCGTACGCACCAGCGTAGACGATATTTTTCTGTGCTTTCATAAGGCTCAGTGTTTTGTTTTCTTGACCATGGCGGTGGGCATGGGGCCAAGCCAGAAGGGCTAAAGAGTTGACGGCTCCTACGGGAATGGAAAAGCTATAAGAAATAGTCCTCACAAGGTTGATGGAGACACGAAGTCCCGTGAAGCTTCCAGGACCTATCCCCACATAAATCCTCTCTAATTGTTTTAGCTTTAACTGAGCCTGTGAGAGCAACTCCATGAGAATTTCTGTGATGACTTCAGAGTGAGAACCTACCCAGTTCTTATCTGCAAGGAGGGTCCATTGATCCTTGTGGATTTCATAAAACCCCATGCTTCCCATAGAAGTGCTTGTATCTATGGCCAAAACCACCATATGCAATAGTTCTCCCACTATTTACTATCTATAATAGTGCGTAACATTTTTTTCCACCTACGAACCAATGAGAAGAATGAATTCTTGCTTAGCTTACTTCCTACCAAGGCCAAGGTGGGAGATTTGAAACATCGTTAAATAAAGCGTAGGCCATCAAAGCCATCATAATGATAAGCCCCACTTGCTGAGCCATTTCCATTTTTTTGACACTAATGGGGGCACCACGAAGAGCCTCAATAATAAGAAACATAAGATGCCCACCGTCAAGCACCGGGATGGGAAGAAGGTTGACAAGAAACAAGTTGATGGAAATTATTGCCATAATTTTTAGGAAGGGGGAAAGACCTACTTTAAAAGACTGGCCCGCCACTTTGCCCATGGTGATAACGCTGGAAATATTACGGGGTGAGATTTCATTTTGTACAAGGCGTACAAGGCTCAGAACAACAAGGTTGGTCCAGTGGAAAGATTGTTCAATGCCTTCCCTAATAGCCTCAAGGGGATTTGATGTTGTCTTTGTGATTGGTGGAGTTCCCACGGAAGTCATGGCAGAGACAATACCAACCATAAATCTCTTTTCATCTTGCAGTTCACTGTTCATATGTTCTTTTATTTCAGGCTTGATAACAAAGCTTTGGGACTCTCCCTTTCTCAATATGACAAAATCAAGGGGAACCTCCGAATCCTTAAAACCTTTTACAGACCGAAGAACGTCATCCCATATCATGACGGGCTCTCCTTGAATAGAAATAAGCTTATCACCACGGCGTAGACCCACTCGCTCTGATGGAGACCCCTTCACGACTTGAAGAAGGTAGAGTTCTGTGGTCTCCACTCCGAGTTCTGAGAGAGCAGAGTCCACAGATTCAGGGACCCAATCTCCCAAGGAAATATCTCGAGAGTTTGTATCTTTGCCATGAATATAGGGCTTGACTGTCAAGATAAGTTCTTTACTCTTTTGGATTTCGGCAAAAAGCCGAGGCCCAAGGTCACGCCAATAAAGAATTTCTCTTCCATTGATGTGGGTGATGAGATCCAAAGACTCCATCCCCACCCTGGCGGCTAAGCTATCTGCACTGGGAACACCCACGAGAGGCGCCTTTGATGAGGTGCCTAGCCCCCCAAAACCCCCCACTTTTTTACTCCAACTAAAGATGTCACTATTATCAATATGAGAGGGTGTGGCCCTGAAGTTCCGTGGCCCTGTAAAGGAGTTGTTGACGGTGAAACTTAGAGGTTGATTCGTATGGCGACGTATGATTTCTTGAGCCTCACGCCACGTATAAATATTTGTTTCATTGATGGAGTGGATTTTATCCCCTGAACGAAAGCCGGCCTGAAAAGCTTCAGACGAAGGGGCAATGTCACCAAGAGTGGGCGACGCCACTCTCTGGCCAATTATGGCAATGCACGTAAATAAAAAGGCGGCAAAAATAAAATTCATTAAAGGCCCTGCCAAAACAATGGCAATACGCTGTCCCACATTCTTGTGTAGAAATGAAAAAGCTTTGTCTTCATCAGAAACCTGGGCACTGAGGTCGTCGCCAAACATCTTGACATATCCACCAAGGGGAATCAGTGAAATACAGTAGGTTGTATCACCACCGCGAAATTGAAAAATCTTTTTGCCAAAGCCTAGGCTAAAAACTTCCACTCGCACACCACAGCATTTTGCGATGAAAAAGTGTCCGAATTCATGAACAAAAATGAGAAGACCAAGGAGAATAAAAGAGGGGCCAATGTATGAAAAACCTTCTTGAATAAAATGCATCATGAATCTATTATCTCCTCATTTATTGATAAAAATCAACTGTTATAGAACCATCATAAGAAAAATAGAGTGACTATAGGAACGACCATAGAACTTTTGTAAATTATAAAATAGAACTGTCATAAAATAAAGCTACGATCAAGAATAAAGGGGAGGCAAAGAGAATTCCGTCAATGCGGTCCAAAACACCCCCGTGACCGGGCATGAATGCTCCCGAGTCTTTTACGTCTCCCACTCTCTTAATAAGAGATTCAAATAAATCTCCACACTGGGCTAAGAGAGCACTTCCTCCTCCAAGAATGAGGAAAGTAACCAAAGGTATCTCAGCTTCAATGGGGCACCATAAAAATGAAATACCTGCGCCAAGAATAGAACCTAGAAGACCACACAGGGCCCCCTCGGTTGTCTTCTTTGGTGAAATCTGTGGGTGGAGTTTTCGCTTTCCCCAAAGTCGTCCACCTAAATAGGCCAAGGTATCCCCCGATAAAACAACTGTAAGAAGGGACAAGAACCAAAAAACTCCTACGGGGAGTTTAAGGAGGAATAGGGTCAGTGCCGGTAGTATCGAGCAATAAAAAAGACCCAAAAGCAAGAGAACAAGGTTGGTCAGTATTTTTTGGTTGCTGCACTTGTCTTTGAGTTGCCAGAGGGAAGCAGAGAACAAAAGGACAGCTCCAAGCCCCCAAAGAGCCAAATGGAAAAAGGGGTGGGGCCATGACACCACAAGTGGAGTGACCAACAAAAAGGTGGTCAAGAAGACAAATATCACTTGGAGAAGCCTTTCTTCTTTCAACGAAAGAAGAGCTGTTTGCAAAAATTCGATGGTTGCAAAAAAGGACACAAGACACCCCATCCATATAAAACCCAAACTTCCCCAAAACTCATAGATGCCTGTTAATAATGAAATGGCCACAAGGGTAGACATCACTCTTACGGCCAAGGGTCTTTTAAAAGACCTTTTTAGGGTAGAAAGCAAACTCATCTCACAAAAGAAGAAGCAAGAAAGGGAGGGGGTTGACGCAAATGGTCTTTAGATATCGATTCCGCAGGGGGAGCCTGTTCCTTGGGGAAAGTCAATTCCGTGGGAGGAGTTAACTCCGCAGGAGAGGCAGAGACTTCACCGTAGCGGCGTTCACTTTGTGAAAATCGACGAAAAGAAGATAAAATGTCTTCATAACAGAAATCAGGCCAGCATTTTTCTATAAAGTAAATTTCACTATAGGCGGCCTGCCACAGAAAAAAATTCGATATTCTTGTTTCTCCACTGGTGCGAATAATGAGGTCGGGATCTGGCAAGAAAGATGACTCTAGGGACTCTGAAATAAGTTTATCGTTGATGTCAGAGGCTTTAAGGTGCCCCGACTCTACCAATTTTAATATCTTTTCAAATCCATGGCGAATCTCTTGCCGACCACTGTAGCTCAAGGCAAACACAAGGGTCATTCCTGTATTGTGCTTTGTTGTCTCTTCTGTTTCCTCAATAAGCTTTCTCAATGTGGGTTGGAGTCGACTCTTGTCCCCCACACACCGAAAACACATGTTATTTTTAACCAAATTCTCTCTTTCACGATGGAGTTGCCTATGCATTAAGCTCATAAGGAAAGAAATTTCCCCAGGAGGACGAAACCAATTCTCGGTGCTAAAAGCAAAAAGGGTCAGGTGCTTAAGGCCCTGTTCAGCACAAAATTGAATGATCTTTTTTGCTGTTTGAGCCCCTCGCACATGACCATAATGGCGGCCATGGCCACGCGCCCTTGCCCAACGCCCATTTCCATCCATTATAATTGCTAGATGATTGGGAATGGTACTCACGCTAATAGCCCCTTTGTTTTAATAAACTTTTTTCTTTATAAGGATTCTTTTCATATATAAACCAAGATGACCCAAGCCATTCTACAAAGTCATGAGGTCTTTTTCTTTTTCGACCATGATGCCATCTACTTTTTTTATGAAAGTATCTGTGAGTTTTTGAATCTCGTCTGTACTTCTTTTTTGTTCGTCTTCAGAGATTTTTTTTTCTTTAAGAGCCTTTTTTAGGGCTTCATTGGCATCTCTTCGAGCCATTCGAATAGCCACCTTAGCATCCTCTGTCATTTTTTTGATGGTTTTTACCAACTCCTTACGTCGGTCTTCTGTTAACTCAGGTAACTTGAGACGAATCACTTTGCCATCATTCTGGGGGGACATACCAAGATCGCTTCTCACAATAGCTGTTTCGATACTCTTAAGAAGATTGGCATCCCAGGGGGCAATTAAGAACGACTTGGGGTCTGGACAAGAAATAGCTGCCATCTGGTTCATGGGGGTGAGGCTTCCGTAGCAATCCGCTTTCACATTGTCAAGCATAGACACTTGCGCACGACCAGTACGAACTTTTTTGAGTCCACCACGCAGAGATTCAACAGTTTTATTCATGTTTTCTTCAGTGGTTATATTTAAATTTTCGACCACTTCTTCTTCGACCATTTTTCCTCCCTATTTTTCCTAATTTTCCCTATTTTTGAACCAAGGTTCCTAGGGTTTTTATTGAACTAAGGTTCCTATGGGTTCGCCACAAATAACTCTTGTAATGTTGCCTTGATGATTCATATTAAAGGTGCGAATGGGCAATTTATTGTCCATGCATAAACTAACGGCTGTTGAGTCCATCACCTTAAGACCCTTGTTTAATACATCAATATAGGTTAGCTCTTTAAATAGCTTGGCATCGGGATTTTCGTTAGGGTCCTTGTCATAGATGCCATTGACCTTGGTGGCCTTTAAGATGATGTCGGCATTGATTTCCATAGCGCGGAGAGCTGCCGCTGTGTCTGTGGTAAAGTAGGGGTTACCTGTTCCTGCGGCAAAGATGACAACACGTCCTTTTTCAAGATGTCGAATGGCTTTTCTACGAATATAAGGTTCAGAAACTTGTGCCATGGCAATCGCTGACTGAACCCGTGTGGCAAGATTGAGAGCCTCTAAGGCGTCCTGAAAGGCCAAGCTGTTAATACATGTAGCGAGCATACCCATATAATCTGAACATGCTCGATCCATGCCCATGGCTGATGCAGGAATACCTCGAAATATATTTCCTGCACCAATGACCAGTCCCATTTGAACACCCAAACCATGGGCCTCAGTAATATCTTTGGCTAGATTTGTCAGAACGGCATGGTTGATGCCTGATCCATTGCTTCCGGCCAAAGCCTCTCCGCTCATTTTAAGGAGAACTCTTTTATACATTTTTTGAGTCACGATTTTTACTTTAGCCTTTCCTCAGCTTGCTCAACCCTCGTTCAGCCCTTGCTCAGCCTTGTCTCACCTGTGCAGCAACTTCTTCAGCAAAATTGTCTGTTTTTTTCTCAATACCTTCACCCAATTCCCAGCGCTGGAACCTGCGTATGACAATATTTTCACCAATTCTTGCAATGGTTTCCTTTAAATAATCACCCACCTTTTTGTCTGGGTCTTTGACAAAGGGCTGGCTTAGAAGGCAAATTTCAGACTCCCACTTCTTGAGTTGCCCATTGATAATCTTATCCATCAACTCAGGCTTTTTGCCCTCCTCCTTTCCCTTAAGGAGAAGAATCTCTTTTTCTTTGTTGCGAGCTTCTTCGGGAATCTCTTCAGAACTCACATGCCGGGGAGTTGAAGCTGCAATATGCATAGCAATATCATTTACAAAACTCTTAAATTCTTCGTTACGAGCCACAAAATCTGTTTCTGAATTTATTTCCAACAAGACACCAATGCGTCCTTCTCCATGAATATAAGATGCAACCAATCCTTCGGCGGCAGTGCGACCTGCCTTTTTAGAAGCTCGACTTAAGCCCTTGGTTCGTAGCCAATCGATAGCTTTATCAAAGTCGCCCTGGGTTTCTTCCAAAGCCTTTTTACAGTCGAGTATTCCAGCACTTGTTTTTTCTCTTAACTCTTTTACTGATGATGCATCAATGGCCATTTTTAATCTCCATAGGTTGAATTCCCTGCTTCCCTTCGACAGGTGCGTCACTTCCTAGAGCTGCTTCACTTGTTTCCACAAGACTTTCTTCAGTCACTCCACCAACTTCCTTTTGTTGCATTTCTAACTCTTGTTCAATTTCGACATCTTCTGCTGTCCCTGCAGCCACGAGCTTCCGTCCCTTGGCCACCCTAATCACAGATGGCCCCCCCTCAGGAGTAACACCTTCTTTGATCCCAGCGGTTTTTTCTTTAGTCACTTCGGGATCAATGACTTTTTTCTTGGCCTCCCACTCTTTGACTCCCTCCAAGTAGGCATCAGCAATCATTTCTGTAAAAAGTCGAATGGATCGAGTGGCGTCGTCATTCCCAGGAATGGGGTAATCCACAGATTCAGGGTTGGAATTTGTATCGGCAATGCCTACAACCTTAATTCCCAGTTTTTTGGCCTCGGCCACAGCAATGTGCTCCTTGTTGAGGTCAACCACAAAAAGAGCCGAGGGGTTGTCCTTCATATTGCGAATACCACTCAGGTATTCATCAAGTTTTTGATATTCTTTTTCCATACGGGCTCGCTCCTTTTTAGAAAAGAAGCTAAGTTCCCCTTTGTCACGCATACGGTCAATTTTTTTGAGACGATCAATGCTTGCCTTAATTGTTGTAAAGTTCGTCAGCATTCCCCCCAACCACCGCTTTGTCACCCAGTACTGACCAGATCTGACGGCAGCTTCGTGAATGGGTTCAATGGCTTGCTTTTTTGTACCCACAAAAATAAGACGCTCCCCTCCAGAAGCAGATTCTTTGATGAAAGCAGCCGCTCTTTTGGCGAGGATAAGGGATTTTTGCAGGTCAATGATATGAATACCACCCCTTGCTGTGTAAACATAGGGCTTCATTTTAGGGTTCCACCGTTGGGTTTGGTGGCCAAAATGAACACCTGCACCAAGCATACTTTTTAAAGTGATATGAGACATATGACCTCTCTGGTTAGGCTTCTCCCACAATGTTTGAGCCCATGGGAAAATGCCCTAGAGACCAGAGTAAATTGCGAGATGTTGGTTTACTATTTTCTTATAACAAAATAGTCCTAACATGCACTCTTTATTTGAGCAATGTGTTAACCGCAAAACGCTCTATTTATGCATCGCACCAGTTCCCGTTTCTCACAAAGTTATGTCACCAGACTGCTAAGGACGGCCTGTAAGATCACAACACGAACTGAAAGAGGTCTTGAGGAGTGAAGGCGAGAAGAGTGAAAAGTGAATGGGGGCTCGACAAAGGCCCATGGAAGCGCAAGTCATAAGCCAAGAATAAATCAGAGTTATCCAGTTCACCCCTGAGAAAACCAAAACACCGTTAAGAATGATGAGTGACAAGCCGAAAGAAAATACAGAACTAAAGGAACGGAACCACATTAAAAGAGCAAAGGTCAAGGGGGAACCATGGAAGGGTTCATTGATTTACTTCATGAAAGAAATAAATATTTAAGAGAATTCTACAATGTGAATAAGAATCAATTGCTCAAATTAGACAAAGGAATGCTTGGAGATTTACAGAAATTTTATAGCCGTAGGGAGATTATCTTACAGGCTCTCAACCAAGTGAGTGAAAAAATTGGGGGTATCAGCGAAAATAGCTTGGACAATATCTCTTTTAAAGAAACAGACCAATGCGAGGTGCAAGAAGCTATTGCCTATAAAGAAGAATTGGTGAGTGAGATTCTTTTTCAAGACCTCAAGGTACTCTCTTTTGTCGAGTCTGCCAAAACAGATATGATTCAAGACCTCATGGGTATGGAAATCGCAAGGCAAGACATGAACTTGCATTTCTCAAAGAATACAAAATGTGCCCATCATAAAGGGGGAGATAACAAAAAGGATGTCCACAAGACAAAGCATAATAAAAAAATAGCCTAGGGGTCGGCTACCCATTGTTATTACTGATTTAGAGAGGGTTGCTGTTAGGACTTTGTGTTTTTGGCTTTTTTACGCAATTCCTCCACTTCCTTGGCAGTGAGTCTAGTACATAAACAAATCGCTTCTACCTCAAAGCCATTTTGAATCATTCGTAATGCTGTTTCTTCACGGCCCTCTTTGAGGCCCCTAAGGCCCTCTTCACGACCCTTTTTAAGACCCTTTTCTTCAGCTTCATCCAAAGAACATTGCAATGCTGACATAACTCTTTGATCCTCCTCGATACTTTCTTTTTCAATCTTACTGAGTACATTTAAAGTAAAATCTGAATCGTTTCGGTGGATATAATCCACCGCCTTTTGAATAAGGAACTGTTGATCCTTCTCACCCAAATTTGTACCCATCTGAAACAACTCCACAATGGTCTCGTGGCGAAGCTTCCAGATACTACTCATTATAAGCAAAATCGGCCTAGAAAGCAAATTCCTGCCAACTCCACGGTAAAGATTTATATCATGAATATTCAACAACTTACAACGAAAATTGAGGATATTCTTCCCAAATTTTTGTCTTAAAACGGGAGTGAGCCCATCCAGAGAATCTTGAAAATTCAGGGGACCCCTCCAGTGCTTTTGTCGTCCGTGACGGAAAATATCTAGACAGTACCTCTCATTAAGGAAAGTTTCATTGAATAAAGCATTATGAGACTGAGGCTGTTGTTTTCTTTTTTTTTCTAATGTTTTCTTTGGCGGCAATGTCAGGCTTTCAAGTTAAGAGGGTTTAAGATGATAAGATGGTGTGGTTTAAGAAGATTTCGGGTGTTGCTCCTCAAAGCTAAGGTCAAGATGAAACTCAGCGAGCACTCTCTCTAATAAACCGAGAAAGATAGTACCTTACAAGAGAGTCCAATTGAACGACATGACCTTGGTAGGACCATTTCATATCCCCAAAGGCCCCCCACTGAGCTGTAATAGTTGTTTCATTCATAGCAGAGATGTTGCTTTCTTCGTTGCGCACGAGAGGAGGAGCAAAAGAACTTGCTATGTTCTGAAATAAAATGCTCACTTGTCCTGGTTGCTTCATTGAAAAAATGAGTTTATGACCATTTCGAAAGAGCATAAAATCAAGTTTCGTTTTGGCGATACCATAAATTTTCACCGTGCCCAGAGAAGAATCTTTAAGTTTGTTAAATGAAGACACGGCTTCTACAAAGGCTGTCTTTGCATTCTGCAAGAAGTCGTGAGTTTCTATCTCCAATACCTCCTCAGTGTCTTCCTGATTGTACAGATTTATGGTTCCTGTTTTTTCCATCTGCTGTTCGGCACGAACAAGATTTTTTATCCAGTCGACTTTATCTATATCTATTTTGTCCATAGGCTATCCTTTCAGTCCCCTCGATTGATTCAGAGAGATCTCGACAAGAGACGTCATAATATCACTAAATATCATTAAAATTATGATCCATCGCCGTTGTGAAAAAGTCAAGAAGCGAGCAAGGACAAAAGGCAGGCTTATGAAGCTCTCTTGGACTTGAGACCCAAAGAAAAACTGTGCTCCCCAGCGTCGTGGACACCCTCTGCGGCACCATGAACATTCTCTATGCTCATAGTTAGTTGTTGTGCCTCAGTTTTACAACGATGCGCATTAGTCGCCCGCCTGTGGGTTGACAATCTCAATCAATTTTTTGACTATAGCCACCTCAAGAGTTGAGATATTGATCCGCTAGCTCAGTTGGTAGAGCATCTCCCTTTTAAGGAGAGGGTCCATGGTTCGAGCCCATGGCGGGTCACCAGTCCCCATCGTCTAGTGGCCCAGGACATCGCCCTTTCACGGCGAAGACACGAGTTCGACTCTCGTTGGGGACGCCACCCTTATTAACTCTGTCGACAGTACTCCCCCATGGCCAGTGCCAACGCCACAGAAACATTGTAGCTGGCGGATCTCTCCACTTGGGGAATCGATAAAACCTTATCACAAGCTTGCAGAGCCTTTGGGCGAAGCCCCTTTTCTTCAGCCCCCACCAGCCAAGCCACCTTTTCTGGCAGAGGTGAGCTCCAAAGCCCCTCCTTGGCTTGCCCCGCCAAGCCATAAACCCAAAAGCCTCTTTCTTGCAATGACTTCAAAGTTCTCCCAAGATTTCCAAACTCCTCAACAGCCACATACTCACCTCCTCCACAGGCCACCCTCATAACGGCTCCACTGAGAGGACTCGACCGCAGGGCGGGCACCAAAACACCCGGCACCCCCATCAACCAAGCTGTCCTTATGATAGCCCCTAAATTGCGAGGGTCGACCACCCCATCTGCCACCACAACCTGAGATCGCGCGATATTTTCCAAGAAAGGCCAATCCAACAAAGGACTTGAAGATACAAAAATAATAACACCCTGGTGCGTAACGCAAAGCTCATCCATCTTACGCAAAGGGGGATGTACAACCTTAATCCCTCGACCCTGAGCCTCACTCCATAGGTCACCAAGCCTCCCCTGTGGATTTTTTTCTTTCAACCACATTTCACAAATATCTTGGATTCTCACATGGAAGGTCTCACAACAAGAGTGAAGGCCCGCCACCACTCGACAATCCCTAGGCGCCACCCAAGGACCCCGCTTTTGATTTCTTGGCCCCAAGCTTTTTCTCGACTTCAAGTCTCCCTTCGATCCCAGGCTTTTTCTCGACTTCAAGTCTCCCTTCGACCTCAAGCCTTTCCTCCTTTAAGTGAGGATGGCCAGGGGACAGAAGTTTTTGCCGCCTCGCAAAATTTCTTGGCTGCTTCCCTGGGGTCTTTCGCCTCGTATATAGGTCGACCCACCACAAGGGCTGAAGCTCCAGCCGCAATGGCTTCCCCTGGCCCCAAAACTCGAACCTGATCCTGGTCTTGCTCCTGACCCTGAGACTGAAGCTGAGATTGGCTCTGCTGATTCTGGGATCGGTCCTGGTGCAGTCTCTGAAACCGAATCCCTGGAGTTAGTAAAAAGGACTTTGGAAATAAAGCTCTTAAATGTCTCACCTCATGGGGTGAGCAAACAAGGCCACTAAGACCAGAGTTCACAACCTCACAAGCAAGCTTTGCAACTTGGGAGGCAATAGGCTCACGGGACCAGTTCACAGGAAGTGTCTGGGCATGAAAACTTGTAAGAACTGTCACAGCAAGAATCCTAAACTCTCTTTGGCGACAAAGCTCTTTTTCCACTTGAGCCAATCGCTTGAGAGCCACTGGGCCACATGTTCCATGAACCGTTGTAAAGCTTGCACCTCCTTGAAAAGTAGTGCGTATGGCCGCCTCCATGCTGCTTGGAATATCAAAATACTTATTGTCCACAAAAACCTGTCCCAATTCAGCCAACTCTGAGATCATATCTGCGCCGTACTTCACACAAAGCCTTGGTCCTATTTTAAAACCACCCACATAGGGGGCCACTTCTTTCGCCATTTCAATGGCCGTACTTCTGTCGGCCAAATCAAGAGCTATAAAAATAGGTGGATCCACTAACACAGATAAACCTCACGGAAGAAATAGACAAACCTTCACGATAGACAATCTTCACGGAAGAAAAGAAAAAATAATCATAGGGAGAGGGTAAGGGCTAAATTAGTCAAAGTTTTCGTCGTTAAGGTCCTCTCTAAGTTCCTTGCCAGCTTTAAAGAAAGGAAGCTTCTTTTCTTTGACATCAATGATTTCACCTGTCCTTGGATTACGCCCTTGGTAAGCCCCATAGGAGCGGTTGACAAAAGAGCCAAATCCTCGTATTTCGATGCGATCATCTCTTAACAGAGATTCCACCATAGAATCAAAAATAGTATTCACAACCGTTTCTGCCTTGACTCTAGTAATGTCAGCCCTTTCAGATATCAAAGTGATTAACTCTGCCTTTGTCATATAACTACCCTACCTACTTATCCTTATAACTCTGTAGTTTATAGAACTTTTACAATCTATAGCTCTACGACTCCTAGCTCTATAGAGCTAGGGCTCTTATATTCTAAGATAACTACTGCGTATTTTAAATTATCCTTAATATTATAATCAGACCCTACCTGATTTCCAAGGCTTTTTCTCAATGTTCTCAGAATCCGATATTCAATGACTTTTCATCAAGTATTCAGTGACTTTTTCACAACCTACTAGCATAATATTGTAGGCTTACATGTTTGGGCATTTGTCCCTCTTGCCAACCAACAAACCTATAACCAGCATATTGGCTTCTTTTCTTTGCTATTTTGGCTATCCTTAGGAGGCCCCATGTCTCACACAGCTCCACAACAAGCCACAAGAGTGCGATTTGCCCCAAGTCCCACGGGACACCTCCATGTTGGGGGAGCACGAACAGCCCTCTACGATTACCTCTATGCCCAAAAAAGGCAGGGAACTTTTGTCCTTAGGGTGGAGGATACCGACGAAGAGCGAAGCTCCGAAGAAAGCCTAAGGGCACAACTCGCCGACCTCCACTGGCTGGGGCTCCACTGGGATGAAGGACCTGATCCAAAAACCCTAGAAGACCGTGGGAGCTATGGCCCCTACCGTCAAAGACAAAGACAACACATTTATCAAAAATATGTGAATCAGCTCCTCGCTGAGGGAAAGGCCTACTATTGCTTCCTCACAGAGGATGAAATCAAAGCCCAACAGGAAGCTGCGAAAAAAGCAAGAATTCCCCACCAAGTAAGAAGCCCCTACCGCAACCTGAGCCAGGAGGAAGCCTCTAAAAAACTAAAGGATGGTCTCCCCGCCATTGTTCGCTTTAAAACACCTGAAGAAAAGAAAAGCTACCATCTCAAAGACTTAGTTCGTGGCGATGTGACTTTTCCCTCGGATATGGTGGGTGACTTCGTACTCACTCGCTCCACAGGAATGTCTGTCTACAATTTCTGCTGCGCCATTGACGACCATCTCATGAAAATTTCCCATGTCTTCCGCGCCGAAGAACACCTTAGCAATTCCCTTCGGCAAATGATGATCTACGAAGCCCTGGGCTGGAATGAGCCCTCCTTTGGACACCTCTCGATTATCTTGGGAAGTGACAGGCAAAAATTGAGCAAGCGTCATGGGGCCACAAGTATTCAACAATACCAACGAGAAGGCTTTTTACCTGAAGCCATGATAAACTTCCTCGCCCTCCTGGGGTGGAGTTCTCCCCATGGTCAAGAAATTATGACCCTCCGTGAAATGATCCAAGATTTCGACACAGACCGCCTCCATACCGCGGCCGCTGTCTTTGATGAAAAAAAACTAAGGTGGTTCAACGCCTCTCACCTGCGAGCCCTCCCCTACGAGCAATTATGGCATCATTTAAATCCCCTCTTCGAAAAAGAGGAATTTCAACTCTCCCAGGACCCCCAATGGAAACAAGCCGCCCTTGAAGCCACCAAAACCTCCATGGAAACCCTCACCGACGCCA
Source organism: Bdellovibrionales bacterium (assembly GCA_965261545.1). Lineage (GTDB taxonomy): Bacteria > Bdellovibrionota > Bdellovibrionia > Bdellovibrionales > UBA1609 > CBDHDF01. The sequence continues at coordinate 59,849 of CBDHDF010000007.1, read as the reverse complement.
TCCCCTTGTTTCAGCACCTTTCGCAAACTCCCTTAAAAATGAGTGGCGAAAGCGCAGAGGTTCTCTCTTGGGATTCCACCCCTAAGGTCATAGAAGCTTGGAAAAACCTTGTGGAGGCAACACCCAATCATTTTATGACAGAAGATCAGTTCGGACAAGTTCAACAACAGATCAAAAAAGATTGTGACGTCAAGGGCAAGTTCTTATTCATGCCCATTCGTACGGCAATTATTGGCCACCCCCAAGGAGTTGAACTCAAAGTTCTCGTACCTCTTATCGATAAACCCACCCTTCTGAGCCGTGCCACACAAGCCCTTCAAAAGTGCCAAGACCTTCAATCTTGAACCCTGAACCCTGAACCTTAAATCTTAACCTTAAACCTTGATACGAGATGGAGGATAAATACGGGATGGAGGATAAATAAATGCCCATAAAGATTCACAATACGCAAACGGGTCAAAAAGAAAACTTTAACCCCATAGTCGAAGGACAAGTAAAAATGTATGTTTGCGGTCCCACTGTCTACGATTTTTTGCATATAGGTAACTTTCGTGGCCCCATCTTTTTTAATGTGGTGAGAAATTGGTTTGAGAAAAATAATTTTGACGTGAACTATATCTACAATTATACTGATGTTGACGACAAAATTATCAAGAAAGCCCAAGAAGAAAACCTCACTGCCGCCGAAATTTCAGAAAAATATATCAAAGAGTTTGAAAAAGACTACAAGAGCCTCAAACTCAAACCACCCACCAAAAACCCAAGGGTCACTGAATATATGGGTGATATCATCCAGTTTATTAAAGATCTCATAAAAAAAAATAAAACCTACGAAGTCAACGGAGATGTCTATTATTCAATTACAGAGTTCCCCGAATACGGAAAACTTAGCAAAAACAACTTAGAGGCAATGGAATCAGGCTCTCGCATCGAAGTGGACACACGCAAAAAGCACCCCTCAGACTTCGCCCTTTGGAAATCAGTGCCAGAGGGAGAGAGAAAGGGGGCCGGCTGGCCCTCTCCTTGGGGGCAAGGCCGCCCCGGCTGGCATATTGAGTGCTCCACCATGATTTATCAGCTTCTAGGCGAAACCATTGATATCCACGGAGGAGGGTTGGACCTCGTTTTTCCCCATCACGAAAACGAGTTGGCTCAAAGTGAAGGACGCACGGGCAAACCCTATGTTCAATACTGGATGCACAACAATATGATTGAATTTGGCAAACAGAAAATGTCAAAATCCCTGGGAAATATTCGAACAGGCCGAGCTTTTCTCGAAAAGTATGACGGAGAAATATTAAAATACATGATGCTGATAGCTCACTACCGGAGCACCATTAATTTCAGCGAAGATCAAGTGAAACGCACCATTATTTCTCTTGCGAGATTTTACTCAGCGCTGGCTCTTGCTAAAAAACAGCTGGCCACCGATGGAGAACTTATTCCCATAGACGAATCCTTTCAAGGGGCGGTTAACAAGGCCAACGAGGGTTTTGCCAAGGCCCTCAACGATGACTTCAATACAGCCGAAGCTCTGGCTAGACTCCTTGAGGTCCTCAGAATTTACAATGCCAAATGCCGCTATCCCGGTCCCGTCACTCCTATGCAAAAAAATATATCCAATGTTTTTTACCACTGGCTGAGAAAGCAAGCAGAAATTCTCGCCCTTTTCCAAGAAGAACCCGAGGGATACCTACGCCAACTTGACGACAGACTGCTTGCCCAACAAGGACTTCAACGCTCTGAAGTCGACCACCTTGTCAAACTCCGCAGGGAGGCTCGACAAAGCAAAAATTACACACAATCAGATCAAATCAGAAACCAGCTCTCTCAATGGGGAATTTCTGTCATGGACTCCCCCGAAGGCACTTCGTGGGAAGTTGAAAAGTCACATCCCTCCAAGAGCCCCCAAGCCCTATAAAGAAGACCACAGACCACTGTGCTTGGAGGCTAGATGACCCTCCCTCTCATTTTTTCTGAGAACCATTGGAATTCTGAGAGCCATTGAAATTCTTGGAACTACTCGAACTTTGAGAGCTACTAGAACGATTAGAACTCTGAGAGCTATTAGGACTCTGGGAACTACTAGAGCTATTAGAACTTTGGGAACTCTTAGTACTTTGGTGACGCCTGTTCTCACCGGAGCTTGAACCTCTGCGAGAGGGAGCCCTGTCCTTGATGCCTCTATCACTAGCGCCCTTCTCTCTTCCATTATCTTTGATGGAAGTCGAACTGCTCTTGGTGGAAGTCGAACCACCCTTTTCTGCCCCCACTTTCGGAGGTGCACTATGCCTACGTACCTTCTGAGATGCCTTCATAAGGTACTCTTTTGTAATAGGAAAATATAAGTCCGCCGCACCTTGCACCTCGGGTGAAGTCGTCTCAGGCCAGGACCATATTTCAACCTTGCAACCCCTTGAACGCAAATACCAAATCAGTGGCAGAAAGTCCTTATCTCCCCCTAAAATGATGGCCACATCGAGCTTCTCAGCCATTGTCACCGCATCAATCACAAGGAATGTATCTGCATTTTTAGCAGGACGCTTGATTTCGCCGCCCAACGTGCTCCAAAACGCCTCAAAATCTTCAGATATTTCCTTGTACTCAGGTTTATAGTAGAGAATACGCGTGATCTCCCGATCCCCCACTTGCTCCAAAATCTTTTTATAATCCGTGCGGCTTTCGTGGTGCTTTAAGCCTGAGAGTTCAATATTTTCAGCATCTATAAAAATCCCCACTTTTTGAAAAAGGAGATTCTTCCCCTGTGTTGATTCACTGGCATTTTTAACCATTGGACTCCTTTCTATGAACAGCTGTCACGACTGTATGAATATTTCCCCTCACATGAAAGTCCCCCTTGACTTCAACCTCCCAAGGATCAAGCAGCTTTATAAGATCATCAAGAATTTCATTGGTGACATCTTCATGAAACACCGGCTTATTGCGAAACTGATTGATATAAAACTTTAAGGACTTGAGTTCCACACACCACTTGTCTGGAATATAGTGGATAAAGAGGGTTGCAAAGTCAGGAAAGCCACTTCGAGGGCATAGACAAGTAAACTCGGGGCAAGTAAAGTGAATACTATATCTTCGAATTTGAGTGCGATTCTCAAAGCGCTCAAGATTCGATTCTTGTATGGCCTTTTCTCCATAGAGACTGTTATCAACCATAAAGTCCCCAATAACACCTTTCTCTTTCTCGTTGTGATTTAGTTATGATTTTAAAAAACATGGGTTGTGATTCAAATAAAACATTTGAATTTCTCAACAAGCACCTATTATATATCTACAATTACCATGCCAAATTACCACACCTATCTCCAGGAAGATAGTAGGAAGATGATATGAAACCACTCAACACCAGCGAACTCAACTTGATCTGCGAAGATCTAAGCCGCCTCAAGTCGAGCCCACTCCAGGAAATCCGCTTTCATCACATGCATTTGGAGTTTGGCTTTTGGGCTTTTGGCCAAAAATCTTGGTGGCATTTAAGCCTCCACCCCCTCCTTCCCTTGCTTCTTCCCATGCCCCAGCCAAGACTCTCTAAAAAATCACAAAATAAACCCATTTATCTCTTCCTCAAGGCCCATGCCCTCGGAAAGTCTCTAGACTCAATCGCTTGTGACAAAAAGCTTGGACGAGTGATCCATTTAGCATTAAAAGGGCGAGAACATTCAATAGAACCCACATACAGTCGATGTGAACTAGAAATGCGCTTGTTCCCCCACGGACAAAATCTCATTGTTCGCACCGAGAATAAAACACTGAGCATGAAGCCCATCAAAGATTTAGAAGAACTAAAGAGCACCTATTTACCAACAACCTGCCGCTCCCTCGGAGAGCTAAGTTCTGAATTTCAAGCTCTCCATGAGGATCAACGCGCCTCTTCTTCCTCAATTTCTGAACATCTATGGAAACAGAAAGTCACACATATTGAAAAAGCTCTTCAAAAAGTATCACAGGAATTAGAAAAAAAAAGGCAACTTCCCTGGGGCCTGATCGGAAAACATCTCGTGGAAACCCAAAGCCTCAATGTTCCAAATCAATGGAGTTTCTATACTGACTCCCAAAAAAGCCTTGCATGGAATATCGAAAAATGCTTTGCCAAGGAAAAAGCCAAAGCTCAAAAGATTCTGGGAACTGAAGCTCGAAAAAGAGAGCTTGAGGAAAAGCTCCAAAGCCTGGAGAAACAAGGTCACTCGCACAACCAAGGTCACCAGAGCAAAGAAAGCCAACATGAAGGGAGCCAACGCAAAAAGGGTCAACAAAGCTCCCTCAAGGTTCGAGCTCGCAAAAGAATTCTCCAAGAGGGGCTTGAGGCTTGGGTGGGAAAAAATGCCAAAGAAAACATCAAACTACTGCGCCAGTCAAAGCCCTGGGACCTGTGGGTTCACCTTGTGGATGAACCCAGCAGCCACGCCATTATACGGCGAGCCAGAGGAAAAGAGGTCTCCCCCAACCTTCTCATGGATGTGGGACGCTGGGTGGTCCACATGACTTTTGGAGAGAAATCAAAAAAACGCCAAGGAGATCACTTTCAGATTCTCTACACGGAGTGTCGCTATGTTTCACCCATCAAAGGGGACAAGCTCGGAAGAGTGATCTATCGTCACGAAAAAATTCTCGGCTTTAAATTTCTATGAAATAAAGATGATGCTAAGCAGCTTTTGTTGTCTCAAGTACCACTTTGAATGGTAGATGAAAGCCATGAGGCACGCTTCTTTAGACACTATGACTCTGCCAGTACCCACAGAGGGTGCCATCCGCCTCAGTTCGCCTTTTTTAAGCCGTCTCTTTACCACATTTGTCTTTACCATTGATGTCATTGGCCTATGTTGTGGTTTTGCCCTTAGCTCCCTATGGCGTCTCGGCCACTTTAGTGGCACAGACTTTTTATCCATTCCCTACTTGATTTTATTTCTCACTCTTTTTATCACCTTTCACATCTTTGACCTCTATAGTTTAGAGTCACAAATTTCAGGCTTAAGAGCCCATGGGCGAGTCATTGCAGCCACTCTCATTTCGGGCTTATGCACTGTCACCCTCACCTATCTCCTTGGTGGGCACAAACTCGCCAGTGAAACAGGGCGTATCGTTCTGGTGGGTGGCCTTTGCCTATTCACTCTTTGGGCCATGGGTTGGAGGCTTGCCCTCGCTCACTGGGCACGTGATCGAGTGGAAAAGCTACACTGGCTCGTCCTTGGAGAGGCAAACACTGTTCAAAGACTCTGGTCTGAATTTAAAAAAACCAACTACCAAGGAAAGCTTCACGCCCTTCTGCCGCAAGACTCCACCTCCGCCGCCTCGACCTTCGCTACTTCCACTGCCTCTCCTAGCGAATCACCTTCCTTCCCCGTACTGGGGCAATGGGAAGATTGCCACCAATGGTTAAGTCGTCGCTGGTCGGGAGTCATTATTGGCGAAAATACAGTCCTTGCTGATTCCACCCTCAAGCCCTTAATGCAAGCTCGTCTAAGAGGGGTCAAAGTCTTTGACCTTGCAGAATTCTATGAAAAAGTTTGGCTAAAAGTTCCCATCTTTTATTTGAAAGATGGTTGGTTCACCATGGTGAGTGGCTTTGAACTACTGCACAACCCCATTGGACTCAGGGTCAAAAGAATTCTCGATATTATCTTGTCTATCTTTTTGCTGATGACCACAGCCCCCCTCATGCTGTTGACAGCACTTCTTATTTATTTCACAAGTCGTGGTCCTGCTATTTACTCTCAAAGGAGGGTCGGTGAAGGCGGAAGAGAGTTTATCATCTATAAATTCCGTTCTATGGTTATAAATGCCGAAGATAGTGGATCTCCATGGACCCATCTCAACGATGAGAGAATCACTAACATTGGGAAGTTCATACGACTCACTCGTATTGATGAACTCCCACAGGTCATTAATGTTCTCAAGGGAGAGATGAGCTTCATTGGGCCAAGACCTGAATCCACAAAAATTGTTCGAAAATTTAAAAGTGAAATTCCCTATTACGAACTAAGGCATCTAGTCAAACCTGGTATCACTGGTTGGGCCCAAGTACTTTATAGATATGGGTCCTCCACTGAAGATGCGCGGGAAAAACTACAATATGATTTATTTTATATCAAAAATTACTCATTACTCTTAGACCTTGCTATTATTCTCAAAACAATACGCATTATCGCTTTTGCTAAAGGAAGATAAAAAACACACAGGGGATTCGTGTGCTTATTGATGGAACTTGGGGTTTTGGAGCAAGCTGTGCAAAAAGCTCAGCAGTTGGCCCGACCTGCACTTCGTTTATTGGCCTTTGGTGCCGATAGCCCTTGCTCCTAGGCCGAGAAACTGGAGGCAGGGGAACCGGGAACCTATAAGAGGAGCCATGCGTGAGTTGCGCACGTTGGGTTCTGGGAGGAGGGGGGAAACCTCCTTCCCTACTCGACTCCAAATATTTTATTCTTTGACATAATACCTCCTAAGTTTTGGATGGGAAGTTAGGAAGCTGCCTCCTACCTAAAACTAAATGCTCTACGGAAATGTCTTCGTCAAGGGTATTAAAATGTATCCCTGTATTTTCAGCAAAGAGCCGGTAGTCGTTCCTTGCTTCTTTAGTAGCTTCAAGAAGAAAGGGGTAAAAGGCTAAGGGTACCAAAATGGTTCTTCCGTCTGTAAGGATGATATTTATAGTCTGCTCTTTCTCATCAATCCAGAGCTTTTGAGCCTGAGGCTCATCATATTGGAAATAATCTAGTCTTTGGCTTGACATATTCAATGTATTTCTCCTCATAAATTACAAAATGGTACAGCAATTTCCGCCGAAAAATGGTTTTGGCTACTGTAACCTGTTTCAATTTTATCTAGGAGTCCTCGCAAAGTCTAGGAATTCAAGTTTGTACTATTTTGTGTCGACAATCACTCAGTGACATAAGTAAAGTCAAGTAGGTAGGCTTGAGTCAATGAGACTAAGGTTGGTTCAGATAGTGGGTGAGTTTATGGGTTCAAGTCAATGGCTAAAGAGGGCAAGAGTTAAGTAAAGTGCCGCCAAAGCAAAAAATGAAAGGAGATCAAAAAATGAAAGGAATGAAACCCATGAGGTCCATGAGACCTTTATTGCTTTTGTGGTTATTGTCACTGTTGATGGTTCTGCCTTCATGTGCCTTTTTGAGCAAAGAGAGCCGAGTGAACAAAGAGGGCAAAAAGAGCCGAGAGAGTCAAGACAAAGGTCTGAATCAGAACCAGAATCAGAATCAGAACCAGAATCATACAAATCCATCAGGGGACTCTTCTGCATCTCTATCTGCATTTTTATCTACATCATCTACATCAAAAGATCGTGCCGCTTCCTACAAGGCTGTGGTTCGTAAGCATGAAGAAAAGATGAGGCGAATCACCCTAAAATCAGGAGGCCGACTCCAGTTACCCCATGGATCTGGCTTCCAAGGTCGTTATAGTTCCCATGGCGGCCATGGTTCCCACAGCGGACCTCGTGGATCTCGTCCTCATGGTACGAAAAGAGGTGATAGTGATAAGAGGGGTGACAAAAGAAGGCCCTCTTCTGTGAATCTTGTAGGCCCCGATGGTGATGTGATTTTATTTTATAAAGAGAAAAGCCAACAAGGAGAAGATAAGATTGTGATCCAAGAGTGTGAAGTGGGTCCTGCTATAGATAAGGTGAGTGATTGCCAGCGGCCCCATGGTGCATTTATAAGAAAAGTCCCTGTGAGTGACTTTAAGCGTCGCCTTCAATCCGTGCTAAGAGTTAATGAGCTTCCTACCCTAGGTCCCAAAGAGGCTCGGCAGGTCAAAGCCTATAAAGAGGGCATGGAAGCTCCCCGTTTCCATGACCTCGTTCGACAAAGAGATGAGGCGCAGGAAAAGGTCTCAGGCATAGAAGAGTTCATAGAGGACTATCGAGAAGAAAATGCAGGATCTCTTATAAAAAAATTAGCTACCTTAAGAAAAAACCTTGAGGAACTTGACTCAAAAATTGACAGCAAGCAGGAGTTCGCTGATGCCGTGAGTGCTCTTAATGGAGTTATTGAAAGCTTGGTGGATGAAGTGATAGGAAGCCCTCGGATGAAGACACGTCTTTATTCAAAAGACAAAACAGGTATTGAATACAGTGTTTTGAGAGCCTATGTGAGACCAACATTGTCTCAATATGGTTTTGTCCCCATGTCTGTAGGTTCTTTCATCATGGGGAGTCCTAAGACTGAAAAAGGCACCACAGAGGTGACTCAATGGCAGTGGTTTGTTGTGACGGGGACAAATCCTTCAAAATTTCAAAAAGAAGGGTATTGCCCAGAAAGTTATATGGAACAAGATGGAGTTTCAATGTGTGCCGATCATCCTGTGGAGAGAGTGTCTTGGGAGGACGTCCAAGAATTTATAAATGAGTACAATCGCAGGGCGAGAGAGTCCCACGGTGACAAATATGAATACCGTTTGCCTACGGAAGCGGAGTGGGAATTTGCAGCTAGGGGTGGTGCAAAAGCAGGCACAAAAACAGCCTACTCCTTTGGTGACAATCCTTCAGAACTTAAAAACTATGGTTGGTATAGGGGGAACTCTGGATCTGGCAAACAAAGCCGACAATCAAGGTCCGTAGCATTGTTGAGCCCCAATCCCCTAGGGCTTTATGATGTTCATGGAAATGTGTGGGAGTGGGTCGAAGATTGGTATGAGAGGGAGTATTCTGAATCTTGGTTTGGGTCTGTCACAGACCCTAGAGGTCCGAGAAGTGGCTCTAACCGTATTTGTACGTGGTGGCAGTTGGGGCACATCGCTCGCCTCCTGCGCTCTTCCAATCGTAACTACGCTCGGCCTGGTGGTCGCTGGCGCGATATCGGTTTCCGCCTTGTGAGGACGCCTATGTAACCCCTTGGCCCTTTTACACTTTTACCCTTCAGGCAAGCGAAGCGAGACTCAGCGTGCCAGCCGTCAGGCTGGGCACAAGGCAAGAAGGAAGGAGAGGGAAAGGCTGACCCTGCGGAGCGTGGCGAAAGCCAAGCCTCTCTCCCTCTTCATAGGAAGATGTTTACTAAATCATAGAAGAGTTTTCAAGATATTACTTTAATGATGGGTGGGTGATGGCGGCCTTGGCTAAAAAAAATCAGACTTGGTGTTGGCTAAGTCAAAGTGAAAAAGCAAATGTATTTTATGAACAGCTTCCATCACCTTTGGGAGTCCTGCACTTGTTTGCTTCTCAAAATGCTCTTAAGGCCATATTTTTTAAGAATCCACTTGAAGAACTTTTTAAGGATTCATTTGAATCTAAGCTCGATATTTCAAAGTCTTCTAGGTTCACTAAGTCTTCCAAGCTCACTAAGTCCAGTGGATCTAGGGTGTCCAATGCGTCCAAAGAAATTCGCCTTTCTCACCAAAGTCATCATAACCACGATAGCCATCAAAATCATCAAAATCATCAAAATCACCAAAATCGTCAGAATCACCAAAATCATCAAAATCATCAAATAAGTGGAGATGGGGGTCCTTTTTCTCCTGTAAAGTTTCAAGATGGATCTCAGAATGAAATACTTAAAGCCACCAAGGCTCAAATTGGAGAATATTTCTCAAGTCAGCGCTTGGACTTTGATCTTCCATTAGCCCCCGATGGAACAGAGTTTCAGAAGAAAGCTTGGATGGCTCTTAAGCAAATACCCTATGGTCAAGCCTACTCTTATCAGGAGCAGGCTCATAAGCTGGGGGATCCCAAAAAAGCTCGGGCCGTGGGTATGGCGAATTCTCGCAACCCCATTCCCATTGTTATTCCTTGTCATAGGGTGATTGCTCGGAGTGGAGCCATACATGGCTTCAGTGGGGGAGTGCATCGTAAAAAGTTTTTATTAAAGCTTGAAGGCTATCCATATATTTCATAGTATCTCACAACATTTCATAATGTATTTATAAATATCTATGGGGCGGTGCTTATAGGGGCGTGTACTTTGCTATGGAGTTGCGCCGATCTCAAGGTAAAAAGGGGGGACGTTGTTACCAACAAAGCAAAATACAAGGAATACAAGATGGAAAGTGACAAAATTGTGGCTCGACATGACGGCTCTTTTCTTCCTTGCCCACTTATTTTTTTATTCTGAATCTGTTCAAAGCGCTGTAACAGTTATTATTCCAAAACCCAGCGATTCAGGCCACCCCGAGGATTTGTACCAACCGACACTATTATACATTCGAGGCTCTAGAAATATTCCCCTCCTCAATATCGACGGAGCCCCCATAGGGTTAAGCCTCAGAGCTGGAACAAAGGTATGGACTCACTTAATCAACGAACAAGGAGCATTTTATCAAGGGGGCTTGGGGCAAAAACCCCATGGTTCCAAATTCGTTCATGTGCAAAGTATTTCACCAGCCTCACCAACTTCACTCACCCCATCAACCTCACCTATTTTGTCAATCTCACCAACCTATGCCAATCCCATACAGGGCCTTGTCCACGCAACTCACTTAACAGCCAATCCACCCATATCTATTTTCAAAGACCGCTCATTCCAAGAGACTCCAACCAACAGAATTCCCTCTTGGGCCTTACCTAAACTTGCAAAGATGGATATTCCAAAAACTATCGAAGTTTTTCATAATAGCCTTTGCTTAGAAAAAGACTCTGGGCCATCCGATCAAAGAGAAAATCTAATCAAACAGTGGGAAAAATTCATAGATAATGTCGCCCCTATCAATCGCCCCACAGCAAAGCTTGCCATGGGAGTCGATATGGTGGCGCGTACTGTCTTGTATGAGTCTCATCCCTTTGGATCACTCTCCTTCAGACATCCCCACCAAAGTACCTGCGAATGGGATATTATAACCCTCTCCATTCGCAACAGAGCATGGAATTGCAATAAGCCTTATTTTCATTGTCGCTTTCAGGGAGACTATGTGGGTGTAGCCACAGCCCCGAGCCAATACCATATTTGGCGACCACGTCACATGAATAAAACTCATATAACAAGCTGCTTTCTTTACAATAATAAAAATAAAAAGCTTCGCATAAAATCTCTTAGCCACTATAGTAGACACTCTCATAGTCACTCTAAAAAAGAACTTACTGTTTTTGAAGAGAGGGCAAATTTAAAAACACTCACACGAGAGGGCAAAAAAAAAGTGACTAAGAAAAGAGTCTCCAACCATGAAAAGCGCAAGAAAATCTTTCAGCGATTGATTCAAAGAATTCCAATGATCTTTGGCCTTTATGAAAGAGAAGAGGACAAAGATCAAGGCACCTACCTGAACAAACTCTTCCGAGTCACCCGTGTGGGAGAAAAAGAAATAACCGCCATGGATCAGGATGAACAGGTTCAGCGACTTACTCAATACCAGCACTATTATCACCCCCTAAGTTTAGGGGCCTGCTGGGTTGATAAATATCCTTACACTCAATATATTTCCTCTAGTTACATTTCTATGAACACCCAAGATCCCAAATACGAAGTCCCTGGAGATTTTGGCCTTCTCATAAGAGCGCGGATTCTCAGAGAGCGTCAATACAGTGATGGATCCTGGAGTTTTTCCATTAAAAATATAAACGCAGACAATACTGTAAGCTATGTGCCGGCCAATGATTACTTTTATGGTCACCCACATATTTATGAAAAATATTTCATTCACTTAAATAATAGCTACACATGCCTGCCTCAAGGCCAACTTCCTATCTGTTACAAAAAACAAAAGGCAAATGGTGAAGACATAGCAATGTCAAGCCGTGGGAAGAGGGTTCCTACCCAATGGTTTAATCAAAGCATGAAAAATAAGGTGAGAGATTTTTTAACCGACCAAAGAGGTTTAGATATACCCAAGGGCTGGGATGAAACTGCCACAAGTGATGGCGAAGCCATTGGGCTGAAGTGCTTGTCAGAAAATTTGAGAGCTGACAAGAGGCTGCCAGAATTTGATGGTCTGTGTGATAGGAATCTTATGCCTGTTACAGGAGCTAAGTAACCCCAAGACTCTTTCTCCCGACACAACGAGAACCCAAAAAAAGGCAAACCGCCCTGGGACCAAGTCTGAGCAGTTACGGGATACCCCAATAAGAAATCACTCGTTACATGGGGGACCCTACAAATTTTTCTGATAATCTTTGTACCTTTTTTGGTTGGAGGCGATTCATAATTTGGGCCACACTGATTTTTTTCATATGGCTTAAAACGACAACAGCCAAATCCTCATTCATATTGTGAATGATTTTGGCGGCATGATGTGGCTCCATTTGCGAATAAAAATCCACAAGTTTTTCAATCTGTTTCTCACTTATTTTCACTCTTTTTTTCAACATAATTGTCACTTGGCTTCTCAAACTCTTAAGTTCATCCATTTTTTGTTGAAGCTCCTTTCTTTGATCGCTCAATTGAGCTTCCCATTGAGTCAATTCCATTTCCCACTTTTTTAGCTCCCTCTGGCGAGATTCTAGCCAGTGGAGACGGTGAGTTCGCCGCTGGCGGTCTCTTTTGATGCGATGGCTGTCATTTCCCTTGCGACTTTGATCTGCATCATCGTGACGACTCTGACCCACACCACCGTAGTTATTGTGAGCAGCGCCGCCTTGGCTTTTTTTGCCTTGTTGTCCCATTGCCAAAGAATCTTTAAAGTTTTTCGGGCTTTTAGAATTTCTTATTTCTATGGGAGAGGAAGAAAATCTTTCAAACAATCGTCCACTTAGCATGTTGGGGTATAGATGTAAGAAGAGAGCCCCAGAGAAAAATATAATACAAGTTATCAAACCCAAGAATGAATACTTTTTCTTTGATGGCTCCATGGCACATCCCCCCTTCTCTTTTAATTTTATTAATACTTAAATGACTCTTTAGTCATTAAATATCTCTTACAACGACCATTTTCTTTTCTTTTTCAAATTTTCGTACTATATGAATGATCTCCATTTGCGCCTCCTCAACATCTGATAACCTGGAAGGTCCCATATGATCTAAATCCTCTTTTAACATTTCTGCGGCACGGGGGGAAAGATTTTTAAAAATCTTTTTTCTAACTTCATCACTGGCTTTTTCCAATGCTAATAATAACTTATTATGTGGAATCTCCCTTAAAAGAAACTGAATACCTTTATCATCAACCCGAATCAAATCCTCAAATATGAACATTCGGCGACGAATATCTTCGGTCAAGTGAGGGTCTCTTTCTTCTAACCTTATCATAATGGAATCTTCCGTTTCTTTATCCACAGCATTTAACATATCAGCAACAACTTGAGGGCCTCCCAAGGTGACAGACTCCATGGAGGGCATTAAAGAGAACTCTTGTTTAAGAATACGATCCAATTCCAAAACAAACTCCGAAGGCACACGATCTAGCTGAGATAACCGCAAAGCCACCTCAACTCGGAGTCCCTCTGGAAAATCCTTAAGAACCTCACCTTTTCTTTCTGGTTCTAAGTGAGCAAGAATCACAGAGATCGTTTGTGGATGCTCATTGAGAAGAAAATGAGTGAGAACGGAGGTATCTACTTGCTCTAAACTCTCCAAACTTTTTACCGAAATTGAGTGGGCACCCAAGCGAGCAAGTATTTCGCAGGCTCTTTCTTCACCCACAGCTTCCACCACGGTCTCTCTAGATGTCGTCTTATTAGAAAAGATATAAACATCAGATTCATTAATTATTCTATGAAATTCTTCTAAAATTTTTTGTGTCACTGTGACTGGCACCACTTTCAAACGTACCATGGCTCCAAGAAGCTTCTTAATTTTCATATCACCCAGATGGCAAAAGAGCTTCTTGGTGGCTGAAGGGCCTAAATAGTTCAGCAAAATAGCAGCTTTTTCAAAGCCCTTCAAAGAATGAAAAGAGATATTATTTTTTACATAATTTGTACTATTATTGCTGCTCCTACTGTTATCGCTGTCCCTACTATCATTGATGTTCCTATTATTATCACTGCCACTATTGTTTTCGTTTAAAGGTATGGTGTCATTTAAAGATACTGTCATAGGTTACCCTTTCTCCATGAGCCACATATTCAAAGCATCCACGGCCTTTTCCTCATTCCTGTCTAAAATATCTACAATCTGCTCTCGTAACTTCTCACTCTCTACCTTTTTGGGATCTAAAGAACCCTCTCTATTGAGAGAAAAGAATTGAGCGCCTCCTTCGTATGAAGACTCTTGAAGTCCCCCTAAATCTGTGGCCACCGATATCGCTTGAGATGAAACTTTGCCCCTTGCTTGTGAAGATTCTTTGGAATTAGGAGATTCTCCTTTCATCGTATCTTTTTGTCCTTCGATATCGTAGAAAGAATCGGCGATCCAAGAAACAAGAGGGCGAATCGCAAAGAAGATAAAGAGAAGAAAGCTTGCACCTAGTAAGGACCATTTAAATAAAGAGGATTTTCTCTGATCCCAAGAACTTATCAATCCCTGATTATGAGGCCCGTTATCCTTATTAAATGGTAAGCTTTCAATCTTTACAGAGTCTCCTCGTGACTCTGTAAAACCAATGGCATTTTTTACGAGACTCTCAAGTTGCGCCAATTCATGGGGGGGCCGAGGAACCCACCGGGGAGAGCCACTCTGAGAAGGACTCTCCACTCCATCAACCAAAATAGCCACACTCACTCTTTCGATCCCCCCCGCAGCTTCTCTAATCTTTGTTGTCGTTTCAGCAAAGCCAGAATCCACCAATTCTTCTAAGGTATCTCTATATTTTGCATTGAAGGTGATATTAGCTCTCACAACAACTTGATCGGGTCCAACAACTTTTGAGATGAGTGATTCTAATCCTTCTTCAAATTCTTCTTCCCACTTCTTTTTCACCTTAAGAAGCGCTTCGGAAGCCAAAGATTGTCGATAAGTATCTAGAGAAGAAAACCCATTCTGAGAGTTTGAAGCCTTGAAAAGAAAATTCTGAGAAGAATCCTCTAACCCCTTAGACTTAGAAATCGTGGCTTCATTCAAAGAATTTAATAGCTTCTGGCTACCATCACTCGACTTACTTCTTCCATGATTTGCACCATTCACATGGTTCGCATGGTTCAAATGAGACTTATCATCCTGATCATTTTGATTGAAATAAGAAAATCCTAAAAATATAAGTAAACAAAGTCCTATCCATGGATAACTTTTTGAAATCCAAGGAATTGAAATCCAAGGAAATTGATTTTGAAAAATCCTTCTTATTATATAAATCAATATAATCTCTCCTTTAAAAACACTACCATTGGTTCATAGTTTCATACTTCATGCCTCATCATTTACATTTCACTATTCATAATTCACTATCCATAATCTATAATTCACATTGAATCTTCATGCAAACGAGCAACCATTTGTATCATTTTCATAGATGATTTATGTTTTTTTATCCATCTCTTATAATCCAAGCGTTCCTCTATCCAACGATGATAAAAGTGGCTTTCTTCCTCAGAAAAAGTCGAAGCTATTTTCTGAACATCTTGTATCTGATCCTGATTTAAGAGAATATCTCCCACTTTATAATAAACAAAGCGTGCCCAAGGAGCAGAAATTGGATCTTTAAGAAATTTCATGTAGATATCTAGAGCTTCTTTATATTCTCCCCTTCCCTTTAGCACCTCAGCCTTTGTAAGAAAAAATCGTTTTTTCAAAGAATCGCCAATTTTAAAATCCTGATTTTTCTGAATCCATATCTCAGCTTGTCTTAAAATAGCTTTGGCTTTATTCTCATTTTCAATATTCAAATACAATTTAGATAAAGAAATCATGGCAGAAATAAACAAAGCTCCTTGGGAAGGTTGAATAAAATTTAGTAATCCTTTCATCTCTTCTTCTAAGATATTTTGAGCCCGTAAATATTGTTTTCTTTTTTCGTATATTTTTGCCAACCACAAAGCTCTTTCTATTTTATTTTTCACCCTATATCTCTTGTTTGGAACTATTCCTATTTTCTTAAAAAGGAGGAAAGCCTCATCCTGCCGTTTTGTCTTTACATAAGAAACAGCTACTCTCAAACGAAGACTCTCTCTTAAATAAGATATACTTTCTACATTTCTTAAATAACCTGATTCATTTAAATAATTAAGTCGAGATAATATTGCCTTATATCTGCGCAGAGATTCTTCATCAAAGCCAGACATTTCAAATGAATAAGCTAAAAAATAATGAATATCTAAGGTTTGTGGACTGGTCTTTAAATTTAAATATCGATCCCATACATCTTCATATTCTTTATATTTCTCCAAAACACCCATATAGTTACTCTTAATTAAAAATTCTCTCATCTGAAAACGAATGTTTTCGACAATTCTCTTTCTTGCAAACTCTCTAAAATTTATGCTATCACTATCACCACTCCGCTTCAATAATGTGATTAAATAACTTAAGGATCTGTCATGTTCATTGCGATGCTGAAAGCTCTCAGCAGCTTTCAAAACTACAAACTCTCGCATATGTATTAGAGATGATTTCTTAGCCACCTCTCTCATTTCAACAAGGGCTTTATGAATATTTTGTGATTTCATTTCTTTCATTTTTTCACTAAGCCATCTCACTCGACTCAATTGAGCCCCTGGGTGACCTTGAAACCGAAAGTGATTTTCGGAAAAAGTACCCATGATTTTTTCCTTATTAGCACCTAAAATATCTAGCAACTCTCCTATTCTTGCTAAAGCATAGGACTCATAGGGGTGGGATGGGAATGTTTTTATAAATCTGTGGTAACTCTTTAAGCTTTGATTCCATTGGCCTAGCCAAAACAATGATTCAGCCAAGTTGTAGTAAACATGAGGGAATTTGAATTCAGGATATTCATGAAGGGCTTTTTGATAAGCATCAACAGATTTTCTGAATTGCTTTCTTTGAAAATAAACATCACCCCAACTGTGGTTCATTTCTTGGAAGATCCTTGAGTCTTTGATTCCACCGCTTTTCTGACATTTATCATAAATTTTGTAAGCAAACAGATCAAGCCTCCATGGCAAAGAGTCGTACTGATGACTTAAATCGTACGGAGTGATGGACATAGATTTCTTGTAAGATATGCAAGAAGCCAAACCTTTATAAACAGCCATGGCTTCATTGGGTCTTTCCAAACGGAGGTATCCCTCAGCCAGAAACAACAAGGCTTTACCATATTCTTTAGGGCCTTGGTCTCTATCCAAGATTCTTGTGAGATTTTGTATGACCTCAAGGCCATGCTGGGAGGCTACAAATTTATGATTCAGGATTCCAGATTTATCAACATTCATTCTTGGAAAAGGAAGACTTACCAGTCTATGGTCTGCTTCTTCCAGGTTTGTTTTGCCCAAAGGTTCAGCCTCTAAGGAATCGGTATCATGGATTGCATGAGCTCCATGAATCCATACAATGCTTGCCATGCTTATCCAAAGGGTCCAGAAAATAGCCATGGAGCTGTGGTTCAAGACGCCACGGATGCAGATCAAGAAATAAATGGCAACCTCCCTACAAAGAAATAGCACCAATAACATGCGACCACAAAGGTGCTGACCATAAGTTGACCATAAATAGCGCTCTGGCCATAAAAGTCAGGCACTCTTGTCCAACTCCATAGAGAAGCATATTAAGTGCCAACCTGAATTGGAAATGAAGTGGGTTAGAGATATTTTTTATGTAATTTCATGTAAAATTATTGGCAGGACTTCCATTCCATGGCAGGACGATAGAAAGAGTCCACTGAAGATTGAGTTGAAAATTGAGTTGAAGATTTAGCTGAGAATGAAGCCAAAAATTGAAACTGAAAATTGAATCAGATGAATTAGAAATTTGTGAGAAATATGGACAAATTAGCTACCAAAGATATTTGTAACTTAAAAAAAGGCGTGGCCCTCTTAAACTATACAGGCTGCCATTAAATCGATGAACTTGAGAGTCTTGGGTAGGAGGTCTTGTGGCGAGAATATTCTTACCACCAAAGTGAATAAAAGATGTCTTCAAAACTTGAAGACTCATCGTAAGGTCTAGCTCCGAGTGCGAAGGAAGGGAACGAGCTTCTTTATTTTCTTGTTTTTGACCTGCATAGGAGCGAAGAAATAAACTAACCCCCCATGGATTCATAGCCCAAGATAGACGCAAGTTGTTCTTCCATGGGGGGTAGCCATAAAACCCAACTCGATCTTCAATACCCAGCTGTGCAAAAGGCTGCATCTTATTAAAGAGAGTATAAGTGAGTTGATTGAGTATGCTGATTTCACCCCTAAGACCCCTAACAAAAGGCAGGCGATAAAATGTAGAAAGGTCTAAACCTGAAACCTTATTTTGAATAAGGTTGGTCACTGTTGTGTCAATTTGAATAATATTATTCACTCCAGAAATACCATTAAAGCGACGCTCAAAAAACACGGATTCTGGAAACTCGGCCTCTTTTCCCTGACTATGTTCTAGCTTAGTTCCATCAGAGAGAATGGGACCTATGTAGTTGTTTCTTTCCAAATACCACCAATCCAGTCCCACATGAAAATTTCTATGGGGATTCAAAAGGACACCAAGGTTCATCGTATCCGCTGATTCCACTTTTAACTCTTTATTACTTACAACATTTGTAGGAATGGTCTGAGAAGTACAATAATGGCCAATATTGTAGGAGGCGCGTTCATCGCCATTTCTTTCTTGCTCTTTGGCTTCTTCGCAGGCCACCTTGTCTACAATGTTTGCAAATAAATTGGATGTGGGACCGTAGCGGTATAGTAGGGAGGGGGCCTGAAAGGAGCGCCCCAGGGAACCTCGCACAAGAAGATTGGTAGAAACATGGTTAAAAGCAGCAAGTCGTGAAGAAAAGCTTGACCCAAAGTCATTGTAGGAATCCCACCTCAAATTAAGGTCAACCTTGAGCTTAGAATCAAAAAATAAAGAACCAACTCCAAAGAGAGCCGATGTGACTTGGCGTTTCTTGGTGACGTCATCAAACTGTGGAGTTAAGAGATAGGAGTCCTCCGGAGCATCTAAACTATATAGATCCCTCATAAGCTGTAGTCCGCCGCTTAGCTCAATGGGTTGGAGACCTAAGCTGGTTTCACCCTCTACATGACTTTGAACTGAAAACAAAGCGGATTGCTCTTCGTAATGAGGCTCCCTCAAAGCACTTGAAAGGTCCCCTCGCTCTCCCTTATTTGCAAAGGGATCGAAGTAATTGCCACTATCACAATCCCCCTCTTCAAGAGCAAAATCAGGTCCGAGGCGACAATCATAAAGATTACTAACCTCTTGAGCATGTAAGAAGTTTTTTCCATCCAATATAAATTGAGATGACGAAAAGCCCATGTGATGGCGCCAGTTCCAACCAGAATCGGCATCGTTATTTAAACTGATGTTGATATCGTAAAAAGTGGTGTCTTGTGCAGAGCTTCGATGCCCAGACTCAAAAAAGCGAAAAAAGAAATCGGGAATATCACTGGCATAGATAACTCCTGGCGAGGGAGGCAAAAGAGAGTGAACTTTCTTCTGAGAAAACAGTGCTGTGGAAACCAAATTCCACTGGGGAGTCCATTTATAGTTCATATTGATGAGGCCACTGTATTGCTTTATTTCTGGAATAATATTCATCAAAGGGGCGATATTCATTTCACAATACCCCGTATTGGAGTTGATAGAACTTATGCCACCCTTTTCACAGTCCCTGTGTGCCATGGGTATGGGAGTTTCTCGCGCATCGTAGTCAAATCTTGTGGGGTAACCTGCAAAATTAGATATAATAGGAGCAATGTAATCCCTATCTCCAGCGATGAGAGATTGGGCTTGGCTGTAGCCCAATGAGGTGTTGATGGCATATCTGTGACCTGAGAAGTTTTTAGAGGCACTGAACTGAGTCTCTGCCCCCCCTTTGTCATTGGGCTGGGAGTAATTAAATAGGACTTCACCCTTATCACCCTCCTTGCGTGTGATGATATTAACAACACCCCCTATGGCACCCCCACCATATATGGCGGCAACACTATCTTTTAAAATTTCAATTCTCTCAATGGCGCTTAGTGGTATCATACTGATATCTGCCCCTGGGGGGGACAAAAGGCTTCCGGGGCCTGTTATGAAGAGATTCCCATTAAGTAAGGCCAGCACCGGAGCTGAGTGCAAGCCCATTAAAACACTTCTTCCACTATTGGGTTCATAGACATTTTCAGATGCCACACCATCAAGTTCAATGGTATCCCTGAGTAGATCTCCCAAGGAACTTGCGCCCGAAGCCTCAATTTTTTCTCGATGGATAACACTTATGGGCGTGCTATCTTCAACATGGATTTGTTTGAGTTTCTGACCCACAACCTCAATGGTTTCGACTCTTTCACTGGCAACAGAGATTTCTTCATTGGCGACAGAGGTTTCTTCATTGGTGACAGAAATTTCTTCATTGCACAAAGCGGCTGTGTGCAAAATCGCCATGGTCAAAGTTACTATGCACAAAACAACCATACGAAAAGCAATAGCCATTGATTAGTTCCCACCGCCTCTAAGCTTCGCCGGAGTAAATTCCTTTGGAGAGAGGGGGGTGTTAAAAATGGGAGCCAATGTCTCGTTGGTGAGAGATGACGCAAGGTAGCGCTGTGACTCTAAATTGAAGTAAACCTCCGCTGTGGTTAGAAAAACCGAAGCATTGTAGTAGTTGATAGGGTGACCTTCTTGAAATCTCCACAAAATATTTTCTTCATCATATATATCGGCCAATAGAATACTCCAAGAGTCTTCATCAATATAAAGCACTCGGCGCTTAAATAAATGGGATGCCTCTGGCTTGAGATAACCTTCCACCACCCAAGCACGATGAAGTTCATAGCGCATATAATCTGGGTTGAGGTGTTTAGGAGTCAGTATCTCTGAGTACTTTAAATGGTCACTGTGCAATTTATAACTATTGTAAGGAACATAAACCTCGCGTTTGCCGACGACCTTCCAGTTATAGCGATCCGGGGCTCCATTAAACATATCTAATTGATCTATTGTGCGCAATTCTTCAAGATGGGGATATTCATAGTCGTAAGCCAAGTTAGGGGCCCGTCTCACTCGCCCGACAGAGGGGTCATATATCCAAGCTCTTCGAGGATCCGATTTTTGATTGATGGTTTCGTGGACCAAAGCCATGAAGCCATTATATGCTCCACCGACAACTTTTCTCTTATAAAATATCATAAGATTATTTAACTTTGAGGGAGTCATGTGGGGAAGTGAATAATTAAAGAGTAGCTTCATTTCATCTCTAGCCATGGTGACATTCCCCTGGGATGAAACAATGGCATTGTCCCAATCGGTGAGGAGGCTTTGCCCACGGTAACGCAATACATGGTTCCAAAGGATCTCAAGAGCATTTTCGGGCACGGGAAAAGGTATGCCAATGGCGGCATTGGCAACGCCATTGCCATTGTCTTCTAGAGTTGCTGAGCCATTCAGTGAGTCTGTAGCGTCGTAAATATACTGGGGAGCTGATGCACTACGTCTTGTGGGGTAGATATTGAGCTTAAATGTGGAATAATTTTCTAACATATACTGATGCCCCATGGACAACTTACCTCGGTACTGGTCAACATTGGAGGCGTCTATGGTGAACAACACCTTATCTTCGAAATAGGGATCCGGAAGGTGGGCTCCTGGAATGTAGTTGCTTGGAGGTGTTGTGATTCCGCCTTCCCAAACAGGAATTGTTCCCTCGGCATTTCCCGCCCTCTCCCCCCCGAGAGGAGTTAGTTTTGGGTCCAAGCCATATGCTTTGCTGGGGGTGAAGGTATTTAGAGAGATACAAGCAAACACGAAAACAACAACACATCGTATCATCAACCTGAAAATCCAATTTGAATAGAATCTCAAATTTGACAAACCTGAATAACAATAAATTTTTCTCATAACCTCTCCTTTGTTTTTTATTCTTTAATTAGTGTTTTTTTGTTCTTTATTAGCTGGTTATTAGCTTTGATTATTGGCTAATCTGGCTTGGTGCTCCGTTGGCTTTGAAAATGGGCATCGAAGAAGAAATCGATAATGTATTATTTTCTGAACAAAGGCAAGGGTGTGATACACTTCGCCAAAATCGTTAGAGATGATTTACAAACATCATCTGCCTGCTAGTGGTTTTTTTTAACCTTGTTGGCCTTATTAGCCTTGCGACGCTCGTGAAAGAACTGTGTAAGTAGATGAACGGCTTCTTCCTCCATGACACCCGACTGAGTGCAAACCTGGTGATTGAGGCGAGGGTCCGAGCAAAGTGACCAAAGTGATTCAACGCCTCCCCCTTTGGAATCCACTGTGGCATAAATAATACGACTTAAGCGAGCCTGAACGATAGCTCCAGAACACATAACGCAGGGTTCAAGCGTGACATAGAGGGAACAATTATGCAAACGCCAGGACTTTAAAGACTCAGAGGCCCTGCGCAAGGCAATAATTTCTGCATGGGCTGTGGGATCATAGGTGGACTCCCGCAAATTGTGGGCACGAGCAATCACTTTATCACCTTCTACAATTAAAGCCCCTACGGGGACCTCCCCCTTTTCTTGTGCCAACAGGGCTTCCTCAAGAGCCAGAGCCATGAACCTCTGATCCACATCTCTCTGATCTTCTATACCTTTCTGATCTATATCTCTTTGCTTTCTTTCCCTCAAAATGCTCCCTTCCACTGACAACATTTTTAAAATGACAATATACCTTTAAACGAACTAGGGCACACCCCAGCCTTACCAGCGATTAGATGCTTGGCGTTAAATATCTGTCTAAATTATATTAGATATGCTTTATACTAATGATATGGTTATTATAAAAATAAAAAAAGAATTTTCGTTGCTAGACGTTCTCCCCTTGAAAGGATAAACATAGCAAGCAGGGAAGTGAAAGGTGGTGATTAAGTTTGGCCTATGTGAAAATTCGCGACAATGAGCCCTTTGAGTCGGCTTTTCGACGCTTTCGGAAGTCCTGTGAAAAGTCAGGAGTTCTTTCTGAAGTTAAAAAGAGAGAACATTACGAAAAACCAAGCATTCGGAAGAAAAAAAAGTCTATTGCGGCACAAAAGCGACTTCTAAAGAAAATAAGAAAATCTGAATTACACAGTAGCAAGTAATATGCACAGCAATTAATTAGTATAAGAGGCGACAAAATGACGCTAAGAGATAAGATTACAGCCGACATCAAGACGGCAATGAAAGACCGAGATCAAGCTAAGTTGACAACTCTTAGGTTCCTCAACTCAGAAATTAAGAACCAAGAAATAAAAGTGCGTCCCCAGGAGTTGACAGACCAAGATGTTATGGCTGTTCTTAAGAAGCTTGTTAAACAGCGAAAGGACTCCATTGAACAGTTTAAAAGGGCTGGGAGGATGGACCTCGTTGATAAGGAGGAGATTGAGCTTGCATTTCTTGAGTCTTATTTGCCAGCCTCTATGCCATACTCCCAAATGGAGGTCATTATTGATGAAATTCTAGCCTCCATGGAGTCAATCTCCATGGGGCAAATGGGAACTGTGATGAAGGAAGCCATGGCTCGAACGGCGGGAGTTGCAGATAACAAAATGATGAGTGAAATGGTTAAGGCCAAGATTCAACAACGCCTTTAATTGCATTTGATTGCATTTAATTTAATTTGAAGCAGCAAGAAGTAAAAAAGCAGGAAGTAAAAAAGCAAAAGGTTAGGATTGATTCTCATTGAAAAACCTTTTGTAGCAATGGGGGGGGCATGACTGAGATGTCATGAAGGCCATGAAGTTTTCTTCAATCTTTATCGAAAATGTTCGCACCTCTAATAACATCATTGATATCATAGAAAATCACACAGAGTTGCGTCCCACAGGTAATGGCTACATGGGGCTCTGCCCTTTTCCCGGACACAATGAAAAGACCCCAAGCTTTTCCGTCTCTGAGGAAAGACAGGTTTACCACTGCTTTGGTTGTAAAAAGGCAGGTAACCTCTATCACTTTGTCGAAGAGATACAAGGCATGGGCTTTCTTGAGGCCGTGGAATACTTGGCTCACCGGGCGGGCATTCCTCTTCCCAAAGAAGCTCAAACCTATAGCGAGCATGGCGGCAGTGGTAGCAGTGCCAATGAAAAAAAGCAAGCCTATGAAGTCAATAAGCTTGCAGCTGAATTCTTTCATAAAAATCTTTTGTCTCTCTCCAAAGATCACAGTGTACAGCAATACGCTCTTCGACGTGGCCTCTCTGAAGAGATTATCAAGAAATTTTGCATTGGCTATGCTCCCGCGCGCTGGGAAGCCCTTGGCCCCCATTTAGCTAAAAGAAATCTTTCTACAAAAATCGCCTGCTCCCTAGGTCTTTTGAAGAAGCGAAATCGAGATAAGGGGCAAGAAGGACTTTACGATCTATTTCGAGATCGCCTTATCTTTCCTATTGTGGACCGCGCTGGCCGCTATGTGGGCTTTGGAGGTCGGATTCTAGGAGATGGTCAACCTAAATACTTAAACAGCCCAGAATCTTTGATTTTTCACAAAGGCAAAATTCTCTATGGTCTGAATACGTCAGCAAAGTATATTCTTGCGGCCTCTTACGCTATTGTTGTGGAGGGGTATATGGATTTTATCGCCTTGCAAAAAGCGGGAATCAAAAATGTCGTGGCGACTCTTGGCACGGCATTAACAGCCAATCACTGCCATCAATTGCAGAAAGTAACACAAAAAGTGGTGCTTCTCTTTGACGGAGATTCCGCAGGACAAGACGCCTCCCAGAGAAGCCTACCCATTTTGTTGGAAAATAAGCTTCACCCAAGAATTTGTGTTTTAAACGATGGCCAAGACCCAGACACTTTTTTAGAAAGCGAAGGTGCTGATGCTTTAAGGCTAGCTCTGAGGGGAGCACGAGATCTTTTTATCTATCATCTGGAGAGAATCATTGAAGAAATTGGAATGAAAGAAGCCTCTGATAAGGTTTTAGTTTTGGATAAATTGGCGTCCAACTATACCCGTGTTGTCGACATGCGTCTTAAGGAACTCTATGTGACAGAAATTAGCCGCCGCCTCAATGCAGAAAAATTTTGGGTTCAAAAAGGACTGAGAGAAAAGTTAAGGGAGCAAGAGCTAAAGGAAAAAAATAAAAAAGGGGGAGCAACAAGGACTAAAAAGAGTGAAGTGCAAGTGATGTCCCCGCCCCATGGAGGTATCAACCATGGGGGCATCAGCCATGAGGATATCAAGAAGAACACCAAGGTTTATGCCCTCCGAGGGGGGCCCAAAGAAGAGGCTTATTTGTTAAACCTAGCCCTTATGGACGAAAAATACCTCTTGGAGCTTCGAGAAAAAGAAGTTGTTGAGCGGTTTTCCCACTCAGGAATTCGTGAGATTTTGGGACGTGTCATTTTTGAACATAGACAAGACAGCAATAATTTTGGTAGATTGACAGCCTTACTATCCTCACAGGTGGATTATCCTCAACTAATGACCTTGTATCTAGAACGACCCATTTCCGAGCTTGACGACGAGGGGAGGGACCAGCTTTTTGAAGATTGTTTACGGCGAGTTTGTGAAAAACACATGAAGTCTCAGATTAAAGAACTGAGTTTTCGACTCAGATCCAAGACAACCACAGAACAGCAACTTCAGCAATTGGAACAGATTATGCTTATACATAAAGATAAACATAATCTGAAGAAAAGTTTAGACCCCTCAAAATAGATAGGAGTAAGTTCATGAGCAAGGCAAAGGCAAAAAATAAGAAAGCTCATAAAGCTGTGGAAAGTCTCTCAGAAGCTGTTCCAGAAGCCGTTCAGTATCAAATAATTGCTGAGGAAATTCAAAAGTTTACAGCACTTGCACAGAAAAATGCTGAACTCTCAGTTGCAGAGATCAATGAACTGCTACCCCCTGAAATCCTGTCTCCAACTGTGCTAGATGCCTTCATGAAAGGGCTTGAAGCCAACTCTGTTATTATTACAGACTCACCAGGAAAACCACAAAAAGCCAGTGACAATGAGGATAGTTTCTTTCTTGCAGATCCCGAAAAACTAGAAGAGGAAGAGACCACGGCAAGGGAGGACTCCCGGGGGAACGATCCTGTGCGTCTATACCTCCGTAAAATGGGAAGTGTTTCCCTACTCACTCGTGAGGGCGAAGTGACCATTGCTCGTCGCATTGAAGAGGGCGAGCGTGAAATTGTGCGGGCCATTTTAATGTCTCCCATTGGTGCAAAAGAGGTCATAGACTTGGGGCAACGCTTGCATGAAGGGCGCATCAAAGTTAAATCCATTTTTCGGGGCCTTACAGATGAGGAGACCCAGTACAATGAGCAGGAGTACATTGAAAAAATTGACGAGCTCATAGACCATGTAAAAGCCTATAAAAAGAAGGGCCACCCCTATTTCAAAGCTCTTTGTTTAAATGACCATAAGTCTAAGGATGCTGAAACTGCCGAAGCTGCTTTATCCAAATTAAACCAGGATCTTATGGTTAACTTTGAAAAAATTAACTTCAACAGAAAAACTATCAATCGCATTGTCATTAAATTTAAGAATCTTGTGGGTCGCATGGCAACTCTTCTCAGTCGCATTCGTGAGGCCCAGAAGAAGACTTTTTCCAAGGATATTGGTGTATTGATAGAACGCTATGAAAAAATCGATGCCAATGAGCTTGAACTAGCAAAGATGACTCGTGAAACAGGATTGTCCTTTAATCAGTTTCGCAGCCACTACTTAATTGCATCCATGGCCAACGAAAGACTCAATCGCCTCCACGAAGAAACGGAAATGACTTTTAATTGGATCCAAGATACCTACACATCCATTTGGAGAGGAGAACGCGAAGCTGATAAAGCAAAATCTGAACTTGTTGAAGCCAACTTAAGGCTTGTGGTTTCTATTGCAAAAAAGTACGCCAACCGTGGCCTTCAGTTTTTGGACCTTATTCAAGAGGGAAATATTGGCTTGATGAAAGCCGTGGACAAGTTTGAATATCGACGAGGTTATAAATTCTCCACCTATGCCACATGGTGGATTCGCCAAGCTATTACACGAGCCATTGCCGATCAGGCGAGAACCATTCGTGTTCCTGTACATATGATTGAAACCATTAATAAGTTGGTAAGAACCTCTCGCCTTTTAGTTCAAGAGCTAGGACGTGAACCCATTCCTGAAGAAATCGCTGAAAAAATGGACCTTCAAATTGATAAAGTTCGCAAGGTCTTAAAAATTTCAAAAGAGCCCATCAGCCTTGAAACTCCTGTGGGGGAAGAGGAAGACTCTCTTCTTGGAGACTTCATTGAGGACAAAAAGGTCATCAATCCTTCAGATGCCATTGTCAATCTCAATTTAGCTGAGCAAACTCGTCGGGTTCTTTCCACCCTCACTCCTCGCGAAGAGAAGGTTTTGCGCATGCGATTTGGAATTGGCGAAGAAAGCGACCACACCTTGGAAGAAGTGGGGCAAGATTTTAATGTGACCAGGGAGCGAATCCGACAAATTGAAGCAAAGGCATTGCGCAAGCTTCGTCATCCCAGCCGCTCTGTTCGCCTGAAGGGCCTTATTGATACATCAGGCAGCGGAGCCTTAGAGAGTACAAATCTCACCAACGATGGTACAGGAGGAGGTGAGGGCAGCCCCATGGGAAATGAATGATAGACCTCTTTTCCATCGTAAGCGTAACTATTATATTTACATTGGCCCTACCTAATTTACAAGTATCTCCCATTGGCGCAAAAGAGGCGGCTCTATTCCTATTCAAAAAACCAAGGGCCCATTTCTTCTTCTTCAAAAACAAAAAACATATCAAGAAATTTCTTGGGGGTTTAGCTTAGTTGGTTAAAGCATCCGGCTCATAACCGGAGGATCCCAGGTTCGAGTCCTGGAACCCCTACCATTTCTCCATTTGCCAATTTACTCAAGAGGACTAAGCAAGACTAATAAATAGCATTGCATTTTTTCACAACGAAGAGGGGCTTATGTTCTAAGTCCCCTCTTTAGTTGCAAGAGGGCTTGTTTTTTCTGACATACTCTCCCCAAACCTCGACAAGACCTGGGGGAGTTCCCTTGACTTCTCTACCTAAAACCATTTCTGTATGGATGACATTGGAGCGTGTATACTTCATCTCTCTTCCTGAACCAGTCTTGTTGCCAAGAGATAGCTTTTCTACGAAGTAATACACTCTCAATTCTTCCCAAGAAGCCTCATGATTTTTGTATTCATTCATGAGAAGCTTTTTGTATTCATTGAGATCCTTTGAATCTTTGTGCTTAAAAGATAAGTACTTTGTACTCCCTATAGTTCTTTCATCACGAATTGAATATATAGCTCTTGATAACCAGAGCGACCCGGCATTATAAGACGAAACTGTTCGACGCCACTGGTTTCTTTCACTTAGAGTTGTTTTTGTCCATGGCTTGCATTGACCACCAGGTATTGATTGGGGATTTGAATTTTTATAGGTATTTTTTAGAATCTTAATGCTTGTTTGCATATTTGTTACGGGATTTTGAAAGCACTGAGCATTACTCATGCCACTTTTCTTTCTAGGGCATACATGTTGTTCCGAATCTATCTGAAATAAACCAATACTAT
Source organism: Bdellovibrionales bacterium (assembly GCA_965261545.1). GTDB lineage: Bacteria > Bdellovibrionota > Bdellovibrionia > Bdellovibrionales > UBA1609 > CBDHDF01. The sequence goes on along the minus strand of CBDHDF010000007.1, from coordinate 31,456 downwards.
GCTCTTTCAGACTCTGATTAGATGCCTTGCAGTATCCACTGCTTTCGACAGCCATCATGGACATCATAAGCTCTGGAGGGACTCCTTGCTGACAAGCCTGACAGTAAGTTTCTTTAAAAAACTTATTGAAATTATTCTTATAGGGATGTGGACAGGAACTGTTAAAATTACTAATAATAACTTGCAAAGAAATATGAGGGTGACAGATTTTTTGTGTAAATTCATCCAGAGAACTCCTTTGAGGATCCCCTGATGACTTTATCAATTTTTTTTCTATTTTGTCTTTCACCTTAGAGTTAACTTGATTCAGTTCTTTTTTTAGCTTCTCTATAAACTCTTTCTGCTCAGCCAACACAGATAAAACAGGCTCTTTCTCTTTATCACAAGTCCCACAAACAGAAGCTTCAGTTTCAGTTTGTGATTTATCAATCACAAAGCACCCAGGTTGAACTTCTTTCACCGATGTGGGGAGAGCAGAGGTTGTTTTTGCCGTTGTATACTCACCTTCATCATTTCTCTCTATGTCGCTTATGTCTACAAAAGCTATTTTTCCCTCCATGACTTTCCGGCGACCACGGTCATCTATTTCTACGACCCTCACCATGTCAGGGTTTGATTTATTGCGGTAGAACTTGGGTTTTATTTTAGGGGCTGCTGCGCTTGATGCTGACGACGCTACTGGTGCTGGCGCTGGTGCTACTGGCACTGGCAGTTGACTAACTACCGTACCGACCTCAATCTCAGGATGTCGCCCTGGATGCGATGCTGCCTTTGGCTCTTTCATTGACGGTGGATTTGGGGCTGCTGGCACTGGCAGTGAATTCTGACTAACTACCCTGCCGGCCTTAGAAAGCGGCACTCGAAGCAATCCTTTATTATCTTCATCACCTGATGTATCATTTGATGCTACCTCTGGATCTCTCACTGGCGGTGGATCTGGGGCTGCTGGCACTACTGGCAGTGAATTCTGACTAACTACCCTGCCGGCCTTAGAAAGCGGCACTCGAGGCAATCCTTTATTATCTTCATCACCTGATGTATCATTTGATGCTACCTCTGGATCTTTCACTGGCGGTGGATCTGGGGCTGCTGGCACTGGCGGTGACTTCTGACTAACTACCCTGCCGGCCTTAGAAAGCGGTACTCGAAGCAATCCTTTATTATCTTCATCACCTGATGTATCATTTGATGCTACCTCTGGATCTCTCACTGGCGATGGAACTGGCTCTGCTGCTGCTGGCGGTGAAGCTACCGTGCCGCCGGCCTCAGGCGTTGATTCCTCTTTGGGCACGGGCGCAACTCTTGAGCGGTGACCTCTTTTCCTAGATGATCTTCGATTCGAACCATAGGAAGGCGGCGTAAAGAGTTCCCAATCATCGTCATCTGTGGGGTCACCTATAGGGTCATCCACAGTAGTAGATGGTTGGGATATAAAAGTGGGAAGATAATACTGCAATGAGTTGTTTCTCCTTAAAATCTGAGACTGGTAGCTCCATTGCTTCATACAGCTAGGAGATCCAGGGTATGTGCATAAGGGAGTCAACCTTTGTCCCCTCGGAAGCCACTGAGGGTTCAAACCAAAATGAGGATAGTATGACAGCGCCGGCGTTTCCAGGAGAAATAAAATTGCGAATAAAAAGGTGATTTTGCTCTTTCTCATAATAACTGATGCTTGATCGGCTTAAACTCCTATTTTCTTTAAGAGTTTACAAACTCCAGAAGAGCGACAAAAAACCTTTATGGACTATGGGTGGGTCCAAAAACCAGTTATTCTGAGGCCCCAATCTGAGACCCCCAAAAAAAGTGGTGAGCTTCCCCTTAGAACTTATTAACAATGGATTTAAAATAATTGCCACGCTCAATGTAGTTATCAAAAATATCAAAACTGGAGCACCCTGGAGAAAGAAGAACTGTGTCGTCAATTCGACTCTTCTGATAAGCAATCAAAATAGCTTCCTCAAAAGTTCCGATAAGAAATGTTTCACTAAAATCACCAATATCCCGGTTGATTCTCTCTTTAGCCTCGCCCACAAGAATTAAGTTCTTCACTCTACGGCGGATATCTTGACCTAATGGTGTATAATCTAGATTGGTGTCCTTACCCCCCATCACCAATATAACATTCTCATCGAAACTATCGAGGGCTCTTTGAACAGCGTGCACATTGGTTGCCTTGGAGTCATTATAAAACTTAACTCCCCCTACCTTTCGCACATACTCCAAGCGGTGAGGAAGCCCTGCAAATCTAGCCATCACACGGTGAATTGCCTCTGAAGTGGCCCCGTGTTCCCTAGCTGCAAGAATTGCTGCCATCATATTTTCCTGAGAATGAGCACCCATAAGCTTCATTTCCCCCATGTAAAACTTGTGAATGGCAGGGTCTGTTCTCACATGAATCTGATCGCCCATAACGACGGCACCACCAATATGCATAATTTGTGGTTCAAGAGCCGCTTTTCTAGAAAAGTAAAGAATCCGCCCACGCTGAACAGTTTGGTCCCTTGCCAATTCCACCACGGCACTGTCATCTGCATTGAGAATACTTGTGGTCTCTGAGTTGGTATTGAGAAAAACCTGCCTTTTTGCATTGACATAGCCTTCCATCAATTTATAACGATCAAGATGATTTTCAGCCAAATTGGTAAAAACAATATTTTGGGGATTAAACTTTTCCACATGCTCCAATTGAAAAGATGAAACTTCAGTGATGACTACCTGCGCTTTGTTTTTCAATTGCAAGTACGTTGAAAGAGGCTCTCCAAAGCTTCCGCCAACCCAACAAGAAATACCTGATTCCTCAAGAAATGTTTTGATAAGGCTGCAAACTGTCGTCTTGCCGTTGGTGCCTGTCACAGCGACAATGGGCTCATCAATAAATCGAGAGATAAACTCAAACTCCCCCGTCACCCTCACTCCTTGACTACGAGCATATTCAAAGATCTTCAAATTAGGAGATATCCCCGGACTTAAAATAATAATATCTTGAGCCAGGAATGTTTTAGGTGTGTGCCCCCCCAGTTCATAAGTGACACCAACGCCTTCCATTTTCTCTAAATAACTCACCAGTTCAGCCTTTGATTTGTGATCACTTACGGAAATCTTGGCGCCCACATTGGCAAGGGCACGACATAAGGCCACTCCTGTACGCGCCAAACCCACCACCAATATTCGTAAACCCTTAAGATCTTCTATTTTGGTTGGATTGATGGCCTTTGGAAACGCATTGACATCCATGAGTCTGGACCCGTAGGCCTTATTACCCGAAGAAGCTGTCGAAGATGAATACGGGGAAGGCGAAGCCTCCTGTTGATAGTAACCTTGTTGGTACGGTGCAAAGCCCTGATGTTCCTTCCCTCCCTGTACTTTTGAATCTGACGATGAATCTATTGATGTATCTTCTGGCGTATTCGCCGATAAATCTGTTGGCGTATCTTCTGATGAATCTACTTGTGAGTGAGCCTCTGAACTGGCTTCTGGAGAAAGGCTTTCTCCATGTGAATAAAGCCTTTCTTTTTTCTCTTGGAAAGACTCCTTATCGTCCCAAGAGGAATTATCTCCACCTGACACATTCCAACCATCATCCAAGTTCTGATCACTCCTTTTCACTCTATCGTTCGCCTCATCATCACCAACTCTTCCATTCACTTGATTCAATGAACTGTGGCTGGAATCACTCCGTTCTGAATCACCCTGTTTTGAGTCATTTTGACCCTGGTGACTCTTATGTGTTAGAGACTTTTCTGACGGATCTTGTCGCCCATTTTCCATACCTCACCTCACCTCAATTTAAGAGTACTTAAACTCAATACAGCCAATAGTATCGATATAATCCAGAAACGTACAATGATTTTAGTTTCATCGAGCCCCTTTAATTCAAAGTGATGATGAATGGGCGCCATTCTAAACACCCTTTTGCCCGTCAATTTAAACGAAACAACTTGAGTCATCACCGAAAGAGCCTCCACGACAAAAATTCCACCTAATAAGACAAAGAGAAGTTCATTCTTTGTCAACACAGCCATCACCCCCAAAAAACCACCCAAACTCAAACTTCCCACATCTCCCATAAATACCTGAGCAGGATAGGAGTTATACCAAAGAAAACCCAAGCCTGCGGCGACAACACAGGCAGCCATAGGCGTCAACTCTCCCGCCCCAGACACAAAGGGAATAGCTAAATAAGTCGCTATGTTATAGTGTCCAGCAATATAAGAAAAAAGCATAAAAGTCCCTGCACAAACAATCACAGGCACAATGGCCAATCCGTCGAGTCCATCCGTCAAATTGACGGCATTGGCCGAGCCCACAATAACAAAGCAGGCAAAGGGCACATAAAGCCAACCTAAATCAAAAACCACATCTTTGAAAAAGGGGATCGACAGATCAGATCGAGTTTGTTCAAAATACACAAGAACTCCCATGGCAACCAGAGAAATAAGAAATTCAGCAAAGAGACGAAATCGACCTGATAACCCCTTTACATTCTTCCTCGACACCTTCAGGTAATCATCCCAATACCCTACAGCTCCAAAACCCAATGTCACAAACAACACCCCAAAAACCAGTGGATTCCTTATATCCACCCATAAGAGGGTGGGAGCTAAGATTCCTAAAAGAATCAACCCTCCCCCCATGGTCGGGGTTCCCTCCTTTTTAAGATGATCTTGAGGACCATCCTCACGCACACGCTGACCCACTTGCCTATTTATCAAGCCACGAATAAATCTGGGTCCAAGAGCCCAGCAAATAATGAAAGCACTCACAAATGAAGTAAATGTTCTAAATGTGATGTAGCGAAAAACATTAAAGAAAGAGACATATTCTGATAATTCGTAAAGCCATTGATAAAGCACCTAGGGAAGCCTCCACCTTCATCTTATAAGATAACTCACCACGGGGAGCAAGCATGAGCCAAACCAAAATTGATTCACTGCATCTTTATGTCGCAACGAGTTACTGAAAACAATGCTGCGTGTTGTTTTTTTTTGTTTGACTATGTAAACATAAGTTCTATATACCAAATTAAGGAGGAGCTTGCATATGAACACACCAGCATCTCAACAACTCGCTTTACCTACCTCCATCCCTTTCACTTTGACTACCCTTTTCCTTTTGACTATTTTTCTGACTCTCGTTTTGCCCTTTGAAATAAGTCGGTCCAATCCCAATATTTCAAAGGCTCAAAAAATCTTAGAAAAAGCTCCCGACAATATTCAGGCCATAATCAACCAAGCTCCCTCCGTGTATGAGTTTCCAAGCCAATTTAGGGAAGAAGAAAGCAGTGTTTCCTTTGCTGGCCAGGTGTTTAGGAATATACTCATTCACGATTTAAAATTATTTATGAACTCCCTCAAAAGAAGAGACTCTCATGGCTCAAATAGAGATGCCATGTATGCTTTGAATAGCTATCTTAAATTTAGATCCCTCGCCCCCACCAAAGTCCATGGTTCCATCAATGGACAGAGTCACCACCAAGTGAAACTTAAAAACCTCAATGAAAAAGAAATGCAAGCTCTCGAAGGAAAAACCTACAATAATTTGGGAGCGCCAAACAAAAACCTCTGGTCCAAAATTGCAGGGAATGACAACCCTTTAAACCATGGAACCCTCAGGGGGTGGAAAACTGAAAGCCTCTACGGAACCAATCTCTCCGAGGTCAATGCCGATCGAAAAGATGATCCCTTTGTGGAACCTGAAGATTTTATTCAAGCCCTCTTTCAGGCATTGGCCAAAAATGCAACTCATAGCCCCTCTTTCACTGTCCCCCTTCCCACCAATCCATGGGTGGGTCGCCGCCGCCCACTGGAAGAGCAAGTGAATGAAGCCGGTACCACAGAGGATGGTTTGGATCTAAGTGCAATGATCCACAGCTTTTTGCAGATGAGTGTGGCCTTTTCTCAAGCCAGTGGTGACTATCTCAGCACACACTTGGGGCCAGAAAAAGGACTTCGTGCCGACAATATAGTTCCTTATAAGTCCACAAAAAACCACACCACCCTAGAGCACCATTGGGACGAAGCCTTTGGCTATCTTGGCGTTCCTAGGGATTTCGCCCTCTACACAGATGAGCAAATCGCCCATAGAGAAGGCATATCAAAAGATTCTAATAATGACGGAAAAATTTCTATCATGAGAGAAAAAATCATAGGTGATGTGGCAGAAGCCATGGGACACCTAGACCTCAGAGTCAAACATCTTGGTGATGGAACCCTCGATCTTTCAAGAGATGTGATGAAAGCCTTTATTGCAGGCCGTGAATTAATTCGTCAAAAACCCACCGGATACCGAAAATATGTAAGGGCCTATGGGGAAATAGCCATAAACCTATGGGAAAAAGCCATTGCAGCCATAGTCATTCACAATATCAACAACACGCTCCAAGAAATGAACGCCTATGAAGCCGGTAACTATTCCTTTAAAAGGCATGCTAAATATTGGAGTGCCATGAAAGGCTATGCCCTAGGGTTTCAGTTTAACCCCATTTCCCAGGTGAACGTAAATGACTTTAACACCTTTCACAAGCTTGTCGGTGATAAACCCTCCCTTATGAAATCTCCTCATAAAGAAATTGAAAATTATAAAAAGAATTTACTAAAAGCTCGCCAAATCTTAAAAGAAGCTTTTGGATTCTCTCAGATAAACACAGATATCTTATAACCTTATAACATAGATATCTTAATAAACGAACATTAATGTGATTGATAGGCTTATAGGTTATAGATTTGATAGAAACTCACCTAAAAAAAATAGGAGTTCATCTAAAGTCAGCATCGAAACTCCTCAATACAAGACTTCTCAATAGAGGGTGGCCGTGGAGTCTCTTGGCCATTTCGGTGGTGGCCGGCTTCCTTGTGGTCAACTGTTATCACAAAGAGCTCCCATCCTCCACCGCCACCACTCCCATTGACAAACCTGAAAACTCAACGGACTCCCCAAAAATAGGGCTGTGGGGGCTTTCCCAAATTGGTGTGAATGTTATTTTTCCTGCCTTTGAAAGACTCGCACAAAACACCATAGCACTTAAAGAATCTATTTCTTTGCACTGCAAAGCCATTCCTAGCGTAGCCCAAAGCCAATGGACTTGGAATCGAGATCCCCTCAAAAAAGCCTTCTTAAAAGCTATGCGAAGCTACCATTTTACAGAGGCTTTTCAAATTGGACTTATAGCCAGGAGTGAATATGCCATGAGAAAAAAAATATACTCACGGCCCACCAATTCTTATGCTATTGATAGAGAAATTGCCGAAAAACAGGCCAGTCAAAATTATGTCTACAAGAAGCAACCCACAACCATGGGATTTGCCGCCCTTGAGTATTTAATTTATGAAGAATCTTTGATGAATCATTGCATTGACTGTGGAGTTGAATCCTTAGAAGAATGGAACCAATTGCCCACACAAGTCAAAGTAAAAAATCGCTGCCACTACATGCAGTTTGTCGTGGAGATACTTACAGAACAAGCTCAACAACTTCGAAAAGCTTGGAGACCCCTAAATGGAGATATTATATTTGCTCCCACCTATCAGGAGGACTTCAAAACCTTAAAAAGATTTGCTGTTAGCCTGACTCACGGACTTATTTTCTTTGATAGGGAGATAAAAGATCGTCGCCTAGGTATTCCAAGTGGAATCAATCACGATCTATGTGGCTTTGATTCCTGCCCTGAGCAAAGCGAACATTTACGATCTAAGGACTCCATTCACTCACTTCTTTATAGTGCCAAGGGGCTTTGGGCTATATTTACGGGAGACTTTCCAGGGGAAGACTCTCTAAAGACAGGCTATCATTTAAAAAAAGATTATAATTTAAAAAAAAACCATAGCTCTAATAAGAATGATGATTTTAAAGAAGGCTATGGCTTTGAAGAGTGGCTCGTTGAAAAAGGACACCTCGAATTAGTTCAGAACTTTAAAGCTCACACTTCAAGATTTATCCAAAACCTTGAGAAACTCAGTCATCAACACATCAACATTGAAGCTTTGGCTCAAAATGTCAACTATGAACAATGCAAGACAACAACAACTGAAAGTCGCCATGTTGAGATTTGCGCCCTTTATCAAGACTTAAAGAAAGTCACAGATATTTATAAGACAGACTTCTTGTTAGCAACTGATTTTGGACGTCCCAAGAATCAAGGTGGAGATACTGATTAAAGTGGCTCAAACATCAAATAATAATCCCCTCACGCAATTTCTCATGGCCCTCATTTGCATGGGTCTAAAAGCCACAACACTCTTCACAGCCTGGCCCCTTGCCCATGGAAATCCCAGCCACAATCAAAATTATCATCAGAATAAAAAAGACATTAAGAACATTAAAGACATTCAAGGCCCCTCCCCCATGGAAGTCCTTGAAGTGATTTACGATCCATCTATTTACTTTACTGACAACGAGGAGGCCACTTTTGGAGCCACTCAATTCCTTTCTCCCAAAAAACTCAAGAGGTTTGATTATGGGGACCCCATGCGACTTTTGCAGAGTGTTCCAGGGATTCACCTCCAAGAAGAGGATGGCTTTGGCCTACGCCCCAACATTGGCTTAAGAGGAGCTACCCCCCATCGAAGTAAGAAAATCACTCTCATGGAAGACGGCGTTCCCATAGCTCCCGCTCCCTACTCGGCCCCAGCTGCCTACTTTTTTCCAAACATAACAAAAACCCACAGCATTGAAATATTCAAAGGCTTAGACTCTGTGAAATACGGACCCAATTCCATTGGAGGGGCTCTGCATTTTAAAACTCACCCCATTCCCGATAAGACTCTCTCTCGGGTGGGAATAAACTATGGAAGGGTTCAAAAATACGCATTTTCCACAGGAGATACACAGGGCCCTTGGGGCTATTTATTGGAGTATCACCGAATGGAGTCCGATGGATTTAAAAAACTTCCTCAAGGAGAAAAAACGGGTTTTAACAAAGATGATTTCATGTGGAAGGGGTCCTACCAAAAAGGACGACACCGCATTTTAATGAAGACAGCTTATGCCCGTGAGAAATCCCACGAAACCTATCTGGGCCTGACAGAAGAAGATTTTGCCCAATCGGCTTTTGATCGATATGCAGCTTCAGCCAAGGATCTCATGAAGTGGAGCCATCAACAGCACCAACTGAAGTATTCTCTTGCCGCCTCCCATAGCGTAGATATTCAAGCAAGTCTCTACTATCATCACTTGAATCGCAAGTGGTCCAAAATCAATGGCTTTCAAAATGGAGCCTATGTCGCTGATTATTTAAACCCGCAGTCCCAGGAGTTTCACCCCCACTTCCTTAGAGTTCTTCGTGGAGAAAGTGATTCCATTCTTCCCCATGGAGGAGACCAGCTTGTTATGGGTCACAACCATCGAAAATATGACAGTGGAGGCATCTCCTTAGAAACATCTTATTTTATCAAACATTCCTCTTTTTTTAATAGCTCCAAATCCATTGCCCATCATGTATCTCTAGGGCTTCGCCACCACCAAGATCAAGTGAAAAGAAGACATACCTCCAGCCCATTTGAAATGAAAGAAGGAAGCCTCCATAGATTGGCTTGGAAGCAAGACAAGCTCAGAGGGCAAATCAAGCCCAAAGGACAAGACAGGCTCGAAGAGCAAGATACCCCTCAACTTGACACCGAAAACACAGACATCTCCCAAGCTCAAACCTTGGTATTTGAAGATGATGTGAGCTTTCCCATGGGAGTCCAGGTGTCTGTCAGAGCTAGATGGGAAAATATAAAAACCCGTCACAAACTTCCCGGACAAACTTCTCGAAAAAATCATGACCAACTTTTTGTTCCCGGAATCGGTTTGCAATACATACCCACAGAAAACTTAAATGTCATGTTAAGTGTGAATAAGGGGATGTCTGTGGTTTCCCCCGGCCAGGTCTCGTCGGTGCGCCCTGAAGAAAGTGTCAACTATGAGATGGGTTTGAAGTACGAGTCCAACCTTCGTAGAAGTGACCTTCGCAAAAGTAACCTTTACAAAAGCAAGCTTAGCGAGAGAAACACCTACAGGGAAAAAACCACTTACGAAGAAAACAACTCCTACGAAAAAAGCAACATCTACGGGGAAAGCAACATTTATACGGATAGCATCTACGGTGGAGTGATTGGTTTTTACAGTGACTACACCAATATTAAAGGATTCTGCTCTTTTTCCTCAGGCTGTGAACAAAAGAACCTGGACCACGAATTCAACGGGGGCAAAGCTGAAATTTATGGCCTTGAAAGTCATGTTGGAGCCAACTTTAAGGTTTTCTCTTTGAATATTCCCGTGGATATAAGCTACACAAGAACTATCGCACAATTTTTAAACCATGTAACTTCCACACATCGTGAATGGGGCCTTGGTCTGATTCGAAAAAAAGACCCTCTCCCCTATATTCCAGAACACAAGCTTTCCCTCTCCCTAGGAACCACCTGGAATCAAATATCGAGTTTCTTTATTTATAATTGGCAAAGTCTTATTTACGACCAAGCCGTCCAAGAGGGCCGAAGACACATAGACGCCCACGGAGTTATGGACTGGATGGGAAAATACGAATACTCCCCCCATGGAAACGCCTTTCTTCGGGTGGAGAATCTATTTGCCAAACAGTATATGGTTTCCCTAAGGCCCTATGGAGCGAGACCCGGAAAACCCCAAAGTGTGAGCCTTGGCTTCAAGCACACCTTTTGATATTGGTGACTCTTTTGTAGATGTTGACAGATCTTTTACAATGGATGATTTAGGATGAGTGGCCTTAAGATAAATGATTTCAATAATGATTTTATAGCCCAGATGATAGATCATTTGGATCATTTTATGGTGAATCATTTTGTAAACCCAACAGAACGAGTTTATGGCCCCTTTCTGCTACTCAGCGTGCTTTTAGCATTGTGGGTGTTATGGGCTCGTGGAGAAAAAAAACCTTGGGAAGCTCTCAAAAAGGGGCTTTTCAGCAAAGAGATTTGGCTTCATCCATCCTCCATCCTAGACCTCAAACTCTTTCTTTTCAACCATGTCATCAAACTGATTTTTTTAAGCCTTTTTGCAAGCTTTTTGCTCTCTTCTCACTCCCTTTCTCATTTTTTTCTAAAGATACTAAGAGATTATGGAGGAGATATTTCTCCCCTAAGCACAAATGAATTTGTCATGGGCCTTTCCTACACCCTCTTTGCCTTTGTTTTTCTTGATTTCATGCGTTTTATACAACACTACCTCATGCACAAAATCCCTTTCTTGTGGGTCTTTCACAAAGTTCACCACAGCGCCAAAGTTCTCACGCCCCTCACCCTCTATCGGGTTCACCCTGGGGAAATATTGGTGAGCATGGCCCGATCGTCCCTGGCCGTTGTTATTCCATCCAGCCTCTATGTTTATCTTTTTCAGGCACCTATACATGGGTTTGATATTTTAGGTGTCAATATTCTTGGCTTCTTATTCAATGCCTTCGGAGCCAACCTCCGCCACTCCCATATTTGGATGAGCTTTGGAGTCTTCGAATATGTGTTTATCAGCCCAGCTCAACACCAAATTCACCATAGTAACAAAATAGAGCATCGAGATAAAAATCTGGGAGTTTGCCTTGCTATTTGGGATATTCTTTGGGGAACATTTTTAAAATCAAATCTACAGTCAAACCTAAAATCAAAAAAAAGGGTGAAACTTCAATTTGGTCTCACCCCTCATCATCCTCATTATTACGGATATCTAGGCCCCGGATATCTAAGCCCATCACGGGGATCACGGAAGAAAGATTGAAAACCCTGAACTTCAAGCCTTCCACGACTGCCAGTGATGGATGTAGATATGGCATCCACACGAAGCTCTCTCACCCATTCCGTATCAAAATAAGCTGTTTTTACGTCACCTGAACGGCAAAAACCTGCAAGATCATATAAGGGTACAAAAGAACCATCGCTGAGAACCATATTCACAGAATAAATATCCATGGACCTTTTATGGCAAGTAAACTGAAAGCCTTTCACCCCTGAACGATGGACAGGAATGCTATAATAGCTGGGTTTAAAAAAGGACTTCTCAATGGTGTATGTCCCCAAGGGGATGGAAGTGAAGGGAGCATCATCACCACCTCGACGGCCCTCAGTGACAACGACAATTCTTCTCACCTTAACACGGTCCCCCCGAAAGCGAAGACGCCACCGACGCCCCATACGCTCTTGGTGGTTGTAAAGGGTGACTTTATGGAAAGTATACCTTGAGTTATCATTCCAGTCGTAACTATTCCCACTGATGAACTGGGAATCCACTTTATTGCTGCCGCCCCTTCGACCTCCTCCATTCTCACCTCGGTCACCCTTAATAACAAGAGCCACGCGTGCAGCTCCATATTGGCTTTTTGCCACCACCCTCACTCGGACGATACGAGATCCTTTCCAACCTCTACGGCCATAGGTGTCACGAAGGAGTTGCTTGAGATCAATGGTTTGCCCATCAAAAATCTCATCACCACCCATGTCAATGGGATAGCGATTTGGACGCGCAAGACGATCCGAAATTCGTCCTCTTGCTCGCCCTTTCGATTCTCCATCAACAGTATGGTTTTTTTTATCATTGTAAGTTCTTTTTTCCTCAATATAACCACCATCATCATCATCATCATGATGATGGCCAGGGCCTGCTGCATGAGCTATGAAAGCCCCAGAAAGACCCATGAAGAGAACAACAAAAAAAGAGGCCATTTTTGATGTGATAGACACCAACACAAGCCCTGATTTTTCTACGCATCCCCTAAATTTTTGTGAATTCAATTCTTCTATGATAACCCTAGACATTTCTACCCCCTCGCTGTTTGCTGTTTTCCCTTTGCTCTATGTACTATAGACATAACCCGCCATGCCACCCCACACATTCACATGGGTCTAGGTAAAACCAATGTAATAATTATATTGCATGTACTGCTATGCTTGTCCAACGGTTTTATTTGATATTTAATATTTAATCATAATGCTCAACCTAGGGTACCATATTATGATTTGGGTCCCTTGAGGCCAGGGCTTAAACTAAAGTTAGGACGAGGACATAGATCTACGCATCTTCATGTCCGTCAAGTTGGATCAAACGGCCACTTTTGTAAGAGGAGTCTCTTTGAGAAAGGATTCACTGTTTTCGCCATTGGCAAAGGCAGCCTCAATCATCAATAGATGCAAACGACATGTATCCTTGATAGCACACAAAACCACATCCAAAGATTTCTGATTCACCACCAATGCACTCACATATTCTTCCATCAGCCGAAGGTGAGCAATATCCACAGCCGCATGCTCCTCCAAAAAACCCATGGCCTCATTGGGCACCCCCATATCACTCAAGGACCTCATATAAGAGGGTCCCTTTTGTGTCGGCAACTTTTCTAAGTGGAATAAATAACCTAAATAAGAAAGAGGATTTTCAAATTGAATTTTGTAAATAATGTAAGCACTGTAAGCCATGGTTTCTGGCAAAGGACGACTACTTTGAATAGCCTCTTTATCCTCCCCTAGAGCCACTAAGTCATTAAGGGCAAGAGTATCGTGCCCAATTTCTGAAATCGCATGCTTGAGAAACATCTTTTCTGTACGGTGCTGAAGGTGCTCCTGCATGTGCATCAAACAAAAAGCCTGTATGGCAGGATTTAAAGCTGCTTGATGATAGGTCTCCAGCAAAAAACCCTTGTAATGGGGCAAAGACAGTTCACCACCTTCGAGCTTTTGAAACCAAGATGACTCGGCAAAAGTTTCTTTGTAACAATTGTTCCAAAATTCCACGATAGACGAAAACAATGACAACCTCCTTATCATACATACTACCTATAGCATACTCCTAAAAGGAGATAGCTAAGAAGCCAACACCACCATGCAAAAGCCCTGTTCTTTAGAACCCACTTATTACATAACGGTTTGATTCTCCATACACTTAAGGAAAGGTTTCGCCCTCCCGTCCGAAGTCGGATCGGATTGACTGAAATACCTTTGAATGTAAACGACCTGAATGACCCATGAATTGCCTCAAGTCGTTTTATTCCATGCGTTATTGATGATTTAACGAAGACCCTCGCCAATATTATCAATTGACTTTCAACAATCGAGGACTTAATTTTAGTATCTGTAAATCTAGGCTCTAGGCACTTACAGCTAAACCCAAATACAACATGACAGAAAAACATACTCGACAGAGAAACATACACAGTAAGGAGAGACATCATCATGAAGGGTCATAATTCTATCATTGACTTGTTAAACGAAGTTTTAACAGCTGAACTTACCGCCATTAACCAATACTTTCTCCATGGCCGCATATGCAAAGATTGGGGATATACAAAGCTTGCCGATAAAATCCATCGGGAATCCATCGACGAAATGAAACATGCCCAAGAATTGATAGACCGTGTTCTTTTTTTAGAGGGCCTGCCCAATGTGCAACGACTGGGCCAAATACGAATTGGCGAGACTGTGCCTGAGCTCTTAGCTAAAGACCTTCAATTGGAAAACGAAGCCATACCCCGGCTCCGCAAAGGCATCGAGCTTTGTTCACAGGTCAGTGACCACGGCACCCGCGAGATGCTAGAGCATATCTTAACAAGTGAAGAAGAGCATGTGGACTGGCTGGAGTCACAATTGCGTATTATTAAGGACATAGGTATTGAAAACTACCTCGTCACACAGATCTAAGTTCAAAGGACTCACCCTTATTCCCATGTTGGGCACAACCTTCTCCCCTGTTGCATATAATCTCTCATCTTATTGCGTACTTTACTGCACATATTATTGTGTGCTTTATTCCACATAAAAGGGGTTTGTAAATATCCAAGGTATCCACCTCTTTCCATCAGGAAGGGGGAGAGTAAGACGAACTCTCACAAAAACCCTGTAAACACCCGGCTCATGGACAGGGATACTAATCTGAGTCAAATCAGAACTTAAATACTTCTTTCCATTTCTATATACAATGATCTCAAAAGGACTTTCCAAGTCTTGAGGCAAAACCACATAAAGATGAGGCCTCTTCTCCAAAGAGACATCGGACCCCATGGGTATATGACTTTGATTCTCTGTACTCATAAATACATTAAAACCTTTCGGGTTTGCAAGAATATCAAAGCTCATATAAAATTGACCTTGAGATATCGCTTGGGATATTTTTAGCCTATCTTTAGAAGTTCTTCCCGTAAGCTCAGATTTCAAAAGAATATGGTTACTCACCAATCCGAACAAAGTTTCGTAGGATGGAATATTAAGGTGATCTTTTAGAAAATTAAATTTAGATTTCGCATCAGCCCCTGCAACAGCCAGAGTCTTTCTCTTTTGGCTCAGCTTATCCCAAAGTTCAATTTCTTTTTCTGGATAAGTAAGGAGGCGAATAAAAGCTAAATCGGGATTGAAGGGATAAACCATCAATGTCCAAAGAAAGTTCCATATAGTATTGAGCCAAGCATCTTTCCAAATAGCTTTGAGATTGACAATCTCAATACCATCAAGCCCTTGGGGATGCTCTCCCCTCCACTGATATCCCTCTTTAAAAGGATGAGCTAAAATAAGCTTTCCATCCTTATCAGGTCGATGCTTTTGGCTTAGCAAGTTGGCAAGAACCATTTGGATGGGTCTGTCAATAAATGACGTCTCCATGGCTCGCTCGTTTAAATATAAAATACGTGAATCTAAGTAACTGTATTCACCATCAATAAAAACGAAAAGACGATCATGATATCCAGAAAATTCACGTGATTTTAAAGGAAGATTAAGGTCTGTTATAAAAATAAACTTCACCTCAGCTTTTTGGGCCTCAAGTATAATTTCTTGAATTCCACCAACCCCCGTACTCATAGAGCTATGTACATTAATAATACCTTTATAATCATAAAAATTCTCTGATTCCTGAGGATTTAATTTTTTATTCATCACATGGGGACGATAAAAGCTAATGCTCAAACCGTAAAAAAGATATATCATGATGATAATGAGTAAATAACGAACAATGGCTTTCATATATGGAATCCTACATATCACTTTTAGAAGATATCATTCTTTTAGAAAATAAAAGAAGAAATTTTATGGAACTTGCAGCATCGTCGATTGCCGAGAGGCTCCAGGCACTTTGTAAGCCTTGCCATTGAGAAAAACCCTCACGCCATGACCATTGCTGAAAAGAAAAGTCATTTTCTTAGAAAACTTAAAAGTATGGATCTGCTTTGATTTGAGGTGAATAGATTTGAAGGACTGAGAGCTAAATTTAAATTGAACATCAACATTGTCAAGAGCCTCCACAATAACTTCTTGAACCCTTGCTTTTCTTAGGTTTGCAGATGAAGAAGAAGGAGCCAATCCGTCCCCCATTTGAGTTACCTTCACTTTGGTATCAGGTTTATCTTTGTTTTTCTCAGCTTTATCCCTGTTTTGATGTGACCTCGAAGAACTCGAAGAGATAGTCGCCTGAGTGCTGCTTTCAACGGGCAATCTAGCTCTAGAAGGTGCTGAAGGCGGAGGTACTGGAGGTGGTAAAGACGCTTTGGAGGGCGTAGGCAGCGAAGGTGCTGGAGGCACCGGCAATGAAGACGCTTTGGATGGCGTAGGCAGCGAAGAAGGTGCTGGAGGCACCGGAGGCAATGCAGACGCTTTGGAGATTGTACGTCGCGGTTCCCTGTTGTGTGCCCCTACTTCTTTTTCTTTATGACGACTTTTTTTAGATTTTAAACCCTCGTTAGCTCCAGTAAACTTCTTAGAACCTTCTAAATTCTGAAGTGCTGAGTCTGTTGATTTGGCACTTGGTTTCCTTAAAGAAGGCTGCGACAAACTCACCTGATCCACAGAGCCTTGCCCCCCCCTCATATCAAGCCACTTAGTCACTCCTACACCAAAGAATATAATCAGAACCATGAAAACCCCCAACACCAAAAGATGCCTACCCAAGGAGCCTTGTGAGAAGTCATTGGGAAGAGCCCTTTGATCTGGCTGGTCTACCTGCTCTACAGATGGGCCTTGAGTCCCCTGAGGATGAGCCCCTTTCTGACTCTGTTTTTTCAAACTCTGTTTAGCATGAGCTTCTACGTCTGACTGAGGCTTCGCTTCTTGAGGAGAGAATTCATGGGGATTCTCTAGGAAGAGATCAAGTTCCTCAGCGACAAGCTCTTGATTGAGAAGTTCAATGATCTCATTGGAATCAAGCTTTAAGTACTTTGAATAAGTACGCACAAAACCCTTGAAGTAAGGCAAAGGGGGCATCAAAGACTTGTTCCCTTGCTCAATAGCCTCAAGAACTCTCACTGAAATTTTTGTAGACAAAGACACATCACTGAGCGAGTGATCTAGCTCCTCTCTTCTTTGCTGTAATTTCTTACCAACAGCCTTCATGTTATTTTTCCGACTTCATATCATGACTTCACATCATTAATTTTATTTTTATTCCAGTATTCTTATCTTTATCTTTTATTCCAGTATTCTTAATAACCTATGAGCATGATCCACATGGGCACCACGGGGAAGTTGACGAATAAGAGCCTCAAGCTTAGCTATGGCATGGCCTGTTTGTCCCATTTGATAATAGCCAAGAGCCGAGTAGTAATAGGGCTCGTCAAAGGCAACACCTTGACACAAAGTGATGGCACGATCGAGAGTTCGGGTCGCCCGTGAGAATTGTTTTAATTCAAAGTAGGATCTCCCCAGAAAATTTTGAGATGTGCAATCCGTAGGCTTTATGAGCAAAGCCTCTTTGAAAAATTGAATGGACTTCTTAAAACGACCCAGCTTAAAATAAGCAATCCCCAAGTAAGCCAAGGTTTTTTCTACATAAGGAAAGGTAAGGTCTCTTCGAGCTGTTTCCAACTCTTGAATTGCTTCTTTATACATAGATAGCTCAATGAGACTTCTCCCTAGATTGTTGCGAGCTTCTGTGTATCCAGCTTCGAGTTCAACAGCTCTCCTTAAGTACTCTTCAGCCCTCACATATCTCTTTCTAGCAAAGTAGGCCAAGCCTAAATTGTGCTGTATCACAGGATCTTTGGCGTCAAGTTGGGCCGCCAAAATAAATTGATTGAGGGCATTGGGGTGATCGCCTTTAGAAAGATAACCCACGCCCATTTTTAAATGAAGTTGAGCCCTTTTCTTCTCTGCACTCTTATGAAAAGAGGAACAACCTCCAAGGAAGCAAGCAATCAGGATAAAAAAAGCCAAGTGAATGAAATATCTGTTCATAAGGCTTATAAGGTCTATAAGATAGTTTACATGCTTAATAAGAATGATCTTATTAAAATCATTCTTATTAAGATCATTCACGTATTTCTGCAAATACAGCAAACTACCTCCCTTTTCAGCAACCAGAAGCCCCACACACGTCCATAGTCTACTAAACAATCTCTTGTCAAGAAAGCTTCCATTTAGATTTATACAAAAGCCCCCCAACGAATATCCACCTGACGACGACAAATACCACCACAGCAAGTCCACCGCCTCACCTCGTTCACAACAACAATAGTAAAAAGCCACGCATCCACAGTCATATACAAACTATGATATGAGTTCCAAGCTTGCCTGAACAATATCATCCCTTTGAGGAAGCCCCGCCACAGAAGCCACTCCCAGGGGAATAAAGCAATCGTCGGCAGCAAGAACTTTTAGTTTTGGCAAGAGAGGCAATGGCCGGGATGGAGTGTGTTGAAAAACAGAAACCCTAGCCTCATAGAGGTGACTCACAAGAGCTTCTCCTAAAGACCCGGTGCGGCGGCACTCATCGACAATCAAAAGATACCGAACTCCTTCTATTTCAACGGCTAACTTCTTGTCATCTATGGGGGATACCCACCGAAGATCAATGACCTTGGCCTTGACCTTATGATTTTCCTCCAAAACCTTTTTCGCCTGCAAAGAATAATAGGTTCCATTGCCATAGGTGAGAATACAAAGCTCCCCTTCACCGTATGTACCCCACTCTCCCACAGAAATTTCTTCCTGGGGAGCCGGGTAGGAAAAACTCCACTTTTTGTCACCCTCTTCATAAAGATCTTTGGTCATGTAAAGGGCAATGGGCTCCACAAAAATGACAACCCGCCCTTTTTCATGGGCCAAGCGCACACAGGATCTCAGCATTTTGACAGCATCGTCCCCCCGGCAAGGAACCGCCAACACCACACCGGGAATGTCCCTTAGGGCCGCAAGAGAGTTATCATTGTGAAAATGCCCCCCAAACCCACTTTGATAAGCCAGTCCAGCAATGCGAACCACCATGGAATTGGTAAACTGTCCCTGGGAGAAAAAGGCCAAAGTCGCTGCCTCTCCACGAATTTGATCCTCAGCATTGTGCACGTAAGCCAGAAACTGAATCTCAGGCAAGGGAAGAAAACCATTGTGGGCCAAGCCTATGGCCGAACCAAGTATGGATGTTTCATCGAGGAGAGAGTTAAAAACCCTTTTTTGACCAAATTTTTGAGACAATTTATCCGTGACATGGTAAACACCTCCCTTTCGAGCCACATCCTCTCCAAAAATCAAAGCTTGGGGGTATTGAAGTAAAATATCAGCGAGCGCCCAGTTGAGAAGTTTGGCCATATGAAAAGGCTCCTTCATCTTGGAATAATCTCTTCCAAAAAGTTTTTCACGCACTCCTTCCTCCGCCACAGGAGGGGAAACTTTTGGATGGGCGCAAGACTCCAAAGCCGCTCTCACCTCATGGGCCATGGTGAGTTTTGGGCGGGACACAGCCTTTTGGGCCAGACGATCCACCTCCTCCCTTGCCTCCTCGTAAATCGAAAGAATTTCTTCTGTGCTAAGCCACCCCTTGGTACAAATCTCCCGAGCCGAGTGCAACAGGGGGTCTTGGGCCTCTTCCTTTTCAATGTCAGCAAGACTTCGGTAAGTACTCTCCACATCACTGCCCGCATGGCCCAATAAACGCACCATATCTATATGGAGAAATACAGGCTTCTTATATGTGCGAGCATGGTGTCCTGCCTGGCAAGCCTTGCTATACACCTGCATCAGGTTGAGCCCATCCGCCCGCAAGTAAAGCCATCCTGGACGCTGAGAAAAGCTAGCCTCAATCCAGTGATCAGGCGTGGGAACAGATATTCCTATGTGATTGTCTTCACAGATAAAAACCAATGGAATGGGAATGTTTTGATAAGCAGCCCAGCTGGCAGCGTTAAAAGCCCCTTGGGCCGTGGAATGATTGACCGAAGCATCCCCAAAAGAGCAAACAATCAAACTGTCGTGATCGAGACGAACCATGTCAGGACCCAACCCTAAATCCTTGGCTCGACCTATGGAAAGTGCCGCCCCCACCGCCTTGGGAAGGTGAGAGGCAATCGTGCTCGTTTGGGGGGGGACATTGAGTGGAAAGCTTCCCCAAACTTTGTGACGCCCTCCAGCGATTGGGTCTTCACTGGAAGCCACAAGAGACAAAAGTGTATCGTAGGTGAAATTGCAGCCCTCCAAGTACTTGGACCTCTGCACCATAAAGGCACCACTCCGATAGTGCAAAAAAGCCATATCTCTAAGACCAAAGACTTTACCACAAGCGGCGTTTCCCTCATGACCTGAACTCCCAATGGTGTAAAAACACTGCCCCTTGCCTTTTAAGACACGGGCCTTCAAATCGAGATGCCTGGAAACCACTTGAGATTGAAAAAGGTCAATAAACTCAGAGGGCCTAAGTCCTGCCTCCTCCAAAGAAATATGACTCCTTGGCAAAGGAAAGCTCCCCTGGGAAAGGTTTTTCCGAAAATTTTCATCGATTCTAAGAAATTCTATCAAAGATACCTTCTAACAAGACTTTCTTATTTTCTCGATGAGCCTTTACAAAGTATATCATATCGTCAATGATTTGAATGTCACGATTGCTGGCAGGTATCAGCTTGATGCCGCAAGCCTGATCCTTTTTCCAAACCACAGTGGCCTGAATCTCCCTGTTTCTCCCACTGACGCTAAACGTAAGTATAAGTTTATCGTTAGGAGTCACATCATATGAAGAAATTTGTAGACATGCCCCTGTAAGGCTGATATTCCTTAACAGTCCAAAGTCATGACTTCTAGCATAGTTTCTGCGATACTCCATTTTCATCTTCAAAGTCCATCTTGGTGCAGGACTTAGTTCATGGGTCATTTGTTCGTTGGTCATCTTTATGTGTTCTCCCCTTCAATATGTAATTTCTATCGGAGTGGAGCCAAAAATTATTTATTTATTTATTCATAATAACCGTCATAAGACCATAACCATATAACAATAACCATATAGCCATGTAATCATACCATATAACCGTAATTAAAATCATACTAAATCATAAATATACCTGTGAGGAAAAAATGCCAACCGAAGCTAAAAGCCACGTCAAAGAAAATAAATCCCAAGAAATCCGCGAAAATCGAAGTGCCCTTCCCAAGGGAGAGCCCAGAAAAAACCGATCCAATGAACCCAGAAATGAGTCCAGGGATACAAAGGATACAAAAGATAGCAAAGAAACAAGAGAAACCCGAGATAACAAGGGAGGAGGGTACCGCAAAACGGGGTACACCAACCGTCGTAACAATAAAAACAGCGGAAACAAAAGAAATTTTAGGCAAGGCGGCTCCTCCAACCGCAATTTTCACCAAAACAATGAAGATGAATTCGACCCCAGTACTGGAGTGGAGGTGGATCTTAGTGATGTCGTCCTCACAGAAGATGAAAAGGGGGAGAGCCTTAATTCAAAAAATCTCAAAGTCAAAGACATTGGAGAAATCACTCTCTTTGCCCAGAAACTAAAAATTGAAAATGCAGCGGGAATGCGCCGCCAAGACATGGTTTTTGAAATCCTCAAACGAGCCGCCCACCTTGGCGAAGATGTCTTTGGAGGGGGAGTCCTTGAGATTCTACCTGATAGCTACGGATTTTTAAGGTCTCCCGATTACAATTATCTCCCTGGCCCCGACGATATATACGTCAGTCCCTCTCAAATCCGCCGCTTTGGATTGCGAACAGGAGACACCATCAGTGGCACCGTTCGCCCCCCAAAAGAAGGAGAACGCTACTTTGCCCTGCTTAAAATTGATAGTCTCAACCATGAAACCACAGAACAGGGAAAAGACAAACTTCTTTTCGATAACTTAACCCCTCTGTACCCCGAAGAGCGCCTTAACCTCGAACATCGACCCAACGAATACACCACACGAGTGGTGGATCTCATGGCCCCCCTAGGCAAGGGGCAAAGGGCCCTCATCGTCGCTCCTCCAAGAACGGGAAAAACAGTTATTCTTCAAAATATCGCCAATGCCATCTCCTCCAACCACCCCGAGGTCAAACTTATTGTTCTCCTCATTGATGAACGCCCCGAAGAAGTCACGGATATGCAGCGAAACGTAAAGGGTGAAGTGGTCAGTTCCACATTTGATGAGCCCCCCACTCGGCATGTGCAAGTGGCCGAAATGGTTATTGAAAAGGCAAAAAGACTGGTGGAGCACAAGCATGATGTGGTCATCCTTCTCGACTCAATCACCCGTCTCGCACGAGCTTACAATACAGTGGTTCCCCCATCAGGTAAGATCCTATCAGGTGGCGTGGATTCCAATGCTCTCCACAAACCCAAGAGATTTTTTGGGGCCGCAAGAAATATTGAACAAGGGGGAAGCCTCACCATCATTGCGACAGCCCTTGTTGATACGGGCTCTCGAATGGATGAAGTAATATTTGAAGAATTTAAGGGAACAGGTAACTCTGAAATTCATCTTGATCGAAAACTCATGGAAAAGCGTGTCTTTCCATGCATGGATATCAACAAGTCTGGAACTCGCAAAGAAGATTTGCTTATTGAAAAGGCCGATCTCAACAGATTGTGGATATTACGTAAGGTCCTCGCCCCTATGAACGCCGTTGACAGCATGGAGTTCCTCATTGATAAGCTAAAAAATGCAAAATCAAACAGTGACTTTTTGTCCTCCATGGGCAGTTAATTCTATGGACAGTTAACTCCATGTTTAAAAAACTCGATGAAGTTGAAAATCGTTATGAACAAATTCAACAAAAGCTCATGGAACCTGGAATCACCAACCACCAACAGAAATACCGTAAGTTGGTGGAAGAAATGGCTCGCCTTGGCTCCATTGTTTTATCTTACAGAAAATATAAAAAAATGAATCATGAGATTGCCTCTAATAAAGAGCTTGTGGAGACAGATGAAGACCGAGAAATTCAAGCCCTAGCGAAAGAAGAAATAAGCGAGCTTGAATCATCAAAGAAGAACCTCCTCGAAGAACTTAAAATATTGCTCTTACCCAAAGACCCCAATGACCATAAAAATATTATCTTAGAGATTCGAGCCGGGGCCGGCGGAGATGAAGCCAGCCTCTTTGCCGAACAGCTTCTTCGCGGCTATAGCCTTTTTGCCTCTAAAATGAAATGGAAAATGAATATAATTTCTACATCCGAGGGAAATGTCGGTGGCTATAAAGAAGTTATTGTGAATATCTCTGGGGATAAAGTTTACAGTCACATGAAGTTTGAAAGTGGCGTCCACCGTGTGCAAAGAGTGCCTCAAACAGAATCCCAAGGGAGGATTCACACATCCACGGTCACAGTGGCCGTCATGGCGGAGGTGGAAGAAAAAGAAGTTCATATTAACTCCAACGACCTAAGAATTGATGTGTACCGATCCAGTGGGCCTGGAGGACAATCGGTAAACACCACAGACTCCGCCGTGCGGGCCACCCACCTTCCCACGGGTTTGGTTGTCACCTGCCAAGATGGTAAATCTCAACTTTCCAACAAAGAACAAGCCATTAAAGTTCTTTACGCAAGACTTCAAGCTCTCGAAGAAGAAAAAGCCCGCCAAGAAGCCTCCGATACAAGACTCACACAAATAGGTACTGGAGATCGCTCAGAAAGAATCCGAACCTATAATTTCCCCCAATCACGCATTACAGATCACCGCATTGGATTTACAACACAACGACTGTTTGATGTCATGGACGGAAACTTTGCAGAGGTTATCGAACCACTGATAGCTCACTTTCAAGCAGAGGCTCTTAAACAACAAAACCAAAACCACTCGTAATGACAAACACTTTCTCCATAACTCCTCGCTCTTCCCTCATAACCAATAATCCTTCCACTATGATCGACGATACTCACACCATAACCATTAAAGAATTTATAGATCAAAAAACCACTTCTTTAAGAAAGCACCAAGAAAGTTCACCAAGGCTTGATATCGAACTCATGGTCTGCCACATTTGTCATCTAGATAGAGTGGGCCTTATCGTACACTCCGACCAACCTCTCAATCACAGCCAACGCAATAAGCTTCAAAAACTTGTTCAAAGAAGAATCCATGGAGAACCCATGGCCTATATTCTGAGATATAAGGATTTTTACAAATATAGGTTTTTCGTAGACAAAAGAGTTTTAGTACCTCGTCCAGAAACTGAAGGTATTGTCGAAAAGGTTCTCCAATGGGGGGGCAAAAACAAAAATCAGCCTTACCAAATTTTAGATATGGGAACGGGCTGTGGTTGCATAGGATTAAGCCTTGCCAAACAATTAAGTAAGAAGATCTCTTTAGACGCTCTTGATCTTAGCCTAGAAGCCCTTGATGTGTTTCAAAAAAATGCACAACAGCTTGGTCTCTCAAAGCAAGTCACTTCCATAAATCTTGACGCTCATTGTGCGGCCAAGTCTCTCCCTCACAATTTCTACGACATTATTGTTGCCAACCCTCCTTATATTTCCCATAACGACACCGAGGTTTGCAAAAATGTTCTTAAATATGAGCCCGCCATGGCTCTCTTTTCTCAAAAAGGATGGCAAGCCCCCATGCTTTGGATGAAGCAAGCCTCTTATTTACTCAAAAAGAAAAACTCTATTTTCATAATGGAACTTGGCCTAGGCCAAGGAGATTTGCTCAAAGAGGAGGCTCAAAAGCTTCCATCCCTTGGGCAAATCCAACTCATCAAGGACTACACTGGCCGCAAGAGATTTCTTTTAGCCATTCAAAATTAAAATCAGGATTTTATTTTATTCAAGTCATTAATGATTATTTGGGTTAAGAACAATTTGACTGAGCAAATCCTCTTGAGCCTCGTAATCATCCTTATCCCGCATATATCTGTGGAATTGTTTGTTATTATTAAGCACAACATCATCAAAGAACGCCTGATTCCTCTCCGACTTAACAAGGAGAAAAGGAAAGGGAGCCGGAGAGCCCACTGCACTTGCAATATTTCCGTAGGTCACCCTCATGTCTTCAAAATTTAAAATTCGATTTTTGGTCCCATTATCCAAACCTTGAAGAAAGCCCCAAATGGCCAAATCAAGCCGAAAATGACTCTCAATCTGATTCTTTATGCCCACGGGAGACCGAGTAAGAACCTCCATAAGCAGTTCCATAAAGGCTGAATAATCGGCAAAAGTCATAGTGGTCTCACCAAAGGCATCGTAAAGGGCACGAGTCTCCTGAACGATGGAGTCCTCTGGAAAAACAAGACGAGACCTTTTCATATCCATCACAGCCATAAGTTTTTGAATCAACTGAACGGCCACAGTGCTTGATTTCATGGCCACCACAAAGCGCCCTCCACCTATGGCAATCTTCGCCGCAGCCTTCTGAATGACCTCGGGTTGATCTGTGACAGACATAGAAAAAAGAAGAGATCGCTGGGAGTTTTCAAAAGACTTGCCCGGGACCATCAAACTCTTAGGAAGCATACTATAAAAGAAATTTAATAGGTCTTTTTCATGCTTAAATTGAACAAACCTCTTGCCCTCAAAAAAAGCCTGAATTTGATTCTCATGGAAGCCCTCTATGACCATATTCTTTAAATCTTTATAATCGGATTTATTTTCTTTGATAACTAACAGCTTTTCCTCAATAACTTCGGGGGCGAGTCCATGCCCCATAAGAATCTTCCGGACATTCTCATCCACAAATTGAGTCATGGCTTCCTCAGAAAGTTTTGCAAGCTCTTCCCTGGACTCTGCCATAATTCGAGTCTCAATGGGTGTTGACTTGAGATTCAGAGGATTCACTCCTTCGAGAAGGCGATCCATAACACGGTCCATGATCTGTGACCTTTTATCTGGCTCATCAAAAAAGTTGGGAAAGAAGTTTCTCGATCTATGAAAGCTAGAAGTGGCACTTCTCTGACCAAGAGATGACATGGCCAACAATCGATCCCAAAGGGTTCCCGTAATATCCAAGGGTTCAATTTCTTCCAAAGGATTCATATCAAATTTGAGATCATTAAGATAATAACCCACCTCAAAGAGCATGTTCCCTTTATTATTCTCAAAAATAATTTCCTTGGCCGCGGGGTCTAAACAGTTGGTCACCACAACTCCATCCTTATTCCAATAGGCTTGCTGACGAATTTCTTCTAATTCTATGATATCAAAATCACCAATGACTCCACGAGTTCCACAATAACGATTGGGCATAAAAGCAATATCCATAAGCATG
The DNA here is from genome assembly GCA_965261545.1 of Bdellovibrionales bacterium. Taxonomy (GTDB): domain Bacteria; phylum Bdellovibrionota; class Bdellovibrionia; order Bdellovibrionales; family UBA1609; genus CBDHDF01. The sequence goes on along the minus strand of CBDHDF010000007.1, from coordinate 5,082 downwards.
GAAAATGCCTTGTCTGCGGCAGGTTTAAACTCGTTAAATATCTTCTGATAGGATCGCTCACCAGCCCCCACCCTCTGAGACTGAGACATTTCTTGCATCACAGCCTCAAACTCTTCCTCCGTTAAATGCTCCAAATACTCATGACCCAACTTAGAAAAGCGAGCTAACTCCACTCTCCAATGGTCATAAAACAATTTAGCGGTTTTAACATAACGAAATCGACGAAAGGCATTCAAAAAACCCCAATCAAGAAGCTTGTTGTTGGATGGAGGCCAGATTTTCTCCAATCTATGATTTTCTAAGGCCATGTGAACGCTGTACTGAGCAGCTGTAAAGTCCATGACTTCCTCAGCTGTCTTTCCCTTATCCCACAAAGCACACATGGGGTTTGTGTATTGTGAAAAAAGGCTTCCCACATATTGAGACGCATGCTCATCTGTACAAAACTTATAGGGTTTAGACTGCAAACCCTTGGCCGCCATGTTCACATGAATAGATTGAGAACTGTCAAGTTTTACAAGTTGCCCATCCTTCGCCTCAACCGTGTCAAAATAGCCATAGCGAATGGCCGCCAAATCGTAAAAACCAGGCTGAGTGAGACGGTCAACACCAAAGGCAGGATATTCCATGACCGTGGAACTTTCCACCAACTGACCATCCACCTCTATGAAATTATCTACGTCATTGGATCCCATGAAATTATGTCTTAACCCAAAGTTGTGCCCCAATTCATGAACAAGGGTCCCCAGCATTTTTTTGGAAAGAAGCTTGTTTGCACAGGATAAAAGAACTCCATGTTCTTTTTTATTCACAAGCTGATTGGCTTCCTTAAGTTCTTTAATATAACCGTGGAGTGGATGACACTCTTCAGAAGCGCGAAGCTCTTCAATCAAGCTTGCATGGGTTGTTCCAAGATAAAATTCACGCCCAAAATTCTTTATAAAAAGAGGATCCCAATGGGCCACCTTGCCATGCTTGGCTACAGCCTCTTTAAGTCTCTCTTTTTCGTACCTGATATTATGTTCTGTTGTTTTATCAAAAATATATTCAGCCTTGTTGGGCGCATGGACGATATCCACTTTTCCGAGTTGTGGATTTGTATTAAAAATGTCCAGAAATAAAGACATATCCATGGGAGCAACGCCAAGGGGAGTTAAGACTTCTTGATTTATAGACTGAAATTGTCCCTGGGTCATGACTTTAAGGGAAGGCCATTTCATACCCCCCACGGCAAAAAGGTATTTATCATCAATAAGGCCCAGTTCACTTCGCACATAGTCTCTCAAGAATTCAATAATATAATCTCGAATTGGTGTGGACCAAAGATTGGCTGTGGCTGAAATAATTTCACCTGTTTGGGGGTCTGTGATGGATGGTCCAAAACCAAAACCACTTCCTCCACCCGAAATGGACTCAATAATATTGATGGCATTGTATCTCAGATCACCGAGATTGACATCTTCATCACTTAACTGAATTTCCACACCTGTCCCTGCTATGGCAAAAACCTTGTTCCATGACTCCACCGCCTTGTAGCCCACAGAGCGAAGGTGATGAGGAGAAGTCTTTGTAAAGTGAAAGACGATTTTACCTTGGTTGATATCAAATCGATTGATAAAACGCAGTTCTTCTAAGTCTTCCATTCTTGCAATTTCAAAGGTGTCCAAAACCTTTTTAGTGGTTGTAAAATAACCAAATTTCTTTAAATCATTTTTGTATGCTCTTTTAGGCTTGTAAGTCCGCAACCCCGCTCTCATAAAAGAGTGGCGAACACGAATATTGCGACGGGGAAAAAAGATGGTGTAACTTCTATAATCAGGCTGAATTTGAAGCTCTACAAGTTTTCTCTCATTTAAAGACGTGTTGTTAAATTGAGCCCCAAGGTGAGCTGTGAGTATCTCATTAAAATTAAATTTTCCAAACTTCTTATCCCTCCAATTAACATCGGGAATTTCCTCTTCACCAAAGGCGAAAGTATTCCCCTTGGGTCGCATACGATACTCTTTCCAACTCACTGGTATTTCAATGACTGTTTGAAAGTTGACCTCATCGGTTTCATCCACGCGGTCATCAATATTAACATTAATACCTCTAATTTTATCTTCGGACCTTACGAAGCGAATCTTTGTGGATTCCGCCAGGGTGGTATCCGCTGCAGCCAAGCTAAAGCCCTGCATACCCTCCTCCCCAGCCTGTGTTGCCACAATGGTTTCTGCAAAATACCAATCTCCTTCAAAAAGGTCTGCGGGGTAAACATCAAGCTTTTCTAAATACTTAAACTGAGATTTTCCATGATGGTTAAGCTGAACATGGTTGGCCATATCCTTTCTCAATACAACATATTCTGTGGTGCGATTGGTGGCTTTGCTATGCATGTCTTTAAGAACTTCCACTGCCATATAAGTCACAGGCAGACCCATCACAGGGATCTTGTAAAGGTCTTTGCTGTAAGTATCTCCGCCTGCCTTATCCTCCTTAGAATGCATAGCCTTAGAACTTACAGTTCTAGAATTCATAGCCTTAGAATCCACAGGAGCCATAACGTGGGAATGCTGTAAAGAAATATCCCTTTCAGGGGCAACTGCATAGAGCCACAGGTTCTCGTCATCCAACTCAATCCGCATTTGATAGGTGTGGTGAGGTCTACCAATAAACTCAAAATCACCGAGAAGATTCTTCATCTCTTGAGGTATGCTATATTCCACAAATGGATAACTAGCGGCTTTTAATTCCTCCTCAGAAACATCAATAATATCCGCCACTGAGGTGTTTTCCACACGCTTGGCCTCACCCGTTTGCAGTAAGAAGGTGTGTCCATCTAACTCCCCTGGACTCATTTTATAGATGCCATTTTCACCCTGGCCACTGTGCTGCGGAAGAAGTTCTTTAACCTTGGTGCAACCTACAAAAGAGAACACCAAACAAGCCATAACCATAAGAGCAACAAAGGGCTGCCCGAGGCTTCTCATATCTATAAATCTCATAAGTCCCATCACTCTAAGTGCCCCTCTCTTCATGATTCCCCAACCAGTAAGGTGAAAACCTACTAAGTCTCTTAAATTCTTTCTTTGAAATGTCTCCATAAATCCCCCTTCATATTACACCAAACAATAATTTTTTATTAAACGCAGATCCGCTCTATAACCTCATAGCTCCACCCACAATAACTCTCATCTCACAACTCCATGACAATTCGCCCCAACAAGGTTGATGTTCGGGAGTCATAAATGCGTATATTGTGATCGCGACCATTATACTCAAAGGGACTGGCCTCATTGGTGTGCCCCAAAGAAACCGAGACCCGTGAGTTCACAGTATAGGAGAGTGTCTGAGCCATGTTAAAAAACTCAATGATATGACCTTGATAGGAGCGTGCTGTCATCCAGCCACCAGTTAATACAAAAGACATATCCCCAACAATAGGCATCGACAGAGAAAGGGACTGATTAAGCTTATATTGTAGGTGGGGAGAACTGTTCCATGCACGAGTGTACTTGTGAAAAAGCCTGGAAAGGCTAGGTGTATAGCTCACATTCACCGGCCATCCAAAGACCCCCCACTGGGAACTAAAGGTGGGAGTGAGTATGACACCTCCTCGATAGGTGTCATGTTGATAGCTTCTGGAATTTGTAGGTAAAGACACGGCACCCTGTAATTCCATCCACAGTTCACGACCAAGCATGAGCTTTCCTGATGTCAACTGCACCTGAGAATTGATGACCTCCGTCTCGGCAGCACGATTGAGTCCCTGAGAAAGCCCTAGCTGAAGCCCCATGTGCAGACTCTCCGACAATTTAAAAGATGGACGAAAAATAAAAAGAGACTCCGCGGTGGATCTAGGGTCTTGCATATCTTCATGGAGGGAAGCTTTAACAAAGGCCGTAGTAAAAAGGGACCAGTCCTTCGAGGACTCTAAACCCACACCTTGAGAAATTATTGAACTTTGAGAAACCGCCGAATTAGAGGCCACCGAACTAGACACTGTTGAACTAGGGGCCACCGAATCTTGAGAGTTTTGAGAAACTTGACGACCTGATAAATCACCCCTAGGAGCCTCAGCCCTCAACCTCACATCATGGCCAAATATTGTATTCCCAAATGTAAAGACACAAAATACAAAGACGGTTAAAGAAAGAAATGACCTGAAAGTCTTTTCCACCTTGTGGGCTTGCCTGTGGCCCCCAGCACCGTGGTTCCTAGCTTTGTGACTTTCGCCTTGACAAAAAGTTCTATGCTGCTCCCCATGCCCCAATATAGCCCCCCCCCCCGAAGAATATAGGCCCAAGTAATACATCTGGAGTATCACAACCTTTGAGAAACCGCCGAATTAGAGGCCACCGAACTAGACACTGTTGAACTAGGGGCCACCGAATCTTGAGAGTTTTGAGAAACTTGACGACCTGATAAATCACCCCTAGGAGCCTCAGCCCTCAAACCTCACATCATGGCCAAATATTGTATTCCCAAATGTAAAGACACAAAATACAAAGACGGTTAAAGAAAGAAATGACCTGAAAGTCTTTTCCACCTTGTGGGCTTGCCTGTGGCCCCCAGCACCGTGGTTCCTAGCTTTGTGACTTTCGCCTTGACAAAAAGTTCTATGCTGCTCCCCATGCCCCAATATAGCCCCCCCCCGAAGAATATAGGCCCAAGTAATACATCTGGAGTATCACAACCTAAGACCAGGGTCTAGCTTCCTGAAGAAGTTTTTACATGATTATATGTGATAGAGTACATAAGAATTTCAACACCCCATTGGGGGCCAAAAGCACTTCTTACCTTAAAACACTTTGGGAGAAAACTCTTTTTTATTCGTAATGATTGCGCTATTGCCGGTAGCTCGGATCACAAAAAGACCTTTTTTTTCAGCCTTGTTATGAGACCCTTCATCAGCCCTCAAGTAAGCTATGGCACCGTAAATCATCTTGTCTTTATACTCTGGAAAGATATCTCTAAATATCCCGAGCTTTTCTATAAAATGATCGAGGTGTTTAAGCTTTAAAGTGGTTTTCACTTCCACAACAACAACCTCCCCCCCATTGACCGCAATGATATCAAACTCATATTCTTGATTATTCCATA
>CBDHDF010000006.1:137500-318241 GCA_965261545.1 Bdellovibrionales bacterium | reverse complement strand
TATTAGAACCCATGCTTAGCTAAATCCTTGGTGATATTTTTTTGATGAGCTTCAAGGGTGCCTCCACCAATTTCAATAAGCTTGGCATCTCGCCAGAGTCTTTCTACCACATATTCCCCACATAACCATAGCCCCTAGAACTTGAATGGCCCGATCGGCAATGGTTTTGGCCATGGTGGCGGCCACTAATTTGACACCATCTGAGTGGAGTCGCTGGCCTGACTGTTGGAGGTTCATTCGGCGAGCTGTTTCATAGGTGTAGCAACGGGCGGCCTGGTACTCGGGCATAAAACTTTCTCCAATCATTTTTTGAATTTGCCAAAAGATGACAGGGGTTGGTGAAAGGCTCTACGCTCTTGGGCATATCGATTCATGGACTTGAAGGCAACGCTTGGCCATTCCAAGGCTTTGTGCGGCAAGGGTGATTCGCTCAATTTCTAAGTTTCTCATCATATGAGTGATGGAGGCTCCTTCGTGGCCAATGAGTTGGGAGCCAGGAATATGACAATCTTCGAAGACAAGTTCGGCGGTGTTTAGAGGCTCGCATACCAAGTTTATCCTGAATTTTTTGTCCCACGCTGTATCCAAGATCACTTCTTTTAAAACCACAAATGTGGGAAAGGCTGGGGCGTTCCTTTGGATTCCCCGTGACGGCGTAGACCCAAGCAAGGTCTGCGGGGGTGCTCTTTTCGTCGATGAAGCCATTGGTGATCCACATTTTACGGCCATCCAGTGTGTAGCCCTTAGGATTTGATTTTGCCCTTGTTTTCATACCTAGGACGTCTGTGCCCACATGGGGTTCAGACATGGCCATGCAGCCGACCCACTCACCAGAGCAGAGTTTCGGGAGCCAAGCTTTTTTCTGTTCTTCACTTCCATTGAGGTTGATATTGTTAGCACAGAGCATTGAATGGGCGAGGTAGGCCAGTGTGAACCTGGATCTGAGGTTGAAAGTTCTTCGTGGGCGATAATAGCTGCTGTGGCATCCATGCCGGCTCCACCGTATTTTTCGTCCACGATGATGCCTAGGAGTCCAAGGTCTCCCAGCTTTCTAAACAGTTTTAGGTTAAATTTTTCTTGGCGATCGTGTTCTTGGGCTTGGGCTCCACCTCGGTGGTGACAAATTCAGTCACCATTTGGCGAAGCATTTTATGTTCTTCGGTGGGGTTAAATAAAATCGTAGCTTTTTAAAAAGTTGACATATTTGTCTATCCTTTCTTATAGATCCTTATAAAGGACGCTATAGATGGCGCTGAGAAACAGCGTTAAAAAATAGCATGATAGATTTGGAGAAAGCTATTGTTTTTTGAAGGAGCCGAAAAAAAGCTTGAAATGGTGATATCTTCCTCTGTAGGTGATCTTCGAGGGAAGGACTGGCCTGTCATGGTCACCAAGGCAGGAGCCCAGATCCTTTCAAAAATGACTTCGCCAGACTGTGATGCTTATCTTCTTTCTGAGTCCAGCCTTTTTGTTTGGAAGAATCGGTTGACCATGATTACTTGTGGGCAAACGATGCTTGTGGATGTGGCCATTGATTTGTTTGAAGAGTACGGTGAGAATCAAGTTGAACTTTTTATTTTGAAAGAAAAAATGAGTCTTTTCCCTACTATCAAAAATCAGACATATTTAAAGATTTAAAGCGGTTGTATAAGCACATGCCCGGAAAGGCCTATCGCTTTGGTGATACCAACGAGCATCATCTATTTTTATTTCACTTAGATAAAGCCTTTGAGCCCCAGAGTTCTGATCAAACTCTTGAGGTGCTTATGTATGAGATTCAAGGGGAGGCCCGCAGGGTTTTTACAGAGGTGCCTCACTGTGGGGAGGGAGTGCATAAATTATTGGATGTGGAGGGAGGTTTCTTTACAAGGGGTGCCTTTGAGGGTTTTCAGTTAAATAGCCACCTTTTCAAACCCATGGGGTACTCTTGCAATGCTCTCAAGGGGGAGGAGTACTTCGCCATCCATGTGACTCCCCAACTTTTCAGTCCCTATGTGAGCTTTGAGACAAATATGGTTCCGAGAAGGGAGGATGCCATTGGTTATGTCATTGACCTTTTCCAGCCAAAATCTTTTGATGTTGTCGACTTTAGGCCCTCCCTAGCCCCTCTTTGTGAGATGTCAGGATATCAAATAATAAATAATGTGTGTCAGCGGGTGAGTTGTGGTTACGAGGTTTGTTTTGCCAGCTATTATCAGCCTCCGCCATCGCCAAAGGCAGCTTTGTTGATTGAGGCGAGTGATATGTAGGAGATAGAAAAGTAAATTTATTAAGAGGCGAGGAAGAGGTTGAGCTTATGGAAAAACAGGAGTGGGTGACAGAGAGTCACGAAGGTTATTTACGGAAAAGTTATCGTATTAAAGAGGTTTTATTTAGTGGTCAGAGTGATTTTCAAAAGGTGGAGGTGGTTGATACCTATGGTCATGGAAAGATGCTTTTCAATGACGGACTTGCCATGGTTTCGGAGAGAGATGAATTTGTTTATCACGAAATGATAGCCCATGTTCCCCTTTGCCTCCATCCCAGGCCCCGACGGGTTTTGGTTGTGGGTGGAGGAGATGGGGGAACGGCCCGGGAGGTTTTAAAGCACCCTGAAGTGGAGCTATGCACGATGGTTGAAATTGATGGCATGGTCGTCGATGCTTGTAAGAAGCACATACCTGTGACGGCTTCTTGTTTAAAAGGGCACCCTAAGCTTGACTTAAAAATTGAAGATGCCGTCAAGTATGTGGCCCAGGAGCAGACTGAAATGTTTGATGTCATTCTCGTTGACTCCACAGATCCCATAGGCCTGCGACCCCTCTTTTTGGCAAAGAGTTCTATGAAAATGTCCATCGGTTATTGACAGATCGTGGTGTGGTTGTTTCCCAGTGTGAGTCTCCCTATTATTATTTGGAGATGCAGAAATCTGTTCTTACAATATTGAAATCTCTGTTTCCCATCACTCAGATTTATAACTACTCGAATATGACCTACCCTGGGGGCATTTGGTCTTTTGCTTTTGCCTCAAAGGGCCTGCACCCATTGAGAGACTTAGGTGTTAGTATGAGTGGGAAATCGTGGTCTTCTTTGCAGTTGGGTTGTTCCTATTACAATTCAGAGATTCATCAGGCGGCTTTTTGTCACCCTCAATTTATGAAAGAGGCTTTGGGTGATTTGTTGAGTCAGGAGTGAGTCTCCCATATCCATTCCATTGGCATGCCCCACTCAATGTGCGCTGTCGTGTATGGTGGTGCAGGCCGTCCCGGAGCGTCGGGGGGTTCTGCCGTTCGATGATTTCCAAGGCTTCATCGAACATTTCGAGGCCACTTGAGATAAAGATCTATAACAGCCCTCAATTAAGACTATAACAACCCATCAATAATGCTATTCAATGTGGCGCTGGGGCGCATAATATCTGACAACTTGCTCTCACTGGGTGAAAATAGCCTCCCATGTCCACAGGTGAACCCTGAACATCCTCAAGCTCTTTCACAATTTGGCCCTCTTTGGCTCGAAGTTCTGAGGCCACCTTGGAAAATTGCAACCGAAGCTCCTGGTCCTTCTCTTGCTCACTGAGAACTTCCGCCCAATAAAGAGATAAGTAAAAATGACTTCCCCGACTATCCAACTCCCCAACCTTCCTGGAGGGGGACTTGCCATTTTCAAGAAGGCGGTGAGCGGCTTTGTCTAGAGCCCAACCAAGCATCTTCGCCTTTGTGTTTCCCGTTTTTTCGCTTAAATACTCTAAAGATACAGAAAGGGCGAGAAACTCTCCCAAGGAGTCCCATCTCAAGTGATTTTCTTTTTGAAATTGCTCCACATGCTTTGGAGCTGATCCCCAGCACCCGTTTCAAAAAGCCCTCCTCCCCCGAGAAGGGGAACAATAGAAAGCATCTTTGCACTGGTTCCCAACTCAAGAATGGGAAACAAATCGGTGAGGTAATCTCGAAGAACATTGCCCGTGACAGAAATGGTGTCTTGCCCATTGCGAACTCGTTGGAGAGTGTAACCCATGGCTTCTACAGGAGACATCATTTTGATATTAAAATCTTGATGAGTTATGTGGCTTTGAATTTTATGGCCTTGGGTTACATCGCCTTGAGTTACAAGCCTTTGGGCTTCATGACTTTGTTCGTGATTTTGAGCTTTGCGGTCTTGGAGATAAGACTTAACTTTGGCCGCAATATGAACATCATGGGGCCTTTGAGGATCCAACCAGAAAATGGCAGGGGTCCCTGTGGCTCGAACCCTTCCAATGGCAAGCTCCACCCAGTCCTTCACTGACACATCCTTGGTCTGACACATTCTCCATATATCTCCAGACTCCACAGCGTGCTCCATAAGCACCTGCTCTGGCAACATCTGTTCCAGCCCTCGCAATGCATCTTCCTGTGCCCCCTCCTGCATCTGCCCCTGATCTACTACAGAGTTTACCACTCTTACTCTCACTTTTCCTGCTTCGTTGACTTGGAAGGTTTTGTCGTGGGACCCATATTCTTCAGCCTTTTTGGCCATCAAACCCACGTTGGACACATGACCCATACTCTCCACATCAAAAGCCCCATATTTCTTGCAAAATTCAATAATATCTTGATAAATCCCTGCATAGCTTCGGTCGGGAATCACAGCTTTTATATCGTGAAGCTTGTTGTCAGGCCCCCACATTTTGCCCGAGGCACGAATGGCCGCAGGCATGGAGGCATCAATAATAACATCACTGGGAACATGAAGGTTGGATACCCCCTTGTCAGAGTCCACCATGGCAAGAGCCGGCCCCCTTTCATAGCAGGAGTGAATGACTTGCTGAATTTCATTTTTCAATTCACTGGGAAAATTTTCTATTTTTGAAAGTAAATTCCCCAAACCATGGCTTGGGCTCACATTGGCTTCTGCCAAAGGAACTGCATATTTATCGAAAACATCCTTAAAGAAAGCTTTGACGGCTTCGCCAAATATAATCGGATCAGAGACCTTCATCATCGTAGACTTTAAGTGAAGTGAAAAGAGAACACCCTGCTCTTTGGCCTCTTGAATTTGATTTTGAAAAAATTGAGAGAGTTGGCGAAGGCTCATGGTGGCAGCATCAATAATTTCACCATCTAAAAGTTCTATTTTTTCCTTGAGAACTGTGACCTCTCCTCTAGAATTGATGAACTCAATACAAACAGTCGTGGGTTTCTGAAGAACCACCGACTTTTCACTGGAGTAAAAATCACCATCACTCATATGAGCCACATGGGATTTGGAACCAGAAGACCAAGCTCCCATGAAGTGAGGGTGTGCCTTGGCATATTCCTTGACCGAAGGAGCCACACGACGATCCGAATTCCCCTCCCTAAGTACAGGGTTGACAGCACTTCCAAGAAGCTTTGTGTACCGAGCACGAGTTTTCTCTTCCCCTTGGTTTTGAGGCTCGTCGGGAAACGAGGGAATAGCATACCCTTGGGACTGTAACTCCTCAATGGCGAACTTGAGTTGGGGAAGAGAGGCACTGATATTAGGTAACTTGATAATATTGGTATCAGGATTTTTGACAAGTCGCCCCAACTCCCCTAGGATATTGGGGTGCCTTTGACTTTCAGGAATATCCTCATAAAAAGAAGCGAGGATTCGCTTTGCCAAAGAAATATCCCTAGGAACCACATCCACCCCTGAAGCTTTGACAAAAGCTTGTATTATGGGCAAGAGAGAGAGTATGTCGCTAGTGCCGGAGCTTCATCTGTTGTTGTGTAAATAATTTCTTTCATCCACCAACTATAACATGAACCAGACGTAACATAAACATGAACCAAAGCCTGTTATAAACATCAAGTAACCTCTCATGGTGGCCGCAAAGCTTCCCCCACCCAAACAGCGCATTCACGCAAACTATTTATTTCAAGAGAAGATCTTAAGAGAGCAAAAACCTTGCTTTACAAAATTAATAATTCCAAAAATGATGCGGAAAGACTACCTTGCTATAAGGAGCTTTTAAAAATCGTTACCAAATTGAACAAAGGGTTATCTGATACCATTAGAAAGATAAAAAAAGAAAAAAAATGTGTGAAGATGAAGGCCTTGAAAAAGAGTCTAAAACAGTTAGAGAATGTTGCCTTCTACCTGGAAAAAATCATCTACCTCGTTGTTGTCCTTTTTTTTTGCTCGCTAAGGCCTTAGGAATGGCTTCGATAGCTTGCTTCTTCCAATCTTGGATTTGGATGCAACTCCATGCTTGGAGACCAACTCTACCATTGTGTCAGTCTCACGAATGGCGTCAAGTGCGACTCTGGCCTTAAATTGTGCGCTGTATTTCTTTCTCATTATCCCCTCCTATGAGGGATTTTTACCCGCTGCGGTGTAACTTAGCAACCAGTCTGTTTTTGGGGTCCACTATCAATGCCGTTTCCTTAAGCCACCACACCCCTCTGCCTCTGCGTTAAGCTATTTCTTTTAAAAGAACTCCCAGCCCTTTTGATAGACCTTTCATAGCTTCTTTTGAAGTGCCTCCTCTTCTCCATTGAAATCTTCATCAGCAACTTTATCTGCTTCCTAAATTTCTGATAGAGCCCCGCAACAAAAAGGGGGATGCTATCCATTATGAAATCAAGAATCAGTTTAAAGTTAGGTTTTTTGTAGTCATTTTTTACCAACTGATTCACACTGTCTTCATCCTCATTTATGCTCATTTGAATCTTTGTATAATTGAAGAGCCAAAAATAAGAATACAGCTCTTGCAATATTCCATTAAGGCTTGTTGAGTGCCACTGCTCCATTTTCATTGTCGATGTAAAATCACGAAATGTTGTTTCTATTTCCCAACGACGAGAGTAAAGAGCAACCATATCCTTCTTGTCCAAGGAGCCATGCGGAAGATTAGTGGCCAAAACAGAGAACTCCCCAGTCTTTGGGTTTTTATACTTATAGAGATGAATGACCACCCCCTCAATAACCATTTGTGAATACCAACCTGGGCCATTAAATAAATTTACGATGGGGATAAAAGTCAATGCCGTTTCCTTAAGAAAAATCTCTTGAAATTATTAGATAAATCGACAAGAATAAGACTTGTTTTATTTTACACCCAACCCTCAACCAAGGAGTAAGTCACATGCAATCCAATATTGATCTCGAAAGCCCCCAAATGACGAGTTCGCGTCACAGATGACCATTTTATTCTACCAAAACTTGATTCTTCCTTCAAGTCAGAGCACCTTGTCGATCCAGAAAAACAAAAAAGGAATCGAAAATTTAATCCTCAAATTTTCTTTTTTACCATTATCTATCTTATTTCCGGAACAAATTACGAAGGCTACCAAATCGCTCTTAAGACGGTATGGACTCATTTTGGTGACCTGCTTCTCATGCCAGTCAAAAGCAGTCTCAGCAAGATACGTCAAAGTATTTCTTACCTATTTTTCAAAGATATCTTTGAATCTTTGATTACAGACTACGAACCATTGAGAAAAACGTTTCATGGTTTTTATATCTATGCCATAGATGGCGACCAATTAGCACTTCCTCGCTCTAAAGATCTTTTAAAGGAGGGTTATTGTGGGTACCCTTGCCCAAATGAGATGGAAACTCATTTCTTACGTATGTATCTATCTCATGCTTATGACGTTTTATCGGGTGTGACAAAGAATCTTTGCTATTCTCCCGCTCTGAACGAAATCGCCAATGCTATTCAAATGATAGGTAGTTTTGAGAGTAATAGCATAACTCTCTACGATAGGCTTTATTTATCTACAGAGATTATTAAGGCCCATGCTCAAGCCAGTAACTTCTTTATTGCGCGTTGTAAGCGAGGCTCTACTTTTATCCCCATTGTAAATTTATTTAATGGCCCAGGTTGGTATTCACGAATGGTTATTGAGGGGGTGGTCATTCATCTCTATAAGTATAAAAACCCAAAGACTGGGGAGTTCTCTGTTTTGGCCACTAATCTTCCGCATGGCTCCTTGGACAAGAAGGATATGGTTGCTCTTTACTCTCGTCGTTGGGAAATAGAAACGACATTTCGTGATTTTACATCGACAATGAAAATGGAGCAGTGGCACTCAACAAGCCTTAATGGAATATTGCAAGAGCTGTATTCTTATTTTTGGCTCTTCAATTATACAAAGATTCAAATGAGCATAAATGAGGATGAAGACAGTGTGAATCAGTTGGTAAAAAATGACTACAAAAAACCTAACTTTAAACTGATTCTTGATTTCATAATGGATAGCATCCCTCTTTTTGTTGCGGGGCTCTATCAGAAATTTAGGAAGCAGATAAAGTTGCTGATGAAGATTTCAATGGAGAAGAGGAGGCACTTCAAAAGAAGCTATGAAAGGTCTATCAAAAGGGCTGGGAGTTCTTTTAAAAGAAATAGCTTAACGCAGAGGCAGAGGGGTGTGGTGGCTTAAGGAAACGGCATTGGGATAAAAGTAGAGCCTCGCTTACAACGCGCAATAAAGAAGTTACTGGCTTGAGCATGGGCCTTAATAATCTCTGTAGATAAATAAAGCCTATCGTAGAGAGTTATGCTATTACTCTCAAAACTACCTATCATTTGAATAGCATTGGCGATTTCGTTGAGAGCGGGAGAATAGCAAAGATTCTTTGTCACACCCGATAAAACGTCATAAGCATGAGATAGATACATACGTAAGAAATGAGTTTCCATCTCATTTGGGCAAGGGTACCCACAATAACCCTCCTTTAAAAGATCTTTAGAGCGAGGAAGTGCTAATTGGTCGCCATCTATGGCATAGATATAAAAGCCATGAAACGTTTTTCTCAATGGTTCGTAGTCTGTAATCAGAGATTCAAAGATATTTTTAAAAAATAGGTAAGAAATACTTTGACGTATCTTGCTGAGACTGCTTTTGACTGGCATGAGAAGCAGGTCACCAAAATGAGTCCATACCGTCTTAAGAGCGATTTGGTAGCCTTCGTAATTTGTTCCGGAAATAAGATAGATAATAGTAAAAAAGAAAATTTGAGGATTAAATTTTCGATTCCTTTTTTGTTTTTCTGGATCGACAAGGTGCTCTGGCTTGAAGGAAGAATCAAGTTTTGGTAGAATAAAATGGTCATCTGTGACGCGAACTCGTCATTTGGGGGCTTTCGAGATCAATATTGGATTGCATGTGACTTACTCCTTGGTTGAGGGTTGGGTGTAAAATAAAACAAGTCTTATTCTTGTCGATTTATCTAATAATTTCAAGAGATTTTTCTTAAGGAAACGGCATTGGGTCCACTATAGTCCGAGTTAAATAATGAGCAAAATAAAGACACTTGACTAAACTTTGAACGAAGAATAACTAAATCAGTACATCATCCAGTACATCATCAACTGGCCGTTTTTCATTGGCGACGGCTTCTAAAAATGGCCAAATTTGATTGTCGTCTAACATTACTCGACCGAATATGTGAGGTTATTGTGAAACAAACTTGGAAGTTCAAACCTAAGCCCACCCGTTGCAAGACTCTGATTTTTTTGCTGTCTATACTCACCCTAGAGATGCTCTTTCATGGGGTGCCTACCAAAGCATTGGGCGGTGGCTACCCGAAGGAGAAAGGCCATCCAAAAGGGAAGTGGACGGTCAAGGGTTCTGTCGCTCGGGCCCCCATCACCAAAGCCAGTGACGGTGCTACTGGTATCCTTGAAGTTCGGTGCCAAGGAAAAAATCCTGAGGTGCGTCTCTTGCACCCTGCCTTATCCAAACTTCCCATTGATCGCAGGGACCTACGTCCTGGGTGGCACGGAGTCGTCTTCATTAATATAGGCTTGAACCTCGACCTTCGCAAACCATCCCACATAGGTGCAAACGAGGCCTGGCTTCCCTGCAAAGGGGAGCCCAACTGTTTGACCGGCAGAAATAAACCCATAAGCGTCAAATGGGCATTACGTGGCCTCAAAGAAGGGTTTACTTTTTACTTACGAGTAAGGCCTCCTCAAGAACCCATAGTAGATATTTGGTTCTCCCTTGCGGGATCACGTCGTGCTATTGAGACCGCCTGTGGTCAAAGGGTCGAGTAGGGAAGAAGTTTCCCCCCTCCAGAACACACGATAACTAGGTCAAGTTAAAAAATTACATCTGTAAAACTATTCATCTGATTTATTATGCCCTAAAACATGGCGGTCTCCCCTGTAAAAATCGGATTCATCCTCATCAAACTCAAAATCACTGTTTGTTTGGTGGGTGGGAGTCAGGCTGATAACCGCAGATCCTGTTCCACAAATGGGTTGATACTCAATGACATCGCCCCTGTAGTTATTGGAAGAACCCATGATGGCCGACAGCCACCAAAAGGGTTTGAAGCTATTGACTTTGTAAACCCTAGCCTCTCTATGAAATTGTCTTGAAAGCTGGGAGATATCTTCCAGACGTCCTTGTTGAAAAAGCTCTAGAAACTTCTTGTTCCACTCTTCATCTTTCAGGGATTCAATGCGGTCGTTTTTGGGGTCTATGGGCTCTGTAAAAAGGCGATTGGAAAGGGAGGTGATGCTTATGGGGATGGCTTTTTTTCCTGTGGCCTTGAGGGTATCTCGTGCAGCCTTTCCTAGCAAGAGAGTTTCTTCGCGATCGGCATAAATATTACTCGAAACAATGATTGATGGAATTTTATTGTCGGGGGTGATAAGCTTAAGGGCGACGATGGATCCTGTGTCAATGGGAAACCCATGGTAGGCGACTGTTCTGGAGTGCAATCCCTTTTTTTGAACTTGTTCGTTATAGGCTTTGGCAAATTCTGAGTCAATTTTCAGTTGGTAGGGAATTTCACCAAGCTCATGGAACTGATCGTCCACATGAACCCACTGGGGTTGAGGGTCAGCTTGAATTTGGTGGCCAATGACGCTGGCCCAGTAGGTGCTGTAGAGAATAAGAAGGTCGGCACCACTTTGCTCCACTTCTTGGCGAACACGATCAAAAGCATGACGTATTTTTTGCCAACCGGGGTTCTTCTCAGGAGTCAACAAGATATGGGGGAGTCCTGGTAGCACATAACTTTTGGGAGTTAAGAGTTTTTGATTTTCAAGGTGGCTTGCTTCACGCTTGGATTTATCACTGGTTTGACAACGTGAAGCAAGATTCTTTGCTTTGTGATTTTTCTCTTTCTCTTTGACTTTATGGTTCTTTGTGACTCTTTTGCTATTCATTGTAGAGTGACCTCGTCGTTCTTTTTTTGTCATTTTTCTTGTAGTTTTTTTTGATGATATTGTGTCTTTGGGTTGTTAATTGGTTGTTGGCGGTGTGATTCCATTCTGCGACCACATTGCCGGTACCAATCACAGTGCCATAGGCGTGAATTTCTGCGGAATATTTTGGAAAATCCATGGCTGACATCATCCATGAAAGTCCTCCTCCATCGACTTCTCCATTGGTATGCTCCCTAAATTCAGGGAGAACCTCCACCATTTCTTTTGTTTTACCTTTTTTCATGAGATCGATGAGGCGCATATCCCAAATGTATTGGCCGTGATGGTGAATACGTTCGCAACTCATATCTTCGGGGAGTTCGGGTTCTGTGACAAAATGTCTATGGGAGAGGGAGTGGCTAGCGAGAAGCACGGCTCGCTTTCCTGATGCCTCCACGGCCCTTTTGGTGGCTTGGCCAAGTTTGTACATTTTGGATTGCATGACATCGAAGTTGAAGTAATGGGCACCGCCATTGGAGGAAACGGACACAATGGGTTTGTCCCACTTGGGGTTGGTCATATGGGCTGAGACGATGGTTCCGTAATCCACACGAAAATGTTTGTTGGTCACCATTTGTGTCACCAGTCCCAATTGACGAGCTTCTTTTTCAATTTCTACAGTAAGGTCTTGGTCAAAATGAATATTGTAATGAAAGCGAAAAAGGTTGGGAAATATGGGGTCCACAGAAAGAGATTGAAGCTTGGGCACGTTAATAAAGTGGGTACCCACATGTGTGCGCCAATGGGGAGATTGAATAATGAGAACATCGTAGTTTAAGGCATCAAGATTTTTTCTTAATTTATCGTAACCCCAGCGAAGAACTTCCCAGCCACACTCAGAGTGCGGTTCATTTTGTGGAGGATTTTCGGCGTAAACAAGATGGGGAGGGTGGGGGGCAAGAGCCCCTGCCACAATTTGTCCTTTTTGAATTTCTTGCTTCATGGGCCACCTCTTGGAAAATTTGGGAAGTTCTTGAGCAATATTGGTTTAAAATTGAATACAAATGTTTTTTTGTTCGGTGTAAAAGTCAATGGAGTGGTCGCCACCCTCACGCCCTAGGCCCGAGGCTTTGGCACCTCCAAAGGGCACTCTTAGATCCCTTTGGAGCCATGTATTGATCCAAACAGTTCCCACTTGGAGTTGGGCGGCTGTTTTATGAGCCCTAGAGATATTTTGGGTCCAAATGTTCGCAGATAAGCCAAAGTGGCTGGTGTTGGCCCACTTGATGGCTTCGTGGGCGTATTTAAAAGGCTTCACGGTGACCACCGGGCCAAAAATTTCATTGTATTGCACTTCGGAACAATCTGTAAGGTCTGTGATGATTGTGGGTCGCATGAAATATCCATCTCTATTTTCTTCTTTAAGTTCCATGAGTTCTTGGCCTGTGACAACCTCTCCTCGATCTTTTTCGGCGAGTTCAATATAGGACTTTACTTTTTTAAGGTGTTCTTTGCTTATGAGAGGTCCCATAAAAGTTTTGGAGTCTTTGGGGTCACCTACGATAATATTTTGAGTTTGCTTTTTAAATTCAGCCATGAATTCGTCGTAAATGTCTTCTTGAACATAAATGCGCTCGCTACAAAGGCAAATTTCTCCTTGGTTGAGGAAGCTGGAACGAATAGCTCCGGGAACAGCTTTTTGAAGATCCGCATCTTTAAAAATAAGACATGCATTTTTGCCACCCAATTCGAGGCTTATTTTCTTGCAATGGGGGGCGGCCAGTTGTTGAATTTCGATTCCTGTTTCTGTACCTCCTGTAAAAGAAATAAGAGGAACCCCAGGGTGGCTTACAAGTGTGGCCCCCACTGGAACTCCCATGCCATGAACAATATTGACAACGCCTTGGGGAAGGCTCACTTCCTCGAAAATTTGGCTTAATAAATAAGCTGTCATGGGAGTCATCTCAGAGGGTTTGCAAACGGTGGAATTGCCACAGGCAATGGCGGGAGCAATCTTCCATGTGAGTAAGTAGAGGGGGAGGTTCCAAGGTGAGATTACCCCTGCCACTCCCAGGGGTTGGCGAAGTGTGTAGTTAAGAGCTTTGCCATTCATATCTGTGGATTTTTCTTCGTGGTGGAGAATACGCCCTGCAAAAAATCTAAAATTGTCAGCAGCTCTTGGGATATCCACTTCTTTGGCAAGCCATAGAGGTTTGCCCACATCTAGGGACTCTTGTTCGGCCAGTTCTTCTGCGAGTCCTTCAATAGCTTCGGCAATTTTATAGAGGTAGTTGGCTCGCTTTTGAATGGGACTTTGTGACCAGCTAGGAAAAGCCTTGTGAGCCGCTTGAATGGCTTGCACAACATCCAACTCATCTGAGTGGGGGAATTGGTTTAACACCTTGCCTGTGGCGGGGTTGTAGTTGTCTAAATAGGTGTTGTTGTGGGAGGGCTGAAACTCTCCATTGATATAATTTGCTATTTGAAGCACCATATTCTCCGTAGATAAAGTTACATTGAAACTACCTTTGGAATACTCAAGGAAGAATTCCATCTTGGAAGGTGATAGGATGAACTGTCAGGATTTCATTTCGTACTTTTGATTTTTTTTAAGCAGTTCCTCCACCTCCTTGGCAGTGAGTCTAGTACAGAGACAAATTGCTTCTACTGAATAAGGAGCTGTTGATCCCTCTCACCCAGACTTGTACCCATCTGAAACAACTCCACAATGGTCTCATGGCGAAGTTTCCAGATACTACTCATTATAAGCAAAATGACAAACCGCTCCTTGGTGTCGTTTACTTATGACCCAATACGCTCCACGGTAGAGGTTAATCTCATGGATATTCAATGTCTGATCGGCTCAATGAGCAGATTTATATAAAATTCTACGCAAGAAATAAGTAAAAGTAAAGACCCAGAGGAAGAGAAACCTCTGGGCCGAATTGGGTCATAAGTAAACGACACCAAGGAGCGGTTTGTCATTTCGCTCATCTTAAGAATACAGCTCTTGCAATATTCCATTAAGGCTTGTTGAGTGCCACTGCTCCATTTTCATTGTCGATGTAAAATCATGAAATGTCGTTGGTTCGTAGTCTGTAATGAGGTGGACCCCAATGTCAGACTGAAAAACTTGATTTTTAAGCTACACCACAGCGCACAAAGAAGCCCCGTGTTAATGTGTTAAATCCACCTCTCCCATATGCACCTGATAAGGGGTGCAATCCTGAAGAGACTGGTGTGGCCTTTTATTATTATAAAAATTAAAATACGTTTTAAAACCTTTGTTGGCTTGAACCATTGATTTGTCTTGATAGCCTTTCAAGTAAACCTCTTCGTACTTAACAGACCGCCAAAGCCGCTCGATCATAATGTTGTCTAAACACCTGCCTTTGCCGTCCATACTGATCGAGATTCCATGATTTTTCAATAATTTTGTGAAAACCTCAGAAGTGAATTGGCACCCTTGATCAGTATTGACGATATCAGGGCAACCAAATGTTTCTATGGCTTCCTCAAAGACTTCTAAACAAAAAGTTGTCTCAAGGCTATTAGAAAGTCTCCAAGACAGAACAAATCGGCTAAACCAATCTATCACAGCTACCAAGTAAGCAAAGCCACCAGACAACCTTATAAAAGTAATATCAGTAGCCCACACTTGGTTGGGGGAGCAGATATTAAGCCCCTTAAGTAGGTAGGGATAAACCTTATGCTGATGGTTTCGCTGACTGGTGTTTGGACCTGGGAAGATAGCGAAAAGACACATCTTTTCCATGAGCCGCTGAATCCTCTTGCGGTTGACCCCATGGCCATTAAGTCTTAAGTGAGCTGCCATTTTACGGCTCCCATAAAAAGGGGTCTCCAAGTACTGTTTGTCAATTAAACTCATCAGTTTTAAGTTGTAGGCACTCTCAGGTATGGGCTTGTAGTACAAGGCTCCCTTAGAGAGTCCTAGCAACTCACATTGGCGAGTGACACAAATATTTGGATGTTTCCAATTGATAGCGGCTTTTTTCTCAGGCATTGAAGCTCTCAGATTTTTTTTTAACCAATCATTTTCAACCTTTAACTGCCCTATTTGCCGATACAATTCATCAATGGTTTTTCTTTGTTCTTCTACCTCGTTGTTGTCCTTTTTTTTGCTCGCTAAGGCCTTAGGAATGGCTTCAATAGCTTGCTTCTTCCAATCTTGGATTTGGATGCGGTGAACTCCATGCTTGGAGGCCAACTCTGCCATTGTGTCAGTCTCACGAATGGCGTCAAGTGCGACTCTGGCCTTAAATTGTGCGCTGTGTTTCTTTCTCATTATCCCCTCCTATGAGGGGCTTTTTACCCGCTGCGGTGTAACTTAGCAACCAGTCTGTTTTTGGGGTCCACTATATGTTATCACCACTTGGATTTTTGGACTCTTTTTTTTAATTCCTAGCTGTCTTGGGGTTCGCCTTGCTCCGCCAACACTTTCTTTTTTGGAAGAAGTTGAGGAAAAATTTCCAGTCACTCCTCGTACGGATTTATTAAGTTTGATCGTACAGATTGAGAAGTGGTCATCTAAGAATTCCCAACCATCTATGCAGTTATGGGTTCGGTACACACAAGCGAATATTTATAGAACAGTGAAGCCTTTAAAAAGCTGCCAGCTCTTTTCTGAACTTTCTAGAAACACTCACTTTCCCTTATCTGATCTTGCCCATTGGCGCGCTCAAGAGATTTGTTTTTCTTCTCCTAGCCATTTTGTAAAGGGAAAGCTCTCTTCTGTTGCTCCGGAGGAAGTCTTGGGGGCTGTTTCTTTGGGAGGTATGACTCTTGATATTATTGATATTGTTTTACCAAACTCTTTTGGTTCTTCTGAGTGGATCGAGGAGCTTGTTCGTCGGAAAAATCAAAGACAACAGGGGGGGTGGGGTAAGAATAGGCGAGGCAAGAATAAAGGCTTCGATCACTTGGATGTGGCAGGAGATTTTTTAAAATCTCGTCAATTTGACTCATCTCTAAGCTATTATAAGAAGGTCATTTATGGAAACTTTTCTATAACTCAAAAGGTCGTTGCCCTTCGTGGAGTTCGGCGCTTGTACAAACTGAAGAGAGATAAATCTCTCTACTTAAAGGCCAGCCTTCATTTGAGTGAATTTGTGAAGAAACAATTCTTAAAGTTCAAAAAAACAACATTTTCCAATTTATATTTTGAAACTCATCTCGACCTGGCTAAAGATTATTGGACTCAAAACCGTCTTGCCGCAGCCAGAAAAATCCTCAAAGCTCTTCCCTTGGTATTAGGAAAAACTTACTCCATGATGGAAGTTTATTGGATTCGCGGTCGTATGCACGAAGAAAAAGGAAACCTTGAGGCGGCTCTATGGTGGTACAATCAAGCTCTTAAAGAAGGAGTTCGATTCAATTCTCGCAAAGGAACTCGATTTAATTCTCAGGATTTACTTATGGAGAGAATTCTTTGGTATAAAGCTTGGAGTTTTTTCAAGCTTCATAGGTATATTGAGGCCACAGAACTTCTTCACTCAATGATTCAGACAACAGCAAGTCCCTATCGTTCTTATCGTTATAAATATTGGTTGGGCCGTGCCCATCAAAAGATACAAGAACAGGGAGAGCAGAGAGAGTTGGGAAACCAAAGTTTATCTGTACAGATATTTAAGGAACTTGCTCAAGAAGATCCCATGGGTTTTTATGGTTTACTTGCTCATAGAGAGCTTCAATGGCCTATTCGATGGCCTCAAATATCTTTTTCTTCGACCTCTTTAACCTCCTCCTCTGCAACTTCTTCTTTGAAAGGTTTGTTTTCCCAAGGGGGGCTTCAATATGAATATCTGAAGTGGCTCTTGGCGGTGTCTGAAAATCAAATAGCTAAGGCTTACTTAGTTTCTGTCCAGAAAGGCCCATTTTTTGTTCTCTGACACTCCCCATTGAGCCTCCCAATGCCTCAATGGGGGAGTGAGAGTTGGAGATTTGCCACACAAACTCTACAGATTAAGGGGAAAAAGGTCTTTAAGCGACTTGCGCCCTAGTTTTTTCGATTTGAAGACGCACCCCTACCTTTGGAAGATTTTAGCACCTTCGACCTGGTCCATTGCTGTTATTCCTAATGGATAAATTTAGGTGACAGTTGATAATTCATGTCTTGCCAAGACAACAAAATTATAGGCACAAACGGCATTCTTTACATACCTCTTAAAACCATCATGCCCTTTCCAGTAAGCAACTCTCATACCAAAACATCTCTTAAGGAATGAAATAACAGCCTCTATTCCGGCTCTCCAATTGAGAAGATTTTTAAAGACCCAAGCACTTTTAACCATCTTTAATATTTTCATTCCTTTTTTTTCTGGGAAGCAAACATCTTTAGCCCCCATCTCTTTGGCCTCTTCAAGATTTTCTTTTGAAGCAAACCCACCATCTGCACTTACTTTTACAGGGCAAGCCCCATAGGTTTGTGTCACTGAATTCATAACTTTTAAAAACATATCAGAGTCTGCGGGGTTGCCATCAGGGATCTGACAATCTAAAATCATGTTGCTTTGCCCTGAGGTCAGAAAGATTTTATGCCCAAACTCGACTTCTCTTTGCCCCTTTACAATAATGTCTGTATGCGGTTCAAAGATGGATAGGACCTTTTTTTCAGAAGATACTTTTTTCCCCTCAATAACTCTTTTTTGAGTTTGAAAGATGATTTTTTCCAGGTAGAAGGCAACATTTTCTAACTGTTTTAGACTCTTTTTCAAAGCATTCATCTTCACACATTTTTGTTCTTTTTTTATCTTTCTGATGGTATCAGGTAATCCTTTGTTCAATTTGGTAGCGATTTTTAAAAGCTCCTTATAGCAAGGTAGTCTTTCCGCATCATTTTTGGAATTATTAATTTTGTAAAGCAAGGTTTTTGCTCTCTTAAGATCTTCTCTTGAAATAAGTCGCCAAAAATCTTTCATGACATTTTTACGAACTTTTTTAAATTCTCTTTCTGTAACTCTTATGCAGTCATATAAAAGCGATGCATCCGTTGGATGATGAATATTTGATTTCGTCACTGTACTGTCCAATCTCATTTTCTTACACGGCTCAATCTTTTGATCTCTTGCATCTGAAACTAAAGAGGCGCTAATAATTCCCCAAGTTTCTTCACTTATTTGAACAATCAAGTCCTGTAAGGTGGAGTGAGCGTAATTTTCTTCCAATTCAAGGCCCAGAAAAGCTCTGGTGGATACTGAATCGACAAGATTAAAGGCTAACGCACGATAGGAAAGACCTCTTATGGATTTAAGAATAGCCACCTTGAGAACTTGCTCCGATGTCATACCAATATCACCAGAATCTTTCTTTTCTTTAACAAGGTCTTCATGAACCATATGGGCAAACTCTGGATGGCGATCAATGATGTTATTAATTTGCTGCAATTCTGTACTGAGTTGGTGGTTAGGATATTGGGAAAAGAGTCCCAACTGTGTCTTCTTCAAATGGCGCATAGTCCCCCCTTTGGTGAAAGTTTCTCTTTAATTTTTATATTAACATACGTTTTTTTGAGGGAAAAAAGTGAGCAAGGATGTCTTTTAAGAAGAAAAAAATCAGAGAGGTTCTCGGAGAACATGGATAAGAATTCTACCTCATAGAGAGGTTCCCACGCCTCCTAAAACCTACATAAAAAATAAATGAAGAATAAAATATCAAAAATTATTTCTCTGAAAAAACACGTCAAGTATTTTTTGAAGTTGATGCGCAACGTAATGTTATTTCCCTGAAGGAGGTTTGAAATCACCACGGTGGAAACACAGGTTGATCCAACTCTTCCTCTCATATCAAGTAACCAGTTGATAGCCACATAAGTCACTGAAAGGGAGGGGCTGTGAAAGGTTCGTCAAGAGAGGGGGGGGGGAACTTATTTTATTTTTCCGTTTTATGTAAGTAACTGAATTTACACGGATTATGTTTGATGGACTCCATTTTAAAGCATAAAATCTAAAGGGAAGGCATGTAAATACTTAAAACTACTTAACTTTCTTCCCTGGACAGGAACTACTTAGATACTTTTTTGGAGACCCTCTCAGATCATGTTCCCACTTCCCCAAAGTCACACCCATTACAAGCACCAGTGTTTTGGTCTGAGTTATTTGGTCATTATGCGAGAGCAAGAGCTTATGTGAGAGTTTTTCAGCTCCTTGGTTCATTGCCTCACCCCATGCGGCGAAGAGTAATGGCTGAGAATCCTGAGACGATCTTCCCTCGTCCTTTTCTTTCAGATGTTCAGAAGGCTTCCCAAGAATTTGGCATTTCTCGGGATTATATTTATTCCATTATGCGTCAAGAATCAGCTTTTAACCCAAAGGCAAGAAGTCATGCAGATGCTATGGGTCTTTTACAGGTTCTTCCTGAATGGGGCAAGCTCTTCAAGCTTTCTAAGGTAGGTTATAAGAGTATGGAGAATTTATATGACCCCTCCACCAATTTAAAGATTGGAGCAGCTCATCTGAAAAATCTTCAGGTTCAATACAAGGGTTCATTTATTCTTATGATGGCTGGATACAACGCCAACCCTAGGGCTATTGCCCAATGGCTAAAGGCACGCTACAAGGGAGATGCTCTCCAATTTATTGAAGATATTCCCTACAATGAGACAAAAAACTATGTTCAACTTGTCATGCGTAATTTCATTTTCTATCAAATTCTTAATCAGAATAAGAAGCCGATTCTTTTTCCTGAAGAATGTCTTCATATAAATTTGTGATCGGATTCCCCTTGCTCAGCGGTCTCCAGGTGAAAGATGGTACACTTCGTGAGTACAGTCCTTCCAATTCCCGATCTTCATGGTGCTAGACCTCCATCTGTAATGGCCCAACCTTTACTTGCACCTATAATCAGAGGAGCCTAATGCGTGAGTTGCGCACGTTGGGTTCTGGGAGGGGGAAAACCTCCTTTTTCATATTTACCTTATGAAAATATTAACATGCCTTTTTTTCATTAAAAAAAAATGCACTAGGATTCGTTTTTTAAAAAAATTGCTCGAATTAATGCGGCGCACCCATAAATGTTACCTTATCATAAGAATCACTTCGATGTACATAGAGACTACAATGTCAATAGCTAAAAAATATCAAAATGTCCATCCTTATTTGCATTAACAGGTTTGGCACTGTCTGAGGGCTTTGTGCCAGGACTTTAATCTTTGGTGGCGTTGGGTTTGGGATATTTTTGGTTGAAACTTCCTTTTGATTCGCCATACTTTTTGAATATTTTCGATATCGGACCAAAACCCCACGCCGAGACCAGCCAAGTAGGCGGCTCCCAACACTGTGGTTTCTTGTACCTCAGGTCTTAAAATTTCTGAGCCTAGGTAATCGGATTGAAGTTGCATGAGAAAGTTATTTTTTGCGGCTCCTCCGTCCACTCGAAGTTCTTGGAGGTTTTTGTCCAAGCTTTGTGTCATGGCCTCTCCCATGGTTTTTTTCATAGATTCTTCCATAGATTTTTCCATAGGTTTTTTCATGGTCTCTTCTATGGCCTCTTTCATGGCTTGGAGTATGTCCACATTTTGCAAGGCCATGGCATCTAGGGTGGCCCGGGCGAGATGCCCTCGATGGCTCCCACGGGTAAGTCCGGTGATGGTGCCTCTGGCTTGGGGGTTCCAGTGGGGAGACCCTAGGCCCACCATGGCGGGGACAAATTCCACGCCTCCAGAGTCGGGGACCGATTGTGCAAGGGCTTCAATCTCAGAGCTATGTGAGAAAAACTTTATTTCATCTCTGAGCCACTGGACGGCAGCTCCACAAATAAAAGCTCCTCCCTCTAGGGCATAGGTCATTCTTTTTTGGTGGGCCAGTTGCCAGGCCACAGTGGTAAGCATTCCTGGAGCAGTTTGTTTTTGATTTCCCGTGTTCATTAAAATAAAGCTGCCTGTTCCAAAGGTGCACTTGGCTTCACCCACCTTAAAACATGTTTGACCAAAGAGGGCGGCTTGCTGGTCTCCAGCCATCCCCGAAATGGGAATGCCATCGGGGAGCCCGGGGACATTTTTTGTGTATCCAAAGACGCCACTAGAGGGGGAAATTTTTGGCAAGATATTTTCTGGAATGGAAAAAATCTTTAAGAGATCCCCGTCCCACTGCCCCGTTTGAATATTCATAAGTTGAGTGCGTGAGGCGTTGGAAACATCGGTGACATGGGTTGTGCCATGGGTAAATTTCCATATTAAATAGGCGTCGATGGTGCCACTTTGTAATTTCCCATCTTCACTTTGTCGTCGTGCCCCTGGGATTTTGTCTAAAATCCACTTGAGTTTGGAGGCTGAGAAATAGGGATCCACCACCAAGCCTGTTTTTTGGATGATTTTTTTTTTCTAAGCCCTTGTCCCTTTTGAGTTCTTTACAAAAATCTGTGGTTCGACGGCATTGCCAGACGATGGCATTGTAAATAGGTTTTCCCGTCGTTTTGTCCCATATAAGAGTCGTTTCCCTTTGGTTGGTGATCCCAATAGCGGCAATGTCTCCACTCTTGATGTTTTCACCGCTCTTGTTTGGGCGTTCAAAAACTTGACGGATGGAAGAAAGAACTGTGCTCCATATATGGTCGGGATTGTGTTCCACCCAGCTGGGGCGAGGGTAAATTTGTTCGTGCTCTTCGTTGACCTTGGCGAGGCATTGACCGTTTTGGTCAATGAGGCAGGTGGTGGTTCCTGTGGTGCCTTGGTCAATGGCTAGGATGTATTTTTTGGATATGGTGGACATGGAAAGTCTCCTTGAATTTCCGAATTGTGGTTCATTGCAAATGAATGGCTTTGGGTGAGCCTAGGATTTGGTGAATGTTTTCGCAAAGCTCTGCACTGACAGTGACCCCCTGGGGCTCTTGGATATTGAGTTGTACGATTTGATCCCACTCTGAAAGTTGTATTCTCAAAGTGAGGGGAGTGGGGCCAGGGTGTTTTGTGAGAATATCTTTAAGCTTTTCAAGAGTTGATATGCGAGAAAACTTTGAACTCATGTCAATCCATATTTTTTTGGAGCGCCCAAGGGCATGGTTTAATATTTCCACCTTATCTACGAGAATTTTGCATTGGGTTTTCTCCCTTTCGAGAACCCCTGAAACGAGGAGAGGACCTTCGGACTGAAGATCCATTTCGTGGGATGAAAAAATATCGGGGAAAATCACAAGTTCCACGGTGCCCGACATATCTTCCAATTGTCCAAAGGCCATTCGAGTGCCTTTTTTGGTGATAATTTGACGAAGGGAGGAGATGATGCCTATGGCATGAACATGGCTTTGATGTTTAGCTTGAGGCAAGGCCCCGATTTCGCAGGTGATCCACTTTTTGACGAGATGTTTGAAGCCGCTAAGAGGGTGGTTACTGAGGTAAAAGCCAAGCACTTCTTTTTCGTAGGAGAGGCTCACTGTTTGAGTCCATGGATGTCCTTTTTTGATAAGAACTTTTTCTTCTTGTTGATAGGTTTCTTCGCTCATGGAAAAGAGGCTGACCTGGCCCACCTCATGGTCGCTGTGGTGCTGTCCTGATCGTTCAATAAACTTTGCATAGTTTTTTATAAGGTCGGCACGATGAACATCAAATCCATCCATGGCGCCGGCCTTGATGAGGCATTCAATGGTTTTTTTATTCACTTTGCGTACTTCAGCTTGGTGAAAAAAGCTTTCCAATGTGGGGAATTTGTTTTCAGGCAATTGTTTGCGCGCTTCAACAATAGCTTCCACCGCAAACTCTCCCACTCCTTTGATGGCTCCCAGGGAAAAGAAAATTTGATGGTCCTCCACGGAAAACTTATAGCCTGAATGGTTGATATGGGGAGGTTTGACCACAATATTGTGTTTTCTCGCCGTTTTTACATATTTAATAACCTTGTCTGTGTCATTGATTTCTGTGCTGAGAAGGGCTGCAAAGAATTCAACGGGATAGTAATTTTTTAAGTAGGCTGTTTGGGCTGCTATCACACAGTAGGCGGCGGCGTGGGATTTGTTGAAGCCATATTTGGCAAACTCTGCCATGGTGTCAAAAAGCTTTTCGGATTTTTTGAGATTGTATCCATTTTCTTTGGCTCCTTGGAGAAAGCGTGTTTTTTGTTGGGCCATTTCACTGGCAATTTTTTTCCCCATGGCCCGGCGGAGCAAGTCGGCCTCGCCTAAACTGTAGCTGGCGATGCGAGAGGCGATGAGTTGGACTTGTTCTTGATAAATAATGATTCCATAGGTTTCTTTGGTGATTTCTTCGAGTTCAGGAAAGAGGTATTTTACTTTCTTACGACCATGTTTGCGGTCTAAGTAGTCGGGAATCATATCCATGGGGCCTGGGCGGTAAAGGGCATTGATGGCCACGATGTCTTCAAACCCATGGGGTTGAGCCTTGACAATGAGGTTTGTGATTCCCTCTCCCTCAAACTGAAAAATTCCCGCTGTTTCTCCTCGCCCCATAATTTTATAAATCCCCTTATCTTTTAAGGAGATGTCTGAGGTTTTTATTTTGACGCCACGGTTTTTTTCTATCAAATCAATGGCTTCATGGATATGGGTCAGTGTCTTTAACCCAAGGAAGTCAAATTTAATCAGACCAATTTTTTCGGCGTGCTTCATGTCGTATTGAACGACGTTTTCGCCGTCGGCTCCACGGTAGAGGGGGGCGTGGTCCACAATGTTTCCATCGGCGATGACAACTCCGGCGGCGTGAATTCCAGCATGTCGAACGAGGCCCTCAATTTTGAGAGCCAATTCGATAAGAGTTTGAATTTTTGGATCGGCCTCCATGAGCTCTTTGAAGCGAGGCTCCTCGTCAATGGATTCTTGAAGAGTGATTCCTAGGCGGTCGGGGACAAGCTTTGAAATGACATCAACTTCACTAAAGGTCATTCCAAGAACACGTCCCACGTCTCGAATGGCGGCACGCGTTTGAAGTCTTCCATAAGTAATAATCTGGGAAACACTGGATTCGCCATATTTTTTTGTCACATACTCAATGACTTGGGATCGCTTTTCTTGGCAGAAATCGATATCAAAGTCAGGCATGGAAATACGCTCGGGGTTGAGAAAGCGTTCAAAAATCAGGCGGTAGGGAAGAGGGTCTAAGTCGGTGATGCCTAAGCTATAGGCCACTAGGGATCCCGCTCCCGACCCACGGCCAGGGCCCACGGGAATTCCATGGGCCTTTGCCCAACCAATAAAGTCGCAAACAATGAGAAAGTAGCCATTAAAACCCATTTTTTCTATGACACCCAGCTCGTATTTCAGCCGTTCCCAGTATGGGGCGGGATCGGTGATTTCTTCTCCACGATGTTTGGCTTCTACAAATCGAGATTCAAGGCCCTGGGAGGCTCTTTGTTGCAGTTCCTCGCTGAGGGACTTGGTTTTTGTTGTAGGGAAAGAGGGGAGGTAATAAATGGGCTGTCCCTGGCTATCTTTGAGTTGAAAGTGAAAATTGCAGCGCTCAGCAATTTCCAAGGTATTGTCACAGGCTTCAGGGATATCTTTGAAAAGCTCTCGCATTTGCTCTACAGTTTTGAAGTAAAACTGATTGGACCCCAAAGTCATTCGTGAGTCATCTTGGAGGATCTTGTTGCTTCCAATACAGACGAGGACCTCTTGGGCCACTTGGTCTTCGGGGTGGGTGTAATGCACATCATTGGTGGCCACCAAGGGCACAGACTCCGATTGGGAGACTTCTTGTAAGAATGGGTTGATGTCATCCCAAACGGTCCCACCCGTTCGGTTGATCTCCAAGTAAAGTCGGTCTTTAAAAATTTGTTTGAGATTTTGAACTTTTTCAAGGGCTTTGTCGGCCCCTTCATTTTGAAAAGTCCATGGGACCTCACCCATGATGCCCCCAGAGAGACAGATAATATCTTTGCTAAATTTTTCGAGCACTTCGTAATCAATGCGAGGTTTGTAATAAAAGCCTTCTTTGTAACCAATGGAACTCAACTGGCATAAATGGCGATAGCCCTGGAGGTTTTGGGCTAAGAGAACCAAGCGACGGTGGGTGGGGGCTCGTCGTGAGCCACGGCTTGTTTTATTCCAGCGGCTTTCTGGTGCTAAGTAAGCTCCAAGTCCTAAAATGGGCTTGATGTTACGGGCTTGGGCTGCGAGGTAAAATTCCACAGCACCGAACATATTGCCATCATCTGTATTGGCCACAGCAGGCATCCCCTCGGTGGATGCGATTTCTATAATATCTTTAAAGCGACAGGTGGCTTGGAGGAGAGAGAATTGGGAACGAACATGGAGGTGAACAAAGCTCATGGGGCTTTTACTCCCACTCAATGGTGCCAGGGGGTTTTGTTGTTACGTCGTAAACCACTCGGTTGATTCCTTTGACCTCGTTGACCACTCGATTGGAAAAGGTTTTCATAAATTCTAAGGGAAAATCAAACCAATCCACAGTCATTCCATCCCTAGAAGTTACGGCTCGAAAGGCGAGGGTTTTTTCATAGGTCCTCGCATCTCCTTGGACTCCCACGGTGCGTACGGGGAGCAAAACACAAAAGGCTTGCCAAATTTTATGGTAGAATCCTTGCTTGTGCAACTCTTCTATATATATGGCGTCGCATTCACGGAGTGTATGGAGGGCCTTCTCTGTGACTTCGCCCAAGCAGCGAATGGCCAGCCCTGGGCCCGGAAAAGGGTGTCGCCACAAAAACTTGTGGGGAATCCCCAGCTCTTTTCCCAGTCCACGCACTTCATCTTTAAAAAGATCACGGAGAGGTTCGATGAGCTTTAAATTGAAATCCTTGGGGAGCCCCCCCACATTGTGATGGGACTTAATAGTGACACTTTCTCCTCGGGGAGAAAGACTTTCGATGACATCGGGGTACAGGGTTCCCTGGGCCAGCCACTGAATGGAACTATCCATATGTTTTTTGAATACATCGATAAAGGTTGAACCAATGATTTTTCTTTTTTGTTCGGGATCCGTGACTCCTTGGAGTTTTTTGAGAAAGAGGGAGCCAGCTTTCACCCCTTTCACTTTTAAACCCAGCTGCTTATAGATATGGAGAACTTCTTGGAACTCATTTTTTCTC
Organism: Bdellovibrionales bacterium; assembly: GCA_965261545.1. Classification (GTDB taxonomy): domain Bacteria; phylum Bdellovibrionota; class Bdellovibrionia; order Bdellovibrionales; family UBA1609; genus CBDHDF01. The sequence continues at coordinate 292,141 of CBDHDF010000006.1, read as the reverse complement.
AATAGCCCGTTGTCTACAAAAAGGCATTTCACAGGGTCGGACCCTAGACTTTGTGTGAGAAGAACCCCAACAACTGTGGAATCCACACCGCCGCTGAGGGCACATAAAACCTTTTCTCCCTTAGGAACTTGTCGCTGGAGATTCTCTTTAATTTGTTCCACAATATTTTGGGGCTGCCAAGTGGCCTTGGCTTTGCACATATCAAAGATAAAAGCTTTGAAGATATCTATACCAAAATCTGTGTGACTGACTTCGGGGTGAAATTGCAAGCCAATGATTTGGGGGCCTTTCACCACGGTGGGGTGCCCGTTTTGTGATAGGGCCATGCACTCAAAGTGAGGGGGGACTTTGTTAACAATATCTCCGTGGCTCATCCAAACTTTCTGGTGCATGGGGATCTCACTTACTAAACTTTGGTTCCAAGATATGTGATTGAGGCCGTATTCCCTGTTGTCTGTGGGTTCGATTTCACCACCGAATTGATGGCAAATAAGTTGCATTCCATAACATATGCCTAAAATAGGAGCTATTTTTCTTAACTCTTCGATGCTTCGTATAGGGGCATGGTCTTCAAAAACAGAGCGAGGCCCACCACTGAGGATAAACCCCTTGGGGCGACGCTGGACAAGTTCATGGAGAGGGGTATCAAAGGGGTGAATTTCTGAAAATACATGGAGTTCTCTGAGCTGACGGGCAATGAGCTGTGTCAACTGTGAACCAAAGTCTAGGATGATAAATCCACCTTCAAATCCATCTGTAAATTTACTTGTTGCACATGCGCTGGTCATAGAAATCCTCTTTTGAAATCACTTAAACTCTTACTTTTTATTTGAACTCTTTTTGGCTTTGGCTTCGGTTTCATAAAGCTTAGGTTATGAATACATAGGTAAGGTATAGGTGTATAAGGTATAGACCCATAAAGTCATGGGGTATTGCATAATAATCATACGTATTTTTCATAGTCCACTTGTGTGGATATAAAATTTTTTCTAAACTATGTGTCAGAGAACAAAAAATGGGCCTTTCTGGACAGGAACTAGGGGCTTGTCCAAAAATAAGTTGAACAATTCATATTTTCTGCTATACTTTATGGTATGGATAAAGTTAGCAAGGAATGGCTTAAATCTTTTGCAACTCTCAATGAATCACAAAAGAGGTGGTTCGCAGGGGTCAAATCTTTGGAGCTTGGTCGTGGTGGAGTTACTGCTGTTGCTAAGTTCACTGGGTTATCAAGAACTACTATAACCCGAGGAATGAAAGAGGTCCAGTCTTCAAAAAAGAATTTAGACTCAGAGAGAATTAGATCTACTGGAGGTGGTCGGAGCAGAGTAACAACTTATAACCATAAGCTTTTAAGTGATCTAGATGAGATTTTATTAGAAACAACCTCTGGTGATCCAATGAGCTTTATAATTTGGACTGGCCAATCGGTTCGTAAGATAACTGAAAGACTAAATAAGAAAGGTCATACATTGGGACATTCCACAGTTCATACATTATTAAAGAAGAAAGGTTATTCTATTCAGGCTAATAAAAAATCCTTATCTAGATCTGATCATCCTGATAGAGATCGACAATTTAGATTAATTAATAGAAAGGTTGGTAGATTTATACGGGATGGATTTCCTGTAATTTCTATAGATACAAAAAAGAAAGAAAACGTAGGAAACTTTAAGAACCAAGGTAGCAACTGGAGACAGAAGGCTAACCCCCTTCTTGTCGAGGACCATGATTTTGCATCTCTTGGGATAGGCAAGGCCATTCCTTATGGAACTTATGATGTTTGCAGAGATGAAGGCTTTGTCAATGTTGGTATCTCATGTGACACAGCGGAGTTTGCTGTAAACAGCATTTTAATGTGGTGGGCTGAGCTTGGTAAAGCAAATTACAAGTATGCCCGAAAGATTCTTATTTGTGCTGATGGTGGGGGTAGTAATGGGACCACAAATAGACTTTGGAAGTACAGCCTACAAAAATTCTCTAATCAAACGGGTTTTGAAGTACATGTTTGCCATTACCCTCCTGGAACAAGTAAGTGGAATAAAATAGAACATCGAATGTTTTCTCATATAAGTATGCATTGGAAAGGTCAACCTCTGAAAAGTTACGAAACAGTCATACAGATTATTGGCTCTACAACAACAAAAAGTAGATTGACAATAAAAGCAAAAATCGATGAAAATAATTATGAGACTGGGAAAAAAATCTCAGATGAGAACTTTTCACAAATCAACCTTGTTAAGAATAAAGTACTTTCAAAATGGAATTACTCAATTATTCCATCTTTGAGTTAAAACTTAAAATTGTTCAACTTATTTTTGGACAAGCTCTAGGGGGTATTGAATGGGTATGAATAGAAAATCGTAACTATTCAGGGGGCAATGCCGTTTCCTTAAGCCACCACACCCCTCTGCCTCTGCGTTAAGCTATTTCTTTTAAAAGAACTCCCAGCGCTTTTGATAGACCTTTCATAGCTTCTTTTGAAGTGCCTCCTCTTCTCCATTGAAATCTTCATCAGCAACTTTATCTGCTTCCTAAATTTCTGATAGAGCCCCGCAACAAAAAGAGGAATGCTATCCATTATGAAATCAAGAATCAGTTTAAAGTTAGGTTTTTTGTAGTCATTTTTCACCAACTGATTCACACTGTCTTCATCCTCATTTATGATCATTTGAATCTTTGTATAATTGAAGAGCCAAAAATAAGAATACAGCTCTTGCAATATTCCATTAAGGCTTGTTGAGTGCCACTGCTCCATTTTCATTGTCGATGTAAAATCACGGAATGTCGTTTCTATTTCCCAACGACGAGAGTAAAGAGCAACCATATCCTTCTTGTCCAAGGAGCCATGCGGAAGATTAGTGGCCAAAACAGAGAACTCCCCAGTCTTTGGGTTTTTATACTTATAGAGATGAATGACCACCCCCTCAATAACCATTCGTGAATACCAACCTGGACCATTAAATAAATTTACAATGGGGATAAAAGTAGAGCCTCGCTTACAACGCGCAATAAAGAAGTTACTGGCTTGAGCATGGGCCTTAATAATCTCTGTAGATAAATAAAGCCTATCGTAGAGAGTTATGCTATTACTCTCAAAACTACCTATCATTTGAATAGCATTGGCGATTTCGTTGAGAGCGGGAGAAAAGCAAAGATTCTTTGTCACACCCGATAAAACGTCATAAGCATGAGATAGATACATACGTAAGAAATGAGTTTCCATCTCATTTGGGCAAGGGTACCCACAATAACCCTCCTTTAAAAGATCTTTAGAGCGAGGAAGTGCTAATTGGTCGCCATCTATGGCATAGATATAAAAACCATGAAACGTTTTTCTCAATGGTTCGTAGTCTGTAATCAGAGATTCAAAGATATCTTTGAAAAATAGGTAAGAAATACTTTGACGTATCTTGCTGAGACTGCTTTTGACTGGCATGAGAAGCAGGTCACCAAAATGAGTCCATACCGTCTTAAGAGCGATTTGGTAGCCTTCGTAATTTGTTCCGGAAATAAGATAGATAATGGTAAAAAAGAAAATTTGAGGATTAAATTTTCGATTCCTTTTTTGTTTTTCTGGATCGACAAGGTGCTCTGGCTTGAAGGAAGAATCAAGTTTTGGTAGAATAAAATGGTCATCTGTGACGCGAACTCGTCATTTGGGGGCTTTCGAGATCAATATTGGATTGCATGTGACTTACTCCTTGGTTGAGGGTTGGGTGTAAAATAAAACAAGTCTTATTCTTGTCGATTTATCTAATAATTTCAAGAGATTTTTCTTAAGGAAACGGCATTGTGTCAAGACTATGAGAAACAAGGGGTTCTCTTCCTTAGAGGCCATCAATATGGCTCTCAAGGGAGAAATTCCTATGTAAGGTGCGAGCAGTTACGATTTAATTTCTTCAAGTCGTTGTTTGTATATGAGGTAATGTTGGGTATTCTTTGGTTGCTATATTATTTTGAAAAATATGAGCGTCATTTTAATTTCTTTAAGACTCTTGATTCTGGCTTTGCTAGGTTAAAGGCTATCTTGAAACTTTTAATTTTCTTTTTTTTGGCACATAATTTCTCGGCCCAAACGGCATCGGCTCAAACTATATCCATGATTTATGGATCCGGACTCCACCCCCTTGTAGAGATTTCTGATCAGGGCCAGGCGCAGACACAGGTACTTAATATTTTTGGCCCTGGAGGCCAGGTCTTGGCTCAAGTGGTGAACGGTGAAATACGCTATTTACTTGCAGACCATGAGCGTTCTACTCGGATTGTTCTTAACAAAGACAATAGTTTATTGGGGAATTTTGGCTATACCCCCTATGGAGAGACGAATTCCACGGGCGATGTGGCTTCAGTGCTGTATCGTTACACGGGCCAACCTGTGAACTCCGAATTCACCGGACTCAATAGCTATCACTTTTATCAAAGAGAATATGATCCAAATACCCTTCGATTCACAAGCGTCGATCCAGCTATGTACAATGAATCTCCTTATATTTACAGCAACAGCAATCCCACCAATTTTATGGATTTTACGGGGGGACAACCACAATATATTACCCTTTGGCTTAGTCAGTGGAATCAATATGACCCAAGTGATATCAGCGATACGCAGATGAAGCTTGTGAGTCTGTATAACTCTTCTTCTCAAGATAATCCTACAAGAGTCATTTTGGATCATCTTTCATTAGCTGGTACGGGTCCAAGTGTCAATGCCGTTTCCTTAAGAAAAATCTCTTGAAATCATTAGATAAATCGACAAGAATAAGACTTGTTTTATTTTACACCCAACCCTCAACCAAGGAGTAAGTCACATGCAATCCAATATTGATCTCGAAAGCCCCCAAATGACGAGTTCGCGTCACAGATGACCATTTTATTCTACCAAAACTTGATTCTTCCTTCAAGCCAGAGCACCTTGTCGATCCAGAAAAACAAAAAAGGAATCGAAAATTTAATCCTCAAATTTTCTTTTTTACCATTATCTATCTTATTTCCGGAACAAATTACGAAGGCTACCAAATCGCTCTTAAGACGGTATGGACTCATTTTGGTGACCTGCTTCTCATGCCAGTCAAAAGCAGTCTCAGCAAGATACGTCAAAGTATTTCTTACCTATTTTTCAAAGATATCTTTGAATCTCTGATTACAGACTACGAACCATTGAGAAAAACGTTTCATGGTTTTTATATCTATGCCATAGATGGCGACCAATTAGCACTTCCTCGCTCTAAAGATCTTTTAAAGGAGGGTTATTGTGGGTACCCTTGCCCAAATGAGATGGAAACTCATTTCTTACGTATGTATCTATCTCATGCTTATGACGTTTTATCGGGTGTGACAAAGAATCTTTGCTATTCTCCCGCTCTCAACGAAATCGCCAATGCTATTCAAATGATAGGTAGTTTTGAGAGTAATAGCATAACTCTCTACGATAGGCTTTATTTATCTACAGAGATTATTAAGGCCCATGCTCAAGCCAGTAACTTCTTTATTGCGCGTTGTAAGCGAGGCTCTACTTTTATCCCCATTGTAAATTTATTTAATGGCCCAGGTTGGTATTCACGAATGGTTATTGAGGGGGTGGTCATTCATCTCTATAAGTATAAAAACCCAAAGACTGGGGAGTTCTCTGTTTTGGCCACTAATCTTCCGCATGGCTCCTTGGACAAGAAGGATATGGTTGCTCTTCATAGGTGTTCGTGGTTTTTTTCTAATTTTAATTCCAAATTAATGGAAATACTTTTCAAGCCTCCTTTTTTACATAGAGGGAAGTGGGCGATTTATAAATATTTATAGATGGTATTTTGAGAAATGGACGCAGATTGACATTTGATATCCACGACAAGCCATGTGTTTTAAGAGACTTAATTGTGTAACGAAAGAACTGTGGACTTTTGGGAACAACAGAATTTAAATTTCTTTCCACTTCCGCATGGACAGGATTGATTTCTTCCAATTTTTTCGCTTTGGTCATTTTTCTGCTGTGATGCAGACATATCTTCAGTTACAATTTTTTTTTGCTTTTCATCTTCCAAATCCTCATCCAAATTATCAAAAAGAATATCTCCTAGATTCTTGTGAAAGTAACGATTTTTAAATTGAGATATGAGCATCATAAAAATACATGTAAGAACCAAAAGTGTGAGTGAAGCAAAAAACAAAGAAGATGCTTGCATCTGAGTTAATGGGAGGATGAGTGCCAGTAAATAACCAAATCCAAATACCAATAAGGAAATAAGAAGAGATATAAAGGATCCCAAAGAAAGTAATATTAAAAGTCCAAAAATCATTGCTATTTTTTGCTCCTGTCGAATACAATGAATCCGCATAGATACAAGTGAGTTATCTACAGACTTAATGATTCTCGCGTTAGTATCTTAATAGGTCAAGATTAATTGGAGGAAATTTTTATTTTTTAAACGCAGGGGGCAAATATGAGCACGGAAGCTCAAACACTTAAAACGATCAAAAAATGTTTCAAGAAAGTTATTCCTGAAAAGGACTCTCGGGCAACCATTCCACCTCTTGAGTTTATTGTGGCTCTTGTCTTGTCATTCCAGGGAGACTCTAAGACATATTCAATAGAGGGAATTAGGAGGTTTATGATAAGTCATTTAGGATTAAGAATTGAAAGACACAGCTTCTGGGAAAGACTCTCTAGAAAAAGATTAAAAGAGCTTCTGAGTAAACTGGTTGAAATGCTCATGATAAAGCTATCTCATGGAGCTTTTCATGGGAGCAAAGCCATATTATTACAACTGGGAGTCTCAGACGTTCTTCTTGTTGACTCAAGCACAATAAGCCTTTGGGATGGAGCATCTGAGAATTTTCCAGGGACAAGAACAAACGCAGGAATTAAATGGCACGCTTGTTTCAGTTTATTCAGTGGTATAATGACTTGGTTCGAATTAACTCCGTCTTCCACTAACGATAGGAAGTGCTTTCCTGATATAAAGGAACTCGTTGGAAAATTAGTCATCTTTGATTTGGGATATTGGGACTATGGCTTATTGTCATCTATTCATGAAGCTAAAGGATTTTTCTTGTCTAGAGTGAAGTCAAATGCCTCTATTCTTATTGATGCTGTTGTTGAAGGTTTGCCAGATTACTATGTTGGAAAAGAGTTCTCTGATATTAAACTCAAGAAAAAAAACGATGTTGTTGAATTTATAGGCAGTGTCTTGTCCAATGGTAAATGGGTAAGTTTGAGAATTGTAGGCTTCTGGAATTCCTCCGAAAAACGCTATCATTGGTATTGCACGAATTTAGATGTGGCAGCGGAGTCCATATATCCAATTTATCGTTTACGTTGGCAATGTGAACTTATTTTCAAATCTTGTAAGAATTCTTTGAATGCAAATCAGATCACCTCAAACGATCAAAATATCATAGAGAGTCTTCTTCTTGCTTCATTAGCGGCTCACCTCACATCAAGTGTTGTTTTGAGGATAGGAAGAACTAAACTCAATAAGGAACAAAATAACTCCACATCGTTTCAAAGAGTTGCTAAGGTTACCGTCTTATTAGCCTCTGATTTTATCAAATATCTCCTAAGCTCATCTCAAAAGTATTTAAATATTTTGATAGAGAAGATCAAGATATTCTCCCATGAAATTTATGACACAAACTACCGACGGCGAAAAACATCAATGAATATGGCTAAAAAGGTCTTGCTATGAAAGAATAAAAAACCACGAACACCTATGGGTTGCTCTTTACTCTCGTCGTTGGGAAATAGAAACGACATTTCGTGATTTTACATCGACAATGAAAATGGAGCAGTGGCACTCAACAAGCCTTAATGGAATATTGCAAGAGCTGTATTCTTATTTTTGGCTCTTCAATTATACAAAGATTCAAATGAGCATAAATGAGGATGAAGACAGTGTGAATCAGTTGGTAAAAAATGACTACAAAAAACCTAACTTTAAACTGATTCTTGATTTCATAATGGATAGCATCCCTCTTTTTGTTGCGGGGCTCTATCAGAAATTTAGGAAGCAGATAAAGTTGCTGATGAAGATTTCAATGGAGAAGAGGAGGCACTTCAAAAGAAGCTATGAAAGGTCTATCAAAAGCGCTGGGAGTTCTTTTAAAAGAAATAGCTTAACGCAGAGGCAGAGGGGTGTGGTGGCTTAAGGAAACGGCATTGGTCCAAGTGTAGAAGGGAGCGTATTTTCTGAGAATGTTCGCTTGGGGTCCATTTTAGTTAGTTTCTGTCCAGAAAGGCCCATTTTTTGTTCTCTGACACTCCCCATTGAGCCTCCCAATGCCTCAATGGGGGAGTGAGAGTTGGAGATTTGCCACACAAACTCTACAGATTAAGGGGAAAAAGGTCTTTAAGCGACTTGCGCCCTAGTTTTTTCGATTTGAAGACGCACCCCTACCTTTGGAAGATTTTAGCACCTTCGACCTGGTCCATTGCTGTTATTCCTAATGGATAAATTTAGGTGACAGTTGATAATTCATGTCTTGCCAAGACAACAAAATTATAGGCACAAACGGCATTCTTTACATACCTCTTAAAACCATCATGCCCTTTCCAGTAAGCAACTCTCATACCAAAACATCTCTTAAGGAATGAAATAACAGCCTCTATTCCGGCTCTCCAATTGAGAAGATTTTTAAAGACCCAAGCACTTTTAACCATCTTTAATATTTTCATTCCTTTTTTTTCTGGGAAGCAAACATCTTTAGCCCCCATCTCTTTGGCCTCTTCAAGATTTTCTTTTGAAGCAAACCCACCATCTGCACTTACTTTTACAGGGCAAGCCCCATAGGTTTGTGTCACTGAATTCATAACTTTTAAAAACATATCAGAGTCTGCGGGGTTGCCATCAGGGATCTGACAATCTAAAATCATGTTGCTTTGCCCTGAGGTCAAAAAGATTTTATGCCCAAACTCGACTTCTCTTTGCCCCTTTACAATAATGTCTGTATGCGGTTCAAAGATGGATAGGACCTTTTTTTCAGAAGATACTTTTTTCCCCTCAATAACTCTTTTTTGAGTTTGAAAGATGATTTTTTCCAGGTAGAAGGCAACATTTTCTAACTGTTTTAGACTCTTTTTCAAAGCATTCATCTTCACACATTTTTGTTCTTTTTTTATCTTTCTGATGGTATCAGGTAATCCTTTGTTCAATTTGGTAGCGATTTTTAAAAGCTCCTTATAGCAAGGTAGTCTTTCCGCATCATTTTTGGAATTATTAATTTTGTAAAGCAAGGTTTTTGCTCTCTTAAGATCTTCTCTTGAAATAAGTCGCCAAAAATCTTTCATGACATTTTTACGAACTTTTTTAAATTCTCTTTCTGTAACTCTTATGCAGTCATATAAAAGCGATGCATCCGTTGGATGATGAATATTTGATCACTCATGTTGATACCCCCTTAGTAACGTAGCTTTTTAATTGATCCGGACTTAAGTTTTTTAAAGTCAGATATGGTTTTTTTCTTATCTGGAAAGAGATAAGCCTTTGTTTTCTCGTGTTTTTTGACAATGATCCTCCCTTGTTTAATATGGTGATAAATCCAATGAACTTTAACATCAATAAGTGCTGCAATTTGAGATGTTGTGAGGCTTCCCTCGACTTTGGTCGGAAAAGAGTGCTTTCGATTCCGATAGATTTTATTGTTTAGTCTATAGGACTTCACAGTATTTCTGAGAAAAGTGGTATCCATTGGTGATCTGAATCCTTTTTGGGTCAATAGTTTGGCAATATCTTCATCAGACACCCCAAGCTTGACCTGCTGCGCAATTATTTTCTTTATCGTTTCAGAAGATGACAGTTCATCAAAAGATCCAACTTTGATTGGAATGCTAGCTTCTGTTGTATCTCCTCCAATCCAAACAATTCTCAGTGCAACCATATCTCTTTTCTTTCTGTGAATGACAACCTTTTCAACCAATGTTCTAAGAATTTTCTTTTTCATGTCTTTGGTCAATATCTTATCCTCCCATAGCGAAGGTAGTTTTTGATTCAAATCTGAAAATTCTCTTTTCATTTTTTGAGAGATCACAGTTGGAATACGCTGTTCATTCTTAACCCTCTCTAGGTGATCTTCGGCTTTTTTAAGTATTACTAAAGCCTCTTCCCATTGTGTTTCTAATTCATCTGCAACAAGTCTATTCTCAGGGTCTACTTTGCGATACCTCTTTTCTACCAGTTGAGCTTCATACCTTAAACGCTGAATTTGCTGAATGTGTGATTTGTAAACCTCTTGGTCAATTTTTGACTTATTTTCTAAAGCCTTGGCATACAAGTCTAGCTCGACAGGGGAAAGAACCTTAAAAAAAGCGTTTACTACATAATCATCGATTGGATCTGTAGGAATGAATTGGCAAGTAGGTTCCCGATGTTGTTGGCGTAGATAGTTGCATAAGTATCGAGTTGCTGTTTTATACTGCACTGACATTTTGTGGCCACATTCTCCACAATAGACTATCCCATGTAAGAGGGCCTTACCAGGGCGAGGTATGCCTCTTGTTTTATTACGAGTATATTCAGTGTAGTTGTCTTTTAGAATTTCTTGTATTTTTAAGAATGTATTCCAATCGATATATTTAGGATATTTATCTTTCACAACAATTTTCCATTCATTAAGTGGAAGCTTTGTACACTTAAGTTTTCCAGCTAAGTCTTTTCTACGGCATTCAGCTTTGCCATATACAAAAGTTCCGCTATAAGCTGGATTCTTCAAAATAGAAAGTATGGCTGCCTTGGATGTTTTTTTCCAATGAATACTTTTTACAAAATCAACTCTTGGAAGTAAGAGGTTGTTATCGTTAAAAAATTGCGACACCTTACCGGCTGATTTCAGTTTTAAGAATATAGTAAATACTAAATTTATGCGATCTTGTAAATCTTTATTTGGATCTTTTAGCACTTTACCTTGTTCTGTTCGAATAAAACCAACTGGTAATTTAAGAGCTAAATCTCCTCGCTTGGCTTTGTTGAGAAGACCTGCTGTTAATCTATTGCGTATCGTAAATAATTCCATTTCTGAGAGTTGACCTTTAAACCCGAGTAACATTCTTCCATTAACATTAGAAGGGTTATAAATAGACTCTCTATCAGCAATGAGGCAATTCTTAAAAGCACACAGATCAAGTAATTGGTACCAGTCCGTACAGTTTCTAGATAAACGAGTGACATCGTACGATAGAATAATACCAATTTTTTCCAAGGTCACTTCTGCAAGGATATTCTTGAAGCCTTCTCTAAACTGTATACTACTTCCTGTGATCCCCAAATCATCATCGACAATTTCAATACTATCTTCTTGCCAACCTAATTCAGTAGCTCTTTGCCTGAGTGAGTATTGAAGGTCGAGACTTTCTTTGTTTTTGATGGCTTGCTGAGGGGTCGACTGTCTGATGTATATTATGGCTTTTCTCTTTAAGTGAATAGGTGTAATCAATTCCGATGTTTTCATATATAATCTCCTCAATGGCTAAAGTTAAGTCTTTGATGACTTGCTTTTGAATTTCTTTTGGCAGTCTTGGCCAGACATCTTTTGGTGTAATTGACATAGTTGCTCTTCCAGTTGTTGAGTCAGTGAAATTAGCTCCTGAATTGCAACTATACCAAGTTTGCTTGGGGCCTGCCTATCGTAGAGATTGGGGTTCAGATTGGTAGAAGCCAATGGTATGCGTAGCGTCATGTGGTTCTTGTATTGAACAAAAGCAAAAGTAGATTTTTTCTGATTTTTAGGTATGGAAATCACCTTGAATGACTTCCTATAAAGGGGATGGGAGGGGTCCGTGACCCTTAGCTCTCTAAAACCTCTGTCGTTGACGGGGGTATTAAGTAATGGACTCGTTTGATTTCGTCACTGTACTGTCCACTCTCATTTTCTTACACGGCTCAATCTTTTGATCTCTTGCATCTGAAACTAAAGAGGCGCTAATAATTCCCCAAGTTTCTTCACTTATTTGAACAATCAAGTCCTGTAAGGTGGAGTGAGCGTAATTTTCTTCCAATTCAAGGCCCAGAAAAGCTCTGGTGGATACTGAATCGACAAGATTAAAGGCTAACGCACGATAGGAAAGACCTCTTATGGATTTAAGAATAGCCACCTTGAGAACTTGCTCCGATGTCATACCAATATCACCAGAATCTTTCTTTTCTTTAACAAGGTCTTCATGAACCATATGGGCAAACTCTGGATGGCGATCAATGATGTTATTAATTTGCTGCAATTCTGTACTGAGTTGGTGGTTAGGATATTGGGAAAAGAGTCCCAACTGTGTCTTCTTCAAATGGCGCATAGTCCCCCCTTTGGTGAAAGTTTCTCTTTAATTTTTATATTAACATACGTTTTTTTGAGGGAAAAAAGTGAGCAAGGATGTCTTTTAAGAAGAAAAAAATCAGAGAGGTTCTCGGATGTTAGGCGCCAATTAAAATTGGCCATTTTTAGAAGCCGTCGCCAATGAAAAACGGCCAGTTGATGATGTACTGATTTAGTTATTCTTCGTTCAGAGTTTAGTCAAGTGTCTTTATTTTGCTCATCATTTAACTCGGACTATGCCACAAGATTCTGAGGAATGATTTTCTGCCCACCACTTTTGGCATGACCCCAAATGCATCCTTCAGCCCTATGGCAGAGGTAAATGGAGTATTTTTCAGGATTCCTTGGCGCAGCTAATGTCTAAAGCTCCGCGAGAGTGACGAGCAAATAGTACGGTAAAAGCCAGTTATCCATAAATTTATCCATGGCGACACTGCGGCTGTGACCCCGATGTCTAGCAACGCAGTGCTGCTGTGGATAAATTTTGTGGATAACTGGCGAGTTCCTTCCCCAAAAGTGGGGATCTCTAATGAACTTCTTTGGTTGAACTTTCCTCTTTGCTCTGTTTAGACTTGGCTTTTGCCGATTCGGTTCTCCAACTTTCTTTTCCTTCAATGTTGAGGGTTTCACAGTTGTGAATAATTCGATCAACAGCAGCAGCGGTGGTAATAGGGTTAAGAAACACCTTATCCCATTCAGAGTAAGTTAAGTTTGTAGTGATCATGAGACTTTTCCTTTCATATCGCTGAGATATGAATTGAAAGAAAAGATCAGCACCCTCTGTGCAGGAAGCTGTATAGCCAAGTTCATCACAAGCAATAAGATCAAAACGGTCTAATTTCTTAAAAAGAGCATTCAATGAGAGTTCTTTCTTGCTTTCACGCATTGTTTCAATAAGTTCATGAGTGGTGACCCATAAACATCGATAGCCTTGTTCACAGAGTGAACGAACTAGGGACATGGCCAAATGACTTTTCCCCATTCCAAAGCTTCCGTAAAACACAACATTACAGGCTTTTCTGACCCACTCTCCCTCTGCCATCCAATTAATTTGCTGAGCTGTCACTCCCGTTCTTTTCTGGAAGTTATAAGTTTGGAGTGATTTAAGTTGAGGAAGCTTGGCCCCCTTAAGCAATCTTTTCACTCTCTGGGAATGCTTGTCAGCAAGCTCATTTTGAACGAGTATACCTAAATACTGTTCATACGTCTTTTTTGTTTTTTCGGCAACTCTAGCCGTTGCAACATATTCATCCGCCATCGCTGGAAGTCGGAGTTTTTTAAGAGAACCTATAAGTTCTTCGTGATTCATTAAGAACCTCCTATGTTTGGAACAAGACTGTCATATTGAGACAATCTAGGTTGAAGTGGTTTTTGTTGGTCATTCAAATTAATTTTGGTGGGATTGCCTAAGAGCAAATCTTTTATGGATTTAAAGTCGAAAATCTCACGACTTTCTAATTGAAGCTCCATGGCTGTAGATAAGTCCTGCCAACTCACATGCTGAATCAAGTTGATAACTCTTAAATATTCATGCTCGGCACGGCTTGAATCTTGTTGCTTGAGGTATTGATAAAAATTTTCAAACACATTTGTTGGAAAAAGAATGGATCGGTGAGCCCATCTTACCATGGCTTGCGGCTTACGAACTAAAGAGGGAAGGATATGTTCAAGAAGAAGACTATGCTCCCCATCAGGTTTTCTTTGATGGCGAGCGACAATTTCTTGCTTCCCTCCTGCACGATAGATCGTGACATGATAGGGACCCTGTACGGTTTTACAGGGAGATTGGATCACCTCATCAGGTATGGAATATGTGGTTTTACCTATTCTCAAAGTCCCATAACCATTACTTTGACAAATATTCACCTTACAGAGAATATCTTCATCTCGTGGAGGCAAAGGCTTAAGAACTTTGGCCTCCTCCTCAAAGCGAGATTTGGTGGAGTCACTCTGATGCTGATCCATATAAGACTCTAAAAACTGATTCAAATGATCCCAGTCTTTAAAAACAATTCCTTTGTTTCTAACAATATTTTTTATCCGAGAACTGAAGGTTCGAATATCACGCTCCACATCTCCCTTGTCAGAGCCCTTCCCTGCGCGGCAGGGAAGAACCTTAAATCCATAGTATTGGATGGCTCGATCAAAAGATTGGGTGTAAATTCGCTGATTTCCTTTAAGAACTTTCTTCACACAGGGAGATAAATTATCAATACGGATGTTCGCACTCATCCCACCTATCTTTTCAAAAAAAGCATGCACCCCATCGATGAAACACTCATAGACAAGAAAGGGGTAGGCACGAACCCAACAGGTGCCACTACAAGGCAATGTTCCAAAATGGAGATGAACGATCTGAACACCATCGGCAAATGGTAAAGCAACCTTCTCCTTAAAATCAAACTGAGCCTGTTCTCCAGGATCATATCTTTGGCTGAAAAAACGCTCCTTGGGGCGAGAACCAAGAATCTCACAAACTCTTCTCTGAACCGTTCTCTCACTCCCACGATAACCCTCCTCAACTAATAGCTCATATATTTCACGGGCGGTGTTACTTGGGTTCAACTTCAAAAAGTACTTCACCCGATCCATATATCCATTAAGGGGATCTGGGCGAGTTCTTTTGGACCTCGCCTTGTACTTCGGTGGGGTGTTGGACTCACAGTACTTGCGCACCGTCTTACGATTGATCCCTAATTCACGAGATATTTCTGTCTTATTTTTACCACTGTGACTCAGGTCACGAATGCGGCCGAAAGTGTATTGACTAATCATAAGATCCTCCTCATTGCTAACCTTTTGAGTTGCAAAAGGGAGGGACTCTGTGAGCTTAGTATCTATATCAGAAGAAGAGACTTCATTGTCTAGTATTTGAACACTCCCTGAAGATTGGTCACTTTTCATTGGCGACAACCTCCATATTGAAAGTGGGACATTTTAATTGGCGACGGCTTTAAGGGAAGCCTGTCTTCAGAAAGAAATTCCATGTCTTGTGGAATTTAAATACTTTAGAGACTATATATTTAACTTAAGTTTCTTTTAAAAGAACTCCCAGCCCTTTTGATAGACCTTTCATTCTTTTGAAGTGCTTGAAATCTTCATCAGCAACTTTATCTGCTTCCTATATCATTTTTTACCAACTGATTCACACTGAAATATTCCATTAAGGCTTGTTGAAGCTCCAGACTGTCATTGTCTAGTATTTGAACACTCCCTGAAGATTGGTCACTTTTCATTGGCGACAACCGCAATCCATATTGAAAGTGGGACATTTTAATTGGCGACGGCTTTAAGGTCATAAGCAAGCTGTCTTCAGAAAGAAATTCCATGAAAATTGAGGCAAATGTTGGAATCTTGTGGAATTTAAATACTTTAGAAAATGGGCACAGCCTAAACAGGCTTTTCTTGACTATATATTTAACCTCATTGAAATCCAGAAACAGTCTACAAAGGAGAAATATGGAACCTGAATAGGCTGTCATGGAAGGACTCTCCAACACGGAGCCCCTTTCCAGGTCGACAAGAACCCAAAAGGAGTTCTTATCAGCTCGGAGCCTTTTTATGAGTAATATCAATTGATTATATGCGTCTCGGTTGACAATGCCAAAAATCACCATAGGTCCTCCTCTGAAAAGTGGCCACTTTTCATTGGCGACGGTGGGGCATTTTAATTGTCAGCTAACATCGGAGAACATGGATAAGAATTCTACCTCATAGAGAGGTTCCCACGCCTCCTAAAACCTACATAAAAAATAAATGAAGAATAAAATATCAAAAATTATTTCTCTGAAAAAACACGTCAAGTATTTTTTGAAGTTGATGCGCAACGTAATGTTATTTCCCTGAAGGAGGTTTGAAATCACCACGGTGGAAACACAGGTTGATCCAACTCTTCCTCTCATATCAAGTAACCAGTTGATAGCCACATAAGTCACTGAAAGGGAGGGGCTGTGAAAGGTTCGTCAAGAGAGGGGGGGGAATTTATTTTATTTTTCCGTTTTATGTAAGTAACTGAATTTACACGGATTATGTTTGATGGACTCCATTTTAAAGCATAAAATCTAAAGGGAAGGCATGTAAATACTTAAAACTACTTAACTTTCTTCCCTGGACAGAAACTAGTTAGTTTCTGTCCAGAAAGGCCCATTTTTTGTTCTCTGACACTCCCCATTGAGCCTCCCAATGCCTCAATGGGGGAGTGAGAGTTGGAGATTTGCCACACAAACTCTACAGATTAAGGGGAAAAAGGTCTTTAAGCGACTTGCGCCCTAGTTTTTTCGATTTGAAGACGCACCCCTACCTTTGGAAGATTTTAGCACCTTCGACCTGGTCCATTGCTGTTATTCCTAATGGATAAATTTAGGTGACAGTTGATAATTCATGTCTTGCCAAGACAACAAAATTATAGGCACAAACGGCATTCTTTACATACCTCTTAAAACCATCATGCCCTTTCCAGTAAGCAACTCTCATACCAAAACATCTCTTAAGGAATGAAATAACAGCCTCTATTCCGGCTCTCCAATTGAGAAGATTTTTAAAGACCCAAGCACTTTTAACCATCTTTAATATTTTCATTCCTTTTTTTTCTGGGAAGCAAACATCTTTAGCCCCCATCTCTTTGGCCTCTTCAAGATTTTCTTTTGAAGCAAACCCACCATCTGCACTTACTTTTACAGGGCAAGCCCCATAGGTTTGTGTCACTGAATTCATAACTTTTAAAAACATATCAGAGTCTGCGGGGTTGCCATCAGGGATCTGACAATCTAAAATCATGTTGCTTTGCCCTGAGGTCAGAAAGATTTTATGCCCAAACTCGACTTCTCTTTGCCCCTTTACAATAATGTCTGTATGCGGTTCAAAGATGGATAGGACCTTTTTTTCAGAAGATACTTTTTTCCCCTCAATAACTCTTTTTTGAGTTTGAAAGATGATTTTTTCCAGGTAGAAGGCAACATTTTCTAACTGTTTTAGACTCTTTTTCAAAGCATTCATCTTCACACATTTTTGTTCTTTTTTTATCTTTCTGATGGTATCAGGTAATCCTTTGTTCAATTTGGTAGCGATTTTTAAAAGCTCCTTATAGCAAGGTAGTCTTTCCGCATCATTTTTGGAATTATTAATTTTGTAAAGCAAGGTTTTTGCTCTCTTAAGATCTTCTCTTGAAATAAGTCGCCAAAAATCTTTCATGACATTTTTACGAACTTTTTTAAATTCTCTTTCTGTAACTCTTATGCAGTCATATAAAAGCGATGCATCCGTTGGATGATGAATATTTGATTTCGTCACTGTACTGTCCAATCTCATTTTCTTACACGGCTCAATCTTTTGATCTCTTGCATCTGAAACTAAAGAGGCGCTAATAATTCCCCAAGTTTCTTCACTTATTTGAACAATCAAGTCCTGTAAGGTGGAGTGAGCGTAATTTTCTTCCAATTCAAGGCCCAGAAAAGCTCTGGTGGATACTGAATCGACAAGATTAAAGGCTAACGCACGATAGGAAAGACCTCTTATGGATTTAAGAATAGCCACCTTGAGAACTTGCTCCGATGTCATACCAATATCACCAGAATCTTTCTTTTCTTTAACAAGGTCTTCATGAACCATATGGGCAAACTCTGGATGGCGATCAATGATGTTATTAATTTGCTGCAATTCTGTACTGAGTTGGTGGTTAGGATATTGGGAAAAGAGTCCCAACTGTGTCTTCTTCAAATGGCGCATAGTCCCCCCTTTGGTGAAAGTTTCTCTTTAATTTTTATATTAACATACGTTTTTTTGAGGGAAAAAAGTGAGCAAGGATGTCTTTTAAGAAGAAAAAAATCAGAGAGGTTCTCGGAGAACATGGATAAGAATTCTACCTCATAGAGAGGTTCCCACGCCTCCTAAAACCTACATAAAAAATAAATGAAGAATAAAATATCAAAAATTATTTCTCTGAAAAAACACGTCAAGTATTTTTTGAAGTTGATGCGCAACGTAATGTTATTTCCCTGAAGGAGGTTTGAAATCACCACGGTGGAAACACAGGTTGATCCAACTCTTCCTCTCATATCAAGTAACCAGTTGATAGCCACATAAGTCACTGAAAGGGAGGGGCTGTGAAAGGTTCGTCAAGAGAGGGGGGGGAACTTATTTTATTTTTCCGTTTTATGTAAGTAACTGAATTTACACGGATTATGTTTGATGGACTCCATTTTAAAGCATAAAATCTAAAGGGAAGGCATGTAAATACTTAAAACTACTTAACTTTCTTCCCTGGACAGGAACTAGTTAGTACTCATGGGAATGCCCGACAGATAGAGATCGACTCAAGAAGAACACTATTGGATCCAAAGGATTTCTTTGGTCATTTACTTCGTCGTGTAAAGGAAATAGATCCACTGGGAGTGAAGCAGGTAGACACCATTACTTTTCATGCATGTGCTATAGGTTGCTCCGAGAAAAACCAACTTTCTTTTGCAAGTCGTTTTCAGGCCGAACACGCCAGAAGGAGGTGGGCGGGAGAGCCTGATCTTTCAAATTTGGATCGTATTGTGAGTTCCCCCTACAAGATGCGTTTGTTGTATGAAGAATTATCAAGCGAACAACGCATATCTTTAAGATTTGCTAAATCCCTAAGGTGGAGTGATCAAAGTAATAGTTATTTTCAAGACCACACAATGGGCGCACTAAATACGTCTCAATTTTTCAGGGGTGATGGAGCCCGTAGTATCAGTAGAGAGAGGCTCGTATATAGATATCATTATGAAAAAAAAGGAGGAAAATTTCTCAAATTGGATTTAAGGACGGATCCAGAGGACAATTCTGCCGAGTCTTCTTTTCCTTTGCCTTTGCTCATAGAGAGTTCTTTTTAATATTCGTAATTACTGCTCGCACCCCTTCTGCACAGACTTTTAGCCTAAAGACCATTTTTATACTAAAGTATTGATTCTAAAGCCTCCCCATTTAATAATTCTTTTCTTTGCCAAAGTGAAAGAGGTGGACCCCTAAAGTTTATTAGCCATAAGACGATATAATTTGTACTCATATTAAGTAATGATTTTTTTTATGAGAGAGTCTTGTACAAAATGAAAATTGGAGATTTATGGCTATTCGTAAAATATTTTCTTTAGAGTTCGTTATTCTTTTGTCTGTATTTTTATGTTTAGGCTGCGAAAAAATGGAGGAATCTTCCTCCAAGGAATGGGGGCCACAGGCATTAAAAGCAGAGTTTGAGGATAGACAGGTCGTTTTATCTTGGGACATACCCTCCGAAAATAAAGATGGCAGAATTATCATTAAATATCAGTATCGAATAAAGAAAGGAGAAGAGGCCTACGAAAACTGGGTAGATATTTCAAATGATCGTTCCAGTGGCTCTTATAAAATAAGCTATAAAGTGACCCCTTTCACTGATGATACATCTTACACCTTTCAAGTACGAGTGGTGAGTGATGTTGGTAATAGTCCTCCTGCGACGGCTGTTGCCGAGATATTGGAAGAGTCCCAGCCCTCCGCTCCGGTTTCGAGCAACACTCCTTCACCGCCTCCTCCCACACCGGTTTCGAGCAACACTCCTTCGCCTCCTCCCGCTCCGGTTTCGAGCAACACTCCTTCACCGCCTCCTCCCACACCGGTTTCGAGCAACACTCCTTCACCGCCTCCTCCCGCTCCAGGTTCCAATCCTCCCCCAAACTCCGAAGTTGCTACAGCTTCGGCTCCCACAAATCCTCAGAATCTCAAAATCATTCGTAGAAGCCAAGGCGTGAAGCTCTCTTGGACAGCCAGCAGTGACAGTGGTCGTGCCATCATCAAGCACCAGTATCGAAAAAAGCAAGGAAGACAGTACTTTAGAAGATGGGTGGATATTCCAAATAGCGCTTCTGGTGAAGCCAATCAGGTCAGCTACACGATTAGTCCTCTTGCTTATTACGAAGCTTATAGCATTGAAGTGCGAGCCATAAATGATTTTGGTGAGAGCACCCCCTCCAATGCCGTCGATTTCTACCTGACTCCCATTCCCAAAGCCTTATCTGTCACTCTTAGTAGCCCTATAGATCACACAGTGAAGTTAACTTGGTCATACAATAAACCGGATTTTATTATCAAATTTCAATATCGAAAAAAAAGGATAGACGCCATAAACTACGATCCTTGGGTGGATATTACAAATAGTCGCCTTATCAGCGATAGCCATGAAACTGCTGTCTATACATCTACGGTGACTTCTCCCTCTCTCATCGTTGGAGAATCTTACACTTTTGACGTACGTGCAGTAAATAATATTGGCCCAGGCCCCCTCCCCAGCGCTCGCACTGGCGATCCAGTCAAAGTGAAGGAACTTCTTCCAAAAAGAGTAACGGAACTCATCGTCATGCCTAGGGATAGAGGAGCTTATTTAATTTGGAACTTTCTGTATGGAGTCCCCCACGCTATTAGACACGAGTATCGACAAAAAGCCGGGTCAGGCGAATACGGAAGCTGGATACATATTCCAGACAGTGCTGTTGAAAGGCCTAGACAAAGGAGGCACTGGGTGTATGATCTCACGAATGGAACCACTTATACTTTTCAAGTGCGCGCAGTCAATAAATTGGGTAACGGCCCTCCCTCGACTGCAGCTGTCACGGTGACGAACGAGCGCCTCCTCCCCTTAGCCCCTAGAAAGGCTCACCCCTATGAGTCTCGCCATCCACCACCAACAGTAATACTCCCCTATTGGAGGACTCCCAATGATAGGGGCAGTAATATCTTGCATTACGAGCTTCGAAAAAAAATACAGGGAGGAAGTTTCGGCGAATGGATAAAGTTGTTCAATACAGAGCGCCTAGGTCAAGGAAATAAACTCAGTTCCAAGGACAGTCATGCTTGGAGGAGTTCTGCTCTCGTTAGTAATAATTATGTTTTTCAATTGAGTGCGATGAGTGACGTCGGGCGTGGTGAAATCGTAGAGTTCACCCACCACGTCGATGAATTCAGCACCAGAAGAACCTTCTTCCTTACATCTTCCTCCAACCAGAAGCTTCACAGCCAAGCCTCGTCGTCTCGCCATTTTGCAACCGCTAAGTCTCGTCATCTCGCCGCTTCAGCAACCACTGCATCTGATTTAGAGATTGATGCAGTTCAAAATTTGTCCACCCAGTCTCAAGATGGAGAGATTATATTGTCGTGGGAACCTCCTCCTTCATGGATCACAGGGATCAGCGAATATAAGTATCGAGAGAAATTCAAAAATAAAGGTGGCGAATTTACATCTGGAAGCTGGATATCCATACCTTTAAGAGACTTGGGGGAAGACAGCAAGACAAGTTATACGGTTGCATCCACCAATGGAATTTTAAAGACCTTTGAACTGCGGGCCATGGACGGATCCACTGTTGCCCTTGAGTACAATGAGGTTTCAGGAATGGCTCTCCCTGCCCCCTCTAACCTCACAGGAACCATTGACGAAACTGATTCTAATGTAGGGATAGGGACAAATCTAAAAACAGGGAAAGAGGCGAGTCGGAGGATCATGTTATCATGGGACCCATTTCATCACAGTTACCAACCCTTTGTTTCCTTTTATATATTGGAAGTGTCCACCGATGGAGGGAATGCATGGTCTACTTTAGAGGTGTCCCCGCCCGTTAGGGGCTCTTCTGCCTCTTATCCCTATGCTGCTACGAAACTGAGGGATGAAGAGGTATGGAAGTTTCGTGTTTCTGCGAAGACGTTCGAAGGACACCTTTCACCGACCTCCCTCTCTTTCGAGATCACTGAAAAATGAGTCTTAGTTCCTCTTTCTTGATTTCATAATTGGTCTAGAAAATGATCCTAAAATGTTGGAAACTTGAACAAATGTCATAATTATAGCTCATTCTTAACTTATCAACGAAGAAAAGCCTTATCACAAACATTTGAATGGCATGATATTTGCATCATTCTAGTGTATTCGGCCTCATGTATAGGCCATTAACTAAGGGTGGGGAATATATCTATGAATTTACATAAAAAACTACTTTTTACTTCCTATTGTATTTTGGCTCTAACAGCCCTAACAGGTTGTCAAAAACTTGAATCCACGGATCCTTACAACAATTCATCAACCACGAATGGATTGAAAGAAGGATATGGAAGCATCTCCATTGAGATAAGAGGTCTTACCACAGGTAAGCAAACTCTCATGACCATCCAAAATGATGAGGGAGCCGTTGTCTTAACCCAAAAATTCTTTGGTTCAGGGTCCTTTGTTGTGGACAAACCACTTCCTGAAGGTCACTACCTCATAACCACAGAGGCGCCTGGCACAGGCTTTCACGCCGCAAAAGCTCAGCAAATGGTTCAAGTTCAGTCAGGCACCATGACAGGAACTACGGCTGAATTTGAAGTCATCAAAAACGACTCATTTCACTACCACTGGGAAAGTGACCTCAAGGGTCGTGACTACGAGTACTCTTCTGAAACAGGCTTTAAACACACTGTTGAGTTCTTAGGTCAAGACACAAACTACTCATTTTCAAGCGCTGCCGAAGTTTTACTACAAAAATACAATATCATACTGAGCAATGATGGAGATACCTCTTGGACAAGTCTTTATGCCACAGGACTTTTGCGAACAATAAAATCTATTCCCCACCACACCATCTCAAAAACAAAATTTATCATTACCAAGGAAGAACTCATCGATGATATTTCTATTAAAAAGATGCAGCAGGGAGCTATTGTCACCTTGGCTCAATCTGCCTTTAATTATGCTGAGCCCAAAATGGTGAAGCTCGATGGAAAGGTGGGGCATTTCTTTTCTCGCCGTCTATTTCACTCCTTGATTCATTTCTATACAAATTATGGAAAAAACGAAAGATCTGTGAGAAAAATATTAGACGACAAATTTGCTCTTACTACAGATATTCAACGAAGTAAGTTGACAAAGCTTACAGGTGAACATTGGGACCATTATCAAACCTTCAAACCCAATGAATTGGTGGAGGTTATTATGGCCTTGGCTGAGATGCCAGAAGGTTATTACAAGATTCCGGGGCTTCGTTATCTTTTACGTCGTCGCGATGGGCAACCTCACCCTGTTTTAAAAGAGGCTGTGGCCGTGGCTTCCCCCCGAGGACCCCATGTTAATAGCTACATTGAATTTATGGAAACCGCTTTTACAAATGGGCGAACCAGAGATGCCGTCCATAAAACAGTTCTCCATGAAAAAGCTCACTTTTTGTGGGGCAATATTTTTAGTGATGATATCAAAAATGAATGGATTCGCATTGGAGGTTGGTACAAAAATTCCAATGATCCCAGTGGTTGGTCCACCACCTCCACAACCCATTTCGTCACACCCTATGCCCACCTCCTAGACCCCAATGAAGATATGGCGGAATCTTTGTCCTTCTACATTCGAAACCCTAAGAAATTACAATCTGTGGCTTCCGAAAAATATATGTTTATTGAAAAATATATTATGAATGGCTACAAATATCTCACCCAAGTCCGTTCAGACCTTCAGTTTGAGGTTTTAAATCTTTTCCCCGACTATGACTACCCTGGAAAAATCCAGCGCGTGGATGTTTATGCCAATGGTACAGGCCATGAAGACAAAGAAGTTATTATTGAAATCGAGCTTCAAAAAATCGAAGGTTATCAGACAAGTGCTCAAAGTGCTTATATGAGACTGCTAAGCTCCATTGATACTTTCGTCGACCTAAGACTGTACCCAATCAATGGCCGTCGAAATGGCCATGTCCTTCGCGGTCGTTTCAGCATGCCTAAGAATGCCAAAAATGGCTATTGGATCACTCAGCAAATTGTGGTCACAGATCAAGTGGGCAATGAACGCTTTGAAGACCTTGATGACTATGGTTTTAAACTCTTTATTAACAATGCAAAAGAAGACAAGGTGGCCCCTCTCTACATTCGAGACTCCATGAAACTATCTACAAAAACCATTCAAAAAGAGGGACGAGATGTTTTTGAAATTACCGCAAATTGGTCCATTGATGAAGATATTAAAATGGATGATGGAGGAGCCTATGCCTCTTTGTCTTTTCAAGGAGCGGATCGGGTTTATTCCTTACGAAGCTGGGGATCTGTTAACACTCAAACCAACATAGCCACTGTGAAATTTCAAATCAACGAATATTTTCCCACAGGACTCTACGGTATTAGCTATATTAAAATGGTGGATCGCTCTTTAAACTCCAAAGGTGAATACTTCTCTAAAGATCCTAAAGATGAGAATATCACAACCATACACATTGCGCCTCTCAATAGAGATAACACTCCCCCCGAACTTGATGTCAATCAAATTGTCATCTCAGCAGTCCCTGTGAACCCTGAATCTCCCAATGGAGAAACCGTCGTCAATTTATCCATTCGAGTGAAAGACGATCTGTCAGGAACAGGGCACATCTCCTTTAAGCTGGAAGACCCCACAGGCAAAACCCACCACTTTTATTTTTATCACTCCAATTTTAACACGCTTTTCTTTAAAGGTGGCTCACCCACTGAGTGGAGCCACCTCAACATTGCAGTCACTCTCCCTGAAGGTTCAGCTCCAGGAACGTGGGGACTGAGGGAAGTTTACATGGAAGATAAGGGTGGCAACTTTAAAACCTATAGCTTTGTGGAAGTGATTCATTTTCAACTGGATTCAGAAAAAGATAAAACATAGTCCAACATAAAAACTCAGAGGTAAGGACTTGAATTCGTGGCCATTTTTATACACAACATTTATAGATTATCTTCATATAGGACAATACAAGATGAATTATCTAAAAAGGGCGGGGTATTCTCTGCAGATACAAAGGGTATTCCAGTTTAAGCAGCCAGTCTACAAGTTGAATAAGGGGAAGACCCGTAATGGCTGAGGGGTCCTTTGTTTGAATTTTATTAAAAAGCCCTAGGCCCATGGATTCAAATTTATAAGAGCCAGCACAGTCCACAGGGTTGTCTCGTTGAATATAAGCTCTGAGAGTCTTTTCAGAGAGAGGGCGCATGGACATGTGGGTGGTGTCTATATGTTCCCATACCTGATCTTTGTAAACCAAGGTGAGAGCTGTCCATAGTTGGTGTGTTTTTCCGGCCATGGTTTTGAGTTGCTCGAAGGCTTTTTCAGAGCTTCCTGGTTTGTCGAAAATATGCGCTCCAATAGATGCCACTTGGTCTCCTCCAATAATGATGGAGTCTGGGTGGCTGGCAAGGAGACTTTTTGCCTTTTGGGTGGCAGCCATTTGAGCCCATTGAGCAGGAGACCATGTGGAAATATTGGCAGAGTTTTTAAGATTTTTCTTAGAGGTTTTAAAATTTCCTCTGTTTTTTTTAAAACTTTCCTCATTCCATAAAGGGGCTATGGCTTCAAACTCTAAGTGAAGGCTTTGGAGTTGAGCGGTTCGGTGCTTGGATGTGCTGGCAAGAATGAACTTCATACTTCTTTTTTTTCCTTCTCAGTGAGTAATTTCTTAGATGCAAGGTGGCTCATGGCCTTTTCTAGCATGGAAGGAATTTCTTTTTGAGCTGAGGTAGTGTTTGCACCTGCTCCTGCGGCTGTGTCCATGGAAGAGGCCGCTTGATTGACAATGTTGTGAATCTCCCCTCCCTTTTGAAGCCCCTCCACCAAGCCAAAAAAGAATTTTTCTATTTTTTCAAATTTCACTTCTCCCCCCATGGACCAAATGAGAAGTCCTGTGTCTGATGGCAAGACATCCTGATTCTTTTTTTTAGAATATATTTCATCCAAAGGCCAATGACTCCAATAAACTTGAACAGAGGGGTGAAGCTGAACTTGAAGCTTGGTCTTTGATTTACCATTCAGGAGAGTGCAGGGGAACTCCACAGTTTCTTGAAAACGATCATATTCTCGGTAAAAGCTGGCATGAAGTAGCCACTCAAATTCAACAAGGTCAGGTATAAATTTTGGATATTCATGTTTTTTTTGTGAAACATAATAAGGAAAGGCCCTTCCAATTTCCACAAGAGAAAACTCGTGGGAGGGGTTTTTATCTAAATAATCACTGAAAATTTTCCAAGATTTTTCATAGCCCATCATGTGGGAAAAAATATTATAATCTCCTTGAAGAAGGTGAATAATGCGCTTTCGATAGGATTTTTGGTAGACAGCTAACCTTTTCTCATTATCTATTCCCTTTTGAGAAGAAATGAGTGAGAGCATCTTTGAGGAAACTTCAGGGGGAGGATTTTTTTGCAAAAGAGATTCTAAGAATAAATTTTGTAAATTTTTTAGCTTCATGGAATCCTACTCTTTTTAAGAGTACGTACGTCTTTTGGGGCCTTGCCTGTGATTGACGTCTTGTTGTTCCATGGAATTCCACGCTCTTTAAGGGCTTGCGGGGCTTTGAGCAACTCGGCTTCTACCGTGGAGTATGCAGGGATGTTTTGATCCCATTCCAAAAGTGTGGGAAGAGGTCCTGTTCTTTCAATGACCGCGGCGTAGATATCCCAGACTTTTTCAATGACATGGGAGTCATGGGTGTCCACAAGCATTTCACCATTTGAACTGTGACCCGCCACATGAATTTGCCATACGCTTTTAAGGGGGATTCCCTCCACATAGTTTAAGGGGTTGTAATTATGGTTTTGGCTGCTCACATAGATATTGTTGACATCGAGAAGTATTTTGCAATCCGTTTGCTGAACAATCTCAGAGATAAATTGCCACTCTGGCATTTCAGAGGATTTGTATTCCAAGTAGCTAGAGACGTTTTCAAAAACCATAGGCCGTTTGAGTGTATCCTGCACTCTCAATATCCTTTCAGAAACATGGGTGATGACTTCCTTTGTGTAGGGTAGGGGAAGAAGGTCATGGGAGTGAGTTCCTCCTACCCCTGTAAAACAGAGGTGATCGGAAACCCACTCAGGTTGAATATGTTCAATAAGACTTTGAACCTTAGTGAGGTAGTTTGTATTCAAGGGAGAATCACTACCTATGGACATGGAAACCCCATGAAAAACAATGGGGTAATTTTCTCGGATTTTTTCTAAAACCCGAAGGGGGTTTCCTTGCCCATAATTCTTTAGGCCGAGATAGTTTTCAGTCAGCACTTCAAACCACTGGGCTTTAGAGGCGCCACGGAGAACCATATCTTGAAAAGAATTGCGTAGCCCAAGGCCCAAACAGGCTTTTTCAGATATTAAGTCTCCCCCTAAGTTGCCTCTTAAAGTCTCCGCCAATATCTTATGCCCCTTTTTACTTATGCCCCTACTTATTCTTATGCTCCTATTTGCTCTTGGAGGAATCTGAAGTGTGGGCTGGGCAGCCATTGGGACAGCCATTATGTCCCCCTGACTTAGGGGTTACTGTATGCTCATGTTTTCCCGAACTTTTGTGCATAGACCCAGATTCAGAAGCTCGATCTTTCGAGTGCGGTCTATGCGCTTTGTGGGATCTATCTTGTTCATGCCCATGTCGTTTACGGCTGTGTTCATGCCGCTGCTCATAATTTATCTCCTCTGGTGATGAGCCTTGATGTGAATCTGAATGCTCACCTTGAGCCAAATTGGCATTGCCAACAGCAAAACCCGCCATGGCGGCAGTGATAACTGCTTTTTTTGTCAATCCTTTTTGTTTCATTAAAACCTCCTTCTATTATTTATTGTTATTGTCTTCATCACGTTATCTTTATCGGAGAGTATGGCCAGGTGCATGAGGGTGAGCGACCATTTAGCTACTACTATTATTATAATCATAATAATATATTATAATAAAGAGTTACTCACAATCTCAAAAGTATTTTGAGAGAGCCCCTTGGTGTTTTGAATTTTCTTCAATTGAGACTTGATAAGAGCCTGCCTTTCGGGGCTATATCTTCTCCACTTATCGTAGTTGCTGGCCAGTCGTGCTGCCACTTGGGGGTTTTGACTATCAATGGTCACAATCTGATCTGCCACAAATTGATAACCCCGACCATCCATGCGGTGAAAATCCAAGGAGGAGCCTGCAAAGCCGCCCAAAAGGTTGTAGACATTATTAGGGGTATTGATATCAAACACAGGGCTATTCATTAATTCTTTGGCTCTGTCAAGCCCCCCTGGAGCGAGAGAAGTTGCATGAAGACGAAGCCATGTATTGGCGACGATGGAGTCCTTGTGCCATTTTTGATAAAAGTCTTCCATGGCCCATTGGCGTGTGGAGTCGTCTTTATTGTTGATAAGCGAGAGGGCCGCCAATGAGTCTGTCATGTTGTTTGATGAAGTGTACTGTTCTTTTGGGAGTGATGTATGAGTGAGATAGGAGAGGGCGAGATTTCTAAGGGCTCTATGTCCATGATCTTCAAAACGGTATTCGCCATGGGTTTTATGGGAAGTGTAAACTTCTATAAAGGCACTCTCCAACTGTTCACCGAGTTTTGAAATAAAGGTCTCTCGTACTTTGACAAGCTGTTGGGGATCAATAGTATTTACGAATTGCTCCAAGTATGAGATTGACGGCAGTCTCAGCATTTTTGAAAAAAAGAGGGGGTCCTTGGAGCTTTCCTTGAGGTTGAGAGTCATAGCCTCAAGAAAATGTCCATCTAGGGAGAGGTCCTTTTCGACATCACTATCATTTAAAAGAAGGGCCTCTTGAAGCTTTTTTAAATAGAAATTTTGTCCGGCTTCCCACCTTTGAAATAGATTGCTATCATATTTCATGAGAAGTAGGAGGTCCTTTTCATTTCTTTCAAAGTTTAGTTTCACAGGAGCTGAAAAGTCTCTCAAAAGAGAGAGGGTGGGTGGAGATGAATTTTGAATGGGGCCATTCGTGGGGTATTTAAATGTAAAGCTTTGTTGAAATTTCGTAAGGGTGAGAATCTTTTGGGTTTCACCATTGGGGCCAAGGGGGAGACTTTCTCCTTTTGCACTTATAAGCCCTACCTTCATGGGAATGACATAGGGTTTCTTAGAGGAAGATTCTTTGGTTGGACGGCAGCTTTGTTGAAAATCTAAAGTATACTCTTGGATGACGGGGTTGTATTTTGTGGTCACAAAAACTTCAGGAGTTCCCGCTTGATCGTACCAATTTTTAAATTGAGAAAGGTCGATATTGTTGGCTTGCTCCATGGCGCTTACAAAATCCTCGATGGTTACGGCTTGACCATCAAAGAGTTCAAAATATTTATCCATGCCTTTACGAAAGCCCTTTCTGCCCACAAAGCTCTCCATCATACGAATCACTTCGGCCCCTTTGCGATAAACCGTCAAGGTATAAAAGTTGCTGACACTGTAGCAGGACTGGGGGCGAACGGGATGAGCATTGGGTCCTCCGTCTTCTTGAAACTGATGGGCACGAAGGATGGAGACATCTTCAATTCTTTTCACAGGGCGAGAGCCCATGTCTGAAGAAAACTCTTGGTCTCGATAAACAGTCAGCCCCTCTTTGAGGCTTAGTTGGAACCAGTCCCGGCAGGTGACTCGGTTGCCCGTCCAATTGTGGAAATATTCGTGCCCTACAATGGACTCAATGTTTTCGTAGTCTTGATCTGTAGCTGTTTGAGGGTCTGCCAGAATATACTTTGCATTAAAGATATTAAGTCCCTTGTTCTCCATAGCTCCTGCATTGAAATCATCCACAGCGACAATCATAAATCGATCGAGGTCGTACTCCAAGCCGTAGCGGTCTTCATCCCATTTCATGGATTTTTTGAGACTTGTCATGGCGTGGTGGCATTTGGAGGTTCGCCCTAGCTCAGTGTAAATACGAAGGTCTACCTGGCGACCCGATTTGGTTGTAAATGTATCTTGTAGAAAATCTAAGTTTCCGGCAACAAGGGCAAACAAGTAGCTGGGTTTTTTGTGGGGGTCTACCCACCGGGCCATATGTTTTCCTTCACCATAGTCTTTGGATTCCACAAGGTTTCCGTTGGAAAGCAACACCGGGCACTCTTTTTTGTCAGCAATAATGGTTGTCGAAAAAATAGCCATATTGTCGGGGCGGTCGATATAGTAGGTCATGCGGCGAAAACCCTCCGCCTCACATTGGGTGCAATAGTTTCCTTTGGATTGGTAAAGACCCTCACAGGATTTATTGCTTTCGGGGGCTATCTCCGTTTGGATAAGTAGCTCAAACTTTTCGGGAACCTCAAAGAGGGTGAGACCATCTTCAGAAGATTCATACCTTGGAATTTCTCCATTGATTTTAACATCTAAAAGTTTGAGAGCTTTCCCATGAAGAATAAGGGGAGTACCTAGAGTGGAAGAAGAGGAAGAGGTGGTGGTGCGACGGACGACATGGCTGCGACTTGTCACCTGGGTGGCATGGGGGTTGAGTTGAAACGTGAGGTCTATTTTTTCGATTCTATAGTCTGGAGGCTCATAGTTTCTGAGGAATATTTTTTTTCTTTCGCTTTTGGGGTCTTCCTGCATGCCAATTGTTTCGCTCATTTTTTACCTCTCACAACTTTAATAGATACCCCCCTCCTTCTCGATTTGCAAGGAGCGATGACTGAACCTATGTTCTATACTGACCCTATGTTCTATATATGTATCTGAATCAGTACCTGCTATATACTTGGGAACATCTATACACTTGGAATCAATGGTCTATGCGCCTTGGCCAGTCGTGGGGTGCATAAGTCGCTTCTTATGATACTTCTTACTATGATACTCACTCTGAATCCTTAAATCCAAGTGTTGTTGTTAAGCCAGCAACAGTTTGGAAATAAGACACAACTCTTTGCTGCATAATCTCCACTACTGACAACATAATGACCAAGTAATGCTGGCGATCTCGGAGTTCTAGAAGTTGTTGTTTTGTGTAAGGCTCCTCAATGACACCCATCTTGGCAATTTCCATGGTGATGGAGTCTAGGGAGTTCATCATTTGAGTCACAAGGCTTAAAACTTCCTCAGGGGATGAGTAGAGACTGTACTCGTTGTTCCAATCTTTTAGGAAACTCTTATGAAAGCTCATTTCTTCCTGCATAAGGGCTAGGGCTAAGGAAAAATCTGATTTTAGCTTCTCTTTGGATATCCCTGCTTTGTCCGCTAAATCGAGCACAAGCTGCTGGTCGGTTTGAAGACGTTGATAAGTTTGGTCAATGAGTCCCAGTTCGTTGGAGGGGCGAGAGTTTCTTTGGTGCCGGTTTTGATCCGCCCATCGGGGCTGGCGCCGGTTGTAATTGTGGGCCTTGTCTGGAGATGGATCTTGGCGTTGGAAAGAGCGAGGATGAACAGGTCTCCGAACTCTTTGAGTTTTATGCGGTTCACCCACCAATTCGGGAATGAGTTCCTTGCTGACAAGTTTTATATAGGCTTTATTGTAGGCTTTCCAGACCTTCCCTGTGGGTTTGTCAACATGGGTGCTCCACCAGGGAAAAGAGTCGTGGTCATGACTGGAGTCCTTACCATGGTTGAAGTCCTTATTCACAAATGAGGGGTCCATATTTTCAAATATATAATCGGGCAAGTTATTGTATTTCTTTTGGTCTGATCCAAGCCATCTCCCACGATAAACATCATTTCGTTCTTTTATATCTTTGGATATGTCTTCAAGGTTTTGTGAATTTTGAGTTGGAAGTAAAGAATTGAAGCCCAAGGAATGTCTGGTGCACACAAACCGATTTGTGTCAGTGATCTTGGGGGGAATAAACTCAAAGCTTGAGCCAAATGGGGTTTTTATCATTTCCACGTCTGCGGTGTTTTCAAAGGAGTCTTCGCTTTGAGTGAAAGGGTTTTGAGTTTTCAAAATATTGGATCCGCAAGCCATACTGTAGAGAATATAGTCGGCAAGGTGCCCCAGTTTCGTATTTCCAACACTTTTAGGAAATGGAATCTCCGATGAGTCATACTCTGGAGAACCATCTTTTGATTTTCTATGGGGCCGAAGCTGATCTACATAAGTCCGGAAGTTCTTTTGAGAGGAAAAAAGATCTTCTCTTTTCGTACGAAGAGCCTTTATTTTCTCTTCATATTGAGATTGATCATATTGATGCTGATCTCTTTGAGCCTTTAATTTCAATTCTTCTTTTTTGAGATCGTGAAACAATTTGTAAACCATACGAGAGACACCGTAAACCTCGGCGTAATTGGAAATCAGCATAAACCAATTCATTTGCTGATTTCTAAAATTTTTGAGACGAAGAGTATCTGAAGCTCTCTCAAAAGCGGCGTTGGTTTGGACAATAAAAGCTGGCTGCAATCTTCTCTCACATTTTTGTTGTTTTTTGAGAAAATATTTATGCTGTAACTGCTGACTGGGTTTATTCTCTAAATGAGAAGATTGGGGAATCGCATTGACACGAAAAATACTCTGCGTAAGACACTCTGCATAGCTATCTCTGTGATGGAGAAGGGCACCTGTGTGATTTCTCAACCATTCCATTTCCTTTTTGCTTTGCTGGTAAGACCTTATATATTCACTCACATAGGGTTTTTCTTTTTTGAGTTCTTCGCTGAGGCTCCAGCCGAGCCAGTTCAAATTTAGAGGATCCCACACATCGTAGAATGTGGGAGCTATAGCTTGATGTAAACCCAAAAAGAGAACAAAACTTGCCGTGTTTAAGACCAAGCTTATGGGTGAGAATGTAAACAAAGGCAATCTCATGGCTTGGGATACTTTCAAGGCCATGGACGGAGGCATAGCTTTAAGGGCTTTTTCCATGGTTTGAGAGAAAATCAAGTGAGAAACCCCTGCGGACACTCCCATGGCGAGGATATCGGGTGTGTCACCGACATATTTATCTTTGGTGAGCCACCTTTTCCCTGCGATTTCACAGGCCGCTTCGTCTCCTGCAAACCAGCAAGATCTCAAGTCTGTATCTATAAAGAGTTCATGAAGGGCTGCGGAGATAGAAAAGCCCACCGCCATGCCAATGAAGTTATTGAGAGAGCTTGGAAGAACGGGCCACCGAGAGAGAGTCTTATTTGTACCCCAATGAGCACCCACAAATCCTCCAAAGGCGATGATGCCGTAGGGATCTGTGACGGCTCGCCAACTTTGCTCCACAGACACGGGGTTGCCTCCAAAAATGGGCGGCGCCACAGAAATAGTCATTTGGGCCAAACTGAAGGCAAACAATTGGTTGGCAAACATTTGTCCCGATTGCCTTAGCTTCGTTTTCCACGGGGGTTTGTTGGGAAGAGAGGAAAAAGGGTGCAGGGTGGACCCCCAGTGGGAGTTTTGGGAACTTTTAGATAAGATGGATTCATAAAGTGGGGGGTTGTACTTTTTAAAGAAATCGCGGGCGGCGTCTTCTGGACTTTTGGTATTAGGTACAATTTTACCATGGGATGAGGTTTTGTAAAAGTCGACACCAGCAATCTCTGCTATGCTTCTAAGCCTTTGAAGAAGTTCTTTTTTATTTTTTAGCCTTCCTTTTTCATCGAAATCTTTGAGTTTCTGTGTTACGGAGACCCCACGTAAGTAGACTTGGGCAAACATTTTCTGAGTTTTCTCAAAATCTGTGGTGCGTGAGCGCAAGGTTCGCAAGAGTTTGGCGGCAATATAAAGCTCGTTGATGTCTCCAATAAAATGACTATCTTGCTGCTGATCTTGAGCCGAGACTATTTGTGGAGCAACAAGTTGCCCTCCTAAAGCATAGATAAGTATCAAGGGGATCATACCAAGGAAAATCTGTTTAAAGGTGACAAATCTGACATACCTAAGGTAGACCTTCTTAAGGTTCAGGCGTATTTGTTTCAGGAGGATGCCTTTCAAACAGGGGGTTGTTTTTAGGGAATGAATCCAAACACAATGGGAAGGCTTTTGCAGAGTCAATATCATATCTTTTTACTATCAAATTTCGTGCCACAATCGAGACGGGAGAAAATTTACTAAACATCTGATTTTATTTAGTTTTATCTTTTTCTAGTTTGAACGCTGCCAACGGAAGCATGGAACTTTTTCACACATGATCTTCGTTTTTTGTAACTTGAGGTACTAAAAAGTACCAACTATTTTGTAAGTCATTTGACCGTACAAAAGTCTACTGAGTTGGCAAAGTCAGAACCAAGAATTCAAAGGGACTGTAAAAATAATTGTGTAACTGCAATTTTTTTCTTAAATCTTAAAGCCACTTATGTGGCTCCACTCCTGGTAAAAAGCACATCCCCATATTATTCGTCAATGTATAATTGACATTTTTTCCTTCAAGTGTACAATTGCGCGTATTGCCCGCACTGGTTGCACCCATTACCCTCACTTTCCCTATTTCAATGCGTCATTGATGATTTTCCTTCCCATTTCTGGGGAAAATTTTAGTTAATTTGTAATCCTATTTCTTCCTATTTTAGGGAAAAGTCCTGGTCAAGTTTTGTTCCCTGGATTTTTCGATAACTCTCTCCTTTAAGTAAAATTTTTATGGCGGTATGCTTCAAACGGTCGATGATAGTATCTGCCAGCACCTCATCATCAATAATTTCTGACCAATGCGTTATTGGCAGTTGAGTGGTAATAACGGTGGACCTATCGGAACGAAACTTTAAAATATCGCAGAAGTCTGTGGATTCACTTTGGGAGAACTTCCTTAATCCAAAGTCATCAAAAATTAACACTTGGGGGCGGCCCAGACGACGCAAGTAGTTCAAATACCTTCCTGAGTGCCTTTCCAGGGCCAAGGTTTCTAGAAATATGTTGATGTCTATAAACAGTGTGGAGATTCTGGATTGACAACACTGGTGTCCCAGGCTCTGGGCCAAGAAGGTTTTACCCACCCCCGTTGGCCCTTCGACAATGATAGACCTTTGCTCCTTAACCCATGATAAAGTTTGAAGCCTATCCACCTCTCTTTTACTAATAGACCTTTTGGCATGGTGGTCAAATGCCTCACCTCTGACCTTGTGAGGCAGCTTTGAGGTCTTGAGAAGTCTTTGGCTGAATTGGATTTTCCGAGCCTCCACTTCTGCAAATAACAGCTCGTTCAATAGATCCAATGCTTGAGTCTTGTGGCTTGTGTTATCCAGCGCCACTTCAAGGCTGTCTAACATTCCATAGAGCTTCAACTCATGCATGTGGTTTTTGATTTGTACTTCATCCATCTGGCACCTCCTTGGGGCTTTGGTTATTTGGATTTTCGTTATGTCGCAAATAAGGGTTGCCTTGTTTACGATCTATTTTCTCGTTCACCTTTTTTATTTTTTGCCCTTTATAGAAATGGAGTTGTTGCTGAAAATATCTAACCCTCCTTTTCTCCCACTGCTTGCAGTCCTCAAGGGCTTTGATAATGAGAGGAAGGGACTTTTCCTTGCCCTCTTTCTGGATTTCTTTGTGACAGGAGCTTACAAAGCCCATAGCTCTTCTGAGATTTTCAATGGTCCCACCCTGAAAAAGCTCCTCAATGAAGTTTTCAAGCTCTTTACAAATCATACTTGCTTGAATGAGAATGTTCTGGGGAGTGGCCTCCTTGTAGGCGCGACTGGGCTCCGGGAGGTGTTCGTTTTTGGTGATGTACTCTCCGAGTTTACCTTTGGTCCTCTTGTGGCGAGCGAGGAGCTGTTTTTGAAAGTAAATCTCCACACTCTCCACTCCAATTTTTACATCTACATACTCCCCTCGGTGCTGAAACGGAGCCGAGTAGAAGTTGGATTCAACGCTCACATGACAGTCTTGGTGGAGTTTTTTCTTCTCCCAACGTCCCCACCGGTAGGGAAAAGAAGGCAAGGGTTTTAAAGTTTTTACCTCTCGTTGAAATTTTTCATTGCGAGAGACCTTAAATCTTGTGTGAGGGCGAGCATTTATCTTCTCGCACACCTCCCTTAAAGCCTTATTAATTTGATCCAGACTGGTGAAGGTCTCTCGTCTGTACATAAACCTGAGGGCCCTTGTAACGAGCTTCACGGCATTCTCAGTAAGGCTTTTATCCTGGGGACGACGAACTCGAGCGGGAACAGCCACCGTGTCATAGTGTTCCAAAAGCTCTTGGTAGGATTTATTCAACTCTGGATCATACAAATGGGGTGTGTTCACTCCAGTCTTTAAATTATCAGGAACAACCACTCTCGGAACCCCACCGTAATATTCAAACATCAGAACGTGAGCGTGAAGAAAATCTTCACTAGATTCGCTCAAAGAGCCATAAGCAAAAATACGCTGAGAGAAACATAGATTTGAGCAAAATATATGGGCCTTATGAATATTAAGGTCTTCATCGATCCACTCTGGCTGAAATCCTGCGTAATCAACCTCAACTTGGTGGCCTGGCTGAAAATCACGCAAGGTAATAATCCTTTTGCCAGCTTTTGGAAATTGCTTATGAAACTCCCTCGTAAACTGGGGGTAGCTAATGACCTTCAGAAATTTTTCCTCCCAAACGTCACTTAAACAATGCCTATCCTCAATCTCCTTCTCAATAATCTTCCAATCTATACCGTAAGACCAAGGGGGAATTTCTCTTTGGGTCTTCCAATCCTTGGGGTCTGTTAAAAGACCACGTCTTATCTTTCTAAGAGTCTTGGTGCAGCATT
The DNA here is from genome assembly GCA_965261545.1 of Bdellovibrionales bacterium. GTDB lineage: Bacteria > Bdellovibrionota > Bdellovibrionia > Bdellovibrionales > UBA1609 > CBDHDF01. The sequence continues at coordinate 255,496 of CBDHDF010000006.1, read as the reverse complement.
TCATGCGGCGACTGATTTCTCGGTCGGGAATATTTGCCTTTATTAATGATTTTATTTTTGTGTAACGCTCATGATCCATCTTTGTTCTCATTTCGACCTCCTTGGTTAAAGATTGGAGGTCTTTATAGAACATCAATGACGCTATGCTAAGGGGAATCAGTCATGCCAATCAGTGCGGGCAATGCCATGGTTCGCCGGGCGAACTGAGATAAGATAGGGGGTTAGAGTCCCCCGAGAGGAAGGTCAACCGACCACTTCTCTCCCCAAGCCGTGCGCTGTCGGCCGTGAGGCCGAAGCGATGTATCGGTAGGGGTGTGTGTGGGCCAAATAATTGAGCGTCGAAAATGCCGAACTCTGGAGTGCGGAGGCTGTCATGGTAGCCGAACGCAACATACCCACCAGCGCTATGGTGAGTTGGTGGGTGACTCCACGGCGTCGTAGAAACTGGCACATATGAATCTTATCTCGGGACCTCGGGAGGTCTTTATTTAACCCCGTCATGTGCGACGGGCGACATGGGAAAGGAGGTAACCGTAACCCATGAACGAAATAAAGAAATCGGATCCACTCATAGTAGCGATGAAGAGGACGAACAAAGGGCCTACAAGCCCAGCGGAGTCCTTGGAGCGAAGGGGTGGAACTGAAGGGAACTCAATCCGTCAAAGCATCTGCCGAACACAGAGTTGGGAAAAGGTGTCACAGGCGACGGAGCAAGTCCGTATAGCAGCAAAGAGAAAGGATGGTAAGCTCACTTGCTTGCTTCACCATGTATCTGTGGAAGCCCTCCACTTGGCTTACCTCTATTTGAATAGGGGAGCCAGTGCGGGAGTGGACCATTTAACATGGAAGGAGTATGGCGAGAACCTCGTGCAAAACCTGTTCGATTTACATCGTCGGGTCCACACTACTCCCCGGACACAATGGCAAACTTTTGGAGGTTGGCACAACGTGTCGAACTACAATTTCACTTGCCTTAATGTTCACCTCAACCTCCTTCACCAGTAGCCTTACAATCTCCTTTTTTTGCTCAAAACTCAATACCTTTAAATTGGCACTCACTTTTTTTTGGAATTCTTGGAGTTGATCTACAAGCTGTAGTTGTTGTCCTTCTTGCCTTTGCTCATACTCTAAAGATTGCTTTTCATTTTCAAGTTGCTTTATTTTTCCTCTTATTTTTTTTAATCGTGACTCTATTTCTGATAGATTTAGAGTTCCATTTTGATAAAGATCCAAGAGACGTTCCTTTTCATGTGTTATTTGACGAATCTCCTGAGCCTTTTTTACAATTAATTTTTCCAATGATTGTTGTTCACCTTTTTGCTCATGAATTCTACTTGTATACTCATCTATAACTGTCTGAGGATTTTCAAGTAATTTAACTGTTTGTTCCCAAACTAAGTCATCTAAAACTTCAACTCTTACGGGATGAGATGAGCAAACTCTACCTTTAGCTGGCCACCTATAACCATCTTGTCCCATGCAGCGATAATAACAAAGCTTATACCTTGAGTGAGAAGCAGGTTTGCCATAGATCGAATAACCACACTCTTTGCATCGTAAAAGACCACTTAACAAATACTCATATTTTTTATTATTCCGAGAGGAAAGTTTTTTGTTAGCTTCCAATTGGCTGGACGCATCTTGAAAAGTTTTTGAAGAAATTATAGATGGAACGGGAATATATATCCAATCCTTTTTATTTCGATTGGAAGAACTTGATTTATGTTTTTTTGGATAAAAATTATTGTCTCTTGCGAACTTGGTTGGACGCAACCTTTCTACCTTGATAGTCTTTCTAAAAGCAGCTTGTCCATAATAAGCGGGATTTTTAAGCATACACAAGATAGTTGAACGCCCCCAAATACCTTGTTGTCTTCTAGTAGGCACCCCCCTTATATTTAATTCCTTTGCAATTGCTCTAATACTTAGTTTGTTTCGGCAATACATTTGAAAAATATTTTTAACAACTTTAGACTCTTCTGGATGGATTTCATATCGTGCGTCAGCGGAGTCTGTTTTCAGAATATATATATAACCATAGGGGGCTCCACATAAAACGCTAACAAAGCCCTTAGAAGCCTTTTGAAGTTTACCCCTTCGACTTCTTTCCATAATTTTTTCTCTTTCATATTCTGAAATGACTCCTTGTATTTGTAGCAAAAGCTGATCTTCGGGTGAATTTGTAATATCTCTATTAGAAAAAATAATTTCAACACCTAGCCTCTGAAATTCTTCAATTAGAATCAATTGATGGGCATATTTACGAGCTAATCTGTCTGGACATAACACAAGTACCTTTGTAACCTCCCCAGAAAAAGCTTTGTCGCGAAGAGAGTCTAAAGCAGGACGAACAAGGGTGGCGCCACTCACACCATTATCCATAAATATAAGATCCTCCTCTACACAAAAATTGTGTTCCTTAGCGAAATCGTGAAGACTAGAAATCTGTGAATCAATGGTTCCCTCTTGAGCTTGTTTATCTGAGGACACTCGACAATAAAGAGCTACTGATGTTTCCATTTTTAACCTCCATTATTTTCTGTTGTTTTACTTTCTGCTTTAATTGTTTCTTTATTTTTGGAACAACAACTTCGTATGTCTGTTGAATCCGTGTGGTTTGGTCGCTTTGATAGACACTTTTTAGCTGAGCTGTCCATGGATTTTGATGTTTTGTTTGGTGGGCCATTATCATTCCTTTGACTATGGTTCGAAGCTAAATGGGAAGAATCCTCAGGTGGATGCCAACGATAGTGAGCATATTTACGACCACTTGCATAAAGTGAATGATTATATATATTTATGGAAATTTCAATGGAAAAGTTGTCTATTGTGTCCGAGGAGTAACGGGTGCTTACAAAGGGCAACCTGTCTTGCGGGTAGAAATACCCAAGTCAGACGGGGGCACAAGACCCTTGGGTGTCCTGGCCTTGGAGGACAAGATTGTCCAGAAGGCCGTTGTAGACAGCATCCTCTCTCCCATCTACGAGGAACATTTCCTCGGTTATAGCTACGGATTCCGTCCAGGGCGCAATGCCGTTTCCTTAAGAAAAATCTCTTGAAATTATTAGATAAATCGACAAGAATAAGACTTGTTTTATTTTACACCCAACCCTCAACCAAGGAGTAAGTCACATGCAATCCAATATTGATCTCGAAAGCCCCCAAATGACGAGTTCGCGTCACAGATGACCATTTTATTCTACCAAAACTTGATTCTTCCTTCAAGCCAGAGCACCTTGTCGATCCAGAAAAACAAAAAAGGAATCGAAAATTTAATCCTCAAATTTTCTTTTTTACTATTATCTATCTTATTTCCGGAACAAATTACGAAGGCTACCAAATCGCTCTTAAGACGGTATGGACTCATTTTGGTGACCTGCTTCTCATGCCAGTCAAAAGCAGTCTCAGCAAGATACGTCAAAGTATTTCTTACCTATTTTTTAAAAATATCTTTGAATCTCTGATTACAGACTACGAACCATTGAGAAAAACGTTTCATGGCTTTTATATGGCTATATCCGAGTTTCTCGGAGCCTAAAGTCCAAATTCCCTAGGGAAATAGCTAAAAACTGGATGTACAGGTTATTCCTAAGATTTGTACATAAAAACACGGAGGACAGGGCTACCAAATCACTTGTGTGGAGAGCCGCCGTTATCCACAAGACTCACCCACAGCAGCGCTGCTTTATTGTGGCTCCGAGGGCCATAGCCGCAGCGTCGCCATGGATGAGTCTGTGGATAACTGACTCATCTTGGCGGAGTTAGTATGGGGAGGTGAATTGGAAAAAGAAATGTTGATCGACAATAAAAACTATAATGTACAAAAACGCTTGGGGAAACTTCCAACAATATCCAAATCCCCAGCACACAAGTAAATCATATTCTCAAAACCCTGTAGGTTCTTAAATCCTGAAGCCCGATTTTTTATGATCTTTAGAAGGCGATTGATTCCCTCAGCCTTGGCATTTGTGACAGGATCTTTAATGAAGGAAAGAATATTTTCTTGGTGCTTCCTGAGCATCAAGGCAAACTTTTTCATAGAATCAATGCGTGATCTTAAGGCACGAGTGATCCAGGCATTCAGAAAATTCGCAGCATGACCTGGACTCACATAATCCCAGAAATGCTCAAAATTATCTTTAAGCAGCCATGCTCTGAATATTTTATTGTTAGATTTCTCCATGAGGTTAATTTTACGAGTTTGGGCCTTACTACGAGAGGATGAACTGTAGGCTATCAACCAGCGAGTTCCCTTAATAGCCTTTCTGTCCTTCTTGCAGGCATCTCTCCAAATTTCTTTTCTCACCTCATCCACAGCCCTGTTGAGGGATTGAATAATGTGAAATTTGTCCAAAACGAGAGTAGCATTCTTACAATGCTCCTTGATAGAGGAGATGTAGCCTTGAGCCATATCACAACAAGCCACTCTAATTTTGTCTCGCTGATATTGGCTGAGTTCCTTTGTAAAAAAGGAGTCTATTGTCTCCTTACCCTTACCTTTTCCAATCCAAACGACACAGCCTTTCTTCATGTCGTAAATCAAGGTAATAAACTTCCTTCCCTTAGCATAAGAAATTTCATCGACTCCAATGACCTCCAAACCACGAATTTTGTGACCATCTCGTTCCCTGTGGATGATTCGATGAATAAGATCAGATAAGGTGGATGTGGGTATCTTGACAAGCTCTGAAACGGCTTTTTGGGTCATCTGCTTGGTCAGGGTCAGAATTGTTAGTTCCAGACGATAGGTGACTCGACTGAAGTGGTCGGCCCAAGGAATTCTCTCCATAATACGACCATGAGTGGGACACAGAACTTCCTTCGGAGAATAATGGAAATAAATGGGGGTACCGCACACGACGATATCTCGCCACACTCTTTCTTCTAAGCATCTAAGTATCTTACAGCGGCGTCCACAATGAGGACAGCGGCAGCCATTCTTATGGGGTTTAACCCCTAAGTGAAGTTCTTGATTTCGATTTTTAAATTTAACCCAAGTCACTTTTAAGAATGATAATTTCAACATCTTTATAATAAACTTATTCAAGACCATGGCATCTCCTGTATTATTTTCCAATAAGTAAATTAAGAGATTAAACCATGGTTTTGTTATGGGTAAAGTAATGAGGGGGATAAATCATGGAAATTGAATTATTTTCTTGGTTTTTAATGCGGTAATTCTGCAACGTCGAAATTAGGCCCATTTTCTGTTGAGAAACTCGGATATACCCTTTTATATCTATGCCATAGATGGCGACCAATTAGCACTTCCTCGCTCTAAAGATCTTTTAAAGGAGGGTTATTGTGGGTACCCTTGCCCAAATGAGATGGAAACTCATTTCTTACGTATGTATCTATCTCATGCTTATGACGTTTTATCGGGTGTGACAAAGAATCTTTGCTATTCTCCCGCTCTCAACGAAATCGCCAATGCTATTCAAATGATAGGTAGTTTTGAGAGTAATAGCATAACTCTCTACGATAGGCTTTATTTATCTACAGAGATTATTAAGGCCCATGCTCAAGCCAGTAACTTCTTTATTGCGCGTTGTAAGCGAGGCTCTACTTTTATCCCCATCGTAAATTTATTTAATGGCCCAGGTTGGTATTCACAAATGGTTATTGAGGGGGTGGTCATTCATCTCTATAAGTATAAAAACCCAAAGACTGGGGAGTTCTCTGTTTTGGCCACTAATCTTCCGCATGGCTCCTTGGACAAGAAGGATATGGTTGCTCTTTACTCTCGTCGTTGGGAAATAGAAACGACATTTCGTGATTTTACATCGACAATGAAAATGGAGCAGTGGCACTCAACAAGCCTTAATGGAATATTGCAAGAGCTGTATTCTTATTTTTGGCTCTTCAATTATACAAAGATTCAAATGAGCATAAATGAGGATGAAGACAGTGTGAATCAGTTGGTAAAAAATGACTACAAAAAACCTAACTTTAAACTGATTCTTGATTTCATAATGGATAGCATCCCCCTTTTTGTTGCGGGGCTCTATCAGAAATTTAGGAAGCAGATAAAGTTGCTGATGAAGATTTCAATGGAGAAGAGGAGGCACTTCAAAAGAAGCTATGAAAGGTCTATCAAAAGGGCTGGGAGTTCTTTTAAAAGAAATAGCTTAACGCAGAGGCAGAGGGGTGTGGTGGCTTAAGGAAACGGCATTGCTCTCTGTGTCCTTACTGTTATCGAGCCTTGATCCTTTCTTGCTGTCTTCCTCAGCCCCTTCCTTATTACGGTTCCCATTGCTACCAGAGTTCTGAGAAGGGGGCAGCCCACTATTGCTGGAGTTTTTACGAGTCTTTTTTTCCAAAAATAAAGTCACTACAACTGTGATAATGGTCAGCATGGACTGAATAAATAGTTTAGTCTCTCGTGGGATACTCTTGTCAGAAAGAATCTTCTTAGATTCCTTCTGGAGGTTTTCAATTTCGCTTCGTAAGGATTGTTTTCTTGTATTCACGAAAGAATTATTAAATGGGGAGGCTTGAGAATCAATACTTTAGTATAAAAATGGTCTTTAGGCTAAAAGTCTGGTGTAGAAGGGGTGCGAGCAGTTACATTAAATCAAAGTCTTGAAATCCCTGTACTCCATACCCAAATCATTGGCGACAGCCTCATAAGTCACATAACCACCGTAACAATTGAGTCCCTTGTAAAGAGCGGGGTCTTCACTCACAGCAGCTTCCACTCCCATGGATGCCAGCATAGAGCAATACTTGAAAGTCGCATTGGTGAGGGCATAAGTGGATGTTCTCGCCACCACCCCTGGCATATTAGGCACACAATAGTGAATAACTCCTCCCTCCTCATAGGTAGGAGAGGCATGACTGGTGGGTCGACAGGTTTCAATACAACCCCCTTGATCCACAGATACATCCACCACAACACTCCCACAGACCATTCTATGAACCATTTCCCTGGTCACCAGCATGGGGGCCTTCTTGCCCGTAAATAAAACAGCCCCCACCACAAGATCGGATTTCTCTACTCGTGCCGCAATATTTTGAGTATTGGAGTAAAGAGTGCGAATTTTACCCTGAAAAATATCATCTAAATACTCCAAGCGATTGGTATTGGTATCTAAAATTGTCACATCGGCACCGAGCCCTATAGCCATCTTTGCGGCATTGGTCCCAACAACACCTCCACCAATAATAGTGACCACAGCTTTATGAACCCCGGTGACACCTCCTAAAAGAATACCTTGACCACCATTGTCCTTTTGCAAATAAAAAGCACCCACTTGCGTGGCCATTCTTCCAGCCACTTCACTCATAGGCTTAAGTAGGGGGAGGCTTCCATCCGCCATTTGAATCGTTTCGTAAGCCACAGCCTTAACTTTGTTCTCACAAAGGGCACGGGTAAGTTTTGGCTCTGCCGCTAAATGAAGATAGGTATAAAGAATTTGTCCCTCTCTCATGAGATCATATTCATCGGGAAGAGGCTCCTTGACCTTCACAATCATATCCGCACAATTGTAGACCTCTTTTGCTGAGGGAAGAATCTTAGCCCCCATCGCCTCGTAGGCTTCATTGGAAATTCGGCAACCAACTCCCGCTTGGTCCTCTATGTAAACAGTGTGCCCTTCAATAATAAGTTGCTTCACTCCAGACTCAGTTAACCCCACCCGGCTCTCACTAATTTTGATTTCCTTTGGAACACCTATAATCATATCTCTCCTAGACCAAGCATCATTTCTACTGGCATTATAGTATTATAGCACTCAATGGTAGCTGGGCTTTATCAGAGTGCATCTCTCCCAACTCTATATCTCGATAAGTGCTTGGGGAATCGATAATGGTGCGCACAAGGCGATTCATGAGTTGATGACCTGGCTTATAAAGTACAAGGTGACCCATAAGAGGACGACCCAATGTAACAAGGTCCCCAAGGGCATCTAGCATCTTGTGTCGAACAAACTCATCCTTAAACCTCAGTCCCTCAGGGTTCAATACATTTTTCTCATCTAAAACCACCGCATTGTTGAGACTGCCTCCTTTGGCCATCCCCTTAGCATGAAGGGCCTCAATATCTTTAAGGAAGCCAAAGGTGCGAGCATGAGCTAGCTCTGCCGTAAATGTACGCTCATTGATATCTAGGTCTAAGGTCTGCTTGCCAATTTGAGGGTGAGGAAAATCAATGGTGCAAGTCACTCGCAACCCATTGTACGGAGTTACATAGGCGTACTTCTCTCCATTCCCATAATAAATCAGTTGATCCACATAAGCATATTTTCTAGGTTGATCCTGATCCACAATCCCAGCTTCCAAAATAGCTTGGAGGAAACAACGAGCACTCCCATCTCCAATAGGAATTTCAGGCCCATCCAATTCTATAAACAAGTTATCTATACGGAAGGCGGCGAGAACGGATAAACAGTGCTCCACAGTGGCCACTGAAAACAAGCCCTCTCCAAGAGTTGTCGCCATGGTCGTCCCATGAACAGATTCCGCCTGAGTCGAAATTGCAGGCTTCCCCTTAAGGTCTTTTCTAACAAAATAAATACCTATATTGGGGGGGGCGGGGCAAAAAGTGAGTTGCACTGGCTTCCCCGTGTGCAAGCCACAACCACTCACATGCGCTCGTTTCTGAATGGTTCTTTGAAAAAACATTCCACCTCTGCAAGGGTTTCATAAATAACTTCAAAGCGACTGTATAGTATTTAAGCATGTAAGCACTTACACTAACAAACAAGTAAAAATATGACACATTATGGCAAGTATTGCAACCTTCTATACTCCCTCACATAAAGCAACCCAAAAGGCGAACCAACACCATGCCCCTGAGCAACCTCACTCAATCAAAGCCACACAACCATAACTGAAAGCAAACTGGCAAAGAAGCCCCATTCCTAGATTAGGAATAGAGCCCTCCACAGTCACACTGACACAGCGATAAAGGCCGGGCCGAGTAACGCTCAGCATCAATTATAATTAAGAAGTTTGATTTGATTTGAATATAAAGAGCTTACTGAAACTCAAAAAGCCCCCTCCTGGGGCCTTTCTTATTACTAACCCATCACCTTAACACTCAAAGCACAGGGACCCTTACGGCCCTCCCCAACTTCAAATTCCACCTTATCCCCATCTTGAGGCTCCTGACCTTGAATCTCAGAAACATGGAAAAAAAGATCCTTACCACTATCTTGAATGATAAAACCAAAACCTTTACTAGCATTAAAAAACTTTACTGTACCTTCACTCATAACTATTAACCTCATTGTGATTTATGTATTCGTTGACTGCATCTTCTTAGCAGTATCGAAACAAAAAAGTAAGTGATTTTTTATTAATTCTCCATTTAAAAAAATTTTACAACTACACGCGTCTTAATGTCACCTCCTAATCTATCTACAATGACCTACTTGGAATTGACAAAGTCACCAAGAAGCTTTGGTGACCCCTGGCAGTTTCCCAAATAGGGCCAGTTCACGAACAGCAAGGCGAGAAAGACCAAACTTCCTCAAGAAACCCCGAGGACGCCCTGTCAAGGCACAACGATTGACAACTCGATTCGGTGCGCCATCACGAGGCATCTTCGACAGCTTCAAACGAGTCGCTTCTCGCACCTCGTCTGAAAGCTTCATATCCACAGACTCCGCTCGCAATTTAGCTCGAATAGGGCCCCAATGAGCCGCCATCTTCTTACGTCTCTCATTCTTCTCATTGGCACTTTTCTTAGACATATTCTCCATCCTTCCTATTCTTTTTAAACACACAACCCTCCACTTTCTCTCTACCTTTCTAAATATCTAAATATAACTCGCTACCTATAATCTATCATAACATATTTATCTATCAACCTTTCTATCCCCTTATCTATCATTTTCTTCCCCACCCATGTCAAGACACATATTTTAAATTTTAAATAATTGAAGTTTAAAGACAAAATTCGCATGCGGGGATCTGTGAGGTTTTCCTTGCATTTCTAAAAGAAGTGTGGGGTAATTCTACTCGATGACTTCACCTTTTTTCTACCAGCAACTCAGCCCCCCCCAACAAGAAGCCGTAGAAACCCTCCATGGCCCCCTACTCATCCTTGCGGGAGCAGGATCAGGTAAAACTCGAGTCCTCACCTACAGAGTCGCCAACCTCATCTGCCAAGGAGAGGCAAGTACCGAACAAATCCTCGCCGTGACCTTCACCAACAAAGCTGCCAAGGAGATGAAGAAGCGCACAGAAAACCTTCTCCACAGCATAGGTATTCCCACCATGGGGACTCTTTGGATCAGCACTTTTCACTCACTTTGTGCAAAAATCCTACGCCAGTACATTGACCACATCGGCTACCAGTCTAACTTTACCATTTATGTTGATGGAGACCAACTTAGCGTTCTTAGAAAAATCCTCAAAAGACTTGATCTCAATGATAAAATCTATGCCCCCAAGGCTATCAAAGAAAAAATCAACCAAGCCAAAACCCAAGGACTCCACCCCCAGAATGTAGAGACCAGAAGTCCCTACCTCATGGACAAAAGAGAAATTGAAATTTACTCAGAATATGAGTCTGAGCTAAAAGCCTCCAACGCCCTTGACTTTACAGATCTCCTCTATAAAACATACGAGCTTTTTCAAAGCCACCCCTCTATCTTACACTTTTTTCAAGAAAGATTTCAATACATTATGGTGGATGAGTACCAAGACACCAACCACATGCAGTACCTTCTGGTCAAATCCCTCTCTGCAACACACAAAAACCTTTGTGTCGTGGGTGATGAAGACCAATCTATTTACAGTTGGCGAGGCGCTGATATCAATAACATTCTCGATTTTGAAAAGGACTTTCCCAATGCTAAAATCGTCAAGCTAGAAGAAAATCATCGCTCCACCAAAAATATTGTCGAAGCAGCTTCCAAAGTTGTCGCCAAAAATACATTGAGAAAAGGAAAAGTTCTTTTTACAAATGCTCCAGCAGGGGATCCCATAACCATTAGTGAACACATGACCGATCTTCAAGAGGCCCACTATGTGGTTCAGAAAATACGATCTTTGATAGGTGAGGGAACTGACTCTTATAGAGACTTTGCCATTTTTTACAGAACCAATGCTCAATCCCGCGTTTTAGAAGACCAACTTCGCCACTCCTCCATTCCCTACAAACTTGTTGGAAGCATAAGATTCTACGATCGCAAAGAAATCAAAGATATTTTAGGCTATATGCAGCTTGCGGTTAATCCCAACGATAATATCGCCTGCAAAAGAATCATCAACACTCCCCTAAGAGGAATTGGAAAGGTCACTGTAGAAAAACTCGAACTATGGGCCCACGAAAATAAGATAAGCCTCTTTGAAGCCTGCAAGTATGCCACAGCAGAGGGACTTCTCCAAGGAAAGGTCTATAAAAGCCTTCAAACCTTTTATAACCTTATAGAGTCTTTGAGAAAACAAATCCCCACGTCTAAAGTTTCAGAAATCTACCTGCTCATCCTAGAACTCACCCAATATATGGAACCGCTACACATTGAAAATACTCCAGAAGCCATAAGTCGCATTGACAACCTCAAAGAGTTTCACAATGCCATTTTGCAGTTTGAAGAAATCGAGGAAGTTGAAGAAGCTAAGGAAGCTAAAGAAGCTAGGGAAGCTAAGAATGCGGAAAAAAGAGAAAAAACGCAAGTCAGCCTCCTACAAAAATTCCTCGAACAAATGTCTCTTGTCTCTTCTGATGAAGACCAAAAAAGTGAAAGCGTAGATGCCGTAACACTCATGACCCTTCACATCTCAAAGGGCCTTGAATTTCCCAGTGTATTCATTGTGGGTATGGAGGAGGGCCTTTTTCCCACAAGCCGTGCTATTGATGAGGATGAAGACACACATCATGCCTTGGAAGAAGAAAGAAGACTGGCCTATGTGGGAATGACTCGCACCCAAAAGAGACTCTTTCTTACCTGTGCACGCCTACGAACGATCTGGGGCCAAGAGCGATACCAAACTATGTCGAGGTTTATCGAAGAAATTCCTGAAGAATACACAAGCTGGGACAGCCGCCGCTCACTATCGCACAGTTCATCATCCCCAAACTCACCCTCCTCCCGCTTTCTACAAAAGCATGGGAACATAAAAAACTCGAAAAATTTGGAAGATTCAGCAAACTTAGAAGACTTTCAACACTCAAATGACTTTGATTGCCTACCAGATTACGAAAACAATCTTAGCAATTCAAACCATCTAGAAAGTATCTATAAGAAGGGAATCCGGGTTCGTCACCCCACCTTTGGTATAGGCTCTATCTGCGGAGTGGAAGGCAAAGGCGATGGCCTCAAAATAAGTATTATGTTTCGTAATAAAAGGATGAAAAAATTTATTGCTAAATTCACCCCCCTAGAAAGAGTCTAAATCTCTTTGTGTTAACTTGTTGTATTGACTTATTGTATTGACTGACAGACATGTCTAAATATATATAATTCCAATGATTGAGGTCACTTATGAAAGTTGAGGTCACTGCTAATGAAAATGGTCATTTATCTTTTACTCCTCCCCTCAATACTTCTCCCGAGGCCACTCTACTTTCTCTAGCACTCGAAAAAGAAAAAGAGAGGGAGGCAGTGAGTCCCTCTCTGCAATTTTGGTCGAACTTTGCCGGGTACTTCATTGAGTCTGTCCGACTTGATCCCGCCATTGAAGACCTGCGTGAAAAATGTTGTGTTGCCTTGGCTCCAGACAAAGTGCAAGAATTTTTAGATGATGCCCCTTTTATGCAAGGTGTAGAGTATCTCAATGAAGAGTACCTTTCTACCCAATGGGACAAACTTCAAAATCATTTTTCCAACGAATTAAAATATTTCAAAGGAAGCGTCAAAGAGTACTTTTTTAGCCTTAATCCTGAAGTTCATTTGGTGGGCAAGGTTTTTTTTCACCTTGTTGAGAATAAGCAAGATACTGAATTTCCTTTTGCGTTTATGGCAACTTATCTGGCTAACACGAGGGAAAGAGAAAATCCCACCCACAGACCTCTTCAGTATGCTCTCAAGGAGTATGAAAATAATCAAGAGAAGCTACTCATTTTATTATCGACCATCAGAAGGGCTTCCGAAGCATCAAGCTTTATAAAAGCTATTCTCGATTCTGGAAGTATCTTTAAGCCTTTGAGATGGTCTCCTAAAGAGGCGCAAAGATTTTTAAAGGAGGTCCCCCTTTATAGCAAGTCCGGAGTTCTTTGTCGTATTCCCAATTGGTGGAGATCTGCATCCCAGGGAGCCAAGCTAAACTTTGCCCTTGGCGATAAGAAACCATCTATGTTAGGTGCCGACTCGCTTGTGGATTTTGACATAAGCCTTTCTCTTGGGGGGGAGAAACTGGGTGAGGAAGAGGCAAAAAAATTACTTGATGAATCAGATGGACTCTCTTTTTTAAAGGGCAAATGGATAAATGTTGACAGAGAAAACCTCTCAAAGACTCTTGAAAAATGGAAAAATGCAAAAAAATTGATGAAAGAACGGCAAATTTCCTTTTCCAAGGCCATGAAAATATTGTCAGGACAGGATAGCGACCTTTTAGGGAACAATTTCTCCGATTTGGAAGTCACTCGGGGGAAATGGCTTGAAAACCTTACTCAAAAGCTTGAAAATCCGAGTGTCATGAGAAGTACCACTCTTCCAAGAAAATTCAAAGGGATCCTTCGTCCTTATCAACATCAGGGGTTTAACTGGTTGAACACGCTTCACTCCTTAGAACTCGGAGGATGTCTCGCCGATGACATGGGGCTTGGAAAGACAATTCAAGTTCTAGCCTTTCTGCAAAAGATTGTTGAAAAAGACGGAGGAATTCATCTTCTCGTCATTCCAACGTCTTTATTGTCCAATTGGGTCAATGAAATTTTTAAATTTTCTCCACAATTGAAGTTTTTGGTGGCCCACCCCTCTAACCAAGAATTTAGCAAGTTAAAACATATGACTCAAAGGTCTTTAACTACAAAATATGACCTTGTTATCACCACTTATGGCTTTGTGAGAAGGTCAGAAGCATTTAAAAAGATCAAATGGAACTACATTATTTTAGATGAAGCCCAGGCTATTAAAAATGCGGCTACCTCTCAGGCGCATGCTGTTAAGTCCCTAAAATCGAAGAACCGTCTCGCTCTCACGGGGACTCCCATTGAAAACCATATTAGTGACTTGTGGTCAATTTTCGATTTTATTAATCCTGGATTTTTAGGATCGAAACAGGAGTTTCAACATACGATAAAACACTTGCACAAGGAAAATAAGGGAATGGGGAAAATTAGAGGTGTGATTTCTCCCTATATTTTAAGAAGGCTTAAAACGGATAAGAAGATCATTTCGGATTTACCATCTAAAATTGAATTCAAGAGTTATTCTTATTTAAGCAAGAAACAGGCCGTGCAATATCAAAAACTAGTTCGTTATGTTCAGTCATCGCTGGAAAACTCAGATGGCATGAAGAGAAAAGGACTTATTCTTTCATCTTTAACAAAATTTAAACAGATTTGCAATCATGCCGACCAGTATATTGGAACAGGGAATTTTAGCATTACGGGCAGCGGAAAGTTTGAAAAACTAAAGGACATTTGCGAAACGATCTTTGAAAAAAGAGAAAAAGTCCTCATTTTTACCCAATTTAAAGAAATTATTCCTCCGTTGGAACAATTTTTACATAAGCTTTCTGGTGAGGAAGGTGTCACCCTTCATGGTGGAACTTCTGTCAAAAAGAGGAAAAAAGCAGTAGATATGTTTCAAAGTGACGAATATATTCCTTATTTTATTCTTTCCCTTAAGGCGGGAGGAACGGGCCTTAACTTGACGGCCGCCAATCATGTGATTCACTTCGATCGCTGGTGGAATCCTGCTGTTGAAAACCAGGCCACAGACCGCGCCTTCAGAATTGGACAGAAGAAAAAAGTTGTTGTGCATAAATTTATCACCAAGGGAACACTTGAGGAAAAAATCGATCAAATGATTGAAGACAAATCGAAGCTCTTTGCCGATCTTCTCGGAAGTAAAAGCAATGAAATTAAATTCACAGAAATGAAAGATGAAGAAATCATAGATCTTATTAAAATGGAAGAAGGGCTCTAAATGATGTGGTTTAGAGAGTATGTGAGCGTCGGTGAAAGATCTGCAAGGGCACAAAGAAAAATCCGACAATTAAAAAAGAAAAATCCTAATCTAAATCCCGTTGTTATTGATGGCAAACAAATTGCCAGTTCTTGGTGGGGAAAGGCTTGGATAAATCATCTTAAACATTATGCTGATTTTGATAATAGAGTCGGAAGAGGTAGAAGTTATGTTAAAAATGGTCTCGTCATTCACTTTGCAATAAAGCCAGGCCATATTGAGTCCATAGTTATGGGAACAAGTTCGTCACCATACAATATAAAAATAAAAACAAAAAAGCTTTCTCCAAATAAATGGAATAAAATGAAGCGTCTCTCACGAGAACATCTTTGCACATTGCCAGAACTGAATGAAGGGAAATTTCCAAAAGAACTCAAAGATATTTTTTCTGATCGAGGAGAGGGGATTTTTCCAACGATCAAAGAAATGAGCTTTCACTGTTCGTGTCCAGACTGGGCGAATATGTGTAAACATGTCTCTGCATCATTATTTGCTCTTGGATCACAAATTGACAACAATATTGACCTTTTTTTTAAACTTAGGGGTGTCAATACCTCAGAGTTGGTTCAATCTGCGCTAAAGGATGAAGCAAAACATTTAAAGAACAGAAAATTCGAAGATACAGCCCAAGTGCTTACTCTCTCGGAAAAAAAGCTAGCATCATTGTTTGACATCAAACTTGTTACTCACAAAAAATCTCAAAAAAAAATAGTTCGCCGCCGCCGTAAATAAAATGTAACCAATGTGGCACAAAACAAGAAAGGAAGCCTCCCACCATGGACACAACACCTAACTCCTCCCAACCCAGAGCCCACTGGGGCAGTCGCATGTCCTTTGTCTTAGCCGCCGTGGGGTCTGCCATCGGCTTGGGAAACCTCTGGAAATTTCCCTATATTGCTGGTGTTAATGGGGGGGGAGCTTTCGTTCTTGTCTACCTTCTCTGCATTGCCCTCGTTGGCATTCCCATTTTTATTGCCGAACTCTATATAGGCCAAGAATCTCAAGCCAACACGGTGCGCTCATTTGAGGTCCTCCATAAAAAGGGCTCTTGGTGGAGTCTTCCTGGATGGATGGGGCTTATCAGTGCCTTTTTGATTCTCTCTTTTTACAGTGTTGTCAGTGGGTGGATTTTGGACTTTGAATACAGGTCCATTATGGGGGAGTTTTTTAACCAAGATGATAAATCCATTCAAGGGGCCTTGGGGTCTCTTCTCTCCAACCCCCTAAGACAAAGCCTTTGGCTTCTTGCCTTTGTTTTCCTTACGGTGGCCATTGTTTGGAAGGGTGTGCAGCAAGGACTTGAGCGATGGAACAAAATATTGATGCCCTCCCTCTTTTGTATGTTAATAGGACTTCTTATCTACTCTTTCACTCTTGAAGGTTTTGGAGAAGCCTTTAACTTCTTGTTCTCCTGGGACACCAGCAAACTCAGCCCCAGCGGACTTCTTGAAGCTGTGGGGCACTCCTTTTTCACTTTAAGTTTAGGAATGGGGGTCATCATTGTCTATGGTAGCTACCTCTCTAAGTCTGAAAACCTTCCCCGTGTGGCTGTGACAGTGGCTCTGCTCGACACCCTTGTGGCCCTCGTTGCGGGCCTTATTATCTTCTCAATTGTATTCACTTTTGGGCTCGAACCCAGTTCAGGGCCAGGGCTCATTTTCAGCACCCTACCGGCACTTTTTGTACAAATCCCGGGAGGCTATTTCTTATCCATTATCTTCTTTCTTCTCGTCATCTTTGCGGCACTCACCTCAGCCATTTCTCTTCTCGAAGTTGCCACCGCCTATGTTTCTGAGACCTACCATATCCACCGAAAGAAGGTTCTCATCACCATTGGCACCCTCATTTACCTCTTTGGCCTGCTCT
Source organism: Bdellovibrionales bacterium (assembly GCA_965261545.1). GTDB lineage: Bacteria > Bdellovibrionota > Bdellovibrionia > Bdellovibrionales > UBA1609 > CBDHDF01. Next base: position 238,547 of record CBDHDF010000006.1, on the reverse strand, counting down.
CCGTTTTTTCATTTAATAAACTCAGCGACTTTAAAATCTCCCTCATCCCCGGACGGGAGGGCCTCACATTCTTCGACCTCTTTGACACCCTCACCTCCAGCTATTTACTACCCATTGGGGGCCTCCTCCTCTCCCTATTTTTTGGATGGAAGCTTGGTAAGAAAGCCGTTGCCAAGATGACAAATGAACATTCCTTTTTAACTCCATGGGTTCTGTGGAGTGTAAGAGTGGTCGCCCCTTTGGCGATTCTTATTATTCTCGCTCGCACAATTTACAAGCTTTTGGTAGAGTCGCCTTAGATAAAAGTGAAGGACCTGTAAATGACCTTAAAAGGAGAAATGTTATGTTACAATACTGTCCTCTGCGAGAACTTCCCTCGCCCCATCAGTGCAAGCCCCAAGATGTCCTTGTTGTATTTGGTGAACTCTTCCAAAGAGGCTATGTCAACGGTATCGTCAGTGAAGCCCGTAGGGCAGGCATGGCAGTCGTCACCGGGACCATGGGACGACGAGAGAAGGACAATACTTTGCGGCCTCTCTCCAAACAGGAACTTACTGAAAAACCAGAGCCAGAAAAGATCATCAATATTCCCTTGGAAGCAGGCTTTGACCTTGAAAAAGCAAGTTCGGGTCAGTCTCCCGTGGACCAACTTCAAGGGATCAAACTCCCCGACTGGAAACAAGTTCAACTCAATTGGAAAGATATCGAAGAATCACGGCAAAGGGGAGAGGCAAAGTTTCGTCAGCAAACAAAAAAATTCCTTGAGGAGTTGAAATCACATATCCCCAACAATGCCAATGTCCTCTTTGTGCATACCATGGCCGGTGGCTTCCCGCGAGCACGCATTGTTATGCCTCTGTCCAATAAAATATTTAAAGGGGCTGGAGACCGCTATGCTTCCTCCCAGGAATTTTGGAACTCCGACATGGGACAACTTTGTGAAAAGAGTTTCCATGAAGTCACATGCAATACTTTCAAGCACCTCATTGAAGAAAGTACGGACCTACGAAACTCCATAGAAGCCAGAGGAAACAAAGTCTCCTATGTGGCCTATGGCTATCATGGAACAGAGATACTCATAGGTGAGGGGTTTAAATGGCAGTCCTACTCCCCCTACCTGCAAGGTTGGGCCAAATTAGGACTTGAAAATGTAGCCCAAGAAAAAAGCCATGAAGGCATCCAAAGTGCCGTCTACAATGTCCCCGAAATTCTCACCAACTCAAGCAGTATCTTTTTGGGCGTGGAAATTCCCCTCTACCGCCTTCTCGCCTCCTTTAAGAAGCTCGCTCCCCACTCACCTCTCACCCAAAATCTCATCAAAAAATGTCAATCGCTTTTGAAAAGCGAACACACCCTAGAAAGCCTTGATGAAAAACTTGAAAATTATTTCCAATCTGAAGTGATCGCCAAGTGGAGCCAATTCGACGCTTGGCCACAGCACAATGGCCCCGAGCAAATGGAACTTATGAAAAACACTGCCACAGAAATCATCCAGATGCACAAATCCAAACAGGAACTCATGACTGCCGAACTCAGCGAGATCGTTTTCAAAGCCTGTGGCCAGTTGATCCTCGACCATATAGGGGGTGGCAGCCGTCATCAAAGCCCCTCCAATCCTAGCTCTACTAGCCCTATCACATGGATCGGACACGATCTTATCACCCAGACCATAGTGGCAAGTTCACCATCTCCATGAACTATGGACATCTCCCTAGAGACTCATAACCATGACCGAAGACCAAAACCTCACCCTCCAAACCACCCGAGACGGAAGCCCCACTCTCTCCCTCATCAATGGAGAGAGTATGCACAACCGACAGGGAGCCAGTTCGGAAGCCCTCTATCTCTACCAACCCGCCATGGCCTATATTCACGAAAAAAAACTTCCCAAGTCTGTTTTATCTGTGGGATTGGGGCTGGGTTACAACGAAATGATCTTTGCCATGGAAGCCCTACTTGGCTCCTGGAAAACCTTTTACCTAGAGAGCTTTGAAAAACAAGAAAGTCTTCAAAAAAGTTTCTTGGCATGGCTCCAGAAACCTAGCCCAGATAATCATGATACTCAGGATAATTATGATACTGATAATTATGATATCGATATTTACGACAGGGTTTGGAGTTCCCTCGCCGCTCGCTACCATGAAAGAAACTCAAATCATGAAAAAAACTCAAACCATGAAAGAAACTCAAACCATTCACAACACATCAAAGACCTTCTCTTGGAGTCATTGCAAAATGGCAAATGGCAAATGCGGGGAACACTCAACAAAGAAACAACTTTTGAGCACCCATTCAGCTGCATTCTTTTCGATGCCTATAGCTCACGTACATCCCCAGAGATGTGGACCCAAGAGGCCCTCTCTCATTGGATTTCCCAAGCGGCAGCTCCCCATTGCATCTTCAGCACCTATGCCGCCACGGGGGCTCTCTCGCGAAGCTTAAAACAGCAAGGTTTCACCGCGCAAACAAGACCAGGTTTTGGCGGCAAGAGAGAATCCACCTGGGGCCTCCGAATATGCCCAAGCTCGGGTGGCGCAGATAATATCACCTATGTCACAAATACTCATTTACCACTTTAATTTAGAAAACATCTTTAAAGCGTTCTCACAAGTTTGGCGGGCCAACTCTTCCTTGGTCACACCCAACAAATTGGCGACAAACTCTCCCGTGTGAACCACATAGGCGGGAGTGTTCTTCTTACCTCGAAATGGGGTGGGGGCTAGAAAAGGAGCATCTGTCTCCACATGAATGCGATCCATAGGCAAAGACCTTACCACCTCACGAAGAGCCTCGGCCTTTTTAAAAGTCACCACTCCACTGAGACTCACATTTAAACCCAAATCCAAGGCCCCATCGGCCAAAAACTGGGTTCCCGTAAAGCAGTGAATCAAGCCTCTCACCTTCCCCCCAAACTCACCTAAAATATCCAACGTATCTTTTTCAGCATCCCTTGAGTGAATTTCTACGGGAAGTCCATACTCTATGGATAGCTGCAACTGACGACGAAAGACCTCTTTTTGAATTTCTATGGGGGAGTGTTCATAGTAATAGTCGAGACCAATCTCACCCACAGCCACCACTTCAGGTCGCCTTAAATGGGCCTGTAAATATTCATCCACAGACTCATCAAATGAAGAAGCTTCATGGGGGTGCACACCCAAAGTTCCATAAACATAGGGCTGAAGAGACTGCGCTAGGGACAACACCTCATCAAAATCCTGGGGGCCTGTTGCAATGGTGATTATCCTCTCTACACCGACCTCCAAAGCCATATTAAGTGCCTCTTGAGGGGGAGTTTCCAACATATTAAGATGTGTATGAATATCAATCCAAGTTGCCATAGTTGGTGATGTCATATGAGGCCCATGATGCGTCCTACCCATAAAGACGCCCCTGAATGAGATCATCCACCTCATAAAAATAATTTTCAAAACACAAACTTCTTTCCAACTGAGCCATGATGTCCCGCTCTAATCCCACAGTTTTTAAGCTGATTTCCGACAACTGACTTTCTCCCAAGCATGCAAGCCCCTCTAAAACCTCTCCCTGCCACGGGGGAACGGGCCGGCCCACCTTAAAGGCCCAAGCCGCTTTCATAAGCTGTTGCCAGAACCAAACAACACGAAGACTTGCCCCACGATCTTTCACCCGATCTTTGAGCTTACCAAAGGCCGTCCCCACGTCTCCCCCAAGGAGAGCACTCCAAAGCTCATAGGTCCAAGCCGTCATGGCAGCCCCCTGCTCTAAAAACTCTTTGGCCAAACCCACTCGCCCCAAATTCAAAATCCATGGAGGGACAGAGCCTTCCATCAACTTTCCCAAGTCTTCCGGTCCAAGCATAGCAAATCGCATGACTTGGGCACGAGATCGAATGGTGGGCAGTACCCCCGACAATGTGGGAGTCACAAGAATTAAATAGCTATTCTCAGGGGGTTCTTCCAAGGTTTTAAGCAAAATATTGGCCGCAGTCCTATTGAGTCGATGAGCTTGGTCAATAATCACCACCCGTGCCGCCCCCAGGTTTTTTAAATCCATAAAGCGCACAACAGACCTTGCCTGGTCCACTTTGATCTCTAATTTTTCAGGCTGAATGAGGAGCAAAGATTCTGAAGATTCCAGGTCCACTCTCACGCAAGGGCCACACTGGCCACAAGCCCTTTGGGTTGTACAAATGAAATTCTGTGCCACCGCTTTGGCACTGAGAAACTTCCCCACCCCCGATGGACCATAAAAAATAGAGGTATGGGGCCACCTTCCATGATTTATCATCGCTTTGAGATTTGAAATATTCTGATGGTGCCCCTGTATTTTCGACCACAAAGAAGTCGTGGGCCTACGACGAGGAGTCAACTAAAAGTCACCCCAAGCAGAAGAGGGACCATCATCCAAATAAGCTCCCCCAACACTGGAGCGACCTGAGTCACTGTCTCGTTGTCGTCCTTCATCAAAGACAGGAGGAATTTGAGAGTCTGGTTCATGAAAATGGGGCCCTCTTCTCCCCCCCTTTTCACGAAATGGTTGAAGGGAGCCATCTTCCACGACCCCTTCATGATGGGGCATCACGTCATGACAATCCGCCGCCAGAGCCCCCCCTCCTAGGGTGGTAAAACCTTCCATGGAAGAAAAGAAACCAAGGCATAAGAAGGAAATCAAGAGAAGAGTCGACGAGATCATCAAGAGAAGAGTGGAGGCCAAAAATCCCATCTTTGGCACAGCACTCTTAAGCACAGCCTTGAACATATTAAATCTCCATTTAAAATGTGTAAAAGCACTTTATTTATTCAATTTTATTCAGTATCTCAACAATTCACAATCATTCAATACTTCAATAACCAATACTCCAATCATGCTGTGGAGTTCCCCAAAAAAGTGGAGGCTTTTTAAGCGACTTGTGTTTAGTTTATAGCCTCTAAGCCTCTACTGATCAAGGGGTCAGGTGGCCATAATCTCTCTTTATTGTAGTTTTCTTCTTTCATTGTTCTTTACATTGTAAAATTGCAATGAAAAAAGTTCTTCCCTACAGCTCTGGTGGCAATCAAAAATATCATTAATTTATTTTTAGTAAAATTTTTACTTTGGCTAAAACTTCTAGCATTAAGTCTTGAATGTGATATAGGCACATACTTAACGAGAGGGTATGAAATCACTTTAACGATCTATATACCTATAACTACTTAATGATTCACTACTATTTGCCTATTTAAATTCTTAAGGTATTTTGAGAAAACAAAAACGGCCAGGGAGCAAAAACTATGACTCACATTATAAAGATTACACGCATTGTGTTAATGATAAGGGCTATGAAAGCTATGGAAATATTAAAAGCAATGGTTGTTGCTATAGGATGTTTCCTGGGGGGTATTTACGGGACCCCGATAGGCGGAATTCAAGAGGCGTGGCCGAAGAATCTGTCGAAGAATCAAAATATGGGTATGGATATGAGTTCGAGTCCAAAGGGACAGACTCAAGTCTCCCTTGCCCATGCCATTGCAGGAGCTGTTTTTGATAATCCCAAGGCTGTTTTAGAGATCGAAGTCCATTCGCTTGACTTTTTAATGACATCGTCTTCGACCACTTCAGACCATGGGTCTTCCCACGAAGTGGTTGACCACGAAGTGGCGGACCACAAAGTAGCTAACCTCGTAGTGGCTTTAGAAGTCGCACCCATGACATCGGCGGGAACCACGCCCCTCCGGGCCACGCCACCCATGATACTTGGGGGACCGAAGGCCGCAGCATCCATGGTATCCAGTGATCAAAATTCAGAGCGTCTTATCCAGTGGCTTAAAGAGGTGAAAACCCCTACCCAAGGGAAGCAAGGAGGTATTCTTGTGGTCCATGAAGTGGACCGAGCTTCTATGGGTGCAGAGACTTGGAAGAACTCCATAGAGTTGTTTGATAAGGGTCTTATGATCACCGGCAAGGAGGGACGAATCCAAAAAGTCGATAACGTCTTAGTGATTTTTAAAAATCATCGAAGCTCTTGGGGCGATCAAGGCCGCCAAGACTTGGACTTTCAAGGCGATGAGGTACTTTCCCCTGACCTCATTTCAACTGATCTCATTTCTCCTGACTTCATTTCAACTGACCGTAAATCTCTTCATGTTTGGGGTGAAACTGGGGTTCAAAAACATCTCCATGGATTTTCCCAAACAGATCTTCGAAAACTCTTTCCTGAACTAGATTCTTCGGCACTCCGTTTTTTTATGCTTGCTTCTTCTGACTCTGAGGAAGAAGGAGGGGGTGATTCTCTATTTGGTCTTTTGGACCAATGGGCCAGCCAAGAAGAGGGAGGGATGGGACCTATGGGGGAGAGTGGGGCGACTCTACCTTGGTCACAAGTGAGTACTTCCTCCACCTCCCCCCCTAGAGGCCATATGTTCATTGATTGCACAAAGTGTCTTCCCAATCACACACCAAAGGGTGCAACCTTGGACATGGTCGTGCTTAGTCCTGACAGTTGGACGCAGTCCTTTGAGTGGTACTCGATAGATAAAAATGGAACCAGGAAAAGCGAAACCACCACTCGTAAGATTAAGATTAAGGATAGCCATGAGGGCAAGACATTTGAGGCGAAGTACACAGAGGGCGGAAAAACGTATACACAACTTTGGGGTCTTAAGGCTGTGTCAGATCCATCTGCTCCACGAAATCTAAGGGCCATCCCTGGGAATGGTCAAGTTGTTCTCACCTGGGATCCACCAACAAATGATGGTGGTCTCCCCATTAAAGCATACTACTTTAAATACGATGGAGAACTGCACTTCGCCAGGAGTGCACCATATTCAAGGCGGCTCGTGTTTGGGCTGACAAATGGTCAATCCTATACATTTGAGTTGAACGCGACCAACGAGGGGTCCGACATGAGTTTGTTTACTGAGAGCGGAATAAGCGGAACATACAGCGCAGGCGCCATTGCCAGTGTCACTGCCACCCCCAGGGCGAACACCCGGTCCACGGGGCTACCTGTGATTGAAGGCCGCCCGGAGGTGGGTTCCACATTGACTGCGAGCATTGGTTCGATCCGTGACCGTGATGGAGTGGAAAATGTTCAATGGCAATATTTTTGGTATCGCACAAATATCAGAGGGACAAGTAGAAAGCGCATAGCTCGTGGGAAGTCTTATGTGCCCACAGCGGCGGATGTTGATCAATTCTTGTATGTGCTTGTGGTTTTCATAGATAACGGAGGCAACAGGGAGGTACGAAAAAACTTAGGTGTCTTGGTGAAGCCCCCTCCTCTTCAAAGCAGATCGACGGGTGCACTAACAATTGAGGGTACAGCCGCAGTGACTGAAGAACTCACAGCGAACACTTCAGGTATTCGTGATGCCAACGGCTTGAGGGGTGTTTCTTTTAGCTACCAGTGGATTCGTGTGGATCGATCCAACGAAATGGCGATTCCAAGTGCAACTTCAAGAACCTATAGGTTGGTCGATGCAGACTTGGGTAAGAAGTTGAAAGTGAAAGTGAGCTTCAGCGACAACAACGGCTATCAAGAGGAACAAAAAAGTACAAACACAGAGTTGGTGAGGACTCGTCCTCACCAAAGAAGGGCCACAGGGGCACCAAGAATTACAGGGCCTTTGTATGTTGGCGAGGTGCTCACAGTAGAAACTGACTTTATTAATGATGCCAATGGCTTGAGAGGTGTTTCTTTTAGCTACCAGTGGATTCGTGTGGATGGATCCAACGAAGCAGTGATTGCAAACGCAACTTTGCGGACCTATACGCTGGTCGATGCAGACTTGGGTAAGAAGTTAAAAGTGAAAGTAAGCTTCATCGACAACAATGGCTATCAAGAGGAGCTGGAAAATGAAGTGCCTATTGCCATCTTGCCAGCAGACAGCCAAACTCGACATAAATCTCCAGAAGGAGACATCCTTTTGTCCGCTTATACGAGAAATATTTCAGTGAATGCCCATGACGGATCGTCGGCGTTTACTTTCGATTTAATTTTCAGCGAGAATATTGCCAGCCTGAGTTCCCAAATTCTTCGAGATTCTGTATTTACGGTAACACGGGGTCGGATCACTGGAGTGAATCAGATCGCTCAAGCGAACCGAGTCGAACCGGGGGCCAACCAGAACTGGAGAGTCACTGTTCAGCCTAGCAGCCAACAGTCCGTTGAAGTTACGCTGCCTTCCACCACGAGTTGTACAGATTCAGGTGCCATTTGCATTGGAGATCGCCCTCTTTCTTCAGCAGTTACCATAATAGTGCCTGGCCCCACACAATCCCAGCCCCAGCAAACGGCGCCCCTGCTGACAGCGACCTTTCATCAAGCTCCAACTGAGCACAATGGGTCGGCCTTTACTTTCGATTTGATTTTTAGCGAAGATATTCCCGGTTTGAGTTACAAAGTTCTTCGAGATTCTGTATTTACGGTAAAACAGGGTCGGATCACTGGAGTGCGCCGCCTCGCACCGGGGAGCAACCAGAATTGGGGAGTCACTGTTCAGCCTAGCAGCCAACAGCCCGTTGAAATTACGCTGTCTCCCACCACGAATTGTACAGATTTAGGTGCCATTTGCATTGGAGATCGACCTCTCTCTTCAGGAGTTCTTAGGATAGTGCGTGGCCCTGCCACACCTGCACAATCCCAGCCAGCAAAGTCCACGCCTCCACACCCCCCCACACCTCCACCACCGACCCCACTGACAGCGGCCTTTCGTCAAGTTCCAACTGAGCACAATGGGTCAGATGTATTCACTCTTGAATTACACTTTAGCGAGAATATGCCTGGCTTGAGTTACAAAGTGCTTCGTGACCACGCCTTTAGGGTGAGTCAAGGTCGTGTCAATGGAGCTCGGAGATTGTCCCAGGGGAGCAATCAGAGCTGGTTGATTAAAGTTGAGCCGACAAGTCATAGGGACGTAAGGGTGAGTCTACCATCCACGGCGAATTGTGGGGCTTCGGGTGCGGTGTGCACGGGTGATGGCCGGAAGCTCTCCAGTGCGCTGGCCGCAGTTGTACTCGGACCATCCTCCCTGAGCGTTGCCGATGTGACGGTTAAGGAAGCGGTGGGTGCAACGCTGGATTTTGTTGTGAGACTCTCTCGCACCACTTCATCCACGGTGACGGTGAATTGGGCTACGTCAGATGGAACCGCCACGGCGGGATCGGATTACGCGTCGGCCAATGGCACCTTGACCTTTGCTGCAGGTGAACAAACGAAGACGGTGAGCGTGTCCGTCCTTGACGATGCCCACGATGAGGGTTCGGAGACACTGACACTGACACTCTCCAATGCTTCGGGAGCACGCATAGGCGATGGAGTGGCTACTGGGACCATTAACAACACGGATGTTATGCCCAAGGCCTGGCTTGGACGCTTCGGACGTACGGTCGTGGATCAGGTTTTGGACACTGTGCAAGACCGGATGAGTGCACCACAGAAGCTAGGTTTTGATGGTAAGATTGCTGACTATGCTATAGCCCCAGTTACGGGAGAATCATCAGCACAGGGCATGGATGGTGCAGAGAGGATGCCTCTTCATGCTTCTTCTCACTGGCTCCATGGAATGGATATGGGTAGAGAGGGCAGTCTCGAATCACGGTCAATGACAGGGTTGGATGTTTTCATGGGAAGCTCTTTTACACTGGGAGGGGAGACAAATGATGGTGGCTTTGTGACATTTTGGAGCCGTGGTGCATTGAGTTCTTTTGAAGGTATGGAAGAAGATGTCATGCTGGATGACGGTAAGGTGGCCAGTGGGTTGATCGGAGTTGATTATGCCAAGGACCGTTGGGGTGTAGGTTTGATTCTTTCCCAGAGCTTTGGTTCGGGGACATATCGTCGTCGTGGTTCCACAGGCATGGAAGCTGCTGGTGGTGAGGTTGATGGATCCTTGACTAGTTTCTATCCTTGGGGTCGTTACGAGGTGAATGATAGATGGACCCTATGGGGGACTGTGGGCTATGGCTTGGGTGAGTTAACTCTCAAGCCGAAGAATAGTCGCAATATAGACACAGACATTGACATGTGGATGGTGGGAACAGGTCTTCGTGGAGAAATTTTGGAGGCACCACCTGAGGGTGGATTCTCTTTGGCCCTGAAGTCAGATGCCATGATGGTAAGTACCTCCTCGGATAAGGTGACTGGGATGATGGCTTCCTCCGCGGACGTAACCCGTCTGCGGGTAGGTCTCGAAGGTGCTTGGATGCACCATCTCAAGAAGGGTGGTGATGATACTGATGGCAATGGTGGCACGGTGACGCCATCCTTGGAACTTGGGTTTCGTCATGATGGTGGCGCCGAGACAGGTGTTGGTCTTGAGGTCGGTGGTGGCCTTGCTTGGCACGATCCCTCGTATGGGGTCACCTTGGATGTTTCAGGCCGTGGGCTTGTGACCCATGATGACGAAAATTTCAAGGATCATGGGCTTTCGGCATCCTTTGCCTGGAGTTCGGATATGGATTCCAAGGAGGGCCCCTCGCTGATGCTTCGTCAGGATTATGGTGGAGCAAAAGGAGGACTTGATTCCATGTTTGCCACCGATCCCATTGCAAATAGGGGGGGCATGCATATGGGCCAACGAACAACTATGGAGGCCGGCTGGGGTTTTGATGTAGGTAGCTTCTTTATTGGCACACCCTATGCCAACCTTGGATTCACTGAAGATACCAATGATGTCGCTCTAGGATGGCGTTTGACACCAAAACAGGATGAGAGAGTTGATCTTGATTTTAAGGTTATCCAAAGTGATCGCAATGGTGAAGACACGGAGTATGGTGCTAAGCTTGATCTTTCGCTCAAGTGGTAAAATAAAGGTGTGGTCGGTTGATTGAATGGAATGGGAAAGAGGGAGTGAGTCGTGACATGAAGGAATCACTCAAGTGCGAAAATGGTTTACTCTTTTTATAGGTAGCTTGTTTCTCGGCTTTTTACTTCTTAGTGGATATTTGTATATTTATTTGGGAGCTTTTAAAGGCGTTCAAGTGCTCTTGGTGGAGGAGTCTTCTTTTCATATTATTTATAAAACTCACATTGGTCCTTATCATGAAATCAACCATGTGATTCAGACTGTGGAAAAATGGGCTCAAATGCAGAACTTTCCCTGTACCCACGCCTTTGGAGAGTTTCTTGATGATCCCGAGGAAGTTCCCCATGAGCGATTAAGAAGCCATGGGGGGTGTTTTATTGCAGGAGGGGAATCAGGGGGAGGGGGACATTCTTTTCAAGCCCTTCTCTCCAGCCCTTCTGTCTCTTCCAGCTCTTCCAACCTACCTCCTCATTCTTCGAATCTGCCCCCCATTCTTTCCGCTCTTCCCGAGGGTTTTTTCCATCGTCAAGTACCTGGGGGAGCCTATATTGAGGCTCAGTTTTCAGGTTCTCCCTCCATTGGGCCTTTTTTTGTTTATCCAAAAATCAAGGATTTTGTGCAGAAAAAGCGTCTCAAAACTCAAACAAATGTTTTTGAAATTTACGAGGCCCAGGGTCATGGAAAAATTAGAACCCGTTACCTGATTCCTCTCCAATGAAATCTTCTCCAGAAAAATCTCTCTCAAATAAGGCTCCTTCAACAAGGCATAGTCAGAAGAAAGTGAAAGACCTTATGAAAGCCTTGGGTATCATACCAAAGAAATCCATGGGGCAAAATTTTCTCATTGATTCAAATATCATTTCAAAGATTATTCAACAGGTGGGCCACACAGAAAGTCCTCATTTTTTAGAAATTGGTCCGGGCCTAGGGGCTTTGACGGAGCTTCTCAGTGATATTTCTCAAAAGAGGGGAGGCTCTTTGACACTCATTGAGTTGGATAGAAAGCTTGCTGAGTATTGGAGATCCCGTGGACAGAAAGTCATCGAAGCCGATGCACTCAAGTACAGTTGGAACAAACTGGGTTCCCTGAAAAACTTGACTGTGGTGAGTAATTTGCCCTATCAGATATCTTCTCGTCTTGTCATTGACCTGTCTTTTTCATCACCTTTTATTTCAAACATGGTTCTCATGTTTCAAAAGGAAGTTGCTCAGCGAATCTCGACGCCACCGAGGACGAAGGACTATGGAGTTTTGACAGTGATAGCCCAGTCTTTTTGGGAGACTCGCAAGGTGGTGGATGTTTCCCCTTCTTGTTTTTATCCGGTGCCCCATATTTCCAGTCAAGTTCTCATTTTTCAACGGCGAAAATTACCCTTTGTTCTTTCATGGGAGTTTGCTTGCTTTGTCAAACATTGTTTTGCCCAGAGAAGAAAGTTCTTACTTAAAAAACTGTTACTTCTGGGAACCTCTACGAGACTAGATCCAGTTACGAGATTAGATTTAGTGAGGATTTTAGAAGAAATGGGATTTTCTCCTCAAGTGAGGGCTGAGGAGTTGGGCCCCCTCCAATTTGTAGACCTATTTCAGAGAATATATCATGGGTACTAAGGTGAAAAAGTGCGAGCAGTTACATTAATTTTATTGAGGAAACCTTAGAAAATCACGTCTTTTTTTATTTTTTATAATTTGTGAGAAATGGGGCTAGCTCATTAAAAAAGTGGTTTTAACCACAGGGTTTGATCTCGTCCAGGGCCCACAGAAACCACATCAATGGGAATTTCCAACTCATGTTCAAGAAAGCTAATGTATTCTTGTGCACATTGAGGTAAATTTTCCAATGTTGTTATATGTCCAATTTCCTCACTCCAGCCTTTAAAAGATTGATAAATGGGTTCGACTTGTGACAACACACCAGGAGATACGGGGTACTCAGTGATCACTTTGTCGCCAAGTTTATAGGAAGTTCCCACGAGGATCTCCTCAAGACCACTGAGAACATCAACTTTCATAAGAGCGATGCTTGTAATCCCATTAATGCGAATGGCATACTTTAGGGCCACCAGATCAAGCCAACCACAGCGTCTTTTTCGCCCTGTCGTGGCTCCGAGTTCATGTCCTTTGTGGCTTAAATACTCACCCACCTTGTTCGTTAACTCTGTGGGAAAGGGCCCTGAGCCCACCCGAGTCGTATAGGCTTTGGTGATTCCAATGACTTTATCAATGGCCCTTGGCCCCACACCTGCACCAATGCAGGCTGAACCCGATAGGGTGGAGGAACTGGTTACAAAGGGATAGGTTCCATGAAGAAGGTCTAAAAGGGTGCCTTGGGCTCCTTCAAATAAAACCTTTTTTTGAGAGCAAAGGGCCTTATGAATGAGGAGGGAGGTGTCTTTACATCGGTAGGGGGCAAGTTCTTCAGCAGCTTTTTTGGCTACATCGAGGATGTCTTCCAAAACGACAGCTTCTTGGTGATACATATTTTTGAGCAAGAAATTCTTTTCTTTTAATGATGCCTCAAGTTTGACTTTGAGAGTTTTTCTGTGAAATAGGTCCCCAAATAAGATGGCTTTCCGTGAGGCTCTTTCTTCATAGGCTGGACCAATACCTTTACCCGTTGTTCCAATTTTTTCGTGGCTTGCGGCAGCCTCTCGGGCCTGGTCGAGACGACGGTGATGACTCAATAGAACTGTTGCTGAGTCTGAGATACGAAGCTGCTGTGGGTCTTTGAGGAGGTCATTGGCTTTTAAAGCACGAATTTCCTCTGCCAAAGTTTCCACATCAAGTACCACTCCACTGCCAATCATACATACGGTGCTACTATGGAGAACCCCTGAGGGGACCAAGTGGAGCACTGTTTGGTGGCCATTCACAGTCAGAGTGTGCCCTGCATTGGCTCCCCCTTGATAGCGAATGACATAGTCGGCTTGAGCTGAAAAAACATCGACGACCTTTCCCTTTCCCTCATCGCCCCATTGGGAACCCACAACGATAATTCCTGGCACGCCTACCCCCTCAAGGTGAATTATTTTGTATAAACTGCATAAAAGACTGCAAAACCATTTTGTTGCAGTGCTTTACTACATTTTTCTTTTACGACAATGGTTTTATAGCTTTTCTGAGTTTTCATTCTGGCCGAGTTTTTTTTCTTTGACAAGACCTTCATCTATATCTGGGTGGAAAATATCTTCTCAGCATTGATGGCACAGGCCCCTTTAGCTCCTCGACTATTCATTGTGAGACTTGCTGTATAAAAAATCATCGTGATGAGACGAAAACCTACTATCATCAAATCTATCATCAAATTTAGCAGGTTTGTTGAAATTTTTACTTTTTTTGGAGAGCCTTGATTTCGTCTTCAGAAAGCCCTATTGCTTCGGATATCTCCAAAGCCTCCTGTCCTTTTAAAACCATCTTTAAAGCAATGGCCTCTCTCTCTTCCCTTCGCCCTCTTTCAAGCCCTTCTTCACGCCCTCTTTCAAGCCCTTCTTCGCGCCCTCTTTCAAGCCCTTCTTCGCGCCCTCTTTCACGCCCTTCTTCACGCCCTTCTTCACGCCCTTCTTCGCGCCCTTCTTCACGCCCTCTTTCAAGCCCCTCTTCATGGGCTGTGTCGATCTGTGATAAACGATCTCGACGCTGCTTATCTTCAGCTTCAAGTCGCTCTCGCATGAGCTCGTCTTGAGACAAATTCCACAAATTTTTGACGGCTCTTCCCATGTCCCTTCCTTTTTTGGCTAGCTCTTGGCTGGTTTGTTGATCCAACTCATCCGATCTCTTTAAGAAATAGCACCACGCTTCACGCTGGTCAACAAGACTGTCTAATCTGCCAATGAACTTGTTCAATTCTACAATGACAAATTGCATACCATCGGTGAGTCTCAAATGAGGGTATCTATCCTGCCTCATGCTGCATGTGTGGTAATAATCGTTGTCCTTGCATAGCTCAGGAAGATCCACAGTACTGAAAACAAGGGAGTAAACAGTTTTTAATTTCTCGTATTTTTCTCCTTCTTTCACTTGGTTGGAGTAGACCCGTCCCGCATAGGCAAGAAGGCGATTTGTGAAGTCTCTTTGGGAGACGGTTTGCATTTCCACATTCACAGTTTCATTTTCGACCCACTCCCCACTGGACAATTGTCGAGAAATGCGAAGCTTCATGTCCAAGATGAAGGTCTTTCCCGAAGGTTTGCTTGCCTCTGAAGAGTTTTCTTCGGCATCTAACAACTGCACATGCTCCACCCGACAACCGGGTGGCAAGGGAAGAAAATCCTGCAACAAAGGCTTGAGTAAGCCCTGGTCGTGCTTAAAAAATGCTTTAAAAGCGTTATCAAGGGTTAAGCAAAGGGGAGGGAGAGATTTTTTCATAAGTAAAAATCATGCATCTTGCTTTGGAGTAAAGTCAATGTATGTTTTCACAGCCATTGACAAGGTACTCAAAGACAAGGCTACCATTAAGGGAGACGGATTTCAAGAGATTTTACTTATGACCCAATACGGAGTGATAGGTCCTTAGTGAAGTCGTTGTCGTGAAAGCGAAGTTTTCATTGTGATGCAAGGGCCAAAGGTATAAAATGGAGTCATGAAATAAGTGAGGCTCACGGAGGTTTTTTGTGCCACATTGGTTTATTATTCAACTTTTTTTCAATTTAGCTTTCATGCTAGGTGGATATATTTTGTGGTCAAAGACAAGGGGCTTACAAAAGAAGAACCCCCATATCAGCGCAGGGCTTGACAACTTAAAGAGCCAAATTGCCATACTTGAAGACCTTTCTGATCGAACTGAAGCCCAGGTTCAAGAGTCTATGTCTCTTGTTGATCAAAAAGTGAAAGAACTTCAAGGTGTCATAGGTAAATCTGACAAATGGAGTGCTTACTTAAAAAATGCGCAAAGCACTCAGAGTGTTCAAAACACACAAGGTGCGCAAAGTACTTCTCCACTCACTTCAAGCACTTATTTACAAGAGAAAGATTTTTCGACTTCATCAAATCTAAACTCGAAACCTCCTTCTTTAAAAATGCAAGAAAAATCAAATCTTGGAGTTGCAGAAGTTTTTCAAGATCAAATTCCCCATGATCAAATCATCGACAGGCAAAATAAAAGTAAGTACATGAAGGCTGCTAAAATGGCTTATCAGGGACTTCCAAAAGACAAAATTTTAAAAGAAGTTAGTTTACCTATAAGTGAGATTGATTTTATTATAAGAATGAATCGAGATCAGCCTATGTCGACGTCTCGCTATCATTCGCCACATCATCACCCAGCATAAAGGAGGTGTAAAAAAATAACTTTGCTGTATGATGTCAACTTTCCTAGTAAAGACAAGTAAAAAAAATAAAAGTTATTTATTTACACCTCCAAAGGCATAATTTCGTAACAAGCTATCAAGATCGTGAGAAAGAATCATATTTTTATAATCCTATGCTGTATTAACTGCCAAAGATTAGTGCAAGTCCAGTACAATACCATTGCGGCAGGGAATGGATAAAACAGAACAAACAAACCAAGTGCCATCAGGTATAAGTGTTTTTTTTGTTTTTGATTTTCTTTTACACTGACAATCTTGTTCTGATGTAAAATCGCAGCAAAGATTGTAAGTAGTGTCATTAAAATAGGCAGGAAATTGAGAGAACTACCAAGAAATGACACTTGAAACCCAAGGTCGTAAATTGAATCTGGCCGCACAAGATCATTGATCCACAAAAACGAATGTCCCTCAATTTGGTCTATCTCACCAAGTACATTAAAAATAGCAATTGAAAATGGAACAGAAAGCAAGGTCAGTGGCAAAGACTTGAGTGTAAAAAAAGGGGTCACGCCATATCGCTTATGAGCTGCCATAAACATTTCATGGGCTTCCTCGCTAGAATAGTTAGCTTTGATCATATCTAGATCAGGTGCGAGTCTTGCCTGGATATACGATATTTTTCGCTGAGCATTCATCAATAATATATTGCCCGGTAAAATGAATATTTTAAACAAAATGGAAAGCAGCACAATAGTTATTCCCCAACCGAAGGGGTGAAGAGAGTTGAGCCACAACAAAAGCTTGTCAATACCAAGACAAAGTACTCTCAACGGCGTCCACAAGTACGCATATCTTAGTTGATCAAGTGTAGGGTCTAGGACTTTAAGCTCAGACTTTAATATCAAATGTGCATTAATTAAAACCTCATCTAAAGGTTGCTTAGCTAGACTCGCCTGAATTTGCTCACCATCCAGCATCACGCTTAATTCAGGTTTCTGAAATACTAGGACCTTGTAGTGTCCGACAATGGCCAGCCACTGGTTTTCTTCAAGTATTAGGACCTCTGAATCAAGTTCTCGAACACCTTCGGTAGTAACAACAAAAAGGCTAATACCATTATAAAATTGGGCAAGCCCCGAATAAGGAAAGCGATCTCTCACCTGTTCATTTGCATAAACGTTAACCTGATCTAAGGTCAATTCAATGTCACTTATTTCTGCCCAAACACTAAGAGGAAGCAAACCCATCAGTACACCTAGAAGAAGAAAAAATAGCTGTAAAAAAGGAACTCGAGGGAGCATCACTCCTCCAAATCTGACAAATTAGACACTCATCAGCATAGAGACTGAGATAATATTGGAGTTGACTTCCAAGTATGAAGTCCGCTACAGAACGAACATCACAATAATTGAGAGGAATCCACTGCATGAAACAAGCTACATCTCCGACCTTAGTCATTCTTATTGCAACATTAGTTTTTTCTTTCAGTTCAAATGCACATGCTTATATTGACCCTGGTTCTGGAAGTGCGCTGATGAGTGTTATTATCGGTTTACTTGTGGCCATCGGTATCACCATAAAGACATTTTGGTACAAAATCACCTCCATCTTTGGATTTTCTAAAAAGAAACCCCAAAAAAAGAGCCCCTCTGAAGACACAAAAATGCAAGGTAATAGTTCCTAGCCAAAAATAGCTTTTTCAATCTCAGGTATATGGTTATGCAATTTTTAATACTAGCTGCCGGGATGCGTCATGACGGAAGGGTCCCATGCAGTGTTTGGCCAACAGCCAATGGACAAAGCCTATTGGAGTGGCAAATCAATACATTACACCAATCCTGTCCGGAGAGTCATATCTCCGTTATTGTTGGTTATCAATACGATGAAATTGTTCAAAAGTACCCAAATGTCAATTTTTCCTTAGCACTCAACTGGGAAACTGAAAGTGCTTTGCATTCTTTTATGCAAGCTTCTTGGAAGCCATCAGAGCCTGTCATTGCCATGTATGCCGATACGGTCTTTCACCAAAAGACAATAGAACAATTTTTAAAAATCAGTTCAGATGTCGTCATCGCCATTGATAGCCAATGGCAACATCGCTTCGCAAAGCGACCACAAACCGATATGGACCGAGCCGAAACCTTCATCACCAATTCCCATGGCCATGTGGAATACACCGGCCTTATCAAGTTCACCAGTGAGGCGATAAGTTTCATCCATTCGAAAGGAGTCAATGGGCTTGGCTCAAGCTTTCTTGAACTGATTGAGCTTCTCAAAGATGAAGGCTTTGGTATAACATATTTTGATGTTTGTGGCGACTGGGCCGAAATGAATGAGCCAAATGACTTGATTCATTTTGTTCTCGGTACAAAAGCGGAAACACTGAATCGAATTCGACCACACATCAAGCATAGCATTATCTCTGATCAGGTGGTCTGTAGCTGGCTCCATTGGCAAAATGCGAAGTTAAAATCTTTCGCAGCAATAAAAGAAAAATTTGGAGACCGAGCTTTGATTGTGCGAAGTAGCTCTGCACAGGAGGATGGTTGGCAAATCTCAAATGCTGGTGCTTTTGAGAGTATTTTGAACATTGATGGTCGCGATCATGACTCCCTCGAAAAAGCCATTGACAAGGTGTTTGCTTCTTATAATTTACTTACTGATAACAGCCAGGTTCTCATCCAGCCCTTTATTCAAAATACAATTATTTCTGGAGTTATTTTTACCTGCGATCTGTACACTGGAATGCCATACTACATTATAAACTATGACGATAAGTCGGGTTCCACAGAAATGGTGACTTCTGGTCGTCAAAATGATCTGCGAACAATTATTATCAGCCACTCCCACAAAGAAATGATCTCTCACATAGATGCACGACTAGCCACGGTCGTCAGAGCCGCAAAAGAGCTGCAACTCTTATTGGGCTTCAACAAACTAGATATAGAATTTGCTGTTGATCAGTTCGGGCATGTTCATACATTTCAAGTGCGCCCCATCATTGTTGAACATGACCGCTATAATGTTGATGATAAAACATTAACAGATTATCTTGATGCCTCCTGTGATAACTTTCGAAAATGGCAGCCATCAAGTCTAAAAATTATTGGAGATTATACGCTATTTTCCAATATGGCAGATTGGAATCCCGCCGAGATTATTGGAGCACGTCCCAACCCACTCGCACTCAGCCTATACCGCCACATCATTACAGATGAAATATGGGGAACGCAGCGCGCCGAGTTTGGATATAGAGATCTCCGCCCCTTTCCACTTGTTTATGGCTTTTGTGCTCAGCCCTATATTGATTGCAGAGCAAGCCTCAATTCACTCACTCCTTCTGATTTACCCAATGACAGTGCCACACGAATTATAAATGCCTACTTGAATATCTTAAAGAAGAATCCACATTTACACGACAAAATTGAATTTGAAGTGGCGTTCACAATTTGGATTCCCAATTTTAAGTACCATGCGACCAAACGCTTTGCGGGCCAAAATGTAACAGAGCAAGATATCACCTTGCTCGAAACCTCACTAAAAGTGCTAACGGCTCATGCATTGCAACGACTGGACCAAGATATAAAAAATCTTACAAAACTTGAAGAACGTTTTAATAACCTAAGAGAAAAAAAACTGCCATTACTGGAAAAAGCCTACACTCTGATTGAAGATTGCAAGAACTATGGAACATTGAGCTTTGCCCATGCAGCTCGCTCTGGCTTTATTGCTATCACTTTCTTAAAAAGCCTTGTTGAAGAAAATATAATCTCCAAAGAGCGTATGCTTCAATTTCAGTCTAGTTTTAACACTATTACCAGTGATTTTGAAAATGATATGAATAATAAAAAAATGTCACTCAAATATCTGATTAAAAAATACGGTCACTTACGTCCTGGGACCTATGATGTGAACCAAAAGGCATATTGGGAAAACACAAAATTCTATTTTGGACAACGAGCAACCTTAAAAAAAAATTCTAAAAATACTGTCAAAGTGTTTCGATTTCACAAAGAAGAACTATCTTCCATACAAAAAATACTGGATGAATTGGAAAGCCCGATCACAACAAGTGAATTTATTAACTATCTACGCTCGGCCATACAAGCGAGGGAAAAAAGTAAATTCATATTTACACGCAATCTAAGTTTATCATTGGATACTTTGATTGCCTATGGTCACCAAGATCTTGGATTATCACGCAAGGAAGTAGGGTATATGAAATGGGCAGATATTGCTGATCTTAGAACAGGTCATACAGACAAGGCTGCTGTCAAAAAACTTGTTCACAGGCGTATGAAAGAAGATAGAAATAAGCAACTTGTAAAATTACCCTCTTTCATCAAATCAGAATCTGACTTCTATGGCTTTGAGCAAATACACTCTATTCCCAATTTTATCACCCATGAATGTGTCATCGCCGAAGCCATTACAATCGAAAAGAGTGACAAAAATAAATTGAACAATAAAATTGTATTAATTCCAAATGCAGACCCCGGTTTTGATTGGCTGTTCAGGTATGAAATTGCCGGCCTTATCACAAAATATGGTGGTGCTAACTCTCATATGGCCATTCGATGCGCAGAGATATCTTTGCCTGCGGCCATCGGTACAGGTGATAAGATTTATGAAAATATCAAACAAGGTACGATTTTACTCGACTGCCTAAATCATAGGATTGCGAATGTTTAAAAAATGTATCGGCATCACTCAAAAAGTTATAAAGCACCCTCGATATGAAGAAGTTCTGGATTGTCTTGACCAAAGATGGTCTGATCTATTGCTTCACTTGGATTTACAGCCCCTTCCACTTCCCAATATCGAACCCAGATTTGTCAAAACACAACTATCCAATCTTTCTTTAGATGGCTTGATCTTAAGTGGCGGCAATTCCATTACAGCAAAGACATTGCAAGGTAATAACCAAGATGATCTTCTTTCAGATTTTTTTCCTAAAAGAGATAGCTATGAACATCAGTTGCTCAGATATGCAATAAAAGCAAAAATTCCCGTTTTAGGAGTTTGTCGAGGAATGCAATTGATTAATCTTTTTTATGGTGGTGACATAGTAAAAATTAAGGGTCACGCCAGTTCGGATCGACATTCAATCATTCACCGTGACCATAAGTTGGCCTTTAACCTCCCTGAAATAGTGAATAGCTACCACAATTATGGGATCCCACCCGATATGCTCGCAACGCCCTTAGAAGCCCTCGCCTGCGATAAGGATGACCGCATCGAAGCTTTTACCCATAAAGAAGAAAAGGTGACAGCCATTATGTGGCATCCAGAACGGGAAACCCCTTTCATTCAAAGTGATTTAGATTTATTAAAAAGGATATTTTAAAATGACAAGATGTATTATTCTTGCTGCTGGCTGTGGAACACGCTTGCGCCCCATGACCGATGACAGGCCAAAGTGCCTCGTCCCACTCTTGGGCAAGCCGTTGCTTCACCATCAAATTGATCTTTTGCAAAGATCTGAAATTGATGCCATCGCCATTGTAACGGGTTACCTGTCTGAGAAGATTGAAAAACTTGGAAAAATAGAAAAATTTGAATTTACAATCTTCAAAAATGATCTTTATGATAGCACTAATATGGTGGAAAGCTTGTTCCTCGCGCGTACCTTTATGAAAGGTTCATCTGATGATCTGCTCATTTCCTACGGTGATATTGTGTATGAAAGAAAAAATCTTGAAGCTGTTATAAAAGATGACGCTGATCTTTCTGTTATGATTGATTATGGATGGTATGATTTATGGAGCCTACGAAATGAAAACCCACTTAATGATGCCGAAACCTTGAAGATCGATGAAAATGGCTTCATCAGAAAGCTTGGAAAGAAGCCTAAAACCTATGATGAAATTGACGGACAATATACCGGATTATTGAAAGTAGCTGCACACAAAATTGATGATTTCATCTATTTTTACGATCAACTTGATCGCAATAAGTATTATGATGGTACCCCTTTCCACAAAATTTATTTAACGAGCTTTCTTCAACTTCTCATCGACGCCGGATGGAAAATTAAAGGGGTGCCCGTGACCCATGGCTGGCTAGAGGTCGATACCATCGAAGATCTTACACTTTACGAAAAATTGGAACAACAGCAACAACTTAAAAAAATATGGAATCCATATGCTTAGATTTTTGAACACAATAAGAGGAATTTTCTCTGTGATAAACTTCATGAGTCTCCCAAAAAAGAAGCGCCGCATCACCTTTTATAGTGAGGGAGTCAAGTATTGGCCACACCTTGAAGGTTTAGTACGTACACTGCTTGCGACAAATGTATCTCCAATTTGTTATATCAGCTCATCCCCCGATGACCCAGGACTTATGCTTGAAAACGCAAACTATCACAAATTTTACGTTGGCACTGGCTTTATACTCAACTGGATATTTCAAAATATTGATACTGATTTTATGATTATGACAACACCAGATTTACATCAATATCAGGTCAAGCGCTCCCACTACCCTGTTCATTATATTTATGTGCAGCATTCATTAGTGAGCTTACATATGGCGTACCGCAAAGGCGCCTTCGACCATTTCGATACGATTTGTTGCTCAGGACCACATCATGTAAAAGAAATTCGAGCCATGGAGGTAAAATATGAGTTGCCGGCAAAAAATATCTTTGAACACGGATATTCACGATTGGATACCATTACCCAACAAGATCAAGAAAAATATGGAACAAAAAAGAACATATCAAACACAAAACATATTCTTATAGCACCCTCATGGGGCCCAAATGGCCTTATTGAATCTGGCCTTGCCAAGCAGCTAATTGAAGATTTGCTTAAACAAAGCTATTATGTAACATTAAGGCCCCATCCACAAACTATAAAACATGCCGCCTCCAATGTGGACAAAATCATTGCACTATATGAAGAGCACTCACTTTTCTCTTATGAAGACAATGTTTCCAACAATGATAGTTTTCATTATTCAGACATTATGATAAGTGATTGGTCTGGCGCGGCTCTTGAATATGCCTTTGGTTTACAAAAGCCAATCATATTTTGTGATATACCAAAGAAAGCGAACAATCCCGATTATTTGTCCATTGATCTTGTTCCCCTTGAAGTTTCCATTCGAAATAAAATAGGTGTGGTTTGGAATAGAAAAAATCCAATATCAGATTGCATTGAACGCTGTGATTCCATAAAAATAAATTTGAATAAAGAAGTTACATCTCAATATGTTTTTAATTTAGGAGACTCAGATCGACAATTTGTAGAAAATTTTATAAATAATATATATAAAGAATCGTCTTTTCCATAACTTTTAATACATCCGATAAAAATAACCAATAAAAAATGAGAAACAACCAATTCTATGAGCGAGGATTAAAAAAATGTTTAAAGAAAAGACAGATATTATTAATAAAATTTTATTAGCGAATTTATGTTTCTTATTATCGACATGGGTTTTATTTATTGCAACACCATTTGATATTATGGCGAACAATCCAGAAGAATTCTTTGGTATATCAGCATGGTCCATCCTAAAAATTTCTATAAAATATATGCTTTATTTTATTTTCATTCTTAACATAGCTCTATTGTTCATTTTTTTATTATTTAGAAAATTTATTATTCAACAATTCATTTTTATACTCTTTGCATCTTCGATCTCAATCTGGATCAATTCAACTATTTTAGTAGGAACTTATGGAATATTTGATGGTCGAGGCGCCATTGAAATCAATCGATTTGGCTTACTTAATTTTTTTCAAATAACTATTTTTCTAATGATGTATGCAGGGATAAATCTATTCAAAAAAAATAAAAAACAATTGACCTTATTGCTATCTATCCTTTTAATTAGTATTTCAGTGAGTGTTTTTAATATATCATCCTACAAAAATAATTATAATGAAAACAAAGCAGAGATATCAGATCTAAAAAAACTTTTCATATACTCAAATAAAAATCCAAACATACTTTTTATTATTTTAGATGAATATCAAACAGATCTCTTTGAGTATATTCTCAATGAAAATATCAAAGAAAAATTAGATGGCTTTATATGGTTTTCCGACGCATCCTCTAATTTTCCTACCACTGTAGCATCGATGCCAGCAATATTTTCAAGTAATATTTACAAGAATGAAATAAAACTTAAAGAATTTTATAAAAAAAGTGGAGACAACAGCATAGCAATTCGACTTGACGAAGAAGGTTTTGAAGTTACTTACACGGAACCACCATCTTCAATGGCACAAAATCTTTTTCCAAAAAATAACTTTGTAATGCTTCAGAATATTAACGAAAAAAATATTTCTTCATATTTTAAACTCTTAAATTATTCAATCTTTCGATCTGTTCCAGATGCAATGAAACCAGAAATATACAACAATGAAAAATGGTTTATAAAATATAATATGAAACACCAAACTCTTTCAGCAGGAAGAGATAAAAGTGGACCACTCAAATCATTAAAATACTTAGCTACAGAGAAATTTTTTATTATAAAAGATTATAAACCAACTCTAAAGTTTCATCACTCTATTCTCACACATAGCCCTACTATTCTAGATGAAAATTGTAATACTAGAAATAAATTAGTGGAAAAAGGCGAATCTTTCTACTCCTTAAAAAATAAATCTATGGAGGGGCTTTGCGCCATAAAACAAATTCTTAAAACTATAAACAATATCAAAGAAAGCGGCGCTTATGACAACACAATGATTATTATCTCTTCTGACCACGGATCATTTCACACACCAAAAAACATGAAGAATAAAGAAAAAATAACACCTCCATATTCCCGTGCAGCATCAACACTATTAATCAAACCCTTTAGGAAATCAGGCAATCTCACTATTGACCCTTACCACGCTCAACTTTCGGATATTCCTAAGACAATTGCAGATGCACTCAACTTGACAAATGACTATAAAGGAATTAATCTTCTTGCAAAAATTAGACCAAAGAATCGCGAACGTCTCTTTCATTATTACGATTACTTGAATCCAAGATACACTGTTTTGAGTCAAGGAAAAGTACTACCAATAATATCGTATAAAATTAATGGGCCTCTAAATAATTCATCATCGTGGAATCAAATTACATACAACACTGTTCCTTGTAATCAAAAAATATCTTTTTCTAAATACAATCATAAGAAATATTATTATTTCAAAAATCTTTCTCACATAGAACATTGGGGAAGATGGAGTAACCATGATTATACCATAATAAATATCAGTCCAAAAAAAAATTGTAATGCAAAGGCTATTAAATTTAATCTATCTGCATTCGTTAATCATAAAAATAAAATTCAATCATCTAATGTCTATATAAATAATAAATTTGTAGATAAAATCACTATCGAATATCAGGAACAAAATCCCAAAGAATTTATTTTTCAGA
This sequence comes from Bdellovibrionales bacterium, assembly GCA_965261545.1. Classification (GTDB taxonomy): domain Bacteria; phylum Bdellovibrionota; class Bdellovibrionia; order Bdellovibrionales; family UBA1609; genus CBDHDF01. Next base: position 213,146 of record CBDHDF010000006.1, on the reverse strand, counting down.
TTCATGAAGGAAATCACAAAAAAATAAAAATTAGATTTGAAATTAAAAACCCACTCTCTCCAACATCTATAGGAATCAGTAATGATTCAAGAGTACTTGGACTTGGATTTATCGATATGCAGCTAATGAAAAAAGAATAAAAATATAGAACTTCTATAACTGATCAGATTATTATAACTTTTCAGACTATGCCCACTAGGTTTCAGTAGGAAAGCCTCAATCCTATGATGGACTACAGTAATTTCTTGTAGAGACCAACAATTTTAGCCATCATGTCATATTCGTTGAAAAGCTTTAACCGCTTATAACCATTTTTTACGAAATCTCTGGAGGCAGCCCCATCTTTCAATATGAAGTCAATGGCATCCGTAATTTGTTTGGTGGAAGATGGGTCTACTTGTAAAGCCGCATCACCACAGACTTCGGGAATAGACGTGGTGTTACTCGTAATCACTGGAACTCCACTTGCAAAGGCTTCCAACACAGGCATTCCAAAGCCTTCGTAGAGAGAGGGAAAGACAAAAGCCCTAGCCCCTTGATACAATGATTGTAAATCACAATCATTTTCTACATTTTTCAACCACAAAACATCACCTGAATTTGTATAAGCATGAATTTTTTTGACAAGATCCTCACTCATCCAGCCATATTTTCCGACGATCAACAACTTTAAATTAGTACGCAATTTATCTGGTAATGCCACAAATGCATCAATGACTCTTCCAAAGTTTTTTCTAGGCTGAAGTGTTCCCACTGTTAAAATATAATCCGTAGAAATATTGTATCTTGAGCAAACAGATTCAATCTCCCCTTGACTATATTTTGAAAGCCATTTGTCACTTATACACCAAGGTATGATTTCTATACGATCTTCGCAAATCCCAAAATATTTGACGAGGTCCTTTGCAGCATGTTCGGAAACCGCTATCACCCTATTGGCGTATTCTGCACTGCGCTTGAGAAAAATAGAACTAATTCGACTCCTAAGATATCCTGGGAACCACTCAGGGTGTACAAAGGGAATGGCATCCCAAATAGTGGCAACCACAGGACAGGTCACAGGAATCATCTTGTAATCCGTACAGTGGAAAATATCTACATCACTACCTAAATCATAAGGCATTTTAAATTGAAAATAAGACCAAAGCATATGCTCAGGAAATGATTTAGGAAAAGAAGAACTGTTTTGAAAATTTATTTTTTTAAAAACCCGAGGAAATGCAAATCCCTCAACTTCATGATTCATGGACTTCAAATTTTTCATCAATTGAATCGTGTAATGACCCATCCCATCAAGGACTCCATGGTTTCGCTCCCTCTCAATGGAGGATGTTGAAAGTCCAATTTTCATCACACCCCTTTAGCTCTGATCCAGTAGTTCTGGTGCATAAAATTCCATTGTTTTTTTTAAACCCTCCTCAAGGCTGATTTTGGGTTCAAATCTGATAACACTTTTTAATTTTCCCACATTGGGAGCTCTTCTTTTGACACTTCCGCGGGGCGAAGGGTGGAGAGTGATTTCGTCATTTTTTCCCATGATTTTCATCATCAATTTTCCAAGTTCAAGTATATTTATCTCTTGATCGCTGCCAAGGTGAACAATGGAGCCAAGGGTTTTCTGACTTTCTGCACATGCGATGGTGGCATTCACAGCATCAGAGACATAAAGAAAGGAACGGGTATCTTCATAGCCATAAAGGGCATAGACACCCTGCTTAGCACGCACTATAAAATCTGGGATGACATGTTTGTCACCCATACGCGGGCCGTAAATATTGTGATAACGAAGAATAGTAAAAGGCGTACCTAACTCGTTGTTGGCAGCCACAGCGGCCAATTCACCATGCATTTTTGAGCCACCATAAGACCAACGCGGGTTCAGTGGATCTTCAATGCCCAAGGGGACGGTTTCATCGGTGGGAATCTCCCAATTGAAGCAAGAAACACTGCAAGCATAGGCTTCTGAGCTTCCTGCATAAATAAAGCGCTTCAGTCTTTGGCTCTTTCCATACTTTCGTAACAAATGGATGGTCGGCAAAGTGGAATGAGTCAACACGGCAAAGGAATGTTCATAAAAATTCTGTGTGCCGTTAAAGGCACACAAATGATAGATGTAGTCCACATCACTGGGCAACTGATCGTAAAGTCCATCATTGCTCAGATCGATGTTCAACTCATACACATTGGGCCTTGACAAAAGGCCCACCAACTCTTGGTCCCTTTGACTACGGATGTAATTATCTGCAATAATAACCTCGTCACCACGCTCGGCCAAAGCCCTTGCGAGTTGGTAACCAATGGCACCAGCCCCCCCCGTGACAAGAATTTTTAATGCCGTCACTGAAGACCTACTTTATCTTTTTTAAACCGGTCAAACAAGCCTTCCCACTGTGGCAACACAGCCTCCCCAGAGTAACGCTTCACATTGGAATACCCCTTCTCAATAAAATCATCAATCAATGTCTGATTTTTTTGCTTGTCCATAAGCAAACCCATTTTATGGGACATATCCTTTTGATCGTAGGGATTGAAATAAAGAGCCCCATCACCCACCGAATAACGATGGGCCGGGATATCAGATACAGTCACCGGACAGCCGCATTGCATCGCTTCGTTGGGTGGCAAACCAAAACCCTCACAAAAACTGGGAAACACAAAACAGCTTGCAGCCGAATAAAGATAGGGTAGCTCCAATTGTGCCACACCTTCCAGGTGCATGAGGTCACCAGATTTAACAAGTGGCCGCATAACTCTCAACGTTTTTTTAAATAGCCAACCCGGGCGGCCAACAATCATCAATTTGATATCCCTACCTGTTTCATAACGCAGTCTTAGCCAAGCCTCAATCAAGCCAATATAATTCTTGCGTGGCTCAATAGTGGCGAGGCTCATGATAAATGGAGGAATATCTTCGCCCTGCCCCAACCATTTTTGAATGTCGGTTTCTTGGTTTGTGGGCTGAGTGCTGCTTGAGCGACGAATCAGGCAGATTTTCTCCAGAACCTTGCGTGTGACGTCTTTTCTTTCCATAGGAGGCAACAAACAAGGAATCACATGGGCCTTATCGGCAGCTTTTTGAGAAATTCTAGATAGTTCATTCACCGAGTTGGTGGAATTACACACAAAAATAGAGTCTTCAGCACACTTTTTAATGGCATGAATATGTCCCAGTGTATGGAGTTCATTACCAAAGGTATCGGAGGCAAAGACCGGCAAAGCATCATGATATCGAATTATTTTTTGCGTCTCATGTGAGAGTTTCACAGCACGAACATCTTGAAGCAAAGTAAAATCAAAACCCCGGCTATCAAGTTCGCAAATAGGTAATTTTCCAAGAGCGCCATTTAAAATACGAACTGCAGACATACCAGACCAGAACATTTTTTTCTTGAATAACTCCTTAGACAAAGCCACATCCAAAGTTGAAGAAAAAAAGCTACGCCAAATCATATCCCCAAAAGCATCCATATCCAAAGAATTGAGTGTAAATTTATATGGCAGGCTATATAAGAAGGACATCACATAACGGTGGAGTCTAGGAGAAAGCTTCGCAAAAACCTTCTGAGCTATACCATTCTCAGAGGTCTTCGAATAACCATTTAAATGAATCCCAAGAAATACAGAGGTTGTTGCCAGATCGTTTTTGTATTTGCGATAAAAAATATTCTCCCCAGAACTATAAATGAGCCCCGCCAACTCTAATCTCTGTGAATTCATCAAATTACCAAATAACAACCTTGCATCTTGTGGAATACCAGAAAATCCAGAACTTATATGTGCAAGAGAGATATCAACTAAGACTTTATGTTTCACACTTTCCCCCTACCAAAAACATGATAGAACCTCCCATCTAAAAATTCAACTCCCTCCAACTGATTCCAAAAATCGTAAATCCACGCCCCTTTACCCATGAGTTGTTGCAAATTTGCCCAGTCCTCACGCTTATAGAAGGGATGGTTATTTTGCAAAATCACCATATCAGCATCTTTTAACACGCTTTTCAAGTCGTTGAGACCCTCAAGGGCACCCGCCCGGCGCATATCATACGATGTGGCCAAGTAGTCATGTCCTATAATTTTTGCATAAGGAAAGTAGTTTTTAATCGTGTTGACCACATCACAAACAAGACTGCCACGGACATCACCCGTCGATGGAATCCCCTTGAAAGCAAAACCTAATACAGCAACCTTCGTCGGCACAATGCTCCCTTGCACTTCCTTGCGCTCCAAAAAACGTTTCAAACCACCACGGATAATACTTTCATTCACCTTACGCCCTGCCGTAAAAAGAGACGGCTGATATGAAGCCTTTTTAAAGCCTTCGGTAAGGATATAAGGATCTTTCTCAAGACAGGGCCCACCCACAGGACCAGGTTTTTTTAAATTTGAGCGAGGATACTGATAGTTGGCGGCCTGAATGATGCGATAGGCATCTAGCCCTTTTTCTTCGCACATAAGCGCAACTTCATTGCCAACAGCAAACATTAAGTCTCGTTCAGAGTTATTGAGGAGTTTCACCATTTCAGCCTCTTCCACAGATTTCATAGCCACAGTTTCCCTGAAAATTGATTTGAAAAACATTTCAATCTCTTTAAGAGAATCATCATTGATGCCAGAAATAATCTGTGGCAATGACGACAATTCTTTAAAAGCAGAACCTTCTAAGGTACGTTCAGGACAAAAGCCGAGATAGTAGGTTTTTCCTGTCTTACCCAAGGCTTCTTTGATCATGCCTTGGGTGGTACCAAGCTTGACTGTGGATCGTAAAACAATAATGTCATCATCTTTTAGCTCCTTGGCAATGTTGTCGATGACAGTTTGCAATGAAGTGAGATGGACTAGGCCATCCGTACCAAGGGGTGTCCCCACAGTGATAATATAAACTGTTTTTTCAGGGCTCTCAGTGTATTGATCACCGTAAGTGAAAAGGCCATTGTCTATGGCTTTTTCAAGATGGATGTCAAAATGGTCCTCATAAAAATGAGCCTTCTTCCTTTTGAGAGATTGCAAAATTTCATTGGATATCTCAACACCATGAACCTGGAGACCTTGTCGAGCAAGATACACCGCCAGCGTCAAACCAACATAGCCAAGACCAACCACACATATATTACTCATTTCATTTGAATCTCCATCTCAATGCAGCGAAGCTTCTACTAAGTCCCATGTGAACCTTATGTGATCTTCTCAATTTCAATCTTTGAATCATTCCATTGCGTCCCCGTAAAGAATGGCTTGTTCGTATTGATGACTTCAAACACCAAAGCGTAATCCAACCACTCATAATTGGCATGTAAATGAGTCTCGCTATCCGTTAATGCTGTTTGCACTGAGTAGTTCCCCACATTAAAGTTGGCTTCAAATTCAATGGTAAACATGAATTCGTCTCCCACCTTGGGGTTATCAATAATTTGCTTGGTATGCCAAGTATTTGTACCGTACAAGACCTGTCCCATACGATCTTTTATACCAAAACCCAAAACCAACGTCTCAACAGACTCAAAAACTCGCACTCGCAACTCCAACTTAACCTTTTCCCCCACCTTAAGAATTTCAGTGTTTTTTCCACAACTATCAAAAAGAAGAATTTCTGTCAGTGTGGCCTCTCCGGTTCCCGATTTTACTTGAAAATTTCCATCCTTAAGAGGCTTTGCTTGAATGGTATGAACTGAGCTTTCACTAAGTGTTGCATTGTAATAGTCCAACACTTGTTCTGGCTTCCCATCCATAGCCACATTCCCGTTTTCAAGAAGCAAAGCTCGGTTGCAAATATTTGCAATTGCATTTCGGTCATGGGAAACCAAAATCAAACAGGTTCCCTCCTTTTGAAGCCCACGAATCCGATCAAAGCTTTTATGCTGAAAATAAGCATCACCTACAGAAAATGCTTCATCAACAAGTAAAACATCTGGTCGTCTCGCCGTAAGCACTGAAAAAGCAACACGCATTTGCATACCACTGGAATATGTACGTACAGGTTGATCAAAATAATCTCCAATCTCGGAAAATTCGAAAGTCTGCTCGATAGCATTATGAAGCTCTGCACCTGAGAACCCATTCATAGAAGCCACATGGTAGGCGTTCTGCCGACCTGTTAGCTCTGAATGAAATCCCACTCCAAGCTCCAAAATCGCAGCGATATGCCCCTGATAATGTACGTGACCCGACGACGGAAAGATCGTGCCAGCAATGATCTGTAGAAGTGTACTTTTTCCTGCCCCATTACAGCCAATAACCCCAAGAGCCTCCCCCGCTTGCATAGAAAAATTCACATTTTTCAACACACACTTCTCTGAGAATGAGTTACTTTTGAATCCAAACCAATGTGCAAAATATTTCCATTGAGAATGAGATATTTTATAAGATTTGCTGAGATTCGATACTTCTAACATTTCTAAATCCCATCCTGAATGTCGCCTTTGGCACGGCGAAATAAGAATAGGCATAAAATCATTAAAACCAATGTAATACCAAAAGCAATAAGAAGGTTCGCCCAATGAGGTGCCTTTTGAAAGGCCATAATACGATGGTAACTATCAATAAACAGATATATGGGATTGTAACGAAGAACAGAGGAATACCACTCTGGGATAATTGAAACAGGGTAAACAATAGGTGTCACCCAAAAAGTCATTTGCAATATTATAGGGATGGCCTGACCAATATCACGCACAAATACATTGAACATCCCCAGAATTGTTCCCAAAGAAAGGGAAAATGCAGATAAAAGAAGAGTGACCGGGACAAGCCAGAGCATAGACCAAGAAAATGCATTATCTAAGAAAATAAGTAGGAAAAAAATGGCACATGACAGAAAAAAGAAATTTATTATGGCAATGCCAAAGACAATCAAAGGCAATGTCGATATAGGAAAGCTCATCTTTTTTATCAAATTGGCACTATCAATAAAAACTGTGGTACTTCGCAAAAGAATTTCACTAAATAAGTTCCACCCCATCAGCCCTGATATCAAATAGATAGTATAACCATATTTAGATTCAATATTGGGAAACTTCGATTGCATAACATTTGAAAAGACAAAGGCATATATTAACACCAAGGCCAAAGGGTTTAGTACGTTCCAAACTATCCCAAGTCGACTACGCGCGTAACGATGAATGACATCATTTTTGATGGAACTCAATACAAAATAGCGATAGCGATAGAGACTTCGCATCATAACGCAAGGCACCGTCTCTCCGACGTCTCTCTATGGCGCGCAGTATTATTTTTGCTTATATAACTATTCCATAATACTTCGATCAGAATCAAAATATTGTATAATACCATTAATGACCTTTCTTTGGATTTCCCTTACAATAAGGTGGATTTTTTTAAGTAAATCATGTAATTTATAGCCCATCAGCTTCCGTTCATCAAGTTGTTATTCTCACTCTCAAAGGCACACAACAAAATCTCGGGGAAATGAACTGGGTAGTTTTCACCCCCCATCCAGGGCCCAAAAAGGAGAAGAATTAAGTCGCTCCTGTATCTTTCTCCGCTTCATGACAGCCTAAAATTTTTTCTTAAAATACTCCAAAACTAATCAATCCAATTCCTAATTTACGCAAATCAGAAGACAAACCCAAATCAGCTGGAGATTCAGGATTATATATAAGAAATTCAATACGAATCTCTCGATTTTGAATTATACTTGGTGGTATTTTTATTTTCATTTCTTCCTGTTTATGTCTCGCTGTAAAATATATGTCCGTTATGAATTTATCATTGACTAAAACGCCAACTTTTTTCCTCTCTCCCTGTTTACCAAAAGCTTGTGCCTTGAAGTAGAGTGAATATCCCTTCGCTCTTGTATCAGCAGGCACAAAAACTAATATTTGAGCTTTAGGTCTCTCGGTCCAAATACCCCAGTCTTCCGGTTCAGACCAACCTGTCATAATTTGAATCGAGTGATCATAAAGTGAGCCACTTCTTAAATTATATATTTTACCTAATTCTATAGGCTCTACCATATCGGAACCACATTCATTAATAATGAGTGATGGATTTTTGATTTCAAAGACTTCGAATTCTCTACCTTGGTACAATGGAATGAAAAAATTGCATTTCCGTATATTATCGTATTCTATATCATTGATATATTCAGGAGACCGTTTATCCAAGATGATATAAGTTAAATTATTGCGTGCAATCCATGCATATGATTTAAATGACGGAAATCTAGTAAAAGATTTAGTCGCTTTTCTATATTCATGAGGGTAGAACCCTGAAATTCCGTTGACTATCCATAAAGAATGAGAATGAGCATATCTCATATATTCAAACTGCCGTGTAAAAGAAATATCATCCGCCTTCCTACTGAAGGGTAAATAGATAGCACCTGCACCTTGCCTGAGTGTACCAAGAAAGTCATACAAAGGAGATTTTGGAAAAGATCGATGACTTGAGTGTTCGGGATCATTAGGATACATCTCTATCAACATAAAAAGGACGAAAATAAGACCGATTCGTAAAGATTTGTTTCCACTAAAAAGAGACGTCCTTGTAAGTCGCACAGCTGAGACTATCGACAAAAGACTTATTGCCGGATAAGCATAATGAGCTATAAAACGCGTCGCGCCAAGAAGTGGGGTTTTGGTTAATACAATAAAAAAATAGTTAGGAAAAAGTTGAAGCCCCAAGAGTGTAATCCTTTCACCAAGAGATATTAAAAACAAAATACATGATGAAAAGAATAGAGCTTTTAAGAAATAACTCTTATTACCTGAAATTGTCTCAAAGAATTGTTTTCTTCTTATAAAAATTCCAAAAGAACTCAAAATAAAAAAAAGTGCAATAAAGCCAGAAAAAAACCTATAATTTCTTTGAGATTTCATATAGGAAGGTAAAATATCTGCATAGCTCATAGAACGAGGATTAAAGAAATAAATCAGGTCATTTTTAAATACAGAGAATTCATGAGCGACTCGACTATGTCCGTCCATAAATAGATCAAAATAGCCAACCCAGATCCAGGAATTAACAAGCATAGCCAACAGAGCTAAGAAGCTAATCATCATAAATCGCTTTCTCGCAATACAATCTTTCATCATGGAAAACAAGGTCACCATGGCAACTAGTGCAACAATGATTAATGTTACAAAATCATAGGAAGGTCCATCGCTTGCCAATACAAAAAGAAGAAATAAGGGTAATAAGTTAGATTTTTTTCCTGTTTCTAAGTAACGAAAGCTAAAAAAAAGTGGCGCGAGCAACCAAAAAATTGACAACAATTGTACATGTGAAAATTGAAAATATCGGTATGAAAAAAAACCCGTAACAATACCTGATGCTATAGACAGCAAAAATGAAGCATTGAAAAAACGTGCCAGCTTGAATGCAAAAAAAGCACTTAATACATTCGAAATAAAATAAAGAAAAGCATATCCGGCAACATCATTCCCCGTTGGAAGAAAAACAAGACCATAAATTATGGAATCTCCTAGACTGACCTCACTATAGTAAGATGATTTTATATCTGGAAATAAAATATTTGGTGTTAAAGGATTTTTAAGTGAAAGAATATTTTGTAAATTACGATTGTAGGTCCATGTATTGTGAAAAACATCATTCAGATTTGAATGAAAAAGAAAATAATCGACTTGATAAAAAAATATAAGAAATAACATTGAAAAAAGAAGAAGTGACCAAAAATTTTCTCGATTATTTTTATAAAAAATATTCATATTTTTATCTCCGATAGAAAACAGTGAAGGCCAAACCCGGCAGTGCTGATAAAATGAGGAAAAAGCCAAAAGCAACAGACATAGACAAAGCCTCCTCATACGGCACATCAATAAAACCAAACAACCATATAGCCCCTACTTCTCTAGTTCCCCATCCCGCAAAAGAAATAGGAAGAAGGGCTATCAAGAAGACCAGTGGTACAATAAGAACAAAATTTAGAATATCAATATCAATATTTAGGGCTATACCCATAAGTGCATAACTAAAAATACCATTAAAATGTACAATTGCTGATGTCCAAAATTGATGGAAAAAATAGATGGGTCTTCGAAATGAGCAAATATCGGCAAGAAGTTGAGTAATTTTTAAAATCCAGGCGCTTTCTTCAAAATACTTCCGTAAATATGTGGAACTCCACGATAGCCCAACAAGGGCCATCAAAAAAATACTAGACATAATAGTCAACCCCACAACCATCCATTGTTTGGGCAAGATCCTAGCATAAAGTGGAAGTGTGATGAAAATCGCTAGATTCATAAAAATAAGCCCTGCTAACCGGTCAAGGATGCATGCGCGAAGACTCATGCTAGCCCCAAGGTTCCTTATGAGAATAGAAAATTTTAATATATCCCCTCCCAAAGATCCAGGCAAAATCTGATTAAACCAAAGGCCTATAAAATGCACAATGATTGATTTTGAAAAAAGAATATCACCACCCAAGGCTCGAACAATATAGAAAAATCGTAGTGAAGATATTAACTGTGCAAACCAGAACACCAGCAATGCAACGATGAACCAAAATAGATTCAACTGTTGTAAACAATCGAGTACGGCATGCCAATCTACTAGGTAGGACAGCAACAAAAAGATTAATAATGATATTATGATTTTACCAAGAAAAATATTTCTACTCACATGAATTGATTTCATGCTCCGTCCTTATTAAAGAAGGTTTTTTCTTTAAAAGACTGACTTCCTGTATCAAAAGGGTATATTTATGACTCATATGGTGCAGTCTGACAGTAAGTCTGTGAATAAAAATAAAAATAATTGCTATCATCATCCCAAATAACAAAATAAAGGGGAATCCAATACCTAATATATCCGATATAGACTGCCAAAAGGTTGGAAAAACTACAAAGGATAAGGGAATGATACTCACCGACGATAGCATAGAAAAATCATACATGTCTAATTTTAGGCAAGAAGTCTTGTGTAAAAGGTGCCAAGTATACCATATTGAAAACGAAAGAATAATCAAAATTGTTTCGATATTATCTGAATGTCCCATCAATACCTCACTTAATGCCTTTAGTGAATTTACATACTAAAATATAAGACAACACACGAAACATATAAGAAAAGGATTGAAATGTCGATATAGAACTCATCCCGTACTTTCGGCTGCGCATCTTCACGCTAATTTCTCCAACACTTATCCCACGCTTTAGTGCCCAAGCCAATGAAATAGGCTCCGGAAAGTCATAAGGGTATTGATTAAAGAAAAACTGTATTGCCTCACGGTTCATCAAACGCATGCCACTGGTTGGATCAGTAATATGACAATTGGAAAAAAATCGGTTCAATTCCCAGGCAATGATTCTACTACCAAAACGTCGTGCCCAACTCGATTGAAATGATGCATTATCTATATAGCGACTGCCAATGATAATGGCTTGATCGGTTTCCTGTTGGTGCTTGATAAGCTTCACCACCTCACAAGGCAAATGCTGACCATCTCCATCAATTTGAACACAAAAATCATAATCATTTTGATAAGCGTATTTTATACCGGTCTGAACAGCTCCACCTATACCAAGATTATCCAACAACTGCACAACGGGCGCATATGCACTGGCTATTTTAGACGTACTGTCATGGGAGCCATCATCAATAACAATGATATCGTAACCTTCTCCAAGCCCTCGAATCTCCTCTAAAACCTTTTGAATATTCTTCTCCTCATTATAACAGGGAACAATGAGTAGAATACGCTTCTTATGATGAATCATTAGTTTCTCTTCGCACACAACGCAAAATGAAAAGGACACGCTTAGGCAAATTTTCCATTTTTGTTTGTGGAATACTAAATAATGAACGATACCCTTGCCCCCACAAGGAAAGACCCTTTTTTAGCTTCTCGACAAAGAAGCTCCTGATGAGTAACTTACGCTTTTTCTCAAGCTCCTTATAATTGGAGCGCCCCTTTGGCGAGAAACTCGTAAGCGCAGATGTATTCTCAAAATGAATTGCACCACGTGCAAAGAGTTTGCTTCCTGCAAATGGAGATACAATAAAAACTGCAACCTCATCTAATCCAGCGCGCACCATCTGTTTGAGATAACTGCGGGTAGCGAAAAAATCATCATTTTCTTCATTAGGGTGCCCAACAAGTAAACATGCCTGTATGCGAATAGAATGTCGATGGCATGTGCGAATAAGATTTAAACCATGATCATAATTAAACCTTTTACCTATCTTTTTCATCAAATCAGCACTGCCCGACTCTGGGCTGATAGATATGTATCGACAACCTCCACGAGCCAGCAATTCCACTTTATCAATATGTACTGTTTCAGCCTTTGTGCCACTCACAAAATAAAAACAAATATTGGCTTGTTTTTCAATTAACAATTCACTGATTTTTTCCCAACGGGCATGCTGTACAGTAGGATTTAGGTCCTCAATCTGAAAATCATGCACACCATAGGTGTCGCGTAGATAAAACATTTCAGACACAACATCTTCTGGTGCATTCCCTCGCCAGCGACGATTATTGGTTTCTGGTACAACACAAAAATCGCATGGATAGGGACATCCACGAGACGTCAACATTGGGAAAAATGTTGACGTTTTGGGTCCATGTGAATAAGGAAGACGCCAATAGTTTTTGAAATTAACGAGCCCCCAATCTGGTATAGGATAGCGAAACCCTGGCTGTAGCAGCCGCTGAACCTTGACCTTGGTATGGCTTGACGGCGTAATAACATTGGGTGCAAGAAATGGCGATCCTTGAAGCATTTTCTTAATTTCATCCCAATTGAAATAAGCCTCACCACAAATAAGCCCATCTGCGCCTACTTCAAAAAATGTCTTTGCCATGTGCGAAAGCGAATAGGCCGTTACAGCTTGGGAATTTTCTAGAATTGCTACCGCTTTGTCTGGATAAGCATGCTTCAACTGCCGAACCATCGAGAGCAACTCCTGATGAGACATATAAGAGATTGCATAAAGAATAAAGCCATGGGCTTCCCGTACATCTGATGTATGTATATAATGGCTTATGGGATTACCTTGGAGATAATAGTCACCCACATCTTCAAACCGCTCAATATTATTTCCAAATAAATCAAGAAAGGCTATTTCATCGCCTTGACCTTGGGCAAAAGCAGCCAATGTTGCAAGTTCCAACGGCCAGTAAGGTACCCCTGAGCCTAGAAAATCACCTTTCTGAATGGCTATTCGCGGTGAAATTAAAGTAAGTTTCATACTCCTCAATCCAATACAGGATAACTACTTGTGCGCTTCCTCTCTTTTTGCCACCGATGAGCTTGAGCCCCTTCCTGTAGCCACTGCGCAAAACCATAACCAATATCCATAGCATCAAGTGTACCAATGTAGTTAAAAGCCCCTTGGCGACCAAGAGTCCGGAAATTATCAAACTGATCAGAAAAGTTCAGAATCTCAATCAACCCTTCTTTGTAACCCGTACGGAAAACGGGATAACTTTTCGGCAAGCGCACGACTTTGCTGTTCAAAACACTGAAGCCCTTATAACCCATAACTGCCAGCCCCTGTGTGGCGTCGTCAACCAATGACTCGTCTGTTTTTGAGGTAAAATTACGCACTTTTGAACTCATGATTTCACAGCAAACAATACCGCCGCTAGGCGTCATTTTAGGGTCAAAAGATTCCTGTTCGCTCAAACGATGGAAAGCAATATTGGGGTCCGGCACAAAAACCCATGACTCTTTTAAGAGACTATCGCAATCCACATGTAAAAATACCAATAAAAGGTCATTGAGCTGGATAATATCATTGGAAAGTTGCAATATGGGTGCTGGAACAGCATCCCCCATAAGTCTGAGGCTAAGTCCCAAGGGTAAACTAGATACCACCATGTCACCCTTGTTCACATAAATGACGTCGCCACCATCAAGCACTATGGATGTCACTCGCTTATTTTCCACCTTTAATCCTGTAACCGCCTTTCCCGTTCGTATTTCGCCCTTACCCTTGCTTTTTTCGGCAATGGCATCCCAAAGCTTACCGAGACCACCCTTGGGGTAACGGAAATCAAGCGCTTCAAACTCACTGTTTTTTTTTATCTTTAATAAGCGTCCTATGATTTCAAAAATCGAAGGAGTTTGAATGCGCCCTTGAGATAATTTCACATCAAGCTGTTGTGGATCTCCCCAAAGCTTCAAAGCAATTGGTTTAAATAATACATCATAAAGGGGAGTACCCAAACGCCCTATCAAGTCTTCTTCAAATGTTTTTGGCTGTTTATTCGAAAATAAACTGCGTAAAATTGATAAACCATAACCGATAATCATGTGGACAAATGTTGATAAGCCAAAAACATTCGCCAATGAAAATGGAGAAGGTGGATAAAGAAGATAGTACCCATTCATATAAATAGAGCTGATTTTGTCCCTCCTAAGCCATTCATCTTCAGACAAAAGATTTTCGACCCTATTTACTAAAGATTCATCTTTGGAAAAAATCTTGTGTGGCCCTAAATCATGAGACCCTATAGAATCCCAAACAACTGTTTGCGCCAAACCTCCCAAAATGTGGTTGCGTTCGATCAGGACAAAATCCCCACATTTAGAATCCACAATACCATCTGCAATGGCCAACCCCGTTGGACCAGCACCTAGGATATAAGTTGTCATTTTACGATGTTCTCCATGCCAAAGCTGTTGTCTGGCTTGCATAATACGGAATAGGAATACGACGAATAATATTCGGAGTTAGCTTGGCAATGGTTTTTGCTAAGGGTATTCCAAGATGAGCCGCCATATCTTCAAGATATCCAAACTCAAGGATTTGCCAGTATCGTCTAAGACTAAAAACTTTAAATCCAGTGCGCTCACAAATATCCGTAATACTTCTTCGAGTGAAATGATGCAAATGGACAGACAAAATCCACCAAAAATGCTTGCCAGCCAATTTTGCCTGCCATGTGCCTATATCAGGATAATTGATCAATAAAACACCTTTTGGCTTGAGAAGCTTGTGTATTTCCTTAAGAGCCAACTTTGGATCAACAAGATGTTCAATGACATCCCATAAACAAATGAGATCAAAGCTCTCCCGCTCAAAAGTATGATCATCTATGGTTCCTTGCTTAATTTTCAAACCACGTACCTTGCCCAGTTCCACCAAATGCGCAGAAGGCTCCATACCGTAAGCATCATAGCCAAACTCTGCCGCAGCCTCAAGGAAGGCTCCCCCAGCCGTACCAATATCAAGAACATGCGCTCCAGGTTTAGGCAAATAATCAGCATGTTTCAAAAGTGCTTTATAAAAACTCTTAACCCGCATGGCATACTGACTATCATGAACAGACTCATTTGATTGCATGTAACCACTTACAATGATCGACTCATCATAACGCGGATTTTCATAGATAAACTTACAACAAGAGCAAATGACAAGATCTTGCGTCCCCTGAACACCTGAAGCTGCGCCATATAATTTCGACGGATCACTTTCATCCACCCATGACGATAAAAACAAATTATAATGCTGCGAATTACAAACTGGGCAATTTATTTTTTTTTTGTGTGCCATCATAACATTAAAGCCTCATCCTTTAACTTTAATATTGGAAAATAAAAATGTTCATAGCAGTCATCTCACTCAGCGATGAGCAGTCACTAATAAAGTTCGCCCTCCATCACCATGGACAGCCATAGAAATACGAATCATGTCCCAGTGGCCTGGTAAAAAGGACTCTTCGATACGATCCGCCCACTCAACCATAATATAGCCCTGCTTTTTCTCAAAGATATCCCAAAATCCTGTGGACTCCAGGTCATCTTCATCTTCAAGGCGGTATAAATCAATGTGATCCACGGAAATTTCTGGAATAGAAGATTCCGGGGCCGGAACTTCTTTGACAGAAATTTCTGGAGCGGACATTGCCGAGGCAGAACAAGAAGACTCATCGCTTGCCTTGGTACCACTGACCTTGGTGCTCTGCTCCTTGGTGCCATTCACCTTGACTAGGTAGGAGTTATGTATCGCAAATGTGGGTGAGCAAACCCCTTCGCCACCAGAGTCCTCTCTCTCTCCCCCAAGGGCTCCTACAAAGTACTTTACAAACTGAGTCTTGCCAACCCCCATGGGTCCTATTAATAAAATGCAGACCCTTGAATTTTCACCCCACCGAGAACCCAAGGCACAGACCAAGGAGCAAATCCAACTCTTTAATTCTTTGAGATTTTTTATATGCACACTCTGGTTCTTGATCCCATGAATGCCACACGTCACCACCACGCCCTCTCCTACCACAACCGATGGCTTTGCTTTTCGAGAAGTTCATAGACATGCTGAAGGCCATGGAGGTACTTTTTAAAATCTTTTTGTGAGCCAATTCGCAATTTAATCTCAACACCAGAGAGGTCTCCCCACCGAGCTTCCTTCACCTCACTCCCCCCAGGCCATGGCAATTCTTTCAATTTTTGGGCTCGCCTCTGCCCCTGCTCAGTCGCCCGTGGAAAGCGGCGAGAAACTAAAAGTTCATACCATTTCTGTGAAAACGAGTGACCTGAAGGGGCATGACCTGAAGATGCGTCACATCGAGATGGAAGGGCTGGAGGGGGTGGCGGAAAGAGAAGTTCTTTAGGAGCACCCATATCGTATTCCATAAGATAAAGTTCACAGATCAACTGAAGAATGGAAACACCCAAAGATTTGGAGGCTTGAAGATGAGCAATATTGTCAAAAAGCTCCTCCATGGGAGGCTCAAGGGGAAAAGACAAACTGCGCAAAATTCCAAGGTCCTTGGGAGCCACCTGTTTTTCCTGGCACCACTCCTGAAAAGCCATGGGCGCTTGAACCAACTGAATCATTGTTTGGAAGGTATTTTCAGAGCTTTTAAAGCCATAATCTCCCAAAAGTTTCTCCCCGCAGAAAGATTCGGGGGGCAAAAATTCTCTGGCCTTCCCGTAAAGCCTTGCCAACTCGGAAAAACTAAGGCTCAAATAACAGGATTGAAAGGCTTGGTGAAAAGGGGGCCCCGTCAGTTCTAGAGCCTTTTCCATGGGCGACTCAAAGCCAGACAAAAGCCAACCCCTCCAACAAATAGGAGGGAGGGCTTCCGGCCAAGGCTGCTTTGGCAAAAAGTTCAAATCTCTCCGACAATGATTTATTTCAACAAAATTCATGCACTCCTTCACCCTAGCCACCATTCTCCCACCTAGCCCACACTCTCCAGCACAGTCAAGCCCCCCCCTCAGAACATGAAGAAGATGCAACACATTATAATTCGCCCCCATGGACTCACTCAGTGTATAATAGAAACCATGACAGACTGGCGTCAAAGAGCTGAAATACATGAAGATGTGGTTTACTTCCCTGGTTCCACTTCCTCAACAAATGCCTCAACGAATGTCTCCACAAACCAGGAAAAAGATCGAGAAGCCTATCTTTGGGACTTGGACAAGACCTATCTCGACACAAAGGTTGAAAGCATCAAAGATTTCTTTAAAACCGCCTTTGAAAAAGCCTTTCAGAAAGAAAATATCCCGGGAACATCTGTTTTATGCGCCTGTCTCAAAAGCTATTGGCATGCTCGCATGGGCCCAAGCCCCTTTCCCATCTTTTTTATCACAGCCTCTCCACCACAACTTGAGAGCAAGATTATAAGAAAACTCAATCTCGATGGAATCTCTCCCAAGGGCCTCTTCTGCAAAGACAACCTTAGAAACCTAAAGCCCACAAGGCTTTGGCGCCTCACCCAACAAGTGGGATATAAACTACAAGCTCTCTTACAGCTAAGAATGCAGCTTCACCAAGAGGTTCAATGTATTATGTGGGGGGACGACAGTGAGTCCGATGTTTTTATTTACTGCTTATATTCAGATATTTGCACAAGAAGGCTCGACCAAGCCAACCTGGTCAAAACACTCAAACGCTTCAAAGTGACAGGCTCTCAAATCAACACCATCTTAGAAATACAAGAGCAAATTCCTGAAAATGACCCCGTTGCAAAAATATATATCAACCTCGCCGACGACACAGATGCTGAGTATTATATAAAATTTGGTCGACGCTGCCTCCCCATCTACAATAGTTTTCAAACGGCACTAGATCTATTCCAAGATGGCCGTCTCACATCTGAAGACATCATAAAAGTGGCTAAAAACCTAACAACCCATTTTGATTTTACCACGGACGAGCTTGAATCCAGCCTGGATGATCTCATTCGACGCCAAGTTCTTGGAAAGCAAAGTATACAGAAACTCATCCCCTCCCTTCAAGACCAAGGGCTTCTACATTTGGGATTTACCCCCTCCCTAGAGCCCAAAAAGGCCATGGTGGGGGAACACAAGAGAATTTATATCGAGGGCACCTTTGAGCCATGGACTCCTGAGTATATTGACTACTTTAACGACTATAGCTAGTTTCTGTCCAGAAAGGCCCATTTTTTGTTCTCTGACACTCCCCATTGAGCCTCCCAATGCCTCAATGGGGGAGTGAGAGTTGGAGATTTGCCACACAAACTCTACAGATTAAGGGGAAAAAGGTCTTTAAGCGACTTGCGCCCTAGTTTTTTCGATTTGAAGACGCACCCCTACCTTTGGAAGATTTTAGCACCTTCGACCTGGTCCATTGCTGTTATTCCTAATGGATAAATTTAGGTGACAGTTGATAATTCATGTCTTGCCAAGACAACAAAATTATAGGCACAAACGGCATTCTTTACATACCTCTTAAAACCATCATGCCCTTTCCAGTAAGCAACTCTCATACCAAAACATCTCTTAAGGAATGAAATAACAGCCTCTATTCCGGCTCTCCAATTGAGAAGATTTTTAAAGACCCAAGCACTTTTAACCATCTTTAATATTTTCATTCCTTTTTTTTCTGGGAAGCAAACATCTTTAGCCCCCATCTCTTTGGCCTCTTCAAGATTTTCTTTTGAAGCAAACCCACCATCTGCACTTACTTTTACAGGGCAAGCCCCATAGGTTTGTGTCACTGAATTCATAACTTTTAAAAACATATCAGAGTCTGCGGGGTTGCCATCAGGGATCTGACAATCTAAAATCATGTTGCTTTGCCCTGAGGTCAGAAAGATTTTATGCCCAAACTCGACTTCTCTTTGCCCCTTTACAATAATGTCTGTATGCGGTTCAAAGATGGATAGGACCTTTTTTTCAGAAGATACTTTTTTCCCCTCAATAACTCTTTTTTGAGTTTGAAAGATGATTTTTTCCAGGTAGAAGGCAACATTTTCTAACTGTTTTAGACTCTTTTTCAAAGCATTCATCTTCACACATTTTTGTTCTTTTTTTATCTTTCTGATGGTATCAGGTAATCCTTTGTTCAATTTGGTAGCGATTTTTAAAAGCTCCTTATAGCAAGGTAGTCTTTCCGCATCATTTTTGGAATTATTAATTTTGTAAAGCAAGGTTTTTGCTCTCTTAAGATCTTCTCTTGAAATAAGTCGCCAAAAATCTTTCATGACATTTTTACGAACTTTTTTAAATTCTCTTTCTGTAACTCTTATGCAGTCATATAAAAGCGATGCATCCGTTGGATGATGAATATTTGATTTCGTCACTGTACTGTCCAATCTCATTTTCTTACACGGCTCAATCTTTTGATCTCTTGCATCTGAAACTAAAGAGGCGCTAATAATTCCCCAAGTTTCTTCACTTATTTGAACAATCAAGTCCTGTAAGGTGGAGTGAGCGTAATTCCCGAGTTTGACAGCAGCATCTGCGTCAAACGAATGATATTAAAGGATTAACGCATATAGTTGTATTTTGTTTATCCACACTTGTGGGCATTAAGGATTCTGGGAGGGATGGGGACGCCTGCGGCTTTAAATAAGGAGTTGGCATTGCCAGTGATATCTGTGCGGGTCCAAATGACTTGATCACGAATTTTAACAGGGATAGCCCTAACTTCCTTGAGTTCCCTCATGGCCTCTACAACAGTTAAAGGTCGCTCTTTAACATGACCAATGCCTATGGCTGGGCTTTTTAGGTTCATCTTCTTATCTCTTAAACATTTTGTAAGGTGGGCCTCACAAAGATAAGTTAAAAAGCATAGAGTTAAATGTCCAATAATCCTCTGGTCTGTCCAATGGAAAACAGGACGTGTTTTCAAAGTCCCTTTTAACTCACCAAAAGCATCTTCAATTTTCCACAATTCTTTGTAGTTGATAATAATCTCATCTGCCGTCAAGTCTTTGACATTTGTAAGGACGGCAAAAAAACCATCAATTTTTTCATCTAATTCTATTTGTTCTGCATTTAATTCAGGTTTTTTATTTTTGTCGTCAGCCATCTTTACATATTTCTTATAACCTTTATTGGAAACAAAAGTACTAGACTGAACACCTTTAGAAGATAGTTTTCCTTCGATCTTTTCAAGAAGGGATTCTCTAGATTTTTTATCCCTCTCTGCTCTTTTCCTAGACCAAGTCACAATACATCTATGCCCCCCATGGTCTGTTTCGTAAACAGCAAGCTCATTCTCATATACCCAGCTAAAACGATTTAAATCATAGACCTCTTGTTTCTTTTCTTTTTTTAAAGATCCAAGCTTCATACCAACAATAAACTCGCTTTGATCCTCACTGAGTTTGTCAGTATTAGCCTTTGATAAAAGCCCCCTATCAGCCACAAAAATGAAACGGCGTACATTAAACTTTTTTCTCATTTTATCAACAATATCTGAAAGCGTCTTGCCTTCAAAAGTATTACCAGGGAAAACCTCAAAACCTAAAGGGATGCCATCCCGATTCACCAACAAACCAAAGACAACTTGGGTGCAGTCTGATCGTCTCTCTTTACTATAGCCAAATTGACGAAGTTTCCCTAAGTCTGTTCTTGTACTCTCGAAGCGTAAGGTTGTTAAATCATACAACACAATGTCTACTTGGAAATTAAATAAATCTCGCCCCACCCAATAAAGCGAGTTCTCTATTTCATCCTTATGGGAGGCAAGTAAGTCCATAGACCGATAAATATGCTGGAGACTCAAATCACCCTTAATCATGTCTGGGTAAAAAGATTTTTGCCAATACTCAAAAACCTTTAACTTGGAACTAGGAGCAATAAATCGGATGGCAACTAAGGTAAAAATCACCTTACATAAATCAAATTGAACTTTCTCATGAGAATCTTTTATGTCTTTGAGGGTCTTATTGATACCCAGTTGATCAAACAACTTTTGTAAAATCAGCAAGGGACCCAAAATGAAAGTCTCTTCGATGTAAAGCTCCTTAGCCAATTGACTCACAGTGAGAAGCTCTCGGTGGCGGGATACGGCCTGCGCCAAACTATTAATCTTATCCTCTCCTCCTTCTCCAGCCTTACCTAAGGACATGAGCATGCGTTTTTTGGATTTGCCTTTTTCTCTGTAGGACTCCACAAGGTGGTAGTAGCACTGACCTTTTGAGTTTTTAGTCGTTTGGATGTACATGAGGATATTTTCTACATATTTCTATGATATATCAATATTTAAAACGATAAAATCCTATTTTGTTTTCTACACTTTTTTTACGTCAATTTTAATTTTTCCAGCAGCTACCATTATATTTCAGTACAACCCCAATTTCTGGAAATTTCGCATTTTAACGCAGATGCTGCTGTCAAACTCGGGAGGTTGTTAGCTGACAATTAAAATGCCCCACCGTCGCCAATGAAAAGTGGCCACTTTTCAGAGGAGGACCTATGGTGATTTTTGGCATTGTCAACCGAGACGCATATAATCAATTGATATTACTCATAAAAAGGCTCCGAGCTGATAAGAACTCCTTTTGGGTTCTTGTCGACCTGGAAAGGGGCTCCGTGTTGGAGAGTCCTTCCATGACAGCCTATTCAGGTTCCATATTTGTCATTTGTAGACTGTTTCTGGATTTCAATGAGGTTAAATATATAGTCAAGAAAAGCCTGTTTAGGCTGTGCCCATTTTCTAAAGTATTTAAATTCCACAAGATTCCAACATTTGCCTCAATTTTCATGGAATTTCTTTCTAAAGACAGGCTTCCCTTAAAGCCGTCGCCAATTAAAATGTCCCACTTTCAATATGGAGGTTGTCGCCAATGAAAAGTGACCAATCTTCAGGGAGTGTTCAAATACTAGACAATGAAGTCTCTTCTTCTGATATAGATACTAAGCTCACAGAGTCCCTCCCTCTTGCAACTCAAAAGGTTAGCAATGAGGAGGATCTTATGATTAGTCAATACACTTTCGGCCGCATTCGTGACCTGAGTCACAGTGGTAAAAATAAGACAGAAATATCTCGTGAATTAGGGATCAATCGTAAGACGGTGCGCAAGTACTGTAAGTCCAACACCCCACCGAAGTACAAGGCGAGGTCCAAAAGAACTCGCCCAGATCCCCTTAATGGATATATGGATCGGGTGAAGTACTTTTTGAAGTTGAACCCAAGTAACACCGCCCGTGAAATATATGAGCTATTAGTTGAGGAGGGTTATCGTGGGAGTGAGAGAACGGTTCAGAGAAGAGTTTGTGAGATTCTTGGTTCTCGCCCCAAGGAGCGTTTTTTCAGCCAAAGATATGATCCTGGAGAACAGGCTCAGTTTGATTTTAAGGAGAAGGTTGCTTTACCATTTGCCGATGGTGTTCAGATCGTTCATCTCCATTTTGGAACATTGCCTTGTAGTGGCACCTGTTGGGTTCGTGCCTACCCCTTTCTTGTCTATGAGTGTTTCATCGATGGGGTGCATGCTTTTTTTGAAAAGATAGGTGGGATGAGTGCGAACATCCGTATTGATAATTTATCTCCCTGTGTGAAGAAAGTTCTTAAAGGAAATCAGCGAATTTACACCCAATCTTTTGATCGAGCCATCCAATACTATGGATTTAAGGTTCTTCCCTGCCGCGCAGGGAAGGGCTCTGACAAGGGAGATGTGGAGCGTGATATTCGAACCTTCAGTTCTCGGATAAAAAATATTGTTAGAAACAAAGGAATTGTTTTTAAAGACTGGGATCATTTGAATCAGTTTTTAGAGTCTTATATGGATCAGCATCAGAGTGACTCCACCAAATCTCGCTTTGAGGAGGAGGCCAAAGTTCTTAAGCCTTTGCCTCCACGAGATGAAGATATTCTCTGTAAGGTGAATATTTGTCAAAGTAATGGTTATGGGACTTTGAGAATAGGTAAAACCACATATTCCATACCTGATGAGGTGATCCAATCTCCCTGTAAAACCGTACAGGGTCCCTATCATGTCACGATCTATCGTGCAGGAGGGAAGCAAGAAATTGTCGCTCGCCATCAAAGAAAACCTGATGGGGAGCATAGTCTTCTTCTTGAACATATCCTTCCCTCTTTAGTTCGTAAGCCGCAAGCCATGGTAAGATGGGCTCACCGATCCATTCTTTTTCCAACAAATGTGTTTGAAAATTTTTATCAATACCTCAAGCAACAAGATTCAAGCCGTGCCGAGCATGAATATTTAAGAGTTATCAACTTGATTCAGCATGTGAGTTGGCAGGACTTATCTACAGCCATGGAGCTTCAATTAGAAAGTCGTGAGATTTTCGACTTTAAATCCATAAAAGATTTGCTCTTAGGCAATCCCACCAAAATTAATTTGAATGACCAACAAAAACCACTTCAACCTAGATTGTCTCAATATGACAGTCTTGTTCCAAACATAGGAGGTTCTTAATGAATCACGAAGAACTTATAGGTTCTCTTAAAAAACTCCGACTTCCAGCGATG
Organism: Bdellovibrionales bacterium; assembly: GCA_965261545.1. Lineage (GTDB taxonomy): Bacteria > Bdellovibrionota > Bdellovibrionia > Bdellovibrionales > UBA1609 > CBDHDF01. The sequence continues at coordinate 189,519 of CBDHDF010000006.1, read as the reverse complement.
GCGGATGAATATGTTGCAACGGCTAGAGTTGCCGAAAAAACAAAAAAGACGTATGAACAGTATTTAGGTATACTCGTTCAAAATGAGCTTGCTGACAAGCATTCCCAGAGAGTGAAAAGATTGCTTAAGGGGGCCAAGCTTCCTCAACTTAAATCACTCCAAACTTATAACTTCCAGAAAAGAACGGGAGTGACAGCTCAGCAAATTAATTGGATGGCAGAGGGAGAGTGGGTCAGAAAAGCCTGTAATGTTGTGTTTTACGGAAGCTTTGGAATGGGGAAAAGTCATTTGGCCATGTCCCTAGTTCGTTCACTCTGTGAACAAGGCTATCGATGTTTATGGGTCACCACTCATGAACTTATTGAAACAATGCGTGAAAGCAAGAAAGAACTCTCATTGAATGCTCTTTTTAAGAAATTAGACCGTTTTGATCTTAATTGCTTGTGATGAACTTGGCTATACAGCTTCCTGCACAGAGGGGGCAGATCTTTTCTTTCAATTCATATCTCAGCGATATGAAAGGAAAAGTCTCATGATCACTACAAACTTAACATACTCTGAATGGGATAAGGTGTTTCTTAACCCTATTACCACCGCTGCTGCTGTTGATCGAATCATTCACAACTGTGAAACCCTCAACATTGAAGGAAAAGAAAGTTGGAGAACCGAATCGGCAAAAGCCAAGTCTAAACAGAGCAAAGAGGAAAGTTCAACCAAAGAAGTTCATTAGAGATCCCCACTTTTGGGGAAGGAACTCGCCAGTTATCCACAAAATTTATCCACAGCAGCACTGCGTTGCTAGACATCGGGGTCACAGCCGCAGTGTCGCCATGGATAAATTTATGGATAACTGGCTTTTACCGTACTATTTGCTCGTCACTCTCGCGGAGCTTTAGACATTAGCTGCGCCAAGGAATCCTGAAAAATACTCCATTTACCTCTGCCATAGGGCTGAAGGATGCATTTGGGTTCATGCCAAAAGTGGTGGGCAGAAAATCATTCCTCAGAATCTTGTGGCATAGTCCGAGTTAAATGATGAGCAAAATAAAGACACTTGACTAAACTCTGAACGAAGAATAACTAAATCAGTACATCATCAACTGGCCGTTTTTCATTGGCGACGGCTTCTAAAAATGGCCAATTTTAATTGGCGCCTAACAGAGGTGGAGTGAGCGTAATTTTCTTCCAATTCAAGGCCCAGAAAAGCTCTGGTGGATACTGAATCGACAAGATTAAAGGCTAACGCACGATAGGAAAGACCTCTTATGGATTTAAGAATAGCCACCTTGAGAACTTGCTCCGATGTCATACCAATATCACCAGAATCTTTCTTTTCTTTAACAAGGTCTTCATGAACCATATGGGCAAACTCTGGATGGCGATCAATGATGTTATTAATTTGCTGCAATTCTGTACTGAGTTGGTGGTTAGGATATTGGGAAAAGAGTCCCAACTGTGTCTTCTTCAAATGGCGCATAGTCCCCCCTTTGGTGAAAGTTTCTCTTTAATTTTTATATTAACATACGTTTTTTTGAGGGAAAAAAGTGAGCAAGGATGTCTTTTAAGAAGAAAAAAATCAGAGAGGTTCTCGGAGAACATGGATAAGAATTCTACCTCATAGAGAGGTTCCCACGCCTCCTAAAACCTACATAAAAAATAAATGAAGAATAAAATATCAAAAATTATTTCTCTGAAAAAACACGTCAAGTATTTTTTGAAGTTGATGCGCAACGTAATGTTATTTCCCTGAAGGAGGTTTGAAATCACCACGGTGGAAACACAGGTTGATCCAACTCTTCCTCTCATATCAAGTAACCAGTTGATAGCCACATAAGTCACTGAAAGGGAGGGGCTGTGAAAGGTTCGTCAAGAGAGGGGGGGGAACTTATTTTATTTTTCCGTTTTATGTAAGTAACTGAATTTACACGGATTATGTTTGATGGACTCCATTTTAAAGCATAAAATCTAAAGGGAAGGCATGTAAATACTTAAAACTACTTAACTTTCTTCCCTGGACAGGAACTAGCTAGTTCCTATCCAGAAAGGCCCATTTTTTGTTCTCTGACACTCCCCCATTGAGCCTCCCAATGCCTCAATGGGGGAGTTGGAGATTTGCCACCCTATAAACGGGGTGAGCCATGACCATTTGGTAAACTTCACTGGGAAGCTTTCTTTTGCTTATAAGAGGACTCCCTATCCTCAAAGGCTCGACTCCCTGTTGTCACACTTTGCCCTTGGTATTTCCCCCGGTAGGGGTGAAGACTGGGTTTATCCATTTGGCAAAAAACCAACTGACAAATTCGTCTTCCCGACTCCAATAGAATGGGCAGCGAATTGGCGTTGTAAAGTTCTAGGGTGATTCGACCTTCAAAACCAGGGTCGACCCAACCTGCATTTTGGATAAAAAGACCCATGCGTCCAATAGAACTGCGCCCCTCTACAAAAGCTGTCAGGTGGTTGGGAAGCTTAATGTACTCTTCCGTAGTAGCCAGAAGAAAAGAGTGGGGAGGAATGGTGATTTTTTTATCTTCAATGGTTCTGTATATAATTTCAGAGTTCATATCTATGGCTGTCATGTTGCGATCTTCGATGACAAGGTAATGAGAGCCCAAATGACAGTCTAAAGAAGAGGACTGAATAGATTCCTCCTGAAGGGGGCTTACTTGGAGAGTGTCTAAATCAATCATTTCTTTGATGGTCTGGTCGGAGAGTATCACTGGGCTGTCTCCTTCTTTCTCTCTTCCCCTTTCTTTTTTCTGAACTTCTTTAATTTGAAATTCTCTAGCCAGTGGAGAAGTCTCATTTCTTTGCCTCTTCTTCTTTCTTTTTCTGAAACTCCTTGGCGAGATCGCCTTGAATATTTCTAGGAGTGGCATTGTAGCGGGAAAACTCCATGGTAAATTCACCTTTGCCTTGAGTAGCTGAGCGCAGGTCTGTGGCATAGCCAAACATTTCAGATAAGGGGACCTCGGCCTCCACAGTGACAAATCCTTCAACGGTTTGGGTGCCAGAAATAATTCCCCGTCGTTGATTCACTTGACCCATTATGTTTCCCTGGAATTCTTCAGGAGCCGACACTTCAAGCTTCATCAATGGCTCAAGAGCTGTGGGGCGTGCCTTTTCATAGGCTTGTCGAAAAGCTGCCATGGAGCAAATACGAAAGGCCATTTCACTGGAATCTACATCGTGATAGGCTCCATCATCGAGGTAGACCTTGACGTTGACAATGGGATAACCAATCAATGTGCCTTTGGCCATTTGTTCTTTAAAACCTTTTTCACAGGCCGGGATGTATTCACGGGGAATATTTCCACCCTTAATATTGTTTTCAAATTGATAGGTTTCTTCAATTTCCACGGGGATGGGCTCAATCCTACCAACAATTTTCGCAAACTGACCCGCACCACCTGTTTGCTTCTTATGGGTGTAGTCGTAGTCGGCAGCTTGACCAATGGTTTCGCGGTAAGCCACTTGAGGCTGTCCTGTCGCCACGTCACATTTGAACTCCCGCTTCATGCGCTCCACATAAACTTCGAGGTGGAGTTCACCCATACCTGAGATAATTGTTTCATTGGACTCCTCATCGCGGTGAACCCTAAAGGTGGGATCCTCACGTCGAAACTTTTGCAAGGCTTTAGAAAAATTATCTGCTTGAGACTTCTCCTTGGGGACGATGGCAAGGGAGATCACAGGGTCGGGGACAAACATAGAAGTCATAGTGTAGTTGACCTTGCCATCTGTAAATGTATCTCCTGAGGCGCAGTGAACGCCAAAGAGGGCCACAATATCACCTGCATGGGCAATTTCGATGTCTTCCATGTCGTCAGAACTCATTCGCACCAATCGAGGCACTTTGACTTTCTTTTTATTGTCTGAAACATTGTAGATAAAATTACCTTTCCTCATGGTTCCTTGATAAATTCTCATGTAAGTGAGTTGGCCGAAGCGACCATCCTCAAGTTTAAAGGCCAGCGCCACAAGAGGAGCCTCGGAGTCTGTACTCAAAGTAACCTTGGCCTCTTTGTCATCTTGGTTGAGAGCCTCGTTGCGTATTTCTTTAGGGTTGGGCAGGTATCTGTCCACGGCGTCGAGGAGGAGTTGAACCCCCTTGTTCTTGTAAGCGGAGCCACAAAAAACAGGGACCATCTTCAAAGATAAGACTCCATTGCGAATAGCTCTGTGGAGTTCCTCTTCGGTGGGCTCTTCTTCCATGATGAACTTTTCGCCGAGTTCATCATCAAAATCTGCGGCGGCCCCGATGAGTTCAGCTCGATACTTTTTTGCCTCTTCCATAAGTTCTTCAGGAATTTCGCTTTCTGTTATTTTTTCACCATTGTCTCCAGAAAAGATATAGGCTCTCATGGAGACAAGATCGACAGCTCCTTGGTGGTTCTCCTCAAGACCAATAGGAATTTGTACCATCACAGCATTGAGCTTAAGCTTTTCTCGAAGGGAATCTCTCACTCGAAAGGGATTGGCCCCCGAACGATCGAGCTTATTGACAAAGGCAAGTCGAGGGACACTGTAGCGGCGCATCTGGCGATCCACTGTGATGGACTGGGATTGAACCCCTGCAACTCCACAAAGAACGAGGATGGCTCCATCAAGCACTCGAAGGGCCCTTTCCACTTCAATGGTGAAGTCGACATGACCGGGCGTATCGATAATATTGATCTCCAAGTCTTTCCACTGTACGTTGGTGGCTGCGGACTGAATGGTAATCCCTCGCTCCTTTTCAAGCTCCATGGAGTCCATCTTAGCTCCTACACCATCCTTGCCACGTACATCGTGAATAGCGTGAATTTCTCCTGTGTAGTATAAGATGCGTTCGGTCAATGTTGTCTTGCCTGAGTCAATATGTGCAGAAATTCCAATATTTCTGACGTTTTCTAATTCCCAGTTTTTGTGAACCATGCTTTAAACCTTTCTTGATATTCTTAATGTTCTTATATTTTGATTGCTTTTATCTAATGGCTTCTGCATCTTCTCTATATTATTATTATTACTTTTTTTTTTGTTTTCTTCTATCTATTACTTTTGTTTTCTTCTATTGGCTACGTCTATTTTCTTCCATCTACTCATCTTAATTTTTTTTATAGCCTCATTTGTAGCCTAATCTATATATGGGCCAAGAGATCTCTTGGCTGCCTTTCGCTCTTGGATGCATTTATCATATTTTAATGCCCTTGCCAATACATGGAATAATCCACCTTTTTGGAATGGATTCAGCGTTTCTAACAATCCGAGCTTGCGAGGCCCGCAGGTAGCACAAGGAACAGGAGGATTCATAGCCCAAATCCGCTTTGGTATACGAATCCGTGGCCCTTGTAGCTCAAGGACTTGTCCGTTGGATTTGTTTTGAAGCACCAACTCCAGATCAAATTTGTCTTGGGGGCTCTTCACTTCCATGTCTGAAGTCCTGAGATACAGATCTGGCGGTAAATTGAAGAAGTGGTTTGAATCTTCAACTCTGTCCTCGTTCTCCACGAATGTGATCCAGTCGTCGACTCCCATTTTTTTAGTGCTAAATCTTATCTTACCGGGCATGTCTCCTTCCTTACCACCGAGATAGCTATCCAGTGCCTGACTTTTCCAAGCTCTTTGTTTGTGGCGCCCTTTGAGCTGGACTGTATAGTTCACACTTTCCCAACCCTTTCTCGCATTCAGCTTCAGTCTTTCTAAATCCACACGCACATGGACTCCCTGTCCTTGGCTTGAGGTACGGTACCCAACGTTGACAGCGACAACTGTTTGTGCCCGGCCATCTTGGGAACCCATTTTAGCGTATGCTTGAACATGGTCAAGAGTTTCGTCTGCACACTTTCGGTTAAATACAATACGACCTCCAATGGGGTGAAGAACTGGGTCTAGCTCAAAGGCTTGTTTGTTAGAGTGAATGGATGAGGCAGCCCTCTCCCTGTCATTATTGAATGAAAGCTGACAGGCTAAAAAAAACAGAAGAACTCCAGTGGCTAAGAGCCATAACCATAGCCGTTGTTGGATTATATTTTTCATACTTACCTCGAATCCTCTTGTATTATACTGCTATACGACTATACTGCAACTGCGGTAACATTCATGGGGGCGCCTTGCTTCCCCACCCACGCCCCGCTGATTTTATAGAATAGATTTATAGAATAGAGGGGTCTGTGTGGATTTAAAAGCCTCTATACAATACAATTTGTTTGTATCAAAAAACTTACTTTGTTAGAAAAACTCAATAAGATTCGATAGGATTCGAATGGTAGAGGTAAGCAAGTTTGACCAAAAGTTTGGCCAGAAATTTGACCAAATTTTTATCCATAAAGATTGCTGGCATAGTGAGTTGAGCCGTCGAATTCAGAGTCTTTTCCCTGGGGATAATATCCAAATGGTGACTCAGCGGCCTTTCTCAGGTGCCCAAGGACTCTTATCTGCTAGGGAATTCGATCGGAGCAAGCGTCATCTTTATGTGGAAAACTTTAAGGGCCATTTCTTTAAGAGGTGCCCAGGAGCGCGCCCAGGTCTTGTCTGTTGTAATTACTTTGTTCTCAACCTTGGCCTTCAGTGCGATATGGACTGCTCTTATTGTTACTTGCAGAGCTTTATAAATACCCCTGTTTTGACAATTTATGCCAATATTGATGCGGCGATGGATGAGCTTCGAGAGTTGGCACAAAGCTGTTCCCAGCAAAAATTTCGCATTGGCACGGGGGAGGTGATCGACAGTCTTTCTTTAGATCCTATAACGGAGTATTCAAAAAAACTTATTGGACTTTTTCGTGAATTTCCTCTTTGGCAGCTAGAGTTTAAAACAAAGTCTCACTTTGTGGATCAATTCATAGATGAACCCCACTGTGGAAATATTATCGTCAGTTGGTCTGTGAATCCACAAACTGTGATTGAACACGAGGAGAGGGGCACAGCCAGCCTTGAGGAGCGGTTTATGGCGGCTCGAAAGTGTGTTGATAGGAACTTTTCTGTGGCTTTTCACATAGACCCCATGATTTGGCACCCCCTTTGGAAGCAGAGCTACAAAACCCTTGTGGGAGAGATCACTTCCCGGTTTTCTCCAAAGGAATTGAAAATTCTCTCCATGGGAGCCTTAAGATTTTCTCCAGAGCAAAAGGATATGATGAGAGAGCGTTTTGGAATGAAGAGCTTTGTCAATTCGTCAGAGATGTTTAGGAGTCGTGATGGCAAGCTTCGTTATGATCAAAATCTACGACAAGAGATGTTTCGCTATGTTCTTGATTTATTTAAGTCCCATGATAAGGATTGGAATATATTCTTATGTATGGAGTCTCCAGAGACTTGGCTGTCATCTTATAAATCCATGCCGAAAGGGGTTCCAGGTCTGGGGCCGTTGTTTGATCACAGTGTGGTGAGAGCCCATCGTCAATTTACGTCTTCTGCAAGATAAGGACATATAACAATGGGACCGGGAGAGGCTATGGATTATGGAGAAGACTATGCCATAGAGACGAAGAATCTGTCTTTCTTTTATGGGGGGAGGCAGGCCCTATTTGATGTTAATATGAAGATTAAAAAAGGTGGTGTCACGGCGGTCATTGGCCCCAGCGGATGTGGTAAGAGCACTATGTTACGGTGTATGAATCGCATGTACGACCTTTTGTCTCACACAAAAGTGCAGGGGGAAATTACCTTTCATGGCGAGAATATTATTGATCCCAAGGCAGACGTTGTGAACCTTCGGCGTCGTATAGGTATGGTTTTTCAAAAACCGAATCCTTTTCCCAAGTCGATTTATAAGAATATAATTTGGGGACCTAGGGTGAATGGCTTCAAGTGCAATTATGATGAATTTGTGGAACAAAATCTGAGGATGGCAGGGCTTTGGGATCAAGTAAAAAATCGCCTTCATGAATCGGCGTTGACTTTATCGGGAGGGCAGCAGCAGAGGCTGTGTATTGCAAGGAGTCTCGCTATGAATCCAGATATCATTCTTATGGATGAGCCTTGTTCGGCCCTTGATCCCATGTCTATGGACAAAGTGGAGGAGCTAATACATCAATTAGGCAAAAACTACACGGTGATTATTGTTACACATAATATGCAGCAAGCTCTCCGCGTTTCCCAAGAAACGGCTTTTTTTTACGCTGGCCACCTTGTGGAAGTAGGTTTGACAAAAAAGCTTTTTGAGCATCCCTCTCAACAAAAAACAGCAGACTATATCCATGGGCGTTTTGGGTGAGACCTCCTTGCCAAATCGCCATAAATGGCCGTTTTGGGGCGCCAAGAAAGTGAGTGTGAAACCTTCACTCGATTTTATAGTGATAACTTGCAAATTATTGCGATGCGTTTTGGGTCGCTTATTTATGAGGCAATACGACTCACTCTATAAAAGAGTTTGAAATTTTGTCCCCTGTCTGGAATGGTACTTGCTATGGCAACAGCAAAAAAGAAAAAAGAAAATGAGGAATTCTTTGATTTTATTATTATAGGCGACAACTGGGCTGGCTGGTCTCTGAGCATGGTCCTTTCAAAAGAATCTCACAAGGTGGCGATTGTAAGTTCACCCAATCTCTGGAGTTCAGCCAAGGTAGAGGCTTCAGAGTCTTCTGCCCATTGGCCACAAGAAATAGAATTTTATCCCGACGAAAAGACCACAAGGGAATCTCTTCAATGGCTCTCAAAGCTTATCAACGAAAAAACCTTTGAGGACTCTGTTGTCCATCCTCAATTTTCCATTTGGGAGAGGGGCCAATGGCTTCCCTTTACAGGATTTGGCGAAACAAAGTCCTCTTCGGTGGATTATTTAAGTCAACTCCGTGTTCCTTCAGCCCTTAATCTAATTCAGCCCATGAAGTGGTGGAAGCAAAAAATGGTGGAGAACTTTACAGGAACTCATTTTCATCAGGCGGAGTTGACCGGTATTGAGTGCAACAGAGCAGGAGAATCTGTCACGGCTATTGTTATAAATGGCAATCAGAAACTACATGCCTCCACCTATCTCTATTGCGACTCCCCCAAGGCTCTTCCCAATCTGCTCCCTAGGGACCTCATATCTCCATCTTGGCACCAAAAGATCACCAAAGCCACCACCATGACAAGTCTTCTTCTGACTTTCAAACACAAAGAGATGCATCAGGAAGAACTCCATCATAAACTTTACTTTTTTTCCGGAGGCAAAGAACATGAGCCTTTTGTGGGCCGATTTTTTTTGGGGCCCCACTCTCACCTCTCCGTTTGGCAAAGTTTGATTCCCGATGAGATTGCTGAAAATCCTGAGTCCCTAGGCTCACAGCTAAGGTATATGAAAAGACAACTCAAAAAACCCTTTCCCAAGTGGTTTGAAGGGACCTTGGAAGAAAAAATTATTGTTGAGCCCGACAGTCATGGTTACATAGCATTGAACCTCCAAACCACTCGGTTGAAAAATTTCTTGCCCTCATCTGTCCTCTCTCAAAAAAGAAATGGCATCATAGGACACCTCGCTGCCGCTCGAAGCCTCCATGAAAAGCTTCAAGTCTCACCCTAGTTTCAAATGAAGTGTCCGTGGAGGCGAATGAAATGGGGTGGAGGTGGCCGTGGGAAAGTTGGCACGAAAAATGCTTATCTCCTATGTTATGGCCTATCCTATAAATGCTTTGAGTCCTATGAATTCTATGAATCCCTTGAGACACCTTCGGGCCTGTTCCTGGTGTGGAAGGGCACTGATGATCTCCCACGACCTCTACTGTAGAGTGTGTCTCCATAAATTGATGGGTTTACTAGAATGGAGGGAAGTCAAGGGACTGCCCCTTAAAACCTACTCACTGGGCAGTATGGAGCAAGAGAGGGTTTACCACCTCATTTGCAAAATTAAAGGAGGAAAATATACCTCTGTTTTCAATGACCTTTCTTTTCTCATATGGAGAACCATGGGGCTCAAAACCCGCAAAAAACCCGTTTTTATTCCTGCTCCACCTAAAGCTACGCTTACGGAGGATCATGCCACCAAGATGGCCCAATCTTTGTCGGCCATATGGGGAGGAAGTCCGTATTGGAATGGACTATATCGTAAATCCACAGATTCTCAAAAACGACTCAACCAAAAGGAAAGAAAGGGAATTCAACTGAGTCGATACCTCCCACCTCCCCCTCGAACCTCGGACTATATTTTTGTGGATGATGTGGTCACAACAGGTTCAACAGCCTTAGCCGCCTATGAGAGGCTTGGACTCCCACCCTCCTTCTCTGTTTGGACCATTGCTCACACACCGAGGCAGTTGTAATGACGAAGTGACGAATATCTGACATACCCTCTATTGAGTGATAGAGCATCTCACCTTCACCGATACGATGGTCCCCGCAGAAACAGCGGGAGTCATTCTCAAGAAGTTATTCTCATCAATGGTGAGTTCCACAGGAGATTCTGGTTCTGGTGAAAAAGTCACTTGAAGGTCTTCAGGATTCTCAGGGTTACAAGGCAATTTCTCAATTTGTGAATTGGTCACAATTTTTGAAGCCATCGCTCCCAACTCAGCACCGTAGTCCGCAGCACAGATGGATCCCGTATGCCCCTCGACAATGCCCCCTAAGGCTTTTAGCTCGTTGTCGGGGAAAGCAAGCTCTTCATACATCGTGCCGTAATGGCTGACCTCTTGCTTATTTTGCTTATTAAAGCAACTCACATCGGGTCGAGAAACGACTTTTCCATCTGCATTTTTTCTAAGGCTGCGAATCACAATGGGGTGCACACTTATGGTTTGTCGAGGCCCCAACTGGTGCTTAACTTTGCTTACAAGTGTCTCTGGAAGGTCATACTCCTCAAGGGGATCCCCTGCATATTTCCCTCCATTGGACCTCTCGTTTTCATCGGAGAGAATAATGATCGCCAAGTGACCATGGCCAAAAAGCTCTGCGTGCCCACGATCAAGGCCAAGATTGACGGCGTAAATAGCTCTTTCGTCACCCGATGGACACTTCTTATAATTTGAAGACTTACGACAAGCGCTTCTTCTGGCTTCTTGAATATCTTGAATTTGTTTAATCATACCTCGAAATTCTTCTTTGGCATGGGATGTATTCACAGAGATCATGTCTTTTCCATTGGGAAATTGCAGGAATTTCCCACGCTCATTGGCTACATCTGTGGTTGTCACAGACATTCTCCAGTCTAAATGTGAAATATTATTGACAAGGTTATGGAAATTCGACACCATTTTTTCCTGCTCTGGCACCATGGACTCGGAGGGGTCAATGACAACAATGATACCCACAGGCCCCACTCTTATGGAGTAGTTATACTCATTAACTCCCTGAGGATTGACCGTGCAAGTTCCTTCCCCAAAAGCTCCATTGAACTCATTGCAGGTTTCACTGGGTTTATGGTCAAATTTCACATCTGAGCATGCAGCATAAAGGGTAACACCCATTAAGGGTATAATCCAATGTTTGAAGCGAAATTCAGCGAAGCTTGCTTTTTGACATAGGATTTTTTGGCATAGAAGCTTAAAATTCCTATGTAGATTCCTATGTAAACTCTTATATATAGTTCTATAGTGATACTTAAAATTCCTGGACATGTTTCCCCCTCTCTCATATCTGTTACTATCCAAGTATCGTACCAACAGGGTAAGAAAAGAAAATAATCTAATCTATTGATATCGCTGGTATTTTAGATTCTCTTCTCCATTCATCTGGCCTCGTATTTGATTAAAACTTAGTCACCTGTCATGATGGTGTCTATTTTCTTAACCAAAGATGGTGTGTTGCGTCGAGTCAATATCTATAAGCATTATCCATGGGTGCAATGATTTATTTTTTAGCCTCTTGCTTGACAAGAGAAAATTCCCTTACATATTGAGGGCGTTGAAGCTCCAGATCATTATTTTGAAGGTGCCACATACATGCGCTTATTCATCAAGCGCAAACAAATAGCATAAGTAACTAAAACAATAACCAAAGTAACCAGTAAACCCATAACCATTAACCTGTATATAGGAGGTTTTCAATGGCAAATATAGAAGTAAAAGTGCGCCCCTTGCACGACAGAATTCTCGTCCGACGTATGTTAGAAGACGACAAAACAACGGGAGGTATTATCATACCTGATTCCGCAAAAGAAAAGCCCCAACGCGGGGAAGTGGTGGCTACAGGAAATGGCCGCATGACCGAAGATGGCAAGACTTTAGCCCTAGAGGTTCGAGTTGGTGATAAGATTCTCTTTGGTAAATACTCCGGCACTGAACTTAAACTGGGAAGTGACGAATTTTTAATGATGCGTGAAGAAGACGTTTTAGGAGTCTTAAACTAATATCCTATGAGCTGGGCTCTTAGGTTCTAAGTAATAACTTAAAAAGAAGGTAGGTGTATTATGAGTAAAGAATTACGCTTTAGTGAAAATGCCCGCAACTCCATCTTAAAGGGAGTAAATACTCTGGCCAATGCTGTGAGAGTGACTCTTGGCCCCAAGGGTAGAAACGTTGTGATTGAAAAGTCTTTTGGCGCCCCTCTCATTACCAAAGATGGTGTGACAGTGGCTAAAGAAATTGACCTTGAGAACAAATTTGAAAACATGGGTGCTCAAATGGTTAAAGAAGTGGCTAGCAAAACCAATGATGACGCTGGTGACGGAACAACAACAGCCACAGTTCTCGCTCAAGCTATTTTCCGTGAAGGTTCAAAGATTGTAGCTGCTGGTCATAACCCCATGGAAGTAAAAAAGGGTATTGATAAGGCTGTCCACGCCATCAAAATCGAGCTTGGCAAGATGTCCAAGGCCGTTAAAGACCGTGAAGAAGTGGCTCAAGTGGGCACAATCTCTGCGAACAATGACCCTGAAATTGGAGAAATGATTTCAAAGGCCATGGATAAAGTTGGCAAAGAAGGTGTCATCACCATTGAAGAGAGCAAAACAGCTCAAACGGACCTAGATGTTGTAGAGGGCATGCAGTTTGACCGCGGTTACCTCTCTCCGTACTTCATTAGCAATGCCGAGCGCATGGAAGCTGTCTTAGAGAATGCCTTTGTTCTTCTCTATGACAAAAAGATCAGTTCCATGAAAGACCTCATCAGTGTGTTAGAAGGTGTTGCAAAACAAGGTCGTCCTCTCCTCATTATTGCAGAAGATGTTGAAGGTGAAGCTTTAGCCACTCTTGTTGTGAACAAACTTCGTGGAACAATCAATGTGGCCGCTGTGAAAGCTCCTGGCTTTGGAGATCGTCGTAAAGAAATGCTTCAAGATATTGCCACTCTCACTGGCGGAAAAGTCATTAGTGAAGAAACAGGTCAAAAACTTGAACAATCCACCGTCAGCGATCTCGGTCAAGCCAAAAGAATTGTTATTGATAAAGACAATACAACCATTATTGATGGCTCAGGTGAGAAAAAAACCATTGATAATCGTGTGAACCAAATTCGTGCTCAAATTGAAGAAACTTCAAGTGATTACGACAAAGAAAAACTCCAAGAGCGTTTGGCCAAATTAGCTGGTGGTGTGGCTGTCATTCATGTAGGTGCTCCATCTGAAATGGAAATGAAAGAGAAAAAGGCTCGTGTTGAAGATGCTCTCAATGCCACTCGCGCTGCGGTGGAAGAAGGAATTGTGCCCGGTGGTGGAACCGCTCTTCTTAGGTCAAGCCTTTCACTCAAAGATAAGGACTTTTCTAAAAGTGAACAATTGGGTGTCAACATCATCAAGCGCGCCTGCGAAGAGCCTTTGCGTCAGATATCTGAAAATGCAGGGCTTGACGGAGCCATCGTCATTGATCGAGTTGTCAATGATGCAACAAAAGGCTTTGATGCCTCTGCCGAAGAGTATGTGGACCTTATCAAAGCTGGTGTGATCGACCCTGTAAAGGTTTGTCGTTGTGCTTTAGAAAATGCGGCCTCTGTATCTTCTCTTATGCTGACAACAGAGACCATGATCGCCGAAGCTCCTAAGGAAGAGGGCAAATCAATGCCTTCTATGGATGGAGGAATGGGCGGAATGGGCGGCATGGGCGGCGGCATGCCCATGATGTAATTTCCTCCCAGAGATCGGATCATCCATCTCCGATCAAATAAAATATCCCACTCAGGTGAGACATACAAAGCCTCGGCGAAAGTCGAGGCTTTTTTCAATAATTTACCCCAAATTTATCCATCCCACTGATCTTGACTATCTATCATCTATAGGTTGAGAACTTTCTTAAGCTTGATTTAATAATTCCGATGACGAGAAAAATAACCTCCCGAGTTTGACAGCAGCATCTGCGTTAAAATGCGAAATTTCCAGAAATTGGGGTTGTACTGAAATATAATGGTAGCTGCTGGAAAAATTAAAATTGACGTAAAAAAAGTGTAGAAAACAAAATAGGATTTTATCGTTTTAAATATTGATATATCATAGAAATATGTAGAAAATATCCTCATGTACATCCAAACGACTAAAAACTCAAAAGGTCAGTGCTACTACCACCTTGTGGAGTCCTACAGAGAAAAAGGCAAATCCAAAAAACGCATGCTCATGTCCTTAGGTAAGGCTGGAGAAGGAGGAGAGGATAAGATTAATAGTTTGGCGCAGGCCGTATCCCGCCACCGAGAGCTTCTCACTGTGAGTCAATTGGCTAAGGAGCTTTACATCGAAGAGACTTTCATTTTGGGTCCCTTGCTGATTTTACAAAAGTTGTTTGATCAACTGGGTATCAATAAGACCCTCAAAGACATAAAAGATTCTCATGAGAAAGTTCAATTTGATTTATGTAAGGTGATTTTTACCTTAGTTGCCACCCGATTTATTGCTCCTAGTTCCAAGTTAAAGGTTTTTGAGTATTGGCAAAAATCTTTTTACCCAGACATGATTAAGGGTGATTTGAGTCTCCAGCATATTTATCGGTCTATGGACTTACTTGCCTCCCATAAGGATGAAATAGAGAACTCGCTTTATTGGGTGGGGCGAGATTTATTTAATTTCCAAGTAGACATTGTGTTGTATGATTTAACAACCTTACGCTTCGAGAGTACAAGAACAGACTTAGGGAAACTTCGTCAATTTGGCTATAGTAAAGAGAGACGATCAGACTGCACCCAAGTTGTCTTTGGTTTGTTGGTGAATCGGGATGGCATCCCTTTAGGTTTTGAGGTTTTCCCTGGTAATACTTTTGAAGGCAAGACGCTTTCAGATATTGTTGATAAAATGAGAAAAAAGTTTAATGTACGCCGTTTCATTTTTGTGGCTGATAGGGGGCTTTTATCAAAGGCTAATACTGACAAACTCAGTGAGGATCAAAGCGAGTTTATTGTTGGTATGAAGCTTGGATCTTTAAAAAAAGAAAAGAAACAAGAGGTCTATGATTTAAATCGTTTTAGCTGGGTATATGAGAATGAGCTTGCTGTTTACGAAACAGACCATGGGGGGCATAGATGTATTGTGACTTGGTCTAGGAAAAGAGCAGAGAGAGATAAAAAATCTAGAGAATCCCTTCTTGAAAAGATCGAAGGAAAACTATCTTCTAAAGGTGTTCAGTCTAGTACTTTTGTTTCCAATAAAGGTTATAAGAAATATGTAAAGATGGCTGACGACAAAAATAAAAAACATGAATTAAATGCAGAACAAATAGAATTAGATGAAAAAATTGATGGTTTTTTTGCCGTCCTTACAAATGTCAAAGACTTGACGGCAGATGAGATTATTATCAACTACAAAGAATTGTGGAAAATTGAAGATGCTTTTGGTGAGTTAAAAGGGACTTTGAAAACACGTCCTGTTTTCCATTGGACAGACCAGAGGATTATTGGACATTTAACTCTATGCTTTTTAACTTATCTTTGTGAGGCCCACCTTACAAAATGTTTAAGAGATAAGAAGATGAACCTAAAAAGCCCAGCCATAGGCATTGGTCATGTTAAAGAGCGACCTTTAACTGTTGTAGAGGCCATGAGGGAACTCAAGGAAGTTAGGGCTATCCCTGTTAAAATTCGTGATCAAGTCATTTGGACCCGCACAGATATCACTGGCAATGCCAACTCCTTATTTAAAGCCGCAGGCGTCCCCATCCCTCCCAGAATCCTTAATGCCCACAAGTGTGGATAAACAAAATACAACTATATGCGTTAATCCTTTAATATCATTCGTTTGACGCAGATGCTGCTGTCAAACTCGGGAATAACCTTCAGATTAAAATTTTCTTTGATATCTTCTTATGATGAAATAACCAACAAAAATAATGGCAATAGCTATGAACAAATAAATATGCATTCTCTTGACGAGCTTTAGGTTTTGATCCCACTCCTCTCCAATCCACCAACCCACATAAACCCACAGGGGAACACTGATAAGGGCTGCGGCTCCATCGAGAGCAATAAAAATAAGGGGTTTCACTCCCATCACACCAGAAGTGATAAAAATGGGGGAACGAAGTCCTGGGAGAAAGCGAGCTATAAAACAAATAAACTTAGAGTTTTCTTGAATTTTTTTTTCAGCTTTTTTGACTCTATGGGCAGGCATCAGTTTTTTTAAAAGAGGAAGCTTAAAAACATCCTGCCCCATATAACGACCAAGACAAAAACAGAAAGTATCTCCAACAAGGACACCAAAAAGTCCAGCTAGCATAGCTCCTATAAGAGAAATTTTGCCCAAAGCGGCTAAAATGCCCGCCGCAATGAGAATGATATCCTCAGGTATGGGGATGCCGAAGCCACATAAAAACAGAACCCCTAAAATGACACCATAGGCAGCAAGACCTGAAAATCCAGACAGACAAGAAATTAAGCTCGCTTTAGAGCCTAAGCATATAAAAATCTTAGAAGAAAGTCCTGTTGGTTCCACGGTCACTCACAATGGCTTTAGGTATAATTAGAAACACAGTATAATATCTAATATGGCAATTAAATTAGTAATTGTAGATGACGCACCATTTATTAGGGAAATTATGAGGATTCTTTTAGAACGCGCTCAGATGGAAGTTGTGGGAGAAGCCACTGAGGGAGAGGAAGCCATTGAGGTTGTCAAACACACCCAGCCCCACGTGGTGCTTATGGACATGGTGTTACCACATATGAATGGAGTGGATGCAGCCTTTGCCATCGGCAGAGAGTACCCAAGCATAAAGGTTATTGCCTGCTCCACATTGGATGAACCATGGATTCGTACCAAAGCTAAGGACGCAGGGTGTTGTTCGTATATATTAAAGCCATTTACAAGAGAAGACTTACTCAATCATGTTTACCAAGTCGTAGGAGCGTGAGCTATGGGAGATATTTTCTTTATTATGAAAAGTTTTTTACTCACTATTTTTCTTGTCATCTTACTGCAAGTGAGAGTGGGAGGGCGAACCATAGAAGACCGTGCTATGACGTGGATTGAAACCTCCTCTATAACTCGCCCTCTACATAGAGTTGTTGCTGGAGGTGCTACCTTTATCAGAGATATCTGGGCCAGTATCTCCCAAAGCGTTGAAAAGACACTCAATGGTCAAATAGAATCTCCTGCTCCTAGTGATAGGTCCTTTAGTTCCTTGGATAGACGCCCTGATAGATTCTCTGATAGGTCTAGGCCCTTGGATAAACCTTTTCAAAAACAGCTATTAAGAACGGTAAAATCGGCCTCCCTCAAAGTTGACAACAAAGATGGTCGTTATTTGAAGTTTGAAGCTCAAAAAGAGTAGAGTGTGAAGTGAGTGGTGTGAGCGTGAAAAGTCGAATGTGAGTTGGCGTGAAGCGTAAAGTATGGAGCTGAGGTATGTACTTGCAAAATATCCAAAGTGAAATCAAGGATTTTAAAAAATCTGATTACACAGTGGTTGTTAGCGATCTGCACCTTTGTGAGGAAGAACCTGTCAATGCCAAGTTTCCCCTCTGGAAGAAATACAAGACAAAGCAATTCTTCTTCGATGACCAATTCAATGACTTCTTACATATGGCTCATAAGAAAGCAGATGGTCATCCCGTAGAACTTGTTCTCAATGGAGATATTTTTGATTTTGATAGTGTGACCAGTATCCCTAAGCATGCCTCTTATAGAATCTCCTGGCTTGAAAAAGCTCGTGGCCTCAATCCTGAAAGCTCAAAATCATTGTACAAAATTGAAAAAATATTGAATGACCACAAGGAATGGATTCAAGCTCTACGATGGTTTATTTGTCAAAACCATAAGGCGATCTTTATTACTGGAAATCATGACTTAGAACTTCATTACTCTGAAGTCCAAGAGGCTATCTGTTCACAGTTGGATTTGCCAAGTGAACTTCAAGGCAACTTACGATTCACAGAGTGGTTTTATATAAGTAATGAAGATACATTGATTGAACATGGAAATCAATACGACCCTTACTGTGTGGCCATTGACCCCATTCACCCTTTTGTTCGACGGTTTAATAAGGTGGAAGTAAAAATTCCATTTGGAAACCTTGCCACAAGATATATGGTCAATGGTATGGGATTTTTTAATCCCCACGTTGATACCAATTTTATTATGACGGCAGGAGAGTACGCAAGGTTCTTTTTTCGCTATGTGGTTTTGGCTCAACCTCTATTGATGTGGACTTGGTTTTGGAGTGCCACCATCACTCTTTGGGTTGCTTTCATCAATCGCTTGGCGCCTCCCATTCGTGACCCCCTCAGTGTTGAAGATCGAGTGGAGTATATTGCAAAGAAATCCAATGCAACTCCAAGAATGGTCAGAGAACTCTTACAGTTGTTTGTGGCCCCGGCTTCCAGCAAGCCTTTTTTGTTACTAAAGGAACTATGGCTCGATCGTGCCTTTTTAATATTAATTATCATTGCTGTGAGCATTCAATTCTTTCTTTTTTTAAAAAGTGCCTATGCTATATCATTGTTTTGGCTACTGGTTCCTTTAATAGTATTCTTGCCCTTTTTTATTTTTTACTCCAATATTATGGGTAATATTCTGGGATCAAATATTATGGACTACAAAGAGCCACGTGAAGATATACTGAGTGTGCAAAGGTCCATTACAAATGTAAATCGTATTGTTTATGGTCACACCCATACGGTACGACATGAAATGATAGGCCCTGTGGAGCACCTCAATTCTGGCACTTGGTCTCCAGCTTTTGAAGATGTGGAGTGCAAAAAACCTATCGATCAAAAAACCTATGTGTGGATTCAGCCTGGGGAAAAAACTTCCCACAGAGTGGCCAGTCTGCTTCGCTTTGAAGATGGTCATGGGCATGATGTTTTTCCCAAAGCTTTGGTAGGTGAATCCCAGCCCCTTACAAAAAAGAAGATTCCCCAATAAATTATGCTCGATGCGTTAAATTTGTGCTTGTATTTATAAAATTGCTTTTGCTTTAGTAAAAATCGTTGCTAATGGCTTTGTGTTGCTCGAAAATACTTGAACAGGTCATCGACCTGTTCAAGAACTATGAGGAAAAATCATGGAAACGAGTCATGAAAATGAGTTATAAACATAAAAAGAGGACATGGAGGAAAAAAAATGGCAGAAGTGCTTATTGTGACAAGTAAAGTAAAAAAATATATCAAAGACTCTGGAGACTGCAATACTTCAGGCGAAACTGTAGAAACTTTAAGCCGAGCGGTTGAAAGACTTTGTGAGCTGGGAATTGAAAAAGCAAAAGCCGAGGGTCGTAAAACTGTAATGGCCAGAGACATACCCATCGACCACCTCTAAGAGACCACCCCTTAAAGGAAAAGGAAGATAATATTGGTGACAAAGGTAAACAACTTAGATAACGACGAAGGGGCTAAACTCCTTAGCTCCTTGGCACAAGAAGCGCACGATAAAAATATAAAAATGTAGAGCATCATAAAAAAGAACCTTGCACTCCTATAACAAAGCCTTGAATTCCTTGGTAAGCGTGGGAAGAACTTCAAAGACATCACCCACAATACCGTATGTGGCTTTTTGAAAAATGGGGGCCTCGGGGTCTTTGTTAATGGCAACAATAACTTTGCTTCCACTCATTCCAGCTAAGTGCTGAATAGCTCCAGAGATGCCACAAGCAATATACAGACTTGGGGCGACAGTTTTCCCCGTTTGTCCCACTTGCATACTATGGGGCACCCAACCTGCATCACAGACCGCTCGAGACGCTCCTACGGTGCCATTGATAACTTCAGCAAGCTCATCGAGTAACTTAAAGTTTTCAGGCCCCTTCATGCCACGCCCCCCTGAAATGATAACGTTGGCTTCCGTCAAGTCCACCTTTTCAGAGGTTCCCTTGACCACTTCTTTAATATGGGTCTTGGAATCCACTTGAGCCATGGAAAAGTCTGTCATTTCGGCTGTGGACGAGGTGTCTGGTTCATTGATGGGAAGTTGATTGGGTCTCATCAATATCATCTTTATGTGGCTATTTAAAAAGTGGACAGAGGCTGAGCACTTGCCTGCGTACATGGGCCTTCGGACAGACACAGAGTTTCCTTCAATTTGCAGGTCTGTCACATCACTGATCACCCCCGTGTCAAGCCGCGCCCCAAGACGAGGAAATAAATCTCTTGCCAAGACAGTGGATGAAGCCAAAATGATCTGAGGTGCTATCTCTTGGAATAAAGGGGATAGAGTGGCTGTGAAAAGCTCAGGATTGTAGTTGTCTAAATCGGCTTCATTGCAAATGTGAATTTGAGAAGCCCCATAGAAGGCGGCCATAGGAGCGGTTTTGGAAGCCTCACTCCCCAAAAAAACCGCAATTACCTGAGCCCCAGAATTTTTAGCTATTGAAAGCAACTCCAAAGAGCCTGTTTTAATTTTGCTTTCCTTCGTTTCACAAAACACTAGAATTTTTGTCATTATAGAACCTTTGCCTCTTCCCGAAGAAGTCGAACCAACTGTGTGCACTGTTGGGACACATCGCCTTCCACCATTTTGATAGAGGGCTTTTTGGGTGGGAATTCAAAATCACTGAAAGATATCTTTTTGTCCCCATCTGAAAGATTCAAGTCTTCAATATTTATGGTTTTCACAGGTTTTTTCTTCGCCTTCATAATCCCAGGTAGGCTTGCATATCTCGGCGTATTGAGACCTTTGTTAACTCCGATCACAGAAGGCCCTGTGAGTTGTACAACTTCCCTCGCCCCACCTTCAATCTCCCTTTCAAGGTTAAATATGTTCTCTGCTGTGCCTTCTATGTTACCTGTTGTGTTATCACCTTGAGAAAACTTTGAAACCACCGTGGTGTGAGGCATGTTGAGGTGCTCTGCGAGCATTTGGCTCACGCTGGAGGTATTGTCATCAATGGAGAGTTTGCCAGCGAAAATGATATCGGCCCCCCCCTCCCCTACAATGACTTGGGCCAAAGCCTTGGCCGTGGAATGAGCATCTATTCTTTCTGAAGTATCTATTTTTTCTGAAGTTGAAGTATCTACTCTTTTTGAGGTATCTACCAAAAGGGCCTCATCTCCCCCCATGGCTAGCCCCGTGCGAAGGGCCTCCATGATGCGATCCTTAGGCCCCAAACTCACAAGAATCACTCGACTGTCCCCCTGGGTCGCTTCCTTGAGTCTTAAAGCCTCTTCCACTGCAAATTCATCATAGGGATTGATGATCCACTTCACCCCTATATCGTCAATATGAGAGCCATCGCTTTTCAGTTTAATTTTGGTTTCTGTGTCAGGCACTTGCTTGATGCAAACAAAAATCTTCATGGGTGCAACTCCTTATTTCCATAACCGTTCCCTCGTAACAATTCCCTCATAGCGATAAATGAATTCTTCGTCAAATAAGCTCTACGGAGCAACGCATAATCTTTGCTAATGGCCTCCATAAAGGTGTCGAGACTTTTGATTTCAGAAGAATCTTTTCCATCATGTTTTGGGTGAAACCCTTTTGTTTTCAAGGTATATTTTAAAGTAAAGATAAAGATGAAAGAAAAAAGAAAATCTAAGGACAAAAGTTAGGACGGAGAGGGACGAAAGAGATGTCGACTTGTCAATATTGTTATCCATTCACAACTGTTGGCCGTAAGCAAATTGTGGGTCTCATGGGCTTGGGTCTAAGCCTTTTTGTGCTTGGCCACATGATGGGCAACCTCCTTGTTTTTGTAAGCCCCCAAGCCTACAACGAATATGGCCATGCACTGGTCAACAGCAAGTTCATCTACTTCATTGAGATGGGGCTTTTAGGAATTTTCCTCATTCATCTTGTTTTAGCCCTGATCCTTACCAAAAAGAACTCAGAGGCTCGCCCCCATAAGTATCAAGTCAGTTCCAGTGGAGATAAGGGGACAAGTTTCATCACAAAAACCATGTGGCACCAAGGGATTATTATCTTAGTTTTTGTCGTCTACCACCTCATCACTTTTAAATTTGGTGAGCACCATGTGGTCAACTATGGATCGGGTCCTATCAGGGACCTTTTTCGTCTCATGGTGGAGGTCTTTAAAAATCCACTTTATGTGCTTTGGTATATTTTTTGTCTCCTCATTTTGGGGATGCACTTGGGCCATGGGGTAAGTTCGACACTTCAGACTTTGGGTCTCCATCACCCTAAATACACTCCCCTCATTGAAAAAGTAGGGCATGTTTACGCCATTGTTGTTTGTTTGGGCTTTATTTCCACACCTGTTTACATCTTTTTTCTTTGGAGTGAACCCATCCATTTAAGTATTTTAGAATAGTTTAGTTTAGTTTAGAATAGAGAGAGAGCAGAAAGAATAGTTAGGATGGAGAGAATTGGGGAGATGATTGCATGTCAGAAATTTTAGATTCAAAATGTCCCTCAGGTGATATTCACAACCAATGGGACCAGTACCGAGTGGAAATGAAGCTGGTCAACCCTGCCAACAAAAGGAAGTTTAATATCATTGTGGTAGGGACGGGCCTTGCTGGAGCTTCAGCGGCTGCAAGCCTTGCGGAATTGGGCTACAATGTAAAAAGCTTTTGTATCCAAGACTCCGCTCGTCGAGCGCACTCCATCGCTGCCCAAGGGGGAATCAATGCCGCTAAGAATTACCCCAACGACGGTGATTCTATTTATCGACTCTTTTATGACACCGTCAAAGGGGGAGATTTTCGCTCTCGTGAACCCAATGTTTACAGGCTTGCACAAATATCCAACAACATTATTGACCAATGTGTGGCCCAGGGAGTTCCCTTTGCCAGAGAATATGCTGGAACCCTGGCCAATCGCTCTTTTGGTGGCGCCCAAGTTTCACGAACTTTTTATGCCCGCGGACAAACGGGGCAGCAACTTCTTTTAGGTGCCTACTCAGCGATGATGAGGCAAGTGGCGCGCAAACAAGTGCAGCTCTATGTTCGCCAGGAAATGCTAGACCTCGTCATCATCGACGGAAAAGCAAGGGGCATCACCACCCGCAATCTTCAAACGGGAGAGATTGAGTCTCATACCGCTGAAGCTGTTATTTTGGCCACAGGTGGCTATGGAAATGTATTTTATCTTTCCACCAATGCAATGAACTCCAATGTCACTGCGGCTTGGCGTTGCCACCGCAAGGGAGCTTTTTTTGCCAACCCATGTTTTACTCAAATTCACCCCACCTGTATTCCCGTTTCAGGAGGTTATCAATCCAAACTAACTTTAATGTCTGAGTCTTTGAGAAATGATGGCAGGGTTTGGGTCCCCAAGAACAAGGGAGACAGCCGTGCCCCCAGTGAAATATCCGAAGGCGATCGGGATTACTACCTAGAGAGAATTTATCCAAGTTTTGGAAACCTCGTCCCTCGTGATGTGGCTTCACGACAGGCTAAATTCAGAGTGGATGAGGGGCGTGGGGTTGGCCCCACTGGTGTGGCTGTTTATTTGGATTTTCAAAGTGCCATTGGCCGCTTGGGAGAGGCCGCCATCGGAGACCGCTATGGCAATTTGTTTCAGATGTACGAAAAAATCACAGGGGAAAACCCCTATAAAACACCCATGAGAATCTTTCCTGCGGTGCACTATACCATGGGGGGGCTGTGGGTGGACTACAATCTCCAAAGCACCATTCCTGGCCTTCATATTCTTGGTGAGGCCAATTTCTCCGACCATGGTGCCAACCGCCTAGGAGCTTCTGCTCTTATGCAGGGCCTTGCCGATGGATACTTTGTCATTCCCTACACCTTGGGGCACTTTATCGCCTCCCATAAGCTGGAGGCTGTGGATATCCATCACTCCGCTTTCAAAGAGAGTGCCGCGGCTTGCCAAAAGCGCATTGATAGTTTCTTTAAAATCAATGGTTCCTTGCCTGTGGATGATATTCACCGAAAACTAGGACATACCATGTGGGAAAACGTGGGAATGTCTCGGAGTAAGGAGAGTTTGGAAAAGGCTTTGACTGAAATTCCCAAATTGCGTGAGGAATTTTGGCAAAGTGTGAAAATTCCTGGAGATAAAAACAATATGAATGCTGAGCTAGAGAAGGTGGGGCGTGTGTCTGATTTTCTAGAACTTGGGGAGTTGATGGCCCGTGATGCTTTGGTTCGCGAGGAATCCTGTGGAGGACACTTTAGAGAAGAACATCAAACCCCTGAGAATGAAGCTCTTAGAAATGATGATCGCTTTTGTCATGTCTCTACCTGGGAAAAGAAAGAAGATACATGGAAGCTTCACAAAGAGTCTTTGAAATTTGATTATGTAAAATTAGCAACACGGAGCTATAAGTAACAATGTGAAACCATAAATAACAAGAGTTATAAATAACTATTAAGACCTAAAGGATATGGAATATGGCCGGTTCATCGGATACAAAATTAAATTTAAAACTTAAAGTCTGGCGACAAGAAGGCCCCAGTAAAAGCGGTTCTTTTATGGACTACGAAGCCAAGGAGGTCTCTATCAATATGTCCTTTCTAGAGATGATGGATGTAATGAATGAAGATCTTGTGAAGGAAGGAAAGACACCTGTGGAGTTTGACCACGATTGTCGAGAGGGAATTTGTGGAACCTGCTCTTTGGTCATCAATGGAAATGCCCATGGTCCCCAAAAAGCGACGACATCTTGTCAACTTCACATGAGAAGCTTTAGCAATGGTGATACAATTTATATTGAACCCTTCAGGGCAAAGGCTTTTCCCGTGATTAAAGATTTGGTTGTCGACCGCTCTTCTCTAGATCGAATCATCCAAGCCGGTGGCTTTGTCTCTGTGAATACAGGCAATGCCCAAGATGCAAACAACTTGCCCGTAGGCAAAGAAAAATCAGATCAAGCTTTTGAAGCTGCCGAATGCATTGGCTGTGGAGCTTGTGTGGCGGCATGCAAGAATGCCTCGGCCAATCTTTTTGTGTCAGCCAAGGTGGCTCACTTGTCTTTACTCCCCCAGGGAGAGCCTGAACGGATTCAAAGGGTCACAAGTATGGTCGCTCAAATGGACAATGAGGGATTCGGGGCTTGTACCAACACGGGAGCCTGCTCTGCCGCTTGCCCCAAGGAGATCAGCTTAGAGAACATTGCCATCTTAAACCGAGAGTACTTGTTGTCATCTTTTAAAAAGAGAGGCTCTTAATAAAAAAATACTTACATTTAACATAAAGAAATACTTACATTTAACATAAAGAAATGTTTACACTTAGCATAAAGAAATGTTACATTTTTCACGACTTATCCACAAATAACTTACTTTTCCACATCATTATCCACAGGCACCTACTCCCGAGTTTGACAGCAGCATCTGCGTTAAAATGCGAAATTTCCAGAAATTGGGGTTGTACTGAAATATAATGGTAGCTGCTGGAAAAATTAAAATTGACGCAAAAAAAGTGTAGAAAACAAAATAGGATTTTATCGTTTTAAATATTGATATATCATAGAAATATGTAGAAAATATCCTCATGTACATCCAAACGACTAAAAACTCAAAAGGTCAGTGCTACTACCACCTTGTGGAGTCCTACAGAGAAAAAGGCAAATCCAAAAAACGCATGCTCATGTCCTTAGGTAAGGCTGGAGAAGGAGGAGAGGATAAGATTAATAGTTTGGCGCAGGCCGTATCCCGCCACCGAGAGCTTCTCACTGTGAGTCAATTGGCTAAGGAGCTTTACATCGAAGAGACTTTCATTTTGGGTCCCTTGCTGATTTTACAAAAGTTGTTTGATCAACTGGGTATCAATAAGACCCTCAAAGACATAAAAGATTCTCATGAGAAAGTTCAATTTGATTTATGTAAGGTGATTTTTACCTTAGTTGCCACCCGATTTATTGCTCCTAGTTCCAAGTTAAAGGTTTTTGAGTATTGGCAAAAATCTTTTTACCCAGACATGATTAAGGGTGATTTGAGTCTCCAGCATATTTATCGGTCTATGGACTTACTTGCCTCCCATAAGGATGAAATAGAGAACTCGCTTTATTGGGTGGGGCGAGATTTATTTAATTTCCAAGTAGACATTGTGTTGTATGATTTAACAACCTTACGCTTCGAGAGTACAAGAACAGACTTAGGGAAACTTCGTCAATTTGGCTATAGTAAAGAGAGACGATCAGACTGCACCCAAGTTGTCTTTGGTTTGTTGGTGAATCGGGATGGCATCCCTTTAGGTTTTGAGGTTTTCCCTGGTAATACTTTTGAAGGCAAGACGCTTTCAGATATTGTTGATAAAATGAGAAAAAAGTTTAATGTACGCCGTTTCATTTTTGTGGCTGATAGGGGGCTTTTATCAAAGGCTAATACTGACAAACTCAGTGAGGATCAAAGCGAGTTTATTGTTGGTATGAAGCTTGGATCTTTAAAAAAAGAAAAGAAACAAGAGGTCTATGATTTAAATCGTTTTAGCTGGGTATATGAGAATGAGCTTGCTGTTTACGAAACAGACCATGGGGGGCATAGATGTATTGTGACTTGGTCTAGGAAAAGAGCAGAGAGAGATAAAAAATCTAGAGAATCCCTTCTTGAAAAGATCGAAGGAAAACTATCTTCTAAAGGTGTTCAGTCTAGTACTTTTGTTTCCAATAAAGGTTATAAGAAATATGTAAAGATGGCTGACGACAAAAATAAAAAACCTGAATTAAATGCAGAACAAATAGAATTAGATGAAAAAATTGATGGTTTTTTTGCCGTCCTTACAAATGTCAAAGACTTGACGGCAGATGAGATTATTATCAACTACAAAGAATTGTGGAAAATTGAAGATGCTTTTGGTGAGTTAAAAGGGACTTTGAAAACACGTCCTGTTTTCCATTGGACAGACCAGAGGATTATTGGACATTTAACTCTATGCTTTTTAACTTATCTTTGTGAGGCCCACCTTACAAAATGTTTAAGAGATAAGAAGATGAACCTAAAAAGCCCAGCCATAGGCATTGGTCATGTTAAAGAGCGACCTTTAACTGTTGTAGAGGCCATGAGGGAACTCAAGGAAGTTAGGGCTATCCCTGTTAAAATTCGTGATCAAGTCATTTGGACCCGCACAGATATCACTGGCAATGCCAACTCCTTATTTAAAGCCGCAGGCGTCCCCATCCCTCCCAGAATCCTTAATGCCCACAAGTGTGGATAAACAAAATACAACTATATGCGTTAATCCTTTAATATCATTCGTTTGACGCAGATGCTGCTGTCAAACTCGGGACTTACTTTTCCACATCATTATCCACAGGCACCTACTTCTTGCCTTCGGTTTTAAGATCTTGACCAGGTGACATTTGACCGGATGACACCAAAAACTTTTCAGCACGCAGGTTAATGAGGTCAGACATATCGAGTTGCGAGCAGTGGGAGCCCACTGGAACAATGAGAAGTTCACTATGGACTATTCCCTGGTGAATTTCTTCCTGGTGCTTGAAGGGAGTGACGCTATCCTTTTCTCCGGCAATAATAAGGGCTGGGCATTCAATTTGATTCAGCACGTGGCTTCCATCATAATGCATCATATCCTCAAAGAGAGCGAGAAAGCACTCAAGGTCCACGGAAGCCACCCCACGAATGTAAATTTCAATATCTTTCAAATGGGTCAACTGGAGGTTAAACCCTCCTAAAAGAGAACTCAAATATATAGAAATTCGCTGGTTGATGATTTTTTTCCACAGATACCCAAGTGTGTCTGGGAAGACTTCGTGGGCTGACCTTATCCTATGAAAAATTTTATGGGGCCATTGGCTGCCAAACATACCTTGAATTGGATTCTTAACGAAGCCATTGACGAAGATTATGTTTTCAAAGGCTTCAGGTTGTTTTTCATAGGCAGCAGTTAAGACTTGGGCACCAAAACTGTGCCCCCAAAAAGAGGCTTTAGGGATGTCTAGGTGCTGGAGGAGTATTTGAAGGTCTTTTACAAGGCAGGCTATGGATAGCTGACTAGGGTCTTCGGGAGGGGCTGATTTGTGATGTCCCCTATAGTCCATGGTGATGGTTTGAAAGGATTGGGAAAAATATTTTATCTGAGGCGCCCAGTGATTCATGACACATCCAATACCATACATAAAGACGAGGGGGGCTCCCTCACCCCTCACCTCATAGTAAATGGAAGTTCCGTCAAAACTTTTCACATACCCTGTTTCTTTACGAATCATCTTCATAGTGCAAACTATAGCATAGATTCATGGGCATGGCATATGACATAGGTGGAAAAACCCTGCATAGCACCAAGCACCGAATTGGGTCAAAAATAACGACACCAAGACGCATCACATTAAAACACCTTCGTGGTGCCCGGGTTATGGTCCTCCACCTGGCTGGCTCATTATTCCGACACCGAGTTCCCACTTTTCTCTTTTTGAGTCAAAAATGTGCGTTGAGGAGACTCCCTCACTCAATAAGACACCGGTTGTTACGCCTTCTAAAACAGATCAGCCGAGCTACCCCTCTGTTGATCCTCTCAGTAAGATTGATCTTTGGAAACAAACAATCAACGAGGGGGTCTTCAGTGAGGGAGTCGGCTGTTAATGCTTACTTAACTGCAATTTCAGGCTTATATCAACAAAGTTCTAAGGCTAAAAAAGGGGAGTTGCTAGATCATGCGGAACTGGTCACAAACCTCTCTAGGAAGCGACTCATAAGGAGATTAAACGAGATTCAACAAAATAATGGCTCTGTGCCACTCAAGCGGTCAGGGAGGCCTCTGGCTTATTCTCAAGAGGAGTTACGACCCCACATCAAATATTTGTGGGAACAAATGGAAAAAATCTCGGCTGTACGAATAAAAGCCGCTCTACCGGATTGGCTCCCCAATTATGAGTCGTGTCCTCCCCACTTAAAGCTTCAGTTAGAAAAAATGAGTGCCAGCACCTTGAAGCGTTATCTGAAGGAAATTCGCTTGGCTTCAGTGGTCTCTAAGGGATTGTCCACAACCTGTCCTGCCCAATATATGAAAAATAAGGTTCCCATCAATACACTGGACTCCAAGGTCACAAGGCCTGGTTCAATGCCGTTTCCTTAAGCCACCACACCCCTCTGCCTCTGCGTTAAGCTATTTCTTTTAAAAGAACTCCCAGCCCTTTTGATAGACCTTTCATAGCTTCTTTTGAAGTGCCTCCTCTTCTCCATTGAAATCTTCATCAGCAACTTTATCTGCTTCCTAAATTTCTGATAGAGCCCCGCAACAAAAAGGGGGATGCTATCCATTATGAAATCAAGAATCAGTTTAAAGTTAGGTTTTTTGTAGTCATTTTTTACCAACTGATTCACACTGTCTTCATCCTCATTTATGCTCATTTGAATCTTTGTATAATTGAAGAGCCAAAAATAAGAATACAGCTCTTGCAATATTCCATTAAGGCTTGTTGAGTGCCACTGCTCCATTTTCATTGTCGATGTAAAATCACGAAATGTCGTTTCTATTTCCCAACGACGAGAGTAAAGAGCAACCATATCCTTCTTGTCCAAGGAGCCATGCGGAAGATTAGTGGCCAAAACAGAGAACTCCCCAGTCTTTGGGTTTTTATACTTATAGAGATGAATGACCACCCCCTCAATAACCATTTGTGAATACCAACCTGGGCCATTAAATAAATTTACGATGGGGATAAAAGTAGAGCCTCGCTTACAACGCGCAATAAAGAAGTTACTGGCTTGAGCATGGGCCTTAATAATCTCTGTAGATAAATAAAGCCTATCGTAGAGAGTTATGCTATTACTCTCAAAACTACCTATCATTTGAATAGCATTGGCGATTTCGTTGAGAGCGGGAGAATAGCAAAGATTCTTTGTCACACCCGATAAAACGTCATAAGCATGAGATAGATACATACCTGAATTCTACAAAAATGGTAACAAGGATTCTGGCCTAAGGTCCTGACATTGTGAAGCGACGGCTGGGATTAATATTTGTACTTACATTGAACGCCTTCAAAATATCTTTTTGCTTTTTTGACACTTCACCAAGTATGGGAGTGCCTGTGGCTAGCTCATACAACTTGAGACGGTCTAATATCTTATAAAGTTCGGCTTTTGTCATTTTTTTGTATAGCTCATTTTTCTTCATCACATGATCAACCCATGTAATCAAAATTAAAGAGATAAAATTAATGAAAATACTTCCTCTCATTGCGATCAACGAATGTGTCCTATTTCTTTTCTCATCTATGTCATGCTTAAAAGCACGAAAAACCTTTTCTACACAATCTTTTCTTCTATATAATCTTAAAATTTCATCCCGATCCATTTGAATGTTATTAGTGATGAGAATCAAGCAGCCCATCTTTATCATCTCATCTCGAAAAACATTGAGGTTTCTCTCAATTACAAATTTATTCTCGGATTCTTCAATGAAAAAAAAATTTTTCTTAGTTTTTAATGTCTCTTTCAAATAAAGAGATGCATCATCCTTACTTGAAAAATTTTTTTCTAAAAAAAGATTTTCTAAATCTGATATCTTTCTTATAAAAATAGACTCCTGATCAGACCGCCTCTTACCTTCTAAAAAAACATGAGCCATACAACTTTCACTTCCAATTTCTATTTCTTTCTTAGAGTAGGAGTATACTTGCTCATAGAAAGCAAATAATGATCCAGGAGATAATAACTTGTCATGCAAGTCAAATAAAATTTCTTTAGATTTCTGAGTGCTGAAGCTCATAGGAACTATATAGCTCAAGCCCATAGGTGTTCGTGGTTTTTTTCTAATTTTAATTCCGAATTAATGGAAATACTTTTCAAGCCTCCTTTTTTACATAGAGGGAAGTGGGCGATTTATAAATATTTATAGATGGTATTTTGAGAAATGGACGCAGATTGACATTTGATATCCACGACAAGCCATGTGTTTTAAGAGACTTAATTGTGTAACGAAAGAACTGTGGACTTTTGGGAACAACAGAATTTAAATTTCTTTCCACTTCCGCATGGACAGGATTGATTTCTTCCAATTTTTTCGCTTTGGTCATTTTTCTGCTGTGATGCAGACATATCTTCAGTTACAATTTTTTTTTGCTTTTCATCTTCCAAATCCTCATCCAAATTATCAAAAAGAATATCTCCTAGATTCTGGTGAAAGTAACGATTTTTAAATTGAGATATGAGCATCATAAAAATACATGTAAGAACCAAAAGTGTGAGTGAAGCAAAAAACAAAGAAGATGCTTGCATCTGAGTTAATGGGAGGATGAGTGCCAGTAAATAACCAAATCCAAATACCAATAAGGAAATAAGAAGAGATATAAAGGATCCCAAAGAAAGTAATATTAAAAGTCCAAAAATCATTGCTATTTTTTGCTCCTGTCGAATACAATGAATCCGCATAGATACAAGTGAGTTATCTACAGACTTAATGATTCTCGCGTTAGTATCTTAATAGGTCAAGATTAATTGGAGGAAATTTTTATTTTTTAAACGCAGGGGGCAAATATGAGCACGGAAGCTCAAACACTTAAAACGATCAAAAAATGTTTCAAGAAAGTTATTCCTGAAAAGGACTCTCGGGCAACCATTCCACCTCTTGAGTTTATTGTGGCTCTTGTCTTGTCATTCCAGGGAGACTCTAAGACATATTCAATAGAGGGAATTAGGAGGTTTATGATAAGTCATTTAGGATTAAGAATTGAAAGACACAGCTTCTGGGAAAGACTCTCTAGAAAAAGATTAAAAGAGCTTCTGAGTAAACTGGTTGAAATGCTCATGATAAAGCTATCTCATGGAGCTTTTCATGGGAGCAAAGCCATATTATTACAACTGGGAGTCTCAGACGTTCTTCTTGTTGACTCAAGCACAATAAGCCTTTGGGATGGAGCATCTGAGAATTTTCCAGGGACAAGAACAAACGCAGGAATTAAATGGCACGCTTGTTTCAGTTTATTCAGTGGTATAATGACTTGGTTCGAATTAACTCCGTCTTCCACTAACGATAGGAAGTGCTTTCCTGATATAAAGGAACTCGTTGGAAAATTAGTCATCTTTGATTTGGGATATTGGGACTATGGCTTATTGTCATCTATTCATGAAGCTAAAGGATTTTTCTTGTCTAGAGTAAAGTCAAATGCCTCTATTCTTATTGATGCTGTTGTTGAAGGTTTGCCAGATTACTATGTTGGAAAAGAGTTCTCTGATATTAAACTCAAGAAAAAAAACGATGTTGTTGAATTTATAGGCAGTGTCTTGTCCAATGGTAAATGGGTAAGTTTGAGAATTGTAGGCTTCTGGAATTCCTCCGAAAAACGCTATCATTGGTATTGCACGAATTTAGATGTGGCAGCGGAGTCCATATATCCAATTTATCGTTTACGTTGGCAATGTGAACTTATTTTCAAATCTTGTAAGAATTCTTTGAATGCAAATCAGATCACCTCAAACGATCAAAATATCATAGAGAGTCTTCTTCTTGCTTCATTAGCGGCTCACCTCACATCAAGTGTTGTTTTGAGGATAGGAAGAACTAAACTCAATAAGGAACAAAATGACTCCACATCGTTTCAAAGAGTTGCTAAGGTTACCGTCTTATTAGCCTCTGATTTTATCAAATATCTCCTAAGCTCATCTCAAAAGTATTTAAATATTTTGATAGAGAAGATCAAGATATTCTCCCATGAAATTTATGACACAAACTACCGACGGCGAAAAACATCAATGAATATGGCTAAAAAGGTCTTGCTATGAAAGAATAAAAAACCACGAACACCTATGAGCTCAAGCCTTGTTTGTTCATATTCTTTATGTTTTCTTGACTATAAAACCCTTTGTCCATCACTAAAATATCAAGATTTAACTTATATCTACCCACAAGATCTGTTACATTCCTCAGTGTCGTTACATCCGTAATACTGCCAGGGTATACCCTGTAAGCTAAAGGTAAGCCTATTGAATTAGTGCTGGAAGCTCGTGCAATCAAACCCAAATTTACTTGTTCTAAATTTTCGCCATCTCTATTGTAACCTCGTTCCAAAAATTCATTTTTGGACCCATAAGAAGAAATAGATGTAATATCAAATAGGATAGAGCCAGTAGATTTAAGCTCTTTTATCCAATTTGTAAAAAAAATATCTATTTTTTTCTCGTCTTGACCAATAGAGTGTAAAAGTCTACTAGTTTTGGTCGATCCCATAGAAATTTCTTTGGAAACGTAAGACTCTTCACACCAAGACTTATAAAAATAATAAGGCTCTTTCTTTATAATCTTAAAACATGACAAATGAAGAATCTTTTCATATTCCTCAGGAAAAACTTGTTTGACAACTTTAAGTAGTTTGGATTGTTTACAAATTTCTTTCAGAAAATATAAAGATCCAACAGTATAGGAGCCTATAGGGACTTTTTTCTTTTTAGTTTTAATCTCACCGCTGACCTCATCTTTACGCCCTAAATAGGTTCTTTTTTGGCGAGATTGTTTTTTCTTTGAGTCCCAATAGCCGTGTATCTCATAAACGTAAACTTTACCGTTTCTCTTTTGCTCATGTAAATAAGACATTGTTACCAATGGTAACAAGGATTTTGAATTCTTTCAATTCAAAAGAGGTCTGAAACCGCGTTATATTTGTTCTGAAGTCAGATTCTAGACTTTAGACCTAAACCTTGTTACCATTTTTGTAGAATTCAGGTACATACGTAAGAAATGAGTTTCCATCTCATTTGGGCAAGGGTACCCACAATAACCCTCCTTTAAAAGATCTTTAGAGCGAGAAAGTGCTAATTGGTCGCCATCTATGGCATAGATATAAAAACCATGAAACGTTTTTCTCAATGGTTCGTAGTCTGTAATCAGAGATTCAAAGATATCTTTGAAAAATAGGTAAGAAATACTTTGACGTATCTTGCTGAGACTGCTTTTGACTGGCATGAGAAGCAGGTCACCAAAATGAGTCCATACCGTCTTAAGAGCGATTTGGTAGCCTTCGTAATTTGTTCCGGAAATAAGATAGATAATGGTAAAAAAGAAAATTTGAGGATTAAATTTTCGATTCCTTTTTTGTTTTTCTGGATCGACAAGGTGCTCTGGCTTGAAGGAAGAATCAAGTTTTGGTAGAATAAAATGGTCATCTGTGACGCGAACTCGTCATTTGGGGGCTTTCGAGATCAATATTGGATTGCATGTGACTTACTCCTTGGTTGAGGGTTGGGTGTAAAATAAAACAAGTCTTATTCTTGTCGATTTATCTAATGATTTCAAGAGATTTTTCTTAAGGAAACGGCATTGAGGCCTGGTTATATACAAACAGATACGGTTGCTCACTGTGGAACGAGTGCCCAAGGCCCTTTTATCAGCTCTCTTACAGTGACCGACATTAACACCACATGGACAGAGTGTCGGGCTATGTTTACCAAGAAAGGGACGGAGGTGAGAAGGCAAATCAACAACATTAACCGAGCTATACCTTTTAAACTACTGGCCATGAACTCAGACTCAGGAAGTGAGTTCTTAAACAAGCCTGTCCTTCAATTCACCCAATTATCTAACATCAAGTTCACTCGTTCTCGCCCCTACAAAAAGAATGACAACTGCTACATTGAGCAAAAAAACTTCACCCACGTCAGAGAATTGTTTGGCTATGAGAGGTTTGAAGATCCAAGGCTAGTTCCTTTAATGAATGACATTTATAAAAACCACTGGAGTCCCCTCCAGAACTTCTTTCTCCCCACATTTAAACTTCAGGAAAAGGTACGAGTGGGAGCCAGAATCAAGAAAAAGTATGGCACCCCTAAGACTCCCTATCAGAGAGTTATTGAAAGTGGGGTATTAAACCATGAGGAGGATGAAGCACTGAGGAGGCGTAAAGCTGAACTCAACCCCTTTGAGCTAAAGAGGGGACTTGAACTAAAACTTAAAGAGTTTTTCAAATTAGTACGACAGGAAAATATCAAGGAGGTGGCATAAGATGAGCAAAATGACAAACCGCTCCTTGGTGTCGTTTACTTATGACCCAATACGACCATGGTCGGCTACTTTTACTTTTCAGATGGCGAAGTTGGTAACTCTTCAGTGTGTGGCTGTGACCAAGGATAGAAGGCATTGGCAACTCCTTGGAAGGCTTCCTCAAGTTCAGGATAGTGCCTCACAATCACATTTATCATTGTTTCACTCTGAACCCAATCATAGCCCACCTGGGTGTAAAACTCTGGTGTAAAATAATCCGAGTAGAAAGGGTCTGCCATCAAACGGCGAGATGCCATAAGAGCAAAGATGTAAAAAGGAGTATTTCCAAAGGCAAACCTTTCATAACGATCATTTTCTGCAAGAGAACCCACCAATAAATCCAATTTTTCTACATCTCCCCCATAAATCTTCTCCAACAAAGCAACGTCTTCCTTATTATTTGTTAAATCAGAGAATGTTTGGATAGGCTTTAAACGAAGCTGTCTGCGGAACTCGTTGTAGCGTGGCACAAGTCGCTCACGATCTCTGAGAACATCAAGAGCCGCAAGATCAAAGCTCACTGTAGGCTTATTTTCAGTGTTATTTGAAACACTGATGTTTTGCATGAATTTGGGAAAATTGTGTAGCGTCAGCGCCCCTGGGTGATTTACACCTAGGGAGTACAAAAGGGAGAGGGGAGATGATGAAGATTCATAGCTCAATTCCTTAGCCTTTTCATCGCGAGTGTCATTGATGGGAATTCGGCCTGCTTCTTGACCATCATTATGGTCATAAATAATAAAATCATCGGGAATCAAAGGATGCATTCGATAAACAGCGACAAACTCCTCTGTCAACGAAAAGGGAATATCATAAAGATGTAGAGAGCCTTCTCCTGTAGCTCCATAAATGGCATGTCCAAATCTATCAGATAGATTTCTGACAACCCGTTCAAGCCATTCTTTGTTCAAAAATTTGATGGGCTCTCCCAAGCCATACCAGTTGGCTCGCATTCCAACATGTAAGGCTCGATTGTCCAAAAGAGCCGGTGTCCACTCAATAGTGTGAATCTTTGCAATCAATGCGGATACAACAAGACGAGCTGTATTGAATAAAGACTCATCAGTCATGTCTGGATAGGCTTTAGAAAGCCTGTCTGTCACCGCATTATGTTCCATGGCAAATAAGGAGTGAAACAGTTCAAGACCCACCCACCAGTTATCTGAAAAGCCTGTAATAGGACGATTGTTTTTATCGTAATAGAGGCGGCGGTGAACTTTATCCACGGCAATTTGACCATTTGGCAAAAGCTCTCCAGTAAGCGGATTGGTGCGAACCTTTAAAATCGTTTGAGCATCACTGCCATAGATCTGGGAAGCATCCCACCAGTGAGTGACAACATTGCGAAAAGTTCGAGGGTATTCACGCTTATAGTCATTATCGTAATGCTTACTATACTTACGGGGAACTGTGGAAAAATACCCCGGCTGAGGAGTTTGACTAAAATCGGGGCGCGTGCGAGGAGCTAACATTCCATGGGGAAATAAATCGTCTCCAGGAACGGGAGGAACCAAAATAGGATCAAACATCTTTTTTTGCTCTTCAGATAATTGATTCCCTCCATTTTTTTTTGAAGGACGAGTGGCGACATTTTTTCCGTGGGAAAACCAATCATGATTCTGTGCTTGAAGCCAAGCTGCAGCCAAAAGATTGATGGTTGTTGCTGGAATGAACCCCTCTTTGCGAGTAAAAAGCTCTTTACTAATTTGTCGAGGATTGGGCGAAAGAAGATTTTCTTCCATAGATTTTAATTCTTCATCTTTAGGCGGGCGCATATTCCGCCCGATACGAGCCTTATTGCTTCCCACATAAGTGGTATTTTTTGATTCCCCATACCCTACGTCAACTTGAAGGCCGTGAAAATAACACACTCCCTCAGCGGTTCTATGGGGTTGAGCCATCACCTTATCGCAGTCAATCTCACCATTGTTTGTGTCTAATCCTGTATCAAATAAATTTTTCTTCATGAGATCTTCACGCTCTTTAGATATTTGCATGATGAGGTCTCCATATTTGTTAAACAATGGAAAACTCAAGACATACTTCTTAAAGATATCATAGCTGCCATCATAGTTTAAACGCTCGCTATAAAGTTTCTTTCTGGAGAGAAAACTTTGTTTATACACAGACAGTCGACCTCTATTGAGATTTCCTAGAGGTTGATGGGCCTTCAACCCGTGCCATGGGTTGTAGGACAAGGACTCACATTCTTCATCTAAAAGGGGTAAAGTTTCCTTTTGAATAGTAAGTTGAGCCACAGCGTGATATTTAGCTTGATCTGTGGGCCAAAAGATAGAAGCATCTTCGATAGGAAAATTTTTATCATGGTGTACAGAATCCGTGTGACTCGCAGGTCTCAGTTGAACCTCTAAGTTATAGCAGATGCTTTTTTCAGAAAGAAATTTTTTGATGCTATCTTGTTGGTAGTTGGGTTTATCTACATGGTCTTCTCCCAATTCACTCCTATTAAAGTCATGACAGGGGGTGAACCTATATTTTGCAGCCCGATCCCCCCAAGCATAGGGGGCTGGAGACCAAAATGTTCTCTCAAGAGCAACGAGGGAGTTTGTATGATCAAAAAACATTGGTTTTATTTTTCTCTCATAGACAATGATGGGATGTCTCAGTGCGATTAAAATCTTTCCCAAAATACCTTTGGAACGATTTACAAAAAGGTTTGCATAGGCGTTGATATTGGGCATCATGAAAGTTTGACTGGAACCAGTGAGAAAATCCTGTGTTTTGATTTCCTCCGAAAAATGTATTGGTAGCAATGTGGGGTCCTTCTCGTCCTTGTCTAGAAATACTTTTAAGACAAATCCTAAAGAGGGAGCCCTTATGTCAGGCACATCGGGAGTTGTTTGATTAGAAAGACGTGCCACTGAAAAAAATACTTTTCCTTGGTTCTCTTTTTTACCAATTCCAGCCCTATATTCCTCAGGTAGATTGGGCAGTACTTTAAACTTCGATGGATAACATCCATGGGACTTACTGTGGTCTCCTCGTCCTGCAAAACCATCTTCTTGCCATCTTTTTTTTATGAGGATATCTGTCGCTTTAACAGAGCGTTCGACACTTTCTTTCTCGCCAGCAATTAAGTTTTCACCCAAGTCTTTTCTCAATGGGTAGAGGGGGTAGGAGGATAAATCAACGATGTCGATATTGGACGTATCGGCTGTATCAGCCCAAACAATACGAGTCGTTGTCGTTGTTATAATGGTTGTAATGATAATTACTAACTTTAAGGATAAAAACTTTATTTTCATTGTTTTCATTGATTTTCTCCTTAGTTTCTCCACTTGCTTGAACTATAGCGGCTCATGCTGGGCTGCAATATCTCACTCATGCATTTTGTCCTAAAACAGAAACTGACTTAGACTTGAACCTTGAACTAGGAATACCCGGTAACAATGCCTGTGAAATATGTCAATTTAAAGATGGAGTTTTAAAAGAACTTTGTAATTATGACAAAAAAATTAGACACTTAAGA
The DNA here is from genome assembly GCA_965261545.1 of Bdellovibrionales bacterium. Lineage (GTDB taxonomy): Bacteria > Bdellovibrionota > Bdellovibrionia > Bdellovibrionales > UBA1609 > CBDHDF01. The sequence goes on along the minus strand of CBDHDF010000006.1, from coordinate 150,937 downwards.
AGCTCACTTGGATTCTTGTCTCGCTAATGGAGATAATATCTCCATGACTTAAGGAGGCCGAAGAAATAGAGTATCCATTGAGTTTAACAATATGGGGCTGTTCAGTCTTAAATACAGCCTTCTGCTTTTTAGAGCTAAGTTTAAAACTATAATCTGGCAGGTTCGGTTCAAAAAGCTTAAAATCCAAGGAGCGGGCTCCTAACACTCGAGGACCATACCCTATATACCACTGCGTCTCTGCTTGAATCCCGCTGATAATGCTTAGCATTATTGCCGGATGAAAGGGATGTATTGAGCAAGGAATATTTTTTGCATTGAGTCTCAAATCATTGCAAAATTTTAGCAGCCTCTTTTCCCATGGTGCTTGCTGAGGGACCTGGAGAGATTTTTCGCCTTTGGCCTCCCTCTTATTATGGTCTTCTTTTTTTGTTGGTTTGTACTTTAGAACAAAAAGGTTATCTCCAATAAAAATTGGTTTTTTTTCTTTGAGAATCACTTTTTTGTAGCGAATTCCATTTTGGTAGATTCCATTGCGTGAACCCATATCTTCAATGCACCATTGCCCCTCAGTATCCCTTGAAATCTGAGCATGAAGGCTGGAAACTTTGGAGTCCTTAAGATTGATATTGGCCTTCTTTCTTCCCAGGGTTAGACTAGGTCGTAGGCGAATTTTTGAGCCTTTCAGGGGGCCTGCGATAATATAGAGATAGGGAGTGACATTCATACTTATCACATAGTGTATCAAATTTTAGATAAGAATTGAAAAAGATAAAAAAGACGGTTCCTAGGGCTTGAGCCTAGGGGCGCGGCATGTTAGATCAGGAAGTTAACATCCTTGCTCCTTGTGTAGGTAGGCCATGTATGAGCCAGGCCATAGGGGGCTAAAAACCGAAAGGAATCATATGGAACTTAATGTTGAAAGACCCGTTCGCAATTATGAGTCAGTTGTTATTATGCACCCTGACACCAGTGAGGACGGCCAAAGGAATTTATTTAGAAAAAACAAAGAAATCATCCAGAAGTTCTTAGGTGAAATCAACCACATTGATACTTGGGGAAAACGCCGACTTGGCAACCCCATTGATAAGGTGAAAATGGGTATTTATTTTCACTGCACCTTTACTGCAAAGGCAGAGTGCATACAAGAGCTGGAAAGAACGATGCGTATCAGCGATCAGGTATTGCGCTTTTTTCACCAACGATTGGATACTCGAAAAAGCGTCGGGGAGCACTTAGAGAAATATAGAGAAGTTATTGAGACCTCCCGAATTCGAGATCAAGAGAGAGAGGCTAAGGCTCAGGCTCGCAAGAATCAAGCCAAAGGATCAAAGCCCTTTCGCCGAGACCGAGGATCTTTTCACCAAAAGGGAGCCGCTGATAATCCAAGAAGAGATTCCGATGATAGGCCAAGAAGAACTTCCGATGATAAGCCAAGCAGAACTTCCGATGATAAGCCAAGCAGAACTTCCGATGATAGGCCAAGAAGAACTTCCGATGATAAGCCAAGAAGAGACTCCAATGATAGGTCCACCGTGGACAAAGGTCTTGTTCACAAAGCCAAAACTAGAGATCATATCCCCGGCTCCCCTGACAAAACTGGGGGTGACCAAAGCGATAAAGCCGTGAGTGATTCAAAGGATAACGATGCCGGTGGCCAGAGTGGCCAAGCCATGAGTGATAAAAGTGACAAAACTGATTAAAGAGTTTCTTTGCATTCTTTGGTCTGTACTTCTAACAGCAGGTGCTATCACCATTGTATTGGGAGCTGTGCCCATGCATATTTCTCGGCAGACACTTGGGGGGGGGCTGTATTATTTATGCTACATGCTTACCGCTCTCGTTATTATTCAACTGGGCTTTGTTGAACTTGGTTTTGTTTTTGCCATTCTCAGTCTTATGGTAGGACTCAACAATGAAGCTTTGCTCTATGGCCACACTTATTTCACTGCCATAACTTTTGCTGTTGGCTCTTGTTTGAGCTTGTCTTTTCTTAGCACTTGGTTATGGGCCCTCTACTCTGGCTTTTCCTTTGTGGACAAAGTCCAGATTTATTTGGATAAGGGGATTCAACAGGTCCAGTGGCCCCAAGAAACTTTGAAGATGTTAAATCAGACGGATATTTTAATCTATGTCCCATCCATGGTTATTTTCTTATCGATTTTATCTTTGGTGGTATCTCTTCTTTTTGAAAAAAAAGTGTCCAACTGGATGCATGTAAGGATCCCATTTAGAAGATCTCTCATTGGCTTTCAAGTTCCAGAGTTTGTCATCTGGTTCTTTATTTTCTCCTTGTTGGGATCCTTCATGAAGGAAAATGCTCCTTTGGTATGGAAAATTTCAGTAAATGTCTTGTATGTTTCAACACTGGCCTATTTTTTTCAAGGCTTAGCTGTTATCTTGAAATATTTTCATGTGTTTCGCCTCTCAATCTTCTGGAGAGTGACTATCACCCTCCTATTGATTCTCTACCTCCCTTTTTTACTGAGCCTTATTGGGGTGCTTGATTATTGGATTCACTTTAGAGGAGATTTTATAAAAAGATTTATTCAAATCGACAAACGGAGAGGACCATGAAAGTTATTTTAAAAAAAGATGTTATAGATTTGGGAAAAGTGGGTGAAGTTGTCAGTGTCACCCCTGGTTTTGCAAGAAATTTGCTGTTTCCACGAAAACTTGCCGTTGAGGCCACAGAAAAACGCATGAAAGAATGGACTCACTTACAGAAAATAGCTGAGATTCAAAAGAAAAAGGCTCACCAAGAAAGGCAAACTGTGCTTGAAAAAGTAGATGGCACCAGACTTTCCTTTCAAGCCCAAGCCAGTGATACAGGGACTCTATTTGGATCGGTGACAACTCAAGATATTTCTAAGAAACTCGCTCAACAGGGGCACGAAATCGACAAAAAGGACATCCATGTGGAACCTTTAAAAATGCTAGGTGAATTTCAAGCCCTCATCAAAGTGGGAGAGTTGGAAGCGAAGGTCACCGTGTCTGTGGAAAAAGCCACCTAATTCAGCCTCTCTTGAGGCGTAAATGCAGGCTCAAGATGTGATGAGGGGACTCGAAGCATAACATCTTTCAAGTATAGTGTGACGAGTTGGCGAATCTGTTCTAGACTAAGCTCATCTTTTTTCATCCCAAGCCTGTCAATCAGTTGGTTTAACTCCCTTTTTATGGGCTCTGGCGGAAGCCCCGTTCCATTCACCAGTGACTCTAGTAAATCTTCTGATGCTGATTCCATTTTGTTCTCCCTCCATGGATATACAAATATGACTCAGCTCTATTAAATCACAGCTTTTGGTAATGTAAATAAGGATATTCAAGTTTCAGGACCAACGGACGGGCGCTCGGCTCCAGCGGGAAGAGCAAAATTTTTAAGAGATTTACGATTTCCTGAAGATGGGGGTATATCAGCAGGAGAAGGAGGGCCACCATTCAGTGGCTCCGAAAGCGGAGGTGGTACATTATTAGGCGGGGACACATCAGGAAGAGGAGCTTGATTTTCTATATTATTGAGAAAAAGTCCCAGTTCGGGAACCCACTGTAGCTTGACAGTGCCGGTGGGGCCATTTCGCTGCTTTCCAATAATGACTTCTGCCATCCCCTGAATTTCTGGATTATCCCGATCGTAGTAGTCTTCCCGATAGAGCATCATAATCACATCGGCATCTTGCTCAATGGAGCCAGACTCACGGAGATCAGATAGCATGGGACGCCTATTGGAGCGCCCCTCTACACCGCGATTCAACTGGGCCAATGCTATGACGGGAATCTGTAGCTCTTTAGAAATGGCCTTAAGGGTTCTCGAAATTTCCGAGACCTCTCGCTCACGGCTTTCTACCTTTGTTTTAAGGGCCATGAGTTGAAGGTAGTCGATGATAATCATGTCCAACCCATGTTTGGATTTCATCCGCCGAGCTTTGGCTCGAACATCAAAAGGGCTGAGATCCGCACTATCATCGATGAAAATAGAACCCTCACTGATGGTGGCGGCGGCATTGATGAGTCGAGGCCAATCATAATCTCTGATTTGCCCTGTCCTCATATGGGAGAGCGGTATTTGAGCCTCATTGCCTAGAAGACGCGTCATTACCGCCTCCTTGGACATCTCCACAGAAAAGTAAGCAATTTTCTTCTTAGCTTTTAGGGCTGTATGGAGGAGAATATTGAGGCTAAATGCGGTCTTTCCCATGGAGGGTCTAGCTGCGACAATGACAAGTTCACCTGCTTGAAATCCTGCAGACATTTGGTCGAGCTCTAAGAAGCCAGATGGAATGCCTGTCAGGTCGCCCTTGAGAGCATAGAGGGCTTCTAATTTCTCGATACTTTTTTTGATAATTTCACTAGATGGTGTCAGAACCCCTGTGGACTGTTGCTCTGCCACAGCAAATATTTTTGATTCGCACTCATCTAAAAAGCCATCCAAACTTTCAAAGTCTTGGGAAAAAGCTTTTTCCACAAAGCCCTGACCGGCGTGAATAACTCGACGCAAGAGAGATTTTTCTCTCACAATCTTAGCGTAGGCAAGAATATTCACCGTTGATGGTGTTTCATCCAAAATTTCTGCTAGGTAGCTTGGGCCTCCAACGGAATCAAGTTTCTTTTGCTCCACAAGATGGTTGGAAATAGTGATAAGATCACTGGGCTGCCCCTTCTGACCAAGGATTGAAATAGAAGCATAAATCAACTTATGTGCAGGACTATAGAAGTCCTCAGCTTCAAGAAGGTCGGATATTTCATCCCATGCCTCAGGCGCAAGCATCAAGCCCCCAAGGATAGATTTTTCTGCAGCTAAATTTTGTGGTGGTATACGATTCATTTTTTTCTACAATGACTCTATAAAATCTTTTTATCTCTTCTCATTTCTTCTTATTTTTGTTGTTATTATTAATTTTAATTTTATGGGTATCTATTTTCTTTTTTAATGTATTTCGATTCATACCGAGCATTTTTGCGGTTTTAACTTGGTTTCCACTTTGGGCTTCTAAGGAAAGCTCTATGAGAGGCTTTTCAACCTGCTCAATAATAATATTGTACAAATCACTCAATTCAACCTGGGCTTCCCTCTGTTGACGGAAAAAAACCTTCAGCTTGCTTTGAACTAATTTCTCTAAACTCACTAATCTTAAATTTGCAACCATAAGGTGGTCTGATTGGCTAAAATCTGCACTGTGCACTTCCCCCTCCTCTTTATTCTTATGTCTCAACTTGGCTTTGTTGCAAAGCAAGAGATGGCAGCAGTCACAGTGTTTCTAAACTCCACGCTGCTCCTTAGACCAAATATACTTATGTAATTGTAATTGCAACCGTGCTTTTGATTTTTTACTAAGGATTTGTTCAGCGAGCCAACTTTCATGGATGCTTTCAAATGATGGACTATATAAAATAATATTATAATCAAAAAGATTGTGCTTTTGGCAAAATTTTTCGCTCCACACAAAATCATCTTCCGTGCATATAACAAACTTAAACTCTGTGTTGGAATCACTTTGCCCCTGAGGAAGTGGTAAATTATCATTGTGAAAACGTCCAGCAGCGCCACTGTGGGGAGTTTTTATGTCGATGATCTTTTTGACCCTAGGGTCAACATGAATGCAGCTGAGGTCCCCACTGGTTTCCAGAGAGACATGAAAACCCTCATCACAAAGTTGACGCATTAAGGTGAGGCTCTTTTTTTGAAGCAGGGGCTCCCCGCCAGTCACACAAATGTAATCCGTAGAATATGTTTTGATGTGTTGAATAATCTCAACCACTGTCATTTTCTTGCCGTCATAGTAGGCGTATGTTGTATCGCAATAATGGCAGCGCAGGTGGCAACCCGATGTTCGAACAAAGACAGTGGGAACACCTGCCCAGCTTGACTCACCTTGAATACTAAAAAAAATTTCATTAATTTTTAGCATTTCCATCCACTATTTTTAACATTTCCATAACACTTCCACCCACCGAGGAGTTGGAGAGGCTCTTCTGGAAAACTGGACTTTTATAGCCTACTCTCTGGAGAGGAATTTACATAAACTATTGTAATGAAACAGTTATTTTTTCAGTTTCGCAAAGATATCATCGGACTGACTTGGTTGTCCATGGGAATCTTTATGACCCTCGCCTTTGTGAGTTACTACCCTTCAGATCCCTCCTTTAATTCCACAGGAAGAGGTCTAAATGTTCAGAATTATTGTGGATACATAGGTTCATTTGCAGCCGACCTCCTTTGTCAGTTCTTTGGACTGGGAGCTTGGGCCTTGATTTTAGGAACGATTCTCATCGGAGCGAGCTTCATAAGAGGAAAAACCGAAACTCAATATATCAATGGGATATGGCTTATTTCTTTGATCCTTATGGCTTCTTTTTTAGGAGTGCTTTACTGGCCTGAGTTTAAGCTCTTTGAGGGGCAAATGAGTTTAGGGGGGGTTGTGGGTGAACTTGTGACAAGTTATATGATCCACCTTTTTAACCCCATAGGTGCCTCTATTGTACTTTGGACTTTATCTTTATTGTTTGTGGTCTTTTTGACAAAAAGATCAGTGATGGATATCCTGCATGGTCCACACCGGATCTTTTGCTGCCTATGGGCCCATTTTATATCAAGCCTCTTCATTCGCAAAGCAAGTTCCTTGGGGACAGAGATCAAAGATGGCGTGCAGTGGCTTTGGGAAAAATTTTTGACTTTTCCAGAGAAAATTTTGGTAGGCTCTTGGAACTCAATGTCGGAAGAGAAAAAACTCTCTTCTTTCCCTGTGGCCTCCCCATCAAATCCCAAGGGTTTCGCGACAAACTTTTTAATAGGGGATAAGAAAAAAAACCGAGAATTAAAGCTTTTTCATATGGGTGGGGGGGCAAGTGGGTCAGAAAAGAGTTTAAAAAATACTTCCCTTGAGAAAGACACATCCCAAAGAAATTTTTGGATCAAATCCATAGGAAGACATAGAGGCCAAGAAAGCATTACAAACTGGGAATTACCCAATCTCTCGTTACTGGAAGACCCTCCCATCATTCGTGAAAAGGTGAGCGAGAAAGAAATACAAGACAAAGCCCATCTTTTATTAAATAAGCTTGAGCAATTTTCCGTACGAGGAAAAATTGAAGAAATTCTTCCCGGCCCCGCAGTCACTATGTTTGAATTTAAACCAAATGTGGATGTGAAAATCAGTAAAATTACGGACCTTGCTGATGACTTATCTTTAGCGCTAAGCAGTGAGTCCGTACGAATTATTGCTCCCATACCAGGGCGAGGCGTTGTGGGGGTTGAAACGTCAAATAAAATCCGAGAAACTGTTTATCTGAAAAATATTTTATTAAGTGATACCTTTTGGTCTGAGCAAATGAAACTGCCCATTGCCCTTGGTAGCGAAGTTAATGGAAGAGCCAAAGTTGTCGATTTAAGAAAAATGCCCCACTTGTTGGTGGCGGGCTCTACAGGTTCAGGAAAATCTGTATTTACAGTTTCCATGTTATCAGGACTCTTATTTAAACACTCACCACAAACTTTGAGAATGATTCTCGTGGATCCTAAGCAAGTTGATTTAGCGGCTTTTAATGGCATACCTCACCTGTTGATGCCCCCTATTCGCGACGCTAAAAAAGCTGTGAGTGCTCTTAAGTGGGCCATTAAGGAGATGGATAAACGCTACCGATCTATGTCCAAATTTGGATCCAGGGGACTTGAATCTTTTAATGAGAAAATCGAAGACCTAAGCAGTGAGGAGATTGCTGAACACGAAGAGTACAACGAGACATGTGAAACCACAAAGAAGGGGCAAACTTACTACTACACGGTCCAACCTTATATCATTGTGGTCGTTGAAGAGTTTGGTGACTTGATGGCGGTGGACAAATCCAATGTGGAACAAGCCGTGGTCAGACTCGCACAAATGGCTCGTGCTTGTGGAATCCACCTTGTATTGGCCATGCAAAGCCCTCGCAGGGATGTTGTCACAGGTCTTATCAAAACCAATATTCCCGGCCGCATTAGTTTTAAAGTCGCCAGTAAAATGGATTCGAGGATTATTCTCGATGAAAGTGGGGCCGAAAGATTGCTCACCCGTGGGGATATGTTGTTTGTAGCACCTGGAATTCCCAAGCCTCTCAGGCACCATGGCCCCTGGCTAAGTGATTCAGAAATTGATGGCCTTACAAGTTACTGGCGAGCCCAAGGAGAACCAAAATTTGATGAATTGGCCATGAAAATACTCAATGGTTCAGGGGGTGGCTTTGATTTAAATGGCGAGAATACGAACGAGCCCTGGGAAGAAGACGCTGAAGAAGAAAATGAATTTGATGAAAGATATGATGAAATACTGGCCGAGATCGCCAACCTTAAAGAAATCAGCGCTTCACTGCTGCAAAGAAAGTTTAGATTGGGCTATCCACGGGCCGCCCGTATGATTGAGATTTTTGAAAAAGAAGGTGTTGTTGGTCGCGCTCAAGGAAGCAAGCCCCGCCCTGTTTTGATCAATAAACTTTAGGGTTACGGAGGTACTCTAGAATGCACTCTATGAAGTTTATCAAAATAATCTCATGGTGGGGGATGTTCCTCATTTTATCTTTGTCGAATCTTTCTTGTGCAACTCGCTCCCAATCTAGATGGATGGCCATGGGGGCGGCGGCCCCTGTGGGAGCTGCCGTGGGCGCTTTATCATCCCCTGGAAATGAGAAACCTGAGTTTCATGCTTTTGCTTGGAGTTCTTTTTTTGTTGCTGTGGCTGCCATCATTGGTGGTTATTACTACAATGACGATGAAGAACTTCAGCAAATGAATCAGAGGTTAGGAGATTTAAACCATGAGGTTAAGAAGCTGAATTCAGAGGTGATAAGACTCAAGCACCCTCCAAAGTTTGAACTCATTACCGAGGGAAAGGGTTATTTTAAATATCCCCATAAAAAAGATAAGAATTTGGTCAAATGGAAGGTTTACAAAGTAGATAAATGGATTCCCGACGGTGAGGACACAAAATACCACCAAGACCTCATGATTAAGAGAGTCATGAAAAGCAAAAAGTAGGATGAGAGAATCTTGCAGATGAAACAAATAAAATGGTGGCATTGGTGGCACGACTTCACTGGACAATCAACTGAGAAAAGTACATATTTTCCACGGCCCCCCCCCGCTTAAGCAAGCGGTTCACTTGGATGAGGATTTGATTTTTAAGTGCTAGTTTTCCCTGGATGGTTTCAATATCTTGAAAGGACTTTCCGTTAAGAATTTGTATAATAGAATCTTGAACCACACCACGGAGGGTTTTGATCTCCTTCAATGTGGCTTCATTAGAAATTTCCAAATTGACCTCAATACGAATCAATCTTTGGGGCTTTTCATCCAAATTGGTACTCAAGACACCTAGGCTATGGATAACAAAGGACGTGACACCAGCAGGAGAACCGCTAGACTGATAAGTATTGTTTTTGTAGTTGCTTTCATTAAAGGCCGTGGAGCTCCAGTTGTAAATACCCCATATTCCCCCTCCAATGGTGACAATATTTAAGAATATAAATGTCCCTTCAAAAATTCTTATGAGCTTTTTTTCAACCACCGTGTATGACCCTAATGTTCAAAGATTCATATGGCCTTGTATTCAAAGACTCATATGACCCTCGTATTCAAATAGCCCTCGTCATCGACTCAAATGACCTTAACTTGGACTCTTTCCAGGACATGAGCCATGGGAGTTCTCATTATATATCTCTATTATGATCCCTATCGAAGTGAAGGGAAACTTTTAAATGAAATAGCTTGGCTTATGTATAAATTTCACTTGTTTTGACTCCCATGCACACTCGCTATAATCTCAGTGTGTCAATTGAAGCAAGGAGACAAGAGTAGTAACGAGTCGCATTATAGCCCCTGTGATGACGACAAATACCTTTACAAAACGTCATTGGTTCACATAATTGATCCATGGCTAAAGATTACTACAAGATTTTAGATGTTTCCCGCAATACAGATGATGAATCCATTAAAAAGGCATACCGAAAAATGGCCTTAAAGTATCACCCCGACCAAAACCCAGGTGATAAAGTGGCAGAGGAGAAGTTTAAAGAAGCCGCCATGGCCTATGAAGTCCTCAGTAACTCTGAAAAAAGAAGCCGGTACGACCAGTTCGGTGAAGCAGGGGTCCATGGTGTGAGGAATGGAAATCCAGGGTTTCGTGGTGTCAACGATATCTTTGAAAGCTTTGGTGATATTTTCAGTGATTTCTTTGGAGCCTCCACATCCAGAGGGCATTCACCGGATCATGCCGGCTCTGACCTTCGCTACTTCCTAGATATTCAAATACAAGATGTCTTGAAGGGGGCTGAGAAGCCTATTTTCTATGATTATGAAAAAGACTGCTCTGATTGTGAGGGAAGAGGAGCTGCCAAGGGGACCTCACCTGAGATATGTAGAGTTTGTGGGGGCCAAGGGCAGGTGGTCCGCCAACAAGGTTTTTTTCAAATGGCCTCCCCCTGCCACAGCTGCGGTGGCAAAGGACAAATCATTGTTCATCCCTGTAACACTTGCTCAGGCAAGGGAAGAAAAATGTCCAAAAAAAGGCTGAAGGTTCAGGTTCCTCCAGGAGTTGAAAATGGAACTCAACTACGCCTTTCTGGAGAGGGCGAGGAAGGACGCCAAGGAGGCCCTACCGGAGACCTTTACGTTGTTATTCGACTTCAAAAACACCTGCATTATGAACGCCAGGGCACTCACCTCGTAGGCACTTTAAAAATCAGTTATATTCAGGCTCTTTTGGGGGGAGTTGTGGAGGTCCAAGGGCTTGAAGGACCTGTGGAGGTATCTGTTCCCAAGGGAACTGCCACAGGTGATGTTCTTCGGATTCAGGGGGAGGGGCTGCCAAGCCTTCAATCCTCCAGCCGAGGTAACCTGATGTTTGAGGCTGAAATTCAAGTGCCTAAAAAGCTCAAAACAGAAGAAGAGAAACTTTTAAGAAAAGTGGCCGAAGTTCGTGGAGAACAAATTTTAAGCAAAAAAAGGGGATTCTTCAGCCGGTGGACGTAAAAACCAATTGAAAGCCTTTGTGCTTTTGATTTACTTTCTTTGAAGATAAAGAAGTTCAACCTTTTCTCTCCGAAGAATGCGCAGCACATTGGTGTTGGATTTTTGAAGTCGCTTGAGCACATCACGAGCTTTATAAACCGGACGCCGGTTGATATCGAGGATGATATCACCTGGGTAAAGTCCCGCTTGTTGAGCTATAGAGCCAGGGGTCACTTCGATGATAACAGGGTGGGACTCTTTGAGTACGGGCAGATCAAAATTTTCTTTGCGTGCTTTTTTGTAGTCCATCACACTAAAACCAAAGTTAAAGGGAGCTTTTTCTCCCCGATTCGCTTTGTGAGTGAGACTTTTTCTTAAATTCTTATTATCGGGATGAGAACCCAATTTCACCTTAACAATACGTACTCGCCCCTCTCGCAAAATATTGAGTTTAACCACTTGACCCACACCTGCTGCCGCAATGAGATCCACAAGGCCCTGAGTGGAAGATATCTCCCTATCGTTGCAATGGGTGATGAAGTCATAGGGTTTAAGTCCGGCCTTGGAGGCCGGACTACCGGTAATTACATTGATCACGATTGTTCCACCCTTGACATTTTTGAGCCCAATGGAGGCCGCTTGCTCTGAAGTCACATCCTGTAAGTTGACTCCTAGAAAACCTCGACGGATCCCCCCCTCTTTCTCCAAAGCAGGAAGTATGGCCTTGATATCGTTGATGGGGATGGCAAAACCAATTCCCTGGGCCTTAGCGTGAATGGCTGTATTCACACCAATAACCTCCCCCTTAAGATTCACAAGGGGCCCTCCCGAATTCCCTGGATTAATGCTGGCATCTGTTTGTAGAAAGGGAAATCGATTGAGCTCTCCGATTTTTCTTCCGATGGCTGAAATAATCCCCTTAGACATGGAGTTTGTTTGGCCAAAGGGGTTTCCAAAGGCGGCCACCCACTCTCCCACCTGAACTTTATCGCTATCCCCTAGCTTGACCGTGGGAAAATTCCTTTGAGCTGTTATTTTAATAAGGGCTGTGTCTGTGCGCTGATCTCGACCGATCACTTTGGCTGTGTAAACTTCCTTAGAGTCTGCAATAGAGACATTGATTACGTCAGCTCGTTCAATCACATGGTTATTGGTTATAATAAGACCATCCTTGCGAATAATAAACCCTGAGCCCAAACTCTGTTGAGGCCGCTGTGGCATCCTTCCATGGGGACCATTGGGACCACGGGGGCCAAAAAAGGGTTGAAACAAGTCAAAAAAGGGGTCCTGATGAAATTGATGGGGGTGTTGCTTTGAAACCTTCGGCAAAACACTTGTGGAGATGTTAGCCACAGCAGGGTTTACTTTTTTATTCAAATGAATAAATAAGTCGTGGGGAAGAGAAGCTCCCTGGGGCAAAGTCGCTTGAGCCTGAACTCTGGAGTAAGGCCCTATCCAAAGGAAGAGAGCCCCAACAAGAGCCAAGCCTACAAAAAAGGAGCAAACTTGGCAAAATAAGACTCTCCTTTCAACAAAAACTTCTCTGATGGTGAGTAACTTTATTGATTTCATGGACTTACCTCCATCTGTAGGTGACTATTATCCTCCAACTCACGATTCTCTTTTTTATTTTTGAGAGTTGTATTCGGAACTCTCATTTTGGGCGTTTGATTCGTGCTTCGCTTGATTAGGCACGGCCTGATTAGATGCCTGTATAAAGCTCATCTGTAAATCGCCCAGGATAGAGTCTAATAGTTGCTGTTCTTGATTTTCAAGATTGTTCTTTGTCTTGGTTTTTAAAACCGAGAGCAAGTCGATATTAAATTGTGCCATTTTCAAATCTTGTTCTTGGCTCTTAGTCTCTGGGCCTTCAATATCTCCAATGGCCATTTTTGCCGAGTGAGCAATGGATAAAATAAGAGTTGCAAGACTGGCCTCAACAGGTGCGTTCATTTGAATCCTCCAAAACTTTAAGTGTGGACAAAATTGTAAATAGGCAAGTGCTCTCAACTTACAAGTATACCAAATAAGAAAATACTCTCAATAGGCAAGTATCCAAAATTAGGAAAATACTCTCAATGAGCAAATATCCAAAATAGGAAAATCTCCTCAATAGACAAGTTGTCCTCAATGAAAAAATACCCTAAATAGGGAAGTGTCCTACAAGTTTTTCAATTCGCTTTTTCATGGGGGGCTGAGAAGAAAAATAACGAGTCCATGACCTAGAAGTCAAGGGGGCAACAATGAATAATGGACTCAGCCACCAGGGGGTGTCTAAAGACTGGACCTGGGCATAGGAATTGAGCTTCCATAGCGTGGTGGCAAGAATTTTGGAGTCTCCTAAGTAACCCGTGGCCAGTTGGTCCGTTTTTAAGTAGTGTTGGGGTCGAATACATAGCTTGAAAATGAGCCAACCCAAGGGGGCCAGCACCAAAGTGTTCACCAAAAATATACATAAACAAATA
>CBDHDF010000006.1:0-132500 GCA_965261545.1 Bdellovibrionales bacterium | reverse complement strand
ATCTCTGGAATTATTCCTCTACATGTCAAGACCAGGTAAGGTTCTTCGCGTTGCATCGAATTAAACCACATGCTCCACCGCTTGTGCGGGCCCCCGTCAATTTCTTTGAGTTTTAATCTTGCGACCGTACTCCTCAGGCGGGATACTTAACGCGTTAGCTTCGGCACTGAAGGGGTCAAAACCTCCAACACCAAGTATCCATCGTTTACGGCGTGGACTACCAGGGTATCTAATCCTGTTTGCTCCCCACGCTTTCGGGTCTGAGTGTCAGTGTTGGACCAGATAGCCGGCTTCCCCACCGATGTTCCTCCTGATATCTACGTATTTCACCACTACACCAGGAATTCCGCTATCCTCTTCCACACTCAAGTTTCGCAGTATCAAAAGCACTTCCCAGGTTAAGCCTAGGGCTTTCACTTCTGACTTACGAAGCCACCTACACCCGCTTTACGCCCAATAATTCCGAACAACGCTTGGACCCCTCGTATTACCGCGGCTGCTGGCACGAAGTTAGCCGGTCCTTTCTTCTTAGGTACCTTCATTTTTTTATTCCCTAAGAACAGAGCTTTACAACCCGAAGGCCTTCATCACTCACGCGGCGTCGCTGCGTCAGGGTTTCCCCCATTGCGCAAGATTCCCTACTGCTGCCTCCCGTAGGAGTCTGGACCGTGTCTCAGTTCCAGTGTGGCTGATCATCCTCTCAGACCAGCTACCGATCGTCGCCTTGGTGGGCCTTTACCCCACCAACAAGCTAATCGGACATGGACTCATCCTTTAGCGATAAATCTTTAACCTCTGCGCCCGTAGACACCGTGGTCTTATGCGGTATTAGCCCGAGTTTCCCCGGGTTATTCCCCACTAAAGGGCAGATTATCCATGTATTACTCACCCGTGCGCCACTCGTACTCTCCCCGAAGGGATTTCTTCGTTCGACTTGCATGTATTAGGCACGCCGCCAGCGTTTGTTCTGAGCCAGAATCAAACTCTTCAGTTAAATTCCGAATTCATAACTAAAAGCTAGCATATAAATATACTTTAAATTGACTTGGTAAGGGATCCTAAGAACTAAAAAAAGAACAAGGCCCCCTTACCGGAACCCAAAATCACATTTTGGGATTTCTATTTAGTTTTCAAAGAGCTATCTCATTAAGAGCAATCTTGTGTTGAAATTGAAGTTTTATTGAAAGTGCTATCATAAGTCAATAGAAATCTTAATTTTTTATTATTTTTATGGAAATTTTATTTTCTTACGCGTTCTGTTAAATATTAGCCTTGTTCTCTTGCTCCGTACGCAACCTTTCAAGACCAGAATTCCAAGGGAAAGTTCCACGGAAAAGTTTCCGCGACCGTCGATCATGTGGAGGTTTGTGAGGAATGGAGCTAGGTGAGCCTCTCCCTCTCTGCCTCGATGTTACGATTGTTTGCAGCGGTCTCTGTAAACCTGTCGCCATAACGCATTTTTAGCTTGGCAATGTTTTTATTCATGATCTCATCAAAGGGAACTCCCAATTCATCTGCGATAATGGCAGAGTACCAAAATAGATCTCCAATCTCTTCAGCGATATTGATTGTATCCAGTTCTTTTCCATAAAAAATATGCTTTTTAAGAGTATCTAGAAGCTCTCCCGACTCCGTGGCCAAACCAATGCCGGCGTGGAGAAGCCTTTGGTTGCGAACTGTTCCCATACGACGACCAATGTCTTCAAAGTTCTTTGACTCTGTTTTGATGGCCTGTTTCACATAATTTTTACCATCCATAATGAATTCCTCCTAGGTGTTAGTATTATGTTGTATTATGTATTGCATATAGAAATTCTATGGCAACAAATCACATTCCATAAGTAGTAAATTTCACATTCCACAACAGTAAACTCCATAACAGTAAATTGTATATTCCACAATAAATGAAATGCAACATTCCGCACTAAATTCCACAAAGCGCTACCCACAGTGTTACAGAGGACTGTAAGTCGCAGTGGATCTCTGCCAATGAAGCTCTTTGGCTATGGCCAGCTTAACATCATCCATCTGGTTTTGGCGTTGCTCGAGTGTCCAGTCCAGTGCATCTGCAAAAATATCCGCCAGAGCCTCAAGGTAACTCAGCCCATGGTCCTTTTCCGATAAAAAAAGAGGCATGCGACGAAAGTAAAAATCCTTGAGATGGAGGCACATGGTGTTTTCCAAGGCGTGACGAGCTTCGATAAATATAAATAAAGGTAAAGGTGAAAGCGAAGGAGGAGAGGGTGAAGATAAGGGCAAAGGCAAGGTTAAGGAGGGCAAACCCAAAGCTTCTAGTTCCTTTGTTCGGTCCCTACCTTGTCCCCTGACTCGATCCCTCCATGACTCCAACCAACGCCCCAACAACTCATAGGCTTCTCCACCATGTCGATGCACAAGCTTTTCGACTTCCTGGGAATCCACAGCCCACTCTTTGGCCCTTTCTTCAACCTGCCAAAGGCTCTCGCGTAATTTGTCCAAAGTTACCTTGGAATTTATGGGCCGCTTTGTTTGCGAGCGAGCAAATTGAACTTGATCCTCAGGGCTCCATAATTTTAAAACCACTTCCATGGTTTGTTCGGCCATTCTTCTATAAGTGGTGTACTTACCACCTATTAAAAAGGTGATATTCTGTGAACCTTCAATAATGGCATGCTCCCGACTGGCCTGGCTCTCTGTGGAGGCCCCATCATCCACAAGGGGGCGCACTCCAGCATAAGAAGAAATAATATCTTTTTCTGTCAGCTTGGCCGTGGGGAAGTAACTATTCACAATTTTAAGAAGGTAGAATATCTCCTTGGCATGAGCCACAACCTCAGCAGGATCTCCTTGATAATCCGTGTCTGTAGTTCCAATGAGAATCATCTCATGCCTTGGAATCATAAAAATAATTCTTGAGCTATCTTGAGCGGCGAGAACCACGGCTTCCTGCATAGGAAGGCGAGCCCTAGAGACTGTGATATGAATGCCTTTGGAGGGACGAAGTCTTGACCTCCATGAGTCCACAAGATGAGGGGCCAAACCGTCTGTCCAAGGTCCCACCGTGCTGACCACATGATGGGCTCTCACCTCATAGAGCTTCTTCCTGTCGAGTTCATCACGACATTCCAGCCTCACAATGCATCTCCTTGCTGCACGCTCCTTTTCTGTCATGACCTCTGTTGTAGCTTTCCCCACCGACATGTAGTTGATACAACAAGCTCCAAACTCGTGGGCAGAACGCAATGTCTCAATGACAAGACGGTCATCATCCATGTAAGCATCTGAATAAACATAGGAGCCACAAAGACCTTGGGGGTCAAGGGTGGGATGACGTTGTAAAGACACCTGGGCTGAAAGTCGTTCGTGCATTTGCGGGACTTCGAAAAGGGCCAGTATATCGTAAAGCCACATTCCCAAACCCATTTTGAACATCCCCACTCGGGAATTTTTATAAATAGGGATCATAAATCTTAGAGGATGGACGAGATGAGGAGCTATTTCAAAAAGAAGGTGGCGCTCCCGGAGTGCTTCAAAGACCAAGTGAAATTCCAATTTTTCTAGATAACGAATTCCACCGTGGATAAGTTTGCTTGAACGAGAACTTGTTCCAAAGGCAAAGTCATGGGAGTCCATGAGCACAACAGACATCCCGCGGCTTGCAGCATCTCTCGCAACACCTGCACCAGCGATACCTCCCCCAATCACAGCTAAGTCAAAGATTTCCCCAGAGGTTATTCTATCAAAATTCTGACAGCGCTCCCGATGGGAAAAGCTCTTTATGGAAAGGCTATTCATGAAGACATCTTCGTTGTTGAGACCTCCAAAACTCCTTGGTAGGATTCACTCAACTTCCACTTGCCAAGAGTCCTCAAAGAATCAAGTCGCTCCCCCGGACCAAATAAAACTTTTTGAATGTGCTTACTTCTCCCCCAACCCACCATAATATTCATAAGCTCTTCCCCCACATCCAAAGTTTCAAAGGCCATATGCTCCACCCACAGGGATTGAGTTATGCCACGAAAAAACAAAAGGGGTTGAGCAAGGCTATAACCCAAGAGCCCTCCAAGCCCCCCTTCCCCTTGGCCCTGTTCATGGTCTCGCACCTTCTCCCCCTCGCCCTGCACCTGAACCTGGGTCTGTCCATGGCCTCGTTGTGGCTGCCCGCTCGGCCACAATCCTGATTCCGACGCCTCCCAAACTCCAAAGCTCCACCCCTGGGGCAAGTAGTGGTCAAGGGCTTCTTGGCGCCAAACAGCATCCCAGCTTAATAACTCTTGATCTTCAGCACTAAGATCTTTGAGTTTGAGCTTAGATTGTTCATAGTCAATAATGGCTGGGGCTTGGGAAATCTCAAGAACTTTTATTTCCATATAGTTTCTCCAAATAATCTCTCCATATAGTTTTTCCAAATAACTTCTCCAAAGGCTCGATGATTATATAAATTGGCCTAAAAAGTTGACATCATTGTCTGAAAACAAACGAATATCACTGATACCGTATTTTATAATAGCCATTCGCTCAACGCCAAATCCAAAGGCAAAACCTTGCCAAACTTGAGGATCAATACCACTCATCTCAAAGACTTTGGGGTTGACCAAGCCACAGCCTCCAAGTTCCACCCAGCCAGAGTTTTTACACATACGGCAACCCCTTCCCTTACAAATGGGACAGGAACAATCCACTTCCGCAGAGGGCTCTGTGAAGGGAAAGAAGCTAGGTCGAAACCTTGTTTTTATATCTTTTCCTAAAAATCCATGAACAAAAAAAGAAATCGTCCCCTTTAAGTCTGCCATGGAGACTTTTTTATCCACCAAAAGGCCCTCTATTTGATAAAAATTAGGGGAATGGGAGATGTCGCTATCACAACGAAAAACTGGCCCCGGAGCGAGAATACGAATGGGGGGATTTTCTGCTTCCATAGTTCTCACCTGAACGGGTGAAGTATGGGTTCTTAAAACATGGCGATCGTCTATGTAAAAGGTGTCTTGCTCATCCCGAGCGGGGTGGTCTTTGGGTATATTGAGCGCTTCAAAGTTGTAATGATTTCTTTCAATAAGTGGCCCCATACGCACACTATAACCAATGCGAGCCAAAATATCGACCACCTCGTCCATGACCACCGTCACGGGGTGCTGAGTTCCCACATCCCTCTGGGGACCAGGAAGGGTGAGGTCTAACCTTTCCCTCGCAAGCTTTTCGGCAAGTTCTTTTTTTTTCAGTTCTTCCTCTCGAAATAAATACTGCTTCGCTAAGGATTGCTTGCTTTTATTGACGAATTTACCAAAGGCAGGCCGCCTCTCACGGGGAAGCTTACTCATCTCTCCCATAAGAAGTGACATCTCACCCTGCTTGCCCATGTATTGGACTTTGATTTCGTAAAGATCCTGTGAATTCTTTGCGAACTCAAAGCCTCGAAGAGCACGAGTCTGAATATCTTCCATTTTCTTTTTTAAGTTTTCTAAGATTTTTGAGTCTGACATCAGTAGGATTATAAACTCACCTAGGGAAAACTTTCAAGAATGAAAATTTGATGCAATTTGATGCAATATTTCTTAAAAAAATACTTAAAAAAATTGCTTAAAATGCATTGACATCACCCATAGAATTTCATACAAGGTCGCTATCAAGGAAGAGGGAATAATCATACATCCTATTACTATATAGTTCCTGTCCAGGAATGGCTCTTTTTCGCCAATTTGCTTCTCCTACTCAAACCTAACGGGATTTGAGAGATAAAATATTCAAAAAAAGGTCATTCTCGGACAGGAACTATATAGTAGTACATCATAAGCATTTATTCCCAATGGAGGGGGTGGCAATGGGGCTCACTCAATCCACAAACATTTTGTAATAAGATGAGTTAAATTAGATTAGGTTAACTCAATAAGGAGGAATTATCATGAAAAAATTTTCATTTCGTCTCATCACAGCCGCAGCCTTTTTCCTAGGGGGGCTTCACTTAGCCTCTGCTACCACAGATTTCACATGGCTCTGTAAGATAAAAGGTGAACTCCAAGGCTACAATCGTGGTCTTGTTGTAAGTTATGGAGTTTTAGAGGGATCCGCAGATATTACCTGTCACTCCCCACTCTCCGCACTCCGCGGTGAAGTTGTAAAAAAGAGCGTAGTTATTTCTATAAAAAGCCTAGGTCTTGGCTTGGACTGGAATGACGTTGATAAAGCTACCATATTCTCATCTAGCATTGGCATTGAAAATCTTAATGATATGATGGGAACCTATAGTATTTCAGCCAGCGCCGGCGCCAGCTTCCTCGTAGGAGGAGTTGAGGTCACTCCATTTACGGCCGTTCATGGAAGTAACTCAGGGTTTGGAATTGATCTCACCATCATGGGTCAAAAAATCTCTGGCCTTGGTGGATTTCATATTCGCTTTAACAAAATGACCATCGAGGAAAATGGTGAAGAAGACGAAGGTGACAGAGAAGAAGTAGGTACTCCCTAAGCAGTCTAAGAGTGACAACAAAAAACAACAACTCACTCATAGGTCATACTGAGCTATCGCTTCATCCGCGGAGCTATAAGGTTAGTTACGGGGAAGACTTACCATTAAAAGATGAAATCATGGAGGGGTCTCAAGAAGTTCCCCTCGTGATTTATGATAGGTGCGTGAAAGCCTCGTCTGTTGGTTTTCAGTCTTGGGTTCATGGGATGGGTGGAGCGGCTTATCCTGTTGATGGGGGAGAAGAGTTAAAATCCATAGATCATTTTCCAAACCATATAAAATCCATTTTAGAAAAAACTCGAAATATTTCACGCCAACAACTCAGGGTGATCTCTGTGGGAGGTGGATCTGTGGGTGATTTTTCTGGATTTGTGGCAAGCATTCTTAAACGTGGAGTTCGCCTCACTCACCTTCCCTCCACATGGCTTGCGGCCATGGACTCTGCCCATGGGGGAAAAACAGCTTTAAATGTGGGACCTTATAAGAATCAGTTGGGGAGCTTTTATCAAGCCCAAAATGTCATCATTTGCAAGTCATTGCTTCGTTCTCTCCCTCAAACTCAAACCAAGTCGGCCATGGGTGAGTTGTGCAAAATGGCACTTATCGGAGGGGGAGCTTTTTACCAAAGGTTGAAAGAGATAAAGAATGGTCATTTTGAGAGCCTTTGGGAGTTCCTTCCCCAAGCGGTTCAGCTTAAGTACGATATTGTTGAGCAAGACCTAAGAGAAGAAAAGGGCATTCGTGAAAAACTCAACCTTGGACATACTTTGGGCCATGTTTTAGAATCTGTCTGCAAGATTCCCCACGGTGAGGCTGTGGCCCAAGGGCTTTGGTTTTCTTTGCGTTGGAGTGAGCGACTCTACTCACAATATGAAGGGCCTCGTATTCAAGATCGAAAGGTTCACAGTCAAAGAGGGGGTATTGGCCAGAGCCAGAAGCCCCATCCCCAGGAGAGTGTTCACAGCCAAGATTGGAAGGAGCTTTATCAGGTTCTTCTTCACTCTATTGGCCCCCAAAAAATGTATAAACTTACAGAGTCTCAATGGCGTGACCACCTTTTCCACGATAAAAAAAGGCTCTCTTCATCCCATATTCGCTTCGTTTTTATTCGTTCCCCTGGTCATGTAGAGGTGAAGCCTGTCGCCATAGACTCCCTTGTCTATGAAATCAAAAGACAAATAATACCTATGAATGGAATGCACCTATGAACGTCTTTATCATTGGCAGTGGTGGTCGGGAGCATGCCCTCGTCAGAGCCCTCTCTGGCTCCAACTCAGTCAAGAATCTTTATATTTGGCCGGGCAATGAGGGAATACCACAAGAAATACGCATCCACGTCAATCCTCAACTCAACTCTCGCTTCAACCCCCAACCCAACCCTCAACTCAACGCTTCATCTTTGGACCCCTCCCTCCAGCTCCTCATGGATGAGATGAAAAAAAGAGACACTGACCTTGTTATCATAGGCCCTGAGGCCCCCCTTGTGGAGGGTTGGGCCAATCATATACGCTCGGAGGGAATTTATGTTTTTGGCCCTAGCCAAGCCGCAGCCCAACTGGAGGGAAGTAAAATCTACGCCAAGGAATTTATGATTCGCCATGGGATTCCCACAGCCCATGGCGAAGAGGTCCGATCTGTTTCCGACGTGCAAAAAGCTTTGGTTCGCTTCACTCCTCCCTATGTTCTCAAAGCCGATGGACTCGCTGCTGGGAAAGGAGTGACCATATGCCAAACAAAAAAAGATCTTTTAGAAATCTCTCAAAAATATTTTGAAGAACAAGCCTTTGGAAAGGCTTCAAGCCGGGCTCTCCTAGAGGCTTTCCAAGAGGGTTGGGAGTTGAGTTTTTTTATTCTCACCAATGGGGAAGACTATAAACCCCTCCCCCTAGCCCAAGACTACAAAAAACTCAAGGACGGACACAAGGGACCCAACACGGGGGGCATGGGAGCGGTGGCCCCACTAGGTATAGAAGCTCCATTGATGAAGCAACTTCATGAAAAAATACTTCAGCCTTCAGTGGAAGGAATAAAGAAATCTCAACTGGATTACAAAGGACTCCTCTATGTGGGAATCATGGTCACCCCTGAAGAAGGCCCCAAGGTCATTGAGTACAATGTACGCTTTGGAGACCCCGAAGCCCAAGTCATTCTCCCTCTTTTTAAGGGCGATTGGGGCGAAGCTTTTAGAGAAGTCGCCTGTGGACAACTTCCCTCTATGGATTGGCACTCTCTCCATTCAGCTTGTGTCGTCCTCGCCGCAGAAAACTATCCCACCCACCCCCTCAAAGGGTCCACCATTGAGGGAGATGTTTTTTTTGAATCTCCCTCATCCTACTTTCTCCACGGTGGCACCCAGAGAAATAAGGAAGGAAAATGGCTGACCCATGGGGGACGAGTTCTCAACGCTGTGGCCATCGGTTCTACAAGGGAGCAGGCCCTTAAACGGGCCTATCACCAAGCAAGCCAAGTCACATGGAAAGGGCTTCAAAAAAGAATGGATATCGGCCAAGGCTTTGGGGATATTGGCCAAGATTTTTGGGAAAGTGACCCCATCATGCATTTAAACCAAGGCAAGGTTCTGGCTTACCCCACAGAGAGCGTCTGGGGGCTGGGAGTGCTTGCCCACAACCCTCAATCTCTTCAACGACTACGAGCTATAAAGGGACGCCAAGAAGACCAACCCATGAGCATCTTCGTGCCAAATCCTTGTGCCGCCGCCCCCCTCGTTGACATCACAAAAGAAGTCCAAAAATTACTCGAGATCTTTTGGCCAGGCCCCATCACCTTTGTACTTCCGGCAAAAGACAAAGGTTTGGCCAAAAAACTGGGTCACTCCCAATTCATAGGACTTCGTTGCAGTGACCATCCAGGGGTTCAACACCTCGTCCGCCAATGCCCCTCTCCCCTAGTGACAACAAGCGCAAATCCCAGTGGAAAGTCACCTGCGACGAAGGTCTCAGACCTGCACTGGCTTCCCCACGATGTGATGATCTACAGCAACAATGACAGCAGTGATAATAGCGGTAACTGTGATAACAATGACCGTGGTCGTGGCAACGCTGGCAGCGTTGGCAACAGTCGGTCCAGTGAACCCAGTCTCGTTGTTAAAATCGAAAAGAGAATCTACTTTATTCTTCGCCCTCACAGTTCCCATCAAAAAAATTTTGAAATGGCAGCTCAAAGCCTCGGCTTAAAACAGGATACACCAAAGTAGGGACTCCATACCCCCACCCAAAGGCCAAAAAAAAAGCCCATACCTTTACCAAACAAATTTCAACCACTATTATTTTACTTATTAATCACATTATTTATTATTATATCGATCGACCATTATCAATTCGCCATTAAGGAGGAATCACCCGTGACTCAATCACTCGTTTCCAAGCAATTACACATTTTCAAGCAATTGCACTCTTTCACAAAGCGGACTTTCTTTTTCTTGACCCTTTGTCTCATAACAATAAATCTTTTAGGCTGTGGAGGTGATGAAAAAAATCAAGAAGCACCCACTCGCTATACAGCTGATCCTTTTATCTCTATATGGCGACTTACCAGCGACAATGAATCCATCACCCTCCCCTTGCGTTCAGGCTATACCTATAACTTCACCGTGGACTGGGGGGATGATTCCTCCAGTGATATCACAGCCCACGATGATAGCGATATCACACACACCTACGCAAAGGCTGGAGACTACACCCTCATCATTTCAGGAGAATTGGGCGCTTGGTATTTCAACAACAGTGGAAGTAAAAACAAAATCACTCAGGTGATGAGCTTAGGGGAGACCGGATGGCTGAACTTAGAAGGAGCCTTTGAGGGCTGTAGCAACCTCGTTGAGGTCTTGGGGGGCGACGTCTCTAATACCACAAACATGAGCCGCATGTTTAAGGGTGCCACATCGTTAAAGTTTGCTGATTTTAGTAGATGGAACTTCGGTCGAGTGACAAATATGAGTGAGATATTGAGTGAAGTCACCCTTCCCACAGAAATCTATGGCTCCTTCCTTTATCAAATCAACAACACTTCCACCCAAGAAGATATCACCTTAGATGGAGGAAATTCCACCTATGATAGACGCACTGAAGAATTCCGAAATGCTTTGATAACAAAAGGCTGGACGATCAACGATGGAGGCTTTTCTGTTTTCGTCTCTGTATGGAAAATTTCAAGTGACAATGAGTCTATCGCCCTCCCCTTGCCCTCAGGATACAATTATAACTTCACAGTGGATTGGGGTGATAATTCCTCCAGTGATATCACAGCCCATAATGATGGCGATATCACACATACCTATGCAACAGCTGGAGACTACACTCTCAAAATTTCAGGGACCATGGAAGCTTGGAACTTCAAAGACAATGCCAGTGATCATAGATCTAAACTTATCTCTGTCAAAGACCTTGGTGATATGGGATGGATCAGCTTAGAGGGAGCTTTTAGTCAATGTGATAAACTTGAATATCTCCGTGGGGGGAATGTCTCTAATGTGACAAATATGAGCTACATGTTTGATAGTGCCACCATAGTTCGCCCCGACACCACTTTCTGGATAACAACCAACGTCACCAATATGAGCTCTATGTTTGCAAATACAGAGATGGCCAACCCTGCTGTCCGTCGTTGGGATACATCCAAAGTCACCAATATGAGCTCTATGTTTGCAAATACAAAAGTAGCCAATCCTGATGTCCTTCGCTGGAATACATTCTCAGTCACCAATATGAGTTCTATGTTTGCAAATACAAAAGTAGCCAATCCTGATGTCGGCGGTTGGAATGTCTCCAAAGTCACAAATATGAGTGACATGTTTTCCAAGGCTCAATTGGCTCTCCCCCGTCTAAGCGATTGGGACTTCGGTAGCATCACCAATATGGAGAATATACTTCAAGATGTCACTCTCCTCTCTAGGATGTATAGCCAAATACTCGAACAAATCAATGCGACATCCACGCAAAGGGATGTTTCGTTTCATGGAGGAAATTCAAAATACAAAACTAGTGCCATTGATGCACGAGCGGCTCTCACAAAGCGTGGGTGGACTATTAGTGACGGTGGGGAGTGTAAAAAAAGTGAGCACAATTGACCACTGCTTCTCACTAAGATCATTTAAAGATTATTTAAAGGTTATATTTAAAGATTATTAAATAATTATTCATCACTATCAGGAGGATAAAGCTTTGACTCAATTACAAATAAAAATCTTTATAAGATTTATAAAACGGACTCTCTCTTTACTCACCATCGGTTTCGTCATAGTTAGCCTCTTGGGGTGTGGAGTTAAGAATAGAAATAAAGAGGAACCATCTACGGATACGGATACTTCCTCCCCTTTTATTTCCACATGGAAGACGACTAATAACAATGAGGCCATCACTCTTCCCTTGCCACCCGACTACGACTACAACTTCAAAGTAGATTGGGGCGATGGCTCCTCCAGTGAAGTCACCGCCCATGATGATAGCGATATCACCCATACCTATCTAGAAGCTGGAGATTACACCCTTACCATTTCAGGAAAAGTTGAAGCTTGGAGCTTCAATAACAATGGCAGCAAAGACAAAATCACCTCGGTCGAAGATATGGGAGATGTGGGGTGGAAAAGTCTAGAGGGGGCCTTTGAAGGCTGTAGTAATCTCAGTGCAGTAGGAGCAGGCAATGTCTCCAATGTCACAAATATGAGCCGTATGTTTAAAGGGGCCGTCTCCATACAGGATGTTAAACTCGACGAATGGGATTTTGCCCATGTCACAGATATGAGTGAGATGTTTAGTGAGGTCAGCCTGCCCACAGAAGTATACAATGGCATGCTTCATAGGCTCAGTGAAACCTCCACTAAAAAAGATATAAACTTAGATATGGGGGAATCGACCTATGACAGCCGCACCAAGGATATTCGAAGAGTGTTAGAGGAACGAGGGTGGAAGATCAGGGATGGAGGATTTTCTATTTTCAAATCTATATGGAGGACCTCTAGCGCCCAAGAAGCCATCACCCTCCCCTTGCCCTTAGGGTACATTTATAATTTCACAGTGAATTGGGGTGATGGTTCTTCCGATGAAATCACGGCCTATGATGACAGCGACATCACACATACCTACGCTCAGGCTGGAGACTACACCCTCACAATTTCAGGGGTCATGGAAGCTTGGAATTTCAATGAAAATGCCACCACACATAGGTCTCAACTCATCGCTGTCATAGACCTTGGTGATACGGGGTGGAAAAGTTTAAGTGGAGCCTTTAGTTCCTGCAACAACCTTGAGTTTGTCAGTGGAGGAAATGTCTCCAATGTTACAGATATGCAGCGTATGTTTTATGGTATCACAGCCAAACGCCTCAACATCACCCATTGGAATGTCTCCAACGTCACAAATATGAGCCACATGTTTAGCCAAGCTCAAATTGCTCAACCCCTTGAGATAATTCGATGGAATTTCAAGAGCGTCACAGATATGGAAAACATGTTTGAAGGTGTGACTCTTCCCACGCTACTTTACAGCTTTCTTCTCCGACAAATTCATGCCACATCCACACAAGACAATGTTTCTTTTCATGGAGGAAATTCAATCTACCACAGTCGCGCCATTGAGCCAAGAGCCGCCCTCATACATCGAGGTTGGAGCATTAATGATGGTGGCCTCAATAGTTGCGAAGATGATGATGCCTACAAAGATGTTGGCAGAGGTGGAGGAGTTAATATGTGTGAGGATACTTATGTTGGTGATGCCTAAAGAAGCTAATAACTCTCTTCAAAACCTCTCTGCCCAAGAAGTGTGGCAATTTTTTCAGCTGTGCGAATGCCATCACAGGCGGCGCTTGTAATTCCTCCCGCATAGCCAGCCCCCTCTCCCACGGGGTAAAGCCCTGGGTGAGAGACGGACTCCAAACTATCTTTGTCCCTAGAAATGCGAATGGGACAAGAGGTTCTCGATTCCACACCATGAAACTGGGCCTCTTCGTGAATAAATCCCCCCATGGAGCGGTCAAATTTTTCAAGGGCCTCTGTCAGATTTTTTCGCACAGGAGCTTCCACAAGTTGGTCCAATCGGCATGCCACCACTCCTGAGAGAGAAGAAGAGGGAAGAGCTTTTCCTCCCCTGCCTTTAAGAAAACCCATCACACTCTGAACTGGAATTTCTTTGCTCCCACCTTCGGCCTCCACCCACTTAAAGGCTTCACGCTCCCACCTTTTTCTGTACTCTAGGCCCTCAAAAGTGTGGGAAAAGCCTTTGTTATCCACAGTCACCACAATGGCCGCATTGGCAAAGAGAGAATTTCTTTTATAGTTGCTCATACCGTTGCAAACGACACTGCCACTGTCGGTGGCGCTGGATAAAACATAGCCTCCTGGGCACATACAAAAACTGTACACTCCCACATGGGTTTTAGGGTCATAGTGAGACAGTCGATAATTGGCGGCTTCAAGCTTGGAGTGGTTTGCAAAGTCCCGGTATTGAATTTCGTTCATGTGTTTTTGCGGATGTTCAATTCGAAGCCCCATGGCAAAGGGCTTAGACTCAAGGCGAACATTCATCTCACGGAGGTGATGAAACATATCTTCAGCCGAGTGCCCCGTGGCTAAGATGACTCGGTGAGAATAAAACTCCTCACCTCCCTCAGTACGCACACCTAGAATCTGCTGGGAAGTGTCGCAAAGAAAGTCTATCACTTTGGTGTTGTAGTGAAATAAAGTGCCCCATTCTTTAAGTCCCTCTCGAAGCCTAGGAATGACTCGCCGAATGCGATCGGAACCCACATGGGGGTTGGCGAGATATTCAATTTCCTGAGGGGCTCCGTAACGAACCAACCTATTGAGCACATATGGAATATGGGGTGACTTGATTCGAGTGATGAGTTTGCCATCGGAAAATAGCCCAGCCCCTCCCTCACCGTAGCAAACATTGTTTCGAGAGTTCAAGCGACCATAGCGCCAATATTGGGCAATATCCTTGATTCTCTCTTTTGTTTCAGACCCCTGTTCAAAGACACGACAGGGAATTCCCCTTTCAGCAAGCCTTAAAGCTGCAAATAGCCCTCCAGGTCCTGCTCCCACAACAATGGGTGTTTCTTCAAAAACTCCACCTCTATTTTGACCTTTACTTCTCGCCAAGGCTTCAAGAGGGTAGTTGGAACAAGGAGGCTTCTCCCCAACTCCATAGGTTTCCACCGTATAGTTAAAATGAGGGGCGTGGCGCCTCCGAGCATCCACAGATTTTTTGAGAATACGGCAGTGAAGGTATTGGGGTTCCAATATCTTGAGCTTTTCTTCCAACTCTTCATGGAGTTCTACTTTGATATTTTTATGAACTTTCATTGAACTTTATGAGCCTTCTTTATAAACCTTCTTTTCGTCGCCAATGACAAAACTACGAATATCACGCTTGGCCTTTTCAATGTAATGTCATTTCTTTTACAAGTAGATATTTTTCTTTTACAAGTAGATATTTTGATACAATACATCATCCATTCAGATGAATGAGATGCCAACCTATGAGCATACTCTACTCATGAGCGGAATGAGTATTCTTGCGGCCACCAGAAAAAGAACCAAACTAAGTGCCCATTTTCTCCATTGATCTCGCACTTTGACTTGGTAGCTTCGCCCAAAGTGAGCACATACAGAGGCGGCCACAAAGAGAACAAGCACCTTGTCCATGTGAATAAGACCAAACCTAGCCATATTGTCATGGGGAAGTTCAAAAAATACCAATGTGGCAAAAAGAGTCGTAAAGACCATCACAGCATTGGATGTGGGTGAAACTTCATAGCCTTTCACCCCCCCCCAGTTGAGCAATACAGGACTTAAGATCACACCGGCCCCAATCCCTGCCAACCCAGAAGCTCCCCCCACGGAAACACCCACCAAAGAAGCAAGGGGCCAACGAATGTTCTTTTTTGCCCCAGGCACATTTAAAAAAGTTCTCAAAGCCAATAAAAAGATCACCCCCACAAAAATGAATTGTAAATGCCTTTCTCCAATGAAATGACTTAAGGTCGCCGCTGTGTAACTTCCTATGGCCGCACTGGGAACGATGGTGAAAACAACCTTCCACTTCACCAAAGACTGCCGAGCAAAAAAATAACTATTGAGAGAAACAATCAAAAACGTTGTCAGCAAAGATGTGGCCACAGTCTCTCGATGACTGATTTCAGCAAACATGGGAAGTAAAGTGACAAATAAGATGCCTCCCCCCAAGCCCAAAAAGACAGAGACCACTCCCCCAAGTCCACCGATAAAAATGAGATACCATATATCCAATATCATGGGACTATGACTCCAAGGGCTGTTCCAAAAGCTATACTTCAAAGTTTTGGTTTACGACTTCAAAGCTTTAGTTTATCACTCACTCTAAAGCTTTTAGCTTGGATTCCACCTTTTTAATATCTTCCATGGTATCCACGCCACAGTGGTGAGCTTTCACAGGCATGACATGAATGCGAGCTCCCATGTAAAGGGCTCGAAGTTGTTCAAGCCCCTCAGCTCTTTCAATGGCCACGGGCTCTTGTTGACAGAAAGCACCCAAGAAGTCCTTTCGATAAGCATAAACCCCTATGTGTTTAAAGCAAGTCTCAGCGAGAGAAGGAATTTGCTCCCCATGGAATCCACCATTCTGTCTCGAATAGGGTATGGGAAATCGACTAAAGTAAATCGCTTCCTTGGCATGGTTGCATATCACTTTCACGACACTCCGAGAATCTAAATCCACAGAATCTAGGGGCGAAGCCAGAGTAGCCATTTCAATGGAAGAGGATCCCCTCTTAGGGGGCGGGGACAAAGCCTGCCCCATGGGGGGGGAAGTGAGGCCCATGGAAGACCTAGGAGTTGCCACCTCCATGCTGGGCAAACTGGAAGGAAAAGCCTCCACCAATAAATCGAGAAGTTGAGGATCAATAAGAGGCTCATCCCCTTGGATGTTTAAAACAATATCAACATCTTTATCATGAATAGCTGCCCATACACGATCACTCCCCGATGGCAGTTGAGGGTCTGTGAGAACATAAGGCGCCCCCATTTTTTCACAAAGACTAGCAATTCTTTCGTCATCGGTGGCAACGAGAATTTCATCCAACTTTTGACTCTTTTGAGTGGCTTCAAAAACCCACTGTAAAAGAGGCTTTCCCCCAATGGGGACCAAGGGTTTACCTGGAAAGCGAGTGGAAGCATACCTGGCAGGTATCACTCCAATGGTTCTCATGGGCAACCTCTTTTTGGATGACCGCCTTCAACCCATTGCCAAATTTGCTTCCCTATGGCGTCCACCCCCGACCTCTTCGAGGAAGAGCACACAAAAAGAGGCCAATCCACAGATGCCCCCACGGTCCTTTGGGAACGCACCTGCTGGGATGTCCCCACTTTATCCGCCTTATTCAGAACAACAAGTCCCTTTTTGCCAACATGGGCCACCCATTGGACAAGAGCCGCTTCATCTTCGGACCAAGATCTTCGAATGTCCATGACCAATACCAAACCCACAAGAACCTGGCGCAGGCTTATATAGTCTTCCACCATAGGCTTCCATTTCTCCCGTTCACGTTGACTAACTTTGGCAAAACCGTAACCCGGAAGATCCACAAGACGATAGGCTCCATTCACATCAAAAAAGTTAATGAGCCGGGTTTTTCCTGGGCTTCCACTCACCTTGGCCACTTTATATTTGAGAAGACTGTTAATCAGAGAAGACTTTCCAGCATTGGAGCGCCCCACAAAAGCCACTTCCCAACACTGGGGGGGAGGGTAGCCCCTCGAATCTGTGGCACTTTTTATAAATTTGACTCTCATGTTCTTAACTCCTGCCCTAAGCCTTTAACCCTCTTCTAAGATTCGACATCTCTTTTAAGGTTTCGACTCTCGTACTCTCTTCTAAGGTTTCGATTCTTACCAGCTTTCAATTCTTTATTAGCTTTCGCCCTTCCATGTAGTTTTCATAGTAGTTTTCATAAATGTCATCTTGGAGTGCATACATCCTTTCGGCTTCAAGCCCCCCCTTTTCATGCTCAAAGCCCAAGAGGTGGAGAAGGCCATGGAGGGTGAGATAAGCCAGTTCATCCCGATAACTATGCCGATTTTTTCGGGCTTGCCTTTGAATGACTTGAGAGCAAAAAATAAGCTCTCCAAGGTTTTCTTCAAAAATGGAACTAAAACTTAAAACATCTGTAGCCTTATTCTTTCTTCGATACTTTTTATGAAGCCTTTTCGCCTCTTGAGTGTTTAAAAAGACAAGGCTTAAATTTTTTCCCTTCATAGCCTTCGCTTTGACAACTCGCCGACGAAGAAGCTCTTTTTCCACATAGTCCATCCAAACTGTAATATATTTTGTGGGCATGGGAGCGTGGGAGTGGTTGACAAACTGAAGGTCCAAGGTTCACGCCAAACCTTTCTTCGCACCCGTTGAACTCGCTGAGCCCTTGGAACCAGAGGACCCCGTGGAGCCATTCGATCCAGACTCATCCGTAGAACCATTCGAACCATGAGTGGGAGGTGTGGAAGTCGTGGGAGGTGCAGAAAGTGCGGCCTTAGAATCTGGGCGCTTCAGAAGCTTGCCCTCTCGCATATGGGGATAATCAATACGATGGTGGTAAATACTTAAGAGGGTCTTTTTAAAGTTTCTTCAATAATAGATAAATCTTTAAAAGTGAGATTGCATTCTTCCAATTGACCATCAATAAACTTAGATTGAATAATATTTGTCACCAAGGTGGTAAGACGATGAGCTGTGGGTTCATCAATGGATCTTGCCGCAGCTTCAACACTATCTGCAAGCATCACAAGACCCGCCTCCTTGAACTGAGGCTTGGGTCCTGGATAGCGAAAGTCATTTTCTTTGATGTGTCGAGAGTCTTTACCTTGGTCTCCCAAAGCCTTGTTGTAAAAATAAGAGGCCAAAGTGGTGCCATGATGCTGGAGAATTCCATCAATAATAGGGCGTCCCAATTTATGACGAAGACCTATTTCAGCTCCATCCTTGACGTGAGCAATAAGAATTGTTTTGCTCATATAAGGAGAAATATAATCGTGGGGGTTGTAACCAGGTCTTTGGTTTTCCACAAAATACTGGGCATGCTCAACCTTACCAATATCATGATAATAAGCCATAACTTTAGCAAGGAGAGGGTTGGCTTCAATTTTTTGAGCGGCTTCATCCACCATAGTTCCCACAGCAAGAGCGTGGTGGTAGGTCCCCGGGGCTTTGACCATCATCTCCTTCATCAAAACGTGATCGAGATTACTCAGTTCGAGTAGCTTAATGTCTGTGGTATAGTTAAATAGAGACTCCAAAAGGGGAACACAAACCATGGCGAGCATAGAAGAGGCCACACCTCCCACAAAGGCCGCGGGAACAATCCACATAAAATCTTTCAAGTTTTGTAGGTCCCCCAAGTGATCCATGAGAACCAAAATCGTAAGCATAGTGAGAGCACTCACCATGCCTGTTCGAACCCCAGCCCAATAAATATCATTTCTCCTTTTGCAACCATAAACGCCTCTGGCTCCTGCCATACCACCAATCATGCTCAAAACGAAAATCGCAAAATTCATATCCACCATGACAGCAATCACCGTGGCTATAAAGACAGTAAAGAGCCAAACTACCTCACCAGTAGAGATCAATAAACCAATCATCATGGGACCTGCTGCCAAGGGGGCCATGTACAAAAACACTGAAGAGGGAAGCACACTTCCTAGTTGACTCCTAAAGGCACTGTCTGTGAGAAAAAGAAAAATCTTGATAAACACCACCATCATCAGGGTGACTGTTCCCATGGCAACTATGTCCTTAAGCTCCACGCGAACTTTATTCAAAGTAAATCTTCGTAAATAGGAAAAGAAAACGAGAACACAAACAACAAACAACAAAGAAGAAGCTCCATAGAGCCAGCCCGTTCTTTGACGAGATTCCATCCTTTTAATTTCATTAATAATTTGCACATGAATAGGCTGAACCACAGCACCTTCTTTGACGATAATTTGATTCTTTTGCACTGAAATTTGTATGGGCAAAACCGATTTACTGATTTCAGTTTGCCGCAAGGCTGTTCCTTTACGATTTAAAAAAGTGTTGGGCACAATAAGTTGGTGAGCCAGTTGAATCAATTGAGATCGATCCCCCTCATTTAAATCTTCAACACTTTCAATAAAGGGAGATGTGAAGTGACTTTTTCGTCGCAAATCAAAAATTTTACTATTGCTAACCGTCAATTCAGAGGGAGTTCCATCTTTCTGAAGACTTTCTTGCTGAAGACTTTCTTGGATATTCCGAATAATCACTTGATCTTCTTTTTCAATAGAATGACCTCCTCCATCAAAAATCATTTGTTGAGACCAAGTGTTTAAAGTTTTGGTGATAAGCTTCTGGAGCGTATCACCAAAACCCTTATTCAAGAGCCAGTGGTACGCGGAATTTGTGATATCGATTCCCAAGTCTTGTTCAAACTTTTTTTTGTACTTAGACTCTTTGTAAAATTTTGTGGCTCTATAAGGCTTTTTTGGACTCCAGCCTTCAGCGCCAAGCTCCAAGCGCATGCTATTAAAAGCATTGTCAATTTTAGGGAGAATTTCCTCGTAAGCCTTGGAATCATAATCAAAAATAGGTGGAAGACTCTTTTGCGCTTCCTCCCTTTTTACCTTTGTGGCCTCTGCATCGACGACTTGAAAATCTATGGGAGATTTCACGTCATTCTGAGCAATACTTCCCGCCTTTAAACTCTCCTTAAATTCAATATGGTAAAATAGAACCATGGAGAGTATAAAACAAAAAAGCCACAGCAAGAAAATGTCCCTAAGGCCAAATCTCCGATCAAGACGGTGGAGGTAGTGACCCATCAAAGTTTGCTCAAAACGAAAATTGTCAACCCACTCCAAGAACTTTCTTGAAGGGTCTATATATTTTTTTCGAAAGTGAATGTTTTTTTTGTTGTCTTTCATATTCCTCAACCTAGGCTTATCGACCCCCTGTGCCTATAGGCTTATCGGTATCTCTGCCACATTACCATACTGCCATATCTCCCATATTGCCACACTACCATATTTATATGGCCATATATCTAAGGAGACTTTTTTTTCTTTTTACACTTCACTTTGTTCAGAAGGTGCCCGAAAAACACAGTTATTTCAGCACATTCTCGGCTTTTCAAAACATGGGCCGTGAGGAAGTAGACCCCACCCCCCACCAAGACCAACAGGGGAAGGCTCAATTCAACAGAACCTAAGACAGGAGAGGAGGGGGATAGGAAAGAAAAGATATCTTGGACCCAGACGAGACTGAGGCCCATGCACCCTGCGGAAACAAAAGTTTTCCATTGGTTCCTCAAAATGCTCCCCCATGAAAGGGGGCCTACAAAGTACCAAAGGCCCAAGAAAACTCCTGCAACATTGCAAAAACCCGAGAAGGTCATGGAAGCCACAAGACCCTGAATCCCAAACTGGGGAGTCCAAAAGTGGGCCAAAACCATATGAAGAATGAGGCAAAAAAGGGACACCACAGCAGGATACCAAGTGTTTTTAATCGCATAAAGAGCCGAGACCATGACTTTGTTTAAACTACTTGCCACCAAAAGAAAGCTAAGTACCTGAATAACAGAGGCTGTTACCAACACATCAGAGACTCCAAATTCACCGCGTAAAAACAAAACTTCGATCATGGGCAAGGCAAGTATGTACATGCCCACAGCACTTGGAATCACCAAGAACAAAAGGAACTGAAGGTGATAACTCACCGTATCCAACACCTTTGTGGAATTTTTTTCCCTCCAGAGCTTGGCCAAGGTAGGCAGGAGGGCAGATCCCAAGCTAATGGAAATAAGAGAGTGGGGAAGCTCTAAAATTCGCTGGCCTAAATATAAATAGGAGTGAGTTCCCTGTCCCAGTTGACTGGCAAAGTAGAGATTGGCTAATGTCATCAACTGGGACACTCCCACACCTATAATGCCTGGCGCCATATTTTGCAGCACAAGAACAAAGCCAGGGGTTCTCCATCTTAAGGTCCATCGAGGAAGTTTAGACTTTTTATAAAGAGACCAAAACACAAGGCTCACCTGGAAAAAACCACCCACAACCACCCCCCAAGCAAGAACCTTAGGACTTTGGGCGAGTCCCGCCCATAGGGTGGCAGCAATGAGAGTGATGTTAAAGGCAGCAGGAGCCAAAGCAGGAATAAAAAACTCACCAAGAGCATTGAGAATGGCCATGTAGTAAGCATAGGTGGTGACGAAAAAAAGATAAGCAAACATAATTTGCGCTAGGGAAACGGTGAGATCCACCTTCCCTGCCACCCTCGCATAACCCTCACCGCTGACAGCAAGGGGGAGAAGTTGATCCATAAAAACAATACCAAGGGTGCAAACCAAAGAGGCGATGACCCAAAGAAAGCTCATGAGAGCATTCGCAAGCTTTTGAGCTTCTTCCTCATTTTTTTCCACATAGACGGGAATAAAACTCACAGCCAAAGAGCCCTCACCAAGAACCCTACGAAAAAGGTTGGGGAGTTGAAAGGCCACAATAAAGGCATCACGGGCAAGGTGGGGAAAGAAGGCATAGAGAAGCACATCTCGAAGGTAGCCCAAAATGCGACTGCCCATGGTCCCCATGGACATCGCCCCTGCCGATGATAGCACAGAACTTTTATTGCTGCGGCTCACCACCTTGTCTTTCCTCCAAATTCATGTTAGCGGTAGGTAGTAGATAGCGTCATGCAAGTAATAACCAGGTAATACAGGTAAGGTTAAGATAATACAGATAATAGTACTACTAATAGTATCAGATAATAGTACGCTGTAGATAGCATAATGAGGTTGTAGAAATTCAATCAACCACAGGAGGTATTCATTGGCAAATCATAAATCAGCCAGAAAAAGGGCCCGACAAGATATCAAGCGCTGCCACCGCAACAAACACACAAAGAGCACCGTTCGCACCTTTGAAAAGAAGCTACTCACGGCCATTGGAGCTGGAGATAAAATCAAGGCCACAGAGCTTTTATTGACTTGGACTCGCCTCACTGACAAAGTCGCCCAAAAGGGAATTTACCATGTCAAGAAGGCAGCCCGTAAAATCTCTCGATTCTCTAAAAAAGTTCACAATATTTCATAGATTTTATAGTATAGAGTTTTTGTATAACTCTCCCCCTTTTATGTCAGAGAGAAAGCCAAGGCTATGATGAGGAGGCCCCTATGAGCTTTGTCAAAGTTGGAATCGTGGGCGCTGGCCAAATGGGTCATGGCATTGCCCAAGTGGTGGCCCACCATAAAGTGCCTGTGGTCATGGTGGATGTGAAAGATGATGCCTTAAAAAAAGGCATGGCATCCATTGAGAAAAGTTGTGATCGTCTCATTAAGAAAGAAAAAATGACAGTGGAGGAAAAAAACAACCTGATAAATCGTATTGAACTCTCCGATCAAGTATCTTCTTTCAAAGGTTGTGATCTGGTGATTGAAGCAGCCACAGAAGATCAAGGGCTTAAGTTAAAGATATTTAAGCAACTAGATGAAGTTTGTGAGCCTCAATCCATTTTATGTAGCAATACTTCCTCCATCTCCATCACCCAAATGGCAAGTGTCACTGAACGCCCTACAAAAGTAGCAGGAATGCACTTTATGAACCCTGTCCCTATTATGACCCTTGTCGAGGGTATTCGCGGCCTACAAACCTCCGATGAAACCTTTCAGAAGGTGGGACAATTTGCCGAGCAATTGGGAAAAATATTTGTGGAAGTCAAAGATATTCCCGGCTTTGCGGTGAATAGAATTTTGATGCCCATGATTAATGAAGCCATTTACACCCTCTACGAAGGCATTGCCAAAGCTGAAGATATCGACCGCGCAATGAAACTTGGAACCAATCAACCCATGGGCCCTCTGGCCTTGGCCGATTTTATTGGTTTAGATACCTGTTTGGCCATTATGAATGTTCTCCATGAAGGACTTGGCGACGACAAGTACAGACCTTGCCCCTTGCTTGTGAAATACGTTGAAGCCCAGTGGTTAGGGCGAAAATCTGGACGAGGATTTTACAGTTACGATTTATAAGAAAATTTTATATCATACATACTAACTTGGCGAAGCCAAAACCAATTGTGGTGCGCGTATTCGAGGGTGAGCCCAAGTGCTAGTGTATCAACCACTCATTTTACTCCTCAATATTTTTAAATGAGCGGCCCCTTCCGTCTCCCTCCCTACGCTACATTTCTACATTTTTTGTAACTTAGTGGTTGTATAACTGCGCTAAGTAATGTTACGTATTGTAGGTTGATCGGGTTCACCTCACTCTGTTCATTTTAACATATCATCATGAATGGGTCCTATCGGAGAGTCACTTAGAGAGCATAGTCATGTTAGAGTCTTAGGGTATTCGTAACTTTAAGATGCAAGATGACTTAACATTTACAAAGATGCTTAGGAGAAAATTATGGAGAACAAAGCAAACAAACAAAACAAAACAAATAAAGTAAACAGAACAAACATAGCCGTTGCTATTGTTTCTACTATTGTTTTTTCTATTTTTTCTATGAATATTTCCATGGCAGCCAGTAAGGATAAGCACGCAAACGAGTATCAGGTTGTTAACAAAGCTGTTGACAAGTTGGACACGGCCATTGACATGGTTTTTTCCACTGCCGAAGCAGCGGCCAGAGTTGCCAGCAAAAATAAAAAAGCTAAGAAGGCGACTCCGGCAACTGAAAAGTTTATCACCATTGGTACGGGAGGTGTGACAGGTGTTTATTATGCTGCGGGAGGAGCTATGTGTCGCCTTGTGAATAAAGGTCGCAAACGACATGGCCTGCGCTGTTCTGTGGAAAGCACAGGAGGTTCTATTTATAACCTCAACACTCTTCGCTCTGGCGAACTCGATATGGCTGTGGCCCAATCAGATTGGCAATTTCATGCCTACCGTGGCTCCAGTAAGTTTAAAAAACAGGGAGCCAATAAAAAACTACGTGCGATGTTCTCCGTTCACCCAGAGCCCTTCACTGTGGTTGCACGCAAGGACTCTAAAATCAAAACCTTTGCAGATTTAAAAGGTAAGAAGGTGAATATTGGGGATCCCGGTTCGGGTGAGAGGGGCACCATGGAGGTGGTGATGTCTGCCATGGGTTGGAAAAGATCGGACTTTCTTCTGGCTTCTGAGTTAAAATTTGCGGAACGACCCAAAGCTCTTTGTGATAACAAAATTGATGCCAGCGTGTTTGTTGTGGGGCACCCCTCAGGTTCCATGAAAGAGGCCACAACACTTTGTGAGAACAGCCTCATTTCTGTGACAGGGCCTCAAATCGACAAACTATTAAAGCAACATCGTTATTACCGTAAAGCCGTCATTCCTGGAGGCATGTATCGAGGCAACCCCAAGGACACCATGACTTTTGGTGTGGGAGCTTCTTTTGTTAGTTCCACAGACACGCCTACAGAGGTGGTTTATGAAGTTGTGAAATCTGTTTTTGAAAACTTCAATGATTTTAAGAAACTGCACCCAGCCTTCAGTGGACTCAAGAAAAAAGACATGGCGAAAGAAGGGCTGGCGATTCCACTCCATTCTGGGGCCATCAAATACTTTAAAGAAGCTAAACTCCTGTGAGTTCTAATGATACAACTGGGTTCCA
Organism: Bdellovibrionales bacterium; assembly: GCA_965261545.1. Taxonomy (GTDB): domain Bacteria; phylum Bdellovibrionota; class Bdellovibrionia; order Bdellovibrionales; family UBA1609; genus CBDHDF01. The sequence continues at coordinate 107,465 of CBDHDF010000006.1, read as the reverse complement.
TATCTGATTCTTCTCAAGAAGGCTTATAATCCATGGTGACGGAATCTGATTCTGCTCAAGAAGGTTCACATTCCATCGTGGCAGAAGAGTCCATAGCAGCAGAATCCATAGCGGCGGAATCCGATCGTGGAGCCAGAGTTTTAACTGGCTTTTCTGGAAAGATTCTATTTACAATGGCTCTTCTGTGGGCCTTATTTCAGATTTGGTATGCCTCTCCCCTGCCATTTCTCTGGCGGGTGGGTGTTTTCAATGACACAGAGGCTCGATCCATTCACCTTGCCTTTGCCATATTTTTGACTTTTCTCGCTTTTCCTGCATCTAAAAAATCTCCACGAAATTTTATTCCCCTATGTGATGTGTTTATGGCTCTTGTCGGGGCCTTTTGCGCCGGGTATATCTATTTGTTTTACATTCAGTTATCTGAGAGGGCAGGGGCCCCTATCCTCTTTGACTTAGGAGTGGCCGGAATTGGCATTGTCTTGCTCCTTGAAGCCACTCGCCGGGCCCTGGGTTTTCCTTTGCTTATTGTCGCCTTCGTCTTCTTGAGTTACACATTTTTGGGTCCCTACATGCCAGATGTGATTGCCCACAAGGGGGCAAGTTTTGGAAAAACTATGTCCCATCAATGGCTGGGGACACAGGGTGTTTTTGGTGTCGCCCTAGGGGTTTCTACAAGTTTTGTTTTTCTTTTCGTTTTGTTTGGCTCGCTCTTAGAAAAAGCAGGAGCGGGAAATTACTTTATCAAAGTGGCTTTTTCTCTCATGGGACACTACCGGGGAGGCCCTGCCAAAGCGGCTGTTGTATCTTCAGGTCTCAGTGGCTTGATTTCAGGCTCTTCCATTGCCAACGTGGTGACAACAGGAACTTTTACCATCCCACTGATGAAGCGTGTGGGGTTTCCCGCTCACAAGGCGGGGGCTGTGGAGGTGGCCGCCTCCACCAATGGACAACTGACTCCCCCCATCATGGGAGCAGCGGCTTTTTTGATGGTCGAATATGTGGGAATTTCCTATATTGAAGTTATTACCCATGCCATTCTCCCCGCCTTGCTCTCCTACATGGCTCTTATTTACATTGTACATTTAGAAGCTTGCAAGGCTCAAATGGAAAAACTTCCTCGACGCCACAAATCTTCCTTTGCCCAAAGCTGCCTTTCTTGTGTTGGAGCTTTCCTTGGGCTGATTCTTCTCAGTGGCTTGGTTTACTACGGCATGGGATGGCTCAAAAATATATTTGGCCACGGAGCTTTTGCCTTAGTGAGTGCATTTTTGTTGGGGATCTATATTTTAATGATTTGGTATGGGACTAAGTTTCCCGCTTTATCCACAAGCCACATGGAAGAAGATATCGTGGAAATTCCAGAGTTTGGACCCACTGTCAAGGCGGGGCTTCATTTCTTACTTCCCCTTGTCGTTCTCATTTGGTGTCTCATTGTGGAGAAGTTTTCTCCCGGTCTTTCTGCTTTTTGGGCCTCCCTATTTATGATCTTTATGATTGTCACTCAAAGGCCCTTGCAGTCTTGGTTTCGCCAGAAAGACAATTTTTTGAATCAGAAAGTCCATTTGTTGAGCCAGTTTCGATGGGGGGGGCGTGACCTCATAGAAGGGCTTGCTACCGGAGCAAGAAATATGATTGGAATTGGTGTTGCCACTGCCACTGCGGGCATTGTGGTGGGGACCGTCACCCTCACGGGCATTGGGCTTGTGATGACAGAGTTGGTGGAATTTGTGTCTGGAGGTAACGTTTTATTGATGCTGATTTTTACGGCCATTATGAGTCTTATTCTTGGCATGGGCTTGCCCACCACAGCCAACTATATTGTGGTTTCCACTTTGATGGCTCCTGTGATTGTCACCCTAGGTGCTGAAAATGGGTTGATTGTTCCTCTTATTGCCGTTCATTTATTTGTTTTTTACTTTGGAATATTGGCTGACGACACGCCGCCTGTGGGTTTGGCCGCCTTTGCCGCCGCAGCTATTGCCCGTAGTGATCCCATCAAAACGGGTCTTCAAGGTTTTGCCTACGATATCCGAACGGCCATTTTGCCTTTTATGTTTATTTTTAACACTCAACTGCTTCTCATCGGCGTTGAAAGTATTTGGTCCCTATTGTCTGTTGTGTTTTGTGCCATTGTGGCCATGTTGGCTTTTTCCGCAGCGACCCAAGGCTATTGGTTGGTAAAAAGTAAGATATGGGAATCTTTAGCTTTATGTCTTGTGGCCTTTGTCCTCTTTCGTCCAGGCTTTTTTTGGGATATGATGTTTCCTAAATATGAAAATATAAATCCCACTCGTATTGAATCCATAGCAAAGCAAGCCCCTGAAAATGGAAAACTGCGTTTGCTTGTGGGGGGTGAAACCATGGATGGTAAACTGGTGGAAAAAACAGTAGAATTACCCTTAGGAACCAGGGGAGAAGGAGCCGATCGTTTATTAGCGGCAGGTATTGAAGTGAAAACAGTTGATAATAAAGTATTGCTGGACACTGTGGTTTTTGATAGCTTCGCCCAAAAAATTGGTCTGGATTTTGATTGGGAGATTCAAGGCATTGAGGTGCTTTCGAAGCGTTGGCCCAAGCAGTTGATGTTTGTACCAGCTCTTTTGCTTTTGGTCGCTCTTGCTTTTCTCCAAAGAAGTCGTAGAAGCCGTCTTGTAGCTCCAAAGCCATAAGAAGTTAAGGAGGTCTTTGATTGAGCCTTTTAGAAGTTCAAGGTATTTCAAAAAAATTTAAACTTCGTGAGGTTGTCCACTCCGTTTCTTTTTCTGTGAGGAGTGGTGAGATTGTGGGTTTATTGGGGCCCAACGGAGCTGGTAAAACCACGAGCTTTTATATGGTTGTTGGCTTGCTTACACCCGACCAAGGGCAGGTGAATTTGGACGGCGTGGATATCGGGCAAATGCCTATTTTCAAAAGAGCACGCTTGGGTTTGGGCTACCTTCCCCAAGAAGCCAGTGTGTTTCGTGGCCTCACTGTGAGTCAAAATATTTTAGTGGCCCTTGAAGCCCACGGTTACAGTCGAGCGGAGAGAAAACAGAAACTCGAAGGTTTGTTGGAAGATTTTAAAATCACTCCTATTTCAAATAATTATGGCTATTCCCTTTCTGGGGGAGAAAGGCGTCGCGTTGAAATCGCTCGATCCTTGGCAGGGCAGCCCAAATTTCTTCTCCTTGATGAGCCTTTTGCTGGAATTGACCCCATTGCCGTTGATGTTCTTAAAAACCTTCTTAAAAATCTTATTCAGAGTCGTGGCATAGGTATTTTAATCACGGATCACAATGTCAGGGAAATACTTAGAATTTGCGACAGGGTATGTATATTGGGAGAGGGTCGAGTGGAAGTTCAGGGGACGGCCCAAGAGGTGGCCAATAGCCCCATTGCCAGAGAACGATACTTTGGGGACAATTTTAGTTTTTAACGAAAGGAAGTCATGGGAAAAAATATGATGATACATATACATAATGATAAAAAAATGAGATCACAATGAATGGTCGAGTGTATCCAGGGGCTCGCTGGTGGAGTTTTGATTTTCATACTCATACTCCTGCATCCCAAGATTTTAAAGATAAAAGGGTAACACCTCACCACTGGCTACAGTATTTCATGGAAAAGCGAATCGATTGCGTAGCGATTACAGACCACAACAGCGGGGAGTGGATAGATAAACTCAAAGAAGCCTTGGAAGAATTGAAAGAATGTGAAAAAAAACCTCCCTACTTCCACCCCCTTGTTTTATTTCCAGGAGTTGAAATTTCTGTTCATTCAGGGATTCATATGTTGGGTATTTTTGACCCCACAAAAGGGACAAGTGACATAGATCTCCTATTGGGAGCTGTTGGTTACAAAAAAATAAAGGGAGGAGATGGAGAAACAACAAAAACTATATCTGATGTGAGCAAAATCATTGTTGAGCATGGTGGTCTTCCGATTCCCGCCCATGCTGATAAAGAGAAAGGTCTATTGAAAGCTTTGAAGGGCATAGCACTTAAAGAAGCTCTGAGGAACTCTGCAATTGACGCCATGGAATTGTGCGATCTCAATTTCTCTAAACCACAAATTTATAAAGAAGAAAAAATACGATGGGCGGAGATTCGCGGGTCTGATATTCATAGCTTGGAACAAAAGGATAAAAAGTATTTAAAAGACCGAGAGCACTTATTTACTTGGATCAAAATGAGTCAAGCCTCCATTGAAGGTTTAAAACTGGCACTGACAGATGGTGGCTCTTTAATACACTTAGGTTCTGTCGCACACCCCAACCATATCAAAGCAGATCTTCGTGATCATTCCGAATTTATTATTGAAAAAATGGAAGTTAAAGAAGCTAAGTATATGGGGCGCGCTCAAGACTTTTGTGTTTCTTTGAGTCCATATCTCAATACAATTATTGGAGGGCGGGGAAGTGGTAAATCTACATTGTTGGAGTTTATGCGCCTCGTCTTAAGAAGGCAGTCAGAAATCCCAGACTCTTTGAAAGAAGAAAATCAAAAATATTTTGGCATAGAGAAAGAACATTTGCTATGTGAAGATAGTCATTTGTCACTTATTTATCGCAAAGGGGAAACACGCTATCGCCTAAACTGGTCAGTGAAGGGAGAGATGGGCTCCTTGGAAGTTGAGACAGAAGAAGGGCAGTGGAAAGTTGAAGATGGTGAAATCAAGACTCTCTTCCCTGTTTATATTTATAGCCAAAAGCAAATATTTTCTTTGGCACAAAAGCCAGATGCTTTACTGAGTATCATTGATAAAGACCCTCAAGTAAAATATAAAGAATGGGAGCAAAAACATACTGAACTTATGAATCGCTACAAACAGTTGAAACAAAAGTCTAAAGAAATCAATGACAAGATATTGAAAAAGGATGAATGGAGTGGGCAGCTTATCCATACTCAAAGAAAAATAGAAGAGATTGAAAAATCTGGCCATAAAGAAATATTGGAGAGATACCGTCTACGTCAAAGACAGTTGTCTGTTATTGAGGGTTTGAAAGACTCTTGGAAACAGACCGTTTCCTCCTTGGAAAAGACAAAGAAAGACATCAACCCTGTGCCATTTGATAAGAAATTATTTAAGGATCATGACAATATTTTAAAGGAAATTCAAGACCACTATCCATTCGAAAAAGTTTCTAATCAATTAGAAAATCTCATCCGAGAGGCTCAAGATTTTCTGAGTAAATGGAAAGAAAAAGAAATAAAATCACCATGGATGCAAAAATTAAAAGAAGACATAGAAGAGTACAAAAATTTAGAACATAGTTTGAGCCAACAGGGCATCGACTTGTCTAAATACCCCCAACTGTTGGAACAATATGGAGTTTATCAGAAAGAGCTGGGTCAAATCTCTGAACTTTCTCAGTCTTTACAAAAAATGAGTCAAGAGAGTAAGCAAGTGTTGCAAGATATATTTAAGAATAGAAAGAATTTAACAGAAAACCGGAAATTATTTCTCAAGTCGATTTCAAAAGGTCACTCATCTGTGAATATCGAAATCAAACCATTTGGTCAAATTTGGTCAGATATTGCAATAGAATTGAGAGAATTAATTCAGTGCCAAAATACTTTTGATGGAGATTTTGAATTGCTAAAGAAAATATACTCTGATTCAGAATGTGAGGTCTTCTTTGAAGAAATCAAAAAGGTCTTGTCCAATCTTTTTCAAGAAGGTGAAGAGTCGATAGATAAGCGTTCTAACAAATCTCAAAAATGTTTCCATAATTATTCTAATAATCATTTTAGTAACCGCTTTCAGAACCGTATAAAAAATCTTCCCCAAGAATCCATTAGTGACTTAGAATGTTGGTTCCCAGAAGACTCCTTAAGTATCACCTTTCATACCACAAAGGAAAAGGATAGACACAAGGATCATCGAAACAAGGATCATCGCCCACAAAATATCCAACAGGGGTCTCCAGGTCAAAAGACAGCGGCACTTTTAGCTTTTATTTTATCCTATGGAAGGGAGCCTTTGCTTTTGGATCAACCCGAAGACGACCTTGACAATGAACTGATTTACGATTTAATTGTTAAACAGTTGTGCGAGACAAAATCTCAGAGGCAAATTATTGTGGTGACCCACAATGCTAATATTGTAGTTAACGGCAATGCCGAGTTAGTATTGCCTCTTACAGTCAGAGAGGGTGAATCTCACCTAGACAATCCCGAAAGTATTCAAGATAAGTCCATTAGAAAAAAAATATGTAATGTTCTCGAAGGGGGAGCAATCGCTTTTGAACAAAGATACAAGCGTATTCACTTGGGAACAAACGATGCTGGATAGTCTATCTGAAATCATAGAAAAAATAGGTCTTGGTGAAGACTCCACTGTGGAGTTTAAAGTCGATTTACCAAGAAGAGAATCCTTAGCCAATGAAATTGCAGCTTTTGCAAATGCCAAAGGTGGAGTGATACTTGTAGGTGTGGATGATAGTGGCGAAATCATTGGCATGGATCGTAGAAAATTAAATACAGACGAAAAAACTGTCATTGAAGTCTGTCAAGATAGTTTAGAACCCACCGTGAGTATTCAAACAGAAAAACTAACTATTAACAATAAACATTTACTAAAAATTGAGGTTCCACAAAGTCTTTTTGTCCATAAATCACCAAATGGTTACTTTATACGCCAAGGAAGTAGTAAGAGGGAGATGCCAACGGAACAATTGGCGCGATTGATGCAAAGCCGTTCCCAAGCAAGAGTGATCGCCTTTGATGAACAGGCCGTTCCTCAAACAGATATTCGTACACTTTACCTAGATTATTACAGACGGTTTATACGATATGATGGAGACTCTGATCCCCTATTATCTCTTCGTAAACGTCGACTCCTCGTCCATCAGAATGGAGAGTATCGAGCCTCTGTTGCTGGCATTTTGATGAGTTGTCAGAGTCCCGAAAGGTATCTTAATAACAGTTTTATTCAGGCTGTTTACTATAATGGAATAACCAAGGATGCCAATTATCAGTTAGATGCCAAAGACTTCAATGGACCCTTGGACATTCAAATTATGGATGCTTTTAAGTTTGTAGAGAAATACAATCAAATATCAGCACACAAAGAAATCGGAAGAAGTGAGAGACCACAATATAGTATGAGAGCTGTTTTTGAGGCTATTGTTAATGCTGTTGTACATAGAGATTACTCTAAATATGGATCAAAGATACGTTTATTTATCTTTTCTGACAGGCTAGAAATCCATTCGCCTGGCTCATTGGCCAATACTTTAACTATCGAGACCTTGCCTTATAATCAGGTCACTCGCAATGAACTCTTGTCTCGCTTACTATCTGAAATCTCCTTAAATCACTCTATGGGGCAAACCGTAAGTAGGAAATACTTTTTAGAGCGCCGGGGGGAGGGTGTGGGTATTATTCTTGATGAAAGCAAGGAGCTAAGTGGCCAATGCCCCATTTACACCATGGTCGGTGAAGAACTCAAGCTAACTATCTTCGCTAGGAGGGAATAGGAAGGATAAAGGAGCTTTGTATTTGGTAACATTCATGGGCGTGGGTGGGGAAGCAAGGCGCCCCCATGAAGGTTACTGTATTTGTACCTCGTCTTTATAGACAAGCTCAAAATGTTTAGAAATATGTTTCCAGAGCGCAAAGACAAGACGATTTACGGTGCCATAGCTATTTAAAGGCCAGAGGGCTCTCACAGCAAGGCTGAAAAACAAGGTCTTTTTGTGATCCGAACCACCGCAATAATACCACTATCACCAACAAGAAAGAATTTTCCCCCAAAGCATTTTATGGTAAAATTAGGGTAAAAGATGGTAACGACGGCCCCTTTTTTCGTTGATGCGAGGAGAGCCCCGATGGGCGGATCAGAAGAAGCTATGAAAGGTCTCTCAAAAGGGCTGGTGTTATACGATACTTTATTTAGACCAAAAAAAACCGCGTCATTTCTGTTTTTATTCTGACCATATTTTTGATTATGCTGTTTTATTAACCAATCATAATTGGTTCTCAGAACCACTTGTAGCCTGCATATTGTGAACTGGTTAAAGAAAAGTAATAATAACAAGCGAATCTCACATCAAAGCCATTTAAACAGAGTTTCATGTGACTTTATTACTTTCTTTTGACCAATTACCTAAAAATCAACACTTAACGTCTGATTGTGCAGTTAGCTCATCCAAAGTGATAATATCACGTAACTGTTCAGGGGGTAGCAGAGTTCAAGAGGTAAATTGCTCCTTCTTACCAGAGAAAATATAAATCTCTCTCTGTAAACTCATGCCCCCCTGAATCAATGCCGTTTCCTTAAGCCACCACACCCCTCTGCCTCTGCGTTAAGCTATTTTGCAAAATTTCACCTAGTTTGACCCACCCAATTTCACCTGGTTTGACCCACCCAATTTCACGAAGTTTGACCCACTGAATTTCACCAAACATTGACCCACTTAGATCTTCATAGATATTCTTTCTGCGCTACGCATTAACGAGGAGGTGTCTATGGGCAAACAAGGTAAGAAAAAAGGAGCAAGAATGATCAACAATATTAAGAAATACATAGAGCTTGGACTCAGTTCGAGACAAATAGCTCGAGCTATGGGTGTTAGTCGGAACACTGTGAAGAAGTATGTGAAGGATAGTCCCGGAGGCCCTAACAGCCGCTCAAAGGGGTCGCATGGGCCCTACCAAGCCCCATGGTCATCCAAGGTGAATTGGACAGATGTTCGCCTCAAACAAAGCCTAGTGTTAGCTGACAATTAAAATGCCCCACCGTCGCCAATGAAAAGTGGCCACTTTTCAGAGGAGGACCTATGGTGATTTTTGGCATTGTCAACCGAGACGCATATAATCAATTGATATTACTCATAAAAAGGCTCCGAGCTGATAAGAACTCCTTTTGGGTTCTTGTCGACCTGGAAAGGGGCTCCGTGTTGGAGAGTCCTTCCATGACAGCCTATTCAGGTTCCATATTTCTCCTTTGTAGACTGTTTCTGGATTTCAATGAGGTTAAATATATAGTCAAGAAAAGCCTGTTTAGGCTGTGCCCATTTTCTAAAGTATTTAAATTCCACAAGATTCCAACATTTGCCTCAATTTTCATGGAATTTCTTTCTGAAGACAGGCTTCCCTTAAAGCCGTCGCCAATTAAAATGTCCCACTTTCAATATGGAGGTTGTCGCCAATGAAAAGTGACCAATCTTCAGGGAGTGTTCAAATACTAGACAATGAAGTCTCTTCTTCTGATATAGATACTAAGCTCACAGAGTCCCTCCCTTTTGCAACTCAAAAGGTTAGCAATGAGGAGGATCTTATGATTAGTCAATACACTTTCGGCCGCATTCGTGACCTGAGTCACAGTGGTAAAAATAAGACAGAAATATCTCGTGAATTAGGGATCAATCGTAAGACGGTGCGCAAGTACTGTGAGTCCAACACCCCACCGAAGTACAAGGCGAGGTCCAAAAGAACTCGCCCAGATCCCCTTAATGGATATATGGATCGGGTGAAGTACTTTTTGAAGTTGAACCCAAGTAACACCGCCCGTGAAATATATGAGCTATTAGTTGAGGAGGGTTATCGTGGGAGTGAGAGAACGGTTCAGAGAAGAGTTTGTGAGATTCTTGGTTCTCGCCCCAAGGAGCGTTTTTTCAGCCAAAGATATGATCCTGGAGAACAGGCTCAGTTTGATTTTAAGGAGAAGGTTGCTTTACCATTTGCCGATGGTGTTCAGATCGTTCATCTCCATTTTGGAACATTGCCTTGTAGTGGCACCTGTTGGGTTCGTGCCTACCCCTTTCTTGTCTATGAGTGTTTCATCGATGGGGTGCATGCTTTTTTTGAAAAGATAGGTGGGATGAGTGCGAACATCCGTATTGATAATTTATCTCCCTGTGTGAAGAAAGTTCTTAAAGGAAATCAGCGAATTTACACCCAATCTTTTGATCGAGCCATCCAATACTATGGATTTAAGGTTCTTCCCTGCCGCGCAGGGAAGGGCTCTGACAAGGGAGATGTGGAGCGTGATATTCGAACCTTCAGTTCTCGGATAAAAAATATTGTTAGAAACAAAGGAATTGTTTTTAAAGACTGGGATCATTTGAATCAGTTTTTAGAGTCTTATATGGATCAGCATCAGAGTGACTCCACCAAATCTCGCTTTGAGGAGGAGGCCAAAGTTCTTAAGCCTTTGCCTCCACGAGATGAAGATATTCTCTGTAAGGTGAATATTTGTCAAAGTAATGGTTATGGGACTTTGAGAATAGGTAAAACCACATATTCCATACCTGATGAGGTGATCCAATCTCCCTGTAAAACCGTACAGGGTCCCTATCATGTCACGATCTATCGTGCAGGAGGGAAGCAAGAAATTGTCGCTCGCCATCAAAGAAAACCTGATGGGGAGCATAGTCTTCTTCTTGAACATATCCTTCCCTCTTTAGTTCGTAAGCCGCAAGCCATGGTAAGATGGGCTCACCGATCCATTCTTTTTCCAACAAATGTGTTTGAAAATTTTTATCAATACCTCAAGCAACAAGATTCAAGCCGTGCCGAGCATGAATATTTAAGAGTTATCAACTTGATTCAGCATGTGAGTTGGCAGGACTTATCTACAGCCATGGAGCTTCAATTAGAAAGTCGTGAGATTTTCGACTTTAAATCCATAAAAGATTTGCTCTTAGGCAATCCCACCAAAATTAATTTGAATGACCAACAAAAACCACTTCAACCTAGATTGTCTCAATATGACAGTCTTGTTCCAAACATAGGAGGTTCTTAATGAATCACGAAGAACTTATAGGTTCTCTTAAAAAACTCCGACTTCCAGCGATGGCGGATGAATATGTTGCAACGGCTAGAGTTGCCGAAAAAACAAAAAAGACGTATGAACAGTATTTAGGTATACTCGTTCAAAATGAGCTTGCTGACAAGCATTCCCAGAGAGTGAAAAGATTGCTTAAGGGGGCCAAGCTTCCTCAACTTAAATCACTCCAAACTTATAACTTCCAGAAAAGAACGGGAGTGACAGCTCAGCAAATTAATTGGATGGCAGAGGGAGAGTGGGTCAGAAAAGCCTGTAATGTTGTGTTTTACGGAAGCTTTGGAATGGGGAAAAGTCATTTGGCCATGTCCCTAGTTCGTTCACTCTGTGAACAAGGCTATCGATGTTTATGGGTCACCACTCATGAACTTATTGAAACAATGCGTGAAAGCAAGAAAGAACTCTCATTGAATGCTCTTTTTAAGAAATTAGACCGTTTTGATCTTATTGCTTGTGATGAACTTGGCTATACAGCTTCCTGCACAGAGGGTGCTGATCTTTTCTTTCAATTCATATCTCAGCGATATGAAAGGAAAAGTCTCATGATCACTACAAACTTAACTTACTCTGAATGGGATAAGGTGTTTCTTAACCCTATTACCACCGCTGCTGCTGTTGATCGAATTATTCACAACTGTGAAACCCTCAACATTGAAGGAAAAGAAAGTTGGAGAACCGAATCGGCAAAAGCCAAGTCTAAACAGAGCAAAGAGGAAAGTTCAACCAAAGAAGTTCATTAGAGATCCCCACTTTTGGGGAAGGAACTCGCCAGTTATCCACAAAATTTATCCACAGCAGCACTGCGTTGCTAGACATCGGGGTCACAGCCGCAGTGTCGCCATGGATAAATTTATGGATAACTGGCTTTTACCGTACTATTTGCTCGTCACTCTCGCGGAGCTTTAGACATTAGCTGCGCCAAGGAATCCTGAAAAATACTCCATTTACCTCTGCCATAGGGCTGAAGGATGCATTTGGGGTCATGCCAAAAGTGGTGGGCAGAAAATCATTCCTCAGAATCTTGTGGCATAGTCCGAGTTAAATGATGAGCAAAATAAAGACACTTGACTAAACTCTGAACGAAGAATAACTAAATCAGTACATCATCAACTGGCCGTTTTTCATTGGCGACGGCTTCTAAAAATGGCCAATTTTAATTGGCGCCTAACACCTAGGGACTCAATTAGCTCATTACTGGGAGCGACATATTCAGTCCGAGATTGACGGTGTGAGTTATCTTTCTTTTTGGAGAGAGTTTCGTCGGAGGCACCCAAGTATAAAGCTTGATATGCACCAGACATTCACCCCTGGTGAGCGGAGTGAATTTGACTATAAGGGAAAAGACTCTTGTTTTGGCTATACAGATACCAAGACTGGGGAGTTCATCCAATGTCGATTATTTGGGATGATACTTCCATCGAGTCAGTTTTTCTTTCCCTGCGCCACATTAACAGAGCAGCGGGAAGATGTTTTTTCCTCCATAGCTTCTGGTTTTGAGTTTTTTGGTGGTGTGACCGAAACCATTGCTTTTGATAACGCAAAGGTTCAAGTGACAAGAGCTGATACTTATGATCCCGATATTAACTCTGAGTTTCACCTCTTGTGTGATCACTACAATGTGGCTCCTTTGGCGATGAGGCCATCTCATCCCAAAGACAAGAGTCTTATCGAAAATACCCTTGGAGTCTTTTGGCGCTGGTCTTGGCCCCAGATAAGAGAGCGACAAATGTATTCTCTAGCAGACATCAACGCTGAGTTGAAGCATTTGGCAGCTATTTTCAATGATCGTATTCAAAAAAAGTATGGGTTGAGTCGTCGACAGAAGTTTGAATCTTTTGAGAAGTCAAAATTGAATCCTCTTCCTGAAAGACGCTATGAGAGTGGATTCTGGAAGCATGCCAAGGTTCATCCGGATTGTCACATTCAATATAACTACAATTTTTACTCTGTTCCTTATAAGCATCGCGGCAAGAAATTAGATATTCGTATTAGCCAACAATGCTTGGAGGTTTATTCAGAATTAGAGCGGGTGGCGATACATCACATCCCCCAGGGCAGTCGAGGGCGCTACTTTACGACAAAATCTCATCTCCCTGAGTCCCACCGGCCCATTTTAGAGCAAACGCCACAAAATGTACTTAAAGAGGCATCAAGCCTTGGAGAAAGCATTCACAAAGTTGCCGAGCGGCTTATCAAAGAGCCTCGCCATCCGCTTATGTATCTTCGTCGTGTTCAGGGGATACTCAATCTAAGAAAACGGTATTCAACAGCTTCTTTGGAGCAGGCTTGCTCATTTTTTGTAGATGCAGCTTTAAGTGACATTAGGGTTCGTGGAGTTGAGAAAGTCATTTCAGCAAAAAGTCATCGAAAAGAGGAGCCAAGAGTCTGCCGTCAACCTAATGAAAATTTAAGAGGTTCAGAGCACTGGGAGAATGCTTGCCGCCACTAATCACATAGCCCCGGTGGGTGGTTCTCAACCACCTAACGGGTCATTTTGACCTCCATAAGAGAGGTCGTATAGGAGAAGAAAATGATTAAACAAACAGAAAATTTATTAGAGATATTAAAAATGAGGGGAGTTTTAGCAACCTTGAGCCAGAGGCTCAAAGAAGCTGAGGAGCAGGATCTTGGTTACGAGGACTTTCTAAATGTCATCTTTGAGGACGAAAAAATCCATCGTGACAATCAGAAGGTCTTAAGACTTATCAAAAGAGCAGCTTTGAAGCAAAAAGCAAGCCTTGAGGCCTTTGAAACCAAGCCCAGCCGAGGAGTCGATCGAAGAGTTTTGAGTGATCTAGCCCTTATGAGATTTGCTCAAAGAGGTCAAAATATAATTATCTCTGGCCCAACAGGTGTTGGAAAGTCATATTTGGCTTGTGCCATAGGCAATCACGCCTGTCGCCAGGGTTTTTCCACTCAGTTCTTCAGAATGAATACTCTTGTTGAAAAATTCAACTTAGAAAGAGCCCAGGGGACATATCTAAACTTCCTTAAAAGGCTAAAATCAATCTCTATACTTGTGTTGGATGACTTTGGTATCAAACCCCTTACCTCCAGCCAATATCAAGACCTTTACGATGTGATTGATGAACGAGGCCCTGACCTGAGCCTCATTCTTACAACCCAACTTCCAATAAAAAATTGGAGTGAAGTCATTGGGGATCCCATCGTTTGTGAAGCTATTATGGATCGCATAACCTCTCAAGCTATCAAAATAGCCATGTCTGGAAGCTCATTTAGGCAGAGAAAGACGATTTAAGGAGAATCCATGCAAAAGCAGACCTTAGAAGACACCATCAGAAGACACCATCGGGAGACACTCCATCGGAACTATTGAATCATGTACCCGCCAGTTATCCACAAAATTTACCCACGGCAGCGCTGCGTTGATAGACATCGGGGTCACAGACGCAGCGTCACCATGGATAAATTTGTGGATAACTGGCTCGCTATTCTCTGCCATTTTGAGCCATGGGTTCAACATCCCCATCGAAAAACCCTCCATTGAAACCTCAAAAATGGGAAGGGCCGAGATTCTCAATGACAAAGTGGCCAATTTTAGTTGGCATCTAACATTCTGGCAAATAAGCCTTAACCCACCGTTGGGACATCGTGACATTGAGGGTGTAAAAGTTACTGAGTCAGCAGAAAAAAGAAGGTTTAAATTGACAAAGTTTGAGCCACCGTGAAATTCAAAATTGGACCTCAAATTGACTGACTGAGGGGTGGGTCAAACTTCGTGAAATTCAGTGGGTCAAACTCGTGAAATTCAGTGGGTCAAACTCGTGAAATTCAGCAATAAATACCTCTTGAAGAGTAATCGCAGGTGGATGTGGATAGGTTATGCTCTCCAGAACATCGAAATGTTTTTTTAAAGCATTGAACAATGGTGCTGCCGGGGGTTAGGATACTAAACTCTGTATTTTCAATGAAGTTATCGAACTGAGTTTTATATTTGTACACGGCAGAATCTGTGTTGCTGGCTGCTGCAACCAGTGTCGGGCCACAGTGAGTTATGGGCTTTGGGCACCAGCTACCGTGGTGTCAACAGAAAGAAGAATATCTACGACGACGGGCCTGAGGGGGCGATTTGGTGTTTCAAAATCCACCGTAAGTTCAGCTTGATACTCTCCGAGGGTTGTTGTGGGCTGAATCTTTTTTGCTCGGACCGATTTTGTCTTTAGCCGTCCCATATTTTTAATGGTTGCTCCTGCCGCGACGATGATATTGTTCGTTCCTGTGAAATCACAACCTGTGCGGAGGCTGCCTAGGTTAATGTCTCCAATGGGTGGTGTTGTCATGTCGATGGTGAAAGGCCCTACAGCTTCACCGTTGAAGGGGCCGGAGTTCAAAGATGAATTGAAGTGACAATCGCATTTTCTCAAATCTTTCATGGTTTGTAGGATAAATTGTTTTATATTGGAACTAATAAGCTGCTCTTTGATGGACTGAAGTTCTCTATGTTGAAACGAAAGCATGCTTATCATGGCAGACATACCTACGCCCACGATAGCCACAGACATCAGTGCTGCGGTGATCGTGAAACCTCCTTGATTTGAAGAAGATACAAGAGTCATTATATAATTGTTCCAAATTTTTCTTGTTTTGTCAATTGCTTGTTTTGTCAATTGATTGGCACGGATTTTTTTAAAAAGTACCAATAGAAACATGAATTTTACTCTCTCGCTCATTTTGTTGGCCATAGCGTCCAATGCCAGACAAAGGATTGATTTTTCGTGCATAATCGAGGACAATAGGTCCGAAGGGTGAATTTAATCTCAGGCCGACTCCAAAGCTTTGCCTCCAAGTTTTTCTCTGAGATATATCTGACATATGAACCCCGCCCACATCATAGAAAAGAACACCACCAAACACTCCTTTAATGGGAAATCGGATTTCAGAGCGGAAAAGGCCATAAAAAGCTTTTTCTGTTTGGATAAGTTCGGCCTGTCTTAATTGTGTGGAACTACTGGGATCGCTAAGGCTGAGTGTATCACTACTGGGAATTCTTTCCAGCTCATCACTGCCGCCAAATCCACGAATGGATCTTTGCCCACCGAGAAAGAAAAAGGAGAGAAATGGAATGCCGCTTTGTCCATTATTTCCTAGAATATCTTTTATATAGCCTGCACTGTAAGAGTTGGCCCAAATCCATCGAGTTTCTCCGATGGGTAAATAATGTCGAAAATTTCCTTCCATCTTAAAAAAGTGCACGGGGTCTGAACTGCCCAGTAATGGAGAGGCATAAAATGCACTCAGTTTACCATAGTAGCCCTTTGTGGGGAGAAAGGGGCTGTCCCTATACTCAAAGTCTAGGCTAGGCCCTATTTGAGCAATTTTGAGTTCGTTTAAGGTTTTTCGGCTTAAACTTGAATTTGGTTTGGGTTCAATATCAAGGCGTCTTTGGGTCCAGCTTAAAAGAGTCCAATTGAACGTGATTTCTTGGCTAAAATTCTTCTCAAGGATGAGGTCGAGTGTTTGGCTTATTGCATACCTCTCTACCTGTTCATCTTGATCCCGTAGTTCTTTGGCGGCAATGGAGTTGATACGCCCACGCCACATGGAATCGAAAAGATAAGGTTCTAAGTAGCCCATAGTGGCTTGCAACTCATTGGAGGCTCTTTTTTCAACAAGGCTTACTTGGTAGTCAAGGCGCCCGCTTAAGGACCGTGAAGTACCTCTGATATTGTTGTAGGCAGCTCCTACATAAGAGCGGCCTGTTAGCTGCCTTTCATTGGTAAGCCCCAGGCCCGTTTTAAAGGATCCTGGGTTGGCTTCACGAATGCGAATAAGCACGGTGCGCCAGGAATTCGTTGTTCCTTGCCCAAGAACTTGAATGTCAACCTGAGAAAAAATACCGAGGCGATTCAGAGCCTTCTGTGAGAGGAGTATGTTCTTTCGTGTGAGAACATCGCCGACATTAAAGTTAAGTTCTTTGAGGATGACATAATCTTTGGTGATAGAGTGGCCTTCTATAAGAATAGAGGCCACTTTGATTTGAGGACCTTCATAAATCATAAAAGCTAAATCTACTTGATGATTAAAGTTTAAGTCTTCTTGATTATTAAGATTATTGAACTGAATGATTGGTTTTTTGGGGGTTATGATATTTTTTGATTCCTCATTTCTCACATAAAAATCCAAGAATCCTTGGTTTGCATAAAAATCTTTTAATTTTTGTACACCGTCCTTTACATGTTGATTTTTCAAAGGGGATCCGACCTTTATGCCTACTTGTTTTATGAGTTGTTGGTTTGTAAAAAAATTAGCACCTGTAAATTTAATATGATGAATTTTTGTTGGCAAACCTTCATCAATAAGAATGGATATATCCCCCAATGATTTATCTCGATTCAGATATTTTATAGATGTTGAAATATGAATCGCCTGAAGGTAACCTTGGTTTCTTAGGTGAGCGATAAGATTATCCCTTCCTATTTTAATATCTTCTAAATTGTAGTATCCTGAAGCTACTAAATCTGAACTATTTTGACTGATAAATTCTTCATATCGTTTAGATTTTTTCTTCAAAATTCCAGAAACTTTGATTTTATTTATTTTTACTTTTGGTCCCTCGGTTATTTTAAATACTACTTTTTTGATGAATGAGGATAGGTGAGACTCTATTGTGTAGTCAACTTTAACATGAATGAATCCATCCCTCTTATAGCGATCTTTAAGTTGAATTCGCATCTCATTAACAGGATCAATATTGTGTGATTGAACTTTTTTAATGCCGAAGGTGCGCAAAATTGATGATCTTGAGTACT
Source organism: Bdellovibrionales bacterium (assembly GCA_965261545.1). Classification (GTDB taxonomy): domain Bacteria; phylum Bdellovibrionota; class Bdellovibrionia; order Bdellovibrionales; family UBA1609; genus CBDHDF01. Next base: position 89,922 of record CBDHDF010000006.1, on the reverse strand, counting down.
CCTTGTTGCCAAAAATATATATTTCATATTTATAGGGATTTCTTATTTTATACTCTATTTTTACACGTGTCTTTTTTTCGTTATAAATGGCTTGGACCTGTTCCAATTGGGAAGTTATATATCTATTTTCTTGGAGGGTATTTTTGATAGATTCGTCTATTTTAAAAATAAGTTTGTTAGAAAATACTTTGTTCTTATATTTTTTTATTTTTGATAGAATTTTCTTCTTTATTTTATTATTAGTCGTTGTAATAACAATGTTGTCAGCTAAGCAAGGCTCATTTTCTTCAATGACATACTTGAGGTGAATGCCATCCTTGCCAGTAGAGACTATTTTTACTTGAACGTTGACGTTGATATAACCTCTCTCGCTATAATATTTTTTGATTGCGCTTACCCCTTGAATCAAAGAAGAGCGATTCATGCCTTGACCTTCAGATAAGGAGGTGAAAGAAGCAATCTTTTTATTGCTTATAATTTTATTTCCTTTAATAGAAATTTTTCTAATAATACGAGATTTTTCTCCCTTAATAATAAGACCTTTTTGGCTTTTTATGAGGGAGACAGATTTATATCGTTCCGTCATCATTAAGTATTTAATAATCTTGTCTCCGAGAGAAATATTGAGTTGAAGGGGTGTGTTGGCCTTGGGAGGGAGGATGATTTGATTATTGGGTGAAGATTTTTGGTGATTAAGAAATTTTTTTTTGATAGACTTGATATCTGATTCTGATATAGATTCGAACAAAAATTGTTCCCTAGCCATCGTGGTTTGGCTAAAAGAAAGGATGAATGCGAAAAATATAATGATTTTTTTTATAGTCATAGTCATATCTATATTCATTTGTCATCATCTAGATTGAATTCAAATTTATATTCCAAATCGAGTCCAAAAATATTAGAATTTTTTATATCAGTCTCTGTTGAGCTATTTTCTTTTTGTTTAAATGATCCTACGAATGAAACATTATTATTAATACGATACTCCGTTCTCAGAAGATTGGTAGGTTCTTTGTTACCTATAGTTCTTGCAATGGAGGCTCCAAATTGAGGTGTCCACTGTTTTCGAGCGACAACAGATGGAATAATTGCTCCCGTTGTCTCGTCATAGGACGAAGAAATATCCACTTGAATACCAAGTTGATTGTTAATTTCTTTTGTAAGACCGATTTGTTCATTAAAAATTGCAGAGGCTGCTTGAAAGGTAGATTGTCTTTGATTATTTTCATCAAATATCGATGACGGCGAAAGAGTATATGATTTTTTTAATGTGAGTCCAAAAACTAATAAAGATATAATTTCATGCTCTGGCATAGGGGGGCGACTTGTTAAATGTATCTCAGGTGAACTTGGTCTTCCTTGAGCGACAAGGTTAATGTCTGATCCTCCGACCCTCGTGTTGGCAGAAATAAGTATTTCAGGGTCAAAGGGAGAAGAATCTCTATAGACAATTCGACCTGTCTTTATATTAAAAATATTAGATCTGAAGTTAACTTCTCCGCCATCCATTGTTTCAAGGGTTCCTCTCAATATGATTTGATTATATGGTCCCATTACTTTGACATGTCCATGGACTTGGGTATTAATATCTACAGTGCTAACTCGTGTTTGTATTTTAATTGGATTATTAATATGCAATGCAAATTTGAGATCAATAGGTGTTTCTCTGGCTTTGTTTAAAAAATCAGGAAGAATAATACTGGGTGTGACTCTTTTCTTAAAACTTGATATTGGTATCGAAAAGTTCTTCTTCACTCCACCACTTAAAATGTTATATTGTCCTCTAACTTTATAGGGAAAATAATTTCCTGAAATATGTATATCTCCATCCCCCTTTGTGTGGACTCCTTCGGGGACATCCAAAGAAATACCTTTAAATTTAGCTTTAATATCTATGGGCACTTTATTTATTTCAAGAAAGTGAACTTTGCCCCAGGACTGTATGCTTCCTCTAGCAAAATTAGCCTTAAAGGTGTTGATGAGAAGATTTTTTTTGCTAAACAAAAGATCTGCAGAGACATTTTCCAGTGGATGAGGAAATTTTTTAATTTGAATAAAGGCATCTTTTATATCTATGGATCCTTTTATGTATGGGTCGAAGAGGTGGCCGGATATTTGATTTGAAAATGTAAGGCGTCCATTGAGTTCATTTAGAAATGGAGTTATAAGTATTCCCAAGCCCATGTTTAAAATGCCATTGAGTGCAATATTTATTTTTTCGTATGAAGATCCTTCTGATATCACTTCAAGAAAAGTATTTTCTCCTATTATTTTAAAATTTTGTGTTTTCATAATTCCGTTTGAAAAGAATATCTTCATAGTTTGAGGTGCGTACATGAAGATAGGTCCTCTAGATATCTCAAATCGAGATATTTGACCATATCCACTAGATTTCCATAAATTTCCATTTTCGTTACTTAAATTAATTTCTGAGGTCATCTTGGATTGGAAACTCTTTTTTTCTACAGATTCTGAGAACATAGAGAAGAATTTTGTAAAGTCCCAATTTTTGGTGTAAATAGACAAAGAAAAGGGGTTTCCTTTTTTAAGAGGGAGGTGAAACTTTGAATCAATTTCACCTCCAAGAAGATTAAAGTGACCAGACATTTTGTCTTCGGTTGTGTGTATTTTAAATGTTGAATCTTTAATAGCAGCGTCTCTCACCATTGTGTTTGATATCGTTCCTTCAATTTGTGCCGTGAGTTTTTGATGAGGGCCTTGAATTTTTGATTCAAAGTCGAATTGTCCGGTGAGGTCTAAGCCGAGACTTTCTAAGTTATCTATTTGTTCGATGGTAATGCGATGACCTGATAGGTGAGCATCGATATTTCCGTTGTGTTCTACAAAGCCACTCAGCTTCAAAGAGCTTTGTCGTCTTTTTATAAGAACATTATCTAAAGAACTCTCGCCACTCTTTGATGAGATATGACATTCTAGGACATCAAACCCTTCTCCATAAAGGCTTCCTCGATGAAATTTCGATTTGAGTTTATAGTTGAGTTTTGAAAAAGGACCCCATAGATTCATGTGAGCTTTTCCAGATCCATGAAGACGAGGATTAATATTAAATTTCTTCTTAAAAGAATTATTAAAGATATTCAGTCGAAGAAGAGGGGCTTCTATGTTTAAAGAGATATTATTTTTTAAAAAGTCTAAGGTGATATTGCCATGGTATTTCGTTTGATGGAACCTTCCCTCAAGGTCGCTAAACTTTAAAATTCCTTGATGGTACTTCATATGAAAAGAGGGGTGGCCCAGAAACCAATCTTTGAGATAGCCATGTCTTCCTTGGAGATTCATATCTATGAGAGTATGTTTTGGCTTCCCGGTGATGTTGCCTTGTGCGGTCCCTTTGATGTGAACTGACCCAGAAAGGTTTAGGTCAAATAAGTTATCAATATTTGAGAGCTTTTCTATTGTTCCTTTATAGTGGCTAATATAAAGAAAATCTTTATTAAAGCTTACGGACCCATGAGTTTGGGCTTTGGCACTGGGAAAGCCTATGTCAGATTTGTATGTTAACTTCTTAGAAGAAATGGATACCTCTCCTTTGGCATAAATGTTCTTTAATTTTACTTTATTATGAGGTGATTTTATTTTATTATGAGGTAATTTTAATTTACCAACCAATTTCATTTTATTAGACGATTTAGATAATTTAGATAATTTAGGCAATTTTGTTGTATGAGAGAGGGAATAATTATCTTTTTGAACTTCAAGAAGTGGAATCTTTAGATCGTAATGACAGTTTAATTCAAACTCTGGCTTTAACCTTCCTTCACATGGAATATTTCCATTGGCATCCATATGTACAAGGGTATTTTCTATTTTTAGAGTATTTAAAAAATTTTTAAGTTCAAAATAAGAAAGATCAATGTCGCCAGAAAAATAATATTCATCTCTAAGGAGGATGTTAAAATTATGAATCTGCGTTTTTGCTCCAGAATTTTCAATTCTAAAGAAAGAGGTTAAAAATTTTCGTCCCTTATTCTTTCCTTTGATTTGGAAATTCCCGACTTCGATTTTATTTAGATATGTATTTTGTGATTTAATATCAATATCTAAAAGAAGAGATTGTTTTCTCTTATGGTTGATTCGCACCTTGAAGTCAATATCTCCCTCCATTTGAGGAATTGTCTTTTGAGGAAAGACTCCGCTGATAATGTGAGTGAGGTCTTCAAGCTTAATGTCCCCCTCTGTCTTGATATTGATGGTGTTGTATTGGTTTTGATTAAGATGACCACTGATCTTACCAGATATATTAAAAAATGACCGATTCTTTGTGAATTTTATTGAGTCAATTTGAATTCGGTCTTTGCTCACTTGTATCTGAGCAAACAGGCCCATATTTATGGAAGCATGAGGATTTGTTTTTTTAAAGATGACCTTATTTGAAAGTACATCAAAATATATGTGTCCGGAGACAATTCTTAAATTTGATTTTAAGTCAATGGCTTGAATGAGTGTGTCTTCTCTAAGATTGTGTTCTTCTTTTTTCTCCATTTTCACATAGATATTCACATTTTCAGTACTGATCTGGTCAATGGGTAGATTTAATAATAAATCTAAATTTATATCTTTCTTTTGGGGTGATTTTTCAGATGGTTTTTGGGATGGTTCTTGGGCTGATTTTTTAGATAGTTGCTGTGTGTATTTAAATGTGCCTCCGGTAACATGAATGTGTTTGAGCTTAAGGTTTTTACGAAACAGTGGTGAGAGTTGAAAATAGATATCCACACGATCAATATTTGTGGGAGCCAAGTTATCTTTGAGAGGGGGCTGTGGGGTCATGTGAATATTGTGAATACTGAGACCTAGAGGCAAGAATGTAAGTTCCAAGGACTCTGGAAGAAGTTTTATATGGAGGTGTTTTTGGCTTTGAGTCGCTATTTCCAAGAGAAGCCACGACTTCAGCCTTGGGGAGTAGTAGCTATATAAGAAGCCTATAAGAAGGCATGTTAGAGAAAGGAGTCCGCTCATTCTAATAACAGTTCGTTGACTCATCATTGCTTCCACGGGCGATTGTTTGTACTCATGGCGACTCCCAGTCTTTAATGTACTGAAGGGCAGACCTGTAGTCTCTCTTGACTTGAACAATTTTTTTCATAAATTCAATAGCTGCAGGCTCCTGTCCGAGGTGCTTTAATGCAATTCCCCTGGAGTAATTTGCTGCAAAACTTGTTTCTGGGTGTTCGGCATACTTTTTTTCTACCTTGGAAATTTCTTCTAGGGCCAGAATATATTGCTCCGAGTCAATATAAATGTCAATCCTTAACCAGTCCACAGCAAAGCCTTCAAGGTTTTTTAAGACTTTGAGTGCGTGGTGGGGAGCTTCAATAAATTTAAAGAATAAACCTAAGTGGTAGATCTGTTTTTTTTTCATATTTCTTTTTTCTTGAACCGTATCTAGAATAAATTGGAGCCAATGGTCGCATTGCTTTTCCCATGGGTCGGTACTTTTCGAAGATCTCTTTGGTGAGTGTAACCAGCTATCCTTATTATAGGATGCCTTCGATATGACAGCCTTAGACCATAGACTCTCGGCCTCTTTAAGCTGCGTTTTGATATTTTGGTTTTTAGGGAAAAGAGCGGAGAGTCTTTGGAGCAGTGCGATCTCTTCATCGTATATTCTTTGTGTTCTAAGAAATTGAGCCCGGTCTTGTAGTTCTGCGCCCTTCTCTTGTAGTTCTTTTTGTTTTTTCTTTTGTGCAGTCAAATGGGCTTCTTTAAAGCGCCCATCCCAAACTTCCCACTTTTTTATAGCTCCGAGTTCATCTATGCTATTTTGCTGATAGGCTCCTTCAAAAACAGTGTCCAACAAATCCTGAGATGGGTAAATTTCAAGCTTTAGAAGGAGAAATAAAAGTGGCTTCCAAGCAAAGTTCTTGGGATATTCCCTCCAAAGGTCAAGAATGCTGGAGAGAGCCTCCTTATAAAAGCCTATATGGATGAGTGCATTTAAAAACGTGATTTTTTCATTGAAATCATATTCTGAGGCTTGGATCTTCTGACATAAGTTGTGTGCGATACAGGAAGGGTCTGGCTCCATGAGAAGCAGAGATGAAATTTCAACTTCGACATCTGTTGCCAATGAAATGGTCCCTTGGGTAAGCTTAAGCTTGTAGAACAGTCATTCTTCATTCTACACCCTCTAGAGATGCACTTTCAAATATCAACGCATAGCACTATGATATTGTTTCCAAGTTCATCTTGTTTTTTTGTCCTTATAGGGTTATTTAGTTGGTATGAGGTGCTGTTTATGAAATTATTGTTTCGTTTTCTTATGGAATCTATTACTGTGGCACTTGGACATTTGCGGCATTTATGACATCCACGGCACCTACGGCACCTATGATATCTGCGGCACTTATGGCACCGATGGCCTTATTTCTCAGTTTTTTTCTCGTGGTGGTTTCCCCTTGTCTCATGGCCCAGGAGAGAGGGGTCGCTTCTCAAACTGAGATTTCTGAGGAAGTTTCTGAGGAAGTTTCTGAGAGGGAAGTGGCTCGAAGGTCTCAAGAGAGGAGCTATCCGGGGGGAGCGGACGAAGAAGACCTTCAAGTTCAGGAACTGGTGGCTGAGCCTCGCAGCCTCTTTAGCGTAAGCAAAGTTCAAAACCAACTTCGCAAAGAAATTAAAAAAGAAAGCAAAGAGGCGCCCGCAAAGGGCCTTTCAAAAAAGCCAAAAAAGCCATAGTATGGCAAAGTTTCTTGCCATGACCTCAAGAGGTCTTCACGGTGTCCTTCATGATGAGCTTACGGCCCTTGGGCTTAAAGTTCTTGAAAAAGAGCCTGCGGGAGTATGGTTTGACAGCTCTTGGGAGGGGTGTTACAAGGCCAATCTCTATCTTCACTCAGCCACTCGTATTGTAAAGCCTCTCCTTCAATTTCCGGCCTACCAAAATGATGAACTCTATTGCAATGTGAGAAAACATGATTTTACCAAGTATATTGAGCCATCGGAGTCCATTGCTGTAGAGGCTCATGTGAGAGACAGTTCCTTTAGGGATCATCGTTTTGTCGCTTTGAAAGTCAAAGATGCTATTGTGGATCAGTTTCGTGAAAAATTGGGAACTCGACCGGATGTTAACAAAAAGGCTCCCCATTTAAAGGTTGTGGTGCGTATTGTGAAGAATCAGGTTTCTCTCAGTCTTGATACTTCCGGGGAAAGCTTGGCTTTTAGGGGATATCGTAAAAATGCAGGACCGGCTCCATTGCGAGAACACCTAGCTGCGGCATTGATTAAAATAAGTGGGTGGAAGCCAGGAGTCCCTCTTATTGATCCCATGTGTGGATCGGGAACGATTCTCATTGAGGCCGCCATGATGGCAAGGGCTATGGCTCCGGGGATTTGGCGTCAAGGCTTTGCTTTTCAAGGGTTCAAGGAGTTCCAAAAAGATGTTTGGGATCGAGTGGTTAAGGAGGCCGTGGACCGAGAAAAGGAGGGCCCTGTTGCTGATATCTATGGTTTTGATTGTCACCCCAAGGCCATTCAAGATAGCTTGGTCAATGCCAAGGAGGCGGGAGTGGAGAATGACATTGTATTTAAAAAAGAATTCGTGAGTCTCTTAAAGAATCCATGTGTCGCTCATGAGGTTGGAAATCATTTGGCAAAAAATATTTTGAAGGACACTCGTTTAGCAGCCGCCCCTTTGGCAGACAACCTCTTGACGGTGGAAGAAAAGAAGGGAATCTTGGTTGTCAATCCGCCCTATGGGGAAAGGATGGGTTCATTGGATGAAGTTATGGACACTTATAAGGATTTAGCTTTTACTTTGAAAAGACGCTTTAAAGGTTGGACCTGTTGGATCATTTCTGGGAATGCGGAACTCACTCGTGCTCTTCAACTCAAAGCCTCGGCAAAACACCCTATCTACAATGGCCCCCTTGAGTGTCGGTTTTTAAAGTATAAGATTTTATAATCTTTGGTTTTTATGAATAATCATGGCCTCCCGCATGGCCATGTATTGACTCTAAAATAGCTTGCTCCATATACTATCCCCATAATTATTATATGCTTTAACTAACAACTTTATACTCTAAAAAATGTAATATGTGTATGTATGAAGATGAAGAGAGGGAGGGGACGTAAATGAAAACTCGAGGAATTACTGAAAGTCTAATCATTCAAAAGAGCATCCACCAAGAAATTATAAGTTTGTTTATATCGCTTATCTTATTTTTTGTGGCTTCCATGTCATGGGCGTCATGGGGTCAGGAGCAAGATCAACAGGGCCGCCATCAGAATCACCAAGGAGGCCATCGGCCGCAGACTCACCCGGGGCCCCAGGGCCATGAAGGCGGCGGCCACCAGACTCACCCGGGTCCCCGCCATGAAGGCGGCGGTCACCAGAATCAAGGCTACCGGCCTATGTCTCTAGGGGGGGATATGCGTTTGCGACATGTGATAGATATTGGTGCTGATGGTAACGATAAAATTGCGCCGGGAACTGAAGATTACTGGGAGCAAAGATTCAGATTGAGCACTGATTTTCGTGCCCAAGAAAAATTTTTGGGACATGTCACTTTGCTTCACACCCATCGGTGGGGGCACCAGGTGATCGTTGATGAAAGTGGTGTCACCATGGGAGAAAGTCAAGGTTACCCCCATATGGCAACGCCTGACCGGTTTGTGGCAGACAATGGACTCACTGTGAATCAGGCCTATGGAATTTGGATGGCTTCAGATGAATTGACCATTCACTTTGGACGCACATCTTTGGAGCTTGCAGATGGCTCTGTTCTTGCGAAAAATGATTTTGAACAGGTTCCCACGGCTATGGATGGGCTTGTTGTCACTTATGACTTGGAGCCTGTGCGATCTATCTTTTGGTACATTAATTTTGCTGACGGGGTATCTCAAAACAACATGTATGATGATTATGATGATAAAGAGGCTTCATCTGTGGGAGGGAGTTTTGACATCAAATACCTTCCAAGTTGGTTGGGTTCGCTTAGCTTTCATTTGATGCAAAATCAATCCGATACTATAGGTTCTTTTACTGAACGCTCTTCTCTTCGATATGGAATGAGCACGATGGGAAGTGTTATGAACTTAAATTACAATCTTTCCTTGGCTTCTCACAGTGGAACATTAGCTAGCAGTGAAATGGATTGGTCGGGAACAATGGTGGACCTCAAGGTAGGTTATTCTTTTTCAAATGCGGCCAACTTAAGAGTCTATGGTGTCTTCCATACAGACTCAGGAGAGGATGGTGTTGATGACAATGGAAGTGAGAGATACGACTCCTTCTACTATGACATTCACGCCAATGGTGGAGAGTTAGATGTTTTTCAATGGGGAAATCTCACTTATATGGGTATGGGTGTTATGCTGGAGCCCGCAAGTGAGATTCAATTAGGTGCTTCTTATTTTATGTTTTCAGCGACCCATGGGGCTGACAGTTTTCACGCCATGGGGGGAGGCTCTGTGGGAGCCTCTAAAGCTTGGATGAAGTCGAACAGCAATAATAATGATAATTTAGGCTCAGAAATTGATTTATGGGTGGGAAAGAGATTTAGTGATACTCTTAACCTCTCTTTGACTTACAGTCAGCTCACACCGGGAGATTACTTTGCCATGAGTGATGGTAGTGCTTATGATACCTACTCTAAGTTGATGCTTGAAGGCTCTTTGAACTTTTAAGATAAAATAAAGGCCAGGTTGTTTTCATGAATGAATAATTTTTTCTCTAAGTTATCTCAACCCGTTCTTGTCACTCTTTGCCTTGTCGGAGGAGTGCTCCTTATTGTTCTCATGGATCCGCCCCACAACATATGTACTAGCCAGATGGAAGTCTTTAGGGAAGACATAGGTCAATACCTCTTTGTTGATAAAGCAAAGGGGCAAAAGTTGGGGGGAATGCCAAGGTCAGGATTTCAAAAAGATATCCAGTATTGTCGAAACTCTAATAGCACAGGGGGGTGTTATGAGTTTTTTTTCAATTTTAGAGATATTTTAAGAAGCTTTCGTCTTGTATCCAATGAGTGTAAGAGGGGCATCGGCCAGGTCAAGGAACTCAAAGACGCTTTTTGGGAAACCATTGAACTTATGGTAAGGATTGCTTGGGGAGATAAGCCGCCGAGAGGAATTGGCGAGAAATATGGCTGGATGGACGCTTCAGATATGAGTCTTTTTTGTAATATCAAAAGAATCAACCAGAAGTTGTATTCTGAAAAGCAATGGGTGGACTTTCGAGAAAGAATGATGAAAGAGTTGCCAGGGTCTCAGAAATTGTTGCGGGAACAGGTCTGGCAACTTACCATCCTCTCCAATGATTGTTCTCAACTCTAATGGGGAATGTAGGATCCAGCTATAAGTATGAGGACTTTATGGACAATTTATATCACCTCACTCTAGTTTATTTATATCTCCATCTAGTTTATCTATGTAGCCATTAAAAAGATAAAATAAATTACCGAACTATTATCATCTAAAATTAGAGGATTGTGATGATGAAATACTTCGGATTTTTTATGAGTCTTTCTGTGGTTTTAAGTTGTGGTGGAAGTCGGTCCGGCGTTCAGTCGCCTTTCAATTCGGAGTCAGCAGAGTCCAACTATTTATGTGAAGATAAGAATTCTTTAAATTCTTTGAATACTCTAAATACTCTGAATTCTTTTTCAACTAAGGTTATATATGGCAATGACAATAGGGTGGATATGTATAATGTATGCAACTCTAAGTATATTGAAATGTCACAGTCAACTCTGGCTCTTGTGGATGAAAGCCATATTTCTAGTTCAAGTCTCGGTGTAGAAATTTATACATACCCATTTGGGAAGAGCTATAATTTATGCTCTGATGAATTATTTTATCACCAAAGGATTGGCGCTTTTTGTTCGGCTTTTTTGGTAGACTCAGACATTGTTGTAACAGCAGGACATTGTGTGCCCTCACTATATATTTGTCAAAGAACAAAATTTATTTTTGGATATGAGCTTCAGTCTCCAAATCATGATCCGTCTACGATTCCCTTGGAGGATGTCTACACTTGTCGTGATATCATTCAGGTTGAGTATGGGGGGGCGGGAGAAATTGATTATGCCATTATTCAACTAGATAGAAATGTTTTAGGGCGGAAACCTCTTCAAATAAGGCGTTCTGGTATTGTGTCCATAGGTAGTCCTTTGCTGGTTATAGGCCACCCATCAGGGTTGCCAAAGAAGGTTTCTAGTGGCGCTGCTGTAAGGTCTATGGGAGATTTTTATTTTATATCAAATTTAGACACTTATGGGGGCAATTCAGGCTCAGCTGTTTTTAACAGCCAATCGGGTCTGGTAGAGGGGGTTCTTGTAAGAGGAGAGGTGGATTATAAACTTGATGAAAGGCGCAATTGCAATGTATCGTTTCGTTGCAGTGATCACTCTTGTGCAGGGGAAGAAGTTGTCAAGATTACAGAATTACTAGAGTATCTTCCTGAAAAAAAATAGAGACGCATTGCGCCGCGACAAGCCCTAAGATTATAAATTTATAAATAATGTTTAGGATTTTTTTTGGTCTCCGATAAGTTTACTAAGCTTATTAGTCTCCTTGCTAATAATTGCTCTCCCCCTCCTCATGGTTCTAAGAGGATCATAGGGGGGGGGGTCTTTTTCACAACTTTACGAATCAATACATCTCAAGGCACCAAATAAGGAGCCTAGTTGTTATTTCATTATTTAATGGAGTTATCATGAACAAGAGAAATTTTATTTTATGGTTTCTTTTTATAGTGACTTACAATTTATTTATGACCCACCTTTTATCAAAGACTCTTCATAAGCTAGAGGGGAGAGGGAAAGAAAAAACTATTATTACTATGAAGGATTCCAAAGGAGAGATTCACACCTACAACAGCAAAGAAGAGGTGCAATTTGAGGGCGTGAAGCGTGGGCTTCCTGGGGGCGAACAGAGCTGGAACCCTAGGCTATGCCAAAGTGATACACCTACGGGTGAGTTGGATATTGCCGAAGCTCAAATTGAGTTGGACACCCTTATTGATTTGTTGAATTATACAAAGGGGCCCCGTGAATTGAGTGAGTATCAAAGAGATTTTTTATCCACTATACCTCCTTGTGCCATTTATATCGTAAAGTTAAGAATTATTTCTAGACTCTTAAACGGTTATGATCTCATAAATATTTCTAGCAATTAGCACGCTGCTATTTCCATGCCGTCCATTCTGGTGGGGATCAATCTGTGGAATGAGGGTGGTTTTGATTATTTTTCTCTTTAAAGGCATTGAGATCAATGATGTCGGCCTTACACAGGGAGGTCTTGGATTTTTTTATTTCTTCTGTCGCCGAGGGGACCTCTTTCCATTGGCCATGGAAGGGGTTTTCCGTGGCTCTATAGGTACGCACATGTACTTGACCAAATTTGCGAAAGAAACTTTTAAAGATACCGACGAATAAAGGGCGAGTAAAAGGTAAGACCATACCAAAGCCCACAAGGTCTGTAAGAAGACCAGGTGTTATCATTAAAATCCCACCGATAAGGATAAATAAGCTATGGACAATGGGATTTGTGGGGAGTTCCCCTCGATACAACTTAAGCTCTAGGCGTCGAAATATGGCCCGACCCTGGGTTCGTAGGGCGTATGCCCCCAGTAAACCCGTAAAAATGACAATTCCCACAGTGTTCCATGTTCCAATGGCTTCCCCTACTTGAAGGAGCAAGAAAATCTCTATGATGGGAATTGTTGTCAAAAGTAGTATTAAAATCAATAGCATATGTGCCTTATTTATTTATGGGTCTTTGGGTCTTTACTTGCCCACTGTAGGTTGCTTTTTGCTTTGCCTGCCCACGAGTGCCTCGCTTGCCTATTGGGTTTGTAAAATTCGCAAATGACTCTTATTTATTTTAGGCTCTTGAAGCAGGGGTGGCCAAGTCAAATGAGTCTTCCATCTCGACGACAATGGGACAATGATCGGAGCCCATTTGCTCATCAAGAATGTCAATAGATATTACTTTTTGAGCTAGTCCACTTGTACAACATATGTGGTCAATTCTCCAGCCCTTATTGGCAATTCTAGCATTTTCTCTATACGACCACCAAGAATAGCGATTCTCCTCATTGGGATGAAAGTGGCGAAAGATGTCTGTAAAGCCTACATTGAGAAACCCTTGAAACCACTCCCGTTCTTCTGGGAGAAAGCCACTGACTTTGGAGAGGCCTTGGGGGTCATGGACATCTATATCTTGATAGGCCACATTGTAATCACCCACCACCATCACCTCCTCGCTACGATCCACCCTCTTTTTGAGATGAGTTGTAAATTTTTTCAGAAAATCTTGCTTGTATAAATGCCTCTCTTCTCGGGCTGAACCGTTGGGGAAGTATACATTGTATAAAGCAAAGCCCTTTTGCTCCGTCACAACAAATCGACCCTCTGCATCAAATTTTCTGAGGCCAATACCTCGTATGACGCTGTCTGGTTTTTCTTTCAAATAGGTAACAGTACCTGAGTACCCCTTTTTCACAGCAGATGACCAATAACTTTTGCGTCCCATGGGGTGTAAAAGTTGAGATACGAGTTGGTCGGGGTGGGCCTTGGTTTCCTGGAGGCAGAGAATATCGGGATCTTCCTTGGATGCAAACTCCAAGAGGCCCTTTTTTGCACAAGCTCGAATTCCATTGACATTCCAAGATATGATTTTCATAGACCTCCATTCCATTCCTTAAAGCCGTTTGAGCCCTAACGCAGTATTCTGCATGATAACTTGTGCGTCAATTGATGGCACTGTATAATAATTACACATTGATAAATATTTTATGCGAAAAAACCCTTCTGCCAAATCAGTCCCATTAACCCAATGAGTTCATTCACCCGGCCGAGGTGCTGGAGATCAAAATGAAGGAATATCGTTACAATTTATCGACCATGCGTTGCAATTTATTTCTTGGCCATGTGTTCTTATGTTTCTTACTACTTTTGTGTTGCTTACTGCTGTCTGCATGTCATGAAGAAAGTTCCTATCGTAGTTACAGGTTAAAGAGTCCAACTTCAGTGCCAGAGATTCCCGGCGAGGAGCCCGCTCCACCCACGCCAGAGATTCCCGGCGAGGAGCCTGACCTAGAGATTTGCAATGACCCCAACACAATGGATAGTGAATTACCTGGCTTGGGCACTGCGAATGATCCCTTTGTTTTATGTTCGCCTGCTCACTTAGCATTGCTAGGTCATTTTATGTATTCTTCATCATCTTTTAACTATGTAATGGGTCAAAATATTGACTTAAAGAATCAAGACGCTTCTCCCATTGCCAACTTTTCAGGAATATTGAATGGACGCGGCAAAAAAATTATGAATCCCACAATCCATGTGACCACTGGTAATGCGGCTTTATTTCTTACATTAAGAGTTGGTGGGACTGTTAAAAATCTTGGTATTGAAATGGCCGATGTGGAAGGTAGAGATTATGTGGGTTCTTTAGTTGCGATAAATTTTGGTAGGATCAAGGATTGCTACGCAACAGGATCCCGAGTTTGACAGCAGCATCTGCGTTAAAATGCGAAATTTCCAGAAATTGGGGTTGTACTGAAATATAATGGTAGCTGCTGGAAAAATTAAAATTGACGTAAAAAAAGTGTAGAAAACAAAATAGGATTTTATCGTTTTAAATATTGATATATCATAGAAATATGTAGAAAATATCCTCATGTACATCCAAACGACTAAAAACTCAAAAGGTCAGTGCTACTACCACCTTGTGGAGTCCTACAGAGAAAAAGGCAAATCCAAAAAACGCATGCTCATGTCCTTAGGTAAGGCTGGAGAAGGAGGAGAGGATAAGATTAATAGTTTGGCGCAGGCCGTATCCCGCCACCGAGAGCTTCTCACTGTGAGTCAATTGGCTAAGGAGCTTTACATCGAAGAGACTTTCATTTTGGGTCCCTTGCTGATTTTACAAAAGTTGTTTGATCAACTGGGTATCAATAAGACCCTCAAAGACATAAAAGATTCTCATGAGAAAGTTCAATTTGATTTATGTAAGGTGATTTTTACCTTAGTTGCCAGCCGATTTATTGCTCCTAGTTCCAAGTTAAAGGTTTTTGAGTATTGGCAAAAATCTTTTTACCCAGACATGATTAAGGGTGATTTGAGTCTCCAGCATATTTATCGGTCTATGGACTTACTTGCCTCCCATAAGGATGAAATAGAGAACTCGCTTTATTGGGTGGGGCGAGATTTATTTAATTTCCAAGTAGACATTGTGTTGTATGATTTAACAACCTTACGCTTCGAGAGTACAAGAACAGACTTAGGGAAACTTCGTCAATTTGGCTATAGTAAAGAGAGACGATCAGACTGCACCCAAGTTGTCTTTGGTTTGTTGGTGAATCGGGATGGCATCCCTTTAGGTTTTGAGGTTTTCCCTGGTAATACTTTTGAAGGCAAGACGCTTTCAGATATTGTTGATAAAATGAGAAAAAAGTTTAATGTACGCCGTTTCATTTTTGTGGCTGATAGGGGGCTTTTATCAAAGGCTAATACTGACAAACTCAGTGAGGATCAAAGCGAGTTTATTGTTGGTATGAAGCTTGGATCTTTAAAAAAAGAAAAGAAACAAGAGGTCTATGATTTAAATCGTTTTAGCTGGGTATATGAGAATGAGCTTGCTGTTTACGAAACAGACCATGGGGGGCATAGATGTATTGTGACTTGGTCTAGGAAAAGAGCAGAGAGAGATAAAAAATCTAGAGAATCCCTTCTTGAAAAGATCGAAGGAAAACTATCTTCTAAAGGTGTTCAGTCTAGTACTTTTGTTTCCAATAAAGGTTATAAGAAATATGTAAAGATGGCTGACGACAAAAATAAAAAACCTGAATTAAATGCAGAACAAATAGAATTAGATGAAAAAATTGATGGTTTTTTTGCCGTCCTTACAAATGTCAAAGACTTGACGGCAGATGAGATTATTATCAACTACAAAGAATTGTGGAAAATTGAAGATGCTTTTGGTGAGTTAAAAGGGACTTTGAAAACACGTCCTGTTTTCCATTGGACAGACCAGAGGATTATTGGACATTTAACTCTATGCTTTTTAACTTATCTTTGTGAGGCCCACCTTACAAAATGTTTAAGAGATAAGAAGATGAACCTAAAAAGCCCAGCCATAGGCATTGGTCATGTTAAAGAGCGACCTTTAACTGTTGTAGAGGCCATGAGGGAACTCAAGGAAGTTAGGGCTATCCCTGTTAAAATTCGTGATCAAGTCATTTGGACCCGCACAGATATCACTGGCAATGCCAACTCCTTATTTAAAGCCGCAGGCGTCCCCATCCCTCCCAGAATCCTTAATGCCCACAAGTGTGGATAAACAAAATACAACTATATGCGTTAATCCTTTAATATCATTCGTTTGACGCAGATGCTGCTGTCAAACTCGGGATTAAGAGTTGGTGGGACTGTTAAAAATCTTGGTATTGAAATGGCCGATGTGGAAGGTAGAGATTATGTGGGTTCTTTAGTTGCGATAAATTTTGGTAGGATCAAGGATTGCTACGCAACAGGATCTGTTTTTTCCTCCTTTCTTTCCTCCACCCCTAACCCTTCCTCCAACTCGTCTACATCCTACAGCGGTGGTTTGGTGGGATATAATGGTGGCACCATCACCTCAAGTTATGCAACAGGAACCGTTTCTGCCTCCATCAACTCTTCCTCCATCTTGTCCACATCTTACAGTGGTGGTTTGGTGGGCTATAATAGTGGAACTATCATTTCGAGTTACGCAACAGGAGCTGTTTTTTCTTCTTCCTCCTCTGCCTCCTCTGCTTCCTCTGTTTCCCTCTTATCTATCTCCTCCAATAGTGGCGGTTTGGTAGGACATAACAATAGAGGAGCCATCATTTCAAGTTATGCAACAGGAGATGTTTCCTCCTCTGCATCCTCTGCGTCCGCCTCTATTTTGACTTCTAACTCCAGCAGTGGTGGCTTGGTGGGATCTAATGGTGGTACAATCACCTCAAGCTATGCAACAGGAAATGTTTTTGCCTTATCCTTAGACAGCGGTGTTCGTTCCTCCTCCTGGGCTGGTGGCTTGGTGGGAAGCAATGCAGGATCGAGTGGGAATGGAACTATCACTTCAAGTTACGCAACAGGAAGTGTTTCTGCCACCGCCACCACCTCTTCTCGCCCTTCTTCCTATAGTGGTGCCCTTCTAGGGGAGAGCCGCGGGACGGTCACATTAAGTTATGGTTTTGGTCGTATTATCAGTGGGAATACATTGGGAAGAGGCGGAGTCCCTCCTCCCAATGTCAACTCAGCAAGTGACCTCACTCAGTTAAACTCTGGATGGTCAACCACCCCTTGGGCAATGCCGTTTCCTTAAGCCACCACACCCCTCTGCCTCTGCGTTGTTAGGCGCCAATTAAAATTGGCCATTTTTAGAAGCCGTCGCCAATGAAAAACGGCCAGTTGATGATGTACTGATTTAGTTATTCTTCGTTCAGAGTTTAGTCAAGTGTCTTTATTTTGCTCATCATTTAACTCGGACTATGCCACAAGATTCTGAGGAATGATTTTCTGCCCACCACTTTTGGCATGACCCCAAATCCCGAGTTTGACAGCAGCATCTGCGTCAAACGAATGATATTAAAGGATTAACGCATACAGTTGTATTTTGTTTATCCACACTTGTGGGCATTAAGGATTCTGGGAGGGATGGGGACGCCTGCGGCTTTAAATAAGGAGTTGGCATTGCCAGTGATATCTGTGCGGGTCCAAATGACTTGATCACGAATTTTAACAGGGATAGCCCTAACTTCCTTGAGTTCCCTCATGGCCTCTACAACAGTTAAAGGTCGCTCTTTAACATGACCAATGCCTATGGCTGGGCTTTTTAGGTTCATCTTCTTATCTCTTAAACATTTTGTAAGGTGGGCCTCACAAAGATAAGTTAAAAAGCATAGAGTTAAATGTCCAATAATCCTCTGGTCTGTCCAATGGAAAACAGGACGTGTTTTCAAAGTCCCTTTTAACTCACCAAAAGCATCTTCAATTTTCCACAATTCTTTGTAGTTGATAATAATCTCATCTGCCGTCAAGTCTTTGACATTTGTAAGGACGGCAAAAAACCATCAATTTTTTCATCTAATTCTATTTGTTCTGCATTTAATTCAGGTTTTTTATTTTTGTCGTCAGCCATCTTTACATATTTCTTATAACCTTTATTGGAAACAAAAGTACTAGACTGAACACCTTTAGAAGATAGTTTTCCTTCGATCTTTTCAAGAAGGGATTCTCTAGATTTTTTATCTCTCTCTGCTCTTTTCCTAGACCAAGTCACAATACATCTATGCCCCCCATGGTCTGTTTCGTAAACAGCAAGCTCATTCTCATATACCCAGCTAAAACGATTTAAATCATAGACCTCTTGTTTCTTTTCTTTTTTTAAAGATCCAAGCTTCATACCAACAATAAACTCGCTTTGATCCTCACTGAGTTTGTCAGTATTAGCCTTTGATAAAAGCCCCCTATCAGCCACAAAAATGAAACGGCGTACATTAAACTTTTTTCTCATTTTATCAACAATATCTGAAAGCGTCTTGCCTTCAAAAGTATTACCAGGGAAAACCTCAAAACCTAAAGGGATGCCATCCCGATTCACCAACAAACCAAAGACAACTTGGGTGCAGTCTGATCGTCTCTCTTTACTATAGCCAAATTGACGAAGTTTCCCTAAGTCTGTTCTTGTACTCTCGAAGCGTAAGGTTGTTAAATCATACAACACAATGTCTACTTGGAAATTAAATAAATCTCGCCCCACCCAATAAAGCGAGTTCTCTATTTCATCCTTATGGGAGGCAAGTAAGTCCATAGACCGATAAATATGCTGGAGACTCAAATCACCCTTAATCATGTCTGGGTAAAAAGATTTTTGCCAATACTCAAAAACCTTTAACTTGGAACTAGGAGCAATAAATCGGCTGGCAACTAAGGTAAAAATCACCTTACATAAATCAAATTGAACTTTCTCATGAGAATCTTTTATGTCTTTGAGGGTCTTATTGATACCCAGTTGATCAAACAACTTTTGTAAAATCAGCAAGGGACCCAAAATGAAAGTCTCTTCGATGTAAAGCTCCTTAGCCAATTGACTCACAGTGAGAAGCTCTCGGTGGCGGGATACGGCCTGCGCCAAACTATTAATCTTATCCTCTCCTCCTTCTCCAGCCTTACCTAAGGACATGAGCATGCGTTTTTTGGATTTGCCTTTTTCTCTGTAGGACTCCACAAGGTGGTAGTAGCACTGACCTTTTGAGTTTTAGTCGTTTGGATGTACATGAGGATATTTTCTACATATTTCTATGATATATCAATATTTAAAACGATAAAATCCTATTTTGTTTTCTACACTTTTTTTACGTCAATTTTAATTTTTCCAGCAGCTACCATTATATTTCAGTACAACCCCAATTTCTGGAAATTTCGCATTTTAACGCAGATGCTGCTGTCAAACTCGGGACAAGATTCTGAGGAATGATTTTCTGCCCACCACTTTTGGCATGACCCCAAATGCATCCTTCAGCCCTATGGCAGAGGTAAATGGAGTATTTTTCAGGATTCCTTGGCGCAGCTAATGTCTAAAGCTCCGCGAGAGTGACGAGCAAATAGTACGGTAAAAGCCAGTTATCCATAAATTTATCCATGGCGACACTGCGGCTGTGACCCCGATGTCTAGCAACGCAGTGCTGCTGTGGATAAATTTTTGTGGATAACTGGCGAGTTCCTTCCCCAAAAGTGGGGATCTCTAATGAACTTCTTTGGTTGAACTTTCCTCTTTGCTCTGTTTAGACTTGGCTTTTGCCGATTCGGTTCTCCAACTTTCTTTTCCTTCAATGTTGAGGGTTTCACAGTTGTGAATGATTCGATCAACAGCAGCAGCGGTGGTAATAGGGTTAAGAAACACCTTATCCCATTCAGAGTATGTTAAGTTTGTAGTGATCATGAGACTTTTCCTTTCATATCGCTGAGATATGAATTGAAAGAAAAGATCTGCCCCCTCTGTGCAGGAAGCTGTATAGCCAAGTTCATCACAAGCAATAAGATCAAAACGGTCTAATTTCTTAAAAAGAGCATTCAATGAGAGTTCTTTCTTGCTTTCACGCATTGTTTCAATAAGTTCATGAGTGGTGACCCATAAACATCGATAGCCTTGTTCACAGAGTGAACGAACTAGGGACATGGCCAAATGACTTTTCCCCATTCCAAAGCTTCCGTAAAACACAACATTACAGGCTTTTCTGACCCACTCTCCCTCTGCCATCCAATTAATTTGCTGAGCTGTCACTCCCGTTCTTTTCTGGAAGTTATAAGTTTGGAGTGATTTAAGTTGAGGAAGCTTGGCCCCCTTAAGCAATCTTTTCACTCTCTGGGAATGCTTGTCAGCAAGCTCATTTTGAACGAGTATACCTAAATACTGTTCATACGTCTTTTTTGTTTTTTCGGCAACTCTAGCCGTTGCAACATATTCATCCGCCATCGCTGGAAGTCGGAGTTTTTTAAGAGAACCTATAAGTTCTTCGTGATTCATTAAGAACCTCCTATGTTTGGAACAAGACTGTCATATTGAGACAATCTAGGTTGAAGTGGTTTTTGTTGGTCATTCAAATTAATTTTGGTGGGATTGCCTAAGAGCAAATCTTTTATGGATTTAAAGTCGAAAATCTCACGACTTTCTAATTGAAGCTCCATGGCTGTAGATAAGTCCTGCCAACTCACATGCTGAATCAAGTTGATAACTCTTAAATATTCATGCTCGGCACGGCTTGAATCTTGTTGCTTGAGGTATTGATAAAAATTTTCAAACACATTTGTTGGAAAAAGAATGGATCGGTGAGCCCATCTTACCATGGCTTGCGGCTTACGAACTAAAGAGGGAAGGATATGTTCAAGAAGAAGACTATGCTCCCCATCAGGTTTTCTTTGATGGCGAGCGACAATTTCTTGCTTCCCTCCTGCACGATAGATCGTGACATGATAGGGACCCTGTACGGTTTTACAGGGAGATTGGATCACCTCATCAGGTATGGAATATGTGGTTTTACCTATTCTCAAAGTCCCATAACCATTACTTTGACAAATATTCACCTTACAGAGAATATCTTCATCTCGTGGAGGCAAAGGCTTAAGAACTTTGGCCTCCTCCTCAAAGCGAGATTTGGTGGAGTCACTCTGATGCTGATCCATATAAGACTCTAAAAACTGATTCAAATGATCCCAGTCTTTAAAAACAATTCCTTTGTTTCTAACAATATTTTTTATCCGAGAACTGAAGGTTCGAATATCACGCTCCACATCTCCCTTGTCAGAGCCCTTCCCTGCGCGGCAGGGAAGAACCTTAAATCCATAGTATTGGATGGCTCGATCAAAAGATTGGGTGTAAATTCGCTGATTTCCTTTAAGAACTTTCTTCACACAGGGAGATAAATTATCAATACGGATGTTCGCACTCATCCCACCTATCTTTTCAAAAAAGCATGCACCCCATCGATGAAACACTCATAGACAAGAAAGGGGTAGGCACGAACCCAACAGGTGCCACTACAAGGCAATGTTCCAAAATGGAGATGAACGATCTGAACACCATCGGCAAATGGTAAAGCAACCTTCTCCTTAAAATCAAACTGAGCCTGTTCTCCAGGATCATATCTTTGGCTGAAAAAACGCTCCTTGGGGCGAGAACCAAGAATCTCACAAACTCTTCTCTGAACCGTTCTCTCACTCCCACGATAACCCTCCTCAACTAATAGCTCCCTGAAATCCCTAAAAGTTGTAACTAGGTTTAATGTATTGCGTTAACTTTCCTCTCTTCCTATGGAATTGGCTGCTGTCAACGGTTTGAGAGGTTTAATAGTATTAATATATTTAATATGATTCATAAGAATTTGCTGCGAAAGGTCCTCTTCGTCCCCATTGGATAGATGAGGCATAGTGGTAGCCACAGCCACCGTCACATTTGAAACAGATAAAAAACATCATTTTGTCTTGGGAAGCCCATCTATTTGGAAGGCTGAAAAAATATCCTTTTGTTTTTTAGACAGCTCTCCAAGCATCAGATCACCTGTAGCTAATTCATAAAATTTTAATCGGTCCATCATTTTGTAAATTTCTATTTTAGACATTTTTTTATATAACTTCTTATCTTTCATAACAGTATCAATATGTGAAATTAAAATTAAAGAGAGAAAATTAATAAAGATGCTTCCCCTCATATTCATGAGAGAATGAACTCGACTTCTCCTTCCATTAATATCATGCTTGAATGAGAAAAATACTTTCTCAATGATATCTTTGTTTCGATATAAACTCAATATATTTGTTTTCTTTAAATCATGACTATTTGTAATTAATATCATAATACCCAGCGTAGAAGATTCTTCATTAATATTTTCTTCATTTAAAGAAATCTTAAATGGAGTGCAATCAGAGATATTGAGAAACCTTTTTTTATTTCCTAAAGTTTCTTTCATATAGGAACTAGCTTGTTCTTCTGATTTCAAATCTTTCTCAAGAAAGAGTTTCATAAAATCAAGCAACTCTTTCATTAACACAGATTCCTCATAAACCCTTCTTTCTTTGTCTAAGAAAATATGAGCCGTACAATCAAATCCTCCGATTTTTATTGATTCTTTGCAATGCGAATAAATTTCCTCATTAAAAGTAAAAGAGCATGATGGAGATTTTATTTTCTCATTTAAAGCCACAGCAAGCTCTCTTGAGAGTTTTGTTCTAAAACTCATGGGTATCAAATACTTCAATTCCTTACGATGCAGTCCCTTAATATTTTCTACACTAGAAAAACCCTTATCCATAACTAAACAATCTAAATCTAATTTATAACTTGTTATGATCTCAATAATATTCGATAAAGTTTTGACATCCGGTATACTTCCAGGATAGATTCTGTACGCTATAGGCGTATGAGTTTTATTGTCTTCAGATTTCCTACTTATCAGACCTAAGTTTATTTGTTCGAGATTCTCTCCATCTCTGTTGTAACCTTTCTCTAAAAATTCATTATTCATAGAGTAGGAAGAAAAGGATGTGATGTCAAACATTACCGTACCAGAACCCTTCACTTGATTTATCCATTCGCTAAAGAAAGATTCTATCTTTTTTTGATCTCTCCCAAGATCACATAAGAGATTGCTTATTTTTTGTGACGACATAAAATTTTTCTTTGAAACATAAGCTTCTTGACACCACATATCGTAAAGATAAAAGGGCTCTCTTTTGATTATTTTAAAAAAAGCTAAATGCAAATAATGTTCGTAATTATCTGGATAAATTTTAGACAATGTTTTTAGAAGATTTAGTTGTTCGCATATTTTCTCTAAGAAAAATAAGGCTCCCACATTATAGGAGCCTATGGGAATCTTTTTTCTTTTGGTCTTAATTTGACCTGTAAACTCATCCTTTCTTCCAAGGTAGATGCGTTTTTGCCTGGCCTGCTTTTTTTCCTTGTCCCAAAAGCTTTCAACTTTATAGACATAGGTTTTTCCCTTATTTTTTTGCTCAAAAGTGTATGACATCGTTAATATTGTAACTATGCTTTTGAAGAGATGACAATCTCTTAATCAAAGTGAAGGCCTTCTCAGACAATAATCAGGACTTAAGTCCTACACCTAGTTACAACTTTTAGGGATTTCAGGTAGCTCATATATTTCACGGGCGGTGTTACTTGGGTTCAACTTCAAAAAGTACTTCACCCGATCCATATATCCATTAAGGGGATCTGGGCGAGTTCTTTTGGACCTCGCCTTGTACTTCGGTGGGGTGTTGGACTTACAGTACTTGCGCACCGTCTTACGATTGATCCCTAATTCACGAGATATTTCTGTCTTATTTTTACCACTGTGACTCAGGTCACGAATGCGGCCGAAAGTGTATTGACTAATCATAAGATCCTCCTCATTGCTAACCTTTTGAGTTGCAAAAGGGAGGGACTCTGTGAGCTTAGTATCTATATCAGAAGAAGAGACTTCATTGTCTAGTATTTGAACACTCCCTGAAGATTGGTCACTTTTCATTGGCGACAACCTCCATATTGAAAGTGGGACATTTTAATTGGCGACGGCTTTAAGGGAAGCCTGTCTTCAAAAAGAAATTCCATGAAAATTGAGGCAAATGTTGGAATCTTGTGGAATTTAAATACTTTAGAAAATGGGCACAGCCTAAACAGGCTTTTCTTGACTATATATTTAACCTCATTGAAATCCAGAAACAGTCTACAAATGAGAAATATGGAACCTGAATAGGCTGTCATGGAAGGACTCTCCAACACGGAGCCCCTTTCCAGGTCGACAAGAACCCAAAAGGAGTTCTTATCAGCTCGGAGCCTTTTTATGAGTAATATCAATTGATTATATGCGTCTCGGTTGACAATGCCAAAAATCACCATAGGTCCTCCTCTGAAAAGTGGCCACTTTTCATTGGCGACGGTGGGGCATTTTAATTGTCAGCTAACATGCGTTAAGCTATTTCTTTTAAAAGAACTCCCAGCCCTTTTGATAGACCTTTCATAGCTTCTTTTGAAGTGCCTCCTCTTCTCCATTGAAATCTTCATCAGCAACTTTATCTGCTTCCTAAATTTCTGATAGAGCCCCGCAACAAAAAGAGGGATGCTATCCATTATGAAATCAAGAATCAGTTTAAAGTTAGGTTTTTTGTAGTCATTTTTCACCAACTGATTCACACTGTCTTCATCCTCATTTATGCTCATTTGAATCTTTGTATAATTGAAGAGCCAAAAATAAGAATACAGCTCTTGCAATATTCGGCTATATCCGAGTTTCTCGGAGCCTAAAGTCCAAATTCCCTAGGGAAATAGCTAAAAACTGGATGTACAGGTTATTCCTAAGATTTGTACATAAAAACACGGAGGACAGGGCTACCAAATCACTTGTGTGGAGAGCCGCCGTTATCCACAAGACTCACCCACAGCAGCGCTGCTTTATTGTGGCTCCGAGGGCCATAGCCGCAGCGTCGCCATGGATGAGTCTGTGGATAACTGACTCATCTTGGCGGAGTTAGTATGGGGAGGTGAATTGGAAAAAGAAATGTTGATCGACAATAAAAACTATAATGTACAAAAACGCTTGGGGAAACTTCCAACAATATCCAAATCCCCAGCACACAAGTAAATCATATTCTCAAAACCCTGTAGGTTCTTAAATCCTGAAGCCCGATTTTTTATGATCTTTAGAAGGCGATTGATTCCCTCAGCCTTGGCATTTGTGACAGGATCTTTAATGAAGGAAAGAATATTTTCTTGGTGCTTCCTGAGCATCAAGGCAAACTTTTTCATAGAATCAATGCGTGATCTTAAGGCACGAGTGATCCAGGCATTCAGAAAATTCGCAGCATGACCTGGACTCACATAATCCCAGAAATGCTCAAAATTATCTTTAAGCAGCCATGCTCTGAATATTTTATTGTTAGATTTCTCCATGAGGTTAATTTTACGAGTTTGGGCCTTACTACGAGAGGATGAACTGTAGGCTATCAACCAGCGAGTTCCCTTAATAGCCTTTCTGTCCTTCTTGCAGGCATCTCTCCAAATTTCTTTTCTCACCTCATCCACAGCCCTGTTGAGGGATTGAATAATGTGAAATTTGTCCAAAACGAGAGTAGCATTCTTACAATGCTCCTTGATAGAGGAGATGTAGCCTTGAGCCATATCACAACAAGCCACTCTAATTTTGTCTCGCTGATATTGGCTGAGTTCCTTTGTAAAAAAGGAGTCTATTGTCTCCTTACCCTTACCTTTTCCAATCCAAACGACACAGCCTTTCTTCATGTCGTAAATCAAGGTAATAAACTTCCTTCCCTTAGCATAAGAAATTTCATCGACTCCAATGACCTCCAAACCACGAATTTTGTGACCATCTCGTTCCCTGTGGATGATTCGATG
The DNA here is from genome assembly GCA_965261545.1 of Bdellovibrionales bacterium. Taxonomy (GTDB): domain Bacteria; phylum Bdellovibrionota; class Bdellovibrionia; order Bdellovibrionales; family UBA1609; genus CBDHDF01. Next base: position 64,020 of record CBDHDF010000006.1, on the reverse strand, counting down.
AATAAGATCAGATAAGGTGGATGTGGGTATCTTGACAAGCTCTGAAACGGCTTTTTGGGTCATCTGCTTGGTCAGGGTCAGAATTGTTAGTTCCAGACGATAGGTGACTCGACTGAAGTGGTCGGCCCAAGGAATTCTCTCCATAATACGACCATGAGTGGGACACAGAACTTCCTTCGGAGAATAATGGAAATAAATGGGGGTACCGCACACGACGATATCTCGCCACACTCTTTCTTCTAAGCATCTAAGTATCTTACAGCGGCGTCCACAATGAGGACAGCGGCAGCCATTCTTATGGGGTTTAACCCCTAAGTGAAGTTCTTGATTTCGATTTTTAAATTTAACCCAAGTCACTTTTAAGAATGATAATTTCAACATCTTTATAATAAACTTATTCAAGACCATGGCATCTCCTGTATTATTTTCCAATAAGTAAATTAAGAGATTAAACCATGGTTTTGTTATGGGTCAATGCCGTTTCCTTAAGCCACCACACCCCTCTGCCTCTGCGTTAAGCTATTTCTTTTAAAAGAACTCCCAGCCCTTTTGATAGACCTTTCATAGCTTCTTTTGAAGTGCCTCCTCTTCTCCATTGAAATCTTCATCAGCAACTTTATCTGCTTCCTAAATTTCTGATAGAGCCCCGCAACAAAAAGGGGGATGCTATCCATTATGAAATCAAGAATCAGTTTAAAGTTAGGTTTTTTGTAGTCATTTTTTACCAACTGATTCACACTGTCTTCATCCTCATTTATGCTCATTTGAATCTTTGTATAATTGAAGAGCCAAAAATAAGAATACAGCTCTTGCAATATTCCATTAAGGCTTGTTGAGTGCCACTGCTCCATTTTCATTGTCGATGTAAAATCACGAAATGTCGTTTCTATTTCCCAACGACGAGAGTAAAGAGCAACCATATCCTTCTTGTCCAAGGAGCCATGCGGAAGATTAGTGGCCAAAACAGAGAACTCCCCAGTCTTTGGGTTTTTATACTTATAGAGATGAATGACCACCCCCTCAATAACCATTTGTGAATACCAACCTGGGCCATTAAATAAATTTACGATGGGGATAAAAGTAGAGCCTCGCTTACAACGCGCAATAAAGAAGTTACTGGCTTGAGCATGGGCCTTAATAATCTCTGTAGATAAATAAAGCCTATCGTAGAGAGTTATGCTATTACTCTCAAAACTACCTATCATTTGAATAGCATTGGCGATTTCGTTGAGAGCGGGAGAATAGCAAAGATTCTTTGTCACACCCGATAAAACGTCATAAGCATGAGATAGATACATACGTAAGAAATGAGTTTCCATCTCATTTGGGCAAGGGTACCCACAATAACCCTCCTTTAAAAGATCTTTAGAGCGAGGAAGTGCTAATTGGTCGCCATCTATGGCATAGATATAAAAGCCATGAAACGTTTTTCTCAATGGTTCGTAGTCTGTAATCAGAGATTCAAAGATATTTTTAAAAAATAGGTAAGAAATACTTTGACGTATCTTGCTGAGACTGCTTTTGACTGGCATGAGAAGCAGGTCACCAAAATGAGTCCATACCGTCTTAAGAGCGATTTGGTAGCCTTCGTAATTTGTTCCGGAAATAAGATAGATAATAGTAAAAAAGAAAATTTGAGGATTAAATTTTCGATTCCTTTTTTGTTTTTCTGGATCGACAAGGTGCTCTGGCTTGAAGGAAGAATCAAGTTTTGGTAGAATAAAATGGTCATCTGTGACGCGAACTCGTCATTTGGGGGCTTTCGAGATCAATATTGGATTGCATGTGACTTACTCCTTGGTTGAGGGTTGGGTGTAAAATAAAACAAGTCTTATTCTTGTCGATTTATCTAATAATTTCAAGAGATTTTTCTTAAGGAAACGGCATTGTGTTATGGGTAAAGTAATGAGGGGGATAAATCATGGAAATTGAATTATTTTCTTGGTTTTTAATGCGGTAATTCTGCAACGTCGAAATTAGGCCCATTTTCTGTTGAGAAACTCGGATATACCCAATAAAGCCTATCGTAGAGAGTTATGCTATTACTCTCAAAACTACCTATCATTTGAATAGCATTGGCGATTTCGTTGAGAGCGGGAGAAAAGCAAAGATTCTTTGTCACACCCGATAAAACGTCATAAGCATGAGATAGATACATACGTAAGAAATGAGTTTCCATCTCATTTGGGCAAGGGTACCCACAATAACCCTCCTTTAAAAGATCTTTAGAGCGAGGAAGTGCTAATTGGTCGCCATCTATGGCATAGATATAAAAACCATGAAACGTTTTTCTCAATGGTTCGTAGTCTGTAATCAGAGATTCAAAGATATCTTTGAAAAATAGGTAAGAAATACTTTGACGTATCTTGCTGAGACTGCTTTTGACTGGCATGAGAAGCAGGTCACCAAAATGAGTCCATACCGTCTTAAGAGCGATTTGGTAGCCTTCGTAATTTGTTCCGGAAATAAGATAGATAATGGTAAAAAAGAAAATTTGAGGATTAAATTTTCGATTCCTTTTTTGTTTTTCTGGATCGACAAGGTGCTCTGGCTTGAAGGAAGAATCAAGTTTTGGTAGAATAAAATGGTCATCTGTGACGCGAACTCGTCATTTGGGGGCTTTCGAGATCAATATTGGATTGCATGTAACTTACTCCTTGGTTGAGGGTTGGGTGTAAAATAAAACAAGTCTTATTCTTGTCGATTTATCTAATGATTTCAAGAGATTTTTCTTAAGGAAACGGCATTGACCCCTTGGGACTTTCGCTCCTCTTCTCAAGTACCAGTTCTTAAATATGTGGATGGTTATGGAGGTCATGATAATGATACAGACGCTCCATTCACATATGCGTGCACATCAACAACAGCTTTCTTACCATCGATAAATATTTTATGTGGAAGGACCCTCTTGCCAAATCAGCCCCATTAGCCCCAATGGCATTCGTTTTTGCAGAAGGTTTTTCCACATTTTTCTGACTCCCTCTAACATACTGAGTTAAGGGGGCTTTTATCTTTTTTCTTTTTCCGAAAAAAAATACTTGAGTCCACCCCATCGTTGTGTCACATTATATTTGAACCATTCCCAAAGGGGAGAGACTCAAATGGACCCACGCATAGAGACATTGCCTTCAACAACTTTTTTTGGAAGACGCTTGACGCGCAAGCAAATTGCCGACATTCAAAAGACGGTGGCGCTATTTCCTTCTTTAAGTCGCCGTGAACTGGGTTATACAGTTTGTGAACATCTTGGTTGGCTAACTCCCAAAGGTGATCATCGCATCCAATCGTGCCTTCGTATGCTTGAGACGCTAGAGGAACTTGACATTCTATCCCTGCCAGAAAAAGACATGTCAAAGCGGAGTGTCCCCTCCAAAAAAATCACTTGGACACACCGAACAGATGAAAAGCCTCCTGAAATCCCTAAAAGTTGTAACTAGGTATAGGACTTAAGTCCTGATTATTGTCTGAGAAGGCCTTCACTTTGATTAAGAGATTTTCATCTCTTCAAAAGCATAGTTACAATATTAACGATGTCATACACTTTTGAGCAAAAAAATAAGGAAAAAACCAGTAGTTCTTGCCGAGATTCGTTTTGAAACTTGGCACTGCTATTTTAAACTGTGTACTCTTATAATAATCTTAATGAAAGAAATATCTCTCAAAATTGTTTCAAATAGAGGAAAAATCTGCGATATATCTTTCCCAAGAACACATGAAACAGGCTATAGGAGCTGAAACTAATTTTGGAGAGGGTTACTGAAGAAAAACCTATCTCTATAAAGTTAAAAGCTTTTGGGACAAGGAAGAGAAGCAGGCTACCACTATGCCTAATTTATATTGTCGATCCAATGGGAACGAAGGACCTTTCGAAGAAGATTTTTATGAGTCATATTAAATATATTAATACTATTAAACCTCTCAAACCGTTGATAGTAGCCAATTCCATAGGAAAAGAGAGTTAACGCAATACATTAAACCTAGTTACAACTTTTAGGGATTTCAGGAAGCCTCTCATCAACGATAAACTAGACTCATTGACCCCACTTTCTTTGCAAATCGTAACTGATCAAGAGGCCATTAAGGAATGGAATGAAGTTGTCGATCGGCATCATTATCTCAATTACAGACGTCCCTTTGGTCCCCATTTGCGCTATTTCATCCTAGATAATTGTGGGCGAAGATTGGGTTGTCTTTTATTTGAAGCTGGCACATCCACTTTGCCTTGCCGTGATGAATGGATCGGTTGGCAAAATCGAGCTTACAAAAAGCACTTGAATTTAGTGGTGAACAATAGTCGATTTTTGATCTTTCCCTGGGTAAAGGTTCGCCATCTTGCTTCGATGGCTTTATCTATGGCAACTCGCCAACTTCCCACAGACTGGGAGTTAAAACATGCTTTCAAACCTGTACTCATGGAGACTTTTGTCGACCTTACCAAATTTAATGCCACGAGCTATCGTGCTGCCAACTGGCTTTATTTGGGCAAAACAAATGGGAGTCGTGCCTACAAAAATGTAAAGGGAAAAACTCAAAAAGGTGTTTATGTTCAACCTCTGACAAAGAATTATCAGTCTATCTTATTGAATGGCCCCCAATGCGCTAAACCCGTCGGGAAACCCACCATCAAGCCACATAAGAACTTGGCTGAGCCTATGCTAGAGGACTCTTTTGTGCATCTTTGGCAAAACATCATCAAGACAGTGGTTATCATTGCAGATGAGTACGACCGAACCTGGCAAAAGCGTCAACGTGTCTTGAATACATTGTTGATTATACTTTTCATCTTCCGACTTGTTTTCTCTAAAGGAAAACAAGGTTATGATACAACTTTGATTGAACTTTGGGAGCAGTGTCGCATATTAGACATTGAACTCCCTCAACCTAAACCAGTTCGGGCATCCACTATGTGTAGTGCACGGGCTAAAGTAGATGAAAATATATTTAAAGTTTTGCATGATGAAATTCTTAAACAAGACGGTATATCCATTCTAGTACCTTATGGAAGGGCCATAAGGTTTTCGCAGTGGATGGATCGAAAATAAATTTACCACGTCAACTCGTAGATAATGGGTATCAGCAACCATGGGAAAAAGCATGGTACCCTCAAGGTCTTGTCAGTTGCCTGTACCAACTACAGTCGAAGATTCCTGTGGATTTTGATCTCTTTGCCCATAACAATGAGAGAAAGGCTGCACAAACTCATTTCAAAAAATTGTTTGAAAACGATGTTGTGGTTTATGATCGTGGCTATTATTCCTACGAAATGCTTCATGAGCATAAGGTGCGAAGTCTGCATGCGGTGTTTAGGATAAGGAGAAATGCCAACACTGTTTTTGATGAATTTATTAATAATGATCAAAAAGACTCAGTGATCCAAGTCATTCCTAGCAAGCAAATTCTGAAAGAACTACATAAAAAAAAGCCACAAGACGACTTCAAAGCCTACGCTTTGCGTTTGGTCAAATATAAAATTGGACAAACTACTTTTGTTCTAGGAACAACCTTAATGGATCAAAAAAAATATTCCATTGATGATCTGGCCAATCTCTATCATGGACGCTGGAGTATAGAGGAACTGTACAAAATATCCAAAGAACTGATGACCATTGAAGAGTTTCATTCTCAAAGTGAAAGGGGAGTCAAACAAGAATTGTTTGCACACTTCACACTTATCACTCTGACAAGATTATTTTCCAACTACACGGAAGACCGTCTTAATACATCTCAATCCCATAGTAAAAAACAAACCATGCAGACAAACTTTAAAAACAATTTACTGACAATTGCAAGAAATATTGAAGGTCTTTTTCTTCAACAAAAGGTAGTGCTTAGTAAAACCCTCAATTGCATCATTACAAATATGAAGACCTGCCGACAAAGGCTACGTCCGAATAGGCATTACGACCGAGTTTCTAGAAAACCCATCGGAGTATGGAGACCCAGTAAAGAGGTTAGGGGGGCTATGGCCAACGGATAATCACATGGATCAAAGAAAAAAACTTGGGGTTAGCCCACCCCCGAGGAGTTAGAGGTTCAAATCCTTAACCGAATGGGATCTCTCACTAAACGAATGCCATTGCCATTAGCCCCTAGTAAATTGTTATTAAGGATTGGTCAAGATGAGAAGCGCAGCGAGATCTCTTGGTGTCAATAATTTGGAGGCAATTCACCTTAAGTTCGTACGTATTGGATTATCTTCAATTTTTTGCTTAACTTTTTATTATTATGTGACGATATATGTATTGTGATGAGATATCTTTTGATCCGCTCGTGACACGAATGAAGAAATGTTTTGTGTGGAGATATAAATTATATGAATATGAAGTATAATAAAAAGAGTATTTTGAGGAACTTACTTGCTTTTCTTATCCTAGGTATTTTAGTAGGTACTTATCAAAATTGTAGCAAGAGTTCTGACGATACGACAGGTTCTAGTTTTAGTAAACCACCTCCACCTCCACCTCCACCTACACCTACGAAAACTTCACTCCCTTTTTTTGCTTCGCAGGCCAGTTCAGGTTCTTTGGTGGCTGGAGTTCGAGTTCAAAGCGTTGCAAGAATCATCAATCTTTCAGGCCATTCTGGGAGTGTAAAGATTTATGCCATTGACGACCGAGGAACACGTTTTGGTCCTGCCTCTTTGAATTTGCCGGCCGGTCGAACTATTTACTTTAATACCACGGATTTAGAGCAGGGAAACTCTAGTAAAGGTCTCTCCGGAGGTGTGGGAAGTCAGGGTCAAGGTAGTTGGCGTTTGGAACTAGAAACAACACTTAAGATCAAAGCTTTAGCCTATATTCGTAATAGAAAGAAAAGTGATGACTCTGTTTTTTCTCTACAAAGCTTTTACAAATCTCATCGGGGGCAGCGTGTGTCCATTGATGCTTTTCAGTCTGGAGGTAATACTTCTTTTTCGAGCCAATTGCGCCTGATCAACCCTGGCTTAAGTGCCATAAATGTGAAAATCACGGGAATTGATGATTTAGGTCAACCGGGTGCAGAAGCGGTGCACATCAGGTTGCCGGCTGGGAGTGCTCAAACATTGACAGGTCAAGAGCTTGAAGCTGGTAATCCGTCTCGATTTCGTGGTCAGCTAGGAGATGGAGCGGTCAAGTGGCGATTGTCCCTTTCTTCGACTCAACCCATGGAGGTTATGAACTTGATTCGTAGCTCTACTGGTCTCTCTAATTTCTTTGGTTTAACGAAAAAAATGACACGAGGAGGGACTTCACTTTATACTCTTCCTTTTTTTGCTTCGCAGGCCAGTTCAGGTTCTTTGGTGGCTGGAGTTCGAGTTCAAAGCGTTGCAAGAATCATCAATCTTTCAGGCCATTCTGGGAGTGTAAAGATTTATGCCATTGACGACCGAGGAACACGTTTTGGTCCTGCCTCTTTGAATTTGCCGGCCGGTCGAACTATTTACTTTAATACCACGGATTTAGAGCAGGGAAACTCTAGTAAAGGTCTCTCCGGAGGTGTGGGAAGTCAGGGTCAAGGTAGTTGGCGTTTGGAACTAGAAACAACACTTAAGATCAAAGCTTTAGCCTATATTCGTAATAGAAAGAAAAGTGATGACTCTGTTTTTTCTCTACAAAGCTTTTACAAATCTCATCGGGGGCAGCGTGTGTCCATTGATGCTTTTCAGTCTGGAGGTAATACTTCTTTTTCGAGCCAATTGCGCCTGATCAACCCTGGCTTAAGTGCCATAAATGTGAAAATCACGGGAATTGATGATTTAGGTCAACCGGGTGCAGAAGCGGTGCACATCAGGTTGCCGGCTGGGAGTGCTCAAACATTGACAGGTCAAGAGCTTGAAGCTGGTAATCCGTCTCGATTTCGTGGTCAGCTAGGAGATGGAGCGGTCAAGTGGCGATTGTCCCTTTCTTCGACTCAACCCATGGAGGTTATGAACTTGATTCGTAGCTCTACTGGTCTCTCTGCTTTTTGAGGGAATAGGCAGCTTACGCTACACAATTATACTTATTTCGTAACCTTCATGGGGCAATGCCGTTTCCTTAAGAAGAATCTCTGTAATGGCAACACTAGAGATGTGTTTCGGAATGGTGCGTCTGGTGTCAATAATTTTGACCCAGACCCAATTGCGTCCTGACATTTTTATGACCATGGGCCCCTTGTCCACTTCTCTGTTCTATGGGAGGCTCTATTTCGTGGTCTAATATTGTATGTGGTTAGGGGTCTTAAAACCAAATCACTGATGAACTGAACTGAAAGACATATAATGAGTAACCATGTCAGAAAAGAAAGGAGTTATAAAAATGCCTATGATTGGTAAGCCAGCACCTTCATTCACATGCCAAGCTGTTGTTGATGGAGGAGATTTCAAAGATATTAGCCTCTCTGATTTTAAAAGTCGATGGGTTGTCATGTTCTTCTATCCCTTAGATTTTACCTTTGTGTGTCCCACAGAAATTACTCAGTTTCGTGACACGCTGCCCGAATTCAAGGAGCAGGGAGCTGAGGTTCTTGGCGTCTCCGTTGATTCTGTGCATGCCCATAAGCGTTGGATCAAAGACGATTTAGGAGAGTTGGGCTATCCACTGCTCGGTGATGTGACCAAGCAACTTTCTCGCGATTACGGTGTTTTGCTTCAAGAAGAAGGCATTGCAACCCGTGGGACTTTCATTATCGACCCGGAGGGAGTTGTGCAATACATGGGAATTCACAATTTAAATGTAGGCCGTGATTCCAGAGAGATTTTGCGAGTGCTTACAGGTCTTAAATCGGGTGAATTGTGTTCTGCGGGCTGGAAGCCTGGGGATAAGCACTTAAGGATCGGATAAAAATATTTCCTACTGGGGGGAGATTTCGCTCCCCAGTATAAGTTTAAGAGTATGAATTCAGAAGATTTTTATAGACGTTATCAAGAGTTAATGGCCTCAGAGTTTCCTGAGGCGTCTCATCATCTTCCCCTTGATAAGCTGACTCGTTTAGTAAGCCCCTTTGTTTTAAGCCTTCCCCAAGACGTTTTTCAGCAAGCCCAAGCCATTGTTAAAACCATTTATGAAATAGGTCAAGGTCAACAACAGCTTGGCCAGCTTTGCTCTAGGGGCACACCCACCACTTCCACCCAGAAAATCTCTAGCGATTCGCCACAGGAAGCTTTTTGCCATAGGGCACTTTATAAAGCCCTAGGAAAATTTTGTCCTCCCCAAATTCAAAACCAAAACCACTCTGTTTTGATGACCTATGATTTTCATCTCTACGATGACAAGCTTAAACTCATCGAAATTAACACCAATGGATCAGGCTTCTTGTTGGCAGACTTGTGTCGAAGGGCACATGGTTTGGAGACCTCCCTTCCCTTTTTGCGAAACTCTTTTTTTGAAGAAATGGCGGTGGTGAACCCATGCCAGCATATCTCTATCATAGATAAGGAGCCCCCCATTCAAAAGATGTATCTCGAATTTATAATGTACAAAGAGTGGTTTCAATCTTGGGGCTTAGATGCTGATATCTATGATTTTCGAGAGTTAAAATGGGATGGTTATCAACTCCTTCGAAGAGATCAGCCTGTTCGTTTTATTTACAATCGTTACTGTGATTTTTACTTAGGTGAAGAAGCTTCAAGGCACCTCTCCATGGCCTATAGGAGTGGGAAGGTCATTTTCAGCCCTCAGCCGCGGGATTATATTCTATTTGCAGATAAACAAAGACTTATTGACTGGGTAGCCCCAAGTTTTCAAGAACAACTTAAGCAAGAACCATTTAAGGGAGAGGCTCAAAAGATTTTACAGCAGACCCTCATTGAGTGTCGAGACACCCACTCTTTTAAGAATCCCCAAGAGCTGTGGGAAAAAAGAAAAACATTGTTTTTCAAACCAAAAAATAATTATGGAAGTCGCTCTGTTTACCGCGGAAAAAATATTACAAAGAAAAACTTTGAACGAAGTCTCAAGGAAAATTTTCTTGTCCAAGAATTGATCCCTCCTGCCCAAATTCACTTGCCATGCCCCCGTGATGGGAATGGTCGCGGAGGTAGGGGTAGGGGCGACAATGGGAGTGGCCGCGGTAGTAGTGGCGGTGGTGATAGAGGGGGGGGGGCACTGGGAAAAAAATTACCCTGGAAATATGATTTAAGGTTTTATGCCTATAAAGACTCCATTCAATTGAGCATCGCTCGAATATACCGTGGGCAACTCACTAATTTTAATGAAATCAACGGCGGTTTCACCGCCGTTGATTTTTCTCAATAAAATGCTTCAACTTCGACGGATCGTAGGGTATGCCTGTATCATAATATACCTATAAGTAAGGGGGGCTATGCTACCAGAAGTCTTCAACTCTCTTTCTCTTCGCGGAGCCGATTGGGTGGGCTTGAGAGAGGTTTCTGAAAAAACTACCCAATATGTTGTCCGAGACGGATGGCCCAGCACCCATGAAGAAAGCCTGAGCCGTGGCACCATGGTGGAGGTTCTCAAGGATGGTTTTATTGCCTATGCCGCCACAGGAAACCCCTCCACAGAGGGTCTTCAAGAAGCCCTAGATACCGCTTTAAGAATCGCAGAGGTTTCTGCCCGCCACGGGACTTACAGATTCACAGGGAAGCAGCGTCCCCCCTCTAAGGGCAGCTACAAATCGATGTCCCTTAAACCCCATGGCCAACACAGCCCCAGGGAGTTGAACGAATTTCTTGCAAACTCCTGCGAGCGCATGAAAGTGTCACCTCGCATTCACCGTACGGTGAGCATGATTCACATGGTGGAGTCACAGCATCGCCTTGTTGGAAGCAATGGTTTGGATGTGGAGCAAAATTTCGCTTTTACCTCTACAGGCTTTAAGGCCACAGCTATGGAGGGAGTGGTAGTCCAATCTCGCTCCAGTGGTGGTTTTTTGCCTCATAGCTTGCAGGGGGGCTTGGAGTGCATAGATTCCATGTTGGAAGAGGGGCGACTTGAAGCCATTGGTGAGCAGGCCGTGGAACTTCTCTCTGCTGAGGAATGTCCTTCAGGCACCATGGACCTTGTGGCTATGCCCGACCAAATGATGTTACAAATTCACGAAAGCATTGGTCACCCCCTAGAACTGGATCGCATTTTGGGTGATGAGCGCAATTACGCAGGCTCAAGTTTTGTAAAGCTCGACGATTTTGGTTCCCTTGTTTACGGCCCCCCCCTTATGAATATTTGCTTTGATCCCAGTGTGCCCCAGCAATATGCTTCCTATGGCTTTGATGACAGCGGTCAGCCAGCCCAAAAAGAGTTTCTCATCAAAGAGGGTGTTTTATTGCGGGGCCTGGGTGGTTTAGAGAGCCAAGTTCGGTCTGGGGTTTCTGGAGTGGCCAACTCCAGGGCTTGCCTCTGGAACCGCCCCCCCATTGACCGTATGGCCAATATCAATTTGGAGCCAGGCGAAAGCTCCATGGAAGAGATCATTAAGTCTGTGGAGTTGGGTGTACTCATGGAGGCCAACCGCTCTTGGTCCATTGATGATTTGAGACGCAAGTTTCAGTTTGGTTGTGAGTATGGCAAGCTCATTGAAAGAGGAAAGGTGACCAAAACCCTTCGCAATCCGAACTACCGGGGCGTGACCCTTCCCTTCTGGAAGAATCTTAAAATGGTGGGAAACTCTCACACCCAAGGCTCCTATGGAACTCCCTACTGTGGCAAGGGGGAACCCAATCAAGCCATACGGGTAGGACACTCCTCACCTGTTTGTTTGTTTTCCCATGTGGAAGTTTTTGGGGGAGCCAAATCATAAAGTAGTGCTGATGTAGAGGAAAAACCAAATGCTATGTAAAACAGAAAATGGGAAGAAAAAAAAATCAAGGCCCGATGATGTTGTGGATAGAGATTATTTCTTTGCCTACGCTCAACATCTTTTTTCACAACTGAAAGAGGGCGAATATCTTATTGTCGACTTGAAAGGGGAATCCACCCATTATTGTCGTTTGAACGGAGCAAAGATTCGACAAAGTGGATGGGTTCTCGACCACAAAGCTTCATTAACACTATTGACTGTGAATCTCATTGTGGACCCAAAAAGCCAGGATCCAAACCAAAGTCAAAGCCAGAATTTAAAAAAACCAAACCAAAATCCAAACACAAATCTAAGTACGGGCTACAGCCAAGTGCGAAGGGCTCAAAAATCCCATACACTCACCCACGATCTCTTTAGGGACCAAGAGTGGGGCACACAATTGTTGGGAAAACTTCAAGAGGAAGCTCCCACCTTGTCTGTGGATCCTTTTGCATCCCTTCCCTCCTCCACTCACACCAGTGAAAGTCTTCACCGGGGAAAGCTGCTAGAGATGAACCAAGTGCCTGAGGCCCTGCTTGAGACAGAGCTTGACCTTGTGGGCCTTTACACATCAGGGTCATTGAAGCGTGGAAATGCCACTTCAAAGGGAGCCTTTCACTGGTTTGAATCCGATAGTTTTCTTTTGGATTACTCCCTCTACGGTCCCAATGAACGAGCCTGCAAAGGTTTTTTGGGGGGAGCCACCTGGAATCAAGAACAATGGACTAAAGAGTTGAAAAAAAGCCGTCGGCAAATGGAGGTGTTAGCCGCTTTTCCTCGCTCCGTACAGCCTGGGGAATATAGGGTTTACCTCGCTCCCGCTGCCGTGGGGGAACTCTTGAATCTGCTTTTGGGGAGTTCAAGCATTTTTAGTGAGCTTCGGATTCGACAAGGGGACTCTCCGCTGCGCCTCCTGCGACTTGGAGAGCACAAGCTTTCTCCGCAACTTTCTATAAGCGATGATTTTTCCCAGGGAGACTCACCACGCTTTACCAATGATGGAGACATATTGCCCAATAAGACAACTCTCATTGAGGGAGGGCAACTCAAGTCCACATTGATTAACCATCGAACAGCGAGGGAGTATGGTTTGATGGCAAATCGTGCTTCCTCCAGTGAATCAGTGCGCGCCCCTCTCATGGGGCCGGGGAATTTGGCCGATTCAAATATCCTTCCACGGCTGGACTGTGGGATTTACATCTCCAATTTGCATTATCTCAACTGGAGTGACCAAGCGAAGGGAAGAGTGACGGGAATGACCCGTTACGCATGCTTTTGGGTGGAGAAGGGGCGGCTTCAAGAACCCATGGAACATATGCGTTGGGACGACACCCTATTTCGGATACTGGGCTCTGAACTTGAAGATCTCACGAAAAAGGTGGTCACTCTCCCTCACACAGGGTCCTATGGCAACCGATCCGTGGGGGCCTATCGCTGCCCTGGCCTCCTCTTAAAATCCATGCGCTTCACTTTGTAGGGGGTGCTCCTTGGTGAAAGCCATACTGTTGTGTGAAAGCGCGCCTGGACCATTGTCTAAATATTGATAAAATTATTTTGACTGCGAGACCTGGAGCAGGTTCAATTGGTTTAAGGCCATTGACGGCTTAATTTTAACCACCATGGGAGGTCAGGAATGAATAAAGCGCAACTTATCGAACGGATCGCTAAGAACACTGATTGCACAAAGGCTCAGACAGAGAGAATGCTTGATAGTACTCTCGAGATCATTCGTAAATCAGTAAAGAAAGGAGACGAGGTGAAGCTTGTTGGTTTTGGCACTTTTACCAAAACAAAACGCAAAGCTCGTATGGGTCGCAATCCCCACACAGGAAAAGTCATTAAAATTCCTGCGGCTTGGCACCCTAAGTTCCGTCCAGGATCTGATTTCAAGAATTTACTTCGATAAAGATAAAATCGGTAAAATTATTTAAATCATTTCGAAATCAGAGAAAAATGTGTCTTATTAGTCCCCGAAAGAGCCAAGCTGTGAAGCCTTCACCAATTTGGCTTGGGGACTTGTCTTTCTTTATGAATTCTTATATTTGAGTTCTATGGCGAAAAAGAATATTTACCCTCCTACGGGAACTCGTTTAACCTGTAAAGGTTGGTTGCAAGAAGCCGCCTATCGCATGATTCAGCACAATGTCAGCCCTGAGGTGGCTGAGGTTCCCGATGAGCTCATTGTGTATGGAGGGAGAGGCAAAGCCGCCCGTAATTGGGATTGTTTTCAACGCATTTTACAAGCCCTCAAGGATCTTGAAAATGATGAAACACTTCTTGTTCAGTCGGGAAAGCCCATAGGTGCCATTCACTCTCACCCAGATGCCCCCCGAGTTCTTATAGCTAACTCCAACCTGGTGCCACACTGGGCTCACTGGGAGGTCTTTGATGAACTCGATAAAAAGGGCCTTATGATGTATGGCCAAATGACAGCGGGATCGTGGATTTACATTGGCACTCAAGGCATTATTCAGGGGACCTATGAAACCTTTGTGGAGTTAGGTCGCAAGTATTTTAAGGGAGATCTCAAGGGCCGTGTGATTCTCACGGCGGGTCTTGGGGGAATGGGGGGAGCCCAACCCTTGGCTGGTGTTTTTGCGGGAGCTGTGGTTCTCACTGTGGAAGTGGACCCTCACCGTATTCAAAGGCGTTTGGATACAAAATATGTGGACGAAGTGGCCCAAGGCATCGACGATGCTATGCATCGGGTGGAAAAATATCGTTCTTGCAAAGAGGCAAGGTCCATTGCCCTTTGTGGAAATATGACTACAGTTATTCATGAACTCCTTAGGAGGAATTTTAAGGCAGATATTGTCACAGACCAAACTTCGGCCCACGATCCCCTCATGGGCTATATCCCTGAAGGCATGGATATCAAAGAAGCCCCTCGCTTTAGAGACTCCCAAAAAGAGCTTTATATTCAGAAATCAAAGGAGAGCATCGCTCACCATGTTTGTGGTATGTTGGAGTTTCAAAAAAGGGGAGCCATAACATTTGACTATGGTAATAACATTCGAGCGATGGCGAAAGAGGTGGGAGTTCAAAATGCTTTTGATATTCCTGGCTTTGTGCCCGAATTTATACGTCCTCTTTTCTGCAAGGGAAGTGGCCCTTTTAGGTGGGTGGCCCTCTCTGGAGACCCCAGAGACATTGAAGTGACAGATCAAGCTATGAGGGAACTGTTTCCTCATAAAAAACATCTTCTCCACTGGCTTGATATGGCTCAGCAAAAAATAGCTTTTCAAGGACTTCCCTCTCGGATTTGTTGGTTGGAGTATGGAGAACGAGCTGAGGCAGGCCAAGTTTTCAACGATCTTGTGGCCCGAGGTAAGGTGCAAGCCCCCATCGTCATTGGACGAGATCACCTCGATTGTGGCTCCGTGGCCTCTCCCTATCGTGAGACGGAGGCAATGAAAGATGGGTCTGATGCCGTGGCCGATTGGCCCATACTCAATGCTCTTGCCAATGCTGCCAATGGAGCCACATGGGTGAGCTTTCATCATGGGGGAGGAGTGGGTATGGGTTACAGCCTTCATGCTGGGCAAGTCATCGTTGCCGATGGAACACGTGGCGCTGAGGCTAGGTTGCAACGAGTTCTCACAACGGATCCCGCCATGGGTTTGTTTCGGCATATTGATGCAGGTTATGAAGAAGCTAAGGCTACGGGCCGAGAAAGGGGTTTGAAATCTTATTGGATTTAGTTGTTGGAAGTTATGAGTTAGAAAGTGTGAAGTTATGAGTTGGAAAGTCTGAAGTTATGAGCTGGAGAGTTTGCTGAGAACCGCGGACTGTCTAATTATGAGGTCATAAAGTAAAAAGAAGAAGGTACAAAAGATGCACGAAAATGTAACATTTATTATCATAGGTTGTGTTGTTATCTTTGGCTTTCTGGCCACGACCCTTTATTATTTTATTCGCTATTATATTCGCACCCACGAGGTAGATCAAAAATTCCCTGGGCATAGAGACTCGGACTCTTTGCCACCTCCACCGCCCCCAGGATCGACTTCTGCTTCCACAACCACTTCAACTTCAACGCCGACCTCTCTCCCCCCCACCCCTACGACCACCTCCACCTCTATTCAAATGCCCACTTCTGCCCCCGAGATTCATAAAAAAGATCTAAGGGAAGCCCTTTCTTGCACACGCACTCACCTTTGGGGGCGCATTAAAACTGTCATTGATGGAGAAAAGCCACTTTCTGAGGATGATATGGAGTCCTTGGAAGAAATTCTTTATACCAGTGACCTGGGGCCCCGGACCGTTCAGCGACTTGTTGAGTCCGTGGGGAAGAGCCTTACTAAGTCAGAGAAGTCGAATATTGATAAGGTTCGCAAAGCCTTGCAAGAGGAAATGGCTTTAATCTTTCAATCTTTGAACCACCAAGAACTGGATAATATTTCCCAAATTCTGCGTCTTCAGAGTGGAGCAAGGACTCCTCATGTGTGGATGGTTGTGGGTGTGAATGGTGTAGGTAAAACAACCACTATTGGAAAGCTTGCCCACCAAGTGGTGCAAGGTGGGAAGAAAGTTATGGTTGTGGCAGGGGATACATTTCGAGCTGCTGCGGATGCTCAATTAAAGGTTTGGAGTGAGCGGGCTCAAGTGGAGCTTTTTAGTCCCTCTGGGGTGAAAGATCCCAGTGCTGTGGCTTTTGATGCGTGTACCTCAGCTCAATCTAAAGGTTTTGATGTGGTCATTGTCGATACAGCGGGAAGATTGCACACTCAAGAGCACTTGGTCCAAGAGCTTCAAAAGATGAAAAGAGTGATTCAAAAGGTTCTTCCTGAAGCCCCCCATGAGGTGCTTGTGGTCCTTGATGCAAATTCAGGTCAAAATGCTCTTGCTCAAGCCAGGTCATTTAATGAAGCCATGGGTTTGACGGGAGCGATTCTTACAAAGCTTGATGGTTCGGCCAAGGGAGGTGTCGCTGTGGGCCTGGCCTGTGAGTTACAGCTTCCTATAAAAATGATTGGTGTGGGAGAAGGTCTCGAAGACCTCAGGACCTTTGACTCCAAAGAATTTGTGGAGTCCATCATTTAGGCAGTTTAATATAAAGGGAGCTAACAAAGGGAGTTAATAACGAGAGAATAGGCTCTGTGCATTAACTGAAGATAGAACAAGCTTGTTTTTTTAAAAGAAATACGTAACTATTTCAAAGACTATCATAAATATACAACAATATACGCATGTAGGAGGTATTATGAAAAAGTCTTATTTAAATCTATTTCTTTTTGTCGCACTTATTTTTTGGGGTGGATTTTTAGGTGGGAATTCTCAAGCCTTTTCGGCTGAATTTTCAGGACATTTTGGTGCTAAGACGGACTACATATGGCGAGGAATGAGTTTTACAAACCATGAGCCTGTGGTTCAAGGGGGTTTAGATTTTACCACTGACTATGGGTTGAACTTTGGTGCCGCCGCATTGGCGGGTCCTCCAGAAGGCTATGGAAAAGGTTTAGAAACAGATCTTTATGCCAGCTACAGCTATTTTTTTGGTGAGCATTGGTCAGCCTATGTTGGGACTCTTTATTTTTATTACCCTCACGATGAGGCCGCTCGTTACGGTCGCACTTATGTGGGTTTGGGCTGGAAGCATGATGATATGAGCTTGAAATTTGAAGTTTCCCAGTGGGACTACGAGGCTTCAGGTCCGCTCAGTTCCCAAGATAGCTTGGAGTATGCTCTTTATCTTTCCATATGGGGCTTTCAGGCTAAGATTCTTCAAGAAGAAGATTATTTTGTTGTGGGAGATAACGCCTATGGTTATTACGAAGTTAAGAGAAGTTTTTACTTTCCTGAAGCTTGGGACTTCCCAGAGGATCTCTGTCTTGGTGTGGCCTTGGGGTATGCCTCCTATGGCAATGAAGAAGGTATGGGCTCGACAAGTTATACCCACAGTCTCTTATCCTTAGATAGGAAAATTGATGGGTTTAATACCAGCCTTTGGGTCAACCTTACCAACCGTAAAAATCCCATGACGGAAAAGGGCCTCGGGGATAACACAGTGGGCTTTTCATTTATTAAGAACTTTTAATGCTAAGAATTTCTAATATTAAGAACTTCTAAGGGTTTTATAGACTTTCGTTGTGCTTTGTATTAATTTTGTGCCATGAACAGCAACAGAAATAACTACAATAACACTACGGAATTGCCAAAAACAGCTTTTAGGCCCCAGCCTCAAATTCAATCTTATCCTCAGCAAGAGGGCCACCTTGATGATGGCTCTCATTCTCAAGACCCATGGGGCCTCCAGCCTCGCGGGAGTTTTCAACAAGGCCGGGTTTATTTGGATCACAATGCGACCACTCCCCTTGATGAGAGTCTCAAACCTCAAATTGTAGAGTGGTTGGAGGAGTGGGGAAACCCCAGTTCGGTTCACTGGTCTGGGAGAGGCTCCAAGGTCCTTATGCGAGACGCTCGTCAAAGAGTGGCGGATTTTCTTCTTTGTCACCCCCTGGAGATCATTTTTACCAGTGGGGGAAGCGAGGCCAATAACCTAGCAATTAAGGGTGTCTTTGACAAGATGAGAGCGACATCTCGGAACCATTATATTTGCTCGGCTGTGGAGCACCCCAGTGTTCTTAAAACCATGGAGTATCTGGCCTCCTGTGGGGCGAGGGTCGATGTGATTCCTGTGCATCGCTCAGGAGAACTCGACATGGAATTTTATCAAAGTCGGCTTTCTTGCGAGACAGCCCTTGTCTCCATTATGTTCGCCAACAATGAAACGGGGAGTATTTTTCCCGTGAAAAAATGTGCTAAAATGGCCCATGAAGTGGGGGCTTTGTACCACTGTGATGGTGTGCAAGCTCTAGGCAAGGTGTTGATTCATCCCTCCCACTTGGATGTGGACCTTTGTAGCTTTTCAGCCCATAAGTTTTACTCCCTCAAAGGCTGTGGGGTTCTCTATGTGAAAAAGGGAATTCCATTGACAAGCTTGATTCACGGTGGTCCCCAGGAACGGAGGCGACGGGCAGGGACGGAGAACCTACTTGCAGTGGCAAGCTTTGGTGCCCTGCTTGCTCAAGGTCATGATATTGTGGATAAAGCTCAGGGTATGAAAGGGTTGAGAAACTTTCTCCAGGAAGAGCTTCTTCAGAAGCTCCCTGGCGTCCATGTGGTTGGCAGGGAGGCAAAGCGTCTTCCCAACACTTTGAATCTTGTGATAGATGGGGTGGATGGTGAGATTCTTCTTATGAATTTAGATATGGCTGGCTTTGCGGTGAGCACGGGGGCTGCTTGTAGCTCTGGGAGCATGGAGCCCAGTCTCGTGCTTCAGGCCATGGGGCTGAGCCGTCGAGAGGCCCAATCTTCATTGCGTTTGAGTTTGGGCTGGAATACTTCAAGGGAGGATTTAAAAGAATTTGTTCAAACTCTCGTTGGGGTCGTGGCAAGATTGAGATCGTTGTCGTGGCAAGATTGAGATCGTTTGAGTTTACTATTAAACTTAACTCTATTGTGGAGCGAACAGGAAAGGTTGAGGTTGTTGCCGTGAAAAGTCTGAGGTTGCTGTTGTGAAAAAGTCTAAGGGCCGTGTGCTTGTGGCCATGAGTGGTGGGGTGGATAGTTCCGTGGCAGCCTCCCTTTTGGTGGAGCAGGGTTATGATGTGGTGGGAGTCACCATGCAAGTATGGGACTATAGCCAAGACTCCTGTAGCCTTCAGGAGGGAAATGGAACCTGTTGCTCCAGTCTTGATGTGGATGATGCAAGGGCCGTGGCTGACCACCTTGGCATTCCATTTTATGTTATGAATTGTGAGGCCAAGTTTAAGGAAAAGGTGATCGATGACTTTGTGAGCACTTACCTCAAGGGACAAACTCCGATTCCCTGTGTGAATTGCAATATTTATTTAAAATTTGATCACCTTTTTCGAACCATGGAGAAATTGGGTTGTGATTACTTGGCCACGGGTCACTACGCTAGGATTCAAAAGAGTGAGGTGACAAAAAGAGATTCCATTTTTACAAGTTGTGATGATTGGAAAGACCAAACCTATTTTTTATTTATACTTCATCATGGGGTGATTCCCCACTTGCTCTTTCCCGTGGGGGGTTGGACAAAGCCTCACTTGCGTGATTATGCAGAAGATCGGGGCTTAGCTGTGGCAAGAAAGAAAGATTCTACGGGAATTTGCTTTATTGGCAAGGAAGGTTATGCTTCATTTATTGAAAAGCAGGTTTCCAAAGATCAGCTAAAGCCTGGGAAATTAAAACTTTATCCCACGGGGAAGGTTTTAGGTGACCATGGAGGTGTTCATCATTTTACCTATGGGCAGAGAAAAGGCTTGGGCATTTCCCACTCGAAACCCCTTTATGTATGTCGCATTGATGTCCAAAGCCATACGGTATGGCTTGGTGAGGAGCCTCACCTCTACAGTGATAAAATGTTTGTGAAAGAATTAAATTGGCTCGATGAAGTTCAAGAGGGGGAAACGCTAAAGGTTAAGATCCGTTTTCAGCATTCAGGGACTGTGGTCACTCATTGGGGTTGGCGTGATGGCAATATCATGGATATTAATTTTGACAAGCCCCAGAGAGCCATCACCCCCGGCCAGGCGGCTGTATTCTACCGTGGCCAACAATTGGTGGGTGGAGGGTGGATTCAATGAGTCGTGATACCAGTGATGCTAGCGATGCCAGGGGTGCTAGCGATGCCAACGATGCCAACGATGTCAGGGATACCAGTAATTCTTTGAATTCAATCTCCTTAGGGGAGGGGCTGAACTATTCCATTCACACCTTTGGCTGCAAGGTGAACACCTATGACTCTGGTCTTTTGCAAAGTCGTCTTTCCAGGGTTGAATTTGTTCACAAGCCCACAACCGGCGGTTCGACTCAACATACTGCTGCCTCTGCCGTGGCTTCTTCCGTTTCTGCTGCCTCTGCCGTTTCTATTGCTTCTGCTTCACGGCAAGCTATCCATATCCATATTTTAAATACCTGTGCGGTGACGGCGGAAGCCACCAAGGAATCTCTCCGGTGGATACGTAAAATAAAGGCCAAAGACCCGCATAGCATTATTTTGGTCACAGGATGTTCAGCCCAAGTGGATACAGACTTTTTTATCAATGAGCCCCTTGTTGATCTCATTGTTGCCAATTCTCACAAAGGACAGTTGGAAAAAATTCTTCAAAGTTATTTGCAAGGGGAACTCAAGGAGAGGGTTTTTAAATCCAATATCTTCAAAAAAAAGGATTTAGAAGAAGGTGGTGGTCAAGAGAGAGAACACACTCGCAGCTTCCTTAAAATTCAAGATGGTTGCAATAGTTTTTGTACTTTTTGTGTGATTCCCTTTGCTAGAGGTAAAAGTCGCAGTGTGAATGTGGGTGCACTCGTAAGAAAGGTGAAAGAACTATACGCTCAAGGAGTTCGTGAAACCGTGTTGACGGGGGTTCATATTGGTGATTACAGGGACGATCAAGGGCGTCATCTAGAAAATCTTGTGGAGGAGCTTTTAGATCAAACTTCTATGCCTCGTTTTCGCCTTTCAAGTTTGGAGCCCATTGAGCTTTCTGAGAAGTTGTTGGCTTTGTATACCAACCCTAGAATATGCCCTCATTTTCATATAAGTCTACAAAGTGCGCAAACGGATGTGTTGCAGTCCATGGGCAGAAAATATGGTCACGAAGAAGTGGGGTGGGCTTTAAATGAAATTGCAAAGCGAGTGCCCCATGGATTTGTGGGCATGGATATGATTGTTGGTTTTCCGGGGGAAACCGAAGAGCAATTTTATGAAACCTACACTCGTATGGAATCTCTGCCATGGACTCGTATTCATGTCTTTCCCTATAGCCCGCGACCGGGTGTCTATGCCAATCGCATCGGGGGGGCTTTGCATCGTCATGAGATATTGGAAAGGGCGAAGAAATTGCGTGAGTTAAGTCGTCTTCGCTATACGAAAAAGGCTTTGGAACAAGTGGGGAAGAGGAAGCAAGTGATGGTTTTCAAGGGAGGGAACCAGGGTTTGAGTGAAGATTATTGGCGTTTGACTTGGGAAAAAAATAAACAGTGCTCACCGGGACAAGTTGTACCCATGAAAGTTATTGGTTACGACCATTCTCAGCCGTCAAAGATGGATGGAGTTCTCGTGGGGGAAAGTGAACGGGGGTGGGATTGAGTTCGCAAATTGAACTCACCAATGGAACTTACCAATGGAACTTACAAGTTGAACTTGCAAAATTGAATCCACAAAGAGAAGAGAAGGAAACTATGGCTCGTGTAAGGTGTGAATATGTGATTCCCTATTCTAGGGAAAAGACTTTTGAATTGCTGGCAAACATCAACCAACTTCCTTTACTTCTTGAGGAGGTGGTGGATGTGGAAGTGGTGGATGGTGAGGATGAGCTTGCAAAGGGGGCGACCTACGCTTTGGTGATGACTCGCTTTGGAATTAGCCAGGAAATTCACTGGGAAGTCTCTGAGGTCATTGCAGGGACCCAAGTGATTTATCATCAGTTGGAGGGAGTTTTTTCTCACTGGGAGCACAAGATTTCCTTTGAAGATGACCCCAGAGGTGTTGGCACTAAGGTGGTGGATTGTGTGGAGTACGAGATGCCCTTTGGTTTTTTGGGTTTGGTGGCCAATGATCTGATTGTAAGAAGAGAATTACGTAGCCTTCTCCTTAGTCGCTTGCACAAAGCGGCCAAGCAACTGGCAGCAGGGGAGAAAGAACAGGAAGAAGAAAAAAAAGAAGAGCCGCAAGCGGAGCTACAAGAAGAGTTGCAAAAAGATTCACAGGTAGAGTTACAAGAAGAATCACGGGAAGAGCTACAAGAAGAGCAAAAAAATGGCCATGAAGAACATTAGAGGCTCTCGCTATTTGGAAGATAGCGAGGATGAAGATTTAGATGTAGGTGCGAGTGTAGTTGCAGCTTCAGAAGCAGTTGACGGCTTGGGTTCGCCTCCCCTAGAAAGGGAAAGAGCTTTCAAAAAAGGAGACCTTCTCCACGAGGGAAAGGCAAAGCGGGTTTACACTGTGGTTGGCTGTGAAGACTTGGTGTGGGTGGATTTTAAAGATAGCCTTACGGCCTTTAACGCCAAAAAGGCCAGTTCTTTTGATGGCAAGGGGGCTATTAACCGTCAGATAACATCTTTTATTTTTGCCTATCTTCGAGAAAAATCTATCGCCAATCACTGGATTCAAAATGTGGGAGTCTGTGAGATGATTTGCCAGAGAGTGGGGGTCATCCCTCTTGAGGTGGTGGTAAGAAACCGCCTTGCGGGTTCCACGTCCAGGAAGTTTCGTCGAGAAGAAGGAAGTCCTTTGAAAAAGCCATTGGTGGAATTTTATTACAAGGATGATCGGCTTGAGGATCCATTTGTCAGTGATGAGCAAGCTTTAATGCTTCAGGTTGTGCGTCACCCTTCCCACTTGCAAATGTTAAAGGACCGTGCCTTAGAGATCAATATTCACTTAAAGGATCTCTTTTGGAAGTTGGGCATAGAACTTATTGACTTTAAATTGGAGTTTGGCTTCAAGGAAGAGATGAGCGGGGAGGGGGATATTGTTTTGGCCGATGAAATTTCTCCCGACAGTTGCAGGCTATGGGATATCAAAACGGGGAAGAAATTAGATAAAGACCGCTTTCGCCATGACCTCGGGGGGGTGAAAGAAAGTTATTTGGATATATTAAATCGTTTTCAGGCTGAGTTTCCCTTGGCTGAACGTGGTGAGAATGGCGAGAGTAGTGGCCGCCATGGTGGAAATGGCGGCCGTGAGTCATAGTAGGGATTGCCTAAAAGCTGCCGCGAGCTGTAAATCCACAAGATTTTCTTGGAAATTAGTGGAATGTGAGAAGTTACAATAAATTTATAAATTCAGCCTTGGTGGAGCTTAGTTGAAAATAACAGGGCTGAAGAGTCCATGTTCCGAGGTTGAGAGAGCGAGTCTTGCCAATGGTTTCGTCGAGTCTTGTATGTATGTGGCCTGATATAAGAAAGTCTAGGGGCTCTAAGGCTGAAACCTTTTTGGTGTGGGTATAAAATTTCTGACGAATTTCTGCTTCCCCATGGGGTTGCTTTCGGTGGCTGTGCTTTTGACTTTGAGCACTGGCCAAGCTTCCTAGGCCCTGAATCACTTTGCCAGGACCGTGGCAGAGCAAAGACTTTACGAGGGGAGTTCTTAAAAACCATCGCAAAAAGAGATAGCCTTTATCATCGGGATCCATTTCATCCCCATGTTCCACTCTCACCTTGTAGCGGCCTAGCTGAAATGTTTTAGGTCCTGTGTGAACTTGAATTCCCAGTTCATCTTGCCAAAAAGATGAAAGGTGGAAGTCGTGATTTCCCTCAAAGTAGTGGACATCCACTCCCGTTTTTTGGAGTCGAAGGAGGGCTGAGATAAGAGCGGCATATTCTTTTTTAAAGATATCGTGCCCGCCAATCCAAAGATCAAAAATATCACCGACCATAAAGAGATGGGTGAGACTTTCCTCATGGCTCCAGAGGTCCAGGAGTTCAAGGAAGCAACGCCTCCTTGAGTCCATTGTGAGACCTATGTGTATATCAGAAACAAAACAGGCGTTGAAGAAATGAGAGGTCAACTTCTTGGCTTATTGTGATCCTGGCTTTGTCTTTTGCGGAGATAGGTTGGAATATCTAGGGAATCTGTGCCGAGAGAAGATCTGGCCACATCTTGAGCCACTTGACGGGCTATGGTGAGAGAGTCATCTTCTGTGTCCACATTCATTTGAAGTTGCTCCATGGCTGGGGCCTTCTCCTCGGATTGTTCTGATAGCTTTTCTCCATGTTGCTGACGAAAAGCCTTTGCTTTGGCAAGAAGGATGTCTCTGGGGAGAGGCTTTTCTTCTGGTTCAGGTGTGATTTCTTCTTGGGGGCTCAGAGAATAGATTTTTTCAATTTCGGAGTTCATTTTGTCGCTCATTTTGCCCATGGCTTCTCCGTTTATGGCTTCCCTGGTCATAGTCTCCTGGCTTATATTCACTCCACTGGTGGATTCCTTGTTCATGGATTCTCTTTCAAAAGTGGAGGAGCTATCTATATTTAGGGAACTTTGTAGGGAGTTGCCTTGAAGAGAACCACTTTGCAGGGCGCTTTGAAGGGCGCTACCTTGCAGGGCTCTTTGACTCTCCATATTTCTTCTTCCACTGAGTGAGTCTACTTGGGCATGGGCAAGGGTATGGAGTCGACCAATTTGATCGGAAACCATTTTCTGACTTTCATCTCCAAAACCTGTGGCAATGACGGTGACACGCACTTCATCCGTCATAGTGTCATCAATCACAGCACCGAAAATAATTTCAGCCTCTTCATGGGCCGCTTCGGTCACAAGAGATGAGGCTTCATTGACCTCCCAAAGAGTGAGGTTGGAGCCACCTGTGACGTTGATGACAATACCGGTGGCTCCCTCAATGGCAATATTTTCTAAAAGTGGTGAGGAAATGGCTCCTCTGGCTGCTTCCACAGCACGCCCACTGCCTTGGGCAACCCCAGAGCCCATGATGGCCATTCCTTTTGCAGCCATGACGGTTCGAATATCTGCAAAATCCAGGTTGATAAGACCTCGAATATTAATGAGATCAGAAATTCCTTTTACAGCTTGGAGGAGAACTTCATCGGCTTTTTTAAATGTTTCAAGCAAAGCTGTTTGTTTGCCTGAAACTGAAAGCAACTTTTGGTTGGGGATGACAATCAATGTGTCGACATTTTCTCTTAATTCTTGGATGCCAGCATCGGCATGACGCTTCCTCTTTTTTCCTTCAAAGGTAAAGGGGCGGGTGACCACACCAATGGTGAGAGCGCCCAGTTCTTTGGCAATCTTGGCAACCACGGGGGCTCCTCCCGTGCCTGTGCCACCCCCCATACCTGCGGTGACAAAAACCATATCAGAGCCTTGAAGACTTTCTGTAATATCATTGTAGGACTCTATGGAGGCTCTTTTTCCAATTTCTGGATTGGCTCCTGCTCCAAGTCCCTTTGTCAATTCGCTTCCAAGGTTGATTTTTGTTTTCGATTGATTGGCCTCCAAGGCTTGTCGATCTGTATTGGCGACAATAAAATCAACGCCAACCAAACCGCTGTCAATCATCGTTTGGACAGCGTTGTTACCGCCTCCTCCAACACCGATCACCTTGATATTCGCCCCTATATTGCTACTTTCGTCGAGTTCAAACATAGTTTCTCCTTCTTTTACTTTTATAACTTTTATAAATGTTATAAATGCTCTATCAATTTTTTTATCAAGTCTTTATCAAAATTATCACAGTATTAATTATCAGAATATTCTTATCAAGAATATTCTTATCAAGAATATTTTGCAAAAAGCAAAGAAGCAAAGAGTTGCTACTTCAGAAAAGTTTAGAAAAATAACTATTAACCTTTGTACCCATGGTGGTACACTTTTCCCACAACATAATTCCTCCTTGAATGGAAGTAGCTCTTTTGTGGCCTCTTTGGTCTTTTTGGTCTCTTTTTTTTCTTCTTCTTTGCTCTTGGTGGCCGTAACAAAGAATACCAATAGCTGTTGCGAAGCTACCGCTTGTTGTCTCTACAAATCCATCCCACTTAGGAGGAAGTCCTTGTCTGATGGGCATATCAAAAAGCAAGCTTCCCATTTCGATAAAGCCCTGCAGATGACTGCCTCCACCCGTGATGACAATACCGGCACCCAACGGATCCATAAAGCTTGCTTCTTGCAAAGCGTTCCGAAGAAGCGATAAAACTTCTTCGGAACGAGCTTCTAAGATGGTTAATAAGTCTTTTTCTTCATATTCCACATCGGGGAGAGTGCAACCCCAATGTCTTTTGAGTTCTTCGGCATGGGTTTGTTTGATGCGAAGTCCCCGAGCTAAATCACTGGTGAAGTTTTTGCCTCCAAGGGGAATGGAGCTTGCATGAACGAGACTTCCCTGGTCATAAATGACGAGATCACATGTCTCCCCGCCCATATCTGCCACAGCCACTCCCATGGCTTTTTCATCTTCGTTGATGACGGCAAGGGATGAAGCTAAAGACTGTAAAACAAAGCCAGAGATTTTGAGACCTGCCCTTTGTGTGCAGCGAACAAAGTTTTGCATGAGTGTTTCAGGCACTGTAATGAGGTGGAAGGCAGCTTCCAAACGTTTTCCCGCCATTCCCAAGGGGCAGCGCACTCCACTTTGGTGGTCAACTTTGTAGCTTTTTGGCAAGGCATGTAGAATACAGTGGTTGTTGGGGATCACCGTCGCTTGAGCCACGTCCATGACTTTTTGGATATCATGCTCTGTGACTTCTTGCTTGTGGAGAGGGACAATTCCCGAAGATTCAAAAGAGGAAATGTCAGTTCCACCAATGCCGAGCCAAACGGAGTGAATTTCTTGGCCCGACATGGTTTCGGCCTTTTCACAAGCTTCAGAAATGGCCTGGCTTGTGGCTTCTATATCGATAATGGCTCCTTGCCTCACTCCCCGGTGGAAGGCTTGTCCCACGCCGAGGAGGTCGAAACCGGGGAATTCATTGGAGCGATGGGCTGCAATGGCCGCAACGACCTTTGTTGCGCCAATATCGAGAGCGACAATATTGTGATCGCTATTGTGACGACGATGACTCATGTTAATATTACGATTGTTGCTATTGTTTTGGTCACCCGTCGGCATGATTCTTAGACATCCCTATTTAGCTTTATTGTGCATATGCAAGTGTTCAAGTGTGCATCAAGTCAAGTGTATATCAAGGCATATCTCAAGCCTAGGTTTCATTACGCAGCTTGACAACTATTTTTTTGGGAAAGCGAGCGTCAATAACGCGATATTTCATATTTTGATTTTCAAGGTAGTTCATCACTCTTTCAGCTCGATTTATTTTTTGTGCAAAATGACTTTGTCCCAGATGCAATTGAACTCCATGGGGAAGGAGGTAGAGAACATAGCCCGATTTCTTATCAAAGCGAATTTCTGAAATATTGTTGTAACCTGTAAATCCTGTTTTTGGAATTTGTTCTAAGAATTCTAGGGCCTGGGCCCTCAATTTTTCTTCCTTGTGAAAGTTGAGGCCCCTGAGGATGGGTAGATCTATGGCTTCGCCCATGGGAGGTAAAATACTGGCATCTCTCGAAACAGAGAGGAGTTCATTTTGTAAACCCATAAGCAATGCGATGGGTTTGTGAAGGGTCATTTTGAGCTTCATTCGATGGGGAAGTATTCTTTGAATAGAGATGTGTTGAATGCGGCGATCGTTTTTTAGTTTCTTTGATAACTCATTTAAATTCACAGTAAAGATGGACTGGCTTCGCAAGGGGTCCAGTTGATTCATGACACTTTTCTTAAAACTTGCTAAAAACTCCTGGGACCAAGGTCCAGAATCTATCTCCACTTCAATGTGGTGAGATTGAAATACCTTAACCTTACTACTTAACAGAGCGGCAAGTCCTCCACTTAGGAGCATGACAGTCAGCACTCCGTAAATAAAGTGAGGGTGCAGCTTCAGAAAGATGCAGAGACGATCTCTCAGAAGAAAGCGAGGGCGCAGCCTCAGAAGAAAGCGAAGACTCAACGCTAGAAGAAGGCAGAGGCGAGCCTCCAAGCTTTTAAGTAACACCATAGTCCAAGCTCGCATTTTCAATCAGGCCCTTTATCAAGTCTAAGAAAGTGATGCCCTCATGCCTGGCCGACATGGGAAACAGTGACAAAGGTGTAAAGCCAGGCAATGTGTTGATTTCAATAATATAGGGGGCTCCCTTTGTAGAAACAATAAAATCGACTCTGGCATAGGTTTTTATATAAGATTTTTTACAAGCTTCGGTGGCTATTTTTTGGCAGTGACTTATTATTTTGGAGTCCAAGCGAACTGGTAAGTGGTAGTCTGTGAAACCCTTTGTGTATTTATTTTTAAAGTCAAAGAAACCTGTTTTCGGTGCAATTTCGATGGGCGTGAGACTGCGCCCCAGCCATATGGGGACGGTCATCTCGGTGCCTTTGATAAATTGCTCTATGAGAAGAAAGCGATCATATTGAGCGGCATCTTTAAGGCCGCTGTAAAACTCCTTGTTTTCTTCAACGATATGAATGCCTATGCTGGAACCCTCTCGGGCGGGCTTGATCACCAAGGGCCATGGCATGGGGGGAACTTTTAAAGTGGAGATATCTTCCTCTTGTGTGTCCACCACTTTAAAATTGGGAGTGGGAAGGTTATTTTGACGCAAGAGTTGTTTGTGAACCACCTTGTCCATGCAAAGGGCTGAGGATAAAACTCCTGAACCCGTATAGGGAATTTTTAAGTATTCACAAAGCGCCTGGGCCACACCATCTTCGGCATATTTTCCATGGACGGCAAGCAAGGCCACATCGGCCTCACATTGAGCAAGTCGAACTGGTAATTGTCCATCGGCTTCGACCACTTCAAAGGGATATTTCAATTCCAACAAAGCCTTGGCAAAAGAGGCTCCTGTCATATGGCTAATTTTTTTTTCAGCCCCCAGGCCTCCTTGTATCAATGCAATTTTTTTCTGTGCGCTCTCCATGTGCTTCAACTTCTCCCCACTTGTTGTTAATTGTAGCAATTTTTAAGTAACTTTTAAAAGGGGAGACACATGTTCTTTTATTTCTTTCATGTGAGATAGGTATGTGAGATAGGGGAAATATGTGCGAGAGCATATGCGGTGCATTAAATCTGAGAATACATCTCTGGATTAAAGTCTACTAAAAAAGGGTATAACAACCTTTATAAATATGCAGAAATACTCCTTTTTGAAGAGGTGAGCTAGTATCTCCTCAAAAAAGTATCTTTTTGAAGAGGTGAGCTAGTATCTCCTCAAAAAAGTATCTTTTTGAAGAGGTGAGCTAATATCTCCTCAAAAAGGATGATTTTTGAGGAGATCGAGAGGATAATCATTGAGAGCCCATGCTTTTGGGCAAGGAGGAGCCCAGTGGAAGGTTTAACTCAATGTCCCAATCAAGAGACTTTGGAGAGTCCCCCAATCTTTAAGGCACTGGTCCAGGCCCACCGCCATTTAGCTGAACTCAAAGGAATGGCCCCCACCCTTCCAAACGACAAAATTCTACTTGCCAATATAACTCTTAAAGAGGCCAAAAATAGCTCTGCCATTGAAAACATCATCACCACTCAAGACAGTTTATACAAGTATCAGATTCAGGAGAACTTAAAGGGTCACGAGAAAGAAGTTCACAATTACTCGCAGGCCCTGAATGTCGGTTGGGAGAGGGTTCGAGAAAACAATGGTATATCCCTTAATACCATTCTTGAAATTCAAAAGCTTATTGAACCTAAACGCCCAGGTTTTCGGAAGGTCTCTGGAACGATTTTAAGAAATGAGGCCACTGGTGAAGTTATTTATACCCCTCCTTCTCCTGAGAAAATTCCAGAACTGATGAATCAGTTCGAGGCATTGATTCATATGAACTCCATGGATCCACTTATAAAAGTGTCCGTAATTCACCATTATTTTGAAAGTATTCACCCTTTTTATGATGGGAATGGAAGAACAGGTCGCATTATTAATATTCTCTATCTCATCTTAAATAACCTCTTAGATAGCCCCATTCTTTACCTCAGTCGATACATCCTTAGACATAAAAAAAATTACTATAAATACCTTCAAGAAGTTAGAACACAAGAGAGTTGGACACAATGGATTGTTTATATGTTGGAAGCCATCTCTGCCACTTCTCAAGAAGCAAAAAGTTTAATCAAAGGCATTGATGAATTGATTCGAGAGTACAAGCGTATTATCCGTAAAAATCATAGATTTTATTCCCATGATTTAATTAACAATATTTTTTCACACCCCTATACCAAAGCTAAATTTCTGGAAAAAGCAATGAGTGTCTCTCGACCCACTGCATCTCGCTATTTAGAAGCCTTAGCTCAAAATAATATTCTTGAAAAGAACAAGATTGGTAAGGAAGTGTATTATATTAACAAAAGACTGTTTGACTTACTTCAAGATTCTTAATCACACAAATCCAAAAAACACAAAAATATTAGGAGTCTTGAAGCGCAAAATAGCTTTGAGATAGGCATGCGGAACATGCATAAATATTGATGCGTCGCCCTATTGAGTAAGGGTTATTAATTATTTTTTGTTGGACTATTGCCTAGAGCCATGCCATTCGTTACCCTATTGCATTGTTGGGTGTTTATTATTCTTAATCCTAATCTTTAGTATCATAATAAGGAGAATCATCATGATGTTAAAATTGAGATCGTTTCACAGAAAGACCATAGAATTCAAATCTTCTGTAGCTTCTATAGGAAGTGGGTATAGTTTCTTAAAGGGAGTGGGCAACACGGTCATCTTGACTTTTCTACTCGCCACTGTGGGTGGGGCTTCTATGGGCCAATCGGCCTCTAACCAAGATTCAGAAAGGGAAGAGAGTGAAAAATGGATTTTAGCCCAAGGTATCGATTCAAGTTCAAGTGCCGACTCAAGCACGGATTCGAGTGTGAATTCAGGTTCAGGGTTTTCTGGTGATACAAACAGCCAAAAGTCCCAAGGGGTGGAGGCCAACGAATCCATGGCTTCAGATTCCTCAGATTCCTCAGATAATAACTATGGAAGTGAAAGCCGTGATAGCAAAGAAGACGCAGAGAAGATCACCGTGATTGGCTCTCGCCATGGGATGAGTTTGGCCCTTGACTCCCCTGTCCCTGTGGATGTTATTTCCGGGGAGAACTTCTCCATGGTGAACTCCACAGCAGACATCACAGACAATCTCAATACCTTGATCCCCTCATACATGGCCACCCCTGCCACAGGTGATGGAAGTGCCTTTGTGCGTCCAACAACGCTGCGTGGAATGGCTGGAGACCAAACCCTTGTGATGGTCAATGGGCGTCGTCGCCACCGATCTGCCCTTGTGCAACTTTTTGCTCCCCCCGCCAACAACGGATCCCATGGGGTGGATGTGGCTATGATTCCCTCCATTGCCCTTAAAGAGGTGCAGGTTCTTAGAGATGGTGCCTCCGCCCAATACGGTTCAGATGCGATTGCAGGTGTTATGAACTTTGTCCTCAAGGATGCCCGTCAAGGCAGTCTTGTGGAGGCTAGTTTTGGCAATCACTTTGAGGGGGAAACCTCTTGGAAAATTGGGGCTAACACAGGAATAGGCTGGGGAAGAAAAAGTTTTCTTAATCTCTCTGTAGATACCAATAGCAATGAGGCCCTCTCTCGCGGTCATCAACGTCCCAATGCCCCCGATGCGGAGGGAGTGGGGCAAGATTCGCCTTTCGATGATGCTCCTTTTGTTCAAACCTGGGGACGGCCTGAGACTTCAGGCACTCGTTTTGCCTTCAATGCCATGCATGAGCTGCACAACGGAATGGAGGTCTACACCTTCGGTAATTTGGCCATGACCACGGGGCGCTTTCGTTTTTTCTACCGTAATCCCAGCCACAAGAGTCTCACTGAGGGGAATAGCCCTTCGGCGACCAATTTAGACAGAGTTCGAATAACAGGTTTTACGCCCTACTTGGATGGGGACCAAACAGATATGGGTGTTGCTGTAGGTCTTAAGGGGGCCTTCTTGGAGGATAATCACTACGATGTGAGTTTGAGTCTAGGCTCCAACGAATTGGATTACTTTCTCAACAATACCTTGAACCAAAATGCGCCCTTGGATGGCGGAGTGGCTCAGAGAGACTTTGATACAGGGGCCTTTGAACAATCAGAAATGAATTTCAACGTGGATATCACTCGTAAATGGAGAGAAAGCTTGCACCTGGCCTACGGTGCTGAGTACCGGGAAGAAACCTTTAGCCAAATGGCCGGGGAGCCCAACTCCTATGAGGGAGCAGGTGCCAGCGGTATGGCGGGGGTGCGAGCTTCGGATGCCGGGGATTTCAGCCGCTCCAATTACGCTCTTTACGCCGACCTAGAGCATAAGCTCATGGAGACCCTTGGGTTGCATTACGCTCTTCGCTTTGAAGATTTTGAAGACTTCGGAGAAACCATCAACGGCAAGTTAGCAGGTCGCTACGACATGACAGGAGATTTGGCATTTCGCGGAGCTGTATCCACGGGTTTTCATGCTCCCACTCCTGGGCAAGCCAATTTAAGATCCACCACCACAAGCTTTCGCAATGGCGTTCAATACGAAGTGGGTCACTTCCCCGCAGGTCATGAAGAAGTTCGAAGTTTGGGAAGTCAAGCTCTCACGGAAGAAAAGGCTCTTAACGCCAGCGTGGGTGTGGTTTATGAAATGGGTGAAAATGTCTCTGTCACTGTGGATTATTACAACATTGGCGTTGATGGTAGAATCTACCGTGCTGATGTGGATTCCGATAATGATGGTACAGAAGATAGGTCCTTTTATACCAATGCCATGGATTTAAACCACTCTGGTTTTGATGTGACCATTTCCAGTCACCTGGGAGATTGGTTGGGTGTAGATTCCCAAGTGAGCTTTGCTTACAATATGAACAGTGTGGAAGTGACAAAAAATCGTATGGTTCAACTGGAAAATGGCACAAATGTTCAAGTGGTCAGTGACTCCTTAGTGGAGGATATTGAAAATAACTATCCCTCTCATAATTGGACCATCACAAGTTATACGCGTTGGACCGACGACTGGAGCTTCCTTGGTCGAGGCCGTTACATTGGGGCCCATTACGATCAATCGGGAACCATTGATGGGCTAGAATTTTCTAAGGAAATCGATCCCACTTTTTATTTGGATTTTGAGGTGGGTTACCACGCCATTAAGAACTTGAGCCTTGCCATCGGTGCCACCAATATTTTGGACAGCTACCCTACCACTATTGAAGATGATGGTAAATATGCCAATATGTGGGGGGCTGGTATGCCTTACCCTCGCCGAAGTGCAGCTAACTACGAAGGCGGAGCCTGGTACCTTAAAGCGGCTTATACTTTCTAAGCCCGCTTTGTTGCGTTGCTTATTACTATTGCTGCTGCTATTTATGTACTTTCCTGGCGGCTGGCGGCACTTGACTTGATCTAACTTAGACTTAATCATAAGATAAGTGTAGGTAAGTGACAGTGGCGGCTATGCGATGGATGTACTCCAAATATAGAGAGCAAAAACTCATAGGTAGACTGTGTGACTTCTTTTTGGTGGATTCTTATACTTGGGGGTGTTGGGTCTTTGCTACGCTGGGGGCTAGGTGAAGCCTTGGGTGGGAGTCGTGGATTTCCCTGGGGGACACTTACCATCAACACTCTGGGCTGCCTGGCCATGGGTTGTGTCTTTTCCCACTCCTCAACGCAGCTTTCAACCTCAATTTCTCCGATCATGATGGCTCTTGCTATAGGGTTCTTAGGGGCCTTTACAACGTTTTCTACCTATGCCATGGACTCTATACGCCTTATCAATGAAGGACAATGGTTATCTGTGGCTTTCTACATTTTACTCAGTAACAGTTTGGGATTGTTTGCTTGCTGGTGGGGTTGGAAAACTTTTTCAAAGCTTGGATGAATGATGATCGTGATTTCATTGTATTACCGGCTTTTGATGCTTCTCTTTGCTCTTCTATGGGGTCTTCTATGGGGCTTCCATGTGGAAGCGGTGACTTTTCAAGAGGCCATGGATTTATTAAAAAAGCATGAGAATGTGGGGACTCTTCGCAGTCAATCTCAATCTTTGCGCCATCAAGCAGGTGCTTGGGGCAGTTGGGAGGACCCTTTTGTTCATATTTCTGCCAAAAATTTCCCAAAAACTACTTTGAGGGCTGGAGAAAGCCCCATGACAGGGTTGGAGTTTGGGATCGGTCAAAAAATAGATTGGATGGGTCAGCGCAGTCACCGCAAGCAAGCCTTTAAGGCTGCTTCTAAAGCCATGGAATATAAGGCAAGGAACAAGTTGGAGGAATTGAAGAAATTCCTTTGGACTTCCGTCATTATGAGAAGAAAAATTCTCGACGAAAAGAAAATCATTGATGAAAACCTTAAGTGGGTATCAAAAATACTCGAAATTAGTCAAAAACTTTATGCCAACGGGAAAGTGCCTCAGAAAACTATTTTTGATATTCAAATAAGAAAATCTGAAATAGAAATCTTGTCTCAAAATATTGCCCCCCAATTGTCTCAGTGGCAGGTACAGCTAAGCTATCTTACAGGAATCCGGTCTCTGAAGATAGATAAAGAAACGATTCCATGGGAGCTTTTAGGCCATAGGGATAAAAAAGATCATAAGAATCGCAAAGACTATAGGGGGCTTGAACTGGTGGAGAAAACTATGGAAAAGGACTACCGGCAAAAGGCTGCAAAGTTGAATATTCTTCCAAGTTTCACCGTGGGTCTGAGTTTGACGAAGAGATCAGACCTCGATCGTCATGGTGATTTTGTCGGTATAAAACTAAAGTGGCCCCTTTCTTTATGGCCTCAGAAATATGAGAGCTATGAAAGAGCTGTTCATGACAAAATAACTTCTCTTCAACAGATGGAAGCCTACAAGAAAACTAAGGAGAGAGATGTATCTATTTTAAAAAATGATCTACTTATGATAGAGAGCGAAATTCATTGGATGATTCAGAAAAACATTCCATATTCTAAGAGTTTAAAATCCATTATCTCGAAATCTTATGAATTAGGTCAGTCTGATTATGTAGAACTTATTCAGAGTGAAATTAAATTACAGGATGTTCTTTTAAGGAAGGTGAGTCTTGAGGCTCAAAGAGATATTAAGAAAGTCCAATTAAAATATATCCTTGGAGAGCTTTTGATATGAGAATAGTTATAAAAAGATATCTTAAAGATTTTTTTTGCTTATTTGTCGCTCCGCTAGCTTGCTTGACTGTGGTTTCTTGCTACAAAAAATCTATAGAATCTTCTCTCACATCTTCTACATCCATATCTGCTTTCCATGGGGGAGAAGAAGAGCAAAGCGTGACTTACTATACTTGTTCAATGCACCCTCAGGTGAGAGAAAAAGAGAAGGGAAAGTGTCCCATTTGTCACATGAATCTTGTTCGGGTGGAGATTCCCATGGAAGACCATCGTCACGCTGGTAGCATAGATAGCATGGATAGCTTGAATGGCATGGATAGCGTTGGTACTTCCTATGGAGCCGAGGCTTCAGGCAAGGTGGGAACCTCAGCCAAGTTTCGAATCTCATCAGCCAAGGGTAAAGCCTCAAAAGTCATCGCTAGGGTTAAATTGAGGAAGTCTCAGCTGAATCATTTTAACCCAGAGTTCTTTCCTGTTCCCAGAATGAAGATGACAAAAAAGGTGAGACTTTTGGGTTTGGTTTTTCCCTCTGAAGAAAAAGAAAGTCATATCACAGCCAGGGTACGTGGAAGAGTGGAGAAGGTTTATGTCAGGTCCACGGGAAGTTTTGTAAAAAAAGGGGACCCCATTGTCGATTTTTATAGCCCTCCCCTTATTACAGCAGGAGAAGAGTACTTATTAGCTAAGAAAAGCTATGAATCTGATATAAAGAATAAAGAATTTAGGGACATGGTTAAGCAAAGTGAGGATAGACTTCGTCTTTGGGGGGTGCGGAGATCTCAATTTGAAAAATGGCATGAGAGAAAAAAAATTCCTAAGAATATTACAATCTACTCTCTATCGACGGGAGTTGTTAAACAGAGGCAGGCGAGGGTGGGGAAGTACTTTAAAGAGGGAGAGATTTTTTTTGAGCTATCTAATTTAAAAGATGTTTGGGTTGAAATGGATATTTATGAGCATGATTCATCTTTGGTTCAAATGGGTCAGCAAGTTGAGATGGAATTTACAGCTTTGCCAGGAGAAGGGGTGGAGGGGCATGTTGATTTTATCAGCCCTGTTATCGATGAAAAATCAAGAACGCTTAAGGTGAGGGTCACTGTGGACAACAGTCTTGGTAGGTTAAAGCCAGGTATGGTGGCTGATGTTACATTGTCTGTGAGTATTCCGGGGGAGCCTTTGGTGGTTCCTCGTTCTGCGGTGATAGATACGGGGAGGAGAAAAGTGGTTTGGATGAGGGCGTCTTCTCAAGAATCACGTACCAAAAAATCACGTACCAAAAAATTTCATGCCAAAGTCATTGATACAGGCTATGAGTCCGAGGGCTATGTGGAAGTCAAGAAAGGTCTCAAAGAGGGGGAAGAAGTTGTGATTGAAGGCAATTTTCTTTTAGATGCTCAGGCACAATTATTCGGTGGATATGAAGATATGAAATGATGGGAAGGAAAAAAACTGTATGATTCAAAAATTGGTTGAATTTTCCATAAAAAATCGAATCATGGTTGTTTTTGGTTTTATCTTCTTATGTTGTCTCTCTATTTTTAGTTTAAAAACGGCACGGATCGATGCCATTCCAGATATTGGAGAAAATCAACAAATTGTTTTTACTGAGTGGCCAGGTCGGTCCCCCAAAGATATTGAAGAGCAGGTGACCTACCCTTTGAGCACTCTGCTTCAAGGTATACCGGGGGTAAAAAGTTTACGAGGCACTTCGGCTTTTGGTTTTTCAGTGATTTATATCATTTTTAAAGACGACATTGACTTTTACTGGAGTCGGAGTCGTATTTTAGAAAAACTCTCCACAAGTCAAAGGGACTTACCTCCAGGAGCAACGTCTCGTATGGGGCCTGATTCCACGGGATTGGGTCAGATTTTCTGGTACACCTTAGAAAATAAAGAGGGAGCTTTGAAGCCCCAGTCTTTATCTGAGTTGAGATCTCTTCAAGACTTTTATGTTCGCTACCTTCTCCAAGGCGTGGAAGGTGTGAGTGAAGTGGCAGGGATCGGGGGATTTATAAAGGAATATCAGGTGGACGTGGACCCCAATAAACTTTTTGCCTACGACGTTCATTTTAGTGATCTCGTTCGTTCTATTCAAAATAGCAATATGGATGTGGGGGCCGAGGTCATTGAGGAGGGAGATCGAGAGTTTATTGTGCGTGGAAAGGGCTTTTTTCGATCCCTGGAAGATATTGAAAATGTTGTCATTGCTGTGAAAAATAAATCTCCCATAAGAGTGATGGATGTGGCCCATGTGGGTTATGGCCCCGCATTTCGCCGGGGGGCTTTGAATAAAAATGGCATGGAGTCGGTGGGAGGTGTGGTGACCATGCGCTTTGGGGAAAATCCCAAGGAAGTCATGGAGAATCTCAAAGAAAGACTGGAGGTTGTGAAGAAAGGTTTGCCTCAGGGTGTTCAGTTGGTTCCTTTTTATGATCGCACGGAGGTGATTGAGAGAACCATAGGGACAGTGTATCGGGCTCTCAGTGAAGAGATCATTGTGACTGTGGTGGTGATTTTCCTTTTTCTTCTTCATTTTCGCTCTTCCATTCTT
This sequence comes from Bdellovibrionales bacterium, assembly GCA_965261545.1. Classification (GTDB taxonomy): domain Bacteria; phylum Bdellovibrionota; class Bdellovibrionia; order Bdellovibrionales; family UBA1609; genus CBDHDF01. Next base: position 26,074 of record CBDHDF010000006.1, on the reverse strand, counting down.
GTGGCCTTGACACTTCCTCTTGGGGTGGGAATCAGTTTTACTTTGATGAAATTTTTTGGAGTGGACTCCAATGTTATGAGTTTATCTGGCCTTGTTATTGCCATCGGATCAATGGTGGATATGGGTATTATTATGACGGAGAATATTTACTCTCACCTTTCAGGTTCTCGGTCCTCTGCTCAAAAGAGAATTCAGGTGATTATTAAGGCCGGACAAGAGGTGGCTCCTGCTATTTTTACGGCTGTGGCTACAACCCTGATAACTTTCTTACCTGTCTTTGCTCTTGAAGGGAGTGAGGGGAAGCTTTTTAGCCCCCTTGCTTGGTCGAAGACTTTGGCTATGCTGGGAGCCGCATTGGTGGCTATTGTTCTCGTACCTGCTCTCTCCGTTTACCTTTTGCGAGGGAAGCTGAAACCTATGGAAATGAATAAAGTGAGCCACTTCCTAACGAAAATTTATAAAAGAGCCCTTGGTTGGGCCTTGGATCATCGAAAAGTGACTCTCATGGCTCCTCTTTTTTTATTGCTCTTAGCTCTGTGGGGCTTTTTGAAAATGGGGTCAGAATTTATGCCCTCTCTCAATGAGGGGGAGATTCTTTATATGCCTGTGACGACTTCAGATGTAAGTATGACCAAGGCCAGAGAGCTTTTGGCCTATACCAACAAAGAATTAAGAAAACATCCCCTTGTCAGAGAGGCTGTGGGAAAATTGGGGCGTGCTGACACTCCTCTTGATCCAGCACCTATTTCTATGTTTGAGACCATTGTGAAACTTGTGCCTGAAAAAGAATGGCCCTCAGGAGTTTCTATTTATGATATTATGGATGATTTGGATCAAAGAATGCAAATACCAGGTCTTGTGAATGCTTGGCTATTTCCCATTGAGAATAGAGTTTCCATGATTTCCACGGGGATTAAAACTCAAATAGGAATTAAGATTTTTGGAGAAGATATCAAAACATTGGAGGTGTTGGCATCTAAGGTAGGCCGAGAGGTCGCCAAGGTTCAAGGGGCCCATGGGGTTTATGTAGAAAGAGTGGATTCAAAACCCTATATTGAGTTTGATATGGATCGAGTGGCTTTGAGTCGGTATGGAATCCATGCGAAAACAGTTCAGCAAATTCTTCAAACAGCTGTGGGGGGGATGGCCATTGGGCAATTTTACGATGGTAGAAAGAGGTATTCCATAAGGGTGCGCTATAAAAAGGAGTTACGGGATCGGGTGGATAATCTTAAGCAAGTTTTGGTTCCAAGTCCTTTGGGGCATCATATTCCTCTGGAGCAATTGGCGGAGATTCGAGTTGTGACAGGTCCCTCGGCCCTTCATTCGGAAAATGGGATACCTCGTTCTCTCGTTTTGTTTAATGTGCGAGGGAGGGATCTTATGGGCTTTGTGAAAGAGGCCAAGAGGCACTTGGATCAAGTTTTGGAGTTTCCTCCTGGGTATTCTATCGTTTGGTCGGGTCAATACGAAAGCCAGGTACGATCGTCCAAACGCCTTCAAATATTGGTTCCCATGGCCTTACTCATCAACCTGCTTTTACTTTATTGGGGGTTGAAAAATTTGAGAAATGCGGCTGTGGTTTTAAGTGCGGTGCCTGTGGCTTTTGCAGGGGGTATCATTTTACTGTGGCTAGGGGGATTTCATACTTCCGTGGCGGTGTGGGTGGGATTTATCGCTTTGTTTGGTATTGTTGTCGACGATGGTGTGGTGATGATGACTTACTTGCAGAAAACCATAGGAAAGCGTGACCCTCAAAATTGGGAGCAGCTGAAGGAATGTATTTTGGAGGTGGGAGTGAGGAGGGTCCGCCCCCTTGTCATGACCACAATGACAACAGTGGTGGCCTTAGTTCCTGTCATGTGGTCCACAGGGGCGGGGAGTGAAGTGATGAAACCCATGGCCATTCCCACATTGGGGGGTATGCTTGTTAGTGTGGTGACGCTATTTGTGGTTCCTGTCACTTACTCCTACTTGGAGGAGAGAAAGAGGCTATCGGTATTTTAGGTGGAGTTTGTGAGGCTATTGAGAGCTTTAGGGATTTCTAAAAATGAAAAAGATCGAGATGTCGACCTTGTTCTGGTCGAATGTGCCCTCTATGGCCTTCCAGTTTAGATTAGATGGATTAGGCTATGCTACTTGGATAACTTTTTTTTTAGAGTTTTCTTTTTCATGTTCATTTGTACCTTCACTTTCACCATCCTCACTTCCATGACTTTCATTTTCATTGCATAACTGCCTATTGCAAAACTCAATAGCTCGATCTAAATCTAAAGGTCTGGCGTAGATATAACCTTGACCATAGGTACAGCCCATGGCTGCAAGTAGTTGCTCTTGCTCCTTGGTTTCGATACCTTCTGCGACCACGGGAATATTTAAGCCCCTTGCAATGTCTATAAGTCCCCGAACCACGACGAGGCTGGCTTTTTTGTAGCTGAGTTGATCTACAAATGACTTGTCAATTTTGAAATTGTCCACTTTGAGTTGAGTGAGAGACCCTAAGTTGGAGTAGCCTGTTCCAAAGTCGTCAAGGGCCACTGTCACACCCATATTTTGACAGCGACGGATCCAATCAGTCACCCTTTGTCCCTCCACAAGAATTCTCTCTGTGATTTCAAGTTTGATTTGGCTAGTCTCACAGCTGGTCTTTTTGAGACAGTTACAAAGTATATCAAAAAACTGGGGATCTTCTTCTATCTGTTTTCCAGAGACATTGATGGCCATAAAGGGTTTGTGGTGGGTTACGGCATTGATTTTATCCAGGTCTTCGATGGCCTTTTGTAAAATCCATCTTCCAATGGGAATAATAAGAGTTCCTTCCTCAGCGACACCCATAAAAATATCTGGGCGCATGGTACCTTTTGTGGGGCTTTTCCAGCGAATAAGGGCCTCAAATCCCTCAACTTGATGAGACAGCATTCTAATAATAGGTTGATATTGCACAGAAAGTTCATTGTTTTGAAAAGCATCTTCGAGTTCGCGTTCAAATCGAATTCTTTCAATGGCGACTTTGTACTCGTGGCGTTGCTTTCTATGAAGCTTGCTTTGTTCAAGTCCTTTAAGGCTGTTTTTGCCAGCATTTTTTTTGTTAAGGCCCATGCGAAGCCTTTTGAGAAGTATATTGACCAAAAGCCTTATAACGGCATCAGCCTCCTCAAGCCGTGAACTCAATTGATCCTGTGAAACAAGGGAGAGGCGGCAGTCTTCAAGGGCTCGCGCAGAGGCAATGCGTTGACTGGTATCAATAATAGCCATTTCACCAAAGATTTCACCCTTGCTGAGCCGAGAAATAATGGTTTCAGGGCCATCTGAATCATCATCTTCCACAAATATTTCGACACGCCCTTGCTCAATAATATAGGCACAGAGACCTTCATCTCCTTGACGGAAAATGAGGTCCCCTTTTGAGAAAGATCTACGCATGGGCACAACTTTTCCATCAGGCATAAAAAAATTATCGGAAGAATGGAAAAAAATCTCAAGAAGATGAAGATATATATAGAAATCCATCTTTGGGTATTGTTTACTTATGACCCAATACGATGCTCCATGACATCGGCAGAACTCACACGGCCTCGCTCATTTGTGGGTGGATTATATCCACATTGAAAAAACTGAAGAATCTAGTCTTTAGTATTGAAAACTTCGAAACTGAGGTTAGGTATTAAAGCGAAAAAGCATGATATCACCATCTCGAACAATATAGCCTTTTCCTTCGGAGCGAAGTTTTCCAGCACTTCTGACGGCGGTTTCACTTTTGAGTTCAAAAAGGTCTTCACAGTGAAAGGTCTCTGCCCGTATAAAGCCCTTTTCAAAGTCTGTATGAATGACTCCCGCAGCTTGAGGGGCCTGGATTCCCTTTGGTATGGTCCAGGCTCGAACTTCCTTTTCACCAGCTGTAAAGTAAGTGATGAGATTGAGAAGTTTATAGGACTCGGAAATAAGTCGATGAAGGCCAGGCTCATTCATGCCCATGGACTCCAGGAACTCCACTTGCTCGCCCTTCTCAAGCTGCGCAATTTCTGCTTCTATGGAGCTGCAAATGGGGAGGCATTTATGCCCCTCCTTGGAAGCCCTCTCTCTGACAAGTTCCACCCACTCCTGGGACAGGTTTTCGCTGGTATTGCAGACGTAGAGAACGGGTTTCGTGGTTAGAAGATGGAGGCTTTGTAGAATGAGTCGTTCATTTTTCTCCACACTGACAGAGTAGGCTGGTTTTCCATCTGAAAGGGCTTGGGTCAGCTTTTCCATGAGGTGGAGTTCTGGTCGTTGGCTCTTATCGGTGGAGGCCATTTTCTCAACCCTCTTCAGTCTTTTCTCAGTGGTTTCAAGATCGGCCAACATCAACTCTGTATGAATGATGTCAATATCTCGAAGAGGGTCAACGTCGCCATTCACATGGGTCACATTGTTGTCCTCAAAACATCGTACAACATGAATAATCGCATCGGTCTCACGAATATGGGCAAGAAATTCGTTGCCCAGCCCTTCACCTTGGCTAGCTCCTGCGACAAGGCCCGCAATATCTACGAATTCCATGGTGGTGGGAATTTGTTTTTGTGGATTTATAAATTCAGATATTTTTTGAAGGCGTGGGTCGGGTACCGTCACCATACCCACATTGGGGTCAATGGTGCAAAAAGGGTAGTTGGCCGACTCGGCTTGACCTTGAGTAAGGGCATTAAAGAGAGTGCTCTTTCCCACATTGGGGAGGCCAACAATGCCACATTGAAGTCCCATTTCACTGGCTCCTTTGGTTATATTGGTTGGCGGCTGAGGCAAAACCTTTCTCAATAAAGTGCAAAACACTTTCAATAATAGAGTTTAAAAAGATGGGGAGTTCTTTTAGCTCTTCTTTTGAGAAGTTTTGAAGGACAAAGTCTGTGACATCCAACTTATCGTTGCTGGGGCGTCCGACTCCCACTTTGAGGCGGTGGTATTCATTGGTACCTAGGCACTGGTGAATATGGCGAATTCCGTTGTGACCTCCATGGCCTCGGTTTTTTTGGTACTTCATGGTGCCGAAAGGGAGATCAATTTCGTCATGGATGACGAGCAATTTGGAGAGTTGCACTTGGTAGTAGCGGATAAGGGCGCCCACTGACTTCCCAGATAGATTCATAAGCGTTTGGGGTTTGGCGAGGAGTGTGGGTTCGGAGTGAATTCTCAATGGTTTAGTTTCAGCTTGATGCTCTTTTTTAAAATTGCTATGGGAACCACTATGGAGGTTCCCACGGAAATGACTAGGGGCACTGCTAGAAGAAGAACTGTCATGGAAAAGGTGATGGCATATGCCATCAATGACGGTGAAACCAATATTGTGACGTGTCATTAAGTATTTGTTTCCGGGGTTGCCAAGTCCAACAATAAGGTACAAAGCTTACTTCTTTTCTTCGGAACTGGGGGCGGCTGTGCCACTGGGGGCAGCATTTGCACTGGTTGAGCTGGCGGGGGGGGCTTCTGCCTCTTTTTTGGCGGCTACAACAGAGGCCATAGGTTCCTCCGGAGGCGTGAGAATTTTGATTCCTTGGTGGGGGGGGGTGATATGTGAAACGTGGAGAACATCTCCCAGTTCCATGGGTTCAATGTTCACGGTTAGTGAGGAGGGGATATCCGTGGGCAAGCACTCGACCTCCACATCGCGGCGTAGGGCCTGAAAAATGCCTCCATTTTTCTCTCCACGGGACCTGCCTTCGTAGTTGATTTCCACGGCAACCTTGACCGTTTGGGTCATATCGGGGGCATAGAAGTCGAAATGAGTGGGTTGCCGGTGAACGGGGTGGATCGAGATATTTTTTTTAAGAACACGCATTCCATTGAGTTTGGTGTCTTCAGATTTAAGAATAAAGATGGAATTGTCAAAAGCTCGGGCGGAATAGCGAGTGGCTTCAAGCTCTGTGATGGCAAAATAGTGACTATCAACTTTGGGCCCATAAACCACGGATGGAATAAGCTTTTGGGAACGCATGGAGCGAGAGACTCTCTTGCCGGGCGTGCGGAGAATCGCTTTAATTTCAATTTCTTCGTGGGCTGTTTGGGTTGTTTGAGTGGACATTGCTTTTTCCTTTTTTTGATTTTTCTTTTTGTTCTTAGTTCCCTGCGTTCCTAAATTCCCTACTTTCCTAATTCCTTAAATACTTTAAGCACTTTAAGCCATAAATATGATGGGGTTTGATGTCAAGGGAAAATGGCATGAGGGAAAAGGCATTGTTTAAGTGGCATTTGAAGGGCATTTGCCTGAGTGGCACTTGAAATGTACCTAGAGGAGTAGCTAGCTGAGTCGGGGCGGCTAAGTCAGTGGCTCAAGTTAAGTAAAAAGGGCACTGATGGAGTCGTGGCGATTGATTCTTTGAATAGCCTCGGCGACCACGGGGGCCATTGAAATAACCTCAAATTTTTCACTGGCTTGGGCTGCGGGAGCGAGAGGGATGGTGTCTGTGACGCAAACTCTTTCTACAGGGCTCTCAATAAGCCGAGAGATGGCAGGTTCGGAAAGCACGGGGTGGGTGGCCATGGCAAAGACTCTTTTAGCACCATTATTGAGGAGATTGGACACGGCTTGGGTGAGAGTTCCTGCGGTATCGATCATGTCATCCACAACGATGGCTGTTTTGCCTCGAACATCGCCGACGAGGTGGAGGGCCTTGGCTTCATTGGGGCCCGTTCGGCGCTTGTCGATAATGGCAATGGAGGCATTGATGCGCTTGGCAAAGGCTCGGGTTCTTTCGACCCCCCCTGAGTCGGGGCTAACCACAATAAATTCGTCTCCAGAGCCATAGCTTTTTTTCCAGGTATCAGCCAAGGAGGGGATGGCAAAGAGGTGGTCCACAGGGCCTTCAAAAAAGCCTTGAATTTGTGAAGAGTGAAGGTCCACAGCGACGAGTCGATCCGCTCCGGCCACATGGGCCAACTGGGCGACGGCCTTGGCGCTGATGGGGGATCTTGGCGCGGCCTTGCGGTCTTGGCGTGCATAGCCATAGTAGGGGAGAACAGCTGTGGCTTCGTTGGCAGAGGCCCTCTTTAGTGAGTCGAGAATGAGGAAAAGCTCCATGTAGTTTTCATTGACGGGAGGGCAGGTGCTTTGGATGACAAAGCAGTTACAGCCTCGAACGCTTTCGAGAAGCTCCACTTGGATTTCGCCATCAGCAAAGCGGCTGATGTTTGCCTTTGCCAATGGAATGCCTGCGTATTCAGCGACCTTTTGCGCAAAGACCAAGTTGGAGTTGCCGGCGATAATTTTTATTTCAGGCATGGAAGAAAGGGTAGTCCAAACAGGGTGTTGAGTCCAGATATATTATGGGGGAGACATTGTGTACCTCAAATTCCCTCAGTTATGACTAGATTTCAGGTATGCTAAGGATATGCTAGACAGAAGTTGAGTTCCCACCCAAAATTATCACGCACCATTTCACACCTTGATCTTCTAAAGTGTTAAAGAAATAATATTTCCAATTAGACTGTTCTTCCTGATCTCGCAACTTGGTCCACAAGAAAAAGTTGCTGAAAAAACTGCCGAAAAGAGCTATATCTTCTGGAGTACTATGAAAAAACAATCCAATCTTAAGTTTAAGGGAAAAAGCCTTAAGGGTAAAATCTGAGTTGTCTTTGTTTAAGAGACTCCGCCGAGTTGTTTCAAGTCAGGTGGAAAGCCTCATGGTTGACCATGTCCTTGATCGTAAAGTCGACCATGCCTGTGGTCGCAAAAAGGAGAGTCAAGGGAATTCTGGGTCGCCCCCTGTAGACGATGTAGATGATCATGGGGAGAGCGATCATGGGAGAAGAGGGGGGGATGATTCTGCCTCTGATTTAGAAAATTCTATGTCTAGGGACGAGGCCGAGTATCGTGCCAATTTGGAAGTGGGCTCGGGAGCCTCTTTGGAAGAGATAAGGGTTGCTTACAAAAGGCTTATGAAAGCCTATCACCCCGATTTGCATGCTAGAGATCCTGCAAAAAGAGAAATCACAGCACAGATTGCTCAAAAGTTGAACGAGGCGATGAGTTACTTTGAAAAGAAATATAAAGAAATCTAGAGAAATCTAGAGAAATATGAAATATAAAGAAATATGAAATATAAAGAAGAGGAGGATGGATGAGTCGCTACTTTGATCAAGTGAAGGAATATTTAGCTGAATTGGGTTTTTTACCCATTCGAGAGGATGTGAGTGAGGAACTGGTGGTCATTGAAAATGAAAGCCAGGGCATTAAGAACCTGGTCCTTGATTGCGAGTACCCCATCCTTATTTTGGAGCAGTTTATTTTTAATCTTCCAAGTCCACCTTCGGTGGATACTCTCAGGCGTTTATTGCAAATGAACCGAAACTTAATTCATGGCGCCTTTGCTCTCGATGACAGCGGCAACAAGGTTCTTTTTCGCGACACTCTTCAATTGAAAAATCTTGACCTCAACGAAGTAGAAGCCTCGATCAATGCCTTGAGTGTGGCTATGGCTGAAAATTCAACAGAGATTGTCGAGCTTGCGAGAGCTTAGGAGGGACATATGTTACGCGTTTTTCAAAGATTATTTAAAATGGCACAATCAGAAGCTCATTCGGCGGTGGATAAGTGGGAAGACCCCATTAAAATGACGGAGCAGGGGATTCGAGACCTTAAAAAAGATCTTGAAAGTAGTATGACAAATCTGGCTCAAGTCAAAGCCCTCACCATTCGCCTCAAGAGAGAGCAAGCAGAGAAAAAGCAGGTGGCCACAGATTACGAAAGAAAAGCCATGCTTCTTCTTGGAAAGGGACAAAGTGGTGGTCTTGACGCCCAGGAAGCCGATCGCCTGGCCAGTGAAGCTTTAGCTAAAAAGGATACAGCTTTCACCCAGGCGACAACAGCCTCCAAAGACCTGGTCAACCAAGAAAAAATGGTGGCTCAACTTGAGGCCAATGTGAAAAAACTGAAGTCGCAAATTGGTCAGTGGGAAAATGAACTCACCACTTTGAGAGCTCGAGCCAAAGTGGCAGCTTCGACGAAGAAATTAAACCAGCAGTTGGCCCAAGCGGACTCCGACGGCACCCTTGCCATGTTAGAAAAGATGAAAACAAAAGTTCAAGAGGATGAAGCCCTTGCGGAATCCTACGGAGAAATGGCTATGGTTGAAACCAGTGTGGACAATGAGATCAACAAGGCTCTTGAGGGAGAGGTCCACCCCCAAGCGGCGGATTCTTTGGCGGCACTAAAAACGAAAATGGGTATTGAAAAACAATAGGGAGCTTGTATGGTATGGATAGCCTTTGTTCTTATTTTAGTAGTGGCTGGTATGGGTTTTTATGTTTGGAGACACCAGAAAAAAGAGAAGGCCCAAGGGGCTGAGGCTCAAAAGCCATTTAAACCTTATGGACAGGACGAATTAAGAATTGAAAATGTGGGGCCGGGAGCTGTTATTCATTTAACAGGTGTGGGTGAGAATATGGATGATTTCGATCTCAAGGTCATTTCCAAGCATACCTACAGGCAAGGAGAGTGCAATTGGTATGAGTTGGAGTGCGATAGGGGTTCTGAGAAGGTTTGGATTGACATGGAAGAAGACGACCAACTAGAGCTTGTGATCAGCCTGCGCGAGCTTAAGCTTCGGGACTTGAACTTGACCAAGCAAGATCTTATGCGCTTTGATGACGACGAAGACGGCAGTTTTAAGTTTGAGGGCCATAAATATTGGCTGGAAGACTCAGATCGAGCTGTTTTTTATCGTCATAGCAACGACAAAGAGGCCGAGAAACTTTACTATTGGGACTTTGAGGTAGAGCGTGGTGGAAAGTATATAGGTGTTGAAAAGTGGTCCGATGGCTCCTATGATGTGACCTATGGTGAGGACCTAAAACCTTCCCAGGTTACTGTTTATAGTTTGCGTGGAGATTGAGAGGTTTCGATTAAGGAAGAGAGTTTATGATTCATTTGAAGGCTGATTTTTGGGAAGGACTTATTTTCCTAGGGCTATGTATTGTGCTCTTTGCAGCTGCGAAATATATCAAAGATTACTTAACTCCCTACAAAATGGACAAGGAGCTTGGGGCTGGGGAAAATGTGGCTGTGGCCATGAGTTTGATAGGGTATCTCATCGCCGTTGTTATCATCCTATGGGGGGCTATGGCGGGACCCTCCTCTCATCTCCTCGAAGATATTTATAGCTTTCTCTGTTATGCCCTACTTGGAATTGTCCTGCTCAATGTAGCCCGTATTATCAATGATAAGCTTCTTTTGAGAAAGTTTTGCAATGTCAAAGAAATCATTGAGGATAAGAATGCAGGGGCTGGGGTTGTGGAGTTTGGATCCTATGTGGCATCAGGGTTGGTGATTGCGGGCTCTATTCATGGTGAGGGAGGAGGTCTTCATACGGCTTTGGTATTTTTCTTTCTCAGCCAAGTAGTTTTTATTGCTTTCACTTTTATCTATGACCTTATGACTCCCTTTCATATTCATGATGAAATTGAAAAGGACAATGTGGCAGCGGGTGTGGCTTTTGGAGGCACGCTTGTAGCTCTTGGAGTTATTTTGTTTAGTGGCTCTGTGGGTAACTTCATTAGTTGGAAGCACAATTTGTCCCACTTCGCAGTGACTGTTGTTATCAGCTTTATATTTCTTGTTATGGTAAGGCTTCTTTTCGATAAAATTCTCATTCCCACCATTGACTTAAATCATGCCATATCTAAGAAGAAAAATCTTGCCATTGGAATCTTAGAAATGACTGTGGTCGTTTCTTTTGCTGTGATTCTTCAATTTTCCATGAACCTCTCTATCAGTGGTTTTGACTGAAAGAAAAAAAGGACACCGTGGCTGTTTCAGACCCAGAGAAAAAGCAAGCGTACAATAGGATTGTGAACATCTTGTTGGGTTTTGCGGCTCTTTGTTTCTTGACTTCACTTTTTATGAATCTCAATAGGGGTTCCACCATCGAGGAAAATGTTCTCTCCAGTGGAGGAGAGGTGGGGCCTATACAGGTCGAGAAGGATACCTCTATTTACAAAATTCAAGTGAAGCAAAATCTGAATTCCTATGGAACTTGGAGTTTTATTGGTGGTGAGGTTTTAGATGAAAATAAAAATTACCTTTTTGGCTTTGGTAAGGAGCTATGGAAAGAGGCGGGCTATGATGTCGATGGGGCTTGGTCTGAGGAGAGAACTCACTATGATCTTAAGGTCACCTTTCCCCAAAAGGGAGCTTATTATTTGAGGTTTCAAACGGAGTCTAATGATTCGTCTCAAGGGAGTATTCGTGTCACTGTTTCACCAAAGCGAGGCAGTTCCCTGGCTCATTTGTTATTGGGAATTATCAGTATTATTGTGGCTATAGGGTTGTGGGTTCATACCCATATAACTTGGGGGGATGTTTTTGATGAATATGACTACTAAGAAAGTCCGTGGTGATTTGAGTCGCTTGAGTGCCGATAAAGGTGGCCATGGGACTGGTGTTGGTAATGAAAAAGGAAGTGTGACGATTCTTATTCTCTTTGTGCTTGGCTTGATTTACTTTGGGGCTCTTTTTATAAGTTTCAGAGGTTGGGGGTATCCAGGTTATTACCGTGGTTACTACGGACCGTCTTGGTTTTACTGGGGGGGGCCCTCTATATATCATTCCCCCAGCGTACGCACAGGCAGTGTGGGAGGCCCAAGTCATCGTGGGGGAGGTCTTGGTGGAGGGAAATAATTTGGATGGTTGTGATAATTTGAAGGATCGTGACAATTTAGAAGGCGGTGCTCACCAGGGGGGCAGTAACAACTTAGATGATAAATTAAGTGGTGACGACAGGAGCGAGGATCACATAAATCATTTCGAGTCGACGGTGTTGTTGCTGACTGTTTTCATTGTGGGGCTTTGCACCATTATCTATGAGCTTCTTATCGGAAGTGTTTCTTCGTACTTGTTGGGCGACAGTGTGACCCAATTTTCTATCACGATTGGGCTTTCCATGACAGCCATGGGGGTGGGCACCCTGTTGTCACGCTATTTGGAAGGCCATCTTATTCGTTGGTTTGTTTGGATTGAGTTGGTTATAGGCGTGCTTGGGGGGCTGTCTGTTCCCCTTTTGTTTGCTGCTTACACCTATACATCTCTTTACTATCCTGTCATGGTGTTGATGCTTGTTTCAATAGGGACACTTATTGGCCTGGAAATTCCTTTGCTCACCCGAATTATGGAGGGCAGCTATTCCTTAAGGTCCAATATATCCAACGTTCTATCTCTCGATTATTTTGGGGCTCTTATTGCAACACTGCTGTTTCCATTTATTTTGCTGCCCTTTTTGGGTATATTTAAAAGTGCCATTGTCACAGGGGTGATGAATCTCGTTGTGGGGGTCTTCAACCTTTGGTGCTTTAGGGAGAAGCTGGGACTAAGAAGATTTCAGAGTTTGCGCACCTTGAGTGTGAGCACCATGGCTGTGCTTCTGGCTCTCTTCTTTTTTTCTGAAACCTTGCTCCACGCTTGGGAAACCTCCATTTATGAAGATCGTGTTATCCTTTCTCGTCAATCTTCCTACCAAAGAATTGTATTGACGAAAAACAAAACCGATTTTCGCTTGTATCTCGATGGAAATTTACAGTTTTCATCCATTGATGAGTACCGTTACCACGAGGCTCTCGCTCATATTCCCCTTTCTTTAACAAAACATATATCCTCTGTGTTGGTTCTTGGAGGAGGGGATGGACTTCTCACTCGGGAAATCTTAAAGCACCCTGGCGTTAAGTCCGTGACCATTGTGGACCTCGATCCTGAAATGACTCAAATGGCCAAAGAGCAGCCCCTTCTCCTACGGCTCAATGAAGGGAGTCTCCACAACCCAAAGGTTCATATTGTTCACGATGATGCTTTTAAACACTTAGAAAATACACCTCAATACTATGATATTATTTTAGCCGATCTGCCAGATCCTAAAAACTCCAGTTTATCTCGTCTTTACAGTCGGGAATTCTTTAAACTTGTGAAAAAGCGTTTGAGCCGGCAGGGCGTTTTTGTGACGCAGTCCACAAGTCCCTTTTTTGCAAAAAAAGCTTTTTGGTGTATTCATGAATCTCTTAAGGCTGCAAAATTTAATGTGATTCACCCCTACCACGCTTATGTACCCTCCATGGGGGACTGGGGCTTTATGATGGCCTCCCACATACCTTTGGATGTGGAAAAGTTGGCTGTGCAGGTGCCCACTCGATTTCTCCATGGTGACCAAGTGGAATCTCTATTTTACTTCTCCAAGGATCTAAGGGTGGCTTCTCAAGATCAGCAGGTATCACCGAGTTCTTTGGATGCCCCTCACATACTTCAGTACTATCTCGAAGGATGGAAGCACTGGAATTGAATGGTTCAAGTGGGTAAATGATGACTATATGAAGTCTTTGGGGATACACTTATTTTTTATAGATTTGAGAAAGCTGTTGGCTTTTTCTGAAGATGCTTTCTTGGGCAATTTTTCGAGATGATTATAGATCTGGGACGAAGATGAGGACGAGTTACTACTGAGATACTCTATATCCCTTCTGATCTGGCCAGTGAATCTTCTTGTTTCTTCAGAGATCATTTCTTGATTGAATCTTTGGGAGGGAAAGGCCAAGCTTTTCCCTTGTTGCAATGCATGTCTTCTTTGAGAAAGGTTTTTGTTCTTGCATACTTCTTTGGCTTTTGTTTTTGAGTTGCTACAGGTATCCCCCACGGCCAACTGTTGCTTCTTGTGCTCTAAAAAAGTGCGGAGTTTGTCATTAATGACAGAGCTTCCTCCGTTGTAGGCTTGATAGAGAAGACGCCATTTATTGGCGTCTTCCATTTTGTAGGTATTTATTTTTGCGACTTTGAGGTCCTCAAGATCATAGTTCCTTTTTTTACGACCTGTTTCTGGATCATAGAATAACTTATAAAGTTGGTAATCACTGCCAACAACCCATTTTTGTTCCTCTTTTTTTCCACTTTTAATGGTTGTTTTCTTCACCACAAGGACCTCATTGAGGCGGATGGGCAGGGAAAAGTGATCACTGAATTCTTGAGGAACCTCTAAATTTTGTGGCATATTTTGCGTGACGGAGTGCAGGATGATGTAGTCTAAGTATTGCATATTCATCTTCATGTTGTACATGGTGTAGAAAAGGCAAGTTGGAGCGTGGTGAGTCAAGCGGCAGTTCATAATTCTTTGATTTTGTTTGTGTTCTTCGAATTCGAAGAATCGACGGTTTTTCTGCCCCTGGTCTTTGATGGATGAGGGGGTGTGAATACGCTGGGGAAGATTTGGACACCGGCGAACCACATCTGAATAAATTTTGCTTTTCCAGGGAGGATTTGTGTTGCCGCTGACAAAGATATTTTTATCAATCTCATCCACGGTGACAGAGGTGATTTGTCCATAACAGCGAGCCCCTGTGCGACTTCGATTGTTGAGAATAAAGGAGGACTCGTGGTTGAGAAGTGCAAAAAGATAAATCTTGTCTTGGGGGCTAAAGTTGAAACAGTTGGCAAGGCTATGAAAGGCTTTGTGGGTCATTTTTGTGTAGTCTTCATTGAGGCAGGGTCGCCTTGGGTAGAGATGTCGAATTTTTCCACTGGGATCCTTTATGGGGGACATGATGAGTTGGTTTCTGTGCTCTGGGCTGTCACAGTAGTAAAATTTTCTTTGGCCGGGCCCTTTCTTAGTGGCTCTGAGGGAGCTGGCAAAAAAGCAATCTGGTGGTAGTATGGCCTGAGAGACTATGGAACTCAAAGATTTTAAGGATTTGGTTTCTGCTGGTTCTTGGAGACTCTCCCTTCGAGTGGAGCAGTTGGAGCAATCTTTCGCTTCCAAGAAGGCATCGCTGTGGGGAGGGTTGTTATTCAGGATTTGATGGGTGTAATTTTTGTTCTTCCAAGAGCACTCTTCAAAGGGAATATGTGATAAATCGCCATAGGCAGGGGAAAAGGTGAGAGTCCAAAGGGCTAAGAAAAGTAAAGGCATCCATGATATCATTTTAATTTTTGTTCCTTATTCTTTATTTCTTATTTTTCCTCATGAGTGGTTGTGGCATTTTGAGAGTTAATCACAATACAATTGAGAGTTTGCAGTATCTCTTGGGCCCAGGGGTTTAAAATAGACACTTCAGATTCAAGGTTATAGGAATGCCTATAAATTCTTTCAAATTCACTTTTGATGACAAGTGCCTTTTTTAGAGTGGGAACATGTTCGCCCATGATTTGTTTGTAGGGCAGTTCTTTGGCTCGATTGTATATTTCGTTCAAAATCAATTGATCATTGAGGGTGAGACTCTCTTTACTTTTTTGATGTTGAATCCACTGTTTTAAATGATCTAGGGAGCTGCTAAAAATGGAGAGCTGTTTCTGGGGATCCGTGTGATTCTCACAGATACCCTTAAGTTTTTTAAGGTGGTTATTCAGGGCCTTTGCAACAGTTTGTGAGCTTGGATTTCTCTGGGGCTGTCGAGAGCGGCGAGCCTTTAAGGGTGAGGTGGTTGGAGCTTTGGCCGTCGTCAGACTACCTTTGGTTGCCTTTTCAGCAGCACCTTGAGTCGTACCTTGGACCACACCTTTAGTTATGTTTTTATTTGCGCGTTGAGTGGCGCTTTGGGTGGCACCCTTGGACGTGACTTCTGCAAAGCCCGTGAGAGATGTTGTAAATATAAGATAAAGGGTCGTTATGATAGGGATGCTCCACAGAAGATGGTGGAGAAGAGGTTGCATAGAGGAGAGAGTGAACATTCCTTTAAAATACAATACTAGCATCACGTGTCAAGGGAGAAGGAATTAAGGCATTAAGGCTAAGGCATTGTTCGACTTCATCCGTCAGAGGGTGCAGGGGAGTGTTTTACTGGTGGCTTTGACAGTTTCTATACTGTCCATGGGTTCGAGGGGCAAAAAACCACCGGCCTGCATTTCCCATAGCATGGCATAATGCCCGTCCATGGTGAGGAGTTTCTCATGGCTGCCTTGTTCGATGATTTTTCCTTGGTGAAAGACAAGAATTCTATCCATGTGGTGGATGGTGGAGAGTCTGTGGGCTCCCACAAGCACAGTTTTTCCCTGAATGAGGTTGTCCAGCCCCACCTGAATTAGCTTTTCAGTTTTGGAGTCTAGGCTGGCTGTGGCCTCATCGAGGACCAGTATGGGGGCGTCTTTGAGAATCGCCCGGGCGATGGCTACGCGTTGTCTTTGCCCACCAGATAACTTAACTCCCCTTTCCCCCACAAGGGATTCGTATCCTTGAGGCAATTCTTGAATAAAGTCGTGGGCAAAGGCTAATTGGGTGGCTTGGTAGACTTCGTCATTGGTGGCAGACGTCTTTCCATAGCGGATGTTTTCCATAACACTTCTGTGAAAGAGCATGGGATCTTGGGGGATCATGGAAATTTGGTCTCTGAGAGAGTCCTTCGTAACTTTGGTGATTGGCTGTCCATCGATGTAAATACCGCCTTCTTGAATATCGTAGAGGCGAGCGAGCAAGCTAATGAAAGTGGATTTTCCCGCCCCTGAAAATCCCACCACACCAACTTTTTCTCCGCCACAAATTTTGACATTGAGACCCTGAAAAACTTTAACTCCATCTATATACTTAAAGTGAACATTTTTATATTCAATTTCTCCCTTGGTGACTTTTAAAGGGGAGGCTCCTTTCTCATCTTTGACCTCATGGTCTTGTATCATTGTACCAACACCATCGGAAATATTGCCTAAATACTCAAAGAACTCAAGAAATCGGCGGCTTAAACCTCTTGCATCATTGATAATGAGTAGGGAGAGGCTTGTAACCATGGCAAATTCCCCTAGAGTAATTCGTCCCTGTACCCAATAATTTATAGCCATGTACATCATTCCCAATTGGAGAATGAGAGCTGCTATAAATTGAAACCATCGCATTTTCTCCATAAACCAGAAGGCTTCTCTCGCCTTTTTGACCTCAAAATTCAGGTGGTGGCGCACATAATTTCTCTCAAATTTCATGCGAGAAAACATTTGGGTGTTAATAATATTCGTTACGGAGTCCACAATTTTGCCACTGACAGTGCTTCTTGCGGCCGCAAAATTTTTGGCATATTTTCGTGCTCTTATGGCGAGCAGAAAGGATGCCAGCACATAGACAAAAAGCCAAGATCCCAAGTAAAGAGCCAATTCAGTTTGGGCTTTGGCAAGTAAAATCATCGAGATAGAGAATGTAATAAGTACGGGCCAGAAATCAAACATGATGGTCCATAGGGCGTGGTTGATTCCCACAGAGACTTCGTTGATTTTGTTGGAAAGAGCTCCAGAAAAATTAGATGTAAAAAATCGATGGGAGTGGTGCTGTAAATAACTGTATAAGTTGTATCGTGTCAGCCGCCTTAGAGCGGGGCCGGCGTAGATTAAAATCGCACCGCTGGCACGACTGAAAATAAGAATCCCGACACTCAGACCCACAAAAGTCCACGCGGGCTCTTTGATATGGGTGAAAACTTGATTTTGAGAAAGGGATTGGCCCATGTGGTCGATCGTATCTATGATATCTTTGATAGCACTGGGGAGTAGAATCTGACAGCTGGCTTGCCCGGCCTCCAAAACCATCATGGCCAGTAGAGGCCGCTTAAAATTCTTAATAAAGTGAAGAGCAAACCAGAAGGGTTGCTTGGGTAACTGGGGGGGCATGAATTCCTCTTGAGTCAATAAAATTGATGACATGGGCCGGCTTGAATTTGTTTGTTTGTTTGTTTGCTTGAGCCGCCTTGACATATTCTCTTATACAGTAGATAAGTCTATTAGGAAACTAAATAAATGAGATAAGCAAAGCATTAAAATAAGCAAAGGATAGGGATTTTGTTTTCAACAATACGAAATTTCTTATTTGGTAAGAACCCTAATATCTTTGATGCAGAAGGGGGCGTACGTCATAATCTTTCTAAGTCCAAGTGGGAAGCTTGGGAAAAACGCTACGTATCAAGCATTGAAATGAATTGGAAAAATCATACTGGAACCAAAGCAGGTGCTCCAAAGAAGCCCCTTCGCTAGTTTGCTTGAGTGAACTTTCTTGATTTTATGGGAATTCTTACTGTATGAGACAAATAAAGAGGACTCATTTCATAAAAGTGTTTTAAACCATATTTGTACAATAAACTCATCACCAACCTCAATTACTGAGGGTATCATGGGAGGTATATTCATGAAGTATCAATCATCATTAAAGTCACCAAGGTCATTAAGATCGTTTTTTCTTGCCGTCTCTTTGCTGGTCTTGGGTGTTGTTTTTGGAGGTTCGGTCCATAGCGCAGACAATCCAAATAGTAAGACCGAGGCTCCCGACTCAGCAGAGAGTACTTCAGGTTCATCAGCAGGTTCATCAGAAAGTGAAGTTCCCCATAAAGCCCAAGCACGGTTTGAAGACAGTCAAGATTTGAGGAAACAAGGTTTAGAGAAGCAAGATTTAGAAGACCAAGGAAGCAGTTATGAGCAGATTCTCGTTCTAGGGACTCGCTCTGGAACTCGTTCTGCAGGCAATTCCACAACTCCTATTGATGTTTTTGATAGCAGTGATATTTCTTCTGTTGGGGGAGGCGGCAGTATGATTCAAAGCCTTGAGGCACTGATCCCCTCCTTTTCATCGGGGCGTGCCTTTGATGGAAGTGCTTTTGTCGTTCCCACCACCATGAGGGGAGGAACTGCGGATCAGACCTTGGTGATGCTCAACGGAAAGCGTCGCCATCGTTCATCAGTTCTTCACCTTTTTGCTTCTCCCGCCAATAGGGGGGCCCATGGGGCGGATATTGGTATGATACCCATCATTGCCATTAAGGGTATTGAAGTTCTTCGAGATGGAGCGGCGGCCCAATATGGCTCAGATGCCATGGCAGGGGTGGTTAACTTTTCTCTTAAGGATGCCTCCAGCGGTGGCTCCATGGAAATGGTTTATGGAAATCACTTTGAGGGAGAGCAAAATTGGCGTCTTAGTGCCAATATGGGAACGAAGCTTTGTGACAATGGCTTTCTCAACCTCTCCATGGATACAAATAGTGCGGAGCATCTTTCCCGTGGGAAACAGCACCCTGATGCACAGGCTTTGATTGATCAAGGGCTTCCCTTCCAGGGAAATCACTTTAACAATGACAAATACGCCCAAACTTGGGGGCGGCCCGCTCTTTCTGGAACTCGCTTTTTTGCCAACTCTTCTTGTAAGCTCCGTGGAGATAGGCATTTATACGCTTTTGGTAACTACTCTCGCACCAAGGGAGATTGGTCTTTTTTTTATCGCAATATAGAGAATCGTGCCCTTACAGGAACCAACTCTCTTTCGTCCTCGCCGGTGCCGGTCAATCTTCAAGAAGTTCATCAACTTGGCTTCACTCCCTTTCTTGAAGGGGACCAGAATGACTTTAGTGTGACAGCGGGTTTAAAGGGGGACGAGGGCCCGTGGGGTCACAAATACGATTTGAGTGTGGCTATGGGTATGAACACCATGGATTACACACTGAAAAATTCTCTCAATCCCAATGCACCTTTGGATGATGGAGGCCGTGCTGTCAGAAGCTTTGATACAGCAGATCTCAAACAAGAAGAAATGCGATTCAATGCCGATTTTTCTAAAAATCTTGATGATTATATTAATAATATGGTTTGGACCTATGGCCTCGAAGTGCGTCAAGAAATTTATACCCAATACCCAGGGAGTTACCCTGCCCGCGTCGGTGGAGGCGTGAGCGGAATGCCGGGAACAAAGCTTGCCGATGCAGGCACCTATGACAGCACAAGTTTTGCCGCTTATACAGATTTTGAGCACGGGATGACCGATGACCTCTTCATGCAATATGCCCTAAGATTTGAGCAATATACAAATTTTGGAAGCACATTGACGGGTAAGCTAGCAGGTCACTATAGTTGGTCCCCTGCCCTTGCCTTAAGAGGATCTCTCTCTACGGGTTTTCGTGCCCCCACTCCAGGGCAAGCCAACTTGAGAGCAACACTGACAGATTTTGCCGATAGGGACACAAGTGATGACGACATTGAAGAAATTCACGTTCGACATATACCACCCGAAAGTGAGAAGGCTTTGGAACTGGGAGGAAGAGCTCTTGCTGAGGAGAAGTCTATCAACGCCAGTGTTGGTGCTGTTTCTCGAATTTCCAAGAATATGAGATTGAGTGCCGATATTTATCAGACCCTTGTCACGGACCGTATTTATCGCAACGAAATTGAGGGTTCGATTCAGAATAGTGAAAATGTGGTCAATGACTGGTCCTTTTATACCAATGCTCTAGACACTCGCCATACAGGCTTGGATCTTGTTTGGACCACTCATATTCCTAAATTTCTCACATCCGTTTCTTTGGCCTACAATATGAATATGGTCGATGTGACAGGCACTCGGAAGATCAATGATGTACAAGTGGTTAGAGATGATGTCATCGAAGATATTGAGAATACTTACCCCACCAATAAATTCATAGTCACTTCTCGCACTCGTGTTGCAAGAGATTGGGACCTTCTTCTGAGAGCCCGATATATTGGGGCTCACTACGATGATATGGGGACTATTGCTGGTGATGACAATGGGAAGAATAGATCCCAAGAGATTGATTCCACACTGTTTCTTGACTTTGAGGTGACCTATAATGTGATGAATGACCTGAGCCTTGTGTTTGGTGCCAATAATTTCTTGAACACTTATCCCACAGAAGTTAAGGGAGAAAATACAGCGGGCTTTCACACTGTTGGGTTTCCCTACTCCACACTTAGTGCCGCTTCCTATGATGGCGGTTCTTGGTACCTTAAAGGTATTTATACTTTCTAGATAATCTTAATCTTCCATTCACTTTTTAACTAAGTGATTATAACCATAAATAATCACAATTTTAAGGGAGCCTTTCTATGGGCTCCCTCTTTTTTTCTTTTGCGGTGTGGAGAAGCCCTGCGCCCGCCCCCATGAAAGGTTACTTATTTTTCTTCTTTTGTATCAGTACCATCCTTTGGCTCTTGGGTTGAGTCGCCTTGGGCTGGTGGTGTAATGTAAGGTTTATTCATTGGCGCAGGAGGCGGCGACGCCGGCGCAGGTTGGTGTTGAGAAACCATCAGAGCCAAAGGGGAGGCATGGCGGCTAGAGACTTCGAGCATATAGGGCGTGCCCTCTGCCAAACTGTATTCAACAACTTTTTTAATGACCTCTGATTTGATAAGAAAATGCTTATAAGGTGGTATAAGTTTGCCAGAGGTTTTATCAATGATGTTCACCCAATGACGATGTTTCATGGAAACCCTGTAAAGCCCTCCTTTAGGAACTTGTACGAGAACTCTGGCAAAGCGCTTCTTTGCGTTCTCATGATGTCCTCGAAGTCCCTTGCACTTGTGTTCACCATGCTTCTTTCCATGACCCCCCTTGCACTTGTGTTCACCATGCTTCTTTCCATGACCCTTGCACTTGTGTTCACCATGCTTCTTTCCATGACCCTTGCATTTGTGTTCACCGTGCTTCTTTCCATGACCCTTGCATTTGTGTTCACCGTGCTTCTTTCCATGACCCTTGCATTTGTGTTCACCGTGCTTCTTTCCATGACCCTTGCATTTGTGTTCACCGTGCTTCTTTCCATGACCCTTGCACTTGTGTTCACCGTGCTTCTTTCCATGACCCTTGCACTTGTGTTCACCATATTTTCTTTCATGCAAGGGAGGATGAAGTGTGGACTCTTCAGCCAAAGTCAAGTGAATCTTTTTGTCCAGGGGAAGTATTGTATTTAAACCCTGTGGATCAACATCAGCGTGGGGCTGTTGCCAAAGATTCAGCTCATGTTGAATAATGGAGTCATCATGTTTATACTTTTGGCATGGTCTTTTGCCATGGCAAGAATGTTCAGTGGTTCGATGGAAGGAGCTAGACTCCCCTTGACTTTGGTTGGGCCTGTCAGTGTGCTGCACAGGCACGGCACATGACATCAAGAAGCCACAGGATACTAAAATGAGATACCAATAAATTTTTTGCATGTTTTTATCCCCCTTACTATGTACGCTAGTGTATTTATTTAATTTTACATTTTTTTATATTAATTTTTTTATGCTTTGTATGTTTCAAGTCATGCAAGAGAAGAATCGAATGAATCAAGATTTCTATCTCGTTGTTATGGCTTTCCCTCAAGCTTTTTCTTAAGTTCGCCGCTGGACTCCATAGCGGAAAGCTCTTGAAATCCACCAATAAGCTCATCATTGATAAAGATTTGAGGAACGGTTCTCATTCCCGTTCGTTTTCTGAGCTTCTCTAGTTCTTCAGGTTGAGAAGTAAGGTCAATCACTTCGTGGTTGATTTCTTTGTCATCTAAAAGGCGTTTGGCTCGATCACAAAATGGACAATGCTGCATGGAATATAACTTCACTCTAGCTGACATTCTGACTCCTTCGTTGGGTGGCTTGTAACTGCTCAGGTAGACACGAGTTTACAAAAAGGGGTTTACAGTTCTTCTTGTAAGAAGAGGCACTATTTCTTGAACTCTTCCCCTCCCCCTGAGCAGTTACTATGAATGTTTTTAGTCTAAAATACTGGATTTATTAATAAATCCTATTTTAATACACAACATTCATGGGCTGGGTGGGGAAGCAAGACGCCCCCATGAAGGTTACCACACGTATGATATATTGCTCTTTCCATACAATTCAAGAAAAAAATAAAGCAAATTTTGAAAAAAAAACAGGAAGTCGAATTTTTCTCAAGTATTCCTCTCAATGAGTCGATAAGGCCGATAAGCCTATAGTACAGGAGAAGAGCGACGAAAGAATGGACCTTATGGCAAAAAGTAAGAATCGCAGAAATTATTTTGGACTTGGAGGGCTTAGTCTACTTCTTTCTTTTATAATGGTCATGTTTCTAAATTGTCAAAATGTAGAAGAACCTGCTGTTGTTGAATCCAGCAGCCATTGCATTGATGTTGATGCCAATAAGTGCAGCGAACCAAAGGAAGACCTTCTGAGTCTCATTGTCTATTCTCCATCGTCGGAAATTTTTCTTCAACCCCATCAATCTCAATTCAATATCTCTGGTGATTGCAATGAGGGGGGTTTTCAGGACCATATGATAACGTGGGAACTCTATGTCAATAGCTCCCTTATCTCTAGCTCCATGGAAGAGAAACAAACTCTTAAGTGTTCACAAGGACATTTTCTCATTTTGGTTCAGCTTCCCGTCCGTAGAAATAATCAAAACTCTTTATGGGTAGGGGGTTTAAGAGTTTCCCATTTACTGGTACTTAATATCGGTCAAACAGTAGGGGAAAAAATTGTTAAAAGCCCGTCAGCACAGAAGCGTCTTCATATTCATCCCATTCCATAGTCCGTCGCATTTACTTTGTAACTGGAGAGTCCGCAGTTCTCGGGCCTATTCGTATTGGGTCATAAGTAAACGACACTCAGGAACTCCCGCAAAGTCTAGGAGTTTAAGTTTGTACTACTTTGTGTCGACAATGACTCAGTGACTAAGTCCCCGATGGGCCAATGGCATTCGTTTTTGCAGAAGGTTTTTCCACATTTTTCTGACTCCCTCTAACATACTGAGTTAAGGGGGCTTTTATCTTTTTTTTTTCCGAAAAAAAATACTTGAGTCCACCCCATCGTTGTGTCATATTATATTTGAACCATTCCCAAAGGGGAGAGACTCAAATGGACCCACGCATAGAGACATTGCCTTCAACAACTTTTTTTGGAAGACGCTTGACGCGCAAGCAAATTGCCGACATTCAAAAGACGGTGGCGCTATTTCCTTCTTTAAGTCGCCGTGAACTGGGTTATACAGTTTGTGAACATCTTGGTTGGCTAACTCCCAAAGTGATCATCGCATCCAATCGTGCCTTCGTATGCTTGAGACGCTAGAGGAACTTGACATTCTATCCCTGCCAGAAAAAGACATGTCAAAGCGGAGTGTCCCCTCCAAAAAAATCACTTGGACACACCGAACAGATGAAAAGCCTCTCATCAACGATAAACTAGACTCATTGACCCCACTTTCTTTGCAAATCGTAACTGATCAAGAGGCCATTAAGGAATGGAATGAAGTTGTCGATCG
This sequence comes from Bdellovibrionales bacterium, assembly GCA_965261545.1. GTDB lineage: Bacteria > Bdellovibrionota > Bdellovibrionia > Bdellovibrionales > UBA1609 > CBDHDF01. Next base: position 2,108 of record CBDHDF010000006.1, on the reverse strand, counting down.
GCATCATTATCTCAATTACAGACGTCCCTTTGGTCCCCACTTACGCTATTTCATCTTAGATAATTGTGGGCGAAGATTGGGTTGTCTTTTATTTGAAGCTGGCACATCCACTTTGCCTTGCCGTGATGAATGGATCGGTTGGCAAAATCGAGCTTACAAAAAGCACTTGAATTTAGTGGTGAACAATAGTCGATTTTTGATCTTTCCCTGGGTAAAGGTTCGCCATCTTGCTTCGATGGCTTTATCTATGGCAACTCGCCAACTTCCCACAGACTGGGAGTTAAAACATGCTTTCAAACCTGTACTCATGGAGACTTTTGTCGACCTTACCAAATTTAATGCCACGAGCTATCGTGCTGCCAACTGGCTTTATTTGGGCAAAACAAATGGGAGTCGTGCCTACAAAAATGTAAAGGGAAAAACTCAAAAAGGTGTTTATGTTCAACCTCTGACAAAGAATTATCAGTCTATCTTATTGAATGGCCCCCAATGCGCTATCAAGAAACCCGTCGGGAAACCCACCATCAAGCCACATAAGAACTTGGCTGAGCCTATGCTAGAGGACTCTTTTGTGCATCTTTGGCAAAACATCATCAAGACAGTGGTTATCATTGCAGATGAGTACGACCGAACCTGGCAAAAGCGTCAGCGTGTCTTGAATACATTGTTGATTATACTTTTCATCTTCCGACTTGTTTTCTCTAAAGGAAAACAAGGTTATGATACAACTTTGATTGAACTTTGGGAGCAGTGTCGCATATTAGACATTGAACTCCCTCAACCTAAACCAGTTCGGGCATCCACTATGTGTAGTGCACGGGCTAAAGTAGATGAAAATATATTTAAAGTTTTGCATGATGAAATTCTTAAACAAGACGGTATATCCAATTCTAGTACCTTATGGAAGGGCCATAAGGTTTTCGCAGTGGATGGATCGAAAATAAATTTACCACGTCAACTCGTAGATAATGGGTATCAGCAACCATGGGAAAAAGCATGGTACCCTCAAGGTCTTGTCAGTTGCCTGTACCAACTACAGTCGAAGATTCCTGTGGATTTTGATCTCTTTGCCCATAACAATGAGAGAAAGGCTGCACAAACTCATTTCAAAAAATTGTTTGAAAACGATGTTGTGGTTTATGATCGTGGCTATTATTCCTACGAAATGCTTCATGAGCATAAGGTGCGAAGTCTGCATGCGGTGTTTAGGATAAGGAGAAATGCCAACACTGTTTTTGATGAATTTATTAATAATGATCAAAAAGACTCAGTGATCCAAGTCATTCCTAGCAAGCAAATTCTGAAAGAACTACATAAAAAAAAGCCACAAGACGACTTCAAAGCCTACGATTTGCGTTTGATCAAACACAAAATTGGACAAACTACTTTTGTTCTAGGAACAACCTTAATGAATCAAAAAAAATATTCCATTGATGATCTGGCCAATCTCTATCATGGACGCTGGAGTATAGAGGAACTGTACAAAATATCCAAAGAACTGATGACCATTGAAGAGTTTCATTCTCAAAGTGAAAGGGGAGTCAAACAAGAATTGTTTGCACACTTCACACTTATCACTCTGACAAGATTATTTTCCAACTACACGGAAGACCGTCTTAATACATCTCAATCCCATAGTAAAAAATAAACCATGCAGACAAACTTTAAAAACAATTTACTGACAATTGCAAGAAATATTGAAGGTCTTTTTCTTCAACAAAAGGTAGTGCTTAGTAAAACCCTCAATTGCATCATTACAAATATGAAGACCTGCCGACAAAGGCTACGTCCGAATAGGCATTACGACCGAGTTTCTAGAAAACCCATCGGAGTATGGAGACCCAGTAAAGAGGTTAGGGGGGCTATGGCCAACGGATAATCACATGGATCAAAGAAAAAAACTTGGGGTTAGCCCACCCCCGAGGAGTTAGAGGTTCAAATCCTTAACCGAATGGGATCTCTCACTAAACGAATGCCATTGGGCGTACAGGAGGTATAGAGCCAAAATCTCCAGCCTTTTCGGTGTGCTCAGAAGCAGAGTCATGTTCATCTTCATGTTCTCCTGAAATTTGCTCTGCGGAGCCTCCAAGCCTTCCTGTGGCCCAGTT
>CBDHDF010000005.1:0-31239 GCA_965261545.1 Bdellovibrionales bacterium | reverse complement strand
CAGTGACACAGTTTCAATATACTCAATCATTTTTTGGGAAAGAATAAGGCCCGTCGAGGTCAAATCCTTAACGTAGCCTTTGAAGTTATTCACAGTTTTGGTCCTGAAGAGAGTAAATACTTGTCAGCAGAAAAGATCAATGTGATGGGAACAGAGTTAGCCAAACGCTATTTCCCAGACCATGAATTTATGGTGGTCACGCATACAGATACAGACAAGACTCATAATCACATTTTAGTCAATCCAGTGAACGAAAAAACAGGCAAAAGAGATATAATAAACAAAAAGAAACACCTCTACAATCTCAGGGCTATTTCTAACGATATTTCAAGGGAAAATGGACTTTCCATTATCAGAAATACTGAAAAAGAGAGGAAGAGAAATATTCCTCAAGAAGTTAAAGAGATTCAACGTCGAGGTGGCAGTTCTTACCGCCTAGACCTTTTCCAAAAAGCTGACTTTGCCTGGAGCTATTGCGACAAGCTTTGATGAGTACGTCAGCATTTTAACGAACTGTCTGTCAAAGTGGCTATCACTGAAAAGCATCATCACCTATCATTATGAAGGACATGAAAAGGGGATCAGAGGTAAGAAACTAGGTGCCAACTATGATAAACCGGGCTTGATGGAGAAGTTCAAGGCCAATGATGAACTGTTTCTACGTCAACCCCAGGTAAGAAACAAAATTAGAGATGGGATCAACAACTTCAAAGATGAAAATCGTAATTTCAAAGAAGGTGAAACTAGTAATTTCAAAGATGGAAAAAGAGATTCTCAAATTTATTCAGATTCTCCGGAGACTTCAAATTCACTATCAATGTTGGGAGGAAATGCACAAAAGCTTGGAAACAAAAATTATGGAGCTTATACGAAAAGTGATCGCCGTGGCCATAGGACTCCTCTTCCTTCAGAGGATTGCTCTCAGGGACACTATTATACCTATAAGCGAGATAAAAAGGGCTTCAAACAGTGACATTCTCGATTATTGCAAGAGGCATAATATAGCTTGCATAGAAGACAAAGCAGGACAAACGATTTTAAAGGGACGAGAACACGTTATCATCCATGGGAATAGATGGACGAACACAAAGAACAAAACCACGGGCTCACTGATTGAGCTTGTAAGCCTCCATGAAAGCACAAGTTTTTTGGGAGCTATTGCGAAAATTACAGGCAACAAAAACCTTTTCCTCCTTGAGCAGCACTTTGGGGAGGTCCAAAAGACCTACAAGCCCTTTTATATCCCAAAAATAAAAGCAGAGTCGCCACACATTGCAGAAACAAGATTAAGCAATTCTTTAGACATCATAAGATCAACGAGAATCTGGCCGATGATCTTTTTAAGCAAAAAAGAGTGCAAGTCGATCAAAAAGGTGCCATTTGGTTTTACTCTGACGAAGACCAAAAAGAGGCCATTCAGTACACACAGACCTCGGATAACAGCTACAAAGCTCAATACCACGGACGACAAAAGACTCCATTTATGGAGCCTTCCTCTCATGGAAGACGTGTCACTGTTTACATGGATTTTCTTCACTTTCTTAGGGCTCATGGAAGAAAAGTATCGAGCGGAATGTCAAAGTCCTCCCCTTGTCTTGAAGGGCTTGGATGAGCAAGCCTTTCACATTTTTCTAGCGACAAGTCCACACATCAAAAACCTTGATTTTGTTAATTCTGAAGACCAAGAGCAACAAACCAGCAAGAAAGATAGAGGATTTTTTGACAAGAAAAGTTTTATAGACCGACAGAAAAATCAACTTGAAACCTTTGATATCTCTGTCTCAACTATTTCCATAGAAAAGGCTATGACAAGGGATCGTGGTTTAATCATATAGGTTTAGATACAGACGGATAGATACAAGACTAAATACATAGGATAGGTACAGGTGGAAGCATACAAATTCAAGAATACAAATTTAAGTACACAAGTTTAAACATAAACCCTACGCTCGGGAGATCGTGATGAAAGGAGGTAGAACAGGAGGAAGTCTCACGAAAGAAAAATATATAAAAAGAAGTCACATGGAAGAAAGTAACATTAAATGAAATAATATGACGGAGGTAGCATGGAGCAAGATAATATCGAGCAAGACAATATTTTAAATCCAGTTAGAAAGGTTACCAAAAAGAGTGAATCCTCTATGATTCGCTTTCACAGGAGCTTTATGAGAAAAATCTCAAAACTTGTGGATAGAGCTAATAAGAAACCCTTTGGAAGAAAGGTGAAGCCCGGAGACATTCTTGAGAACCTTTTCCATCTCGCTGACGACAGTCTCTTAGCAAAGACTGTCAAGAAGACCCAAGAAGATTCACTCTCACACAGTGACAAAAGAGAGGTTTTTCTAATGGAAAAGCTCTCCAAGTTCAATGGCTCCAAGGAGCAACTAGAACTTAAAATGATGGAGGTTTTCGATCAGTATTTGTCACAAAATCAATCTTAATTTTGTGGCAAAGCGGCTCCCCCATGTACTTCTCATGGAGTCAATTTTTTTCGATTTTTCTTAGCTTATAACTTGTCTAACAAAGGAGTGATTGATATGGCTACAAATAACTGTTCAAAAGAAAATGACAGGGATCAAAGTGTAAATCAAAAAATAAGTCATGAAACAAGTGACGGAACATGCAGTTCTGGTGCGTTCTTTGACAATTTAGCTTGGTTAACAACTGAAGAAACTGCACGCTATCTTCGCAAAAACGTTAATGCCATCAGGATTCTGGTATATCGCAGAATTTTGAGGGCAAGAAAGTTTAGGCGAAGGCTGTATTTTAAAAGAGAAGAGTTGGAGATGCTCATTGAAACCTCACAACATATGGGAGGTTGAAAATGGCAATTTTAACTTATGAAAAAAATGGAAATCAGCTTTTCCGAGTCTATGTTCAGGGGCGAGGAAAGGTAGACACTTCTATAAGGGTCCAAAAGAATAAATTTAATATAGAGACCCTTAAGGATGCGTGCAAAGAAGAGAAAAGGCTTATTAGAGCTGTTTCAGATGAGATCAATAAGATCGAAGGACGAGGGCTGAAATGGAGGGATGTCATTTATCGCTGGGAAACCTATGCTTTGCAAGGACTTCTCGGAGATAAACAAAAAGACCCCCATTACATCAAGGACCATGTAAACCGACTGCTCCATTATACAAAGCTTTGGCTTGACTGCGTGGCTTCCGAACTCACTAAGGGGGATGGAAGACTTGTCTTGAGTCAGGCGAAAGAAAGTGGAGGCAAGGAAGGTTCACTAAAAAAAATCAAATCCTCTGTAAATGTAGTCTTCAAGTGGGCTATTGAGGAAAAGCTGGTCGTTGGTGTTCACTCAAGCCCTACTGAGGGGGTTAATGTTTCAGACAAGGCGGAGAAGGTTCCTAAGATTCTCACCTTAGAAGAGATTAAAACTCTTCTCAAAGGAGCTAAAGAAGAGCAGCATCCTTGGTATCATATTTGGTCTTTTGCATTTCTGACTGGGATGAGAAGTGGCGAATTGAAGGCATTGCAGTGGAAGGATATTGATTTTGACCGACAAACAATATTGGTCTCCAAGTCCTACAGCCATCGCAAGCGAGTGATAAAGTGCACCAAAGCTGGTCACTGGCGAAATGTACCCATTTCCAGTGACCTTTTGAAGATTATCACCGAGCTTCAGAAAGATGGTCACTGTGACCCTGAAGGCTTTGTCCTTCCAAGGCATGGGACATGGACCAATGGTGAAGCCGGAAAGGTTTTGAGGACATTCCTAAAGAAATATAACATAAATCAGCATGTTGTATTTCATACACTCAGAGCCTGTTTTGCGACCCATATGTTGGCTCAAGGGGTCAATCAGGCCACCGTTATGAAAATTGGTGGATGGAGAGATATTAAGACTTTTCAAATCTACGTTCGGCTCGGTGGGATTGAGGTCAAAGGTGCAACAGAGGTTTTGCAAGTGCTTCCAACTATTGACTCTCTCGCTTCTCGTATTGGGTCATAATTCCCCCTTACTGTGTCGTTTACTTATGACCCAATACGACATTGAAATTCCTCCAAATCTCAGTGTGAGAATTGCACTGCATCGAATAAGGTAAACCTCCCCGTCTTCGCCATTTAGAGGCGAATGTCCAGACTTTAGTTTAGGGCAAATACGTTAAACTCTTTGGGGCACTTTGAGAAAAATGGCTGCTCATGATGTGTCGAAAACATCTGAGGCAGCAATAGGCTTAATCCCATAAGCCATTATGGCGAGGAGTTCCTGCCAATTTTTAAAGTATAGGGTATGGAAATACCCCCTCATATGATCCCATAGATAAGATAGTCTCCTCTCTTTTTCTACCGCCTTTTGAAACAATTTACAGGCCAAATGTTGAAGTTGGTCCACTAAAAATACCAGCATCATAATCACGTCTAAATTGTTACACAAATTTTGCTTGCCGTGGCCAAAATTGTGCTCAAAGTTGTAACCCAAATTCTTTAACGTATTAAATGTTTCATTTTCTATCTTCCAGCGTGCTCTTCCCCCCCTCATTATTTGCATTATGTTGTCTTCGTTGATCTCAATGTCAGTCACCCAGCTAAAGTGCTGAACCTTACCGTTTGCTTTCGTTTCTTTGTATTCAATAAAATTCACTCGACAATCAGGATTTGAATCATTGAGTGAAACATCATTTATGAATCGAAATTCATGTGTCACTCCATTCTCTACCACGGTGAAGTGAGAAACTGTTCCTAAGCTATCTGCTCCATTTACAAACTCAAATAAAACTTTGTGGTCCCCCATCTTACAGCCTAAAATATAACTTAATTTTAATTCGTTAAGAAGAGTGATGTGAGGAGCATTGGAAGCCAATCCATCCTCAATAACAATCACTGGAAGGTGAGGGTGTTCCCTGCGAAAATCTTCAAGGAGTCGTTTGGCTGCATTACGCTCACAATCATTTTTGCTCGATCCATCTGTGTTTGAAATGGGCTCTGGAGCAATAGGTATAACCTGTTTCTTATCGGGGTGAACAATCACTCCTGCTAACATTTGATGATAGTAGGTCTTCGTCTCATCACGATGATTCTTTATACAACAATTCTCACAATGAATAGTCGAGGAGCTAAAGGCACCTGTTCCATCAATGCTGAGAAGATATTTTCCACCCAAATATGGGTAACCCTCCAAAACCTTCCCTCTTTGAGCTACGGTAAACAAAGATTTAAAAAAATTTTGAAACTCACGGGTTGGAACAGGATCTAAAATCTCTCGCATAGCCGTATCACTAGGAATTTGGCCTATTTGAAACAAATGGTGTAGGTTGTTTTTTGCCACTGGGTCATGGACACGATCACAAAACTGAAGCATGGATGGATCTTTCAAGGCAAACATTGCCACAGATGACATAATGGCATCGCTCAGAGGAATCCTATGGGGACGCTGCGATCTTATATCTGGAACTGCAAGAGATTTACTGTGTAGCAGGGAATACATTCCTGAAGCGGATAGACCTTTTCTAAAATGTTGATGCGACATGACGAACCCTCCTTGGTCTGATGTGCAACAACAAATATTCAAACAGATACTTAGGCAAAAGTCTACGAACTCTTTTTGAGGCGAATCTTTTGGAAGCCACTACTGTGGCCTAAACTATTTTTCGACGGGAATTGCTGACAAATAATTATGAAGCTCATCAGCTTTTTTATATTCTTGTTGTTCTGCAAACAGGGCTCCCATGTGGAGGTAAGCCTCCAGGTGTTGAGGGTTTATCTCTAGGAGTTTGAGGTATTGGTTCGTGGCTTTTTGATACATGCGAAGGGAGGTGTAGAGGCCCCCTAGCAATAGGTATCCTTCTTCAAATTTTGGGTCCTGCTCAATGGCATCTTCTGCATACTCAATGGCTTCATTGAGTTGTCCTAACTTTAAGTGCTCCGCGGATAATCTTAGGAGCACGATGGTGGCTTTGGGGTTGTAGATGAGGGTGCGTTGAAACTCCTGAATAGCTCCTTTTGGATCTTTATTGAGGCTTAAAAGCTCACCGAGAGAGTAGTGGTAATCAGCCTGAGTCTGGACAAAAATATGATTTATTGTGGGGGAGTTTTCGTGGTGGAGGGCTTGACTAGGGTCACTGGGAGTTTGGGGAGAGGTGGATTTTGGGAGATGGGAGCAGGCCATAGTAGTCCAGGTGATCGTTGCCACGACAATCACCTTCACTTTCGAGAGAGCCGTTTTTTTTCTGTTCGCTTGCATTTATGAAGATGGCCCTTTCAGTTAAAAATAACTCAGTTGTTAAGTTAAATAGCTAATAAGAAAAGATGGTGCTGCCCTGGCCTTATAGTTGGGCTCTTGGATGGAGGCTTATATTTTTGATCGGTGCCCTTTTGAGAAACCTTAATTTTTTTTGAGCTAGTTTTGAGCTAGCTTTGAGTCATTTTGAGCCAGTTCCTGTCTAGCTTTTCCAGGTAAGAGTTTTTCTTGAAAATAAGGACATCTTATGAGTAAGGTGAATGACTTTAGGAGGAAGCTATGAGATCTAAACCCTTTCGCTTGATGTCGCCGGGGCCGGTGCCCCTTCCCAAGGAGGTCCTGCAAGCTTTAGCTCAACCTATGGTGCATCACCGGCTTCCTGAATTTTCTGAAGAGCTGAAATATGTTTTCAGTGAATTAAAGAAAGTTTTTGCAACGACTCAACCGGTTTTACTTCTTACATGCACGGGTTCTGGAGTGATGGAAGCCGCTGTAACAAATACTCTTTCTCCAGGTGATGAAGTTTTCGTCATGGAGAGTGGAAAATTCAGTCGTCGTTGGTCTCAGTTGGCAAGAGCCTATGGCTTGAGGGTTCATGTTTTTAGAGTGGATGAAGGGCATCCCCTGCCTCTTCAGGGGATGGAAGATATGTTGGGGCAGTATCCTTTGATAAAGGCGGTGATGGTGCAAGCCTGTGAGACCAGCACAGGGACTAAAAATCCCGTGGAGGACATGTCTCGATGGTTGCGCCGTGGCCACCCCAAAGTTCTTTTCATGGTGGATGCTATGGGGGCCATGGGAGCCATGGAACTAAAGGTGGATGAGTGGGGTTGGGATGTGGTATTGGCCTCTTCACAGAAGGCTTTTATGTTGCCGGCGGGGTTGGGCTTTATATCCCTGTCTCCAAGGGCATGGAAAGCCAATCAAGTGGCTCAATGCCCTCGATTTTACTTTGACTTGAAGTTGGAACTTGAGGCTCACAAAAAGGGGCACACTCGCTTTAGTTCACCAGTCTCCCATATTCGAGCTTTGAGGTGGGTGTTGAATAGGCTCAATCAGCTCAATCACTGCGGAGAGCGAGTGAGTTGGCAAAGGTGCAAGAATTTGTCTCAAGTGACCCAGTGGGCGGTGAAGGAGTGGGGGCTTGAGCTTTTTTCTCAATCTCCAAGTCCCTCTGTCACAGCGATTAAAGTTCCCCATGGAATGGATGGGCGAGAGCTTCAGCGACGGATTCTTCAGGATGGCAACATTTATGTGGCGGGGGGGCAGGAGTCTTTGGAGGGAAAGATTCTTCGCATTGGACACTTGGGATTTATAAGAGATGACGATCTTGTGGCGACCCTTCAAGGCTTAGGGCAGAGCCTTCGAGTTATGGGGTGGAAATTGAGTGAGGGGCAAGTGAATGAAGTTGTCAGCAAGGCCCAGGACCAGTTGCAACAATTGAGTTTGCCCAATATTTAAGGGATAAGACTTAAGAGGATTAAGAGACTTAAGAGGTTAAGAGAGGAGTTATGGTTCAGGTCACCCTTACAGATTCTTATAGTATTGAGGCTCAGGGATTTCTCAAGGTCCAACTTTCAGCCAAGTTGAGTTCCACAAGGGAGTTGCAACCAGGGAGGGAAGACCTTTTGGGCACCCATGTGCTTTTAACCCGAAGTCATACCCTTGTGGACGATCGTCTTTTGAATATGGCTCCTCAGTTAAAAGTGGTGGGAACGGCCACCAGTGGCTTGAATCATATTGACCTTTCGTTGTGTAAGGAAAGGGGAATTCAAGTGTTTAATGCCGCGGAAGCCAATACTCAAAGCGTTGCGGAGCATACCCTTTTGCTTATTTTAAGTTTGTTGAGAAACTTCAAAGAGGCTGAGGCTTCTCTCCGTTCAGGCCAGTGGAGGAGGTCGCTATTAAGTCGCGGTGGGGAGCTTCAGGGTCAGCTTGTTGGCATTGTGGGCCTCGGTCGCATTGGGACAAGGGTCGCTCAACTGGTGCAAGCCTTTGGAGCCAGGAGCATGGCCTATGATCCCTATGTGGACCATGGGCACTTTGCAAAGCACGGAGTTGTGCCCGTGGGTTTTTCAGAGCTTCTTAAGCAGTGTGAAATTTTGACCCTTCACGTTCCCTTGACCGATGAGACTAGAAATATGTTGAATCATCAGTCCATGTCTTTGTTGAGTGAATCCTGTATTTTGGTGAATACTTCTAGGGGAGAGGTTATCAATGAGAATGATCTTGTTGATTTTTTAAGCTCTCAGCGTCTTGCGGGGGCTGGACTTGATGTCTATCGCAAAGAACCTTTGGCCCAGAACTCTCCCCTCCTACAACAGCCTCGTCTCTTGCTGAGCCCTCATATGGGAGCCTTTACAGAAGAAGCTTTTCAAAAAGCCTCCATGGATGTGGCTCGCCAAGTGGTTCAGTACCATTGCGACTCATCTCGTTGATGAAAGTCGAAAGTCCAGGGGAAGGGGATAGAGTAATAGAGCTTACTTTGCTGGAATGCACATGACTTGGCAGTATGTGTTAGGAAATGCTGTTGAGATGTCCTTGAAGGCCGAACTATTATAAAGATTTGGCTCAGTAGGAGTAACAGATCTTTTGGGGCAGTAGAGGGCGGCTTCTGTTTTTTCTGCTTTCTTGCAATTCCTCAGAGTCGTGTAGGGGTTCTTTCTGGAAGCACTCCAGCAGATAGACCTATTACCGCCGCGATTGCCCTGACGAACATAGCAATGCACAGACCGAGCTCCAGAGGGTGTGGTATTGTAGAGCATGGGAGCACCAACACTACCATCATTATATGCCTTTGCCTCGTACACGACATAACCGGAGGGGCATGAGACGTGTATGCCTGTGTAAGTCAAATCACATTGACTTGCTTGAGTGAGCCCATGATCCCCTGCACACCAAAGATTGGTTCCTTTGTAGCAGTTGCTCTTTTGGTCTATTGTCTTTTTTGAATTTTCTTTACGCAAGCCATCTATACCATATGAACTCTGATATATAGGACCTGCATTCTCCAGACGATTGGTTTGTGATCCCATACTGATGTAGATGGCCCCTTCTGGAGCTGCCTTCGCCGAAGCAACTTTTGGTCCGCAATGGCTAATAGTGGCGGCTTTTGGGTCTATGCTAGCATCCACCGAAAGAATAATATCGACAATGGCGGGACGGAGAGCCCGGTGGGAACTCTCAAAATCAACTGTGAGTTCGGCCGTATACTCTCCATTTCTGTTGACTATCGGTACAATATTTTTCGCCGTGACAGATTTTGTTTTCAATTGCCCTACGCCTTTGATGAGTTGACCTGTCTTGACAATGGTATTGCTGGTCGAAGTGAAAGGACATCCTCCCGAACGAAAACTTCCGAGGTTGATGTCTCCAATGGTCGCAGCCGTTGTATCAATGGTGAAGGGGCCTAAGTCAATGCCGTTCGCATCGCGAAGCTTGCCATTGACATTGCGGAGTGTGGCGTAGGAGCTTGGTTTGAAGTGACAATCGCAATTTTCGAGATCTCTTACGGTTTGTAGGATAAATTGTTTTATATTGGCACTGACAAGTTGCTCTTTGATGGATTGAAGTTCTTTATGTTGAAACGTAAGCATGCTTATCATGGCAGACATACCTACACCCACGATAGCCACAGACATGAGCGCAGCAGTAAGTGTAAAGCCTTCTTCACTGACTTTGTATTTGGCCTTGTTAAGAGAGAGGCTGCAATATGACATACTTAGCATTTTCATTTTTAAATTTTGTTTTGTCAATATACTAAATCGAGACATCGAGACACAACCGAATAGTGCTAAGTCAGAATGACTTGGCCGTAAAATGAAAATCTAGGTTGGGGTTTTCCTTAGATAACCATTTTAAATTCCACTCTCTTTCAAAGGAGAACCACTTTTCAAGGAGAACCACAGGTTTTGAAGTTTGGCAAAAACCTCTGGTGAAAACCGAGGCATTTCACCAAAAGTAAAGGGAGTGTCTCGAAGTGATCGTATCACCAATGCCAATGGGCCCCGTCACAGGATAGAGCATCTCATTCCGAGTGTGTTTTCCACATCCATCAATGATTTCTATGGGTTCACGGCCCTCACGATCCATCTTGTTGGCAAAGGTAAAAATGGGAATTTGATGGAGGCGACATACTGCCCCTCCGGGCTGCTTGAGTGGGCTTAGGAAAATCCATCAAGTAGGTGTCATTTTGTTAAAATTTTTACTTTTTTGGAGAGCCTTGATTTCAGCTTCAGAAAACTTTGTCACTGTAGTTATAACAGAAATTTCTATACCTTCTGAAAGTAACTTTAAAACAAAAGTCTCTCTTTCTTCCCTTCGCCCCTGTTCACGCCCCTGTTCACGCCCCTCTTCACGTCCCTGTTCACGCCCTTTTTCAAGCCCTTTTTCAAGCCCTTCTTCATGGGCTGTGTCGATCTGTGCCAAACGATCCCGACGCTGTTTATCTTCAGATTCAAGGCGCTCTCGCATGAGTTCGTCTTGAGACAAATTCCACAAATTTTTAACGGCTCTTCCCATATCCCTTCCTTTTTTGGCTAGCTTTTGGCCTGTTTGTTGATCCAACTCATCCGATTTTTTTAAGAAATAGCACCACGCTTCACGCTGGTCAACAAGGCTGTCTAAACTGCCAATGAATTTGTTCAATTCTACAATGACAAACTGAATGCCCTCGGTAAGCCTTAAATGAGGGCGTCTATCCTGCCTCATGCTACATGTATGGTAATAATTGTTGTCCGTGCGTAGTTCAGGAAGGTCCACAGTACTGAAAACAAGGGAGTAAACAGTTCTTAATTTCTCGTACTTTTCTCCTTCTTTCACTTGATTGGAGTAGACCCGTCCAGCATAGGCAAGAAGGCGATTTGTGAAGTTTTTTTGGGAGACGGTTTGCATCTCCACATTCACAGTCTCATTTTCAACCCACTCTCCACTGGACAATCGGCGAGAAATACGAATTTTCATATCCAAGATGAAGGTCTTTCCCGAAGGCTTGCTTGCCTCTGAAGAGTTTTCCTCGGCATCTAACAACTGAACATGTTCCACCCGACAACCGGGTGGCAAAGGAAGAAAATCCTGCAACAAAGGCTTGAGTAAGTCCTGGTCATGCTTAAAAAATGCTTTAAAAGTGTTATCAAGGGTTAAGCAAAGAGGAGGGAGGGATTTTTTCATAAGTAAAAATTATGCATTTTTTTTGGAATAAAATCAATACCGAATAGTGCTAAGTCAGAATGACTTGGCCGTAAAATGAAAATCTAGGTTGGGGTTTTCCTTAGATAACCATTTTAAATCCCACTCTCTTTCAAGGAGAACCACAGGGTTTTGGTGAATATCATGGTGAAGGCGAGTTCCTCCTTGAATAGAGGAGATCACTCTTTGATTATTTTTCTTGTGATTCTTGTGATTCTCTTTGTGAGTTTCCTGGTGACTTTCTTTGCAAGTCACCCATCTGGCCACAGAGTAGACCTGTCTCTCCAATTTGACATTGAGTTTGTACTCACCATTGAGCCGGTGCAAAAGAACATCCAGCTGAAGCTCACCAACCACTCCTAGGATAGGGTCCTGACGTCCCAAAGCGGAATCATAAAAGAGTTGGATCATTCCCTCTTCAGCCAATTGCAGGGAAGCCTTCTCCAATTGTTTTCTTTTTAAAGGGTCCTTAATATGAAGTTTGGCAAAAACCTCTGGTGAAAACCGAGGCATTTCACCAAAAGAAAGGGAGTGTCCCGAAGTGATCGTATCACCAATTTGAAAATAGCCTGTGTCAATAATGCCCACAATATCACCGGCATAAGCCTCATTGACGGTCTCTCGGTCTTGAGCCATAAATTGGTTGGCATAGGAGAGACGCAGTTCACGTCCGAGGCGCACGTGCTTGACCTTCATCCCTCTTTCAAATTGCCCAGAGCAAACCCTGACAAAGGCAACTCGATCTCGGTGCTTTGGGTCCATATTGGCCTGGATCTTAAAAACAAAACCTGAAAACCTTTTATCAAATGGGTCGACTTGAATGTCTTCTCGATCCACTCCTCTGGGTCAATGCCGTTTCCTTAAGAAAAATCTCTTGAAATTATTAGATAAATCGACAAGAATAAGACTTGTTTTATTTTACACCCAACCCTCAACCAAGGAGTAAGTCACATGCAATCCAATATTGATCTCGAAAGCCCCCAAATGACGAGTTCGCGTCACAGATGACCATTTTATTCTACCAAAACTTGATTCTTCCTTCAAGCCAGAGCACCTTGTCGATCCAGAAAAACAAAAAAGGAATCGAAAATTTAATCCTCAAATTTTCTTTTTTACTATTATCTATCTTATTTCCGGAACAAATTACGAAGGCTACCAAATCGCTCTTAAGACGGTATGGACTCATTTTGGTGACCTGCTTCTCATGCCAGTCAAAAGCAGTCTCAGCAAGATACGTCAAAGTATTTCTTACCTATTTTTTAAAAATATCTTTGAATCTCTGATTACAGACTACGAACCATTGAGAAAAACGTTTCATGGCTTTTATATCTATGCCATAGATGGCGACCAATTAGCACTTCCTCGCTCTAAAGATCTTTTAAAGGAGGGTTATTGTGGGTACCCTTGCCCAAATGAGATGGAAACTCATTTCTTACGTATGTATCTATCTCATGCTTATGACGTTTTATCGGGTGTGACAAAGAATCTTTGCTATTCTCCCGCTCTCAACGAAATCGCCAATGCTATTCAAATGATAGGTAGTTTTGAGAGTAATAGCATAACTCTCTACGATAGGCTTTATTTATCTACAGAGATTATTAAGGCCCATGCTCAAGCCAGTAACTTCTTTATTGCGCGTTGTAAGCGAGGCTCTACTTTTATCCCCATCGTAAATTTATTTAATGGCCCAGGTTGGTATTCACAAATGGTTATTGAGGGGGTGGTCATTCATCTCTATAAGTATAAAAACCCAAAGACTGGGGAGTTCTCTGTTTTGGCCACTAATCTTCCGCATGGCTCCTTGGACAAGAAGGATATGGTTGCTCTTTACTCTCGTCGTTGGGAAATAGAAACGACATTTCGTGATTTTACATCGACAATGAAAATGGAGCAGTGGCACTCAACAAGCCTTAATGGAATATTGCAAGAGCTGTATTCTTATTTTTGGCTCTTCAATTATACAAAGATTCAAATGAGCATAAATGAGGATGAAGACAGTGTGAATCAGTTGGTAAAAAATGACTACAAAAAACCTAACTTTAAACTGATTCTTGATTTCATAATGGATAGCATCCCCCTTTTTGTTGCGGGGCTCTATCAGAAATTTAGGAAGCAGATAAAGTTGCTGATGAAGATTTCAATGGAGAAGAGGAGGCACTTCAAAAGAAGCTATGAAAGGTCTATCAAAAGGGCTGGGAGTTCTTTTAAAAGAAATAGCTTAACGCAGAGGCAGAGGGGTGTGGTGGCTTAAGGAAACGGCATTGTCCTCTGGGTGAGCCTATTTTTCCAGTTCCAGCCCCCGCCCCTCTCTGGAGGGAAGCCTTGCGAGGGCTGGGGGGAGGAGCATATTGAGCAAATAATTCCAAGAATAAATCAACGCCCCAGCTGAACTTGGCACTGCCAAAGGTCATGGGACTGATTTGCCCACAAAGAAAGTCCTCCTTACTCCAATCCCCTAAAACACCTTCAAGGAGGGCCATGTCTTCTTGAAGCTGACTCGCGAGGTCATTTTCCAAAAAGTCCATGATTTTTTTATCTTTCCAGCCATCTACAGGCACAACCTGAGGACTCTCCTCTCCACGGGTGTAAAGGATTAATTGCTTTTTGAGACGATGATAGAGGCCCACAAAGCGTCCTCCCATGCCAATGGGCCACGTCACAGGATAGCATCTTATTCCGAGTGTGTTTTCCACATCATCAATGATTTCTATGGGTTCACGGCCCTCACGATCCATCTTGTTGGCAAAGGTAAAAATGGGAATTTGACGGAGGCGACATACCTCAGGTGAATAGGAAGGATAAAAGGTCTTTTTTAGAAATCCGCAAGGCATATCAGTAAAAACTGCAGAGGCCAGCGAAAGCTCCAATAGGATTTTTGGGCTTAACTGGTGGTTTAGGATGGTGTTGGGCAAAGTTTGAGGAAAATAAGGCCAGAAAAATATGTTGTTTTATGGTGTTGAGACGTACCTCTCCATGAACATAGAGGGAGCAGATGATACAGCCCTATGCGTCATTCAGGACAGTCAGAAGTTAAGAAAATGAGTCGAAACTCTCACTTTGTGGTGGGCCTCTGGGTGGCCATAGGCTTGGAGGTTGTGAGGTGATGCCGAGATGAGTAAGAATTTTTTCAATGACCTGAGGGTCTTCAATGGAAGAAATGACTTTTACTTTTCCACCACACTCATGGCAAGTTTCAACGTCTATGTCAAAAACCCTCCTGAGCCTTTGAGCCCAGGTCATTCCTGAAGATTTTTTCTTGTTTGGTCTTGGCTCTGAATCTTCCAAATCTAAGGTTTTTTCCCTTGAGTCTTCACCGATGGAGGCTTCGATTTGGGGTTGCGGGACGATTGAGGATCGATATTTGAAATTGGGCGCGAAAACTCCGTGGAATCTTGTGAGATTCACTCGTGGTCGAGGGATGAGGGAGGCAAGACGGCTAAGGAAATCAAGGGGGTCCAGAACGATATGAGTGGTTCCATTGTCATAGGCAGTTTTGAGTTTATAGACGACTTGGCCCCTGGCATTTAATGAAAGCCTTTCTTCACTGAGGCTGGGTCTTGAAATATACCGGCATACCCTCTCTCGCTTTTTTTTCTCATGGGCTCTACATGCGACTCCTCCATGGAGACTAAAGCCAGAATATTTGGCAAGAAATTCACTATTAAAACCTTTACCTCTTGGTGATACAGTGTGAAGAGTCAGTGCTTTTTTCCCTTTGTGAGGACCGAGAGCTATTCTATAGGTGACTGATGATCCGTGGACTTGGTCCATACTGTCAGAGGCTTCCATAGCCAGATACTCTTGCCCTGTTTCATCCCTTAGGATAAGTCCCTTTTTTTCTAGGTGCTTGACCACTCTATGAGCCAATGCCGTTTCCTTAAGCCACCACACCCCTCTGCCTCTGCGTTAAGCTATTTCTTTTAAAAGAACTCCCAGCCCTTTTGATAGACTTTTCATAGCTTCTTTTGAAGTGCCTCCTCTTCTCCATTGAAATCTTCATCAGCAACTTTATCTGCTTCCTAAATTTCTGATAGAGCCCCGCAACAAAAAGGGGGATGCTATCCATTATGAAATCAAGAATCAGTTTAAAGTTAGGTTTTTTGTAGTCATTTTTTACCAACTGATTCACACTGTCTTCATCCTCATTTATGCTCATTTGAATCTTTGTATAATTGAAGAGCCAAAAATAAGAATACAGCTCTTGCAATATTCCATTAAGGCTTGTTGAGTGCCACTGCTCCATTTTCATTGTCGATGTAAAATCACGAAATGTCGTTTCTATTTCCCAACGACGAGAGTAAAGAGCAACCATATCCTTCTTGTCCAAGGAGCCATGCGGAAGATTAGTGGCCAAAACAGAGAACTCCCCAGTCTTTGGGTTTTTATACTTATAGAGATGAATGACCACCCCCTCAATAACCATTTGTGAATACCAACCTGGGCCATTAAATAAATTTACGATGGGGATAAAAGTAGAGCCTCGCTTACAACGCGCAATAAAGAAGTTACTGGCTTGAGCATGGGCCTTAATAATCTCTGTAGATAAATAAAGCCTATCGTAGAGAGTTATGCTATTACTCTCAAAACTACCTATCATTTGAATAGCATTGGCGATTTCGTTGAGAGCGGGAGAATAGCAAAGATTCTTTGTCACACCCGATAAAACGTCATAAGCATGAGATAGATACATACGTAAGAAATGAGTTTCCATCTCATTTGGGCAAGGGTACCCACAATAACCCTCCTTTAAAAGATCTTTAGAGCGAGGAAGTGCTAATTGGTCGCCATCTATGGCATAGATATAAAAACCATGAAACGTTTTTCTCAATGGTTCGTAGTCTGTAATCAGAGATTCAAAGATATCTTTGAAAAATAGGTAAGAAATACTTTGACGTATCTTGCTGAGACTGCTTTTGACTGGCATGAGAAGCAGGTCACCAAAATAAGTCCATACCGTCTTAAGAGCGATTTGGTAGCCTTCGTAATTTGTTCCTGAAATAAGATAGATAATGGTAAAAATGAAAATTTGAGGATTAAATTTTCGATTCCTTTTTTGTTTTTCTGGATCGACAAGGTGCTCTGGCTTGAAGGAAGAATCAAGTTTTGGTAGAATAAAATGGTCATCTGTGACGCGAACTCGTCATTTGGGGGCTTTCGAGATCAATATTGGATTGCATGTGACTTACTCCTTGGTTGAGGGTTGGGTGTAAAATAAAACAAGTCTTATTCTTGTCGATTTATCTAATAATTTCAAGAGATTTTTCTTAAGGAAACGGCATTGAGATAGAGGTAGAGGTGCAGAAGAGTCCCTTGATGGATTTGTATGATTCTGATTCAGACCTTTGTCTTGACTCTCTCGGCTCTCTTTGCCCTCTTGACTCACTCGGCCCTCTTTGCTCAAAAAGGCACATGAAGGCAAAACCATCAACAGTGACAATAACCACAAAAGCAATAAAGGTCTCATGGACCTTATGGGTTTCATTCCTTTCATTTTTTGATCTCCTTTCATTTTTTGCTTTGGCGGCACTTTACTTAACTCTTGCCCTCTTTAGCCATTGACTTGAAGCCATAAACTCACCCACTATCTGAACCAACCTTAGTCTCATTGACTCAAGCCTACCTACTTGACTTTACTTATGTCACTGAGTCATTGTCGACACAAAATAGTACAAACTTGAATTTCTAGACTTTGCGAGGACTCCACTGACATTGCCATCAAAGAAAACCTCAGAAAAAAGAAAACAACAGTCTCAGTCCCATAATGCTCTATTCAATGAAACTTTCCTGAATGAGAGATATTGCCTAGACATTTTCCGTCTTGTCTTGACGACACAGGAGTTTAAGCTCTTTAACTGGAAAACTCTCAAACCAGAAATAACTGTCTTTACAGATGAAGAGGGCAATGAGCGGCGCATTGACCTTTTATTCTCAGTTCAAGTCAAGGGGTCCCAAAAACGGGTACGTCTTTTTTTTCTGCTCGAACACAAAAGTCATCAGGATTCTCAAGTTCTCCAACAAATTCTGAGGTACCAGACCCTTGTTTACAATCGCTGGAATTATCCGGTCATTCCCATACTGGTCTATCACGGACGACAAAAACACTGGAGGGGTCCCCTGAATTTTCAAGATTCTCTGGATGGGCTCACTCCCGTTTTAAGACAGAAATTTGGGAAGAATATCCTCAATTTTCGTTGTAAGTTGTTGAATATCCATGATATAAATCTTTATCGTGGAGTTGGCAGAAATTTGCTTTCTAGGCCGATTTTGCTTATAATGAGTAGTATCTGGAAGCTTCGCCATGAGACCATTGTGGAGCTGTTTCAGATGGGTACAAACTTGGGTGAGAAGGATCAAAAGTTCCTTATTCAAAAGGCGGTGGATTATATCCACCGAAACGATTCAGATTTCACTTTAAACATACTCAGTAAGATTGAAAAAGAAAGTATCGAGGAGGAGCAAAGAGTTATGTCAGCATTGCAATGTTCTTTGGATGAAGCTGAGGAAAAGGGAATGAGAAAGGGCCTTAAGAAGGGCCGTGAAGAGGGTATTAAGGGCATTAAAAAGAGCCGCGAAGAAACAGCGTTACGAATGATTCAAAATGGCTTTGAGGCAAAAACGATTTGTCTATGTACTGGGCTTACTTCCAAAGAAGTGAAGGAACTCTCAGAAAAATGACAAAAACTCCTTAAATGCTCTAAAAACACTATTTCAGAATTTCCCTTGTTCATAACTCAAAAGGAAATCCCTTCTGTTGCTGGCTTCTTCAAATGAAGGTTTTCGATCAGTATTTGTCACAAAATCCATTTTATATTTTGTGGCAAATCGGCTTCCCATGTGCTCTTCATGGAGCTAATTCTTTCGATTTTTCTTAACTTATAACTTGTCTAGTAAAGAAGTGATTGATATTATTGCAAACAACTGCCAGGAAGAAGATGGCAGGGATCAGAGTGTAAGTTAAAAATAAGTCACGAGATAAGTAACGGACTTGCGACTTTGATATGCTCTTTGACAATTTAGCTTGGTTAACAACTGAAGAAACTGCACGCTATCTTCGCAAAAGCGTTAATGCCATCAGGATTCTGGTATATCGCAGAATTTTGAGGGCAAGAAAGTTTAGGCGAAGGCTGTATTTCAAAAGAGAAGAGTTGGATATGCTCATTGAAACCTCACAACATATGGGAGGTTACAAATGGCAATTTTAACTTATGAAAAAAATGGAAAACAGCTTTTCCGAGTCTATGTTCAGGGGCGAGGAAAGGTAGACACTTCTATAAGGGTCCAAAAGAATAAATTTAATATAGAGACTCTTAAGGATGCGTGCAAAGAAGAGAAAAGGCTTATTAGAGCTGTTTCAGATGAGATCAATAAGATCGAAGGACGAGGGCTGAAATGGAGGGATGTCATTTATCGCTGGGAAACCTATGCTTTGCAAGGACTTCTCGGAGATAAACAAAAAGACCCCCATTACATCAAGGACCATGTAAACCGACTGCTCCATTATACAAAGCTTTGGCTTGACTGCGTGGCTTCCGAACTCACTAAGGGGCAATGCCGTTTCCTTAAGCCACCACACCCCTCTGCCTCTGCGTTAAGCTATTTCTTTTAAAAGAACTCCCAGCCCTTTTGATAGACCTTTCATAGCTTCTTTTGAAGTGCCTCCTCTTCTCCATTGAAATCTTCATCAGCAACTTTATCTGCTTCCTAAATTTCTGATAGAGCCCCGCAACAAAAAGAGGGATGCTATCCATTATGAAATCAAGAATCAGTTTAAAGTTAGGTTTTTTGTAGTCATTTTTTACCAACTGATTCACACTGTCTTCATCCTCATTTATGCTCATTTGAATCTTTGTATAATTGAAGAGCCAAAAATAAGAATACAGCTCTTGCAATATTCCATTAAGGCTTGTTGAGTGCCACTGCTCCATTTTCATTGTCGATGTAAAATCACGAAATGTCGTTTCTATTTCCCAACGACGAGAGTAAAGAGCAACCATATCCTTCTTGTCCAAGGAGCCATGCGGAAGATTAGTGGCCAAAACAGAGAACTCCCCAGTCTTTGGGTTTTTATACTTATAGAGATGAATGACCACCCCCTCAATAACCATTTGTGAATACCAACCTGGGCCATTAAATAAATTTACGATGGGGATAAAAGTAGAGCCTCGCTTACAACGCGCAATAAAGAAGTTACTGGCTTGAGCATGGGCCTTAATAATCTCTGTAGATAAATAAAGCCTATCGTAGAGAGTTATGCTATTACTCTCAAAACTACCTATCATTTGAATAGCATTGGCGATTTCGTTGAGAGCGGGAGAAAAGCAAAGATTCTTTGTCACACCCGATAAAACGTCATAAGCATGAGATAGATACATACGTAAGAAATGAGTTTCCATCTCATTTGGGCAAGGGTACCCACAATAACCCTCCTTTAAAAGATCTTTAGAGCGAGGAAGTGCTAATTGGTCGCCATCTATGGCATAGATATAAAAACCATGAAACGTTTTTCTCAATGGTTCGTAGTCTGTAATCAGAGATTCAAAGATATCTTTGAAAAATAGGTAAGAAATACTTTGACGTATCTTGCTGAGACTGCTTTTGACTGGCATGAGAAGCAGGTCACCAAAATGAGTCCATACCGTCTTAAGAGCGATTTGGTAGCCTTCGTAATTTGTTCCGGAAATAAGATAGATAATGGTAAAAAAGAAAATTTGAGGATTAAATTTTCGATTCCTTTTTTGTTTTTCTGGATCGACAAGGTGCTCTGGCTTGAAGGAAGAATCAAGTTTTGGTAGAATAAAATGGTCATCTGTGACGCGAACTCGTCATTTGGGGGCTTTCGAGATCAATATTGGATTGCATGTAACTTACTCCTTGGTTGAGGGTTGGGTGTAAAATAAAACAAGTCTTATTCTTGTCGATTTATCTAATGATTTCAAGAGATTTTTCTTAAGGAAACGGCATTGCACTAAGGGGGATGGAAGACTTGTCTTGAGTCAGGCGAAAGAAAGTGGAGGCAAGGAAGGTTCACTAAAAAAAATCAAATCCTCTGTAAATGTAGTCTTCAAGTGGGCTATTGAGGAAAAGCTGGTCGTTGGTGTTCACTCAAGCCCTACTGAGGGAGTTAATGTTTCAGACAAGGCGGAGAAGGTTCCTAAGATTCTCACCTTAGAAGAGATTAAAACTCTTCTCAAAGGAGCTAAAGAAGAGCAGCATCCTTGGTATCATATTTGGTCTTTTGCATTTCTTACTGGAATGAGAAGTGGCGAATTGAAGGCATTGCAGTGGAAGGATATTGATTTTGATCGACAAACAATATTGGTCTCCAAGTCCTACAGCCATCGTAAGCGAGTGATAAAATGCACTAAAGCTGGTTACTGGCGAAACGTACCCATTTCCAGTGGCCTTTTGAAGATTATCACCGAGCTTCAGAAAGATGGTCACTGTGACCCTGAAGGCTTTGTCCTTCCAAGGCATGGGACATGGACCAATGGTGAAGCTGGAAAGGTTTTGAGAGCATTTCTAAAGAAATATAACATAAATCAACATGTTGTATTTCACACACTCAGGGCTTGCTTTGCGACTCACATGTTAGCTCATGGGGTAAATCAAGCCACCGTTATGAAAATCGGTGGCTGGAGAGACATTAAGACTTTCCAGATCTACCTTCGGCTTGCTGGGGTTGAGGTCAAAGGCGCAACAGAGGTGTTGCAAGTGATTCCAACTATTGACTCTCTCGTTCCTAAAAACAATGTGATCGACTTTCCTTTGGCGCAAGGTTAAGAACATCTATGAAACAGTAAAATAATTCTTCAGTTGAGAGGTGCCTTTGGCATTTCTCAACATTTCTTAAATTTGCTAATCATTGCTAAATAGGTTTGTATAACCTATTGAAATTATTGGATATTCGGAGATTTTTATTCTCCACCTCCATTTTTCGTTTAGTAGTCAGAATCCGTTTTCAGAAATCCCCGCTAAGTCATTAAAACTTATAACTAATGGTTTCAATCACTTAACGCATTAGTTCATCTTTCATGCTTTCCTGAGTTTTCTCGAAATTTCTTTAAATGGCTACTTGTGGCTACCCGTTTGGCTACCAGAGTAGCACTCCACTTTTTAGCTCGTATCGTAGCACTTCCTCCAAGTCATCCTATTGAATTTCCTAACAAAAATTTGTAGCCACTGGCTTGCAAAAATGGCTACTTTTCAGCGAGACGGGGGCATTTTAATTGTCAGCAACATCAGCTAACAGGCACAGACTTGAGGCTTCAATGAAGGCCCCAGAAGGAGGAAAAATGAGGTGTGATGCAAAGCAAAAGCAAAGAGATGCAGCCACTTTAAAGAGGTTGCGTGAAATCAGAGGACTCAGCCGTAAAGAGGCTGGGGCTCTTTTGAGCGTTGGTTACAAGGCCATTGAAAAAATGGAAAACGGGAGAGCCATTTTAAGCAGGCCCCGAATTGACAAAACGATGGGAGCCTATGGACTGACTTATGAGGATTTTTTGTTATGTCGGGAGGGAAGAAGTGAGCAAATTGAGGAGCGGTTTGGATACAAGGGAGAGGCTGTTGTTGACAAAAAAAACCGTCGATTTTGCACAAAAATCATCAGCAAAGAGGTCCAAGTATTAACAGCATTGAGGAAATTAAAGAACCTCAGTCAATACAAAGCAAGTGCAGCTTGTGGTTACCACAGCAGAGCCATCAGTAATATTGAGAGTGGACGGGTCAAACTTCCTCTCAAAAGGATAATTCACATTGTGAAGTCCTATGGGTTCGCAATGGAAGACTTTGAATATCACATGAAGTCCGATGCTTTGATGACTGACATTCAGGATGAGTGCGTATCTTGTTAGGCGCCAATTAAAATTGGCCATTTTTAGAAGCCGTCGCCAATGAAAAACGGCCAGTTGATGATGTACTGATTTAGTTATTCTTCGTTCAGAGTTTAGTCAAGTGTCTTTATTTTGCTCATCATTTAACTCGGACTATGCCACAAGATTCTGAGGAATGATTTTCTGCCCACCACTTTTGGCATGACCCCAAATGCATCCTTCAGCCCTATGGCAGAGGTAAATGGAGTATTTTTCAGGATTCCTTGGCGCAGCTAATGTCTAAAGCTCCGCGAGAGTGACGAGCAAATAGTACGGTAAAAGCCAGTTATCCATAAATTTATCCATGGCGACACTGCGGCTGTGACCCCGATGTCTAGCAACGCAGTGCTGCTGTGGATAAATTTTGTGGATAACTGGCGAGTTCCTTCCCCAAAAGTGGGGATCTCTAATGAACTTCTTTGGTTGAACTTTCCTCTTTGCTCTGTTTAGACTTGGCTTTTGCCGATTCGGTTCTCCAACTTTCTTTTCCTTCAATGTTGAGGGTTTCACAGTTGTGAATGATTCGATCAACAGCAGCAGCGGTGGTAATAGGGTTAAGAAACACCTTATCCCATTCAGAGTATGTTAAGTTTGTAGTGATCATGAGACTTTTCCTTTCATATCGCTGAGATATGAATTGAAAGAAAAGATCTGCCCCCTCTGTGCAGGAAGCTGTATAGCCAAGTTCATCACAAGCAATAAGATCAAAACGGTCTAATTTCTTAAAAAGAGCATTCAATGAGAGTTCTTTCTTGCTTTCACGCATTGTTTCAATAAGTTCATGAGTGGTGACCCATAAACATCGATAGCCTTGTTCACAGAGTGAACGAACTAGGGACATGGCCAAATGACTTTTCCCCATTCCAAAGCTTCCGTAAAACACAACATTACAGGCTTTTCTGACCCACTCTCCCTCTGCCATCCAATTAATTTGCTGAGCTGTCACTCCCGTTCTTTTCTGGAAGTTATAAGTTTGGAGTGATTTAAGTTGAGGAAGCTTGGCCCCCTTAAGCAATCTTTTCACTCTCTGGGAATGCTTGTCAGCAAGCTCATTTTGAACGAGTATACCTAAATACTGTTCATACGTTTTTTTTGTTTTTTCGGCAACTCTAGCCGTTGCAACATATTCATCCGCCATCGCTGGAAGTCGGAGTTTTTTAAGAGAACCTATAAGTTCTTCGTGATTCATTAAGAACCTCCTATGTTTGGAACAAGACTGTCATATTGAGACAATCTAGGTTGAAGTGGTTTTTGTTGGTCATTCAAATTAATTTTGGTGGGATTGCCTAAGAGCAAATCTTTTATGGATTTAAAGTCGAAAATCTCACGACTTTCTAATTGAAGCTCCATGGCTGTAGATAAGTCCTGCCAACTCACATGCTGAATCAAGTTGATAACTCTTAAATATTCATGCTCGGCACGGCTTGAATCTTGTTGCTTGAGGTATTGATAAAAATTTTCAAACACATTTGTTGGAAAAAGAATGGATCGGTGAGCCCATCTTACCATGGCTTGCGGCTTACGAACTAAAGAAGGAAGGATATGTTCAAGAAGAAGACTATGCTCCCCATCAGGTTTTCTTTGATGGCGAGCGACAATTTCTTGCTTCCCTCCTGCACGATAGATCGTGACATGATAGGGACCCTGTACGGTTTTACAGGGAGCTTGGATCACCTCATCAGGTATGGAATATGTGGTTTTACCTATTCTCAAAGTCCCATAACCATTACTTTGACAAATATTCACCTTACAGAGAATATCTTCATCTCGTGGAGGCAAAGGCTTAAGAACTTTGGCCTCCTCCTCAAAGCGAGATTTGGTGGAGTCACTCTGATGCTGATCCATATAAGACTCTAAAAACTGATTCAAATGATCCCAGTCTTTAAAAACAATTCCTTTGTTTCTAACAATATTTTTTATCCGAGAACTGAAGGTTCGAATATCACGCTCCACATCTCCCTTGTCAGAGCCCTTCCCTGCGCGGCAGGGAAGAACCTTAAATCCATAGTATTGGATGGCTCGATCAAAAGATTGGGTGTAAATTCGCTGATTTCCTTTAAGAACTTTCTTCACACAGGGAGATAAATTATCAATACGGATGTTCGCACTCATCCCACCTATCTTTTCAAAAAAAGCATGCACCCCATCGATGAAACACTCATAGACAAGAAAGGGGTAGGCACGAACCCAACAGGTGCCACTACAAGGCAATGTTCCAAAATGGAGATGAACGATCTGAACACCATCGGCAAATGGTAAAGCAACCTTCTCCTTAAAATCAAACTGAGCCTGTTCTCCAGGATCATATCTTTGGCTGAAAAAACGCTCCTTGGGGCGAGAACCAAGAATCTCACAAACTCTTCTCTGAACCGTTCTCTCACTCCCACGATAACCCTCCTCAACTAATAGCTCATATATTTCACGGGCGGTGTTACTTGGGTTCAACTTCAAAAAGTACTTCACCCGATCCATATATCCATTAAGGGGATCTGGGCGAGTTCTTTTGGACCTCGCCTTGTACTTCGGTGGGGTGTTGGACTCACAGTACTTGCGCACCGTCTTACGATTGATCCCTAATTCACGAGATATTTCTGTCTTATTTTTACCACTGTGACTCAGGTCACGAATGCGGCCGAAAGTGTATTGACTAATCATAAGATCCTCCTCATTGCTAACCTTTTGAGTTGCAAAAGGGAGGGACTCTGTGAGCTTAGTATCTATATCAGAAGAAGAGACTTCATTGTCTAGTATTTGAACACTCCCTGAAGATTGGTCACTTTTCATTGGCGACAACCTCCATATTGAAAGTGGGACATTTTAATTGGCGACGGCTTTAAGGGAAGCCTGTCTTCAAAAAGAAATTCCATGAAAATTGAGGCAAATGTTGGAATCTTGTGGAATTTAAATACTTTAGAAAATGGGCACAGCCTAAACAGGCTTTTCTTGACTATATATTTAACCTCATTGAAATCCAGAAACAGTCTACAAATGACAAATATGGAACCTGAATAGGCTGTCATGGAAGGACTCTCCAACACGGAGCCCCTTTCCAGGTCGACAAGAACCCAAAAGGAGTTCTTATCAGCTCGGAGCCTTTTTATGAGTAATATCAATTGATTATATGCGTCTCGGTTGACAATGCCAAAAATCACCATAGGTCCTCCTCTGAAAAGTGGCCACTTTTCATTGGCGACGGTGGGGCATTTTAATTGTCAGCTAACATATCTATCATTAAGGGCTTGAGTGAAGAAAAACTCAAGGCCGTCCACCCACTGTTGTTGACTTTTAAACAATCATCTTAATGATAAGGAAACATGCGATGAGTAAATTTTCCGACCGCCCCACTCAATGCGAGCTTTTTCAAGCTTTTATTGTCAGCCAACCTCGGCCCTCGCCCAATATTCCTTTTTTCCAACTCCCTCCACACTAAGGCCGCTGAATTGAGTCAGTTATCCACAGACTCATCCATGGCGACACTGCGGCTATGGCCTTGGGGAGCCAATAAAGCAGTGCTGCTGTGGGTGAGTCTGTGGATAACTGCGACGGACTCTCCATAAAGCGTGTTGGCAGCTCTGTCCTTCGTGTTTTCATGTACAACACAAATTTTGGAAATGATTTGTACATCCAGTTTTTTGTTATTTCTCTAGGAAATTTGGACTTTAAGCTCCGGGAAAATCAAATATAGCCAGTTAATTTATTTTAAGGTTTTTTAGCATTACGCTTGGGTGTATCTCCAAAACTCGACAGATTTTGAAGAATGTTGTGAAATTTATGTTTTTTTTCCCACCCTCAATGTCGTGCCAATGCTGCCGATTTTTAATACCAATATCTTCCCCTGTTACATCAAATGTTGTTAAGCCCATTTTTTCTCGCTCTTGCCTAACAAGAAGCCCAAATTGCTTAAGTAACTTGCGGTCTTTTGGAGAAATAAGTTTTGTGCCTTTTTCTATACCCATTTTGCCTTCATGCGTTATTTCTATGGTTGTATTCCCTTGATTTTTAGCTAATTCTTCGATAAAAATAGAACACGATCATATTCGTTATTAAAGAAATGGGCTTAGTGGAAAAAAGACTAAAAAAAGCCACAGAAAAGAGGTCCAATGGTTAAGGGTAAATCTCAAAATACTTTTGATGAAAGGAAAGTGAATGGAGTCAATGTTGCGATTTTCTTTAAGAAGACATTTTTTGAGAAATATATAAAGCTTTAGTCTTGAAAAGAGTCATAAGCAAAGTATGAAATAAGCAACTAATCTATGTTAAAGTTTTTTAGA
This sequence comes from Bdellovibrionales bacterium, assembly GCA_965261545.1. Taxonomy (GTDB): domain Bacteria; phylum Bdellovibrionota; class Bdellovibrionia; order Bdellovibrionales; family UBA1609; genus CBDHDF01. The sequence continues at coordinate 4,720 of CBDHDF010000005.1, read as the reverse complement.
AGTATACTCGGATGTGTTTCTAAGGTTCGACAAATTTTGAAAAAGGTTGCTAGGTTTATATTCTTTTTCCCAGCCTCAATTTTTTGCCAATGTTCTCGTGATTTGACTCCAAGATCTTCACCTGTAACATCGTATAGTGTCCAGTTTCTTTTTTCTCGCTTTTGTCGAACAAGAAGGCCAAACTGCTTGAGTAGCCTACGGTCCTTGGCTGAAATAAGAGTTCTTCCTGCTTTCGTCCCCATGTTAATCCTTGCGTTATATTTAATTTTTATGATCGTACAACAATTGATTGTTGCCTAATCTTTTGATACAAAAGGGTACGATAATACCACTTTCGGGAGCTAAATTTAGAGTGTCTTATAAACTATTGATCCTGGATATTTAAGAGGAATGGGGTGAATATCAGAAGTTTTGTAGAGAGAGAAAAGAAGAGGTTCCAACAATTTTTCGACCTTCTAAAATCTCTTAATTTAGCAATTTTTATTTTCCTGATAGTCAATAAGGAGTGAGTGTGGAGTCCAAAGAAATTAAAATGTTGATCTTATACTCAGACTCAAACCTTAGAAGAAAAGTTTGTGATTTATTCCAGAAAGATAAAATTAAATTTATTTTTTCAGAAAATAAGGAAATATCAGAAGTAGAAAGGCACTTAATAGAAGAATGTGATATCTATTGCATGGCTAAAAAATTTATTGATGGAGGCCAAAGCATCGCTTATTGCACGATCATGCTTGAGAATAAAGATGACTGCACAGAAAAATTTAAGATATAACCTGATAGACCTGATTGTCCATGACTTAAAATCATCCATGGCGAGAACTAAACTCATTTTTAACCAAATGAAAGTTGAAAAACTACCCCCTAAATATGATGAGACTCTGAAAAACCTGATTTCTGAGAATAACGAAATATATTATTATGTCGGTGAGATATTAAAAATTCTCCACCTTGAGCTAGAGGAGGTTCATCTTTGGATTGAGCCCACAGATATAAATGAGATTATCGAGAGTACGATCAGTCAATTGACTCCTTTTGCTAAAGGAAAGGGGGTGAGAATCCAGAAGCAGCTTGAACCGACATTCCTCATTGAAATAGATAGCACCCTCATAAAGAAGGTGATCCTAAATATCATAGAAAATGCGATCAAATATTCCAAAGGTGGTGAGCATATCAATATTCAAACCACAGTAGAAAGCCACTGTGTAAATATTGAAATTGTCGATGAAGGCATGGGTATGAATGAAGTGGATCAAAAGAGAGCCTTTGATAAATTTTATAGGTCTCCCCAGTATGTTGGGCATACAAAAGGGAGTGGACTAGGCTTATATCTAGCTAAATACTTTGTTGAATTGCATGGTGGAAGAATTTTTCTAGAAAGTCGAGAGGGGCATGGAACGAGGGTCCATATACATTTGCCCAATCAGCCGAATGCGGCACTTGATCCCTCGTGAGAGTTACCAGGTGCAATGCCATTTTCCTTATACTGGTGGGACACTTTAAATAGTTCCTGTCCAAGAAAAAAAGTTAAGTAGTTCTAATACTTACCTGAATTCCCCAGATTTTGAACTAGGTCCAGAACTAAGATCTAGTTTTTATTGTGAGAACCAATATATTTGTATTTGAGAGTCAAAAAAGTTTTGAAATTTGAAAAAACATAGTTCAAGATTGAACTATGTTTTACAGATTTGAAGAAATATAAAGAGAGGGTAAGATCTATGTTTTTGAGATCAGCAGCTAATGAGATAAAGAAAAAAAGCAGTTTTGTCAAAAAAGAACATATCTATGGAGAAAAAAGGAGTCGGTTGGCCAATCATACAACCTGAATTCCCCGAAAATGGTCCCAGGATTTAGCCCAAGGTCTAGTTTTGGCGTGAGAACAAATAAATAGGGTTTCATCCTTTATGACTTAGGTCCTGAAACCTAGTTCAAAACGCTGGGGAATTCAGGTACTTACATGCCTTCCCTTTAGTTTTTATGCCATAAAATGGAGGCCCTCAGACATAATCTATGTAAAATCAAGCACTTACAAAAAATGGAAAAATAAAATAAGTGAACATCTCCTCCACCCCCTTCACAACCTCTCCCCTTTCAGACTATTCCATCCGTATGGCCAATTTTAATTGTCAGCTAACATTAGGAGTTAGCAAATAGGAAAGGCGAACTTAAGGAAATGGTCTACCCTAAAAAATAACTTTCCCCCCACCAATACGATTGCTAAAATGACGTTATGTTGTTACTAGTTCCTCTCCGAGAATGCCTTTTTTTGTATGTTTTACCTCTCAAACCTCACTACATTTGAGTAGAAGAATAAAATCGGCGCAAAAAAGCTATTCTCGGACGGGAATTAACTATTTGGATGTTAGATGCATCCGTAGCTCATGGGATAGAGCACTTGACTTTGGATCAAGGGATGGGGCGTTCGAATCGTCACGGATGCGCCAACTTCCCCCATGGGGCCTGTCTCTATTTATTTTTATTATCGTTGAATGATACCCCACTCAACGACACCAAAGGAAAAAGAGAACCCATATGAAAGATTTAGACCCCCCAAACTCTGTTGAATCTAAAGTAACTGAATTTGAAGTGACCGACTTTGGACCCATTATCGAAGCAAAGATGGATCTGCGCCCCTTGACTGTATTTATTGGACCCAGTGGCTCTGGTAAATCCTATTTAGCCATCTTAATTTATGCTTTCCATCGCTCCTTGAATAAGATTTCTGCCAGAACCTCCTACAGGCCAAGATATTTCAACGAGGAAACAACAAAACAATTTTCTAAAAAAGATATAAAAGAGCTTATTGGCTTCGTCCAAGAAATATCTCCTCGCAAGAACTCCCCAGATCAAAAAAGCCTATTCCTTCCAAAAATACTTTTTAAATCCATAGAGCTCTTTAATCAAGAATCATTCAGCCAAATTCTTGAAAAGGAAATCATGAGCTGCTTTGGTGTGAATAAGTTTCAGGCATTGATTCGAAAGAAATCCACCACAGGGACAGCCCAAATTATTGGACGAAAATGCAACTCCACCCAATCAGATCCATTTGTCTATGATTTGACCATCAAACAATCAGACATAGAATTCAAAACAATGGTTCCTCAGAAGGTTCATATGAACCTGGATAAAAAACGTGATTTTACCCTTATACATATACATATGAGGCACGCTTTACAAAAAATAGAATATATTTTAAAAGATCAGTCGACCTCAAAGACCACCACCAAAAGAAAGAAAAATTCTCCAAGTAGTTACATAGATGATATAAATAGTTTTTACCTACAAGATTTGACTGCCTCGGTAATATACAATATCATTAAGTCACTTAATGTTCCCACTTTTTACCTTCCTGCAAGTCGTACTGGAATCATGCACGCCCATCACCTGGTCGTGGCTTCTCTGCTTGAAAGTGCCACCTTAGGGGGGATTCGCAATCCGAGTCCCATGCCCAAACTTTCAAGTGTTGTCGCTGATTTCCTTCAACATCTTATTACACTTCCTGACAACCATGAATCACAGAAGAAAAAATCCCAAAGGAAAAATGATTTTGGAAAATTGATCGAAAAAAATATCCTTGATGGCATGGTGAAAATGAATAAATCAGAAGTCAATTATCCTTCTTTCACATATCAACCCAAGGGGTGGAAGGAATCTCTACCTCTGATGAACTCATCATCGATGGTGTCCGAACTGGCTCCCTTGGTGCTGTATTTGCGTTATATCGTGCTCCCTGGCGACATGCTCATCATTGAAGAACCGGAAGCACACCTCCACCCAGCTATGCAAGTGAAACTCATTGAGCAGCTGGCCAACCTTGTGAATCAAGGCATCAAAGTCTTGATAACAACTCACAGTGAGTGGCTACTCGAGGGGCTTGCCAATATTGTGAATCGATCGAAACTCTCCGAGAATAAGGATAAGATAGACGATCACGATATTTCTTTGAATAAAGATCAAGTTGGCGTATGGCTGCTCCAGTCACAAAGTGATTCTACAGGGTCCAAGGTCAAAGAAATTTCTATTGATGAAGAATCGGGACTTTACCGCTCTGGCTTCGATGAAGTTGCCAAAGAGCTTCATAATGACTGGGCGAAAACATATAATCAAGTAGGAGAGAGTCAGTGACAAACCCGACGGCAGATTTAGTGGAGACTGTTCAGAATAAAATCAACCAATGCAAAGACATTCCCGAAACGTGCCTAATAGAGCAAGACACATGTAGAAAGGATGGATGCTCTCTATCAGTTAATGAAATACAAAAGCGTCTTATTATTGATGGTGACAAATTATTGCACAAAGAAGGTCAGAAATTCTGCGACTACCTACTCATTGCAAGCAATAATGATGAGAATGATAAATATGTAAAAGATTGTGTTTCCCCCATAGAGTTCAAATCTGGCACTGTGAGTAGTACAGGGAATATCGCTAAGCAGCTTCAAGGCGGAGCAAACTTAGCGGACAAATTGACTCCTCTAAATTTTATCAATCTTCGCCCTATTCTCGTCGCTGCCCACATGCGCAAAAAAACTCGTAGAGAATTCAAGACTATTAAAACTAAATTTCGTAGTAAAAAAAAGGCCCTCATAATAATGAGCCCCAAGGGCTCTTTAACGAAAGACATTCTATTTAAATAAATGGTAGTGGGTTCTGATGGAAAGCAAAATAAATATTCCTTAAGACAGCATAAGAGTCACTGAAGTTGATGAGCAGGCTCAGGGAGATT
>CBDHDF010000004.1:0-195104 GCA_965261545.1 Bdellovibrionales bacterium | reverse complement strand
TGCATTAAAGTGCCCGCCGGGCTACTCGTGCGACTCTTCGCAGGAAGAGAGTAGCAAATCAGTGCTCATCCAAATCATAAAAAGAAGGAAGATGCTCTTCACTAATGAGAACAATAGAAAAATGATTGGGGAAAAACCATGATAGGGATTCAACAACTCCGAGGTGTTCTCTTTGGGGGGGGCACCCTAAGGACTCCACAGAAAAACATAAATTATAGTCATTTTCACAACCACTTACCATAATCCAACGAGGGTGATGCACTCCTTGGTCAGAAAAAAATTGTTTAAACACATCTCTGGCATACTGGGGGATGTATTCAAGGCTTGGAGGGCCAGATATAATTTCTTGCCCTTCCTCAAAAACCACAGAGTCGGGGCTCTTCTTTTCAACATTCAACTGGAAAACACCCGTTTCTTTAAAATGCCAAACCATTCCATAGGTAAAAACATAATCAGGCACTTCCTTATGGGCATTCAAAGCTAAGCCCGCCCCTTGTTTGGACAGCCAATCAAACACTTGGTGAACAGGTTCCTTGGATTCTAAATAGTGACGCACAAATAAGTAAGGCCAATGGTCGGGGCCCATGCGAGTTCCACCGGAATCCGCAGTGATACTTTGCTTGGGAAACTGATTTAAAAAATCATTTTCCCAAACAGCATCTCGCTTCGACTCACTTAGCATTAATAGATCCTGAAACTCCACAAGATAAAGACTAACATAAACACACGAGACTTGACCAACGAGAGTTATGAGAAATTTGAAGGTTAGGGGAATTTTAGTGTTTTTGAAGAAGCCATTGGGCCATGGAAAAGATTCAAAATGATGACTTTCCAATTTTTGACTTGACCGGAGAACCCACCCCCTTTTATCTTTTCTTGATGATTTATGAACAGATAACTCCGCTCACTTGCCCATAATCTTTTTAAACCACCCATCTAAAACCCTCCCGAGTTTGACAGCAGCATCTGCGTCAAACGAATGATATTAAAGGATTAACGCATATAGTTGTATTTTGTTTATCCACACTTGTGGGCATTAAGGATTCTGGGAGGGATGGGGACGCCTGCGGCTTTAAATAAGGAGTTGGCATTGCCAGTGATATCTGTGCGGGTCCAAATGACTTGATCACGAATTTTAACAGGGATAGCCCTAACTTCCTTGAGTTCCCTCATGGCCTCTACAACAGTTAAAGGTCGCTCTTTAACATGACCAATGCCTATGGCTGGGCTTTTTAGGTTCATCTTCTTATCTCTTAAACATTTTGTAAGGTGGGCCTCACAAAGATAAGTTAAAAAGCATAGAGTTAAATGTCCAATAATCCTCTGGTCTGTCCAATGGAAAACAGGACGTGTTTTCAAAGTCCCTTTTAACTCACCAAAAGCATCTTCAATTTTCCACAATTCTTTGTAGTTGATAATAATCTCATCTGCCGTCAAGTCTTTGACATTTGTAAGGACGGCAAAAAAACCATCAATTTTTTCATCTAATTCTATTTGTTCTGCATTTAATTCAGGTTTTTTATTTTTGTCGTCAGCCATCTTTACATATTTCTTATAACCTTTATTGGAAACAAAAGTACTAGACTGAACACCTTTAGAAGATAGTTTTCCTTCGATCTTTTCAAGAAGGGATTCTCTAGATTTTTTATCTCTCTCTGCTCTTTTCCTAGACCAAGTCACAATACATCTATGCCCCCCATGGTCTGTTTCGTAAACAGCAAGCTCATTCTCATATACCCAGCTAAAACGATTTAAATCATAGACCTCTTGTTTCTTTTCTTTTTTTAAAGATCCAAGCTTCATACCAACAATAAACTCGCTTTGATCCTCACTGAGTTTGTCAGTATTAGCCTTTGATAAAAGCCCCCTATCAGCCACAAAAATGAAACGGCGTACATTAAACTTTTTTCTCATTTTATCAACAATATCTGAAAGCGTCTTGCCTTCAAAAGTATTACCAGGGAAAACCTCAAAACCTAAAGGGATGCCATCCCGATTCACCAACAAACCAAAGACAACTTGGGTGCAGTCTGATCGTCTCTCTTTACTATAGCCAAATTGACGAAGTTTCCCTAAGTCTGTTCTTGTACTCTCGAAGCGTAAGGTTGTTAAATCATACAACACAATGTCTACTTGGAAATTAAATAAATCTCGCCCCACCCAATAAAGCGAGTTCTCTATTTCATCCTTATGGGAGGCAAGTAAGTCCATAGACCGATAAATATGCTGGAGACTCAAATCACCCTTAATCATGTCTGGGTAAAAAGATTTTTGCCAATACTCAAAAACCTTTAACTTGGAACTAGGAGCAATAAATCGGGTGGCAACTAAGGTAAAAATCACCTTACATAAATCAAATTGAACTTTCTCATGAGAATCTTTTATGTCTTTGAGGGTCTTATTGATACCCAGTTGATCAAACAACTTTTGTAAAATCAGCAAGGGACCCAAAATGAAAGTCTCTTCGATGTAAAGCTCCTTAGCCAATTGACTCACAGTGAGAAGCTCTCGGTGGCGGGATACGGCCTGCGCCAAACTATTAATCTTATCCTCTCCTCCTTCTCCAGCCTTACCTAAGGACATGAGCATGCGTTTTTTGGATTTGCCTTTTTCTCTGTAGGACTCCACAAGGTGGTAGTAGCACTGACCTTTTGAGTTTTTAGTCGTTTGGATGTACATGAGGATATTTTCTACATATTTCTATGATATATCAATATTTAAAACGATAAAATCCTATTTTGTTTTCTACACTTTTTTTACGTCAATTTTAATTTTTCCAGCAGCTACCATTATATTTCAGTACAACCCCAATTTCTGGAAATTTCGCATTTTAACGCAGATGCTGCTGTCAAACTCGGGATTTATGAACAGATAACTCCGCTCACTTGCCCATAATCTTTTTAAACCACCCATCTAAAACCCTCTTAACTTGAAAGACTGACATTGCCGCCAAAGAAAACCTCAGAAAAAAGAAAACAACAGTCTCAGTCCCACAATGCTCTATTTGTTAGGCGCCAATTAAAATTGGCCATTTTTAGAAGCCGTCGCCAATGAAAAACGGCCAGTTGATGATGTACTGATTTAGTTATTCTTCGTTCAGAGTTTAGTCAAGTGTCTTTATTTTGCTCATCATTTAACTCGGACTATGCCACAAGATTCTGAGGAATGATTTTCTGCCCACCACTTTTGGCATGACCCCAAATGCATCCTTCAGCCCTATGGCAGAGGTAAATGGAGTATTTTTCAGGATTCCTTGGCGCAGCTAATGTCTAAAGCTCCGCGAGAGTGACGAGCAAATAGTACGGTAAAAGCCAGTTATCCATAAATTTATCCATGGCGACACTGCGGCTGTGACCCCGATGTCTAGCAACGCAGTGCTGCTGTGGATAAATTTTGTGGATAACTGGCGAGTTCCTTCCCCAAAAGTGGGGATCTCTAATGAACTTCTTTGGTTGAACTTTCCTCTTTGCTCTGTTTAGACTTGGCTTTTGCCGATTCGGTTCTCCAACTTTCTTTTCCTTCAATGTTGAGGGTTTCACAGTTGTGAATAATTCGATCAACAGCAGCAGCGGTGGTAATAGGGTTAAGAAACACCTTATCCCATTCAGAGTAAGTTAAGTTTGTAGTGATCATGAGACTTTTCCTTTCATATCGCTGAGATATGAATTGAAAGAAAAGATCAGCACCCTCTGTGCAGGAAGCTGTATAGCCAAGTTCATCACAAGCAATAAGATCAAAACGGTCTAATTTCTTAAAAAGAGCATTCAATGAGAGTTCTTTCTTGCTTTCACGCATTGTTTCAATAAGTTCATGAGTGGTGACCCATAAACATCGATAGCCTTGTTCACAGAGTGAACGAACTAGGGACATGGCCAAATGACTTTTCCCCATTCCAAAGCTTCCGTAAAACACAACATTACAGGCTTTTCTGACCCACTCTCCCTCTGCCATCCAATTAATTTGCTGAGCTGTCACTCCCGTTCTTTTCTGGAAGTTATAAGTTTGGAGTGATTTAAGTTGAGGAAGCTTGGCCCCCTTAAGCAATCTTTTCACTCTCTGGGAATGCTTGTCAGCAAGCTCATTTTGAACGAGTATACCTAAATACTGTTCATACGTCTTTTTTGTTTTTTCGGCAACTCTAGCCGTTGCAACATATTCATCCGCCATCGCTGGAAGTCGGAGTTTTTTAAGAGAACCTATAAGTTCTTCGTGATTCATTAAGAACCTCCTATGTTTGGAACAAGACTGTCATATTGAGACAATCTAGGTTGAAGTGGTTTTTGTTGGTCATTCAAATTAATTTTGGTGGGATTGCCTAAGAGCAAATCTTTTATGGATTTAAAGTCGAAAATCTCACGACTTTCTAATTGAAGCTCCATGGCTGTAGATAAGTCCTGCCAACTCACATGCTGAATCAAGTTGATAACTCTTAAATATTCATGCTCGGCACGGCTTGAATCTTGTTGCTTGAGGTATTGATAAAAATTTTCAAACACATTTGTTGGAAAAAGAATGGATCGGTGAGCCCATCTTACCATGGCTTGCGGCTTACGAACTAAAGAGGGAAGGATATGTTCAAGAAGAAGACTATGCTCCCCATCAGGTTTTCTTTGATGGCGAGCGACAATTTCTTGCTTCCCTCCTGCACGATAGATCGTGACATGATAGGGACCCTGTACGGTTTTACAGGGAGATTGGATCACCTCATCAGGTATGGAATATGTGGTTTTACCTATTCTCAAAGTCCCATAACCATTACTTTGACAAATATTCACCTTACAGAGAATATCTTCATCTCGTGGAGGCAAAGGCTTAAGAACTTTGGCCTCCTCCTCAAAGCGAGATTTGGTGGAGTCACTCTGATGCTGATCCATATAAGACTCTAAAAACTGATTCAAATGATCCCAGTCTTTAAAAACAATTCCTTTGTTTCTAACAATATTTTTTATCCGAGAACTGAAGGTTCGAATATCACGCTCCACATCTCCCTTGTCAGAGCCCTTCCCTGCGCGGCAGGGAAGAACCTTAAATCCATAGTATTGGATGGCTCGATCAAAAGATTGGGTGTAAATTCGCTGATTTCCTTTAAGAACTTTCTTCACACAGGGAGATAAATTATCAATACGGATGTTCGCACTCATCCCACCTATCTTTTCAAAAAAAGCATGCACCCCATCGATGAAACACTCATAGACAAGAAAGGGGTAGGCACGAACCCAACAGGTGCCACTACAAGGCAATGTTCCAAAATGGAGATGAACGATCTGAACACCATCGGCAAATGGTAAAGCAACCTTCTCCTTAAAATCAAACTGAGCCTGTTCTCCAGGATCATATCTTTGGCTGAAAAAACGCTCCTTGGGGCGAGAACCAAGAATCTCACAAACTCTTCTCTGAACCGTTCTCTCACTCCCACGATAACCCTCCTCAACTAATAGCTCATATATTTCACGGGCGGTGTTACTTGGGTTCAACTTCAAAAAGTACTTCACCCGATCCATATATCCATTAAGGGGATCTGGGCGAGTTCTTTTGGACCTCGCCTTGTACTTCGGTGGGGTGTTGGACTCACAGTACTTGCGCACCGTCTTACGATTGATCCCTAATTCACGAGATATTTCTGTCTTATTTTTACCACTGTGACTCAGGTCACGAATGCGGCCGAAAGTGTATTGACTAATCATAAGATCCTCCTCATTGCTAACCTTTTGAGTTGCAAAAGGGAGGGACTCTGTGAGCTTAGTATCTATATCAGAAGAAGAGACTTCATTGTCTAGTATTTGAACACTCCCTGAAGATTGGTCACTTTTCATTGGCGACAACCTCCATATTGAAAGTGGGACATTTTAATTGGCGACGGCTTTAAGGGAAGCCTGTCTTCAGAAAGAAATTCCATGAAAATTGAGGCAAATGTTGGAATCTTGTGGAATTTAAATACTTTAGAAAATGGGCACAGCCTAAACAGGCTTTTCTTGACTATATATTTAACCTCATTGAAATCCAGAAACAGTCTACAAAGGAGAAATATGGAACCTGAATAGGCTGTCATGGAAGGACTCTCCAACACGGAGCCCCTTTCCAGGTCGACAAGAACCCAAAAGGAGTTCTTATCAGCTCGGAGCCTTTTTATGAGTAATATCAATTGATTATATGCGTCTCGGTTGACAATGCCAAAAATCACCATAGGTCCTCCTCTGAAAAGTGGCCACTTTTCATTGGCGACGGTGGGGCATTTTAATTGTCAGCTAACACTATTCAATGAAACTTTCCTGAATGAGAGATATCGAGTAGGCAGTGGGAACTTCCCCCACTGCCCCTCACAGAACCGTGCTTGAAAGTCTCCCCTCACACGGCTCCTATGATTTTCCGTTTCATTAGGCCCCTCCTCAGCATAACCAAGTTGGCCTGACTACTTCCATAAATCCCGAGTTTGAATCGAGTAGACAGTGGGAGCTTCCCCCACTGCCCCTCACAGACACGTACGTGACAGTCTCCCGTCATACGGCTCCTCTAATATTTGCGAGGTTCCACTATTGTAAACCATTTAAATGGACCACAGAGTGTCCGACTGGTTAGTGTTTCCTCACATATTAGGAGACCCCTTCGCTCCAGCTCCGTTACAGAACCTTCTTCACTACTACGAGTCTCTCTGCCCCTATCTGGTGTCATCGGTATTTGCCCTTCGGTTTCCACCTTATAGCCGTTCCCTTAACATCCACCAGTAGGTTCCCCAGTTCCAACACGACGCCAAGTCTGTGCTCATGCCACCTTTTACGCCGGCTGCCACTCGGCCAGTAATCAGGTACCTTCCGAGTTTATCCCAAGGTACTACCGGGACCTTGGTTTTGACAGCAACTAACGCATTTTCGACGCCTCATCGATGGTTCGCTTTCGCTCATCTTCACAGACTACACATGACCAGTTATTCTGGCCTTTTCCCTAACGCTCACCACCCAGGTCTTGCCCCCTGCGCAGCTTAGGGTTGTTTGTTCCCAATTCCTGTAAATCGAGAACGGTGGACCTACCACCATCATCATGTCAGCTTTCTATAGTCGTTACCTCCTATATTGTGCTGGGCACACCAGCAGCATCTGCGTTAAAATGCGAAATTTCCAGAAATTGGGGTTGTACTGAAATATAATGGTAGCTGCTGGAAAAATTAAAATTGACGCAAAAAAAGTGTAGAAAACAAAATAGGATTTTATCGTTTTAAATATTGATATATCATAGAAATATGTAGAAAATATCCTCATGTACATCCAAACGACTAAAAACTCAAAAGGTCAGTGCTACTACCACCTTGTGGAGTCCTACAGAGAAAAAGGCAAATCCAAAAAACGCATGCTCATGTCCTTAGGTAAGGCTGGAGAAGGAGGAGAGGATAAGATTAATAGTTTGGCGCAGGCCGTATCTCGCCACCGAGAGCTTCTCACTGTGAGTCAATTGGCTAAGGAGCTTTACATCGAAGAGACTTTCATTTTGGGTCCCTTGCTGATTTTACAAAAGTTGTTTGATCAACTGGGTATCAATAAGACCCTCAAAGACATAAAAGATTCTCATGAGAAAGTTCAATTTGATTTATGTAAGGTGATTTTTACCTTAGTTGCCAGCCGATTTATTGCTCCTAGTTCCAAGTTAAAGGTTTTTGAGTATTGGCAAAAATCTTTTTACCCAGACATGATTAAGGGTGATTTGAGTCTCCAGCATATTTATCGGTCTATGGACTTACTTGCCTCCCATAAGGATGAAATAGAGAACTCGCTTTATTGGGTGGGGCGAGATTTATTTAATTTCCAAGTAGACATTGTGTTGTATGATTTAACAACCTTACGCTTCGAGAGTACAAGAACAGACTTAGGGAAACTTCGTCAATTTGGCTATAGTAAAGAGAGACGATCAGACTGCACCCAAGTTGTCTTTGGTTTGTTGGTGAATCGGGATGGCATCCCTTTAGGTTTTGAGGTTTTCCCTGGTAATACTTTTGAAGGCAAGACGCTTTCAGATATTGTTGATAAAATGAGAAAAAAGTTTAATGTACGCCGTTTCATTTTTGTGGCTGATAGGGGGCTTTTATCAAAGGCTAATACTGACAAACTCAGTGAGGATCAAAGCGAGTTTATTGTTGGTATGAAGCTTGGATCTTTAAAAAAAGAAAAGAAACAAGAGGTCTATGATTTAAATCGTTTTAGCTGGGTATATGAGAATGAGCTTGCTGTTTACGAAACAGACCATGGGGGGCATAGATGTATTGTGACTTGGTCTAGGAAAAGAGCAGAGAGAGATAAAAAATCTAGAGAATCCCTTCTTGAAAAGATCGAAGGAAAACTATCTTCTAAAGGTGTTCAGTCTAGTACTTTTGTTTCCAATAAAGGTTATAAGAAATATGTAAAGATGGCTGACGACAAAAATAAAAAACCTGAATTAAATGCAGAACAAATAGAATTAGATGAAAAAATTGATGGTTTTTTTGCCGTCCTTACAAATGTCAAAGACTTGACGGCAGATGAGATTATTATCAACTACAAAGAATTGTGGAAAATTGAAGATGCTTTTGGTGAGTTAAAAGGGACTTTGAAAACACGTCCTGTTTTCCATTGGACAGACCAGAGGATTATTGGACATTTAACTCTATGCTTTTTAACTTATCTTTGTGAGGCCCACCTTACAAAATGTTTAAGAGATAAGAAGATGAACCTAAAAAGCCCAGCCATAGGCATTGGTCATGTTAAAGAGCGACCTTTAACTGTTGTAGAGGCCATGAGGGAACTCAAGGAAGTTAGGGCTATCCCTGTTAAAATTCGTGATCAAGTCATTTGGACCCGCACAGATATCACTGGCAATGCCAACTCCTTATTTAAAGCCGCAGGCGTCCCCATCCCTCCCAGAATCCTTAATGCCCACAAGTGTGGATAAACAAAATACAACTATATGCGTTAATCCTTTAATATCATTCGTTTGACGCAGATGCTGCTGTCAAACTCGGGAGTGGGAACTTCCCCCACTGCCCCTCACAGAACCGTGCTTGAAAGTCTCCCCTCACACGGCTCCTATGATTTTCCGTTTCATTAGGCTCCTCCTCAGCATAACCAAGTTGGCCTGACTACTTCCATAAATCATGTGACCCCTTCGCTCCATTCTCATTACAAGAACTTCATCACTACTACGAATCACTCTGCCCCTGGTTGGTGGCATCGGTATTTAGCACTTCGGGGGTCTCCCTTATAGCGTTTCCCTTATCATCCACCAGCAGGTTCCCACGTTCCGATACGAAGCCTGTACTAGGTTCATGCCCCCTATACACCGCACGCCGTCTAGATCGGTCATCAGGCTTCCTCTAGACTTATCCCGACGGAGACAACCTTCCTTCGGTTTTGACGCGACTGTTAATCTTTCGATGCGTCGTCGGTGGGTTTGCTTTCGCTCATCTCCCTAGTACTTACATGACCGTTTACTACGGCCTTTTCCTTGCTCGCTCACTACAAGGGCCTTGCCTCCCATGCAGCAGCAAGGTTGTTTGCACTCAAATCCTGAAATCCGAGTGCGGAGGACCTACCTCCATCTTCACATCAGCATGTCACCTCCGTGACTTCGTGGCACACATTGCCTGGATATTTTCCGTCTTGTCTTGACGACACAGGAGTTTAAGCTCTTTAACTGGAAAACTCTCAAACCAGAAATAACTGTCTTTACAGATGAAGAGGGCAATGAGCGGCGTATTGACCTTTTATTCTCAGTTCAAGTCAAGGGGTCCAAAAAAAGGATGCGTCTTTTTTTCTGCCTATGAGTCATGAACTAAAAACCTTTAGCTTTTCTCACTCCATCTCCCCAGGCTCTGGGAGAAGATCAATAAGACACTCCTTCCAGTACTCTGGCATATCGGATGAGAAATCAATGGCAACTTCAAACGTTCCGCGACCCACATGGACAGCTCTTGTTACAGTTCCGTCCAAATCCAAGTTCATTTGGGGAAGGTATAACACCACCTCTTGTCCAATGATCGATTCAAGGCTTAAGTTTCTCCTCAGATCCGCTTGGGCGAGATCCCCTCGGGAAAGAATAAGTAAAAAACCCTTTGTGGATGCATCCACAATATAGCCCTGGCTAGCTATAAGCGTATAATTGTTCAAAGAAGTCAGATCGCATACACTCACATAATCAACAGACCTTCTAACACTTCGTCTCTTCTCGGCTCCCATATTGCCTCCACACAATGCAACAATACATTCGTTAAAATTTCTCTATAATTTTCTCATCGGCAAACCCCTACTAAAGTTAAGGTATTTCTTAGAAAGTACTACATTCAAACACTTTGTAGAAAACCATATTATCCATGAGGCAAAGGCAAGCCGTCGTCAAGTCAACTTAGAAAAGGAAAGGAAAAGGGCCTTGATTCCCAAGAAAATAATGCCTAAGACTGGCCTCCAAGACATCGATTCCCAAGACAGAAATCACCATGAGATAGCTTTACCATCTGTAATGTCCATCATTCTTTGCAAAGAAATAGCTGCTCGATCTCTTAGGTCTTTGTCAAGATGAATCTGGGGAGTGAGTGTTTCAAGAGAGTGTTTTATTTTCTCCAATGTATTCAGCTTCATATAAGGACATTCATTGCAAGCACAACTTCCCTCCGCAGGGGCTTGTATCAATTTGGCATCGGGCCTCAACTTCTGCATTTGATGAAAAATTCCCACCTCAGTGGCCACAATAAATGTCTTTGCAGGATTATGGGTCACTTCTTGAAGAAGACGTGACGTAGAACCCACAACCTCTGCACACTCAAGCACCTCCTCCGAACACTCGGGGTGTGCAATCACAATAGCTTCGGGGTGTTTACTTCTCAACTCAAAAAGTCTTCTGGCAGAAAAGAGCACATGCACTTCACAAGCCCCAGGCCAAAGAATCATATCACGCTTGAGTTTTTTAGCCAAATATCTCCCTAGGTTTCTATCGGGACCAAATAAAATTTGGCAATCTCTTTTGATAGAAGAAATAATCTTTTCAGCATTAGAGGAAGTACATATAACATCTGAAATCGATTTTACGGCGGCACTGGAATTAATATAAGTGACAGCAATGCCATTTGGATATTGCTCACGCCAAGCTTTGTACTTCTCAATAGGGGAGTGATGAACAAGGGAACAACCTGCATTTAAATCAGGCACAAGAATTGTTTTCTTAGGAGAGAGAATTTTTACACTTTCTGCCATAAACACCACACCGGCAAGGAGAATGATCGGAGCTTCGCTACGCTGACCGACCTGGGCCAATTTAAGGCTGTCGCCCACATGGTCGGCGATATCTTGGATATCACCCTCTTCGTAGTAGTGAGCTAAAATGAGAGCTTTATTTTTTTCTTTGAGTTCTCGAATACGCTCTTGAATCATATCTTTCTCCATGAACCCTCTTCACTTAAGTCAAAATCAACCCTAAATGAAGCTAAATCAACTCAAAACCAAACATTAAATATTGAGATATGCCCGCACGCTAAACAAACTAAGCAGACTAACAAACTAGGTAGGCTAGATAAGCTAAACTGGTTAGATATGACCACCCTTCAGAACAGTAATAATCGACTTTGAAACAGTTTTTAGCGACTCAAAGACACCCTTTCCATCTTTAGCCGTAGCTTCAAAATCAGGGGAATTGTAAAAGTTGAGAGAACTTCTTAGCTTCGCCAAAGAAAGGGCATTGGAAAGGTCTCTTTTATTGTATTGAATAACAAGAGGAAGCTCTTTGATCTGATAGCCCTGAAGATCAAGATTATTTTTTAAGTCCTTAAGAGACTGTATGTTTTCTTCCATGCGTTCTTCCTGGGAATCTGCGACAAAGACAATGCCATCTAAGCCCTTGAGAATGAGCTTACGACTGGCATCATACACCACCTGCCCAGGAACAGTGTAGAGGTGAAACCTTGTATCGAAACCCCGTATCTTGCCAACCTCAATAGGAAGAAAATCAAAGAACAAAGTTCGCTCAATATCTGTGGGCAGCTCAATGAGATCGGACTTCTCTTGAGCATTCGTCTTGTGATAAACCCATTGCAAGTTCGTTGTCTTGCCACTGAGAGAGGGTCCATAGTAAACAATCTTACAGTGAATTTCTTTGGCATTATAGTTTATAAATGACATACTCTATCTGAAAAAGCTGAATTGAAAGATCAACTCTCCCACCTCTCGTTATAGTCTTTATAATGACACTCTGTTCTCTAGGGCTCTGCCCAACGTCCTAGGGTCAATATAGTCTATATCTCCCCCTATGGGAACCCCGTGAGCAATTCTTGTCACCTTTATTTGTATTTGCTTATCCTTAAGAATTCTCAATAAATAAAGAACCGTCGTGTCGCCCTCGATGTTCGCATCCAGCGCCAGAATCACCTCTTCAACAGGCTCCTGAGCTTCTTTGAGAGTGCGCAGGCGATCTATAAGAGCCTGGATTTTAAGGTCTTTGGGACCCACACCCTCCAAGGGAGAAATTGTACCGTGAAGTACATGATAGCGCCCTTTAAAAGCTGAAGAGCTCTCAATGGATTCAATATCGGCGGGCTCCTCCACCACACAAATTGAAGTGGCAAGCCTCATGGGATCACTACAAAACCTGCAAACTTCCCTCTCCTCGGTATAAGCAAAGCAAAGCCTACAAAGACGAATGTTTTCTCTGGCATAACTCAATGCCGAAGCCAAATCCTCGGAAAAATACACTGGGGCCTTCAAAAGATAATAAGCCATGCGCATGGCCGATTTTGGCCCCACCCCAGGAAGTTTACTTAACTCACCAACCAATCGGTGAAAGGAGGGTAGGTGTTGAGCCACTAAAACATTCCAGGCATAGAAAAGCCACCGGTGACCTTATTCATCTCAGTATCATAAGTTTCCTTGGCCGATTTGATCGCCTCATTAGCAGAAGCCATCACCATATCTTGCAGCATTTCTGCATCCCCCGACTTAAAAACATCCGGTTGAATCTCAATGGCCTGAATCATGTGGTCAATATTTACCCTTACAGAAACAGCCCCCCCTCCTGCACGACCTTCAAATTCACGAGACGCCAACTCCTCTTGAATTTTTTTCATACGCCGCTCCATCTGATTGGCCTGCTTCATAATCTGCTGCATACCGCCGCCTCCACCCATACCCTTCATAAACTCTCCTTTGTATCTGTTGTATCTGTTGTATCTGTCGCCGTATCTGTTGTATCTGTCGCCCGAACTCTATTTTCTAGGCTTGTTCTTGTTAAACTCTCTGTATTCTTTAGACTCCCAGCACTCTTTGTAACGGTCAATGAAGTTGACTTAAAAAGGCTTTGGGCCGACTTCACAAGAGGGTGGGCTGCAACCTTCTTCTGAAGAACCTGCCTTTCTTCCTCTACTTTTGTCTGCACCCTTTGCTGCTCAATCACATGAGCCTTTTGGGGAGAAGAGGGCGCAGCGCAACCACCCCTGGTTTCCATTTCAATGAACACCTCAAGACGCTTGCCCCAAAACGTCTGTATGTAATTATATAGCTTTTTCTTAAAGCTATCACTCGTTAGCTTGTCGTAAAGAAATTTTACCCGCTGAGGAACTCCAATGACAATGGTTTTATGGGTCATTTTACCTAAATATACATGCTCTAACTGAGCTGCAACAGATGGGTTCACCTTTTTGACATGACTCACAAACTCTTCCCATTTTTGACTCCTAGAAGCTGTATCAACTTCAGGGGGGGCAGATTGAGAGGAAATAGATTGAGATGGGCCAACCTCAAGGGCGGAAACAGGTTGAGGCGGACCAACTTTAGGTGAATCAACTCCAAGGGGGAGGGCAGATTGAAGTGGGCTAGACTGAGGAGGCCCTTGATTTGACGATCGACTCTCCACCAAAGGAGCGCTCACCACTTTCCTCTCCATCGAAGAAGCGGCCACCATTCTCAACATAAGTATTTCCAAAACCAGATGGGGATCCATGGCACGAGAGATGTCGTTGGCACCCTTCAATCCCATATCAAAAAGTTGGTGAATATCTTCTACACTAAGCTTGGCCGCCAAAACCTTTAGCTGCTCAATCTCAGTGCTGGGAAGATCAATCATGCTTGCACACCTTTCAGGAGAGAGTTTGGTCACCAACAAATGGCGAATCTCCTCTAAAAGCTCTTGAACAAAGACCTTGGGATCCACCCCTGATGTCACCACGCTTGCCACGGTTTCAAGCATAAGAGATATTTCACGCCGAACAAGAGCCTCTAAGGTGCGCAGAAGAACTTGGCGATCGGTAAGGCTAAGAGCCTCTACCACCTTATGATAAGTGAGATTTTGCCCAGAAAAAGTAATCACCTGATCGAGTAAGCTCTGACTATCTCTCATGGACCCATCCGCCTGCCGAGCGATGAGCCACAAAGCCTCTTCCTCAAAGACCACCCCTTCTTTCTGACAAATTTCAGCCAAACTCGTCACAATATCTGAAATAGAAACCCTGTGAAAATCAAAGCGTTGGCAGCGAGACAAGATGGTATGGGGAATCTTATGAGCCTCTGTGGTTGCCATGATAAAAACAATGTGCTCAGGAGGCTCTTCCAATGTTTTTAAAAGGGCGTTAAAAGCACTTGTGGACAACATATGAATTTCATCAATAATATAAATTTTCTTACGACCCGAAGAGGGCATATAGCCCACCGTTTCTCGAAGCTCGCGAATAGAATCCACACCATTATTGCTTGCACCATCAATCTCAATAACATCCATATGGGAACTGTTATTGATGTCTTTGCAATCGTCACATGTGTTGCATGGAACCACTCCCTGAAGTTGAGTGCAACGCAATGATTTCGCAAGTATTCTTGCGGAAGAGGTCTTTCCCGTTCCCCTTGGTCCGGTAAACAAGAGAGCATGGGGCAGGCGGTCTTCTTTAAGAGCATTTTGCAAAGTCTGACTCACATGATCTTGCCCAATCAATTGGGTAAAAGTCGGCGGGCGCCACTTTCTTGCAATAACCTGATAAGACATCTCTATCTCTTTGCTCTATCTTCTGCTTTTGTCTTTATACTTGTGTCTTTTACTTTTGTTCCTCTGAACCAACTTGTTTGGAAAGGTGGGAGCCAGGCCCCCCGTATCACATAGAAACCCTGCTACCGTTGCTTCCTTCCGGACCTGGCGGAATTCACAAGGTCATCTATTGTACGGAGCCCAACCCCCATGGGCAATCTAAAATGAACATGACAAAGAGTCAAAGACCTGAACCACCGAGTCATACCCTCTTCTTCACTCTCTCTTCACCTCGCTTCTCAATCCCTTTTTTTAAAATTGTTCTAAAAAATTGCATTATAGCCTTGCACATATTGTCTCCCCACCACGACCCATATATCATACCTATCTCATGGAGCTTACAGAACCCTTAGATTTCATACCTTACCCCACTGTCATTCAGCACCGGGCCTTTCAAAGAAGACTCAATATTCATGTTCAACCCAATGGTACAGTAAAAGTTACCGCCAGCAAAACGACCTCTCGAAAGAAGATTTCTGACTTTCTCAACAAACATGATGATTGGATTCAGAACCACCTCCACAGATATCGAGAACTTCGGCAGAACTACCCTCCCAAGAAATACACCGAAAGAGAACTTTTTCTATGGAAAGGTCATCCTATCCCCTTAACCTTTGCCTGCACATCTAACAAAAGTCCTCACTTCAAAGTCCACAACAGCGGCGGCCCACTGACCCTCTTTCTTCCCAACAGAAATGTGAGTTTTGAAGAAATAACGAAAATCATGAGAACATTCTACGAAAAGGAGGGTCGAAAGCAACTGACGCAGAGTGTGAAATTCTTTTCAGAAAAAATGAATCTGTACCCCACAGCCCTTTCCTTTCGCTCACAAAAAACTCGATGGGGAAGTTGTAGCTCAGTAGGACATATCAGCCTCAACTGGCGACTCATTGCAGCCCTCGAAGAATGTCTCAACTATGTCGTCATTCATGAACTCGCCCACCTTAAACACCAAAATCACTCTCAGAGATTTTGGAACTTGGTGGCCACACAAGATACCAACTGGAAAGGCCACCGCAAGTGGCTCAAAGATCACCAATACGCATTTGACTTCTTAGCCAAACAATCTGAACTTCACCCTCCTTCAGAATTCACAGAATTTATCGAGAGTGACTGAACATACCGTCATATTTCTCAACTAATGTCTAACTCATTGACATACACGTTTTTCTTAAAAGGAAGATAAATGCCTAAGAAGACAAGAGAACACTGATCTTAACTTTGGCACCTATTTTGCTCTACAAATATCCATGGGTCTTAAAAATACAGAAAATCAAAAAATAAAAAAACAACAGAAAACGACTCTAATCCACAAGTTTCCTTTTCTTCATTCTCCTATTATTGGCCCCATTGGAATCATAGAGCTCACAATTATAAAGCTCACTATTGGGTTGGTGATAGCCTTGAACCTTGCCTTTAAGAAACCATCTCCAACAATTCACTCAGCGACTCCAACAGCATATTCCGCACATTTAATCCATTCAGCACGCTCAACACATTCAACTCATAAGGCACAAACACACTCCATCGAACAGATGAAGACTAAAGATATACTTAATGATACAAAGAAGCGTATCACAAAAAGATTTAAAATCTCAAGTCTTCTCAAAAAACGAGTCTCCTTTTGGTTTAATATTTATACAAAATACGATTCACAGAGCCATATCATACACCATACCAAATATCCATGGATTGTCTTTGATGTTCTAAACACTAAAGATATTATAAATGGCCCCGGTCACCATTGGACGAAATATCATAGAGCTAAAAAAGCCGTTTCACAGCAGGCTCTACAAGTCAAAAGCATCTTAAGAAGACTCGCCTATAGAAAAAACTACAAAAATCTAAGGGGAATCGAGAGGAAGCTTTACAACAGTCTCAAAAAAATTCGTGGTAAAAGAAAACATGTTTTCTTATCTGCCTCAAAAAATGTAAGAACGCAGTTGGGACAAAAAGACTTCTTTCTCAAAGGTATCGAAAGTAGTACAAAATACATGGCTTACATGGAGGAAATATTTAGGAAAAAAGGACTACCTATCGAACTCACGCGGCTTCCTCTTGTAGAAAGTAGTTTTAATGAAAAAGCACATAGCAAAGTAGGCGCCAGTGGAATTTGGCAAATTATGCCGAGAACAGCCAAAGAGCATATCCATGTTACCAAATATATCGATGAACGAAACTCACCTATAAAAGCCACCCATCTTGCGGCTCGCATCTTCAAACAATACCACAGAAATTTAAAATCCTGGCCCATAACTGTCACAGCCTACAACCACGGCGTGGGGGGAATGAAGAAAACCATAAAAGCAGCAAAAACAAAGAGAATTGATAAGATCATCAACTATCGCAAGAAAAAACATAGCCTCGGATTTGCTTCTAGGAATTTCTATACAAGCTTTCTTGCGGCCCTTTATGCTGAAAAATATCAAAATGAGATTTTTCATAATGAAATTATATCCCAAAAGCCTCTAAGAGCGATCAAACCCATTCGACTTAAAAAAAGGATGAAAGTACAATACCTCGTAAAAAAGCTTGGAATCAGCAAAGAAAAATTAATGAACTACAACCCAGACCTTAAATGGGCCTTAAAGAAAAATGCCTATTTACCACGGAGGCTGGAAGTTCACCTGCCTCTGGAGCATAAATACAATAAAAAGAATCTCCAAGAAATTGCTTATATCCATCACCAATTCAAATCTATAAATCGAAAAATTAAAAATCAACGGACATAACATTAACAATGGAAGAATCCACGGCTAAGACCTGAGTAAACATTTTCTGAGACTTCCATATCTCCTCAGAGGAAATATGATCGTTCTCTAAACCACTCTCCCCAGAACCACCACTCCCCTCTGGGTCACTCTCTGAGTCATTTTCTGAATAATTAGCAGAAGCCATCGAAACATTTGAAATTGAAACACTTGAATTTGAAGGCACAATTGTCACAGAATGCAACCCTTTAGGTACATTAAAGATGATAAAACCACCACCCCCTTGTCCTGAACCATGCTTTGTTGAACTGTAAATGATTTTGCCGTCTTTATCAAAATAAACAATCTCCCGAGGATCCAAATCCATATCTGAATCTGAGTCCATACCTGCTGCCTGATCAAAAATAATATCGTAGTCACTCCCATTCACATACCCAATGATATGGCTGTGATTCAAAGCTGATTCTTCTTCTAGGCCACCTCCAAAGAATACTTTTCCTCCCGCCTCTTCTCTTGTCAATTGAAATTTGACCCGACGCCACCAATCCTGCCTCACAGCCGGAAGTTCAATAGATTTCTGGGACCTGTGAACACTGTGCCTTGAGAAAAGATACTCATCCCCAGGATCCACTTCTAAAATCATCACCCCAGGTCCTCCTGGAAAATACATGGCCTCATCCTTGGACCCATCAATTTCTATAATTTTCCCAGTACCATACACCTGAATATCCGCACTGAGACTTTGGTCCGCCTGACCATCGTAAACTTCAACACTGGCCGATCGAACCGGAGCCACTGCAATATCTAAATATGAAACATACTCCTCTTGTGTCAAAGTCACTTGGGTAGAAACATACTTCTCATCGAGAGTCACTCGCACAGCCTGCAATCCAGAGTCGAGCCCAACAAAAGCAAACAATCCATCGGTTTGCGTGGACTTCAACTGAGAGTCAGGTATATATGCATTAAAATAAATGGGCCTGAGGCCCATATCTCCCGCCAATTCCACTTGGGCGCCCTTTACTGGCTGCCCCTCTTGAGTGACACGACCCCATATAATAGGTGAAGAACTATCGGCATTCATACCTTGAATCTCCAAAAGGGCACCCACCATAGACTGAGGATAAATGCGCATAAGATTCTGTCGGCCACTCACTCCCAGCGCCAAACTACCCCTATGCTTTTTTTCTTCCCCATCTCTCATTATATCTTCTTCAGCTCTCATCATAAAAGACGAGTAGGGTAAGAAACTGTTATCAACAAACAAACCTTTTGAGGCTTTGTTCTTTAGCTTCTTTGAGGGCAGAGCCCCAAAGAAAACACGGCCACGATCCACCGGTATCTGATGCCCAGAGAAGGACAAACCCGAATGAAGAAGTGACGCCACCAAAGAGGGGTTATAGGGTTTTATTTTGATATGGAGTTCATTAATTTGAATCAATTTCCTTGCCTCTTTTGGAAGTTGATAAAGATTAAACTCACCAATACCTAAAATACGCCCCTCTGTATTAGACAATTTGGCAACAATATGGCCTTTTAAATCAGAAACAATCAGCTTATAAACGCCATCTTCAAGAAGGATTTCTCCCTCGTCCATCAAATGACGGCGAAAAACTCGACCGACAGAAAGGTGGGTATCTGTCCCGGTCAGCGCCAACCCTTCCATCATCTCAATAGAACCCGAAAGCTCATAAAGAGTCGCTTTCTTATGTGCCCTCTTATGAGTAGACACCTTAGCTATTATATGCTTACCCACAGAGTCTTCTATGTGATTACCCGCAGAGTCTTCTATGTGATTACCCACGGAGTCTTCTATGTGATTACCCATGGAGTCTTCTATGTGATTACCCACGGAGTCTTCATGATTCTTGAGGAGAACAGACTTGTGGTGGGCGAAATGAACTTTTTCTGGTACCAAACGAACCTTTTCTGATGCCAAACGAATGGTCATACCATTGAGCCTTATCTGCGGCCTTCTTTCCACTATAAGATCGTGGTGCTTTTCTCCCACAAAACTCACATGACCAGCTTTGAGTTCCACTTCTTGATGAGCATGGTGGCCAAAAACAGATTCTTGTCCTTTGTGGGACTGAGACAAATCCATTCGACTGTCATTAAAGGCTGCCAAGGATGGGGATTGTTGATTAAGGGCAATAAATAAAGGTTTCCCCACACGCATGGGAAGTTCTCTCTGAGCCTTTGACGGAACAAGCCCTGCCAAAGTGAATAGACATAAAGAAGCAAGTATTTGATAAAAAGAACTCATAATTTCCTATCCATGGAAATAAAAAGGCATTTAACATCAATACCATAGGACATAATATCCTCATAGCCAGGGTCCACCTAGCTCATTTTGTTACAGTCTAATGAAATAGTGCGAAGACTGTCAATGATGTTAGGGTATTCTAGAGTATTCAAGACATTGAATGAGGCTAGAAACAAACCTAAGGTGAATTTAAAGTGAGGCTAAGGTCTAAGATAACGCCAAAGATGACTGATGACTAAAGTGAAACAAATGAAGTAAGTAAGTGACCTTTTACGTCCAAAAAGTACTTTTTATGTCTCCTTTATGCCCTCTTTGTCTTGATGGTATCTCCCTACTGCAATTTAAGCAACTCTGAGTAGACTCTCCGACTGGTACAGATATTGAAGTATATACAATTATAACAAACAAAACATGATCACAACCTAAGGCCCGTTAAATTCAGTTGTTTGAGATAAATAAAAGGAGACTGTTATGAAAAAACCGTGCATACACAAAAGCTTAGCTATATTGGGAACCATCTCTCTGTTCATCCTAATAATGACAGGATGTGGAGAAGACAAAAAACCTGTCTCTGGCAATAAAATAGCCAACTCTCCCTCTCCTATCTGTAACAGAGTGGAACGCCATGACCATAGCGACACAGAGTGGAGAGATACACAAACAGGGACCATATACCACAGAGATGGAAACTACCTTAGAGAAGAAAATAACACAACCAATAGAGTTTACTGCCCATCTCTTGGTGGTAAGAATAATGACAGAGATAGAAATAATGCCTGCAAAAACACCTATTACGCCAATGGGCATTTCTATAATTATGACACAGGCGAAGTTGTGGGAAATTGCAATCTTAAAGACTACGTCAGTGTCGCCAATGGAAACACCTGCCCCTATGGATATACCCCCTACCAAGACATGGGATACGATGCATGGGGAAGACCTTTTTATAGAACATTTTGCTTAAATACTTATATGTTCTACAACTGGGGATCTGGATATAGATGGCAGTACAACTATAATTATTGGAATAACAATGAGGGAACCCTACCCTTCTGGCTGACAACAGGACTTCTTGTTGGGCTTCTGTTATAATGGTTACCCCTCCAGCAAAGCTGGAGGTTTCAAATGAAGACTCTTTCCCGACACAACGACGAACCCAAAAAGGCAAGCCGCCTATGGGATCAAGGTCGGGAATTCTCATCATCCTTGGGAGCCTGAGAAAGTGAACCATCTTCAAGGGGTTCATAATCATGGGCCATTTCATTGTATTTGAAAATACTCAGATGAGCCCGAAGACTATTATCAAAACTAGGAACCATCACTTCCAACACACGGTCTCCATCGAGATCGTCCAAGGCTAAATTCGTAGCCTCTCCTTGAAAATGAAAGTACCCGTCCCTATTGTTGGGCAGCTTGATTCTAGAAAGCAAAGGACGAGTATTATTTCTAAATTCTTCATAAATTTCTATGAAAAGCCCTTCATGAGAACGAACCTTTATCACCTTAAAAGTTTTGCCTAAGTTCAAGAGATCACCAGATGCCACGGCAAGCACTTTTCTATAGGGAGCTGGTTTAAATTGAGACTGAGCCCATTCTCTTAAACCTGGATGCAAGGCAAAGAGCAGTCCCACCAAGGCGAAAGCACCCAATAGGCTTTGGAGAAGGTATTTCAGGGGGTACTTCACTTAAAATGAACCCTCTCAATGTATTCACCACCCCCTTCAGTGTTAACCTTAAGAGTATCCCCCTCGTTGATATGAAGAGGAACCTGAACCACAAGCCCTGTTTGCATTGTGGCCGGCTTCGTGGTGTTGGAAACAGTATTGCCCTTGTGGCCAGGGTTTGTTTGAGACACCTTTAACTGAACTGACTTGGGAAGTTCCACTCCCACAGCTCTCATGTTAAAAAAGCACAACTTAACCTCTAGATTTTCTGTGAGAAAGTAAGCATGATTCCCCAAAATGCTTTTGTCCAAACATATCTGCTCAAAGGTTTCTGGCTCCATAAAATGAAAACCCGACTCATCTGAGTAGAGAAAATTCACCCCCTTGTACTCCACGTCAGGAACGGCAAACTTTTCACCCGACTTAATGGTGCGCTCAAGATTGCCACCCGTAAGTAGGTTCTTTAGTTTCGTGCGTGTAAACTGGTTCCCTTTCCCCGGCTTCACATGTTGAAAATCAACAATCGTATAGGGAGTATCATCAATGAGAAGCTTCAGTCCTTTTTTAAAATCACTTGTACTGTACATACTTTCACTCCAAAAGATTTAGTTAGAATACCTTCGTTCTCGAATTTGATCCAACAATCTCTTGAGTTCGTCAATATTTTTCTGGGCATGAGGCTGAGCATGGGGAGGTTGAACATGAAGGGGCCGGGCCTGAGACTGCTCAGCATGAGAAGTATGAACATGAGACTCATGGGGCTGGGCCAATGAGTGCGTCGGAGTCGGACCAGAAAAACGAGGAGAAGTCACACGACGACGATCCAAAGAAACCTCTTCCAAAGAAGTCTCTTCAACGATCTCCCCGGAGACTCCTTCAGATTTCAATTTCTCAATGATTTGCAAACGACGCTGAATCTCAGGGTGATCCTGTCCATCCCTACGAGCTGACTCAACCACCTCCAAAGCCTTTTCTTGCTCATTGCGAGCGATATAGGCATCAATCAATGACAAATAGCTTTCTCGCACCTGCCTCGGGTCTTCAGGAACTAGCTCCGGAGAACTCACAGGTTCATAATAATGAGGCACCAAAGGCATCATTTTAAAAACATCCGGGGCATACTCATCAGCTGTAAGACTTTCTAACTTCTGAACAGCCACTTGAGCCTTAGAATGACCTGGATTGAAGAACAACACCATCTTAAAAGCTCTCAATGCGTCCTTGGGCTTTTTTAATTTAAGATAGGATTCAGCCATAAGGCGATGGGCCAAAATATTATCAGGAGTGATTTCCACGGCCTTTTCCAAATGAATAAGGGCCTGATCCAATTCACTCTTTTTAATGAGAGCCCTCGCTAAAGCCACCCGCCCACTGGGAAAATTGGGATGATGCTTGACACCACTTTTAGCAATCTCCAGGGCCTCTTTTAAAAGACCCACTTTTCGGTAGGCCTCACTAAGAGGGGCAAACACCCTAGACTTGGGGTCTTCCTGATAAATCATTTGATATTTTTCAATAAGTTGACTGTTGTCCATAATGATTCGCCGGCCTGCTTCCTTGCTCGAATGTGCTTGAAAAAATAGTTTTGTTTGTAGTTTAATGCTATTAGTTAAGCAGTTCAAGGGGTGTGTATGAAAATGATTATGGGCCTAGACCCAGGTAGCCATAAAACAGGCTTTGGAGTCATCCAAGTTGAAAGAGAGCTTCAAGCTATTGCCAGTGGGGTCATTGATATACCCCGTAATCTAAGTTTCCCTAAGAAATTAGCCTATTTACAAGAAGCTCTCCGGGAGCTTCTTGTATCCCACCCACCCCACTGCGTTGTCGTTGAAAAGATTTTCTTTGGAAAAAATGCCGACAGTGCCTTTAAGTTAGGCCATGTTCGAGGCGTTTGCTTGGCCCAGGTAGCACAAGCCCAAAAGATATTTAAAGAATATGCAGCACGCACAGTCAAGAAAGCCATTACAGGTTATGGAGGAGCCTCCAAAGAACATGTCCAATTGATTGTCAGAGAAACCCTTGGTATTCAAGAAACATTGAGAGAAGATGCCAGCGATGCCCTGGCCCTTGCACTCACCCATATGTATGTCGACCAAACAAAGACCATACTCGCTCAACAAACAATACATACAAAGGCCGCAAACAGTGCAACAACAACCACAAGCAGCGCAACAAGAACCGCAAACAAAAAGCGACCCGAGGCTCAACGGCACAATGGCCCAAGACCCGACAACCCAGCGACCCAACTCAAGGAGCCCCAAGGTGATTAGCTACTTGAGAGGAAACCCCATTTCAAAAAACCACGAAAGCTGCATCATTGATGTCAAGGGCGTAGGCTATGAACTATTTTGCTCTCAAGGTACACTGGATTCCCTGACAGAGCAGAAGGAGGTTTCCATTTTCGCCTATACCCATGTGCGCCCAGAGATCATTCATCTGTTTGGCTTTGCCTCCCTTATGGAGAAAAAGCTTTTTTTGTCATTGATTAAAGTCAACGGTGTCGGCCCAAAGATGGCCATTGGAATCTTGTCGGGAGCCACCACCGAACGCATTGCCGAAATGATTGAAACCGCAGATATCAAAGCCCTCATGCTGCTTCCCAAAGTGGGAAAGAAAAAAGCTGAACAAATTGTACTCTCCCTCAAGGGCCAAATCACAGGGGACCCAGTGATTGAAACCAAGGTCAGTGGCCACCATGAAATCACCTCAGCTCTTGTTCACTTGGGCTTTCGTATAAATGACGTCGACCCTATTGTTAGAAAAATGGCGGATGATATTAGTATCCAAGAAGGAATTCGCTTGGGACTCGCCACCCTCACCAACCCAAGCCCAACGACTCGCCCCCTTTCATAGGAGCATTCGTATAAATTTCGTATAAATGTAAATGAGGAGATGAAAGAATTGGAGCGAACTGTAGAACCTAAAACCGTAGAGCCTGAAACTATAAAACCGAGAACCGCAGAACCTAGAGCAGAACCTAGAACTGTAGAACCTCAAGCCATAGAAGGCGAAGAGAACAAAGACCACCCCCAAGAGGTCCGGCTTCGCCCGACCTGCTTTTCGGAGTTTCCTGGCCAAGACCAAGTGAAAAAAAAGCTACAGGTTTTTGTGGATGCAGCCAAAAAGCGTGAAGAACCCTTGGATCACTGTCTTTTATGTGGCCCCCCAGGGCTTGGAAAAACCACCCTCGCCCACATCATTGCCACCGACCTAGGAACTGAGTTTCGATCGACTTCGGGGCCGGCCCTCCACCGCAAAGGTGATTTGGCTGCGATTTTAACAAACCTCAAACCAGGCACTGTCTTTTTTATCGATGAAATTCATCGCTTAAGCAATGATGTGGAAGAGTATCTCTACAGCGCCATGGAAGACTTTTATTTAGATCTCGTCACGGGAGAAGGTCTCGGAGCTAGGTCCATGCGCTTTCAATTAGCCCCCTTTACTCTTATTGGGGCTACGACGCGTGCGGGCCTTCTGAAGGCTCCCTTTCGCGATCGATTTGGCATTGTAGAAAGACTGTCTTTTTATGAAAAAAAAGCTTTAAAACAAATTATTTCCCGAGCCAGTGGCTTGCTTGGTATAGAAATCACCGCCGATGGATCCACGGAAATCGCAAGCCGAAGCCGTGGGACCCCTCGAATTGCCCAACGCCTTCTCAAACGAGTGAGAGATTACGCTCAGGTCGAAGGTCGTGGTGTGATTGATGAGAAAATTGCCCAATATGCCCTTAGCGAGCTAGAGGTGGACCTATGGGGCCTTGATAAAATGGACCGTAGGATATTAGAAATCATTCACCACAATTTTAACAATGGTCCCGTGGGCATTGATACCTTGTCAGCGATTCTCTGTGAAGAATCCGACACCATTGAAGAAGTTTATGAACCCTTTCTCATTCAAGAGGGACTTTTGCAAAAAACTCCTCGGGGAAGAATCATTACCCCTCTGGCTCAAAAACATATTGAAACAAAGAAGATAAAATCTGAAGGTCAAACACAAACACATGAGTCTGATACAAATAAAGATAAAGGAATCCTATGAAATTTCTTATTCCAACACTTCTTT
Organism: Bdellovibrionales bacterium; assembly: GCA_965261545.1. Taxonomy (GTDB): domain Bacteria; phylum Bdellovibrionota; class Bdellovibrionia; order Bdellovibrionales; family UBA1609; genus CBDHDF01. The sequence continues at coordinate 169,386 of CBDHDF010000004.1, read as the reverse complement.
CTCTTTGCATTCTAGTCATGGGTTTGCCCAGTTTATCTTACACCCTTAAATTAAACACAGTTCTCTACCGAACCACCAAAAATCACGGACAAGGCTTCTATCGCATAGAACAAGATGTCACCTTCTTTCACAAAAATTATCCTCAAGTGGTTCGCGAAATATGGACCATCGGAGGCGATCAAAGTATGTCCTTAAAGGTGGTGAGCAAGCAAGGTTTAGCAACACCACTTCACTTATATTTTATCTATAAAAATCACAAGAAACACTACCTAGATCCCTCTGGCTCTAAGGCTTCAGATTCTAAGATTTCAAATTCATTGAGGTCTAAAACACCGAAAGCTAAAACACCAAGTAACCCCATGACATTAAGTAGCTCTGTGATATCAAAGCCTTGGAGTCACCACTGGATCGAACCCTACTTCCACTTTCGAACAACCTCAACCATTCGCCCTCTTTTAATTATCCAAAAAATGATTTCCCCCGAAGCTCTTCTCCCCGAAAAATCAAAAGATTCCCTAAAGCAAGAGGGCCAAGAAGCACATCGAGACTTTGTAAGACTCTCTCGGGTGGGGGGACATTTGGCCTATGGGATTCACCTTAAACTCCAAAACACTTCTCCGCCGTCTTCACAATCTGGCCTCTGGATACAACAAGATCAATTTCATGTGCTACGCCTCAGGCTCTTATCACAAACTCAAGTTTCTGCAAGAAAATACAAAAAGTTCGATCGAGGACTCTGGCTCCCCTCCCATCGCACTATCAAATGGAACAATCATCACATTGAAATAAAACTTGTAAAGGTCACACCTCTAAAGAACCAACGAGATTTGAATCGCCAAATGGAACCCACCCCTATAAATCTCAAGAAAAGAGCCTTGAGCTGGACTCACGATGATTTAATTAATAGCTTTTACAATCAGTTAAGATAAGACAAAAGATCAATACAAAAAAACAAGACATAAGATAAAAAATGACCTCTCATACAAATCATACGAACGAACAAAAACCCTATCTAAAAATGGCTGTCCATTGTCCCCTCCCCCAACCTTTGGTGTATTCCAGTAAGATCACTCATCCAAGGGGAGTTTCCCTATGGGTTCCCCTGGGAACAAGGAGGGCTCATGGCGTCGTTCTGGGAACCACCCATGAAGTTCATGGAGATTTTGTCATCAAACCTGTGGAGGAACCCCACGAAGATCGCCCCCCCCTTTCTGAGATTTTTCTTCAATGGCTGGAGTGGCTTTCTAGTTACTATTTGTACCCCATTGGCCTTGTTACAGAACTCGCCTTTCCTCCCCTCCCCAAAAAGACAAGAAAAAAGAAAATCGAGAAAAACTCTATTATACCCAGCCTCCCACCTTCAAAACCCCCTACTTACACAGAAGAACAACAAAAATGCGTTGAGGATATATCTAAGAATTTGCACTTTAGAGTTCACCTTCTCCATGGCGTCACAGGATCAGGTAAAACCGAGGTCTATTTAAACCTTCTCGAAAAAACTCTTTCCCAGGGAAAAAGAGGACTGGTCATTGTTCCAGAAATATCATTGACCATGCAACTCATTGAGCGTTTTTCAGCACGTTTTCCCGAACAAATCGCCGTGATTCACTCCAACCTGCGCCCTAGGGAAAAAACCAATCAGTGGTGGAGCATGGTGATCGGTGACAAGAAAATTCTTATCGGAGCTCGCTCTGCTCTCTTTTGTCCCATCAAGGATTTGGGAATCATTGTCCTCGACGAGGAACATGAGCCAAGCTTTAAGCAAGGCAAGCGCTTTATGTACCATGCAAGAGATGCCGCCATCAAAAGGGCTCAACTCACCAATTGCCCCATCATTTTGGGATCGGCAACACCTAGCTTAGAAACATGGAAAAATGCCCAAGACAAAAAATACAGCTACCACTCCATGAATTCACGGGTTTCCCAAAGGCCAATGCCCCATATTCATGTGGTGGATATGAGAAAAAAGCCCACCAATGACCATCAAGAGTATAAAGAAAAAAATAATATTCCCTTTTGGATGAGTGTCCTCCTTTATCAAGAACTTACAAAAACCTTGGAGCGAGAAGAACAGGTCGCTCTTTTTTTAAATCGACGTGGCATCGCCCCCATAACACTTTGCTCTTCTTGTGGTTATGTTTACGAGTGTCCCAACTGTGCCATTAGTCTCACACTCCACAAAAAAATAGACCTTGTTTGCCACTACTGCGACTACACTCAGGCTTTTACAGAAATTTGTCCCCAATGCAAAAGCATCAATGTCAAACCTCTTGGAATAGGAACCGAAAAAATTGAAAAAGATCTTCATAAACTTTTTCCTAAAATCAACATCACCCGTGCTGACCGTGACGAAATACAAGACCAAGAATCCCTCGCAGAAATGATAAAAAACATGGAGTCGGGTCATACAAATATTCTCGTTGGCACTCAAATGATTGCCAAGGGGTTGGATTTTCCCAAGCTCACCCTTGTGGGTCTGGTCATGGCCGATGTGGGATTCAATTTGCCTGATTTCCGAAGCTACGAACGAAGCTTTCAACTCTTTACTCAAGTCAGTGGCCGCGCCGGCCGACACTCTGAAACACCAGGAGAAGTCATCATTCAAACCTACAATCCCCAGCACCCTGCCATCACAACGGCCAACAACTATCACGCCTTTGTCACGGATGAAATGCAACAACGCCAAGAAATGGGCTATCCCCCCTTTGGAAAATTGGCTTCCATTCGCGTGCAAGGTACAAATATAAGCAAGGTCGTACAAATCTGTCAGGTGATAAGCTACAGAAAAGACAAACTTGTAAAAAGACACCCAAACTACGCACCCATCAATTTCTTAGGGCCAGCTCCCGCCCCCATTTCAAAGATTCGCAATAAGTTTCGCTACCATTTCCTTGTAAAATCTCCTCACTCTCATCTTCTCCAGCAATTTTGTAAACAAATCCTCGGTGACCAAAAGTGGTGGCCCTCAAGCATTCATGTTCTCATAGAAATCGACCCCATCAACATGATCTAAGAGTGTTAGAATTGGGTAGAAGGGTCGGTCACCCGACCCAACCCCGTTACCACCCATCGTGCCCTACAAAGAATGCACCAAAGTGACACGCAAAGTTATTAAATTGGCTTGGCCACAAACTAAAACACCACTATACATGGGCTATGACCCCTTTGGAAATGGAAGAGCAACTTCGTCAAGCCTACCCCAGTGCCCAAGTGGCTGTTATCGACCTTACGGGAACTGAAAACCACTATGAAGTGCGTATATCCACACCTCAGTTGAATACCATGAATCGAATTGCTCAGCACCAAGCCATTATGTCTGTTTTTGACAAAGAACTAAAAAGCGGCGAAATTCACGCCCTCACTATCAAGGTCCTGAAATAACCATACAAAGTCCTGAAATAACCATAAATAATTAAAAATCAAACAACCAAATAATCATTAAGTTGCCACGCCACTTAGAGCTAGATACTATAAATGGGGTTGAGGTGACTAGGCTCTCCTTAAAAGAAGCTTAGCCCCTTAAAGGAGGGAAAAATGAAAATCGTACCTACCGATATCGTTCACAAGACCTTTAGCCGCAAAATGATGGGCTACGATCAAGAAGAGGTCACAGATTTTTTACGAAGAGCTTCCAAAGAGTTTGAACAACTCATAGACGAAAAAAATACCCTACGGGAATCCATCCGTGAAAAAGAACTGAGCATTATCGAGTACCGAGAAAGAGATGAATTGCTTAAAAATACAATCACCACAGCAACAAAAATGTCGGACCGTATCCACATGGATGCCAAGCACGAAGCCAACCGCATGCTCGATGAAGCTTCTCAAAAGGCCAACTCTATTGTGCACGAAGCTAAAAGTCATCTAGAAAGTATTTATCGAGAAATTGAAGACTTAACACAAATTCGTACGCAATTTGAAAACAACCTTCGCGCCCTTATAGAATCCCATATGAACATTCTTGAGCAGGGAAGACAGATCATGCCCGACCCCCTGCTCCACCAAGAAAGACCTCCTCGCCAAAAAACGTTTTTCCATCCAGAATTAAAAGAAGAGGAAAATCAAAGAGAAGATAAGAAAGATAAAAAAGAAGAGGAAATCATCAAAGAAAACGTTCACCACGCCATTCATAAGGCCATAGGTAAAGAAGCTTTCCCAGAAATACCTTCCCAGAGAGAAGCTGGAGCCAAAACTCAACTATTATGATTCAAAACTAATAAGAAGAGTTCCTCCTTCTACATTATGGCCGGCCTCCACATGAACTTCCTTGATAACGGCCTTACGATCCGCCCTGATCTCATTTTCCATTTTCATAGCCTCCATAATGAGAAGAGGAGTTCCCTTTTCCACAGAGTCTCCTTTTTTCACCATCACTTTGGATATCTTACCAGGCATTCCTGAGGTGAGATGATCCGCAACACCAAGGGATCCACCTTTTTTAAGGCTCTCATGGAGAAGCATCTCATCATTGTAAATCTTAACGCTACGATAGGACCCACGGGTATAAACCGTATAACTCGTGTCTTGTCCCACTACATCCACACAGTGGGAGCGTTTCTTGTAAATAAAACTAATAGTCTCATTGACCTCTTGGTAATCAGATCTTGAAATCTTATGATAAACCCAATCAGCACCCTCTTTCTTAATGCCTATATGCCAATACTGTCGAGACTCCTGAACTGTCATTTCGTAGCTGATACCGTTGGTTTCTACCTCAAAGTACACTAGAGTCTCGATCTCAACTGCTGCAAGCGTCCAGAGCTTTTCCACCGGCTAGGGGTGTTTGTTTGATTCATATTTTCCCTCTGACCATGCTTATAAGCCTCAATCGCTGTTGATATAAGGAAGATCTCGTCATCAACATAGGTAAATAACTCACGCTCCTCTTTACCAGCAATCTCATTTTCAATAAATTGTGTTGTATAAGACCCATTTATGAATTTCTCATGGGATAAGATGTTTTTGTGAAGAACAATGTTGCTCTTCACCCCCGTTAGGGTAAAATCAGCCAACGCTGCTTGAAGTCTCTTGATACACTCCTCCCTTGTGGGCCCCCAAGCTATGAGCTTAGCAATCATGGGGTCGTAATAAATAGGTACCTCATAACCTGGGTAGGCATATCCATCCAAGCGAATAAAGGGTCCTTGAGGCTGGCGACATCGTCGAATCACCCCTGGGCTGGGAGTAAAGTCAATAGGATCCTCGGCACAAATTCTCAACTCAATGGAGTGACCCTTCTGAATGATATCTTGTTGTCGGAACGAAAGCTTTTCCCCATAAGCAACACGAAGCTGCTCTTTAACAAGGTCAATTCCTGTGACCATCTCCGTAACAGGGTGTTCAACTTGAAGTCGAGTATTCATCTCCATAAAGAAAAACTCTTTGGTCTTATTATCAAAAATAAACTCAATGGTCCCAGCACCCTCATAATGAATCGCTTGAATCGCTTCCACCGCAACCTTCCCCATTTCTTGGCGCACATCACGGGGAACGGAAATACTGGGAGACTCCTCAATAAGCTTTTGATGACGGCGTTGCACGGAACACTCTCTTTCAAATAAATGAACGGCATTTCCATGGGAATCACCAAAAACTTGGATCTCAATATGTTTTGGATTTTGAATAAAGCGCTCAATGAAAACTTGGTCGTTTTTAAAATAATTGAGCCCCTCAGACTTACAAGATCGGAAGGCACTGGCAAGCTCTTTGGGGTCTTTGACAACACGAATCCCTTTGCCGCCACCCCCGGCTGAAGCCTTAATTATGACAGGAAAGCCAATTTCCTTAGAAAGACTCTCTGCCTCCTTGAGCGATATGACGGGGCCAGGACTTCCCGGCACAATGGGAACCCCTACTTTCCTCATAATTTCACGGGAGGCGAGTTTATCTCCCATGGCTTCAATGTTTTCTGGTGTTGGCCCAATAAAAACAAACCCTTCTCTTTTAAGTTCACGGGCAAAACTAGCATTCTCACTTAAAAATCCATAACCAGGGTGAATGGCGTCAACCCCAGCCTCCTTGGCGGCAGCGATGATATTTTCCATACATAAATAAGACTCAGCACTGGAGGCTGGGCCAATGTGATAAGCTTCATTGGCGAGCATCACATGCAAACTATTTCGATCGGCCTCACTATAAACCGCCACAGTGGCAATATCCATCTCGCAACAAGCACGCATCACTCGAATGGCAATCTCACCTCGGTTGGCAATAAGTACTTTTTTAAACACGATTTAGCACCTTTTAACCTCATAGAGATATAACATCTCAACGAACAAAACCAACCACAATATTTTGAGCATAGAGATATAACATCTCATAGAGGTATACACCTCATAGAGAACACCTCACAAACGCCTCATAGAGGAATATTGCCATGTTTCTTAGGAGGGTTGGTATCTTTTTTATTCTCAAGCACCTTCAAGGCATCAATAATAGTCTTTCTTGTCACAGCAGGCTCAATAATTTCATCGATATACCCCAACTCTGCGGCCACATAGGGATTGGCAAACTGCTTTTCGTAATTCTCAATAAGCCTCTTTCTTTCAGATTCCTTATCCTTTGCCTCTTGTATCTCTTTTCTAAAGATAATATTGACAGCCCCCTCAGCACCCATCACAGCAATCTCAGCCGTGGGATAGGCGAAGTTAAGGTCCCCCCTTAAATGTTTGGAAGACATCACGTCATAGGCTCCACCATAAGCTTTGCGTGTGACGATGGTGACCTTGGGAACCGTAGCCTCTGCGTAAGCATAGAGAAGCTTTGCTCCGTGAGTAATCAATCCATTCCACTCCTGATCTGTCCCCGGAAGAAAACCAGGAACATCGACAAAGGATACAATAGGAATATTAAAAGCATCACAAAACCTCACAAACCTTGCTGCCTTAACACTAGCTTCAATATTTAGACAGCCCGCCAAAACCTGGGGTTGATTGGCCACAATACCCACACTCTTACCGCAGTAACGAGCAAAACCAACCACAATATTTTGAGCATAATACTGTTGAACTTCTAAGAAATAACCCTCGTCCACAGTTTCTTTAATGATGTCTAAGATATTGTAGGGCTTTTTCGAACTATCGGGAACCACCCTATTGAGAGGTTCACTCCTTCGGCCGGGATCATCTGTGAATGAAAACTCAGGAAGATCATCCACATTGTTGGCAGGTAAGAAACTGAGGAGTTCTCGAATGAGCAGAAGACAGTGTTTGTCATTTTCCGCAGCGAAATGAGCCACTCCTGACTTCTGATTATGAGTGAGGGCCCCCCCCAACTCCTCCTTCGTCACATCCTCATGGGTCACTGTCTTAATCACATCAGGTCCTGTAACAAACATATAGCTTGTGTCCTGAACCATAAAGATAAAATCCGTCAAGCTGGGGCTGTAAACAGCCCCACCTGCACATGGCCCCATAATGGCACTAATTTGCGGGACGACACCTGACGATAGGGTATTTTTTAAAAAAATATCGGCATAACCACCAAGGGCCTCAACGCCCTCCTGAATACGAGCCCCCCCCGAATCATTGAGCCCTATAATGGGAAGACCATTTTTCATGGCTAAATCTTGAACCTTGAGAATTTTATTAGCTTGGGTCCGAGACATACTGCCTCCATGGACCGTAAAGTCTTGACTATAAACATAAACGTGTTTGCCATTGATTTGGCCATGGCCGGTGATGACACCGTCTCCTGGAATTTTCTTGTCGACCATTCCAAAGTTTTGACAACGATGGGAAACAAATTGATCGAGTTCATGGAAGCTGCCCGGATCCAGGAGAACTTTAAGACGCTCGCGAGCCGTGAGGCGCCCCCCCTCCTTCTGCCTTTTAATGCGAGCCGCCCCCCCCCCCATAAAAGCAATCTCTGTTTTTTGGTCGAGTTCCCTAAGTTTTAACTCTGTGGCTGAAGCCTTTGAATGAGGTTCTCTTTGTTGCATAAATTCCAATCTCCCTATTAAAAAGCTTTAAAAGTTCTAAGAGCCTTAAAGCTCTAAAACCTCAAAAACTCGTCCCGCTTTAAGGACTGTGGCGCCCATAGAGCCTTGGAAAGGGTGTTGTTTCACGAACGTGGGTGGCTCCACATATCCAACCCACTGTCCTCTCTAAACCTAAGCCAAAGCCAGAGTGAGGAAAAGATCCATAACGGCGTATGTCTAAAAACCATTGAAAATCCTCCAAAGAGAGGCGGTGCTCTAGAATCTTTCGCTGCAAAACTTCCAAATTATCTTCACGCTGACCCCCACCAATGATCTCCCCATAACCCTCTGTGGCCAAAAGGTCACAACTTAGACAGGCCGTTTCGTCATCAGAATCCTCTTTCATATAAAAAGCTTTGGTGGCCTTAGGGTAGCGATGAACAAAAACCGGCCGATCAAACTGGGAGCTAATCAAGGTTTCATCTCTAGCTCCAAAGTCTTCCCCTTTGGCAAATTGAGGATTCTCCTTGAAAATAATCTCTACGGCTTCATTATAGTGAATTCTTGGGAAAGGTCTTTTCACCTTTTCCAAAGCTAGCGTATTTCGCTCTAATGTTTTGAGTTCCTCTGCACGATTTTTCAAGGTTCTTTGTACAATGTATTCTACAAATTCTTCGGCAAGATCCATATTATCATCTAAATCGGCAAAAGCCACCTCGGGCTCCACCATCCAAAATTCAATAAGATGCCTTCTTGTCTTTGACTTTTCAGCTCGAAACGTAGGGCCAAAACAGTAAACCTTTCCAAAAGCTGCCACCGTGGCTTCCATATAGAGCTGACCACTTTGGGAAAGATACATTTTTTCGTCAAAATATTTTGTTTCAAACAAAGTGGATGTTCCCTCACAAGAACTAGATGTGAAAACAGGAGCATCGGTGAGCGTAAACCCTCGATGGTCAAAAAAATCACGAATGGCCGACACCAACTCCGCACGAATGCGTATCATGGCATGCTGCCTCTTGGACCTCAACCACAAATGACGATGATTCATGAGAAATTCAGTGCCATGCTCCTTAGGTGTGATGGGATAATTCACAGATTCAGAGTCAATTCGAAGAGTCTTTGCACCAAGCTCAATACCACCAGGACTACGGGGTTCTTCTCGAACAACTCCTGTGACAGTGACACATGACTCTTGTGTCAATTTCGAAAATAGCTCCATGGCCTCGTCTTCAGATTCCCCTTGAAAATAAACACATTGACATAGGCCAGTACCATCCCGGAGAAGTAAAAATTTAACTTTTTTTCCCGATGTACGATGGTTATAAACCCACCCTCGCAACTTGACAGATTCCCCTATATGTTTTTTAAGGTCTGAAATATATGATCTCATAATATCTCCCATTTCTTTTCGGCTCCTTATACTTAGATCCACCCCATCTTCCTATACATATGGCGTCAAATGGCGACAACTTCATACGACAACTTCTCTTTAAGTATTCTCTTTAAGTATTCTTTTTAAGCATTCTTTTTAAGCATTTTTAAGTAAGAATTTACCCACCCACCAAACGAATCCTCTCCATTAGCTCCATTAAATAGAGGTCCATTGAGCCAAAATTTACCCATTTTTAATAATTTTACATAGTGGTCCCTTTAATTGGTCCTATTCAGAATGAGAAAGTGACAATTCGTATTATATAGTGTGTCATTTTAAGACGATATCTTTTCTTGATACAAATTCTCAATCTCCATTTTCTTATCCGAGTCAATCAGAATATCGCCTAGGATGTCCTCAACTTTAATAAAGTAGAGAGGGCTTTTTTTGGACTTCCTTTCCATAGTTTTCTTTGGCTTCAACCTCATAATCCCATGCCATCGGTGTAAAGTCCCATGCGCAACAAAGAAACCCATTTATGGTGTTTTTCGAGAAAGGGTCTTGAGGAGCAACGCCTTCCTTACCGATACATCGCTGCGCAATATTAATGCATTGCAAAATTTCCGTAAGATAAATTATCGGAAGAAGGTTTAAACTTCAAGCAAAGCCAAATATGTGGTAGCAATAGGGGATGGGGGTGTGCCTTGAGCCATGTAGTTTCTTTATTTAATCATAAAGGCGGAGTGAGCAAGACAACTACAACCTTTAATCTGGGATGGAGCTTGGCGTCAAATGGCTATAAGGTTTTAATGGTCGATGCTGATCCACAGTGTAACTTAACAGCCTACACCTTGGGTTTGAACTCTACCAACGACTTTGAAGCATTTTACGATAGTAAAAAGAATGATGATATTTTTTCAGTCATTAATCCTATTATAGAAGGTTCAAGCTTAAATCCGGTAGCAATTAAACAAACAGGTACTAAAAATAACAATTTGTTTGTTGCGGCTGGTAACATTGGAATGTCCGAATTAGATATTTCTTTATCCTTGGCATTGGCAGGTGGTAGATTTATTCAATTTTCACAACAATTTGTTGGCGCATTTTATGCAACTATAAAGGAGACTTCAAAAGTTTTTGGATATGATTTTGTTTTAATAGATATGAGTCCAAGTGCATCGGCTTTAAATAGATGCATACTTATGAGTAGTGACTATTTTATTGTTCCTACTTCACCTGACTTTTTCTGTTTCCAAGCAATTAACTCATTATCGACCATGTTGCCACAATGGTTAGATGATTTTAGAGACTTCAGATCTCCGAAAGTGAAAAACTCGCTACCTAAAAATCCTCCGAAAATGTTAGGTATTATTTCCCAAAAATATAGACCTTACAAAACTTCCAAGGATGATGGCAAAGACAAGGCAAAGTCTTTTCAGAGGTGGATTGACAGAATACAAGAAGCCTCTCATTCACCTTTGGCGGAAAATCTTAAAAAAGTTAATATGGTTATAGATGAGGATCAATTTAAAAAATATGTTCAGAGAGAAAAACCCTACAACTTAATTAACATCCCTGATTTTAATTCTCTTATTTCTTGTTCACAAGACTACAATAAGCCTATTTTTGAGCTTTCAAAAGAAGAATTAGGTTATAAAGGTATCGCCTATGAGAACGCAAAAGAGAATCAGAAAACATTTTCCGTATTATTTAATAATTTATCAAAAATAATATGTGATCTTATTTCCTCTGATATGCAAAAGCGATAATTTATGTTATTTTTCTGGGATAATCTTATCGGTATGTATAGACAATTATTTAACAATTATGAACTATGCAACGAGCATAATTCTGTTTAAATTGTGATAATTAATATATTAAGTCCAAATGATGCTGCAATCTGTCAGCCTTCTTCGTGGTAGCTAAAGTCTTGCGTCCAAGGCGGCTTATGTCGTGACGCAACTTCTTGATTGATAAGTCAATTTTCTTATTCTCCGACTTCAGTACAGCAATATTTATGTGCTTCTCATCGCAGGCATCTTTGGCCGTGCTAACTTGTGCAGGTACTCCATTTGTCAATCTCCTATACAATCTATATCAGGACTAAAGTCCTGATAATCTGAGTAGAAAGTTGACAATTTTCACTCATTTTTCACATGTTATTTCAGTGACTTGAGATATTTTGTTTCAAAATGGTTTGATGTCTAGGGCCAATTAAAGGGACCACTATGTAATTTTAATAATAAGGTTTGCTTATGATATCATCTGTTAAATTGCAGTTCTTATTTTTTAAACTTGCCCTCTAGATTTCTTTCAACTAACTAGTTAGGTAAGAAGTCACTAAAAAAAAAAGGGGGGGGGTATTTAGTGGGTGAGTTTATATCCATATGCAAAGGAGACAAGGTTTTTTCTCTAGAAAAGGCCAATGAGCTTCTTCCTATTATACGTAGAATATGCCAACAGTATAGTACAGTTGTTGATCGCTTGGTGCATCAGCTGAGCCATCAAGGTCACAAAGATAGAGACAAAATTGAAGAAATCGAAGAGTCTATTGAACATAACATTCAAGCTTGGAATAGAAAAATAAAACAGCTTGGAGTTCACCCTAAGGGCCTGTGGATTGTAGATTTCGATTCTGGTGATGGTTATTTCTGCTGGAAGTATCCCGAGCCCATTATTCTTTACTGGCATGGGTACAATGATGGTTTTTCCAAGAGGATAAGTATCACCGAATGGGGTCGCCAATTTCACCAGGAAGCTGAGCCTCCCGTTTTAGAGAACCCATAATTAGAGAATCCATAAATTGCTATATAACCATTCATACCTTTGCATAACTCCACAATTGACTTGCATATCTCCACTCATTTGAGGGACCGTGACAATGTATAATCTTATGATGGTCTCATAGTGGAGTGGATAGTTCTATGGTAAATGATTTTAAAATGAATAATCCCACAATGAATAGTTCTATACGCATTGCCATGGCACAAATGAATTCCACATTGGGAGATTTTAAATCCAATGCTGAAAAAATCTTACATTTCACCCATGAATCTCTTAATCAAAATTGTCACCTCGTCATTTTTCCAGAAGCCTGCCTCTTTGGTTACCCTCCCATGGATTTGCTTGAGAGACCGGAAATTGTTCAACGACAAGAAGAAATGATAACCTGGCTGAACCATAAAATTCCCAAAGAAATTTCCGTTCTTATTGGAGCCATTACAAAAAATAACGGACCACTGGGAAAACCATATCACAATTCAGCGATTCTTATAAACCCACCTCACCCCCTCAAGTTCTTTTCCAAGCAGCTTCTTCCAAATTATGACGTCTTTGATGAAGAACGCTATTTTGAACCTGGTATCCTTGTAGAAAATATTTTTACATTGGAAAACCAAAAGGTCTTGGTCACTATTTGCGAAGATATTTGGGATGCGAATAACTGGGACACTAACAACCGGAATATTCATGCCCAAAGCATGAACACGGGGGACGACGCTGGCACCCTTGATACATGTGATTTTGAAAGTCACCCACAACAGGGCTTTAAATATAAAAGAAATCCCTTGGAAGAAATAAGACATGAATCTATTGACCTAATTATCAATTTAAGCGCATCTCCCTTTACCCATCAAAAGGCTGAAATGAGGTATAGCATCACCCGCACGATTGCCCAACAACTTAAGGCTCCTCTTATTTATGTCAACCTTGTGGGGGGGCAAGATGAACTTATTTTTGATGGAGGAAGTTTTGTCATGACTCCCCATGGAACTATCCACACTCAAAGTGCCTACTTTAAAGAAGACTTAAACATTTTCAACCTATGCGACTTAGACTTACTAAAATCATTTCACTTGAAGGAAACGTCTTCATCACAAACTTCCTCGCCTCAAGATTCTCCACTTCAAGCTCTTCCCTTTCATAAAACGAAGAAGCTTCGTCAAGCTCTTGTCATGGGACTTAGAGACTTTGTTCACAAAACAGGTTTTCAACATGTTCACTTGGGTTTAAGTGGAGGCATTGATTCAGCACTCGTTGCTTGCCTCGCCGTCGAAAGCTTTGGTCCCCATCATGTGACAGCTTTTGCTATGCCAAGCCCCTTTAATTCACAGGAGAGCTTCGTGTGGGCTAAAAAATTGGCAAACACTTTAAAAATCAATTTAAAAGTACTTCCTATTTCAGAAAGCTATCAATGCGTATTGAATAGTTACGAAAATTGCTTTGGCCCCATGGCCTTTAGCTTGGTTCATGAAAATATACAATCGAGACTGCGAAGCCTTTTTTTAATGGCCTATAGCAATCACAAAAAAAGTTTGCTTTTGAATACAAGCAACAAAAGCGAAATGGCCGTGGGCTACAGCACTCTCTATGGAGATCTGTCGGGAGGGCTATGCCCCATAGGTGACCTATTAAAAAGAGATATCTACGAACTATGCAAGCTCTACAACAAAAGCAAAGGATGGATTCCCCATGAAATTCTGGAACGCCCCCCTTCAGCAGAATTAAGACCGAACCAGAAGGACGAAGACAGTCTCCCCCCCTACTCAAAACTCGATACCTACGTTGAAAGACAAGTTGAACAAAAAGTCCCACCAACAACAGCTGTGGAAAAAGATGTTCTCAAAATGCTTTACAAGAGTGAGTTTAAGAGGTGGCAGGCCCCCCCTATATTAAAGGTCACCCAACGTAGTTTTGGTCGGGGACGAAGATTTCCCATCGCTGGCAAATGGGTAGATCTTTATGACACTTGAGACATTATGACACTTGAACTACTGGAGCAGATATTCTCCTCATTGAATCAACATGTAGCTGGATCAATGCGTCATTAAATCAGTCGCAGCTTTACAAAATAAAAGAATGAGTCAAGAATCATAGGAATCATAGGAATCATTGAGAATTAATTAAGAACAAACAAGAATAAAGGGAGATAAAAAAAATGTCTAATAAAATATCCGTATGTCGAAAGATGATAGTTAATATGACCTTTAAAGTGATGTTTAAGACGATATTTACAGCTCTCTTGGTATGGGTCTGCTCAGCATCACTGTTCCACTCCACCCTAGCAAAAGCCACCAGCTTGGCTCCCCCTAGCAAGGTGGAGAGTTTAGCAGGATGCTACCTCGTTGATTACAGTTACTATGAGACAAAAGCCATTGACGAAGGTTATAAAAAAGATACAAGGGTTTATAAAGTCAATGAAAGCAGCCTTGTAAAAGAGTGGATTTTCTCGGTGAGAGAGGGCAATGAAATTGTTCTACAGCATATTCTCTTTGGCACGAACGCATCGGGGTACCACACTGAGGGAAGTATGCTTAAACATCATACCGAAATTTGGGAGCAAAGCCCAACCTTTTGGTATGAGTTCACGGGACCGCAAACTTGGATTCCCCAACCCTTAGCGACCCACCGAGAACCAGAACAAAAACCATGGCGCCAGGAACTATGGCTACGCAAAATCACAAGCTTGGATAATGGTCCAAGACATCAATGCGCCAGCAATATTCGCATCAATGGACCCGAAATAGATTGGACTTGCTCCAGCTACTCTCCAATCCCTGGGCGAGAGACAAGAGATATGGGGCGTAGAGACTACAACACACTCATGCGAACTTCGAGAGTTACAACCTTTGGAACAAGCTGGTTGGAAAGACAAGATAACACCAAGATGATTTGGTCCAAGGGAGAAAAAACACCCCTAGCTCAAGAAAATGGCCGGAATTGGTACGTGCGTCTACCAAATAACCATTGCCAAGCCGCTCAGGATTGGTCCGAGCCCAGAAAAGAATTTTGGACTCTTCTGCGCTCTGTTTGGCGTGAGGTCATGGATGGCAAAAAAACCTTTAAGGGTTCACGACTTCAAGGAAGCCCTCCCAGATATGTTGCCATGTGGGAAGTGGAAGATCGTTTTGTCGGCAAGCCCTTAAAAGCCAACCCCGAACTCACCTCCCAAGCCAAAGAAGCTATTCTTGAAGTTATTCATAGATATTCTTCTCATTGAAAAGTAGCAGCTCACATCGTCGGCCATCACCTGATTTTTGCAATTCAGTGATCGTATGGCATTGTCGTCTAACAACCAAAACGACTTATGGTAGGGTGATTTTTATGGAAGATTCATTGAGAGAAAAGCTTGAGCGCACTTTGTCCCAAGCTCAATATTGGACAGAGATTCGATATCACAATCAGCGTCGCCGCTCTTTGGGTGTTCGGAAGGGAGAGGTCAATGAAATGAGTTCGAAGCAATTTGGTGGGGTGGGGATTCGTGTGCTTATTGATGGAACCTGGGGCTTTGCCTCCACATCCGATCTTTCCCCTGGGGGTTTGGAGCAAGCCTTGCAAAAAGCTCAGCAGTTGGCGCAGGATTTAGCTCCTCGAAAAAAACAAAAAATTGAACTTAAAGCCACCCAGCGTCTTGCCCAAGGGAATTTTGTTATTCCAGGGTACAAAGAGTTATGGGCTATGCCCATGGAGGAAAAGTTTGATTTTGTCAAAAAGACCGAACAACAACTCAGCGCAGAGGCTCAAAAAATTGAAGCGGCCTCTTGTTTGTATTCAGAGATCTTTGAAGAGAAAATGATTCTCACCTCTGATGGTGCCCACTGCCATATTCAGTTGGCCCGGCCTGAACTTCGTTTATTGGCCTTTGGTGCCGATGGAAGCCTTCGCTCCTATGGCCGAGAAAGTGTGGGAGGCACGGGGAGTTGGGAGTGCCTGTTTCAGAATAAACCCATTGAACAACTCATTGGTCAAGCTGCCGAAGAAGCCGTGGAGATGCTTAAGGCCCCCGAGGGAGAAGGTGGCAAAAAGACTGTTATTTTAGCTCCCGCCATGGTGGGACTTCTCAGCCATGAGGCCATTGGACATACTGTAGAAGCTGATTTTGTGAGGGCAGGGTCTGTGGCGTCGGGAAAATTAGACCAAATGGTGGCCTCCCCCGTAGTCACTCTCTGCGATAGTGGCCACAGTGAATACTGTGGGGGCGCAGGAGGAGAGCTTCCCGTGGATGACGAAGGTGTTTTGTGCAAAAAAGTGACGATCATCCAAAAGGGTCAACTTGTCAGTTACCTTCACAACAGAGAGTCTGCCTTTGAATTTGGTGTGGAGCCCGCAGGAAACGCAAGGGCTTGGGCTTTTAACGATGAACCTCTCATTCGTATGCGCAACACTTATATTGAACCTGGGGAAGATAATTTAGATGACATGATTGCTGGCATTGAAGAAGGTTACTATATCGATGGCCCCGGTGGGGGGCAAGCAGATGCCACGGGGGAATTTATGTTTGGAGCCTCCAAAGTTCGACGCATTGAAAAGGGTCGATTGAGGAGCTTTGTTCGAGAACTCACTGTTTCGGGGAAAGCCTTTGATGTTTTGAAGTCTGTGGATGCTGTCAGTAAGGATTTTCGATGGGACCTAGGGTCTGGCTATTGTGGAAAAGGCCAGCCTGCCAAGGTTGATGCTGGAGGTCCCTACTTGCGTTGTCAACTGCTTGTGGGGGGGGCTCAATAATGAGAATCGGTTCTTTACGACAAGGCTTTTTCGGACATGGTTCTCTACAACAGGATTCTGCACAGCAGGGTTCTTCACAGCAAGGGTCTGCACAACAAGATTCCATCCAAAAACAACTGCTTAAAAACAGTGAAATGATCCTAGAGCGACTTCAGGGAAAACCAGGAGAGGTTTATGCTCAACACACCAACGAGTTCAATGTGGTTTACGAAGGTCGGGATTTCTCTGTAAGTAAGAGCAACAGCACGGCGATCTATGGAGTTCGTTCCATTGTGGATGGACAACTGGGGTTTGCCACGTCCAACTCCAACGAAGTATCCACACTTCTTGAGGTGGCTGATGAGGCTCAAAAGTTGGCTCGTTTTTCCATTCCAAGTGAGCACCATCAACTTGCGGATCCAGCGGCTTTAAGGAGAGACAATACAGGAAGCAATATTGGAAATAGAAGCAAAAATCCGGGCGAAGATGAAAGTGAGGGCAAAAGCAAAAATAAGACTGAGATGGATGCTGAGAGCGAAAGCCTCAACGACCTTTCTTCTTCAGATGCCTACCAATGGCTTGGGCGAGTTGTGGATGAAGCCTATCGAGCCAAAGAGATGACCTTGGATCGTGCGGAGTTTTCTTGCACAGAGCAGTTTTTCAGCGTGATGAATTCCCGTGGAGTTTGTCAAAAAGCTAAGCAAACCCAGTACACTTGGTTTGCCATGGGAATGGCCAAGACAGCCCAAGAGGTGACAAGCTTTGATTATGACGGTGGTTGTGTGAGTCGTGCCCTTGAAATCGAAGAAGGTATTTTGCGTACCATAGGGCGATTTCGTCAATCTGTGGTGGATTCTTTGGGGCCTCGCCCCGCCAAAACCTACCATGGAACTGTGCTTCTTCACCCCGTGGCTGTGATGGATATTCTGGGCCCTGTTATTTCCTTTAATACCAATGGTAAAAACCATCTCGATGGAGTGAGTGCTTGGCAAGATCAAGTGGGTTGTGTTGTGGGTGCTAAGGGACTTCAGGTCATGGAGGATCCCTTAGATAAGAATCGTCCCGAGGGTTGGAGAACCTTTGACAGAGAGGGAGTTCCCACTTCTCCACAGGAAATTCTTCGAGAAGGACACTTGAATTTCGTAGCCCATAATTGCTTTAGTGCCCACCAAGCAGGAGTTTCTCCCACGGGCAATGCATTGGGTGGAGCTTCGGCTCTTCCTTCCATTGGCTTTTCCAATATAAAGATGGCACCTTCTCAAAGTCAGGGGGTTTCTGAAGAATTACTTTATAAACAGTTGGAAACAGGTTTAGTTTTGAAGCGTTTTAGTGGGAATTGTGACCCCATTTCAGGCCATTTTTCTGGTGTGGCCAAAAATTCTTGGTGGGTTTACGATGGGGAACGCAGTCATGGGGTCCAAGAAGTTATGGTTTCAGGCAATGCCTTTGAAGTGCTTAAAAACATTGTAGCTATAGGCTCCACGATTCACAGTCAGCTGGGAGGAAGCCAGGCGCCCTATATTCTCATTGACGGTGTGAGCGTCACAACGGGGGGAGTGTGATGCAGTTTTTATTCACCTCTCTACAGAATTAATTACTTAGGATTAATTTTTTACTCATTTAAAGAATTCATTATCTACTTCTTGAAAATCTTCTGAAGAGAAGATGAGAGACTCATATTCTTGCATGGGTTTTTTCTTTAGATAAATATACATGCTTTTTTCTTCAACATCACTTGAAGTTTGGACCCTTTCTAATAAGGCGACAATAAGGAAGTGATTGGGCAATAGCTCTTGAGTGTTTGAGTTTGAAGAGTCTTGAGATCGCAGATGGTAGATTTTCTGATTCTTTGCTGTGAATGTCCATTCTTCGTCTTCACATTCTTTTTCTTGAGATGAAGTTATTCGAGCAACAATAGGCTCTTCCACCTGTGGTATATAAGAGTGGCTCTGTCGAGGGTGAGTCATATGTAAGACTTCGGTTATATTATTTATGTTATCATTATCATAATCCAGAAGAGCGTCATTCACTGCGGGGTTAAGGTCAAAAACCAGTTCTATTTTATCTGGGATTCCATCATTGTCACTATCAATGCCCAATTGAGAGGAGCTATGACTTTGCAGATTCAAGGCATAAATATCGCAATCAGAAAGCCCCCATGGGTGCTCTTTTTCTTCGCACTGAGTGTTTAGATTTTGACAGTTATTTGTCTCTGTGAGATAAAAGCAGACTCCATCAAGCACTGGCCCTTGACTTCTTGCTACATTGGGATCAAAACCTTGTTTTATTTCAAAATAGTCACTTAGCCCATCAATATCAGTATCGGCACTTAAATCATTGCCATTTGGTTTCATAGAGAGGTTGGTGATGAAAAAATTTGTCAATGTAAAACCTGGATCTAAGCAAAGGGATCCACTTATATCTAAGGTGGAAGATCCTAAATTTGAAGAGATAGATTCTGTTAAACTTATATCACCACAATTTTGGAAACTGACAGTCATGGCTCCAGTCACAAAAATTCCCAGAGAGAGTTTATATAAAGAGAATCTGTATAAGCGTTTCATTACAATCCCCAATCTTCAAGCTCTTTCTCCGTTAATATTTTCATAGATGGAGTTAAGATAATTTTCTCATCTCCATTTTTGTCACTCTCCTCACTTCTTCCATTCTTTTTATTTATTTCACTCTTAATCACCTTCTTTTGAAGTTTAATGAAGCTCCCACTGATTCCTTTGTTAGCTAGAGTGTGGTTTCTGGATTTTTTGGATGAGAAAATAGCGACAATGTGTTCGTCGGCTTCGTGTTGCAGCGAATCCCTAAGACCATTCTTGGTCGTGGCTTGACTGGAAATTGGGGGCATACTTTCGAGGGTTAAAAAGTTCTTACCACTTCCAGTGCATTGTTTTTCAGTGACCTTGGTATCCTGATGATTTATCACCACGGGTAGCAAATTAGGATTTGCAAGGCTTTCGTGTTCAAAAGGATTCTTCGAGTGCATAATTTCAAACATTGTGTTGAGTCCGTCGTTATCGGGATCACGATTCATATCATCAATAAAAGGATCTGTTCCTTTTACAATTTCAATGAAATTTGGTACACTATCCTTATCCCAGTCTGTAGAGTTCCAATAATCTGAATCATTTTCTGGGCTCAAGTGGCTCCAGTGCTGTTTTATGATTTTGGTGTCACAATCAGAAAAACCATCGAGGCTCAATGAATTTGCATCACAGATGACTTTTTGGGCGACTTGGCGGCAGGCTTCGATACCACCTATTTTTTCACAAACTCCATCCAAGACTCCAGGAACTCCACTGCGTGGATGTTGTGGATCGTATCCTAGATCGACTTCGTCTTTATCGAGAATGCCGTCCATATCACTATCACTCCAGTACTGCCCACCCTCTTGGCGAAGACTTAAGACAACAATTCCAAGAGAGTCGATGTAAGTTTCAACGCCTAATCTACTTGAAATAAATTTACATAAAACATCTGCATCTTGCTCGAAGCTATCAATTTTTCTAGGAGAAACACCTACTTGCACTGAGGAAGCTAAGCTTTCAAGAAATTTAAAATCTTCGTCACTATCAATGCCGTAACCTACCACAAATAAATTAATTCTGCGACGTAGGGCTTTTACATCTGTAAAAATATTTTTAAGTGTGAGACTGACTCTTTCGTTATAGCACTCATCTCTCGCTTCTGACCCTGGCTCTCCAGCACTAGCGCAGGGGTGGGCTGTTTCAGGATGATAAAAAGGGGCTCCATCTGAGAGGAATAGAACCTGATAGTTGCTCACTTGTTGCTCATAAGACTTTTGGAGATCTTTATATATAACTGTGCGAGAACATTGAATAGCTGAATTGTAAGAAGTTCTTCTAAGAGCATCTGACCAGCGCCATGGGTAGTTATTGTATGGACGATTTAGCCATTGGCTGTAGTATTTTTCTTCTGATTTCCAGGCGTTTTTGAATACTTCTAACTCGCGGAGTGCTTCTTCTTTGCTTTTGAAGGAAATCTTTTCCATATTATTGCAGGTTAAATAGGCTCGCTTATTACTATCATAACTAATCCGACCCGCATCTTTAGCAAATCCAATGAAGGCAAATTTGTTTCCTGCTGATGAAGCACATGAAGAAATAAGATTCTCAATGGACTGAAATCGCACTCCATGGATATCTGTTCCAAGGCTGGGATCCCAATAGGATTTATCGTCTTCTGTTCTCCAATCTCCTATATTGGATGTTGACATATCTAAGACAACGAGAAATTTATTGTTTTCCATACTCAAAGAAGAAACTCCAGAGCAGAGACTTGCTGTCAATCCTATGGAGGAAGGAATCGACTTGACTTCTTCTTCAATTAAGACGAGTGAATGTTTAGAGCAATTCTGAAAAGTAATTGCAAAAGAAAAAAATAAAATAGAAAATAAGATGATTTTTTTCAAAAGTGCTGCCTCATTATTTTTTTCAATAGTTTTCTCTCAGAGTTTTCTCTCAATAATTTTATAATTTTACCTCATTGAGCTTGTCTTATTATTCATCAATTCTATCTAATACATTGAAATCTTTAAAATTGTTAACAAGGGAGTTGATAAATATTTTATCTTTATGCGCTCCCTCTTGCAGATCAATCCTCATGATCTTCCAAGCTATGTCATTTTTAATATTTTTATTTCTGACTCTCAATAAAGCCAGAGCCTTGTTAAATCCGGGGCGAGAGTTCAATTGAAAGAAGAGTTGATCTTCTTTGATGGGATTTTGTGTACAATTCTCTTCATGGGAAGCCCCCAGTTGACGCGTATGATAGAGAAGACAGGATTGCTGTCTTGGAATGGAACCATATTTCACCCCTGAGCTAAGAGGTATATTTTGAATATTTATGGAAAAACGGGATTCAGACGGTTTTGATTTGTCTTTGTGTAATATTTCATTGATTTCAAATCTTACATAGGTGCCTTCTTCAAGGTTGTCAAAGCCATGATAGGGACTTAGACCCGCTAAGAAGGCTTTAAGATTGGTCACTCCATCACCATTTGAGTCCAAATCTTTTTCATTGAGAAGTGGGTTTAATTGATAAGTCCATTCAAAATAATCGGGTATAGAGTCGTTGTCTGTGTCGAAATCAAGGGGAGATGTACCTATAAGATTTTCTTCACATTCATTGAGAGAATCTCTGTCTGGATCAAAATAGGGATTACAGTCGAGTACTTGAGTAAGATTTCTACATTTTTCTTCATGAGCACTGTGAGTGGCGAGACTATCTAAACAAATTCCGTTGGATCTGGGGTTGAGAGGGTCTGTACCCATGGCCTCCTCATCGCTATCAAGCAGTCCATCGGCATCAGAGTCATATTGGATGAGGCCATTTGTGGATGTGCGAATATAAGGATTGAGAATGATGGTTTGATCTAGGGCGAAATTTTTGTGTTCATTGTCCTTTATAGCAAGGGGAAAGGGAAGTTTAGTGCCTTCAGATTCCCATAGATTATATGCGTAATGATGTTTTTCAAATCCTTCAGATAAGATATCAAATAGGCTTTCAAACTTTCCGTAAACTTTATTATAATAATCTTTGTTTATCTGGACAAGGTGGTTGACGATCTGACCTGAACCAAATAGAGCATTTAGCGCTTGGATCTTACCCATTCTTAAAGCGAGAAGAGTTTTAGCATCTATGTCCGCAGGCCCTAGGATTTTTTCAAGGCCCTCTCTGATTTTTCCACAAGGTTTATAAGGGCAGGTGTTGCCTGAATCCATGCATGATGCACATTCATGATGAGTGGATACAGCAAGGTCTATTTGTTTTCTGGTGGGTGTTAACATTCCATCTGAGAGAAGAGTTATATAGTAAACAGCTCTTTGTAAGAGTCCCTTTTGAGCTAATTCATCCATGTTTTTGAGTATAATATCATAGATGGAGCTAAGGACTTCCGAGGGCGATGAGGCTCCCATGGGACGATTTTCCCATCGATGAAAATCATCTTGATCTTCAGCGACTGTGCGGACTTGTTCATGGATTTTCTTTAAATCTGCAAGGAGATCGTCAATGAACCCATCGTTGAGATCGGCCCATTTGAGTTCAAAGTGAATTTGGGAAGTTAAATGCTTCATCGCTCTGGTCGAGGTGTAAGGGGCGATGAGTATTTGGGCTCGTTCTCTTCTTGTTGGACTTAAATTATTTCTCAATTGAGCTACCCACTGGGTCACAAGGGAAAGGCGATGGGCTTCATAGTCTGATCCTCGAATGGTAGAATTTTGAATGATGGGTGAATCTGAGAAATTTGCATCTTGGTAGGCCAAGGGGTAGTCATCGGGACCATACTGTGGCCGCACGTAACAATCGTAGGCCGTACTTTGTTGATAATCTGTATCAGACAGGTGAGATAGGCGTTTATTGGGGTCCCATCCATTGACAGCTTTTCGGTTTTGATTTTTGGAAAAAATAAGGTCTCCATCCACATCCTGTGAACATGGTCCAGATACCATGGAGAGGCTCATGTCCACAAGAAATATGTAGCGATCTATTTTATGAAGTTCTGTGGGAGCCTCCAATTTAAACTCAGGAATGTTGACGGCTGCATCTTTGAATTCTTGTAGGGAAATATCGTAAGTACCACAATTCTGATAAAAGAGGAGCATGGGAGCTAATAGTATCCATCCGAGGGTACCACTCAGGTTCAATGATCTGAAAAATCTAATTCTAAAGAACCTAGTGCTGTTTTTGATCTTTTCCTCCTTTATTCCTTTTATGCTTTAAAGGCTGGTGAAGTCTCAATGCGAGAAAGTGAAAGTTAACCACCTTCTGGAGCTTTTGGTGGTGGCGTGGTTGGGCGAGGTCTTCGTATGTATGGGCAATATTCACTCTCTAAGCATGACTCTACATCGCCATAGTCACATCGATCTATGGATTCTTGACATGTAGGAATGGAAGCGTTCTTGAGGCGTTTGTAATTGGATGGAACTTGTTGGCTGGTATCTGGATGATTGGACCAATACACAGCATTAGGACAAGCGGCAAAACAACATGCTTTAGGGGATTCACTCCAACCATAGGTCAGGAAGGGAATAAAAGAAACAGATCGCAAGTCACTATAGCAATATTCTTTTGATTTTATACAACACCTATGAGGTGTGTTTCTTTTTGTGCCGTTTGCATCTGTTTCGCAGGTGTAGTAGAAGCTGTTGGCCAATATGGGTTGGCTGTAACTACGTTTTGCATAGTGACAAGTTATTGGTTCTTCTATGAGTGGAGGGCAGCATCCTTGGGGGTGTTCACCTTCAATACGAGTGCAGTAATGATCTTGCTCAGGAAGATTGCCAAACTTACGGCATGCTGGATAACTTGATGTCTGAGCATAGACAGTCTTAGTCACCTTAAAGGGGTGGTTTGTAAGATCACCTCCTCCAAGAAGAATGTTTAAAAGAAGCATCCATAAGAATGGAAGCTCAATCCACGGTCTTGTTTGCATAATATATTTCCATAGTGATGAGTTTGTTCTGAGTCGTTACCAGTGGTTACATTTAATTTATCGGTTATATTTCTTTAAGAATTAACTATATCGACGGAAGGGAAGTGCCAATGATGTGAATTTATTGATATCGATGAATTTTGTTGATCTTTCTAGCAGCCACTACCTTCGTGTTCTCTTTTGATGCTCTTGTGTATTTTTTTGATACTATGGATTGAGATTTTACTTTTACACTACCTTTTATCTGGCTTTTATCTGGCACCTGAACTGTTCGTCGTTGATGGACTATCATCATTGCGAGTGGGGTACTCTGCTTCTGAGGAAACTCTGTTAAGAAATCGATAAGAACTTTCACATTTCTTCATAATCTCTCTGATTTGAGAAGCGTTTAGAGAGCTATCTATGGAGGAGGGACAAGAGCAATTTGACATTACATCGCGAGCCTTATTTCTGGCATCTTCCGTCAATCCAATGGCGTCTGTAGAATCACCTTTAAGTCCTGGAACCTTGTATTTTTGTTTTAGTCCCAAGATACGCTGTTTATTTGCTAAGAATTCTTCACTCTCTTGAAGTTGAAGGCGAAGATTGTGTATTTCACGCTGAAGACGATCAAGGTTGGATTGAAATGCTTGTTGATCGATGGCACGATTTTTTTGCACCTGAACAATTTCTTTCTCTTTGCGTTTAATGAGTTTGGCGGCCTCTTTCAATGCTTTTTCTGCACTTCTTGATACTTCAGACAATATCTTTTTGGCACTCGATCGTAGTTGTTCTTTTTCTTTCTTCTTGGATTGAATGGAAGCTTTAATAAGTTTTTTTGTCTGTTCTGTCTTTGTGTAAAGCACTTTCATTTTGTTTTTGTAGATCTTATCATTCATACAGTCTCGGCGGAGTTCTTGAACTAGCTTTTTGGCGGCAGCTTTCTTGGAAAGGCCCGCACCCCTTAGAAGAGATTTAAAGCCTCCTTTTATATCTAGACTCTCTTGTACAAGCTTGGCCTTTCTTTTGCGCAATTCTCCGACTTGTCGAAGGGCTGATTCATGGCACTCTCCCTGGGCTTTCAAGCGAACCTCATTGAGGGCATGTTGGGTCTTGACTTCGTCCAGATTTAGTCCTTCAATTTCTCCGTCGATTTCTACCAAGCGCTTTTCAATCTCCAAGACTTTGCGCTCTCCCTCTGTGGTGACTTCTTCAAGATTCTTTTCAAGTTCACCGGTGAGATCTTCCATTTCCTGTTCGAGTTTTGATTTTGATGCTTCAAATTCTAGAGTTGCCTTCGCATCTTTCTCCTTAAGCTCATCTATTTCTTTTTGTTTGTCTGAAATATCTTTTTCTAAATCTTTCTTTTCTTTCTTGATATCTTTGATATCCTCTTTGAGAGACTTTAAATCATCACTGGCTACAAGGGGACAAGATTTAAATTCTCGTTCGAGGTTGCGAATATTTTTAAGAGCTTCTTTCTTTGATGGGCTGTCTTTACGATTTTCCCATATTTTAAGAATATTTATTTTTTCACTATCTTCTTCATCGTCGTCGTCATCATCTTCATCACAGCTTGTATCCCCTTGAGAGCAACGAACACACTGAACGGCTTTGTCCAAACATTTCGCACCACATTTCTTGGATATGGCTGTTTTGGCTTTACTGAGATCTTTTCGAGATTCTCGGCAGGATTTTTCTTCCACAGTTTCCACGGACGATTGAGCCAAGTCTTCTCTAGCGACTCTTTCTGGGCATGAATCAAATTCTCGGATCTTTTTATTGGACCTATCTTTTATAGCTTTTCTTTCGTTGTCACAAGTTGTCTTTGCTGTATCTGTTTTACTTTCACAATTTAAGCTTGCCATTTGTTCGTCACGTGTTTTTTTGATGTCGTCGATACTTTTCCCACATATGGCATTGATGCGACTTTTAAGCCTGTCGGTTTCAGATTTCTCTGTGTCGTTCGGGGCTGCGGCTCCACTGCTAAGTGCAAAAATACTCAGCCAAAGATATGATATGAAAACAATGCCCCCGTGATACATCGTAGAAACGGACCTTGTGGTCATAACAAGCTTTGTCTCCATAAAACCTCCATATGAAATGAGCTCCAAGGCGCAAGAAGATGCAGCTTCAAAAGCATTTGAGCTGGATCGACATTAGTATTATATTATATCTTATGACTTAGAGTTATATCGGAAGAATTGATATAACTTTTGAGAGCATGAACAATATTTCTTGACCTAAAATCATCAAAAGGATATCTTTCTTCCATTCTCTTCTCTCTGATTCACTTCTGAAGGTGTGTGCCTTGGGAGTTATTGGGTTATAGCTCAGTTGGTTAGAGTGCTACCTTGACATGGTAGAGGTCCCCGGTTCGAGTCCGGGTAACCCAACCAATTTAGTTCCTTACTTTTTAATTGGTTATATGACATGGGAAGGTCTGTGTGAATTCTATAAATCATCGTATTGAACCTTGACGACAGGAGTGAGAGGGTGGGCTTGGCAAGTCAAAACCTCATGGTTTCTTATGTTGTCTTCTGTAAGAACCCCAAGTTCTCTCTGTTCCACGGCACCTTCTGTCACCTTGGCGAGACAGGCCGTACAAACCCCTTCTAGACATGAATAAGGTGGGTTGTAACCTTCGTTGATAAGGCATTCGATAATACTAGCCCCTTTTTCGACTTTAACTTCAAGGCTTTCTCCGCACAAATCAGCATGGAGAATTTGGGGAGAACCTTCTTCTAAGTGAGAATTCTCTTTTTGGAGAGCGCCTTTTTCTAATTGAGGGCCTATTTTCATAAAATCACCACCACGACCTCTACAATCGTATTTCAATTACAATGTGTTTCAATCTCTCTTTTCTACCGACTTATAGCTTACATTCTTATAGCCTACATTCTGTACTTCGACAAGTGGCGAGTCATTATAGTTTCTAGTTTTGAAAGCCGATAGTGCCGATAACAATATTAAGAAAATTCATCGTCCCTATAGAAAAAGGGTACTTACCTCATTGCAATAGTTGAAAGTGAGACAATGTGTTTCATTATGATGAGGCAAGAGAGAGGGTATCATCATGGTAAAAATGGTAAAACAAATTCGTGTATCATTTCTCTTATTACTGCATCTTTATTTGTGTGTCTTATTTTTAATCGCATGTTCTAAGGGAACTCAGTGGATTCAAGGCGAAGATTCAGCTTTAAAAAAGGCGACACTTCCCAGGGCTCCTGTTTTATTATCTATAAATTCTGACCCTTCTCTGGAAATCCACTCTCAAAATGTGAAAAAATTTGTATTAAAAGGTCAATGTTCCGAAGAAGGGCAGCCGATTCAACTAAAAATAGGGGTTTTAGACCTATCTCCTTTGACCTGTACCAATGGAGCCTGGAGTATCACTTTGGACTTGACGGCTTGGAACAAGATTTCTTCTATTCCATTGACTGGTATTCATAAATCGGTTGGCAATAAAGAGCTAGGAAAGTTATCTACTCAGCTCATCAACCACTTTGTTTGCCCCAAGGGTTTTATAGGTGTACCTCCTTTAAAGGGTTATACAAATCGAAGCTTTTGTGTTGCCAAATATGAAATGAAAAATGATGGTTCCAACAAGGTGGTTTCCGAGGCGGCCCAAACTCCTTATGTCAACTTAGACAGAGAGGAGGCCATAAAGGCTTGCAAGGCTTTGGCTGGAAGCGAGAAAGACCATGATCTCTACAATCTTATTACCAATGATGAGTGGCAAACCATTGCTCGAAATATTGAGAGCGTTTCTTTGAATTGGGGAGATCAAAAAATTGGATCCACAAAGGGTTTAAACCAAGGGCATTCTGGAGCCTTT
Organism: Bdellovibrionales bacterium; assembly: GCA_965261545.1. Lineage (GTDB taxonomy): Bacteria > Bdellovibrionota > Bdellovibrionia > Bdellovibrionales > UBA1609 > CBDHDF01. Next base: position 141,326 of record CBDHDF010000004.1, on the reverse strand, counting down.
GAAGGCCCTAAGAAGACTTTAGCTGCAAGCCCTAATGATCTTCAGGGCTGTTTTCACATGTCTCAACCTTGTCCAGGTACTTCTTGGAATGAGCATAAGAGAACCCATACTCTCTCCAATGGCGAAATCATTTGGGATTTTTCTGGAAATGTTTCTGAGTGGGTGAAAGATGAAAGCAAGGCCTCTTATGGCAAAAATACCTTGGTTGCCAAGCTGACAGTCCAAACCCATAATACCCTTCGGAGTCTTAGGGGGGGCACAACAATAGTGGCTCGTATGGCCAAGGATCAATTCGGCCCCTTGGGAAATTACGCATCTTTAATTCATGGTGGTCTTGGGGCGGCTGTTGTCGATCACAAAAAGGGCACTGTTATTCGTGGAGGCTCTTTTATTGATGAGAAAAGTACATCATCAGGGGTGTTTTCTGTCTTCTTAAGTTATTCTTCAAAATATAAGGATTCCTATCTTGGGTTTCGTTGCTCTTATCATCCAAGGGGAGGCTCCTTTGAGGAGGAAGATTCTTAGGGCCAACCAACCCAACCGAGGGTGCAGATGGTAGTAGGCTATTAAGGAAGGGCTCTGAGAGCCCCGTGCCGTGAATCAGTATCCTCCCGAAGCTCCTTCGCCTCGGGAGTCATGGGCGGCCTCTAAAACACCATCTTTGTTTTGGCGAATGGCGTATATGCGCCCAACCAACCGAATGTTTTGAGTTTTGTGGCCGCGCTTTTTAAGACCTTCAATTGTTTCAGGAAAAAATCGCCCTTCATCTAAATAAAGGGTATGGGGAAGAAATTGGTGATGAACCCTTGGAGCTTGAATGGCCCTATCCACGTCCCAACCTGTGACAATCAGGCGATAGAGAGTCTGTAAAACACCACTGATAATGGTAGGGCCCCCAGGGGCACCCAAAGACATAATAATTTTGTTGTTTTTTTCCACCAGTGTGGGGCTCATAGAACTAAGAGGTCTTTTCCCTGGTTGCACTTGATTACCAGACCCTTGGACAAGTCCCCATAAATTGGGTTTGCCGGGGTGGGTTGTGAAGTCATCCATTTCATTGTTCAAGGCTATGCCGTATTTTTCACTGACCACTCCCGAACCGTAGCCTCCGTTGAGAGTGATGGTCATAGTCACAGCATTTCCCTTGTGATCCAGCACAGAGAGGTGTGTGGTTTCATGACTTTCCTTGCCTTCCTTAGGGGTTGGCAATGAAAGAGGGGTTATTTTTTGAGTGCGATGAATATGGATTGTTTGTGCCATTTTGGAGAGATACTTAGGTGAGAGAAGGTGATTTATGGGGTTTTTGTGGAAATCTGGGTCACCTAAAAGGCTACGTCCGCGAAAAGAACGGCTTAAAACCTCACCGATCATATGAAATTCATCCACACTCATGGGTTTAAGTTTTTTTAACTGGAGTTGGTGCATGAGAGAAAGGGCTGATTGAATGACAAGGCCGCCACTGCTGGGAGGGGGCATTAAGTAAATCTTGTGTCCATGGAAATTTGTTGTCAGGGGAGAAAGCCAACGAACTTTGTAGTTTTTAAGATCTTGTAGGCTGAGAATACCTCCAGCTTTTTTTATGCTTTTGACCATGTCTTGAGCGAGATCACCATGGTAAAAAGGAAAGGTATTTCGATCTCGAATTTTTTTAAGAGCTTGTGCCAGGGCTTTTTGCTTGAAAATAGACCCCGGCTTGTACATAGCCTTTCCTTCTTTGAGAAAAAACTTTTGCCCCGAAGCTGTAAAGCGATCTTTGGTCTTATGGGTGATCCTCACCCACTCTCCTGAAACTCGAAACCCTTTTCGTGCCAGCTCTATGGGGCCTGCAAGTAGCTGAGACCAACTGAGTTTTCCATACTTTTGATGAAGAGCCCACAGGCCAGCGGGGATTCCTGGTACACCAATGGCATGGCCCCCATCTAAAGAAGCTCTCTTGGCTTTATTGAGATAAAAGTTGGGGGAGGTTCCCCCAGGAGCTTTTTCGCGAAAATCGAGGACCCGTACCCCTTTTTTTCCCATCTTCACAAGGGCAAATCCTCCTCCTCCAAGAGCTGCATAGTAGGGGTGAGTGACCGAGAGGGTGAGGGCGACAGTGACGGCGACGTCGACAACATTGCCTCCCTTGAGGGCCACTTGTTTTCCAAGTTCAACGGCATGGGGAGAGACCGCAGCAATCATCAGTCGGTGGCCCTTGGTGGGCACAGCTTGGGCCAGTGGTGGTAGAATGGTGCCTTCCAGCGTGGTCAGAAAGGTAAGGAAAAGAGCGGGCACTATTGCCGGTGGGATGTGTGGTGGTTTGTGTATGAGTGATATGCATTGTATGAGGCCGCTTAAAAGCATGAGATTGCCTAACCTATTGACTGTCCATTTGTCAAGGTGATAAACGGCTGTGGAAATGGAACAACAGGCTAAAAACTCTCAAAACCCTGCTCACTCTTCTCTGCCCATCAGTCTCACTTGCGAGATTCCCTACCCTAATGACTATGTGAGGGCTCTGAATAGTGAATTCTCTCGATGGGCCTTTAACGAGGAGCGTGTGGGCTCACTTAAAGGGAGTTGGAGACAGGAGGTGTTTGGTGTTTCTTCAGGCTTTCCCCTAGACCTTGAGATTGGTACAGGAAATGGCTACCACTTTGTCCACCATGGGCTTTCCCATCCTGAGCGCTATCTTGTTGGTCTCGAACTCAAATACAAGCCTTTGATTCAATCCATTCGTCGAGCTCTTAAGGAGGGTTGTAGAAACACTTGCATGGCAAGATACCATGCACGCTTTTTGAATCACATCTTTGAATCTGAAGAAATCGATAATGTGTACATCCACTTCCCCGATCCTTGGATCAAAAAGAAGCAGCGTAAGCATCGACTTATTTGCCCTCTTTTTTTAAGTGATTTATGGGCCATACAAAGGCCCCAGAGTTACATTGAATTCAAAACAGACAATAGAGACTATTTCGATGAATCTCTCGAGTACTTCAAAGAAAGTCCTTACGAAATTCATGCTGTGACCCATGACTTATACAACTCACGGTGGAGGGCCACAAATTTTCCCACTCACTTTGAAAAGATATTTACTTCTCAGAATTTACCCATTCACTATGCTCTTATCACCAAGGGCTAGTTTTTGTGTGTTGGGAATTGTTTGCGAATACGGCCCGATTCAATACCAACGAGGACCGCATAGGCGGATAAGGGGTCTTTTATAAGTACATCAAATTCCCAAATAAGCTCATGAGGAGGTTCATTCGCCCATACCTTGGGCTTGGCGTCTTTGACATTTATGCTCGCCTCCCGAGTTTGACAGCAGCATCTGCGTTAAAATGCGAAATTTCCAGAAATTGGGGTTGTACTGAAATATAATGGTAGCTGCTGGAAAAATTAAAATTGACGTAAAAAAAGTGTAGAAAACAAAATAGGATTTTATCGTTTTAAATATTGATATATCATAGAAATATGTAGAAAATATCCTCATGTACATCCAAACGACTAAAAACTCAAAAGGTCAGTGCTACTACCACCTTGTGGAGTCCTACAGAGAAAAAGGCAAATCCAAAAAACGCATGCTCATGTCCTTAGGTAAGGCTGGAGAAGGAGGAGAGGATAAGATTAATAGTTTGGCGCAGGCCGTATCCCGCCACCGAGAGCTTCTCACTGTGAGTCAATTGGCTAAGGAGCTTTACATCGAAGAGACTTTCATTTTGGGTCCCTTGCTGATTTTACAAAAGTTGTTTGATCAACTGGGTATCAATAAGACCCTCAAAGACATAAAAGATTCTCATGAGAAAGTTCAATTTGATTTATGTAAGGTGATTTTTACCTTAGTTGCCAGCCGATTTATTGCTCCTAGTTCCAAGTTAAAGGTTTTTGAGTATTGGCAAAAATCTTTTTACCCAGACATGATTAAGGGTGATTTGAGTCTCCAGCATATTTATCGGTCTATGGACTTACTTGCCTCCCATAAGGATGAAATAGAGAACTCGCTTTATTGGGTGGGGCGAGATTTATTTAATTTCCAAGTAGACATTGTGTTGTATGATTTAACAACCTTACGCTTCGAGAGTACAAGAACAGACTTAGGGAAACTTCGTCAATTTGGCTATAGTAAAGAGAGACGATCAGACTGCACCCAAGTTGTCTTTGGTTTGTTGGTGAATCGGGATGGCATCCCTTTAGGTTTTGAGGTTTTCCCTGGTAATACTTTTGAAGGCAAGACGCTTTCAGATATTGTTGATAAAATGAGAAAAAAGTTTAATGTACGCCGTTTCATTTTTGTGGCTGATAGGGGGCTTTTATCAAAGGCTAATACTGACAAACTCAGTGAGGATCAAAGCGAGTTTATTGTTGGTATGAAGCTTGGATCTTTAAAAAAAGAAAAGAAACAAGAGGTCTATGATTTAAATCGTTTTAGCTGGGTATATGAGAATGAGCTTGCTGTTTACGAAACAGACCATGGGGGGCATAGATGTATTGTGACTTGGTCTAGGAAAAGAGCAGAGAGAGATAAAAAATCTAGAGAATCCCTTCTTGAAAAGATCGAAGGAAAACTATCTTCTAAAGGTGTTCAGTCTAGTACTTTTGTTTCCAATAAAGGTTATAAGAAATATGTAAAGATGGCTGACGACAAAAATAAAAAACCTGAATTAAATGCAGAACAAATAGAATTAGATGAAAAAATTGATGGTTTTTTTGCCGTCCTTACAAATGTCAAAGACTTGACGGCAGATGAGATTATTATCAACTACAAAGAATTGTGGAAAATTGAAGATGCTTTTGGTGAGTTAAAAGGGACTTTGAAAACACGTCCTGTTTTCCATTGGACAGACCAGAGGATTATTGGACATTTAACTCTATGCTTTTTAACTTATCTTTGTGAGGCCCACCTTACAAAATGTTTAAGAGATAAGAAGATGAACCTAAAAAGCCCAGCCATAGGCATTGGTCATGTTAAAGAGCGACCTTTAACTGTTGTAGAGGCCATGAGGGAACTCAAGGAAGTTAGGGCTATCCCTGTTAAAATTCGTGATCAAGTCATTTGGACCCGCACAGATATCACTGGCAATGCCAACTCCTTATTTAAAGCCGCAGGCGTCCCCATCCCTCCCAGAATCCTTAATGCCCACAAGTGTGGATAAACAAAATACAACTATATGCGTTAATCCTTTAATATCATTCGTTTGACGCAGATGCTGCTGTCAAACTCGGGAAATCAAAGCCATGGCCAAGGATCAAAGCATTGACGAAGTGCGCATTAAGCATCTTCAGAAACTCATTGACCAAGGGCGATATGAAGTTGATGCCGCTGCCGTTGCAGAGCACCTCCTCGATTCATATTTATCACTCCCCGAGTAGGGGTGCACCCTCCTCTTCCTTTTAATTGAAGCTCAATGCTTAAAGTTATACTCTCCGTAGTGATTGATTTTTTGTGAAACTAAATCTTTTCTAATCCACTTTTTTACTGTATAGGTTTCCTTCGGGTGGTTCCAAGGGACTTGCCTGAGCGAGAAAAACCCCTGGAAACGGAGAAGCTTGCTCAAGGCGACCTTTTTCAAGCATATCTTTCCAAATTCATGCTGCCTCCACCATTGGTAAAGCTTTTAATCTTTGACGAGGATGTTGAAGGAGAAGTCTTAAGTGCTGGTTCTAACAAGAAAGCTCGGTGAGAGCATAGCTATTGATGACCATATTAAAATCAGTGTGGTTCAGATTAAGGGCAAGCAAGTGCGTTTAGGCATTGAGGCTCCCAATAATACTAGAATTCATCGAGAAGAAATTTATTCAGCTATACAAAATCAAAATAAAGCTTCCGTGGATCCGGGGGCCCAAAAAATACGCGCCGCATCTAAGATCCTTAAAGATTAGATTTGCATTGTGTCAAACCCTTTCCTTCGTAAAAATTTTTTGTAAGTTTTTTGCAGAAGTTTATTATAACACTATGTAAGAATTAGACCTTGCCAGAACTTGCCGATGGGGGTTACCCTGCACGCAGGGGGGGTGAAATGACTATTCAAAAGTCTGGACTTTTTTCCATGGAATTCAAAAGAGAGAGTACTTATATTCATTTCCCAGAGGGCCTTCTGGGTTTTCGTGACCTAAAAAACTTTAGTCTCATGAGTGATACTGATATTGGTATCTTTTCTTGGCTAGAGAACTACGAAAAACCCGAAATGATATTTCCACTTATTGAGCCTGTTTTTTTTGCTCCCAAGCTTAATTTTGATCTGACACAATATGACTTGGAGGCTGTACAGGTCGAGTCCGAAAAGGACTGTTGTATTTTCTCCATCTTGGCCATACCTGAAGACGATCCTAGTCAAATGACAGCTAACACAAAAGCTCCTCTTGTGATCAATAAAAAGGCCAATCTGGGACATCAGTGCATCATTCAAAAGCCTCAACTGTCCATACAAGAACCGATTTTTGCTCAGCTTCGTCAAAGAGTTTTCAAAGAGTTACTCATAACAAAGGAAAGGGAAGCCCATGGGGAGAATGCAAAATCCTCCCCTCCTCCTTCTCAATCCCCATGCTCTTTTGAAACTGAAGCCTAGCCACCACAGTTTTTATAAGTTGTTTATACTTCGAGAAAAGGAAGGTATGGAAAAAGAAAATATAGGTAAAGAAGCTGACCCCTTTAATGAATTTCATGTTAAGCCCATCACTGGGGGCTTGGGGTTTCACAAGAAATCTCTTCACCTTGGCTCCAATATGAAAAAAGCGATGAAAGATTCCATGGATGTGGAACTTCCCCATTGCGTTCCCATGGGGCTTTTAGATGAAAAAGAGCCTGCCTCCGCCAAGGCTCTCAATGAAATATTGGCATCTTTTGATCAAGTTGAGGCCAGTGCCTCTCGAAATGGACAGATGAACCCCTCGACAAGTGCCCCCCTGAGTGGTCGTGGCCCCCTGAGTGATCGTGGTCCCTTGGTAAGTAACTCCTCAGAAATTCGTAGTTTTGCTCAACCCCTGTGGCCCTCTATGGAAGAGGCCACCCCAAGGGCGAATATGATGACTCCCAAGATGACTCCCAAAAAGGCCATGTTCACTCCGATGTCCCCCGCCCACTCAACGACTTCTTCGACTGTCCCAGCAACCTCAATCACCCCTGTGGCCTCATCTGCTTCAACAGCCATGCCTTTGAAAGCGATTCCCCTCTCTCTTTCCTCATTGACCTTAGATATTATGGTAGGGGGGGCTATTTCTTTAGCTTTTCTCCTCTGCTTTCTCACTGTCAACGAGTTCAACTCTATGCAATTTATGTTGAACATTCCATGGAATTTCAATATTCATCTGGCTATGGGAGCCATGTGCATAGGGGCTTTTACTATCTACTCTGTGTTAACCCGTAGTTATTTTGGTTGCACATTGGGAGAGTGGACATTTGACTGCCAACTTGGTCACGAAAAGCAGATGAAGAAAGCTTACTACCCTCTTCTTGTTTTCTGGAGAAGTATTGTGGTTGTGATCTCTCTTTTCATGTTGCCTCTTTTGTCACTTCTGATAAGAAAAGATATGACTTATTATTTAACAGGTCTCCAACTCTATAGACATTGTTAGCCTCTCATGGGCGTTATGGATACACCTTTCACTTCAAACCTAGGAGCCCCCTCCCCCTCAGTGATTTCTCCTTCTCTGAGTACAGCTCTTGCCTTGGATGAACTTGTCAACAACTTAAAGAAACATCACAATAAGAGAATTGTATTTACCAATGGTTGCTTTGATATCCTCCACATAGGCCATATTCGTTATTTACAAGAAGCTAAGGCCTGTGGAGATGTCCTTGTTGTTGGAGTGGACAATGATGAAAGTGTTCGCATGCTTAAGGGGCCCCACCGCCCTATTCAGACACAAGAAGATCGTGCCGAAATTCTTTTGGCTCTATCTTGTGTGGATTATGTTTGTTTTTTTGGTAACAAAAATCCACTTCCACTCATTGAAAATATCAAGCCCCATGTGTTAGTCAAGGGAGGAGATTGGCCCATTGATCGTATCGTGGGAGCAGATTTTATGCGAAAAAACGGAGGAATTGTCAAATCCCTACAGCTTGTTTCAGGTCATTCCACCACGGATATCGTAGAAAGAGTTGTCCATCAAATCACCCATTCTTCAGAGAAGAGTGCCTCAGAGTAAAACCTGATGAGATCAATGAAACTGATGAAACTTGATGAAACCGAGAGATCAATGAAAGAACGCTTCGACCACACAAAGAGAAAGTTATGATTCCAGTGATTATATCTGGGGGAAGTGGAGAGAGATTATGGCCCATTTCTAGAAAAGCTTTTCCCAAGCCCTTTTGTTCTTTTTTTGACGAGTCCTTGATGATCAAAACCCTACGACGCGTCTGTCCCCTTGGACCTCCTTTGGTTTTAACAACGAAAAACTTAAGAACCCTCACGGAGCAATGCCTTCAACAGTGCCAAATGTCTTTAGACTCTGCAATCTATGAGCCCTTTGGCCGAAACACAGCTCCCGCCATTGCCAGGCTTTGCCACCAGTTAAAACTTCGATCCCTTGAAAATGAAGTGGTGGGTATTTTTCCTGCAGATCAACTGATTGAGAAAGAAGATGAATTGATTCGCTTGGCCCACAGAGCTGAAGAACTTGCCCGGGGAAACAATGTGGTGACTCTAGGTATCCCGCCGAGTTACCCCGCCACAGGGTTTGGGTATATTGAGGTCGGGCCCCACAATCAAGTTCTTTGTTTCCATGAGAAGCCTGATCTCTCAGTGGCTGAAAGATATGTGAGGTGCGAGAACTTCCTATGGAATGCTGGAATGTTTTTTTTTCGTGTGAAAGGAATGATTCAGAACTTTCAAGAGTTGATGCCCCAACTTTGGAAACAAATGGAGATGACTCTTCCAGACAACTCCAACATGGATGATATCTATAATCTCATCTCCCCCAAAAGTTTTGACCACGGAATTATGGAAGTCCTTTCACCGCGCCTATGTCTTCTCGCAGATATTGGTTGGAGTGATTTAGGTTCCTGGGAACAGGTTTTTAGCACCAAAGAGCCATTGAAAACTCAATCTCAGAATATAGAAGTCAATGCCAAAAACAATCGTTCCTTGAGCCTCGCTCCCAAAACCATTGGCTTCCTAGGAGTTGAGAATCTTACTGTTGTGGACACTCCCGATGCCCTTTTGATTTGTGATACGAATACTCCCTCCAATATGAAAGAGCTTCTCCAGCAAGTCAAAAAGCTGTCTCCCCAATCCACGGAGTATCACACCTGGGATACTCGCCCTTGGGGGTCCTACGAAACCTTGCTTCAAAACAACTCCGCCGTTGTCAAAAAAATATGGGTTCACCCTAGGGCGAAACTTTCCTATCAATCCCATGATTTTCGTGAAGAACACTGGGTGGTGATTCAGGGCCAGGGAGAAGTGACTATTGACGATAAAGTTTATCCCGTGAAGGAGGGGGATTATATCCATATTCCCATTCAAACCAAGCACCGTATGGCCAACACGGGGGATGGACCTCTTGGTTTTATCGAAGTTCAAAGGGGGTCTCAGCTTCTTGAGTCAGATATTCATCGTTATCAAGACGACTTTGGTCGCTAGTTGTTCTGACAGGATTGGAAAATAAAGTTTTCCAGCCATATATGGGAGTTAATAGAAGAAGACTTGAGGGCTCGGTCTGTGTTGTGGAGTAGGTGGATGGCGCTTTTAATCTTCGAGGGACTCCATAAGCGAGATTGCTGCTGGTACTGCTTTAAGAAAAAAGGATGAATGCCCACTGTGGAACTAAGTTTGGTTCCATTCAAACCCTGGGACTGAGCCTTTTGAATCATCCCTAAGGTTCGAATATGACGCAAAACTAAAATAAGAATGGCCACTTCACTTTCTCCACTTTTGAGGAGACGAGCAAGAAGTATGAGAGCTGTAGAGGCATCTCTTTCTCCAATGGCATGGGTCAGTTCAAAGATGCTATGAACCCTGGAACGACTTACTACCTTCATGATATCATCTTCACAAATATGAGAACGGTGACCCATATAAGATTTCAACTTGAATATTTCGTTTTGAATTTCATGAAGATTGGACCCCACCCATTGATGAAGTAAGGCTTTTGCTCCTGGGTTGATTTGAAGGCCCTTTTTGGCAACCATGTTTTCAATCCACATGGGAATTTGGCGATCATAGAGAGTTTTAAGCTCCACACATACACAATAGCGACTGAGGGTCTTAAAATACTTTTTTCTTTGATCTACTTTTTCTGCTACGAGAACCAACACACAGCTGTCCATGGGTTTTTCTATGAAAGATGTGAGAACCTCCCAGTCCTGATTTTGGAGCTTGTGAACATTTTGAAATAGAACAAACCTATGAGAGGCCATCATGGGAAGTGTCATTACCGCATTTTTAACCTCAGTTGCAGATGCATTTTGTGCATCAAACTTTTCTACATTAAAGTCTTCAAGGTCTTTGCTCACTGTTTTCGACTGTAGTAACTTTAGGGCCTTTTCAATAAGGAAGCTCTCTTGGCCAAAGATAAAATACGAGGGAGAGGGGGGGGTGCTCTTAGACAAGTGCTGCTGAAGCTTGTGAAAGTCCCAAATGGCCATTTAAAGCTTCTCCATCAATCAAAAACTCTCAATCAGAAACTTTCCATCATTCGGTCATGGGCTTCAGACATCATGGTTTCTGCCAACTCTTGGAGAACTCTATTTCTCGCACTATGGTTATAAAGAGGGTTGGCTGTGTTGACTGTTTCTAAGCCCACCTGGGGGGCTCTATAGGTCTTTTCGTTGATAAAGTCACTTTGCCATAAGATTTTCTTGTCTGAGGTTCGGCGTAAAAAAATCTTTACTCTCGCAATGACAAGGTACTCTGTTACCAAAATAGTATTGGGTGGTAAAAAAGGAGCCGTTCTGCCACTGAGCGAACTCTTAGGTCCTGCGGCAACAGCAGAAGGTCTAAATTCAATACTTTCAATATAACCTTCAACGGCGATAGGAGCTTGAGCCATGGAAGTCACTTCGATCATCTTGGAGCGATGAAATTGGCTCACAAGAGCATTGGTAAAGCTAGGTTCAGCACCTATATATTGGGTTTTATTTGAAAAAATAGGAATAGCTACTTGGTAGTACTTATCAAAAAGAGGGCGATATTCAAAACCCATTTTGTAAGCACAGGAACTTCCAAAAACAAATGTCACGATCATAGCTAATAAGAAAACATGGCTGTTCTTCATCCTTGCCTTGGGTGTATTGATGAGCTCTTCCAATGTCAAATCTATAATGCATCACATTATTTCTCCAGAAATTTCCACAAAAATCCCTATAAGAAATAGACAGAAACAGGTTCGGTGAATAAGTTATCCCACGGAGAGCTGGCTGAGTGGTCGAAAGCACCGGTCTTGAAAACCGGCAGACCTTCACGGGTCTCAAGGGTTCGAATCCCTTGCTCTCCGCCAACAAACTTATAGTTTGTAATCTCCCGTCAGTTTCCTGCAGCGTAGAATTATTGGTGAAATAAATTGTGGATCATACTTTGGAATACATTTTGGAAGTGGTGCATCGCCTTAAGAGTCAGAACACTCACTGCGGCCATCATTCCCATTGCTGTTGGAACAGCTTTGGTTGCAACCACAGGTCATAAAGTCCACGGCCTTATCAGTCTATGGGCTCTTTTATCTTCTCTTTTTATTCAAATAGGAACCAATCTTATCAATGACTCCCTTGACTTTAAAAAGGGAGCAGATACCCAAGACCGCATTGGTCCCCAGAGAGTCACGCAAAGTGGCTTGCTATCACCGCAAAGGGTGATGGCTGGAGCCCTTCTCTCCCTAGGCATGGCCGCCTTATTTGGCATTCCCTTGGTAATGCGTGGGGGTTTGGTCATATTGGTAACGGGACTTGTATCTTTACTCTTGGCCTATGCCTACACAGGCGGCCCCTTTCCCTTGGCCTACAAGGGACTCGGAGATCTTTTTGTCCTTTTATTTTTTGGGATTATTGCCGTGGGTGGTGTCTATTACCTGCACACATTGACATTCTCATGGGAGGCTCTTGTAGGAGGACTTCAAGTGGGGCTTCTCTCCACAGTTCTCATTGCTATCAATAACCTTAGGGATATTCAACAGGATCGCCTGGCTTTTAAAAAAACATTGGCGGTTCGCTGGGGCCCTGGTTTTGTAAGGACGGAGATACTATTTCTCACTTTATTAAGCTTTGGTTTTTTATGCTTTTGGGCTATGAAGGGCCACTGGCTTGCTGCAACCCTCCCCCTGATGAGCTTTCCCCTATGCCGATCCCTCCTTCGAGAAATCTATGACAATGACCCAGGTCCCGTTTACAACCAGTATCTTGCGAAAGCTTCTCTTATTCACACTCTTTTTGGACTTCAGTTGACATTGGGACTTTGGCTCCTATGAACTTTTGGGTAAACCCCTACGAACTTCAGCCCCTTTTTCATTGCAATAGTCGCCATGACAAAAGCCCTCAGCGAGGAGTTATCTTAAAAGTGGAGTGGCCCCATGGATATACGGGCTACACCGATTACCACATGAGTCATAACATGGGCCACACGGCTCATACCGCAGGCCACACGGCTCACTCCGATAGCAGTATGATACACTCCGTAAGAGCGACTATGAATTCCCCCCACTTTAAGCACGCAGTTTTCCATGCCTGGATGGATGCCAAGTGGAGGTTTGAAAGGCAAAGTGGCTTTGATTCTTTTTCCCCTTCCATCTCCACAGCAATTTGGAATCACTGCCTCATCTTAGATGTCCTGTCTTTGACTCCCACTGAATTCTTAAACCTTAGATCTAGGGGGTACTACCAATTTAAAGTAAAGATGGGTCGGCATCTTAAAGAAGAAACACAAAAATTGAGACAGCTTAGTCTCTTATGTCAAACACATATCTTATGCCAAACACATGGCTCTCCCCCATGTCCAATACCTCTCCCCCTTTTTCGCTTGGACTTTAACGAATCCCTTCAGGTGAAGGAATTTTGTGACTGGCTTGAGAAGAATGGAGATTTACTAAGACATATTGAATTTATAGAGGATCCCACTCCTTTTGAAGAAAAATCCTGGGAATTTCTTTCAAAAAACTACCCTTTTCAGCTTGCTCTCGACATGGCGGCAAGTCCCATGGAGGTTTCCCCCGAGGTTTTTCATGTTCTCGTCCTTAAGCCTGCCATCCAAAATGTGAAAAAAGTAATGGATCGATATGGAGGACTTGACCACTCTTTGGTTTTGACTCACTATATGGACCACCCTTTAGGGCAATCTACGGCAGGGTGGTGGGCTTGCTGGGCAAGGGAAAATTTTAAAAACCGGGTCCTTTCCTGCGGCCTGCAAGATATTGGAGTTTTTGAGAAAGATATAAATATGTTTTCCCTAGATTCCACTTCCCCTCGTTTCACACCACCAAAGGGCTTGGGCTGGGGGTTTGACAATGAACTTGCCGCCTTAGACTGGATAAAGTTATAACCCTCCACTAGATCTGGGCCTCCACGGGATGGGTGAACTTGTAATGTCCCTACATTCCCTACATTCTGGAGCCCCCACTGGATTTTTGTAGGCTTAAGGAATTCAATCAATGACTAAAGCAGCTCAAGTGGATCAAACGCCTTCAGTGAAAATTAAAAAAGGCCATAATAATAAAGAAAGTCATTCCGACTTCGACAAAGGAGGCTCCCCCACCAAGGCGGGAGTAAAAACGGCTCCCATTGTCCACGTAGGGCCTTACCCTATTGGGGGCAACTTTTTTTCGGTCATAGCTGGCCCCTGTGCCATTGAGTCCAAGGAACAATTTCACACCATTGCTCAATTTGTCAAAAAACAAGGAGCCATGGCTCTGCGCGGGGGTATGTTTAAGCTACGAACCAGCCCCCACACCTTTCAGGGCCTGGGACGAGAGGCTTTTGACATTGCTCGAGAGGTCAAATCCAAAGTCCAGCTTCCCTTTATCTCTGAAGTGACGGATCCCAGACAAATTGATGACATGATGGATTTCGTCGATGTCTTTCAGGTAGGTTCGCGAAATATGTATAATTACGAACTTCTCAAGGAACTCGGAGCCACCCATAAGCCAGTGCTCTTAAAGCGCAGCTTTTCAGCTCTTATTGATGAGTGGATTTTTGCCGCTGAATACATAGCCCTTCATGGCAACAAAAATGTGATTCTGTGTGAGAGAGGAATCCGCAGCTTTGAAACAAAAACTCGCAACACCTTTGACCTCAATGCTGTGGCCTACCTCAAACAAAACACTCACTTTCCCGTGTTGGCCGACCCCTCCCACGGAACGGGACGGCGGGAGCTTGTGATCCCCATGTCTTTGGCTGCCATCGCAGCAGGAGCCGATGGAATCATGGTGGAAGTTCACAACCAGCCCGATAAGGCTAAATCCGATGGACACCAATCCCTTCACTTTGAGGAGTTCCGCAACCTTATGGAATCTACGGCCAAGATTCTTAAAGCCCTCAACACAAAAAAGAAGTTCAGTTGTCTTCGGTAGAAGTGAAATGAATCCTCAAAATTCTCAGTCAAGCCCCCCTATGAGAACAGGTCCTCCCGCAGAAGACATTCAGCGTATATTCGGCTCTATTGCCCAAACCTATGATAAAGTCAATGGTGTTATAACCTTCGGAATGGCTCGCTGGTGGCGACAAAAACTTGTTCAATGGAGTGAAGCCCATGATGGCCATCGGATTTTGGACTGTGCCACTGGCACGGGAGACTTAGCCCTTCAATTTAAGCAAAAAGTGGGACCCCAGGGTCATGTGGTGGGTGTAGATTTTTGTGAAGAAATTCTTGCCTATGCTGTGAAAAAGGCAAAACAGCAGAAATTGACAGTGGATTTTCAGTGGGGAGATGTCACTCAGCTTAGCAACTATAAAAATGATAGCTTTGATATTTCAAGCATTGCCTATGGCATTCGCAATGTAAGTGATATCAAAAAAGCTCTCGTTGAAATGGCAAGGGTTGTAAAGCCTGGTGGCCATGTGATGGTTTTAGAAACGGGCGAGCAGTATTTTCCAATCCTCAAGCCTTTTATTCATTTTTATTTCAAGCATATTGTCCCCCCCCTAGGAGGATGGATTTCAGGCCACCACAAGGCCTACCACTATCTCAGCCAATCCTCCTCTGAGTTTCCTTGCCGACAAAAATTTATAGATATTATGATGTCTACGTCTTGTTTCAAAAGTGTTCAACATAAATCTCTTATGGGTGGAGCCAGCTTTATCTACAAAGCTGAGGTCAGTTCCAACATTTATTCATCGTATACCCTTTAATTTTTTCTAATGCAGGTTTTATAAATTCATTGATGCTTGTTCGGAAAGCTTTTATTTTATTCTTAGGAATTTTCCAAACATAACGAACTGACGAAACTTAAGTGCGCAATGAAAGCACTTTGGCCTTTTGAGAGCAACAAAATTTAAATTTCTTTCCACTACCACATGGACATGGCTGATTTCTTCCAACCCTTTCACTTTGACCACTTCTTTTGCTTTGATTATTTTTCTCCTGCGATACAGTCATATTTTTAGCTACAAATCTTTCCTGATTTTTATCTGCCCAGTTCTCGCGCTCCCAATCATCATCCCATTTATCAGGAAGCAGTTCGTCTAAATTTTCGTAAAGGGAGGGGGCATTAGTTCCATGTACGAGCGACATAAAAATAAATGTAAGAACAAGAAGGGCGAGTGAGGCAAGAAATAAAGTGGATGCTTGTAATTGGTTTAATGGAAGAATGAGTGTTAGCAAATAACCAGATCCAAACACCAATAAAGAAATAAGAAGGGCTCCAAAGGTGCTCCAAGAAAGTATTGTAACAAATCCAAAAAATGGTCTCATTTTGTACTCCTATACAGATAACGAGGTTATAGTGAATTCACATAGATACAAGGAAAGCGTTCGCAACCTAGGGATTCTCTCCTTAGTCTTTTAAAGGGTCAAGTTCAATTGAAGAAAACTTTTATTTTATATGCGCAGAGTTAGCATTGTCTGGAATTCAAGCACCCACAAGCACCCACAAGCACCAGTTTACGCTGAGCTTACAAAGGATCGCTTCTCACATAATTCATAAAAGTACGAAGTTCTTCAATAGATTCTCGTACATCTTCGAGGGCTCGATGAGTTTTCTTTTTTTCATAAGTAACATTATACTTGTAGGTAAACATAATCTTCCAAGATGTGACATCCAAAATTCGATAGTGAATACGCTCAGCAAGCTTGCGAAAGTGTTTCATGATAAACAAGCGGTCTTGACCAATAGAATTGCCTGCCAGAATAGCCAGCTCATGGTCTGGAATATATTTCCTTACAATTCTTAAAAGATCCTCTTCCACATCGTCAGGCTCTTTGCCAAAGGGAATTTGTTCTATCAAACCCGATTGACTGTGCTGGCGAGTGTTCCATTCATCCATATTATCTATATAGCGCTGTGGCTGCCTGACGATCGCATGATATTCTTCTTTTTGGTTTAAGTTCAAGTCCGTAACAATGGTCGCCACCTCAATAATAACTTCTTTATCCACATCAAGACCTGTCATCTCAAAATCTAACCAAAGCAAATTCATTTTGGGCTCCTCTAGGAGGTTGCTTAGACTCTTTTCGTGTTTTTAGGAAGGAGAGGAGTTTCCTGCCCCCCCTACTTTGGTACAAGGTACCACACTCTCGAGATTTTCACCTAACTTTTATTCTTTTATTTATTACTTTTTACTAGAATCCTCACCCTTTATTGACAATAAACAACTTAATGGTTCTGATCATAAGTAATGTATAAGAATATATTCTTATACATTAAATTATTTTTACTTAACAGATTATCATGGTTTATAAATTCATATGTAAACGATGATTATGATGCCAGCAAATTAACAAAAGGAGGGAGCCATGAGACTATTAATTCATTTCACCGTTATTTTTATAAGCTACAGTCTAGTATCGACCATAGCTTTGGGGCACAATGGAGAAAATACGGCTGATTGGGGTTATATACGCTTTGATAATAGGGCCGCATTCACTGTTGCAACAAAATGCTACAATAAATATGGACGCGGCGGAACATGGAAGCGCACCAATGGTGGCGGTGGTTTTCGAAGCTGTCACGGAGCCTACATGAGAGTGGATCCCATTGGTTTTGGAACGAACTACCCTGCATACTTTTCTAGGTCTAGGCTTTGCAAGGATAAAAGGCTCTATATCACCTACAGAGGGTTTATTACCGATAATGATATAAATACTGAAATCGAATGTAAGTAAGTAGTTTCTTCATCGACAAAAAATATATCTCTATGGGAAGTGGTAGCTTTCCTTGACTCTTTTCATTTGCCTTGCAATAGTTTTCCTCATATGGATGACAGTGGTAAATATAGACATCTGATGCTCGTAAAAAAAATTCTAATATATCCTAAGAGGCGATTGTCGCTCTTAGGAATATTTTTTTGCTACCCCCTATTACTGTTTGGACTTCTCACTTGCTCTCTTTGGAAAAAACAACACTTAGAGCATGGTTCACTACCAATCTTACAAGGATTTACAACAGCCACAATAGCTCAGTTCTCCATTGTATCTCCCTCATTTGAAAAAGATATGCAGATCGTAGCCAAAGAGGGGCGAAATAATATCCCTTTAAAGCTTATTGGGAAGATGTCTAAAGAGGGCACCACTGTTAGCCAATGGGAAGCTCAAGGACTCAAGCCGGAAACCAAATACAAACTCTTGATAAAAAGCCCCAGCGGTAGATTCTTGGATCATCGATATTTTGAGTCCTTAAATATCAATTTCACTCACCCTAAAATAGCTGTGGTCTCTTGCATGGATGATGGATACGAAAAACTTCAAAGAGATATCTGGAGAAGCCTTATCAAACAAAGACCAGATATGATTTTTATGATCGGGGACAATGTTTATGCAGATAAATTGACCGGCAAAATGTGGGGTCCTCGCAACAAACCAGTGTCTCCCTCACATCTTTGGAAGAGGTATCTCGATGCGAGAAATACATTAGAAATTTTTAGAACAATTCATCTTATACCGACTCTTGCGGTCTGGGATGACCATGACTACGGCTGGAACAATGGTGACAAAACATACCAATATAAAGAAGAGTCAAAGAAAATATTTAAAGCCTTCTACGCCCAAAAGCCCCATGGGAAATCCTCGCTAGAGGCTCCCCCAACCTTGGAGCTTGGTCCTGGAGTTTCATTGGTACTAAGAGCCTTCCATCTCCGATTTTTCTTTCTCGACAATCGAAGCTTTCGAGATCCTCCAGGGAAGGGTAGCCACTGGGGCGCCGAGCAGGAAAAATGGCTTTTGACTCAACTTCATAGAAAAGGAAACACGCAAGGCAATGTCATTATCAACGGAGATCAGCTTTTTGGAGCTTATCAACCCTTTGAATCCTTCGAAGGTCATCGAAAAGAATCTTTTGATTCCATGATGAGAAAAATATTTAATTCTCCCAAACCTAGTTTGTTTGTGAGTGGAGATCGACACCTTTTTGAATTTATGAAGATTCCCAAAGAAGAGTTTGGTTACACCACCTACGAATTGACCAGCAGTGGAATTCACGCTAATGTTTTTCCTTCTCCTTGGAAAAATTCTCCGAACCCTCGTCAAATCAAAGGTATTGCCAATATTCACACCTACACACTTCTTTATCTTAATACTCAATCGCACTCCCGTGTTGTTCGCCTCCCCGTTCCACCCCGTACTCACTCTCATGATCATTCCCATACTTACTCAGAAAAAAATAAGTCATCGGTAGATCTAGGGTCTTTCTTAGATCCGGGGTTTTCCTTTCGTGTTCAAGTCCTAGATCTAAATTCGAGAATCTTATTTAGTAGTCAGGAATTACAAATCACTAAGAATAAAATCAAAAAATAATAACACTTTTTCTTATCATTTCATCTGAAGACTCTCATCTAAAGATCCTTATCTCTTAGGGCTAAATTGATACAAATAAGATGTGAGTAATGGCAAGAAACACCATAAATTCTTTTAGTAATAGATAATAATGTACGATAAATTATATAGTAATAATGTATGATAAATATAACAGTAAGGAGATAAGATATCGGATTTTTTTCAATAAATAGATCGCTCCTGATTCTTTTCTTCACTATATTATTTGTTGCCACAACAATTTATTTAATTAATATGTTCTCCAATCGTGACGACTCACAAATTCAAAGTCGCCCACAAGCTCAAGAGAATTTGCAGAGACGTCCTTCTGGTAGTTCCACATTGGGAACAAATCCTCTCAATGGTTCTTCCCAGAAGAAGTCAAAAAGACAATCTATTTCTCAGTCTCGAAGGAAAGATTCCCATAATAAGAGTCTTACAAATAAACAATCTTTAGAAGAAAAAGCTGAATCAGTTGGATCCTCCTTAACAGATCGACCTCTTTTTACTACATTTCCACTCAAGGAGTCAGAAAAAAAAGATTTCCTAGAGAGAAGACATGAGCCTCTCGAAGCAACTGTTCAAATTTTTGGTTTGAAGATTGATAGAGAAAAGTTTCATGTTGATTCGCCTCAAGAACTTCCTACAAAATTGAGTCTGTCTCTTCCAGGAGGAACCAAGAAAGATTTTAAACAACATTCTATCAATTTCAAGAATCGAAACAATTTTGTGTGGACGGGTCAGAATTCTTCTTTTGAGAGCATTCATTTATCCTTTTATAAATCTACCGTTGTTGGTCAAATCAATACACAAGATGCTATATATGAGATCAAGCAGCTCTCAAAAGGCAAGAATATTATTCGTCAAATTGATACAAAATATTTATCAAATAATGGTAATGATGATGTGATAATTCCAGAAGATGAGATTTCCAGAGAGTACAATGGGTCCTCTGGGGGATCCTCTGGGAGATCCAATGAAATTTCTAGAAAATCTAATAAGACTTCTGTGGAAGTCAATGAAGATTCAAGCCAATCCAACAAAAAACCTACTTATAAACAAACACCATCTACTAAGGTTGTTAACGATAGCTCTCCAACCGCTCAAATAGATATTATTCTAGGATATTCCAACCTTGTCAGGCAAGCCGAAGGAGGGACTGAGGGAGCCCTCGCTCTTCTCAATCTTATGGTTTCGGGGGCTCGCACCGCTCATAAGAACTCTAAAACAGGAATCCAAATCAATGTGACTGAGGCCATTGAGTTAGATATAAGGTCTGCGGATTCTCTTAAAAATAATTTAGAGAAGTTGCATGAAGTAGAAAAGTTTATATATGGAGGAGGAAGTTACGATGCCAATAACCCTTACCATAAGCTTATTCGTAGAAGGCATGAAACCAACTCCGATCTTGTCGCTCTTATCACAGAGAAGTCTAGGAAAGGCGTCTGTGGCATAGCCTATCTTCTTGCAAAAAATGTGACTTCTTCTGCCAGTTTTAAAGCACTTGGGCTCAGTGTCATCGGCGCCAACTGTATCATGGGAACTTTTGCCCATGAGATAGGGCATAATTTAGGTTGTGGTCATGATAGGGAAAGGAGCAATCCCTCTCAGATTAAACATCTTAACCCCTATGCTTTTGGTTTTAAGTCATCTTCACAAACTTTTCGCACGGTCATGTCAACAAATTGCTCCACAAAATTTTGCCAGCGTATTTTTTATTTTTCAAATCCCAACCTACAGGTGCAAAGCGTATCTATTGGAGAGCAGAACAAGGTTGATAACGCCAGATCTCTCAGAGAAAGAGTCTCTGTGATTGAAAATATTTATCCCAGTCTCGGCAAACACATTGTCCTTAGCCAGCAAGAAACCACACAGGGCTCACAATCCACACAGAGTTCACAGAACACACAGGGTTCACAACCCACACAGGGCTCACAGAACACACAGGGTTCACAACCCACACAGGGCTCACAGAACACACAGGGTTCACAACCCACACAGGGCTCACAAGAAGGTCAGTGGGAAATTCTTTTAAACCAACCTGGCGCCTCCTCTCATCTATTGCCTGGAAAAATTGATCGTCACTTAGGAATCCAACACAACCGGAGATTGGAAAGTGGAGGTGAGCTATGAGGGTAAGACAGCAAACCTTTATCGTTTTTTTTCTGTCTTTTAGTTCTCTCTTTTTCCAGGGCTGTGGAGATGGCTCCATTCATAAATTTGGAAGCTACAATAAAGGGACCCATCAATTTTGCACCGACGGAGGAGGCCTTAGTGCCTATGTCATTAATAAGAATTCCGTTCACTCCAAAAAAGCAATTTCCCAAAAGCTTGGTTCCGAGTATGAAAATTTAGCACTTAAGCTTGTTTACATAGATCCTCCTAGAAGCTCAAAATTTTTACAAAATGAAACATTTCGTATTCGCTCCTATACAGGAGTGCAAGTTGAGGCTACTAAGTGCCTCTTAGAATTTCCCTACTCCCTTGACAAAGGAGTGCCACTTTCTCAAGTGACAAGCTATTATTACTCTTCTTTAGTCAATCAATTTTCTCAAGACCAAGAGCTTTCACTTAAGGGAAAAGGCATTTATATCATTACTCAAGCTCCTGTGACGGGATGGTCCTCTCAGGACAATACGATTTACCTAGGAAAAGATACCAACAGTTCCTACGACAGCAGTCTCGACGCCAGTATCTTGCTCAGCCTTATTGGCTCCGCCAATATCCACTACGCAAGTGGAGGTGCCGCTTATATGGGTTCGTCATCACAACACAGAGCTTGCCGAGGGGAAGATGAAATGTGTTGCATTAACAAAAATGGATGTTCCAAAGCTCTTACCATAGGGTTGTCTCACTTTTTTGCAGCCTCCTTCTTTCCAGAAGCTCCCACCATTGGAGAGAGCTATAGCAATAAACTCACAGGTATAGAAGATTGTGGAATTTCAAGGGACTTAAATCAAAGTAAAGATATTTCTGTTTTAGAGACCTTTCATGCATGCTCTAACGCCCAAGGGGATTCTAACAATCAAGGAATTTCAGGTTCTAGCAACCAAAATTCTAACAACCAAGTTTCTAACAGTGGAGATAGTGGATATATTTATCCTATGGCCACCCTTTATGCATCTATATGGTGGAATGTCTTTAAGGAAATCTCAACTCAAAGCCCTCAGAAATTGGAAGATTTTCGTGTTTTTTACTTAGAACACCTGAAGCAACTTCAAGGTAGTTTCACTTTTATAGATGCATTTCACGCAATGGAAGACTTAGATTCTAAGAATTTTAATTCTCAATTTACATCTTATTTCAGAAAAGAATTTATTCGACGAGGATTAAATCTTTAGCAGTGGTGCTATGCCTCGAAGATTCGACTATGAAAATTATATCCAAGGCTTGAGGTATTTCCCTGTGAGGCTCCATTTGTGACGAGCGATTTTCTCTGGCGTACCCGTAGCTACAATATCCCCCCCTTCGCTTCCTCCTTCAAGTCCGAGGTCAATGAGATGATCACATGATTTTATAACATCTATATTGTGTTCAATGACAATGACCGTATTTCCCATTTTTACTAAATCATTTAAAAGCTCAATTAATTTTCTAATGTCTTCAAAATGGAGTCCTGTGGTGGGTTCATCTAGAATATACATGGTTTTGCCAGTGCTTCTTTTAGATAACTCTCGACTTAGTTTCAACCTTTGGGCCTCTCCTCCCGATAAAGAGGTGGAACTCTGGCCAAGATTTATATAGCCAAGACCCACCTTCTGTAAAGTTTCTAATTTTTTGTGAATTTGTTTATGATTTTTAAAAAAATCAAAGGCTTCATTCACAGTCATCGCCAATACATCAGCGATGGACTTACCTTTAAACTTCATAGATAAGGTTTCCATATGATACCTTTGCCCGCGACAGGTGTCACATGTCACAAAAACATCCGAGAGAAAATGCATTTCCACTCGTTTGATTCCTCCCCCTTGGCAGTCTTCGCAACGTCCCCCCTGAACATTAAAACTAAAATGTCCTGGCTTATAGCCCCTCAACTGTGCCTCTGGAATCTGAGAGTAAAGATCCCTTATTGTTGAAAAAAGTCCCACATAGGTAGCGGGGGTGCTTCTCGGTGTCCTTCCAATGGGTTTTTGGTTTATTTCAATAACTTTATCGATATTTTCTAAACCTTCGACATGATCGTACTCTTTGGGTGTATGGCGTTCTCCATACAACTTGGCTGCTAAAACTTTGTAAAGAGTATCGATAATCAAGGTACTTTTGCCACTACCAGAAACTCCCGTGACACCACATAAAGTTCCTAGAGGAATTTTTAAGGTGACATTTTTGAGATTATTTCCCTTGGCTCCTCGAATGGTGAGAAACACCCCATGGCCCTGGCGTCGCTGGATGGGGGTGGGAATTTTCTTTCGTTGGGATAAGTATTGTCCTGTGAGGCTTTTTTCATGTTTTTTAAGATTGCCGACAGTTCCTTGAAAAATGATATTTCCTCCAAGGCGTCCTGCCGCAGGTCCAATATCAATAATATGATCGGCAGATAAAATGGTGGCTGCGTCGTGCTCGACCATAAGAATAGTATTTCCGCGATCCCTCATTTCTCGAATCACTTGGAGGAGTCTTTGGTGGTCTCTTGGGTGCAAGCCAATACTGGGCTCATCGAGAACATATAAAACTCCCACCAGAGGTGAACCCACTTGGGTGGCTAGACGGATGCGTTGAACCTCTCCCCCTGATAAAGTGGTGATGGGACGATCCAAAGAAATGTAGCTAGTCCCCACCCGCTCCATATATTCCAAGCGATATATGATTTGTTGGATGATTTTTTCAGCAATGATATGGTCACGTCCTTTTAATGGAATTTTATTTAAACTTTCCATAAGTTTTTTGGTGGGCATGGCTGCATAATCGGCGATACCTTTTCCACCCAATAGGATATGCCTTACAGATTTTTTAAGCCTTGTCCCTTGGCAGTCAGAGCATACCTCATATTCTATAAATGGATCATCATCCTCTGTTATGGAACGACCTAAGCCATGACAGGTTTCACAAGCTCCCATGGGACTGTTAAAGCTAAACATTTTGGGATTGAGCTTGGGATAACTATATCCACACTTTGGGCAAGCCGAGTGAATGGAGTACATCTTAGTGGCTTCTTTTTTACGAGTCGGCTCAATCACCAAAGTGCCCTTGGACAAGTTAAGAGCGATATGAAGGCTCTCCGTCAGTCTTTCCTTGTACTTCTCGTCAACAATGAGTTGGTCTATAAGGAGATCGATGTTGTGGAGTTGATGTCGCATTAGTTTTTTGGCCTTAGATAGGTAAAGCCACTTTCCATCAACTTTTGCTCGTACAAAGCCACGCTGGGCCCATTTTTGAAATTCGGCGAGAAACTCCCCTTTTTTATTCTGCACCATGGGAGCGAACACAGAAAAGGGAGTTCCCTGGGGGAGCTTCCAAATATCGTCTAGAATCTGACGAGGGGTTTGGCTTTGAACCTTTATATGGTGCTTGGGGCAATGGGGAATTCCCACACGAGCGTAAAGCAAGCGGAGAAAATCGTAAATTTCGGTCACTGTGCCCACTGTTGATCTTGGATTATTGCTAATAGATTTTTGATCAATAGCAACAGAGGGAGAAAGCCCTGTGATAGAGTCCACGTCAGGTTTTTTAAGTTGCTCTAGAAAACTTCTGGCATAGGCAGAAAGACTTTCCACATAGCGACGCTGCCCTTCGGCATAGATGATATCAAAGGCAATACTTGACTTACCACTTCCACTAAGACCTGTGATCACAGTGATTTGATTGCGAGGAATTTGTAGGTTGATATTCTTTAGATTGTGCTCTCGGGCCCCCTTAACCACAATGCCCTCAAATGGATGTTTCAACAGTCATTTCCCCTAATCAACAACGTAACCAACAGTCGTATCACTTAAATAGCCTCGTTAGAGAGATTGACAGAAACCATTTTGGAAACACCTCTTTCTTCCATGGTCACACCAAAGAGCTTGTTGTTGACCTTCATTGTGTGCTTATTATGAGTGACAACAATCACCTGGCTCCTTTTGGCCATTTCTTTAACAAGGTCGTTAAAACGAGATACATTAGCATCATCTAGGGGCGCATCCACCTCATCGAGAAGACAAAATGGAGAGGGCTTTACAAGAAAGATAGAAAAAATCAGTGACACAGCTGTGAGAGCCTTTTCTCCTCCCGAAAGAAGACTGACACTTTGTAGTTTTTTTCCTGGAGGTTTTGCCATAATGTCGACACCAAATTCTTCTTTTTCAGGGTCTTCAATGAGAATCAGTTGAGCCTCCCCACCACCGAAGAGAGTGGGAAATACTTTCTTAAATCTCTCATTGACCTGGTGAAAGGTTTCTCGAAATCGTTTTTTGCAAATACGTTGAATGCGCTCGATAACCTTCTCCAACTGAGCTTTGGCTTCTATAAGATCTTCGTGCTGACGAGAGAGAAATTCATATCGTTGAGAAAGCTCATTGTATTCATCAATAGCTGACAAATTCACCTCGCCAATACGCTTAAGTTTGCCTTTAAGGTCTTCTAGCTCGTTTTCTGTTGTCTCAATTGTTCTGGATTCTTCAGCCTCCGCATCGAGGTACTTCTTATAGTTTTCTTGAAGGTCAATCATATATCTTTCGCAAATCTGATCCACCAAATACTGGCCCTTCATGCGCAGTTGCTCTAACTTGAGTTGAGCTTCGTTGACCTGGTTCTTATATTCACTGGTGAGGCGAATTGTTTCTGAAACTTGTTCATTCAACTCAGACATCTGGTGGTCCATCTGTTCATACTCACCTTGGTTTAAAGACAAAACTTTTTCAGCCTCTTGACTCTCGTAAACGAGGCGCTCCAACTCAACTTGAGACTTTTCCACCTCAATTTGGTGAATAGAGAGAGACTCTGTACTTTTGTTAGACTCTTCTGAGATCTTTTCTAACTGAGATTGAACTTCTTCCAAAGAAGTTTTCACCATTTTCTGTTGGTGCTCCAAACCGTGAAGTTCTTGTTTTTTAGAGGCTGACCTTACTTGAAGCTCTGTCACCTCTGTTTGCAAAGAAGCTATTCCACTTCGAGCCTCATTAAGTTCTTGGCTCAGTCCTTCCACTCTTTCTTCTAACTCATTTTTTTTGTCGGAAGCTACTGTAACCTCCTCAGAAATCTCTCGATTTTTTTCTTGATAACCAACAACTTGTCTCTGAAAATCATCAATGACTTTATCTTGCTTTCTCAAAGCTTCTTTCACATTGTCGACTTCGGTTTCAGCTCTTTCAAGATCCTTTGTAAAACCTATGACTTGAATTTCTTGGGTATTGTGAGTTTTCTGTGCCCTTTCAAGTTCTTCCTGAACTTGAGCCTCTTGGGCTTCAAGTTTTTTGAGAATGGCCTGCACAAGTGCCAATTTACCTGCAACTTCATCCCTTCTCATAGAAAGTTCTTTAATTTCACGGCGACGCTTTAAAAGACCTGACTCCACGTCTCTATGTCCCCCACCAGTTAAGATGCCATTTTCAGAGAGAGTGTCTCCATCCATAGTGACAAATGTTTTTCCCTGGTAGCGTAGAGATAAAGACAGGGCTGTGGAAAGGGAATCCACCACCACCACACCTGAAGTTAAACAAGCCACCTGTTTTTGGTAGGAAGGTGGAGCTACGGCTATGTCTGATAAGATAGCCTTGACTCCAGGTTCTGAGGTTATTCCAGGCTCTGAAGTTATTCTAGGCTCTGAGGAATACTTGTTTTTGTATAAAAAACTCGAACGACCTGCCTGTTGACTTTTCAAATAATCAATGGCTTCAAGGGAACTCTCCTTGTCTTCGCTCAATAAAACTTGAAGCTGTTGACCAAGTGCCGCCTCCATAACAGGCTCATACTCTTGAGGAACTTCGACAATCTCAGAAACAGGGCGAAAGAAGCTGGAATCTGTTTTTTGTTTTTGCCAAAGCATGATATTTTTAACACCCTTTTCAAAACCTTCAAAATTGTCTTGAAGGTTTTCAAGTCCATAAAGCCGGCTGGTGATTTCATTAAGTTGATCTTTAAATCCCTGAGTTTCCTCTCTTTTTACCTCTATTTGCCTCAATATAGAACGAGCATTTTCTTCAAAATTTTCAACATCCTTCATAATGCTGAGTTGAAGTTGCCTTTGCCCCTCTAGCTGGTCAAAGACCTTCTTATGATGGCGAACAAACTCTTTTTCCTTGATTTTTAGCTCGCCCGCCACTTCACCGGCGGAGGTCCATTGTTGTTCAACTTGCTCTAATTGAACAACAAGAGCTGATTTTTTAGCTTCAAGGTGAGACAGAGCTGAACTCACAGCAAGCATTTCACGGCGTCCTTCCGTGAGTTCTTCATCAAGTTGTTGAATATGTTTGTGGGATTCTTGGTATTGAGTATTCTTTTCTTCAAACTCAGTGGTGAGTGTTTCAGACTCAGAGCGAACAATGACGTCCTTGTTGCTTAACTGCTCTTCGCCTTCCAAAAGTACTTTTTTTCGTGTTTCATATTGTTCTAAAACAGAACTTGCCATTTGTTTGTCACGATGGGCTTGTTCGATTTGAAACTTTCTTTCACGAATCATATTCTCTTTAGCTCTTATCACATCCACTTGTTTCTTATAGATATTTTGTAAATCCTGGAGTTGGGACTCTTTTTCAGTCACCTTGAGTTTGAGTTCTTCTAACTCCATTTGCCTTTGTTCCAACCCCATGGTTGAAGAAGCCTCCTTGTCTCGAATATCTTCTAAAGATTCTTTAGCAGTTTTCTCTTCCTCAGCAATTTTTAGGTATTTTTTGGAAGTCAGCCACATATCTTTATCTTGAATATCTTTTCGCAGATTCTTGTAGCGCTCAGCCCTTTGAGCTTGCCGCTGCAAACTATCAAGTTGCCTTTTTTGTTCGTTGATAATATCTTGCAGACGAACAAGATTTTGATCGGTGGAAGCCAGCTTTCTTTGAGATTCATTTTTGCGAACTTTAAATTTTGTAATCCCCGCCACTTCTTCAATGAGAACTCGACGCTGTTCTGGTTTTGCCGTGATCATATCATTGATGCGTCCTTGCTCAATAATAGAAAAGCCCTTGGAGCCAGCCCCTGTATCCATAAAAATTTCTTGGATATCGCGAAGGCGAGCGGGTTCTTTATTGATGAGATACTCGGTCTCCCCCGAACGGTGCAGACGTCTTGTTACCATAACTTCACTGTGACGAAAGTATTTGGATGGAAAAGGTCCTCCATCGTTTTCTAAGGTGAGGGAAACCTCTGCCATTCCTAGGGGAGCATAACCCTCAGCTCCCGCAAAAATGACATCAGACATGGAAGAACCTCGCAAGTGCTTGGCGGACATTTCTCCCATCACCCAGATGAGTGCGTCGACAATATTGGACTTGCCACAACCGTTTGGCCCCACAACCCCTGTGATTCCCTTGTCAAAATGAATCACGGTGCGATCTTTAAATGATTTAAATCCTACAATGTCGAGTTTTCTGATTCTCAATGTTTGATTTCCTTTTCAATATCTGTTTGGGGCTTAATGCTTGATTGAGTTTCAATACCTGTCTGGGTTTTAATGCTTGGTCGAGCTTCAATGGCGGATTGGGCCGCAGCCAATTTTGCAATGGGAATCCGAAAGGGCGAGCAGCTGATATAGTCTAATCCCATTTCTTGAAAAAAACGAATGCTCTTTGGATCCCCCCCATGCTCACCACATATCCCCAGCTTGATATGAGGTCGAGTTTGACGACCCAACTGGATGGCCCTGCGAACCAACTCACCCACTCCCTCCACATCAATACTGGCAAAGGGGTCACTGGGAAACAAGTTCTCTGAGATATATGTGGCAAGAAAACGTCCGGCATCATCTCTGGAAATTCCCAAGCAGGTCTGTGTGAGATCATTGGTGCCAAAACTAAAAAAGTCAGCTTCTTCGGCAAGCTGGTCCGCCGTAAGAGCTGCGCGGGGGAGTTCAATCATGGTTCCTACTAAGTAGTTAAAGGAGGTTTTTGTTTCTAATTGCACGGCCTCTACAACTTCGATAATGTCTTTTCTAAGCCTTTCAAGTTCTCCCTTTGTACCTACAAGGGGTACCATAATTTCGGGAACAAAAGTTTTACCCTCCAAGGTGAGTTGAGCGACGGCTTCAGCAATGGCTCGACATTGCATCTTATATATTTCAGGGTAGGTGATTGCCAAGCGACATCCCCTGTGCCCCAACATGGGGTTTATTTCACGAATGGATTGAATTTTACGCCACAGTTGCTCCCCACTTCTTCCCAGGGAGCTAGCCAATTTGTTGGTTTCTTCTTGAGTATGGGGCAAGAATTCATGCAGTGGAGGATCCAGCAAGCGTATATTTACGGGGAGTCCCTCCATGACCTTAAAGATCTCATAAAAGTCTTGGCGTTGAATAGGCAGAAGTTGAGCAAGTGCTTTTTCCCGTTCATCAGAATGATCGGCAATGATCATTTCCCGTATGCGATCAATTCGGTTGGCACCAAAAAACATATGCTCCGTTCGGCAAAGGCCAATGCCTTCGGCTCCAAAATCCCGAGCCACTTGAGCGTCTTGGGGGGTTTCGGCGTTGGTGCGCACCTTCATAGATCGCTGTTGATCCGCCCACTTCATAAGAAGCTCAAAATTACTATCAAGATGCGGTTGAGTGGTTTTCACTTGGCCTAAAAAAACCTTGCCCGTGGAACCATCGAGAGTGATCCAATCCCCCTCCTGAAGGTTGTGGGAACCAATATGAACCTGTTTTTTAAGACAATCGACTTTGACATCAGAACAACCCACAATACAGCACTTTCCCATGCCTCGGGCCACCACAGCCGCATGGGATGTCATTCCTCCCCTCGATGTAAGAATACCCTCGGAGGAAGCCATGCCCTCAATATCTTCTGGCGATGTCTCCTCTCTCACTAAAATAACCTTTTTACCTTCACGGTTCCACGCCACAGCCTCTTGGCTAGAAAAAACCACACAACCTCCCACTCCTCCAGGACTTGCTGGTAGGCCCTCTGCCAACAGGGTTTTATCGGCCCTAGGGTCCAGGCGAGGGTGAAGCAGCTGGTCTAAGCTTTGGGGGTCCACACGAAGTAGGGCCTCCTTTTCGCTAATGAGGCCCTCTTTCACCATATCCACAGCAATACACACAGCTGCTTGAGCTGTGCGTTGGCCACTTCGGGTTTGGAGAATCCATAGATGCCCCTTTTCAATGGTGAATTCAATGTCCTGCATATCTCGATAGTGTTTTTCAAGTGTTTGATAAATTTCTACAAGTTGCAAGTAGGGCTGGGGCATGAGGACTTCCATGGACATGGAAGAATTTGAATCTACTGGATATTCCCCACTGGCTCTCATGGGAATAATGGGAAGAGGGGTGCGAATACCAGCCACCACATCCTCTCCTTGGGCATTGAGAAGAAACTCCCCGTAAAGTCTTTTTTCTCCCGTAGAGGGGTTTCTTGTGAACATGACTCCAGTGGCAGAGTCCTGGCTCATATTGCCAAAAACCATGGATTGCACATTGACCGCTGTGCCCCAATCATTGGGTATACTATGAAGCTGCCTATAAGCTTGGGCCCGAGGAGTATTCCAACTTCTAAAGACAGCGGCAATAGCTCTCCAAAGCTGGTCCATGGGGTCCACGGGAAAAACCACTCCCATTTCCTCAAAAATTTGCTTTTTGAATTTGGCCACCAAAAACTTTAAATCCTCCACTTGCATTTCTGTGTCGTTTTTATAGCCTTTTTCATCTTTGATATCTTCGATGAAGACATTTAAAATAGATGAGTTCACATCTAGGACGACATTTGAATACATCTGCAAAAATCTTCTGTAGGAATCCCAGGCAAACCTCAAATCCCCCGATAGTTTTGCCAACCCCTCCACGGTCTCATCATTGAGACCTAGGTTTAAAATGGTGTCCATCATGCCTGGCATGGAAACCCTTGCTCCCGATCGCACGCTCACGAGAAGTGGGTTGGATGGGTCCCCAAATTTTTTGCCCATCGTCGTCTCTACTTTTTTCAGAGCATTGGCGACTTGGTCCTTAATAACCTCTAGCCATTGTTGGTCCTGGTCATTAAATAACCGACACACCTCTGTGGAAATAGTAAAGCCTGGAGGGACGGGTAAACCCAAGGAGGTCATTTCCGCAAGATTGGCTCCCTTGCCTCCAAGAATATCTTTCATCTTGGAGTTCCCCTCTGTCTTTTGGGGCGAGAAAAAATAGACAAGTTTTTTGCTCACATTAGCATTAGTATTAGCAGTAGGCACTCTATCAGAAGTTTGATTGAATTTTTCCACTTTGTCTCCTGTTCACTTCACTAAGCCTTGATCCAATAAGTAAGACTTGAGGTGGGATATGCCAATACGCTCTTGATTCATGCTGTCTCTTTCTCGCACAGTGACCTGTTTGTCGTCCATGGAATCGAAGTCGATGGTCACGCAAAAGGGGGTGCCAATTTCGTCCTGTCTCCGGTAACGCTTGCCAATACTCCCCGTCTCGTCGTAGTCTACTTCCCAATGAAGCGAGAGTTCCTCAAAGAGTTGGTGCCCCAACTCCTTAAGTGGCTCTTTCTTAGAAAGGGGCAAAATGGCCACCTTGTAAGGAGCTAAAGAAGGTTTAAGCTTGAGGACGATGCGCCCCCCCTTTTCCCCCTCCAAAATCTCCTCACCATAGGCATCACAGAGAAGTGCCAAGGCCAAGCGATCACAGCCTGCGGCTGTTTCAATGACGTAGGGGATATATTTCTCTTTGCTGGCTTCGTCAAAGTACTTTAGTTTTTTTCCACTGACTTTTTGGTGCTGGCTTAAATCAAAATCACTGCGATTGTGAATTCCCTCAATTTCATTCCAACCAAAGGGAAATTTGTACTCAATGTCGAAAGCTTTTTTGGCATAATGAGCCAAATCTCTATCACTATGGGCGTGAAAGCGTAGCTTATCTTCACAAAAGCCCATGTCTTTATAAAAGTCCCATCGAATCTTTTTCCATTTTTCAAACCACTCTTCATCAGACCCCGGTTTGACAAAATATTGCATTTCCATTTGTTCAAATTCACGGGTTCTAAAGGTAAAATTTCCCGGAGTGATTTCATTTCTAAAGGACTTACCTATCTGGGCAATACCAAAGGGAATTTTTTTGCGTGTGGAAGTCTGTACGTTATTAAAGTTGACAAAAATGCCTTGGGCCGTTTCAGGTCTCATATAGATCACGGCTCCTTCGTCTTCCACAGGCCCCATAAAAGTCTTAAACATCAAATTAAAATGGCGAGGCTCTGTCACATCCGTGGACTGACAATGGGGACAGGTGACAGGGTTGGCATGATCTGTCTGGGCATGTGCCTCATGTGTATGCGCTTCATATGCATGAGATGCATGTGCTTCGTCGAGGCGAAAGCGACTCTTACATTTTCGGCAATCAACCAGGGGGTCTGTGAAAGTGTCAACATGGCCCGAGGCTTTCCAAACTTGGGGATGCATCAAAATGGAGGCATCCAAACCCACGACATCCAAGCGGCGAACCATGCTCTTCCACCAAGCGAGCTTTACATTGAGCTTGTAGGTGGCCCCCAAAGGTCCATAATCCCAGCATGAGTTGAGTCCACCGTAAATCTCACTGCTCTGAAATATAAACCCCCTACGCTTACAAAGGGAGATCAGCGTGGCCAGATCACTAAGAGGCTTGAGAGTTCTTAGAGGTTTTGCTGAGAATGAGGACATGAGCAAATAACCCTTTCTATCTTGGCACCCACTCGCATTTCTCTCTTTGCGAGAGCAGAGCTGGAGATTTTCTCCCCTCAGGTGCTCTTAGAGCCCTGAGGAGGCAACCAGTGACCTATTTTGCACGGGACAATATAGTAAATCATCATTAGGACTATAACTCCCTCCAATGGCATTCATCAAGCCTTGATTCTTTTGATGGCTGGCTTGGTCGCCCTGAAGTCCGTAGATCCTGGTGGTAGATCCCGAGTTTGACAGCAGCATATGTGTCAAAAGTGCTCTACTCAAACCTATCGACATTTCAGCCCGAAATTAGCTCTTTTACAGAAAATAATATAGTGGAGTTTTAAAGTGATTCAATATTCTATATATATGACATGAGACATTTTTATTGATTTTTCTCTTTATTTTGTAGTTAATGTAGATATGTACATTAGAAAGGTTAAAACCCCACAAGGGTACGCTACTCTAAAAAGTTCAGCAGTAGAAAGTGGGGATATTAAGACTCGCCCTCTCACTGTCGCTGAAGCCATGCAAGATTTACTTAAGGTTGAGGCAGTACCTGTACAGGTCGGTGATCGAGAGGTCTGGATTCGTACAGAGATCAAAGGCAACGCCCATGCTTTATTCAAGGCCGTGGTGGGAGTAGCGACACCTCCAAGGCTACTTCAGTACCTACCAAGTCGGGAGTCCTTATGATATGAGCGGCCTTTTTTCCACTTACCAGAATAATAGTTCACTACACGGTTTTCAAAAATACTGATTTTACCCCTCTATTACCTCTAATTTTGATCTGGCGAGATTGACGCGGGTGCTGCTGTCAAACTCGGGAGATCCTGGTGGTAGATGCGTCAGTGAACGAGGCTTCGGCCCCCTATTCGTTAAAAGGAAGTTTCTCTTAGCAGGGGCAGAGATGCAGGTGAGCCATAGAACTCCTCCGGGACGAAATTTCTCATATAAGGATCCAGCTCATAACCATCATCAGCAGAACTTCTATGATAATTTCTAATGACACGCTCCCGGCTCTTTATTGCTCCGCGTCCCTCACCTTGCAAGAATCTAGTCGCATTTAACCTAGCTCGTATTTTATCCGTATACATATAACTTGGAGTACGCTCTTTCGCATACATATAACTTGGACCATACTCTTTCGCCAACGTAAAGATTATGGCTAGCCCATTAGGCCCCTCATCATGTTCAGAAAAAGCAAATACGAAGGGGCTACTCGTAACATGATCCAAACTTGGAAAACTGGCTCTTCTTGCATTTTCCAGCATGAAACGGCTTACAACGCTAAAGCCGCCCATATCAAGCCGCCCACAATCTGCATTACACGAAAGCAAAGAAATGCTCTTTACCTCGCTTCCTCCCATTGGATCTATTTCATTGATACGAGCTGACAAATGACGAAGGAACCACTCTGGCGTTATCATTTTCTCCTTATTTGCCATTATTCCAAGTGAATTGCCATGAAGGCTGACCATAACTGATTTCAGGGGGGGATGGTCAACCAAACCCAGTTCTAACGGATTATCCCGTACAAGGCCTGCGTGCAAAACCTTTATATCTGAATAAAGAGAGTATTCATCATTATAACGCGTTACCCATTTGCTCAGAGTTGAGTGAGAATTATCACCAAGCCAAAGGGTAGTTTCTGTCGGCTGCCCCCCCGTGAGATCTATAAAATTGGTGGGATTGCTGTTACTGTAAATATAAGGCGATTCATTGTACCTAACTGGGTGTTAGGCGCCAATTAAAATTGGCCATTTTTAGAAGCCGTCGCCAATGAAAAACGGCCAGTTGATGATGTACTGATTTAGTTATTCTTCGTTCAGAGTTTAGTCAAGTGTCTTTATTTTGCTCATCATTTAACTCGGACTATGCCACAAGATTCTGAGGAATGATTTTCTGCCCACCACTTTTGGCATGACCCCAAATGCATCCTTCAGCCCTATGGCAGAGGTAAATGGAGTATTTTTCAGGATTCCTTGGCGCAGCTAATGTCTAAAGCTCCGCGAGAGTGACGAGCAAATAGTACGGTAAAAGCCAGTTATCCATAAATTTATCCATGGCGACACTGCGGCTGTGACCCCGATGTCTAGCAACGCAGTGCTGCTGTGGATAAATTTTGTGGATAACTGGCGAGTTCCTTCCCCAAAAGTGGGGATCTCTAATGAACTTCTTTGGTTGAACTTTCCTCTTTGCTCTGTTTAGACTTGGCTTTTGCCGATTCGGTTCTCCAACTTTCTTTTCCTTCAATGTTGAGGGTTTCACAGTTGTGAATGATTCGATCAACAGCAGCAGCGGTGGTAATAGGGTTAAGAAACACCTTATCCCATTCAGAGTATGTTAAGTTTGTAGTGATCATGAGACTTTTCCTTTCATATCGCTGAGATATGAATTGAAAGAAAAGATCTGCCCCCTCTGTGCAGGAAGCTGTATAGCCAAGTTCATCACAAGCAATAAGATCAAAACGGTCTAATTTCTTAAAAAGAGCATTCAATGAGAGTTCTTTCTTGCTTTCACGCATTGTTTCAATAAGTTCATGAGTGGTGACCCATAAACATCGATAGCCTTGTTCACAGAGTGAACGAACTAGGGACATGGCCAAATGACTTTTCCCCATTCCAAAGCTTCCGTAAAACACAACATTACAGGCTTTTCTGACCCACTCTCCCTCTGCCATCCAATTAATTTGCTGAGCTGTCACTCCCGTTCTTTTCTGGAAGTTATAAGTTTGGAGTGATTTAAGTTGAGGAAGCTTGGCCCCCTTAAGCAATCTTTTCACTCTCTGGGAATGCTTGTCAGCAAGCTCATTTTGAACGAGTATACCTAAATACTGTTCATACGTCTTTTTTGTTTTTTCGGCAACTCTAGCCGTTGCAACATATTCATCCGCCATCGCTGGAAGTCGGAGTTTTTTAAGAGAACCTATAAGTTCTTCGTGATTCATTAAGAACCTCCTATGTTTGGAACAAGACTGTCATATTGAGACAATCTAGGTTGAAGTGGTTTTTGTTGGTCATTCAAATTAATTTTGGTGGGATTGCCTAAGAGCAAATCTTTTATGGATTTAAAGTCGAAAATCTCACGACTTTCTAATTGAAGCTCCATGGCTGTAGATAAGTCCTGCCAACTCACATGCTGAATCAAGTTGATAACTCTTAAATATTCATGCTCGGCACGGCTTGAATCTTGTTGCTTGAGGTATTGATAAAAATTTTCAAACACATTTGTTGGAAAAAGAATGGATCGGTGAGCCCATCTTACCATGGCTTGCGGCTTACGAACTAAAGAGGGAAGGATATGTTCAAGAAGAAGACTATGCTCCCCATCAGGTTTTCTTTGATGGCGAGCGACAATTTCTTGCTTCCCTCCTGCACGATAGATCGTGACATGATAGGGACCCTGTACGGTTTTACAGGGAGATTGGATCACCTCATCAGGTATGGAATATGTGGTTTTACCTATTCTCAAAGTCCCATAACCATTACTTTGACAAATATTCACCTTACAGAGAATATCTTCATCTCGTGGAGGCAAAGGCTTAAGAACTTTGGCCTCCTCCTCAAAGCGAGATTTGGTGGAGTCACTCTGATGCTGATCCATATAAGACTCTAAAAACTGATTCAAATGATCCCAGTCTTTAAAAACAATTCCTTTG
This sequence comes from Bdellovibrionales bacterium, assembly GCA_965261545.1. Taxonomy (GTDB): domain Bacteria; phylum Bdellovibrionota; class Bdellovibrionia; order Bdellovibrionales; family UBA1609; genus CBDHDF01. Next base: position 105,059 of record CBDHDF010000004.1, on the reverse strand, counting down.
TTTCTAACAATATTTTTTATCCGAGAACTGAAGGTTCGAATATCACGCTCCACATCTCCCTTGTCAGAGCCCTTCCCTGCGCGGCAGGGAAGAACCTTAAATCCATAGTATTGGATGGCTCGATCAAAAGATTGGGTGTAAATTCGCTGATTTCCTTTAAGAACTTTCTTCACACAGGGAGATAAATTATCAATACGGATGTTCGCACTCATCCCACCTATCTTTTCAAAAAAAGCATGCACCCCATCGATGAAACACTCATAGACAAGAAAGGGGTAGGCACGAACCCAACAGGTGCCACTACAAGGCAATGTTCCAAAATGGAGATGAACGATCTGAACACCATCGGCAAATGGTAAAGCAACCTTCTCCTTAAAATCAAACTGAGCCTGTTCTCCAGGATCATATCTTTGGCTGAAAAAACGCTCCTTGGGGCGAGAACCAAGAATCTCACAAACTCTTCTCTGAACCGTTCTCTCACTCCCACGATAACCCTCCTCAACTAATAGCTCATATATTTCACGGGCGGTGTTACTTGGGTTCAACTTCAAAAAGTACTTCACCCGATCCATATATCCATTAAGGGGATCTGGGCGAGTTCTTTTGGACCTCGCCTTGTACTTCGGTGGGGTGTTGGACTTACAGTACTTGCGCACCGTCTTACGATTGATCCCTAATTCACGAGATATTTCTGTCTTATTTTTACCACTGTGACTCAGGTCACGAATGCGGCCGAAAGTGTATTGACTAATCATAAGATCCTCCTCATTGCTAACCTTTTGAGTTGCAAAAGGGAGGGACTCTGTGAGCTTAGTATCTATATCAGAAGAAGAGACTTCATTGTCTAGTATTTGAACACTCCCTGAAGATTGGTCACTTTTCATTGGCGACAACCTCCATATTGAAAGTGGGACATTTTAATTGGCGACGGCTTTAAGGGAAGCCTGTCTTCAAAAAGAAATTCCATGAAAATTGAGGCAAATGTTGGAATCTTGTGGAATTTAAATACTTTAGAAAATGGGCACAGCCTAAACAGGCTTTTCTTGACTATATATTTAACCTCATTGAAATCCAGAAACAGTCTACAAATGAGAAATATGGAACCTGAATAGGCTGTCATGGAAGGACTCTCCAACACGGAGCCCCTTTCCAGGTCGACAAGAACCCAAAAGGAGTTCTTATCAGCTCGGAGCCTTTTTATGAGTAATATCAATTGATTATATGCGTCTCGGTTGACAATGCCAAAAATCACCATAGGTCCTCCTCTGAAAAGTGGCCACTTTTCATTGGCGACGGTGGGGCATTTTAATTGTCAGCTAACACTGGGTCCACACTTGTGAAGCGGAGAATATTTGGAGCGTATTCTCTCTGGTGAAAATGATAGCTATTGAGTCCAGAATTCACGGGTTGACCCGTGTAGCGATAGGGCACAGAATCCACATCCCCCGTGGAATTCGTCTCTCCGTAGGGAGTATAGTCAAAGCCCAATGCCGTTTCCTTAAGCCACCACACCCCTCTGCCTCTGCGTTAAGCTATTTCTTTTAAAAGAACTCCCAGCGCTTTTGATAGACCTTTCATAGCTTCTTTTGAAGTGCCTCCTCTTCTCCATTGAAATCTTCATCAGCAACTTTATCTGCTTCCTAAATTTCTGATAGAGCCCCGCAACAAAAAGAGGGATGCTATCCATTATGAAATCAAGAATCAGTTTAAAGTTAGGTTTTTTGTAGTCATTTTTTACCAACTGATTCACACTGTCTTCATCCTCATTTATGCTCATTTGAATCTTTGTATAATTGAAGAGCCAAAAATAAGAATACAGCTCTTGCAATATTCCATTAAGGCTTGTTGAGTGCCACTGCTCCATTTTCATTGTCGATGTAAAATCACGAAATGTCGTTTCTATTTCCCAACGACGAGAGTAAAGAGCAACCATATCCTTCTTGTCCAAGGAGCCATGCGGAAGATTAGTGGCCAAAACAGAGAACTCCCCAGTCTTTGGGTTTTTATACTTATAGAGATGAATGACCACCCCCTCAATAACCATTTGTGAATACTAACCTGGGCCATTAAATAAATTTACGATGGGGATAAAAGTAGAGCCTCGCTTACAACGCGCAATAAAGAAGTTACTGGCTTGAGCATGGGCCTTAATAATCTCTGTAGATAAATAAAGCCTATCGTAGAGAGTTATGCTATTACTCTCAAAACTACCTATCATTTGAATAGCATTGGCGATTTCGTTGAGAGCGGGAGAATAGCAAAGATTCTTTGTCACACCCGATAAAACGTCATAAGCATGAGATAGATACATACGTAAGAAATGAGTTTCCATCTCATTTGGGCAAGGGTACCCACAATAACCCTCCTTTAAAAGATCTTTAGAGCGAGGAAGTGCTAATTGGTCGCCATCTATGGCATAGATATAAAAACCATGAAACGTTTTTCTCAATGGTTCGTAGTCTGTAATCAGAGATTCAAAGATATCTTTGAAAAATAGGTAAGAAATACTTTGACGTATCTTGCTGAGACTGCTTTTGACTGGCATGAGAAGCAGGTCACCAAAATGAGTCCATACCGTCTTAAGAGCGATTTGGTAGCCTTCGTAATTTGTTCCTGAAATAAGATAGATAATGGTAAAAAAGAAAATTTGAGGATTAAATTTTCGATTCCTTTTTTGTTTTTCTGGATCGACAAGGTGCTCTGGCTTGAAGGAAGAATCAAGTTTTGGTAGAATAAAATGGTCATCTGTGACGCGAACTCGTCATTTGGGGGCTTTCGAGATCAATATTGGATTGCATGTGACTTACTCCTTGGTTGAGGGTTGGGTGTAAAATAAAACAAGTCTTATTCTTGTCGATTTATCTAATGATTTCAAGAGATTTTTCTTAAGGAAACGGCATTGAGTCAAAGCCTCCCATCAAGCTATTATCTTCGTTAAGAACAACCCTGGTGGAACGCTGATGGTCTACAAGTAAATAATCTATCTTACCGTTCACCGCTTGAGCCACAATTTGGCCTCCAGGGCCAAAAATATTAAGCGTCTGATCCTGATCAGAAGTTTCTATAAGGGGATGACGTTCGAATCCATAGATAGCAGATACAGTTTGAGCTAGTGCCCTTTGGGCTGAAAGATCATAGGCCCACAAAAAGAAAAATAAAAATTTCAATATGATATTTTTACTCATAATTCTATTCATAATTAGACCAAGTCCTTTCCCATATATCCAAGCTTTACTGAAGGTTTACCTTTTATAAAAGGTAATCTCATGAGGCGTCGCATGAACTTTCAAGCCCCTCATCGAGAGGAGAGGAGCCTTATAATAAAATAACTAATAGCTTACTAGTGATGCTGTGGTGGGCTTACGTGTTGGGAGTGGCCTGTGTACTGGGCTCTTAGGCCGAGACCTCGATCGCTTCGCACCTTGAACAGCTCTTTAGCTGTTTTGATGTTAAGGGCGTTGACGAGCACTTGGTCCACATGATCAACGAGAATCACCTTGAGATCCTTGAGAATTTCCTTGGGAATATCTTTGATATCCTTAGCATTTTCCTTGGGAATAATGACGGTCTTAATCCTTCCCCTGTGGGCGGCAAGAACCTTTTCTTTCAAACCACCGATGGTGAGCACGCGCCCACGAAGAGTCACTTCACCTGTCATAGCCACAGTTCTTTTCACGGGGATCTTTGTCATCGCTGACACAATACTTGTGGTGATGGCCACCCCCGCCGAAGGACCATCTTTGGGAATGGACCCATCGGGGGCATGAATGTGTACGTCAATATTGGCATAAAACTCTTTGTCAAAACCAAACAAAGGCCCTCTGGAACGAACGTAACTCATGGCCGCGGAGCAAGATTCTTTCATAATATCCCCCAACTGGCCTGTGATGGAGAACTTGCCTCGTCCTGGAACCACAGAAGCCTCAATGGGAAGAAGCTCCCCCCCCACCTGAGTCCAAGCCATGCCATTGGTAAGGCCAATTTCATCTTGGCCCTCAATCTTGCCAGGCTTGTATTTGTCAGCCCCCAAGTACTCCAGCACCTTTTTAGGAGTGATTCTAATAACAGAAGGCAAAGACTTTCTTGCGGAAGAAGATTTTGCGGAAGATTTCACAGAAGTCTCCATCGCAAATTTTTTGGAAGACTTCGCTGAAGATTTTGCAGAAACCCCTGTCGTTGTTTCTGAAATTTTAACCTTTGTCGTTGCCGTTTTTGCTGTCTCCGCCATTGTCGTTGCCACTTGCTTTTCTTCGTCCAGTGATTGTTTCTGAACAATATCCTTGGCACTTTTTCGGCAGATTTTTGCAATTTTTCTGTTCAAGTCTCGAACCCCCGCCTCCCTCGTATAAGAGCAAATAATTTCTCGAATCGAGGGTTCAGTAAATTCCACATTGTATTTTACAAGCCCATGTTGCTCCAACTGCTTGGGAATTAAATATTTCTTAGCGATATTAAATTTTTCTTTTTCAATATATCCATCCAAATGGATCACTTCCATACGATCCAAAAGGGGCCTTGGAATAGGATGAATCGAATTGGCCGTTGTAATAAACATAATCTGAGAAAGGTCATACTCTAATTCAATGTAGTGGTCTTGAAAGTTCACATTTTGCTCAGGATCAAAAACCTCAAGGAGGGCTGCCGAGGGGTCTCCTCGAAAATCCATGCTCATTTTGTCTACTTCATCCAGCAACAAAAGGGGATTTCCCGTATCACACTTGCGAAGGGACTGGATAATTTTTCCCGGCATGGCCCCCACATAGGTTCTTCGATGACCACGAATCTCAGCTTCGTCTCGAACCCCACCTAGGGAAATGCGAGCAAACGAACGCCCCAAGGCCCTTGCCACCGATCTTGCCAGGGAGGTTTTTCCCACTCCTGGAGGACCTACAAGGCACAATATGGGGCCATTTAGCTTATCTGTAAGTATTTGAACCGATAGATGCTCCACAATGCGGTCTTTGACCTTTTCAAGACCCCAGTGATCTTCGTCTAAGATGGCTTTCGCTCCATGGATCTCTTTCTTTTCCTCGGAGTAGTACAGCCAAGGCAAGTCCAACATCCAATCCACATAATTTCTCACCACAGCGGCTTCTGCACTCATAGGTGACATCATTTTAAGTTTCTTAATCTCTCGTTTGATCTTTTTCTTGGCAACCTCTGGCAGGTTCTTCTCAGAAAACTTTTGCTCCAATTCTTCCAACTCGGCCTGGTGGTCATCCTTATCTCCCAGTTCCTTTTGAATGGCCTGCATCTGCTCATTGAGATAATACTCTTTTTGGGATTTTTCCATCTGCTTTTTGACCCGATAACGAATTTTTTTCTCCACCTCCAATATCTCAATTTCTCCCGTCATGAGACTTAAGAGTTCCTCCAAGCGCCGACCAGGGTCTGTGATTTCAAGAATCTTTTGCTTGTCTTCAAGTTTAAGATTGAGTTGGGCTGCAATAATGTCGGCCATCTCACTAATACCATCAATATTAGCCACACGCATGAGAATCTCTGGGGGAATTCTTTTGTTCAATTTGACATAAGTTTCAAAGGTGGACTTAATAGACCTTACAAGGGCGAGGGCCTCTTTCTCACTTTCAACCATTTCCACAAGCTCTTCAGACTCCACAAGGAAAAAGTCATCCACGCAAAGAAAATTCTTAATAAGCACACGCCGCTTTCCCTCAATGAGAACTTTGACAGTTCCATCGGGGAGCCTGAGCAATTGAATGATCGTCCCCACGGTCCCCACCCTATAAATGTCGTTGGGTTCGGGGCTGTTGGTCTTGGCATCCTTTTGGGCAGCAAGAATAATATCACTTTGCTGGGTCATAGCCTCTTCAAGGGCATTGATGCTTTTTTCTCGTGCCACAAAAAGAGGCATCATCATGTGGGGAAATACAATGAGATCGCGTAGGGGTAAAAGGGGCAACGACTGGGGCTTGACTATATTAGACATCTGTCCTCCTTGGCTCACCTGAACTTGAGTCGTAACTACCTCAGAGCTACCTCATACATAAGTTAAGCTTTTAAGCTTGAGTTAAGCCGATTCAGCAGATTTACCAGACTTATCTCTTGTTCGCTCCGCTCGCTTCACCTCTGCATCAGTCTTAAAAACCAGTTCAGGTTTGTCACCTTCCGTGATGACTTCTTTACTTATTATACATTCTTTCACGTTGGCCATGGAAGGAATTTCAAACATAATATCTAACATTGAGCTTTCTAAAACGCCACGAAGCCCACGGGCTCCTGTGTTTCTTTTTATGGCCTCCTGCGCCACAGCCTTAAGTGCGCCATCTGCAAATGTGAGTTGAACATTTTCGTACTCAAAAAGCCTTTGATATTGTTTGGTAAGGGCATTCTTAGGTTCAATAAGAATTTTCATAAGAGCCGGCTCGTCCAGAGAGTCGAGAACCGCTGTCACAGGAAGGCGCCCAATAAATTCGGGAATAAGGCCGTATCGACTTAAGTCCCCTGGAACAATTTTCTGGAGAATGTTCTCCTTTGACTCCAACCTCTCACTTTCTGTTTGAATGTCTGCGGCAATACCCAAGGACTTATTGGTCACACGATTCTCAATAATCTTATCCAAACCGACAAAGGCACCACCCACAATAAAGAGAATATTGGAAGTGTCCACTTGGATAAACTCTTGCTGAGGGTGTTTGCGCCCTCCTTTCGGAGGCAAATTGGCCACCGTACCCTCAAGGATTTTGAGAAGAGCCTGCTGGACACCTTCTCCACTGACATCCCGGGTGATGGATGGATTCTCAGACTTTCTAGTCACTTTGTCAATCTCGTCTATGTATATCACACCACGCTGGGCCCTTTCCACATCGTAGTCTGCCGCTTGTAGTAAATTGAGAACCACATTCTCAACATCTTCTCCCACGTAACCAGCCTCTGTCAGAGCTGTCGCATCTGCCATGGCAAAAGGCACATTTAATATCTTAGCAATGGTTTGAGCAAGAAGTGTTTTACCTGAACCCGTAGGACCAATAAGCAAAATATTACTTTTGGAAATTTCCACTTCTTCTTTCCGACTTTTGGAGGAATTAACACGCTTGTAATGGTTGTGTACAGCCACAGAAAGAGCCTTCTTGGCAAGCTCTTGACCAATGACATAATCGTCCAAGTGTTTCATAATATCCACAGGCTTGGGAACTTTAAGGAAGTGCCTTCCAACCTCCTCCCTCTCTTTTTCCTCTGCAATGATATCGTTGCAAAGGTCAATGCACTCATCACAAATATAGACCCCTGGCCCTGCAATAAGTTTCTTAACCTCTTTTTGGCTTTTTCCACAAAAACTACAACAAAGTGACCCGTAACTATCTTTCTTACTCATAAACTAAAACCTTCTTCACTGTTAAGAGTTCTCTACTATTAAGAACTCTTCTAAGAGTTCCTCTTAATCACCCTTTTGATGGCTCTTTTTATCACCCTTTCTATTCTCTACAATCGTATCTACAAGACCAAAGTCCTTGGCCTGCTCGGCACTCATAAAATTATCCCTGTCCATGGCCTTCTCAAGTTCCTCAAATGATTTTCCTGTGTGCTTAACATAAATATCGGTGAGTTTATTCTTCACATGTATCATTTCTTTGGCATGAATCTCAATATCACTGGCTTGACCAGCGATGCCCCCTCCACCAAGAAGAGGTTGGTGAATCATAACTCTAGCATGGGGCATGATATGACGCTTTTTTGGGGCCCCTCCCGCAAGAAGTAAAGAACCCATACTCGCCGCCATGCCCATACAGTAGGTACAAACATCCACCTTTATAAACTGCATAATATCATAAATGGCCATGCCAGCCGTGACGCTCCCCCCCGGTGAATTGATATAGAAATGGATATCTTTGTCTGGATTTTCCATTTCTAAAAAAAACACTTGGGCAATAATGCTGTTGGCCACATCGTCGGTGACAACCGAGCCAAGTATAATGATTCTATCTTTTAAAAGGCGAGAGTAGATATCGTAACTACGCTCCCCCCGTGGAGTTTGCTCTATAACTATAGGTATTAACGCCAATGAATCCTCACTTCTTTCTATAACCTTTTTGTTTGCTTACCTTTCTGCATCCCTCTAAATAGTTCATCGGCATTCATATCGCAAAAGGTTTTTTACTATTTAGCTATAAGTCTTAGCAAACTTTAGCTATAAAATCATAATTATAGCTCTAACTAAGGTTTACCTTAAGCTATCTCTATATCTCTCCTAACTTTCACAAGTATAAAACTGCCTATCGGCCATTTTTAAAGTTATATTAAATAGACACAAAGATTTTTTATGAATTTATCAGATAGGTCATAATGACTCATTATGACCTATCATTATACGACATGTCATGAATGCCTTTTCACAATGAAAGCTATTTGACTATCTCGGCAAAAAAGAGGATGTAACTCCCTATGCAAAATTTAAAGATTCAATTCCAACGATCTCCATCCGACACCAAAAGCACCAAAGACACCACAGCCCAGTGCCTCGTTGTATTTACAGCTTCGCTATCACCAAACCGTGGAAAGACTTCCCTCTCCTCCGCCACCTCTGCCTCTTTCCGTTCACCAAACCCTTCTCGCTCATCTGCATCGATAGCAAAGGAAAGCCATAAAGCCCTGCATACCCAAGGTTTGGATCCACAAATTTCAAGTTTCCTCCTCGCGGCCAAAGAGGAAGGTAGCCTTCGAGGTTCCTTCAAAGAGATCTGTATTTTTAGGAATGTCGAAATTTCTGATGGCCACCACTTGGTTTCTGTGGGACTGGGGTATGCAGAAAAGGCTTCCCTAGAGACCCTTCGCCAAGCGACAACAGCAGTCCTTCATTTTCTAAAAAGCCATCACTTTCAAAAGGCCTGCATACAAATAGATAGTGCCTGCCATGTTCTCAAAAGAGAAGCGGATACAGATATCGCCTCTGCCATGACCGAAGGCCTTATGCTAGGTCACTATAGCTTTGATACATACAAAAACCATAATACCCACCAGGATTCTATGGAAAACCCTAGCAACAAAAAGCAGTTCCCTGCGTCCAAAAGCTCTGCTGTATCCAAGAACTCCGCTGCATCCAAAGGCTCTTCCCCATCCAAAAGTTCGAAGGCCCCTCAAGGGTCCAGATCCAAACCCGGATCCACAGATCCCAAAGGCCCCATGTCTTGGACATTGATCAGCCAAACCAATGAAACTGCGACGGCTCTCAAAAAGTCCATTGAGAACGCCAAGATCATTAGTGAAGCCGTCAATATCGCAAGAGCCCTTGGCGATACCCCTGGCAATTTAATGACTCCTGAAATTTTAGCCAAGAGAGTTCAAGAAGAAGCTCGAAACACAGAAAAACTTAAAGTGACCATGTGGGATAAAGCTCGAATTAAAAAAGAAAGAATGGGAGGACTCTACGGGGTTTCTCTAGGAAGCGATGTCGAACCTCGATTTATCACCATGGAATACAAGGGGGCCAGCCCATCAAAAAAACCTGTCTGTTTTGTGGGCAAGGGCTTAACCTTTGACTCTGGAGGAATCAGCCTGAAACCTCCACCTAAAATGGATGAAATGAAGTACGACATGTGCGGAGGAGCCAATGTCATTGGAGCCATGTTGGCCATTTCAAGACTCCAACTCAAAGTGAATGCCGTGGCCTATATTCCTGCCAGCGAAAATATGCCAGGACCCATGGCCAATAAACCTGGAGATATTCTCACGGCGAGAAATGGTAAAACAGTGGAAGTTTTCAACACAGATGCTGAGGGTCGACTGATTCTTATGGACGCCCTTTCCTATGCCTCAGAAAAAAAACCAGCAGTCATTGTGGACGCAGCCACCCTAACAGGAGCTATTATCGTCTCCCTTGGCAATTCCTACACAGGTGTTTTTACAAGAAATTCAGCTCTTCTAGAGAAAATAAAAAAAGCCGCCGAGAAAACAGGGGAAAATATCTGGCCCATGCCTATCTGTGACAATTATGTGAAAGATATTCGAGGGATCCATGCCGACCTTGCCAATATATCTTCCACAACAGGCGCCGGAAGCGGCACCGCCGCCGCCTTTCTTGAACAATTTGTGGATGAAGATATTCCATGGGCCCACTTCGACATTGCAGGAACAGCATGGAATATGAACAACCGCTGTAACTACCACCCCAAAAAGGGAGCCACGGGTTGTCTTGTAAGAACCTTTGTCGAATTTGCAAAAATGTTTTAACCCTTTAAATTCATCCCTTTAAATTCACTTACAATGGGCGAATAGGCTAATTCTTGATGCGAAACCTCCTCTTGATTTTTTCCACACCAGAGCTAGAGGAACTTCTGATAATAGGGGTAATAAAAACCACAAACTGACTCTGGGAGCGACGAAAATCCTTGGAGGCATAGAGGGAAAAAAGAGGATTCCGACTCGCATTTTTCGGAAGACGATTGTAACCCGTTCCCGATTCACTGGTGATAAGACCAGCCACCGCAGCACTTTGCCCACTTTTGATAACAATGGTTGTTTTGAAATCCTTGCTACTTGTCAGAGGGCCTTGGCTCGTATAGTCCACAAGGGCCTTGGAAGAAAAAGAAGCCGACATGCGAATGCTATTGGAATTGGAACCCAAAATTGTCGGAGTCACATTGGTCTTTAAACCCGTTTCTTCAAAAGCTGTGGAGGGAACTCCCTGCCCACTCACCACTTGATAGGGAATTCTAGATGTTGAGTTGAGAACTCCTGTTTCCCCATCTTGAACCATAATGCTCGTGCTTTTGAGAACCCTTGCATGGCCGTGTTCTTTGGCCCAGTTGAGTTTGGGAAGAAGATTGCTGATGGTTCCCGTGAGAGTGGTCAACAAGCCCGCAGGCCCCTCCCCCCTGAAGTAAAATTAATTTGTGATCCATCCCCTAGGTCAGGAGTCCATTGAAAACGAAACCCCTTGGTGTAGTTTTTGCTAAGTTCCACGTAGTGAAAAACAAGTTGCACCATCTTTTTAGGTGGCTTTTTAGGGGCGGGCTTTATCTTGAGGAGATTGATAACCAGCTTAGAATTCGCTGTAAGAACTTTTTTGTCAGCAACAGCCTCATCCACAATAATATCATTAATATAGGATTGTGCGATGATATAGGCCCTGTCTTTCTCTTTAGCATCGTTCACGAAGCCCTCAAGAATGAACTTCTTATTGATCACTCGCACTTGAACCTCGGGATTATCAATATCCCTTTCTATAAACTGAGCAATCTTTTTTTCAGCCACAAGACTTAAAACCACAAACGAGTTGGACAAGTCTCCATACTGTTTCACCACACTGTGAATGCGAATCATATCCCTTGGTATAAGAATTTCCCCATCAACAATCACTTTGTTGTTGATAATCTTAATCTCAATTCCACTGATGTCTCCAAGCAGGGAGCGCACTTCCCGGGCCACTTTGCTCAAATTTGTCTTCTTAACGTCAATGCGAAATTCATAGAGAATCGTCTCCGTATTGGGATTCTGCAAAATAAGGGTGGCCACCCCTTCTTTTTTTGGTTCAAAGCGAAGGGTTTTATTGCTCTTGTTTATTTTTGCTTTTGTGAAAGGTCTAAAAGTTCCGGTCGCTTTGATGGCATTGGTCATCAAAGGCACCTTGACATCGTGGGGAACGCCTATATACAAAGAAAGATATTTGGTTTGATATTTCTTAACATTATTTTCGGCATTTGCAGTTCCAGAAAATGCCTGTGAAAATGAAGAACCATCAAAAAAGAAAATAAAAGTCAAGCCCAAAATCAAAGCTAAGATCAAGACCAAACGCAGAGCCCACCCCAAAGCCAGTCGTAAAACAAAACCCAAGGCAAAGCCAAAAATTAAACCCAAACCTAGGCCCGAAACCATACTTGAATCCAAACCCGAAGCCATAGGCATCATTATATTAAAGCTCTTCATAGGGACCTCGTTTTTTCTTTTTAACAGGAGCAACCCGTGACTTGCCTATAGACGTGGGGAGGCGGGGCGGCAACACAGGTTTTGGAGTTTTGAAAAAGGGTTTATTCAATAAGCTCTGCAAGTCTGCGGTAGGCAACTTGCTATGAATAAAACGGTCGCTGGGGTGGCGTAAGGTTAAAAACAAAGCCCCTGGGTTGGTCGATATAATATAGATAATTTTTTGTGCATCCCGAGGGGAAACCTCCACAGTGATGTTAGAAAAAGAGGTGTCCGAGCGGATGTTTTTAATAAACTCATCACTGCCCACCTTCTCATAGAGACGAGGGAGATCATTGACAATCTTAAGACCTGTAGCGAGAATACTCACATCTTGCAAAAGAGTTTTTATTTCCCTTTTTTTACTATTTCCACTACCCACATCAAGGGCTGTGACAATATCCACGCGGCTTCCAGGCTTGAGTAACTTAGCCACACCTCTCACATCATCAATAGGTAGGGTGACAGCCCTTTTCCCTGGAGCCACCTGTAACTCCAAACCCGTAACAGGACCCGGATTGTGAATCTTATTTCCAAGAATTTGCTCATTTTTACTAATAGGAGCAAGGGCGACTTGACCCACAGCCATTTCGGGATCGCTAATGGCTGAAGGCTCCACAAAGTCCACAGGTCTTTCCACAATCTCAAGCATAGTTTCATCAATGGTCTGCATTTCTTGAATTTCTTCCTTGGCTATAACAACCCTTTTCTTGGCACCAAACTTCTTTGTGAGGCTCGCACTCTTTTCTTGAATATAACTGTAGAGTAAAAAGACTGCAAAGAGGGACACTCCAATAGATACCCACAGTTTACGTGTTTCATTTGAGTTCATTGCGCTCATCCTCCACAATCAGGGTTGAAACAAAGAGCATAGCCCACCATGACCCAAATAGGGTTGATGCCCAAGCCCCCAGAGCTTCGGTTTCTTCCACTGAGGATATGTATATTTTGGTTGTGATCCTGAGAAGAATTGGGTTGTTTTTCTATTTTTAAAGCCAGAGCAAGGGGCCTTTGGGTGGCATAAAAATCGAGACCCGGGGCCTGGATCGCCTGAATGGCATGGAATCGAAATTGTTGTGCCTCATAGTGCTCAGGTGTATCCAACCCCCGGCCCTGCTCTCTGAAGTAAGTCAAGTGAGTACGGTTTCTAAAAGTCTCAAAGGCGTAGGTTCTCGCCGCTATGGAGTGAAGAATACCCGTGTGTATGGAGCCCCAAAATCCCAAACCGTAGGACACGAGAATAACAAACACCACAATCAAAGGAAGTGTTTCAATCATCGCCATACCATCCTCCCCTTGTTTCATTTCTCAACACCCATTGTCCGTGATCAAACGGTAGCCAACACCCGCACTGGCGGCATTGTCTACTTGGACATAGTCGGGTGAAAGGGTTTTTATCCAATCCCAACGGTGTCGAGCGAACTCAACACAATTTTCTACAGGAACCTCAATACCTAAATAAGACCCAATGGTTGTGCGAAAACCACCTCCCTGTGTGCTATCCGAAGCCGTAGAGCCAAAAAAAGGAATATTAAAATCAAGCATGTGAGCTATAAAATTAACAGAGGTTCCTCGAAATAAATACTGCTCAATAGGCACATCTTGTTGCCAACTGTTGTCAAGCCCCACAAGCGGAGTATCTAACTCAAACCAATCATTGGAAAACATAGGAGCTATGACATGGTGAGAAGCCAATTGATTGAATTTTTCTACGGCCATCTCTCTTTGCCGGCCTTCATCCTCATGGGAAGTCATATAGTTTCTCGCCGAAGCATATGTGATGTATTGAGTAATTTCCACCATGGTGAGAGTGATAGTTAAGGCAAACAATAAACCTGCAAAACCCATAACTAAAATAAAAGCAAAGAGAAAATCTAAAGTGATAAGACCCTTATCACCACAGAGTCCACCTCCTCCATGACTTTCATCACAACTTTCATCATGATTTCCATAGCAACCTTTCAAACTTCGCCGTTGAAAACGCTGTTGAAGATGCTGTTGAAAACAAAGATAGAATCTCATCATTGGGCGGGGTCTCCTTGTGTCGATGTATGCCTCCTCTGACGACTGGGATGAGTGGTGTTTGACTCGTCTCTTGGAGACCATGCTCCATTCTTAATCATTCCATCAAGAACGGACCATGGCCCTGAAATCAAGTTGGCAAAGACTTGCCTTTCCTTAAATTGACCTGCCACCAATATAGCAATGGACACAAATAAAGCGACGGCGAGCACAGCTTCAATAACCGCCTGCCCCCCCTGATGCAGAAAAATGGAGATTGTGGGCTTGCTCCTTGTCGTCCACCGCCCGCTCCTTACCATAAGCGAACCCCTGTTTGTTCCATTGTAAGTTGAGTGAGCCAACCAAAAAACATGGCAATGGTATAAGGAACCCTGTGATAATCCCCATGGGGCTTTTTCATCCCAGCGATTTTGAGAGTGTTGACCAAGAGACTTTTCATTTCTCCCCTAATAAGGGCCTGGAATAAGCCTAAAAGGGCCCCCCATACAAGAGAAAAAATTGTAACTCCCAACACAGAACTGATATTTGTAGAGAGACCAAAGGCCATGAGGAGTTTCATATCGCCTGCCCCCAACATTTTTGCGAGCACCAAAGGTAGGCACAAGAAAAATGCAGAGGCAAAGCCCAAAAGCCCCAAAGAGACAGCTTCCCATCCTCCCAAAAATATCTGAAAAACCAGAGCCACCATAACCGCACTCACAACAAGCCAGTTGTGAACTTTGCGAGATAGGAGGTCATCGGTAACCCCTGCCAAAAGAATAAAAGTTGGAACGAAAAAGGCAAAGACATTCAAGCCATTCATAGTGAGAAGGTTATTCATAATCCCTCCACTCGGGAATGCGCCCCCCACCTCTATAGAAGTTGTGTCCAATGGATATTTGTCGTTCAATTTTTGCCCCGAGGTAGGGACCCGACCTGTGAAATGTCGCAATAGGCCCTAAATCCCCCAGAAAAACTCCTAGAATAATAAAGGCAAATATTGCAAGTAAAAGTACAATCTCCGTTGTCATGACAATCCCCCTACTTACTTAAACTGTCCTTAAAATTCATCACTGGTTCACTCAAAACCAATTCGCTTCAATTCACCACATGAGGAATGACTCTTAAGCTCCAAGGACTTTATTCAGCAAAAGAGGGAGAGAGCAGTCACGCAACAAGACCCCCAACTTTTAGCTTTAGTTGCTGAAGCCTGAAATAAGCCCAGAAACCTCATTGATCTTATCTGTAACAGCCTGTTTAATACGCTCACCAAAAAGAGTTGCTAAACCAACAATGACGACAAGTAATAAAATATATTCAGTGGCTCCCTGTCCTGACTCATCCTTCCAAATCGCAGCAAGAGTTTTGTTGATTTTTTTCATAATATACCCCCTCGTATATATGGCCAGTGATTCTTTAACCCTTATTAAGTTAATCCTTAAATTAAAGAACCTTGGCACTTATCTTTTCGGTATTTACAAATTGAGACATAAATGATTTTGTACAATCTTGGCTAACTAAAGTTTTGCGATATCCTATGTTCAAAATGTAAATACATTATAGTTAATGATTATAGAGTAAAGTGTGTCAGGTTATTTACAAACCTGATTAGGAAACGGACTATCGCCGTGGGAGATAAACGTGAATGTTATATAAATAATATAAACATAAAAAAAAGATTTGACAAGACTTTTTTATTAATTTTTTTATTTTTCTTCATTCTGTATCAATACTGTATCAAGTTGAAACAATTCATAAAAATATATAGAAATATACAGGAACTCTATAAAAATAGAAACTATGTAGAAACTGTTAAGTTGAGCATATAAGTTAAACATAAATACCGATAAATAAGAGGATGAACTTCTATAAACAACCTTCAGCAGAAACAATGATGAGGCCAAAAACAAAAATAAGATCAGACTCTGGCCAAGCTGTCGTAGAATATATTCTTATACTTGTTGTGACCGTAGGTATAACCCTTGGCCTTATCCTGCAATTTAACAAAGCTTTTAAGGTTTTTGCCGACAACTACTTTGGCAACTACCTCTCCTGTCTTTTGGAAACGGGAGAACTGCCTAGTCTAGGAGTGGATGAGTCTGAATCGCCAGGCTTTTGCAATGACGAATTTCAAGAGTTTAGCTTTCTCGCTGGACGCCCTCCTTTGTCGGACAAAAATACAAATAGCTCTCGCACTCAATTGGGACAATCCAGGAGCAATGGCGATGGAAACTCAGCGACATCTCGCCGTCGCTTTCGCCCAAAAACCCGTCGTGGACGCCAAAGGAGTCGGGGCGGAAGTGGGGAATCAAAAATCTCGTCTTCGCGAACAGGGAGAACCCTAAATAACAAGATTATTTCTTCTAACCAATCAAAGAAATCAAGTGAAAGCGACGAAAACTCAGAGGGACTCTCCGTCGGCCCCATAGGTGCGATTAAAAAAGGCCGTCAGGGACAAAATTTTGACGACAACTACGAACAAGGCCGATCCGTGAGAGTGAAATGGATTCGAAATCCCAAGAAAAAAAGTGAGGAAGAAGAAAATCGCCGCTCTTCTGTGAAAGCCAAGGATCAAAGCGACGCCAAGAAAACTCGTATTCCACTACGCGCCGCCCCCCAAAAAGAGATACCTCAACTAGAAACCGCAGACTTTGACTGGACAGACTATTTAAGATTTATTATCATTGCAGGTATAATTATTGCTCTTTTAATGCTTCTAGCAGGGCAAGCCGTTCAAATGGGAAAATCTATGGATTAGCCCAATGGACAAACAACAAGTAGGCAGTAGACAGGCAAGCACCAATCGAATTGACTCAAAAAACGGAGGAATTATTATGTGGATGATGGGTAGGCGAATATTTCTTTTTCTCATAGTCAACATTTTAGTAATGACAACACTTGTTATCAGCTGGAGCCTTATCTCGCTTTATTTTGGCATCGAAGCCTCTGGCTATGGTGGTCTCGCCATTTTCTGTGTCTTCTTTGGAATGGGGGGCGCTTTTATTTCCCTTCTCATTTCTAAAAAAATGGCAAAGTGGATGATGCGCATTCAAGTCATTGATCCCAACGCCACAGACCCTCAAATGTGCGAACTTGTCAACACAGTTCACCGCATCGCCAAAGCGGCCCGCCTTCCCAAAATGCCAGAGGTAGGCATTTACCAGGGGGAAGAAGTCAATGCCTTCGCCACGGGTCCTTCTAAAAGTAACTCCCTCGTCGCTGTTTCCACAGGACTTTTAAACCAACTTGACAGAGATGAAGTAGAAGCCGTCTTAGCCCACGAAGTGGCCCATATCGCCAATGGTGACATGGTCACCATGACCCTTATACAAGGTATTATTAATGCGCTCGTTATGTTTCTTGCTCATATCATTGCACGCATTATCGCCAGCCAGATGGACGAGAGGTTCAGCTGGATTGCACAATTGGTCACCATCATTGTTCTTCAAATTATCTTCAGTATTTTGGGCTCCATTGTTGTCAACTATTATTCACGTCGAAGAGAATTTCGTGCGGATCGAGGTGGAGCCAAGCTGACCAGTCGAGATAAAATGATATCAGCCCTAAGAGCGCTCAGCCACACCCAGCACCTTGTAAGTGGCGACCAAGCCATGGCCACTCTCAAAATTGCTGGGGCCCAAAAAAGAAGCAAGCTGCTTCAACTATTTTCAACCCACCCCCCCCTTGAGGAGCGCATAGCACGCCTTGAAAGAGGCCGATAGGAAGGCGGAGGGAGCACCGAAGAGACGATCTAAATTTGAACGCCACAAAAAGATCATAAAAAGACATATCCTCAAGTGATATGAGGTATTTATAAAAAATGACCACACAGTAAATGACTCAAGTTAAAATTTTGAAACTAAAATGGACGAAAATTATCAATGATATTATTCTCTTCATGCTGCTGTCTGAGTCTCTTATAAATAACCTTGGTCATGCTCTGAGCAATCTTATCACTGCGCCCTATCACTTGGAATCTGTCCCCATCACGATTCGACTTTCTCTCTTCAATCGCTTCAATATTGAGGGTGTAGGGTCTCTGGCCTCCGCGTATAAAAATCTTCACATAAAAGCGATGCCTAGCCTCCGGGCTTGCAGACACCAGAATTCCCTCCTCCATCACCATGGGCTTTGATATAAAAAGACGCCCCCCTCTTTGAACCTTAGCTGGACCTTCAGGAAAGCTCTGACTCACCACTTTTTGAATCCCTCTCAAAGGTTTGTCTATATCCCTAAGAACTAAAAAGCCCCTATGACTTGCACACCCTCCTAACCCCCCCACAGCAAAGGCAATCAACCCTGCAATGATCCATCTGAATACTCTGAACACTTGGCTTACCTCTCGGTTATTTGACTATTCGGTGGGATATTCTAGCATCTTCAAGAAACTGAGCAAGACCCCTATCTGTCAATGGATGCCGAGTTAGACCTTTCATAACCTTATACGGCATTGTCACAATATGGGCCGATATGAGAGCTGACTCTAAAACATGCATGGGATGCCTCGCACTAGCCACAAGGACTTTGGTTTCAAAATCGTAATTGTTATAAATTTGCACAATCTGATCTACAACACTCATACCATCGGCAGCAATATCATCAAGACGCCCCACAAAAGGTGAAACCAAGGTCGCCCCCGCTTTAGCAGCCATCAAAGCTTGAATAGGCGAAAAAATCAGGGTCACATTTGTTTTGATGCCCTCAGAAGCCAAGCGACGTACGGCGATAAGCCCCTCTTCCTTCATTGGAATTTTCACCACCACATTGTCTGCAATTTTGGCGAGTTGGAGACCCTCTTTGACCATTTCTTCCTCGGACACACCAACCACTTCAGCAGACACAAGACCTTTGACCTCACAACATATTTCTTCTATAAGCTCATAGTGAGACCTACCTGACTGCGCCACAAGAGTGGGGTTTGTTGTCACCCCATCCACCCAACCACACCTGTTGGCCATCTTAATTTCCTCTATATTTGCACTATCAATATAAAATTCCATAGCTCCTCAATTGGACATTCCATAGCTTTTCAATTGGACTTAGACTCTTCGCCTCTTTTTCGTTTTTGATCTCTGTCCTTACGATTTCGTTTTTGATCTCTGTCCTGACGATCTCTCTGACGAAGTCCGTCACCCTGCCTAGACCCCAACCCCTCCCTCAAAAAAGACCAGGGTGGAATAAACCCCTGCGAGGACTCCATAGGTGAAGCTTGTGTTTTTACACGAGATTTGCGGAGCCCCCCCCAGTCGAAGGCACCCTCAGGGGGCTGAGGATCTCCCTTAACACCACAGGATAAAAGCCACCACAAAAAGGGCCACAAAACAAAGAAAGAGATTAAAATACGGATTTTCACAAAAGACAAGCTAACACATATACCCATTCTTTTGACCATACAAATCCTTTGACCACACAAAACAATGTAGAAAAGCCCTCCCATATAGAAAGCCCTCCTATTGACTTAAAAAAAATGGCGCACCCGGAAGGAGTCGAACCTCCGACCACCTGATTCGTAGTCAGGTACTCTATCCAGCTGAGCTACGAGTGCACAAGTAAAACACTATAAAATCTAGAAACCTTGTAGCCACATTCTAGTAGTAAATCAAGTTGATTCTAAAACAAGCCTGTGGCAAGTTATGACCTCTGTATTTGACGTTTGGTTTAACCAATTCGACCAAAAATATTTGCGGAGAGGTGGGTGAGTGGTTTAAACCAGGTCCCTGCTAAGGATCCGTACGGGCAACCGTACCGAGAGTTCGAATCTCTCCCTCTCCGCCAGACTCATTTCATGAATGTTTCAGTAGTAAAATCTCACTCAATTTTCATGACTTTTGGCCTTTCATTCTTATTCTTTGTTCTTATTCAATGATTTGATTTTATTTGGTTTTATTTAAACCAAACCCTATCAACTGTACTTTCGGAGAGCCTTCATAGCGGCCCTAAACCCCACTTTAATAATCTTAGAAAGTATCTGTGGTTTAAGGCTGAAGTGATCTGCAAAAAACATCTCGTAGTCATCTGAACTAGGGTGTATGTATATGTAATCAACATCTGTCTTAAAACGGGTCTTTGAAAGAAGAATATCCAATAATTCCTCTTGAGATTCTTTTTTGAGGTCTGTTTGTTTGAGATAGTCCCTACAAGCCTTCAATAAATCCTTGATCTCACGCTTGTAACGCCGATGTGTTTCAATCTTCTGCTCAAGAACTTGATAAATGGCTTGATTCATAACTGTAGGAATTCCATATTCGTGAAGAGAGCCAATCTCACTATTGTAGTGATAGGGCTGGAAAGAATAGGAAGCAACCACTAGATCTGCATTGTGATCTGAAGCCACATGGGTTGACAAAGTGTCACGTATTTCCCCATCGAAAAAGAAAACTTTTCTTCCCTCATGATTTGTAATGCCATAGGGCGCAAAAGCCGGGGGAAGACTTGCCGAAGCTGCACAGGCCTCACTAATGGTGGCATAATTGACATACTTGACGGTTTCATCAACGCTTTCTTCTTCAAAAGCTCCAAAAATAGCCTTTTTTGAGTGATTGAGCTGAGTTGCAATGATATAGAGATCCACTCCCAGTCTATCAAAGGTATTTTCTCTCAAGATTTGTTCCCGAAGATACCTTTCTAGTTTCTCTGTGGTAAAAATACCATTCAGCGTAAAACCCTTTTTTAATAAGACCTCAATGCCACCGCTTATGGAGAGGCGATTCTTCTTAAAGCCAGCTAGAAATCCACTTTTCTGAGTATGAAGATTGATGGAAAAAACATCCCTATAACCCAATGGCTTAAAGGAATCCCCTTTACTTGTTAGTTTAGACTGAGAAAAACTACCTAGATCTAAGTCCGGAGTAAAAGCCTTCACCATAGAAGAAAGACTGTACCCCGAAGCCAAAAGTGAACAAATGACTGACCCTGCACTCGATCCCACATAAGTCTTAAAAGTCATGCTCGATTCTAAAAAGCTTTTTTCAATCTCCCGCTGACCCCCTCCGGCAAACCTAAATCCCTTTTCTTGCAAACCCAAACACACTCCAATATGAAATGCGGCCGCCTTAAATCCCCCTCCACTAAGAACCAATGCTGGATGCTTTTTTTCATTAAGACACATAGGCTTATCATAATTACCAACAATATCCTTGTCTATGCCTATAAAAAATTGAAACCTTCAACACGAATGACTCCAGTGATTTACTATGACCCAATATACTTCGCCTGCGCCATGAGTCATCTTGAGTATTCAGATATTCAGAGATACTCAACAAAAGATATTCAATCAGATATCCAGAGATATTTAAATAGCTCAAGTTGCCTAAATTAGAATACTCAAACCAGATTTCAGTCTAGATTGTGAACAGACACTTTACATTGGCCAGGTCTATGATAGATTTGAGTTATCAAGGGAGTAAAAACAATGACAGAACAAGATTGGATACCCTTATCTCAGTTTTCCCACCGCTACGAAGTAAGCATCTCAACACTCAGGAGACGCATTCGAGCCAACCAGATTGAATTTACCTATAAAGATGGTAAATATCTTGTGCTGGATAAACCTCTAAACAACAAAACAAAGCGCTTCAGAGCCACTATACAAAAAGAAATGAATAGCCAAAACCATCACAGTCACCTAGATGACATAAGTCACCAGCCTAGGCAAAGCAACTGGACTCAAATAAGTCATCAAGCCAGAGTGAGTGAGCAGGCTAAAATGAGTGACCAAGCCAAAATGAGTGAGCAGGCCAAACTCAGTGACGAGACCAAATTGGAAAGCCTCCTGGATGACTCCAAAAAAGAATATTTTCCCTTAAAAGCTAAGCAAAGTCGGACAAACACCATCGCCCCCCCACAACCAAGCGATTCTTGTCTTACCCAGCAGCTCCCCACCACAAAAACGCTTGCAGAATCCTCACCAGTTGACGGAAAGCAGCAATTCTTGACCATGGACTTCCATGCCTTAAACCAAAGTGCAGCCTCCTCTCAAGCTATTCTAGCCACAACCAACCGGTTGTTGAATGAGCTAAAAAAAGCTTATTCCCTCATTCTTCAAGAAAAAGAAGAACATCTCATTTTGGTTCAAAGTGAAGTCTCAGACCTCAAGACCCTCGTTCTTGCCCTCGAAGATGAAAATGAACGCCTCCACAAGGAAAAAGAAAAACTTTCTCCTACTAAGACCTAAGCCACTGATGAAATAGAAGGGAGACTGCTTTTACTTTTCTTGGAACTTTTAGAAGGTGGTGAGCTCACCGCTCTCTTGGTGGGATGATCAAAGGCTAGAGCAATAACTTCATCTAGGTTTTCTACATAGATAAAGTTCATCTTCTCTTTAAATTCATTTGGAATATCAGCAACGTCCTTCTTATTCCCGAGTTTGACAGCAGCATCTGCGTTAAAATGCGAAATTTCCAGAAATTGGGGTTGTACTGAAATATAATGGTAGCTGCTGGAAAAATTAAAATTGACGTAAAAAAAGTGTAGAAAACAAAATAGGATTTTATCGTTTTAAATATTGATATATCATAGAAATATGTAGAAAATATCCTCATGTACATCCAAACGACTAAAAACTCAAAAGGTCAGTGCTACTACCACCTTGTGGAGTCCTACAGAGAAAAAGGCAAATCCAAAAAACGCATGCTCATGTCCTTAGGTAAGGCTGGAGAAGGAGGAGAGGATAAGATTAATAGTTTGGCGCAGGCCGTATCCCGCCACCGAGAGCTTCTCACTGTGAGTCAATTGGCTAAGGAGCTTTACATCGAAGAGACTTTCATTTTGGGTCCCTTGCTGATTTTACAAAAGTTGTTTGATCAACTGGGTATCAATAAGACCCTCAAAGACATAAAAGATTCTCATGAGAAAGTTCAATTTGATTTATGTAAGGTGATTTTTACCTTAGTTGCCAGCCGATTTATTGCTCCTAGTTCCAAGTTAAAGGTTTTTGAGTATTGGCAAAAATCTTTTTACCCAGACATGATTAAGGGTGATTTGAGTCTCCAGCATATTTATCGGTCTATGGACTTACTTGCCTCCCATAAGGATGAAATAGAGAACTCGCTTTATTGGGTGGGGCGAGATTTATTTAATTTCCAAGTAGACATTGTGTTGTATGATTTAACAACCTTACGCTTCGAGAGTACAAGAACAGACTTAGGGAAACTTCGTCAATTTGGCTATAGTAAAGAGAGACGATCAGACTGCACCCAAGTTGTCTTTGGTTTGTTGGTGAATCGGGATGGCATCCCTTTAGGTTTTGAGGTTTTCCCTGGTAATACTTTTGAAGGCAAGACGCTTTCAGATATTGTTGATAAAATGAGAAAAAAGTTTAATGTACGCCGTTTCATTTTTGTGGCTGATAGGGGGCTTTTATCAAAGGCTAATACTGACAAACTCAGTGAGGATCAAAGCGAGTTTATTGTTGGTATGAAGCTTGGATCTTTAAAAAAAGAAAAGAAACAAGAGGTCTATGATTTAAATCGTTTTAGCTGGGTATATGAGAATGAGCTTCCTGAAATCCCTAAAAGTTGTAACTAGGTGTAGGGCTTAAGTCCTGATTATTGTCTGAGAAGGCCTTCACTTTGATTAAGAGATTGTCATCTCTTCAAAAGCATAGTTACAATATTAACGATGTCATACACTTTTGAGCAAAAAAATAAGGGAAAAACCTATGTCTATAAAGTTGAAAGCTTTTGGGACAAGGAAAAAAAGCAGGCCAGGCAAAAACGCATCTACCTTGGAAGAAAGGATGAGTTTACAGGTCAAATTAAGACCAAAAGAAAAAAGATTCCCATAGGCTCCTATAATGTGGGAGCCTTATTTTTCTTAGAGAAAATATGCGAACAACTAAATCTTCTAAAAACATTGTCTAAAATTTATCCAGATAATTACGAACATTATTTGCATTTAGCTTTTTTTAAAATAATCAAAAGAGAGCCCTTTTATCTTTACGATATGTGGTGTCAAGAAGCTTATGTTTCAAAGAAAAATTTTATGTCGTCACAAAAAATAAGCAATCTCTTATGTGATCTTGGGAGAGATCAAAAAAAGATAGAATCTTTCTTTAGCGAATGGATAAGTCAAGTGAAGGGTTCTGGTACGGTAATGTTTGACATCACATCCTTTTCTTCCTACTCTATGAATAATGAATTTTTAGAGAAAGGTTACAACAGAGATGGAGAGAATCTCGAACAGATAAACTTAGGTCTGATAAGTAGGAAATCTGAAGACAATAAAACTCATACGCCTATAGCGTACAGAATCTATCCTGGAAGTATACCGGATGTCAAAACTTTATCGAATATTATTGAGATCATAACAAGTTATAAATTAGATTTAGATTGTTTAGTTATGGATAAGGGTTTTTCTAGTGTAGAAAATATTAAGGGACTGCATCGTAAGGAATTGAAGTATTTGATACCCATGAGTTTTAGAACAAAACTCTCAAGAGAGCTTGCTGTGGCTTTAAATGAGAAAATAAAATCTCCATCATGCTCTTTTACTTTTAATGAGGAAATTTATTCGCATTGCAAAGAATCAATAAAAATCGGAGGATTTGATTGTACGGCTCATATTTTCTTAGACAAAGAAAGAAGGGTTTATGAGGAATCTGTGTTAATGAAAGAGTTGCTTGATTTTATGAAACTCTTTCTTGAGAAAGATTTGAAATCAGAAGAACAAGCTAGTTCCTATATGAAAGAAACTTTAGGAAATAAAAAAAGGTTTCTCAATATCTCTGATTGCACTCCATTTAAGATTTCTTTAAATGAAGAAAATATTAATGAAGAATCTTCTACGCTGGGTATTATGATATTAATTACAAATAGTCATGATTTAAAGAAAACAGATATATTGAGTTTATATCGAAACAAAGATATCATTGAGAAAGTATTTTTCTCATTCAAGCATGATATTAATGGAAGGAGAAGTCGAGTTCATTCTCTCATGAATATGAGGGGAAGCATCTTTATTAATTTTCTCTCTTTAATTTTAATTTCACATATTGATACTGTTATGAAAGATAAGAAGTTATATAAAAAAATGTCTAAAATAGAAATTTACAAAATGATGGACCGATTAAAATTTTATGAATTAGCTACAGGTGATCTGATGCTTGGAGAGCTGTCTAAAAAACAAAAGGATATTTTTTCAGCCTTCCAAATAGATGGGCTTCCCAAGACAAAATGATGTTTTTTATCTGTTTCAAATGTGACGGTGGCTGTGGCTACCACTATGCCTCATCTATCCAATGGAGACGAAGAGGACCTTTCGCAGCAAATTCTTATGAATCATATTAAATATATTAATACTATTAAACCTCTCAAACCGTTGACAGCAGCCAATTCCATAGGAAGAGAGGAAAGTTAACGCAATACATTAAACCTAGTTACAACTTTTAGGGAGCTTGCTGTTTACGAAACAGACCATGGGGGGCATAGATGTATTGTGACTTGGTCTAGGAAAAGAGCAGAGAGAGATAAAAAATCTAGAGAATCCCTTCTTGAAAAGATCGAAGGAAAACTATCTTCTAAAGGTGTTCAGTCTAGTACTTTTGTTTCCAATAAAGGTTATAAGAAATATGTTGTTAGGCGCCAATTAAAATTGGCCATTTTTAGAAGCCGTCGCCAATGAAAAACGGCCAGTTGATGATGTACTGATTTAGTTATTCTTCGTTCAGAGTTTAGTCAAGTGTCTTTATTTTGCTCATCATTTAACTCGGACTATGCCACAAGATTCTGAGGAATGATTTTCTGCCCACCACTTTTGGCATGACCCCAAATGCATCCTTCAGCCCTATGGCAGAGGTAAATGGAGTATTTTTCAGGATTCCTTGGCGCAGCTAATGTCTAAAGCTCCGCAAGAGTGACGAGTAAATAGTACGGTAAAAGCCAGTTATCCATAAATTTATCCATGGCGACACTGCGGCTGTGACCCCGATGTCTAGCAACGCAGTGCTGCTGTGGATAAATTTTGTGGATAACTGGCGAGTTCCTTCCCCAAAAGTGGGGATCTCTAATGAACTTCTTTGGTTGAACTTTCCTCTTTGCTCTGTTTAGACTTGGCTTTTGCCGATTCGGTTCTCCAACTTTCTTTTCCTTCAATGTTGAGGGTTTCACAGTTGTGAATGATTCGATCAACAGCAGCAGCGGTGGTAATAGGGTTAAGAAACACCTTATCCCATTCAGAGTATGTTAAGTTTGTAGTGATCATGAGACTTTTCCTTTCATATCGCTGAGATATGAATTGAAAGAAAAGATCTGCCCCCT
Source organism: Bdellovibrionales bacterium (assembly GCA_965261545.1). GTDB lineage: Bacteria > Bdellovibrionota > Bdellovibrionia > Bdellovibrionales > UBA1609 > CBDHDF01. The sequence continues at coordinate 78,885 of CBDHDF010000004.1, read as the reverse complement.
CTGTGCAGGAAGCTGTATAGCCAAGTTCATCACAAGCAATAAGATCAAAACGGTCTAATTTCTTAAAAAGAGCATTCAATGAGAGTTCTTTCTTGCTTTCACGCATTGTTTCAATAAGTTCATGAGTGGTGACCCATAAACATCGATAGCCTTGTTCACAGAGTGAACGAACTAGGGACATGGCCAAATGACTTTTCCCCATTCCAAAGCTTCCGTAAAACACAACATTACAGGCTTTTCTGACCCACTCTCCCTCTGCCATCCAATTAATTTGCTGAGCTGTCACTCCCGTTCTTTTCTGGAAGTTATAAGTTTGGAGTGATTTAAGTTGAGGAAGCTTGGCCCCCTTAAGCAATCTTTTCACTCTCTGGGAATGCTTGTCAGCAAGCTCATTTTGAACGAGTATACCTAAATACTGTTCATACGTCTTTTTTGTTTTTTCGGCAACTCTAGCCGTTGCAACATATTCATCCGCCATCGCTGGAAGTCGGAGTTTTTTAAGAGAACCTATAAGTTCTTCGTGATTCATTAAGAACCTCCTATGTTTGGAACAAGACTGTCATATTGAGACAATCTAGGTTGAAGTGGTTTTTGTTGGTCATTCAAATTAATTTTGGTGGGATTGCCTAAGAGCAAATCTTTTATGGATTTAAAGTCGAAAATCTCACGACTTTCTAATTGAAGCTCCATGGCTGTAGATAAGTCCTGCCAACTCACATGCTGAATCAAGTTGATAACTCTTAAATATTCATGCTCGGCACGGCTTGAATCTTGTTGCTTGAGGTATTGATAAAAATTTTCAAACACATTTGTTGGAAAAAGAATGGATCGGTGAGCCCATCTTACCATGGCTTGCGGCTTACGAACTAAAGAGGGAAGGATATGTTCAAGAAGAAGACTATGCTCCCCATCAGGTTTTCTTTGATGGCGAGCGACAATTTCTTGCTTCCCTCCTGCACGATAGATCGTGACATGATAGGGACCCTGTACGGTTTTACAGGGAGATTGGATCACCTCATCAGGTATGGAATATGTGGTTTTACCTATTCTCAAAGTCCCATAACCATTACTTTGACAAATATTCACCTTACAGAGAATATCTTCATCTCGTGGAGGCAAAGGCTTAAGAACTTTGGCCTCCTCCTCAAAGCGAGATTTGGTGGAGTCACTCTGATGCTGATCCATATAAGACTCTAAAAACTGATTCAAATGATCCCAGTCTTTAAAAACAATTCCTTTGTTTCTAACAATATTTTTTATCCGAGAACTGAAGGTTCGAATATCACGCTCCACATCTCCCTTGTCAGAGCCCTTCCCTGCGCGGCAGGGAAGAACCTTAAATCCATAGTATTGGATGGCTCGATCAAAAGATTGGGTGTAAATTCGCTGATTTCCTTTAAGAACTTTCTTCACACAGGGAGATAAATTATCAATACGGATGTTCGCACTCATCCCACCTATCTTTTCAAAAAAAGCATGCACCCCATCGATGAAACACTCATAGACAAGAAAGGGGTAGGCACGAACCCAACAGGTGCCACTACAAGGCAATGTTCCAAAATGGAGATGAACGATCTGAACACCATCGGCAAATGGTAAAGCAACCTTCTCCTTAAAATCAAACTGAGCCTGTTCTCCAGGATCATATCTTTGGCTGAAAAAACGCTCCTTGGGGCGAGAACCAAGAATCTCACAAACTCTTCTCTGAACCGTTCTCTCACTCCCACGATAACCCTCCTCAACTAATAGCTCATATATTTCACGGGCGGTGTTACTTGGGTTCAACTTCAAAAAGTACTTCACCCGATCCATATATCCATTAAGGGGATCTGGGCGAGTTCTTTTGGACCTCGCCTTGTACTTCGGTGGGGTGTTGGACTCACAGTACTTGCGCACCGTCTTACGATTGATCCCTAATTCACGAGATATTTCTGTCTTATTTTTACCACTGTGACTCAGGTCACGAATGCGGCCGAAAGTGTATTGACTAATCATAAGATCCTCCTCATTGCTAACCTTTTGAGTTGCAAAAGGGAGGGACTCTGTGAGCTTAGTATCTATATCAGAAGAAGAGACTTCATTGTCTAGTATTTGAACACTCCCTGAAGATTGGTCACTTTTCATTGGCGACAACCTCCATATTGAAAGTGGGACATTTTAATTGGCGACGGCTTTAAGGGAAGCCTGTCTTCAAAAAGAAATTCCATGAAAATTGAGGCAAATGTTGGAATCTTGTGGAATTTAAATACTTTAGAAAATGGGCACAGCCTAAACAGGCTTTTCTTGACTATATATTTAACCTCATTGAAATCCAGAAACAGTCTACAAATGACAAATATGGAACCTGAATAGGCTGTCATGGAAGGACTCTCCAACACGGAGCCCCTTTCCAGGTCGACAAGAACCCAAAAGGAGTTCTTATCAGCTCGGAGCCTTTTTATGAGTAATATCAATTGATTATATGCGTCTCGGTTGACAATGCCAAAAATCACCATAGGTCCTCCTCTGAAAAGTGGCCACTTTTCATTGGCGACGGTGGGGCATTTTAATTGTCAGCTAACATATGTAAAGATGGCTGACGACAAAAATAAAAAACCTGAATTAAATGCAGAACAAATAGAATTAGATGAAAAAATTGATGGTTTTTTTGCCGTCCTTACAAATGTCAAAGACTTGACGGCAGATGAGATTATTATCAACTACAAAGAATTGTGGAAAATTGAAGATGCTTTTGGTGAGTTAAAAGGGACTTTGAAAACACGTCCTGTTTTCCATTGGACAGACCAGAGGATTATTGGACATTTAACTCTATGCTTTTTAACTTATCTTTGTGAGGCCCACCTTACAAAATGTTTAAGAGATAAGAAGATGAACTAAAAAGCCCAGCCATAGGCATTGGTCATGTTAAAGAGCGACCTTTAACTGTTGTAGAGGCCATGAGGGAACTCAAGGAAGTTAGGGCTATCCCTGTTAAAATTCGTGATCAAGTCATTTGGACCCGCACAGATATCACTGGCAATGCCAACTCCTTATTTAAAGCCGCAGGCGTCCCCATCCCTCCCAGAATCCTTAATGCCCACAAGTGTGGATAAACAAAATACAACTATATGCGTTAATCCTTTAATATCATTCGTTTGACGCAGATGCTGCTGTCAAACTCGGGAGAAGAACATCTCATTTTGGTTCAAAGTGAAGTCTCAGACCTCAAGACCCTCGTTCTTGCCCTCGAAGATGAAAATGAACGCCTCCACAAGGAAAAAGAAAAACTTTCTCCTACTAAGACCTAAGCCACTGATGAAATAGAAGGGAGACTGCTTTTACTTTTCTTGGAACTTTTAGAAGGTGGTGAGCTCACCGCTCTCTTGGTGGGATGATCAAAGGCTAGAGCAATAACTTCATCTAGGTTTTCTACATAGATAAAGTTCATCTTCTCTTTAAATTCATTTGGAATATCAGCAACGTCCTTCTTATTAGCTAAAGGTAAAATAATGGTGTTGATATCATGACTAAGAGCCGCAAGAGCTTTTTCTTTAATCCCTCCCACAGGTAACACTCTTCCCGACAAAGTGACTTCTCCCGTCATAGCCATATCTGTCCTCACAGGAATATCTGTCATCACGCTAATGAGTGATGTCGAAATAGTCACACCTGCTGAAGGACCATCCTTTGGAGTTGCACCGGCAGGTATATGCACATGAACTTCATTGCTTGTAAACCAACGACTTTCAATACCTAAACCCGCAGCATTGGCTTTGGCATAGGACATAGCCGCTTGAGCCGATTCTTTCATAACATCACCAAGTTGCCCTGTGAGTATAAGCCCACCTTTTCCCTTCATTTTAATAGCTTCAACATAGAGGATCTCACCTCCCACTTGTGTCCAAGCAAGACCTGTTGTAATACCAACTTGGCTTTCCTTAAGCTTAGTATCTCTAATAAATTTAGGGGCACCTAATAATTCAATGATCTTTTCTGGAGTTATCAACATTTTACTCTGTTCTCCAGAGACAATTTTCTTAGCAATCTTTCGACAAAGAGATCCAATTTCACGGCTTAGATTTCTTAGACCAGCCTCTCTGGTATAGTGACTAATAAGATATTGGATGCCTTTATCAGTGAATTCAATATTCTCTTCTGTAATCCCACTTCGCTCAATTTCTTTACTCATAAGATATTTCTTAGCAATAAGGATTTTATCATTTTCAGTATAGCCAGATATTTGTATAACCTCCATACGATCTCGAAGAGCAGGAGGAATACTATCTAAAACATTGGCTGTGGCCACAAATAAAACATTGCTAAGATCAAAATCCACATTTAAGTAATTATCTCTAAAATTCGCATTCTGCTCTGGATCCAAAACCTCAAGCATGGCAGCACTGGGGTCTCCACGAAAATCTGATCCAAGCTTATCAATCTCATCAAGAACAATCACGGGGTTATTGGAGCCAATTTGTTTTAAAGCTTGAATGACTTTGCCTGGCATAGCTCCCACATAAGTTCTTCGATGACCCCGAATCTCTGCCTCGTCTTTAACTCCACCTAATGAAATTCTAAAATATTTACGTCCCATAGCACGAGCAATACTCTTACCAAGAGAGGTTTTTCCCACTCCAGGAGGGCCGACAAAACACAAAATCGGACCCGTAATATTATTGCCCTTCAACTGTCTGACAGCTAAGAATTCTAAGATTCTTTCTTTAGCCTTTTCAAGATCGTAGTGATCCTCATTTAAAATTTTCTGAGCCCTATTTAAATGAAGTTGATCCTCCGTCGAAATACCCCAAGGCAAGTCTACCATAATATCTAAATAACTTCTAACCATAGAGGCTTCACTGGCATCAGGATGCATCCTTTCAAGACGCAAAAGCTGTGTGAGAGCCTCTTTTTGAACTTTTTCAGACATACCCGTGGATTTAATCTTGTCTCTCAGGTTGTCTATTTCTTCCGATTTAGAATCTGCATCACCAAGTTCATTCTTAATTGCTCGCATTTGCTCGCGAAGAAAATACTCTCGTTGGCTTTTTGACATCTCATCTTTGGCTGTATTACGAATTTCTACCTGCATTTGAAGAACTTCAAGTTCATTGGCCAATATCTGGTTCACCAAGATGAGCCGCTCCTTAGGATCATGGGTTTCAAGAACCCTTTGAGCATCACCCACCTTCAAATCAAGATTGCTTGCAATGAGATCTGAAAGTCTTGCAGGATCTGTCACATCATCTAAAATAAGCAACATATCTGGGGAAAGCATACGACCCAATCCAATAATTTTCTCTAGCCTCTCTTTAGCCGTACGAATGATAGCTTCATGTTCAGATTTAGCAACACTTTCCTGAACTTCAGGAAGCTTTTTAACATTGACTTTGAAGAAGGGGTTTGACTGAACAAATTTCTGAGTCACTCCCTTGGCAACACCCTGAATAAGTATTTTAATACGCCCATCCGCCAGCTTCCTCATTCTCATAATCATAGCAATCGTGCCTATCTTATATATAGAGTTCGCTGTGGGATTTTCCTCTGTAATCTGCTCTTGTGAAGCAAGAAATATCAAACGATTATTAGCCAAAGCACCTTCAACGGCTCGTATGGACGTTTCTCTCCCCACATACAATGGAAGTATCATGTAGGGAAAAACAACAATATCTCGCACAGGCAACATGGGTAAATTCTCAAGCATTTCTGGCAAATCATCATCAAAGCTCATCTATATATCCTCTCCACCTCTTCAAGAAGTTCTCTCATATTGGTCAATGTTAATACTTACTCGGCGATAAATGGTCGGGTTCTTTAGTAAAAAGAAGAGATAAAAGATATAAGTTTTTTCAATACGTTATTTCAATACATTAAAAAGTGCCTTACTTCAAAGGATCATGTTCTCATGTCATACATGATCTTCATGGGGGCTTTATTCATGGAAGTTTTTTATTTTTCAACTGGACTTAGAGTGTAAGACTTCATTCTTGATTTCTTAATTCTGACTTCGCCAGGTTAGAACATTCTTGAAACAATCTCTTGAATATATTTATAGATAGGGTCAAGAGTCATACCTGCCACAACCACAAATACAGCTGACAAGCAAATACATGTTTGCGTCATCAATTTTTCATTGGAAGAATCTGGTGCTTGTTCATTTTTTCTAACATCCCTTTCTTCTGTTTCCCTCACCATATACATAAAGACAACAGGTCTTAGGTAGTAATAAACACTGATGACAGAGCTTATAACCCCCCAGATGACAAGCCAGAAAAAGCCTTGCTTAAGAGCCGCAGAAAAAAGAAAGAATTTACCAAAAAAACCAAGGGTGGGCGGTATCCCTGCAAGACTTAGCATGAACAGGGTGATCCCTAAGGCCAACCAAGGACGATTTTTCCCAAGCCCTTTCAAGTCATTTTCTATACTAAAAACCTTATTCTCACGGACTTCAAGGAGACTTACGACCCCAAAAGCCCCCAGGGTCATAATAGTGTAAGAAAAAACGTAAAACAAAAGCCCCGAAGCTCCAAAGATCCCTCCTTCAACAGAGCCCACGGCTGCTGCAAGAAGCCCCATCATGGCATAACCAGAGTGGGCTATACCCGAATAAGCAAGCATCCTTTTAAGGCTATCTTGCATAATAGCAGCTACATTTCCCACAACCATGGTCAGCACAGCACTCCATTCCAGGACATTTAAAAGAATGACAGAACGATCCCCCACAAGAATATCTGTAAGAAGCCAACGCAAAAAAGCCATAAAAACAACAATTTTTACTCCTGTGGCCATAAATCCTGTCAAAGGCGTGGGAGAGCCTTGGTAGACATCAGGGGCCCATGAATGAAAGGGAACCAAAGCTAACTTAAAGCCAAATCCCAGAATCACCATCACCGCTCCAAAAACAAAAATCCGGTGGGAGGACATCAACAGGGAGGCCACCTTGGCGATATCTCCAAGGTAGGTGCTACCCACACTTCCGTAAACCAAAGCAATGCCATATAAGAAAATAGCTGAAGCAAAACTTCCTAAAATAAAATACTTCAAAGCCGCTTCCTTGGATAAAATGGGATCACGACCTAGGGCAATAAGCATATAAAGACAAAGGGACATGATTTCAATACCAATAAATGTGACGATAAGGTCGTTGGAAGCCACCACAATAAGCATTCCTATAGCGGAACCAAGAAGGAGAAAGACATATTCAGAAAATTGTTCCTTGCAAATGGCAGAATTTTCTCCGGAATAAAGGAGGGTCACGGCGGTAATGAGTAAGACCACAAGGCTTGTAAAAATGGTGATTCCATCGTAGACAAGAGCCCCTGAAAAAGCCAGTGTATTGACCGACTGAGCTGCAATGAGAAAACCTGTGGCCAAGACAATCCCAATAAATCCATAAATAATCGTTGGAAAAGGAGCCATTTCTTTGTTTCCCCGGAGGACCTTCACCGTTATGGGAATAAGACTCCCTAAAAATAAGCAAATAAGGGGGGCCACTAAAAATAAATCAATGGCATTCAGTGCAATGTCCATGAATGAGTATCCTAGTTTTTTCTTATAGGGTTATAAATAGATAGTTCGTAAGAATTTTTATTTTTCACCATATGATAAATGCTCGCCTTGGACCAATCTAAAAAATGGTTGGGAAAAAGGCCCATCCAAAAGATAAGAACAACCAGAGGAACCATCACGGCCATTTCCCTCTTCGTAATATCTAAATGTCCACGATGTTTTTGGACAAGCTCCCCAGGGGCCCCAAAGAAAACCCGTTTTACCATCCACAACATGTAGGAGGCCCCCAAAACAACCCCAAGAACAGCTATCATCCCATAGGGCTTGTGAGCCATATAGCTTCCCATTAAAATGAGATACTCACCCACAAAACCATTGGTAAGGGGAACCGCAATACTTGACATGGTGACAATGACAAAAAGAATGGTAAACAAAGGAGCCTCTTTGGCCAAACCACCGTACCTTGATATTTCACGGGAGTGAGTTCTTTCGTAAATCATACCAACAAGTAGGAAAAGGGCCCCTGTACTCACCCCATGATTGAGCATCTGATAAATACCTCCTGTGACACTGTACTCATTGAGAACAAAAAGCCCTAAAACCACATAGCCCATATGGGAAACAGATGAGTAAGCCACAAGTTTTTTCATATCAGGTTGAACCATGGCGACCAAGGCCCCATAGACAATGCCAAAAACAGCCATAAGGAGAAAAATCCACCCGAAGTACTCCGTCGCTTGGGGGAACAAGGGGATAGAAAACCTTAAAAGACCATAGGTTCCAAGTTTTAGCAGGACACCGGCAAGAATGACAGAACCTGGAGTGGGAGCTTCCACATGGGCATCGGGAAGCCATGTGTGAAAAGGAAACATGGGCACCTTGATGACAAAAGCCAGGGACACTGCAAAAAAGAGAAGTGTTTGAAGACTTAAAAACTGATTCCCCACAAAGGGAATATCGAGTTTATAAAAATCCAACAAACTGGCACTCATTCCTCCTCCAGGAAGGGTCTGGGTCATAAGCATCAAAGCAATAATCCCTAGGAGTAAGAAAACAGAACCCGCCATAGTGAAAATAAAAAACTTAATTGTGGCATAAATACGCCTTGCCCCCCCCCATATACCAATAATGAAATACATGGGCACAAGGGAGGCTTCAAAAAAGACGTAAAATAAAATGGCATCCATAGCGAGAAAAGTGCCCAAAACCGTGGTTTGTAAGAGAAAAAGACATATGTGAAAACCCCGCACTTTTTCCACCACAGATGTCCAACTCCCTGCAATAGTAAGAGGGGTGAGAAAAGTGGTAAGAAGCACAAGCCACAGAGAAATCCCGTCAATACCTACGAAATAACTGATACCGAAAGAGTCCACCCAAGGCATACGCTCGGTCAGCTGCAAGCCGGGGTGGCTGGGGTGAAAGCGATTTAAAATCACAAGACTTAAGAGAAATTCTACGAGGGCAAAGGTCAAAGCCGTGGGGCGAATCCACTTCTCTTTTTCTTGGGGAAAAAGCCAAATAAAGAGAGCAAACAAAGATGGTAAGAAAATAATCAAAGATAACAACATGATTCACAAACTCCACAAAACAGTTTATTTACCCCAAATAAAATAGTTCATTAACTCCACAAAACGGCTCGCTGACTCCACACATGATTCACTCACCCCACAAAGATAATGGTCATCATACCAATAAGACCCAAGACAATATAGAAAGCGTACTGTTGCATATTTCCATTTTGTAACAGACGTAAACCGCCACCACAGTTCTTCATAAAATCTGTCAACACATATGTAACCCTATCAATAAGGTTCACATCAATATAAAACCAAAGACCTTTGCTGATATCCACAAGGGGGCTCACGATTTTTCCCATATAAATTTCATCCACAAAGTATTTATTGTGAACGAGCCTGTAAAGTGGATGAATCTTTTGAACCAACCTCTTGGGTTGATCAGGGTTATCAATATAAAGATGGTAGGCAAAGGCTCCACAAGCTATGGCTAAAAGAACAGAAAAACCTATGAGTATCCACTCCAAAGTCACTGAAGGAGTTCCAAGATCCACAGTGCTTACAAGGGGGGCCAACCAGTGCTCTAAAATATGGGACGGATGCCCCGGAAGAACAGCTGAAATCACATGGGGAATTCCCAACCAACCACCAACAATGGATAAAAAAGCAAGAAATATCAAAGGAACGGTCATCACCCGAGGCGATTCATGGGGATGAATCTCCTTAGGCACCCGACTTTCACCCCAAAAAGTGAGGGCCATGAGGCGAGTCATATAAAAGGCTGTCATACCAGCCCCCACCACACCTATCAACCATAAAAAGGGACTTCCCAGAGGGCTTACAAAAGAGTACCAAAGAATTTCATCCTTACTAAAAAAGCCCGCGAGGGGAGGAATACCAATGATGGCCAACCAGCCGATGAGAAAGGTGATGTGAGTGATGGGCATGATTTTCTTAAGCCCCCCCATTTTTCTTATGTCTTGCTCTCCATTCATGGCATGAATGACACTTCCAGAACCTAAAAACATCAGGGCTTTAAAAAAAGCGTGGGTCATCAGGTGAAAGAGAGCTGGCATAAAAGCCCCCACTCCCACAGCAAGAAACATATAACCCAACTGAGAAACCGTGGAATAAGCAAGAACTTTCTTGATATCCCATTGAGTCATCCCTATGGAGGCCGCCATCAAAGCCGTAAGACCTCCTATGACAGCAATGACAGCCATGAGCTGGGGAGCCATGAGAAACACAGCGTCCAAGCGAACAATCATATAAACTCCAGCAGTGACCATGGTGGCAGCGTGGATAAGAGCCGATACGGGCGTCGGCCCAGCCATGGCATCGGGGAGCCAGACATAAAGGGGAATCTGTGCGGATTTACCTGTGGCTCCAATAAATAGAAACAGGCAAGCCCATGTGAGAGGTCCCCCCCAGCCATTTTCGGGAACCCCAGATGAGGCAGAAGACAAAAGTTCCGTAAACTCAATGGTTCCCAATGCCATAAATAGGGTGAAAATACCTAAAAGAAAACCCGCATCCCCAATTCTATTGGTGATAAAAGCCTTCATCCCCGCATTTGCCTTTTGGGAATCTGTGAACCAAAATCCAATGAGAAGATAGGAGCAAAGTCCCACTCCCTCCCAACCCACAAACATAACGAGAAGGTTGTCTCCCAAAACGAGAACCAGCATATTAAAAAGAAATAAATTGAGATAGGCAAAATACTTGGCCGGCCGATCATCTTCAGACATATAACCAATGCTAAAAATATGAATGAGAAGCCCCACCCCCGTAATCACAAGAAGCATCACAAGACTGAGGGGGTCTACAAGAAACGAAGCCTTGGCTTGAAAATCCCCCACACTTATCCAATCAAAAAAATGAACTGCAATACGACGCCCACGACCTTCAGGCATTCCCAGGAGTTGAAACCAAAGCCCTAGGGAGGCCAACAGTGAAATAACCACAGCCCCCGAAGCAATAACTCCTGCCAAGAGCCCATTTTGACTTTTGTAGCGACAGCCATTGACCAGAAAACCCAACAAAGGGGCAAAAAGTAAAAGGGAAACTAAAATGTGAGAAAGCATCTCTGAAGACATAAAATTTAGCCCCTTATAACCTTTATATAGCTATATAGCCTTTATTATTTATTAGCCTTTATTAGCCCTTTAGCTGTTCAAAAAGGTCTATATTGACTTCTTTAAATCGTTTAAAAATAGCCACAGCCAAGGCCAAGCCAACACCAGCCTCAGCAGCTGCCACAGTCATTATAAAAAAGACCATGACCTGACCATTGATATTTCCAGAAAAATGACTGAAAGCAACAAAAGAGATGTTGGCAGCATTGAGCATCAACTCAATGCTCATCATAATGACAAGCACATTTTTGCGTACAAGAACACCCATGGTGCCAATGGCAAATAAAATCGCCGAGAGCACAAGATAGTGGTTCAACCCAATGCCAAAAAATAAAGTGTGCCATGTGGACTCATGGAAAAGCATATCAAGATTTGGCATGGGTTCCCCCTTTCATGCGAGCCATGGCCACAACTCCAATGGCAATGAAAAGAAGCAACAAGCCCAAAGCTTCAAAAGCAAAAACATACTCTGTGAAGAGGGTTCGCCCAAGAGCCTTGACACTACTGTTGCCAATATCTTCCTCCAATGCCAATGTGAAAGCAGGTGAATTGGAAGAAGTCATCCCCATAGACATGTAAATAACACCAAGAATCAAGCCCCCCAACCAAGCCACAGCAACAACTTTAAGCAGCCTGGAAAAGGAACTTCCTGTGAAAATCTTATTTTCTTCCCCTGCTCTTGGCTTGAGGTCAAACAACATAAGCACCATCACAAAAAGGACCATAACGGCCCCCGCATAGACAACAAGCTGCACTCCGGCAAGAAAAGGTGCTTTGAGCAAGAAAAATATAAAGGCCAAAGACACCATGGTGATGACCAAAAATAAAGCGGAGTGAAGTGGATTTTTAGAAAGTATCACCGAGAGGGCGCTTAACACGATCACTGTGGCAATAATGTAAAACAAAAAACTCAATGCATCCATATGATTACCTCATCGCATAAATGACAAGAGCTGTCACTATGGTATTGCCCAGAGCCCAGGGCAGCAATGTCTTCCACCCCAAAGACATCAATTGGTCATATCTAAATCGAGGCACTGTCCACCTCACCCAAACAAACAGCCAAAGAAGAAAAAGAACCTTGACGAGCAAGACCCCATGGAAAAGAAAAGCCGTGATGATGGAGGTCAAATTGTCACTGAAATGTTGACTTAAAAAACCTTGGATTATCTCTGGAGCCACAAAGGGAATATAGTATCCCCCTAGATAAAAGGTGGCAAACAGGGCTGAGGCCACCATCATGTGTCCATATTCTCCAATATAAAACATATTCATTTTAAACCCACTGTACTCGGTGTGAAACCCCGCCACGAGTTCTCCTTCAGCCTCAGGGAGGTCAAAAGGGGCCCGATTGGTCTCGGCAAAAACAGCCACCAAGAACAAAAAAGCACCAATGGGTTGATAGAAAATTCCCCAATTCGGGAGAAAGGGAACCTCTACAGAGGAACCAAAAAACATAAAACTCAATGGCCCTGTTTGAGCCGAAATCATTTCGGCAAAATCAAAGGTATTGTAAAGAAGGAGAACACCCACAATGGAAAGCCCAAGGCCCAACTCATAGCTTATGGTTTGGGCACAGGCCCTAAGGGCCCCAAGCATGGCATATTTATTGGAAGAAGCCCAGCCCGCGAGAAGAAGGGAGTAAGCAGCAAGAGAGGAAACCCCTAGAACAAAGACAACCCCAATTCCTATTTCAAAACTCTGAAAGGCAAACCTGTAGGGACCAAAACTTTGCCCCAACATTTCAAAGGGCTGAATGTAAATGGGAAGGGACAGAGGAATGGAACCAAAGGCCAGAGCCCCAGGAATGAGAGAAACCACAGGAGCGGCGTAAAATAAAAACTTTTTGCTATCTCCAGGAATAAACTCCTCTTTAAATATAAATTTCACAGCATCGGCAAGAAGTTGCGTCAACCCCAAGGGTCCCACCCTATTTGGACCCAAGCGATTTTGAATCAAAGCCGATCCACGCCTTTCCACCCACACAAGTAGGGGAACAAGTTGCACCATCATAAGAAATATGGCCACCATCTTGAGGAAATTGACAGAAATCTCAAATACATCAGTGCCCATCTGAGTCCCACTCCAAAGCTCTGGATTTGATCTCCCAAAACAACCCAAAAATAAAAATGAATAAAAAAGCCCCCATGACACCCAAGATATAAAGGCCCGCTCCGTTATCGACAAAGTCCAAATAAGTCACAGCCCATGGATACATAAAGATAATCTCAATATCGAATAAGATAAATAAAATAGCCGTTAAATAAAATTTAACGGGAATTTGTGTGTGCCCTGTGGTTTGAACGTCGAGACCACATTCGTAGGTGGAGTCCTTGACAGTGGACTTCACTTTGGGACCCAAAAGAGAAAAGACGTACAAAAGCCCCCCACCAAAGGCAATAACAAATAGGGTCAATATCAGTATAGGTATCAATTCATTCACATTGGCTCCACTTAACTGGCTTCACTTAATCGGTCTCATTGATGATCTCACTTGATCCGTTTCACTTCATCGGTCTGATCGATCTCACTGAGGTGGCCACTTAGAGATATCCGCTTTGACGACAAGCCCAGTGGCTGTTACGATAACTCTTGCCAAAGACAAGTGCAAGCACCATTGCAAATGACTATACCGCAGTCGCCATGAGTGCAAATAGATGGGAATGTAAGTCATATAAGCGCAAATGACTTTAGATATCCACGGGTTGCGAAGACGCCGGCTCTAAAGGCACAGGTTGCGAAGACACAGATTGAGAACGCAATAGCTGCTTGGCATGATCTAGGCTTGTTTGAGTGATTTCCTCGCCTGAAATAAGTCTTGCAATTTCTTTGACCTGATCCTTGACTTCAAGATGATGAATCGTCATATGCACCCCCATAGGTGTGGCCCTCTTTTCAATAACGTAGTGATGGTCGGCAAAGGCCGCCACCTGGGCAAGATGGGTGACGCAAATAACCTGTTGCCCTTGAGCCATGGCTTTGAGCTTACACCCCACTTTTTCGGCGGTTAAGCCACTCACCCCTGAATCCACCTCATCAAAAAGGTAGGTCCTTGGATACTGCTGAGACTCACTTGTAATACGCTTGAACGATAAGAGAATACGACTTAGCTCTCCTCCACTGGCAATTTTTGCAATAGGTTTCCAAGAGTCCTTTTGAGAGGACCTAATGACAAATTCAATTTGGGTGGTTCCCGTAGCTTGCAACTTATCCAACTTCTCCACCTTCACATCAAAGGTCATCCCTTTCATGTTAAGATCCAGAAGTTCTTTATTGACCTTGGCACTCAACTGAAGAGCCCCCGACATGCGCTTTTGATGAAGCTCCCCACAAAGTTTATGAGTGTCCTGAATAAGCAGGTCTCTCTCTTGATTTAAAAAGTCAATTTTGTCATCTGAGTCTTCAATACTTGATATCTCTCCTTCAATTCTTGCCAAACTCTGTAAGATTTCTTTAACACTTTTTCCATATTTCTTTTGGAGCCTGCGAAGCCGACTCAGCCTCTCTTCGTGCTCATTGAGTGCCTCAGGGTCGAGGGTCCATTGTTTCTCGTAGTTACGCATTTCGTAAACACTCTCTTCAATAAGAGTTTTGGCTTGGTGAAGGTCTTTGAATTGAGCGACCAGTTGAGGGTCCTGGCACTGGGGGTCCTGACCCTGAAGTTGTTGACCTCGTTCTAGAAGACTTTGAAGTTGACTGAGAACAGAACCCTCATTGTTGTAAAGAACACCTTGAAAGTCTTGAAAGTATTCCAAAAAGCGTGAAGAATTTTTCATGCGCCTCACAGATATTTCCAACTCCTCCTCTTCACCCTTCTGAAGATTCATGGCTTTTATTTCATCCCTTTGGTAGGTTAAGAAGTCCAATTGTTGAGTATGATTGAGTGCCTGCTCCCTAAGTGATTGCAAATTTTCGTTGAGCCTTTTAATTTGAAGATAATTTTCTCCAACCTGACAGCGAAGGGGCCAAACTCCTGTGTATTGATCCAGGGTATCTAGCTGGTAGGCTCGCAATTGCAAATGCAAACTATCATGCTGACCTGTCATTTCAATGAGAGGCGCCCCCGTGACCTCAATAAGTGGAGCCACAATATCTTTGAGGTGGGCTAAGGGGCTGATGTGCCCATTGAGATAGACACGGTTTTTTCCCTGTATGGAAATGATGCGCCGTACAACAAGGTGTTCGTCAGGGCAGTCCACTCCCATTTCATCCAACCTTTGTAAAATATCCCTCCGTGCCCCCAAATCGAAGGATCCCTCCACCGTCGCACGTGAAGCTGTGGACTTAACGATCTTAGACAGATTTTTTTGATTCATGCCCATTAAAAGGGAGAGGCTTTTCAAAATGACAGATTTTCCCGCTCCCGTTTCTCCACTGAGAATATTGAGACCAACTCCAAAGGAAATGTGAATACTGTCAATAATGGCAAAGTCTTTCACTCTCAATTCAAGAAGCATGACTCTCCTACCCGTACTTGTTCATACCCTGTACTTGTTCTTCACATCCTCTTCACATCAATCTCTTTCACCAAAGCGCAACTTTTCCCTAAGAAGTTGAAAGTAATCATGGGTGGGTTTTCTTAACACTTGATGAACATATTTTGACTTTTGAACAATGACTTCATCCTCCCCTGTGATTTCTGTGAGCACTTTCCCATCGACATTAAGCTGCGCTCTCTGTCCCTTGTCAATTTTATAGGACAAGGTTTGGTCATCGGGAAAAAGCAGGGGCCTCGATGTCAGCGAATGGGGAGAAATGGGAGTGACGACAAAAGCCGCCACAAAGGGGTGGAGTATGGGACCTCCTGCCGCTAGATTGTAAGCTGTGGAACCCGTAGGTGTCGCTGTGACAACACCATCGGCCTTGAGATGGTAGACTTGTTGTTGGTTGCTAAAAAGAGACATACCAATAAGTTGGCTGATGGTCCCTCTTTCTATGACCAAATCGTTAAGAGCACAAAGTTGTTTAAGAATTTGGCCTCCCCTTTTCACTTGAAGATGAAGCATGGTACGAGGCCGCATTTCCATTTGACTTTTTAAAACCATCTCCATGGTGGAGTAGAGAGCATCCGAACGAATTTGAGTCAGAAATCCCAGCCCCCCCAAATTCACACCGAGAATGGGAGTGGGGCAACCCTCAAGAATCCTTATCGCCTCCAAATAGGTCCCATCTCCACCAAGAACCACAAAGAGATCCATAGCCTGTGAGGAAAGGGAAGGCAAAGCTTCAGAAGATAAGACTCCAGGGGGCGAAGACTCAGAAGGTAAGGCCCCAAAGAGCAGAGGCTCAGAAGAAGAACCTCCAGAAAGCGAAGCTTTAGGGACGGAACTTAGAGCGGGAATCTCAGGGAAAATTCTTTGTTGGGGATGACTGTAAACACTTATGCCTTTTTCAATAAGCCAGTTGGCAAGCTCTTTCGCAAGAGTGAGAGCTTCTTCCTTCCTAGGGCGGTACATCACACAAATATTTTTGTACACCTGCGAGTTCATGGACAGTGAAGACACCCACACAGATGTACAGATAGCGTACTTAAGACGTCAATCAGTAAAAACAAGAAAAACAAAGACTAGGTGCGCTGCAATATGTGCCGCAATAGTTTTTGATGCAGCCTCGCCCGCAACCAGTATCACCATAATCATGTAATCATGTACCATCGCCATCTAATGTCCACCATTATGAACTGCGAAGATGGGTCCTCGATATAGATGAACCTAGGAGTTTTGATTTGCTTTTCTTATGGTGCAGATGTTTCTTTAGGCTCTTTACCAGAGTCCTCACCAAGCTCCTTACCAACCCCCTTCCCAAGGCTTTTATCGAAGGCTTTGCCAAGGTCTTTGCCAAAATCCTTGTCAATTTTAGCTCGCACTTTGCGTATTTGAATAGCGTCACCCCCACGACGAAATATAATTTCCTCCCCCCTTAACTCACCTTCACCTTGGACAACCCGGGGGCTTCCCTTTAAAACAAACACTTCGTTCTCCAAGTCAATGAAAACTTCTTTGGTCCTAGCTCTCCAGCTTTGCGTTGGACTCTTCTTCGTTGAATTCTTCTTCATTAACTCTGACCCCTGAGACAAATTTTGACTCTTTACCGATACCTCACCCTCCATATTAACTCCACCTTTGACAACAAAGTTTACAATAGCGCCTGTCTCCTTCTTATATTGAAATTGAGCCTGGGGGGCTAACACTTTAATAGTTCCTACATGAATTTGCACATCACCTAAAAATTGGGTCACTGCCGATTTGTTATCAAAAATGACTTTCTCACTTCTTATGGTAAATATTCCTTCTTTTTTAAGGGTTCCCTTCAAGACCACGCTCCCGTAGATTTCTGTCTGCGATGGATCTAAATCAATCAAAATCTTTGAGCCCACCAAACTTACATCCTTGTCAAGAAGAAGGGGTCCTTTAGAGCCTCTTTCTGGACTGTATTGGAATCGCATTTCAACAGGTGTTTCACCCTTCAAATGACGTAGTTTTGAAGAATAAAAGAGAGTTTGAGTTTTAAAAGTGTCTCCATTTGTCGACCGAACGACAACATTGCCATAAATATTCATATCCATGGTGCCCAAATTAATAACCCCTTTATTTCCTTTCACTTTAAAAGCAAAGGTTTGATCCGAGGGGAAGTTCACTCGAATTCCCTCTAAATAAAAATCCTTGCCACCCTTATATCGTTCACTACGATCTGCCCAAAGCTCCCACCTCTTTCCATCATGACGAGCCTCTAACATGTGAATATCAATGGTCACAGCTCCATGAACTTTCTCTTGATGAGTCGTCTTTGAAGCTGTGGCACCTTCTTTCACGACTTCTTGATCTTTACTTTGTGAAGATGTATTGCTTTTGAACTCATGGTGTTTCCACAGCATGATACCTCCAGCCAGCAAAGCCATCAATAAAACCATCCCAATTTGTCCAAAATGTCTCATATCTAATTGAAGTTTCCTAAAAACAGTGCAACGGCTCACACCCCATTTGTCTCATAGAAAAGCATGTCGTGCAAAAAAGTCATTGCGATTTTCAAGAATAACCTACTCAGCGCAATGACTATAGATTTATTTGTCTGATACACAATATCAGCGCAGGATGATGATCTGGACATAGCCTAGGCACACAAATGCAGTCCATAAACGACATTTCCTGGCAATTCACTCTTACTTTATACACAGCTATGTACTCACAAGGCGGAAACCGATATTGTTCCAGCGATTATCAGGCCGATCGTTGTTACGATTGGAAGAGCGCAGGTTGCGAGCGTTGTTGTTCCAACTGCCACCACGTATAATACGGTTAGAGCCATTAAAATGATCATCACGCCATTTTTAAAGAACTTGTAAAAATATCTTTTCTCACCTCCTTAGAATTAACATGGGCAACGTGACCAATCACACTATTAACAGATTGAACGAGTGATCTCTCGGAAATGATCCCTTTAATATATTCTTCTTCTTTGCGCCTTATTTTATTTCTCATTCGCACCAAATTTTCTCGCTTGATTCTAACGATTGATGGATAAATATTAAAACCAAGAAAGGGAATGCCCTCTGACACAGGAGCTAGCTTAGTTACTCTTTCTTTAAGGCTAAGATTCAGAGTTTCTGCAAGAAATCCTTCTATTTTTTGATGATATTTATTTAGTTCATACTTATCATTTGAAAATGATATAAAATCATCCATATAACGTAGGTAGCTCGGAATTCTGATATGTTCTTTAACAAAATGATCCAAATAATCTAAATAAAAATTAGCAAAATTCTGACTTGTGAGAATCCCTATGGGGAGACCCATTCTATCCAAATTGCCAGGCACCTTATTATCAATAATTAAATCCAATAGATTCAAAAAATCTTCATCTTTAAAGTTCTTTCTCAATAATTCTTTTAAAATGTCATGATTTATACTATGAAAGAATTTCTTTATATCGCACTTCAGAAAATACCTAAATTTTCTAGAAAATTTCTGACATCTCCTAACTGCAGAATGAGCTCCTTTACCAGGGCGACAAGCGTAACTATCAAATATAAATCTTTTTTCAAACACAGGATCGCAATAATTACAAATAGAATGGTGAACCACCCTATCTCTAAAATTCGAACTACAAATTAATCTTCGCTTATGTTCTCTAATTTCAAATTGTATATATGGGCCTGGACGATAGGTTTTTTGGATCAATTCATTTTGTATTTCAAATATTTCATTCTCAAGATTAAAGTAAAATTCTGATATTGGTTTTTTATTTCTTTTCCTTCTCATAGCTTTTTTTGATGCTAACAAAAGGTTATCAAAGGTTGTTAATTCCTCAAAAATATTTCCAATTCTCTTCATAGAAGAGACTCCTGCTGCTTCATCCATCCACCAATCATTTTTCCTACCTCATTTATTGATCTAGAAGAGTATTCATAGGACTTTTGTGACATCATCTTGAGTTCAAAACAAATCCGCAATAAAATTCTCAATTTTTCAAGATTTATATTCATTCTTTTAAGAATGAATATTTTATTCTTATTATAACGAGCTTCAACCATATCTTCTACAATAAGTAATGATAGATTTGTAAGATGATCTACAAAAGTAAATCTAGTTTTCTTAGGAAATTTATCAATCGCTACAAATAACCACTTCACAAAGTCTACCCACTTTATAAAAATAATTAAATCTTCTTTATTTTTATGAAGAACATTCTTGCTCTGATAACTCACTTGAATCGTCCTTTAAAACATCACGAACTATAACCTTTGAAATGGATAAGATATCTTTTCCATATTTGTCTACTCTATTTTTTCCTATACCATCAATTTTAACTAAATCTGATAGCGTTTGAGGTCGCCTTTTTACTATGTCAGCAATCTGCTGGTTTGTTAAAACTACATAAGGAGGAATACCATCTTTCTTACAACGCTGCGATCTCCAATCTCTTAATAAATTAAACAATCCCATCTCGTGTTCAGATAAAGACTTCTTCCAGCTTCTTTCTTTTTGGATGGACCTACTTTTAACTACATCCTGAGCAACCGGGCAATACTTAAGTACAAAAACTAAATATGGTGTTTCATTCTTCACAAATAGATAATCACGAGAAGAAACAAGCTCCTTATCTTTTAAAAACTCTCTCACTTCATCATCATCAAAACCACCAAGAGCCGAATTAAAAGACAAGGATATGACTTTGATTAACATACACCTCTCACTAAAATAAAACTAAATACGGAGAGAGGGTTGGCTTTCGCCACGCTCCGCGGGCTCAGCCTTTCCCTCTCCTTCCTTCTTGCCTTGTGCCCAGCCTGACGGCTGGCACGCTGAGGCTCGCTTCGCTTCGCCTGGAAAAGGGTAAAAGTGTAAAAGGGCAAAGGGGTTACATAGGCGTCCTCACAAGGCGGAAACCGATAACGTTCCAGCGATTACCAGGCCGATCGTAGCCACGATTGGAAGAGCGCAGGGAGCGAGCGTAGCCGTTCCAACCGCCACCACGTACAATACGGTAAGAGCCATTTTTCGGACCTCTAGGGTCTGTGACAGGACCTTCAGGATATTTCCTCTTATACCAGTCTTCGACCCATTCCCACACATTTCCATGAACATCATAAAGCCCTAGGGGATTGGGGCTCAGCAATCCCACGGACCTTGATTGTCGGCTTTGTTTGCCAAATCGAGATCGAGAGTTCCCCTGATGCCAACCATAGTTTTTAAGTTCTGAAGGATTGTCACCAAAGGAATAGGCTGTTTTTGTGCCTGCTTTTGCACCACCCCTGGCTGCAAATTCCCACTCCGCTTCCGTAGGCAAACGGTATTCATATTCGTTGCCGTGGGTCTCTTTTGCCCTACGATTGTACTCCCTTATAAATTCTTGGACGTCCTCCCAAGACACTCTCTCCACAGGATGATCGGCACACATTGAAACTCCATCTTGTTCCATATAACTTTCTGGGCAATACTCTTTTTCTTGGAATTTTGAAGGATTTGTCCCCATCACAACAAACCACTGCCATTGAGTCACCTCTGTGGTGCCTATTTCAAAGGGCTTAGAAATTGTTACTTCATGAGGGGTCTCATCCGAATCTCGACCTTTTTCAGTATTAGGACTCCCCATGATGAAAGAACCTGCAGACACGGGGACAAAACCATGAGACAATGTTGGTCTCACATAGGCTCTCAAAACACTGTATTCAATACCTGTTTTGTCTTTTGAATAAAGACGAGTGTTCATCCGAGGGCTTCCTATCACTTCATCCACTAAGCTCTCAATGACTCCGTTCAGAGCACTCACGGCAGAAGCGAACTCCTGCCTGCTGTCAATTTTTGAGTCAAGTTCTTCAAGGTTTTTTCTTAAGGCAGCTAATTTTTTTATAAGAGATCCTGCATTTTCTTCTCCATAGGCGTCTATGAACTTTTCTATGCCTGAGACCTTTTCCTGGGCCTCATCTCTTTGTCGAACGAGGTCATGGAAACGGGGAGCTTCCCCGCCCTCTTTATAGGCTTTGACCTGCCGAGCCTCTTTGGGGCCTAGGGTCAATGCCGTTTCCTTAAGCCACCACACCCCTCTGCGTTAAGCTATTTCTTTTAAAAGAACTCCCAGCCCTTTTGATAGACCTTTCATAGCTTCTTTTGAAGTGCCTCCTCTTCTCCATTGAAATCTTCATCAGCAACTTTATCTGCTTCCTAAATTTCTGATAGAGCCCCGCAACAAAAAGAGGGATGCTATCCATTATGAAATCAAGAATCAGTTTAAAGTTAGGTTTTTTGTAGTCATTTTTCACCAACTGATTCACACTGTCTTCATCCTCATTTATGCTCATTTGAATCTTTGTATAATTGAAGAGCCAAAAATAAGAATACAGCTCTTGCAATATTCCATTAAGGCTTGTTGAGTGCCACTGCTCCATTTTCATTGTCGATGTAAAATCACGAAATGTCGTTTCTATTTCCCAACGACGAGAGTAAAGAGCAACCATATCCTTCTTGTCCAAGGAGCCATGCGGAAGATTAGTGGCCAAAACAGAGAACTCCCCAGTCTTTGGGTTTTTATACTTATAGAGATGAATGACCACCCCCTCAATAACCATTTGTGAATACCAACCTGGGCCATTAAATAAATTTACGATGGGGATAAAAGTAGAGCCTCGCTTACAACGCGCAATAAAGAAGTTACTGGCTTGAGCATGGGCCTTAATAATCTCTGTAGATAAATAAAGCCTATCGTAGAGAGTTATGCTATTACTCTCAAAACTACCTATCATTTGAATAGCATTGGCGATTTCGTTGAGAGCGGGAGAATAGCAAAGATTCTTTGTCACACCCGATAAAACGTCATAAGCATGAGATAGATACATACGTAAGAAATGAGTTTCCATCTCATTTGGGCAAGGGTACCCACAATAACCCTCCTTTAAAAGATCTTTAGAGCGAGGAAGTGCTAATTGGTCGCCATCTATGGCATAGATATAAAAACCATGAAACGTTTTTCTCAATGGTTCGTAGTCTGTAATCAGAGATTCAAAGATATCTTTGAAAAATAGGTAAGAAATACTTTGACGTATCTTGCTGAGACTGCTTTTGACTGGCATGAGAAGCAGGTCACCAAAATGAGTCCATACCGTCTTAAGAGCGATTTGGTAGCCTTCGTAATTTGTTCCTGAAATAAGATAGATAATGGTAAAAAAGAAAATTTGAGGATTAAATTTTCGATTCCTTTTTTGTTTTTCTGGATCGACAAGGTGCTCTGGCTTGAAGGAAGAATCAAGTTTTGGTAGAATAAAATGGTCATCTGTGACGCGAACTCGTCATTTGGGGGCTTTCGAGATCAATATTGGATTGCATGTGACTTACTCCTTGGTTGAGGGTTGGGTGTAAAATAAAACAAGTCTTATTCTTGTCGATTTATCTAATGATTTCAAGAGATTTTTCTTAAGGAAACGGCATTGGGCCTAGGGTAGGAAGCTCATCAACTCTTAGCACGGATTGAAGGCGACGCTTAAAGTCACTCACAGGGATTATTCTTATAAGTGCACCATGGGGCCGCTGGCAATCACTCACCTCATCTATAACAGAACCCACTTCACACTCTTGGATCACAATCTTATCTTCACCTTGTTGGCTTTTTTCTTTATAAAATAAAATCACATCACCATCGGGGCCTACAAGATTCACAGAAGAGGGCCTTCTTTTGTCACCCTTATCATTATCACCTCTTTTCGTACCATGAGAACGAGATCCACGAGGTCCACTGTGGGAACCATGGCCGCCATGGGAACTATAATGACCTTGGAAGCCAGATCCATGGGGTAACTGGAGTCGGCCTCCTGATTTTAGGGTGATTCGCCTCATCTTTTCTTCATGCTTACGAACGAACCACAGCCTTGTAGGAAGCGGTACGGTCTTCTGGTGTAGATGATGTAATGTAGATAGAGGTGCAGAGTCCCCTGATGGATTTGTATGATTCTGATTCTGATTCAGACCTTTGTCTTGACTCTCTCGGCTCACTTTGCCCTCTTTGTTCATTCGACTCTCTTTGCTCAAAAAGGCACATGAAGGCAGAACCATCAACAGTGACAATAACCACAAAAGCAATAAAGGTCTCATGGACCTCATGGGTTTCATTCCTTTCATTTTTTGATCTCCTTTCATTTTTTGCTTTGGCGGCACTTTACTTAACTCTTGCCCTCTTTAGCCATTGACTTGAAGCCATAAACTCACCCACTATCTGAATCAACCTTAGTCTCATTGACTCAAGCCAGCAATTCCCGTCGAAAAATAGTTTAGGCCACAGTAGTGGCTTCCAAAAGATTCGCCTCAAAAAGAGTTCGTAGACTTTTGCCTAAGTATCTGTTTGAATATTTGTTGTTGCACATCAGACCAAGGAGGGTTCGTCATGTCGCATCAACATTTTAGAAAAGGTCTATCCGCTTCAGGAATGTATTCCCTGCTACACAGTAAATCTCTTGCAGTTCCAGATATAAGATCGCAGCGTCCCCATAGGATTCCTCTGAGCGATGCCATTATGTCATCTGTGGCAATGTTTGCCTTGAAAGATCCATCCATGCTTCAGTTTTGTGATCGTGTCCATGACCCAGTGGCAAAAAACAACCTACACCATTTGTTTCAAATAGGCCAAATTCCTAGTGATACGGCTATGCGAGAGATTTTAGATCCTGTTCCAACCCGTGAGTTTCAAAATTTTTTTAAATCTTTGTTTACCGTAGCTCAAAGAGGGAAGGTTTTGGAGGGTTACCCATATTTGGGTGGAAAATATCTTCTCAGCATTGATGGAACAGGTGCCTTTAGCTCCTCGACTATTCATTGTGAGAATTGTTGTATAAAGAATCATCGTGATGAGACGAAGACCTACTATCATCAAATGTTAGCAGGAGTGATTGTTCACCCCGATAAGAAACAGGTTATACCTATTGCTCCAGAGCCCATTTCAAACACAGATGGATCGAGCAAAAATGATTGTGAGCGTAATGCAGCCAAACGACTCCTTGAAGATTTTCGCAGGGAACACCCTCACCTTCCAGTGATTGTTATTGAGGATGGATTGGCTTCCAATGCTCCTCACATCACTCTTCTTAACGAATTAAAATTAAGTTATATTTTAGGCTGTAAGATGGGGGACCACAAAGTTTTATTTGAGTTTGTAAATGGAGCAGATAGCTTAGGAACAGTTTCTCACTTCACCGTGGTAGAGAATGGAGTGACACATGAATTTCGATTCATAAATGATGTTTCACTCAATGATTCAAATCCTGATTGTCGAGTGAATTTTATTGAATACAAAGAAACGAAAGCAAACGGTAAGGTTCAGCACTTTAGCTGGGTGACTGACATTGAGATCAACGAAGACAACATAATGCAAATAATGAGGGGGGGAAGAGCACGCTGGAAGATAGAAAATGAAACATTTAATACGTTAAAGAATTTGGGTTACAACTTTGAGCACAATTTTGGCCACGGCAAGCAAAATTTGTGTAACAATTTAGCCGTGATTATGATGCTGGTATTTTTAGTGGACCAACTTCAACATTTGGCCTGTAAATTGTTTCAAAAGGCGGTAGAAAAAGAGAGGAGACTATCTTATGTTAGGCGCCAATTAAAATTGGCCATTTTTAGAAGCCGTCGCCAATGAAAAACGGCCAGTTGATGATGTACTGATTTAGTTATTCTTCGTTCAGAGTTTAGTCAAGTGTCTTTATTTTGCTCATCATTTAACTCGGACTATGCCACAAGATTCTGAGGAATGATTTTCTGCCCACCACTTTTGGCATGACCCCAAATGCATCCTTCAGCCCTATGGCAGAGGTAAATGGAGTATTTTTCAGGATTCCTTGGCGCAGCTAATGTCTAAAGCTCCGCGAGAGTGACGAGCAAATAGTACGGTAAAAGCCAGTTATCCATAAATTTATCCATGGCGACACTGCGGCTGTGACCCCGATGTCTAGCAACGCAGTGCTGCTGTGGATAAATTTTGTGGATAACTGGCGAGTTCCTTCCCCAAAAGTGGGGATCTCTAATGAACTTCTTTGGTTGAACTTTCCTCTTTGCTCTGTTTAGACTTGGCTTTTGCCGATTCGGTTCTCCAACTTTCTTTTCCTTCAATGTTGAGGGTTTCACAGTTGTGAATGATTCGATCAACAGCAGCAGCGGTGGTAATAGGGTTAAGAAACACCTTATCCCATTCAGAGTATGTTAAGTTTGTAGTGATCATGAGACTTTTCCTTTCATATCGCTGAGATATGAATTGAAAGAAAAGATCTGCCCCCTCTGTGCAGGAAGCTGTATAGCCAAGTTCATCACAAGCAATAAGATCAAAACGGTCTAATTTCTTAAAAAGAGCATTCAATGAGAGTTCTTTCTTGCTTTCACGCATTGTTTCAATAAGTTCATGAGTGGTGACCCATAAACATCGATAGCCTTGTTCACAGAGTGAACGAACTAGGGACATGGCCAAATGACTTTTCCCCATTCCAAAGCTTCCGTAAAACACAACATTACAGGCTTTTCTGACCCACTCTCCCTCTGCCATCCAATTAATTTGCTGAGCTGTCACTCCCGTTCTTTTCTGGAAGTTATAAGTTTGGAGTGATTTAAGTTGAGGAAGCTTGGCCCCCTTAAGCAATCTTTTCACTCTCTGGGAATGCTTGTCAGCAAGCTCATTTTGAACGAGTATACCTAAATACTGTTCATACGTCTTTTTTGTTTTTTCGGCAACTCTAGCCGTTGCAACATATTCATCCGCCATCGCTGGAAGTCGGAGTTTTTTAAGAGAACCTATAAGTTCTTCGTGATTCATTAAGAACCTCCTATGTTTGGAACAAGACTGTCATATTGAGACAATCTAGGTTGAAGTGGTTTTTGTTGGTCATTCAAATTAATTTTGGTGGGATTTCCTAAGAGCAAATCTTTTATGGATTTAAAGTCGAAAATCTCACGACTTTCTAATTGAAGCTCCATGGCTGTAGATAAGTCCTGCCAACTCACATGCTGAATCAAGTTGATAACTCTTAAATATTCATGCTCGGCACGGCTTGAATCTTGTTGCTTGAGGTATTGATAAAAATTTTCAAACACATTTGTTGGAAAAAGAATGGATCGGTGAGCCCATCTTACCATGGCTTGCGGCTTACGAACTAAAGAAGGAAGGATATGTTCAAGAAGAAGACTATGCTCCCCATCAGGTTTTCTTTGATGGCGAGCGACAATTTCTTGCTTCCCTCCTGCACGATAGATCGTGACATGATAGGGACCCTGTACGGTTTTACAGGGAGATTGGATCACCTCATCAGGTATGGAATATGTGGTTTTACCTATTCTCAAAGTCCCATAACCATTACTTTGACAAATATTCACCTTACAGAGAATATCTTCATCTCGTGGAGGCAAAGGCTTAAGAACTTTGGCCTCCTCCTCAAAGCGAGATTTGGTGGAGTCACTCTGATGCTGATCCATATAAGACTCTAAAAACTGATTCAAATGATCCCAGTCTTTAAAAACAATTCCTTTGTTTCTAACAATATTTTTTATCCGAGAACTGAAGGTTCGAATATCACGCTCCACATCTCCCTTGTCAGAGCCCTTCCCTGCGCGGCAGGGAAGAACCTTAAATCCATAGTATTGGATGGCTCGATCAAAAGATTGGGTGTAAATTCGCTGATTTCCTTTAAGAACTTTCTTCACACAGGGAGATAAATTATCAATACGGATGTTCGCACTCATCCCACCTATCTTTTCAAAAAAAGCATGCACCCCATCGATGAAACACTCATAGACAAGAAAGGGGTAGGCACGAACCCAACAGGTGCCACTACAAGGCAATGTTCCAAAATGGAGATGAACGATCTGAACACCATCGGCAAATGGTAAAGCAACCTTCTCCTTAAAATCAAACTGAGCCTGTTCTCCAGGATCATATCTTTGGCTGAAAAAACGCTCCTTGGGGCGAGAACCAAGAATCTCACAAACTCTTCTCTGAACCGTTCTCTCACTCCCACGATAACCCTCCTCAACTAATAGCTCATATATTTCACGGGCGGTGTTACTTGGGTTCAACTTCAAAAAGTACTTCACCCGATCCATATATCCATTAAGGGGATCTGGGCGAGTTCTTTTGGACCTCGCCTTGTACTTCGGTGGGGTGTTGGACTTACAGTACTTGCGCACCGTCTTACGATTGATCCCTAATTCACGAGATATTTCTGTCTTATTTTTACCACTGTGACTCAGGTCACGAATGCGGCCGAAAGTGTATTGACTAATCATAAGATCCTCCTCATTGCTAACCTTTTGAGTTGCAAAAGGGAGGGACTCTGTGAGCTTAGTATCTATATCAGAAGAAGAGACTTCATTGTCTAGTATTTGAACACTCCCTGAAGATTGGTCACTTTTCATTGGCGACAACCTCCATATTGAAAGTGGGACATTTTAATTGGCGACGGCTTTAAGGGAAGCCTGTCTTCAAAAAGAAATTCCATGAAAATTGAGGCAAATGTTGGAATCTTGTGGAATTTAAATACTTTAGAAAATGGGCACAGCCTAAACAGGCTTTTCTTGACTATATATTTAACCTCATTGAAATCCAGAAACAGTCTACAAATGAGAAATATGGAACCTGAATAGGCTGTCATGGAAGGACTCTCCAACACGGAGCCCCTTTCCAGGTCGACAAGAACCCAAAAGGAGTTCTTATCAGCTCGGAGCCTTTTTATGAGTAATATCAATTGATTATATGCGTCTCGGTTGACAATGCCAAAAATCACCATAGGTCCTCCTCTGAAAAGTGGCCACTTTTCATTGGCGACGGTGGGGCATTTTAATTGTCAGCTAACATCTTATCTATGGGATCATATGAGGGGGTATTTCCATACCCTATACTTTAAAAATTGGCAGGAACTCCTCGCCATAATGGCTTATGGGATTAAGCCTATTGCTGCCTCAGATGTTTTCGACACATCATGAGCAGCCATTTTTCTCAAAGTGCCCCAAAGAGTTTAACGTATTTGCCCTAAACTAAAGTCTGGACATTCGCCTCTAAATGGCGAAGACGGGGAGGTTTACCTTATTCGATGCAGTGCAATTCTCACACTGAGATTTGGAGGAATTTCAATGTTTTTTCAAGCTCGGCGGGAATTTCTGGACTCAAGCCTACCTACTTGACTTTACTTATGTCACTGAGTCATTGTCGACACAAAATAGTACAAACTTGAATTCCTAGACTTTGCGAGAGAGTCTATTTTCCTCCTATTCAACTCGACCCTGCGAATTAACTTTGCCTGTAGCTTATTTCTATGATTCACTTTACTTATGAGAAGCTTCTCGCCTGCCGTGAGGGTAATATGACCACTGAAAGAAGAACAGAACAAAGAAAAAATTGCGAACTCACCAAGCTCCAAGTGACCCTTACTCGCAAAAATAGACCAAAGATGGACTAAATATCACCTCATTAGACCCAGCAAAAAGTCTGGCAGGAGATAAGACAATGAAAAGCAAACCACATATCCATAAAACATTACATAAGACATTATATATCTATAAAGTAATAACCTCGAAAATAATAATTCTGAGAACTCTGCTATTCATCGTCCTTTGGGGGGCTTCAACACACGAAGCCCTTTCCACCCCAAAAGGCACAGAGAAAATGAATACTCTCCATGAAACTCAGAGGGACAGTGAGGAGGAAATAGACCTCGATACCATCATTGCCGAAGATGATGATCTTCTTACAGATCCTACACTTAGAATTATCCCCAAAAAATTCCCACAAGAAGAAGGTGAAAATACCTCAACCATTGTTGAAATTGACAATACAGAAACCACAGAAGAGACAAAAAGCTCTAAAGATATTAAGGATGATATAAATCGTGCCATCGAAAAAACTCAAGCAAGCCTTGGAGAGTCCATGACAGAAATGCCAGTCACAGGTTCGCACATCAAACGCATGAGAAACAATATCTCACCTCCTATCATTACCATAGACCGTCCATCCATGGAGAAAACCGGCTACAACTCCATCGCCGATGTCCTCCGTGACATGACTTTTAGCTCCTTTGGGTCCATGCGAGAAACCTCGGGGACAAAAACCCCTGGTGCCTCCCATGTGAATCTAAGAGGATTGGGAGCCCACCGAACTCTTGTTCTCATGAATGGCAAAAGAATTCAAAAAGATGCCTTAACACAGTCCACGGATCTCCATCTCATTCCTCTTGAATTTGTGGAGCGCATAGAAATTCTCAAAGACAGTGCTTCTGCCATTTATGGCTCCGATGCACTAGGGGGAGTGGTCAATATTATCACACGCACAAATGTGAACGGCAGCGAAGTCTCTTTCAAACAACTTATCAGTGAAGAGACTGGAGGTAATCAAACTGAAGCGAGTATCACCTCGGGATATTCCAACTCAAAACTAAGTATCACGGGGTTGATTCACCATAGAACCAACCAGGCTATTTATGCAAGACACAGGAATCACGCAAAGGTAAATTTAAGCTCAATAGGCTCCTCTCCCTCCTTCCGAATCTTAAATTCCAAAAAGCAACCCTATCGAAACACCAATGGTTCCTTGGCAGTTCGCTCTCGCTTGCAAACCACTCCCGATTGCCCTATTGAAAGAGTGTTCAAATCATCCAATGGCGACACAATCTGCCAGTACAACAAAGCCGACGATATGAATATGCGCCCAAAAATTTCACAAAACAGTGCTACACTTAGTGCTAATTTCCAAGCCAATCAAGAGTTTAACACTTTTATTCGCCTCAATGGAAGCCAACGCCATACAAAGTGGGTATCATCTCCCTCCCCCGCAGATTCTGAAGAGGGCCTCACCATTCCAGGAATACAAGCTAAGGTTTATTTGAGAAAAGCCCAAAGTTTGAACAAGGCTTTTGATCGATTGAAAGACACAGACTTTGTCGATATTCACTATCGTCTTATGGAGCTAGGTCTTCGCACTTCAGAAGTAGACACTCAACACTACAATGCCCTTACCGGTGCAACTTTTGATATGGGTGACAATTGGGAATTTGAAATTTCTGCAAGCTACAGTCAAAGCTTAAGAAGGGATGTGGGAATAAGTGGGTACACCCGTTCCAATGACCTTAAAGAGTTACTCAAAAATGGCTTTAACCCCCTCGCCCCCAAGGGACAACGGGGGAACCTCAAAAATTTAAACTACCCAACTTGGTCCACCTCAAAATCCAGCCTTACTTCCACAGAAATTCTTGCCACAGGTAAAATTTTTGAAATGAAACCAGGCTCTGTGGAACTCGCCATTGGCACCCAAGCCCACAACGAAGTCTTTCATATCGATGCCGATGAAGCCTCCAAAAGAGGAGAAGTCATTGGAAGAACCGAACATAAACTGACCGGAAAAAGAGATGTGGTCTCCGCTTATGTAGAACTCGTCACCCCCATCACTTCTCATATAGAGTGGAGCCTTGCCGGACGGCAAGACTCTTACTCAGATTTTGGCCAAGCTTTTAGCCCCAAAACATCCCTTTACTGGAAATTAAGCCCCTATGTACTCCTTCGCTCATCCCTGGAAAAGGGATTCAAAGCTCCCAATATGAACGACCTCTATAGAACAAGTTCCCAAAGCCAGCCCTTTTTCATCGACCAAGTTCTTTGCCAACAAGAAGGTGGAGTGGCCTGTCGCCCTCAGCAGTGGCTTGTTGAAAGTCAAGGTAACCCTAACCTCAAAGCCGAAAAATCTTTTTCAGCATATCTAGGGACGACCATTCAGCCCCTCAGCAATATGTCTCTCAGTCTTGATGGTTGGTATATGGAACTCAAAAATCAAGTGGACATTGACTACGAAACCATCACCGCCGCCGAATCTCAACTCGGACGCCCTCACCTCCGAGAAAATTTTGGAATCGATATTACTCGCGATGAAGCCAGCGGAACCATTCAACTTATAAAATCTCCTGTTCAAAATCTTGCCGAGTCAACAGCCAGTGGCATTGATTTCACCACTGAGTTCTCAACATACACAGGTCTTGGACGCTGGCTTCTAAGCATACAACACTCCCATATTTTGTATATGAAAACCACAGGATTGCCTGGCTTCACAACAAAAGATAAATTGAGAACAGCTAAACATCCCCCTTGGCGAAATACTATCTCTTTAACCTATGCCCCCACCTACCGACAATCGGGGTCCATTGTCGCAAGAACCATTGCCTCCCATAAAAAATCCTACGCTCTCATGGGGAATATTAAGAATTATACAGAACTTGATCTCCAGTACAGTTACAATGGTTCTTGGGGAGGAGTG
Organism: Bdellovibrionales bacterium; assembly: GCA_965261545.1. Classification (GTDB taxonomy): domain Bacteria; phylum Bdellovibrionota; class Bdellovibrionia; order Bdellovibrionales; family UBA1609; genus CBDHDF01. The sequence continues at coordinate 46,988 of CBDHDF010000004.1, read as the reverse complement.
ATTTCTCTTGGAGTGCGCAATATACTAGGAACAACTCCCACCATAGATGACAGCAATCCCGTAGCTCCAGAGATTGCCCACTCTCTTTATGATGGAAATGGACGTATGGGATGGGTTCAATACAAGCATATTTTTTAAATTAAAAGTAAAAATTCACTCCAAACAAATGTTGTTGAGTTTCAATATCATAATCATTTCGAGTGAGGCCCACAAAAACGTTGTTATCATACTGAGAGACTTCAGTTCGAAGACGCCCTGTCATCCTTTGATACATCCAATTCACACCAAAGTGTTCATGAATCTTAAATTCAAAACCAAGGTAATAAAAAGGCCCCACATAACTGGTCACTTTACCTCCAGAAAAAACACTATCGCCAAATTCATAACTATAGGAAGGTTCTTCGTAAAAGATATTTCCTATACCAATACCTCCAAAGAGCTTAAGAAGATAATCATTTGGAGTTTTATAAAATAAACCCGCTCGCCCCGACAAACCCATGGGCCTTATGGTGAGGTTGTCATTCTTCCCCTTTGTACTTGTAAAACCATGAATACCAAAAAAAGTAGAACCTTTCTTGTAGTACCAGTCATAACCAAGAGATAGGGTGAAATATCTTTCATATTCAGAATTGCCAAAGGATACATTTTTTTCAGCAGGAATATAGTCACCCATATCGGGAATCACTTCGTCGAGAGTCGAGATGAGAGACACGGTAAAACCCCTATAGGAATCCATAAGTGAAAACGACGATTTCTCAGAGTCTGAGTCACTGATGCGAGGCTTAGAAAGAGGAGCCTGATGAAGATCATCCCCTTCAAGACCAAGACCCAAGGGATCAGAACCTATTTTTAGATCACCAGCTTCTGGAAGTTCGTAAAGATCAGACTGGAGATCCTTTTCAAGATTCATAGGCTCAGGATATAAGTCTTGAGAAAACGCAAAATTTAAAGAAAAAGGGAATAAGTGAAGTGAAAGAAATAAGAAGGGGCATAAAAGAAGAAAAATAAAAACTTTTAATTTAGGATACAATTTAGGATACAATAGAGTACGACTTCTTTCTTGAATCATGATGATTTACCTCCTTGAATCATGGGTTACCTCTTCGGATGACAATTCATCTCCGTGGGACTCTAACCAGCGTTCTGCATCTATGGCAGACATACACCCTGTGCCAGCAGCCGTCACAGCCTGACGATAAACATGGTCTTGAACATCTCCAGCAGCAAAAACCCCATTTATAGAAGTGTAAGTGGTACTTGTTTGAGTGACAAGGTAACCTAGATCATTCATTTCTAACAGCCCCTTAAAGAGGTCTGTATTGGGCTTATGCCCAATGGCTATAAACACACCCTGCAAAGACATTTGTATCTCCTCATGGGTTTGATTGTTGTAAAGTTGAACCCCTGTCACTTCTTTATCACCAAGAACCTCTTTAAGTTCTGTGTTCCAAAGAATCTCAATTTTCTTATGCTCTCGAACCTTACTTGCCATAATCTTAGAGGCTCTAAACTGATCGCGACGATGAATAACATAAACCTTCTTGGCAAAACGGGTGAGAAAGAGAGACTCCTCCATGGCAGTGTCCCCACCACCGATGACAGCAACTTCCACATCTCTGAAGAAAGCACCATCACAAGTGGCACAAGCAGAAAGACCACGTCCAAGAAATTTCTTCTCACTTTCAAGGCCAAGGTATTTAGCACTTGCCCCTGTGGCAATAATCACAGACTTGGATGTGTAAATCTTGTCTTCCACCCATATATTGAAGGGGCGAGAGGAAAAATCCACACGATTGACATTTCGTGAGATAAAACGAGTTCCAAAACGCTCGGCCTGTTTTCGGGTGATATCCATGAGTTTAGGCCCCATGATTCCATCGGGAAATCCAGGATAGTTTTCCACATCTGTTGTAGTCATCAACTGGCCACCAACCTCCTCTCCTTCAATCATAAGAGGGTTGAGATTAGCCCTTGCAGAATAAATAGCGGCAGTGAGCCCCGCAGGACCAGATCCAATAATAATGACATTTTCTGTATGTTTCGTTGACTCTGCTTTTTCACCCATCTTGTTCCCTTCCTTTTTCATATGATATAAAAGGTGTGTAGTTACTATCAACTACTATTAAGTAATTACCGTTAATGTTACTACGAATTTACTACAAACAATAGTGTCTTGAAACCTCTGAACTGGTGGCCCAGCACCAAAATTGTTGAGCCACCTCCTCAGATGAAAGTAGATCTTGTTGTCTAGGAAAAGCTCCCCTAGGAAGCAGGTCTGTATCCATATAGCCTGGACTAAAGAGCCTCAGATCAAAATTCTGAGACTCTTTCCAAATGGACCGACACAAGCCTAGAAGAGCATGCTTGGAGGCTGCATAGCTTGCCGCCCGAATATCTCCCTTAGACTCTGCAATAGCAGACCCCACAACAATGAACTGCTGAACTTTTCTTTGAAAATTGCCTTGAGAACCACCTTGAAAACTTTTCTGAGAACTATTCTGGGATCTGTGGTAAAGAAAATGACGGCGAAGGGACCAATGAATTAATTGAGCCGGAGTCTTAAAGTTGACATGAAAGGCCCATTCATGGTCTTTAAATTCTTTTTCGTGGTAGAAACCAAAAGGACCACCACCAGCTACATAGTAAATATGAGTGGGGTTAAAACTCTCTAAGGTTGCAAGACACTCTTCACTGGACTTTGAGAAATCAAGACAGGCCACCTCACCCCCAAGCTCTTGAGCCAAAACGCTAAGGCTTTCCCTACGTCGTGAACAAAAAAGCCGCTCTCCCTCTGGACTCTGGAGAGCAATGGCTTTTCCCAACCCACGGCTACAGCCTAAAAAAGCCATGCGAGGACCATTCAACAGGGGGCTCGTCGGCAATGGCTTATTCAAGAGATGACTCAAAGGTTTTCCATCTTTAGCTTATTTCCACTTTAAGATCATGGGTCCTAAGGTTCATATTGCCTCCCTCTTGAAATTTTCCTTGAATAATGAGCTTGAAAAGAAAACACTCCTGTTATGCTATAAACTGTGATCTCAACAAAGTTTGTCAATTAAAGCCCTTTAATTATGCGCTGAGCCATAATTCACCTTTCATTTTGAAATGGGGACTTGCATTTTAAAGAAAGCCTTTTCATTATTAGGGAGGGGCTTACTTTTGAGGGCTCTGCGCTGGTTCTAAAGAAGACTTTCACAAGGTTTTCTATTTATTTATAATTCATTTCATAGTCTGTATCGGGAGGGATAATGGGACGCAAAAAAACAAAGAAAAAAATTAGCAAACGAAAAACTCTTGCAAAAAAAGGACAAAAAAAAGCTAGTAAAAAGGTAGCTAAAAAAGTCACCAAGAAAAAAGCTAGTAAAAAGGTAGCTAAAAAAGTCACCAAGAAAAAAGCTAGTAAAAAGGTAGCTAAAAAAGCCACCAAGAAAAAAGCTAGTAAAAAGGTAGCTAAAAAAGCCACCAAGAAAAAAGCTAGTAAAAAGGTAGCTAAAAAAGCCACCAAGAAAAAAGCTAGTAAAAAGGTAGCTAAAAAAGCCACCAAGAAAAAAGCTAGTAAAAAGGTAGCTAAAAAAGCCACCAAGAAAAAAGCTAGTAAAAAGGTAGCTAAAAAAGTCACCAAGAAAAAAGCTAGTAAAAAGGTAGCTAAAAAAGTCACAAAAAGAGGGCGAAAGAAATCAGCCAAGCCAGAAGTCCCATCTCTTGAAGAAATCGTCAATTCTACCACTTCAAGGAATTTAGGAAGCATCTTTACAACATTTACGACTCAAAATGACCAAGAGGAGGAGGATCTCGATTCCACAGATTCATCAGAAGATATCTCTGAAAAAACTTCTCACTTAGAGGATGATAATGAAGGGTCTGATTCTATTGATGCAAATGATAAGGATAATTTTTTTGATAATATCAAAGAAGATTTCGATGACGAATCTCTTCAACCTAGCGATGACTTTGAAACCACAGATATTTTTGATGACATGGATGATTCTTCAGATCTAGATGACGACGACGATGATGATGATGATGACGATGATGGAGGTTATTTTTAAATTCTAAGAAAGGCTCTTAAAGATTTTACAACAATTACAACAAAAGGTAGCTAGAAGCCCGCATAAAAATACGGGCTAAAGCCAGATGTAACTTTATATAAGTCCCATTCTTTTCTTGAAATCAATATCAACATCCTCTGCCTCAGCTACAGCCTCATCGCTTTTCTTCAACTTCTTATGCACAGCATATTTAGGAAATTCACCATATTCATGAAGCTTATTGTAAAGCGTTTTAACTGTAATCCCCAAAGCTTGAGCCGATTTAGTTTTATTTCCCTCAAAATGACTCAGAGCCTTTATAATATACCTTTTTTCAAGTTCATGAAGGGTCATAGAAGGATCATAGTTTATGAGAAATTTAACATCATCAGGGTCTTTGATATAATCGGGAAGATCTCCTTGCATAATTGTATGACCTTCAGAAAGAATATGAAGTCTCTCACATGCATTCTCTAGCTCTCGAATATTCCCTGGCCAGTCATATCTTATCATTCTCTTCATAGCTTCTTCATCAATTTGGCTAACCCTTTGAGGATAGGCAGTTCCTCCATTGGAGCTATTTTTTAGAAAAAAGTTCACCAATCCAGGAATATCTTCCTTACGATGTCTCAAGGGAGGAGATTGAACCATAATTGTGTTAATCCTATAAAATAAATCCTCACGAAAATTGCCAGCAACAACTTCTTTATCCAATTCACGATTGGTGGCGCTGATAAGACGAACATCCACCTTAATGGATTCTTTCCCTCCAACTCGAAGAATCTCCCCCTCTTGCAAAAAACGCAACAACTTAGCTTGAATCCCTGGACTCATTTCCCCAATCTCATCGAGGAATAAAGTCCCACCATTGGCCATTTCCGCCAGACCAATTTTTTTGGAATAAGCCCCCGTAAAAGCCCCACGCTCATGTCCAAAAAGCTCACTCTCGAGAAGAGTTTCTCTGAGAGCTCCACAGTTTATAGCCACAAAAGGCTTATTACGCTGACTTTTCTCATGAATCGTACGGGCAATAAGTTCCTTGCCTGTACCACTTTCACCAAGAATGAGAATGGTTGCTTTAGAAGGCGCCACCCGATCTACCATTTTTATAAGTTGATTCATAATATCAGATTTATAAATGATTCTTGTGGGTATTGAAGAATTTCTCATATCCTCTTGAGTCTCATCATCTACACAATGGCTCTGTTTATTGAGAGGCAAACAAGTGGGTTGATTAAAATTGGCTGTATTTGACATATACAAACTCCTTTTTAGTTTTATTTTAATTCAAGGGCAATGGGGACCAATGAAAAGAGGCCATCACCATAACCAGTATAGATTTTAAATAGTTGTAGTACGAAAAACGGACTGAGAAGTCTACATCTACATGCTCACATAACAACTAAAATCAAGTATTAATGCATCGCGACTTAATCTAACTTTTTGGAATTTATCACCTGCATTAAATTTACGCAATAGTTTTTTCAAAAAAAGTGATATTAAAGTAGTATTTCTTTAAAAGTCTTCTCCAGGAGGCCAAAAATTGTCACCTAAAGAGCAACAAATCTTATTCTATCTAGCGTCTAAATACCTAAATACACAGGAATTTGTATATGGATTCCGCCCAAACACTATCAAATCCTATGCCACTGATCTCCACCAGTTCCTCCAGCAAGTCAACCAATCCACTGTAGAAGAAATAAACACCTCCCAAATACCCCGGATAGGAGGGCAAATATACCGCCATCCCCTTACCAAAAAGAAATTACAAGAAAAGTCTAAATTAAATACTGCCGCTCTTTTGATAGAAGTGAACCAAATGCTCTCCTTTTGGTCCTCTCTTTCCCCCGCCACAAAAAATAGGAAATTTGCCTGTCTTCGAGCCTTTTTGAAATGGCTTTTCCATGAGAAATATATAGATAGAAATTTAGCTCTAAGAATCCCCTCCCCAAAAGTTCCATGGAGGGTTCCTCATCACTTGTCTGTGGATGAAGTCCTATCTATTTTGACATTACTAAAAGAAAACAAGGAGAAGGGTGAGAAGTCGTCTTGCCGAGACATGGTGCTTTTTGCTCTCTTATACGGATGTGGACTCCGAGTTGGTGAGGCTTGCACAGCCAAGTGGTCAGATATTGACCACGAAAGAAGATGCTTGCACATCATCGGTAAGGGAGGAAAAATGCGCATGGTTGTACTTATTCCCATGGCCCTCGAATCTATAAATAATATGAATCAATTGAAAGAAAAGGATAATATATATATTTTTGGCAAGAAATCCCTTAGTCCTCGCACAGCTCATTCCGTAGTAAAAAGATGGGGACAGAAAAGTGGCCTCATAAAACCCATTTCTCCCCATACACTCAGACACAGCTTTGCCACTCATTTACTCCAAGAAGGAGCAGACCTTAGAGTCATACAAGAGGTTCTAGGCCATGAAACCTTAAACACCACACAACGCTACACACATCTTGACCTTCAATCCCTATACACTGCTTTGAGTCAATTTCACCCCCTCCATACGGCCTTGTAGGAAATGAAAATTAACTATCTTTATTATTGTCAAATTTCTTCACCAGAAATACAAGGTGAACAATCCATCCTAAGAATCCTAACATGGAGAAAAAAGCTAAGCCCACTCCCCCTAAGGAATATTTATGGTCTATAAATTGGCCTAAATAAAGACTGACAATAATAACACCTGTTAATTCAAGACCCACACCCATAAGAAAATAAAATTTTCTATCAAATTTATCTAAAAAACACCTCCTATATTTTGACACACATACTTCAATCATAGTGTTTTGTCTGCTCACCCTCTATATGGTTTCATAGAAAAACCCATATGGGTTCACAGCACTGCATTTTTCCTTTTGTCAAAGGGGCAAGAGGTACAGCTACTTTTATGGCATTTTTTACCTTTGAAGACCTTTGGCACCAGGTAAATATCTTTTTCTAGATTGTAACCTCTTGATCTTCATTTCAATAATATCTGAGGGACGTTGGTTTCTTTTCAGTTCATTGATAGCCAAGTCCAATTCATTCATTTCTTCATAACACGCAGAAATACTTAAATCTATTCGTTCTTTCTTCGATCTTTTTGGAAATTCTTCTTGAAGATTTTTGTAAACAGAAACAGCCCTTTGAAGTCTTTTTGCTGTTAAAAGAGCATTCCCTTTTAAAAGTAGCGTTTCAAATTTATACTTACCAGCAATACCAGTCATAGACAAGAGATCGTCAGCCTCAATCTCTGCCTGTATGAAATCACCTAAGTAAAAGTAAGACTTTGCTAACTTCAATTTATATTCTGCCTTCATCTCATTTTTCATATGGCCAACCTCCAATAACTTACTGATTTCAGATATTGACGATATATAATCACCAAACTTATGGAAATAAATATCTATAATTTTCTCTTGAGAAGAAAATCTCTCGTCTCGAGATGGAGAATGGACAACAACATATTTATAAAATTGTAAGGCTTTTTTAAAGTCTTTCAAATAAAAATAATTCAACCAAGCCAGCCTTGATACAGCCTTATTTACAATTTCAGGATTCGACCCCTTCATAACTTTTTCGTAGTAGGAAATCGCTTTCTGATAGTTTTTTTTCTCAGTAAATCGATCTCCTTTACTAAGTTCTTTCTCTGAATCGCTCCAGTAACAAGAAGAAAGGCTTCCTATCATAATGGGAAACATCAAGATCAACAGCAAACGAGAAAAGGACGAGAAGCAAGAAAAGAAAAAAGAAGAAATCGTTGAAAGAAAATCAAAATATACAAAATATCTTAATAGAAATCTATATTTTCTTATCGAACCCTTCACTAGCAACTCCATTGTTGGATTTAGATACTTCACTGGCTCCATGAAACGCTTCCGCTTCCGCCAATCCCTCGTTTGCAAGAAGCGCCAAACCTGTTACATGTTCATCACCTTTAAGATTGATAAGACGAAGACCTTGTGTATTTCTACCATAGATTGAAATATCAGAACAAGACATTCGAATACTTTGTCCCTGATTTGTAATAACCATCACTTGATCTGTTTCTTTCACCATACAAGCAGCCACAACATCACCAACCTTGGGTGTTAGCTTTTGGGTGATAATACCTATACCTCCACGACTTTGTTTTCGATACTCTTCCACAGAAGTTCTTTTCCCATAACCACCTGATGTCACAATAAGGATTGTCTCCTTACAATCATTGGGAATAATACCCATACCTACAACACAATCCCTCTTCCCAAGAGTTATTCCTTTGACTCCACGAGCTGTTCGCCCCATGGATCGTACATCGTTTTCATTAAAACGAATCGACATTCCCTCTTTAGTTACAATAAGAATATCTGACTGACGAAAACACATAGCTGCTTGAATAAGGTTGTCTTCAAGATCTATAGTGAGGGCAATAATCCCCGAAGGTCTCGGTTTATTAAAAGAAGAAAGAGATGTTTTCTTAATTATCCCCTTTTCTGTCAACATAACCACATGGCTATCTTCATTAAATTTTCTTACAGGTAAAATAGCTCTAATTTGTTCACCACTTGAAAAATTGACAACATTTGTAACCGCATGCCCTTTTGCGGTTCGCTTACCTTGAGGAAGTTTATATACCTTTTGCCAATACATCTTTCCACGATCAGAAAATATGAGAAGTGATGTTAATGTGTCCACAGAGAATATTTTCCATACAAAATCTTCTTCTCTAGCACCGGAGCCTTTAACACCCTTCCCGCCACGCCTTTGAAGTTTATATTCATCTATTGAAATTCTTTTGATATAGCCAGAATGAGTAAGTGAAACAATAACGTCTTCCCTGGCTATAAGATCTTCATCTTGAACTTCATTCTGCCCAGATTCTATTAGGGTACGTCTAGGATTATTAAACTTTTTCTTAATTTCCTCTAATTCTTCAATAATCATTTTAAAAACTTCTTTAATGTTTCCTAAAATCATTCTTAACCAATCAATTCTCTTATTCACTTCTATCAATTCATCAAGAATCTTTTGACGCTCAAGACCAGTCAATCTCTGAAGCCTCATTTCAAGAATAGATTTCGCTTGCCTGTTTGTAAAACCAAACTGATCCATTAAACTTTTTAGAGCAGCATTTGCCTCTTTTGAAGCCCTAATGGTCGCAATAACAGTATCTATTTCATCCAATGCCTTTTTAAGACCATCTAAAATATGAGCTCTTGCTTCAGCCTTTCTCAACTCAAAAATACATCGACGGATAACCACATTTTTTCTATGATCGATAAAAGCCTGGAGCATTTCTTTTAAATTAAATGTGATTGGCTTATTGTTCTTATTTAATGCTAGCATGATAATACCGAAGCTAGTTTGCAACTGTGTAAACTTATAAAGACGATTTAAAATGACCTGGGCATTTTCACCTCTCTTTAATGCAATAACAATACGCATTCCTTCCCGAGATGATTCATCACGGATATCAAAAATACCTTCTACCTTCTTCTCACGAACCAAGATCGCAATGGTCTCAATGAGTTTAGCCTTATTGACTTGATAAGGAATTTCCTTAACAATAATCATTTCCCTATCTTTACCTTTTTGAGCAACAATTTCTGAGACAGCTTTAAGTGTAATGATCCCACGCCCACGCTTATAGGCTGAATGAACTCCTTGAACTCCAGAGACAATTCCTGCCGTAGGAAAATCAGGACCTGGAATAAATGTCATTAACTCATCAATACTCATTTGAGGATTCTTAATAAGAGCGATACATCCGTCCACAACTTCACCAATGTTGTGGGGAGGAATATTTGTTGCCATACCAACAGCAATTCCCGAAGATCCATTGACAAGTAAATTGGGAAATTTAGCAGGCAAAACATCTGGAATAAGAAGAGAATCATCATAGTTGTAAGACCACGAAACGGTTTCTTTATCAATATCCTCCAAAAGTTCTTCTGCAAGTCTAGTCATTCTGACTTCTGTGTATCTTTGAGCAGCAGGGGCGTCACCATCAATGGACCCAAAATTCCCCTGACCATCCACCAAAGGAAATCTTAAAGAAAAATCTTGAGCCATTCTTACAATAGTGTCATAGACAGCTGTATCCCCATGGGGGTGGTACTTACCAATCACATCCCCGACGACACGAGCCGATTTCTTATAAGGTTGATTGTGGTAGTTCTTCAATTCATTCATCGCATATAAGACTCGACGATGAACGGGCTTTAAACCATCACGAACATCTGGAAGAGCACGGCCCACAATAACACTCATAGAGTATTGTAAATAAGCCTCACGCATTTCTGTATTTATATCTATGTTTGTTATATTTTGATTTTCTTCCATATCCAGACCTAAATATCAAGCTCCTTAACCAACAAAGCATTGTCATCAATAAACTTTCGACGAGGTTCTACCTGATCCCCCATAAGAATACTAAATGTTTCATCTGCAACCATGGCATCATCAATGGTCACACACAAGAGATTTCTATTTTTAGGATTAAGTGTGGTTTCCCAAAGTTGCTCAGGGTTCATTTCACCAAGCCCCTTGTATCGTTGAATATAAACACCTTTCTTGCTTGTGTCTAAAATGTAATCTCTAAAATCTATGTAGTTTTCAAATTCTTTTTCTCCGTTTTCTTTTTCTCTATTTTCTATTTCAATCTTTAAAGGAAGAGGAGATAAAACACACATTTTCTCCCACATATCTTTTAATTCTTTCCATTCAGATGATTCTGTGAAGTTTGTATCAAAAGTTGTTTCAATAATTAATCCAAGTTTAGAGCATCTTACTACGAATTTATTAGAAGAATACTCTTCGTCTTTAGAAATTTCATGGATAACTTCTGTTATTTCATTAACCTCAGAGCTTTCCACCCTCTTCTTAAAACCACTCATAAAATCTTCTATTTTCTCCTTGCTTTTTAATAATTCAGAGAACGTCTCTTCTTGATTCAAAGCATAAATGAGGATTTCTCTTTCAAATCTCTTTTCTAAAGTTTTTACCAATTCTTCAAATTTATTGATATTAACCATTAAATCTTTGATTTTTCCTTTTTTTAGATAGCTTTGCTTCAAATGACTTTGCAAAGAACTCTTTACCTCTAAGTTAGACAAACTATTGTTAATTAGAAATTCGTTAAGAGATTTTTCATCTTTGATATAATTTTCTTTTTTCCCCTTTTTCACTCTATACAATGGAGGTTGTGCAATGTAGATAAAACCCTTTTCTAAAAGAACAGGCATTTGTCTGTAAAAAAATGTTAATAATAAGGTCCGAATATGAGAGCCATCAACATCTGCATCTGTCATAATAATAATCTTATGATATCTCGCCTTCTCAGAGTTTATATTTTCTTTCCCAATACCAACACCCAAAGCTGAAATCATCATCTTTATTTCTTCATTAGAAATCATTTTATCAAATCGAGATTTTTCTACATTTAAAATTTTACCACGCAATGGAAGAACAGCCTGAACCTTTCGGTCTCTTGCTTGTTTAGCAGATCCTCCCGCTGAGTCTCCCTCTACTAAATAAATCTCGCAAAGAGATGGATCCCTTTCTTGACAATCTGCCATTTTTCCAGGAAGAGACCCTCCATCTAAAGCTGTTTTCCTACGAGTTAAATCCCTTGCCTTTCTTGCAGCAATTCTTGCTCTTGCTGATTCCACACATTTTGCAATAATATTTTTAGCAGGTCCTGGATTACGATCAAACCAATCTGCCAGTCGGTCATTCATAAGACTCTCAACAATTCCCTTGATCTCTGTATTACCAAGTTTTGTTTTTGTTTGTCCTTCAAATTGAGGCTCGCCAACTTTTACTGACAACACTGCGGTAAGACCTTCTCGAATATCATCACCTTCTAAATTAGTTTTAATATCTTTTAAGAAATTTTTTCGAGTGGCGTAGGTATTTGCTGTTCTTGTGAGAGACCCTCTAAAACCTATAAGATGAGTTCCTCCCTCAATGGTGTTAATATTATTGCAATATGTATAAATAGATTCTGAATAAGAATTATTCCATTGCATGGCAATTTCAACATCCACTCCATCTTTTTGGCCCTTAAAGTAAATAACATCATCATTGACAGTTTTTTTAGAATTGTTAAGGTGTGAAACAAACTCAACAATTCCACGACTATAGCTAAAAACTTGGTTTTTGTCTGTTCTCTTATCTTCCAAGGAAAAATGAAGACCCGCATTGAGAAAAGCCAATTCTCTAAAACGATATGATAAAGTTTCAAAACTAAATTTTACATTTTCTTCTTTAAAAATTTCACGATCTGGTTTAAAAGTGGTTTTTGTTCCTTTTTTGTCGGTGGTTCCAACCTTTTCAACAGGTGATGTGGGAATACCCTTTTCATAGCTTTGTTTCCAGATATGACCATCTCTTTTCACTTCCACGGAACACCGACTTGAAAGAGCATTAACAACAGAAGCTCCCACACCATGAAGCCCCCCAGAAACTTTGTAAGTATCTTTATTGAATTTACCACCTGCATGGAGAACCGTCATAACAACTTCCAATGCTGATTTCCCTTTGCTATGTTGATCCACAGGAATACCTATTCCATTGTCTTCTATAGAAATGGATTCATCGGCATGAACAACAACCTTGATATGAGAACATCTTCCAGCAAGAGCTTCATCCACAGAGTTATCAACAATTTCATAAACCAAATGATGATAACCCCTTGTAGAAATATCACCAATGTACATACCCGGTCGTTTCCGAACAGCCTCAAGTCCTTCTAAAACTTGAATAGAACTTGCATTGTAATTCTTCGCCACATTCATCGTTACTTCTTCCACACTGACCTCAATGAACAACAATTTTTCCAGATTTCACTTCAAAAGTTCTTATTTTATTACTAAAAACTTTTGATGGAGTAGCATCTGTTGTCGTAATAAAAATTTGTGATTCAATCTCATCCATAAATTCAATCAAATTCCTGCGTTTGGACTCATCTAATTCCGACAAGACATCATCAAGGAGTAATATGGGGTATTCATCATGGATTCCATAATGGTACATGATTTGCGCCATTTTGAAAGATAAAATAAGAGATCTTTGTTCTCCTTGGGAACAAAAATACCGAGAGTCCTCTTCTTCATACAAAAATTGCACATCGTGTCTATGAGGACCAACCAAAGTTAATCCTACAGCTAGTTCAGAGTTTTCCCTTTGCATCATTTTTTTATACATCGCATTATTAATTTGTTGCTCATTCCAGTGAAGAGCTGACTCTGAAGATATCAAGTAATTCACAGAGATATTCACATTCTTATATCCTGTGATCCGCTTAAAACTCTGCTTTAAAAATGGTTCCATATCTTTTAAAGAATGAACTCGGCTTAAAGTCAACTTTACTCCTAAGTTCAAGAATACAGGATTAATACTCAACAGCAAGTTCTTACACTCTTCTTTAGAGGATAAACCCTTTCTAAAGTTTTTCAAAATTTTGTTCCTAGATCGCAAACATTTTTTATAGTCAAAAATAAGTAAAGCATTGATTGGAAGATGGGATATTAGAAAACTGTCAATAAGCTGTCTTCGCTGATCGGGTCCATCTTTAATGGCAGATAAGCTCTCGGAACTAAATAATACGGAGGCATAATTTTTAGATATTGCTGCTGATGAAAGCCTTTTCTTATTCATTTTAAAAACCTTTTGATTATTCAAAAGGCTTAAACTCACTTCATTTCGCCCTTTCTGCCCTTCAATGACTGCCTCAAGATTGGCTCTCATATCTTTCATGTCTTTTATAACATTTTCACTGTTTTTTTCTTTTCTTATAAAATTTCCATTTTTCCCAGGACGAAATGACTCTCCATTGGTCAAGAGGTAAATAGACTCAATAATGTTTGTCTTTCCTTGACCGTTTTTACCAAAAAAAATATTCACACCTGAACTAAAGTCTAAATAAAGTTGAGATATATTTCTAAAATTTGATAATGCAATACGGCTCAATACAGCCATAATTCAAACACGCATAGGCATAATAACACAGGTATAGCTTTTATCCCCATGGGGTCTTAGTAGACCAGGTGATGAGTTATCCTGCAATTCAATATCCACTTCATCCACATTCATAGTTGTCAAGACATCTAAGAAATATTTGATGTTAAACCCAACCTTGAAGTCTTCTCCTTGGTAATCAATTTCTATTTCTTCTTTGGCACTTCCAAGAGTGGTATCCCTTGAAGATATCTTAATACACCCCTCAGACAAATCAAAAATAACATTTTTTGACTTTTGATCACATAAAATAAATACCCTTCTCAAGGCAGCAAGTAATTCCTCTCTGTTAAATAAAATACGCTCTTTTAAACTCTGTGGAATAAGTTGTTCATAATTGGGAAATCGTCCTTCAATGAGACGAATCATCAAAACAACCTTCTCATGGCAAAGAACAAGTTGAGAGCCATCAATAGTTACATGAAAGATACTCTCATCATCATTTGATTCACTCAACTTTTTAATCTCATTAAGCCCTTTCCGTGGAATAATAACTCCTTCTTTTACAGACAACCATGAAAGACCATTTGATACAAGACCCAAGGATTTATTAATAAGGCTTAGCCTATGACCATCTGTGGAAACCATCTTAAATTCGTCTGAACTCACCCTTTCAAAATAAACACCATTAAGATGATAGCGCGTCTCGTCATTAGAGACACTAAATATGGTTTTATCGATCATCTCTGAAAGAGCAGAAGCCTTAATACTGGAAAAATGCTTTGCTTTAATTTCAGGAAAGTCTGGATACTCACTAGGGTGAATGCCAGATATCTTAAAATTGGACTTACTTTGAGAAACTTTGAGCCAGTTGTTTTCTTGTTTTATTAATTGAACTGGACCCTCTGGCAATTCCTTGATGATATTAAAAAGGCTTTTTGAGTTAACGGCAACATCTCCTGGCTCATCAATTTCAGCAATAATCTCATCCACAAAGCTTACTTCAAGGTTGGTTGCAAAAAGCTTTAAAGTATTTCTTTTAGATTTAAGTAAGATGTTGATGAGGGCTGGCATTGTGGTTTTTTTTTCCACGATACTCTGGCAACGATTGAGAAGAGAAAATAGGTCATTTCTTTCAGCCTTTATTTTCATGGATATAACCCCTTAAACTAATAGTTAATTGTATATATATAAAATAGTTGTAGTAGTAGGGCCGTGGATAGCTCTTAAATCTACTTAAATTATTGAAATTAATAACAAATTCTTGTGGAAAACCTTCTTATTAAAAGGGCTTTGTTCCAGTCGGTGGTTGTGGATAAGTTCGTTTCCACAACGATGACACACATCTTTCCACATACTTGTCCACATTGTTTATTCACACCCCTGTGAGATTGTGGATTCGCATTTCTATCTCATCAATATCTTTCTTTAAATCGGAATCTTTACCAAGTTGACTTTCAATTCGACGCAATGAATTAATAACTGTGGTGTGATCCTTTCCAAAAGCACGTCCAATTTCAACAAGTGATTTGTCGAGATGTTTTTTTATCATAAACATGGCCGACTGCCTTGCAACGACGAGGGGTTTTGTTCGAGATTTCGACTTTAGGTCTGAAACACTGATTTCAAAATGGCGAGCACAAATTTTTTGTATTTCCGAAATAGTTATATGTGTTGCGTCATCATGAGTCGCCAGAACTTTTTTGGCCAATTCAAGGTTTAAGTGTAGACCTTGAAGCTCACTATAAATTCGAACTTTGTTGAGATTGCCTTCTAGCTCTCGTATGGATCGTTTAGATATTCGACCTATGTAGGAGATAGCTTCTGGGGGAATATTTAATTTCATAAGTTCGGCTTTATATTTTAAAATGGCAACCCTTGTTTCAATGTCTGGCATTTGGATATCTGCAATAAGACCCCATTCAAGGCGAGTTCGAATGCGGTCTTCGAGACCACGAATGTCTTTTGGCATTCGATCGCTGGCAATGACAACTTGCTGCTTCTTGTCAAAAAAATGGTTGAGGGTGTGAAAAAACTCTTCTTGCACTGCTTCACCGTGTCTCAAAACCTGAACGTCATCCATTAAAAGAATGTCTGATCTTTCCCTGTACTTGAGGCGAAATTTGTCCATTTCTCTTCGACGAATACTGGAAATACATTCGTTAATAAATTTTTCGGCTGAAGCGTAATTGACTCGAAGGTGGGGCTGACTGGTGGAGATGTGATTTCCAACGGCGTGAAGAAGATGGGTTTTACCCATTCCCGTAGGTCCATAGATAAATAAGGGATTGTAGCTATCCTTTCCAGGTTGTTCCGCAATACTAAAAGAACCAGCATGAGCAAATTCGTTGTTGCGGCCCACTACAAACGTAGAAAAGGTGTAGTCGGGGTTGAGAGATCCTCTTTGGGTTTTATCTTGAGTAAATTGCTGAAACCTATTAGGATTCGCAAGAACTTTAGCTCCTGTATGAGCTTGCACATAGGATAGATTGAGTTGATTTTGCTGATAATTTTTTGTGGATAAGGGTAAAGAAGGATCCTTGGAGCTTTCTTTTAGACTGTTTGTGACGATGAGTTCTAAATAAAAGGGTTTTTTGTAAATCATTGATATTTCTTCAGAAATTAGGTTGAGAAGATTCTCGGATATCCAATACTTGTGGAGTTCTGAGGGAACCCCTAGACGAAATCGATGGCTATTGAGTTCTTTTTTGATTTCAATCAATTGGGTTGGATCAAACCACATATGAAAAAGATTATTGTGTGCATTTTTTTTCTTTAAACTGTCTTTAATCTTTTGCCAGAAGTTTTGTTCCAACATGAGATATTGCCCTCAGAAGAAATGTATTGTGGTGTGTGAAATACGAATCGAAGCATGAAATCTAAAGCAAACTCCTACCATAATTTCTTAAATCTTACAACGCTATCTTGACCTTCTTTTGACGTTGTGATTAATTGTATGAAGTTTGTGGAGCGTGTTGTCAGACATTTATTGCGGTGCGTTGATTTGTGTGCTGTGTTGAATTCGAGGGAGTCGAGTTGTTACATCTTACTCCCCCTTCCTTGTTGCACCTTAAAGTCCCTGAGGATTAAGAAGAATTGGAAAAACTGAATTGAGGATATAAAAAATGAAAAGAACATACCAGCCTAGTCGTAAAAGCTGTAAGTCAACACATGGATTTCGTTCCCGTATGAAAACCAAAAGCGGACGTGAGGTTTTAGCTCGTCGTCGTGCCAAAGGTCGAAAAAAATTGGTCGTTAGTGTTGGCGGTAAATAATTGTTTAAAGACCATTAAATCTCGTAAAGAATTTCTTTTTCTTTTTCGGAGAGGGAAAAGATTTCATGCAAGTTCTTGGATGGTTTTAAATTTCAATAAAAATGAATATAACCATCCCCGTTTTGGTTGGACCCTCCCAAGGTATGTAGGCAAGGCTGTGATTAGAAATCGCATAAAGAGATGGTGTCGAGAAATTTCTAGAGATGTTATCAATGATGTTCATGGAGGTAATTTATCTTTTGTGGATATTAACATTGTTTTAAAAAGACAAAGTAGAAACTTTTATAAGAGTATTAAATATGATGAGTTTAAAAAGATATTACAACCAACTTTACAGAAAATTATTAAAAATAGGTGACTTAAAATTAAGATTTTTAGCTCTACTATTTATTGATTTTTATAAGATATTTCTTTCTAATTACATTGGAAATGGTTGTCGTTTTGTTCCTCGGTGCTCTGATTATGGAAGATCCGTGTTTCAGTCTCATTCCTTTCCCATTGCTACTTGGTTAATTTTAAATAGGATTATGAGGTGTCGTCCAGGTGGGTCTTGTGGCTATGATCCAGCACCTAAAATACATGGACAGAAAATATATGGACAGAAAGAAGGTGATTTTTAATGAATAATGAGGGCAAAGATTCATTTATGGAACCAAAAACAATTGTAGCAATTGTGTTGGTAGCTCTAAGTTGGTTTGCCTGGGATTTTTACATGAGAAATAAATATCCTCATATTTATAAGAAGACGAATCAAGCTCAGCGACAAGAGCAAGATTCGTCTTCACAGAATTCCAAGTTGACTATTCCTTCTCATTCATCGCATCTTCAAGAAGGAGGGATTCATGGGCATGCTTATCAAAAAAAGGGTTTAAAAATAAATCCCAATTCTTCTTCAGATGTTTCGGAGATTCAAAAAGCAGAAATCTTTCATAAATATGAAGGCAAGAGATTTTCATTTGTTATTACTTCTAAGGGTATGGGATTGCGTGATGTTGTTTTAAAGGAATACATGAATAGAGAAGGAAACCCTATGAGGTTGGGGAGTTCACAGGGATTTTCTTTATTTGAAACCAATTTGATTGGAAAAACATCAAAAATTGATTTTTATGTAAAAAAAATTGGTGATAATAAATTTATTGGTGAAGCTTTTGATGAATCTATTAAATTTGTCAAAACATTTTCTATAAATCCAGAGAATTATACCATTGATATTAATGTGGAAGTTTCTGATATCACAGTGAATTTTCTCGGTTTAACCACTTATATCTCTGCTCCCATTGAAACGCAAAAAGAGCAGAGCTTTTTAGTGCCTAGTTTTGGTGGACAAGAAATTTTTATTTTTAATTCTGACGGTCAAGAGAGAACTTTAGTTTCAGACATGGAGGAGACCCCAACTCATTATCAAAAAATTCTTGTCGCTGCTTTGGGAAGTCAATATTTTGCTCAAGCTATTTTAGATAAGTCTGATGTGATGCCAAGTGCTAGCTTTTTTAAAGAATTTGGCTCTGTTATAGGACGATTGAATCACTCTGTTCTTAGTCGCTCGTCAGATTTTTCTATTCATTTTTCAGGTTTTATTGGACCTAAATCCACGGAAGTTCTTGGTGATCTAGCTCTTTCCAATCTTGTCGATTTTGGTTGGTTTCATTGGATTGGGAAGATTTTATTAAAAATAATGAAAATATTTCATAGTTTTACAGGAAATTGGGGCCTTTCAATTATTGCAATGACGTTGCTTGTAAGATTGTTTTTGCTGCCTTTGAATGTGTTTTCTTATGAATCAATGAAAAAAATGCAAATTATTCAACCTTTAATAAAAGAAATAAGGGAGGTGCATAAAGAAGATCCTCAGAGAATGAATCGAGAAGTGATGGCTCTTATGAAAAAAAATAAAGCAAACCCTATTTCAGGTTGTTTGCCCATGCTTTTACAGTTTCCAATTTTTATTGCCTTGTATAGGGTGTTAGGTCAAAGCATTGAGCTTTATCAATCTCCATTTTTCTTGTGGATTCAGGACCTTAGCTTGAAAGATCCCTTTTATATTTTACCTATACTTATGGGGCTTGCTATGTTTTTGCAAATGGCTATCCAGCCAAATACCATGGAACCTGCTCAAAGAAAAATTATGATGTTTATGCCTGTTATGTTTACATTTTTTATGCTGAGTTTGCCAAGTGGGCTTACTTTGTATATTTTGGTAAGCACTGTATTTGGTATTTTACAGCATCTTTATTTTATGAAGAAGCGCGAGGTAATTGCAGTTATGACATAGTAGTGAAAATTGTCATCGGCTTAGATACAGTATGATTTGGAGTACAATTAAATAGTAATAGGGTTAAATACAATGTGATTTACAGCACAATTAAACAATACAGCGAGACAGTAAGATGAGGAGGAATGATGAGTCTATTTTCTAAATTATTTGGTAAAAAGAATACTATAACAGATGAAGGTCAATATAAGCATATTATTGATCTCGTTTCAGGAAATCTTGAAACCCTTTTATCTATATCTAATTTAAGTTTGTCTTTTGATATTGAGATTGATGGAGATGAATGTGTTGTTGTTGAGTTCTTTGGTGAGGATGAAAATATGCTTATTTTTAAAGAGGGACAACTTTTAGACGCTCTTCAACTTTACATAAAAAGAGTCCTACAGCATAAGTTGCCAAAGGAGAAAGTTCTTCTTGTTATGGATTGTGATGGTTTTAGGGAAAAAGTCGATGAGTCTCTTATTAGTTTGGCAGACAAATTAAGGGAAATGGCGATTAATAAATCTAAACCAGTTTATTGCCGGGCTCTTTCTCCTAGAGATCGTAAGGTTGTTCATCAGCACTTAGCTGATGATAGTCGAGTTCAAAGTCGTTCTATTGGAGATGGTCTTTACAAAAAGATCAAGATTTATCCGTCTAATAAGAATTACTCCCGAGAGGAAGTTCGAGTGTAACTTCTTATTTCTCAGGTGGTTATGAATGAGGAAGCATTTTGCATTACCTTAGAAGAGATGAAGATACCATTTGTGCTATCTCAACAGCTAGAGGTCGAGGGGGGATCTCTATTATTCGAGTCAGTGGCGAAGGATCTGAAGCTATTGTGCGCCATCTGTGTCCCTTTTTGCCACATTCTTGTGAATCTCACCGTATTTACTATGGATTTATTCGTGATTATGATCTTAAAAAAGAGATAGATGAGGTTTTAGTTAGTTATTTTGCTAAAGGACGTTCTTTTACTGGTGAAACGACTTTGGAAATATCCAGTCATGGTAGCGACTTCATAAGCCAAAGAATTTTGCTGGAACTACAGAGGGCAGGTGCCCGCATGGCTGAAAAGGGTGAATTTACCTATAGGTCTTTTATGAATGGTCGAATGGACCTCGTTCAAGCAGAGGGAGTTTTGGCTATGATTGAAAGTGAAAGTCAGACTTCTGCTCGATTGGCTTTAAAACAATTAAGAGGTCGTTTATCTCAAGCATTTACGAAAATAAAAGATAAACTCCTGTGGATTTTAGCTCACCTAGAGGCCCATATAGATTTCTCTTTAGAAGACATTCCTCATAAATCAGAAAAAGAGCTTCTTGATGTCAGTTTGAAATTACAAGAAGAAATTCAGCATATGTTGTCTTCTTATAAGAAGGGTTGTGAAATAAGAAATGGTGTGAATGTCTCCATTGTGGGTGAACCCAATGTAGGTAAATCAAGTCTTTTGAATGTATTGTTAGGTGCAGATCGAGCCATTGTTTCAGATCATGCGGGCACGACGAGAGATTGTGTGGAGGGACGACTTTTTCTTGAAGGAGTTGTTTATAATTTAACAGATACCGCTGGATTGAGAGATTCATCTGATGAAATAGAAAATATGGGTATTGAGAGGTCTTTAAAATCCATTGAGGATTCGGATGTTGTGTTCTTAGTTTTTGATTTAACAAAAGCCATAAGTTCTACAGGTATGCATATAAAGAAATTAATATCAGAAAATATGTTGGATAAATTATATTTGGTTTTTAATAAATTGGATATTGCATCCTTAGAGGAACAGTCTATTTTATTGGGTGAGAGAAAAAAAGAGGTCTTGGAAAGACTAAGACAAGAGACGATCTTTAATAAAGGTCGTCATAATGAGAATAAAGATAGCTTAAGAGGCCATTTAAAGAACAGTCTTGGAGATAAAAATGGTGAAGAGTCCATTAAAAGATTTACGAACGAGAGAAGCTTTTGCATTTCTGCTCTTAATTCCTTTGGGATAGAAGACTTGCTTGGGGCTTTAAAGAATTTTGCCCATGGACGGTATGCTGGGAATTCCACAATTATCGCTCATGCAAGACATTTTGAGTTGTTAAGAAATGTCAATGAAAGGCTTGAAGTGGGGAATGAACTCTTACGTCAGGGGAGCAGCTTTGAGTTTGTAGCCTTTGAATTTCAAGAGGGTCTTGTCTCTATTCAAAAGCTTCTTGGAAAACAGTACGATGATGAGGTTATGGATAAAGTCTTTCAACAATTTTGTTTGGGTAAATAAATTCACTTTATTGATGAACTAGCGATTCTCTCTAATTTGACCATGGGTTTGAAGGTAGGTTTAAAAATGAGTTTTAAAGAAATTTTGTATGATGTCATTGTGGTCGGAGGAGGCCATGCAGGTGCTGAGGCTGCTTTGGTGGCCTCACGTCTTTCTATGAAAACACTTCTTATCACTCAAAATATGGATCGTATTTCTTTTATGAGTTGTAACCCTTCCATAGGAGGCTTGGGAAAAGGGCATATTGTTCGGGAGATTGATGTTCTTGGTGGAAGCATGGGGCAGGCTGCGGATGAGTCATGCATTCAGTTTAAACGATTGAATGCCAGTAAGGGGCCTGCTGTGCGTGGGTCGAGGATGCAATGTGATAAAAATCTTTATTCCAAATACATGTCTTCTCTTGTTCTTCGTGGAGAGAGTTTGCATTGCTTTGAGGGTGAGGTTCAAAGTCTCATGTTAGAAGGCCAGAGGTGTTCAGGAGTTGTTATGTCTGACGGCACGAGGCTAAAGTCAAAAACAGTGGTGATTGCTGCAGGAACATTTATGCATGGTGTGATGCATATTGGTATGAAAAGGATAGAGGGAGGGCGTGTTGGTGATAAAGCCACCATAGGCATTTCAGAGCAGCTTGCTGAGCATGGCTTTAAAGTGACTCGACTGAAAACAGGCACTCCTCCAAGATTGGATCGAGAGACCATTGATTGGTCAAAGACGACCGCTCAGGGTGGAGATAAAGACTTCATTCCTTTTCATTTTAAAAATTCCTCTCAACCAAAACTTCCTCAGATTGAATGCTTTTTGACTTATACTAACGAGAAGACTCATGATATTATTCGTCGGAATTTGCACCAGTCCCCTCTTTTTTCGGGATTGATTGAGGGTATAGGTCCTAGGTACTGTCCTAGTATTGAAGATAAAATCACACGCTTTGAAGATAAAACTCATCATTTGAGCTTTTTAGAGCCAGAGGGTCTTGAAAGCCCTTCTATTTATTTGCAAGGAGTTTCCACAAGTCTTCCTGAAATGGTGCAGTATGAGTTTTTGAGAACTATCCCTGGTTTGGAAAATGTGAAAGTGCTTCGTCCAGGTTATGCTGTGGAGTACGATTTCTTTGAGCCACGACAAATATTTCATAGTTTGGAAACAAAAAATATAAGGAACTTATTCTTTGCAGGCCAAATCAATGGTTCCAGTGGATACGAAGAAGCTGCTGCTCAAGGTCTTGTGGCGGGACTCAATGCCGCTCTCAAAGTTCAAGGGCATTCGGAGTTTATTTTAGGCAGGGATGAATCTTATATAGGTGTTCTTATTGATGACTTGGTGACAAAGGGGACAAGGGAACCTTATAGAATGCTGACCTCTCGGGCTGAATATAGACTTATTTTGAGAGAAGATAATGTTTTTGAGAGGTTATATAAGAAATCAAAAGATTATTATTTACTTCCTGATGAGGATTTAACTTTGATAGAGGGATATTTAAAAGCGAGACAGGATTTTCATCGAGACTTAGTATCTAAAAAACTTGTTCCCAATGGCCAAACTCAAAAGGCATTGGAGAGAATAGGAACTCCTGTTTTACAGAAGCCTATAAGTTTTGAAGAGTTATTGAGAAGAAGTGAGATTTCTTGTTCTGATCTTGAGGCCCTAGGTCTTTGTCCCCCTAGGGAAAAAAAGGTTTATGAACCCATTGAAATTGCTGTTAAATATTCAGGTTATATCAAGAGACAAGAGAAGTTAATTTCTCAGACTAAAAGACTTGAGCAATTAAAACTTCCTTTGAAGCTTTCTTTTAAAAATATTCGCGGTCTCTCCCATGAAGAAGTGGAAAAACTTACAGAAGTGAGGCCAAGGACCTTGGGTCAGGCTCAGAGAATCAGTGGAGTGAACCCTTCAGCGATTCAAGCTTTGCTAGTTTATATGAAGTCAGAGAATCTTTTGGATAGATGAGTATGCAGCAAAACCCGGACGGGAGGGCAAAATCAGCATGCGGTGAATATAGGGACTTATTAGATGGTTTGGATAGAGAAGTCTTCGATTTAATTGTTCCACGTGGAACAATTGCATTGCAAGCGTTAAAAAGTTACATTCTTGGCATAGCAATTCTTATTAGATTTTTATGTTTTATGAATCTTTTACTAGACTTGACTTGCCTTCAATGAAATAATCGCCATGGGACTTTATGAGATGGATAGAATGAAGGAGAGTCATGGCGAGAGTTATCTGCATAGCTAATCAAAAAGGGGGGGTGGGTAAGACCACAACATCTGTGAATTTGTCAGCAGCACTGGCTAAAGAAGGCAAAAAGAGGGTCCTTATTCTTGATATGGACCCACAGGGCAATGCTTCAAGTGGGGCTGGAGTCAAAAGATATGAACATTCAGAAAGTAATATTTACCATGTCCTGATTGGTGAGAGGGAGTTGGAAAAGACCATTGTCTCTACATCTGTGGAGGGGCTTTTTATTGTTCCCGCAAATCCAGACCTTGTGGGAGCTGAAATAGAACTTGTGGATATGTCACGTCGGGAATATCGGCTGCGTGATGCTATTCATACTGTGGCTCATCATTTTGATTATATTCTCATAGATTGTCCTCCCTCCCTTGGGCTACTGACTGTCAATGCTTTGACAGCTACGAATACATTCTTGGTCCCCTTACAATGTGAGTATTATGCCCTTGAAGGCTTGAGCCAATTATTGAACACGGCAGGT
This sequence comes from Bdellovibrionales bacterium, assembly GCA_965261545.1. Classification (GTDB taxonomy): domain Bacteria; phylum Bdellovibrionota; class Bdellovibrionia; order Bdellovibrionales; family UBA1609; genus CBDHDF01. The sequence continues at coordinate 22,528 of CBDHDF010000004.1, read as the reverse complement.
TTGATAAAAAAGAACCTCAATCCAAATCTAAAAATTGAAGGTATTGTTCTTACAATGTTTGATAAAAGAAATAATTTAAGTCATCAAGTGGTTGGAGAAATAAAATCTCATTTTGGAAATAAGGTTTTTAAAGCTATTATACCGAGAAATGTAAGGTTGAGTGAAGCTCCGAGCTATGGACTGCCCATTATTGAATACGATCCTAAATCAGTGGGAGCGAAGCGATATTCAGAATTGGCGATGGAGCTCATTGAAAGAACGAAGTTCATTGAAGAGATGAACGAAGATGAAAACTACATAGATTCTAGTCATTTGGAAAAAATATCTCCAGTAAAAGTTGAACAAGAAAGAGGAGTTTTAAATGGGCACAGTGAGTTCACAAACTAAAAATAAGAAACAAAAGCAAGCTTTGGGGCGTGGCTTAGGTAGTCTTTTAGGAGTGGAAAATCATATTTCTCCAGAGAGTCATACCTCTTTAAAAGAGCCTTCTAAAATGGAGACATTCCAAACCATGGACGATGATGGAACTCGCATTTGGCAAGTTCCCGTTGACAAGATTGTAGGCAATAGAAATCAGCCTAGAAAGGTCTTTGAAGGTGAGGCCCTTGCCTCGCTATCTTCCTCCATTAAAGAGAAAGGGATTCTCCAGCCCATTGTTGTAAGGCGATTGTCCCAAGATAAATTTGAAATCATTGCGGGAGAGAGGCGGTGGAGAGCTGCCCAAGCGGCAGGTTTGCACGAAGTGCCTGTGATTTTAAAAGGGGCTGACGATCAGAGCACTCTTGAATTGGCACTTATAGAAAATATTCAAAGGGAAGACTTAAATGTCATTGAAGAAGCTGAGGCCTATCGATTTTTAATGGATGAATACAAGTTAACTCAACAAGAGCTGGCTAAGCGAGTGGGAAAAGATAGGGTAAGTATTGCCAACATGGTTCGTTTGTTAAACTTAAGTTCTTTTGTGCAGAAAATGGTGAGTGAATCCCAGTTGTCTAAAGGTATGGCAAAGCTTCTTGTGCCTATTATCAATGAGAAATGGCAATTAAAGGTGGCTCAAAAAATAGTTGATGAAAACATGTCAGTTCGTCGTGCTGAGAAACTTATAGCAAAACTCAATAGCAAAGATTTTGATAATCTTCATCATCTAAATGATTGGAGTGATTTGGAAGGCACTGAGAACGCTAAAGATAAGGGCGAAGGTGGTGCTTTGCAAACAGCAGATCAGACAAATCATTTCAATACTTCTCAGAAACTTATCAAAGGACTCTCTGAGGAACTTCAAAGGCTGTTGGGAACAAAGGTCACCATTGATTACAAAAAAGGTCGAGGTCAGCTGTCAATACACTACTATAGTGATGATGAACTTAATCAGGTGGTTGATCAACTGAGGGAAGTGTGCAAGGCTTAGGGGAAATGTGCAAAGCTAAGGGAGTGTGAGAGGTTTGGAGTATGGAAGATTTAGAAGTTATTGAGCCAAAATTCTCTGCTGGTTCTGTTGGACTTGAAAATATTAAAATGGATCAAGTGACAGCCCTGTTGGGCTATGGCACTTCTTTTGAAGGGCGATTGAGTTTTGAAGGCACAGTGAGAATGGGGGGTGAATTCAAGGGGGAAATCTTCACCAATGACACCCTTGTTATCAACCCAGGTGCGAGGGTTAAAGCTCAGGTTGAGGCGGATATTGTTATTATTAGTGGCTTTTTTGAAGGTCATGTCTTGGCTCGACAGCGCATTATTATGCACACCCCAGCTATTTTTAGGGGAACAGTGACAAGCCCTAGTTTAAGAATTGATGAAGGTGTTGTGTTTCAAGGGGCTTCTTACATGCCCAAGAATTAAAATTTTTACATACCTAGGAGTTGAGAGTTTGTCGATGGCGCTTTTTCTTAGACAGACGTTCAAGACGACGTCGTTCAGCACGATTGGGTGGAGGGTCTTTTTTCGTAGCAGATGGGGGGGGGGGCGTCGAAGGCGTCGTTGTGTGATTTTGCTGGGCGGCTGCTTCTAAGGGCCATCCTGTGTCGAAAAAGGGAGAGGTTCCAGGCTCTTCTCCTCCTTGGTATTGGTAGTTGTCAGAAAATTCTTCTTGGTGCATGGGTTCTTTTACCTGATCTTCAGAAACAATTTGGACTTTCATTATTTTTTCAATGGATTCTGTGCGAATAAGGTGGTTGACCATTTCAAAGGCCCTAAAGGCTTCTTTTTTGTACTCAATAAGAGGGTCTTTTTGAGCATAGGCACGCAAATTGATTCCTTCTTTGAGTTGATCCATTTGCGCAAGATGCTCCTTCCATTTATTGTCAATGGTTTCAAGCAGAATCATCCTTTGAATTTGGGGGAAGAAGTCACCAAGTTCTTTCTTTTGATGGTCATAGGCATCCTTAACGCTGGAGCCAACACTCGCAGTGAGTTGGTCGTTAGTTTGATGAGTCATTTGATTCGCTGCCTGAGGAGTCATTTGATTAGCCATTCGATGGGTTGTTTGATTCATTGCTTGATGGGTGGCTTGGGTAGCCACCAGGTGGTCCGCCTGATTCGTCGTTTGAGGGGTTATTTGAGTAATCATCTCATTGGTCATTTGGCTACTCATTTGGGGGACAGGGACATCCCATTGAAGGCCAAACTGTTGAATGAGGGCTGTTTTAAGACCCACAAGATTCCAATTTTCAGGTTTGGCCTCATCATGGGCAAAAGTATCTAGGATGGTGGAGGTGACTTCCCCCAGCATATCAAGGGTTGTACGCTCGATATCATTTCCCTGAAGAATATTTCGGCGTAAATTGTAGATAAAAGTTCTTTGTTGATTCATGACATCATCGTATTCAAGAAGATGTTTACGAATATCAAAATTGTGGCCCTCGACTTTTTTTTGGGCTCCTTCAATGGCTCGGGTCACCATGCCTGCCATAATGGGCTCATCATCGGGTACTTTCAGGGTGCTCATGATTTTTTGAAGTCTTTCTCCATTAAAGATTCTCATGAGGTCATCTTCAAGGGAAAGGTAAAAACGGGATGCACCAGGGTCGCCTTGACGTCCCGACCTTCCCCTTAATTGGTTATCAATACGACGTGATTCATGGCGCTCTGTGCCGATAATATAGAGACCCCCTGCCTCTATGACCTCTTGTTTTTCGTCTTCACATTGTTTTGTGTATTTTTGAATTTGCTCTTCAATGTGTTGCTCGTCCCAGTCTTTTTTGGCATCTCTTTTAGCTAGGAATTCAGAGTTTCCACCGAGGACGATATCTGTTCCACGACCTGCCATATTTGTGGCAATGGTGACGGCGTTTTTACGCCCCGCTTGGGCTACAATTTCGGCTTCGTGTTCATGGTGTTTTGCATTGAGAACATTGTGGGTAATACTGGCCTTTTGAAGAGCACGGCTAATTTTTTCAGATTTTTCAATGCTTACAGTTCCCACCAGAACAGGTTGGCCCTTTTTGCTACAATCTTTGATATCTTCGGCAATGGCTTTGAATTTGGCATGTTCTGTTTTGTAAATGACGTCGTTGTGATCGAGACGCTGAATAGGTTTGTTGGTGGGAATCACCATGACGTTGAGGTTGTAGATTTTTTTAAATTCAATGGATTCTGTTTCAGCGGTTCCAGTCATACCTGCTAGTTTGCTGTACATTCTAAAATAGTTTTGAAAAGTGATGGTGGCTAGGGTTTGATTTTCACTGCGGATGTTGACTCCCTCTTTGGCCTCCACAGCTTGGTGAAGTCCATCGCTCCAACGACGCCCCTCCATGAGTCGACCGGTAAATTCATCCACAATGATGATTTCACCATCTTTTATCATATAGTCTACATCTCTTTTAAAAAGGTGGTGGGCCTTCAAGCCTTGGTAGATGTGGTGGAGAAGGGGTAAGTTTTCAGGTTCAAAAATGTTTCCAATGTTAAGAAGCTCTTCGACCTTGGCATTGCCCTCTTCGGTGAGAGAGGCAGTTTTTGTTTTTTCCTCCATGGTAAAATGGATTTCATTTTTTAAGTGGGGAATAATTTTATTAATTTCGTAATACTTATCAATAGAATCTTCTGAAGGGCCTGAAATAATTAAGGGAGTTCTCGATTCATCAATGAGGATGGAGTCACATTCATCGACAATGGCGTAATGAAGTTCTCTTTGAACGTAGTCGTCAATGTGAAATTTCATATTATCTCGTAAATAGTCAAAGCCAAATTCATTGTTTGTGCCGTAGGTGATATCGGCAGCGTAGGCATCTTTTCGTTCTTGGTTTGAAGTGTCGTGAACGATGGTTCCTGTGGAGAGCCCTAACCAACGATAGATATGCCCCATCCACTCACAGTCGCGGGAAGCCAAGTAATCGTTGACAGTGACAATGTGGGTCCCCCTTCCACTCAAACCATTGAGGTAGATAGGTAGGGTGGCCACGAGAGTTTTGCCTTCACCAGTTCTCATTTCAGCGATGGTGCCCTTGTGGAGAACGAGGCCGCCGATAAGTTGCACATCGTAGTGGCGCATTCCCAGCTGTCTCCATGATGCTTCACGACAAACAGCAAAGGCTTCATGGCAAATATCATCCAGTGTGGCTCCTTGATCGAGTTTTTCTTTGAACTCTGCGGTCTTCCCCTGGAGTTGGCTATTTGATAGAGATTTGGTTGCAGCCTCTAGGGAGTTGATTTTTTTCACGTGGGGTTGAAGGGTTTTTAAAGCCCTTTCGTGTTGAGTGCCTAAAATTTTGGTCAATATTTTTCTCATAAACAGAAGTTATCTGTTATTAGGACCTAAGTCACTTAGTTTTAGAACTTTTTAGACCTTGGCAAAGTTCCGAGAAATGTGGGCTAGAGAGGGATGACCTTTAAATCAGAATTGTTTAGTTCATGCCTTAAGATACTTTGAATGGCATCGAGAGTTCCCATCATTGCACTGGGGCATCCTCCGCAGGCACCTTGGTAGAGAATACACAATTCATTGTCTTTGTAGCTCATGATTTCAAGGTCTCCTCCGTCGGCTTGGAGTCCTGGTCTTATGGTTCGATCGAGTATTTCCTCAATTTCGTTAAGGACTCCATGGGTATTTTTTTTGAGTGATGGCTGACTTTTTTGGTTTGGCAGTGTTTTGTCTTCCATTTCAAAGGATGGATTGTGAACAGGAAGCCTTGTTTTAAGAATGGACTCCATATGTCTTCTCACATCATCATTATCAAGTTGACCTGAGTGCGTGAAAGTTAAAGTAGATCCTTGAATGTAGACCTGTTGAGTTCCTTTGATTTCAAAAACGGATTCAATGAGCTTAAGTCCTTGTCGTGGTGAATCTACTTTGAAGGTGGCCTTACCTTCCAATTTTAAGGGTCTATTCACAATGAATTTTAAGGCATGGGGATTTGGTGTTTCTTGGGACTGTACAATGATATCCTCTGTTGTAATGAGATCTTCGTCGATTGTGTCGAAACGAGGTTTTTTTATCATAATTGTGTTTCCTTTGTGTCTTCTTGTTGGTCTTTCTAAAAGTAGTGTTTTTTAAGATAATAAATCTTTGGCCTTTTTTACAGCTGTGAGGAAGGTATCCACATCATCGTTGTTATTGTAAATGGAAAAAGAAGCTCGAATGGTTCCTGTAAGGCCGAATCTCTTCATCAAGGGCTGGGCGCAGTGATGTCCTGTACGTATAGCCACACCTTGTTGATCTAAAAGGTGGCCCATATCTCCTGGGTGAATATTTTTAAAAACGAATGAAACTATATTGATGGATTTTTGGGGGGAGGATACAAATTGAACCTTTCCCATATTTTTCAATCCTTCATGGGCTCTTTGTGTTAGAATAAATTCATGATGGCGTAGGCTGCTTAAGTCCCAGCGTGAGATATAATCCAATGCTGATTTAAGACCTATGACGCCACAAATATTTGGAGTTCCTGCTTCAAACCGGTGGGGTGGGGGTAGGTAATTGGATTCTTCAAACTCCACTGTAGAAATCATCCCCCCTCCCCCTTGGTAAGGAGCAAGGGCATGAAGGTGTTCCTTTTTTCCCCACAAAACACCGACTCCAAAGGGACCAAAGACTTTGTGACTTGAGAAAGCTAAAAAATCGCATTGTAAGTCTTGTACGTCTATTTTTAAGCAATTTATGGCTTGGGCAGCATCAATAAAGGTCAGTGCCCCTTGTTCTTTGGCAAGGCTAACCATGGCTTTTATAGGGTTTTCCATGCCTAGGACATTGGATATATAAGCAAAAGAGGCGAGGCGGGTTCTTGGCGTTAAGGAGGAGCGAAACTTTTCAAGGTCAATGGAGCCATCATCTTCGATGGGAGCCACTTTTAAGCGAAGTCCTTGCTTTTTGCACAGAAGTTGCCAGGGAATAATATTGGAGTGATGTTCCATTTCTGTAATAAGAATTTCATCCCCCTCAGAAAAGGTTTCTCCCAATGAGCTGGCCACAAGGTTTATGGATTCTGTGGTTCCCTTGGTGAAAATGACTTCTTCAGCTTCTTTTGCTGATATGAACTGAGCAACACTTTGGCGACCCTCTTCGTATTGGGTTGTGAGTTGGTCACTTAGATAGTGAGCCCCTCGGTGAATATTGGAGGATTCTTCTTGCAATACCTTGGCGATCCTATCAGAAACCACTTTGGGTTTGAGAGACGTGGCTGCATTGTCTAAATAAATAAGTGGATGGGACCGAATTTTTACCTTCAACTGGGGGAAATCTTGCCTGAGACTCTCAATCCCAACATTTTCTATCTTTTTATTCTCTTCGATTTCTTTCATTCCTTTTTTCATTTCGATTTACTTTCAATTCTTTTATTTTTTAGAGGCTTTCCTTTAGAGGGCTTCCTTTAGATAATTTTTTCAGAGAATTCTACTTCAAGAGAACTTTACTTCAGGTGTTGGGTCATCATTTCTGAGGCCAATTGACAAAATTCAGGAACTTCCATATCCATGACAAGGTTTTCAAAAAATCCCTTTATCAAAAGGGATTCAGCTTGTTGTTTTGGTATTCCTCGACTCATAAGATAGAATATTTCTTCTTCATTCACCCGTCCTATGGTGGCGCCGTGGGTCGCTTTCACATCGTCGGCGTAAATTTCAAATTCGGGCTTGGTATTAACCTCAGCTTCGTGGCTTAAGAGTAAGTTCTTGTTAAGTTGACTTGAGTTCACTTTTTGAGCTTGAGGGGCGATGAAAATACGTCCATTGAAAACAGCTTTGGCCTTATCATTGAGGATGCCCTTGTAAAGTTGGTGGCTTACTCCTTGCCCTTTTTCATGTTCAATGGAAGTGTAACAGTCGATATGTGATTCTTCTGAGGCCATATAAAGTCCGTGGACTTGAGAGGTGGCGGCCCTTTCTCTATGGCGAAGAGTAAGGTCTTGGCGAGACCATAAGCTTCCTAAATCTAAACTTAAAAACTGAAGATTTGCTCTTTGCTTCAAGTCAATATTGATCTTAGAATAGCTATAACTAGAAAGGCTCTTGTCTTGACATTTCAAATAATTCAATTTGGCATGTTCCTTGAGATGGATGAGAGTTTGAGAATTGACAAAATTTTGAATCGCATTATTATTTTTCGTCTTATCCTTGTAGTTTATATGGTCTATGTGAATTTCAGCAAGAGAGGTAGAGACCCCCTCCTCAAGCTCAATAAGTAGGTGGGGAAAAGAAACCCCCAAGTCTTTAGGTAACAAGTCTCTATGTAAGTCTTTGTGGTGCAAATTTTTTGCATGGTCTCCATGGATTTGAATGATAAAAATGGGTCTTTGGATATTGGCTTTCTTGGTGATATGGAGGTGACAGGTATCGCAAAATAAGGCGCTATTCATCAGCGAAAAAAATGATTCGTTTTCATAGATAAATTTCTCTAAGGTCTTTGGAGAAAGGTTGAGTCCTCTTGTGATACTTAAGTGTAAGTCATTGTCGACAATTTCACAGAGATCTTGTCTCAATTGTCCATTTTCGATGACGATGAGGTTGCTTTTACTTTTTCGAATAAATTGAATGCAATGAAGGGGGGAAAGGTCTGAGAAGGATAAGGAAGTCTGTGGTTGAATAAAATTCAATTCTTTAAAATTTGATTCTTTGAGGAAGGGTATTTTGGTGTATTTCCATTTTTCATCTTTTTGGGTAGGAATCTGAAGGTTAAGGAATTTTTCGTGACATTCTTTTTGAAAGGTCTCAAGCTGGGAAAGTTGGGTCCATTGTTTTCGGTTTGTGAAAGATTTATGGGAATTCATTGTTGTACCAGCCAATCATATCCTTCTTTTTCAAGTTTGTGAGCCAATTTTTTGTCTGCGGTTTTAATGATTTTTCCATTGACAAGAACGTGAACAAAATCAGGGGTGATATAGTTTAATAGTCTTTGATAATGAGTAATAACCAATATGGCATTGTTGGATGATTTTAGCTTATTAATACCTTTGGAAACAATTTTTAGGGCATCAATATCTAAACCTGAGTCTGTTTCATCAAGAATGGAAAGACTTGGAGATAAAATAGCCATTTGTAATATTTCATTGCGTTTTTTTTCACCTCCCGAGAAGCCATCATTCACAGATCGATCTAGAAAATGAGGATTCATATCAACAATTTTCGATTTTTCCATTACGAATTTTTTAAAATCATGTTCTTCCATCTTTGGTACTCCTTGGTGTTCACAAATGGAATTAAAGGCCATGTTTAAAAATGAGAAATTGGAAACACCGGGAATTTCTACAGGATATTGAAAGGCCATAAACACGCCTTCTCTAGCTCTTTCATGAACTTCTAGATCTAATAAATTTTGGTATTCAAGATTGATTTGATATTGGACACTTCCTTTTGTGACTTTGTAGTTTGGGTTTCCGGCGAGAACTTTGGCAAGGGTGCTTTTGCCAGAGCCGTTGGGCCCCATGATGGCGTGAACTTCGCCGGCTAGAATTTCTAGATTAATTCCTTTGAGAACATTTGTTTCTTTTTCTTTTGTTGACTTTTTTGTCGATGCATGTAGGTTTTTAATTTTTAACACATTTGGCCTCTTTGTATATTGTTATTTATAGGGTATGGTGTATGTGATGAGCCCAGACTTAACCCACGCTGTTTTCCAATTTCATTTCAATAAGTTTAACGGCCTCTACGGCAAATTCCATTGGTAAATGTTTAAAAACTTCTTTACAAAAACCATTCACTAACATGGATATAGATTGCTCCATGTCAATTCCTCGGGACTGTAAATAAAAGAGTTGATCTTCGCTAATCCTAGAGGTGGAAGCTTCGTGTTCTAGGGTGGCTGTGTTATTTTTTACCTCCACATAGGGGTGAGTGTGAGCGGAGCACTTGTCACCTACAAGCATAGAATCGCATTGGGAATAATTTCTAGCTCCATGGGCCTGTGGGAGAATTTTGACTTGGCCACGGTAGGTATTGGATGACTGATGGGTGGAGATTCCCTTGGAAATAATCGTGCTTTTTGTACCTTTCCCTATATGAATCATTTTTGTGCCCGTATCGGCTTGCATGTAGTCGTGGGTCAGGGCCACGGAATAAAAAGCTCCCACAGAGTAATCACCCTGTAAAATAACACTGGGGTATTTCCATGTGATGGCAGACCCTGATTCCACTTGAGTCCAAGAAATTTTAGAATTTTCTCCTACACACTTTCCGCGTTTTGTGACAAAGTTGTAAATGCCTCCTCGACCTTCTTTATCACCGGCGTACCAATTTTGAACAGTGGAGTATTTAATTTCGGCATCTTTGAGGGCGATCAGTTCAACCACAGCGGCGTGAAGTTGGTTGGAATCTCTCATGGGAGCTGTGCAGCCTTCGAGGTAATTGACATAGCTTCCCTCGTCGGCCACAACAAGGGTTCTTTCAAATTGCCCAGTGTCTGCGGCATTAATTCTGAAGTAGGTTGAAAGGTCAATGGGGCATCTCACGCCTTTGGGAACATAGCAAAAGGACCCATCTGTAAAAACAGCTCCATTCAGGGCAGAGAAGAAGTTATCCCCATGGGGAACGACACTGCCTAAGTACTTTTTTACAAGTTCGGGGTGTTTTTGGATGGCCTCAGAGATGGAGCAGAAAATAACACCATATTTTTCTAAAATATCTTGATGAGTGGTGCCCAAAGAGACGCTATCAAAGACAACGTCCACAGCAATTCCACTTATTCTCTTTTGTTCAGAGAGGGGAATTCCAAGTCTTTCAAAAGTTTTTAGTAGTTCAGGGTCCAAGTCATCTAGGGACTTGGTCGTTCCTTTGGCTCCATCGATATAGGTGGTGCTTTCGGGGGCTGAAAAATAGCTGATATCTTGGTAGTCTATTTTGTTGTAGGTGATATTGGCCCAGGCGGGCTCTTTCATATCGAGCCATTTCTTATAAGCTTTGAGGCGGTAGGAAAGCAGCCATGGGGGTTCATTCTTTTTTGAAGATATCTTGCCAATGACTTCTTCATTAAGGCCCTTGGGTATGGTTTCCGTATCCACATTGGAGACGAATCCATATTTGTACTCTGTATTTGGAAGGGATGGAGTCATTTATTCTCCCTGAATTTTATGAACTCATTGAGGTACTATCATTGAGCTAAATTGCATAATCCAGGCCACTCTATCAAAAGGAGCAACTGGTGAACTTGCAAATCTCGGTGAATTTTCATAATAGCTGCAAACTACATGAGAACTTGGAATGAAGCAACATAAATAAGTATTCTTTGGCCTATCCCAGCACCCTAGGGGCCAAGGCCATTGTACAGTTGTGGCAATCTAAAAGGTTTGGCTTCCTTGACAGCTTCTGGTTAAGGATATAGTCCTGTTTTAGGTATGTCTCTTGATAATGTTAACCTTAATAACCTAAGAGTTTTTGAGTCTGTTTATCGAAGTCGTTGTATGACTTTGGCCTCTAAGGAAAGGCATTTAACGCAAAGCGGTGTAAGTCAGCATATCAAATCTTTGGAGGAGTCCCTAGGAACTCTTCTCTTTGATAGAGTGAATAAAAAAATTATGCCCACAAGTGCGGGGGATCGACTTTATAAAACAGCTCGATCCGTCTTTATAGACCTCGATGAAGCTTTGATGGATATTTCTCGTAAGGAAGTTGAAGTTAAGGGCCGCATTAATGTGGGAATGCCCATTGAGTTTGGAAATAATATTGTTATTCCCCGACTCGCCAAGCTTAGTCAAGAGTACCTCGGGTTGAATTTTTCCCTTCGCATGGGTTTTGCCTCAGAGATGAATGAAATGCTTCTTAAAGGAACTTTGGATTTTGCCTTTGTAGATACCTATGCCATGAATAGGAAAATTCATGTGGAAAAGATCGCTGAAGAAACTCTTGATCTTTGTGCAAGCAAGAACTACCTCAAGGGTGTAGGGGTTTCAAAAAACTCAAAAGCCTTTTTTGAAAGTTTGGATTATGTGGCCTATGAGTCCAGTGAACCTCTTTTGAGAGCTTGGTTTACCCATCACATACGTCGTAAGAATTTAAAGCTCAATGTGAGAGCCCATGTTATGGACGTGCAAGGAGTATCGCGGTTTATAATGAATCATGTTGGGGCAGGGGTGATCCCTAACCACCTGCTACAGAAACTTTTGGATGAGGGTTGTGATCTTCATGTTTTTAAGGGATCAGGACGCCCTCTCAAGAATCATTTGAGTTTAGCCTACCTTAAAAATCGGAGTCGTAGTTTAGCTGTGGAATATGTTTTGTCGGCTCTTAAACCCAATTTGTAAGTATTTAAGGAGTTTTTGTGGGTGAATTGTCGGGAAAAAAGATCTTTGTCGTCGAAGATGAAAGAGATATTGCACAATTTATTTGTATTAACTTAGAGTTGGAGGGAGCAAGCACTCAGCACTTTAGTCGAGGCGAATCTGTTCCTGATGCTCTCATTGAGAGTTGCCCGAACCTCATTCTTCTCGATCTTATGTTGCCTGGCCTCAGTGGTCTGGATCTTTGTCGCTGGATTCGTCAGTATTCTCAGTTTAAACTTCTTCCCATTATTATGGTCACAGCGAAAGTTTCTGAAGAAAATATTCTACAGGGTTTGGAAATGGGGGCTGATGATTATATGACAAAACCATTTAGCCCCAAAGTGCTTGTGGCTAAGGTGAAAACTGTTCTCAAGCGTGGGGAAAGGCAGGTGGAAAAGATGGACACCATAAGCCTTCATGGTATTGATATATGCTTTGGGAGGCATGAGGTTCATGTTCATGGGAAGAAAATTCAGTTGCGGAAGGTGGAGTTTAGAATTCTTCATTCTCTTATGAGCCGGCCGGGTTGGGTTTTTACACGCAATCAACTGGTAGATAAGATTCATGGGGATAATTACGCTGTGACGGATCGGTCCATTGACTTTCAGATGGTGGGTCTTCGCAAAAAGCTTGGGCAAGCGGGCCAACATATAAAAACAGTGCATGGAGTGGGTTATCGCTTTGATGATGGTGCCTCCCATTAAAACATATATATGGTGTGTTTTCCCTCCCTGTTTATGTGTTGTTGTCTTTGCCATGGTTGCAACTTTGGGCTTATTGTCTTGGCAGCCTTTACAGTTTTTTCTTGTTATTTGTGTTTTCTTGGTTTCTGGTATTTTCCTTTGGTGGGTCCTACAAAGAGCTCTTAGTCCCATGCAAGATCTTAAAACCTATATCGAAAATGTCACTGAGGGGAACTTGAAAGTTTCCTTTCAAAAGAAGAAAAGAACTCCCCAAGAAATCTTATCCATAGCATCAACTCTTTCCAAACTTGTGAGAGATTTTAGGAGCAGTCAAAAGGCTGTCATTAAGGGGCAAATACAACAAGAGGTTATTCTGGAGAATATGGATGAGGGGGTGATTTCTGTTAATGAAGAGGGGCGCATTAATCACATGAACTCTTCGTCCAAAGAAATCTTAGGTATTCACATGGAGATGAAAGAGGATTTTTATGTGCAAGATATTGTTGGATTATCTAGTTTAAGGGAATTTATTGAACATGCAGCTGCTTGTCAGGAAAAACAGAAAAGAGAGATCATTCTTGATGAGAACAAAGTTTCAGAAAGAGTCTTTATTGTTCGCTCCAGTCCTATTTTTTCCCTCAAAGCTAAGTTTCGTGGTTCCATATTTGTACTTGTGGATGTTTCTGAGCTGAGAAAATTGGAGCGTCATAGGCAAGAGTTTGTTTCCAATGCCTCCCATGAACTAAAAACGCCACTTACGTCTATTAAGGGCTATGCTGAAACCATGCAAAATCCGGCTCTTCAATCTCAAGATCATTTTCGACAATTTTCAAAAGTTATTCAAAAACATGCGGATCATTTGGATTCTTTGATTGATAATCTATTGGTATTGTCGGAGCTAGAAAAGGGAGATCGTATTTCTAATGTGCAGTGGACTTACCTTGAAGATGTTGTCAAGGGAACCATAGAAGTTTGTTCACAAAAGGCGCAGGACAGAGGCATTTCCATTGAGGCCCAGCACTTAGAAATTACAGAATTTCAGGGAAACCTCACCTTGTTGATACAAGCTTTGGTGAATTTGGTGGATAATGCCATTAAATATGGTCCTAAAAACACGACAGTGACGATTTCATCCCGTCGAGTTGATAATTTTATAGACCTTCTTGTAAGGGATTGTGGACCAGGAATAAAGGAAACTCAACAGTCTCGACTTTTTGAACGCTTTTACCGTGTTGATAAGGGGCGAAGCCGTGACAAGGGAGGCACAGGTCTTGGTTTGTCCATTGTCCGTCATATTATGTATGCCCATGGTGGTGAAGCTGGCATTGATTGGACTTCGGCAGAGGGCAGTCAATTTTATCTCAGAATCCCAGTGTCCATCGAACGAAAGACCCGGATATTTTCTGCTGAACTTTAGTCATTCTTAGGAGTTGTGTACGGACCCGTATGCAAGTTCTGTGAGCTCGCCCCTTACTCGATCCAACGTCGTTTACTTATGACCCAATACGAAGGTTTATATCATGGATATTCTTCCCAAATTTTTGTCTTAAAACGGGAGTGAGTCCATCCAGAGAGTCTTGAAAATTCAGGGGACCCCTCCAGTGTTTTTGTCGTCCGTGATAGACCAGTATGGGAATGACCGGATAATTCCAGCGATTGTAAACAAGGGTCTGGTACCTCAGAATTTGTTGGAGAACTTGAGAATCCTGATGACTTTTGTGTTCGAGCAGAAAAAAAAGACGTACCCGTTTTTGGGACCCCTTGACTTGAACTGAGAATAAAAGGTCAATGCGCCGCTCATTGCCCTCTTCATCTGTAAAGACAGTTATTTCTGGTTTGAGAGTTTTCCAGTTAAAGAGCTTAAACTCCTGTGTCGTCAAGACAAGACGGAAAATGTCTAGGCAATATCTCTCATTCAGGAAAGTTTCATTGAATAGAGCATTATGGGACTGAGACTGTTGTTTTCTTTTTTCTGAGGTTTTCTTTGGCGGCAATGTCAGTGGAGTCCTCGCAAAGTCTAGAAATTCAAGTTTGTACTATTTTGTGTCGACAATGACTTAGTGACATAAGTAAAGTCAAGTAGGTAGGCTTGAGTCAATGAGACTAAGGTTGGTTCAGATAGTGGGTGAGTTTATGGCTTCAAGTCAATGGCTAAAGAGGGCAAGAGTTAAGTAAAGTGCCGCCAAAGCAAAAAATGAAAGGAGATCAAAAAATGAAAGGAATGAAACCCATAAGGTCCTGAGACCTTTATTGCTTTTGTGGTTATTGTCACTATTGATGGTTTTGCCCTCATGTGCCTTTTTGAGCAAAGAGAGCCGAGTGAGCCAAGAGGGCAAAGAGAGCCGAGAGAGTCAAGACAAAGGTCTGAATCAGAACCAGAATCATACAAATCCATCAGGGGACTCTTCTACACCAGAAGACCGTACCGCTTCCTACAAGGCTGTGGTTCGTAAGCATGAAGAAAAGATGAGGCGAATCACCCTAAAATCAGGAGGCCGACTCCAGTTACCCCATGGATCTGGCTTCCAAGGTCATTATAGTTCCCATGGCGGCCATGGTTCCCACAGCGGACCTCGTGGATCTCGTCCTCATGGTACGAAAAGAGGTGATAGTGATAAGAGGGGTGACAAAAGAAGGCCCTCTTCTGTGAATCTTGTAGGCCCCGATGGTGATGTGATTTTATTTTATAAAGAAAAAAGCCACCAAGGAGAAGATAAGATTGTGATCCAAGAGTGTGAAGTGGGTTCTGTTATAAATGAGGTGAGTGATTGCCAGCGGCCCGATGGTGCACTTATAAGAAAAGTCCTTGTCAGTGACTTTAAGCGTCGCCTTCAATCCGTGCTAAGAGTTAATAAGCTTCCTACCCTAGGTCCCAAAGAGGCTCGGCAGGTCAAAGCCTATAAAGAGGGCATGGAAGCTTCCGTCCATGACCTCGTTCGACAAAGAGATGAGGCCAAGGAAAAGGTCTCAGGCATAGAAAAGTTCATAGACGCCTATGGAGAAGAAAATGCAGGATCTCTTATAAAACAATTAGCTGCCTTAAGAAAAAAACCTTGAAGAACTTGACTCAAAAATTGACAGCAAGCAGGAGTTTGCTTCTGCCGTGAGAGTTCTTAACGGAGTCATTGAAAGCTTGGTGGATGAAGTGATAGGAAGCCCTCGGATGAACACACGTCTTTATTCAAAAGACAAAACGGGCATTGAATACAGTGTTTTGAGAGCCTATGTGAGACCAAGCTTGTCTCAATATGGTTTTGTCCCCGTGTCCGCAGGTTCTTTCACTATGGGGAGTCCTAAGACTGAAAAAGATCGAGATTCGGATGAGACCCCTCATAAAGTAACAATTTCTAAGCCCTTTGAAATAAGCACCACAGAGG
Organism: Bdellovibrionales bacterium; assembly: GCA_965261545.1. Lineage (GTDB taxonomy): Bacteria > Bdellovibrionota > Bdellovibrionia > Bdellovibrionales > UBA1609 > CBDHDF01. The sequence goes on along the minus strand of CBDHDF010000004.1, from coordinate 6,790 downwards.
TGACTCAATGGCAGTGGTTTGTTGTGATGGGGACAAATCCTTCAAGATTCCAAGAAGAAGAGCATTGCCAAGAAAGCTATATGGAACAAGATGGAGTTTCAATGTGCGCCGATCATCCTGTGGAGAGAGTGTCTTGGGAGGACGTCCAAGAATTTATAAATGAGTACAATCGCAGGGCGAGAGAGTCCCACGGTGACAAATATGAATACCGTTTGCCTACGGAAGCGGAGTGGGAATTTGCAGCCAGGGGTGGTGCAAAAGCAGGCACAAAAACAGCCTACTCCTTTGGTGACAATCCTTCAGAACTTCAAAACTATGGTTGGTATAGTGGGAACTCTCGATCTGGCAAACAAAGCCGACAATCAAGGTCCGTGGGATTGCTGAGCCCCAATCCCCTAGGGCTTTATGATGTTCATGGAAATGTGTGGGAGTGGGTCGAAGATTGGTATGAGGAGGAGTATTCTAAACCTTGGTATGATTTTGGTCCTGTCACAGACCCTAGAGGTCCGAAAAATGGCTCTAACCGTGTTATACGTGGTGGCGGTTGGTACAACTACGCTCGCGGCCTGCGCTCTTCCAATCGTTTCAACGTTCGGCCTGGTAATCGCTGGGACTTTATCGGTTTCCGCCTTGTGAGGACGCCTATGTAACCCCTTTGCCCTTTTACACTTTTACCCTTTTCCAGGCGAAGCGAAGCGAGCCTCAGCATGCCAGCCGTCAGGCATGGGCGGGCACAAGGCAAGAAGGGAGGGAAAGGCTGAGCCCGCGGAGCGTGGCGAAAGCCAACCCTCTCTTCGTATTTAGTTTTATTTTAGTGAGAGGTGTATGTTAATCAAAGTCATATCCTTGTCTTTTAATTCGGCTCTTGGTGGTTTTGATGATGATGAAGTGAGAGAGTTTTTAAAAGATAAGGAGCTTGTTTCTTCTCGTGATTATCTATTTGTGAAGAATGAAACACCATATTTAGTTTTTGTACTTAAGTATTGCCCGGTTGCTCAGGATGTAGTTAAAAGTAGGTCCATCCAAAAAGAAAGAAGCTGGAAGAAGTCTTTATCTGAACACGAGATGGGATTGTTTAATTTATTAAGAGATTGGAGATCGCAGCGTTGTAAGAAAGATGGTATTCCTCCTTATGTAAAATTGCATGGCATTGCCCTCACCGATTGCATGACATTACCCTCACCAGTTGCATGGCATTACCCTCACAGTTGCATGGCATTGCCCGCACCAGTTGCATGGCATTGCCCGCACTGATTGGCATGACTGATTCCCCTTAGCATAGCGTCATTGATGTTCTATAAAGACCTCCAATCTTTAACCAAGGAGGTCGAAATGAGAACAAAGATGGATCATGAGCGTTACACAAAAATAAAATCATTAATAAAGGCAAATATTCCCGACCGAGAAATCAGTCGCCGCATGAAATGCTGCACCAAGACTCTTAGAAAGATAAGACGTGGTCTTTTAACAGACCCCAAGGATTGGAAGACCCAAAGAGAAATTCCCCCTTGGTCTTACGGTATAGATTGGAAGATTATTGAGAAGGAGATTGAGGATAGGCATTGTTTAAGTGACGTTTGGGAGGAAAAATTTCTGAAGGTCATTAGCTACCCCCAGTTTACGAGGGAGTTTCATAAGCAATTTCCAAAAGCTGGCAAAAGGATTATTACCTTGCGTGATTTTCAGCCAGGCCACCAAGTTGAGGTTGATTACGCAGGGTTTCAGCCAGAGTGGATCGATGAAGACTTTAATATTCATAAGGCCCATATATTTTGCTCAAATCTATGTTTCTCTCAGCGTATTTTTGCTTATGGCTCTTTGAGCGAATCCAGTGAAGATTTTCTTCACGCTCACGTTCTGATGTTTGAATATTACGGTGGGGTTCCGAGAGTCAATGCCATTCGTTTAAACCCTCCGAACAACAAGAGCACTATTTTTATAGGACTTCCTACATCCTTTAATCTCTCTTTCGTACCATCTTGACATCCTCTTTCTCTTTGAGATATTTTTTGTAACAAGATTTTTCATCAGATTCACAAATTCCTCAATTTTTTCAAACCATATCTTTTCCAACCAATCAAAAGACATTTCTACTAAAAATTTAAAATTAACTTTCTTCGTAATGGGAGTATCTGGACTTACCTCGAAACCTCCATTTTCATGAGCTTCTAGGCGGAGCATATTATTAAGAATGAATGAGGCATACAGCTCTTGTAAGACTCCATTAATACTTTTTGAATGCAAGGATTCCATATTTATGGAAAGAGTGTGATCTCTATTACTGGTCTCACACTCCCAACGAAGTTGATAAATTTGTTCGATCTTCTTCTTACTCCAATTCTTTTTAGGAAGATTTGTGGCAAAGACCAAATCTTTGCCTGTCTTAGGATTTTTGATCTTTATCAGACGTACACTCACACCATCTAAGACAACATCTGCTGTTCTCATATGGCTTGCCGCAAAATTAACTATCTCTTTAAATGTAGACCCTACTTTGCAGCGGAAGATAAAAATAGCTACCATGAACTTGATGTGCTTGTAGCAAGTCCTTTGATAAGTAGAGTCTATCATAAACAGCAATGATTTTTTGAGGTAAATTTTCTAAAATTCCTAAGGCTCCTAGAATCTCATTACAGGTATTTGCATGATAAAATCCGCAGATGACTCCAGATAGTAAATGAATAGCTTTTACAACATACATGCGTGGATAATAAGTCTCTTTATCTTCAGGAGCCCCGCGACCACGATACCCTTGCTCCAACGCATCACCTGTCGCACTAAGGCTATATTCGTCTCCATCAATACCTACAAGGTGAAATCCTTCATAAGTTTTTAGTGCCCCCCAAGAGTCTTTGAGATCGATTGTCGAAGATATCTTTAAAAAAATAAAAGGATATTTTTGTCTGAAGACACATAAAGAGCTTTGTGCAAGAGAGGGAAACTCCTCAATAAGGGTTTGAAGTATTTGGGCATTTGAGGAGTAACCTGCAAAGGTCATATTGCAGGCGAGTTGAAGAATGAAAAAGAAAAATATTTTGGGGTGATTTTCCTGTTTCTTAGAGTTTTATTTTCATTAACGCAGTGATTCTTGTTGAATTCTTTGGGTAAATAAGAAATAATATTCTTGTGGTTTGTGACGCGAACTTGTCATTTTGTTCGCTCCTTTGTAAATTTAAAATTTTGAAGTCTCCAATGCTCCTTTAAAAATAATGTCACATATTTTATTTTCTGAAACAACACCTGTCTTAGAATAAATTCAACCATTCTTAAGCGAATGGCATTGTTCCGAGAGTGGTTGTTCCTGATAATTTAAAGACTGGAGTGAACACACCCCATTTGTATGATCCAGAGTTGAATAAATCCTACCAAGAGCTTTTGGAACACTATGACACGGTGGCTGTTCCCGCTCGAGTTCGTCGTCCCCAGGATAAAAGCCTTACTGAGAATGCCGTGAAGCTCGTTACAAGGGCCCTCAGGTTCATGTACAGACGAGAGACCTTCACCAGTCTGGATCAAATTAATAAGGCTTTAAGGGAGGTGTGCGAGAAGATAAATGCTCGCCCTCACACAAGATTTAAGGTCTCCCGCAATGAAAAATTTCAACGAGAGGTAAAAACTTTAAAACCCTTGCCTTCTTTTCCCTACCGGTGGGGACGTTGGGAGAAGAAAAAACTCCACCAAGACTGTCATGTGAGCGTTGAATCCAACTTCTACTCGGCTCCGTTTCAGCACCGAGGGGAGTATGTAGATGTAAAAATTGGAGTGGAGAGTGTGGAGATTTACTTTCAAAAACAGCTCCTCGCTCGCCACAAGAGGACCAAAGGTAAACTCGGAGAGTACATCACCAAAAACGAACACCTCCCGGAGCCCAGTCGCGCCTACAAGGAGGCCACTCCCCAGAACATTCTCATTCAAGCAAGTATGATTTGTAAAGAGCTTGAAAACTTCATTGAGGAGCTTTTTCAGGGTGGGACCATTGAAAATCTCAGAAGAGCTATGGGCTTTGTAAGCTCCTGTCACAAAGAAATCCAGAAAGAGGGCAAGGAAAAGTCCCTTCCTCTCATTATCAAAGCCCTTGAGGACTGCAAGCAGTGGGAGAAAAGGAGGGTTAGATATTTTCAGCAACAACTCCATTTCTATAAAGGGCAAAAAATAAAAAAGGTGAACGAGAAAATAGATCGTAAACAAGGCAACCCTTATTTGCGACATAACGAAAATCCAAATAACCAAAGCCCCAAGGAGGTGCCAGATGGATGAAGTACAAATCAAAAACCACATGCATGAGTTGAAGCTCTATGGAATGTTAGACAGCCTTGAAGTGGCGCTGGATAACACAAGCCACAAGACTCAAGCATTGGATCTATTGAACGAGCTGTTATTTGCAGAAGTGGAGGCTCGGAAAATCCAATTCAGCCAAAGACTTCTCAAGACCTCAAAGCTGCCTCACAAGGTCAGAGGTGAGGCATTTGACCACCATGCCAAAAGGTCTATTAGTAAAAGAGAGATGGATAGGCTTCAAACTTTATCATGGGTTAAGGAGCAAAGGTCTATCATTGTCGAAGGGCCAACGGGGGTGGGTAAAACCTTCTTGGCCCAGAGCCTGGGACACCAGTGTTGTCAATCCAGAATCTCCACACTGTTTATAGACATCAACATATTTCTAGAAACCTTGGCCCTGGAAAGGCACTCAGGAAGGTATTTGAACTACTTGCGTCGTCTGGGCCGCCCCCAAGTGTTAATTTTTGATGACTTTGGATTAAGGAAGTTCTCCCAAAGTGAATCCACAGACTTCTGCGATATTTTAAAGTTTCGTTCCGATAGGTCCACCGTTATTACCACTCAACTGCCAATAACGCATTGGTCAGAAATTATTGATGATGAGGTGCTGGCAGATACTATCATCGACCGTTTGAAGCATACCGCCATAAAAATTTTCATAGTGGTCCCTTTAATTGTGTATGAAAATCCATAAGTCTTTGAAATAATTAAATAATAATGATTTTCTTTTCATAGAGTAGAGGTAATAGAATTTGATAAAAGATTGGACACATCAAGCTTCTGTAAATAAAGAGCTTTCTCAAAATGAGTTACGAATCTATGCACAATTAAAGGGACCACTACGAAAATTTTACTTAAAGGAGAGAGTTATCGAAAAATCCAGGGAACAAAACTTGACCAGGACTTTTCCCTAAAATAGGAAGAAATAGGATTACAAATTAACTAAAATTTTCCCCAGAAATGGGAAGGAAAATCATCAATGACGCATTGAAATAGGGAAAGTGAGGGTAATGGGTGCAACCAGTGCGGGCAATACGCGCAATTGTACAGCCTTATGTAGTTTTAACAAACCAGCAGATTGCTGACATAGTAAAAAGGCGACCTCAAACGCTATCAGATTTAGTTAAAATTGATGGTATAGGAAAAAATAGAGTAGACAAATATGGAAAAGATATCTTATCCATTTCAAAGGTTATAGTTCGTGATGTTTTAAAGGACGATTCAAGTGAGTTATCAGAGCAAGAATGTTCTTCATAAAAATAAAGAAGATTTAATTATTTTTATAAAGTGGGTAGACTTTGTGAAGTGGTTATTTGTAGCGATTGATAAATTTCCTAAGAAAACTAGATTTACTTTTGTAGATCATCTTACAAATCTATCATTACTTATTGTAGAAGATATGGTTGAAGCTCGTTATAATAAGAATAAAATATTCATTCTTAAAAGAATGAATATAAATCTTGAAAAATTGAGAATTTTATTGCGGATTTGTTTTGAACTCAAGATGATGTCACAAAAGTCCTATGAATACTCTTCTAGATCAATAAATGAGGTAGGAAAAATGATTGGTGGATGGATGAAGCAGCAGGAGTCTCTTCTATGAAGAGAATTGGAAATATTTTTGAGGAATTAACAACCTTTGATAACCTTTTGTTAGCATCAAAAAAAGCTATGAGAAGGAAAAGAAATAAAAAAACAATATCAGAATTTTACTTTAATCTTGAGAATGAAATATTTGAAATACAAAATGAATTGATCCAAAAAACCTATCGTACAGGCCCATATATACAATTTGAAATTAGAGAACATAAGCGAAGATTAATTTGTAGTTCGAATTTTAGAGATAGGGTGGTTCACCATTCTATTTGTAATTATTGCGATCCTGTGTTTGAAAAAAGATTTATATTTGATAGTTACGCTTGTCGCCCTGGTAAAGGAACTCATTCTGCAGTTAGGAGATGTCAGAAATTTTCTAGAAAATTTAGGTATTTTCTGAAGTGCGATATAAAGAAATTCTTTCATAGTATAAATCATGACATTTTAAAAGAATTATTGAGAAAGAACTTTAAAGATGAAGATTTCTTGAATCTATTGGATTTAATTATTGACAATAAGGTGCCTGGCAATTTGGATAGAATGGGTCTCCCATAGGGATTCTCACAAGTCAGAATTTTGCTAATTTTTATTTAGATTATTTGGATCATTTTGTTAAAGAACATATCAGAATTCCGAGCTACCTACGTTATATGGATGATTTTATATCATTTTCAAATGATAAGTATGAACTAAATAAATATCATCAAAAAATAGAAGGATTTCTTGCAGAAACTCTGAATCTTAGCCTTAAAGAAAGAGTAACTAAGCTAGCTCCTGTGTCAGAGGGCATTCCCTTTCTTGGTTTTAATATTTATCCATCAATCGTTAGAATCAAGCGAGAAAATTTGGTGCGAATGAGAAATAAAATAAGGCGCAAAGAAGAAGAATATATTAAAGGGATCATTTCCGAGAGATC
>CBDHDF010000003.1:0-30551 GCA_965261545.1 Bdellovibrionales bacterium | reverse complement strand
AGCCGATCTGCCAGATCCTAAAAACTCCAGTTTATCTCGTCTTTACAGTCGGGAATTCTTTAAACTTGTGAAAAAGCGTTTGAGCCGGCAGGGCGTTTTTGTGACGCAGTCCACAAGTCCCTTTTTTGCAAAAAAAAGCTTTTTGGTGTATTCATGAATCTCTTAAGGCTGCAAAATTTAATGTGATTCACCCCTACCACGCTTATGTACCCTCCATGGGGGGACTGGGGCTTTATGATGGCCTCCCACATACCTTTGGATGTGGAAAAGTTGGCTGTGGCAGGTGCCCACTCGATTTCTCCATGGTGACCAAGTGGAATCTCTATTTTACTTCTCCAAGGATCTAAGGGTGGCTTCTCAAGATCAGCAGGTATCACCGAGTTCTTTGGATGCCCCTCACATACTTCAGTACTATCTCGAAGGATGGAAGCACTGGAATTGAATGGTTCAAGTGGGTAAATGATGACTATATGAAGTCTTTGGGGATACACTTATTTTTTATAGATTTGAGAAAGCTGTTGGGCTTTTTCTGAAGATGCTTTCTTGGGCAATTTTTCGAGATGATTATAGATCTGGGACGAAGATGAGGACGAGTTACTACTGAGATACTCTATATCCCTTCTGATCTGGCCAGTGAATCTTCTTGTTTCTTCAGAGATCATTTCTTGATTGAATCTTTGGGAGGGAAAGGCCAAGCTTTTCCCTTGTTGCAATGCATGTCTTCTTTGAGAAAGGTTTTTGTTCTTGCATACTTCTTTGGCTTTTGTTTTTGAGTTGCTACAGGTATCCCCCACGGCCAACTGTTGCTTCTTGTGCTCTAAAAAAGTGCGGAGTTTGTCATTAATGACAGAGCTTCCTCCGTTGTAGGCTTGATAGAGAAGACGCCATTTATTGGCGTCTTCCATTTTGTAGGTATTTATTTTTGCGACTTTGAGGTCCTCAAGATCATAGTTCCTTTTTTTTACGACCTGTTTCTGGATCATAGAATAACTTATAAAGTTGGTAATCACTGCCAACAACCCATTTTTGTTCCTCTTTTTTTCCACTTTTAATGGTTGTTTTCTTCACCACAAGGACCTCATTGAGGCGGATGGGCAGGGAAAAGTGATCACTGAATTCTTGAGGAACCTCTAAATTTTGTGGCATATTTTGCGTGACGGAGTGCAGGATGATGTAGTCTAAGTATTGCATATTCATCTTCATGTTGTACATGGTGTAGAAAAGGCAAGTTGGAGCGTGGTGAGTCAAGCGGCAGTTCATAATTCTTTGATTTTGTTTGTGTTCTTCGAATTCGAAGAATCGACGGTTTTTCTGCCCCTGGTCTTTGATGGATGAGGGGGTGTGAATACGCTGGGGAAGATTTGGACACCGGCGAACCACATCTGAATAAATTTTGCTTTTCCAGGGAGGATTTGTGTTGCCGCTGACAAAGATATTTTTATCAATCTCATCCACGGTGACAGAGGTGATTTGTCCATAACAGCGAGCCCCTGTGGCGACTTCGATTGTTGAGAATAAAGGAGGACTCGTGGTTGAGAAGTGCAAAAAGATAAATCTTGTCTTGGGGGCTAAAGTTGAAACAGTTGGCAAGGCTATGAAAGGCTTTGTGGGTCATTTTTGTGTAGTCTTCATTGAGGCAGGGTCGCCTTGGGTAGAGATGTCGAATTTTTCCACTGGGATCCTTTATGGGGGACATGATGAGTTGGTTTCTGTGCTCTGGGCTGTCACAGTAGTAAAATTTTCTTTGGCCGGGCCCTTTCTTAGTGGCTCTGAGGGAGCTGGCAAAAAAGCAATCTGGTGGTAGTATGGCCTGAGAGACTATGGAACTCAAAGATTTTAAGGATTTGGTTTCTGCTGGTTCTTGGAGACTCTCCCTTCGAGTGGAGCAGTTGGAGCAATCTTTCGCTTCCAAGAAGGCATCGCTGTGGGGAGGGTTGTTATTCAGGATTTGATGGGTGTAATTTTTGTTCTTCCAAGAGCACTCTTCAAAGGGAATATGTGATAAATCGCCATAGGCAGGGGAAAAGGTGAGAGTCCAAAGGGCTAAGAAAAGTAAAGGCATCCATGATATCATTTTAATTTTTGTTCCTTATTCTTTATTTCTTATTTTTCCTCATGAGTGGTTGTGGCATTTTGAGAGTTAATCACAATACAATTGAGAGTTTGCAGTATCTCTTGGGCCCAGGGGTTTAAAATAGACACTTCAGATTCAAGGTTATAGGAATGCCTATAAATTCTTTCAAATTCACTTTTGATGACAAGTGCCTTTTTTAGAGTGGGAACATGTTCGCCCATGATTTGTTTGTAGGGCAGTTCTTTGGCTCGATTGTATATTTCGTTCAAAATCAATTGATCATTGAGGGTGAGACTCTCTTTACTTTTTTGATGTTGAATCCACTGTTTTAAATGATCTAGGGAGCTGCTAAAAATGGAGAGCTGTTTCTGGGGATCCGTGTGATTCTCACAGATACCCTTAAGTTTTTTAAGGTGGTTATTCAGGGCCTTTGCAACAGTTTGTGAGCTTGGATTTCTCTGGGGCTGTCGAGAGCGGCGAGCCTTTAAGGGTGAGGTGGTTGGAGCTTTGGCCGTCGTCAGACTACCTTTGGTTGCCTTTTCAGCAGCACCTTGAGTCGTACCTTGGACCACACCTTTAGTTATGTTTTTATTTGCGCGTTGAGTGGCGCTTTGGGTGGCACCCTTGGACGTGACTTCTGCAAAGCCCGTGAGAGATGTTGTAAATATAAGATAAAGGGTCGTTATGATAGGGATGCTCCACAGAAGATGGTGGAGAAGAGGTTGCATAGAGGAGAGAGTGAACATTCCTTTAAAATACAATACTAGCATCACGTGTCAAGGGAGAAGGAATTAAGGCATTAAGGCTAAGGCATTGTTCGACTTCATCCGTCAGAGGGTGCAGGGGAGTGTTTTACTGGTGGCTTTGACAGTTTCTATACTGTCCATGGGTTCGAGGGGCAAAAAACCACCGGCCTGCATTTCCCATAGCATGGCATAATGCCCGTCCATGGTGAGGAGTTTCTCATGGCTGCCTTGTTCGATGATTTTTCCTTGGTGAAAGACAAGAATTCTATCCATGTGGTGGATGGTGGAGAGTCTGTGGGCTCCCACAAGCACAGTTTTTCCCTGAATGAGGTTGTCCAGCCCCACCTGAATTAGCTTTTCAGTTTTGGAGTCTAGGCTGGCTGTGGCCTCATCGAGGACCAGTATGGGGGCGTCTTTGAGAATCGCCCGGGCGATGGCTACGCGTTGTCTTTGCCCACCAGATAACTTAACTCCCCTTTCCCCCACAAGGGATTCGTATCCTTGAGGCAATTCTTGAATAAAGTCGTGGGCAAAGGCTAATTGGGTGGCTTGGTAGACTTCGTCATTGGTGGCAGACGTCTTTCCATAGCGGATGTTTTCCATAACACTTCTGTGAAAGAGCATGGGATCTTGGGGGATCATGGAAATTTGGTCTCTGAGAGAGTCCTTCGTAACTTTGGTGATTGGCTGTCCATCGATGTAAATACCGCCTTCTTGAATATCGTAGAGGCGAGCGAGCAAGCTAATGAAAGTGGATTTTCCCGCCCCTGAAAATCCCACCACACCAACTTTTTCTCCGCCACAAATTTTGACATTGAGACCCTGAAAAACTTTAACTCCATCTATATACTTAAAGTGAACATTTTTATATTCAATTTCTCCCTTGGTGACTTTTAAAGGGGAGGCTCCTTTCTCATCTTTGACCTCATGGTCTTGTATCATTGTACCAACACCATCGGAAATATTGCCTAAATACTCAAAGAACTCAAGAAATCGGCGGCTTAAACCTCTTGCATCATTGATAATGAGTAGGGAGAGGCTTGTAACCATGGCAAATTCCCCTAGAGTAATTCGTCCCTGTACCCAATAATTTATAGCCATGTACATCATTCCCAATTGGAGAATGAGAGCTGCTATAAATTGAAACCATCGCATTTTCTCCATAAACCAGAAGGCTTCTCTCGCCTTTTTGACCTCAAAATTCAGGTGGTGGCGCACATAATTTCTCTCAAATTTCATGCGAGAAAACATTTGGGTGTTAATAATATTCGTTACGGAGTCCACAATTTTGCCACTGACAGTGCTTCTTGCGGCCGCAAAATTTTTGGCATATTTTCGTGCTCTTATGGCGAGCAGAAAGGATGCCAGCACATAGACAAAAAGCCAAGATCCCAAGTAAAGAGCCAATTCAGTTTGGGCTTTGGCAAGTAAAATCATCGAGATAGAGAATGTAATAAGTACGGGCCAGAAATCAAACATGATGGTCCATAGGGCGTGGTTGATTCCCACAGAGACTTCGTTGATTTTGTTGGAAAGAGCTCCAGAAAAATTAGATGTAAAAAATCGATGGGAGTGGTGCTGTAAATAACTGTATAAGTTGTATCGTGTCAGCCGCCTTAGAGCGGGGCCGGCGTAGATTAAAATCGCACCGCTGGCACGACTGAAAATAAGAATCCCGACACTCAGACCCACAAAAGTCCACGCGGGCTCTTTGATATGGGTGAAAACTTGATTTTGAGAAAGGGATTGGCCCATGTGGTCGATCGTATCTATGATATCTTTGATAGCACTGGGGAGTAGAATCTGACAGCTGGCTTGCCCGGCCTCCAAAACCATCATGGCCAGTAGAGGCCGCTTGAAATTCTTAATAAAGTGAAGAGCAAACCAGAAGGGTTGCTTGGGTAACTGGGGGGGCATGAATTCCTCTTGAGTCAATAAAATTGATGACATGGGTCGGCTTGAATTTGTTTGTTTGTTTGGCTTGAGCCGCCTTGACATATTCCCTTATACAGTAGATAAGTCTATTAGGAAACTAAATAAATGAGATAAGCAAAGCAAAGTATTAAAATAAGCAAAGGATAGGGATTTTGTTTTCAACAATACGAAATTTCTTATTTGGTAAGAACCCTAATATCTTTGATGCAGAAGGGGGCGTACGTCATAATCTTTCTAAGTCCAAGTGGGAAGCTTGGGAAAAACGCTACGTATCAAGCATTGAAATGAATTGGAAAAATCATACTGGAACCAAAGCAGGTGCTCCAAAGAAGCCCCTTCGCTAGTTTGCTTGAGTGAACTTTCTTGATTTTATGGGAATTCTTACTGTATGAGACAAATAAAGAGGACTCATTTCATAAAAGTGTTTTAAACCATATTTGTACAATAAACTCATCACCAACCTCAATTACTGAGGGTATCATGGGAGGTATATTCATGAAGTATCAATCATCATTAAAGTCACCAAGGTCATTAAGATCGTTTTTTCTTGCCGTCTCTTTGCTGGTCTTGGGTGTTGTTTTTGGAGGTTCGGTCCATAGCGCAGACAATCCAAATAGTAAGACCGAGGCTCCCGACTCAGCAGAGAGTACTTCAGGTTCATCAGCAGGTTCATCAGAAAGTGAAGTTCCCCATAAAGCCCAAGCACGGTTTGAAGACAGTCAAGATTTGAGGAAACAAGGTTTAGAGAAGCAAGATTTAGAAGACCAAGGAAGCAGTTATGAGCAGATTCTCGTTCTAGGGACTCGCTCTGGAACTCGTTCTGCAGGCAATTCCACAACTCCTATTGATGTTTTTGATAGCAGTGATATTTCTTCTGTTGGGGGAGGCGGCAGTATGATTCAAAGCCTTGAGGCACTGATCCCCTCCTTTTCATCGGGGCGTGCCTTTGATGGAAGTGCTTTTGTCGTTCCCACCACCATGAGGGGAGGAACTGCGGATCAGACCTTGGTGATGCTCAACGGAAAGCGTCGCCATCGTTCATCAGTTCTTCACCTTTTTGCTTCTCCCGCCAATAGGGGGGCCCATGGGGCGGATATTGGTATGATACCCATCATTGCCATTAAGGGTATTGAAGTTCTTCGAGATGGAGCGGCGGCCCAATATGGCTCAGATGCCATGGCAGGGGTGGTTAACTTTTCTCTTAAGGATGCCTCCAGCGGTGGCTCCATGGAAATGGTTTATGGAAATCACTTTGAGGGAGAGCAAAATTGGCGTCTTAGTGCCAATATGGGAACGAAGCTTTGTGACAATGGCTTTCTCAACCTCTCCATGGATACAAATAGTGCGGAGCATCTTTCCCGTGGGAAACAGCACCCTGATGCACAGGCTTTGATTGATCAAGGGCTTCCCTTCCAGGGAAATCACTTTAACAATGACAAATACGCCCAAACTTGGGGGCGGCCCGCTCTTTCTGGAACTCGCTTTTTTGCCAACTCTTCTTGTAAGCTCCGTGGAGATAGGCATTTATACGCTTTTGGTAACTACTCTCGCACCAAGGGAGATTGGTCTTTTTTTTATCGCAATATAGAGAATCGTGCCCTTACAGGAACCAACTCTCTTTCGTCCTCGCCGGTGCCGGTCAATCTTCAAGAAGTTCATCAACTTGGCTTCACTCCCTTTCTTGAAGGGGACCAGAATGACTTTAGTGTGACAGCGGGTTTAAAGGGGGACGAGGGCCCGTGGGGTCACAAATACGATTTGAGTGTGGCTATGGGTATGAACACCATGGATTACACACTGAAAAATTCTCTCAATCCCAATGCACCTTTGGATGATGGAGGCCGTGCTGTCAGAAGCTTTGATACAGCAGATCTCAAACAAGAAGAAATGCGATTCAATGCCGATTTTTCTAAAAATCTTGATGATTATATTAATAATATGGTTTGGACCTATGGCCTCGAAGTGCGTCAAGAAATTTATACCCAATACCCAGGGAGTTACCCTGCCCGCGTCGGTGGAGGCGTGAGCGGAATGCCGGGAACAAAGCTTGCCGATGCAGGCACCTATGACAGCACAAGTTTTGCCGCTTATACAGATTTTGAGCACGGGATGACCGATGACCTCTTCATGCAATATGCCCTAAGATTTGAGCAATATACAAATTTTGGAAGCACATTGACGGGTAAGCTAGCAGGTCACTATAGTTGGTCCCCTGCCCTTGCCTTAAGAGGATCTCTCTCTACGGGTTTTCGTGCCCCCACTCCAGGGCAAGCCAACTTGAGAGCAACACTGACAGATTTTGCCGATAGGGACACAAGTGATGACGACATTGAAGAAATTCACGTTCGACATATACCACCCGAAAGTGAGAAGGCTTTGGAACTGGGAGGAAGAGCTCTTGCTGAGGAGAAGTCTATCAACGCCAGTGTTGGTGCTGTTTCTCGAATTTCCAAGAATATGAGATTGAGTGCCGATATTTATCAGACCCTTGTCACGGACCGTATTTATCGCAACGAAATTGAGGGTTCGATTCAGAATAGTGAAAATGTGGTCAATGACTGGTCCTTTTATACCAATGCTCTAGACACTCGCCATACAGGCTTGGATCTTGTTTGGACCACTCATATTCCTAAATTTCTCACATCCGTTTCTTTGGCCTACAATATGAATATGGTCGATGTGACAGGCACTCGGAAGATCAATGATGTACAAGTGGTTAGAGATGATGTCATCGAAGATATTGAGAATACTTACCCCACCAATAAATTCATAGTCACTTCTCGCACTCGTGTTGCAAGAGATTGGGACCTTCTTCTGAGAGCCCGATATATTGGGGCTCACTACGATGATATGGGGACTATTGCTGGTGATGACAATGGGAAGAATAGATCCCAAGAGATTGATTCCACACTGTTTCTTGACTTTGAGGTGACCTATAATGTGATGAATGACCTGAGCCTTGTGTTTGGTGCCAATAATTTCTTGAACACTTATCCCACAGAAGTTAAGGGAGAAAATACAGCGGGCTTTCACACTGTTGGGTTTCCCTACTCCACACTTAGTGCCGCTTCCTATGATGGCGGTTCTTGGTACCTTAAAGGTATTTATACTTTCTAGATAATCTTAATCTTCCATTCACTTTTTAACTAAGTGATTATAACCATAAATAATCACAATTTTAAGGGAGCCTTTCTATGGGCTCCCTCTTTTTTTCTTTTGCGGTGTGGAGAAGCCCTGCGCCCGCCCCCATGAAAGGTTACTTATTTTTCTTCTTTTGTATCAGTACCATCCTTTGGCTCTTGGGTTGAGTCGCCTTGGGCTGGTGGTGTAATGTAAGGTTTATTCATTGGCGCAGGCGGCGACGCCGGCGCAGGTTGGTGTTGAGAAACCATCAGAGCCAAAGGGGAGGCATGGCGGCTAGAGACTTCGAGCATATAGGGCGTGCCCTCTGCCAAACTGTATTCAACAACTTTTTTAATGACCTCTGATTTGATAAGAAAATGCTTATAAGGTGGTATAAGTTTGCCAGAGGTTTTATCAATGATGTTCACCCAATGACGATGCTTCATGGAAACCCTGTAAAGCCCTCCTTTAGGAACTTGTACGAGAACTCTTTGGGCAAAGCGCTTCTTTGCGTTCTCATGATGTCCTCGAAGTCCCTTGCACTTGTGTTCACCATGCTTCTTTCCATGACCCTTGCACTTGTGTTCACCATGCCTCTTTCCATGACCCTTGCACTTGTGTTCACCATGCTTCTTTCCATGACCCTTGCACTTGTGTTCACCGTGCTTTTTTCCATGACCCTTGCACTTGTGTTCACCATGCCTCTTTCCATGACCCTTGCACTTGTGTTCACCGTGCTTCTTTCCATGACCCTTGCACTTGTGTTCACCGTGCTTCTTTCCATGACCCTTGCACTTGTGTTCACCGTGCTTCTTTCCATGACCCTTGCACTTGTGTTCACCATATTTTCTTTCATGCAAGGGAGGATGAAGTGTGGACTCTTCAGCCAAAGCCAAGTGAATCTTTTTGTCCAGGGGAAGTATTGTATTTAAACCCTGTGGATCAACATCAACGTGGGGCTGTTGCCAAAGATTCAGTTCATGTTGAATAATAGAGTCATCATGTTTATACTTTTGGCATGGCCTTTTGCCATGGCAAGAATGTTCAGTGGTTCGATGGAAGGGGCTAGACTCCCCTTGACTTTGGTTGGGCCCGTCAGTGTGCTGCCTTACAGGCACGGCACATGACATCAAGAAGCCACAGGATACTAAAATGAGATACCAATAAATTTTTTGCATGTTTTTATCCCCCTTATTATGTACGTTAGTGTATTTATTTAATTTCACATTTTTTTATATTAATTTTTTTATACTTTGTATGTTTCAAGTCATGCAACAGAAGAATCGAATGAATCAAGATTTCTATCTCGTTGTTATGGCTTTCCCTCAAGCTTTTTTTTAAGTTCGCCGCTGGACTCCATAGCGGAAAGCTCTTGAAATCCACCAATAAGCTCATCATTGATAAAGATTTGGGGAACGGTTCTCATTCCCGTTCGTTTTCTGAGCTTCTCTAGTTCTTCAGGTTGAGAAGTAAGGTCAATCACTTCGTGGTTGATTTCTTTGTCATCTAAAAGGCGTTTGGCTCGATCACAAAATGGACAATGCTGCATGGAATATAACTTCACTCTAGCTGACATTCTGACTCCTTCGTTGGGTGGCTTGTAACTGCTCAGGTAGACACGAGTTTACAAAAAGGGGTTTACAGTTCTTCTTGTAAGAAGAGGCACTATTTCTTGAACTCTTCCCCTCCCCCTGAGCAGTCACTATGAATGTTTTTCCTCTAAAATACTGGATTTATTAATAAATCCTATTTTAATACACAACATTCATGGGCTGGGTGGGGAAGCAAGGCGCCCCCCATGAAGGTTACCACACGTATGATATATTGCTCTTTCCATACAATTCAAGAAAAAAATAAAGCAAATTTTGAAAAAACAGGAAGTCGAATTTTTCTCAAGTATTCCTCTCAATGAGTCGATAAGGCGGATAAGCCTATAATACAGGAGAAGAGCGACGAAAAAAGGACCTTATGGCAAAAAGTAAGAATCGCAGAAATTATTTTGGACTTGGAGGGCTTAGTCTACTTCTTTCTTTTATAATGGTAAT
This sequence comes from Bdellovibrionales bacterium, assembly GCA_965261545.1. Taxonomy (GTDB): domain Bacteria; phylum Bdellovibrionota; class Bdellovibrionia; order Bdellovibrionales; family UBA1609; genus CBDHDF01. The sequence goes on along the minus strand of CBDHDF010000003.1, from coordinate 20,628 downwards.
GGTCATGTTTATAAATTGTCAAAATGTAGAAGAACCTGCTGTTGTTGAATCCAGCAGCCATTGCATTGATGTTGATGCCAATAAGTGCAGCGAACCAAAGGAAGACCTTCTGAGTCTCATTGTCCATTCTCCATCGTCGGAAATTTTTCTTCAACCCCATCAATCTCAATTCAATATCTCTGGTGATTGCAATGAGGGGGGCTTTCAGGACCATATGATAGCGTGGGAACTCTATGCCAATAGCTCCCTTATCTCTAGCTCCATGGAAGAGAAACAAACTCTTAAGTGTTCACAAGGACATTTTCTCATTTTGGTTCAGCTTCCCGTCCGTAGAAATAATCAAAACTCTTTATGGGTAGGGGGTTTAAGAGTTTCCCATTTACTGGTACTTAATATCGGTCAAACAGTAGGGGGAAAAATTGTTAAAAGCCCGTCAGCACAGAAGCGTCTTCATATTCATCCCATTCCATAGTCCGTCGCATTTACTTTGTCCCGAGTTTGACAGCAGCATCGTATTGGGTCATAAGTAAACGACACCAAGACGCATCACATTAAAACACCTTCGTGGTGCCCGGGTTATGGTCCTCCACCTGGCTGGCTCATTATTCCGACACCGAGTTCCCACTTTTCTCTTTTTGAGTCAAAAATGTGCGTTGAGGAGACTCCCTCACTCAATAAGACACCGGTTGTTACGCCTTCTAAAACAGATCAGCCGAGCTACCCCTCTGTTGATCCTCTCAGTAAGATTGATCTTTGGAAACAAACAATCAACGAGGGGGTCTTCAGTGAGGGAGTCGGCTGTTAATGCTTACTTAACTGCAATTTCAGGCTTATATCAACAAAGTTCTAAGGCTAAAAAAGGGGAGTTGCTAGATCATGCGGAACTGGTCACAAACCTCTCTAGGAAGCGACTCATAAGGAGATTAAACGAGATTCAACAAAATTGGCTCTGTGCCACTCAAGCGGTCAGGGAGGCCTCTGGCTTATTCTCAAGAGGAGTTACGACCCCACATCAAATATTTGTGGGAACAAATGGAAAAAATCTCGGCTGTACGAATAAAAGCCGCTCTACCGGATTGGCTCCCCAATTATGAGTCGTGTCCTCCCCACTTAAAGCTTCAGTTAGAAAAAATGAGTGCCAGCACCTTGAAGCGTTATCTGAAGGAAATTCGCTTGGCTTCAGTGGTCTCTAAGGGATTGTCCACAACCTGTCCTGCCCAATATATGAAAAATAAGGTTCCCATCAATACACTGGACTCCAAGGTCACAAGGCCTGGTTATATACAAACAGATACGGTTGCTCACTGTGGAACCAGTGCCCAAGGCCCTTTTATCAGCTCTCTTACAGTGACCGACATTAACACCACATGGACAGAGTGTCGGGCTATGTTTACCAAGAAAGGGACGGAGGTGAGAAGGCAAATCAACAACATTAACCAAGCTACCTGAAATCCCTAAAAGTTGTAACTAGGTTTAATGTATTGCGTTAACTTTCCTCTCTTCCTATGGAATTGGCTGCTGTCAACGGTTTGAGAGGTTTAATAGTATTAATATATTTAATATGATTCATAAGAATTTGCTGCGAAAGGTCCTCTTCGTCCCCATTGGATAGATGAGGCATAGTGGTAGCCACAGCCACCGTCACATTTGAAACAGATAAAAAACATCATTTTGTCTTGGGAAGCCCATCTATTTGGAAGGCTGAAAAAATATCCTTTTGTTTTTTAGACAGCTCTCCAAGCATCAGATCACCTGTAGCTAATTCATAAAATTTTAATCGGTCCATCATTTTGTAAATTTCTATTTTAGACATTTTTTTATATAACTTCTTATCTTTCATAACAGTATCAATATGTGAAATTAAAATTAAAGAGAGAAAATTAATAAAGATGCTTCCCCTCATATTCATGAGAGAATGAACTCGACTTCTCCTTCCATTAATATCATGCTTGAATGAGAAAAATACTTTCTCAATGATATCTTTGTTTCGATATAAACTCAATATATTTGTTTTCTTTAAATCATGACTATTTGTAATTAATATCATAATACCCAGCGTAGAAGATTCTTCATTAATATTTTCTTCATTTAAAGAAATCTTAAATGGAGTGCAATCAGAGATATTGAGAAACCTTTTTTTATTTCCTAAAGTTTCTTTCATATAGGAACTAGCTTGTTCTTCTGATTTCAAATCTTTCTCAAGAAAGAGTTTCATAAAATCAAGCAACTCTTTCATTAACACAGATTCCTCATAAACCCTTCTTTCTTTGTCTAAGAAAATATGAGCCGTACAATCAAATCCTCCGATTTTTATTGATTCTTTGCAATGCGAATAAATTTCCTCATTAAAAGTAAAAGAGCATGATGGAGATTTTATTTTCTCATTTAAAGCCACAGCAAGCTCTCTTGAGAGTTTTGTTCTAAAACTCATGGGTATCAAATACTTCAATTCCTTACGATGCAGTCCCTTAATATTTTCTACACTAGAAAAACCCTTATCCATAACTAAACAATCTAAATCTAATTTATAACTTGTTATGATCTCAATAATATTCGATAAAGTTTTGACATCCGGTATACTTCCAGGATAGATTCTGTACGCTATAGGCGTATGAGTTTTATTGTCTTCAGATTTCCTACTTATCAGACCTAAGTTTATTTGTTCGAGATTCTCTCCATCTCTGTTGTAACCTTTCTCTAAAAATTCATTATTCATAGAGTAGGAAGAAAAGGATGTGATGTCAAACATTACCGTACCAGAACCCTTCACTTGATTTATCCATTCGCTAAAGAAAGATTCTATCTTTTTTTGATCTCTCCCAAGATCACATAAGAGATTGCTTATTTTTTGTGACGACATAAAATTTTTCTTTGAAACATAAGCTTCTTGACACCACATATCGTAAAGATAAAAGGGCTCTCTTTTGATTATTTTAAAAAAAGCTAAATGCAAATAATGTTCGTAATTATCTGGATAAATTTTAGACAATGTTTTTAGAAGATTTAGTTGTTCGCATATTTTCTCTAAGAAAAATAAGGCTCCCACATTATAGGAGCCTATGGGAATCTTTTTTCTTTTGGTCTTAATTTGACCTGTAAACTCATCCTTTCTTCCAAGGTAGATGCGTTTTTGCCTGGCCTGCTTTTTTTCCTTGTCCCAAAAGCTTTCAACTTTATAGACATAGGTTTTTCCCTTATTTTTTTGCTCAAAAGTGTATGACATCGTTAATATTGTAACTATGCTTTTGAAGAGATGACAATCTCTTAATCAAAGTGAAGGCCTTCTCAGACAATAATCAGGACTTAAGTCCTACACCTAGTTACAACTTTTAGGGATTTCAGGAAGCTATACCTTTTAAACTACTGGCCATGAACTCAGACTCAGGAAGTGAGTTCTTAAACAAGCCTGTCCTTCAATTCACCCAATTATCTAACATCAAGTTCACTCGTTCTCGCCCCTACAAAAAGAATGACAACTGCTACATTGAGCAAAAAAACTTCACCCACGTCAGAGAATTGTTTGGCTATGAGAGGTTTGAAGATCCAAGGCTAGTTCCTTTAATGAATGACATTTATAAAAACGGGTATATCCGAGTTTCTCAACAGAAAATGGGCCTAATTTCGACGTCGCAGAATTACCGCATTAAAAACCAAGAAAATAATTCAATTTCCATGATTTATCCCCCTCATTACTTTACCCATAAAAAAACCATGGTTTAATCTCTTAATTTACTTATTGGAAAATAATACAGGAGATGCCATGGTCTTGAATAAGTTTATTATAAAGATGTTGAAATTATCATTCTTAAAAGTGACTTGGGTTAAATTTAAAAATCGAAATCAAGAACTTCACTTAGGGGTTAAACCCCATAAGAATGGCTGCCGCTGTCCTCATTGTGGACGCCGCTGTAAGATACTTAGATGCTTAGAAGAAAGAGTGTGGCGAGATATCGTCGTGTGCGGTACCCCCATTTATTTCCATTATTCTCCGAAGGAAGTTCTGTGTCCCACTCATGGTCGTATTATGGAGAGAATTCCTTGGGCCGACCACTTCAGTCGAGTCACCTATCGTCTGGAACTAACAATTCTGACCCTGACCAAGCAGATGACCCAAAAAGCCGTTTCAGAGCTTGTCAAGATACCCACATCCACCTTATCTGATCTTATTCATCGAATCATCCACAGGGAACGAGATGGTCACAAAATTCGTGGTTTGGAGGTCATTGGAGTCGATGAAATTTCTTATGCTAAGGGAAGGAAGTTTATTACCTTGATTTACGACATGAAGAAAGGCTGTGTCGTTTGGATTGGAAAAGGTAAGGGTAAGGAGACAATAGACTCCTTTTTTACAAAGGAACTCAGCCAATATCAGCGAGACAAAATTAGAGTGGCTTGTTGTGATATGGCTCAAGGCTACATCTCCTCTATCAAGGAGCATTGTAAGAATGCTACTCTCGTTTTGGACAAATTTCACATTATTCAATCCCTCAACAGGGCTGTGGATGAGGTGAGAAAAGAAATTTGGAGAGATGCCTGCAAGAAGGACAGAAAGGCTATTAAGGGAACTCGCTGGTTGATAGCCTACAGTTCATCCTCTCGTAGTAAGGCCCAAACTCGTAAAATTAACCTCATGGAGAAATCTAACAATAAAATATTCAGAGCATGGCTGCTTAAAGATAATTTTGAGCATTTCTGGGATTATGTGAGTCCAGGTCATGCTGCGAATTTTCTGAATGCCTGGATCACTCGTGCCTTAAGATCACGCATTGATTCTATGAAAAAGTTTGCCTTGATGCTCAGGAAGCACCAAGAAAATATTCTTTCCTTCATTAAAGATCCTGTCACAAATGCCAAGGCTGAGGGAATCAATCGCCTTCTAAAGATCATAAAAAATCGGGCTTCAGGATTTAAGAACCTACAGGGTTTTGAGAATATGATTTACTTGTGTGCTGGGGATTTGGATATTGTTGGAAGTTTCCCCAAGCGTTTTTGTACATTATAGTTTTTATTGTCGATCAACATTTCTTTTTCCAATTCACCTCCCTATACTAACTCCGCCAAGATGAGTCAGTTATCCACAGACTCATCCATGGCGACGCTGCGGCTATGGCCCTCGGAGCCACAATAAAGCAGCGCTGCTGTGGGTGAGTCTTGTGGATAACGGCGGCTCTCCACACAAGTGATTTGGTAGCCCTGTCCTCCGTGTTTTTATGTACAAATCTTAGGAATAACCTGTACATCCAGTTTTTAGCTATTTCCCTAGGGAATTTGGACTTTAGGCTCCGAGAAACTCGGATATAGCCAAAGTTTATATGCTTCTCCATTCCATTCAGTAACGTCGCCTGGGCTTTGAATATCTAGGAGAATTAAAAAACTTCCCCTGATGTCTTGAACATGAATCTCACCAACAGAATAATAAGGAGAAAGAAGTCGGTTAATTTGATCTCCTAACAACTCTTCTCTTGCTTTAGCCCAACCTTCATTTTTTTCTTGGAGAATGCCCTTATCATTAAGCCCCACAATGAGCCAACCACCAGTTTGAGACTCATGATTTGCTATTGCAGAAATGTCTTGGCCACAATCTTTGCTCCACTCCGACTTCAGTTCCAATCGAGGGTATTGGATTTCAAGCAACTTGCCACCTGCAATATGAGACAGTAACATTTCTAAATCTGGTTTCCCTTGCTCAAAACTCATGTTGCGACCTCTCAATGACATAGCGACGACAAATCGAAATAACTCATTATTTACAAATACTTACATAACTCAACCAGACCAATGCCCCGCATAATATGGGCGACGACATACCGATGCACTCTTCGCTCAAAGCCCATGTTGCGACCTCTCAATGACATAGCGACGACAAATCGAAATAGCTCATTATTTACAAATACTTACATAACTCAACCAGACCAATGCTCCGCATAATACGGGCGACGACATACCGATGCACTCTTCGTTCAAAGCTCATGTTGCGACCTCTCAATGACATAGCGACGACAAATCGAAATAACTTATTATTTACAAATACTTACATAACTCAACCACGCCAATGCTCCGCATAATACGGGCGACGACATACCGATGTACTCTTCGTAAGTCTGTAAGAACTATATTACAAAATACGAAAAGGGTCATCTGAACAAATCACTAAGGCAAGGCAAAGGAAACGGGCTGTTCTTCAAGGCACGATAAAAAGTCGCTTCTTGTCTTGGACAGGGAGGGGTCTGGCTCCACTAGCCTCTGGTGTAAGACGACATCGTTACACTCCCATCAAGCATCAAGCCAACCGTTTGCAGCAATTCCTCTACGGTCACGGCGCCTATATTCCCCAGTCTTCTGGCGATACTTTTTTTGACATCTCCCATTATCTATTTTAAAAGGACAATATATAATATAAAGTAAATTTAAACAGGACTTAACAAAAGCCCTTAAAAGAAAAGAGCTACCATGCCGAGTTCTTTAGACCGTATTAGCCTCACAGAGACTCCACAAAGAACCTTCAAGAATCTAATACAAGCGTGTTCGTGCTCATATTCTTCGATCCTTAGCCAAGGGGAAGAGAACAGGAAGGATAAAAGGTCTTTTTTAGAAATCCACCAGTTATGCCAGTAGATCCTAAGATGTAGAAATAGATTTTTTTCAAGCTCAGTTGGTGGTTTGCGCAAGGTTTTAGATTCATTCACTACGAATGGGGTGAGGGACCAAGGGGAATTACGTTGTTTTATGATTGAGGTTGAGGCGTACTTGAAGGGACTGTAAAAATAATTGTGTAACTGCAATTTTTTTCTTAAATCTTAAAGCCACTTATGTGGCTCCACTCCTGGTAAAAAGCACAGTCCCATATTATTCGTCAATGTATAATTGACATTTTTTCCTTCAAGCGATTTTGTCAGTCACAATGCATTATAAGTTAATGGGGAGGTGGACATCTTCGCTGGTCTATATAATGGCCTCTTTAGTTACTCTGGACTTTTGATTGTATTATGGAGCCGTAATGGGATCATATCAGAACTGGAAAGAACTCAAATAAATAATTATCATCTTGGTTGAAAAAAAATCAGCAATGGCTCTCTCAAAAAAATGGAAATTCCAATCTCATCAAAGGGTTCATGTGTTTAGGTTCCCATACTATATTACCCCCTTTTTTTTATTTTTTTTAACTTAGGATATTCGAGAAATACCAGAATTGGGATGAAATATGAAAAAAAATGGAAACCCAAATCTGCACCAAGAGGGCATGTATTTAGGTTCCCATACTATATTACCCTAACCATAGTCTCGGTATTCCAGTACTTCTGTCAACGCCTTAGAGGGGCTTTTAAGCCCCCTTATAAGGCAGGTGGTGGACCTTATTAAAAAACTTAGTTGTCAAAACGGTCACCGTATTCAATGGCAAACCTGTTCATGGCTGGCTTCCAGTTGTGTAATGGTCGTGTCCATCGCTTAGAGGCCATTTTTATCGCTAAATATACAACTTTTAAAGCCGACCGATCACTGGGAAATATCTTACGATTTCTGATCGCCTTGCGGATCACGCTATTTAACGACTCTATGGCGTTTGTGGTATAAAAAATCTTTCTGATTTCATCCGGATAATCGAAAATAGTGATGAGATTGTCCCAATTCCTACGCCAAGACTTTTCAATATTAGGATACTTTGAAGACCACTTGGTACAAAATTCCTCAAGGGCCTTTTCAGCTTCTGTCAGAGTCGTAGAGCCATAAATGGACTTGAGGTCTTGGGCGACAGCTTTCATATCCTTGGAAGGAACATAGCGAAGGGAATTGCGGACCATATGGACAATGCACAGTTGCACTTTAGACTTGGGAAAAGCCGCTGAAATGGCTTGAGGAAAACCTGTAAGACCATCTACAGAAAATATAAATACATCTTTCAACCCTCGATTTTGCAGCTCAGTCAAAACACTCAACCAAAACTTTGAACCCTCATTTTCAGAAATCCATAGGCCCAACAAGTCTTTCTGACCCTCCTCTGTAATACCAAGAGCTAGGTAAATCGCCTTATTAATAACTCTCTTGTCTTGATGGACCTTCACCACGATACAGTCCAAAAATACGATAGGGTAAGTGCTATCCAAGGGGCGGTTCTGCCAAGCCGTAACTTCATCAATAACAGCATCCGTCACGTTGGCTATCACTGAGTGGGATATCTCTGCACCATGGTAGAGGTCTTTGATAGCTCCTTGAATATCCCTGGTCGTCATTCCCCTCGCATAGAGGGTCAGGATACTGTCTTCAAAGCCCTCAAGACGAGTCTTACCCTTGGGAATGACTTGAGGTTCAAAGGAGGCACTTCGGTCACGGGGGACCTGAAGCTCCACCTCGCCTTTCTCTCCCTTTATGGTCTTTCTACTGTAACCATTGCGAGTGTTGGATTTGCGGGTCTCAGACTTCTCATGCCTCTCATAACCTAGGTGATCGTCCATTTCCGCATTAAGGGCCGTCTCTAAAACAACCTTCATCAGTTGACCCGTTATGTCGGATAAATCCTTTTGGGTCTTGACGTTCTTCGCTAGTTCCTTGCCTATTGTCTTGATATCCATTCTGCCTTCTCCTTTCAGGATGATAGTTCATCCTAATATGATTCGGCAGTTACACAAAATAGTTTACAGGCTCTACTTGAAAGCGCATTCTACCAGAGGCAATGCCGTTTCCTTAAGAAAAATCTCTTGAAATCATTAGATAAATCGACAAGAATAAGACTTGTTTTATTTTACACCCAACCCTCAACCAAGGAGTAAGTCACATGCAATCCAATATTGATCTCGAAAGCCCCCAAATGACGAGTTCGCGTCACAGATGACCATTTTATTCTACCAAAACTTGATTCTTCCTTCAAGCCAGAGCACCTTGTCGATCCAGAAAAACAAAAAAGGAATCGAAAATTTAATCCTCAAATTTTCTTTTTTACCATTATCTATCTTATTTCCGGAACAAATTACGAAGGCTACCAAATCGCTCTTAAGACGGTATGGACTCATTTTGGTGACCTGCTTCTCATGCCAGTCAAAAGCAGTCTCAGCAAGATACGTCAAAGTATTTCTTACCTATTTTTCAAAGATATCTTTGAATCTCTGATTACAGACTACGAACCATTGAGAAAAACGTTTCATGGTTTTTATATCTATGCCATAGATGGCGACCAATTAGCACTTCCTCGCTCTAAAGATCTTTTAAAGGAGGGTTATTGTGGGTACCCTTGCCCAAATGAGATGGAAACTCATTTCTTACGTATGTATCTATCTCATGCTTATGACGTTTTATCGGGTGTGACAAAGAATCTTTGCTTTTCTCCCGCTCTCAACGAAATCGCCAATGCTATTCAAATGATAGGTAGTTTCTGTCCAGAAAGGCCCATTTTTTGTTCTCTGACACTCCCCATTGAGCCTCCCAATGCCTCAATGGGGGAGTGAGAGTTGGAGATTTGCCACACAAACTCTACAGATTAAGGGGAAAAAGGTCTTTAAGCGACTTGCGCCCTAGTTTTTTCGATTTGAAGACGCACCCCTACCTTTGGAAGATTTTAGCACCTTCGACCTGGTCCATTGCTGTTATTCCTAATGGATAAATTTAGGTGACAGTTGATAATTCATGTCTTGCCAAGACAACAAAATTATAGGCACAAACGGCATTCTTTACATACCTCTTAAAACCATCATGCCCTTTCCAGTAAGCAACTCTCATACCAAAACATCTCTTAAGGAATGAAATAACAGCCTCTATTCCGGCTCTCCAATTGAGAAGATTTTTAAAGACCCAAGCACTTTTAACCATCTTTAATATTTTCATTCCTTTTTTTTCTGGGAAGCAAACATCTTTAGCCCCCATCTCTTTGGCCTCTTCAAGATTTTCTTTTGAAGCAAACCCACCATCTGCACTTACTTTTACAGGGCAAGCCCCATAGGTTTGTGTCACTGAATTCATAACTTTTAAAAACATATCAGAGTCTGCGGGGTTGCCATCAGGGATCTGACAATCTAAAATCATGTTGCTTTGCCCTGAGGTCAAAAAGATTTTATGCCCAAACTCGACTTCTCTTTGCCCCTTTACAATAATGTCTGTATGCGGTTCAAAGATGGATAGGACCTTTTTTTCAGAAGATACTTTTTTCCCCTCAATAACTCTTTTTTGAGTTTGAAAGATGATTTTTTCCAGGTAGAAGGCAACATTTTCTAACTGTTTTAGACTCTTTTTCAAAGCATTCATCTTCACACATTTTTGTTCTTTTTTTATCTTTCTGATGGTATCAGGTAATCCTTTGTTCAATTTGGTAGCGATTTTTAAAAGCTCCTTATAGCAAGGTAGTCTTTCCGCATCATTTTTGGAATTATTAATTTTGTAAAGCAAGGTTTTTGCTCTCTTAAGATCTTCTCTTGAAATAAGTCGCCAAAAATCTTTCATGACATTTTTACGAACTTTTTTAAATTCTCTTTCTGTAACTCTTATGCAGTCATATAAAAGCGATGCATCCGTTGGATGATGAATATTTGATCACTCATGTTGATACCCCCTTAGTAACGTAGCTTTTTAATTGATCCGGACTTAAGTTTTTTAAAGTCAGATATGGTTTTTTTCTTATCTGGAAAGAGATAAGCCTTTGTTTTCTCGTGTTTTTTGACAATGATCCTCCCTTGTTTAATATGGTGATAAATCCAATGAACTTTAACATCAATAAGTGCTGCAATTTGAGATGTTGTGAGGCTTCCCTCGACTTTGGTCGGAAAAGAGTGCTTTCGATTCCGATAGATTTTATTGTTTAGTCTATAGGACTTCACAGTATTTCTGAGAAAAGTGGTATCCATTGGTGATCTGAATCCTTTTTGGGTCAATAGTTTGGCAATATCTTCATCAGACACCCCAAGCTTGACCTGATGCGCAATTATTTTCTTTATCGTTTCAGAAGATGACAGTTCATCAAAAGATCCAACTTTGATTGGAATGCTAGCTTCTGTTGTATCTCCTCCAATCCAAACAATTCTCAGTGCAACCATATCTCTTTTCTTTCTGTGAATGACAACCTTTTCAACCAATGTTCTAAGAATTTTCTTTTTCATGTCTTTGGTCAATATCTTATCCTCCCATAGCGAAGGTAGTTTTTGATTCAAATCTGAAAATTCTCTTTTCATTTTTTGAGAGATCACAGTTGGAATACGCTGTTCATTCTTAACCCTCTCTAGGTGATCTTCGGCTTTTTTAAGTATTACTAAAGCCTCTTCCCATTGTGTTTCTAATTCATCTGCAACAAGTCTATTCTCAGGGTCTACTTTGCGATACCTCTTTTCTACCAGTTGAGCTTCATACCTTAAACGCTGAATTTGCTGAATGTGTGATTTGTAAACCTCTTGGTCAATTTTTGACTTATTTTCTAAAGCCTTGGCATACAAGTCTAGCTCGACAGGGGAAAGAACCTTAAAAAAAGCGTTTACTACATAATCATCGATTGGATCTGTAGGAATGAATTGGCAAGTAGGTTCCCGATGTTGTTGGCGTAGATAGTTGCATAAGTATCGAGTTGCTGTTTTATACTGCACTGACATTTTGTGGCCACATTCTCCACAATAGACTATCCCATGTAAGAGGGCCTTACCAGGGCGAGGTATGCCTCTTGTTTTATTACGAGTATATTCAGTGTAGTTGTCTTTTAGAATTTCTTGTATCTTTAAGAATGTATTCCAATCGATATATTTAGGATATTTATCTTTCACAACAATTTTCCATTCATTAAGTGGAAGCTTTGTACGCTTAAGTTTTCCAGCTAAGTCTTTTCTACGGTATTCAGCTTTGCCATATACAAAAGTTCCGCTATAAGCTGGATTCTTCAAAATAGAAAGTATGGCTGCCTTGGATGTTTTTTTCCAATGAATACTTTTTACAAAATCAACTCTTGGAAGTAAGAGGTTGTTATCGTTAAAAAATCGCGACACCTTACCGGCTGATTTCAGTTTTAAGAATATAGTAAATACTAAATTTATGCGATCTTGTAAATCTTTATTTGGATCTTTTAGCACTTTACCTTGTTCTGTTCGAATAAAACCAACTGGTAATTTAAGAGCTAAATCTCCTCGCTTGGCTTTGTTGAGAAGACCTGCTGTTAATCTATTGCGTATCGTAAATAATTCCATTTCTGAGAGTTGACCTTTAAACCCGAGTAACATTCTTCCATTAACATTAGAAGGGTTATAAATAGACTCTCTATCAGCAATGAGGCAATTCTTAAAAGCACACAGATCAAGTAATTGGTACCAGTCCGTACAGTTTCTAGATAGACGAGTGACATCGTACGATAGAATAATACCAATTTTTTCCAAGGTCACTTCTGCAAGGATATTCTTGAAGCCTTCTCTAAACTGTATACTACTTCCTGTGATCCCCAAATCATCATCGACAATTTCAATACTATCTTCTTGCCAACCTAATTCAGTAGCTCTTTGCCTGAGTGAGTATTGAAGGTCGAGACTTTCTTTGTTTTTGATGGCTTGCTGAGGGGTCGACTGTCTGATGTATATTATGGCTTTTCTCTTTAAGTGAATAGGTGTAATCAATTCCGATGTTTTCATATATAATCTCCTCAATGGCTAAAGTTAAGTCTTTGATGACTTGCTTTTGAATTTCTTTTGGCAGTCTTGGCCAGACATCTTTTGGTGTAATTGACATAGTTGCTCTTCCAGTTGTTGAGTCAGTGAAATTAGCTCCTGAATTGCAACTATACCAAGTTTGCTTGGGGCCTGCCTATCGTAGAGATTGGGGTTCAGATTGGTAGAAGCCAATGGTATGCGTAGCGTCATGTGGTTCTTGTATTGAACAAAAGCAAAAGTAGATTTTTTCTGATTTTTAGGTATGGAAATCACCTTGAATGACTTCCTATAAAGGGGATGGGAGGGGTCCGTGACCCTTAGCTCTCTAAAACCTCTGTCGTTGACGGGGGTATTAAGTAATGGACTCGTTTGATTTCGTCACTGTACTGTCCAATCTCATTTTCTTACACGGCTCAATCTTTTGATCTCTTGCATCTGAAACTAAAGAGGCGCTAATAATTCCCCAAGTTTCTTCACTTATTTGAACAATCAAGTCCTGTAAGGTGGAGTGAGCGTAATTTTCTTCCAATTCAAGGCCCAGAAAAGCTCTGGTGGATACTGAATCGACAAGATTAAAGGCTAACGCACGATAGGAAAGACCTCTTATGGATTTAAGAATAGCCACCTTGAGAACTTGCTCCGATGTCATACCAATATCACCAGAATCTTTCTTTTCTTTAACAAGGTCTTCATGAACCATATGGGCAAACTCTGGATGGCGATCAATGATGTTATTAATTTGCTGCAATTCTGTACTGAGTTGGTGGTTAGGATATTGGGAAAAGAGTCCCAACTGTGTCTTCTTCAAATGGCGCATAGTCCCCCCTTTGGTGAAAGTTTCTCTTTAATTTTTATATTAACATACGTTTTTTTGAGGGAAAAAAGTGAGCAAGGATGTCTTTTAAGAAGAAAAAAATCAGAGAGGTTCTCGGAGAACATGGATAAGAATTCTACCTCATAGAGAGGTTCCCACGCCTCCTAAAACCTACATAAAAAATAAATGAAGAATAAAATATCAAAAATTATTTCTCTGAAAAAACACGTCAAGTATTTTTTGAAGTTGATGCGCAACGTAATGTTATTTCCCTGAAGGAGGTTTGAAATCACCACGGTGGAAACACAGGTTGATCCAACTCTTCCTCTCATATCAAGTAACCAGTTGATAGCCACATAAGTCACTGAAAGGGAGGGGCTGTGAAAGGTTCGTCAAGAGAGAGGGGGGGGGGGAACTTATTTTATTTTTCCGTTTTATGTAAGTAACTGAATTTACACGGATTATGTTTGATGGACTCCATTTTAAAGCATAAAATCTAAAGGGAAGGCATGTAAATACTTAAAACTACTTAACTTTCTTCCCTGGACAGGAACTAGGTAGTTTTGAGAGTAATAGCATAACTCTCTACGATAGGCTTTATTTATCTACAGAGATTATTAAGGCCCATGCTCAAGCCAGTAACTTCTTTATTGCGCGTTGTAAGCGAGGCTCTACTTTTATCCCCATTGTAAATTTATTTAATGGCCCAGGTTGGTATTCACGAATGGTTATTGAGGGGGTGGTCATTCATCTCTATAAGTATAAAAACCCAAAGACTGGGGAGTTCTCTGTTTTGGCCACTAATCTTCCGCATGGCTCCTTGGACAAGAAGGATATGGTTGCTCTTTACTCTCGTCGTTGGGAAATAGAAACGACATTTCGTGATTTTACATCGACAATGAAAATGGAGCAGTGGCACTCAACAAGCCTTAATGGAATATTGCAAGAGCTGTATTCTTATTTTTGGCTCTTCAATTATACAAAGATTCAAATGAGCATAAATGAGGATGAAGACAGTGTGAATCAGTTGGTGAAAAATGACTACAAAAAACCTAACTTTAAACTGATTCTTGATTTCATAATGGATAGCATCCCTCTTTTTGTTGCGGGGCTCTATCAGAAATTTAGGAAGCAGATAAAGTTGCTGATGAAGATTTCAATGGAGAAGAGGAGGCACTTCAAAAGAAGCTATGAAAGGTCTATCAAAAGGGCTGGGAGTTCTTTTAAAAGAAATAGCTTAACGCAGAGGCAGAGGGGTGTGGTGGCTTAAGGAAACGGCATTGCTACCAGAGGCTTACGATGACTTCCAGGAAATCATTCTGGACCGATACTCAGTGAGAAAAAAACGCTCTCATTACTTCAAATCGTATTATTGAAGACTGAAAAAAGCTTCAAATCGACTTGTCAAGATAAAAAATTAGTGATAGGAGTTACCCTCCTTGTCAAATCGCCTAAATGGCCTAAGCCCCACAAATATAAATATGGCCGGGTGACCCTTCCGTTGGGAATTTATTAGAGGTATTATTAACCAAAGTAGAAGTTCCCGAATAGGATATATAGATGACTGACCTATTGGAGCTTTTGAGAAAATAGAAGGCGAATAAGAATCATGGTAGACTTTAAAAAACTACGAGATGCAAAAGAAAGCCCAAAGCTGCATTGCCCACGTGATATTTTTCGTGCACTGCCTACACCCTCTGGCATTAATGATCTGTATGTTAGCCAAGCTGAAGTCCTTGAGGGTTGGTTTCTACGTAGAAATGAAAAGGATGTAGTAATAAAATTACATACAGGTGGTGGTAAGACGCTCGTTGCGCTACTAATAGCTCAGTCGGTAATGAATGAAATAAAAGGACCAGTACTCTACCTTGCACCAAACAACCAGTTAGTTGAGCAAGTTGTAAAGAAAGGGAAGGAGTATGGAATATCTACAGTTTGTTATAAGAAGAAAGAATCGTTGCCAAGTGAGTTTTACAATGGCAAAAGCGTTTTAGTTGGAGCCTACGAGACTCTGTTTAACGGCCATAGTAAGTTTGGTGTGCTGGGGGGAAATAGGGAGATTACACATGTCAGTGCCATTATTCTTGACGATGCACATGTTGCCTTATCATCTGTCCGCCAAGCATTCACTCTGAATATTAAAAGAAAAGAACACAATGATATCTATAATGAACTTGCAGGTTATTTTAGACCTGCTTTTAAAGAAATCCAACGTGAAGGAGCTTTTAATGATATTATAGATGGACGTGATAATAGTGTTATTGAAGTTCCTAGCTGGGCGTGGAATCAGGAGTATCCCGTAATTCAGCAAAGTTTTGCATCCAGTATTTCTAAGCAGCCTCCACATACTTTTGTGTGGCCATTCTTACGTGATAAACTTGGGGTTTGCCACTGTTTTTTCAGCAAGTTCGAAGTGAGTATCACACCAATTTTTCCACTTGTTGATCAACTCCTGACGTTTGAAAATTGTGAGCGACGCATATACATGTCAGCTACAATTGCTGACAATAGTGAAATCGTACGAACTTTCGGGGCATCAAAGAAGGCTGTTGAAACACCAATTACCTCTAAGTCACTTACTGGTATTGGCGAGCGCATGATTTTAGTTCCTGGTCTTACAAAAGCTAAAAAGGAAATGAATATAGAGCAACATATCAAAGACCTTGCGACACATCTTGCCACACATAAATGTGGTGTGGTGATTCTATCGCCATCAAACACTAAGGCAGGGAATTGGACTGATATTGCTAAGTATCCAAGAAACACCGAAGAGGTCTCCAAGGAAGTGGCTAAGATGCAAGAGAAAGATAGCTATGGCCCCCTAGTACTTGCTAATCGCTACGATGGAATTGATTTGTCTAATTCGTCTTGTCGTTTTCTTGTGATAGATGATTTACCACAAGGAACAACAAACTACGATATTTTTCGAATGAATGCCTTGGCCGATTCCGCTGTCAGTTCGCTTCTCGCCTCACGCCTCGAGCAGGGTCTTGGGCGGGGATCACGAGGTAGCGGAGACTACTGTGTGATAATCTTAGTTGGCTCTAAACTAGTTGGTTGGTTAGGGAGAGAACAGAATCTAAACTTTTTGACCACCAGCACACGTGCTCAACTTGAAATGGGTCGAAGTATCAGCCAAAAAGTGGAGACACCACAGAGTTTAGACGACACTATTTGGCAATGCCTAAATCGCAATTCAGAATGGGTTAAATATCATGCCTCAGAGCTTGCTGAAGCCACAAATAATGTTACTCCTACTTCAGGTGTGGCTCTTCGAGTAGCTTTAGAGGAACGCAAAGCATTCAAGCAACAGAGTAATGGGGACTACAATAAAGCACTAAAAACATTAGAACAGGTAAAGAACAGTCAGGATTTACAGTCCAATAAGCAGTATCAAGCTTGGCTTGCAGCTGCAGCCGCCCGAGTTGCTTACCAGAGGAAAGATTTAAAGAAAGGGGATGAGTTGCAGGGAAAAGCTTTTTACTTAAATACTATCTATAGTCCAGCGAAAGAACGGCATTACTCGAAAATACCAGATATTCCAAGTACACAATCTCGCAATATTTTTAAGCTCTTCCAAGATCATAAAACAAAAGAAGCACTCATCCATGCATTTCAAAATGATACGAGCAATCTTATGCCAAGTGCCTCGTCTAATCATTATGAGGAAGCTCTGTGCAAGCTAGGAAAGTACCTCGGCTTTACGGCTTCACGTCCAGGGAAGAATGATTCAGACGCCCCGGATGTGCTTTGGGAAACAGGTGAAAATTTTGACTTTATCATTGAAGCTAAAAACCGAAAGCAGGAAGACACTCCGCTCCACAAAAAAGACCATGCTCAATTACTTCAGTCTGAGCATTGGTACAAAGATAAGTACCCTAATCGAGAAGTAGTGAGAGTTTCTGTCTTACCAAAATCTGTAGTCGACTCGAAAGTGACAGCAACTGGTACCCTTGCTTGTACATTGCAAAATATCCAAAATATAACAACTGCACTAACCGGTATGTTGAATGAATTTATACATTTGGATTTGAATAAGTTTTCCGAACAACAGTGTGAGAGTGCACTCAAAAAAGCTAAACTGAAGCCAGAAATGATTAAAGATACTTTTATGAAACCATTTATAGACAATAAGCCACGGAGGGGCGGATAAGTATAGTGGATCCCATTTCCAGAAAGAGATGTTCGGGACTGTAAAAATAATTGTGTAACTGCAATTTTTTTCTTAAATCTTAAAGCCACTTATGTGGCTCCACTCCTGGTAAAAAGCACAGTCCCATATTATTCGTCAATGTATAATTGACATTTTTTCCTTCAAGCGATTTTGTCAGTCACAATGCATTATAAGTTAATGGGGAGGTGGACATCTTCGCTGGTCTATATAATTGGCCTCTTTAGTTACTCTGGACTTTTGATTGTATTATGGAGCCGTAATGGGATCATATCAGAACTAGAAAGAACTCAAATAAATAATTATCATCTTGGTTGAAAAAAAATCAGCAATGGCTCTCTCAAAAAAATGGAAATTCCAATCTCATCAAAGGGTTCATGTGTTTAGGTTCCCATACTATATTACCCCCTTTTTTTATTTTTTTTAACTTAGGATATTCGAGAAATACCAGCATTGGGATGAAATATGAAAAAAAATGGAAACCCAAATCTGCACCAAGAGGGCATGTATTTAGGTTCCCATACTATATTACCCTAACCATAGTCTCGGTATTCCAGTACTTCTGTCAACGCCTTAGAGGGGCTTTTAAGCCCCCTTATAAGGCAGGTGGTGCTTATTAAAAAACTTAGTTGTCAAAACGGTCACCGTATTCAATGGCAAACCTGTTCATGGCTGGCTTCCAGTTGTGTAATGGTCGTGTCCATCGCTTAGAGGCCATTTTTATCGCTAAATATACAACTTTTAAAGCCGACCGATCACTGGGAAATATCTTACGATTTCTGATCGCCTTGCGGATCACGCTATTTAACGACTCTATGGCGTTTGTGGTATAAAAAATCTTTCTGATTTCATCCGGATAATCGAAAATAGTGATGAGATTGTCCCAATTCCTACGCCAAGACTTTTCAATATTCGGATACTTTGAAGACCACTTGGTACAAAATTCCTCAAGGGCCTTTTCAGCTTCTGTCAGAGTCGTAGAGCCATAAATGGACTTGAGGTCTTGGGCGACAGCTTTCATATTCTTGGAAGGAACATAGCGAAGGGAATTGCGGACCATATGGACAATGCACAGTTGCACTTTAGACTTGGGAAAAGCCGCTGAAATGGCTTGAGGAAAACCTGTAAGACCATCTACAGAAAATATAAATACGTCTTTCAACCCTCGATTTTGCAGCTCAGTCAAAACACTCAACCAAAACTTTGAACCCTCATTTTCAGAAATCCATAGGCCCAACAAGTCTTTCTGACCCTCCTCTGTAATACCAAGAGCTAGGTAAATCGCCTTATTAATAACTCTCTTGTCTTGATGGACCTTCACCACGATACAGTCCAAAAATACGATAGGGTAAGTGCTATCCAAGGGGCGGTTCTGCCAAGCCGTAACTTCATCAATAACAGCATCCGTCACGTTGGCTATCACTGAGTGGGATATCTCTGCACCATGGTAGAGGTCTTTGATAGCTCCTTGAATATCCCTGGTCGTCATTCCCCTCGCATAGAGGGTCAGGATACTGTCTTCAAAGCCCTCAAGACGAGTCTTACCCTTGGGAATGACTTGAGGTTCAAAGGAGGCACTTCGGTCACGGGGGACCTGAAGCTCCACCTCGCCTTTCTCTCCCTTTATGGTCTTTCTACTGTAACCATTGCGAGTGTTGGATTTGCGGGTCTCAGACTTCTCATGCCTCTCATAACCTAGGTGATCGTCCATTTCCGCATTAAGGGCCGTCTCTAAAACAACCTTCATCAGTTGACCCGTTATGTCGGATAAATCCTTTTGGGTCTTGACGTTCTTCG
The DNA here is from genome assembly GCA_965261545.1 of Bdellovibrionales bacterium. Lineage (GTDB taxonomy): Bacteria > Bdellovibrionota > Bdellovibrionia > Bdellovibrionales > UBA1609 > CBDHDF01. The sequence continues at coordinate 1,247 of CBDHDF010000003.1, read as the reverse complement.
CTAGTTCCTTGCCTATTGTCTTGATATCCATTCTGCCTTCTCCTTTCAGGATGATAGTTCATCCTAATATGATTCGGCAGTTACACAAAATAGTTTACAGGCTCAGATGTTCTTCTTTTTTTCCGGAAAGCCCTCAATGACACGCCATAGACAAGCCATACTTAGGTCGTCTTATGGGTTTGAAGCTCCATTTTCTATATAAAAACCTTCATTGAAATCGTTTTTACTCTCCTCCAAATAAATGTTGCCCATTTTTGGACGCTGTTAGTTGACAATCAACCACTATCGGCTAAAGTCAATAGTTTGGGACAACGCTTGCAAAGCAGATTATAGGCGTGAGCGTCTTAGTATCAGTACTCACTTATTTTAAAGTCATCTTTTTTGTGATGCTCTTCTTGTTCTTTTACATACTTCTTTATATCTTCTTCATTTACATTACCCACAGCGACTACAAAGTACCCACTTGCCCAAAAATGTTGACCCCAATAACGCTTTCTTAAATGTGTAAACTCTTGCTGCAGCTTCCGGCTCGTTTTTCCTTTTATATTGTACTGCCTTAGACACAGACAGTGTTGGAGGGATCGACAGCAACAAATGTACATGCTCAGGTCTCATGCTCCCACTCTCAATTTTTATACTGTTAGCACTGCATATCTCACGAATTATATCCCTAGTTCGCTCACACTACGCCACGCAGTACCTTGAACCGATACTTCAAGTCATATAGGATGTGCGAGCTTTTACGATAGTCCATGCCAGCAAGATACTAAAGTTTTCGCCTAAAGGCGAGGGTGTCAACCCTCCCCAACAACTACATGAAAAAAACGGCCCCTTGATCTTCATGAAGAGGATCATCTGTCGCATCAAAGTCAATAATAATCTCCTTGGGAGGTTCTTTATGGAATTCTATAAAAGTGGTACTCACGAAGGGTCGAGTGGCGCATTCGGCTGATTGGGCAAATGTATATGGACCCTCGTTCCATGCCCCTCTCGACTTTCTAGAAAAATTCTTCCACCATGCAATTCAACAAAGTATTTAGCTAGATATAAGCCTAGTCCACTCCCTTTTGTATGCCCAACATACTGGGGAGACCTATAAAATTTATCAAAGGCTCTCTTTTGATCCACTTCATTCATACCCATGCCTTCATCGACAATTTCAATATTTACACAGTGGCTTTCTACTGTGGTTTGAATATTGATATGCTCACCACCTTTGGAATATTTGATCGCATTTTCTATGATAT
>CBDHDF010000002.1:0-920239 GCA_965261545.1 Bdellovibrionales bacterium | reverse complement strand
CTTAAGCATAGCGATATTTTTTCTGAGTCTCTTTCTGGTGGACTAGGTGCCGGTGGACTCAAAACAATTTTGAAATTTGGAAAATCGGGAAATTCGTTTATGAAAGGTGGCGTTGGAAATTTTCGACTGGGTATGGGGCTTTTTAGAGATGTTCCTTTCGCCGGAGGCCTTATAGATACCTTTGCTTTCGATTACAAGTTAAGTGAAGGTGAGTCCAATTCATTTTCTGATGGTACCAGTATTAATGAGAATACTTTTCTTGTGATGCAGGATGCAACGATGGATATTGAATTACTGGATTATACAAAATGCATAGCTATATCTTTCAACATGGCACAACTTCAAGAAGGTTCCTATCAGTCCGACTTGGAAAAAGAAGTTCAATACAAAATGGAATTAAGTCATCAAACCTCTCAGTCCAAATCTCGCTCCGAAGCGGAAAAACAAAACCTTAAATTTAAATATTTATTAGAACTCACACGAGGTTTATTTATCTGCGATGAACAGGAGTCTAAGAAAAACTCTTCTCAAAGTCCTTCTTCCTTAGCCATTCGAGAGAAATATTATTACTTTACTCAACACTTTACAGAGGGAGATATGTTAGACCCTGCGGATCTTTACAATCACCCTTGGCTTCTCTTTATTCGTGGAAAGACAGATGTTTGGAGATTTTTAGACCGCATTAAAGCGCAAGACACCAAGTTGTCAGATAGCTTTCAACCAATGGGTCCCGTGGTGAAGGTTGATGGTTGGCCTATTCAGAAGTTGGTGGCCGCCTACTCGGGGGTTATACCAAGCTTTCCTGGTATTTATACCATGCTTCATAATGAAGACGAATACGCCGTTGATTTTCCATGGTCGGACCAGCCTGCAAACTCTTTCACTCAAAGATTTATGGAATCCTTAAGTGGAGGTTCTTTACATAAAGACAAGCCCATGCATTTTATGGACAAAAGAGTGGAGGCATTGAATGACCCTGATTATTATGATAAGCGTCATGGGTCCACTCCTAGTATATTCGATGTGGTCACGGCTTCTTCTTTTAATTCTAATTCTGAGGAGATGCCTCTTATGGAGTTCGATTCCGACTTTCAGCAAGCGGGGCGGCGTGGGGCGGCTTCCTCTGTGGCCCAGTACTTAGCCATTGCAAGTTTTGAAGAAGGCCGTGCTGTGCAGGATCTTTTTTACAGGGAGCTTCCCACCTGCGAGGGCGAGTACACTGTTCTCGTGGGAGGATCCTGCAACAACCTCTGAGTTTTCTTGAAGAATCTCTCTGACACATGATGGACATATTTTTTCCCGGCGGTCTGCACAGAGAGGGCGAGGGGTGGAAGCTGTCCATGCGCATTCGCTTCGTTCATGCACGAATAAGGAGTCTCTGGCAAAATCCGACGAATGGAATCACGAACTTTGGGGAGCACCGTTAAGTACGGCACACCTATTTCATTTTCATTAGACCAATACATTGCCACTGTTTTGCGTTGTCGATGGTGGGTGGTTGTGCTCGCAACCTTACTGATGATGGCCGTAACACCCCTGGACTTCGCGTTAGCATCTTCAAAGGCACAAGCCGGGAACCCTGCCTGGTCTGCCGACTGCCAAAGATGAATGAAAAAGATGAGTTTGTGCTGATTCCCCACTACGAGAAAATTCGCCAACTCGGGCTGGACGTTCAACTCACCCTCGAATCCTGGCTATTCAAACTTGAGGCCATTCACCGCTCCGGTGCAGGAAACCAGATGGGACAGAAAGAGGATTATGGAGCCTTCGTCACAGGTGGGGAGTACACGCTCTATTCCGTCTTCAACTCCACCAAGATTGCTCTTCTCGATGCGATAACTAGATCAGGTTACAAAATAACAAGTGAATGTATCATTATATATAACATGATAAAAAAAGTGAATAATTATTCATTTTCTGTCACTTCTCTTGACACCTTAAGTGCTCTAACATTGAGATGGAGTGGCATAGTTCTTGAAGCATTTATTTGTATAAGAAATTTTTGATAAAAACGAAGGGGGCTTCTTATGAATAAGAAGGGTTTACTTTATACCTATATATGCACGCTGATATTTAGCTTTTTGTCTCTTATATTAATAGCGGGTTGTGGAGGTAGAGAAAGGTCGGCCACAGGGGTTGGCAACACCCCCAAAGGCTGCGATGGGTCTGGTTGCGAAGAAACAGAAACAGAAACAGTCTCCTATCCCTATGTGAGAGGCTGGAGTCATGAACTTTACTTATCTAATTCTCAGGCTTATCGTAGTCTCTTGCAAGACTATCGCATATGTGATCCTCCGGGATGGATTCAGATTGGATTTCGCTGTAAAAATTGGGATAACCAAGGAACTTTTATTCTAGAGGTGGCGGAAGTGTCCTTTCCCACCAGTGGAGCTAGAGAAATTCGTGGGAAAGTGATTTTTAATGTGTTTCACGATTCGTTGGTACAAAATCGATCCATTTCTATTGAGGGGCAAATCAGGCCATGGAATAGTGGTCAAGGTTTTGCCATGTGGTCAGAAAATGGTGCTTTAGATACAAATGATTCTCATAGGGCCGGTCGCTTGAAAATTCAAGTGAAACAAGGTCTCATGGATGATGATCAAATACATGTTCATATTTATTATAGAAACAAGAAGCTAGCCTCTTCTTGGGTCTATCTCGATTATGACCGTCGTGACGAAAATTCCACTGAATCATCTGAATAATTTGAATCATTTGAATCCTGCATCTCTATTGGTCCTGTTTTAGGCCACCCATGCCGGAAGCTTGCTTCTACCTGCCCTTAGACCTACCAAGAGTCTAGAAATTGAAGCGACAGCCTATATTTCTCATAAAATCATTGGATAATCTCTAGAGTGTGTCGATATCTCCTAAAGGTGAGATATTTGGACATATGTCAAGAATATTTTATAAGAAATTTGGTCTATAATTTAAGAAATTAAGTTAATTACTAGGCTTCTTGGTCCGCTAGGATACTTTTTGGAGCTACGGAGGGTGCAGGTTGTTACGGAATAAGCTTATGGTATCTAATAGAATGAGATTTACAAAACGATTGAAAAGAAAATTTACAAATAGTTTTAAGTGGATTGAGGGATTTTTAATTGTATTTTTAATGGGGGCCATGGGTTGTGGGGACAATGTTTTTGAATCTATAGGTGATAGCGAGACATCACCCTTGTCCAAGGGGCAATTTGATCCCACACGATTTGCATTTATAGGAGAGGTTTCTAATTGTTTGCATATCTCCGATGGTTGGACCAATGCTTGTATATTCAGAAAAAACCCTATAGCCGATCAGGGAGGTCGTCTTCCCTCCCCCCCCCCTCTTGTGAACGCAGGAAGTGTTTTGGAGGGTGAGACCAATGAGTTGATTGGTATTACAGATGTATCGCATCTACAAACAACAGCTGTTTATTTGCCTGGAAGTCAATTGGGGAACATGGACTTTGTTATCGATTACAGTGAAGTATTCGACCCGGCCCCTCTCATTGAACCTAATAGTGATGGAAATTGGAAGTATTCCTTTTACAACGAGGAGCATTTCAATGCTCTCAATGTTCATATATTTTTTTGGGCGAATTATCTTAAGCAAAGGGTTAAGGATATTACGGGGCACTTTTATCCAGAGGGCCAGGGTTTAATTCTTGTTCCCATATTTCCTTTTTATAAAAAGAAAGTTCTCATCAATGCCCTTTGGATTTATGATCTTAACGCTCTTGTCTTTGGTCTTTCTCCATCTGTAGGAGTGGACTCCATAGGAAAGAGTACCCATGTTCCTTTGGGTTTTGATTCGGGAATTGTGGCCCATGAAATAGGTCATGCTATTCTTGACTATGCATCTGTGGCGAAGATTCAATTCAATAAAAGTTTAGAGATGAGGGACTGCGGTAGGAGAAGGAAAGCCGTGTGTTCTAAAGATTTTCATGGAAGCCCCCGTGCTATTCATGAGGGAGTTGGAGATGTCTTGGCTCTTTTTTTGTTTCCCGAGTCCACACCTTTTGGTGAGTTGCTTGAGTATAGCCCTGAGGGCTTGGACCACTGTGGAGTTTCGAGAAATGTACAAGAAATCAAGAATCAGAAGATCACTGCTCGCCACCTTTTTGAAGCCTGTGGAGGTCGTGTAGAGGCACCAGGAGAAATTCACGCCATGGGTTCCATTTATAGTACTATATGGTATGGATTATTTGAAAGGGCCTTTCAGAGAGGGGGAAAGAATGAACGAGATAGGGCTTATCATTTATTTTTTGAGCATTTAAAAAATGTTACAAGCAATGACACCTTCCTGACGATGAAAAAGACAATTCAAATCATTGATCAGAATCTATTTGACGGACAATTTTCAGAAGATCTGGATAGAGAATATAGTTTGATGGGTTACCCATAAGTATGTCTATAGAAGACAGGAAGGTTCTTTGGTACAAGTTTCGTTCTATAGGTATTGTTGGTATTTTTGGTATTGTCATAGGTATATGTGTTGTATCTCTTCTTATCGCCTGTGGAAGATCTCCCTTTGAAACACAATCGTCTTCATCCCAAGGAAGGATCACTCAATTTAAGAGCTTAGGGAAGGTGCCCAACTGTTTGTATACATCAAATTCCCTCGTCAATGCTTGCATATTTGGTAAAAACCCTGTGGTTGATCAAGGAACTAGTCTTTCCAATCCACCTCTTGTCAATGCCGGTAGTGTTGCTTTGGGAAGAACCACTGAATTGATTGGAATCACAGATGTGTCATCTCTTCAAACTCATGGTGTTTATATTCCTGGAACAAAATTAAGCAACACTGATTTTAGTGTCAACTATGAAGGTATTTCCTCTCCTCTTCCTCTCATGGTTCCCAATAGTGATGGCAATTGGAAATATACCTTTTACAATGAAGAAAACTTGAATGCTCTCAATGTTCATACGTTTTTTTGGGCGAATTATCTCAAACAAAAGATCAAAGATCTCACAGGTAGCTTTTATCCAGAGAACCAAGGCTTGAATCTTGTTCCCATTCTTCCTTTTGATCAAAATGGGGTTATATCCAATGCGTTTTGGATTTCCAGTGTCAAATTGCTCGCTTTTGGTCTTTCTGCGCCTATGAGAAAGGACTCTATGGGTGGGGCCACTTATATCCCCCTAGGGTTTGATTCGGGAATTGTGTCCCATGAGATAGGGCATGCCATTCTCGATTATGCATCTTTTGCTAAACTTGAATTCAACTCAGATTTGGAGAGCCACTGTGGTGAGAGCAAAAAACAGGTTTGCTCTAAAACCATCTATGGAAGTCCTAGAGCTATTCACGAAGGAGTGGGGGATATCGTCAGTCTTTTTTTGTTCCCTGAATCGACACCCATAGGCGAATTATTCTACAATGACCTTGAAGGTCTGTCCCATTGTACCGTTGGTGGAAGTGGAATTCCTAGGGATGTGAAGGTCATCAGAAGCCAAGGGTTGGTAGCTCAAGACTTTTTTGATGCTTGTGGAAAACACAGTCTTGAGGCATCTGGAGAGATCCATGCCATGGGCTCCATTTATAGTACGATATGGTATGGGGTTTTTCAAAAGGCTCTTGAGAGAGGAGGAGAGGGTGAGTGGACAAGGGCGTATCAACTTTTCTTTGAGCATTTAAAAAATATTACAAGCATGGATACTTTTGATACACTACAAACAACGATCAAAAATATTGATAATCAGCTTTTTGAAGGGGGTTTTTCAAGCGATTTAGATAGCGAGTATAAGCGTATGTATGAGTGAAAGCATATAATATATAAAAGCGTAGCCCCGATGGGCGGGTTAATCCAGGCCATTTGTGGGAGGAAATAATTCTTATTTAGTAGACTTGCTTAGGTTGAGGTTTGGGTAAACCTTCGATAATCTCTTTGCGGAAATTTGTTCTAAACTTCACATAATTTTTAATTTTATTTTTATCTCTGGCGAGAATCTTTAAACGATTATCGCCGTGCAACTCCCCCTTGATTTGTATATCTCCTAAGTCTAGTTTTTTCTGAGCTTGACATAGAGACGGTCCGAGAGTTATAGACAAAATGAGAAGGACAAAGGTCATAAGAAAAAGTAAAGATATAGAAATAAATGTAGAAATATATTTGAGAATACATAAAGACATAGATTTTTTCATATAAAGATTCTATCATCTTTTTAGTTTAGAGTGAATTTAAAAAGAAAGTACTTCTTAACCAATGGCGAGGTTATTTATGAAAGAAAGAGGTTATGCTATGAAATGGGTTATGAAAATTTTTGTTCGAGGTCTTGTCACGATGCTACCTATCGTTTTATCCCTCTATTTTATTTATTGGTTTTTTATCAAAGCAGAGGTTCTTATGAAAGATTTCCTTGGCTGGTTATTTCCGCACCTTCCCTATGTTACAGGAATGGGAGTGACTCTAGGATTTGTACTGATATTTATTTTAGGTATCATTATGGGGCATGTTTTTGTGCAAAGACTATTCAGGTGGGCTGAAAATTTAATGGAGTCCGTGCCCATTATGAAAAGCATATATACTGCGACCAAAGATTTAATGCAGTTTTTTGCTCCCAGTGAAAAGGGGAAAACTCAGAAAGTGGTCATTATAGGTCGTCCAGGCGAAGAAAGTGATAGAATTGGCTTCTTAACCAATTCAAGTGTCAATATTGAAGGGCTTGAAGGACGAGTGGCCGTTTATATGCCCATGAGCTATCAGATAGGAGGGTATACGGTGTTTGTCCCTAAAAGCTGGGTGCGTGAAGTAGATTTAAGTGTGGAGGAGGCCATGCGCTCTGCACTTACAGCTTGGATGCAGCAAAAAGATGGGCTTTGATGACCACCCCACAGTTACGGAAACCGTTAGAGAGGGGAATGATTGAAATTCAATCCCTTTGGAACAAAATCAAAAAAATGAATTGAATGCGGTTATTGTATGTGTTGAGTGCCGAATCAGACATTTTATATAAGATTCTCGTTGATTCAATGTTCATTTCTCCTCATCGAGACCACCATCACTAATCTTCCAATTTCGAGCTATGAGAGCATTTCGTGCATCTACGGCACTTTCATTGTATTTTGAATTTCCCCCATGAAACCAAATATTACTTTTTTGTGAAGTGCTGTGAATTTGGTTGAGAAGGCGGCTATACATATCCGTGGGAAGAGTGATGCTTTGAAGTATACTTCCCATGCCTGTAACGTTGTGAAAATTCCATTGGGTCATATTGGGTTGAGCTGCCTGGGCTTGTGAAAACATAGAACTCATACTTATGGCCTTGGATATATCCCAACGACTCACATCGGGGTTGGCAACCTTTGTATTGTAAAACATATAGAACATTGTTGTAACGCTGGATATATCCCAACGACTCACATCGGGATTGGCACTATAGGTGTTAGAAAACATACTACTCATATTTGTGACGTTGGATGTATCCCATCGGCTTACATCGGGGTTGGCACTATAGGTGTTAGAAAACATACTACTCATATTTGTGACCTTAGATGTATCCCATCGGCTTACATCGGGGTTGGCAACCTTTGTTGTATAAAAAATAGAACTCATATTTGTGACCTTGGATGTATCCCATCGGCTCACATCGGGGTTGGCAACCTTTGCGGCAGAAAACATATTACTCATATTTGTGACCTTGGATGTATCCCATCGGCTCACATCGGGGTTGGCAACCTCTGCGGAAGAAAACATATTGTTCATATCTGTGACCTTGGATGTATCCCAACGACTCACATTGGGGTTGGCAACCTCTGCGGAAGAAAACATATTGTTCATATCTGTGACCTTGGATGTGTCCCAACGGCTCACATCGGGATTGGCACTATAGGTGTTAGAAAACATATTGTTCATGTCTGTGACGTTGGATGTGTCCCAACGACTTACATCGGGGTTGGCAGCCTCTGCGGCAGAAAACATATTGTTCATATCTGTGACCTTGGATGTGTCCCAACGACTCACATTGGGGTTGGCACTATGGGCATCATAAAACATAAAGCTCATATTTGTGACGTTGGATGTGTCCCAATGGCTGACATCGGGATTGATACGATAGGCATCATCAAACATAAAGCTTATATCTGTAACACCAGAGACATTTCCTCCCCCTAGATTTTCCAAATTTTGACATATAAAGGCTCCTTGAAGATTTTTCCAACCCACATCACCGAGGTCTTTCACAGAAATGAGTTTATAACTATGTTCGGTGGCATAGTCTTTGAAATTCCAAGCCTCAAGAGTTCCAGAAATGGTCATGTTGTGATCTCCAGCCTCGGCGTAGATATGGGTGATGTCGCTGTCATCGTGGGAAGTGACTTCGCTGGAAGAACCATCCCCCCAATCCACATTGAAATTATATTTATACCCTGGAGGCAAAGGAAGGTTGATGGATTCATTGCTGCTAGAAGTTCTCCAGACTGAAACAAAGAAAGAAAACCCACCATCAATGATATTCCATCCTCGATCCTTTAAAGCTTGTCGGATATTCTTGGCACGACTGTCGTACTTAGAGCTACCCACATCTAAGGTGAGGTTTTTTTGAGGGGAGCTTTCATAGAGTCGATGAAGGAGGGTATTATAAACCCTTGTGGGCAGAGTAACTTCACTAAAAGTTTCATTGATCTCTGTCACAAGGGCGAAATCCCACGAAGTGAAATCAATATTTTTTATGGAGGTGACCCCCTTAAACATGCGATTTATGTTTGTCACACGAGAGATATGGCCTCCCATAACTTCAGTGAGATAGCGGCATCCTTCAAAGGCTCCCTCCAAATTGGTCCACCCTGTATTGCCCAGATCTTTGATAGCAATGATCTTGTCTTTATTCCCACTGTTGTTGAAAAACCAAGCTTCAAGCTCCCCTGAGATGGTGAGAGTGTAATCACCAGCCTTTGTGTAGGTGTGGGTGATGTCGATATCATCATGGGAAGTGACTTCGTTGGAAGACCCATCCCCCCAATCTACATTGAAATTATAATTATAGCCTGAACGTAGGGGTAGAGTGATGGACTCGTTGTCAGTATCAAGTCGCCATACAGAGATAAAAGAAGTCGAAGGATTTGAAGGATTCGTCACAGGAGGAGGAGGAGTGCTAAAGGGCGACTCGTATTGATTTTTTTCACCACCTCCACAACTCAAGAAACCCATAGTGGTTAGACAAAGGATAATGATAGCAAGAGGCCATTTTTTTGTATGTTTTATATAGTCTTTTATATAAGATTGTCGTTGACTCAATGTTCACTTCCCTATTTTTTTTCTTAAAAAATTTTTCTTAAATAGTAAAAAAATTAAAAAGATCAAAAAATAAAAATAGCGACATTCAATGAAATTCAATTCCAATCAGTGAAATTAAGTTTAATTCAACTGAATAATTAAATGATAGCAATCAAATTGTGTCAATGAAAGGGGCTATTGGGCTTGAACGAGTCTAGCCTTTGCACAGCGCACCAAGTTTGAATCGAGTAGACAGTGGGAACTTCCCCCACTGCCCCTCACAGACACGTACGTGACAGTCTCCCGTCATACGGCTCCTCTAATATTTGCGAGGTTCCACTATTGTAAACCATTTAAATGGACCACAGAGTGTCCGACTGGTTAGTGTTTCCTCACATATTAGGAGACTTCGCTCCAGCTCCGTTACAGAACCTTCTTCACTACTACGAGTCTCTCTGCCCCTATCTGGTGTCATCGGTATTTGCCCTTCGGTTTCCACCTTATAGCCGTTCCCTTAACATCCACCAGTAGGTTCCCCAGTTCCAACACGACGCCAAGTCTGTGCTCATGCCACCTTTACGCCGGCTGCCACTCGGCCAGTAATCAGGTACCTTCCGAGTTTATCCCAAGGTACTACCGGGACCTTGGTTTTGACAGCAACTAACGCATTTTCGACGCCTCATCGATGGTTCGCTTTCGCTCATCTTCACAGACTACACATGACCAGTTATTCTGGCCTTTTCCCTAACGCTCACCACCCAGGTCTTGCCCCCTGCGCAGCTTAGGGTTGTTTGTTCCCAATTCCTGTAAATCGAGAACGGTGGACCTACCACCATCATCATGTCAGCTTTCTATAGTCGTTACCTCCTATATTGTGCTGGGCACACCAGCAGCATTTGCGTCAAATAAATGACATTAATAACTTAACGCATATAGTTGTATTTTGTTTATCCACGAAGCCCCCCAGCTTCTGGTTATAAGTGTCCGCGTTGTTGGCATTATAGTTTTCATTTAGGTACAATGGGTGCATGGGTATTGATAAAGGCTTACTTCTTGCCGGCTTTTTCTTTATAGGTCTAGGTTTGGTTCAAGTTTATTCTTCGAGTTATATTTTTGCCATTGAAACCCATGGGGATGGACTTTACTTCTTCAATCGACAGGTGGCTTTTTCTCTTCTTGGAGTCTGTGGACTTTTAGCCACTTTGTGTGTTCCCTGGAGGTTCTTGGAGAGGTGGAGTTTTTTGTTATTTTTTGTGGCCTTAGGTGGGGTTGTTATGACATTTGTTCCGGGTCTTGGGGTGAAGGTGGGAGGAGCCCAAAGGTGGATTCACATGCCCTTGGGACTTCGCTTTGAGCCTGCCGAGTTATTAAAGGTGAGTTATCCACTTATTTTAGGATTTTTTGTTCTTCATCGAGATGAAGTGAAGAAGAATCTTTTTACAGCCTTCATAAGTGCCTTGGTCGTGGTGACTCCTCTTGCACTCCTAGTCCAACAGCCGGACTTTGGAAGTTTTGTCATTTGTGCTCTCACGATTTTTTCTATCCTTTTTGTGTTTGGGTGCCCTTGGAAATATATTTTTGCTTCCATAGGACTTCTTGTGGGAAGTGGAACTTATCTGATTATGAACTCCCCCTACAGAATGGCTCGGGTGTTTGCTTACATAGACCCCTGGAGAGACCCGGAGCAAAAGGGATTTCAAATCATTCAAAGTCTTTTGAGTTTACAGGCCGGCGGTTTATGGGGAGCGGGCCTTGGTCAGGGACAGGGGAAGCTATTTTTTCTTCCCGAGGCCCATACAGATTTCACATTGGCAGTGATGGGTGAAGAGTGGGGTTTTTTAGGGGTGGCATTTGTCATTTTACTCTATGGGTACATCGTTTTTCGCGGGCTTCAAATAGCTGTTTACTCCCAGGAGAGCTTTGCTAAGGCCGTGGCTCTAGGAACCACCACGATCTTTGCCTTTTCTGTTTTTATCAATGTGGGTATGACTTTGGGCCTCTTGCCCACAAAGGGTTTGCCCTTGCCATTTCTCAGCTATGGCGGGAGTTCTTTGGTTTGCGTCTGCTTTAGCTTAGGGCTTCTTTTGGCCATTGACCGTCACCATCGCCTTCTTTTGCAGCACCCTCCCTCAGATTCTTTTCTCAAAAATTCCTTATATTCCCAAGAAGGAGCTTTGTCACATTCTAAAGAAAGAACTTTGCCTTCCACAGAACAAGAACGAAATAGGTGGGGCCATGGGTAAAGGTCTATTTTTTCTTACAACTCTTTGCTTTATATTTATGGGATGGGTCCAGGCTTTCTCCTCTGCTGCGTCTTCTCGTCAAGCACTTGGGGAGGAGGGAGTGGCTGGTAAGTTCGTGTTGAATGAGCTTACTTTAAGTCTTGATGACAAATATCCTGCTCCTCGGTGGGAGTATGAGGGTGAAAAAGTTTCGCCACTCCACTTGCCTCTTAAGAACTTGAAAGTTTTTTGGCGGCGTGGAGAATTTCGCAAATGCCTTCAACAAGTTTCCTTGGCTGTGGCGAAAATACCTGCACTTACTCCTTGGATCAAAGTCTATGAGCTTCGTTGTGCTGAGGGGCTTTTGAGATCCATGCAAACAAAGAAAGACAAGGGAGCAGAAGGTGTAAGGAGTGTAAAGAGAGTCCGTGGCCACTTGAATTCGACCCTTGGGGACATCTCTCAACAATCACCATGGTTGATGAGTGGTCCTTATCGAGAGAACCTTCGTGAAGCATGGATATCTGGATGGATCTTCCAATTGGAACATGGGGCGTCTTTTTTGAAGTGCCTTCTCCCATGAAGCCTTCTCCAACAGAGTTTGTTCACGGGCAGCTTGAGTTCAAAGAAGTGGTGACCGAGTTGACTTCCTTTTTACCTTGGATGGATGGAGGTGAAAGGGCTCAATTTTGGCAGTGGGTGGGGGAATGGGCTCTTGTTGAAAAAAAACTTCCTTTGGCTATGGGAGCCATGGAGAGAAGTTTGATAAGTAAGGAGTCGGCCTCTGTGCGAAAACGATGGAAGGACATTCGTTCTCAGTTAGGTTTAGAGATTCATCCCATCCAAAGTCGATCCCACCATGGTGCCAAAGGTGATTTGAATTTAGAAGGAGATGTGACCCCCCGTCCAGGATCTTTTAAAATGACAAAAGGGGAGCAAAAATTATTGAATGCGATGAGAAAATCTCTGAAATCTCCCACAAATGCTGTTCCTCTGGCCATTCAATTGCTTGAGAAGTATCCCCAGGGAGGAGGTACCAAAGAGGTCACCCGTCAAGTGGGAAAGATTTTTATCAGACTTGGTAGGAAAGTGAGGTCCCTTAAAAGTGGTAAAAATAAAAAGGATAAAAATCACCGCATTTCATTGGAGCACCAACACGTTTTGCGTTGGATGCTTCAAAGCAAGGGACCCTGGCTTTATCAATGGGCTCAAAGGGCCTATAAAAATGAGCTTTACAAGGATGCTTATCAACTTGCTCAAGGAAGTTATAGCGTGGTTCATGGAGGTGGTGGCACTTCTAAAGCCTTAGGTCTTATGGGGCTTTCAGCCTTTCATGCTCAGCAGCCGAAAGATGCCGAGGAGGCTTGGAAAACTTTGACAGAACAATATATTTCCTCGGAAGAGGCCGAGGAAGCGATGATGCGTTTGGGTATGCTGTATTATAGGCAAAATAAAAATGTCTTAGCTGCGGCCCATTTGGAAAAGGCCATTGCCATGTCGAAAAATACAACCTTTGAGGTGATCTCTCGTTATTGGTTGTGGAGGTCCATGGAGCGACTTCAATCAAGTCAGGACCTTTCCTCTTCAGGTCGCACCTCTGTGGGTCGGGCTTCTTCGGACCGAGCCTCTCAAGTGGCTAGGGAACTCATGGATCGTTTTCCTCTCACTTACTATGGGTTGAGAGCGAGAATGGAGCAAGGTCAGGAGTCTGGTAAAAGTACAAATAAGAATATAACTTCACCTGCCTTGCTTACTGCTTCATCTGTAGTACCTATTCCATGGCCTCCGGTTAGCAAAAAAAAAATTAAAGCCCAACTATGGTTGACAGAAACAGAAATGCAAAGCTGGGAGAGATTTCAGCATCTCCTAGGGGCTGGTTGGTTTGAGGAAGCTCAAAAGGAATTGGCCACTCTGCCAGAACCCACAGATCACGAGGGAAAACTTTTGTGGGCCCGACTTTTCGCTTTGGCTTTGGATCACCACAATGCCATTATTATTGCCACAGGAGTTTGGGAGAAAGCACCTCAGCTTCTTTATGGAGAGACATTGCGTTTGGCCTACCCATTGGAGTATTTCACCTTGGTGTCTAAGGAGTCTCAAAAATATAACATAGATCCTCTCTTGGTTCTTTCACTGATGAAGCAGGAAAGCTCTTTTCGCAAGGAGGTTCGGAGTGTGTCCAATGCCATGGGGCTTATGCAGCTTCTTGAGCCCACGGCGAGGGATGTCGCTCGACAATTGCGAAAAAAAGTGGACCTTCCCTCATCCCTTTTTCAGCCTTCCACAAATATCACCTTGGGGGTCCGCTATATGAGGCAAATGATACGCGCCTTTAAGGGGCATGTTCCCCTTGCCCTTGCTGCCTACAACACGGGAATTGGTCATATGAGAATTTGGCTTCGGACAAGGGATGAACTCAAGGGGCTACAGAATAAGCACAGTTCTCATCCCGATCAGGAAATGTGGATAGATGAATTGCCTTGGTCGGAAACGAGTTTTTATGTGAAGGCCATCTTAAGAAATTACATTCTTTACAGAGCTTTGGAGCAAAAAGGATTGATATCTCATTCTCCCCTGTGGAGAGCGAAATCAAGTCATTCTAATTGAAGACTCAGTATCATTTATAGCTGCTTGTTAGGCGCCAAGGCGGCGGCGACTGGAGGCGTACTTTGGGTACGTTGAAAGGAGCCACCGCCGCAGGTAACAAAGTAGATCGCCAAGGAGTGAGCAGTTACCGAAATTTTTAATGGCGAGGCTTGAGGTGGACTGTCACAGTTTTGTCCTTAGGAAGAAGTTCTCCAGGTTGAGGAAACATTTTTGCAATGACTCCAGAACCTTTCACTTTAAGTTTGATATCTGTACCTGTAATTTGTCGATAAGCCTCTCTTAGAGGAAGCCCTATGAGTTTGGGAGTTTTCAAGGATTTAAAAACTTTACCTTCACGGAGAGTTCTTAAGGCTCTTTTTTGAAGTTGCTGCCTTCGTGATAAGAAGATATCTTTTTCACTCAAGGAAGTTCGAAAGGCTTTAGAGGTGTGGAGAGCTTGAGGGGAGTCTTGAAGGAAAGTTTCAGGTGAAGCGTGGAGGGTTTCAGATGATATATTTTGTACTTTGGATTTTTGTACATTTCGTACATGGGATTTTTTTTGGTAAATATAACTCATATTTTTCATAATATCTTTTTGACTGAGTAATACGGGAGGCAGACTTGCTCTTAAAGCAGCATAGCCAGCCACCCTGGAAAACACAGGAGCTGCCACTTGAGATCCATGATAGTGCTTATGGGGAGAATCGACAGCAATATAAATAACATACTTAGGTTGATTGACAGGAATAAATCCGACAAAGCTTGAAATATATTTACCGTCGGCATAGCCTCGTCTACCGACCTTCACCTTTTGGGCTGTTCCTGTTTTCCCAGCGACAGGGAATCCTTGGACTCTAGCATTGAAGCCCGTGGCTCCGGGCAACGTAACTCCTGCAAGCATGAATTTCATGGTGGAAGCATCTTTGGGCGTTAAAACTCTCCGAAGAGTTTGTGGGAGAAAGTCTTCACGGAGTCCAGAATCATTGTCTACAATAGACTTCAAAACATAAGGCTTTTTTAATAAGCCTCCGTTAGCAATGGCGGCATAAGCATTGGCAATTTGCAAAGGAGTTACCGTGATTCCGTGGCCAAATGAAATATTACTAAAAAGATGTTTTTTCCATGGCAGTTTTTGTAAAATTCCTCGGGCTTCTCCTGGAAGATCAATTCCTGTTTTTTGGCCGAAGCCAAAATTTTTAAAAACCTCTCTAAGTTTTTTATCACCCAATCGAAAGGCGATTTTTGAAGATCCAATATTGGAGGAATAAGCAAGAACCTCACTCACTGTCAGTAGTTTAAAACCTTTATGAAAATTGGCTTCACGAATGGTGTGACCACCTATTTTGAGCACTCCATTTTCACAATCAATTTGGGTATTGGGTTCAATGACTCCTTGGGATAAAGCACCAGCAATGGTAATGGCTTTAAGAGAACTCCCTGGCTCAAAGGAGTCAGTCACAGCTCGATTTCGTCGTACGGATTCTTCAAACTGAGTGGGCTTGTTGGCATTGAAAGTTGGAAAGTTGGCCATAGCCAACACAGCAGATGTTTTCGCATCTAAAACAACCCCCACTGCTGATGCTGCATGAAACTGATTCACCACATGTTTGAGTTCTTTTTCCAACTTAAACTGTAGACCACTGTCGATAGTTAAGTAAAGATCAACTCCATCAGGATGATCCAGAAATACTTGCCCATTGACAAGTAAGGGTCGACCCCGAGCATCCTTATAAAATTTAAGCTTGCGATTCTTGCCTTGTAGAAGGTCATTGTAAAAAAGCTCAAGTCCTTCTAAGCCCCTTTCCTCGGAACCAACAAAACCAAGAAGGTGGGCCAAAAGCTGATCGTTGGGATACACTCTTTTAGACTCCTCCATAAAAACAAGTCCATAAATTTTCCAAGCATTGATGTTATCCCTTTGTGATTGACTCAAATACCTTTCTATCCACACAAATCTGCGAC
The DNA here is from genome assembly GCA_965261545.1 of Bdellovibrionales bacterium. Classification (GTDB taxonomy): domain Bacteria; phylum Bdellovibrionota; class Bdellovibrionia; order Bdellovibrionales; family UBA1609; genus CBDHDF01. The sequence continues at coordinate 904,278 of CBDHDF010000002.1, read as the reverse complement.
TCTTATTTTTCTTTATTTTCTGATAGTAGTCTTGATAAGGCTTCTTAAAGTATGAACCTAGCTTCTTTGAAATAGTCTTAGGATTTTTAATTATCATGGGGTCGATATAGAGAGAATAGGAGGGAACTGAGATGGCCATTTCTTGGTGGTTTCGGTCAAAAATGGCCCCCCGACGAGATTTTAAATGAATAACTCTTTGAAACAATTTCTCCTTAAGTTGAAATAGCCTGTTGTTGGGAATAATTTGAACGTAAGTGGCCTTAGCTATAAGAAAAATCCATAGCACAAGAAGAGAGACAAAAAGAGTTACAATTCTAGATTTCAAAAGATGATTCCGCCATTTCTATGGTCTCTAGGTCTTATGGTCTTAATTTTCTTCTTTTACTGCCTTACGGCAACGTAATCGCCTGATATCTGTATTACTTGAACAAGCTCAGGGTCTACAGGGGTGATCTGAGATTGCAATTTTTGGCTCAAACGAACAGGGCTCTTCAAACGAGCGTACTTGATGACTTGCATTCTATGAGTGTCTCTTATTTTCTTATAAATTCTAGTTTTTTTCCAAATCTTATAGCCTTGATGACGAATTTCCATTTTCAAAAATACCAAAGAAAAAAGAGTAACGATAATAATCAAAATGCTTATAAAAGGTTTAATATCATTATGATATTCTTTATTCATATTAACTACCTTAATCATCTTAATTATTTTAATCATTATTATTTCAATCATTCTATCGTTATTCACCTTATCACGACCACCCGATTCATCAAATGGATCCTTTTTCAAAGACCCTCAATTTAGCACTGCGAGCGCGAGGGTTTTTTTTCTTTTCAAGCCAAGAAGCTTGCACAACTTTCTTATTAACTAGTTTACCCTGATTTATCATAGATTTGAAAGTAGTTTTGACAATACGGTCTTCCAAGGAGTGAAATGTGATGATAAGCAGTCTCCCTCCTTCTTGAAGAATATCTACAAGAGGGGGGATAGCTGTTCGAAGGTCCTGAAGTTCTTGGTTCACTTCCAGTCTTAGAGCTAAAAAGAAGGGTGTTGCTGGGTGCTGCCCTTTCTTTCTCCAGCCCTGAAGGCGCTCAATAAGTTGAGCAAGTTCCAGAGTGGATTCAAAACTCTTTTTCTTTCGATTTTTCACAATCGCTTGTACCACTTTTTGAGGTCTCCAAATTTCCCCATATTTCTTAAAAATATCTATGAGTTGCTCTTCATTCCACTCATTCACAATAGAGGATGCGGAGAGCTTTTGCTTTTGGTCCATTCTCATATCCAAAGGACCATTTTTGTAAAAACTAAAACCTCTTTCGGCTTCGTCGAGTTGGGGAGAACTAACCCCAAGGTCTAGCAAGGCCCCCGATAAAAAAGGGGAGATTGCAGGTATTTCTCGGTGGTTTTCTAGGGGGGTGAGTGGGTTGGAAGCTATAGATTTTGAGCCCTCTATCTTTGCCAATTTCATCAAAAAATCTTGCTTTACCGTACTGTATATCTCTTGCTGGTATTTTTGAATATTGGCAAAGTTGCTATGAATAAATTGGATTTGTTTTTCTTCAAGTTTTTTTTTAAAAATTTCGGAACTTTCATCAATGGCTTGCTGATCTCTATCGAAGGCAATGACTTTTATTGATGGAAACGCCTCCATGATCAGGCGAGTGTGCCCTCCTCGACCAAAAGTGCCATCTAAAAAACATGTCATGGGAAGAGGAGCTGTTTTCAGAAAAAAAAGCACTTCTTGAGCCAAGACAGGGGTATGCTTCACAGGATTGTCCGATTTTATGATAACTCCTCCTCAGAGTATGTGACTACTGAAAGTGGAGAAAATCAAGTGATGACGGACATCTCAGACACTTTTTCTAACCTCCCCTCTGAACAGTATGGATTTAAATAACTCGATATAAGACTTGTAAATATCTTTCGTCAAGGCTGGATTGACAATTATTGCTAATATGCTTAATTTGAAATAATTATGAATCATTATGAAATAAATAATAAATGTAGGTGTAGATAGTATGTTATTTTTCATATTTTCAGTCAGAATTGTTTTATTTAAGAGTTATCAATTTTGAATAAAATGGAGGCTTAAGAATGGATAAATGGGCATGGATATCTAATATTCGTTTATTTAGGACTATGGTGCTTTTATCTCTTCTATGTTTATCAATAAGTTGTGGAGATAGTAAGAGGACTTCCTTATCATCCAGTGGAGTAGAAGCGCCAGGCACATTGACGGGACAACCTGGAGATCGACAAATTACTTTATCTTGGGAAAGTTCCAGTGATGGTGGGCAGACGCTCACACCAACAGCACATAAATATCGAAAAAAAGTAGAAACAGGGGAGTATGGAGACTGGATAAATATATCAGACAGTGGTTATGGTGAATCCAGTGGAACAAGTTTCGTTGTCACAGAGCTAACTAATGGCACAGGGTACGCTTTTGAAGTGCGAGCGTTGAATGGTGACATTGAAAGCCCCTCATCCAATGAAGCTACAGCCACACCAGCCACCGTTCCCGATGCGCCGTCAGACCTTGCCGCAACTCCTAGGAATGGAGAGATCGTTTTATCTTGGACAGTCAGCAGTAGCGATGGCGGGAATGCTATCATAAGGCATCAGTATCAACAAAATACTGGAGGAGGATCCCAAGGGTGGCTGGACATTCCAAACAGTGAGGCCGGTGGGGAAAATGTTGCCAGTTACACAGTGCCCAATCTGACCAATGGCACAAATTATATCTTTCAAATTAGGGCCGTAAATGGCATAGGAAACAGCTCTGGATCCAGTTCCATCTCTGGCACACCTGCCGAGGTTCCCGATGCGCCGACAGGCCTTGGTGCGACTCCTAGGGATAGAGAGGTCGGTTTATTTTGGACAGCAAGTAGTAGCAGTGGTGGCAGTGCCATCATGAGACACGAGTATCAACAAGATGGTGGAGAGTGGCAGAGCATTCCAGACAGTGGGCCCAGTGGGGCGAATGCCACGAGCCACACAGTATCGAGTTTGACCAATGGCACAAGTTATGACTTTCAAGTCAGGGCCGTGAATGTCATGGGAGAAAGCCCTGCATCCAATACCATCTCTGGCATACCTTCCACCGTTCCCGATGCGCCGTCAGGCCTTGCCGCAACTCCTAGGAATGGAGAGGTCGATTTATCTTGGATAGTCAGCAGTAGCAGTGGTGGAAGTGCCATCATGAGACACGAGTATCAACAAAATGGTGGAGGGTGGGAGAGCATTCCAGACAGTGGGCCCAGTGGGGCGAATGCCACGAGCCACACAGTCTCGAATCTGACCAATGGCACAAGTTATGACTTTCAAGTCAGGGCCGTGAATGGCATGGGAGAAAGCCTTGCATCCAGTCTAGTCACAACCACACCAGCCACCGTTCCCGATGCGCCGTCAGGCCTTGCCGCAACTCCTAGGAATGGAGAGGTCGATTTATCTTGGATAGCTAGCAGCAGTAATGGCGGGAGTGCCATCATAAGGCATCAGTATCAACAAAATGCTGGAGCTGGATTCCAAGACTGGGTGGATATTCCAAACAGTGAGGCCGGTGGGGCGAATGCCACGAGCTACACAGTCTCGAGTTTGACCAATGGCACAAGTTATGACTTTCAAGTCAGGGCCGTAAATGGCATGGGAGAAAGCCTTGCATCCAGTCCAGTCACAACCACACCAGCCACTGTTCCCGATGCGCCGACAGGCCTTGGTGCGACTCCTAGGAATGGAGAGGTCGATTTATTTTGGACAGCTAGCAGTAGCAATGGTGAAAGTGTCATCATGAGACACGAGTATCAACAAGATGGTGGAGTGTGGGAGAGCATTCTAGACAGTGGGCCCAGTGGGGCGAATGCCACGAGCCACACAGTCTCGAATCTGACCAATGGCACAAGTTATGACTTTCAAGTCAGGGCCGTGAATGGCATGGGAGAAAGCCTTGCATCCAATACCATCTCTGCCACACCAGCCACCGTTCCCGATGCGCCGTCAGGCCTTGCCGCAACTCCTAGGAATGGAGAGGTCGATTTATCTTGGATAGCTAGCAGCAGTAACGGCGGGAGTGCCATCATAAGGCATCAGTACCAACAAGATGATGGAGGAGGATTCCAAGGATGGGTGAATATTCCAGACAGTGAGCCCAGTGGGGCGAATGCCACGAGCCACACAGTCTCGAGTCTGACCAATGGCACAAGTTATGACTTTCAAGTCAGGGCCGTGAATGGCATGGGAGACAGCCTTGCATCCAGTCCAGTCACAACCACACCAGCCACTGTTCCCGATGCGCCGTCAATTCTTATCGCGACTCTCGGCAATGAAGAGGTCGAGTTATCTTGGATAGCTAGCAGTAGCGATGGCGGGAATGCTATCACGGAGCATCAGTACCGACAAGATGATGGAGGAGGATTCCAAGACTGGGTGGATATTCCAAGCAGTGATGCCAATGGGGTGAATGCCACGAGCTACACAGTCTCGAGTTTGACCAATGGCACAAGTTATGACTTTCAAGTCAGGGCCGTGAATGGCATAGGAGACAGCCCTGCATCCAATACCATCTCTGCCACGCCTAATCCAAACTTACTTGCTCCCACAAAGCTTACGGCTCATCCTCGGAATGAAGCCGCTTATTTAATTTGGAGTCCTCTCCGTCGTCCTTCCGATAATGAGATTGAGGCCCGTATTGTCCAGGGTATTCATAGTGATGTCTATAGTAGTGCCCCTCATAGTGGTCTTAGTGGTGGTGATGTTTGCAATGTTGGTCAAAGCATCATCACCCATTATCAATATCGACATCGACATCGACAAAAAGAAAAAGTAGGAGAAAAAAGCTACGAAGAATGGGTGGATATTCCAAACAGTGCTCTTGGTGAGATCAATGAAGCTAGTTATATGGTGAAATTTCTTTCCAATGACACTCCTTACGCCTTTGAGGTTCGAGCTGTGTGTCACCTAGGCCACAGTTCTCCCTCCAACCTAGGTTTCGTGGAGCCTTCGGAAGAGGAAGAGGCTCCCTGGAGACCCACAAATCTCATGGCTCACTCTTGGGGTGAAACGACTTATTTAACCTGGAAGACTTCTAGAAGTGATGGTGGAAGTGTCATCACCAAATACCAGTATCGACAAAAGTTTGGGAAGGTAGAGGAAACTGGGAAAGGTGACCACGAGGAAGAAGCCTACAATGAGTGGGTGGATATTCCACAAAGCGCTCCCGGTGAAGTCCATGAAACAAGCTATATTGTGCCACCATCTCTCACCAGCAACGCTTATAACAATGGCAGTAATAATGATAGTAATGATAATGATGATAATAACAGCGATAGTTTTTTCATTGATGATTTTGTTATCAATGAGGTGGTTCGTACTTTTGAAGTGCGAGCAGTGAATAAGATATTTAGTAGCCCATCCTCCAATCCAAAATCCGTGGAATCTATCTCTAGATCTTCGAGTTCTAGCTATTGATCCTAGAAAATTGAAAAAGGAGATAGATTGTGACTATAATGACCAAGGTAGATATGATATCATTTGTTTGAAGCACCTTGGTCTTCCATGAAAATGCTAAAAATGTGGCCAGAAGGGCAAGGGCATAAAGTGAAGAGGTGAAGGGGTAAAGAGATGAGAGCCTTGCTTTTAGAAGGTGAAAAGATACAGCTTAGAAGCCCAACAAAGCTTCATGATTAATCCACAAAATCATTTTATCTTTACGACCAGGGGAGGAGTTCAAGGGAAGTCCATACAAAGACCTGATTGCTCACCTACAGTTCATCTAAGAGATTATATGGAAGACTTGAATATCTGGTATGGTGACTTGAAGGTCCCAAAAGAGTTACCTTATTTTCAGGGACACTTTCCCGGGAACCCTATTTTACCAGCCATAGGTATTATTGATGGGAGCCTTTGTGCTATTGAGGCTGCCGCCCCCTCCAGACCTGGGCATGGTGCTATAAGTGCACAAACTGTGAAAGCAAAATTTAATGCTGTTGTTACCCCAAATATGGACATTTATATAGAAGTTGTGACATCTAAAAACTCCTACACTGTAAAATGGTTGGATAAAAAGAGTCAAAAAAAATTAGCACTTCTTGTATTCTCTCAATCCAGAGAATGAGTAACGAATGATTTTCAAGGTTGACTGTGTTTAAGTAGGTAGGTTGTGTCATTATGTATCCCGTAAATATCATAGAGGTTGAAAATTGTCTTCCCCATCGCCCCCCTATGCGTTGGATAGATGAAATTGTCAATACAAAGGCTTTGGTTGATGAAGAGGAGTATATTCAGTGCCGTTTAAATCTAAATAGACAAGCTCACTACTTTAATTCCGATGGATACTTAAGGCCAACTTCTTTTGTGGAAATGATTGCTCAAGCCTATGGCTATGGCTTTGCTTATTTGCAAAAAGAAGAAGGTGTTTCCTCGGGCAATGTCTATATAGTAGGTGTCGAAGGTAGAGTGATTCATGCAGACCATATGATTTTTAATGAAGGGGATATACTGAATATCTTTGCTCGCAAAGAGAGATCTATACGAGGGGTAGATTTTATTAGAGGCTTTATTAAGCTCAATGGGCAAGAGCAGGTTTTGACAGATTGCCAAGTACGAGTTAAGTATGACAAGGCTTCATTCTCTTGAAAAAAGCAAATTAAGGACTGCAACGTTCGATCAAAGATTAGACCTATCAAACTAGGTCTATCAACTATTAGGCTTATCAGAATCATCTCGACAAAACAGGGATTCTAAAAGAAATCCATGGGATTCCAAGCTTGAAATTTTGTCAATGGACTGCAACGTTCGATTTTTATTTAAGCAAATAATATGGGATAATCCTAGTTGAATAAGGGTGCGAATGGATGTGAGACTCCATTGGGGGGCGCCCCATTAAATAAGCATTTCCAAGCGAAGCAGGGCCTGTTTGGCACTTTTCGCATGGAGAGTGCTCATTCCTCCTCGGTGTCCTGTGGATAAAGCCATGAGAAAATCTTTGGCCTCTCCCCCTCTCATTTCTCCCACAATAATTCGGTCGGGGCGCATTCTCAAGCTCTGGTGAACAAGATCAGATAGGTGATAGTTTTGAAGCTCTGCGTGAAGATTTTTTCGAGTGAGAAGTTTGACAGACAATTCATTGGGAAGGGCTATTTCACTGGTATCTTCAAGAATCAAACATCTTTCTAAAGAGGAGACTTCATTTAAACATGAGTTTAACACGGAGGTTTTCCCCGACCCCGTGGGTCCAATAATGAGAAAGCTAACAACTATGAGGGACTGTAAAAATAATTGTGTAACTGCAATTTTTTTCTTAAATCTTAAAGCCACTTATGTGGCTCCACTCCTGGTAAAAAGCACAGTCCCATATTATTCGTCAATGTATAATTGACATTTTTTCCTTCAAGCGATTTTGTCAGTCACAATGCATTATAAGTTAATGGGGAGGTGGACATCTTCGCTGGTCTATATAATGGCCTCTTTAGTTACTCTGGACTTTTGATTGTATTATGGAGCCGTAATGGGATCATATCAGAACTGGAAAGAACTCAAATAAATAATTATCATCTTGGTTGAAAAAAAATCAGCAATGGCTCTCTCAAAAAAATGGAAATTCCAATCTCATCAAAGGGTTCATGTGTTTAGGTTCCCATACTATATTACCCCCTTTTTTTTATTTTTTTTAACTTAGGATATTCGAGAAATACCAGAATTGGGATGAAATATGAAAAAAAATGGAAACCCAAATCTGCACCAAGAGGGCATGTATTTAGGTTCCCATACTATATTACCCTAACCATAGTCTCGGTATTCCAGTACTTCTGTCAACGCCTTAGAGGGGCTTTTAAGCCCCCTTATAAGGCAGGTGGTGGACCTTATTAAAAAACTTAGTTGTCAAAACGGTCACCGTATTCAATGGCAAACCTGTTCATGGCTGGCTTCCAGTTGTGTAATGGTCGTGTCCATCGCTTAGAGGCCATTTTTATCGCTAAATATACAACTTTTAAAGCCGACCGATCACTGGGAAATATCTTACGATTTCTGATCGCCTTGCGGATCACGCTATTTAACGACTCTATGGCGTTTGTGGTATAAAAAATCTTTCTGATTTCATCCGGATAATCGAAAATAGTGATGAGATTGTCCCAATTCCTACGCCAAGACTTTTCAATATTAGGATACTTTGAAGACCACTTGGTACAAAATTCCTCAAGGGCCTTTTCAGCTTCTGTCAGAGTCGTAGAGCCATAAATGGACTTGAGGTCTTGGGCGACAGCTTTCATATCCTTGGAAGGAACATAGCGAAGGGAATTGCGGACCATATGGACAATGCACAGTTGCACTTTAGACTTGGGAAAAGCCGCTGAAATGGCTTGAGGAAAACCTGTAAGACCATCTACAGAAAATATAAATACATCTTTCAACCCTCGATGGGACTGTAAAAATAATTGTGTAACTGCAATTTTTTTCTTAAATCTTAAAGCCACTTATGTGGCTCCACTCCTGGTAAAAAGCACAGTCCCATATTATTCGTCAATGTATAATTGACATTTTTTCCTTCAAGCGATTTTGTCAGTCACAATGCATTATAAGTTAATGGGGAGGTGGACATCTTCGCTGGTCTATATAATGGCCTCTTTAGTTACTCTGGACTTTTGATTGTATTATGGAGCCGTAATGGGATCATATCAGAACTGGAAAGAACTCAAATAAATAATTATCATCTTGGTTGAAAAAAAATCAGCAATGGCTCTCTCAAAAAAATGGAAATTCCAATCTCATCAAAGGGTTCATGTGTTTAGGTTCCCATACTATATTACCCCCTTTTTTTTATTTTTTTTAACTTAGGATATTCGAGAAATACCAGAATTGGGATGAAATATGAAAAAAAATGGAAACCCAAATCTGCACCAAGAGGGCATGTATTTAGGTTCCCATACTATATTACCCTAACCATAGTCTCGGTATTCCAGTACTTCTGTCAACGCCTTAGAGGGGCTTTTAAGCCCCCTTATAAGGCAGGTGGTGGACCTTATTAAAAAACTTAGTTGTCAAAACGGTCACCGTATTCAATGGCAAACCTGTTCATGGCTGGCTTCCAGTTGTGTAATGGTCGTGTCCATCGCTTAGAGGCCATTTTTATCGCTAAATATACAACTTTTAAAGCCGACCGATCACTGGGAAATATCTTACGATTTCTGATCGCCTTGCGGATCACGCTATTTAACGACTCTATGGCGTTTGTGGTATAAAAAATCTTTCTGATTTCATCCGGATAATCGAAAATAGTGATGAGATTGTCCCAATTCCTACGCCAAGACTTTTCAATATTAGGATACTTTGAAGACCACTTGGTACAAAATTCCTCAAGGGCCTTTTCAGCTTCTGTCAGAGTCGTAGAGCCATAAATGGACTTGAGGTCTTGGGCGACAGCTTTCATATCCTTGGAAGGAACATAGCGAAGGGAATTGCGGACCATATGGACAATGCACAGTTGCACTTTAGACTTGGGAAAAGCCGCTGAAATGGCTTGAGGAAAACCTGTAAGACCATCTACAGAAAATATAAATACATCTTTCAACCCTCGATTTTGCAGCTCAGTCAAAACACTCAACCAAAACTTTGAACCCTCATTTTCAGAAATCCATAGGCCCAACAAGTCTTTCTGACCCTCCTCTGTAATACCAAGAGCTAGGTAAATCGCCTTATTAATAACTCTCTTGTCTTGATGGACCTTCACCACGATACAGTCCAAAAATACGATAGGGTAAGTGCTATCCAAGGGGCGGTTCTGCCAAGCCGTAACTTCATCAATAACAGCATCCGTCACGTTGGCTATCACTGAGTGGGATATCTCTGCACCATGGTAGAGGTCTTTGATAGCTCCTTGAATATCCCTGGTCGTCATTCCCCTCGCATAGAGGGTCAGGATACTGTCTTCAAAGCCCTCAAGACGAGTCTTACCCTTGGGAATGACTTGAGGTTCAAAGGAGGCACTTCGGTCACGGGGGACCTGAAGCTCCACCTCGCCTTTCTCTCCCTTTATGGTCTTTCTACTGTAACCATTGCGAGTGTTGGATTTGCGGGTCTCAGACTTCTCATGCCTCTCATAACCTAGGTGATCGTCCATTTCCGCATTAAGGGCCGTCTCTAAAACAACCTTCATCAGTTGACCCGTTATGTCGGATAAATCCTTTTGGGTCTTGACGTTCTTCGCTAGTTCCTTGCCTATTGTCTTGATATCCATTCTGCCTTCTCCTTTCAGGATGATAGTTCATCCTAATATGATTCGGCAGTTACACAAAATAGTTTACAGGCTCAACTATGACTGTGAACAAGTTTTTTCATAAGTTGAATGCCTTTGGGGTTGGCCCAACAACTTTGTTGTAAATGATCCCAACTCCATGGGTTGGAAGCATGGGCTCTTAAACTCAAACATACCTTTTGTGAAATGGGAGGTCTCACAATATGAAGCCGAAATTGCTTCCAATGAGCATCCTGTGAAGGCTGTGCTAAATCCACTTTAATACTGGATTCATGGCAAATTCGGTGAATACAATTATCAAAAGAAATCTGAGAGTAAAAGATGTCCTCCCATAAATGGACCTTTCCATTGACTTCATACCAAATACTTTCGGGGCCATTGATCAGTATTTCGTTGACCCCTTTGAGGTTAAGAAGGGGCTGAAGAGGGCCATAGTGAATAAACTCATTATAAACTCTCTCTTTGGTCTTGACACAAAAGCTCTCCGCCTGGGGATACTTTTCTATGGAGCGTTCTTTTTGAGAAGATTTTTCTTGAAAAGACTTTTCTTTTTCTTGAAAAGATCTTTCTTCTTCTTGAAAAGACTTTTCTTTTTCTTGAAAATATTTCTTTTGGAAACATTTTCTTATACTCTCTTTAACGACTGATGAAATATTCTGCTCTTGGGCCAAAAGTTCCACATTGACATTGAGCTGACTCTGAATATCTTTTAAGACTTTCTCAAACAATTGCTTAGACACAGCGATCACCTTCCTTGCTTTGCCTCTTAATCCAATGCCGTTTCCTTAAGCCACCACACCCCTCTGCCTCTGCGTTAAGCTATTTCTTTTAAAAGAACTCCCAGCCCTTTTGATAGACCTTTCATAGCTTCTTTTGAAGTGCCTCCTCTTCTCCATTGAAATCTTCATCAGCAACTTTATCTGCTTCCTAAATTTCTGATAGAGCCCCGCAACAAAAAGGGGGATGCTATCCATTATGAAATCAAGAATCAGTTTAAAGTTAGGTTTTTTGTAGTCATTTTTTACCAACTGATTCACACTGTCTTCATCCTCATTTATGCTCATTTGAATCTTTGTATAATTGAAGAGCCAAAAATAAGAATACAGCTCTTGCAATATTCCATTAAGGCTTGTTGAGTGCCACTGCTCCATTTTCATTGTCGATGTAAAATCACGAAATGTCGTTTCTATTTCCCAACGACGAGAGTAAAGAGCAACCATATCCTTCTTGTCCAAGGAGCCATGCGGAAGATTAGTGGCCAAAACAGAGAACTCCCCAGTCTTTGGGTTTTTATACTTATAGAGATGAATGACCACCCCCTCAATAACCATTTGTGAATACCAACCTGGGCCATTAAATAAATTTACGATGGGGATAAAAGTAGAGCCTCGCTTACAACGCGCAATAAAGAAGTTACTGGCTTGAGCATGGGCCTTAATAATCTCTGTAGATAAATAAAGCCTATCGTAGAGAGTTATGCTATTACTCTCAAAACTACCTATCATTTGAATAGCATTGGCGATTTCGTTGAGAGCGGGAGAATAGCAAAGATTCTTTGTCACACCCGATAAAACGTCATAAGCATGAGATAGATACATACGTAAGAAATGAGTTTCCATCTCATTTGGGCAAGGGTACCCACAATAACCCTCCTTTAAAAGATCTTTAGAGCGAGGAAGTGCTAATTGGTCGCCATCTATGGCATAGATATAAAAGCCATGAAACGTTTTTCTCAATGGTTCGTAGTCTGTAATCAGAGATTCAAAGATATTTTTAAAAAATAGGTAAGAAATACTTTGACGTATCTTGCTGAGACTGCTTTTGACTGGCATGAGAAGCAGGTCACCAAAATGAGTCCATACCGTCTTAAGAGCGATTTGGTAGCCTTCGTAATTTGTTCCGGAAATAAGATAGATAATAGTAAAAAAGAAAATTTGAGGATTAAATTTTCGATTCCTTTTTTGTTTTTCTGGATCGACAAGGTGCTCTGGCTTGAAGGAAGAATCAAGTTTTGGTAGAATAAAATGGTCATCTGTGACGCGAACTCGTCATTTGGGGGCTTTCGAGATCAATATTGGATTGCATGTGACTTACTCCTTGGTTGAGGGTTGGGTGTAAAATAAAACAAGTCTTATTCTTGTCGATTTATCGAGCCTGTAAACTATTTTGTGTAACTGCCGAATCATATTAGGATGAACTATCATCCTGAAAGGAGAAGGCAGAATGGATATCAAGACAATAGGCAAGGAACTAGCGAAGAACGTCAAGACCCAAAAGGATTTATCCGACATAACGGGTCAACTGATGAAGGTTGTTTTAGAGACAGCTCTTAATGCGGAAATGGACGATCACCTAGGTTATGAGAGGCATGAGAAGTCTGAGACCCGCAAATCCAACACTCGCAATGGTTACAGTAGAAAGACCATAAAGGGAGAGAAAGGCGAGGTGGAGCTTCAGGTCCCCCGTGACCGAAGTGCCTCCTTTGAGCCCCAAGTCATTCCCAAAGGCAAGACTCGTCTTGAGGGCTTTGAAGACAGTATTCTGACCCTCTATGCGAGGGGAATGACGACCAGGGATATTCAAGGAACTATCAAAGACCTCTACCATGGTGCAGAGATATCCCACTCAGTGATAGCCAACGTGACGGATGCTGTTATTGATGAAGTTACGGCTTGGCAGAACCGCCCCTTGGATAGCACTTACCCTATCGTATTTTTGGACTGTATCGTGGTGAAGGTCCATCAAGACAAGAGAGTTATTAATAAGGCGATTTACCTAGCTCTTGGTATTACAGAGGAGGGTCAGAAAGACTTGTTGGGCCTATGGATTTCTGAAAATGAGGGTTCAAAGTTTTGGTTGAGTGTTTTGACTGAGCTGCAAAATCGAGGGTTGAAAGACGTATTTATATTTTCTGTAGATGGTCTTACAGGTTTTCCTCAAGCCATTTCAGCGGCTTTTCCCAAGTCTAAAGTGCAACTGTGCATTGTCCATATGGTCCGCAATTCCCTTCGCTATGTTCCTTCCAAGGATATGAAAGCTGTCGCCCAAGACCTCAAGTCCATTTATGGCTCTACGACTCTGACAGAAGCTGAAAAGGCCCTTGAGGAATTTTGTACCAAGTGGTCTTCAAAGTATCCTAATATTGAAAAGTCTTGGCGTAGGAATTGGGACAATCTCATCACTATTTTCGATTATCCGGATGAAATCAGAAAGATTTTTTATACCACAAACGCCATAGAGTCGTTAAATAGCGTGATCCGCAAGGCGATCAGAAATCGTAAGATATTTCCCAGTGATCGGTCGGCTTTAAAAGTTGTATATTTAGCGATAAAAATGGCCTCTAAGCGATGGACACGACCATTACACAACTGGAAGCCAGCCATGAACAGGTTTGCCATTGAATACGGTGACCGTTTTGACAACTAAGTTTTTTAATAAATAAGGTCCCCTTATAAGAGGGCTTAAAAGCCCTCTAAGGCGTTGACAGAAATGCTGGAATACGAGACTATGGTTAAGGGTAATATAGTATGGGAACCTAAATACATGCCCTCTTGGGCAGACTTGGGTTTCCATTTTTTTTCATATTTCATCCCAATGCTGGTATTTCTCGAATATCCCAAGTTAAAAAAAAGGGGGTAATATAGTATGGGAACCTAAACACATGAACCCTTTGATGAGATTGGAATTTCCATTTTTTTGAGAGAGCCATTGCTGATTTTTTTCCAACCAAGATGATAATTATTTATTTGAGTTCTTTCCAGTTCTGATATGATCCCATTACGGCTCCATCTCCCCACTAACTTATAATGCATTGTGACTGACAAAATCGCTTGAAGGAAAAAATGTCAATTATACATTGACGAATAATATGGAGCTGTGCTTTTTACCAGGAGTGGAGCCACATAAGTGGCTTTAAGATTTAAGAAAAAAAATTGCAGTTACACAATTATTTTTACAGTCCCGATTTATCTAATAATTTCAAGAGATTTTTCTTAAGGAAACGGCATTGCCTCTTAATCTTTAGAATTCACAACCCTTGGAGTCACAAAAACAATCAGTTCGGTAAGTTGTTTCTTATAGTTTTCGCTTCCAAAGAGCTTTCCAATCACAGGCAGGTTGTGCAAACCGGGGAGTCCCTGGGAAGAAATTCCAAAATCTTTTCTTAAAATTCCTGAAAGGGCAATGGTTCGAGATTTTTTAAGGTCGAAATGTGTCTTAAGGCGGTTGGTTTTTAAACCTGGCAATCCATCAATGCTTTGAGAGCTATCCACAATGGAAATCTCGGTGGCAATCTCTACACTGATTTGTCCCTTGTTAGGCGCCAATTAAAATTGGCCATTTTTAGAAGCCGTCGCCAATGAAAAACGGCCAGTTGATGATGTACTGATTTAGTTATTCTTCGTTCAGAGTTTAGTCAAGTGTCTTTATTTTGCTCATCATTTAACTCGGACTATGCCACAAGATTCTGAGGAATGATTTTCTGCCCACCACTTTTGGCATGACCCCAAATGCATCCTTCAGCCCTATGGCAGAGGTAAATGGAGTATTTTTCAGGATTCCTTGGCGCAGCTAATGTCTAAAGCTCCGCGAGAGTGACGAGCAAATAGTACGGTAAAAGCCAGTTATCCATAAATTTATCCATGGCGACACTGCGGCTGTGACCCCGATGTCTAGCAACGCAGTGCTGCTGTGGATAAATTTTGTGGATAACTGGCGAGTTCCTTCCCCAAAAGTGGGGATCTCTAATGAACTTCTTTGGTTGAACTTTCCTCTTTGCTCTGTTTAGACTTGGCTTTTGCCGATTCGGTTCTCCAACTTTCTTTTCCTTCAATGTTGAGGGTTTCACAGTTGTGAATAATTCGATCAACAGCAGCAGCGGTGGTAATAGGGTTAAGAAACACCTTATCCCATTCAGAGTAAGTTAAGTTTGTAGTGATCATGAGACTTTTCCTTTCATATCCCCGATGGGCCAATGGCATTCGTTTTTGCAGAAGGTTTTTCCACATTTTTCTGACTCCCTCTAACATACTGAGTTAAGGGGGCTTTTATCTTTTTTCTTTTTCCGAAAAAAAATACTTGAGTCCACCCCATCGTTGTGTCACATTATATTTGAACCATTCCCAAAGGGGAGAGACTCAAATGGACCCACGCATAGAGACATTGCCTTCAACAACTTTTTTTGGAAGACGCTTGACGCGCAAGCAAATTGCCGACATTCAAAAGACGGTGGCGCTATTTCCTTCTTTAAGTCGCCGTGAACTGGGTTATACAGTTTGTGAGCATCTTGGTTGGCTAACTCCCAAAGGTGATCATCGCATCCAATCGTGCCTTCGTATGCTTGAGACGCTAGAGGAACTTGACATTCTATCCCTGCCAGAAAAAGACATGTCAAAGCGGAGTGTCCCCTCCAAAAAAATCACTTGGACACACCGAACAGATGAAAAGCCTCTCATCAACGATAAACTAGACTCATTGACCCCACTTTCTTTGCAAATCGTAACTGATCAAGAGGCCATTAAGGAATGGAATGAAGTTGTCGATCGGCATCATTATCTCAATTACAGACGTCCCTTTGGTCCCCATTTGCGCTATTTCATCCTAGATAATTGTGGGCGACGATTGGGTTGTCTTTTATTTGAAGCTGGCACATCCACTTTGCCTTGCCGTGATGAATGGATCGGTTGGCAAAATCGAGCTTACAAAAAGCACTTGAATTTAGTGGTGAACAATAGTCGATTTTTGATCTTTCCCTGGGTAAAGGTTCGCCATCTTGCTTCGATGGCTTTATCTATGGCAACTCGCCAACTTCCCACAGACTGGGAGTTAAAACATGCTTTCAAACCTGTACTCATGGAGACTTTTGTCGACCTTACCAAATTTAATGCCACGAGCTATCGTGCTGCCAACTGGCTTTATTTGGGCAAAACAAATGGGAGTCGTGCCTACAAAAATGTAAAGGGAAAAACTCAAAAAGGTGTTTATGTTCAACCTCTGACAAAGAATTATCAGTCTATCTTATTGAATGGCCCCCAATGCGCTATCAAGAAACCCGTCGGGAAACCCACCATCAAGCCACATAAGAACTTGGCTGAGCCTATGCTAGAGGACTCTTTTGTGCATCTTTGGCAAAACATCATCAAGACAGTGGTTATCATTGCAGATGAGTACGACCGAACCTGGCAAAAGCGTCAACGTGTCTTGAATACATTGTTGATTATACTTTTCATCTTCCGACTTGTTTTCTCTAAAGGAAAACAAGGTTATGATACAACTTTGATTGAACTTTGGGAGCAGTGTCGCATATTAGACATTGAACTCCCTCAACCTAAACCAGTTCGGGCATCCACTATGTGTAGTGCACGGGCTAAAGTAGATGAAAATATATTTAAAGTTTTGCATGATGAAATTCTTAAACAAGACGGTATATCCAATTCTAGTACCTTATGGAAGGGCCATAAGGTTTTCGCAGTGGATGGATCGAAAATAAATTTACCACGTCAACTCGTAGATAATGGGTATCAGCAACCATGGGAAAAAGCATGGTACCCTCAAGGTCTTGTCAGTTGCCTGTACCAACTACAGTCGAAGATTCCTGTGGATTTTGATCTCTTTGCCCATAACAATGAGAGAAAGGCTGCACAAACTCATTTCAAAAAATTGTTTGAAAACGATGTTGTGGTTTATGATCGTGGCTATTATTCCTACGAAATGCTTCATGAGCATAAGGTGCGAAGTCTGCATGCGGTGTTTAGGATAAGGAGAAATGCCAACACTGTTTTTGATGAATTTATTAATAATGATCAAAAAGACTCAGTGATCCAAGTCATTCCTAGCAAGCAAATTCTGAAAGAACTACATAAAAAAAAGCCACAAGACGACTTCAAAGCCTACGCTTTGCGTTTGGTCAAATATAAAATTGGACAAACTACTTTTGTTCTAGGAACAACCTTAATGGATCAAAAAAAATATTCCATTGATGATCTGGCCAATCTCTATCATGGACGCTGGAGTATAGAGGAACTGTACAAAATATCCAAAGAACTGATGACCATTGAAGAGTTTCATTCTCAAAGTGAAAGGGGAGTCAAACAAGAATTGTTTGCACACTTCACACTTATCACTCTGACAAGATTATTTTCCAACTACACGGAAGACCGTCTTAATACATCTCAATCCCATAGTAAAAAACAAACCATGCAGACAAACTTTAAAAACAATTTACTGACAATTGCAAGAAATATTGAAGGTCTTTTTCTTCAACAAAAGGTAGTGCTTAGTAAAACCCTCAATTGCATCATTACAAATATGAAGACCTGCCGACAAAGGCTACGTCCGAATAGGCATTACGACCGAGTTTCTAGAAAACCCATCGGAGTATGGAGACCCAGTAAAGAGGTTAGGGGGGCTATGGCCAACGGATAATCACATGGATCAAAGAAAAAAACTTGGGGTTAGCCCACCCCCGAGGAGTTAGAGGTTCAAATCCTTAACCGAATGGGATCTCTCACTAAACGAATGCCATTGCCCTGAAGATTGGTCACTTTTCATTGGCGACAACCTCCATATTGAAAGTGGGACATTTTAATTGGCGACGGCTTTAAGGGAAGCCTGTCTTCAAAAAGAAATTCCATGAAAATTGAGGCAAATGTTGGAATCTTGTGGAATTTAAATACTTTAGAAAATGGGCACAGCCTAAACAGGCTTTTCTTGACTATATATTTAACCTCATTGAAATCCAGAAACAGTCTACAAATGACAAATATGGAACCTGAATAGGCTGTCATGGAAGGACTCTCCAACACGGAGCCCCTTTCCAGGTCGACAAGAACCCAAAAGGAGTTCTTATCAGCTCGGAGCCTTTTTATGAGTAATATCAATTGATTATATGCGTCTCGGTTGACAATGCCAAAAATCACCATAGGTCCTCCTCTGAAAAGTGGCCACTTTTCATTGGCGACGGTGGGGCATTTTAATTGTCAGCTAACATCCCTGATGATCTGCGGTGGGAAGTATGGATAGGTGTACCCCATGTCGTTTCCAAACCACATCTTGCCTCCGTCGATGAATGACTTTTATGGGAAATTCTCCACCAGCTAAAAACTCTGCCTTGGACCCACTTCGGCAAAGAAGCCTTGGAGACGCTAAGATTTGCCCCTGCCCTTGGGATTCCATGGCTTTCAGAGCGATCTCCAAGCCTCTCCCCCCAGGGAGGCGAGGTAAAAGTTGATATCCCCCTTCCCAGTCAATCCCCCATTGCCTTTGCAAACTTCGATGAACCTCAGCAATGAGAACCTCCACTTCAATAAGAGGTTTTACATCTAAACCTTGCTCTAAGAATTTCAAGGGAATACCATATTCACTATAATGATTCTCCAATTTTTTTCTTTGTGAGTCTTCCTTTATATGGGAATACTCCACGTAAAGGCGAGGTTGAAAGCGAACCTTTGGGAGACGCAAACCATAGGATCTCTTTTTTAAATACTCCCTCACATCATTTCTTATAGAGGGGGACACTTGAATATCCAGTTGGTACTTGAGCCCCCTTAATTGACGAGCTATAAAATCTAAATCACGCCATCGGTATAAAAAACCTTTGATGAGAAGAGGGGTGGAAGTCCTATCAGCTTTTAACCCCATGAGGGCCTTCATGGTCTGCTTTATACGAAGTTTCTCTTGGAACTGATGGTGACCTATA
This sequence comes from Bdellovibrionales bacterium, assembly GCA_965261545.1. Taxonomy (GTDB): domain Bacteria; phylum Bdellovibrionota; class Bdellovibrionia; order Bdellovibrionales; family UBA1609; genus CBDHDF01. The sequence goes on along the minus strand of CBDHDF010000002.1, from coordinate 885,334 downwards.
ACTTCAATCCACCAATGGTGGTGACCTGAAGAAACTCTGCTGTTTCCAGGGCGAAGTGCTTTGACAACAAGTTCTGTACCAGTATCGCTGACATGAATCACCTTGCCGTTGGAAACATGGATATCCAGAGCATCAAGAGAACCCTTTGACTGAGGAAAGGCAATCCTGTGGGTTTGTCCAGGGGTTAAAACAACCTTGGCTTTAGCTGAAGCTATTCCAGCAAAACCAGGAAAGAAGACCAAATAAAGAAAGGTCATAGAAAACATCATTCTTTGCACCATGGTGAAAGAATGGTTGCAAAAGGAAGGGCCAAGAGAAAATCAAAAGTACAATGAGCTTAGCACATAAAGTGCCGGATTTCGGCCCAATGATCGCACCACAACGGCCTCACCACAAGCAAATCACTACACGATATCAACGACATCACCTAAAAAAAGCTTGAGCCGCCTCTACAATGGTTGAATCATCAAGGCCATACTTTTGGTAAAGATCCATAGCGCCGTAGGCACTGCGGCCAAACTGACCTCCAACACCAAGAGATTTCATTGCAAACCCCTTCACGCCCTTTTGAGCAAGGGCGTGGGCTGTTATAGCTCCCAATCCACCCATAACTTGGTGATCCTCCACTGTGATAAGCCGCCATGCCGTTTTTTTGAGGGAAGCCAAAAGGTTGTCCATATCAGGCTTATTGATAATGGAGGGTTGAATCACAATGGCCCCAATGGACTCCTTTTGAAGAGTATCAGCCGCCACAAGGGCTTGATGCAAAAGGGGACCCACAGCCACAAGAGTCACCGATTTAAAAAAATCCTTTGAATTATCAAAGACAATCTGTGATTTCCCTAGATGATACAAAGTCTCAGGAACACTAGCAGCCTGAGTCGTTCCAACTGTGCCAGCTGTGTCGGCTGCGCCAGAAGCTTCAGCAGTCTCAGGCGCATGAGAAACTCCTCTCCCTTTGGTTCCTGCGTAATGCCTGGGAAAAGCCTCTCTTCCTAAGAAAAATATTTGGGAGGGAGGAGTTTGTCCCGCCCTTCTTTTACTGACAAACATTTCAATGGCTTGCGTGAGGAGAGCTTCGGCTTCGGCACTGGTGGCAAGGGAGTAAACCTCAGTGTGAGGGATAGAGCTTGTCATGGAGAAGTAGCTAAGGGCTTGATGGGAGGCACCATCAGCAGCATCCTGAAAGCCAGCATGGGAAAAAATAGCAATGACAGGGGCTTGGGATAAAGAGGACATCATCAAAGGAAGAGCCCCCTTAGTGACTCCAAATTGAGCAAATGTATCCACAACAGGGATAAACCCTGCCTTGGACAAACCGGCTCCCACACTAATCATATTGGCTTCAGCCACTCCCACATCCAAGGTGGCCTCCGGAAATTCTTTTTGAAAGGGAGCAACGCCTGTGCTACCAGCAAGGTCTGAGGATACAGAGATAAGCGGCCATCCCTTTTTTCGTGCGGCAATCATCGCTTTGGAAATTCCAACTTGCACCTTTTCCAATGGAATTTCTTGGTGTTCCTCTTTTTGAGATGGCTGGGACGGCTGAGGTCGTTGAGACTGCTGAAATTCCACCATCTCTTTTGACCACTGAATAAATTCTTGGGGAATAATTCTACCACAGTAAATTTCTTCCAAGAAACTGAGAAGTTCTGTGGGTTTTTTAAGGGGAAAACCATGGCCCCCTGAAGGAGAGTCCTCCATGGCTTTCACTCCATAACCTTTAAGAGTCTTTGCGTGAATACACACAGGTGACTTGGGGTTGCTGAGAGCTAAATCAAAGGCTCTTTCCACTATAGAAACACAACTTTGCAGACAATGGGCCTGATCCCTTTCGAGCTTCAAAATCGTCCACCCCATTTCACTAAGACAGTTAAAGCTGGGAGCCATGGAAAAAGACTGCTCATCAATGCGACCAGAAAGCTTGGTGTTATTATCGCTCAAAACGAGTACAAAAGGAGCCATTTTTCCTCTTTGAGCCCAGCCGGGAATGGCGGACAGGGCTTCTTTGGCCTCCCCTTCCATGCAGGCCCCATCCGACACTGTGACCACTGTCAAACGAGATTTTTTACTTAAGGCGTCGGCTAAGCACAAGCCTTGAGCTTGGGGTAAACTCGACCCTAGGGGACCATTACTTAAGTAAACGCCTTCTGGAAAAAGGTGCGCCTCTCCATGGCCAGCAAGAGGGCTTTGGAGAGAGCGAAAACCCTTGAGACTTTCCAAGCTTATTTTCCCGTAGGAGTAGTTGGCTTTGAGGGCATAAATACCATTTTCGCAGTGCCCCGCATCATTAATGATGTGGGCATACTCATACCAAGGTTGCCACCGCTGAAATACAACTCCATGGAGAGCCGACATGAGTTCAGCAAAGGCTGAGGGACCCCCAAAATGGCTGGCAGCCCCTCCGAGGGCCGCCTGCATATCCATGAGAGCAATCATGGCACGGGTGGCTTTAGGATCAGCAAAGAAAGCCTCTTCTCCTGAAGAAAGTTGAATCTTTGTGGCATATTGGGGGCGAGAAGGTGGATTGCCCGCCAAAGTATTGGGAATAGAAATAGGCATAGGCACCATTGTAGACACGAAACTCTCCTCACTCTCCTCTTTTTGCTTGTTTTTTGTGCTGGCCGATATTAAACTTTCCTCTATGAAAACTCAAGACTTATCACTGCTATCATTACAATCACTGCAAGAAATTCCAAAAGTTGAACTTCATAGGCACCTAGAACTCTCCATTCGTCACTCGACCTTACGCGAACTGGCCCCTCAATTTGGGATCAATATCTCCGATGACCAAGCCTTTGCTAGCCGCTTTCTTATCAATGAGCCTATGACCGATCTTAAGTCTGTACTCAATAAGTTCTTAGATACACAAAAGCTACTGGCCAGTGAGGAAATTCTAGAAAGAGTGGCCTATGAGGCTTCCGAAGATGTCTACCATGAAGGCATTCTTATTTCTGAACTTAGATATGCCCCCACATTCATTAGGGATGGCCACGAAAATCTTTCCTTTGACCAAATTCACCAAGCCATCCTGCGTGGTGTTCAAAGGGCAGAAAAAGATTTCCCCATGGCCATAGGTCTTATTTGTCTCATACAAAGAACTCGCTCCTTAGAAGATGCGGAGAAAGTCACTCAATTTGCCATTGAACACAAAGACACATTTCTGGGTTTGGACCTTGCAGATAACGAAGAGGGCTTTGACTCAAGACCCTTTGCGCCTTGTTTTTTAAGGGCTAAAAAAGAGGGGCTTAAAATTACTATCCACGCAGGAGAGTTGGACAAGCCCGAATCCCCTGGATATGTACGAAATGCCATCAATGAACTTGGCGCCGATCGCATTGGTCATGGTCTCCATGTGCGTCGCGATCTAGAAACTGTGAACTTTGTCAGAGAAAAAAATGTGGCCCTGGAGCTTTGTTTAACAAGCAATTGGCTCACTCAAGCTGTTCCCTCCTTAGAAGCCCATCCGATTCGTTCCCTTATGGAAGCTGGAGTTCAAACAACCATTAATACCGATGACCCAGGGATCTTTAATATCAATATCAACCATGAATACAACCTTTTGCAAAAGATCCATGGGTTCACGCTCGAAGAGTTTAAGAAATGCAATGAAATGGCCAAAGAAGCTTCGTTTATTTCAGAGGAGAAGAAAAATAAAGTTTGGCCACGACAATCAATTGTAGAGCCCTTTAGGGGCTCAAAGATAAACGGCACAAAAAATGAGTAATTAGTTCCTGTCCAGGAATGGCTCTTTTTCGCCAATTTGCTTCTCCTACTCAAACCTAAGAGCCTGTAAACTATTTTGTGTAACTGCCGAATCATATTAGGATGAACTATCATCCTGAAAGGAGAAGGCAGAATGGATATCAAGACAATAGGCAAGGAACTAGCGAAGAACGTCAAGACCCAAAAGGATTTATCCGACATAACGGGTCAACTGATGAAGGTTGTTTTAGAGACAGCTCTTAATGCGGAAATGGACGATCACCTAGGTTATGAGAGGCATGAGAAGTCTGAGACCCGCAAATCCAACACTCGCAATGGTTACAGTAGAAAGACCATAAAGGGAGAGAAAGGCGAGGTGGAGCTTCAGGTCCCCCGTGACCGAAGTGCCTCCTTTGAGCCCCAAGTCATTCCCAAAGGCAAGACTCGTCTTGAGGGCTTTGAAGACAGTATTCTGACCCTCTATGCGAGGGGAATGACGACCAGGGATATTCAAGGAGCTATCAAAGACCTCTACCATGGTGCAGAGATATCCCACTCAGTGATAGCCAACGTGACGGATGCTGTTATTGATGAAGTTACGGCTTGGCAGAACCGCCCCTTGGATAGCACTTACCCTATCGTATTTTTGGACTGTATCGTGGTGAAGGTCCATCAAGACAAGAGAGTTATTAATAAGGCGATTTACCTAGCTCTTGGTATTACAGAGGAGGGTCAGAAAGACTTGTTGGGCCTATGGATTTCTGAAAATGAGGGTTCAAAGTTTTGGTTGAGTGTTTTGACTGAGCTGCAAAATCGAGGGTTGAAAGACGTATTTATATTTTCTGTAGATGGTCTTACAGGTTTTCCTCAAGCCATTTCAGCGGCTTTTCCCAAGTCTAAAGTACAACTGTGCATTGTCCATATGGTCCGCAATTCCCTTCGCTATGTCCCTTCCAAGGATATGAAAGCTGTCGCCCAAGACCTCAAGTCCATTTATGGCTCTACGACTCTGACAGAAGCTGAAAAGGCCCTTGAGGAATTTTGTACCAAGTGGTCTTCAAAGTATCCGAATATTGAAAAGTCTTGGCGTAGGAATTGGGACAATCTCATCACTATTTTCGATTATCCGGATGAAATCAGAAAGATTTTTTATACCACAAACGCCATAGAGTCGTTAAATAGCGTGATCCGCAAGGCGATCAGAAATCGTAAGATATTTCCCAGTGATCGGTCGGCTTTAAAAGTTGTATATTTAGCGATAAAAATGGAGCCTGTAAACTATTTTGTGTAACTGCCGAATCATATTAGGATGAACTATCATCCTGAAAGGAGAAGGCAGAATGGATATCAAGACAATAGGCAAGGAACTAGCGAAGAACGTCAAGACCCAAAAGGATTTATCCGACATAACGGGTCAACTGATGAAGGTTGTTTTAGAGACGGCCCTTAATGCGGAAATGGACGATCACCTAGGTTATGAGAGGCATGAGAAGTCTGAGACCCGCAAATCCAACACTCGCAATGGTTACAGTAGAAAGACCATAAAGGGAGAGAAAGGCGAGGTGGAGCTTCAGGTCCCCCGTGACCGAAGTGCCTCCTTTGAACCTCAAGTCATTCCCAAGGGTAAGACTCGTCTTGAGGGCTTTGAAGACAGTATCCTGACCCTCTATGCGAGGGGAATGACGACCAGGGATATTCAAGGAGCTATCAAAGACCTCTACCATGGTGCAGAGATATCCCACTCAGTGATAGCCAACGTGACGGATGCTGTTATTGATGAAGTTACGGCTTGGCAGAACCGCCCCTTGGATAGCACTTACCCTATCGTATTTTTGGACTGTATCGTGGTGAAGGTCCATCAAGACAAGAGAGTTATTAATAAGGCGATTTACCTAGCTCTTGGTATTACAGAGGAGGGTCAGAAAGACTTGTTGGGCCTATGGATTTCTGAAAATGAGGGTTCAAAGTTTTGGTTGAGTGTTTTGACTGAGCTGCAAAATCGAGGGTTGAAAGATGTATTTATATTTTCTGTAGATGGTCTTACAGGTTTTCCTCAAGCCATTTCAGCGGCTTTTCCCAAGTCTAAAGTGCAACTGTGCATTGTCCATATGGTCCGCAATTCCCTTCGCTATGTTCCTTCCAAGGATATGAAAGCTGTCGCCCAAGACCTCAAGTCCATTTATGGCTCTACGACTCTGACAGAAGCTGAAAAGGCCCTTGAGGAATTTTGTACCAAGTGGTCTTCAAAGTATCCTAATATTGAAAAGTCTTGGCGTAGGAATTGGGACAATCTCATCACTATTTTCGATTATCCGGATGAAATCAGAAAGATTTTTTATACCACAAACGCCATAGAGTCGTTAAATAGCGTGATCCGCAAGGCGATCAGAAATCGTAAGATATTTCCCAGTGATCGGTCGGCTTTAAAAGTTGTATATTTAGCGATAAAAATGGCCTCTAAGCGATGGACACGACCATTACACAACTGGAAGCCAGCCATGAACAGGTTTGCCATTGAATACGGTGACCGTTTTGACAACTAAGTTTTTTAATAAGGTCCACCACCTGCCTTATAAGGGGGCTTAAAAGCCCCTCTAAGGCGTTGACAGAAGTACTGGAATACCGAGACTATGGTTAGGGTAATATAGTATGGGAACCTAAATACATGCCCTCTTGGTGCAGATTTGGGTTTCCATTTTTTTTCATATTTCATCCCAATTCTGGTATTTCTCGAATATCCTAAGTTAAAAAAAATAAAAAAAAGGGGGTAATATAGTATGGGAACCTAAACACATGAACCCTTTGATGAGATTGGAATTTCCATTTTTTTGAGAGAGCCATTGCTGATTTTTTTTCAACCAAGATGATAATTATTTATTTGAGTTCTTTCCAGTTCTGATATGATCCCATTACGGCTCCATAATACAATCAAAAGTCCAGAGTAACTAAAGAGGCCATTATATAGACCAGCGAAGATGTCCACCTCCCCATTAACTTATAATGCATTGTGACTGACAAAATCGCTTGAAGGAAAAAATGTCAATTATACATTGACGAATAATATGGGACTGTGCTTTTTACCAGGAGTGGAGCCACATAAGTGGCTTTAAGATTTAAGAAAAAAATTGCAGTTACACAATTATTTTTACAGTCCCATCGAGGGTTGAAAGATGTATTTATATTTTCTGTAGATGGTCTTACAGGTTTTCCTCAAGCCATTTCAGCGGCTTTTCCCAAGTCTAAAGTGCAACTGTGCATTGTCCATATGGTCCGCAATTCCCTTCGCTATGTTCCTTCCAAGGATATGAAAGCTGTCGCCCAAGACCTCAAGTCCATTTATGGCTCTACGACTCTGACAGAAGCTGAAAAGGCCCTTGAGGAATTTTGTACCAAGTGGTCTTCAAAGTATCCTAATATTGAAAAGTCTTGGCGTAGGAATTGGGACAATCTCATCACTATTTTCGATTATCCGGATGAAATCAGAAAGATTTTTTATACCACAAACGCCATAGAGTCGTTAAATAGCGTGATCCGCAAGGCGATCAGAAATCGTAAGATATTTCCCAGTGATCGGTCGGCTTTAAAAGTTGTATATTTAGCGATAAAAATGGCCTCTAAGCGATGGACACGACCATTACACAACTGGAAGCCAGCCATGAACAGGTTTGCCATTGAATACGGTGACCGTTTTGACAACTAAGTTTTTTAATAAGGTCCACCACCTGCCTTATAAGGGGGCTTAAAAGCCCCTCTAAGGCGTTGACAGAAGTACTGGAATACCGAGACTATGGTTAGGGTAATATAGTATGGGAACCTAAATACATGCCCTCTTGGTGCAGATTTGGGTTTCCATTTTTTTTCATATTTCATCCCAATTCTGGTATTTCTCGAATATCCTAAGTTAAAAAAAATAAAAAAAAGGGGGTAATATAGTATGGGAACCTAAACACATGAACCCTTTGATGAGATTGGAATTTCCATTTTTTTGAGAGAGCCATTGCTGATTTTTTTTCAACCAAGATGATAATTATTTATTTGAGTTCTTTCCAGTTCTGATATGATCCCATTACGGCTCCATAATACAATCAAAAGTCCAGAGTAACTAAAGAGGCCATTATATAGACCAGCGAAGATGTCCACCTCCCCATTAACTTATAATGCATTGTGACTGACAAAATCGCTTGAAGGAAAAAATGTCAATTATACATTGACGAATAATATGGGACTGTGCTTTTTACCAGGAGTGGAGCCACATAAGTGGCTTTAAGATTTAAGAAAAAAATTGCAGTTACACAATTATTTTTACAGTCCCATCGAGGGTTGAAAGATGTATTTATATTTTCTGTAGATGGTCTTACAGGTTTTCCTCAAGCCATTTCAGCGGCTTTTCCCAAGTCTAAAGTGCAACTGTGCATTGTCCATATGGTCCGCAATTCCCTTCGCTATGTTCCTTCCAAGGATATGAAAGCTGTCGCCCAAGACCTCAAGTCCATTTATGGCTCTACGACTCTGACAGAAGCTGAAAAGGCCCTTGAGGAATTTTGTACCAAGTGGTCTTCAAAGTATCCTAATATTGAAAAGTCTTGGCGTAGGAATTGGGACAATCTCATCACTATTTTCGATTATCCGGATGAAATCAGAAAGATTTTTTATACCACAAACGCCATAGAGTCGTTAAATAGCGTGATCCGCAAGGCGATCAGAAATCGTAAGATATTTCCCAGTGATCGGTCGGCTTTAAAAGTTGTATATTTAGCGATAAAAATGGCCTCTAAGCGATGGACACGACCATTACACAACTGGAAGCCAGCCATGAACAGGTTTGCCATTGAATACGGTGACCGTTTTGACAACTAAGTTTTTTAATAAGGTCCACCACCTGCCTTATAAGGGGGCTTAAAAGCCCCTCTAAGGCGTTGACAGAAGTACTGGAATACCGAGACTATGGTTAGGGTAATATAGTATGGGAACCTAAATACATGCCCTCTTGGTGCAGATTTGGGTTTCCATTTTTTTTCATATTTCATCCCAATTCTGGTATTTCTCGAATATCCTAAGTTAAAAAAAATAAAAAAAAGGGGGTAATATAGTATGGGAACCTAAACACATGAACCCTTTGATGAGATTGGAATTTCCATTTTTTTGAGAGAGCCATTGCTGATTTTTTTTCAACCAAGATGATAATTATTTATTTGAGTTCTTTCCAGTTCTGATATGATCCCATTACGGCTCCATAATACAATCAAAAGTCCAGAGTAACTAAAGAGGCCATTATATAGACCAGCGAAGATGTCCACCTCCCCATTAACTTATAATGCATTGTGACTGACAAAATCGCTTGAAGGAAAAAATGTCAATTATACATTGACGAATAATATGGGACTGTGCTTTTTACCAGGAGTGGAGCCACATAAGTGGCTTTAAGATTTAAGAAAAAAATTGCAGTTACACAATTATTTTTACAGTCCCTAAAAATGGCCTCTAAGCGATGGACACGACCATTACACAACTGGAAGCCAGCCATGAACAGGTTTGCCATTGAATACGGTGACCGTTTTGACAACTAAGTTTTTTAATAAGGTCCACCACCTGCCTTATAAGGGGGCTTAAAAGCCCCTCTAAGGCGTTGACAGAAGTACTGGAATACCGAGACTATGGTTAGGGTATAGTATGGGAACCTAAATACATGCCCTCTTGGTGCAGATTTGGGTTTCCATTTTTTTTCATGTTTCATCCCAATGCTGGTATTTCTCGAATATCCCAAGTTAAAAAAAATAAAAAAAAGGGGGTAATATAGTATGGGAACCTAAACACATGAACCCTTTGATGAGATTGGAATTTCCATTTTTTTGAGAGAGCTATTGCTGATTTTTTTCCAATCAAGATGATAATTATTTATTTGAGTTCTTTCCAGTTCTGATATGATCCCATTACGGCTCCATCTCCCCATTAAATTATAATGCATTGTGACTGACAAAATCGCTTGAAGGAAAAAATGTCAATTATACATTGACGAATAATATGGGGCTGTGCTTTTTACTAGGAGTGGAGCCACATAAGTGGCTTTAAGATTTAAGAAAAAAATTGCAGTTACACAATTATTTTTACAGTCCCAAACCTAACGGGATTTGAGAGATAAAATATTCAAAAAAAGGTTATTCTCGGACAGGAACTAATTAGATCTTAGGTTTGGACCACAAAGCTTTCAAATCAATCTCTATAGCTTCAAATGGCAAAGCCGAAATTTTATCGATTTCCCCAAATATAGCTTCCATTCGATAATTTTCATTATCGAGAATAAAAACTTCTAAAAGTTTATGTATTGGATCTACAATCCAGTAATAAGGAATTTTATTGATAGCATATATTCGCATCTTTGAAAGTTTATCATAGCGTGCTGTAGATGGAGATAAAACTTCACAAACCCAATCTGGAGATAATTCAAAATATGCTGTCTCTGGTAAATCGAGAAGACGGGTTGCCTTCCACCCTGCTAAATCAGGGACTACAACATTTACTTTTTCTGTTTTTTGAATAGGCCTTTCAAAATGAATCTCTGGTTCATCGAAAATCCACCAACCTCCTGGGCCACCATTTCTACCTTTTTGAAATGGACCTACAAGTTCATCACCAAGAGAAGAAGCAGCGGCAGTGTGCTTTGGAGAGGGTCGAGGCAATACAATTAACTCATCATTAAAAATTTCACCTACAACATTTTCTGGTAAATCACACAATTCATCCCATAAGTTTAAATATGTCTTTATTTTCTCTGCTTTACTCACAATATACCTCTTGTGCTTTGACGCAGATGATTTTGTCAAGAAGTCGTCCATTCCCACCGAGCTTGGAAAAATTCGGATTTACCCAAAAATATTTGTGTGAGCGCTGCCAACAGCCCCGCCCCCCTGTTGTTACTAGGGAATAATAAGTTCTTTGCCAATAGGTAGCTTGGCACTACGGCTCAGTGCATTGATGGCTATTAGCTTGTTCAGTGAAACGCTGTATTTTTGAGCCAGTCTCCACAGAGTATCACCTCTTCTAACGATATGGATAGAACCTGGTTTTTCTTTCAAACGCAACTTTTGCCCCACTTTTAATAAGGATCCTCTCAGTTTGTTCAGACGTTTTAAGGCTCTCACAGAAATTCTATAGCGGTTAGAAATTTTAGATAAATTTTCACCACGCTTTACAACATGATATTGTTGCTTGGAGGATGACTTTATGGGAGCCGAACGCCTCTTAGTCTTACTTCTATAAGAAGATGCGCGAGTGTGCAGGGGAATATGAAGGCGCTGTCCCACCCTTATGGTAGACCGCCGTCGGTTCAGCCTATTTAAAGATCTCAAAGCACTCATCCTCACACCATAGCGGTGGGCAATGCCAGAGAGAGTATCACCACGTCGTACGACATGCATTCCTCCGGAGGAGGGAACATAACGCGGAACCCGAGAGCGACTTTTAGAAAGAATCCTTTTGGTGGCCTCCATATAGCCCTTGGGCACTCGAACCAAAGAGGTTTTGCCACGGTATATGGGTACATAGTCTGTGCGATATCGAGGGTTTAAATTCCGAATATCCTTAATATTTAGTTTTAAATTTCGAGCAATTTTTAGCAAACTTAGAGGGTAAGTCGTATAAATTGAGTCGTACTCCAGGGGGGGGTGGTATTCAACACCAGTAAAACCATACTCTGCTGGATTTTTAGAAATTAACATGGCAGCCAAAAACTTTGGTACATAATTACGAGTTTCTGAGTGCAAGCGTTTTTTATCAGCCAGCACCCAAAAATTCCTTGTTTTTTCCTTCATCACAGCCGATTTCACACGATTTTCTCCCGTGTTGTAGGCTGCAAGAGCTAAATACCAATCACCGAACAAACTATAAAGGGCTTTGAAATAAGAAGCCGCAGCCCTTGTGGAGAGAAGGGGGTCACTGCGTTCATCAATATAGCGATTGATTTTTAGACCGTACCTGCGCCCCGTTTCACGGATGAATTGCCAATAACCCACTGCGCTGCGATGACTTCGTGCCCCAGAACTAAAACCCGATTCAATAAGAGGTACATAGATTAGGTCCTCAGGGAGCCCCTCTTCTCGAAGCACCTTTTTCATATATTCTTCATAGCGAGTGGAGCGTCGCAGGTACTTTTTCATGTGCTGGCGACCACGATTCTGAAAGTAGTGGATCCAAGATTCAACTTGGGAGTTAATTGTCAGTGGCATATTTGAGATAGAGGTAAGATGAGAGGTTGTGGTCGGAGGGGAATAGCTCTCTTTAGTGGCAGCTTTGGGGTTCTCCATAGCCTCTTGGTTCAGATAGATATCTTTCTTCTCCATGGAGTCCACGGAAGAAGTTTCTTCGTGACGCCCACTTTGCATCGTCCCACAGCTCATGAGAAGAGAACTTATTAAAAGTGTTAAGAGGCGAAAGAGTGAGAAAGTTGGTAACAGGAAGCGGAAGGGGGAGAGAACAAAGCGCAAAGAGGAAAGAATAAGGCCCAAAGACTGGGAACATTTTTTACTTGTGGGTAGTTTTATCGTCATAAGCATAAGCGCTATTTTACACCAATTTCCCATGATCGTGAATCAAATAATCAATAAAATCAATAAGAAGTGAACGACGCGAATTAAGGAGAGACGGGATCATTGCGTCGCAGCAGACTTTGCCACTCTACTCACAATTTCATCCAATGGCAAGGAAATAACTTCTTTAGATTTTCGGAAAATCATATCCACATGACCTTGGTTCACACCTCTACGACCCATATTCAAGCGTAGAGGCATGCCTAAAAGGTCGGCATCTTTAAACTTTATGCCGGGTCTCTCTTCTCGATCATCCATGAGAACTTCGACTCCCTTGGCCCATAGTTCCTTGTAAATTTTATGGGCCAAGGTGGAAACTTCTTCGTCTCCAGGGTCTAGCAGGCAAAGGTGGACATGAAAAGGTGCCAGGGGAAGGGGCCATATCATCCCATCCTGATCGTGGTTTTGCTCGATGGAAGCTTGAATTGTCCGGCCCATACCAATCCCATAGGAACCCATTTCAATGGGTTGAGACTCTCCTTTTTCATTTAAAAAATGGGCTCCCATGGCCTCAGAATACTTAGTGCCCAAGTAAAAAATATGCCCCACCTCAATGCCTCGACAACCCCTGAGAGTGCCATCCCCGGCGGGGCTAGTATCTCCCTCTTTGACCATTCTCAAATCTCCCACTCCTGCAATAGAGAAATCTCTGGGGTGGTTCACATTTTTAAGATGAAAACCATCCTTGTTGGATCCAACAATGTAGTTGGTCATATTTTCAACTCCCTTATCTAGATAAATAGGAATATTAAGACCAACGGGACCACAACTTCCAGGTAGAGTTCCTGTCACCTGATGCACCTCAGTATCAGTGAGCAAGGGGGGGGGGGCAGCAAGTTTTAAGAAGCTCTTTACCTTAATGGCATTGGCCTCATCATCTCCCCTCAAAAGCAAGGCTATGGGCGCCATGTCTCCACCCTGGCCCGTGGCAAAGAACATGGTTTTTACAAGCTGATGAGGGGAAATCTTCGTGGCCTGGGAGAGGTCCTCAATAGTTCGCAATTCGGGAGTGGAAAACTCCTCAAGGGCTAAGGGCACTGAAGATGAAGAATCTGAGGGAGAAAGAAGAGAGGGGGGGTCTATAGCGGGACAAATATCAGCATTGGCAGCAAATTTGCCCCCTTCTGAGTAAAATAACTGATCTTCACCACTCTCGGCAAGAACATGAAATTCCTGGGACTTATTGCCTCCCATAGCCCCTGAGTCAGCATGAACAATGCGGTAATCTAAACCCGATCGATCAAAAATAGCTTGATAAGCTTCGGCCAATATTTTATAGGATTTTTCAGAACCCTCTTTGGAAACATCAAAGCTATAGGCGTCCTTCATAATAAACTCACGCCCACGCATAAGGCCAAAGCGCGGTCGAATTTCATTTCTAAACTTTGTTTGTATTTGGTAGAGAATAACAGGAAGGTGCCGGTAACTTTTGATATCTCGACGAATGAAGTCTGTCATGACTTCTTCGTGGGTTCCACCCAAGCAAAACTCATGGTCTCCACGGGCTTTGAATCGCAAGAGTTCGTCTCCCATGTCATGCCAGCGACCTGATTCCTCCCAAACTTCCCTGGGGTGCACCATGGGCATTAAAAGTTCGATACAGCCTCGTCGATCCAATTCCTCTCGAACAATTTTTTCAAATTTACGTAGAGTTCTCAAGCCCAAAGGGCCATAGGTGAAAATACCAGGTGCCAACTTGCGAATAAATCCCGCTCTCACCATAAGCTGGTGGCTGGGAATTTCGGCATCCGCAGGTTTATCTTTGAGGGTGTATATGTAAGAGTTTGTCCATTTCATCTTTCAAACTCGTCTTTCAGGGTCTTTCCATGGGAACATGGGTTCTTTAAATTTTCTCATGGATTCTCTAGCATATCTCTTTTTTAGTACCACTCACACTTCAATGCCATAGCCCTTTATCTTGCGATAAAGGTAGCTTCGTTCCAAACCAATATGCTCAGCAGTTTTACTAATATTACCATTGCAATCTGCAATCTTGCGTTTTAAGAAGTCTTTTTCAAAAACGATGCGAGCTTCACGGAACGTTAATTCACTATCCATAGGGGAGTTCATAGAAGAATCCATGGGAGAGCTTATAGAAGAACTCACAGAAATGTTTTTTTCTGTGTGAAGTTTGAAGCCGTCGTCTGGAAAACCAGCAAAGTAAAGGTCATGGATGTCTACCCTCTCTCCAAGAGTAAGAATATACACTCTCTCTACAAAATTTCTCAACTCGCGAACATTCCCAGGCCAATGATATTTCTTTAGCATTTCAAGGGATTTATCTGAAAAAATTTTCTTCTTATACTTACTTTGATAGGCAAACTGCTCTCCAAAATGGGCCACTAAAATATGCACATCACTTTTTCTGTCCTTGAGGTCAGGTACATCAAAGTCGGTTGTATTTAAGTAACCATAGAGTTCTTCAGAAAAAGTTTTTTTGGAAATTTCTTGATTTAAATCTTTATGAGTGGAGGCGAGTAAACGAAGGTCAACCTGAATAGATTTCTCCCCACCCACTCTTTGAAACATATGACTTTCAAGTGCTTTCAAAATTTTTTGTTGAATATGAAGGCTCACATCGCCAATTTCACTGAGAAAGAGAGTTCCACCATCCGCATAGTCAAACTTCCCTTTCTTGGGTCGATCCGCTCCCACCAAAGCACCTTTTTCATAACCAAAAAGCTCGCACTCCATCAGTTCTTCAGGAATGGATGAACAATTCACTTCTACAAAGGGACGCCCCGCACGGGAACTCAAATAATGAATATTTTGAGCCAGAAGGGCTTTCCCCGTTCCCTTCTTTCCCTTTATCAGAGCTTGTGACAAAGTGGGGGCTACCATTGAAATCCTTTTTTTCAAATGCACCATGGGATCACTCTCACCCACAATGGCAAAATTTTTGCGTAACCGATGAATAAGAGCCATTTTTTCTTCTTTTTCAGATGTGTAGTTCAGAATATTTTCAATCAAAATACAAACTTTATCCATGGACAAAGGCTTTTCAATAAAGTCCCAAGCTCCTAGCTTTGTCGCCCTCACAGCGGTTTCAATGGTTCCATGTCCTGACATAATAATGAACTGGGAAGAAAGTCTCTCTGCTTGGGCCTTTTGCAACACATCTAGGCCATCCATGGAGCCTGGCATCCAAATATCTAGTAATACCACATGAGGTTTCCATTCGCTTGCAATCTGAAGCCCTTTCAAACCATCATTGGCCGTCTTTACTATGTGGCCCTCATCCTCCAAGGAAGCTGAAAGGACTTCACATATAGCCACTTCATCATCAATAATAAGTACCTTTATTTTATCTCTCATGTCTACACTCTTCTTATACTCATAATATTCTTCCTTTTCATTTTTCCTCTTCTAGGGGTAAGAGGAGCAAGGGTAAGAGTTACTACAATAAAACCCACATTTTTATCTATGGCAAGCTTTTCCGAAGTGCAGCACTTCCGACTATTTTACTTGGGTGTTCTGTTCCTAGGAACTATGAAGAGGGTGAGCAGTCATCAGCTTCTTATAGGTACTTCATACCAGGATTTGAAATTTAAGTAGCAAAAATGCCACTTCAGGATTAACCTCTTTCATATGCTAAATACGAATTTTAAGATTCATGAACGCACGGCTCTTATCTATGGAGGATCGGGACCTTTAGTATATTCTATTTCCAGTCACTTGACAGAGTTGGGGGCGGATGTCGCCCTCGTGGGTGAAAAGGCCAACCAAATAAGGGCTTTTTCAAATAGTATCAATGATCGACGGGAGATCCATGCCGACTATGGCCGTATGGAGGCGATTGAAACTCAGTTCACCAATGAAAAGCAGGTAGGGGAAGCCATTTCTAGGACGGCAGAAATATTTGGGAGTCTCGATATTTTAATAGACCTTAGTCCCATCGAAAGCACCGAGAGGGAGCGCCAAATAGAAAGATCTCGGCACTTGGCGCAAGAGGTTTTTGCTTTTCTTTCAAAAAGATCCCGTAGTCGCATGATTTATGTTTTTAACTCCAACTTTATAGACGGTGAGGATCCACCCACGGAAACCATGGATCTTTACAGGGATTTTATGCGCACCTCCACGGGGGAGGGTACGACCTTCAATGGTTTAAGCCTTGGAATGACAGAGGATTCCCTAAGAAGTCATTTTCCACAATGTGCCAACGTGGAAGAAGCTCGTCAGAAAGTATTAGAGAAAAACCCCGGGATCAAGCTGGTGAATTTCGATGAGATATCCTTTCTCATCACCTTTCTCTGTAGCCCTTTAAGCTCGGCCATCAATGGTCAGATTATTTATGCAGATAAGGGCTTTTCCATAAATACATAAAGCATAAAATACAGTGAGTGGTGAGGTTTCAACAGCACAAATGAACAAGGTAAAGGCCCAGAGGAAGAGGGACCTCTGGGCCTTTGAAAATGATGAGAGAGATAAAGGGTTTGTTACTAATTTATTTGCTTCTTATTCACAATTGTAGAGAGCGCCTTGGCTACAAAGAAGTCGTGTGGGACTGGCGGAGGTGAGAATGTTTCCACTTCCACTAAAAGCATTTTGTATATCGCTGTTATTGCTTGTAGAGGTGTCGCTACCGCTATGGGTTGTGGATTGTGAGGCAGGACTTCGAGTCTGTGGAGACGCTTCTTGCTGATCCGGCTTTAAATTATTGGTATATTCTTCTGCAGAGATAACTAGGTTGTTATTGCCTTCGCTATGACCATAGCCCACGGTGAACCTTGTGCTTCCATTAAGGACACGGTAGCACATAGGGTCTTTGTTATAAGTAGAGCAAGTGGCTTGAAGAGATTGAGCACTGCTGAATCTAGGAAGGCAGGTTCCCTGAAGGGGGTTTTTCTGGCATGCCTCAGTGGCGTTTAGCCCACGAACCCATTGGCAAGAGGGAGAGTTTTGGTTGTTGCTTCCATCACAATGACTGCGAGTCTGAACCAGTGTGCAATATTGCACATGGGTATTAAATCCTGTATGGTTGGAGTCTAAGCTTGTACCACAAAATTCATTGTTAAAAGAGGTGCACCCTTCTTTGCTCTGACCTTCTTTGGAAAGACAAGCTGCAGTAAAGTGATTGGCGCACTCAACTGTATTCGTATTTGTGGAATTTGCTCCCGTGCAACTTTCCACCATTTTTGCGTGTTGAGCCAGCACAGTTGCGTCTTCAGTATCACTGGCACTGCTTGCCGTTTTCTTCTCTTTCTTTTTGTTACTCTTCATCAGCGCCATAGCTCCCGCACCAACTGCTGCGGCACCCACACCACTTAAGAAGCCCCCAGAATCGACTTCCCCTTTTACTTTTTGTTGATACGCAATATTTTGAATCTGAGTTATGCCAATAGCGTGGAGCTCTGTATCAATCCCTGCGATTTCAGTTCCAATTTTACCTTGACAGTAGTTTTTCGGGACCGAAGCGTTATTGATACGTAATTGATGTAAGCGGAGGTCATTGGAGTGCTCCTCGAGTTGCTTCCGAAGTTGTTCAAGGGAGCTTTTTGAGGCTGAATTTTTTCCCAATAATTTTATCTGTGTTTTAATACCTTCTATTTTAGGGTTTAAAACATCAGCATGCGTTGTATGAAATTTCTCAACTCCATCTGCTGTTTCACGACAATACTCTAAAGTACCATTGCATATAGCACGCTGATATAATAATTTACCCTTACCCTTTTCTAAGGCCAATTCAATATCTTTAGCTGTAGATAGAAAGCTACCAGTATCATATCCGGCATTCTTTAACTTACTTTTTAGCTCTGATTTAGTGAGTTCACCGAGATCGTCTTTTGCTTGTTTGCATGTTTTTACGGACGTTTGGATGTTATCTCTTCCTCTGTTATTGTAAGGATCAAGTTGAGTAGGATCACTTAATTTGAAATCGGACAGGGGAGGAGTAAATTTATCGTAACCGCTCGATTCCGATGAAGTGGTTGTTTGCGGTTCTGCGGTGGAGAAAGGGTCTGCCTTGCTGGAGTCAATGAAAAAAGAATTTATAAGAAATGTGAGGCTCATTAAAAGAATCATGTTGGAAGTCAATCTTTTCATAAATTTCTCCTTAGTAATTTGTTTAAGTTATCAGGCACCTATCTATTAGTTATGCTTATTAAGCATCTGGTTATGCTTAAGCATCTCACTTAGGAGTGAGAACAAGCCACACTTTACTTATGAATGCAAAGAGGGAGCCAACACGAGTGGTCCTCTTCGTGTCATTATTTGGCATTGAGAGCCGAAAATTGTCACCAACCTGCCATAGATATGCGCAGCTGTTGAAATAATAGGCACAGTTTTATCCGTACTTATGCATTATATGTTGAGTGCGTTATGTATTGACAAGCTCCTTAAAAAAAGAAAAAAGACATATAGTAAGGAGGGGTTATGAGGGGGGTATTCAAGGTATTCTTTGCGCTTTGTGCAGTGTGGTTGTTTTTTATTTTGACCGGTTGGCAAAGTTTGGCCATTGTCGGAGGTCGCCGAATAAGTCCTCTTGCAAAGAATCACCCTAGCCACTTCAATACTGTGGCGATTATGACAAAAGAGCATGGGGGGTCATGGAAAATCTTTTGTACAGGTTCTATCATTAGTTCTCGAATTATATTGACGGCAAGGCATTGTATTCTTCATCGAAACATAGAAGATATGAGCATTTATTTTGGAGATAAGGGTTCTCATTTGGATGCGACTCTTATAAGACCTGTGATGGAGAAAGGCATGATGCATGACTTTCTGCCCAAGGCCTTTTTTCCTTCTTTCGATGTTGCTTGGTTGCGGTGGGAGGGTGTTTTGCCTCATCCTACGGCTCGTCGTCCTCACATACCTCATTTTCGCTCCGTTGAAATACTCCATTCGCCGGAACAGCTATTTGTGGGTCTACCTTTAACCCTTGTGGGTTACGGAGCCACCAATGACTCTTTCTTTTTACCCGATGAAAAATTAATCACAGATGTCCACCTTGAAGAGTACTTGAATCATTCTCTTTACTTTCATGTGCTTCATGTGAGGGGATATGATGGGCAAGGCCCCTGTTATGGGGATTCTGGAGGGCCGGCCTATGCCTACTTGCTTGATCCAGAGACGAGGCAGTCCAAGTGGTACTTGGTAGGTGTTGCAAGTGGTCTTGACCTGATCTTAACCCCAAAGGCTGCCAAGGACACCAATGATGAAGATTTTCCTTATATTTGGAATTGCCGATCAGGTGATAGTGTCTATAATTTTGCGGGTTTCTACTCATCATGGATTCAAGAAAGTACTGGGGTTCAAATGGAGTCTTCCGAGAAGAACTCTGTGGTGGAATTCTCTTCTCATACTAATTCTTATCGAGAGGATTATACGAATTTTCAAGATTGGTGTGAGAATGTGAGTTATAAACACACCTCTTGGGTAACAGTGAAGGGGCTTATGGCAAAGGCCCTAGATTTGCGAGAACCTGGAGAATCGAGGAAAGATATATTTTTTAATTGTAGGCGTGCGGCAGAGCTTGTTGAAGGTATGGAGAAGATATCCATTGATGCTCAAAAGGATAGCTTCTCTGACTTTAAACCTTTGGCATCTCTGACGAATTTAAAGAAATTAAGTATCACTCATGCTAAACTGGAAGATTTAGATTTTTCTCCTCTTGTCCATCTTCCTCAACTTTCGTCTCTGAAATTGAGTAGCAACGATCTTAGAAGCTTAAAAAAGCTTTCTACTCTCAAAGGGTCTAATATTAAAACTCTTCATCTTTCATTTAATAAGATAAAAAGCCTTCAAGGTGTTGAAAACTTGTTAGCCCTTGAAGAACTTGTTGTTGGGAACAACGAATTAATAGATGTTATTTCTATAGAATCATTGACTCAGTTAAAAACATTGAACCTTTATGGGAATCACATTCGTCAGCCCTTGGATCTTTCACGCTTGAAAAATCTCGTGGACATCAATTTAGGACAAAATAAATTAGAGGAACTCATTTTTTATACGGAAGGTCATATAAAATATTTATTTATTCATGATAATAATATTAAAGATATTCAGATGATTAAGAACCTGAGGTATCTTCAAACACTCGATATAAGTAAAAATCCCATTGAGGATCTTTCTCCATTGTCTCAATTATCGCAATTGTTAGATCTAAGAATCAATTTTGTACGTCCCCAAGGAATATCTTCCTTTGACTTCATAGAGCCACTTCAAAACTTAAGACGTCTTGAACTCGCAGGTAATGGGATTGAAGATGTTTCTTCTTTATCAAAAATGGAATTTCTCCACTTGCTCACTCTCAATTTATCTTTCAACAAGGTGAGAGATCGTCGTCCCTTAGATCACTTCAAAGATCGCATCATCATTCGTTGGGGGGGGGCTTGAGGCGGCCTACAAGACAAAGAAAAAGGCCAAGAGAAAAGAAAGAAGCAACAAAGTATTGGCTCCAAGCCACAGTTTCCACTTTTTCTGAGCTTCCATAAGAGTTGTCAGCTTTTCTCTTAAAATTTGATTCTCATCCAGAACCTTGTCCATCTCTGTTTTTCTCATTTGACTTTGGGTTTCTCCAAAGGCCCCCAAGTAGGTATTTTTGGGGTGCCACTCAGGCTTTTGGTCGGTCAATGCCAAGTACCATTGGAGGGACCTATATATGTGAGGGGGAATCTGCTGAGGGGTTTTCCCCCAACGAGTCCAGGCAGAAGGGTCTACCAAAAGCAATTGACACATTTTACGCTTGGAAAGGCCCAGTTTTCCGCGCACGTCATCAATGGAGCCTATTTTCTTTTTAATAAGAGCCACTTCAGCTTCATAGCCCATCCTAAGAGCTGTTTTTGCTCTGCTCTGAGTGGAACCTTTAGTACTAGTACCCTCTAACTCACCTAATCCACCTTGATCCATAGATGCTCCCCTCCATTTTGTCTCCTTGAATAGAATATATATTGTGAAACACAATTATATATATTAAATAACAATATTATTAGTTGTGATATACAATTTTTGATAAATGAGAGATATTACTCAATGCATTAAGTTCTTTAGATGATTGAAGATAATAGATCTATGGGCTTTATGATGGATTCTTGAATTGAAATTGAATTGAAATTGCAACTTATAGATATAAGTTGTAGTATTAAGTATTTGATATTATTTAATTATAAAAGATAAACCTCCAGCTATGTTGGAGGAGTCCAGTTGATTGAGATGAGATTGTCATTTGAGAGTACACTAAAGTTGTTTTAAGTTATAGCCGGCGTATCCGTCCAGACCGCTTTGAGCGGTCAGCTTGAACAAAGAACCATGCTAGGATTTTAACACAAGACCTTGAATTTCATCTATCATAAAGAGCATTCGACTTTGAAGACTCTCTAACTGAGACAGATTCTTTTTTAATTGAAGGATGCCATCCGCAGGAGCTTCTGGCTCAGCGTGAACACCATAGGTCGTAAAAGAAGACACAACATTGGACTCCTTTAATACAGGGCTGGATACGCCCAATGAGCCACCTAAGACCTTCTCTCCCGGTACTGCTAACATAAGTTCTGTATGAATGGACATGATTTTACTCCTTGCTTTTCTCCCAGAGCCCCAAGGCTCGATTGCCATGATACAACCTGTAGGTAACTGGGCAAATGATAACTTATAATATCTATAATAATTAAAAAATTCTTAATTAAGTGGTGCCAAAATGGGACTTTTAATCCATAAGAAAGATGCCTGATGAATCGCTAGTCGCTTGGTGCAAGATAAAGCTTTTAAATGGATGCCATGATGCTTGATTCACTTTCCTTGGTGCCCAAAAAGCTTTGTTTCCTATACCTTTTTATAAAGCAAAGTCAGTGCCAACAAAAAAACTTTGGGAGAAAATTATAATTTATTGAAATGACTCACCTTCTAGATTTTCTATCAAGAGATCAGCCCCATAAAGCCGCCCTTTTTTGTCATTGAGACAATTATGGGCACTCTTACCCTTGTTTATAGCAGTGAAAAACCAGCGAAAAAGCATGGACAGTTCTTTGCATTTCCTTTACACAATGAAACTTATGACTCAAAAGGGAGATTTAGGTTTATTGCCCCCCCAGCTTCTTTTGCGTATCTATGACCTTATGGTGAAGTCCAGGGTGGTGGAAGAACGCATGGTCAAAATCTACAAGGTTGGGGAAGCCTATTTTTGGATTGGAGGTCCTGGAGAAGAGGCTTTCGGTGTTCCCTTGGGACTTCTTGCCAACAAGGGACGGGGAGTCAATCACGATTGGTTTCATCTCCATTATCGCTGCACGTCCACCCTGATCGCCCTTGGCATGGAAATCATAGACCCCATTCGTCTCATTATGAACAAGGCCACAGATCGGAGTTCGGGGGGGCGTAACTTTTCAAATCACTACTGTTATCCCGATTGGAATGTGGCTCCCGTGTCCTCACCCATAGGAGTGCAATACAGCATGGCCATTGGAACGGCTTGGGCCCAGAGGCGTCACAAGTCCAAGGGAGTCACCATTGTGACAGGGGGAGATGCGGGCTCGGCGGAAGGGGACTTTGCAAGCTGTCTCATATGGGCCTCACGCCCTCAAAGGGAGCTTCCCATGCTCATCACAGTTCAAAATAATTCGTGGGGAATTTCCACCTCCTACGGTAGTCAACACGGGGAAGAACATGTGGCGGATCGGGGAAAATCTTTTCAGATGAGAACAGCGGTCATCAATGGCAATGACCCCATTGAGTCTTATATTCGCATGGGGGAGGAGTGGGATTATATTCGTAAGACGGGAAATCCAGTGGTATTGGAAGCTCGTGTTTCTAGGATCTATGGCCACTCTTCGGCCTCGGGAGCTAATCCTGTAGAGGAAGAAGATTGTCTAAAGACCTTTGAGTCAAAACTCCTCAAAGGAGGAGTTTTGACGGAATCTAAGGCCAAGTCCACATGGTCTCAATATGAAACTGAGGCTCGAAAAGCCCAAGAAATAGTCCGTGGAGAGGCGGACCCATCTGTGGACAGCCTTTGGAGTCATTATTTTGCAGGTGAAGAAAATGGTGATTGGAGATATTTCTAAAATAAATTGGAGACATTTCTAACATGATGAACACGATAAACGCGATGAATATGAATGGAAGTGAGTGAACTGTGGCAAATATGGCCCAAGCCATTCGAATGGCTTTGCATTATGGGGAAAAATATCTCGATGTGACCGATATTTTTGGTCAAGATGTGGGGGCTCCCCTAGGTGGCGTTTTTACGGCCACTCAAGGTTTGGAAACCACTTGGAACTCCCCCTTGGATGAGCGTGGCATTGTGGGAATGGCCATGGGAATTGCCATGACGGGGGACCGGTGTGTGGCTGAAATCCAATTTTGTGACTATATATTTAATACCATTGATTTGTTAAAAATCGTGGGCAATACCCACTGGGTGAGTCATGGTAATTACCACCTTCCACTGGTTCTCATGACCCCCGTAGGAGCAGGAATTCATGGGTCCATCTATCATAGTCATAGCTTTGATGCCCTGGCCAGTCGACTTCCTGGTTGGAAAGTGGTCATTCCCTCCACACCCAAGGAAGCCTATGGCCTTTTAATCTCTGCCATAAAGGACCCCAACCCCGTCATGTTTTTACCTCCCAAGGCTTTGTTAAGGATACCTGGTAAGGAACTTATTCCCGGCGAACCCAGTGGTGGCCCCAAGGCATTGAAAGCCCTTATTGATGCTCCCGTAGGGGATCGAACAAATTGGAAGCCCCAGTGGCCAGAACTTGATCTCGTGGAAGTTCCCATAGGTCAAGGATGTGTGAGACGTGAGGGGGATCAAGCCACTCTTGTGAGTTATGGACGAATGCTTCCTTTGTGTATTAAAGTCGCAGAGACCCTCCAATCCAAAGGCATAAGGGTGGAGGTTATTGATTTGCGCTCCATTTATCCCTATGACTGGCAACTCATTAAAGCCTCTGTGTCCAAGACGGGAAAGGTTTTATTTGTGAATGAAGACACGGAGGTGACCAATTTTGCCGAGCATCTCTCCTATCGTGTCACCCGTGAGTTGTTTTATCAATTAATGGCAAGTCCAAGGGTTTTGGCGGGAAAAAACTTGCCTGGCATTGGCCTTCATACGAACCTAGAAGAAGCCTCTGTTCCACAATATGAAAATATATTGCATGAAACCCAAGAATTGCTTAAAGAAAAACCCTAACATAGTCGTAGTACTTATCATTGTATTTATCATTCGTATTTATTATTGGCAAAGCAGAGCCAAGGGTCTAGATTAAAATAGATTCAATTCAATATATATAAGGAGTTCGATTGTGCCACTAAAAACTCAACCTCAAAGTTCCTTTGATAAATACTACTACTACATTATGTCTGTTCAAGCTCCCGATAGTGATGTGGAGTTTGTCCATGACACTTATAAAGATATACGAGGCAAGTCCCCTGTGAGCTTGCGTGAAGACTTTTGTGGAACCTTTGCCATTTCCTGTGAATGGGCTCAACTGGGAGCTTCATATATAGCCCATGGGGTGGACTTGGACCCAGGCCCCATTGCCTATGGAAGAGAAAACTACCTTTCTCAACTCTCCAAGGAGCAGCAAAAGCGTGTTCATATTCACCAGGCCAATGTCTTAGACCCTGGATTGACGAAAACAGATATCGTTCTTGCCGCCAATTTTTCTTACTATATCTTTAAAGAGCGAGAAATCCTATACAATTACTTTAAGAATGTCTATGAAACTATCAATAATAATGGACTTTTTATTCTTGACTGTTTTGGTGGAACTGAATGTCAAGAGCCCAATGAAGAAGAGACCGTTCACAAGAATTTTTCTTATTTTTGGGATCAAGACACTTACAATCCCATCACCCATGACGCCACTTTTTACATTCACTTTCAGAAAAAAGGTGGACTTAAGAAGACCGCTTTTTCATATGATTGGAGAATGTGGTCCATTCCTGAAATTCGCGATATTTTTTCCGATGTTGGATTTAAGGCCAATCATGTCTATTGGGAAGGGACTGATGAAGATGGTGAGGGAGATGGAGTTTTCACAAAAACCAACCAAGGTGATAACTGTGAAGCTTGGGTGGCTTATATTGTGGGTGAGAAGTAACTATTAAGATGAAAAGCAGTCTAAGATGAGAAGGGTGATGATTTATGGATTTGATATTTAACTGGCAACAAATTCCCCATCGCTCCCGGGGCCTTACTTTTGATGATGTTCTCCTCGTTCCTCGCAAGTCCCATGTGGAATCCAGAATGGACCCCAGCTTAGAAAGTATTTTGACCCAATCATACCCGTTGAAAGTCCCATTTGTCAGCGCCAATATGGACACCATCACAGAAGCGCCCATGGCCATAAAAATGCATCAACTTGGTGGCTTTGGAATTATTCATCGCTTTATGAGTGTGGACGACCAAGTTCAACAGGTGAAAATGGCTCTTGAAGGTGGTGGTGGTGTGGCGGCAAGTATCGGTGTGAATGCCCAGGATCGAGAGCGAGCCCATCAGTTGATTGACGCAGGAACTCAAGTTCTTACCATTGATATTGCTCATGGACATTCAACAGCGATGCTAAAAACCCTTGATTGGCTCAAGTCCCAATGGCCAGATATTTCTGTCATTGCAGGGAATGTGGTCACTCCCAAGGCCACACAAGATCTCATTCATGCCGGTGCCGATGCCATTAAGGTGGGCATTGGTCCAGGCTCCATGTGCACAACACGAGTGATCACTGGTTGTGGTGTTCCTCAACTCACAGCTATTGCCATGTGTGCTCATGTGGGTCAGGAAAAAAATATTCCTATTATTGCTGATGGAGGACTACGCACCTCGGGAGATATTGTCAAAGCCTTTGCCGCAGGAGCCAGCAGTGTCATGCTGGGTTCTGTCCTTGCTGGAACCATTGAGACTCCAGGGTCCATTCAAAGCGGGCACAAACTGTACAGGGGGATGGCCTCCAAATCAGCTCAAAACTCTTGGAGAGGAAATATTCCCAAAGGCATGACGGCAGAGGGTGAATCTGTAAAAGTTCCTGTCAAAGGCCATGTGGAGGATGTGATTGATGAGCTCAGTGGAGGGTTGCGCAGTGGAATGAGTTATCTCAATGCGCCTTCGATTCCAGAAATTAGAGAGCAGGCCCAGTTCATGGAAGTCACTCCCATGGGACAAAGTGAGTCCCGTGCCCATGGTCTTCGTTCGACCCCCCAATATTCCTTAACCTAATCTACTATAAACTCAGGGTGGGCTTAGACGTCGCACCCACCACCGAATGAATTCCTTAAAGCTCTAAGGCTTCCTTAAGGAGAGTAAAAATATAAGTATTGTCATGAAAACCATGAACTTTTTCTGCCCCTTGTCCCCAGGCAAAGAGATCCACATCATGGGCTGTATGGGTGGATTTTATAAATAGCTTTTTATTGGGGTCAAAGTCATTCATATGCATAAACTCAGGGTGTAAACTGTCTGTGGAATTTCTGAGAACTTGATATTCATGTTGGGGAAACTTCTTATGGTGGGTTGTTGCTACCTTTCCTTTCCAGCAGGGAGTTTTTGTAAAAAAGGGTGATTTTTTGCCCCTTAGAAGCTTTCCATTGATGGCCAAGCCACCTGTATCATGGTCGGCGGTGGCGAGAACAAGGGTCTTCTCCTTGTTAACACGTCCGACAACAAACTCAACCACCTCATCAAACTCCTTGGTTTCATGGAGGGCATTGCAAATCTGACGTCGATGGAGAGCCTGGTCAATTTGTCCCGATTCCACCATGAGGAAGTAACCCTTGGGGTTTTTTGATAAACAGTCCATGGCAAAACGAACCATTTTCTTCAGTGCCCCTCGGCGAGGTTTTTTATTTTCTACATCTCCAATAAAGGGGAAGCGCTTGCCAAAAAAGCTTCCTAGGAGAGGCTTTGTTAAATCACATTTCAACTGATTCATGCGAGTGACAATGCGAAACTTGGGGGATAAATCTTTGCGATAGGAATCTAAAGAGTGGAGACCCGCTCCGAGGATGATATCTACAGGACTCCTGGCCAACCATTGAATCACCTTATCTGTATCTCTTCGAGATTGCACATGGGCGTAAAAAGCGGCTGGAGTCGCATGGGAAAACTCCACAGTGGTGATAAGACCCACGGATTTTCCTTGTTCTGCGGCCATTTCCAAGATGGTTTTGAATTCTGAGGAAGAGGTTTTTTTGCTTTTCTTATCTCTTTTGTATTTCTTGTCTTTTTTGTCTTGCCTAGGGGAGGAGGGAGAGAGGCTGAGGGCACCGTTTTTAATTTTATACCCTGTGGCCATGGAGGAAGCTGCTGCGGCTGAGTCCGTCACAATGCTGTCATGGGAGTGAGTTGAAACAAGCCCCCTATGACGGGTTTTATCTAGAAAGAGCCTTCCCTTGACGCCGTAAAACTGGATTCTTGTGGCTGAAATCACGGTGGGGCCTAGACCATCTCCAATGAGAAGAATGGCATTTTTAGCTCCTCCCTCTTCGGTGGATTTTTTCATGGGTGCTGCTGTGGGATGGCTGTGTATGATCCTACTTTTTGCCGCACAAGATGTGGTGACATAGAGCATGAAGATCAAGAAAAATGAAAATTTTATTTGATGCTTTAATGAATATTTTATAACCCTCATAGCTTTGTCCTTTGACTTTTTGACTTTTGCTTTTTTGTTCTTCTCTTTTCTCTTTTTCTCCGATACCCTCATTTCCAGTTTTGCTGTGGACAGTAGAGCCAAATACCAAAATACCAATTTACAAATCACTTAACAAGTGTTTACAAAAACAAGTGTTACAAATGAGGAGTTCTATGCCACCTATGCCATCTATGCCATCTATGCCAGATGTTTCTCAAGAAACCCTTGTGGACTCCTGGGGTCCCCTTGAGCGTGTGGGTATGACAGACATTGAGTTGCCCATATGGATTCTAGAGCCTCTCAGTGGGGAGCGATTTCGTTCCTCGGCCAAAGTGGACGCTTTTGTCAATCTCAATGCCTCTCGGGTGCGAGGGATTCACATGTCTCGCCTGTACTTGGCTCTTCAGAAGCGACTTGATTCGGAGTTATTGACTTTTCAACAACTTGGGGAACTCATAGAAGAATTTATCCAGTCCCAGAAGGGAATCAGTGACTCTGCTTCTGTATGTGTTAAATTTGATTGGCCTGTTCAAAGAAAGGCCCTCATCAGTGACAAATGGGGTTGGAGGCAATATCCTGTGGCTCTATCAGCCACAAAAACCCATGATGGCCGTGATGGAGCTGGATCCACTGGCCCGATCCAATTTTTTGCCTTCTTAGAAGCCACATACTCCAGCACCTGTCCATGTTCGGCAGCCCTTGCCAGGCAATTGATTCAAAAGCAATTTGCGAAAGACTTTGCCAATCAACATACCGTCAATATGGAGGATGTCACCCAATGGCTGGGTGAAGAAAGTTCCATGGTGGCCACCCCCCATGCCCAGCGCAGCCACGCTCGTCTCAAGTTGGAAGTGGGCCAAGAAGTTGAGTCTCCCATTCATTTTATCGATCTTGTGGAAGAAAGCCTTGGGACGCCTGTTCAAACTGTGGTCAAACGCCAAGACGAACAAGAATTTGCCCGACGTAATGGCTCTCAACTCATGTTTTGTGAAGATGCCATCCGAAAAATTCGAAAGGAATTAGAAAAAGATAGCCGTGTTCTCGATTATTGGATTCAAGTGGAACACCTTGAAAGCCTTCACCCTCACAATGCCACCAGCATTGCGACAAAGGGCCTTCCCCATGGATTTCGTGTCTAGGTGAAATTGTTTTAGAATCTTTTAGTGTTTTTTCCACCCGATGGGAACACCCAATTCAAGATCTTGGGCCTGAAACCTAGCGATAACTGAGGGACATTTCAGGTTGAATACCAAAGGCGATTTATGGGAACCGCTTCTTCTTGGGACTTGGGAGGTCACACTCCGTTACAAGTCCTTAGGTCCATTATGACTCGAACTGGCCCCCCATGAATGTTACGTATTTTTTTGATAAAACCTTATTATTTAATTTTATTCAACCGATTAATAGTCATTATAATTTTTTATAAAAATAAAATCTGAATGTTTCTAGATGAATAACCAATATAAATCTCCAATATCTGAAAGAAAACTTCTTTCGCCATATGATTAGGAGACTCAGAAAAAATTAGGAAGGAAGCAACAGCTATGAAAAAAAATATGAAATATAAAGATAATTATTTTTACTTTCTACTCAGTTTATCTTTGGTTGTATTTGTGGGTGTAGGTTGCAAGAGTCGCTCTAGTAAAAAACAATCAAAGAAGTTTGTTCAACCCTCCATTGAGATTCCCGTAGATCCTCCTGAGAACACTCCTGGAAATGCCTCTGAGAACACTCCTGGAAGTACTTCTGAGAACACTCCTAGAAGTACTTCTCAAACTCCCACATTGGGTATCAATGCATCATTGCCACCTATTTCTTCATCCAATGCAGAAACCTATACGGTAAGTGGAACTTGCAATTCAAATACAAACGAAAGCGTATCCATAGTCATTGAAACACCTAAAACAACTTCCGTAGAAGTGCCTTGTAACTCCAATGTCTTTACAGGAACTACCGACGCAAGAAAGGTAATTTCAAAAGAAGCTACCATCAGAGTTACCCATGAAAATGAAAAAACAAGTACCACTGTTGCAAATAATATCATCTTCCCTGATGCACTAGAATTATCCTCATTGCTTCCACTTTCTTCCACCAATATGAATCAATATATTATAAGTGGAACTTGTAAATCAAGCCTTGGAAATGTTACAATCGTTATTGGAAAGCCAAATGTGGAAAAAGATTTACCTTGTGATTCAAGAAATACATTTTTAGGAGTTTTTAATGTCGAAGATGTATCATCTCATCCTACTGCCATCAAAGCAAGTCAAAGTGAAGGCAAGACAGTCACTTCCTCCGTAGATAATAATATTAATATTTTTGTGACAAAGTGGAAATTTCCAGATAACTTTCAATTCACTATACCTCTTAGAAGAAATTCGTCATTAATATATAATTTTACTGTGGATTGGGGTGATGGAAGCAGTTCCAGTGAGGTCACATCTTTTGATGATTCAGACAAAGTGCATACCTATCAAAGCGCTGGAACATATACAGTCAAGATCCAAGGCATATGCGAAGGATTTACAAACGCCTCAGACTCCACACGAAACCGTCTGCTTGAGGTACTCAACCTAGGAAATATGGGGTGGGAAATCCTCTCTGAAGCTTTTAAAGAGAATCGTTTTCTCTTAAATGTCTTTGGTGGAAATACATCCAATGTTACAACTATGTATAACCTATTTAGTAATGCTTCCAGGGTCAACCCAGACACAAGTGGTTGGGATACTTCTAACGTCACAGATATGAGAGGTATGTTTGATCATGCCAACAATGCCAACCCAGACACAAGTGGTTGGGATACATCCAAAGTTTCGAGTATGCGATGGATATTTTCTCGCACCACCAATGCCAACCCAAACACAAGCGGTTGGGATACTTCTAATGTCACAGATATGAGCGGTATGTTTAAGGATGCCACAAGTGCAAACCCAGACACAAGTGGTTGGGATACTTCTAGTGTCACAGATATGAGAGGTATGTTTGAGGATGCCACAAGTGCAAACCCAAACACAAGTAATTGGAATACCTCTCGTGTCACAGATATGAGAACTATGTTTGATGGTGCCACAAGGGCAACCCCAAACACAAGTAATTGGAATACTTCTAATGTCACAGATATGAGAACTATGTTTGAGGATGCCACAAGTGCCAACCCAGACGTCAGTGGTTGGGATACATCCAGAGTTGAGAGTATGTTCAAGATGTTTTATCGTGCCGGGAGAGCAAATCCAAACACAAGTGGATGGGACTTTAGGCGCGCAAATTCTTCTGTAAATCAGATGTTTCTATTATCAGGGTTGTCTGCTACAAATTATTCAAAATTTCTAATAGAATTTGACAGAAGGACACCCAGTGCAAGCGACAAGAATATGAATATGGGCACATTAAAATACGATGCCAGTGGGGTCACCGCTCGTACAAGCTTAAGAGGTAAAGGTTGGAGCATTACCGATGGAGGTCCAGGCCAGTGAATGTTACGATCATATAAGGTCAGCCATCAACTGGTTGAAGGCTTGGTGACGGTGGGATATTTTGTTTTTCACAAGACTTCCCAGTTCAGCTAAAGTTTGATTATGACCTTCGGGAATAAAAACACTGTCATAGCCAAAACCCCCTTTGCCTTTCATTGTCTCACTGATCTCACCATTCAGAATCCCTTCGGTGAGATACTCCTGGCCATTGGGGGAGTAGGCCACAATGACACAGCGAAATTTTGCCTGTCGCTTATGGGGGCAGCGCAAATTGAGCATCTTTAAAACTTTCATGTTATTTTCTAAGTCCGTTGCCTTTTCTCCTGCATAGCGAGCGGAATAAATACCTGGAAGGTTGTTGAGGCTACAGACTTCCAAACCTGAGTCGTCAGCCATCACCCAACTGTCTTTTTTCACACCATGGAGGGACTTGGCTTTGAGGCGTGCATTGGCCTCAAAGCTATCTCCTGTTTCAGGAGGAGAAAAATAGGTTGAAAGCTCACTCTGAGAGTGAACTTCCCAAGAGGGAGGTGTTAAGTTTGAAGGCCCTAAGTTTTGCAAGAGTTTTTTAAATTCGCCCACTTTGCCTTTGTTTGAACTCGCTATCCAAAGTATCATTGGGATGTGGCTTGCAGTGGGAAAAAGTCCTTGAGCACCTCTGACTGTGCCTTAAATAACTGCTGACAACCCGCTTTAGCAAGTAAAATCATGGCTCCCAATTGATCCTGGGAAAAGGGAGCCATTTCAGCGGTTCCCTGGATTTCAATAAAACGACCGGATTCCATCATCACAAAGTTCATATCTGTGCTGATATTTGAATCTTCATCATAGTTGAGGTCCAAAAGGGGAGTCTCCCCCTGTATCCCCACACTGATGGCCGATACATAGTGTTTAAGAGGTAGGCTTGAAATTTTCTTTTGCTCATGGAGAAACTTAAGGGCAAGGGCAAGGGCAATAAAGCCCCCTGTGATGGCAGCCACTCGGGTGCCCCCATCGGCTTGAATAACATCACAATCCACATAAATTTGCCTTTCCCCTAGCTTTTTTAAATCAACAGCGGCTCTCAAGCTGCGGCCAATAAAGCGAGAAATTTCCTGGGTGCGGCCGCTGTGAAGGGCTCTCTCTCTTTGTATGCGTGAATGGGTGGAGCGCGGAAGCATTCCGTAGTCTCCTGTCACCCATCCTTCACCTGACCCATGGAGCCACTTGGGAACTCGCTCTTCCACTGAGGCTGTACAGTGCAAGATGGTTTCTCCCATCTGTATTTGGACACTGCCCTCGGCATAGCGATTGCACTCAGCTTTGAGTTTGAGGGGACGAATTTCTTGGGGCTGTCGACCATCTGTTCTCATAATTCCTCACTGATTCTTTGTTTTAGAAGCATAAAAGCCAAAAAGAAGCCATAAAAGTCATAAACTATAAAAGGTATAACTGTTGAATTTTATCGATAGCTACGAAAGCTACGAAATTTTAGTCTAAGGGCCGATAATGATTTTGTCTAATAGATTTTTTATATTCCTTAATTCCCTTGTAAATAGAATGGGCAATTTGAATCTGATACTCTCGTTGCTGGAGAAGCTGAGCCTCTCTTTTGTGGGTGATAAAGCCAAGTTCGATAAGAATAGATGGCATATGAGCATGGCTGACAACAAAAAAAGGAGCCTGGCGAATGCCACGCATAGAGCTTTCGGGAACTTGCCAATTTCTGGCAATCGCTTTTGCCAACTCCCCACTAAAGAACAAGTGGTTGTTTCTATTGAGATCCCGAAGAATTTCAACCACCTCCTCTTGCAACCCTCCTTGTCGAGGTATCTTCATGGAAGCTTTGTGAGCTATTTTTCCTTTTTGAAAACTTATAAGCTCATGGGCCGTATGAATCAGAGTTTCCTTGTCGGGGGTGAACTGGTTTTTGAAGTAAATTTCACTGCCTCGAACTCGTGGATCTGAGGAGGCATTCACATGAATACTTACAAAGAGATCAGCCCCTTGACTATGGGCCAGGTCCACTCGCCTTTGAAGAGATAGAAGCTCATTTTTGTTGCGGCTCAATGTGACTTTGAAATCGGAGTCTTGATCGAATTTTTCTTTGAGGAGCCGAGACACTTGTAGGGTCATTTGAGACTCGCGGTAAATCCCTAGGGTGGTTCCCTGGTCAATTCCTCCGTGGCCTGGGTCCAACAATATGTGATAACCCCAACTCGATGGGAGGAAAAGAAAGAAAAGCAAGAGAAGAAAGAGGTAAAAAGAGCAGTTGAGGTACGATAGGTACGGCATATCTAACTATTTTAGTTCAATTGAGGTTGGAACCCTAGGCCAGATTGGGACTTTCCAAAAGCTAAATCCGATCTAAATCCGTGGGAGAAAAAAAATGACGGCCTGGAATAAAGGAGGGGAACCAGGCCGCCAAGGGGGGAATGTTTAAAGTATAATAGCAAGTCTCGTGCCAACATAATCTTCTCAAATACTTTTTATTTTGATTTCATCTCTTT
The DNA here is from genome assembly GCA_965261545.1 of Bdellovibrionales bacterium. GTDB lineage: Bacteria > Bdellovibrionota > Bdellovibrionia > Bdellovibrionales > UBA1609 > CBDHDF01. Next base: position 851,522 of record CBDHDF010000002.1, on the reverse strand, counting down.
TTAAAAGCTCCTTGAGGCTGTGCATTGTAAAATTTTAAGAGCTTTTTGAACTCCCATGAACTTTTGCAGCAGTGCATTGACCTAAGGCATTGAATAAGCTCACTTATTTGGATCCATAAACTTAATTTTTTAGGTTGTTAAAAATTAGTCAGCATATTGAAGAAAGTTCATGTAAAACGCACGTGGTTGTGGGGGGAGGAGTCCACAAGTTCTTTATTTTTAATACTCACAACTTAAAGATTCGATATCCTGTGAACTTACATGGTCTCGAATGGCACCACTGGCAAGCCCACTGTTCATAACACTGCCATGGGAGTCATCGTGATCAAGGCCAAGAAAGTGCCCAAACTCATGGATAAGAAGGCTTTTTACATGGACCTTCGACCAAGTGGCCTGTTCAGAAAAGTCGTTTGTTGAGAAAAAGTCAAAATCTCTATTATTAATACGAATATCAGCCTCGTGAATTCTTGCACCACGGGAGTACACTGTCGTTCGTCCTTGTTCAGCACTGGGTGTTTTATCCCAAGTATTTAACCAATAGACAATAGAGTGACCATCTCGCTTAGGAAGAGAGGCTCCATTTATACCCTCAATACCTAATTCAAGAAGAGTTCGTCCCATTTGCTGGTTCCAATGCTCCATGGCCTCAATGATATCTTGGCGAAATTTTCGGGGAACACTTTTGTGGATATGAACTGTGACAGGTACATTCTCACCCCAGGAGAGTCTTTGTTGCTCTTTGCTCTGCATAAAATTACAGGACTCCTCGGGATCTACATGACTCAGTCCACAACCTTGGAGAAGAAAAAGGGCCACCACTGTGAATGTGGCAAGCCTTAGGGGTTGGCGTTTCTTGCTTCTTTTTTTGTTTTGGATTTGTTTTTTCATCATACCTTTCTATAAGGCAAGATGGATGCCAAAGGCTCTTTCATTCTAAAAATTTTATAAATTATTGAAATGAATGAGTTTTTTAAAGCCTTCTTCCAGAAGAAGGATAGGAGCCCCTTTTTGTCACTCGTCAACTATGGAAACATTTTTAAAGTTACAGTGGAGCAGAACAGAACTAAACTATTGAAATTATTGAAATAAGAATGGAGTCTTGTCCATAGGTAGTCAGTGACATAAAAGGGCACACACCACCGTGGCCATGGGGCCTAAAGAGTTTTATATTCATGAGGCTTCTTCGTCCTCCAGGCTTCGTAAGTCACTCGGAAGAAGAAAAAACTTCAGGAGGTATCTCTTTCCAACCACGTCCCGGCTGATGCCTTCTATAAGGACAGCCTGTTTGCAGACCCTTCACGCGGTATCGAAGCGTCATAGCAATTTCGTGTGCAGGCCCTTGGAAGTAATGAATCTCGATTTTCTTTTCTTCAAAAGGTGCAAAGACATAAGATTGAGAAGAGCATTTCCATCGAGGAGAGTGGAGTCCATCATCGTTTAAAATGACCTTTCCATCAATAACCACTCGCATTCCATCATCGGACAATGTGGCAAATTCATAAGCTTGTTGCTTTGACCCTCTATTTGGTACAATCACCGCCGAGAGGCGCAGTGAAAACCATTCATGCAGCGTATTGCCATTCACATCTTGAATGATATCGCCATTACTAGATCGAAAGCCATCGCGAAAACCTCTTGCGGGAATATTGATCTGACTCATATGGAGCAATGTTGGAACCCTTTTTCCATATTTTAAGTAATCATCAAGCTTGGCCACACTGCGAACTAACGATCGAGGGCCAAAGCCGAGACTAGGCAGATAGTATATGTATCCAGTAAGTCCGTTGAGCTGGGAGGAAGAGCAATCATCTTCACCTTCTTTAAAGGGGTCGCAAATGACGTCTTCGGTATTTACATACCAAGAATGACTTTTCGTGCTTATATGGCCCTGATTATCAATAGCCATGACACGAAAGCTATGTTTTCCAACACTAAGGTCTTTTAAAACTTCTGAGTGTGATACGCCACAGTCCTTAGGCTCTTCATTGTTGAGCAGTTGGCATTGAACGGCATCGACCCCATCTGGATCTGTCACTAAAAAGCTCACAAGGGATTCTTCATTCTCTTTATGATCCACCGGAGCCTGTAGAAACTCGATTGTAGGTCCTTCACCTCTCACAGTTTCGCCGGGCTCTTTGGGACCAGATGGCAAACCTAGCTCAGGTTCACCGGGTTCTTTGGGATCAGATGGCAAACCTAGTTCAGGTTCACCGGGCTCTTTGGGACCAGATGGCAAACCTGGCTCAGGATAATTTGTACCATGATTTGGATTTGGAAACTGAGCCACGGTTGGGTTGTTTTTATTCTCAAGATCTTGCCCATCAAATACACTCTTTTGTTGAAGACAAGCCACTAAAGAAAGAAAGAAAAGATAGATGAGCATAAGTAAGAATGTTTTTTGCTTTTTCATCTTTGGTCTCCAAAAAAAATCACCAACAACACCAACAACATCAACAACATAGTCAATATTTTTGTAATCACTTCACTAATAATTTTTTATATATTATTGCATACAATTACATATAGATCATATACATATACAGACGTATGGCGGTGGGATATACAGGCAAATACAGAGGAATGATAGAGGGAATACAAACAGTTACAAAGGGGTTATATTCTGTGCATCGGAATTGCTAGACTAAACTTTAGTTCTTTTTGCTTTATGACTTCACTTATGATCTCATTATAGAAGAAGCTCGTTCCAATTCTTCTCCCATAGGTTGGTGTTCTTTGAGAGATAAATCAGGGTCTTTTTCCATGACTTCAAAGGCAGCTCTTCGAGCCTCGTGGAGAACAGAAATATCACGTCTAAGCTGAGCTATTTTAAAGTTCAAAACCCCCGATTGCCGTTTTCCTAAAAACTCTCCTGGTCCTCGCATTTCCAAGTCAGCTTCTGCAATTTGAAAACCATCTGTGGTGCCCTCAAGCACTCGTACACGAGCTTTGGCCTCTTCGGAAGCGGCGTGGCCCAACATGAGAACACAGTAGCTTTTATGTTCTCCTCTCCCGACACGTCCTCGCAACTGGTGAAGTTGAGAGAGCCCAAACCTCTCAGAGTGTTCAATCATTATAAAGTTGGCGTTGGGCACATCGACCCCCACCTCCACGACTGTTGTTGAGACAAGAATATCGATATCACCTCGGTGAAAGGATTCCATCACTTCTTGTTTGTCTGAGGAGTGCATTCTTCCGTGGAGAAGGCCCACCTGAAATTCATGAAACTTATTTTTAAGCTTTTCAAATTCACACAAAGCATTTTTTAAATCGACTTTTTCACTTTCTTCCACCAGTGGATAAATAATATAGGCTTGGAGTCCCTTTTTGATTTGGTCATACAAAAAGCCCATGACCTTGGGCCGTTTGAACTCGTCCACAGTTCGGGTCAAAATGGGAGTTCTACCAGCAGGCAACTCATTGATGAGGGAAACATCTAAATCTCCATAAATAGTCATGGCCAAGGTTCGTGGTATGGGAGTGGCTGTCATGACCAAAAAATGAGGAGATCTTCCCTTGGAGCAAAGTTCATTTCTTTGCTCAACACCAAAACGATGCTGTTCATCAATCATCACCAAACCCAAGTCCTTAAAGGAAACACTTTCTTGAATGAGGGCATGGGTTCCCATGCATAAATCTACTTGACCTTCCATCAATTTTTCAATAATGTCTCTTTTTGCCACAGTTTTCATGGCCCCTGATAGAAATCCCACTTTTATTCCAAGAGGCTCCAAAAGTTTCCTAGCATTTTTATAGTGTTGTTCTGCTAGAATTTCTGTGGGTGCCATAAGAGCCGACTGCCTTCCATGGTCAGTGACATGGGCGGCGGCCAGCATGGCCACAACCGTTTTTCCACTGCCCACATCCCCTTGAACCATGCGGTGCATGGGGTGGGGTTGGGCAAGGTCTTCTTGTATATCTTCAAAGGCTTTCTTCTGAGCTTTGGTTAAATGAAAAGGCAAGGACTTCATGAGTAAGTCGACTCGGGAGAACTCTGAGGGATTTTTGGAGATAGCCACAGAGATTTCTTTGCGAATTTCTTGCCGCTTTTTTGCCACATGCAGTTCTAGCCAAAAAAATTCGTCAAAAATAATCCGCCTTTGAGAGGGAGCCTTAAAGTTCAAATAATCTAAGCTCTGCTCATGGGGAGGTTGGTGAATTTGCTTCAAGGCTTTTGGAAGTGACATTAAATCGTACTTTTGCAAAAGCCAGGGTGGAAGTTTTTCAGGGACCCCTGGCACCCTAGTGTCTCCCTCATATTGACGATGGTCCTGGGGATGGTCAATGAGAGACTCAATAGCCGTTCCCATCAACTGCTGAAGTTTCTTGGAACTTAATCCATCTTTTTCTGTATAAAGGGGAATGAGGGCATCCTCTAGCTCTTCATCGGGGTGAAAGGGGTGAATATCGGGGTGATGAAACTGAATCTGATTTCTGTATTGAAAAACCTCTCCCGACACTCTTACCTTTTGGTGGGGGTGAAACTTCTCAAAGTACCCCTTGTAAGGAATGCGAAAGTATTTACAATGAGCTTTTCCCGATTCATCTCCCACAATTACTTCGTAGATGCGGCGATGGCCCTTTCCCATGGGGAAAGATTGGATGTTAAAAACAGTGGCAACAAGGCTGACAATCTCCCCCGGTTGGAGACTACTCACATCACGCATGATCTGGCGATTTTCATAGGACCTTGGAAACCAATATAAAAGTTCTCCTACGGTGCGAATGGATTTTTTTCTTAATATATTGGAGCGCTTCAAACCCACGCCTTTTAAGTACTCAACAGGAGTGTTATTGTAAATAGTCATAGTTTCATCTTTAAAACTAGCCCTAAAGCAGGTCAATACTTTAGTTGTGTTAGTTATGACTTCACTTGAAGCTTTGCTTCATTTCTTAGATAAAACCAGGCAGAATAGAAAGCATGATGAATCCCAACAGCAATGCCATGGAGACAGGTTTAGAGTCACAGAGGAGTCGTGATGAATCCTATATCAAGATTCGTTTGAACTCCCTCACTCCTGGAACTCCCATTCCCTTTGATGTTTTTGTTCGTATTGCCGACAAACAAGTGCACTATCTCAAGATGGGGGATCAACTCGAAAAAGACAAGATTTGTGCTTTGGAGCAACAGGCTTTTGATCGATTTTCTATTCAGGTATGTGACAAGCAAGCTTACAAGAATTATATTCGAGATCGCCTCAGTTGTGACGAACTAGAACTCCAAGACAAAGCTCTAATTTTAAGAGAAAGTTCCCTTTCCTTGATGGAAGAGCTTTTTGAAAGTCCTGATGTGTATCAAGCCCTTCAAGGTTCTAAGGAAATTATTCACAATTTTGTGGAATTTATGGACCACGATATCCAAGCTATGGTTCACCTTGTGGGGCTTTCCACCCATGATTTTTACACCTATAACCACTCTCTGGATGTGGGAATCTACAGCTTAGGTCTTGGTAAAATCGTTGGCTACAGTGGTGACGATCTTCAAGAGTTGGGGGAGGGCGCCCTTCTCCATGATATTGGCAAAAGGCATGTCAATACCAATATTATTTGTAAAAATGGTCCCCTCAATGATATCGAGTGGTCTCAGATGAGAAAGCACCCCTACTACGGTTTGCAAATTTTAGACGATTACAATGTGAGTGAAGCAGTGAAAGCCTGTTGTTTTGAACACCATGAAAGCTCTTTGGGAAATGGTTACCCCCAGGGCCTTCAAGGAAGTGAGATTCATCCCATGGCGAGGATCATTGCCATCACAGATACCTATGATGCCCTCACCACGCAAAGATCCTACAATCGCCCTAAAGTTTCCACAGAAGCCCTGGAATTTATGATAGGCAAACTGGCAGATCGCTATGATAAAAATCTTTTGAAAGCCATGCACTCCATTTTGTTTAAACTCCAAATACAGTAGAGTCTCCTGTTTCATTTTTATTCTTGCGAGCAAGACACATGAGCATATAACGCTTGCGACGGGCGAAGTTGGCGGGATTTAAAACCTCCATATTTTGAAGAAGGGCTCGGCGGGTTCCCGTTAAGATATTTTCAAGAATATAATGTATTTTGGGAGATTTTGATTGCATCTTTTCCTGGACAAAGTCAAAAACAGGAAGGCCAATACGAGAGGCGAGAAGATAGGCAAATCCAAGCGTTGGAAGAACATGAGCGGTAATATCACGGCTATGGGTGATTTGGAATCCCTTTGCGTTGACACCCTGGAGAAAGTCTTGCCATAGCCAACCTGAAGATTCTCCTTTTTCGTTCCCCATGCGAAAGTAATCGGCCACAATCCAGGTTCCTTGGGAATCCAAAGTTTGATCGACGATATCAAAAACTTGCAGTGGGTCCATGTATTGAATGGACTCCGAGTGAATAATGGTCCCAAAAGCTCCTGCATACTCGTTGACAGGCATATCTTCGAATCGACAGTGGAGAACAGAAATGTTCTCATGGGTTCGGCGTATATGATTCACTTGAAGCTCATCGGGAGTTAAACCTGTGACATCAAAGCCCGATCCGTGGAGCAGTCCCAAGAACCCTCCCATACCTGAGCCAACATCGAGAATAGGCTTATCGGTGTACTCAATGAGTTTTATCAATTCTTGAGCATATTTCAGTTGAGCTTGCTGAACATCATAAAAAGTCAATTGATCCGTGGAGACCTCTGGGTTCTCAAAGTAGCCATAATGAAGAAAATCTCCAGGGAAAATGCGACTATAAAGCCCCAATTGAGCATTTTTATGCACGGTGGTTTGATGGCTTTGGCGATGGTGGCCCATCCAACTCAACATATGGTGGGGCAAAAGGGTTCTCCCCAGTATTTCCTTCATAGCCCAAGAACCTCGAAGACGGGGTGGACGGGGAGATTCTTTAGAAAGATTATTTTCAGAAATATTATTTGATGAAGGTATGTTCACCAGCTATCTCCCCTCACGCCTGAGAGCCGCTGGAGTGAATTCTTGAGGCAAAGACACTTAAAGAGATACAGATGAAGGTAACGATAGTGGTCAATGGCATCATTATAGAGATAAAGGAAATGACCCCTGAGTAGAATGAGTAGAAATAATTCTTTTTCATGATCTCTCCTTTTGTTGTATTGTCAATTTAATGATTCTTAATGATTTCTGAGGCACCATAGATGCCAAGGTCCATAGTGAATAATGTAATAACTACAAATGCAATTAAAATGCAATTATTATATTTGATAATCTGTGTCATACCTGATATAAACCACATAAGAAGCTGTGCAACAGGAGGTTCAATTTGGAAAGTTTTAAAGTCGGTGACAATGCCGTATACCCAGGTCGAGGCGTGGGCACTGTCACTGCTATTGAGACAAAAGAAATTTTTGGGAATAAATTAACTTTTTATAGCTTGGAAATTATTGAGAACGGTAAGAAGCTAAAAGTCATGATTCCCCAAAAGAATGTCAAATCTGTGGGATTACGTCCCATTATTTCAAGAAAAGAAGCAGCTGAAGTCATTGATATTTTAAAAGAAAAAGACGTGAGAATTGACAATCAAACATGGAATCGTCGCTACCGTGATTACATGGATAAGATTAAAACAGGCTCTGTTTATGAAATTGCTGAAGTGCTGCGTGATCTCTACCTCCTTAAGGTTGATAAAGAGTTGAGTTTTGGTGAAAGAAATATGTTAAAAAAAGCTCGTGATCTCTTGCTCAGGGAACTCTATTTAGCAACGAGCCCCACAGAACTTAAAAAACAAGATAGCGTTGCAGCGATTTTTGATATTTAAAATGATGTGGAGGGTGTTATGATGATGATTCTTAATCTCTTTTCTTGTTTGTTCTTATCCTTTGGCTTCAGTTTAGCCAGCTTATGGACTTTGAGCGAAGCTCAAGCCTCTCCTCCTCTTTCTTCCCAAGGGATCTCAGTCTCTCCTCCAGCTGCCTTGAAAGCCATTGATTGGATGAAATCGAAATCATCATATTCTCTTGTTTCCGAGGATATGGCTCTCACATCTATAAATAAAACAGATACAGGTGTTTTTATATGCGAACTTTTGGAGAATCGAGGGAAGAGAGTGGCTTCCACAAACTCATGTGATGGCTGGGAAACTCCTGTTTTTTTATACACGCACCGAGAAATCGAAAAGGCCGAAGAGCATCTTGGTTATGTGAAATCTCTTATAGACAATAACTCAAAGTTGAGTGCCTTTTTTAAGTCCTTTGAGAGTGGTGATACTTTGAGAAGGTTCACCATGGGAGATCTCCAAGCCATAGAGCCGATGGCCTATTATGATGAATTTGAAGATGCCTCTTTTGGGTGGCTTTACGATGGAATTGACCAAATCAACTCAAATGCAAAGTTGTCCACCCAAGAACTGGCTCCCTTTATTTCTAAGGTTGTCTCTTGTGCTTCTGAATCAAGTCGCAAAGACCTCAATCCTTTGCTACTAGATCTATGCCAAAGAGAGAAGGAGTTTCAAAACTTTCAAAGTACGGACCAGCAATTAGTTTCTTTTATCAATTCCTATGGGGCCTCTTTAACAGATGGAGAAAATAGCAAGGTCAATCAGTGGCAAAAATTGACTTGTGAAGAAGGAGTGGAGAAGTGCCCCATCATTGCTCCCGGAACCTTTGATTTTTTCCAGGAGTACACGATAAACTTTAAGGTCGCAGGAGCCTGTACCTTGGATCTTTACAACCAAGAGCTAACAACTTTATGTGAAGTATTAAAAGTTCTTGGCTTCAAAAGTGTTCCCTGCGAAAACCACTGGGAAAGTGACCTCATAGACTTTGGTACTTCTTGTCAATTATAAGGATAAAGCCCATGACCTCTGTCTCTGTCAATGAAACATTTCAGTGTCCACCCGAGCAATTTTTTTCGATTATTACAGACTACGAAAAATATCCCGAGTTTTTATCTGAGATTCAAAGGTGCGAGGTGGTCAAAAATCAAGGGAAAGAGCCTCTTGTGGAGTTTGAGATTTTTTTTCTGAAGACATTTATATATCGTTTAAGAATGAAGGAAACTTCTCCCACAGAGCTTTCTTGGGTCTTTGAATCAGGGGATTTATTTAAGCGAGCTCATGGGAAGTGGCTCCTCACACAATCCCAAACCACAGAAAATACCACAGAGGTCTCCTACAGTGTCGAGGCTCAATTTAAATTATTTGTACCAGGGCCCATTGCAAAGACCCTTTTAAAGGTCAATCTTCCCAATATGATGCGATCATATGCACAACGCGTTGACGCCCTTTTTTAAATTTGGCTAAAGCCTACAACCTGTATATGTTGTTAAATATATGGCTTCCTTAATAGCTTTCATTCCTATTCCCACTCCAGGTTATGTTTGTCATACTTCATCCGACCAACTCTTGGATTTTATCACCCAGGACTTTGCGGGACGCCCTCTTTTTTATTGGGCTCTTCGAGCCACCTGTGATAGCCCCTCTATTGATCAAGTGGTGGTGGCAACATCTTCCACAAGAATCAAAGATTTGATCTTAGGTTGGAAGCTCCCAAAAATTTCTATTTTTTCCCCCTCCATGGCTTCTCAAATGAGAACCTCCTCTGTGGAAGATTTGACCATGGAATATTTTGAAAAGAACCCCTGTAAACAGATTATTTTCGTTCAAGCAGGTCAGCCATTTCTTCGATCAGATGATCTTCAGTGGGCTTTTGAGTCCTATGGCTCTGGTGGTTTTGACAGCCTTTTGTCCGTGGTTCGTGCCCCTCATTTTACTTGGAGAGAGGGGACTGATCATATCGCTTTGCCTTTGCATGAGGAGCCTAGGGAGTCTCTTTTAAGAAGTGGGCAAGGACAGCAGCAGGGGGATCTCATAGAAAATGGAGCCTTTTATATCACTTCTTATAGTTCCTTCATGAAGTCTCGCCAGTACCTCTCAGGGAAGGTGGGCTTCTATGCGATGGGCCCCGCAACTTACCTAAGTGCTGTTTATGCTCTCAACACTGGTTATGTTGGTCATCAATTTGAAATGAGCAATAAGGATCGCTGCCATGGCCCACGGAGGTTGGATGGGGAAAGTCTTGAGTGCTTGTTACGACGCTTACAAATTCAGCACCAGATCAAAAATAAAGACATTCAACTCTTTGTCACTGATGTGGACGGAGTGTTAACCGATGCTGGTTTGTACTATGGGACCTCTGGTAAGGAAATGAGAAAGTTTAACACAAAAGATGGCCAAGGCATTAAACTTCTCCAAGGCCAGGGGGTTAAAACAGCTATTCTTACTGCGGGAGATACAGAGGTTGTGGCTCGTCGTGGCAAGGAGTTGAAATTTGATTATGTTTTTCAAGGTATTCAAAACAAACCCATGGTTTTGAAAAAGTTGCTCGATGACTCCAATATTTCTCCTGAACATGTCGCCTATATTGGTGATGATACCAATGACACCAAAGCCATGGAAATGGTGGGGCTCGCCTTCACTCCTCAAGATGGATGTGAGGAAAACAAAAATGTGGCCCACTATATTTGTGCCAATAAGGGAGGACAGGGCTGTGTTCGCGAAGCTTGTGAAGTCATTTTATCTTTGAAAATGAAGAAATGAGAAAAAACTTCTTTAAAGAAATAAAAACAAGTTCTTCAAAAATCCCAGGCCATGCGCAAGGAGGAATTGTCGTTCTTCTTATGGGTCTTCTATTCTATATGGCTTGGACCCAATTTAAAGATACACTCACCCAAGGGTCACGTCCCTCTCCCTCCATTCTTAAGTTCAAGCAAATAAAAAAAAATGGGGCTCCTGATTTCAATGTCCGGGACATCCATGGAAATAAATTCTCCCTTTCTCAACTTCAGAATAAAATTGTGATCCTTAATTTTTGGGCTTCTTGGTGCGAGCCCTGTGTGGATGAGTTTCCCTCCATGCTACAGTTGGTGGAGCATTTTCAGGGTCAAGTTATTCTTATTGCCGTTTCAGCCGATGAAACTCTCGAAGATATGAAGAGTTTTCTCAGAGCCTTTCAAGTTGCAAGCCCTCATATTAAGTTGGTGTGGGACAAAGACAAGAAACTAGCTCGTCAATATGGCACGGAAGTTTTGCCAGAATCCTATATCTTAGGCAAAGACCTCCGGCTTATTCGTAAGATTATGGGAGTGGATCGGTGGTATACCCCTGAGGCTCTCAAGTTCTTTGAAAAACTCATTGAAGAAAACACGAGTCATAAATGACGCAACACACTCGTGCTTTTCCACCGACTCTTCCTGCGAGTGATACAAAAATTGATGATATACAGAGTCAATTTGTTAAACTCAATCAAAAATGTTGGTGCTCCTCCATATGTGGCCATTTCTATTTTTTAGGCCCTCCCAACTACAAAGTACGTCTGCAATTAAGGCAATCATTGGTGTCTCAATTAGAAAAACAAACAATTCTTGGAGTGTATCGACAGCCTCTTCTCACTCCAGGAGGGCCTCCCAAAGGTCCTGGTATGGCTATTTCTATCTCTCATTGCCGGATATTGGCCGGATTCATTTTTGAGTACTCCCCCAATATCTTCCTAGGACTGGATATTGAGCAAAAATCCCGTATTACAAAGAGAGTGGTGAATCGTGTTTCTAACAAGGAGGAAATTATATCTGCACCTTCCCTAGCCTTACTGTGGGGAGCCAAAGAGGCGGCTTTTAAGACTATTGACGAAAAAAACAGCAAGATAACTTTAAGCAATGTTCGTATGACCAATTGGAAAGTCTTAGACCAAAGAAGCCATGGCTTTGTTTTTTGTTGTAAAGCATTCCAGGGAGAGGGATATATTTTTGAGTCGGGAGACTTGATTTTCGCCATCTCCCGAAGAAAAAGACTTGGAACATGAAGCAAGTTGTTGTTTATAATGCTTCATGATGAATGAAAGAGGGGCTCTATGTTCTCATATGCAACTTACAAAGTGATTCACCTCACAGGAATTCTGATGATTTTTTTAGCCTATGGGTCCATTCTCCTCAATGGATTTCAAGGAGGTGGTAAAAAATGGGCCCATCGAAAACTCCCTAGTATCACCCATGGAGTGGGGCTATTCATAGCTCTTATTGGAGGTTTTGGCCTTCTTGTTCGTACGGGAGTGGAGGCTCCCTGGCCATTGTGGATTTGGCTCAAGCTGTCCATATGGATATTTTATGGGTTTGCCAGCCCCTTTGTGAGAAAAAGCCAGCAAGTGGCCAAGATTTTGTGGTTTGTCATCATAGGGCTTGGTGTGATGGCTATTTATCTGGCCAATTTTAAGCCCTTGTAAGCAGGGAGAGGGATGATTATGCCTTTAGGGTCATTACCATCATTAGTATTAGTAGTAGTATTTTTGATTTCAGTAAAATCATTTTTTTCAATCAGATCATGGTGGCCGCCTTTTCTTTTTCTTTTGAATTTCCTGCCCTTAAGCCTCCAAGGAGAGCCAATAGAGAAGCTTGAAGTGACAGGGTCTTATATTAAAAGAATCGATATAGAAGGCCCTTCCCCTATTAAGGTCATTGATCGTGAAATGTTTGAGGTCACCGGAAGCACCACTATTGCCGATGTTCTCAAAGAGGATTCAGGTTTTGAACAAGTTGTGGGAAACGCAGGCTATGTTCGCTTTCATGGGCAACATGCAGGAAATCTCTTGGTACTCCTCAACGGGCTCAATTTGCCCAAACGGGATGGTGGGTTTTACATAAGCACACGCTCCTTACCCGCCGCCATTGTGGAGAAAGTTGAAATCCTTAAAGAGGGGGGATCCGCCCTTTACGGCTCAGATGCCATGTCAGGAGTCATGAATTTTATCACTCGTTCAGATATCGACCATGGCAGTGTCACATCCACTTTCAATATCCCTGAAGAGGGTGTGGGTACAAGACAACGCCATGTGGCTACCTACGGCAAGCCTCTTTCTCGCGGCCATATTCTTGGAATGATACAGTTTGAAGAATCCGAGGCTGTCAATGAGTATGATCTCGGCAGTTATAACAAAAACACCAAGGTGGTTCCCCGACCCGTGAGCAGTGGATGGCTCTTTCAGGGAGACCCCAAAGAGAAGACCTTTTTGGGGGAACCCTGTGGAGAGTTCACCTGTGGTGCTGATAACCTTCAATTTAGACAAGTGCAGATTCCCGAAACCAATATCAGCTCCCTCATCACGGGAAATTATAACTTTGCAAACAATATGAGTCTTTCTGTATTAGGACTTTACAACCGCAAGAAGGAACAAGTTCTACGAAGCCCTCTTTCCATCCATTGGACTCAAAAAACAGTTCGAGGTGACCAGTCTATTCTGCCTGAATTTCTCCAAAAGGGAGGTTTGAAGGATTTTCTCAAGAATACCCCCCACGGTGGTGATTCCACCCCCATCGAACTGAATTACAGAGCTGTAGAAGAGCTAGGACCTCAAGAAAGAGAGAACTTAGAGCAAAACTACAGTGTGCAAGCCAAACTCAATGGTGACTTTTCTCAAACACAAACCTGGTCTTGGCAAATGCTCTCAGGTTTTTATCTCTTAGACAGTCAGTTCCATATGACCCATGGCAATGCCAGCCAAACAATCCTTCGGCAGATGCTCTACAGTGGGCGCTTTGATCCCAACTTACCTCAAGGTTATAAATCGGATCTCGCAGAGGCCATGGTCACTCCCACCTATAAAAACACAACCCACCTCATCACAACAAAGTTTTTGGCCACGGGGGAACTTATGGAACTTGGCAAAGGCCCCCTCTCTATGGCCATAGGAGCCAATTCTGTGTGGTCCTCCCTTAATATTCACAATGATGCCTCTCTGCTATCGGGGGATTTGCTAACACCACCTCAAAAGAATTACCGTGGGAGTCGCAATATTCACTCAGCTTTCATCGAATTTTCGGCCCAGCCTCTTCAAAATATGGAAGTCCAATTGGCTAGCCGCTTTGATGCCTACTCCGATGTGGGAAACACCTGGAACCCCAAGTTGGCCCTTTCTTATAGGCCCCAGGCCAAGTGGTTACTTAGAAGCTCTATGGGCACAGGTTTTCGAGCCCCGGGTGTCAGTGACTTTTACCGAGGGAATACAGAAGAACTCTATGCATTCACAGACCAAGTCAAGTGCCATGCCAGTAACTATGACCCTTCAGGCTGTGCCAGGCAGTATTACCAGCTCAATACATTTGTTCATCCCAACCTTAAACCTGAATCCAGTATTCACTACAATATAGGTAGTGTTTTTGAGCCCATAAAAGACCTCAGCTTCACCATAGATCAATGGAACTTTGAGGGCAAAGACACCATTGCAAGAATTTATCCCGACAGATACACCGAACTTGAAAGCGATGGTCGCACCTCGGAACTTGCGGATCTAGGTGTTGTCATAGATCGGGATGAAAGTACAGGAGAGCTAAGAAGTATCACCACTCCCTATATCATCAACATGGGGCGGAGAACTCTTCGTGGTGTTGACTTAGAAATCCACTGGAAACACTCCCTGAAGCACTCTCTATGGAAGACGGCTCACTTGAAGCTTGGAAGTTCCCACTCCCATATTTTTCAAAGAAAAACACAAACCTTTGTATTTGAAAGCATAAAATCATCTCCCCACTCATGGAAAAACACCACCAGTGCCAGTTTGGGTTGGAAAAAACACTATGGTCGCTTGGCCGCAAGAACCACTTCCTCTTATCCAGTGAGCAAAATCAAGGGAGCTATGACACTTCCAAGGCATACTGTTTTTGATATAACCTATGCCTATACAGCTTCTTGGGATGGGAAATTCAATATCGGCGTGAAAAATATTTTGGACAAGCTCCCCCCCACTGATAAAACGAGAAGTCTTGTGGCCTACGGAAGCCTTAGTCGCCACATGAGTGTTTTCTCCCCATTTGGGAGACGGTATTTCGTAAGTTATAGCCACAATTTTTAAGGATCTAAAATGCCCAAGCGAGTCTCAGACCCCATTCATTTTTCAAGACGAAGGGCTTGCCCAAAACACTGGCTCCGATTCTCCACTCGGGAATTATGTAGATAGAGTCCATTACATGAAGATCCCAGCCTAGGGCTCCCCCTATGAAAACGAGGAGACTTGAACCTCCATCTTTGGCCATGAGGTTCAAACCTAGGACTTCAAAGTCCGTGGATTTTTTGAGTGCAATATCAAGGCTAGGGCCATACCAGAAAGTCTTTCGATGGGGACCATAAAGTTTCAAGGTGCCACTAAGAACAATGAGGCTATCGACACGATCAAGGTCACCTGAACGATCAAGGTCACCTGAGATTGGTGGTGTCCCACGGGTGCTATCGGCTTTAAGAGTGGCTTTTCCACTGGATTTGAAAGAGTCTAAAAGCAAAGAGGCACGAAGAACAAGATTGGAATTTAAAGGGTACTGGCCAAAAATGCGAAGAAAGTGAAAACTCCACCCCTGCAATTCACCGACCTTATATATACTGCTAGTGTCTGACTCCACTTGATGTCTCCCCACCCGTGAGTAAGAAATAAGGGGGCTTATTCCAAGGGACTTTCTATTCTTGTAGAGATTTCGATCCATAAATCTTTCACTTTTGGCGAGAATAGTGGATCTGACAATATCATCCGTGGCAATATAAGCACTGCGTTTTTTGCCCTTGTATGTAATCAACACCTTTCGAAAGCGCCCATAGATTTTGGGAGAAATCACAACACGATCCCCCCGGCCCAACTGTGAGATTCTTTTGCGGCCATTGGGCTTTTTGTAGACATCAATGGATTCTTGAACATGAAGTTCCAAAACCCCTTCGGCCTGAAGCCCCATGGGCCAGGTAAATAGCAGTAACAGCAGAGTCACAGGGATCATCAGATAACCAAGGTAAACCATATTGCAAGCCGTGTCACAAAGGTTTGAGTTCAGATTTGAATTCAGGTTTGGGTTTAAGTTCATACCCCATTGTAACCAATATGAGTTGAAATCATGAATAAATCTTGACTAAATAATGCATTCCATCAATTAAAACTCACTAAAAAGAGTTGATTTTGCGAAATCATTGTTTAAATTGACACAATCATTGCTAGAATTGCATAGAATATAGACACGATCACCACTAGCTCAGAGTTTCATCCGTCGCAATCGAAAAGTTTGTGAGAGATGTGGGCTAGAATCGACGACCACCTTACATGAAAAACAGGAAAGGATATTTACCATGGCCAGTCCTAAAAGTAAGACCTCACGCTCTCGCCGAGGGTCCCGGCGGGCGCACAATGCACTCAAGCCCATTTCAACAGCGCAGTGCCCCAACTGCTTTGCTATTTGCAAGACCCATCATGTGTGCCCTTCCTGTGGATACTATAAAGATCATGAAATCACCCATGCAACAGAAAGCCGTTAGGCGGACATACCAAACATACCGTACGAAAATCAGTGGAACAGGTTCCTACTTTCCCGAAAAGAAACTCACCAACAAAGACCTTGAACCCATGATAGGTGCCACTGACCAATGGATCCGTCAACGCACAGGCATTGGTACAAGATGCATTGCTTCCCAGGGTCAGTGCACCTCGGATCTCGCTCTTTTGGCCTCCCAAAGAGCCATGGAAATGGCTCAACTAGAGGCTCAAAGTCTAGATATGATTATCTTTGCCACCTTCACTCCCGACCATCACCTCCCATCTGCGGCCTGCGAACTTCAAAAAAAACTGGGCGCCAAGTCGATTATGGCCTTTGATCTTGCAGCCTCTTGTGCAGGCTTTGTCTATGCCCTCTCTGTGGCCGATCAATTTATCAAGGGTGGCCACCACAAACATATTCTCGTGGTGGGAGCTGAAGTGCTTCACCCCATTGTCAATTATAAGGACTCCAGCACAGCCATCCTTTTTGGTGATGGAGCGGGGGCAGCCATTGTCTCCCAAGCCTCCATGGGCAGTAATTCTTATATTATAAGTAGTCATCACTGTTATGCTGATGGCTCTCTTAGCCATCTCTTGAATATTCCCGCTGGGGGCTCTTTGAAACCCTTCAATCAAGAAGAACTTAACAAAGGGCACCACTATATGAAAATGCACAATGGCCGTGAAATGTTTAGAAGTGCTGTTCGCATCATGAGTGAGGGGTGCCGTGACGTTCTCAAAGCCAATAAGATGGGTATTTCCGATGTCCATTGGGTTGTGCCCCATCAAGCAAACCTCCGTGTCATCCAAGCTGTTGCCGACAACCTTGACCTGCCCATGGAAAAAGTTGTTGTGGAAATTGAAGATGTGGGTAATGTGGGTGGTGCCACCATTCCTACAGCCATGGACCGAGCCATTCGAGACGGACGCATTCAAAGAGGGCAAAACATCATACTCACAGCTTTTGGAGCGGGCATCACCCATGGAAGTATTCTCATGAAATTTTAAATCGAAGTTCTTAGGAATAGAATTTTTTAGAAAGAGAAGTTTATGGCCGTATTAGATATCTTAAAGTTTCCAGATCCTCGTTTGAGGAACGTTTCAACTGAAATTAAATCTGTGACCCCTGAGGTTGTCAGCTTGGCACACGATCTCATAGAGACCATGTACAACTTCCATGGCATTGGTTTGTCCGCCCCTCAAGTGGGGAGCCTCACCAGATTGCTCGTGGCAGACACTCGTTCTCAGGAGGATTCACAGAAAGAAGATGGCAAGCGCTATGAAATCCCACCCATGACGGAACTTGAAGCAAAAATAGAGCAACCTCTTGTGATCATCAACCCTGTCATCAGAGAAAAAAGAGTGAAAACCACTTATGAAGAGGGTTGTCTCAGTGTGCCCGGTTACTTTGAGATGGTGGAAAGATACAACTATGTGGAAGTTGAAGGTCTGAATGCAAGGGGGCAGAAAATAACAATTCAAACAGATGGTCTTCTTTCCATTTGTATACAGCACGAAATTGACCACTTGGATGGCAAACTTTTTATAGATCGTCTTAGCTTGATTAAATCCAATCGCATTAAATCTAAAATTAAAAAATGGGGTTATCCTGTTCCCAAACCCAAAGAAGATAGCACCAACAGTAAAGATGATACGAAAAGTGAAGATAGCACCACAAGTGAATAAAATCTCCATCCCTGTTATTTTTTTGGGAACTCCTGAGTTTGCCAGTTTCCACCTTCAGTCTCTTTTGCAACAATCAGGAGTTCATTCAGAAGCTCATTTAGACATTCATGTGGTGGGAGTGGTGTCTCAACCCGACAAAAAATCAGGGCGCAAAATGAAAACACAGCCCTCGGCCGTCAAAAAAATCGCCATAGAAAATGGTCTTCGGGTGATCTCTCCTAGAAGTATCAACACTCCAGCATCTTTGGAAGAAATTAAATCTTGGGGGGCTCAAGCAGCTGTTGTGGTGGCCTATGGGCAAATTCTCTCTCAGGATTTTTGAACTTGTTTCCTCAAAAAGTGGTCAACGTCCATGCAAGCCTATTGCCTCGCTGGCGAGGAGCCGCTCCCATTCAAAGAGCCCTTATGGCAGGAGATAAAATTTCAGGTGTCACCCTTCAAGTCATGGTGAAAAAACTTGATGCAGGAGATATTATTGGAAGTCGAGAAATCACCTTGGAACCTCAAATGAACTCCTTAAAACTCCACGATCACTTAAAAGTTCTTGGAGCCGATTTACTCAGAAGAGAGTGGGTGGAATACCTCATGGGTCGAGTGACACCCAAAGCCCAAGATCCCCAACAAGTGAGCTATGCCCCCAAAATTCAAAAAAGTGAGTCTCATATTGATTGGAGTCAAACCGCCCAAGAAATTCACAACCTCCAAAGAGGTCTCGCTCTTGGCCCGGGAACTTACACTTCTTTTCGTGGCAAAAAACTGAAAATATATGGCACTCAAGTGATTGAGGCTGTTGAAAAATCTGAAATATCTGAAACCTCTAAAAATGGCGAAATTATTGATATAGATGGCGATAAAAAGTCACTGATTGTTGCTTGTGGAGAACAAGATTTAAAGATCTTTGAAGTTCAAATGGAATCCCGACAGAGGATGTCTGTGGAGGAGTTCTTAAAAGGGATGAGTCTTAAAAAGGGAGATTTATTAGGTTGTTGGAATAAAAAACCATTTCTCATCGCACCCAGTATCTTGTCCGCCGACTTTGCCAACCTATCCCATGAGATAAAAGCCATTGAACAGGCAGGTGCCAATTGGATTCATATTGATGTGATGGATGGACACTTTGTGCCCAACCTCACTCTTGGAGCCCCCGTGGTGGCCTCTCTACGAAAGATCACACCCCTTCCCCTTGACGTGCACCTCATGGTGGAAAAGCCTGAGAACTACATTGAAGCCTTTGCCAAGGCAGGCTCTAATTACTTAACCATCCATGTGGAATCCACGGACTCCCCTCGGACCGTGCTTCAATCCATTCGGCGGCATAAAATGAAGCCAGGAGTGACGTTAAGACCCAAAACTCCTGTGGATAAAGTTCTCCCCCTTCTCAACGAAGTGGACCTTGTTCTCATCATGACCGTGGAACCAGGTTTTGGTGGTCAGGCTTTTATGACGGACCAAATTTCTAAGGCTCAAAGAATTCGACAGGAGTTAGAACATATCAACCACAAAGTCTTGCTCTCTGTGGATGGGGGGGTCAACGAAGAAACTGTGAACCACTGTGGGGAGTTTGATGTCTTGGTCGCAGGAAACTATATTTTTCAAAACGACTATCATAAAGCCATTCACAATCTGAAGTTCCATAAAGCCATTCACGATGATGATATGAAGCGAGGGAGTTGGTGAAGAAAAAAGAAGTTCATAAAAAAGTAATCCCACTGACAGGTCAAGATATCACCGTGGACTCCACATGGTGTGTGGCCCACAAAGAAGTGGAGGTGGAAGTAGAACTCTCAGAAAGTTCTCAAAAAAAGATTCAGAAAGCCAGGGAGTACATCGAGAGCAGGATTCAATCCAAGGAAATCATGTATGGCATCAACACGGGTTTTGGTCATTTTAGTGAAGTCATTATTTCTTCTCCAGATATTGAAAAGCTTCAACAAAATATTATTCGTTCCCACTCCGTGGGGGTGGGGGAGCCCTTTACCCCCGAACAAACCCGAGCCATGATGTATTTACGCGCCAACTCTCTCTCCCGGGGACACAGTGGTTGTCACATAGGTGTGGTCCATAAAATTCTTGAGTTCTTAAATAAAAATATGATCCCCGTTGTTCCTCAGCAAGGAAGTGTGGGGGCCAGTGGAGACCTTGCTCCCTTGGCTCACTTGGCTCTCGCCCTTATGGGAGAGGGATTTGTGTGGTGGAGGGGAGAACAAAAATCCACCCCCAAAGTTCTTCAAGATGTTGGCGTGGAGCCTTTAAAACTTTATGCCAAAGACGGATTGTCTCTTATTAATGGTTGCCAAGTGATGACAGCTGTGGGTCTTTTAAATTGCTATAAAGCTCGACGCTTGGCCTGGATGGCAGATCTTGCCGGTGCTCTCTCCTTGGAGGCTCTCAAAGGAACACGCAAAGCCTTTGACCCTCTCATTGCAGCCACTCGCCCCCACCCCGGAGAGGCCAAAACTGCGAGAAACTTACTGAAAATATTAGGAAAAACCTCTCCCATTGCCGAAAGTCACATTCATTGCCACCGGGTTCAAGATGTTTACTCCCTTCGTTGCATTCCCGCTGTCCATGGAGCCTTTAAGGACACCCTTTTTCGTACCCTTGAAACTTTAGAAATCGAAGCCAATTCCAGCACGGACAACCCCTTGGTTTTTTCAAAAGAGGGTAAAGTTTTATCCTGTGGCAATTTTCATGGGGAACCCGTGGCCTTTGTTTTAGACTTTATGGCCATTGCCACCAGTGCCATGGCAAGCATGTCGGAATGTCGTATTTCTAAGCTTATAAATCCCGCCATGAGTGGCCTTCCTGCTTTTCTCACTCCCCATGGGGGGTTACATAGTGGAATGATGATGGTTCAAGTGGCAGCGGCCTCTCTCGTGAGTGAGAATAAGATATTATCCCATCCAGCCTCTGTGGACAGCATTCCCACCTCCGCAGACAAAGAAGATCATGTGAGTATGGGAACCATTGCGGCAAGAAAACTCCAACAAATCATTGAAAATGCTGAGAATATTGTGGCCATGGAAATTCTTTGTGCCTCACAGGCCCTAGGTTTTCATAAACCCCTTGAGTCCAGTGGGGGAGTCAAAGCTGTTTATAACTTGGTGAGCGAAGAGGTTCCCTTTGCTCAAGAAGACCGCGTGTTTTCTGAGGACATCAAAAGAGTTCGAAAACTTATAGACAGCGAAGAGATTCAGAAGGTCTTAAATGAAGCTGTAGGAAATTTAGAGATTTAAATCTCATTAGGTATCTCATTGAAGGTCACAGCAACCAGAGTCGAAGTCATCACAATAAAAAAAGAAGAGGTAAGAGTATTTGAAAATTGAGCATCTGAAAGACTATAAATTCCCTGGCCCACAACAAATACTTTAAGCATAGGTCCAAGGCCACGTGAAAAATGCCTCTGGCTGTAATGGCCCATCATATAAATAAAAAATAACTGCAATAGGTAAACAAAAATACCCATCATACCCATTTCAGCAGCCAGATGGAGGTAATTGTTGTGGGCGTGATGATTGGAAACCCAAGGACTTTTAATAAACCCTTGGCTTCTCAATTCATTGGCCTGAGATAAATATTGACCATAGCCAACGCCCCACCAAGGGCTCTTTGCAAAAAGAACCCAAGCCACTCGAAGTCTTTCCCATCGTTCAGAAATAGATTGCTCTGGAACAAAATCTTCAGAATATTCTTTAGAATGCCCTTTAGGATATCCTTCAAAAAAGTACCATTTAGAAAAAAGTTCTTTAGAAATGAACTGCGACATCAGATTGGAATTAGATCCAGAAAATAAAGAGGCGACCTCCGAAGCTGTTGAGCGTACAAGGCGTTGTTGAGAATAGGGTGCAAGGATTAAAACGATCACAGTCACGACAGGGGCGAGAAAGGACCACTTTAATCTATGAGGGTGTTCTTTCAAAGACCATCTTATTAGCATCCAAGCGAGAAAGGGAATAGCTATAAATGTTCCCCGGGTGTTCGCTAGAAAAACAGCTGTGATTCCCAGTAAGGCACTTAACCAGCGTATACTGTTCCAAAATCTTGGCAGAGAAAGGGGTACCAAAGAAATACAAACAAGAATGAGGGCCACAGCTGAAAAACTCACAGGGTTTGACCAGCCTCCAGGGCGAACTACGCCCAATGCAGCCCACTGATAAATGGCGATAAGTCCCGCTCCAAGACTTCCCACAATGGCTCCTTGAACCAGCGGTTTGGATGTGATGCCAGAGTGGCGGATGGCAAAATAAAGAGGAGGTATCAAAAGAAAGTGACTGGGTCGATCAAAATAACGGGGTAAAATGGGGTTGACGAGAAATAAAATATTGAGAGTGACAAGAATGGGATATAAAACCATAACACCAAGAAACCACCACTCAAGTGAACTCAAGGTCACTCTAGACATAGGCCGTCTAGCTAAATCCTGAGGAATATGACACGGATCACGCACCTTTGACAGACACTTGCTAAACTTGCTCACCAAGTGGTGGGCCAAATAGGCAAGGCAGCAAAGAGTGAGAAGCACCCCGCTGGTCCCCCCTCCCCAAGGGAGTGTCAAAGCCCCTGCCACTCCCAAAAAAACTCCCATTTGAACCCAAAGGCTGCGATTCCAGAAGGAATCAACCTCAAGAGGCTCCTCCTTAAAACCTCCTTCTTGCAATTTTTTGAGTTGCAATGGAGTGGAACTTTGTTCTTGCATTTATGAAAACAACTTTTTAACCCATCCAGATACTTTTTGGCCAATAGGCTGAGATGATTTGGAGGATGAATTTTGAGAGGAAAGTTGATGTGAATATTTTTTGTTTTGGCTTCTGTAGCTATAAACCTTTTTTCTTTTTTTAGTGGTTTTTTTCTTTCCTTGGGAACTATTTTGCGCCTCTTTGCTTTTTAAGGTTGAAGATATTTTCTTACTAGAACTGTCATTGTTAGAGTTCCTCCTTTGATTTTTAGCTTCCTCGGTTTTTCGTTCCTTGAAGTTTGAGTTCAAGGCAGATGAAGATGATGAGGAAGAAGTTGAGACTTTTTCATTTTTTTTATGACGTCCCATTCGGCGATCTCTATGGGTGGAAGTACTTTTTTCAGACATATTTTGCATATCTTGGATGGAAGAGGAGGGGGCTGAATTCTTTGTCGAAGTGGTTGAAGTGGCTGAATGAGCCGAAGCCGAAGACCTGAAAGACTTTCGACCACGACCACCAGTGGAAGTAGGTGAAGATGATCTGGGTCGTCCCCTAGTTTTTTTTCTACTGGTGGGGTTACCACTGGAAAAACTTTGAATGCGAGGGGGAGTGACTTCAGACTCCTTAGGATAGGGTTTAAATTCCGTGAACAATTCATTGTCTTCCACCCAATTCACAGTGACTTTATGGCCGAGGTATTCTTCAATTCGACCAAGGCTTATAACATCACGGTCACTGACAAGGCTAAAAGCCACCCCCTTAGCTCCTGCGCGTCCCGTGCGTCCAATACGGTGCACATAGTTCTCAGGATCCTCTGGAAGATCCATATTAATCACCATATCTACATTTTTGATATCTAAGCCACGGGCTGCAACATCGGTTGCTACTAAAATATTCTGGTTATTTTCAGATTTAAACTGCTCCATGACACGATTTCTATGAGCTTGGGTAAGGAGACTTGAAATTCCCATGGCAGGAATATTGTTGCGAGTTAAAAAAACAGCAAGGCGTTCAACTCGGCTCTTAAAATTATTAAAAATAATAGCCTGCTGGGGAGCATGCTTCTTTAATAGTGATAACAGATATTGGGGTTTTTCACTTTGACCAACATGAAAGATAACATCGGTGACCTGATCAGCTTTGGGACGATCTTTACTAACATTGACTTCAATGGGATTGGAACCAAATTGATAGGCCATATTGAGAACATCAAAATTGAGTGTGGCACTGAAAACAAGAAATTGTCGATGGTCTGGAATGCGCCGCAATACATACTTGGCGTCCTCCTTAAAGCCCATATCAAACATCCGGTCGGCCTCATCAAACACGATGGCACGAACTTGTTTGAGATCAATGACATGTTCCTTGTATAAATCAATAAGTCGACCAGGTGTGGCAATAACAAACTGAACTCCTGCGGACAGAGCCTTTTTTTGAGGCTCATAGGAAGTTCCCCCATAAATGGCCACCGATTGCATATTTGCAAACTTACCAAAAAGATTACAGTTTTCAAAAACCTGTTCCGCCAGTTCTCGCGTGGGAACAAGAACCAAAATGTACTCTGATGCCTTCCAGTTTGGAAAAGGTGTCAAGGAGGGTGAAGGACTTTCATTTTGTCCGCTGACTTCAGTTTTGGCTTCACCACTCACTTCACCATTGGCCTCGTGAGCCTTTTCACGAGATTGGAGGATTCTCTCCATAAGAGGCAGAAGGTAAGCCGCCGTCTTACCCGTTCCCGTTTGAGCAAGACCTGCCACATCTTGCCCATGGAGAACATGGGGGATAATGATTTCTTGAATGGGAGTACAGTCTACAAATTTCTGGCTTTCAATAGCCTCATTTAAAGATGTATGTAAATTGAGTTCACTGAATTTCACAAGTACCTAGTGTGTATATGTATGTGTATGCATGACCTGAGATGCGTGTATACATTTGTAAATGTTTGGAATGTCACTCTTTCTCGTAACAGTTCAGGAGCTATTTGAAAAGCCTTTTTAGCCAATCCATCACTATTCTGCATCGAATAATCGAATTGCCTCAAAAATAACGACACCAAGACGCATCACATTAAAACCGCATTGACTCACAATAAAGGTAACTTTGCTCGGTGCGATATTTTTAGGAAATCACCGAATGACTCATAAATATCTTACCCTAGACTGGTTGTTGTACCAAAACGACACATTAAGGGGGAATTATGAGCCACTCGGCAAAAAAGCAATATTTAATGGCTATTCTTGAGCGCTACCAAAAATCGTCCAAAAGCGAGAAAAAAATTATTTTAACTGAGTTTTGTACTATTTGTGGTTATAACCGGAAATATGCCATAAGGCTACTGAATGGCCAACTTACCCTTCCCATAGCAAAACGAGGTAGAAAGCCTAAGTACACCCAAGAGACACTAGGTCACCTTAGGACCCTATGGCTTGCGATAGGTAAGATTTGTTCTAAGCGATTAAAAGCAGCGATTCCAGAGTGGCTTGAACACTACGAAAAACCCCTCACAGACGACGCTAGAGCCCAGCTTTTAGAAATAAGTGCTTCTACCATTGATAGAGCTTTACGTTCTGAAAGAAAAGTTAATAGCATTTCAACAACAACGCCTTCTAAGTGCTGGTTTAAGTCTAGAATACCTATTCAAGCTGACGACAGTCATCAGGAGCCTGGCTTTGTGACTGGAGATACGGTGGCTCACTGTGGAGATAATATTGCAGGGTCTTATGCCCACACTTTAACGGTCACAGATTTAGCTTCGACTTGGACATCCAACAGAGCCCTATGGCAAAAAGGAATGTTAGCCACAAAAGAAGCGATGAGAAGTATTGAGGAGTCTTTCCCCTTTGAAATAACTGGCTTTAAATCTGATTGTGGCTCGGAGTTTATCAATAAAGAGCTATTTGGATATTTTGTTCAAAGAGACAACCCAGTGTGTTTTTATCGTTCTCGTCCTTATCAAAAAAATGATAATTGCCATGTCGAGCAAAAAAATCTCACTCATGTACGAAGGCTCTTTGGCTATGAGCGATTCGATGATCCAGATCTCATTGATCTTATGAATGATATTTATGTCAACTACTGGAACCCTCTTCAAAACTACTTTGTACCTACAATGAAGCTAGTGGTTAAGAATCGAATTGATGGGAAAATTCGAAAAATATTTGATGCCCCTAAAACACCCTATGATAGAGTTATCCAATCACCACACATTTCAGAAGAAAAGAAGGATTTGTTAAAATCTCAGAAAAAGAAACTCAACCCTTTTCATTTACGGCTGGGGCTTGAAGTTAAGCTCAAAGAGCTGAAGGAAAAAGTAAGCCAAGAAAGCCTTCTCAGAGTGGTATAAAGGCGGTATTTCTCGAAGATCCCAAGTTTAAAAGAAGGGGGTAATATAGTATGGGAACCTAAACACATGAACCCTTTGATGAGATTGGAATTTCCATTTTTTTGAGAGAGCCATTGCTGATTTTTTTCCAACCAAGATGACGATTATTTATGTAGTTCTTTCCAGTTTTGATGTGTGGGGAACTCCACCCCTTAACTTTTTACATTAGCTTCCGAAAAGGTTAAAAATAAACAGCAACAGCCAGCAACTCAGTGAGTCATTTCGTGCCGTTTCGGTTACCTTTTTAAATGAGTCAATACGAAACACCTCATTTTGTCTGGAAATGGGGTCCACTATATTTGTGCTTGGCTCTTAGGCGGCATCAAAGTGATGTGTGACATGATCAGATATCTTGGTACTGCATTCTTCAGCAATTTTTAGGGCTTTGTCGTGATTGTCTGGAGTGTCTCCCATGGCGAAGAGGAAGCCCAGGATATTTGTTGGATTCGTATTACTGTTACTGTGGAGGGGAATAATCGTGACATGCTCCGATGGGTTTGTAAGTCCACATAGGCGGAAGAATTCTTTGTGAATGGGATTCTGTGTGGACATGGGACCATGAAATGTGTGTCCATTCTTAGCAATTCGAAAGGCACTGGGTTTATTGACATTGAGGGATATTCGAGTCGCTTTCTTTGAGATATTCCACTTTTCAGGTTCGTATGTCCAAATATGAAATTGACCACCTTCATGGAGTCTGATGAGAAGAGAACTTTGAAAGACCATACTGAGCTCTTCCCAGATAGTTTGTAAAAATTGACTGTCGATGGGCATTTCTTTAGGATCTATCTCAGCATCATCCAGATCATTTTCGGATTTTTCACCCGCCTCATCCGCCTCATCTATTGTTGATAGAAGTTCTTTAAAGGGGTCAATGGATGTTACTGTCGCTTCTTTCTTTTCTTTTTTTAGATGGTCTGAATCTACTGAGTGTACCGGGTGTAAATGCTCTGAGTGGTTTGATAGTTTATCATGTTCGGAAAGCTCCGGCAGTGCAAGAGAGAGGAGAGAGAGGTCTTCTTCTGGTTGAGAAGAGGAGACTTCTTTTTCATCCACCTCATCCTCCTTACCCATTGTTGATAGAAATTCTTTAAAGGGGTCAATGGATGTTGCTGTCATTTCTTTTGAGTGCACTGGATGTAAATGCTCTGAGTGGTTTGATGGTTTATCATGTTCGGAAAGCTCCGGCAGTGCAAGAGAGAGGAGAGAGAGGTCTTCTTCTGGTTGAGAAGAGGAGACTTCTTTTTCATCCTCCTCATCCATCTCATCCATTGTTGATAGAAGTTCTTTAAAGGGGTCAATGGATGTTACTGTCACTTCTTTTGAGTGCACCGGATGTAAATGCTCTAAGTGGTTTGATGGTTTATCATGGGTGGATGGAATATCCTCTCCTATTTTTATTTTGGTATCCGTAAGGGGCATTTCGTTCAACTGGGTCCAGAAATATTTAAGCTGTTGAGGGCTTGCAAGAATATATTGCACAGAAAAGTCCCACTCAATATCTGAGGGAACCTCTATGCAAATAATAAAAATAGTCCCATCCCACTCGGCGAGGGGAAGCATTTCACAGGACCAATATGAGATATGGCGAAGCTCTTTCCAAAGTACAAAATTCAATGTGACACAAGATGCTTTTTCATTGAGGCTTGGGATGGCAAAGTGATCCCTGGCCCAAGTGAAATACTCTTGCTCGGAGATTTTATGAGTTTCAAGAGCCCAATAGGTCAGTGAAGTTCCTGAAGGAATCTCTTTATACCATTGCTCTAGGTTTGTTTCTGATATGTTAAATGGGCGGAGCCACTGTTCTTTGGGTTTCATGCTTAGTGACTTATCGGTCGTTTGTATTTTCTTTTATAATTTTTTCTCCGAAGCCTTCATTTTGAATGTCTTGAAAAGCAACGAGGTGGCGAAGAGCTGGACCAGAGGAAAGAGGAGCCAGACCTTGTTGGGCCAAAAATTGAAAAACTGTGAGAAATTCAGGATGATTTCTTAAAAGGGCGAGGGAGTTTAAAAACTCCTGCTGAGCCAAAGAAAAATCACCTTGTTTGGCGAGTTCTTGAGCTTGGTCAAAATAACTTCTCCAGGAAATTGACATTTTCTCTACAGAGGTCTTGGAAACATTGGAAGCTTGAGAACCTTGAAATCCTTGAGAATTTTGAGGAGTTTGGGAGACTTGAGAATCTTGGGAAATCCTGGAAGAGGGACTCATCTGATCTACCTTGGTCTGTGTTGCAGGAGTGAGAAGAGCCTGTCGTCGCTTCATATAAAGGGTTCTCAAGCTTTCTGGAAAAAGGGGCGAAGGGGAAGAAGTCATAGAGCAGTTGGTAGAGTGGACAGAAAGAAAATCTTTAATGCCCACCAAGTAGGCGTGGGCCTCTTGCTGACAATACTCTTTCCTTTGAAGGCGCTCTTCTTCTTCGGGGTGACTAAAAAAACTGTACTCTCCTAGGATAGCAGGGACTTGTCCATGGAGTCTCCTTAGAACATAAAGGCCCTCTTTAAACAAAATTTGATCTGAATCGATAAAAGTGTCCATTTTTCTTGCCTTGGAAAACTGCTTCCCTAGACAAAAGGCAAGACTTTGGTTGGGAGAACTTTTATTGACGGCGTCGTGGATGAAAACACTGGGGTGGTTCAAAAGAGGGTCCACGGGGTCGGAACTATTGTGATGAATGGAGACAAAGAGGTCGGCCTTTGCAGAGAGAGTGAGTTTAACTCTTTGAGCCAATGGAACATCCACATCGGTACGTCGAGTGAGAAGTGGTTTGGCTCCCCTTTGTAACAGGTATTTTTCTAGAAGAAGAGCCACTCTCAAATTGATCCACTCCTCCCGTTCCCCCTTGGGGCCTTGGCGAAATGTTTCTTGGGTGTGACCGTGTCCAGGGTCGATAACAACAACTTTGGATTTTAAAGGTGCAAAAGAGAAGGAAGGTGGGGGAGGAGTCAAGCCAACGCCTTGTTGAGTTGGGTGTAAATATCATCAAAGCCACCGTTGCTCATAATGAGCACCACATCACCGGGATTTACCTCATGAGTTAGAAACTCAACAATACTTTGAGCGTCTTCTTTGAGCACAGAAAAAGTCCCCTCCCTGTTGAGGCCTTTGACCAGTTGGGCGGAGGAAAACCTTTCAGATTTAGGAACTCTGTGAAAATCAGTCACTTGGGGAATAATAACAAGATCCGAATCTTGAAGAGCTTTTGCATAGTCATCCTGAAAGATTTTTCTTCGCGATGTGGTGGACCTTGGTTCAAAAATACTGATGAGTCTTCTTTGAGGATACCCTTCTCTCATGGCTTCTATGGTGAGTTGAACGGATGTGGGGTGGTGAGCAAAGTCTTCAATCACAGTGATACCATTGAACTCACCGATGACTTCCTGTCGTCTTTTTACACCCTTAAAGTCAGCGAGGGCTTGGAGGACTTTTGATTTTTTCCAACCGAGTTCAAGGGAGAGGGCCAAGGTGGCCAATGCATTCATTGTATTGTGTTTTCCAAAAAGTTTGATGGCGAGATCGCCAAGACTTTGTCCCTTGTACTCCACAGCCAGTTGATTGCGCCCTAGGAGGGCTTTTCGACATCTGGCTCTGTAATCTCCCGAATGGAGGCCAAAGGTCACTAGGCGAGGGTGGTTTTGGGCGATGTCCATGACATGAGGGTCATCTGAGTTGGCCACAAGCAAACCATCCATGGGAATTCTTTGTATCAGTTCTTTAAAAGCTAATTTAATGTCGTCGAGGTTGGAGTAGATATCGGCGTGATCAAATTCAATACTTGTGAGAATTACATATTGAGGGTGGTAGTAAATAAACTTGGGATTCTTATCAAAGAAGGCGGTGTCGTATTCATCTCCTTCAATAACAAACCAGTTTCCTTGGGGGGGGCGAAAGGATTTTTCAAAATTGTGTGGAATCCCGCCTATAAGAAATCCAGGCCGTCGCCCTTGGACTTCTGCCACCCAGGACATCATAGCCGTGGTGGTGGTTTTTCCATGGGTTCCCGAAATAACCACGGAGTGGCGGTCGGCAATAATAAATTTTCCAAGGGCCTTGGGGAGGCTCGTATAGGGTATTTTTGATTTTAAGAGGGCTTGGGCTTCTTCAAAGTCCTTGGAGATGACATTGCCTACAATGACCAAGTCGGGGTTGTGATCTAGGTTGGAGGCCTTGTAGCCTTCCATGATAGAAATGCCTAAGTTTTCCAATTGAGTGGACATGGGAGGGTAGACATTTTGATCGCTTCCTGTGACTCGAAATCCCTGTTCCAAGAAAAGACCCGCAAGGCTTGCCATGGCTGTACCACATATTCCCATGAAATGAACAGAGGCTCCCTTTTTGAGGGGGGGGGGGCTTTCCTCGGCCCATAGTGGGACTTTGTTGTGAGAGTAAGATTCAGAGCTTATTGGAACTTGGACATGGAGGGCGCAAGAAGGGCCGAGTTGCAGTTGGGCGGTGCTGAGTAGGGGGAGGGGCCTTCTCTGGGGACCATGGCCAAAGGGCAGGTCCTTTAAAATGGGAACAGAAGCTTCTTTGGCAAAGCGGTTTTTAATGACCTTCCAGAGGAGGGATGAGTTTTTTTCTTTGCCTCCAGTAAAGCTTCCAAAAATAATGGCGCAAACACCTTTAAAAAAGCCCGCTTGTTCCAATTGAAACAGCATGCGATCCACTCGGTAGGCCTCTTCATTGACATCTTCAAGAGCTAAAATCTTTCCCTTGGGTAAAACTTGCCATGGTGTACCAAGACTCGATTGGAGTACGGTGAGATTCCCTCCTACAATGGGAGCATGAATGATTTTCTCTTGTCGAGCGAGTTTGTTTAAGGGCTTAAGGTTTTTGTACTCCAAAGAAGAAGTAAATCCAAAAAGAAGTTTTCGAAGCTCAGTGGATTCTTGTTGCCTTCCTTCCTCTGTGCTTAATTCGTAGAGCATGGAGCTGTGGAGGGTGGGCCATTTCCAAGCATCGTTAAAGAACATGTGAAGGGTGGTCATGTCGCTATAGCCGATAAATATTTTTGTGGGTGTTGTGGATTTGAGAGTGGTGAGCATGGGCATGAGGCGAGCTGAGCCCCAACCCCCACGGAGGCTCCAAAGGATTTGTGAATCTTTGGCCTGAAGGGCTTTTTTCAGGTGTTCAAAGCGCTTTTGGTCGGAGTTGGCACAAAGTTCATCGGGGCCAAAGATATCGGCGGGCCACCTAGGGTGAAGGCCCCACCTTTCCACGAAGCCAATGGCTTCTTCAAGACCCTCTTTGGTGCTCGCCGAGGCGGGAGCAACGATATCTACAATATCTCCCCGGCAGAGAGGTTGCCAGAGCGGAGTTGTTTTCTTTGAGCTTGTGTTCATATTCTCATCATTTTACAACACTTTGTTTTCTCGACAACTATGATCTGGCAAAATAGTTTGACGAAATGGTGATGTCAAAATAATAACGCATCACGTAAATATTCCGATCAAAAGGTTCCATTGTTTATAAATCCTATGCAGTTGGCCTCATTTCGTAGACAATAAGAAGGGCCGGAGGAGCCTGGGCCTCAAGCGTTAATAGCTGAACGATGGAAGCGGCTCTAGAGGCTATTTAAAAAACTACTCAAGAAAATGTGGGGGAATATGGACCATTTTGTCACATCTTGGTTGGATTATGCCAAAAGGCATAAAGAGGCAGAGATTTCCATGGCATCACTGGCCTCCTTCAATAATATAGAGAGACGTGGGCAGCTACGCATCTGTTACCCTCCTTGGGGGCACCTTGGTTATCTCCCACAGGTTCTTATTCATGGACAAACCATGAGGGTTTACAACATTAGTATGACAGGGCTAGGGCTTGTCCCCAATGACTCAGAGGACTCAGGTAGCAACTTAGAAATTGAATTGAGGTGGCCCGGGCAGTTGTCCTTTCATACCCGAGTGAGAGCTGTTGCAAACTATAAACTTCGCACTCATTTAAAGTTTAAAGATATCAGTTCTGAACTTAAAAAGAAGCTCAGTCAGTGTCTTTTGCCAAAGCTTGCAGGGCAGAGATTTCAATTTATTTCTCTTAAGGGGAGTTCCTTTACCTGTGAAGCCGAGGAGGTTTGGGTGAGCTTCAAGGGGGAGACTCTTATTATTTATCAAAATGGGTTGATTGTATTTAAAATGGATAATGATGAAATAACTCTGAATCAGAGTGGGGAAATCTATGAATCTAAGGATCAGAAGAAAAAGCGAGTTGAGAGTCGAGAGCGAGTTGCTGAATTGATTATATGTTTTTCTAACTTTCAAAACCCCACTTATGGATTGGAAAATCTTCGAGAGCGTCTTTATGATTATTGGAGAAGGTTGAACTATGCCTAGTTTAGAGGAATTTCGTCCAAAGCTTCGTCCCTCCGAACTATCTTTTCACAACGATCAGATTCTTCTTAAATCAGATGTAAGGTATGTTTTTCTTCCTATTCATGCTCTTCACTTTCTGATTTACTTCAATGGAAAGAGAACTCTGCCAGAGATTGTGGCGAAGAGCCATGGGGCTCAGAAGACCTTTCATTTTGGCATGTTGATGAAGTCTTTATCACGCCTTAAGGATAAGGGATTTTTAGAAAATAGTGCCAAGCTTGATAATACTTCTTTGAGCCCCCACACAGGATGGTTTTCATGGCTGGATAACTTTCTAGAAGTATCTAAACCGTTTCGTCAGTTTTCCATTCGTCCCATTGTGTGTTCTAGGGCTTATCATCTATGCTTTTATTTATTTTCAGTGGCCATTCTTTTGTTTTCCCTTTTTGCAGCTTCTCAATTTCCTTTGTTGGAAATTTTTAATGGTTTTTTAGTGGCAGGGGGGAGCTACTGGCAAAGCGGATTGAGTTTGCTATTTTGCTTATCACTTTTTTTGAGTTTAAAGTACATTATGCAATTGGGTTTACAACTTTTGCTACTAGGAAATGCTTATAATGTGAGGCTTCTTTTTAATGGACTTTGCCTGTATGTCCATGTGAGTTTCGAGGCTGTACTGTCTTATTCAAATCGTCTGGGCGTAGGTTTGTATTTCCTTTGTAGTATACCTTGTTATTTCTTATTTACTTATCTTCTCTCATTTTTTGGAATCGAGCATTGGCTCTTGATGCAAGTCTATCTTGTCGCATTTATTCTCTTTATCTACAATTTAAATCCCTTTGGTTACGGTGATATAAGCCAATTGTTCAAGCGTTTTAGCAACGATGATCATTTTAATCAAGTGTCTTGGCTCCTAGAAAGTTATTCAAAATTTATGGATTACGAATCAAATGATAAATGGTCTTTTCATCATTTGCGTAAATCTCACTCCTTGTATGCCATTCTTTGGACAATTATTGCCGTTGGTGGAATTATTTACTATACCTACGAAATCGCACCTTCACTTCTTTCCTCTCTTCATTGGGAATCAACTGCAGACAGAGCGACTATTTTGATTTTTTTTGCGATATCTCTTTTTGTACTTACTGTTTTACTGAAGCAACTTGTTAAAAGCTCTTATGCCCATTTCTTGGCTCCTCTCAATGAAATTTGGATGAAGTTGAAGAGGGTTATCTATACAGAAGATGTTACTAATTACGATAGACGCAAGCTATTTCAAGAACTTAGAAACTTGCCTCTTTTTGGAACTCTAGGTCACTCCATGGTTGAGCATATTGTTGGCCAAGGCAAGGTCGTAAAGTACAAGCCAGGCCATCGTATCATTATCCAGGGTGATGTTGGTGTAGAATTGTTTGTATTGCTAGACGGAGTTTTACAGGTTAGAAATAAGTTTTTTAACTTAATTAGCACCCTTGGAGATATCAAGCCTGTTTCTATTTTCGGTGAGATAGCTCTCATTGAAAAAACGAGGCGGACCGCAGAGGTTCTTGCCAAGAAAGATTCTCTTGTCTTCAAGGTGGATGCCAATTTCTTAAAGAATCTCATGGCCAGTCATCCTGAGGTTAAAGAGATAGATTTTTTTAAAAATGCTATTATTATGGATCAGTTTTTCCATTCTTCTCCTATGTTTAAGAGACTATCCAAGTCCTCTATTTCTCTTCTTAAAGAGAAGGGGAAGGTTGCTTGGTATAAGGCCAACGAGATCATCTTTGAACAGCAGCATTTAGGAGATAGATTCTACCTCATCATTCGAGGCTCTGTGAGTATTTATGCCAATGACCAGGCTGTAAGTAAAATTAAACAGGGAGGATTCTTTGGAGAGATTTCGCTCATTGCCAATATACCAAGAATTGTTTCTGTAAAAGCTCTCGACAATGTGATGCTTCTTTCCATTGACAGAGAGACTTTTTGGGCAATGCTTTCTGAGAACCTTGAGTTGGCGATTCTCATTGAGTTCTTTGGGAAGATGAGATTTAAAGAGAGTATAAGTTACTTGAACACAGAACCGCTTCCATCTCTCTTATAAACTATGAAGTCAATCTTTTATTTTTCCGTTTTCTGGAGGTAGATTTTATGCGTTTTTGTTTGCTGTGTCACTTAGCAAGTCACTGATTTTGGGTCCCACTATTTATATGGCTTTTCACTTCGATCCACTTTGTTGGGCTATAGTGTATCTTGAGTTTTTCTAGGTAAATGGAGCTTTGCTTCCATTCCAATAAGTACGGGTGAGATTGGATTTGAGAGAAGCAGTGGGTGGCAAAGTCTTCCAAGGATTGAAAATTTAAGTCGTGAAAGTCTTTTTGTAAATGTTTGTGGTCAAAGGGACTCGTGACGTCTTTTAAAACAGTATCGAGGTCGGAGAGATTGACAATAAGGCCACTTTTAGGGTTTAAAGGTCCTTTTATATAGGTTTCCAGAGTGAGGTTGAATCCTCCCTTCATGGGAGGGGTTTCCCAGCCACAACTTAAATAAGTCTTTCTAGCAATAGATAGCATCATGAGATGCTTTACGGTGGAGGAACAAGAATGTCAAAAGTTAAGGCGTCAGAGGTGATAATTTCAGACTGCCATCGGAAGGAGCTAGAGGTCAGCGCAAAAAAGGCTCTTGAGAATGCCTATGCTCCCTACAGTCAATTTTATGTGGGTGCTGCTGTTCTCACTTCGAGGGGGGGAATTTACTCTGGTTGCAATGTAGAAAATGCTTCTTCAGGAGGAGGTGTTTGTGCTGAGAGGGTGGCGATTTGGAAGGCTGTGAGTCAAGGGGAAAGGGAGATGCGAGCTATTTTTATCATTACGAGAAAAGGGGGCACTGTGCCCCCCTGTGGTTTTTGTCGTCAGATTCTCAATGAGTTTGTTTCTGAAGATTGTCTTGTGGTGATGTCAAATGCTGATGGAGAATTTAAAGAAAGCAGACTTAGAACTCTTTTACCAGAGAGCTTTGGCCCTGAATTTCTAGGTTTAAGTGGTGATATTTTGGAGCCTTGATAGCTCCTCGAAATTTCCCTCTTAAGAGGTTATGCAAAGCTCGCTTGTGGCTTGGGTGAATTGACCCCGATGGGGCGGGGGTTAAAAATTCACACCAAAGATGGCATTGACATGAAATAGGTCACCGCGAGGTATAATTCCTGTGGGACCTTGCTGAATAGTGAATTCATGGCCTTCAACGGTTTTGAAGTGGATAAATTTATAGGCTCCTTGTATGCCTAGATACATGGAGCCCTGGCGATTCATGGGGATTTCAATACCTCCGCCAAGAATAGTGCCAAAACCGTTGTCGCTGGCCACAGATGTGTTGGAACTCACCTTGCTTGAGAGAATCATATGGCTGAGGCCACCAATAAAATAAGGGTTGAACCTGGCCACATTTCGAGTGATGTTTTGAGTGTTTATGTAATACTTAAGGCTAATATCAAACCCTGTCCGTGTGGAACTTCCAGTAATTCTTTGCCCAAGCGTAAGAAAGTCAATATTACCATTGGAGATGTTCACATTGAATTGAAGAGCAAACCTGAGATTAAAAAAGTAGCTTAAATAGACACCAAAGAGGGGAGCCGGTGTGAAAATGGTCCCCATGGTGTCTGTAAAACTCTGGTAGCCAAGGGTCACCCCCATGGTAAAGAGTCGCCCATCGCGGAAAAAATTGAGGTCGGCTTCCTCATCGGAGTTGTCATCAAACTCGCTGTAGTCCGCAAATGGATCGTAGACATCCATGTCAGATTGGGCAAGAAAGATAGCTGTGGAGGAGAGTGAAGGTGATTCGGATTTTGTGAAATATGTGGGAGTGGTAAGATGGCTTTGATTGTGGTTTATTTGGTGGGTGGAGTTGCTATTTTTTTCATGAGCTTTGGAATTTGAAGCTATAGAAAAAAGCATAAAAAACACAAAGACCACGGAGGAATATCTTAAAAAACCCCTTAGATCTTTCAGAGGACTGTGAAACTCCTTTATTTTATTGCATCTTTTATTATTACTTCTAAGCATTCTTTCTCCTCAGGTTACAAAGTTACAAATGAACCTTTCTCATTTTAGCATGACAACTTGCAGCAGGTCAATTGAGACAGCGAGAGAAGCTGAGGAGCTAGGAACTGAAGAGAAAGAAGGTTGTATTACCACTTTATTTGAAGGGCGAGATTCCATAGGGGTTCTTTGGGGCACTTTTGAAGTCTGTAGGATAGACAGTGGGTAGTAGTGGTAGGGTGTCTTGAAATGCGGAATCCTAAATGTAGGTTTTCCTCTCGATCCCACTGGGAATCTAAGATCGCTTGCTCTCCATGGGTTCGAACCAACTCAGCCCTTGTTAAATCCTTGTACTTTTTCTTGAGGTATTGGGGGAAATCCACCGCATGGAGAGGGTTCATAATACGGATGAAGCGAGCTAAGAATTTGGAGCCCAGAAGCTTGCCCTTATTTTTAATAATGCGGTGATCGAGATATGTGAAACCTTTGTAAAATAAATATCCTCCCAGAGGAGTCACAAACAAGTCTTGAATGGAAATTTCTTCGGCAAATGACTCGATAGCCTCGTAGGTAAACGAAGCCCAAAAAGAGTAGTGAAGAGCCTGCCAATCACTGTAACCTGCTCTTTTGGCAATCATAACATAGGTCGCTCCAAAATAGGGATGACCTATATAGTTCAATGTAAAATCATCCTTATCTATAACGGGAGTCGTGATATTTTCTTTCCATTGGCTGAAACTAGGTTTGATATCTCTGTCCCAGTTGGTGTATGACTCAGGAAGTAAATAAATAGTGGCTAAGATTCCTCCGCTAAGGGCAGTAAGCTGCAAAGTGTCATTAATAAGTTTTTTCCGATTTGGCTCACTGTCCCAATGTTTTAATTCACCATAGCTTGGCAATTCTATGGAGTTGTCTTGACGGCTCATGGGTTGATCTTCCACAGGGGTGGCCTGAGCCTTCACAGGTGACAAAATGCTTCCCTGGACAAGGATAAGAATAAGAATAAAAAAGGTTATCCAAGAAATCACCCATAGACTATGAAAGGAAAATCTTATAAAAACTATCCAGAAATGCGAACTGTATTGAAAGATAGACATTCTAATCGTAGTCCCAATGTGAAATGGAGGAGTTAGGAGTCAAGTACAATAAAATGTAACATAATACTACTTATCGGCAATTTGAAAACCACAAATAAAAAAGCCTCAACACTTATACCTGCTTACCATATCAACCCAAAAAGACAATAGAGAGAATGAAAGCAAAGATATTCCATCGACAACCATTACAATATGTTATCTCATGAAATTTCATACCCTGATCGAAACCAAGACTTGATTTTTTGAAGTCTACGCCTCTGACTTTTGAATTGAAAAAAAGATTTTTCAAGTTTGTGACAAAAGTCTTTTTCATTGACTCCATAAATTTTTGCATACTTTTCACCTATAATTCGTATAAAATCCACAATGGAAGTCACTCGCACAAGACAAGAAATTCGGTCATTCATGTCCATAGTTTGAAAGCAAAGGCGGTTGATATCTACAATGGAAAACTCAAAGGATCCCTCCTTTTCCGTTACAAGAATGTTCCCTGGGTTGTAGTCAAGATGGAAGACTCCCTTTTCATGGAGTTGAAAAGTAAATTGAACAAAGTCATTGAAAAGGTCTTCTGTTTTGGGACCATGGGAAACTCCCCCTTGAAGCAAAGAGGCCAAGTTAAAATCATGGGGATGATAGCGGCAAATATAATAGCTTTGCCGAAGGCATTCAAACTTCCGGTATTCAAGGAAAGCAATAGGATCTGGCGTGGGGACTTTGAGGTCAAGGAGTTTGCGAGCGTGATCCATACAACGCACAGCCTTGGAAGGGCGTCCATATGTATAAATGAGCCCCTGGGGCCATAGTGGTAGAGAAAAGGATTTAATGGTGACATCCAATGATGGGAGGTTCTGGATGGAGAGAGTTATTTTTTTTATAATATTACGACCTGAGTGTAGAGTGACCCCCTCCCCTTGCAGAATATGGGGCAATTGGACAATCTCATGATGATAACTTTTATAGAGTTCTTCAATATGGACTTGAGATTTTATCATACAGGGTTATTTCCTTAGTATAGCGTCGAGGTTTCAAAAGTTTCTTCGTAAAGTGCCCAGTATTCTTGTGTGAAAGTCATGTACATAATTTCCACAGGGGATTTGAGTTGAGCAGTGAAATACTCTAAAACTCGGTGAAGCCGTTGCTTTTGACCTTTGTGAATGGCTGGCACCTCACTCCATCCTCCTATAGACTTGACTTCAAGAATGACGTGCTCTCTTTGCGGTGAGATAAAGAGCCGGTCAATTTCAGCATAGGGCGTTTTGAAAGAACGAGCGAGAAGTTGATAGGAATTTTTGATAAAGATTTCTTCAGCGACAAACTCACAATAAACTCCCCTGGCGAGTTTGGTGGAATTTTGTAGATTTGACAAGTAAGGAGGTGTGAGCTTTTGAGGAACTCCAAGAGGCCATGGATATTTCTTAGCCCTCCTCTCAAGGCTTGGATTTTGATCTTTATTTCTATTCTTAGCTCTATTTTTATTCTTATTTATTATCATGGCATTTTCATAGGTGCATATTCTGTGCCAAGAGGTTCATTGGCCATCTTACCCACTGCTTATCAGTGATCATCATGACCATTTATTTAGTCTATTTATCAGTGACTATGACTATCATGTGGGAACCCATGCAAAAACTCCTTGACCCCCGAAAAAGTAGGGCGATGGATCTCTGTGGGTCCCCAGTGGGCAATGGCTTTTTTGTGAGTGGCTGTGGAGTAGCCCTTGTGTTTTTCAAAACCATAATTGGGATATTTGTGAGCCGCTACCTCAGTCATCCACTGGTCCCTATGAACTTTGGCCACAATAGAAGCTGCTGCAATAGGCATGGCCCGTTGGTCACCTTTGATAAGAGGTGTTTGAATACAGGCATCAAGATTGGGGATAGTATGATTTCCATCGACGAGAACATGTCCTTGAAACCCTCCCTTGAACTGGGAGGTCAATGTGTTCACGGCTCTTTTCATAGCCAGAAGGGAAGCCCATAGAATATTCATCCGTGATATTTCTTCTACATTGGCCGAGCCTAGGCCAAATAAGTAGTTGTTCTTGATTTCGAGACACAGTGTCTCCCTTTGAAGGGCTGAAAGAGCCTTAGAGTCTTTGAAATGATTCTGCTTTGTGGAGGAGGCAGAGACATAATGACTTATGGTATTGGCATCCATGGCCACCGCAGCGGCATAGACAGGGCCTGCGAGACAGCCACGCCCCACCTCATCCACCCCTATAACAGGTTGGGGGCGCAATTCTTGCCATGGAAAAGCTTCAATTTTTATTTTCATCGGGGCGGACAAGCTCTGATTCCAGTCGAGCTGCGCGACCACTCAATTTACGTAGAAAAAATAACCGGGCTCTTCTCACTTTTCCACGAGCTATTAAATCGATCTTCTCAATGGCGGGACTGGAAAAGGGAAAGGTTCGTTCAACGCCCACTCCACTGGCAATTTTACGCACAGTAAAGCTTCGCCCCATGCCCTTGCCCTGCACTTTGATGACAATTCCCTTAAAGAGCTGAATTCGTTCTTTTTCTCCCTCTTTGACCTTTACATGAACACCAATGGTGTCCCCTGACTTAAATTTTGGAAAGGCTTTGATTTGAATCTTCCCAAAGGTCACTTGAGTGGCTAAGTCTGACATTTTGTTATCTCCCATTCCAATACTAAAATATATTTTAATCCCATTTAATCCTTACAGCTATCATTGACTGAGGTTTTTGGTCAAGCCAAGGCATTATGAATCCACAATTAATGCATAGGGCTATCCCATGAGCTACACAAAGTTAATTGACTTGTCACTGGTGAGATAGCTTAGAGATGAGGTCGGAACGCTTTAAGCCACAAGAAGACAACTCATTGTCATCCATGTTTAAAATATCTTTGATGGCTTTAGCTAGGTGTTCTTTGTGGTGGGGTTTGAGGAGGTCCGGTCTTAAGTGGGCTGTTCTCACCAATGATAATTTTTGTTTCCAGTCTTGAACCTTGGTATGGTCGCCTGAAAGCAACACTTTGGGGACTTTGAACCCCTCCCAATTTCTAGGGCGGGTGAATTGGGGATATTCGAGGAGAGAGTTTTGAAAGGACTCCTCGATGTGAGAAATTTCATTGCCTAGAGTGCCAGGGATTTTGCGAATGATGGAGTCCATAATGACAAGGCTTGCCACTTCCCCACCACTTAAGACAAAATCCCCAAGGGATATTTCTTCATCCACATATTTTTCAATGAATCTTTGATCGACACCACCATAGCGTCCGCATATAAGTGTGATTTTTGAGTAGGTGTTCACCCAGTGTTCCACCATGGGGACACACCACCTGCGACCATGGGGAGAGAGAAAAACAACATGACCACAATCTTGACCGAGGGAATCCAAGGATTTCTTCAATGGTTCTGCCATCAATAACATTCCGTCTCCTCCTCCAAAAGGACGATCATCAATAGTTCTGTGAATATCTTCTGTAAATTGGCGAGGGTTGACAAATTGAAGTTGAACGAGACCTCGCTGGATGGCTCGACCCACAACACCATAGTCCATGGCTGACTGAATGATCTCTTGGAAAAGAGTGACTATATTAAACTGCATAACTATCTATATAATAATACTACACTCAATTAAAGTCGCCTTGTCTCTGGGGACGAGGTGATCCATGGCTATGCCAAAAATCCCCCACCATAGCCACTTATTGACCATGATGGTGATGAGCTAGAGGGGACTATAGCTATTTAGTAGTAGGTTCTAGGTTCGTGTTATGGGGTTCGTAGAGTTCCAAGAGACCCTCGGGTAGTGTTAAATATACTTGTGATGAATCAAAACAAATTTGATCAATGTACTCATCCACAAATGGAATTTCATAGGTCCACTTGAGACCTTTGATGATGAGATTGTCTTGAACTTTATGGCTTTTAAAACTCTGAATATGGCCAATAACTCCACGGTTTTTGACAATGACTTCAAAGTTCAAGATTTGGTTGAGATATATTTCTCCCTCGGGAGCGACTAAACACTTCTGGGGAACTCCCATAGTATAACCTTTAAGTTCTTCAGCACGATTTCGATCATTGCACTCTAAGCACTGAATGATGATTCCCTCTTTGTGGGGACGAGCTTGTTTGAGCACACAATGGATAGAGTCAGATTTAGATGTGAATTCAAATTCTTTGGGATGGTTTGTGCTTGTATTTTTTTTATCTCCAAAGGTTGTTGTTGTATCTTTTCTATTTTGAGATCGACTGTAGGAGGGGGAGGGTGGATTAAGAACAAAGCTTTCTAACCCATGGAGCCACTCTCTTTGTGGATGCTGTGGATTATAGAAGCGCACATAGATTTCCCCTTTTATACCGTGGGCTTTTTGGACCCAGCCCACGTTCACTATTTCTACTTCTTCCCAACTC
The DNA here is from genome assembly GCA_965261545.1 of Bdellovibrionales bacterium. Classification (GTDB taxonomy): domain Bacteria; phylum Bdellovibrionota; class Bdellovibrionia; order Bdellovibrionales; family UBA1609; genus CBDHDF01. The sequence goes on along the minus strand of CBDHDF010000002.1, from coordinate 809,717 downwards.
TTACAACTCAATTACTGGCCAGGGCCAGAAATAGGCGGTTCATTGGAATGGCTTTCTAGGACATCTCGCGTTTTATACTTAAGTTTTTCCTCGATTTTCAAAAGGTATTCTCTATAGGAAGCTTCCTCTGATTTGTCCGTACTCGTGTTTCCAATGAGTTTTAAGAGGGACTCGATGGGGGAAACGACAATCCCATTTACGTGACTTTCCATTGTGGCAACCACCCCCATTTGCCAAGAGGCAGTAAAGTAGAGAAAATCCACCGCATCCGGAAGTTCTGAGTTGAACAAAATACCCTGTCGGAAGTCAACACCCACTCCCAGCAAGCTTGCAGATTGAGAGAGGCCCACTCCGGTTCCCCAAAACTGCTCAGGTCTTGTGAAATGAGGGCCACCAAGAATGACCATAGCTCCTAGGCCCGTGCGAATACCGCCACCTAATCCTGCGCCAAGACCTCCGGCCACTGCTGTGGCAAAATGAGTTCTCACATCAAAGTAGGGCTTACTGACCTCACCCGTTCGTATATTGGTGCGAACAACTGTGACAGGCATAATGACTATGCCAATCACTCCCATTCCATCCACTCCAACTTTCAAATTGAAACTGGCTATTTCACTCAAGAACACCATGATCGCCTTGGGACTCCATGAACCAAAACTTTTGAGATAGCTTGGTGTACTCTCATTGGAAATCATCTCACTCAAATGCTTTATGGATTTTTTGATTTCTTCTTTGACCAAAGTGAATTGATCCAGATCATCCGTAGATAGAAACTGTTTTGGGATAAGTCCAGCCTCATTCATTTCTTTCACTTGGGTCGCCAAAGTGTACACAGAGGATTCAATAAGAAAAGAGGTAAATTCTGGATCGGTCCACTCATCCGTGATGGGACTGATTGTATAAATATTGTCTCCCTTAATTTCACTATAAGTAGCTTGGGAAGGAATAGCTGCAAAATTTATGACTTGGATAATTATTGCTAAGACACAAAAAGAAGTTAAAGAAATGAAAGAACATTTTAAAAAACCTAAGACGCTATTGTTGTGTTTTATCATTTTTACCCCTCTTTGCCATCATTGGCTTTGAATTTAAGTTTAAAATTGACTTTTTTTAAACTTTTTTAAATTAAATTCTTAACTTTGTAACTCTTATAAGTCACCTTAAAAGTTGAAAACCACTCATACTTTAGTATTTTCATAAAGTCTATTAAAATAATAAAAAAAGGTTGGAAGGCTGGTTAAAAAACTCACCAACTAAACAATCAGTGGGGCAATAATCAAGGCTACAATAGAAATGAGTTTTACAAGAATGTTCATCGATGGCCCAGTGGTGTCTTTGAAGGGATCACCCACGGTATCTCCAGTCACGGCCGCTGAGTGAGCATCCGTTCCTTTCTTTTCTCCTTCCACGGCTCCTGTTTCAATAAACTTCTTGGCGTTGTCCCAGGCTCCCCCTGCATTGGACATCAAAAGAGCCAAAACAACACCTGTTAAGAGAGAGCCTGCAAGCATTCCACCAAGGGCACTGGGTCCAAGAATAAAACCTACCAGCACGGGGGCTAGAATCGCAATAATAACGGGCATGAGCATTTCTTTGAGAGCCGCCTGGGTGGAAATTTCCACACAACGAGCGGTGTCGGGCTTTCCTTTTCCTTGAAGAAGACCTGGTATCTCCCTGAATTGACGACGAATCTCACTGACCATCTCACTGGCAGCCTTTCCCACAGATGTCATGGTCATGGCAGCGGCAATCAGAACCACCATGGCACCAAGCAAAAGGCCAATGACCACAGTGGGCTGGGTGATACTCATATCTATATTGGCACCTGTGGCAGCCAGCTTCTGATCGAAGGCCACAAAAAGAGCGAGAGCTGTCAGAGCTGCAGAACCAATGGCAAAGCCCTTACCTATGGCAGCTGTTGTGTTCCCAATGGCATCCAAACCGTCTGTGATCTTTCTCACCTCAGGTCCCAGGCCAGACATCTCAGAAATACCTCCAGCGTTATCGGCCACGGGTCCATAGGCATCAATGGTCATTGTCACACCCACTGTGGCAAGCATACCCACAGCGGACATGGCAATACCGTAAAGACCGGCAAAGTGGTGAGCCACAAAAATGGCACTAGCAATGAGAAAAAGAGGCCCAGCACAGGATTCAAGCCCAACAGCAATGCCTGCAATAATATTTGTGGCCGGACCCGTTTTAGAGGCTTCAGCGATCTTAAAAACAGGCTTGGAAGACGTGTAATATTCCGTCACCTTACCAATGAGAAATCCCGCCAAAGCTCCTGAGAGAATAGCCAAAAAAATGTTGAGCCCTAGGCCCAAGAACATAAGACCTATATAGGTGCCAACAAGAAAAACAAGCCCTGCTAAAACCTCTGAGCCCATAAGAGCTTTGGCCGGATTCATATTTTTAAACACATTCATGCCCAAAATACCAATACATGAGGCTCCAAGACCTAGCACTGAAAGCCCTAGAGGAAGCCCCATAAGCATCTCTGTGGTGGCCTCACTTCCAAAAATCTGAGACAATGTGGTCGCACTCATGGTGGCTGCTATGGTGATAGAGGCCACCATAGCCCCCACATAGGATTCAAAAATATCAGCTCCCATCCCAGCGACATCTCCTACGTTGTCTCCCACATTGTCGGCGATGACTCCTGGATTGCGGGGATCATCCTCTGGGATTCCTGCCTCCACTTTACCAACAAGATCGGAACCCACATCGGCGGCTTTAGTGAATATACCTCCACCAATTCTGGCAAAAAGAGCAATGGAGGAAGCTCCCATGGAAAAACCTGAAACCACAGAAACGAGGTCGGGACGACTGCCAAAAATCATATAGAGAACTCCCAAACCAATAAGCCCTAGGGCTGCCACAGAGAGTCCCATCACAGCACCCCCGTTAAAAGCCACCAAGAGCGCTGCACTTACTCCGTGGTCCTTGGCCGCAGCCGCTGTTCTCACATTGCCCTTGGTCGCAGCTTTCATCCCAATAAAGCCAGCCAGCCCCGAGCAAAAGGAACCAAAAACAAAAGCCAAAGCAGTTTGAACTCCTAGGCCGTAGGCCAATAAAACCCCTACAACCAACACAAAAATAACGAGTTGCTTATACTCAGCTTTGAGAAAAGTCATGGCACCAATGTGAATTTCATCACTAATGGCGATCATCTTCTCTGTGCCTGCTGGTTTTTTCTTCAAACTTAGATACATAAGAATAGAAAAAATGAGTCCAATGGCACCTGCTCCAGGGGCAATCACTCCAATCATATCCATTTGCTTACTCCTAATTTTCTTCCTATGATGACTTCTCTTTTCATTCTTTCTACTTCAATGAAAATGTCTTAGCTGACATTAGAGAAATGTCAAAGAAAAAAGGATTTCTCCCCATGTTCCCATGGAAATATGACTCGGAGCCTCTTTTAAGTAGAGGAAGTAGAAAAAATAGAGGCCAGCCGATAGGTATTTTCTAAGAGCATGGTGACTGTCATGGGTCCCACTCCCCCTGGGACGGGAGTCGCCGCATGGGCCATTTCCCCAATTTCTTCATAGCGGACATCTCCACACAAAGTTTTCCCTTGGCGATGAATACCCACATCGACCACCACAGCTCCCTTTTGAATATGCTCAGCTCCTATGAGACTTGGCTGACCGGCAGCCACCACTAAAAGTTCCGCTTTGCGAGTGTAATCCATGAGTTGTGGAGTATGGGAATGACAAACCGTCACCGTGGCGTTGGCTCTTTGCAGTAAGCAAGCCATGGGCTGACCAACAATTTGACTCCGCCCTATCACCACAGCATTTTTTCTAGCCACATCTATTTTGTAGTGCTCAAGGATTTTCATCACCCCATGGGGAGTGCAGGGAAGAACACGAGGTCGGCCTGACCACATCAAACCAACATTTTCAACACAAAGACCATCCACATCCTTTAAGGGGTCGATCCAGGAAAGAACTTGATCCTCCCTCAAGGTCGGTGGCAGTGGAAGTTGAACCAATAAACCAGAAATCTTAGGATCTTGGTTGATTTGTAGGATTTTATGGCGGCACTCCTCTTCAGAAATATCTCTTGGCCATTGATAGATATGGGAATGAATACCCACCTCTTCACAAGCTTTGACCTTGTGACGAACATAGATCTGACTGGCTGGGTCCTCTCCCACAAGAACCACGGCTAAACCCAACGAGCTTGAACTTCCATGGGTTGAGGTTTTTTCTCTTATTTTTTCCTTCAGCCGAGACCGGTGAAGAGAGGAGACAACTTGACCATCTAGCTTTATCATCGCTTAACACTTTATATGACTTTAAAATGGTTAAAAATTGAACATGCTTGTGCTTAAATTGAACATGTTTGTGCTTAAGAGGGGCCAGAGGACGCAGAGCTTTTGTCAAAGTGGTAACGGTCCCCCCGTTGAATCACCCATTCATAGGCTCCCACAAGGGCAAAACTCATCAATACCGTGGAAACGAGAGTGGCTCTGAAAAAAGGCAGGGCCATAAGATAGCACTTCCAAAGTCCCGACCAAGATCTTTCATAAACAATTCCCCCTAGGGCTGTTTCTGCCAAAAACCACACGGCAAAGTTGGTGACCAAGAAGAAAATAAGAGCTGAACCCATAGAAGTTCCCAAGAGTCTAAGGGGTTTAAAGGACCCCTTAGACAATATACCTAAGGAGACGATGAGGGCATAACTTCCATAAATTGAAAGCATGAGAGAACCGCTGTAGAATCCTAGTAAGCTATCACTAACTATTAAAGCCACGGCTGGAATAGCAAAGGCCCAAGTTTTATTGGAAATGTACATTCCACTAAAAAGGGCTATGGCCAAAACAGGGGTGAAGTTAAAGGTATGGGGTGCCCACCTTGAAACCACCGCAAGGGCCAATAGTGAAAAAATCAGAAAAAACTTTTTACTCATTTTATGAAATAGTTTATTCACCAGAACTTTAACATGATTCACAAACAACCCTCCCTGTGGTAGTATCGCCTCTATGTATAAGTTTGTACTCATGCGCCATGGGCAAAGTCAATGGAATTTAGAAGACCGTTTTACAGGTTGGCAAGATATTGGCCTCACAGAACAGGGGCGCCAAGAAGCACAAGCCGCAGGAAAGGCCCTGGCCCAAATGGGCTTTCAGTTTGATATGGCCTACACATCTGTTCTTAAAAGAGCCATTCACTCCCTGTGGATCATCCTTGAAACACTCGATCAAATGTGGATCCCTGTGCACAAGTCCTGGCGACTCAACGAAAAACATTACGGAGCGCTACAGGGTTGTTACAAAAAAGAAATGGCTGAAAAGTATGGAGCAGCAAAAGTTTTTCATTGGCGACGAAGCTACTCCACCCTCCCACCAGCGCTCTCCACGAGCGATGACAGTCACCCATCCCACGATCTAAGGTATAGGGAGATAGACCAAGACCAAACTCCCTGCGCAGAGTCTCTTTTACAAACTCAAGAAAGGGTTCTTACCCTATGGAATGAGAAAATAGCTCTTGATATAAGGTCTGGGAAAAGGATTCTTATGGTGGCTCACGGCAATAGCTTGCGAGCACTCATCAAACATCTGGATAATATTTCAGACGAAGAAATCTCCAAATTGAATATCCCCACAGGAACCCCTATTGTCTACGAACTCAAAGCGAATCTTACATCTATTTCAAGCAAATACATTTTATAAACTAGAGTTCCTGTCATTTCACTGTCATTTCACTGTCATTTCAATAGACACTTTCGACCTATTTCGCAACAGTAGAAAATTATCATGTTTTGAATATATTCGACCGATTGTTTTAGTACTTCTTATATTTATTATCTTTAAATGAGAAGATTAATCTTGTTACGATACAGATAAAATATGAGAATAAAAATATAAAAAAGGACAAGCGGTTATGAAAAAAGAATTCTTTAAAAATAGGCTTGATATTTCCACTCATTTCAATCATTTCATATATAAAAAAATATATATGAAAAAAATTTCTAAGAAAAAACTTAGAAAATATTTTTTAATATCAAAACTTCTACTCATCTTATCCTTGATGGCATTTACGGGTTGCAAAAAAGATTCTAACAATGCCGTGAATAACCCTTCTGAAAACACTTCTACTGAGTCTCTAAGTATTAATAGATCATTGGAAAATACTCCCATATCCGATTCAAAAAAATACAATATTATAGGGAAATGTGATTCATCTGTGGTAAAAAATGTATTGATAGCCATTGAAGAACCTCAAATCACTACTGAAGTTCCTTGCAAATCCAATGTCTTTAAAGGAAGCTTCGACATAAATCATGTCACATCGGATACTATCACAATTATGATTATGCACGATAGCGATACACAAAATATCAATGTTAATCATGAGGCTAATCACTTTATAACAAAATGGAACATTCCAAGTGATGATTATGAATTCACTCTTCCTCTTAAAAAAAGTAGTATATCTCAATTAAAATATGATTTTACTGTGGACTGGGGAGATAATAGTGGTATAAAAAAAGTGACCTCTTTTGATGATATTGATAAGGTACATACCTATGAAAACGGTGGAACATATACAATAACAATTATGGGTTCTTGTGAGGGATTCCAAAATAGCTCTTCACCCTTTAATAGTCTTCTACTCGAAGTTGTCAATCTCGGACATGTGGGATGGAAAGATCTATCTAGGGCTTTTGAAAATAACTCTTTTCTGACAAAAGTTTTTGGAGGAAATACATCAGATGTCATCGATATGTCATACATGTTTTCCTATGCATCTCTTGCGACCCCAGATACAACCGGTTGGGATACTTCCAATGTGGCCAATATGACTTCTATGTTTAAAAGTGCCTTTGAAGCAACTCCAGATACAAGCAATTGGAATACTTCTAAGGTCACCAATATGAATGAGATATTTCAAAATGCCTATCGGGCTAATCCAGATACAAGTCGTTGGAATTTTACGAGCGTGACTTCTTTCAATCGTTTATTTCAATCATCCGACCTATCCGTTGAGAATTACTCAAAATTCTTAATACAACTCCATGAAAATATACGCACAACAGGCACCAATATCCAAAGAAAAAATATTGATGTGGGCGCATTAAAATATAATGACACCACCGTTGGAGTCGCACGACACAACTTAATATATGGAGGTTGGGCCATTAAAGACGGAGGCTTTGAAGAATGATTTAGCAATTCTAATGATAAGTTTCAGGGCACTCCAGTAAAAATGGTTATAATCATTGGTATTAGTTTGGTCGAAAGGCTTTGATGGCGGTATCTGTATCTTCATAGGATGGCAGCAACTCAGATAATCCGGAGATATCAACGTTTCTCTGAACACTCTTTTGGACGGATGCAAGAAGTAATTGACCATTTTTAGCTTTGAGCTTCTTAGCCGTGTACAAAAAGAGCCGAAGCCCTGAGCTTGCAATGTAATCCAAGTTTTTTAAATCGAAAACCACATTACTACAATCTCCATTTAATATATCATGGAGTCTTTCATTCACAGCATTCACCATAGATGCTTCCAAGTGCCCCTCTATGGAACAAATAACAACTCCTTCAATTTCTTGCTTGATCTGTATTCCTACATTACCACTTTTCATTTCCTGTCACTCCTTATAATATCATGAACCAATAACATAGTGGATATACAATATAAACAAATGATACCAATACTACAAAGATGACGACAAACAAACTGTTTCAACCAGACGAGAGGAAACTTTATAAGGATCTGCATTGGCCCCAGGGCGGCGATCCTCAAAGTAGCCAAAACCTTGCTCCGAGGTATTCAAGGGAATTCGAATGGAAGCCCCACGATCTGACACGCCTGATTTAAATTGTCCTATATGGCAAGTTTCATGGAGCCCTGTAAGGCGCTCTGACAAGCCTGCACCATAGTCCTTAATGTGTTCCCCATGTCTCTTGCTTAAGTGTCCCACGGCATCATGGATGCACTCTAGCCCTTTGTTTTTGTCACGGGTTTGAGATGTGGAAAAATTAGTGTGCATACCTGCACCATTCCAGTCACCTGGCATGGGTTTATTGCTCAAAGAAACAATGACGGAGTGTTTTTCTGCCACCATATTTAGCAAGTAACGAGCCACCCAAAGCTGGTCTGACATCGTCAAAGGATCACAGGCTTCGCCGTCGACACCACGATAACCCACTTGGAACTCCCATTGCCCAGGCATAACTTCTGCATTGACTCCATAAATAGCAAGACCTGCCTGTTGGCATACATCAAGGTGTGCTTCAACAATTTGACGACCAAAGACATGATTGGCTCCCACCCCACAATAAAAAGGACCTTGGGGCCCGGGGAAACCACCTTTATTGGGCCACCCCAAAGGGCGTGTGTGCTCAAAAAGAGTGTATTCTTGCTCAAAACCAATCCAAGGATTGGTTTTGGAAGCCTTGTCCATCAATCCACGAAGCTTGCTACGAGAGTTTGTAGAGTGGGGATCACGGTCAGACTCATAGACCTCACACATGACTAAATAGTGATTTCCAGGGGTGGTTCTTAAAGGGTTCATGCAGTAATAAACAGGCTTGAGTATACAGTCTGAATGAGAGCCAAAGGCTTGCCAGGTGGAGGAACCATCAAAGCCCCACTCGGGAAAATCCTCTAAACTGCTACAGTCTTCTATAGGCAAAACTCTGGATTTACTACGTAAATCTGATGTGGGAAATGCCCCATCAAGCCATAAATACTCTGCTGTAGCCAGACGTGGAAGACCACCATTCATTGAACGACCATTACCTTTCATTGTCTCCTCCCTCATATTCATATGGATTTTGTTATATGGGTTTAGTTCCTTATTTTGTATATTAACTATATGTTTATATGCTTAAATGACCTCTAACTCTAGTAGATACCACCTCTACCCTAGCAGTCGCTAGCTATCTAGGCTATCACACATCCTTGAGGCCCTCTAGGCTAAGAAACTCTGGGTAGGCTTCTATGCCAAGCTCCGTGATATCTAAGCCCAAAAATTCACTGCTTTCAGACACTCGAAGACCCACAAGTTTAAGCAGAATAAAACAGGTCACCGTGGATGTGCTCACAACAAAAACGCCAATAGCCACGACACCAATAAGTTGTGTCACAAAAGAAGCTTCTGTAAAGATACCAACAGCCAAAGTTCCCCAAATACCTGCAACAAGGTGGGCAGGTATGGCTCCCACCACATCATCGATTTTAAACTTTTCGAGCATGGGTGTCGTAAGAGTTGCCAAAACACCTCCAATAGCTCCAACCACCATTGCCAAGAGGGGGTTTTCTATATCTGGCCCCGCAGTGATCGCCACCAAACCCGAAATGGCCCCATTCAAAATCAAAAGCATTTGCGCCTTTCTATAGATAAAAAGGCTTACGAGGACGGCGGCGACAACGCCTGCAGCGGCAGCTATATTTGTATTGAATAAAACGAGGCCAATATAGGCAGCATCTGAAGCACTGCTGAAACTCAAAACGGAGCCACCGTTAAAGCCGAGCCAACCCAGCCAAAGAATAAAAGTTCCCAAGGTGGCTAGGGGAATGTTGGAAGGGCAGATAGGCATGGGGAGCCCGTTTTCATTGTATCTTCCCATGCGTGGCCCCACAAAGAGCACTCCTACAAGAGCCACCCATCCACCCACAGAATGGACAATAGTCGAGCCAGCAAAGTCCTGAAAACCCATTTGGGCTAACCAACCGCCACCCCATGTCCAAGCTCCTACAAAGGGGTATATAATGGCACACAAAACAGCCACCAAGGCCATAAAGGACCAAAGTTTAACTCTTTCAGCAAGGGCCCCTGAAACAATGGAGGCTGCCGTTGCCACAAAGACCATTTGAAACAAAGCCGTACCGAGAGAAAAGGCATCTCCACCGACAACCGCATTTAAATTGTTTGCATCCTCTGGACGGGCCAAGAAATTCATTTCTGCTGATGTTATGTGCAATAAAGGTGAAAATGAGCCCATCCACGAGCCCACATTATCAAACATCAGGTTGTAGCCAACTAAATAATAGCAAATGCAAGCCAAGGCATAGAGAAACAGATTTTTGAAACAAATAACTGCTGCACTTTTACCTCGCACGAGGCCACACTCCAACATACAAAAACCTGCGGCCATAAACATCACCAATGCGGCAGAAGCCATGAGTCCCAAGCTATTAAGAACATACTTCAACTCATCAACGCTCACCTTTTCAGCAAAATCACTGGCGAACACAGAAGCTCCATAAAAAAATGAGCCCAAAAAGAAAACGATTTTAAGAACTTTAAGGACAGGAAGGAAAGAGTTATAGGGGGGATTATGAGGGTTACCTTGACGGGTTCCATGGGCAAAAAGCTCATGTGTAAAGATATAACGCTGATTATTTCGATGATTCACTATTCAAACTCCTCCTGTGAATACGTTGAGGTGATGATCTCTCAACGATTTCTTCACTGGTTTCTTCTGAAAGGACCAAAGCTTAGCTCTTTCAGTGACTCAGTTGATAGTCTCATTAGTTATAGCAAAATTGTCCTCGATGTTTGACAAAGACGTAGGGATGCTACAACATAAAAAAGCAATATGGCAATAGAAAAAATCATGTGACCTATGATATAATTTATAATTTGCAGATGTAGGGTTATGTATGGATAAAAAACTTGAAGCACTGTTGCAACAGAGTTGGGGACAGGAGGTCATATGGTCTATAAATCTTTGAATTACTTGGATTTTGATAGCCTTCTCACCGAAGAAGAGCTTATGGTGAGGGGCTCTATTCGTGACTTTGTCAGTCAAGAAGTCACTCCCCTCCTCCAGGGCTGTCATCGCAACGAGCAGTTTCCATCCCAGCTCATACCTCAATTTGCTAAACTCGGCCTTCTAGGTACTACGATTCAAGGTTACGGTTGCCCAGGGCTCGGGGATGTCGCCTATGGATTGGCGATGGAAGAACTTGAGCGAGGTGATTCGGGGATTCGCTCTTTTTGCTCCGTTCAAGGCTCTTTGGTGATGTTTCCTATTTGGGCCTACGGTTCTGAGGAGCAAAAAGAGAAATACCTCCCCGCCATGACTCAAGGAAAACTCATTGGCTGCTTTGGTCTGACAGAGCCTGATGCGGGATCCAACCCAGGAAATATGCTTACTCGCATTGAAAGAGTTCCCGAAGGCTATAAGCTCAATGGAAATAAAATGTGGATCACCAATGGCTGTATTGCCGATATCGCCATTGTATGGGGAAAGCTCGACGGTGTGATTCGAGGCTTTATTGTGGAAAAAGACACCCTTGGTTTCTCCACCAGCCCTATGAAAGGAAAATTTTCTCTTCGCGTCAGCGTCACTTCGGAACTGCACTTTGAGGATTGTGTGGTCCCAGACACAGCGATTCTTCCCCATGTAGAGGGGCTTAAGGGGCCTCTTAGCTGCCTCACACAGGCTCGCTACGGTATCACTTGGGGCGTGATTGGTGCCGCCAATGCCTGCTACCACGAAGCCCTCCACTACTCCAAGGAGCGCAAAATTTTTGATGATAAGCCCCTTGCTCAATATCAATTGGCTCAACGCAAACTGGTTTATATGGCTCAAGAGATCACCAAAGCCCAATTTATGTCTCTTCAATTGGGACGGCTCAAGGAAGCTAAAAAAATGAACCCGGCCCATGTTTCCATGGTCAAAATGAATAACTGCAAAGCCGCCCTTGAGATTGCCCGTGAAGCTCGGGATATGTTGGGAGCCAACGGAGTCATTGACGAGTACCCTGTCATTCGACATATGCTCAACTTGGAGAGTGTCAATACCTACGAGGGCACCGAGGATATCCATAGGCTTGTGGTTGGCTTGGAACTCACAGGGTTATCGGCCATTCGTTAAGACCTCATAAATATAAAGGGGTTAGACGGCAAAACTTGAACCACAACCACAGGTCTTTGTGGCATTGGGGTTTGAAAAGACAAAACCTTGTCCATTAAGACCACCCTCATAATCCAGAGTCATACCAAGAATGTAAAGAAGGCTCTGAGAATCAACCACAAGTTGGACATCTCGATCTTTGAAGACCTTGTCACCATCTTTCAATTCATGGTCAAAGTCCATTTTATAGGAAAAGCCTGAGCACCCACCACGCTTCACATGAACACGCAAAAAGGTATCATCAGAATGATCTTCCTCGGTTTTAATGAACTCTATTCTATTGGCAGCTGTCTCTGAAATTTTGATCATAATAAGTAACTCTAAGGCTGTTCTTGCCAAAAGTCAAATATAATTTACTTGTGCACTTGAGTTTGGGTGGAGAGCGAATTGGGTCAAAAATAACGACACCAAGACGCATCACATTAAAACACCTTCGTGGTGCCCGGGTTATGGTCCTCCACCTGGCTGGCTCATTATTCCGACACCGAGTTCCCACTTTTCTCTTTTTGAGTCAAAAATGTGCGTTGAGGAGACTCCCTCACTCAATAAGACACCGGTTGTTACGCCTTCTAAAACAGATCAGCCGAGCTACCCCTCTGTTGATCCTCTCAGTAAGATTGATCTTTGGAAACAAACAATCAACGAGGGGGTCTTCAGTGAGGGAGTCGGCTGTTAATGCTTACTTAACTGCAATTTCAGGCTTATATCAACAAAGTTCTAAGGCTAAAAAAGGGGAGTTGCTAGATCATGCGGAACTGGTCACAAACCTCTCTAGGAAGCGACTCAAGGAGATTAAACGAGATTCAACAAAATAAATGGCTCTGTGCCACTCAAGCGGTCGGGGAGGCCTCTGGCTTATTCTCAAGAGGAGTTACGACCCCACATCAAATATTTGTGGGAACAAATGGAAAAAATCTCGGCTGTACGAATAAAAGCCGCTCTACCGGATTGGCTCCCCAATTATGAGTCGTGTCCTCCCCACTTAAAGCTTCAGTTAGAAAAAATGAGTGCCAGCACCTTGAAGCGTTATCTGAAGGAAATTCGCTTGGCTTCATTGGTCTCTAAGGGATTGTCCACAACCTGTCCTGCCCAATATATGAAAAATAAGGTTCCCATCAATACACTGGACTCCAAGGTCACAAGGCCTGGTTATATACAAACAGATACGGTTGCTCACTGTGGAACCAGTGCCCAAGGCCCTTTTATCAGCTCTCTTACAGTGACCGACATTAACACCACATGGACAGAGTGTCGGGCTATGTTTACCAAGAAAGGGACGGAGGTGAGAAGGCAAATCAACAACATTAACCAAGCTACCTGAAATCCCTAAAAGTTGTAACTAGGTTTAATGTATTGCGTTAACTTTCCTCTCTTCCTATGGAATTGGCTGCTGTCAACGGTTTGAGAGGTTTAATAGTATTAATATATTTAATATGATTCATAAGAATTTGCTGCGAAAGGTCCTCTTCGTCTCCATTGGATAGATGAGGCATAGTGGTAGCCACAGCCACCGTCACATTTGAAACAGATAAAAAACATCATTTTGTCTTGGGAAGCCCATCTATTTGGAAGGCTGAAAAAATATCCTTTTGTTTTTTAGACAGCTCTCCAAGCATCAGATCACCTGTAGCTAATTCATAAAATTTTAATCGGTCCATCATTTTGTAAATTTCTATTTTAGACATTTTTTTATATAACTTCTTATCTTTCATAACAGTATCAATATGTGAAATTAAAATTAAAGAGAGAAAATTAATAAAGATGCTTCCCCTCATATTCATGAGAGAATGAACTCGACTTCTCCTTCCATTAATATCATGCTTGAATGAGAAAAATACTTTCTCAATGATATCTTTGTTTCGATATAAACTCAATATATCTGTTTTCTTTAAATCATGACTATTTGTAATTAATATCATAATACCCAGCGTAGAAGATTCTTCATTAATATTTTCTTCATTTAAAGAAATCTTAAATGGAGTGCAATCAGAGATATTGAGAAACCTTTTTTTATTTCCTAAAGTTTCTTTCATATAGGAACTAGCTTGTTCTTCTGATTTCAAATCTTTCTCAAGAAAGAGTTTCATAAAATCAAGCAACTCTTTCATTAACACAGATTCCTCATAAACCCTTCTTTCTTTGTCTAAGAAAATATGAGCCGTACAATCAAATCCTCCGATTTTTATTGATTCTTTGCAATGCGAATAAATTTCCTCATTAAAAGTAAAAGAGCATGATGGAGATTTTATTTTCTCATTTAAAGCCACAGAAAGCTCTCTTGAGAGTTTTGTTCTAAAACTCATGGGTATCAAATACTTCAATTCCTTACGATGCAGTCCCTTAATATTTTCTACACTAGAAAAACCCTTATCCATAACTAAACAATCTAAATCTAATTTATAACTTGTTATGATCTCAATAATCTTCGATAAAGTTTTGACATCCGGTATACTTCCAGGATAGATTCTGTACGCTATAGGCGTATGAGTTTTATTGTCTTCAGATTTCCTACTTATCAGACCTAAGTTTATCTGTTCGAGATTCTCTCCATCTCTGTTGTAACCTTTCTCTAAAAATTCATTATTCATAGAGTAGGAAGAAAAGGATGTGATGTCAAACATTACCGTACCAGAACCCTTCACTTGACTTATCCATTCGCTAAAGAAAGATTCTATCTTTTTTTGATCTCTCCCAAGATCACATAAGAGATTGCTTATTTTTTGTGACGACATAAAATTTTTCTTTGAAACATAAGCTTCTTGACACCACATATCGTAAAGATAAAAGGGCTCTCTTTTGATTATTTTAAAAAAAGCTAAATGCAAATAATGTTCGTAATTATCTGGATAAATTTTAGACAATGTTTTTAGAAGATTTAGTTGTTCGCATATTTTCTCTAAGAAAAATAAGGCTCCCACATTATAGGAGCCTATGGGAATCTTTTTTCTTTTGGTCTTAATTTGACCTGTAAACTCATCCTTTCTTCCAAGGTAGATGCGTTTTTGCCTGGCCTGCTTTTTTTCCTTGTCCCAAAAGCTTTCAACTTTATAGACATAGGTTTTTCCCTTATTTTTTTGCTCAAAAGTGTATGACATCGTTAATATTGTAACTATGCTTTTGAAGAGATGACAATCTCTTAATCAAAGTGAAGGCCTTCTCAGACAATAATCAGGACTTAAGTCCTACACCTAGTTACAACTTTTAGGGATTTCAGGAAGCTATACCTTTTAAACTACTGGCCATGAACTCAGACTCAGGAAGTGAGTTCTTAAACAAGCCTGTCCTTCAATTCACCCAATTATCTAACATCAAGTTCACTCGTTCTCGCCCCTACAAAAAGAATGACAACTGCTACATTGAGCAAAAAAATTTCACCCACGTCAGAGAATTGTTTGGCTATGAGAGGTTTGAAGATCCAAGGCTAGTTCCTTTAATGAATGACATTTATAAAAACCACTGGAGTCCCCTCCAGAACTTCTTTCTCCCCACAAAATTCGGCAATGGTTTTTTGCAGATTTTTGAAATCAGACTTAACTATTTGAAATAACTATCAAATGGTTTCAATGAGTTAGCTCTCACTCATTCTCTATGACATTTCTCAGCATTCCCCAAAATTTCCACCATTTGCTAATTTTGGCTAAGTGTTTGGCTAAGACCGTAGCAGGGTCATTTTTTCAGGGTATCGTAGCAGCATTTTCTTCCTAACCAACTGAATTCTCTAACAAAAATTTGCAACACCCGCCTAGCAGAAATGGATACTTTTCAGTGAGGCAGGGGATTGCACAACAGGGGCTACGAATCTTAACCCCAAGGAGGCAAGCAATGGGAAACGACGGAAAGATTGACGCACTTACCCTGAAGGTGTTGCGTGAAATTCGGGACTTAAGCCGTAAAGAAGCAGGTGTTCTTTTGGGCTTAAACCATAAGACGATTGCAAAACTTGAGAGTGGGAGGGCCATCCTGCACCGGAGCCGAATTGAAAAAACGGTGAAGGCTTATGACCTTACCTACGAGGACTTTTTGTCATGTCGTGAGGGCAAAAGTGAACAAATTCAAAAGAGATTTTGTCACAAAAAAGCACAGATCATTGGTAACAATAAGAGGGGTATTGGTAACAATAGGGAGCGACGCTTTAACAAACGGATCATCACCAAAGAAGCTCAGGTCTTAAAGGTTTTAAGGAAGCTCAAAAGATTCAGTCAACGCAAAGCCAGCCTTGTTTGTGGTTATCACAAGACAGCCATTTGCTTCATTGAAAATGGCCGAGTTGAACTTCATTCAGACAAAATAGCTCACATTGTGAAGTCCTATGGATTCACAATGGAAGACTTTGAATATCATATGAAGTCCGATGCTTTTGTCACAGATGTTAGCTGACAATTAAAATGCCCCACCGTCGCCAATGAAAAGTGGCCACTTTTCAGAGGAGGACCTATGGTGATTTTTGGCATTGTCAACCGAGACGCATATAATCAATTGATATTACTCATAAAAAGGCTCCGAGCTGATAAGAACTCCTTTTGGGTTCTTGTCGACCTGGAAAGGGGCTCCGTGTTGGAGAGTCCTTCCATGACAGCCTATTCAGGTTCCATATTTCTCATTTGTAGACTGTTTCTGGATTTCAATGAGGTTAAATATATAGTCAAGAAAAGCCTGTTTAGGCTGTGCCCATTTTCTAAAGTATTTAAATTCCACAAGATTCCAACATTTGCCTCAATTTTCATGGAATTTCTTTCTGAAGACAGGCTTCCCTTAAAGCCGTCGCCAATTAAAATGTCCCACTTTCAATATGGAGGTTGTCGCCAATGAAAAGTGACCAATCTTCAGGGAGTGTTCAAATACTAGACAATGAAGTCTCTTCTTCTGATATAGATACTAAGCTCACAGAGTTCCTCCCTTTTGCAACTCAAAAGGTTAGCAATGAGGAGGATCTTATGATTAGTCAATACACTTTCGGCCGCATTCGTGACCTGAGTCACAGTGGTAAAAATAAGACAGAAATATCTCGTGAATTAGGGATCAATCGTAAGACGGTGCGCAAGTACTGTGAGTCCAACACCCCACCGAAGTACAAGGCGAGGTCCAAAAGAACTCGCCCAGATCCCCTTAATGGATATATGGATCGGGTGAAGTACTTTTTGAAGTTGAACCCAAGTAACACCGCCCGTGAAATATATGAGCTATTAGTTGAGGAGGGTTATCGTGGGAGTGAGAGAACGGTTCAGAGAAGAGTTTGTGAGATTCTTGGTTCTCGCCCCAAGGAGCGTTTTTTCAGCCAAAGATATGATCCTGGAGAACAGGCTCAGTTTGATTTTAAGGAGAAGGTTGCTTTACCATTTGCCGATGGTGTTCAGATCGTTCATCTCCATTTTGGAACATTGCCTTGTAGTGGCACCTGTTGGGTTCGTGCCTACCCCTTTCTTGTCTATGAGTGTTTCATCGATGGGGTGCATGCTTTTTTTGAAAAGATAGGTGGGATGAGTGCGAACATCCGTATTGATAATTTATCTCCCTGTGTGAAGAAAGTTCTTAAAGGAAATCAGCGAATTTACACCCAATCTTTTGATCGAGCCATCCAATACTATGGATTTAAGGTTCTTCCCTGCCGCGCAGGGAAGGGCTCTGACAAGGGAGATGTGGAGCGTGATATTCGAACCT
The DNA here is from genome assembly GCA_965261545.1 of Bdellovibrionales bacterium. Taxonomy (GTDB): domain Bacteria; phylum Bdellovibrionota; class Bdellovibrionia; order Bdellovibrionales; family UBA1609; genus CBDHDF01. Next base: position 792,175 of record CBDHDF010000002.1, on the reverse strand, counting down.
TCAGTTCTCGGATAAAAAATATTGTTAGAAACAAAGGAATTGTTTTTAAAGACTGGGATCATTTGAATCAGTTTTTAGAGTCTTATATGGATCAGCATCAGAGTGACTCCACCAAATCTCGCTTTGAGGAGGAGGCCAAAGTTCTTAAGCCTTTGCCTCCACGAGATGAAGATATTCTCTGTAAGGTGAATATTTGTCAAAGTAATGGTTATGGGACTTTGAGAATAGGTAAAACCACATATTCCATACCTGATGAGGTGATCCAATCTCCCTGTAAAACCGTACAGGGTCCCTATCATGTCACGATCTATCGTGCAGGAGGGAAGCAAGAAATTGTCGCTCGCCATCAAAGAAAACCTGATGGGGAGCATAGTCTTCTTCTTGAACATATCCTTCCCTCTTTAGTTCGTAAGCCGCAAGCCATGGTAAGATGGGCTCACCGATCCATTCTTTTTCCAACAAATGTGTTTGAAAATTTTTATCAATACCTCAAGCAACAAGATTCAAGCCGTGCCGAGCATGAATATTTAAGAGTTATCAACTTGATTCAGCATGTGAGTTGGCAGGACTTATCTACAGCCATGGAGCTTCAATTAGAAAGTCGTGAGATTTTCGACTTTAAATCCATAAAAGATTTGCTCTTAGGAAATCCCACCAAAATTAATTTGAATGACCAACAAAAACCACTTCAACCTAGATTGTCTCAATATGACAGTCTTGTTCCAAACATAGGAGGTTCTCATAGGTGTTCGTGGTTTTTTTCTAATTTTAATTCCGAATTAATGGAAATACTTTTCAAGCCTCCTTTTTTACATAGAGGGAAGTGGGCGATTTATAAATATTTATAGATGGTATTTTGAGAAATGGACGCAGATTGACATTTGATATCCACGACAAGCCATGTGTTTTAAGAGACTTAATTGTGTAACGAAAGAACTGTGGACTTTTGGGAACAACAGAATTTAAATTTCTTTCCACTTCCGCATGGACAGGATTGATTTCTTCCAATTTTTTCGCTTTGGTCATTTTTCTGCTGTGATGCAGACATATCTTCAGTTACAATTTTTTTTTGCTTTTCATCTTCCAAATCCTCATCCAAATTATCAAAAAGAATATCTCCTAGATTCTGGTGAAAGTAACGATTTTTAAATTGAGATATGAGCATCATAAAAATACATGTAAGAACCAAAAGTGTGAGTGAAGCAAAAAACAAAGAAGATGCTTGCATCTGAGTTAATGGGAGGATGAGTGCCAGTAAATAACCAAATCCAAATACCAATAAGGAAATAAGAAGAGATATAAAGGATCCCAAAGAAAGTAATATTAAAAGTCCAAAAATCATTGCTATTTTTTGCTCCTGTCGAATACAATGAATCCGCATAGATACAAGTGAGTTATCTACAGACTTAATGATTCTCGCGTTAGTATCTTAATAGGTCAAGATTAATTGGAGGAAATTTTTATTTTTTAAACGCAGGGGGCAAATATGAGCACGGAAGCTCAAACACTTAAAACGATCAAAAAATGTTTCAAGAAAGTTATTCCTGAAAAGGACTCTCGGGCAACCATTCCACCTCTTGAGTTTATTGTGGCTCTTGTCTTGTCATTCCAGGGAGACTCTAAGACATATTCAATAGAGGGAATTAGGAGGTTTATGATAAGTCATTTAGGATTAAGAATTGAAAGACACAGCTTCTGGGAAAGACTCTCTAGAAAAAGATTAAAAGAGCTTCTGAGTAAACTGGTTGAAATGCTCATGATAAAGCTATCTCATGGAGCTTTTCATGGGAGCAAAGCCATATTATTACAACTGGGAGTCTCAGACGTTCTTCTTGTTGACTCAAGCACAATAAGCCTTTGGGATGGAGCATCTGAGAATTTTCCAGGGACAAGAACAAACGCAGGAATTAAATGGCACGCTTGTTTCAGTTTATTCAGTGGTATAATGACTTGGTTCGAATTAACTCCGTCTTCCACTAACGATAGGAAGTGCTTTCCTGATATAAAGGAACTCGTTGGAAAATTAGTCATCTTTGATTTGGGATATTGGGACTATGGCTTATTGTCATCTATTCATGAAGCTAAAGGATTTTTCTTGTCTAGAGTAAAGTCAAATGCCTCTATTCTTATTGATGCTGTTGTTGAAGGTTTGCCAGATTACTATGTTGGAAAAGAGTTCTCTGATATTAAACTCAAGAAAAAAAACGATGTTGTTGAATTTATAGGCAGTGTCTTGTCCAATGGTAAATGGGTAAGTTTGAGAATTGTAGGCTTCTGGAATTCCTCCGAAAAACGCTATCATTGGTATTGCACGAATTTAGATGTGGCAGCGGAGTCCATATATCCAATTTATCGTTTACGTTGGCAATGTGAACTTATTTTCAAATCTTGTAAGAATTCTTTGAATGCAAATCAGATCACCTCAAACGATCAAAATATCATAGAGAGTCTTCTTCTTGCTTCATTAGCGGCTCACCTCACATCAAGTGTTGTTTTGAGGATAGGAAGAACTAAACTCAATAAGGAACAAAATGACTCCACATCGTTTCAAAGAGTTGCTAAGGTTACCGTCTTATTAGCCTCTGATTTTATCAAATATCTCCTAAGCTCATCTCAAAAGTATTTAAATATTTTGATAGAGAAGATCAAGATATTCTCCCATGAAATTTATGACACAAACTACCGACGGCGAAAAACATCAATGAATATGGCTAAAAAGGTCTTGCTATGAAAGAATAAAAAACCACGAACACCTATGAGGAGGTTCTTAATGAATCACGAAGAACTTATAGGTTCTCTTAAAAAACTCCGACTTCCAGCGATGGCGGATGAATATGTTGCAACGGCTAGAGTTGCCGAAAAAACAAAAAAGACGTATGAACAGTATTTAGGTATACTCGTTCAAAATGAGCTTGCTGACAAGCATTCCCAGAGAGTGAAAAGATTGCTTAAGGGGGCCAAGCTTCCTCAACTTAAATCACTCCAAACTTATAACTTCCAGAAAAGAACGGGAGTGACAGCTCAGCAAATTAATTGGATGGCAGAGGGAGAGTGGGTCAGAAAAGCCTGTAATGTTGTGTTTTACGGAAGCTTTGGAATGGGGAAAAGTCATTTGGCCATGTCCCTAGTTCGTTCACTCTGTGAACAAGGCTATCGATGTTTATGGGTCACCACTCATGAACTTATTGAAACAATGCGTGAAAGCAAGAAAGAACTCTCATTGAATGCTCTTTTTAAGAAATTAGACCGTTTTGATCTTATTGCTTGTGATGAACTTGGCTATACAGCTTCCTGCACAGAGGGGGCAGATCTTTTCTTTCAATTCATATCTCAGCGATATGAAAGGAAAAGTCTCATGATCACTACAAACTTAACATACTCTGAATGGGATAAGGTGTTTCTTAACCCTATTACCACCGCTGCTGCTGTTGATCGAATCATTCACAACTGTGAAACCCTCAACATTGAAGGAAAAGAAAGTTGGAGAACCGAATCGGCAAAAGCCAAGTCTAAACAGAGCAAAGAGGAAAGTTCAACCAAAGAAGTTCATTAGAGATCCCCACTTTTGGGGAAGGAACTCGCCAGTTATCCACAAAATTTATCCACAGCAGCACTGCGTTGCTAGACATCGGGGTCACAGCCGCAGTGTCGCCATGGATAAATTTATGGATAACTGGCTTTTACCGTACTATTTGCTCGTCACTCTCGCGGAGCTTTAGACATTAGCTGCGCCAAGGAATCCTGAAAAATACTCCATTTACCTCTGCCATAGGGCTGAAGGATGCATTTGGGGTCATGCCAAAAGTGGTGGGCAGAAAATCATTCCTCAGAATCTTGTGGCATAGTCCGAGTTAAATGATGAGCAAAATAAAGACACTTGACTAAACTCTGAACGAAGAATAACTAAATCAGTACATTATCAACTGGCCGTTTTTCATTGGCGACGGCTTCTAAAAATGGCCAATTTTAATTGGCGCCTAACAAAGGGGTTACATAGGCGTCCTCACAAGGCGGAAACCGATATTGCACCAGCGACCATCAGGCCGATCGTAGCTACGATTGGAAGAGCGCAGGTAGCGACGAGCGCCGTCGTTCCCGCCACCACGTACAATACGGTTAGAGCCATTTTCCGGACCTCTAGGGTCTGTGACAGGACCTTCAGGATATTTCCTCTTATACCAGTCTTCGACCCATTCCCACACATTTCCATGAACATCATAAAGCCCTAGGGGATTGGGGCTCAACAATGCTACGGACCTTGATTGTCGGCTTTGTTTGCCAGATCCAGAGTTCCCCCTATACCAACCATAGTTTTTAAGTTCTGAAGGATTGTCACCAAAGGAGTAGGCTGTTTTTGTGCCTGCTTTTGCACCACCCCTGGCTGCAAATTCCCACTCCGCTTCCGTAGGCAAACGGTATTCATATTTGTCACCGTGGGACTCTCTCGCCCTGCGATTGTACTCATTTATAAATTCTTGGACGTCCTCCCAAGACACTCTCTCCACAGGATGATCGGCACACATTGAAACTCCATCTTGTTCCATATAACTTTCTGGGCAATACTCTTTTTCTTGGAATTTTGAAAGATTTGTCCCCATCACAACAAACCACTGCCATTGAGTCACCTCTGTGGTGCCTATTTCAAAGGGCTTAGAAATTGTTACTTTATGAGGGGTCTCATCTGAATCTCGACCTTTTTCAGTCTTAGGACCCCCCATGATGAAAGAACCTACAGACACGGGGACAAAACCATATTGAGACAATGTTGGTCTCACATAGGCTCTCAAAACACTGTATTCAATACCTGTTTTGTCTTTTGAATAAAGACGTGTCTTCATCCGAGGGCTTCCTATCACTTCATCCACTAAGCTCTCAATGACTCCGTTCAGAGCACTCACGGTATCAGCGAACTCCTGCTTGCTGTCAATTTTTGAGTCAAGTGCTTCAAGGTTTTTTCTTAAGGCCGTTAATTTTTTTATAAGAGATCCTGCATTTTCTTCTCCATAGGCGTCTATGAACTTTTCTATGCCTGAGACCTTTTCCTTGGCCTCATCTCTTTGTCGAACGAGGTCATGGACACTGGGAGCTTCCATGCCCTCTTTATAGGCTTTGACCTGCCGAGCCTCTTTGGGACTTAGGGTAGGAAGCTCATTAACTCTTAGCACGGATTGAAGGCGACGCTTAAAGTCACTCACGGGGACTTTTTTTATAAGTGCACCATCGGGCCGCTGGCAATCACTCACCTCATTTATAACAGAACCCACTTCACACTCTTGGATCACAATCTTATCTTCTCCTTGGTGGCTTTTTTCTTTATAAAATAAAATCACATCACCATCGGGGCCTACAAGATTCACAGAAGAGGGCCTTCTTTTGTCACCCTTATCATTATCACCTCTTTTCGTACCATGAGAACGAGATCCACGAGGTCCACTGTGGGAACCATGGCCACCATGGGAACTATAATGACCTTGGAAGCCAGATCCATGGGGTAACTGGAGTCGGCCTCCCGATTTTAGGGTGATTCGCCTCATCTTTTCTTCATGCTTACGAACCACAGCCTTGTAGGAAGCGGTACGGTCTTCTGGTGTAGATGATGTAGATAGAGGTAGAGGTGCAGAAGAGTCCCTTGATGGATTTGTATGATTCTGATTCAGACCTTTGTCTTGACTCTCTCGGCTCTCTTTGCCCTCTTGACTCACTCGGCCCTCTTTGCTCAAAAAGGCACATGAAGGCAAAACCATCAACAGTGACAATAACCACAAAAGCAATAAAGGTCTCATGGACCTTATGGGTTTCATTCCTTTCATTTTTTGATCTCCTTTCATTTTTTGCTTTGGCGGCACTTTACTTAACTCTTGCCCTCTTTAGCCATTGACTTGAAGCCATAAACTCACCCACTATCTGAACCAACCTTAGTCTCATTGACTCAAGCCTACCTACTTGACTTTACTTATGTCACTGAGTCATTGTCGACACAAAATAGTACAAACTTGAATTTCTAGACTTTGCGAGGACTCCACTGACATTGCCATCAAAGAAAACCTCAGAAAAAAGAAAACAACAGTCTCAGTCCCATAATGCTCTATTCAATGAAACTTTCCTGAATGAGAGATATTGCCTAGACATTTTCCGTCTTGTCTTGACGACACAGGAGTTTAAGCTCTTTAACTGGAAAACTCTCAAACCAGAAATAACTGTCTTTACAGATGAAGAGGGCAATGAGCGGCGCATTGACCTTTTATTCTCAGTTCAAGTCAAGGGGTCCCAAAAACGGGTACGTCTTTTTTTTCTGCTCGAACACAAAAGTCATCAGGATTCTCAAGTTCTCCAACAAATTCTGAGGTACCAGACCCTTGTTTACAATCGCTGGAATTATCCGGTCATTCCCATACTGGTCTATCACGGACGACAAAAACACTGGAGGGGTCCCCTGAATTTTCAAGATTCTCTGGATGGGCTCACTCCCGTTTTAAGACAGAAATTTGGGAAGAATATCCTCAATTTTCGTTGTAAGTTGTTGAATATCCATGATATAAATCTTTATCGTGGAGTTGGCAGAAATTTGCTTTCTAGGCCGATTTTGCTTATAATGAGTAGTATCTGGAAGCTTCGCCATGAGACCATTGTGGAGCTGTTTCAGATGGGTACAAACTTGGGTGAGAAGGATCAAAAGTTCCTTATTCAAAAGGCGGTGGATTATATCCACCGAAACGATTCAGATTTCACTTTAAACATACTCAGTAAGATTGAAAAAGAAAGTATCGAGGAGGAGCAAAGAGTTATGTCAGCATTGCAATGTTCTTTGGATGAAGCTGAGGAAAAGGGAATGAGAAAGGGCCTTAAGAAGGGCCGTGAAGAGGGTATTAAGGGCATTAAAAAGAGCCGCGAAGAAACAGCGTTACGAATGATTCAAAATGGCTTTGAGGCAAAAACGATTTGTCTATGTACTGGGCTTACTTCCAAAGAAGTGAAGGAACTCTCAGAAAAATGACAAAAACTCCTTAAATGCTCTAAAAACACTATTTCAGAATTTCCCTTGTTCATAACTCAAAAGGAAATCCCTTCTGTTGCTGGCTTCTTCAAATGAAGGTTTTCGATCAGTATTTGTCACAAAATCCATTTTATATTTTGTGGCAAATCGGCTTCCCATGTGCTCTTCATGGAGCTAATTCTTTCGATTTTTCTTAACTTATAACTTGTCTAGTAAAGAAGTGATTGATATTATTGCAAACAACTGCCAGGAAGAAGATGGCAGGGATCAGAGTGTAAGTTAAAAATAAGTCACGAGATAAGTAACGGACTTGCGACTTTGATATGCTCTTTGACAATTTAGCTTGGTTAACAACTGAAGAAACTGCACGCTATCTTCGCAAAAGCGTTAATGCCATCAGGATTCTGGTATATCGCAGAATTTTGAGGGCAAGAAAGTTTAGGCGAAGGCTGTATTTCAAAAGAGAAGAGTTGGATATGCTCATTGAAACCTCACAACATATGGGAGGTTACAAATGGCAATTTTAACTTATGAAAAAAATGGAAAACAGCTTTTCCGAGTCTATGTTCAGGGGCGAGGAAAGGTAGACACTTCTATAAGGGTCCAAAAGAATAAATTTAATATAGAGACTCTTAAGGATGCGTGCAAAGAAGAGAAAAGGCTTATTAGAGCTGTTTCAGATGAGATCAATAAGATCGAAGGACGAGGGCTGAAATGGAGGGATGTCATTTATCGCTGGGAAACCTATGCTTTGCAAGGACTTCTCGGAGATAAACAAAAAGACCCCCATTACATCAAGGACCATGTAAACCGACTGCTCCATTATACAAAGCTTTGGCTTGACTGCGTGGCTTCCGAACTCACTAAGGGGGATGGAAGACTTGTCTTGAGTCAGGCGAAAGAAAGTGGAGGCAAGGAAGGTTCACTAAAAAAAATCAAATCCTCTGTAAATGTAGTCTTCAAGTGGGCTATTGAGGAAAAGCTGGTCGTTGGTGTTCACTCAAGCCCTACTGAGGGAGTTAATGTTTCAGACAAGGCGGAGAAGGTTCCTAAGATTCTCACCTTAGAAGAGATTAAAACTCTTCTCAAAGGAGCTAAAGAAGAGCAGCATCCTTGGTATCATATTTGGTCTTTTGCATTTCTTACTGGAATGAGAAGTGGCGAATTGAAGGCATTGCAGTGGAAGGATATTGATTTTGATCGACAAACAATATTGGTCTCCAAGTCCTACAGCCATCGTAAGCGAGTGATAAAATGCACTAAAGCTGGTTACTGGCGAAACGTACCCATTTCCAGTGACCTTTTGAAGATTATCACCGAGCTTCAGAAAGATGGTCACTGTGACCCTGAAGGCTTTGTCCTTCCAAGGCATGGGACATGGACCAATGGTGAAGCTGGAAAGGTTTTGAGAGCATTTCTAAAGAAATATAACATAAATCAACATGTTGTATTTCACACACTCAGGGCTTGCTTTGCGACTCACATGTTAGCTCATGGGGTAAATCAAGCCACCGTTATGAAAATCGGTGGCTGGAGAGACATTAAGACTTTCCAGATCTACCTTCGGCTTGCTGGGGTTGAGGTCAAAGGCGCAACAGAGGTGTTGCAAGTGATTCCAACTATTGACTCTCTCGTTCCTAAAAACAATGTGATCGACTTTCCTTTGGCGCAAGGTTAAGAACATCTATGAAACAGTAAAATAATTCTTCAGTTGAGAGGTGCCTTTGGCATTTCTCAACATTTCTTAAATTTGCTAATCATTGCTAAATAGGTTTGTATAACCTATTGAAATTATTGGATATTCGGAGATTTTTATTCTCCACCTCCATTTAAACTTCAGGAAAAGGTACGAGTGGGAGCCAGAATCAAGAAAAAGTATGGCACCCCTAAGACTCCCTATCAGAGAGTTATTGAAAGTGGGGTATTAAACCATGAGGAGGATGAAGCACTGAGGAGGCGTAAAGCTGAACTCAACCCCTTTGAGCTAAAGAGGGGACTTGAACTAAAACTTAAAGAGTTTTTCAAATTAGTACGACAGGAAAATATCAAGGAGGTGGCATAAGATGAGCAAAATGACAAACCGCTCCTTGGTGTCGTTTACTTATGACCCAATACGAGAGTCCCACAATGTCGCACGCAATTACAAAGAACTTTCTTTTAGAAAAAAAGTGGGAAAAGAAAGCTCACCAGAGTCGTCTTTTGGCTCATCGAAGAGAAGCTTTGAATGAACTGGTCGCCTTGAACCACGTGTATTAAAATAATTTCTAAATGCGACGGAATATACACTCATTGTTGCAAAGAGCCCGTCACCACTTAAAAATTTGCCTGTATCTAATGTGGTCTTCATGACGTCCATAAAATAAGACCCGCTTTGTCGACTGAATTTTAGGGCTGTGGAGAATTCCATAAACATGCGATTCTTGCTTAAGGCTCCATCGTCGAGAAAAGCCATTCCATAGGGGGAACTCGTAACACGATCTAATTTTGGGAAATAAGGCTCGCCTGGCTCGCCTGCAGATACCCTCCTTGGAATTTCGCTCAAAAAACGATCAGCAAAAGAAGGTTGGCCCCTCCTCAAACAACCTGAATGACATGAAAAAAGAGTAATGCTATTTACCTGCTCTACTCCCAGTGGATCTATTTCTTCCACACGATGAAGTAAATGATCAAAGAACTCCTTTGGCCCCAAGCCTTTTTGTGAATCAATTATTATCTCTCTGGAGTTTCCATGAGCGCTGACTACAATTGATCCCAAACGAACCTCATCAGAAAATACGGCTCCACGTGTACCTGGGTTTGTACCAGCTAATGCAAGATCACCAAACACGATTCCTTTAGGATAGCCTTCGACAGAAGAACTATAATTACCAGCAAAGCGCATGTCGTGAAAATACAGATGGTCATCAACACCATCCCCCCGACGGCTCAAAGGGTTCATTCTTTGACTCAACCAAAGGGTGAGATATTGTGGTTGTCCCCCTGTGAGATCCATAAAACTGGTGGGGCTACTGTTGCTGTAAATATAAGGAGATTCATTGTACCTGGCGGGGTCGATACTTGTGAACCGAAGGATACCTGGGTCGTATTCTCTGTGGTGAAAATGATAGCTATTGAGTCCAGAGTTCACGGGTTGGCCAGTGTAACGATAAGTTACAGAATCCACATCACCCGTAAAGCTTGTCTCTCCGTAGGGAGTGTAGTCAAAATTTCCCAGTGGGCTATTGTCTTCTTTGCAAACAACCCTCGTGGAGCGCCCATGGTCAGCAAGTAAATAGTGCGTTTCACCATTTACCACTTGAGCCAAGATTTGGCCTCCAGGGCCAAAAATATTAAGCCTCTGGATTTGGGGTTGTGCCTGGCCCTGATCAGAAATTTCGACAAGGGGATGAAGGCCGGACCCATAAATAGCAGATACAGTTTGAGCCGAAGCTGTTTGAACCAATACTATTTGGACCGAGAGATAATATGCCCAAAAAAAGAAAATTAAGAATCTTAAAACATATCCAAAAATTTTAATATCACCTTTCTGCTTAGTCATAAAGAACTTTCTATGAACGGCTCCACAGAAGAAAAAGGATTGTTGCCCTCAAGCTCCTCTATATCGTCTGGTTTTTGTCTCTCAAGTGTTTGAAAATAATATCTATCGAACCTATCACTTTCCCTTACTCTTGCTGTGGATCCATGCCCCCGTAAGAATTGAACTGGATCTAGCTCAATCTTAACTTGATCTGCATAATAATCACCATAACCATCTTCTTTTTGTGGATTCCTCTTTCGGTCCGTTCTAAAGAATAACTTTACAAGATTTCTGCTTGAGAGACTCTTACTTGCATCTATCCCGTAGGGGGAACTCACAACCCGTTCCAAATTTGGAAAATAGCTTTCTCCTTCTTTTCCTTTTACGTTTTCAGCCAGGAAGCTACTTGCAAAACTCGGTTTTCCATCATGTGAGCAACCTAGCTTACATGAAAATAACGTAATGCTATCTACCTGCTCCACTCCCAATGGATCTATTTCCATGACACGTCGAAACAAATGCTCAAAGAACTTCTTTGGATTCATATATTGTCCCTCACCTACATCTACCCCATGGGCACCTCCATGAGCACTGACTATAATTGTTCCTAGACGACTGTCCTCAGAAAATATACTCCCTTTTGAACCATAACCACGATTATTTAATGTAAGTTCTTCATGCAAGATTTGTGTAGGGGTACCTTCGTGGCCTGGTAATACAGAAGAATTATACTGACTTACAAATAATTTGTCGGGGTTTAAAAGCTCTCCTACATTCTGACTAAGCCAAAGAGTGATATATGTCGGCTGCCCCCCCGTAGGATCCATAAAACTGGTGGGGCTACTGTTGCTGTAAATATAAGGAGATTCATTGTACCTGGCGGGGTCGATGCTTGTGAATCGAAGGATACCTGGGTCGTATTCTCTGTGGTGAAAATGATAGCTATTGAGTCCAAAATTCACGGGTTGGCCGGTGTAACGATAAGTTACAGAATCCACATCACCCGTAAAGCTTGTCTCTCCGTAGGGAGTGTAGTCAAAATTTCCCAGTGGGCTATTGTCTTCTTTGCAAACAACTCTCGTGGAGCGCCCATGGTCAGCAAGTAAATAGTGCGTTTCACCGTTCATCACTTGGGCCAAGATTTGACCTCCAGGACCAAAAATATTAAGCATCTGAATCTGGGATTGTCCTTGGCCCTGATCAGACATCTCCACAAGGGGGTGAAGGCCGACTCCACAAATAGTAGACACAGTTTGGGCCGAGGCTGTTTGAACCAATACCATTTGGAGCGAGAGATGATAGATTCCCAAAAAGAAAATTAAAAATCTCACTGACAATATTTTCTGGTAAATCACACAATTCTTCTCACAGGCTTGAAGGCTCTTCTCTTTTTTCCATTTAATAACGTTACGGTGATGAATGACATAATTCTGTCTGTCCTGTACGATTTTAGCATAACTAGGCAATTGTAGTATAAATATTTGAATGTATTCCAGTCGGGAGACATACGCATGGCGTTAAAAGCTAAACCCTATTCACTCAACAAGAACAAATATCTTCTCCCTCCTGAGTTGGAGCGATTGGAGTTTATTCTCAAACGCCATCTTGATTCTGACCCTAGAAACACCACACTTTTATTTCTAGCCCTTCGCACAGGGGCTCGGGCCATGGAGTTATTGAATATAGCTTCCAATGACATGAATTCTTATGAAGAAACTGTTTTTATCAAGGGACTTAAGGGAAGCAACGATCGAGAACTCCCTATACCAAGTTGGCTTTTTGCTCGCCTTCAAGATTTGAATCCAAAAGAGGAGCGACCTTTTCCCATGAGTTACAGTCGCTTGAGGCAAATATGGGAACGCTATAGACCCGTGACTAAAAAATTCCATAGTCTAAGACATACTTTTGCCATTGGTCTTTACAAGAAAACCAAGGATCTGAGACTTGTTCAAGTGGCTCTTGGGCACCGAAGTATTACAAACACCATGGTCTATGCCGACTATATATATAGTCAGGATGAGCTACGAAAGCTTCTCTTATAATGTAAATAAAACCGTTGTATCTATTCAGGATTGCCGCATTCATTAGATATAATAAATTTGAGATTTTACACTATCCATTTCTTCCATTATGACTATTGAGAGACGAAAATTAGGATAAATAAACATATTTTTTACACTTATTGATATCATAATAAGAAGATAAATATTTATATATTTTTTTAATCTAAATTTATTATATTTTATATACATTCGACCGAATTATTTAATAATGAACAATTATTAAAAACCAACAAAGGATATAACGTATGAAAGAAAAATATAAAGAATTTAAAATAAATAATTGTCTTAGAATAAAATTTTTTATTGTTTTGTTTCTAGTATCCCTCTTGGGATGCAAGGAAAATGGCAATAACATCAAAGAAACAAGTCAATCAAATGGTATCAAGAATAAAAAAAATATCGCAAATTCAGCTTCATTGGATAGCAAATTATCTCCTATTATTTCATACAATTCAAAATCTTACCCTGTTTCAGGAACATGTAATTCAAATTTGAGAGAAGATGTATTGGTATCTATGCAGGGAAGTTCTGAAGAAGTTACGACAAAATTACCTTGCATATCCAATAAATTTGAAGGAGAGATGAATATGAACATGGAAATGATGGAAAGCATATCAGAAAGTTTCTCAGTCACATTTACTCATGGTAGTGACACCAAAACTTTCAACGTAGAAGGAGATATTAATAACTTTGTAACAAAATGGGAAATTCCAAGTGATAATTATAAGTTCACTCTTCCTCTTAAGACAGATGAAAAATCAGTATTGGTATATAATTTTAATATTGATTGGGGAGATGGAACCCCTATAAGTGAGATAACATCTTTTGATGATGTGGACAAGTTTCACATTTATGCAACGTCAGGAACATATACAATAATGATTCAAGGAACTTGTGAGGGATTTCAAAATACCATAGAGCCCTTCAATCGTCTTTTGATTGAAGTTGTCAATCTGGGAAATGTAGGATGGAAAGACTTATCTAAGGGTTTTTGGAATAATCTTTTTCTAGAAAATATTTCTGGAGGAGATACATCAAGTGTCACCAATATGTCACAGATGTTTTTTAACACACCTAAATCAAACCCAGATACAAGTGAATGGGACACTTCCAATGTGACGAACATGTCATTTATGTTTTCTACCTCAAGCGTAGCGAACCCAGATACAAGTAGGTGGAATACTTCCAAGGTCACAGACATGAGTGGTATGTTTGAACTTGCACTTCAGGCAAATCCAGATACATCTGGATGGGACACTTCTAAAGTCACCAATATGGAAATAATGTTTTCTGATGCCATTGAAGCAAACCCAGATACAAGTGGTTGGGATACTTCCAAAGTCACCAATATGCAAGCTATGTTTGTCTATTCTATCCAAGCCAACCCAGATATGAGTGGATGGGACTTTACAAACGTCAAAAATATGAATAATATTATTCAATCATCAAATATATCTACTGAAAATTATTCAAAATTTTTAATAAGTCTCGACGAAACCACACCTGTGAACCCTAATATGAGGAAATCTATTCGCATGACAGAGGGGTATAACTCCAGTGCGGCATTGGCCCGTGCAAGCTTAGAGGATAAAGGATGGAGTATTCACGATGGAGGAGAAAAATAAAAATCCAGGATTTTAAAACTTAGGTAAATCCAAAATTCTCACTCTCCTTCAAGTGGAAAGGCTCTGCAAATTTTCTTAATAAGACCGGTTTCCACTTGAAATAGCCAGCCATGAATTTCAGGCCCCTTTTCTTTTTCCCACAGGGCCTTTATCAACTTGCATTGACTTATAACTTCGACCTGACGTTTTATATTCATTTCACTTAAAACAATGGGGCTTTCACCAGAGTTCTCATCGGAGCTTTCACCAAAATTTTGTCTAGAATTTTTACCAGAGCTTCCATCAGAGTTCTCTTCTGAATCTTTGCCTAAAAAAAATTTTAGTTCTTCAATGGGAGCTATCCATTTTTGAAGGGGCTCTGAAAGATCTTTGGATCCCAAAAGAGCCTGCTGAATGCCACCACACTGTGTATGGCCACAAACAATCACATGACTCACCCCAAGATTGTTCACCGCATACTCAAGAGCCCCCATGGCATTGATATCATCTCCATGAAACTGATTGGCAATATTGGTGTGGATGAAAAAATCACCAAGGGACATATTAAAAATCTCAGTGGGAATCACTCTTGAATCGCAACAACCTATCCAAAAAATGGAGGGGGATTGCCCCTTGGACAAGTTTTGAAAAAAGTGAGGGTCTTGCCTCTGGACTCCTTCTGACCACATTTTATTTTTAGAGATAAGTTCATCAATCATTTTCATCGATCATCAGTAGGTCACATGGTGGTGGATAGACTCATGTATCCTTGGGTCTCGATAGGGCACAAGGGGATTTTTGCTCAAAAACCTTGCCACCACCAAAGCAAAACCACCCATAAAACCCAAGAAAACAGCCACCTCTGTAAAACCAAACACCATACTGTGCTCTCGATTTAAATTGGGGTAAATCAACCAGTAGAGATCCACAAATTGCATGATTAAAATGAGTACGGCCACAGCCCCAAGCATAGCTGGATTTCGCTTGGCTCGCCTCGACAGTAGGGCCAAAAATGGCACAATAAACTTAAAGATAATAAGAGCTATAGAAACCCATACCCAAGATCCATGACTTCGTGGCATAAAAAAGATGGTTTCTTCAGGAAGGTTGGCATACCAAATCAACATGTATTGGGAAAAGGCAATGTAGGCCCAAAAAACAGTGAATGCAAAGAGGAACTTACCCAAATCGTGAATATGATTCTCATCCACATAGCCATTGAGCAGCCCTTGACCACGAAGATAAAATATCCACAAGATCATGGAGGCTATGGTCGTTTGAAATAAACCTGCAAATGTGTAAACACCAAAGATCGTGCTAAACCAATGGGGTTCAAGACTCATGAGAATATCAATGGAAAACAAAGAGTAGGAAAGGGCAAATATCAAAAGAAAACCCACAGAAAGAGGCACATTCTTTTTTGTCCAAATGGAGTTGCCATCATTGTCTTGCTTTAAAGAGTGGCCCACGATCTTTTTTGCAAAGAAAACCCAAAGGCCAAAGAAGAGAAGGGTTCGAATGATAAAGAATGTTCCATTCAAATAGGGGGCCTTGTGTTTTAGAAGATGATCTTGAGCCACCAGTTGGGGATTGAGCCAATCGTAAACATCAACACCCATGAAAACCACACCAAGGAGGAACACCACGGCGGCCACCATGCAGTGAGGCAAAAAGGCTGTATAAGATTCGCAAAAGCGACGTATATTGACACTCCAGCCCACATTGGCGGCATGCTGAACAGCTGTAAAAAACAATCCCCCCACAGCCAGTGAGGTCGTATAGAAAAAACCCAACATATAGGCATGCCAGGCCCTTGTGGAATCTGTGGCCATGGACAGTGCAAAGGCCACCACTCCAATGAACATCATGCTCACACATGTGTACTTAAATTTATGACTCATCATCCAGTTTTGTGGCTTTGCAACTGTTGACATAAAATCCTCTTTTTCCTCTTTTTTACCTATGGACTCGACGACTTCTGGAGAGTTCGCAAGTAATTGACAATGGTCCAACGTTTTTTCTCGTCGCTTATTTGTGAAGCATAACCCGACATCAACCCCTGACCATCTGTTATAATGTGAAAAAGTCTTGCATCCGAATAATCCCTCACTTGCTGGGACAACAATGAAGGAGGACGGCGTATGGCGGCCATTTTTTCTGCCACAGGACCATCTCCCGCTCCCTTGGAACCATGGCAAACAGCACAGTAAATGCCAAAATACTTCTTCCCCTCTATGAGAATATCGGGAGTGTTGTCCCCTGCGTAGGGGTTTTTCAAGTTCTTTTCTGCGGATTGATAATCCAAGTGGTAGGGATAGGGTGTTTTATTTCTAGGTATGGTATTCTCTGGGGGAAGAAGCATCATGGCCTTATTGGGGTGCTGGGGGTCCCAGTCTTGGGCTTTGATGGACCTTTGATCCATCATATTTTGAATGAGTTCAATATTTGTTTGATTTTTTCCACCATTGCAGGCCATAAGACCCACCAACCCACAGATCACCACTAAGAATGCTGACAGCCTCAATAACAACATAGTCAATACTGACATCCGAAATATTAACATTCTAAAATTCCCTCAACTAAAACTCTGCCATCCGAAAATGGAGTTGCCATCATTGTCTTGCTTTAATATGAACACACCCTAAAGCTCCCTATAAAGTTCAAAACTCTGTTTGGCGTACTTCTTCGGCCCCAAGTTCCTTGAATAGAGCTTCCACTCTTGCCTGATCAAAGTTCACATCATTTTTTGGCACAAACAAGGCAAACTTATGACAGGTCAACGCTGGGTCAATAATGGGTGGGTCCACAGCGGGCATGCCACAAATAAAAAACAAGGCCCCCACGGAACTCAGGGCCGCAAAAAGAATCGTCAACTCAAAAATAATGGGGATAAAAGCAGGCAAGGACCATAGGGGTTTTCCACCAATAACCAAGGGCCAGTCCACGGCGGAAGTCCACCAAGTAAACCACAGGCCAAAAAGACAGCCCACAAGGCCCATGACAAAAGTAACCCAAGGAATCCAGGACACCTTAATATCCATGGCTTCATCAATTCCATGAAGGGGAAAGGGACTAATGGCATTGAATTTCTTAAAGCCCGCCCTACGGGTCTGCCGAGCGGCTTCCACCATCTTATGTTCATCGGACCAAATGCCGGCCACACCTGGACGCCCCTTTGTTCTTATCATGTCATACAAACTAGCCATGGTGCCGATCCTCCTTACCAACATGAAGCACAGGTTTGACCTCGGCAATGGAAATAGCTGGAAGCGTACGGATATAAAGCATAAACAAAAATAAAAACATTCCGAAACTTCCAAAAATAGCCCCAAGGTCAAAGAAGGTCAAATCGAAAATCCCCCAACTGGAAGTGAGAAAATCCCTATGCAAAGAGGTAACCACAATCACATAGCGCTCAAACCACATCCCAATGTTCACAAAAATAGAAATGATAAACATGATGGGAATACTTCTGCGACAGTACTTAAACCAAAAAAACTGGGGAATAAATACATTGCAGGAAACCATAATCCAATAGGACCAACCATAGGGACCAAAAGCTCTATTTAAAAATACAAACCCTTCATAGGGAGAACCTGAGTACCAAGCGATAAAAAACTCAGATCCATAGGCATAACCCACCATCAAAGCCGTCATCATAATGATCTTGTTCATGGCTTCCATGTGGTTGATGGTGATATAGTCTTTGAACTTGGGAACGAGAATTCTCACCAAGGTCATCAAAGTGACCACCATACCAAAACCTGAAAAAATAGCCCCAGCTACAAAATAAGGTGGAAAAATAGTTGTATGCCACCCTGGCAGTTGAGCCACAGCAAAGTCAAAGGAGACAATACTGTGAACGGATAAAACCAAGGGAGTCGATAAACCTGCCAAAAGCATATAGACCATTTCGTAGTGATTCCAGTTGCGAGCTGTTCCACGCCACCCCAGGGAAAGAGTTCCATATATCGTTTTCCTTAGGCCCGTGGAGCGGTCGCGAATGGTGGCCAGGTCGGGAATCATTCCAATATACCAAAAAACCATGGAGACCATGGCATAGGTGGAAACGGCAAAGACGTCCCACACAAGAGGAGATCTAAAATTGACCCAAAGGGGACCTCGTTGGTTTGGGTAGGGAAGCAACCAATAGGCAAGCCAAGGACGACCCGTATGAACAATGGGGAAAATACCCGCTGTCATCACAGCAAATACAGTCATGGCCTCCGCCGTTCGCGCAATGGATGTTCGCCATTTTTGGCGAAAGAGAAACAAAATGGCCGAAATCAAAGTCCCAGCATGGCCAATGCCAATCCAAAAAACAAAGGTGATAATATCTGTTCCCCAGGCCACGGGGTTGTTGACACCCATTAAGCCCATGCCCGTGGCCACAATGCAACCAAGAACAAAAAGGTAAAAGAGATAAAGCCCCTTAATTCCCAGAAGAACTCCAAAATAGGACAGCCCAGGAACTTTCTCTAGGAGACCACAAATATCATCAGTGATATCTTTGTAGGTTTTATTGCCAAGAACGAGAGGTTCGCGTTTGATCATGAGTGCTGATCTCCCCCCTGTTCACTGTGCCCCTCGCCGTGGCCCCCATCGTGGACCCCCGACTTGAGTTGACCTGTGTTGCGAATTTTAGAGCGATAGCGCACAGCAGGCACGTTGTTAAGTTCTTCCAGAAGAGTGTAAGAGTTGGCTTTCTTGTGTTCTTGGCTCACCTTTGAGTGAGGGTCATTCATATCACCAAAGACAATGGCCTGGGAGGGGCAACTTTGTTCACAAGCCACTTGAATTTCTCCGTCTTGCACCTTCCGTCGACCTTCCAGGCGGGCTCTATGTTTGACATCTTTAATGCGATGATTGCAAAAAGTGCACTTTTCCATAACACCACGGGACCGCACCGTCACCTCGGGGTTGAGAGCTAAATTCAAAGGTGAGGGAATATCGTTGTACTTAAACCAATTAAAGCGTCTCACTTTGTAGGGGCAATTATTGGCACAGTAGCGAGTTCCAACACAGCGATTGTAAATCATATCGTTAGTGCCTTCATCACCGTGAACCGTCGCCGCAACAGGACACACCGTCTCACAGGGAGCATTGTCACAATGCTGACACATCACGGGCATATGAACAGTGTCAGGGTTCTTCGGAGGTCCCACATAATACCGATCCACACGTATCCAATGCATCTCACGACCATTGAGAAGGTGCTTTTTGCCAACTGTGGGAATATTGTTTTCGGCTTGGCAGGCAACCATGCAAGCCCCACAACCTGTGCATGAATTGAGATCCACAGACATAGCCCATTTGTGCCCCTTGTATTCGTGACCACTCCATAAACTAAAGGTCTTGTGGCGGTGAATGCGAGCCCCTGGATTTTTCTTGTACTCATCAAGAGTGGCCTCAACAACAATCTGACGCCCCTCCATACTATGATGACCTTGGGTCCCCGCCAAAGCCACATGACCATGTATTTTCTTGATTTCTACCGGCTGACCCGCAAAAATACTGAGCCCATGTTTTTCCTCGTAACCCACAAGACCATAGGCCCGAACCCCCACGCCATTGGCCACAGCCCCAGCCGCCCAACGCCCGTAACCCAAGGCCAAACCCACCACAGAGTCATGCTGTCCCGGCTGAATGTGAACGGGGACCTCCACAGGATCACGGCCTTTGACTTTCAACTGCACCATGTCCCCTTCTCGAAGATTTTTTTCATGGGCGAATCCCACAGAAACGGTGGCATAATTATCCCAACAGATTTTTGTGACGGGATCAGGAAACTCATGGAGCCAAGAAACATTGGCCATACTCCCATCCCTCAATCCTGAATTTGTGTAAAGAGCGAGTTCCAAACCCTCGCCTCCTCGACCTCTGGCACCTTTATACCAACCTTTATTTTTGGAGCCATGGGAACGACCCGCACCAATGCGAGTTTTGCTGTAAGTGAGAAGCTGCTCTAAGGCCAAAGTAGAAAAGCTCCTTACCCCTTTGCCTTTGCCTGAAAGAGAGGAAGCAGAAGGGAAGAGGGAGGAGTCTTGCCCCCCTCTCATCCAAACCCCTTTTTTCAAAAAGGAAACCCAAGGCTTTTCATTGATTCCCAAAGAAGAAGACGAAGAGAGTTGGGAAAAAGTTCCCACCGTTAAAAATAACTTTTCCCAGTGGGATTTTAAGAAATCGTACCAAGTCGTTTCACGCCCCATCCATTTGAGCAAACTATCTTGAAAGGCACGAGTGTCATTCATAGGACGAATTGTCGGTTGTTGAATACTGTAAACACCCTTTTGAAACTCTGCATCCCCCCAGTTTTCCATGGGATGATGGTCGGGGAGAATATAGTGAGCCATACCCCCGGTCTCATCCACACGATCTCCGGTATAAATCACCATTTCGACCTTTTTGAGAGCCTCACGAAAACCCATATTGTCAGGGGCCCCATAAATGGGATTTGTGCCATGAATAACAAGAGTTTTCACATTTCCCCGATGGATTTCTTCCACAAGAGATTTAAGACCCTCCGTGTGAGATGAAAGACCTGCATAGGGGCGGTGGCTCCCGTCCACGGTTTGCCCTTCATTTTCAAGAATGGAGTTTAAAAAATTCACAGCTACTTGAACTTCCACTCCTCCTTGAGTGCACAACCCTCCAGCGAGAACAAGGCTTTTTCCTCGGTGCTTCCAAAGAGATTGAGCCACAGAGGAGAGTGAGTTTTTCCCAAGATCAAGGCTATGACCCACACCGCTGTAAGCCTGAAGCACTTTCTGAACTATGGGATCCTTGGCATAGGAAGATCGTCCCTGCGTGACCACAATTTCATAGGCAAGCCCCATGAGGACATCCAACTGCTGGGAGGGCTTGATTTGAAATCTTTCATCGGCATTGGAACCTGTAAGCGACATTAAAGACTCAAAAACCACCAAGCGATTCATACCTCGCTCAAGCTTTCTACGACCGCGGGAAAAATCGCGGCTGAACTCCGTGGGGGAAAGGTAAGTTCCCAAAAAGTCGGCATCCACAGAAACAATGCAATCGGCCTTGTCCAAAGCGAGCCTTGCCACCACGGGTTGACCATAGCATTTCTCACTGGCCTGAAGATGATTGTCAAAAGTCACAGGCTCCCAAGCGTAATGACCACTTAGGGTGGGATGTTTCTTGGAGCCACTATGATGGGTTGCACTCCCACGACCCATATCCATATGACTCAAAAACTCCCCTATGAGTTTTTGAGTGGAGGGGGAAGATATACGACCTGTGAGAAGAGCCACTCCTCCACGGGCCAATTGCTTTTGAATCACTTGATCGGCTTTGCCCCATGGAATACGAATGGTATCTCGGTTGGTGCGCCCCTCATTGAGAAGATTTTGCCTGGGGCCCGACAACCTCTCTGGATCATAAAGGCTAAGTAAATGGGCATGGGCACGGGCGGACAAACCCCCTCGGTTCATGGGGTGATCCGGGTTGCCCTCAATTTTAATGGGGCGCCCCTCCCGGGTGGTGACAAGGATTCCAAAACCTTCAAAGCCATCTGTAAAGGAAGAGGCGTAGTGGTTGGCCACACCAAGCACTAGGTCGGTGGGACGATTCACATAGGGAACAATTTTCTGCGCCGGACGACGAATACAGCCAAAGGAGCTTAAGGCCATACTGGCCCCCATAAGCTTGAGAAAGGTGCGCCTTGCCGTTCCCCCTTCGCTTTCCTCTCCTTCTCCTTTTTTTTCTCTTTCCTCACTTCCAAAAAAAGGACTGGACATAAATTCATTTTCAGCCAGTTTTTGAAACTCAGGATCCTTGGCCCACTGCTCTAAACTCAACCAATATTTTGAATTTTTCTTCATAGCCCCTAACCTCAATTCAATAATGACATGTGGAACAGTTTGTTGAAGCCTTATTTTCAGGTTCACGGTGGCAATTCACACACCAACCCATGGATAAACTTTCAAATTGATAAACAGTGGACATGGTTTCCACGGGACCATGACACTCCTTACAATCCTTACCAGCAAGAATATGGGGCGAATGACTGAATTTGACATGATCGGGGAGAAGATGCACCTTTTTCCATTGAATAGGATTCCCTTTTTCGTAAGCTTCGCGAAGCTTGGCAATGGCTTGGCTCCCATTGGCACCAATAACCGTGTGGCAATTCATACAAATATTGAGACTAGGCACCGTAGCGTGACGGGTGCTCTCGACCCCTGTGTGGCAATATCTGCAATCCATTTTGTACTGACCTGCATGGAGTTCATGGGAGAAGGGAAGGGGTTGGTCAGGCATATACCCTTTGTTATAGCCCACCACCAATGTATTATTGGCCACCACATAAATAAGCAGGGACAGCCCACCCAACAAAACCACAGCACCCAACACGACCGCCAATAGCCTTTTCCCTATATCATCCATATTCATCTAGGATATTCCTAATTTATAAGATTCCACTCAATTAATACATATAATACATAGTATCTAAATATATGGTATTTAATCATAACATTAATACATAATGCCTATGCTTACCACTGCGACTTATCACTTCGTATACCTATATCTAACATTTAGCAGGATGATTTTTCAAACAAGAAATGAAACCCATGTGGTTTTATGCCTCCACCCCTAATGCGCTAAGTCGACAAATGCCATGAAAAGCTGTGAATGACCCACTATAAAAGTACTATGAAATACTAAAGTACCTAAATGCTATATCTATATATAGATAGATAGATATTAGAAAAAAGCCGCTTCAAAATCAGGGGGCGCCTCAAAGGGACGAGGTCTCACAAAGTCAGGAACTTGGATATCCCATGGAACCACACAGTACAAACCACATGGAATGGATGAGTAGATCAAAAAATGGGGGGGAAGCGTCGTCAAATACCCTTGAAAATGATAGTAAGCCAAGAATTCAATTTTCGATATTCTTTTAAAAACGTAATAAACAAGACTGTAGAATATATCTGAATTATTGGCACACAAATGGGTGAGATAAACGGGGTTAAAAAAACTTCCCGATGGAGGAAGAGAGTGAGTGACTCCAAGATAAGAAAAAAAATTAAAGACTGTTCGCAAAGTCTTCGCTTTGGAAGAATAAGCCCTCACATAGTATTTTTGAATATCTGAAGGACGCCAGGGAGCCGTGCAACCCACAATATCACCCTTGGCATCAAAAGCTACAATAAAATCTTCAATGGAGAGATTTTTCCAACGCTGAATCAAATCACCCACATCATTCTTTGTAGAGGCAAAAGTAATGGGTCGATTCACTCGATGGCCAGCCATATAGTCCACAAGAGCATTGCGGTCCCCCTGAATGGCCGAACGGAGGGTGATCCCCTTTAAAGGAGCTGGGGCAAAGGGAACAACTCCATGGACCACAATAAATTGCAAATGACGAACTAAATAATACCTTGGAAACTGCCTTTTGTTGGGACGAGGGCTAATAAAGGCATTGTAAGCTCGCAAATGGTGACGAGGCACCACAGAAAAAATAGACTGACAATTCCTCTCTTCACACACCACCTTTAAAGTGGAAGAAAACTGCTGATACCACTGGAGAGCTACCTTTTTTTGTGAAGAGACACGAAGGTCGGTGAGATAACCAATGGTTTGAGGTCCCTTGCCCCCCACCCAGCCTTGCTTAAAAATAAGGGTGGCCATACCCTGGGGATTTCCATGATCATCGACGAGATAGTATGTAGAAAAATCATCGGACTGCAACCGATAGGGAGCAAAAAAATCATTGTCACGGTGAAGACAAAGATCCACAGACATGGGAAAAAGTGTGTGCTTCAAATACTCACTAAGTCTATGGTTATCTTCCGAAGTTGCTTTAATGAGTTTCAATGGTTTCTTCCAATTTTTTTATTTCTTCCAAAAAATGTCTTCTTGCCCTGCAATACTATTGCACCTTCTTGCAAGAACATAGAGCAAGTCACTCAATCGATTTAAGTACGGCAAAATAAATTTATAGACCATTTCATCTTCTATCTTGGTACTTTCCCTTTCAGCACGACGACAAACCGTGCGAGCCATATGCATTTGAGAGGCCACCACATGTCCCCCTGGCAAAATAAACTGCTGAATAGGTGGAAGCTGCTCCTCATGTTTGTCAATGGCTTCCTCCAAGAAAGCCACATCACAGGAGTCAAGGGTAGGTAACTTTGCACGAAAATTGGGATGAGCGCAAGCCAAGTGACTTCCTAGAGAAAAAAGGTGGTTTTGAATGACCAAAAGCACTCCATCCATTTCATCGACCATTGAATCGGTGAGTTGAGATCGCACTACACCCAAAAGAGAGTTGAGTTCATCAAGACTCCCATAGGCATGAAGCCTTTCATGGAACTTAGGCACAGGCTCACCACCTATAAGAGATGACTGCCCCCCATCACCCTGCTTGGTATAAATCTTCATCGCTATCTATCTATCTCTTCTCTTCTCAGTGGATGAAACTACGCCTATGGTTAGGTGGAATGGTTGATCGGTTGATCTGTTAATGATACCTACTAGAGTGCAACTATGAAACCTATAAAATCTAAAAAGCCATTTTTTATCTCTGTGCCCCACTCGGGAGAAGAAATTCCCAAAGAAGCCCCCTGGCTCCAAGGGCTGGAGGAACCCCTGATCATGTGTGATGCAGATCGCTTTGTAGACCTCCTCTACAAGCCAGCCATGGAAGAACTTCATATCACTCATGTTTTGACTCAGTGGCACCGCTATGCGGTGGATCTCAATCGCCACCCCGACGACATCGATAGTGACTCCGTGACTGGTGCCCCCCACAAATCGGGAAGCTTTACCACAGGCCTTCATTGGTCACAAACAACCCGTGGACAAAAGCTTATGAAAAAGCCCATTTCCAAGGAACTCCACCAAAGGATCGTCCAAAACTATTACTGGCCCTTTCATCACAAAATTCAAAATTGTTACGCACAGCTTAAGGCTCAGAATCACACCAAGGTCTACCAACTGGATGCCCACAGTATGCCATCCATGGGAACTTCTGCCCACAGAGACCCAGGACAAGGGCGAGCCCAAGTGGTGGTCAGCGATGTGGATGGTACCAGTTGTGAGCCCAATTACACAGAACTTGTGGTCCATGCCTATAAAAAAGCTGGGTTTGAAGTCGCTACAAATTGGCCCTACAAAGGGGGGCGCATCACCCAAATCTACGGACACCCCACCAAAGGGCAGCACGCTCTCCAAGTGGAACTCAATCGAACTCTCTACATGAACGAAGAAACTAAGCAGTTAAAGCCACAAGAATTCAAGGAAATATCCTCGATGATCCACAAAGCCCTTAAAGTCATCCACGAATCCATCCCCATCATGACCCTCATCATGGGGGTTGTATGGGCCATATTGTTATTCACCACCATATTATCCATGTGGACCTGGCCAACACTTGTCCAAGCGGCTGCTCAGAGTACCTTTCAGAGAACGGCCAAGAATACCATTCAAAAAACGGTCCTGAGTACTGTCCAAAAGATACAAAGCCCGGAAAGCCCATCCCAAAGTTTTTCCTACAACCTCCCTCAGCTCATTGAACGCTTTCTGGAATTCAACCCCACCATAGCGGCAGCAGAGAGCCAAGAGAAAGCGGCTTCTTGGAATGTCCGTTGGGCTAGATCCCTTACGTGGCCAGAGATTTCCCTCTCCAGCCAATTCCAAAAGAGCCACTCTCCCCTAGCGGCCTTTGGAATTCCCAATCTTTCAGGCTTCGCCCGTCAAGAACTCCATACATGGGAACTTCAATGGGAGCAACCCATCTACATGGGAGGAAGTATCCGAAGTGGGTACAAAGTCAAACAACTGGACCACTGGGAATCCAAGTGGAGGCTTGTGGCCCTACAACAAAAAGAAGTGGCTCAAATTATAGGAGACGTCATCCAACTCTTAAGTCTTCAAGGTCAAGTAGATATTATTAAAAAATCTCAAAAAACACAAAAGAAATTTTTAAGGCTCACTCGCAAGAGGTATAAAAAAGGCATTGCTCAAATCTACGAATTGCAACAGGCAGAGGGTGAAGCTCTGTCTTTTATTCCACGCATCGACCAACTTAAAGAAAATCACAGCGTTCTCCTCAATCAAATAAAAGTTTATTTAAACATGAAACCCCATGAAGCCTTAAAAGTGCAGTGGTCCCTAGATAAGCCTCATACTTATCATCATAATTCCAATGCAAACGCCAGTGCGAATACGAATATGAATACTAATACTAATGATAAGACGACCACACCTCTTATTTCTGATTTCAATCCCTCCCAACTCCACTCCATGCTCATTGTGGCCAAACAGCAAAGACCCGAACTTCAGCAAGCCAACATCCAAATCCAAAGAGCTAGAGAGCAAAAAAAAGTCAGGTTATCTGAAACTCGACCCTCACTTTCCTTAACAGCCCTTTGGGGCTTTAAAAGCACAGCCTTCCATGAACTTGGCGATAGTCAGACCAATAATAAATCTTTCTTTTTAAAGGCAAAGATTCCTTTATTTTCAGGATTTTCATCCACCTATATCAAAAGAGCGAGCCAAAAAGATATTGAGTCGGCTCAAAAGAAACAACTTCAATGGGAGCGAAATATAGAACTAGAACTCAGAGAAAGTATTTCGAATTACACTTCAAGTCTCTATCGCTTGGAGCAAATTCAAAAGTGGCATAAGAAAGCACAACAAGCTCTCCAATCCGTAAGTCAAAGCTACCAATTGGGAATTGTGGGTAGCTCTGAGATTTATCGCCTTCAACTGGCCAGTGAACAAGCCACACTCAGCTTCCTCCAAGCAAAATCCAATGTTCGACTTGCCGAACTCAAGTACAGCCTTGCGATGGGAATAGATTTACACCAAAGATATGCCTCGAAATAAAAGCCTGTGACTTTGTTACTTATTGATAAAAGTTCCTTGTGTGCTCATTTTCTGATAGCGTCGAGTGATCATGCCAAAAACATTATCCCCCGCCACACCAATGGATTCACCACTGGCCACCACTCTTTGAAGTCCTTTGACGGAGGCGGGTTTTCTCTGTTCTGCGGCACCAGGAAATTGAAAGGGTTTTATGGTGAAAGAAGAGGGTTTGTATGAAGAAGCCTTATAGCTCGAAGAACCTCCATAATTAAAACCGCCCCCAGCTCCCATGGCCGGCTTGTTTTTCTTCAAACCCCCCAGTGCCTTGGCCACACGGCTTTGAATATCTTTTGCCACATGAGGAGGAAGAGCCTCTGGTTTGAAACCCTTTCCAGAAACCTTGACGGAGCCTGTTCCACTCACAGATGAACTCCCCGAAGCATAAGCCTCAGGAAGAGTGATTTCTTGGGTTTTCAAGTCCACATCAAAACCCTTATCCGTCACGCCTTGAATATGTCCAATAAGGTCTTTGGGATTTCCAAAGGCATCCTTGACCTCAGGTGGCAGTTCTGTTTTCAACTGATCGAAAGACTCTGGATGCTTTGCAAAGTAATCACCCATATCGCTAAGGGTATCAAAGGAAGACAAATCGGGAAGATCAATGGAACCGACTCCTCCACCACCATTGTGAGCCGCATTTTTTGTGGCTAAGGACTGCAAAGCAGAGAGAGCATCTGAAGCCGCATTGGCATAACTCAAAGCCATTTCAGGACAACCTGTCTTAGATGGACTATAGCATGTCGCCTGGTAAGTCCGTGCCGCCATAAAATTGCCACCCACTCCAATGGCCTGGGAAGCCATGCCCAAAGCGGCACTGGCCTCCGTGCCTGATCCATAGGCCCCACGGGGACAAAGCCCCACAAGTAACCCCACAAATAAATAGAGACAGGCCACGAACCACACAACTGGTGGTAAAGACAAATCCTTGAGTGATAAATATAAGCCCCTGGGGGCACAC
Organism: Bdellovibrionales bacterium; assembly: GCA_965261545.1. Lineage (GTDB taxonomy): Bacteria > Bdellovibrionota > Bdellovibrionia > Bdellovibrionales > UBA1609 > CBDHDF01. The sequence goes on along the minus strand of CBDHDF010000002.1, from coordinate 764,142 downwards.
AAAAAAATCAACATGAATTACCTCCTACGACAGCCTTTAAGGCTGCCCACTTTGCAAATATGTTGATAGCGAGCTGTAATCTTTTTCCAAACATCCACATATTTTTGCCCCACTTGCCGTCGATCGTTTTTTGGAATATGAACCGCCAACCTTCTCTTGGGATCACGCAGACCTCCAGGCAAGAATTGCTTTAAGTCAAATTTTTTGCCTCTATAATCCCTCTTGCCCTTATTCCGACGAGAAGAACCTTGACCATAGCCACGAAATCCACCACTGCTACTGCTGCCACCACTATATCTTTTTGAATAACCTGTGCGACCACGGTGCCCCTTAAAAACCTTGGGGCCATGGGGTGTTTTTCCACCGGCACGGGCCCCCGCTCCCCGGGAACCACTAGAACCACCACCTCCAAGACCTCCTCCAGAAAAGGAACCACCTCCCCCTCCTGTGGCTGTTACAATGCCCTGCCCCTGGGGAGCCACATTGGAGTGACGCGCCAGTTGGTCATTGTCTTCATCCACCCACCCAACATTCGCATCACCTTCACCCTCTGAATCCACTTCCCTCTTTTTTTGTGCAAAGGCTTCTGTACTGCTAAGGTCGGTGCTATCTGTCTTTTGATGTTGGCACAAGGGATTGCTTTCTGAACCAGGACGACTGCAATCCAGTCGACAAATGGGGTTGGAAGCATTGGAGGGAAGGCTGCAATCAGTGACCCCCGGAAGAGGTTGAAAATTCTGACCCACAATGGGGGGCGGCTCATTCTTCGCAGATTTTTCGCACAACGCACTCATCTCTGCCCCTGCAACACTGGACGCAGCATTTTTTACATGCTTGGCAATATCCACATTAAAGCTTTCACAGTTATTATTGAAACCCTTCACTTGTCTGAAAAGGGTCTTCACTTCATCACAACGACCACTGGTGTAAGAGCCTCCCCGGGAACAAGATTGGCATCGATCCACAAGACTTCGGATACGATCTTTTGTGTCGCCACAACTATCCAAACACATCTGTCGTTTTGCGGTACAGGAAGCAGCCATAGCCCCACTGATTGCGGCCGATGTATAACCTATTTTTTTATAAAGGGCACATTGCTTGGCAATACCTTTGTAGCCGCCTTCTTTAAGACCTTGCCCTTGAGCGAGCCCCACAGCAAGACCACCGAGAGCGGGAGCCAAAGATTCTCCAAGCCCTAAACTGTCATCCCCCCCTAGGCACTTAATGGGATTGCGACAACAATCATCGGCTTTGTGCATTTTTTGATTACAAGCTTTCACTTCTTCTTCAGCTTGCTTAAGTTCTCTGTAGGTCACGGAACGAGAACATGAACTAGCAGGTTCTCTGTCCTCGACGTCGATGATTTGATCATCAGGCCAACACCCTTCAGACATATTCCCGTTATACCCCCAACTGTGTCCTCTCTTGTGGCTGCATTTTCTCTGAAGCTCTGCCTTAGATAGAGTCGAAGAATTATTTGAGACGCTAGATTCTTCGGCTTGAGAACTTGGAGCACGACGAGGCTCTTGTTGTGACGGGGGATGATGATTCTGACCAGAAGCTGAAGAAGTGCCAGCAGGTATCGGAGAATCCGCCGGCAACACACTTGGCGTATCGTTAGACCAACACCCTAGAATCCCCTGAACCGTTCCCCAAGTGTATGGATTTCCTTGGCGTTGCATCTCTTGGCACTCCTTATACACATACTCTTTTGAATTCTCATATGAATTGGCGTAAAGCCCCCATGAATGTGTTAGAGTAAAGAGAAAGAGTATAAATCTAATCAAAGTGAGACCCCCTATAAATTAAATACTATAAATTAAATAATTTAAATAATAACCACGATGGCCTCCAATGGATGATTGGATGGCTACCAAACTTTAAAGGTGCAAAACAAAGGCCCACCTAAGTCTTTTGAATAGAATATCAGCACAAGATCTGTCCAATGATTGGTCACCTGTTTACTTTCCTCCCAAGTTTATGAACCATTTTCTGACTCGTTATGATCATTGATTATAACTTCTCATTTTAACACTCATCATCGGATTCTATTCCACCGAAAATTTGTTAAGAGACTATCACATAACAAACACAGGCACATAACAAACACAGGCACATAACAAACAACAGGAAGAACCAACAATGACAAAAGAAAAAACAATCACTAAGAAGAATATAAATCACAAAAAATTTTCACTCTTGCTCATATTATCTTTAGGTCTCCTTGTGGGTTGCTTCAATAAAACCAGCTTTCATCGGAAAAATAATAGGCAGGTTCTCAATCCTTCACCGAGTTCACCACCGAGTCCACCACTAAGCAAAGACGTATCTCTAAGCATCACTGCACCACCTCCCCTTTCTTCATCCAATGTCGACACCTACCCTGTCCGTGGAACCTGCAATTCAACATTCATAGAGAGCGTTTCCATAGACATTGGGGAACCCAACATCCATTTAAAAGTGCCCTGTAATTCCAATGCTTTTATAGGGTCTGTGAACTTGCAACAAATAATATCAGTTCAAGTGACAATCACAGTCACCCATCAAGGCGATACACAAACAGCTACAATTGCCAATAATCTCAATCACTTTATAACAAAATGGGAATTCCCAGATGATAATTATAGATTCACCATTCCCCTTAAGCCAAACAGTGATCCATCTTACCTTAAACTAAGTAATGAGCCATCAGCATTCGTATACAACTTTACTGTGGATTGGGGGGATGGAAGCAACCCCAGCGAAGTCACATCTTTCGATGATCCTGATAAAACGCATACCTATGCCAAAGCGGGAACATACATCATCCGAATAGTGGGAACCTGTGAGGGGTTTCAAAATGATTTTCGAGAATCATCTTCAAATACTGCAAGTACATTACTACTCGAAGTCATAAATTTCGGAAATATGGGATGGAAGGACCTCTCCCATGCTTTTGACAGTAACACCCATCTTACCAAATTTTTAGGAGGAGATACCTCAGGTGTCACCGACATGAGTGCTATGTTCAAATCTTCTAAAGATGTCATCCCTGATACAAGTGGTTGGGACACCTCCAACGTCACCAATATGACAGCCATGTTTGCTTTTACTGACCAAGCGAATCCAGACACAAATGGTTGGAACACATCCAACGTCACAAATATGGCAGGCATGTTTCAAGATGCCGCTAAGGCCAATCCTGATACAAGTGATTGGGACACTTCTAACGTCACCAGTATGCACTCCATGTTTCAAGGTGCCAACAATGTCAACCCTGACACCAGCGGTTGGAACACCTCCAACGTCACCAATATGGCAAGTTTATTTTTTGACGCTCACAAAGCCAATCCTGATACAAGTGGTTGGGACACATCCAACGTTACCAACATGAGCTTCATGTTTCATTTTGCTGCTAGTGCCATCCCCAATACAAGTGACTGGAACACATCCAAGGTCACAAATATGGCAAATATGTTTACTTTTGCTACTAAAGCCAATCCTGATACAAGTGGCTGGAACACATCCAACGTTACCGATATGTCAGGTTTGTTTTTCTCAGCGACTAAAGCCAACTCTGATACAAGTGGTTGGGACACTTCCAAGGTCACCGATATGTCAGCTATGTTTTATGGTGCTACTGAAGCCAATTCAAATACAAGTGGCTGGAATACATCCAACGTCACCAATATGCGAGGTATGTTTGGCAGTACCTTAAATGCAAATCCAAATACAAGTCAGTGGAACACGACCCGTGTTACAGACATGCATTTGATGTTTCAATACGCCAAAAAAGCCAACCCTGATACAAGTAACTGGAATTTTGAAAATGTGACTGATCTCGATAATATATTCTTCAACTCAAGTCTAACCTCAGAAAATTACTCAAAATTCTTAATAAGTTTCAATCAAAGTACACCCACAAGCACCAATATAACAAAACAAATTGACGTCGGCACACTCAAGTATCCATCCAAAGCGGCACAAGCCCGTACAAGCTTAGAAGGCAAGGGTTGGACGATCAATGACGGAGGGACAAGTTTACCAAATAAATAATAAAAAAATAGAACCCACGAATAAGAACCTAAATGAAAAATGAAGACCATCCGATCAATATGAAGAGTGAATCTCCACTCGATCCAATCGAGTCCACAGCAAATGATCGGCGAGCACAATATAAGCCATGGCTTCAAGCACAGGAAGAGCACGCAGGGCCACACAAGGATCGTGACGACCTTTTTTAGCCACATCCAATAAAGATGATGTGGGTTTAAAACAAACTCTGAAAGATATAGTCTCGCCTGTGCTGAGGCCTCCCCTTATACCACCATATCGAGAGTGATTCATTTCTTGATGAAACTCCGTGCCCTTGGAAAAGGCGGCGTCTCTCCCCTCCCCAATTTCAAAGGCTCCCGTGGCCCCCACACTCATCATCGCTTGGGCAAGATCTGATTTGAGTTTGCGAAACACAGGTTGTCCAAGCCCCCTAGGAGGTGATTGAATTTGAATCTCAACCATAGCTCCGTAGCTTTCTCCCTCTTCCTTCGCCTTTAACAAAAAGGACTCCAAGGCTTCTCGACCACTTTCACCCCTTCCATCTTCCACCCTATCCCCCACTTGTATGAGACGACCACAGACCTTTACACGAGGGCATATTTTTTGCACAAGCATTTGGGCAAAAGCTCCACCAATAACACGAGCAAGGGTCTCCCGCCCCGAAGCTCGGCCTCCCCCCCGGTGGTCTCTGTGCCCAAACTTATCCTGCCAAACATCATCAGCATGGCCAATGCGGTGGTGATCTTGAATCTCTTTGTAGTCTTCAGATCGTGAATCTTCATTGGCCACCACAACAGCAATGGGAGTTCCAAGGGTTTTTCCCTCAAACAAACCACTCAATATTTGAAGGCGATCCCTTTCCCTGCGTCCTGAAACAGACTTGCCTCCTGGCCGCCTTCTCTCCATCCAACGGTGAAGTAAGTCTTCATCCAACTCTAATCCCGCAGGACAACCCTCAATCACAACACCTAGGGCGGGACCATGGCTCTCCCCAAAACTCACCAACTTAAAAAGATAACCCCATGAATTAGCACTCAAAATAACTCCAAAGACTTGACAAAGGCACCCTATGAAAGCCGCTGGAGACTTTCTTGAAGACTCTTAATCTGGCTGTTAAAACCTTCCAACTGCCCCCGCACTTGCTGAACCACCTCCTCAGGGGCATTTTTGACAAAATCTTCATTGGTCAAACGCTGAGTGAGGCGCGAAGCCTCTTTTTGCCATTTTTCAATGGACTTGGTGATTCTCTTAACCTCTTCTTGTAAATCCACAAGCCCCTCCAAGGGAACCACCACATCCACCTGAAACTCCCCTGTTCTCACAGGAGCCACAGCACATTTAGAAAAAGAAGTGATCTCACCCACATTGCACTCCTTGAGACGAGCCAAATTCATAATAAAGGGCTTGTTGGCACTCAAAATCTTTTGAGCCCTTTCATCTGTTGGAGCCAAGTGCACCACTACTTTTTCACTAGGCTTGACTCTATTTTCACCTCTTATATTTCGAATGGCGACAATGACCTCTCGAACCATATCCATTTCTTCCATCGAAGGACCCAAACCTAAAGCTAATAACTCTCTATCATTGGAAGGAGTGGGATAAGTATCGACCATAATAGATTCTCCCTTGATGGGCAGTTTTTGATAAATTTCCTCTGTGATAAAGGGAGCAAAGGGATGAAGCAATCGAAGCATACGGTTGAAAGTTTGAGCCAAAACCATTTGTGTCACAACTCTATCCTTACTTTGGTCACCATAAATCACAGGTTTAATAAACTCTAAATACCAATCACAGAACTCATGCCACACAAAGTTGTAAATAATGCGCGTGGCATCTGAAAAGCGGTTCTGCTCAAGAGCCTTGCCAATTTCAGCCTCACACTCCCCCAGCTTGGCAATGATCCAATGGTCGGCATCACTGAGAGCGGAACTCTTGGGAAGCAGCACTTCTCTACCATCAAAATCCTTTAGAGAAGCAAGGGCAAATCGAGCGGCATTCCAAACTTTATTCATAAAGTTTTTATAACCTTCCAGTCGTTGCTGGGAAAACTTCAAGTCCCTTCCCGAAGCCACCTGTGACAAGAGAGTCATACGAAGAGCATCGGCTCCACATTTATCAATCAATTCCACGGGGTCTATGGAGTTATTAAGTGATTTTGACATTTTATTTCCCTTGGAATCCCGAATAAGACCATGGATATACACTTTTCTAAAAGGAATATCTTTCTTAAACTCCAAGCCCATCATCACCATTCGAGCCACCCAAAAGAAAATAATATCATGACCTGTGACAAGAATATCTGTGGGATAAAATGTCTTTTGAGCTTCTGTGCTATCCGGCCACCCCATGGTGCTCATAGGCCATAGCCCCGAGCTAAACCATGTGTCGAGAACATCCTCATCTTGGGTGAGTTGCAAACCACCACAACCCGAACACTTTTCAGGCGAAAGCTCCGCCACAGTCACTTCATTGCAATCCCCACAATACCAAGCAGGAATCTGGTGCCCCCACCAAAGCTGTCTTGAAATACACCAATCTTGAATGGCATTCATCCAATGTAAGTAAGTTTTTGTCCAAGAAGCAGGCTCAAAAAGGAGAGTTCCATTTTGAGCCACATGGATAGCGGGCAAAGACAATTCAGAAGTTCTAACAAACCACTGCTCCGACAAGTAGGGTTCCACGACACAGCCACTGCGCGAACAGTGCCCCACAGAGTTTTGGTGGGACTCTACCTTTTGGAGCCCATCTTTTTGCTCAAGATCGGCAACAATACGCTTACGTGCTTCTGAAACCTTGAGCCCTTGGTACTCCCCTGCGTTCTCATTGAGTGTCCCATCTTTATTGAGAATATTTATTTTTTCTAAACCATGCCTTTCTCCCACCTCGTAATCATTAAAATCGTGGGCAGGAGTGATCTTCACAACTCCTGAACCAAAATCCTTATCCACATACTTATCTGCAATAATGGGAATGTGGCGCTCTGTGAGAGGCAGTAAGACAGACTTGCCAATAAGGTGCTGGTACCTCTCATCATCAGGGTGAACAGCAACAGCAGAGTCGCCAAGTATGGTTTCTGGGCGTGTTGTCGCCACAACCAACTTTTCCCGCTCACCTTCCACCGGATATTTAATGTACCACAAAGATCCCTTCACCTCTTGGTATTCAACCTCCAAGTCTGAAAGAGCCGACTCCAATTGAGGACTCCAATTGATTAAGCGTTGACCACGGTATATCCAATCTTTTTTGTAAAGGTCCACAAAAACCTTACGCACAGCACGAGAAACATTTTCATCCAAGGTAAAAACATGTCTCTCCCAATCACAAGAACTTCCCAGTCGTTTCATTTGATCGACAATGCTGTGACCATGCTTTTCTTTCCACTTCCACACTTGCTCGACAAACTTTTCTCGACCCAAATCCCGGCGTCCAAGGCCCTCTTTCATTAAACTCTTCTCAACAACACTTTGAGTGGCTATGCCTGCGTGATCCGTACCTGGAAGCCATAAAACATTGTAGCCACTCATTCTCTTCCATCGAACAAGGCAGTCTTGAATGGAGTGATCTAGGGCATGGCCGAGGTGGAGGGAGCCTGTCACATTGGGGGGGGGGAGGATGATACTGAAAGGAGGTTTGGTCGAAGTATCTTCAGCTTTAAAATACCCTTGGTTCTCCCACCAAGCATAGATGCGCTTTTCCACATCCTGGGGACTATAACGATCCGTCAGTTGGGAGCAAGAGGCCCCTTGTTCTTCGAATCCATTGGATTCATTCATATGACTCCCACCTTACCTTAACCCCTGTGGCTCACCTTGCTCTCTTAGACTCTCTTTATCTTAGCAGCTATCTGTAAGTTTTATTCTTAATATTGACTTTGGAAGTGGGTTTCTTTAACTCCTTAAGTTTTTTAAGGAACTCCGGCTTAGGGGTCAAGTAATAAAACCTTCCCCAGCGACGTATAACTCCTGCCGCCTGACCCGCCGCAGGTCCTCTCCCCCAAAATAAATCCAATCGGTGAGGTCCCCGTATGGCCCCCCCTGTGTCTTGGTCAAAAACAAATCGTGTGACCTTTGCCCACGAGCGTGGTCGAAGACTTTGGGGAGTCTCAAAAATAGGCTTTTCAAACTCCAAAAAGGCCAAGGCCCCCTTGGGAAATAAACTGTCATCCGTGGCCACCGTTCTTCCAGGTATGACCTCGGCTCCAAAAGAACCCACAGGGCCGCCCACCCGCTCTTGAAAGAAAACATAGCTAGGATTTTTATAAAACAAAGCTTGAACTTCATCCTTGGGAAGAGATCTTAAGTGTTTTTTAATCGCTTGCAAACTCATGTCCTCAATGGGAATCACATCAAGAAGATATTTGCCAATCGCCACATAGGGATGACCATTCTGTCCTGCATAGCCCAAGAGCTTTTCTTCCCCATCTTGAAAGCGCACCGTGCCTGAACCTTGAATTTGTAAGAAAAAAGCTTCAATGGGCTCAACCCAAGCCAACACAGGAGCATCGAGAGCTTCTCCTTTGCCACCATCAATGCTCTTTCGGTCGTAAAAAGGATGCACCTCAGGCATTCCCTGTGATCGAGATACGAGGCGCCCCAAGAAGTTCCTTTTATTTTTCTTATTTTTCTTAGAGCTCTTTTGATGAACTAGAAAAAGCTTTGGAAATTGACGACGAAACTCATCCACTCGAACAAGTACCATATCCTTAGGAACTCCATAAAGAGCTTGGGAAAACCTTCTCGTCTTTGAATAAGAGCCCTCAATCACGGGCTCGTAGTAGGCTGTCATGAAAACCTCACCCCACTTTTTTTGTCCATAAATCTCGTGAAACTGAAAGTTTTTTTCAATGATTTCATAAAAGTCATCACCAAAGTGATCGCCAGAAGGCAATAGAGCCAGGGACTTACCCAAAGCCTCAAGGGCCAAAATATAGTCTTCTTTATCTACGAAAGTAGAACCAAATTGCAAATGGGAAATGTGAGAGGATCGAAGTTGCTTTATATTGGTGGTCAAAGCCTTAGACATAAGCTCTAAGTTGAGATCATCTTTAAAAGAGGTGGGAGCAGAGAAAAGACCCAAGGGTCGCATTGCCTGGGAGGAGTTGCGCAGTGGACTTCTCGCACAACCTATCCATAAGAAGGCGGAGAAAGCGGCTATGGAAAAACAGTTCGTAAAAGTTTTAAATTTTACACTCTTTTGCTTGATGGGGGTCAACTCCACGATCTACGAGAATTTGTCGAAGAACCTGCCCACGGGTTACGGGATTTGACTTCGTTTTGACAGCCAACACAAGATTTATTAGAAATATCTTTTGACCATGACCTAACCTCGATTCCATAAGTGCTCTGCCATTGTTGTCAGTCAGCATCCTCTTGAGGTTCTCCGCCAAAGGTTTGGCGGAAGATGGAGAGCCTTCAATTCTTGAAAGAAAGCGAAGGGCTTCCCCGCGTTGAACCGTAAATAAGTCAGTAGATAAGCCGTCTCTTGTTGCAAACATCTGAGAACTCTCTCTTGCCACTCTCATTTGCTTAGCCGCCGGGGCGTTGACACGAGTATCTTCAACCGTACGAAGGGGCCTCATTCTCGCAGATACTTCTAGGGCAATGAGAAATATCAAAAAAATAGTTGCGATTTTTACTGCTGCTTTCATTCATTTTCTCCTTCCATCACCCGTGAAGAAGCCTCTGATAATGGTTGCGGGGGCCGGATTTGAACCGACGACCTTCGGGTTATGAGCCCGACGAGCTACCAGACTGCTCCACCCCGCGACAATCACTTCATCTCATTAAGTTTCACACAAACCTACAAGCTATATTCAAGAAAGTCAAATTTTAAAACCAAAATTAAGAGTTCGCTTGACGAACCTAACCATATCCCCGATGGTGAGGTCAAGAGGATTTTTATGATTTACCACCCCCAACACCCCATTAAAATTGTCACAGCCACATCCCTTTTTGACGGCCATGATGCAAGTATCAATATTATGCGACGAGTTCTCCAAGACATGGGAGCGGAGGTCGTTCACCTGGGACACAATCGCTCTGTGGTGGATGTGGTCAAAGCCGCTCTTCAAGAGGGGACCCAGGGAATCGCTGTCAGTTCCTACCAAGGCGGACACATGGAGTACTTCAAGTACATGAAAGATCTCCTGAGAGAGGCTGGCGCCGATGACGTTAAAACATATGGTGGAGGAGGCGGCGTTATTATCCACGAAGAGAAACGAGAACTGGAAGCCTATGGCATCGACCAAATCTTCCATCCCGATGACGGAAGAAAGCTGGGCCTCGAAGGAATGATTGAGGTTATTCTAAGGGGCTGTGACTTTAACATCATCAACAACAGTGTCGATCATGCCGCTCCTCATATCGCTTCCCAAGAACACTCTGCAATACTCCCCTGGACCCATGACAACATACCCCATCGTCCCCTTGGACTGGCCCTGACTTCCCTGGAATTACAAACCACAAGCTCCTCAAGTCCAAAGGGAGCCTTCGATAAGGAAACCTTGGATGAAAAAAATCTTCCTAGAGAAAAACCTAAGAAAAGAAATTTTTGTGAACAGTATGGACTGATCTCCTTTTTGCGCCAGGGGAATCCCCCCCCTATTCTCGGTATCACAGGCACGGGGGGGGCTGGTAAATCCAGCCTTGTGGATGAGCTTCTTCAAAGATTTTTAAATCATTATCCTGGCATCAAGATCGCCGTTATATGTGTGGACCCCTCAAAGAAAAAAACAGGGGGGGCTCTCCTAGGAGATCGTATTCGCATGAATTCCCTAAGCCGAGGGGGCGTATTCATGAGGTCCGTGGCCTCCCGGGGCTCATCTACGGAAGTCGCTCCATCTCTCCCCACTATGCTCAATCTCTGCCAAAAACTTGATTTTGATCTCATCATTGTTGAATCTTCAGGCATTGGACAGGCCCACTCCGCCATTACAGAGGTCAGTGATCTCAGTCTCTATGTGATGACATCTGAATTTGGTTCCCAAAGCCAACTTGAAAAGATTGACATGATTGACTTTGCCCACTTAATTGCCATCAACAAGGCCGACCACCGGGGCTCCCAGGATGCTCACAGGGATGTCATCAAGCAATACAAACGATCTCGCAAATTATTCGATCCCCCTTCCCAGCAAAGCCATCAAATTCCCGTCTTTCTCACCCAAGCCTCTAACTTTAACGATCGAGGAGTCAACCAGCTTTTTTACAACCTCACGGATCAGCTGACCTCTCGTCAAAGCTCCTTTCGGGTGGAGCGAAAAAGCCAGGGAGTCGACAAGCAAAAGGTAGTTCCCAGTGAGCGTATGAACTATCTAGCTGAAATTGTCCAAGCCATTCGATCCTACAAACAAAAAACTCAGGAGTTGTGCCAAAAAGCCTCCCAAATAGGAGCTATAGAAAAGATCATAGGAACCATAGAAATCGAAGCTATAGCACTGATGACACAACTAAAAACACTCAAGGAAGAGTACAAAAAAAAATTTCCAAGCAAAGAGTGGCTCGCCCTAGAAAACTTTGACTCTTTGTACAACTCCTACCAAGGAGAAACATTTAGCTACCGCGTTCGAGGAAAAGAGATTCAACAAAAACTCACCCGCAAAAGCCTTGCAGGTATTGATATCCCACGAGTGGTGGTTCCCAAACTGACCGATTGGGGAGATCGACTTAAATATTTGCGAATGGAAAATGTCCCAGGTTGTTTTCCCTACACAGCGGGCGTATTCCCTCTCAAAAGACAGGGCGAAGATCCTCTTCGTCAATTTGCCGGAGAGGGCCCCCCTGAAAGAACCAATCGACGCTTTCACTTTCTCTCCAAAGACAGCGAGGTCAAAAGGTTATCCACGGCCTTTGATAGCATCACCCTTTATGGCCAAGACCCAGACCCCCGACCCGACATCTACGGAAAAATCGGAGAAAGTGGTGTCAGCATTGCCACCTTGGACGATATGAAAAAGCTCTATGAGGGTTTTGACCTTTGCCACCCCAAAACCTCGGTGAGTATGACCATCAATGGCCCCGCACCCATGGTCTTAGCCTTTTTTATGAATACAGCCATCGACCAGCAACTAAAAAAGAAAGAAACTGAATGGAAACGCTCCCTCACCTTGGAGGAAAAAGAAGAAATCACGGCCTGGACATTGAGAACAGTTCGCGGCACCGTGCAAGCCGATATTCTCAAAGAAGATCAAGGACAAAACACCTGTATCTTTTCCACCGACTTTGCCTTGAAAATGATGGGAGATGTGCAAAAATTCTTTGTGAATCACAAGATCAAGAATTTTTATTCTGTCAGCATTTCGGGCTACCACATTGCTGAAGCGGGGGCCAATCCCATCACTCAACTGGCTTTTACCCTCAGCAATGCCTTTACTTTCGTGGAATACTACCTCAGTTGTGGCCTGGACATTGACGACTTTGCTCCTCACCTCTCTTTCTTTTTTAGCAACGGCCTCGATCCCGAGTATACCGTTATTGGTCGGGTGGCTCGCCGTATATGGGCCATTGCCATGGCAAAACTCTATGGAGCCAATAGCCGCTCCCAAAAGTTTAAGTATCATATTCAAACCAGTGGTCGCAGCCTCCACGCCCAAGAAATCGCCTTCAATGATATCCGTACCACCCTTCAGGCCCTCATGGCCATCAACGATAATTGCAACTCCCTTCATACCAATGCCTACGATGAAGCCATCACCACACCCACCGAAGAATCTGTGCGACGAGGCGCAAGCAATTCAAATGATTATTAATAAGGAGCTAGGCTTGGCCAAAAATGAAAACCCCAGCCAAGGCAGTTACTTTGTTGAGTGGCTCACAGACCGTGTGGAAGAGGAGGTCTTGGAGGAGTTTTTAAGGCTCAATGAAAGAGGGGGTGTTCTTGGGGCCATGGAAACTCAATACCAAAGGGGTAAAATTCAAGAAGAGTCCCACCACTACGAATCCCTCAAACACAGTGGACAGTGGCCCATTGTGGGTGTGAATACATTCATCGATCCCAAGACCATGGAATCTGGCTATATACCTTCAAAAATTGAAATGGCTCGTGCCACAGATGAAGAAAAAAAAATGCAACTGAACCGAGTGATTCACTACAAAAAGAAACACCAAGAACAAGCTCAAAAAGAAATCATTCAACTTAAGAAGGCGGCCCTCTGCGGAGAAAATATCTTTGCCGCCCTGATGTCTGCCTCTCGCCATTGCAGCCTCTACCAAATGTCCCAAGCTCTCTACGAAGTGGGGGGCGAGTATAGAAGAAATATTTAATAAACGAATACAACTATCGACAAACACTCTCGACGTAATAAGGTTTCTTTCTACCACCTATACTCTCACGAGCGCGGCCACGCATCTTCAAGTAAAGACCTCTGTCCCCACATTTAAGGCTATTTATAGTGGACCCCAAAAACAGACTGGTTGCTAAGTTACACCGCAGCGGGTAAAAAGCCCCTCATAGGAGGGGATAATGAGAAAGAAACACAGCGCACAATTTAAGGCCAGAGTCGCACTTGACGCCATTCGTGAGACTGACACAATGGCGTGGACAGGATAGGATGGCGAGGCTAGAATTCAAAATTTTATTACTCTTTTGCTCCTCTGAGACGGCCGTAAGTGCGGCCGTTTTAAAAAAAATCTTGACAAGGAGTTGTAACTCAGTTACATTTGTTAAGTGAGGCGAGTATTAAAAATTAAAGACCTTCTAACTGAAGTTGAGAAATGTTTACAAAAGGGGAAGTATCTTTATACAGGCCATGCTCACCAACGCTTGCAGGAAAGGGCCGTTACCCGTCAGGAGGTTAGGCAAGTATTGCGAAATGGATATCATGAAAAACGAAAAGATGAATTTATAGAGGAGTATAATTCTTGGAATTATTCAATTAAAGGAACAACTATTGATAAAAGATTTTTACGAGTAATTGTTAGTTTTGATTCAAGCAATATGCTAATTATTACAATAATTGATTTAAACAAATAGAGGTGAGAAATGAAGAATAAAAAAATTCAAAAATCTTATATTGATTATGGATTTGGACTTCCTATTCAAATTATTAATGCTCCTTTTAAGAAAATTCGTGGTGAATGGGTATTAGATATTAACTTTGAAAAATATGAAAGAGCTGTTCTTTTAGCTTTGGCCATGAAGTCGGGGCGTTTATCTGGTAATGAGATAAAGTTTGTAAGAAACCATTTTGAAATGGATTTGAAAAAATTTGGTAGCCGGTTTGGAGATGTTGCTCATTCTGCTGTTATAAAATGGGAAAAATGTGGCGATGACATTACAAAAATGGGATGGGCAATTGAAAAAGATATTCGATTGGAAATTGTTAATAGCATTAAGCCCAAATTTTTTCATCAAGCCTATAAGGATTTACAAACAATTATGCCAAAGAAGTGTCAAAAAATTAAAATTAATTTTTCAGAGCTGAAAGCAGCCTGATAAAAAATTATTTATAATACACGACAACCCCTGTTGTGCTTGAGAGTCCGCAGTTGTCAGGCCTATTTCGCAGGATGACGCACAGAATCTAGAGGTTCCCCACCCCCACACCCACCGAAGAATCTGTGCGACGGGCGCAAGCAATTCAAATGATTATTAATAAGGAGCTAGGCTTGGCCAAAAATGAAAGCCCCAGCCAAGGCAGTTACTTTGTTGAGTGGCTCACAGACCGTGTGGAAGAGGAGGTCTTGGAGGAGTTTTTAAGGCTCAATGAAAGAGGGGGTGTTCTTGGGGCCATGGAAACTCAATACCAAAGGGGTAAAATTCAAGAAGAGTCCCGCCACTACGAATCCCTCAAACACAGTGGACAGTGGCCCATTGTGGGTGTGAATACATTCATCGATCCCAAGACCATGGAATCTGGCTATATACCTTCAAAAATTGAAATGACTCGTGCCACAGATGAAGAAAAAAAAATGCAACTGAACCGAGTGATTCACTACAAAAAGAAACACCAAGAACAAGCTCAAAAAGAAATCATTCAACTTAAGAAGGCGGCCCTCTGCGGAGAAAATATCTTTGCCGCCCTGATGTCTGCCTCTCGCCATTGCAGCCTCTACCAAATGTCCCAAGCTCTCTACGAAGTGGGGGGCGAGTATAGAAGAAATATTTAATAAATGAATACAACTATCGACAAACACTCTCGACGTAATAAGGTTTCTTTCTACCACCTATACTCTCACGAGCGCGGCCACGCATCTTCAAGTAAAGACCTCTGTCCCCACATTTAAGGCTATTGCGCCAAACACGAATGGTTCTTTTCTCGGCCGTGGTATCTGTATCGCTACTATAAACATAGAGGTCTATTCTCATATAAGCACCATGGCAGCTTCTAAAGTGATCATCCCAAGTCATTCTCCACTTTCCACCCTTACCATGCTGGTTATAACACTTTGTATAAATTGGAAAGTTTGATTTATTATCAATGCGAATATATCCCCAACTATCTGTATTGGGTTCATCATGGGCCAAGGCCATGGTTGATAGAAGCCCCAAATTCATAAGAAAAACTATAATAAAAGTTGTCATAAGATGAATAAATACACTCATAATAATGCCTCCTTGCAATATCTTTGTCATAATTGTGATGAGATGAAAAAATCCCACTTCAATGGTGATTTATGATTCATATAGTATTAATTTATATAACACATTTATAATATTTATTAATACTAAAAAAATAGGAAATACAAATCTGGCCATTAAGCTAGTTGCATCGATAAAACCATGGGTGAGTTCTGGCTGAAAGTCATATGCTTCTCGACTCCCCTGCCATATGACAAATGCATTCAAATTCTTCCTTTGTCACAGGTTGGACAGAGAGGCGACTACGCTGAATAAGAATCATATTCTGAAGCTTTTTTTGTTCTCGAATTTCATTCAAAGAGACAAGTCTCTTAAATTTTCCTGTAAACTTAAGCTCCACACATTGCCAGATGGGTTTTTCATCTGTGGCTTTGGGGTCAAAGTACTTTGAATTCTTGTCCCTGGCCGTGGGGTCAGGTTGGGCAAGTCCACTGACTATAGCCAAACCAATCACTCCTGGGGGAGAGGCATTGGAGTGGTAAAACAAAACATGATCGCCAAGGCTCATATCATGGATCATAAAATTTCTAGCTTGATAGTTACGTATTCCATCCCACAAAGTGGTTTTATCCCTTTTGAAGTCATCAATGGAATAGGTTTGTGGTTCTGATTTCATAAGCCAGTACTTAAACATCGGTAGCATCGGTGGTATGCCCCTCTCCCTTGAGTTTCTCAACAAGCGAATCTTTCCTTTACACTATCATTTACACTACATTGGACATGGGCAAACGGGCACTTTGCGACGCATTAACCCTTGAGTCTTTTCGAGAAGCCAAATAGAGCCTAAGGGATGAAAGTCGGAGTTAAAATTCTTCCTCGCAATGAAATTTTGGATACCCAAGGACGAACGATTCAGAAAAGCCTTGAGCAAAATGGACAAACTCTTGCGGGGTGTCGCATGGGTAAATACATTGAGTTAAATATAGAAACCTGCGAGCCTCAAGAGGCCCTCCAAAAGGCAAGGAAAGTGACTGAATCCACTCTCTATAACCCTTTGATTGAGTCCTATGAATTGGAGCTTCTCCATGAATCCAATGAACCTTGTTGATCCAGTTGATCCAATAGTTATCCTACTTGTGTACCCTATGGACTTACTTTATCTTTATCAAGTTCATCCCGTTGTTGACCCCATGAATCCACTTGAGCTTCTCCATGGACCTACTTAAATATGTCTCACAAGAATATCTCCCACAAAGTTGGAATCATTCGGTTTTTGGGAACAAACTGCGACCGAGATGTGTGGCAAGCGATAGAAGCTGTGGGCCAATCTCCCCAATGGATGTGGTATCAAGACCAGTATGACACAAAGTCCCTGAATGCCATTATCATCCCCGGCGGCTTTAGTTACGGGGATTATCTACGATGTGGAGCCCTCGCCACTCGCACTCCCGTGATGAAAACAGTGAGGGAGGCTGCAAAAAGAGGGATTCCCATACTTGGCATTTGCAATGGCTTTCAGATTCTATGCGATGGGGGCCTTTTGCCGGGAGCCTTAATAGCCAATAGAGAAGAACGCTTTATCGACCAGTGGGTGGACTTGAAATTATCCCATAAATGCCCTTTTTGGAATGGCTCCTCTCCAAAGGTTAAACTTCCCATCGCCCATGGTGAAGGACGCTTTTATGTAGAACCTGACAAACTCAAGGAGATGGAAGATCGAGAACAAATCTGGTGGACCTATGAAAACAACCCTAACGGCTCTATCTCCCATATCGCAGGTGTTATGAACGAGAAAAAAAATGTTGCAGGACTGATGCCTCACCCAGAGAGAGCTCTCTTTCCATGGATGGGTGGCGACAATGGTTTGGCTTTTTTTCAATGATATTTTGACAAAAAATATTATGATACACAAAAGAGTTAAAGACCAACAAGACCATAAGCCTAACAGTGAGTTGAAACCATGAGTCATTCACACAATCTGCAACAAAAACGAGATCACTACAGAATCAGTTCAGAGGATTGGGATCACATTTGTCATCAACTGGGCAGGGAACCCCAAGGTCTTGAGTGGGCCCTGTTTTCAGCCCTTTGGAGCGAACACTGTAGTTATAAAAGCTCCAAAGTGCATTTAAAAAAGTTCTTCCCTCCCAAAAAACTCCCACATCCTAAAGCACCTTCCCCTCATGCCCAAAACTCCTTCCCCCCATCATTATCATCCCCTAGGGTCCTGGAAAGCTTTGGCGAAAATGCAGGAGTCATTGATCTAGGAAAGGGAGAGCGCCTAGCCTTTAAAATTGAAAGCCACAATCATCCCAGCTACATTGAACCTACCCAGGGAGCCGCCACAGGTGTGGGGGGAATATTAAGGGACATCTTTACCATGGGGGCTAGACCTATCGCCTTGGCCAATTATCTTTGTTTTGGCAACCCCAAGGCCCCTCGAATGTCCTTCTTGGTGAATGGGGTTATCCGAGGCATAGGGGGTTATGGAAACTGCGTGGGGGTGCCCACAGTGACGGGGCAAACCGAATTTCACTCCTCCTATGATGGAAATATTCTCGTCAATGCCCTCGCTATGGGACTCTTCCGTCCAGGGGAAAAAATATTTAGCTCCAAAGCCCAGGGGGTGGGGAATTTAGTCGTCTATGTGGGAGCCAAAACAGGAAGAGATGGAATTCATGGAGCCAGTATGGCCAGTGAGTCCTTTGACGAAGAAAGCGAGAATCAAAAACCCACCATTCAAATAGGAGATCCATTCTTTGAAAAACTTTTAATAGAGAGCTGCTTGGAGGTTATGGCCGAAGATCTCGTCGTGGCCATTCAAGATATGGGGGCCGCAGGTCTGGCCAGTTCGAGCTTTGAAATGGCTTCCAGGGGAGGGGTGGGGTTAAACCTTCACTTGGACAAGGTTCCCCTTCGCAATAACTCCATGACACCTGAAGATATTCTTCTCTCCGAAAGCCAGGAGCGTATGCTTCTCATTTGTGAACCTAAAAATATAAATCGAATCAAAGAAATTTTTGCCAAATGGAATTTAGAAGCCAAAGCCATTGGAGAAATTATTGCGGAGAAAACTATAGAGCTATTTTGGCATGGAGAACTCCTTTGTAAAATCGACCCTGATAAGCTTGTCAAACAAGCCCCCATGTATAATAGACCTCACAAACCTTGGGCACCCCTTTGGAAATTTGGCTCCATGGAAGAACTCACCCAATGGAAAAAGAAATGGAAAAACTCCCATGGCAATGAGCGTAAGTACGATGAACGAAACTCCCATGGCAATGAGCCTGAACACGATAACCAAAACTTCCATGAACACAGTACAAAACAATCTCTCCTGTGTGCCCTCTCTGATGAAAGGGGAACCTCCAGACAATGGGTTTACCGCCAGTACGACCAAAGAGTGGGAGGAGCCACGGTCCGGGATGGCTCGGAAAGTGTGGGAGTCTTAAGGCTTCCCGATTCAGGTCGAGGCTTGGGTCTCGTTCTTGGTGGTCGTCCCTATATGATGAGATTTGATGCTCGTGAAGGGGGGCGAGATGCCATTGCCTATCCCGCCCTTGAGCTGGCGTCCAAAGGACTCGAACCCTTGGCAGCGACCAATTGTCTCAACTTTGGCAACCCTGAAAAAATGGAGGTCATGGGTGAATTTGTTGCCACTGTGGAAGCCATGGCTGAAGTCTCTCAAGCTCTCGGTGTTCCTGTGGTGAGTGGAAATGTGAGTTTTTACAATGAAACTCTCCACAAAAATGTCACTTCCACACCAGCCACGGGACTTGTAGGTTTAAGCCCCCACCTCCAACTTCCCTTTTCTCATTTTCAAAATTTGGGGGATCAACTCTTTTTACTTTCTTCCAAGCAGCTGTATGTGTCGGGGCTTCTATGGGAAAATTCCAAGGAAGCGATGAGGGGTGTCGGTGAGATTTCTCCTGTCCAGGTTCATGCTTTTGTCAGATTTCTCACTCGCCTCAACCAAGAGTTTCCTATGAAAAGCACACGAGTGGTTGGAAAGTTTGGCCTTGCCTACACACTGGCAAGAATGTCCACCCCCCAATGGGGTTGTACCATTCACAAAGATAGGGATTGGTTCGGCGAAAACCTCTACGAGGTGGTCGTCGCTGTGGACGAATCCGAGGCTGGAGAGTTTGTGAATAGAGTTCATAAAGTGAAAAAAGAAATTATGAATTCAAACATAGATGAGGTTGTGGATTCAATCACGGATAAGATGAAGATGGTGGGGGCAAACATAGACGTGGAACTTCTTGGAGAAGTCATCGCTTCCCATGTCCAACTGGGAAGTGATGCCCCCAGTTCCCGCATTTCCTGCAAAGAGATACAAAGTGCTTACACAAATTCTTGGGAGGGTCACTTTGACTTCAGCTAACTCAATTGAAAAATGGCGAGAAGAGTGTGGGGTGTTTGGCATTTGTGGAAGCTCCGAAGCCTCTCGCCTCACCTATTTTGGCCTTTATGCCCAACAACACCGTGGCCAAGAATCCACGGGAATTGTAAGTAACTGCCAGGGAAAACATATCAGTCATAAGGGAATGGGACTTGTGGGAAAGGTTTACAAAGAAAGTGACTTGAACAAACTCAAGGGCTCCATGGCCATGGGTCATGTTCGTTATTCCACCACAGGTGAAAGCCTTATAGCTAATACCCAACCTCTAACAGCTGCCTTAAAAAATGGTCCCGTGGCCATTGCCCATAACGGCAACATCACAAATGGACGGAAGATTCGTGAAGATTTAATTTCCCAGGGAGCTATTTTTCAAGGAACCAATGACACGGAAATTATTCTTCACCTCCTTGCCAGAAATAAAAGCAATGACCTCATTAGATGTATGAAAAAGGCCATGGAGATCTTGGATGGAGCCTTTAGCATTGTGTGCATGAGTCAAGGTCATATGGTGGCCGCCCGAGACCCCTTGGGCTTTCGTCCCCTTGTCCTAGGAAGACTCCCCCAAAAATCGGGAAAAGCCGCCGTTGTCCTCGCCTCTGAAACCTGTGCCTTTGATTTAGTAGGTGCTCAATATGTACGAGAGATTGAACCCGGAGAAATTTTTTGGGTGAATGAAACAGGAGAAGAGCACTCTGAATCATGGGCCGCCCCTGTAAACCACAAAGCCAAATGTATCTTTGAATATGTGTATTTTTCAAGGCCCGACTCCCATGTCTTTGGTGCCAATGTCTATGAGGTACGTAAGAATATGGGAAGGGCTCTGGCACGGGAGAGTGTTGTGGAAGCTGACATGGTCATTCCTGTCCCTGACAGCGGTGTCCCTGCCGCCATCGGCTATAGCGCTGAAAGTGGCATTCCCTTTGAACTAGGCATTATTCGAAACCACTATATTGGAAGAACTTTTATTCAACCCAGCCCCTCCATACGAGCTTTTGATGTAAAGATTAAACTCAACCCCCAGGCCGAAATTATTCAAGGAAAAAAAGTCATCATTGTGGATGACTCTCTTGTTCGCGGGACAACAAGTCAGAAAATTATTCGCCTCATCCGCCAGGCGGGAGCTAGGGAAATTCACTTTAGAATTGCAGCCCCTCCCACCATGAGTTCTTGCTACTATGGTGTGGATACTCCTGAAACAGAAGAACTGATCGCTAAAAGAAAAAGTCGTGAGGATATTTGCAAATTTATAGGGGCTGACTCCCTAGTTTATCTCACCAGGGATGGTTTGATGGGAGCTGTTGTGGGAACACCCAAGAATCCTAGAGAGGCAGGCTTTTGCGCCGCTTGTTTTGACGAACAGTACCCCACTCCCATTGAAGGAGTCCATCTATGATTCTATAGATATGCTATTATAATTACATCACATCCATCACATTCAATTGCTTTCAACTCGCCCTCCCTCACAGCGCATCGCATTCATCCGAGCCATCTGAAAGTTTATATATTCTCCCCCCCATCATTGATGGTCCAACCTTGATTTCTTAAGCTTCCACGAGCTCCCGAAGCACTTGAGTTGTATTGCAATGTGCCCACATCTATGGTTTTTACCATCTCAGATTTTTCAGGAGGGTTGGCAGCGAGGCTTATTAAGAATTTTGAATAGTTTTCAACAGATAAATCCGAGGATATAAATATATCTTGTATAAAATCAACATTTGTAAAATTCCAACCACTGGTATCTGGATTCGCTGCGGTGGCTTCACTAAACATAAATTCCATATCGGTCACATTGGAGGTATCCCAACCACTGGTATCTGGATTCGCTGAGGTGGCTCCATTAAACATAAATTCCATATCGGTCACATTGGAGGTATCCCAACCACTGGTATCTGGATTCGCTGAGGTGGCTCCATCAAACATAAATTCCATATTGGTCACATTGAGTGTATTTCCTCCAAGAACCTTTGTAAGGTGAGAATTACCTGCAAAAGCATAGGATAAATCAACCCACCCCATATTTCCGAGGTTAATAACTTCAAGGAGAAGTCTCTCTGGGAGGGAGTGATTTTCGAATCCCTCACAAGTGCCTATGATGGTAATCGTATATTGTCCTGTCGCGTTATAGGTATGTACTTTGTCGCTATCGCTAAAAGATGATACACTACTTATATTGCTTCCATCTCCCCAATCCACAGTAAAATTATATGTTAATCTGTTATCCTCTTTGAGGGGCAAGGTAAACTCATAGCTATCATTGGTAATATTCCACTTTGTGACAAAGCTATTGATATTATTGGCCGTGAAAGAATGGATAGTTCTACTGCTACCCACTTGACTGGCCCTGATGGAAGTTGGATGTGATGAGATATTTTCTACATTGAAATCTCCCAAGAATATGTTGCCTTGTTTACAAGGTAAATCTTTTTCTATATTTGGTTCTCCAATGCTCACTGTGACATCTCCAAGATTTGAGTCACATGTTCCACTTATAGCATAGTTTGTCTTATTGCTGGAGGAAAGAGAGGGCAAGAAATTAAACCCTAGGGCCGTAGGGACAAAAAGGTCATTGTCGACAGTGACATCTTGTGTGTCACCTCCGTGGGTGACACTAATTGTCGCTTTTTTTGAAGTGACCTGCCTTGTATCAACAGTTCCTGTAAAACTACTGAGGTTGCAAGAGACTCTGACAGGAACAGTCTTCGGCTCTCCAATCACCAAAGAAACACTTCCTTCCACACTTGAATTACAAGTTCCACTGATAGTATAAAGTTCTGCATTGGATGAAGAAAGAATGGGCAAGGGTAAATTGATATTCAAAGAAGAGTGATTCAATTTATTTATTTGCTGATGAGTAGAGTACTCTGCACAGCCCAAAATGGTCATCAAAGATAAGATAAGTAAGGCTTGAAATTTCAAGTAATGATTGATTTTATGGCCGACCTTAAATTTATTCTTATTTGTTTTTTTCATAAATGACCTCAAAGTTATTTTTTTTAAAGTAATTTTTCTTTCAAGATTTATCAACACTTTTGCTTATCGGAGTTTATAAAAATGTCTTTAAAAGATCTTCAATATTTAACTTTAATTGAAGTACAAACTTGTCTTTAGTTGAGGCTAGAGAGTCCAGCCAAAGATGAATAGTTCCTGAAATTTCCACTCTGGTGCTCTGATGCGTGACCCTCCATGATTGAATTGATAAAATGAATTGATAAAAAGGCTCAACTACTATAATTGATTCTGATGGCTATGGCGACCCTAACACGGAGATCTCCCTGAAAAAGCTAACACAAAAAATTAAAATATCAGATGACAATCACAAAAATGGCCTCAATTGGACCATTGCAGCAGGTATTGTCGGAGCCGATATAGGAACGTCCATTTTTTATGGAACAGGTATTCTCTTTCCCATTGTGGGCTACCTCTCCCCTCTCTTTATCCTCACAACCTGTTTGATGATGTGGCTCTTCAAGCGTACCTACGAAGAAGGCTTAGCCCTTAGTCCCTACAACGGTGGCGCCTACTCCATGATTCTACGAACTCTGGGAAGAAGATCCGCCGTGCTTGCTGGAACACTCACTTTTGTCTCTTACCTAGCTACAGCCGCTGTCAGTGCACTTTCTGGAGGTTTTTATCTTCTCTCCTCTTGGGGCACTGACAGTGCTGAAAGTGCTGGCAATGCCACAGGCAACAGTGGAGCCGTATTTCTCTCCTTTATACCCATTGCAATCTTTGGGCTTTTAAACACCAAGGGAATTCGAGAACCTGCAAAAATTGTCACTGTTATCGCAGCCCTCCACTTTTTTCTTCTCATTATTCTTAGTATCTGGGGTTTTGGTTTCTTAATAATCCATCATGAGCAAATTGATTTCTCAAAATTTAATACATTACTACCAAGTGGAGAACTGACTCTTCCTATTATTATGTATGGGTTTGCCGCCGCCTTTTTGGGAATCACTGGCTTTGAATCGGCAGCACAAATTGTGGAGGAACTTGAGCAGCCCATCCTCCAAACAGTTCGGCGGCTTTACAAAACTGTCATTATTCTCGTCTCGATCACAGCTCCCGTCATTTCGATTTTATGTCTTACGATTCTCTCTCGCGACCAAGTGGTGGCCAATAATAAGTACCTTCTCTCTGAATTTGCTTTCACCTTAGGGGGGCCCTATTTACGCTGGGTTATTGTTACTGATGCTGTTCTCACCCTGTTTGCCGCCGTCAACACGGCCTTTGTTGGCTTTATTGGCCTGTCCACCACCATGGCCAAACAAGGCAATCTCCCCCCCATCTTGCTTTATCGCATGGCCCACAAATTTCCTTCCATTCAAGGGTACCCCCTTATTGCACTCCCCTTTGCCGTTGTCGCCATGTTTATGTCGGCCTATGTCGCAGGTGAAATTGAAGTTGCTGCCAAGGTTTATGAAATTGCCTTTCTTGGAGTGATGGTGAGCTTTTGCTTAGGTGTGGTTCTCATGCGAAACAAGCCACTGCGCCAAAACACGCCCCGTTCCTACCTCTCCCAATGGACCATCAATTCACGACGACTTACAATACCCATGACTCCCCTCTTTTCTGGAGTGGTTCTTGGAATTGCCACGCTGACCCTTCTCCTCCATGCCAACAGCGAAGTTCTTCTTCTCCTCACTGTTTTATTCTCTGGTGTTCTCCTCCTAAAAATATACTTTCGCTGGGGAGTTTTAGAACACCGCCTTGCCAACCGTTCTGATTTGCGATTGGGCACTGGTCACTTTGCCACAAGGCCCAACCTCCCCGATGATTTAAAGAAATACATCCTTTGTACAGGGGGCACGAGGGCTCGCCGACTTATCAACCAGACTCTGCGACATATCCTAAGGGAGGATAAGAACTCCTTTGAATTGGTGATCTTCCATGCCGAAGATGGCAAGGATTCCGAAGGCTTCTTTTCAGAACTCCTCCAGCGTGTGGTTTCTCAACAAGTTGCACCTATTTACAATAAAGATTTGATTCTCACAGTAAAAATACTTCCAGACACTCTTCTTGAGGGTTTGCAATCCCTTAAGAAAACCTATAGCTTTGAGAATATTTTTGTAGGAACGGGCCGAGACCCCAAGTCTCTAGAAAAAATCCATCAAGAAATTATGAAAGAGCTTGATCTCAATGTCATTCATATTGAAGAGGATGCCTAATATACCCACATTCGTGTGGGTACTAATGGGAGTTAATGGGAGTTAAATGGATGATATCAGGGTTGTTGATGACATACCATTTTCTTTGCTGGGCGAGGCCCTTCATCTTTTGTTCAGCGTTGTAGTGCATATCTTTTTTTGTTGCTGAGGAAATAACAACCTTAATGTCCGTGGAGGATTCAAGGAGATGAAGGTCTCCCTCTGTGTTTCCCGAGCAGAAAAAAGGTCTTACACCCTTGGTATGCTTTTGGAGGGCCTCTGTCTTTCCAGCCTTATAGGTGACAGGTCCAGAGGACTTATCTGTAATGACTTTATCCACAATCTTTGTGGAGACTCCAAGAACATGATCTTTGTCAATGTTGTAAAATTGGGCGGCAGCAGGCTCAACGCTCCACTTGACTGAAGCTGTAATAATAAATATTTCCACAGCCTTTGCATGGAGATGGTCGATAATTTCTTTTTGTTCACAAAATATAGGGAAGTCTTTGGTCCTTGCAATAGCCTCGGAGGCCCAATTTTGAACCGTTTCAAGTTTCTGACCTGCATTTATCTGCGCAAACCATAGGTAGCGTTCTGTGGTCGTCTCTGGGAATGGGGCAACTCCTGGCAACGGCGAAGTGGTCTCTAGCAGTGTCGCCTTTTCTGGCAGCGTTGCAGGTGGAGAGGAATTGTTACTGAAGGCTAATATCTCCCGCATATCCCATAGCCCAGATATCTCTATTTTATCTTCTCTATCTTTTATGAGATTATGGTGGAGTTGGTATTGAAAAAAAAGTTTACCCACATCCATGGGCCAAAGGGTTCCATCGGCATCAAAGGCTGCGATAGCTTGTCCCTTGGATTTCTCCAGGCATCGATTGATATGCTGGATGATAAGGTCTGTTGTTCTTCCTTCTTCTGTCGTTTTTCCCTCTGTGGAGTTCATAGTGAATAAGCATATATGATTTTGTAGATATGAGATATATAGTTTGCCTACAAAACACCAATGGCCTTGCGAACTCTGTTGAGAACAGGAGTGGCAATGGCTCTTGCTCTTTTAGCACCATCTTCTAGAATCTTATCTACTTCAGTGTGATTGGCCATGAGGGAGTTGTATTTCTCCCGAGCTGGTGTCAGTTCTCGGTTGATGACTTGAAATAGGCATTCTTTGACTTCTCCCCAGCCAATACCCCGTTGATATTTCTTCTCTAAATCTTTGATTTCCTCTTTCTTGGCAAATTCTTTGTAGAGATCCATGAGATGTGATTTGTTAGGATTCTTGGGTTCTTCCGGAAGGGAGGAATCTGTTTTGATCTTCATGACCATTGTACGAAGCTTTTTCGGAGGGGCAAACATGGGAATATGGTTATTGTAGCTTTTGCTCATCTTTTGGCCATCAAGTCCTGGAATCGTTTTGGTATTTTTCTCAATGGCGGGTTGTGGAATTTTGAAAACCTCTCCATAGTGGCCATTGATTTTCTGTGCAATATCCCTTGCAAACTCAAGGTGTTGCAGTTGATCTTCTCCCACGGGAACTATATCCGTATCAAATAAGAGAATATCTGCGGACATTAAAACAGGATAGGAGTAAAGCCCCATATTGATGCCTCTATCGAGGTCTTTTCCTGCAGCTTCATTTTCAGTCATGCGAGCTTTGTAGGCATGGGCTCGGTTCATAAAGCCCTTGGGAGTAAAACAGGAGAGAATCCATGCCAATGTGAGAATTTCGGGCACATGGGACTGTTTGTACATGACAATTTTTTCGGGATTGAGTCCACAGGCGAGCCAAGAGGAGGCCACTTCATAGGTCATTTCTCGAATTTCAACCCCTTTGTACATAGAGATTAGGGAGTGATAATCAGCAATAAATAGAAGAGAGCGCATATCCTCGGGGGCCGACAAAGACAGGGCGGGGCGCATGGCCCCCAAGTAGTTACCGAGGTGGGGTTGACCCGTGGGTTTAATTCCCGTGAGGATTGTTTTCATTAAACAAGAACCTTAGAAGTTCCTACGAGTTGACATCTTTATAATCGGCGTCGATGACATCACTTTTTCCACCCCCTGGAGGAGGGGCTGCCTGAGATGGATCCTCCTCTGAAATCGACGATGAGTTCGCCTCTGTTGTTGCTGATGTTGCTGACTCGCTAGATTTAGATTGCTTTTGTTTCTCGTAGAGAACACTGCTGAGGGCATGGCTAGCACTTGTGAGGTCATTCAAAGAGGCTTCCAGTTGCTCTGGTAAAGCCTCTTTGTCTTTTAAAACTTTTTTGGAGTCCGCAAGGATTTCTTCAAGTTTTTTCTTTTCAGTTTCGGGAACATCCTTCTCATTTTCTTTGAGTAGTTTTTCTGTTTGATATATCATATTATCTAAGTTGTTACAGTGGGTGATTTGTACTTTTTTCTTTTTGTCTTCTTCAGAGTGAGTCTCTCCCTCCTTCACCATTCGATTCACCTCTTCATCACTTAAACCTGATTTCGCTGTGATTTTAATGGCCTGCTCCTTACCTGTGCCAAGGTCCTTGGCCGAGACATTTAAAATACCATTGGCATCAATATCAAAGGTTACTTCAATTTGAGGCACACCCCGTGGGGCAGGGGGAATGCCCACCAATTCAAAACGACCTAGGGTTTTGTTATCGGTGGCCATTTCTCGCTCACCTTGAAGAGCATGAACATCCACACTGGATTGACTGTCAGCCGCTGTGGAAAATATCTGAGATTTTTTTGTGGGAATGGTTGTGTTGCGATCAATGAGTTTGGTCATAACACCGCCAAGGGTTTCAATGCCAAGAGACAAAGGTGTGACATCGAGAAGTAAAACATCCTTTACATCACCACCTAAAACACCTCCCTGGACGGCAGCCCCCAAAGCGACCACTTCATCGGGGTTCACTGTGCGATTAGGCTCTTTATCAAAAAACTTTTTCACAGACTCTTGAATGGCGGGTATACGAGTGGAGCCACCCACCAACACAATTTCATCAATTTGAGAGGTCGAAAGCCCCGCATCTTCCAAGGCTTTTTGGCATGGTTTAAGGGCTCGTTGAATAAGTTCTTCACACATTTGTTCAAATTTTGCTCGACTTAGTTTCAAGTGCAGATGTTTAGGACCCGAGGCGTCTGCTGTGATAAAAGGGAGGTTGATTTCAGTTTCTTGACGAAGGCTGAGTTCAATCTTAGCTTTCTCTGCGGCTTCTTTGAGGCGCTGAAGAGCCATTTTATCACTTTTAAGGTCAATACCTTGATCTTTTTTAAACTCTGTAATCAACCACTCCAAAATTTTAGTATCAAAATTGTCTCCACCCAACTGGGTATCACCATTGGTGGATTTAACCTCCACGATATTGTCACCAACTTCGAGAATAGAGATATCAAATGTTCCTCCACCAAAATCATAGATGGCAATTTTTTGATCGGTTTTTTTGTCCAATCCATAGGCCAAGGCCGCTGCTGTGGGTTCATTGATGATTCTTTTCACATCCAGTCCGGAAATTTTTCCTGCGTCTTTGGTAGCTTGACGCTGAGAGTCGTTGAAGTAGGCGGGAACTGTGACCACAGCCTCTGTGACCTCTTCTCCCAAGTAGTCTTCGGCCACTTTTTTAAGTTTACGCAAAATAAAGGCAGATATTTCTTCGGGGGTGACTGTATCTCCCTGAACCTCAAAGGCGCAGTCATCATTGCTTTTTTTAATGACCTTATAGGGAACTAAGTTGATTTCATCTTTGAGTTCTTCAAAGCGACGGCCAATGAAGCGCTTGGCAGAAAAAATAGTATTTTCTGGATTGGTCACAGCTTGACGCTTGGCCATTTGCCCCACGAGCTTTTCATCATCTTTTGTAAAGGCGACAACCGATGGGGTTGTACGCGTTCCTTCTTCATTGACGAGAACTTTGGGCTCTCCACCCTCCATAATGGACAAACAAGAATTGGTTGTCCCAAGGTCTATTCCAATGATTTTACCCATAACGATGCTCCTCTCTTTCGTTTCTTTCGTTTCTTTCGTTCAAAATTTTTTATTCAAAACTTTCAGTAACTTCTTTTGTTGCTTTTTTGAGGGACGGCTCTGTCTCTTGCGCATTTATACAGCCAAAGAAGTGAGAGCTATCTTCTCTGCTTAATCTGTGTTCCATCGGGGGTTCGTCAAGTGGTTCTTAGTTTTTTATTTCATCCATGGGTCTTTCTGCACCCTTAGCCGTCACTTGTGGTATGATGGTGGGTGGATGATCAGTGAGGTGTGACTGATCTTTTCTGGAGTCTTTCCAAGGCCTTATCTATTTTTAATTCTCGTTCTATTCGGTATAAAAGGGCTGATTCTTCCATGCCATCACTGGAAATTGTTTCATTGTCAGAGAAAAAGTCTCTTTTTATGGAAAGAGCCTTAAAAATAGTCACACGTGTCACGGGGTGACCTTGGGCCTGTCCTCGACTCAATTTCACTTTGAGTTGAGAACGGAGACCCTGACTTGGCTCCTTTTTGACGTAGGGTGGTGACCAAATGTGTGGGCCTTTTATAAAATCCGTTGTGATAAGACCCCGATCGATGTGACTTTGTTTTATGGGATAACTTTTCAGGGCAAGTTGGGTGGCTCGCCAGACATGGTCGAACTTTGCATGGAAGACTTTCTCCACAGGAACTTTAATATGACTTTCTTGGGGAGGTAAGAAACTACACCCCCCAAGAGAAAAAAGGATCCATATCCATAGAATAAAAATACGACATTCCAATAGAATAAAGTTACATTTCAACTTCAATGGAATTTCGTGTGATATGAGAAACATCGTTCAACGTCCATGATCTATCTTCAGGCACTTGCGGGCCTCCCAAATAAATCACTGTCCACTTGTATTTTTTTCCTTGGCCACTAAATTTTTGGAAGGGTATTTTAGGAAGTTTGATCTCTGAAACCCATCCATCGTTAAAAATCTCCCAAAGTGGAGGGGATGATTTGAGGTTATTTTTTAGATTTTGTGTTGATAAACCAAAGCATAGAGTGGTCGAGGAGTCTGTATGATTGTCATTATCGTCCATCATGTCATTGTTCATCATCATCAGCTTCTCATAATTATGCAGATCATATTCTATGAACTCATGATTGAATTTCTCATTCAAATCTGAATTTGAGCAGTCTGAAGAATCGGAATGGTCAGTAGATTTTACAGAATTGGGGTTGACAGCGGAGAGAGCCACATAGGTTCCAAGGGGGGCGACGTCCTTGACAACTGTTGGTGGATTTAAGGTCAAAGTGGAATCGGAAATATGAAGCTGCGGAGGGGGTATCATATTTAAAAATATAGGGCGATTTTGAGGTTTTGCTTCATCGAAATTTAAAGATATTTGGTCAAGAATGAGAGGTCTCTTAGTATTTTTTTTCTCATCCTTACCCATAAGTATGGAGAGAACATATTGGGGCTTTGCGGTCGACTTGAGAAATCTTAGGTCTTGGGCTTGGCCACTGGCTACCCATTTGACATCCATGGGAAAAAAATGTCCCCTATCCGCTTCTTGGATTGAAAAGGTGAACATGGTGAGGTTGTCCCCATAGTGAGGGGCATGCACGGAGTGCTTTGCTCTCAACTTCCACTGGTCAGTAGATATATTTTGGTTCATCAAGGCCCCTTGAACATCCACATCTAGAGACCCACCCCCTAAAAATTTAAAGTGATTGATAAGTTTCAAAAAAGATTTCTTCTCTCGGTAACCATCGATGATTGTTTT
The DNA here is from genome assembly GCA_965261545.1 of Bdellovibrionales bacterium. GTDB lineage: Bacteria > Bdellovibrionota > Bdellovibrionia > Bdellovibrionales > UBA1609 > CBDHDF01. The sequence continues at coordinate 733,331 of CBDHDF010000002.1, read as the reverse complement.
GAGTGGAAAGCGGCCATGGAGAGCTAAAACTTTTTGAGGTCCATGTTGATGGGTAAAATGCCTATAAGAGGGTTTATTGAAGTTTAAAGTGAAAATTCCGTAGGATTCTTTTTGATTTGGAAGAGACAAATTGCTTGGAACTTTCAATTTAACCCTGAGAGGAAACTTCAGAACATCATTTTCAGGACTCCATAGGCGAGAGATATCAAAGTGCAGCAAATGGCTTCGTTTTAAAGAACTTAGCACCAAGCTAAAGTCGACTTTTTCATCAAAGTCTCTCAGAGAACGATAGCCTGTCACCTGGCCCTTAATGGGTATTAACTCCTTGTGATCAAGGTCGGTGACATAGAAGGACTCGCGTTGAGAGTCTGTGATGTAGGTGGCAAGAATATGGTCCGTGGAGTCAATGGTGATGGGGAGGGATGTATTTTGACGCCACCACCCTAAAGGGGGTGATAAGGTCCCATCGTTTTGAGAAATCAGTAGATTATTAGAAAATGGCACTCCTTTTTCGGGACCGAAAAGAACTTTGGCATGACCCACAGGTACTTTTTGGTGATCTGTGATCAAGATGTCTAAGGAGAAACTGTGTGCATATGCAACTGGTAGAGAGATCACAATCAGTCCAAGGAGTCCTTGAAAAATAGACTTACAGCAATAGAAAATGGATTTACAGCGACTTATGTGGGATTTAGGCTTTTGTCCTTGATAAAACATACTACCTTTCCCATGACCTTTGATACTCATACGATACCCCCCCCTATGTTGTTTTCATATTTATTATTAACAGCTTAAAAAAAAATCCAAATAGCTTAAACGAGCAAGATACTTGCGGTTGTAGCATAAAGAAGAAGTCGTAGAAAGAGAGAAATCCATATTTTATAACTCAATGCGTTATTGTCGCCGGGGCGAGCGTACTTTTTCATTGCTGGAGTCTCCAAAGTGGGAGTCATCGTCGGGGGCTAAAAGTTGCGAGAATAGAACTTGAAGGTCACTCACTGTAAGAATATTTTTCCCGATTGGGTGCGAATGTAGATGTTGCCTGGGCGCTGACCTTTGAGTCGCCCTTGTCTTATTTTCATATGAGCCAAAGTGCTTCTCCCAAGAAATGATGGTGCGTAAATGCCTCCTCTCATAGTGCCAAGGTTCACTTCGGCTCCTGACTTGGGGGCGTAAAGATGAACATTTCCCGATCCATTGTCAATGTGAACTTTTGCTTGTCCCACAAGGGAGATTCTCACAACTCCTTGGGAAGATTTTCCTCGAATCGATCCTTCAAAGTCCTTTATTTTTATGGATGATTTTATATTTTTAAATTCCACTTCTCCTTGCCCATGGGAGATTTGAGTGGAGCCTATGTAGCTCGTGAGTTGAATATTTCCAGAGACTTTTTCAAGGTGGTTGGTGCCTGCAAAGTTTTCAAGGTTCACCGTGGGTGAACTATTAAAAATACGTATGTTTCCTTTGTAGGTATCTAAATCCAAATCACCTTGGTGGGATGTTACTTCTAAGCTCCCCTTGTGGAGGCGGATTTTGTAGGCTCCTTTTCCACGAGAGGTCTTTACTTGCCCCTCTCCTAGACCCATCATTAAATCTGACTTCCAGTTTTGAACATTCACTGTTGCTTTTTGCCAATAGATTTCTGCCACCATGGGGGGGGCTTCTATAACCAACTCAAAACGGGGAATCTGCAAAGGGCCTTTGGCAAAGTTCCAATCTGAATGACCCTGTGGCTCCCTCACTTGAAACTCAATTTGTCGGCCCAACTTTTGAAAGGAAAAAGTCCACTCCCTTTCTCTTGATGACAAGTTTGTTGGTGGCCGCAGCCTAGGAGGAAACCTTGCTTCTTCTGTCCCCCCGGTGGATTTTGATTTTGGCAAAGATGATTTTGACGATTCTGGTGAGGTTCTTTGAATCACTCTCAAAGAAACTTTTTGGGATTGAGATTTTCCCACCAATTTTAGTTTTCCATAAAAGCCCTTCACAAAAAGACGGTCCCCCTCTTGAGTGGCCAGGGAAAAGGCTTTTTCTTGCACTTTGTAGACGTGGCTCCTGCGACCGCTGGTGGACCTGCCGGAGGGCTGAGCTTGGAGTTGGCCCCCTAGGGCCAAAGAGGCTATGAGAGGAGTTATGAAGGTGGCGATAAGCAAAATCATAACTAGAGTCTGCCACAATGTTTGAATTTCGTCCAATGACTTCTTTTGACTTCTCCGTGGTGATGGTGATAAAGAAACGCTTGTAATGAAAAGCTTTGTGGTGATTAAAATGGTGATGAGGAGTTTAAAATGAATAAATACCTTAAGCTATCTCTTGTGTTGATCCTCCTAAGTATTGGTATTCACACCTACCTAACGCTCCATTATTATCGTATTAATTTCGGCCCCAATGTGGAGCAAAGCCACTGCAGTATCAGTGCGGCTTTTAACTGTGATGCTGTTGCTTTAAGCTCCTTTGCTGCATTTATGAATATACCCATTGCTCTTTTTGGGGGGGTGACTCATGTCGTCTTGTTTTTTCTTGTTTCTTTTTTGCTCTTAGGATTGGTGGGAAATCCTGCTTATGTGAGGCGGTACAGCCTTTGGCTCAGTGGGTTGATAGCCATGACGTCCGTTGTCATGCTCGGTATTTCCATCACTCAACTCACCAGCTATTGCCTTTACTGTATCGCAGCCTATGGGCTTTCTTTTCTCACCCTTTTCACTTTATGGAAAGCTCAAACCCAAGCCCCAAGTGAAGGAAAGGGGGATCATAAAGGGGGAAAAAGTCTTGAAAGAATAACAATAAAAGAGGGACTGAGGGGACTTTGGACACACTCTAGGGGTGTTTCTATCATGCTTGCACTGGTGCCAGTCTTTGTATTTTTGATGCACCATAGTCTGTTTTCCAAGCACTGGAGTCGTCGTGCAAAACCTGATGTTGTCGTGGCTCAGTCTATAAACCGGTGGATGACTCAACCTCCCTTTGAGTTTTTCTCCCCATCTCTAACCAAGGGGCCTCCTGGAGATCAAGCAGATATGACGGTGGTGGAGTTTGCAGATTTCTTTTGTTCTCACTGTCAAAGGGCCGCATCTTCTTTAAAGATTTTTGCCTTGGCCCACCCCCAAGTGCGCTTTGAGTTTTACAACTTTCCTCTAGATGGAGTTTGCAATAAAAATATTCAGCGAGGTCGTGGTTTGAGTTGTCGCCTCGCCAAGGCTGTGCACTGTTCAGGTCAGCAAACTCAAAAGTGGACCTTCCACGATATTGTTTTTGAAAAGCAAGAGGAGTTTCGTAAGTCGAAGAGTCTTTCTCAATTGGATGAACTTATCGAGGTTTATATCACTAAGTGGGGGTTGGATTGGGAAAAACTCAAAGCTTGTATGGATTCTGTGGAAACCCAAGATACTCTTTTAGCCCAAATTGAAAGTGGTAAAAAAGCAAAAATTGAAGGAACACCCACCATTTATGTCAATGGTCGATACCTCTCCCAAGGGCATAGTATTCTCATACTATCCAAGGTTTTAGAAAGGTCTTTGGAACTCAAGAGGGACCAAGGGGAGTAAGGTCAGGTGGTCAAATTCCTCTGGTTCATATTTTTGAAGACTTGACTCTAGTTCTTTTTTTTGAAGACTTTTTCGCTCCGTCTCCAGATTTCTTTTTTGTGGATTTCTTCTTCGTGGTCAATTTGGTGGCCAGCAGGTCCAAGGTTTGTTGAAAGGTCGTATCCTCTGGTTTGACCCCTTCGGGAAGAGAGACGTTCACTTTGCCACACTTGATATAGGGGCCATACTTTCCCGTTAAAATAGCTATGGGGTCACCCGTTTCAGGGTGCTCTCCCAACTCTTTGAGGGGTTGAGATTGTCCTCGACCCTTTTTGGGTAGGCTCAGCAATTCCATGGATCTGTCAAAAGTCATGTCAAACAAGGAATCTGTCCCTGAAATGGACCGGAAGTCGCCGTCGTGAACCACATAGGGGCCAAAGCGACCGAGCCCCACTTTGACAGGCTTACTTGTATCGGGGTGCTGACCCAAGGTCTTTGGGAGTTCCAAGAGCTTAAGAGTTTGGTCCACTGTGATCTTTTCGTAATCTATATTGGATGGGATGGAAACACGTTTTGGCTTCTCAGCTCCCTTTTCTACTTCGCTCTCACCCATTTGCACATAGGGGCCATAGCGCCCTGTCAGCACATAGATGGGAAGGCCCGTTTCAGGGTGTTTTGTAATGGCATCGGCCCCATTGAGTTTTTGGTCAATAAGTTTGTTGGCGTCAGCAAAAGAAATATCTCCTGGAAAACAGCTCTCAGGTAAAGATGCACAGACCTCTTTTTGAGCGGATTCGTCAAAGCGACAAACGTAGGCTCCATAGCGTCCCACTTTAAAACTCAAGCCTTTGAGTCCCTCAAGCTCAATAGAGCGAGACACTTCGGGGTCAATGAGACTTTCTTGTTTGTTCACAAGGCTCCTAAGCCCTTCATCGCCAAAGTAAATGCTCGCCAAATAGTCATCCCATAGTCGCACTCCTTGGGCAATATCATCTAGGGACTTTTCCATCTCTGATGTAAAGCCTGTGTCCACATAGTTGGGAAGGTGGGAATTAAGCAGCTTTGACACGACAAGAGCTGTAAAAGTTGGAGTCAAAGCATTTCCTAGCTTTTTAATATAACCTCGGTTTTGAATGGTACTGATAACGGCAGCGTAGGTGGAGGGACGGCCCACCCCCTCCTTTTCCATGGTGCTAACCAATGAGGCCTCTGTGTACCTGGCAGGGGGTTTGGTTTCATGGGAAGTGGGTTTCAAGTTGTGGCATATCACTTGGTCCCCCTGGGACATTTTTGGTAAGTGGACCTCTCTGTTGTCCAAAGCTGCTTCGGGGTCGTCTCTTCCCTCCACATAGGCTTTGAGAAAACCTGGAAATTCAATAGTGATTCCATAGGAGGCAAAAATGGCCTCTCCCACTTTAAACTGAACACTTATTTGTTTGTGCTCCGAATTCTTCATTTGGCTAGCCACAGTTCTCTTCCAAATGAGGTCGTAAAGAGCCATGGAAGTTCCTGTAAGACCCGACTGGTCTGGTTTTTTAAATTCATCCCCCGAGGGACGAATGGCTTCATGGGCTTCCTGGGCCCCCTTGGATTTTTTCGTATTGTATAGGCGTGGATTTTGAGGCAAGTATGTGGGGCCATATAGATTTTCAATGGAAGCCCTGGCTGCTTGAAGAGCTTGCTCTGAAAGGTTGGTGGAGTCTGTTCTCATATAACTGATAAAACCACGCTCGTAGAGTTTTTGTGCGATACTCATGGTCTCCTGGGTGCTTAACCCCAGTTTGCGATTAGCTTCTTGTTGAAGGGTGGAAGTGATAAAGGGCGGAGCGGGTTTGCGTGAAATAGGTTTTTCTTGAACTTGGGATACGAGCCAAGACTCAGATTTAAGCTCTGCGACTAAGTTTTGAGCCAAGGTCTCGTCCAAGTGAACCACCTGGTCTTTTTTGTTTTCAAAAAGTTGTCCTGTTTGGCTATTGAAGTCCTTACCAATGGCAACTTTTTGCCCCTTGTAGCTAAGCATCTTGGTATCAAACTTGACTTTATTTTTTTCAGCCTTCCCGAGAAGGCCCCAGTAGGAGGATTTTTTAAACCTAATTCTCTCGTGCTCTCTCTCTGAAATGAGGCGGACAGCCACGGATTGGACTCGTCCTGCGGAGAGTCCATAGGCCACTTTTTTCCAAAGCAGAGGAGAAATGGTATAGCCGACCAAGCGATCGAGAATACGACGTGCCTCTTGAGCGCGAACAAGGTTGTAGTCCACGTGGCGGGATTCCTTCAGGGCCTTTACTATGGCTGTTTCTGTGATTTCATGAAAGACCATACGCCGGCAGGGAACCTTGGGCTTTAAAACTTCCAAGAGGTGCCAGCTAATACTCTCTCCCTCGCGATCTTCATCCGTGGCAAGAATGAGTTCATCAACTTCTTTGAGTTTGGCTTTGAGTTCTTTGACAACCTTTGTCTTGTTTTTGGGAATGCAATAGATGGGTTCAAACTCTTTATCGACATTGACACCTAGTGAGGCCCATTTTTCCTTTTTAAATTTTTCGGGAATTTCTTTGGCTGACTGAGGTAGGTCTCGCACATGACCCATACAAGATTCAATAATGAAATTTTCACCTAAGAACTTGCGTATTGTACGCGCCTTGGTGGGTGACTCAACAATAACTAGCTTTTTAGTCACAAAAAACTCCGTTTTTAAAAGTACTTTAGTAACTGTTCAGAGAGCGGCAGAACTCAAGAAGTAGCAGTATCCCTCTTTAACCAGAAGAACTGTCATCCCCTTTCTGTAAACTTGTGCCTCCTGAACAGTGATATGAACAGCTACTATTTAACTAAAAAAAGGGTAATACATAAAGTATGTAAAGTTAAGTGGGCATTAACGCTGTGCAGCAATACCGTATAGCACTATCTTGTCTATAGAAGATAAGCCCTCATTTATAGATAAGCTAACCTGGCGAAGCCAGAACCAAAGTTTTGTCCTATGATCTTGTCTTAGTGAGATGATTCCCGAACGACTTCTTCAGCCTGTAGATTTTCACCATACCTGTACCTCATAACAAGTCCCTTGTCTCTGGTGGGGAATGAGAACAAAAGGGCATGGCTATTGGATGCCATTTCTTCAACAGTGACAACAACATAAAAGATATCTTCTCCTTGAAATGAGAACTCTTTGATGAAACGCACTAAAATATTCCCCATGGAGTCATTGCCACGCCAAATCTCATCGGCATCTTCAATGGTTGTCTCTCTAAATTTGATATATTGAGAAAAATTTTCTTCTTGAATGTCTTTGTCGCTACGTAATTTACTCATAGCTTTATACAAACCTAGAGCTAGGTTATTGCCTTCCATTAAGGCATCTCCTTCAGCCGCACCTACTGGAATCTCCTTAAGAGACTTTTTATAAAGTAAATGACCGCGGCGATACTTTTCAATGAGACTCATATCTTTCGTAGGAAAGTGAAGATACACAAAGCTGGGTATATCATCTATTAAGTAGGTGATGGCTACATGAAAAAGGGACTCATCATTATTTTTGCTAAAATCTTTAATATAAATAGCAAGTCGACGACCCTTGAGAGAACCATTGTCTTCCCAAATCTCCCCTGGATCTTCGAGGGCATCGTTGAGGTGTTTATCAAATCTGGAGAACTTCGCCTTATGGATATCATTGGAGGTGGAACGAAGTTTAAAAAACTCTGACTCAAGGGTTTTAATTTCACTTATAAAGTAAGCATATAGTTCCTCTTCCGAGGAAAACACCAAGCCCTTTGCTTGGTCGACAACAATTTCATGGTTCTTTTTCTGATTTATAGAACTAGACATATAGCCTTATCCATTGGTGGGGTGTTTTTTAAAATTGTATTCAATTGCATTTATTTGAAATAATAACACATTTAAAACACAATTACTTCCCTAGGCCCTATGATAGGTTTTTCGACGAGCCTGTAAACTATTTTGTGTAACTGCCGAATCATATTAGGATGAACTATCATCCTGAAAGGAGAAGGCAAAATGGATATCAAGACAATAGGCAAGGAACTAGCGAAGAACGTCAAGACCCAAAAGGATTTATCCGACATAACGGGTCAACTGATGAAGGTTGTTTTAGAGACAGCTCTTAATGCGGAAATGGACGATCACCTAGGTTATGAGAGGCATGAGAAGTCTGAGACCCGCAAATCCAACACTCGCAATGGTTACAGTAGAAAGACCATAAAGGGAGAGAAAGGCGAGGTGGAGCTTCAGGTCCCCCGTGACCGAAGTGCCTCCTTTGAGCCCCAAGTCATTCCCAAAGGCAAGACTCGTCTTGAGGGCTTTGAAGACAGTATTCTGACCCTCTATGCGAGGGGAATGACGACCAGGGATATTCAAGGAGCTATCAAAGACCTCTACCATGGTGCAGAGATATCCCACTCAGTGATAGCCAACGTGACGGATGCTGTTATTGATGAAGTTACGGCTTGGCAGAACCGCCCCTTGGATAGCACTTACCCTATCGTATTTTTGGACTGTATCGTGGTGAAGGTCCATCAAGACAAGAGAGTTATTAATAAGGCGATTTACCTAGCTCTTGGTATTACAGAGGAGGGTCAGAAAGACTTGTTGGGCCTATGGATTTCTGAAAATGAGGGTTCAAAGTTTTGGTTGAGTGTTTTGACTGAGCTGCAAAATCGAGGGTTGAAAGACGTATTTATATTTTCTGTAGATGGTCTTACAGGTTTTCCTCAAGCCATTTCAGCGGCTTTTCCCAAGTCTAAAGTACAACTGTGCATTGTCCATATGGTCCGCAATTCCCTTCGCTATGTTCCTTCCAAGGATATGAAAGCTGTCGCCCAAGACCTCAAGTCCATTTATGGCTCTACGACTCTGACAGAAGCTGAAAAGGCCCTTGAGGAATTTTGTACCAAGTGGTCTTCAAAGTATCCGAATATTGAAAAGTCTTGGCGTAGGAATTGGGACAATCTCATCACTATTTTCGATTATCCGGATGAAATCAGAAAGATTTTTTATACCACAAACGCCATAGAGTCGTTAAATAGCGTGATCCGCAAGGCGATCAGAAATCGTAAGATATTTCCCAGTGATCGGTCGGCTTTAAAAGTTGTATATTTAGCGATAAAAATGGCCTCTAAGCGATGGACACGACCATTACACAACTGGAAGCCAGCCATGAACAGGTTTGCCATTGAATACGGTGACCGTTTTGACAACTAAGTTTTTTAATAAGGTCCACCACCTGCCTTATAAGGGGGCTTAAAAGCCCCTCTAAGGCGTTGACAGAAGTACTGGAATACCGAGACTATGGTTAGGGTAATATAGTATGGGAACCTAAATACATGCCCTCTTGGTGCAGATTTGGGTTCCCATTTTTTTTCATATTTCATCCCAATTCTGGTATTTCTCGAATATCCTAAGTTAAAAAAAATAAAAAAAAGGGGGTAATATAGTATGGGAACCTAAACACATGAACCCTTTGATGAGATTGGAATTTCCATTTTTTTGAGAGAGCCATTGCTGATTTTTTTTCAACCAAGATGATAATTATTTATTTGAGTTCTTTCCAGTTCTGATATGATCCCATTACGGCTCCATAATACAATCAAAAGTCCAGAGTAACTAAAGAGGCCAATTATATAGACCAGCGAAGATGTCCACCTCCCCATTAACTTATAATGCATTGTGACTGACAAAATCGCTTGAAGGAAAAAATGTCAATTATACATTGACGAATAATATGGGACTGTGCTTTTTACCAGGAGTGGAGCCACATAAGTGGCTTTAAGATTTAAGAAAAAAATTGCAGTTACACAATTATTTTTACAGTCCCTTTTCGACAGTTCATGTCAAATATCTCTCATTTTCTTTTTCCCTTGCATCGTGAATACATTTTCTTACAAAATACAAATATACTTAGTTGGTTTTCTCCATTTTGAGATATCCCAAGGAAGGGGCCATGAAAGATGCACGTTGAAGAATATCAACTTGATAAAATAGAGGGTCTTCTCACACAATCGATGAAGGGAATTCACCTTCTTTATGATAATGATACCATTGCTCAAATTCTTCAAAAGCCTACGGAAGAAATAGAGTTTTTTACCATGGACAACCTTATACGCATTCAAGAATTGTTTTCCCAGTTTCTTGAGTTGGAGTCCTTTGAAGAAAAACAGTCATTTTTAAGCCACCTTGATCCAGATAGCTACGAGATTCTTCTAAGAACCTACTTTCATATTCTGGAAAACTCGATTCAAACAGCCTCGCCTCTCAAGCATTAGCTTTCATAGCATGTATATTTCATACTGGAGAGTCCGCAGTTCTCAGAAGTACCACCATTATAGACATTCGTACGCATGCAATAAAAACTAAATATATAGTTGAAATGTACTAAAAATATAGTTAGTATGAATGAGTGGATTGAATAAACAGTAGAATCGTCGGGTGCTTTCTGGTCAATGCTTTGTTTTGGCTCTTTTTGGACATTTGTTACGGAGTTTGCTTCATGGGGCGTCAACTTAAACCCACAGGTTCTTTTCTCACTGACTTTGAGTTGAGTTTCATGAGGGTGATTTGGCAACATGGACCTTCAACGGTTTATGATGTGCAGGCTTGTTTGAAATCTCAGGGTACCTATGCCTATACAACAGTTTCAACTATGCTAAGACTTCTTGAGAGAAAGGAGTTTTTGAAAAAAACTGCTTTTGGTCGTAGATATGTGTATCGAGAGCAAGTTCTGAAAGAAGACTACCAATTGAGATATTTAAATTCACTTTTAGAAACTCTATTTGAAAATGATTTTATATCTCTTATGGAGAAACTCATGGCCCTCATGGAGGGCCGAAAGTTCACAGAAAGGGAGCTTCAGCAACTTGAGGAGGTTCTTCAAGCACTGTGCAAAACGTCTCTTGAATGAATGCGACACCCTTTGGATAGATACATTTCAGGTAAATGCTACACCATATAAAATCGCCGCCTTGAGTCTATATAGAGGACATTCCTCCAGATTTATTATACACTCGACCCATGTCTATGCCCACGACTTCCTCCAAGAATTCTTCTTACCATGATGCTCTAAATAGGAAATATTCAAAGTATGAATCCAGTTTTACTACATTGGATCGGTCTGAAATCTTTTTTCAGCAATGGAGAGTGGATTCTCCACGGGGTGTTGTTTTAATCACCCATGGTTTGGCGGAGCACTCTGATTGTTATGAGGAGTTGGCCCATGCTCTCAATGGGGATTGCTGGGATGTTTTTGCATGGGACCTGCGAGGGCATGGTCGGTCTTCTGGAAAAAGAGGCTATATTACACACTTTGATGACTTTGTTTCAGATCTGGTTGCTTTCAACAATCACCTAAGCCAATATCAGCTTGTTTTTACCAATCAGCCAAAAATTTTCTTTGGGCACTCTCTTGGTGGCCTTATTGTTCTTAAGGCTCTTATTGAAAATAATCTTGGAGTCACGGCGGCGTGTCTTTCTGCCCCTGCACTGGGGTTGGCTTTACGGCCACCGCTATTGAAAGTGATGGCAGCGAAGTGGGTTTCTCGTTGGCTACCTTGGGTGACTTTAGGTAACGAAATCAAGTACACCCAACTCACACAAAACTTTGAGAAAATAAAACTCTACGATAAAGACCCTTTGCGCCATGATCGTATTTCTCCGCGTCTCTTCTTAGGTATGATAGAGAATTTTGACTATGTGCGTAGGGAATTGCCTGACGTCGATTTGCCCTTTTTGTTTCAGATTCCTGGAAAGGACACCATTATTGATAGTGAAAGCTCTCTTGGTGTGTGTCAAAAACTCAATAGAGAGGAGTGCCGGGTGGAGGTATACTCGCAAAGTTGCCACGAAATTTTTAATGATTTAGAGAGAGACCAGGCGATTCAAGATTTAAGGGAATTTATCAACTCTTTTGTATAGGCTATGAAATATGAAGAAATATGAAGAGGTCCGAAAACCTAACTTTCGTTACTGTTGTCACTTAGGCTACTTACGTCCATTTTGTTACTTTCGACTTTTTCTTTTTTATGCAGTTTTATTTCTGGGCTTCCTTCACTTGGCATCTTGCGCCTCTTCATTGGTTTCAAAAGTTTTTGATTCTCGGGTGAGCAGCTTTTTAAATGGGGATGCCGCAGACCAAGAAGCTTTGGACTACCAGGCTTTGATTGGTCAATTTACAGATTCTCGCTCTCAGTACAATGGTTTTCAAAATACCTTTCAGGTTTCAGCCACCATCCTTAATTCTCAGGTCACGGAGGCTCACTTAGACAAGATGGGCGCTTATATGCAGTGGGATGAGAAAAAGCAGAGGGAGGAACAAGAGAAGAAGTGGCAGGAAATGTCTGCAAAAGCAAATTTTATGATTTTCTTATACACACCTGTCAAAGAGCACAACAATATGTACAAGGAGAATAAATCGATCTGGAAGGTTTATCTTCATCAGGATGGTTTCCGTTATACTGGCCAGGTGAAGAAGGTTTCCAGGAGCTTTGTGGAACTTAAGTCTTTGTTTCCTTATCTGACCCGGTTTCATAAACCCTATCAAGTGACCTTTGATGTTTCTATGTTGGATATTGAAAGTCGTCCCAATCAACTGACCATGACAAGTTCATTGGGAGTCGCCCACCTGAAATACCCAGGAACCACTGGAGTCACTTCAAGATCCCAAAGAACAGAGCCACAGTGAGGGAAACAAGGTGAGGAGAGTTGTAAGGAGTGCCGCAGAATGAGACATCCAGCTTCTTGTTCTTGGCAAAATATAACTCTTGTGGCTTTTGATTTGGAAACCACGGGGCCGTACCCCCTGCAATCCGAAATTTGTGAAATAGCGGCCGTGAAGTGGAGGGGTGGTGATGTGGTGGGTGAGTACCAAACCTTAATTCGGCCCAATGACCCTATGTCGGATGAAGTCATTGCCATTCATAGGATCACTAACGAAATGATTCAAGGGGCTCCCTCCGTGGGAGAAGTGATTAAAGATTTTTATGAATTCATAGGTGATTCTGTAATTATGGCTCACCATGCTCCCTTTGATTTAGGCTTTTTAGCCATAGAATTTGAAAAGGCTCTCTTAGCATGGCCTTCGACCCCCATTCTTTGCAGCAGTCTTCTTTCAAGAAAACTGATACCTGAAGCTCCCAACCACAAGCTTCAAACCCTCGTTCAGTTTTTAAACATAGATGGAGGGGAGGCCCACCGTGCCCTTGATGATGCCAAAGCTTGTTTGCAAGTGGGCTTGGAAATTTTTCGTCGATGTGGGGAAAATTCATCTTTGGATGAACTGATGGCTGCCCAAGGAGAAAACCTCCTTTGGGAAAACTACTCTATCCATGAATTCAAAGAAAATCCTCTTATATCACCCATCCTTCAAGCTATTTCTAACAGAAGACAAATTTTTATCACCTACAATGGGGGAACTCGCCCTGGGCAATCTCGTCTTGTTTTACCCATCGGTATTGTCAGAAACCCCCAAGGCGACTTTCTAGTGACCAAAGACAAAAGTCCATGGCCAAAGAGGTATTTACTTAAAAAAATCACAGAGACCACTAAAATCAAGGGGACCACGATGTAAAATTTCTTAAATAAAACCCTATATTTTTAAGAAAGAACATTTCTTAGTTTGTGAAAAATGCGGGCGAGTGGCATCAAGTACATATGCCGAAAAATTTCACGCAAAACTAGTGATGAACCTTCCCATAAAAGCCCCAAAGTCTTTTTCCATGGATTGAGCAACAACTGTGACATCTTCATGGGTAAAGCGATCTCTTGTAAGCCCCGTAGCCATATTGGTGATGCAGCTTATCCCACAAACTTTCATTCCCATATGAGCGGCGGCAATGGACTCTGACACTGTACTCATACCCACCGCATGTCCACCAATTTTTTGTAAAAACTGAACCTCCGAAGCTGTTTCATAGCTGGGACCGAGAACACCACAATAAACCCCCTCGGAGTGGGGAAGCTGGAGATCTTTCATAATTTTTTGAGCTTTTGAGAGAAGGGATAGATCGTAAGGTTGACTCATGTCGGGAAAGCGAGGCCCATGGTCAACAATGTTGGGTCCGATAAGAGGGTTGGTTCCCGTCAAGTTGATATGATCTTTGATAAGCATAAAATGGCCAGGAGCCATTTGAGGATCAAGGCCCCCTGAAGCATTGGTGAGAATAAGAGTTTCAATACCCAATGGCTTCAAGCAACGGGTAGGGTAGATCACCTGTTGCTGGGTATAACCCTCGTAATAGTGAATTCGCCCTTGCATAACAAGAATAGGTTGTGAGTGGAGGTGACCAAATATCATGCTCCCCCTGTGCCCATCCACGGTGGTAAGGGGAAAGTGGGGAATATCTGAAAAAGGTAGAGAGACCTCAACATCCACATTCTTGACCCAAGAGGCAAGCCCCGAACCCAAAGTGATGGCCACCCGTGGCCTGAGAGAGGTTTTTTTATAAATATATTGGCAGCTTTCATCGATTGACTTAAGAGTCAGAGCCGAATCCATCCCGTGAAAACACATATTCTGTAAGCTTTCAGTTTTCATGTCCATTCATTCACTCCTTTTATGTCCACCCACATCCATTCACTCCTTTCCTCTGCACTTTGCTTTTCACAACTTCTCACTTTTCACCTCACTCCTCGACCCATTTTTTTTTGAACCAGTTTGATGGGAGGACAGGGACCTCCCAAAATCACGGTTTTGGAAACATCCTCCACAGCCTCTTGAGCCTTTTGGGGGTCATCGCAGTGAATTTTTGCCAAAGGCTGCCCTCTATGAACCTTCTGACCCACTCGACAACACCACTCAAGGCCCACTTTATGGTCAATGGTGTCATGACAAAACTCCCGAGCACCTCCCATTTTAAGAATCGTCCAGCCAAGTTGCTCCACATGAATTTGATTCACAACACCATCGGAAGGGGAAAGAACAGGAAAATAATTTTTTGCCAAGGAAAGCTCATCCAGTCGAGCGGGCCCCTGATATTGGCAAAGCTCCAAAAATTTTTCATAGGCCCTGCCAGATTCCAAGACTTCCGTGGCCTTAACAACTCCCTCCTCAGGGGAGGAAGCTTGACCTCCCATCCAAATCATATACCCCGCCAATTCAAGACTCAAAATTCTCGTATCTTCATAAAAGTCAATACCATTTTCAAAACATGTGTCTCCTTTCATGATTTCAACAGCCTCCTTCACCTCCAAAGAATTACCTATATAGCGCCCTAGGGGCTGATTCATAGAAGTTAAAAGAACGATGGTATGAACTTGGTGGGCCTCACCGGTTTTAATAAGAAGATCAGCCAGTTCTTGACCCTCTTCATAGCTTTTCATAAAGGCCCCACTTCCAAATTTAACATCAAGCACCAAACCCTTAAGGTCTTCAGCAAGCTTCTTTGACATGATGCTGGCACAAATAAGGGGGTAGGATTCAATAGTGGCAGTCACTCCCCTGAGAGCATAGATTTTTCGATCCGCAGGGCAAATATCCTTGGTCTGTCCTATCATGGCAAGACCCATGTTGCGAACATTATCTTCTGTCTCTTTTTTATCAAGCATAACTCGAAAGCCAGGTATGCTTTCAAGTTTGTCGAGAGTTCCCCCTGTATAACCGAGACTTCGCCCAGCTATCATAGGAACAGGTACACCTGCCGCAGCCGCAATAGGACCTAGAATCAGACTCGTTTTATCCCCGATACCCCCGGTACTATGCTTATCCACGCAAGGAGCTTCAAGGGAAGAAAAGTTAAAACAAACCCCTGAGTTCTTCATGGCTTCTGTCAATGTGGCCGTCTCAGAGTCAGCAGCTCCTTGAAAAAATACAGCCATCAACCACGAAGACATTTGGTAATCTGGAATGTTTCCATCTGTGAATTGCTGGATGAGAAACTCTATCTCCTCGGGGGAATGAACTTCTCCCTCACGCTTTTTTTTAATCAATTCTGAGGGAATAAATAACATGGTTTCAGTCCTTGGGCTCTTGAATGGAGTTTTTGGGTATATCCGAGTTTTTAGAAATGGGGTTCTTGAAAGTGGAGTTTTTGGCATAAAATGGGTAAGGTTTAAGAACTGCAACAACAGGCCAATGATCACTGACCCCCCTAGAACTTAGACCATTATTAAAACGGGCCGGACTTCCCCTGCGACTGACTTGATAAATCGACTGAGTGGGAATATGGATGGATAGGCTATCCACAAACCAAGAAGACGGAGGCCCTTCTTGACCTGCCTTGGAAAGGCGTTTGTCAAAGAGAATGGCATCAAGAAAAGACCACTGACGCCCACTGTGGTAGTAATTCGTACCTTTGCACTGGTGACATCCCAGCTTATGAGAAATCAGCCAGTTCTTGCCCAACTGATTCTCGTACAGATGGTGGAACCGTTCTTCTTTTTGGCTAATATTAAAATCGCCAGCAGCAATAGCGAGAACATCCTTGGGCAACTGAGACTGAAGATCGCTGAGAAAGACAATGGCCTGCTGACGCCAATGCGTGGGGTTTCTTGGAGATGGAAAGTGAACAGCAAAAACGGCCAATTCCTGTTCATTGGGAAGCAACAGCCGGGCCTCCAAAATCCCCCTAGAACGACTCATCCATTTTTGCTCTCCCGGATTCCTACCTTGAAAGGAAACTTTATGCAAAGCAGGGGGCTTGAAGGCAGGTCGAAGTCTTGACAAAATGGAGGTGTCAATGCCCCTTTTATCAGGTCCCTCCAAATGAACAAGAGTGGTGTACTGAGCGGGCTGAAGGTGCTTATCATTAAATAGCTTAAGGACCCTAAGATTTTCCACTTCAGGCATAACGAGGATGTCGGGGCCTCGGCCATGATTCATCTGAAGGATCACTTGGGCCAAGCGGTGCATTTTGCGCTCCAGCATAGAAGGAGACCAATCCATATAGAGACACTGCTCTCTATACTTGGTGGAGCGAATTTTTTCACACTGGAACTTGTGGCGATCCGTTTGCTTTTGATCTATGGGTAAGAAGGTATAATCTTCTGTTCCCTCATCGTGGAGGGTATCGAAGAGATTTTCGACATTATAAGTCATAATGCTAATATCACCAGGGGCCTGGGTGTAGGAAGAGGGGGACAACTTCCTCCATAGAACGGAGCATCCCCAAAATAAACATAAAAATAAACAAAATAAAATAAACCCCGCCACCACAGTGGTAGGTCGCAATTGTATTTTGGTCATTTTCTCTCCCCCCTCCATCATCTTGACCCTCTATGTACCTTGACGAAAAAAAAGCGTAAGCAGCTTGACCCAAGCCTAGCAAGCCCCACAGCGGCCGGCAAGCCTTGACAGGGACAAACCCCTGTTTGATAGTATTATATATGGTAGAATCTATAAGATATGTGGCCTTGATCTGCCTTTGCTTCTTGGGCACGCTAGTAACTCAAAAATATTGGGCTTACTACGAAGTCGATAGAGAAGACCCACCTATTTATATACCTCCACCTAAATATATTCACCACTTTAGTTTTGGCTACAATGAGTCCATGTCAGATAGCTTGTGGTTACGATGGGTTCAGGATGTGGATGTTTGCGGAGCCAAAAAAGTGGCACGAAGTTCCGTCTTGCCCAAGCCATCACTACCGAGAAACGTAGCGGGAGGTGCTAATAAGTTTAGAGATGAAATTCTCATTCCCGTACGAAAAAATATCTGCAACAAAGGTTGGTCCTTTCGCCTATTGGATGCCATCACTAGGCTCACACCCCATTTTCGTATGCCCTATGCTGTGGGAGCTTCCACCCTCAGTGTCCTTATCGATGACCACTTGGGGGCAAAAGCTATTTACGAAAGAGCTTTTAAGTACTTTCCCAATGATTGGCCTATTTTGTATAGGGCCGCCTACCACTACCTCTATGAACTCCAGGAACTGGATAAAGCCGCAGAGTTGCTCATTCAAGCGGGCAATGCAGGGGGGCCTGTTTGGGTCAAATCTTTAGCTTCGAGAATCCTCACACGAGCCGGCCAAGTTGATTTGGGAATTCAAACCCTAGAAGATTATATCCTTGGGCTTAAGCACACCACAAAGTCTTATCGAAAAGATCTTATGGATCGCCTCAAGGGCCTCTATGAACTCAAAGGTCTTCCTGAGGATATCATTCAACAAAGGCTTCAGAAGCTTTCCGAAAAAATAGATATTTAGCGAGTGGAAATGGAATTGCTGTGAAGATTTCAATGGAGAAGAGGAGGCACTTCAAAAGAAGCTATGAAAGGTCTCTCAAAAGGGCTGGGAGTTCTTTTAAAAGAAATAGCTTAACGCACAGAGGTGTGGTGGCTTAAGGAAACGGCATTGGATCGAGAAGAACCGGTCCACGCAGTGTCTGCGACAAAGTCTTGACTTTCGACGGCGAAATGGGCTAGAATCAATAATCAATAATACATCCCTTGGTACTTCTGGGATTCTTCACACAGCCAGCGTCGGCCCCATGATTGATCGGCGCCGCAATCTAGTTGGCTCAGGTGACCACACCGCTGGTTCGGACGGCGGCGCAACCACATTTAGGTCTATGTGGCTAAACGGTATGCGAAGGATCCGAAGTGACCTTCGTTATCCGCTCGCCAGTTCACATTTTTACTCAAGGAGCCTCGATGCCCATTACCCCGTTGGAAAAACTGTCAAATACGCTCGCCGTCGCTCCGTACTCTCCTAGTATTAATTGTCCCGTAACGATCCCATCCAATGAGCGGAAGCGGACTGCGACGGCGGTCATCTATTGCGAAGAAAGCTTCGGTGAAATCAACGGTAAGACGGCCAACGGGCTCATCCGTCATTCAGAGAAGTACAAAATCCTTTCGGTGATCGATAGCAAGCAGGCTGGACTCGACACCGGCGAGGTGCTTGATGGGAAGGCCAACGCCATCCCGATTTGCTGCGATCTCACTGACGCCCTGTCTCGCACCGTACGTGTCCCTGACTACTTCATCTTCGGGATAGCGCCCAAGAGTGGAATGCTGTCGACAGGTGAGCGAGGCATCATACTCGATGCCTTGGCATGCGGAATGAATGTCGTGAGCGGTCTCCATGAATTCCTGACCGACGACCCGGAGTTTGTGGCTGCGAGCATAGCGAATAGCGTCGTGATCCTTGACATGCGAAAACCCCGCGCCAAGAAAGATCTGCGGATGTTCGAAGATCGAATCGCTGAAGTCACCTGCCCGCGAATTGCCCTGCTGGGAACCGACAGCGCCATCGGCAAGCGCACCACCGCCACGATCCTGACCCGTGTTCTCAACGATCACGGCTTGAAAGCCGTCATGGTCGGCACTGGCCAGACCGGCTTGATTCAAGGAGCCCGCTACGGTGTTGCGCTCGATGCCGTTCCATCGCAATTTTGCTCCGGTGAGTTGGAGGCGACCATCATCGAGGCGTTCCAAGAAGAGAGTCCGGATGTGATCATCATCGAAGGTCAAGGCGCGCTAAGTCATCCGGCCTTCAGCTCCTCGTCATTCATTTTGAGGGGCAGCAGGCCCACCGGAGTCATTTTGCAGCATGCCCCGGGGCGGTGTCATCGCTGCGACTTCGAACAGATGGCGATGCCATCGCCGGCTAGCGAAATCAATCTTATCCAGACCTTCGCCGATACGAAGGTTATCGGCCTCACGATCAACCACGAGAACATGACACATGAAGCGGTAAGTGCCGCCATTATCCAGTACGAGGGTGATCTGGAAATTCCGGTCACGGACGCCTTGAGCCGCCCGCCCGAACGGTTGCTGGACATGGTCCGTCCGGCGATTCCTGCACTTGCGAAGATGCGGACGGTCACGAGCTGATGACCGCACCGCGTTTGGAGATCGACCTCAAAAAGATCCACCATAATGCTTTCACACTCGTCAAGCGGCTGAGACTCCGCAGCATCTCCGTCACCGGAGTTACCAAAGCAATCTTGGGGTCACCCGAAATTGCCGGCGTGTTGCTTCAGGCAGGCGTACGAGGGATCGGCGACTCCCGCATTGAGAACATCGAAACGCTGCGAGGTGCGGGGATATTGGCGCCAATAACACTGATCCGCTCTCCAATGGTGAGTCAGGTCCAACGGGTCGTGGCGCATGCCGATGTCAGTTTCAATACTGAACTGGAGGTCATCGAAGCGCTCTCTGATGCCGCATATAGGTCGGGGCGGACACATGGAATTGTGCTCATGGTTGAGCTTGGAGATCTTAGGGAGGGGATCATGCCAGAGGATCTCCTCAGCACCGTGCGTGAGACGCTTCGCTGCAGAAATATCGTGCTGAAGGGTATCGGCACGAACCTCGCTTGCCGGAGCGGCGTGTCCCCCGATGCTGAAAACATGTCAAAGCTATCTGCCCTTGCCGATTCCATTGATGCAGCCTTCGGTCTCACCCTCGATATCGTCTCCGGAGGGAATTCCGGCAATCTTCAGTGGGTGTTCAGTACAGCAGGCACCGGAAGGATCAACGATCTTCGTCTCGGTGAGTCAATCCTGCTCGGCGTGGAGGCTCTTCATCGCCAACCGATCCATGGACTCTACACCGATGCCATCACACTCGTCGCAGGAGTGATCGAGTCCAAGGTCAAACCGTCGCAACCATGGGGCAATATCGCCCAAACTGCATTTGGTGCCAAGCCGGCTCTCAAGGATCGCGGATTGATCTCTCAGGCAATTCTGGCAGTCGGACATCAGGATACCGATCCAGAAGGCCTCACCGCATCCTCTGGAATCGAGATTGTCGGGGCCAGCAGTGACCATCTCATTCTGAATTTGGGCAACAACAAAGCGACCGTTGGTGCCGAGATCACGCTCCAACCCAACTACAGCGCAGTGCTTCGCGCCATGACATCACCTTTTGTCACCAAGATTTTGAAGGAGTGAATGCCCGACGCACCGGTCAAATCAATTCAATCCGCCTGTCCTGAGATCCAATACTTTATTTTGACGGACTTTTCATGGGTTCCTTTGACCTCGAAGAAATTTTTATGATTTTATCCTAACTGAGTTTAAGTTGTTGAGAGTGATATTTTGATTAGCAAGGGACCACTATGCATTTCTTCAAGCTACATTTCCTCAGGGGACTCTATATTTAAAATCCTCAATCCATATTGTAAGATTTTTTGAGTGGCAGCCACCAAACCCATACGCGAAGCCTCTATATCCGAAGGCTCTCCAAGGATTCGATGCTTGTGGTAAAAATTCCCAAACGACTGGCAAACTTCAATCAAATAGTTGGCCATAAAGTGAGGCTTAAAGTGTGTAAAGGAGTTGGTCAAAGTTTCTTCGTAACCATGGAGAACCTTAACAAGAGCGCGTTCCTCTGGAGATTCCAAAATCGCTGGCCAAATCTCAGGAATTTCTTTTCCATATTTCTTCATAAGGCTGTGGCAGCGAACTTGAGAGTATTGAACATAGGGGCCGCTATTTCCATCCAAATCCAAAACTTTGTCCCAATGAAAATCTATATCCTTCATACGATCATTGAAAAGGTCGTTGAAAACGATGGCTCCAATTCCAACTTGACGAGCCACTTCTTCAACATTTGTAGGTTTCACTTTTCTTGACTCCATGATCTCTTGAACAAGCTCCACGGCCCTTTCCACCACATCACGGAGAAAAATAACATTTCCCTTTCTCGTGGACATCTTTGTCTCTTTGAAACGATACATTCCAAAAGAAATGTGATGGCAGTCCTTGGCCCACGGATACCCCATTTTTTCTATCACACGAAAAACCTGCTTAAAATGCAAAGACTGATCCATGCCCACCACATAGAGGTTGCTGTCTGCCCCCAACTCCTCCATTCGATAAATGGCACTGGCAATATCACGGGTGGCATAAAGGGAGGCCCCATCACTTTTTCGTATAAGACAAGGAGGCATTCCCTCTTCATCAAGGCGAACCACTTGAGCACCATCACTTTCTTCAAGAAGCCCCTTGTCTTCAATAAGCTTTTCCGTAGGTTTGAGACGATTGTTATAAAAAGACTCCCCCCTCACAAGGTCAAATTTTACTCCCAAAATATCCCAAATTTCTTTATACTCCTTCATGGAGATCTCAACAAATTTGTTCCAAAGAGCCACCACCTGAGGGTCCCCCTCTTCTAATTTTTTAAACATCAAGGACCCCTCGATATTTAATTGAGGGTCTTCTTCAGCCGCCTCATGAAAACGAACATATATACTAAAAAGAGCCTCAAAGGGGTCTTTGTCAAAGGAGTATTGACTCTTCCACTTTTCATAGGCCCATGCCAATTTCCCAAACTGAACTCCCCAGTCCCCAAGATGATTCAAAGCAATAACCTCATAGCCTTGACTGCGCGCCAGGTGACACATGGCTTGCCCAATCACCGTGGCCCTCAGGTGCCCCACACTCATGGGCTTTGCCACGTTGGGAGATGAAAAATCAATAACGACCGTTTTTCCTTTCCCCCCTTGTCCAAAGCCAAATTCTTCTCCCTGAAGCCTTAACTTCTTTACAAGACTTTGTTGAAGCCAATCATCCTTGAGGTGAATATTGACATAGCCACCCACAGGCGAAGCCGCCCGCACAGGGCTTAAATTTAAATTCTCAAGCTCCAGTGCCAGCTCTTGAGCGATCCGGGGGGGAGACTTGCGCCTTTGGCGAGCCATAAAAAAAACCGGAAAAGCCAAGTGCCCATGATCCATATTCTTGGGATTCTCAAATAGATTTAAGATAAAATTTGTCTCTTGATGGGTGACCTTTCCTAAGATATGGGCAAGGTCCTTTTTAAAGTCTATGAGCATTTTTAAGTTCCACAACCTTTGAAGGTTCGCCGCTCCTCACCTTGAAAGCAACCTTGAGAGCACCGAAAAAACAAATTAAAGTGCCGGTCCCCCAACGGCACCGGCACATACACTCATGAAAACAACCACTGACAGCAACTACGACAGCAACACGACAGCTGTCTTGCTGCGGGCCCCTGCTAAAACTCTGCGACTACTGCAATCCTCCATCTGTGATGGTCCAACCCTTACTTTTTAAGCTTGTACGAGCGGATGTCGCACTAGAGTTGTACCTTAATTTGTAGACAGATATCCTTTTATTAACGGTGGGACCATGAAGGTGGTGCTTAGGTGTTTTTTCGTTGATTCTTATTAAAAATTTTGAATAATTTGCAATAGAAAGCCCCACTCCTTCGAATATCTTATTCATAGATACGATGTTGCTGAAGTCCCATCTACTTGTATCTGGATCTGCATTTTCGGCGCCTTTAAACATACTTGTAATATGAGTGACATTAGAAATGTCCCAACCATTTATGTCTGGGTTAGCTTGCGAGGCTGCATAAAACATAGATGTCATATTTGTAACACTGGAAGTGTCCCAACCACTGGTGTCTGGAGTCGCTCTTGTCGCACTAGAAAACATAGATGTCATATTTGTAACACTGGAAGTGTCCCAACCACTGGTGTCTGGAGTTGCTTTGAGCGCACGAGAAAACATATATGACATATTTGTAACACTGGAAGTGTCCCAATCACTGGTGTCTGGGGTTGCTTTCATTGCGCTAGAAAACATATATGACATATTTGTAACACTGGAAGTGTCCCAATCACTGGTGTCTGGGGTTGCTTTCATTGCGCTAGAAAACATATATGACATATTTGTAACACTGGAAGTGTCCCAACCACTGGTGTCTGGGGTTGCTTTTCGAGCTCCATCAAACATTTGGCTCATGTCGGTGACATTGGATGTATTTCCCCCAAAAACGGCAACAAGAAAAGAGTTATTTCTAAAGGCATAAGATAAGTCTTTCCATCCCATGTGTCCAAGGTTGGTCACCTCAACAAGAAGCCCTTTAAGGGGGGCTGCATTATTTTCAAACCCTTCCACCGTCCCCGTGATGGTGATGGTATAGCTTTCAGAGTTCGCATAGGTATGCTCCTTGTCATCATCATCAAACGATGTCACTTCACTTGTCGGAGTGTTATCCCCCCAGTCCACAGTGAAATCATAATTCAAGTTATCCTTAAGAGGAAGAGTGAAAACATAATTCGCAGATGGAATCTCCCACTTTGTGACAAAGCGATTGATCCTATTGGCCACAGACTCACTGACAACAACGCTGCCTTGATCTTGAGAAATCGTGATGGTCACCGGATGAGAAGAGACATGTTGCACATCGAAACTCCCTGAGAATGCGTTGTTGTCGGCACAAGCTAAGTCTTTCTGCATATTGGGCTCTCCAATAACAACGGTGACATCTCCATCGTTAGCATTACAGGTCCCTTGAATTCCATAAATCCCCCCATTGGCTAAAGAAAGGGGCTGGAGCCCGTTCGGTGCCAAAATCGGCACATTGATATTCCCTTCGGCTCCCTCTAAGCCCCCATCGGTGATAATCCAATGACTCACTAAGTTGCCTCGCGCCGATTCCGCACTGGTGTTGTATTTCAATAGACCCACATTGATGACCCTTTCAAGAAAATCTTGTGTGTTCGGTCGTCTTTCATCGAGAGCTATTAAAAACTTAGAATAATTCTCCACAGATAAACCTGATGACCTAAACAGAGCCTGAAGACTTCCCACCCCAGAGTGTTTGCTACTCGTGCTTGTTCGAACTTTTGAAAAGTCCCAGCCGCTGGTATCTGGATTGGCTTGGGTCGCTCCATCAAAGACACCCACCATGTTCTCAACCTGAGAAGTGTCCCAGCCACTCACATCGGGGTTCACTTTAGTGGCCCCCTTAAATATCTCGTTCATACTCACAAGGCTCGAAGTATCCCAACCACTTGTGTCTAGAGTTTCCAACAAACTCGCTTTGAAAAACATTCTATCCATATTTGTGACATCAGATGTATTTCCACCAAGAACTTTTGTAAGCCTAGTGTTTTTTGTAAAGGCATTGGATAAATCCTTCCACCCCATATGTCCGAGATTGATAACTTCAAAAAGATTCGTTTTTGAAAAATCGTTGCTTTTAAGCCCCTCAACGGTCCCTTTAATGATGACTACATATTTCTTGGCGGTGTTGGAAGGTGGATAGGTATGTTTTTTGTCGGCATCTTTAAAAGATGTCACTCTCCCTGTAGTTCCATCCCCCCAGTCCACAGTGAAATCATATTTCAATCCCTTTTTAAGAGGGAGAGTTAGTTTGTCTCCCCTTCGAATCCCCCACACTGTCACAAATTGATTCGTCTTGTTCACCAAAGTATGACTTACAGTGGATGAGCTTCCAGCTTGACTTATTGCAATAGTGACTTCATGACTATAGACGCTTTGCAAATCAATCGCTCCTGAGAATAAGCTACCTACACAGGGCAAGCTTTTCTCTACTTCTGGATTCCCAACGACAATATTGACATTGCCGAGGTGGGTCTGACAAGTTCCACTCACCGTATAGGAACCTTGATTGGACGAAGAAAGGGGAGAAAGTGCTGCCATATTCATACTCAAATCAGGATGACAATCTCCTCCGTCGGTGAGAGTCCAGCCATTATGAATCAGTCTTTTCCTTGCTTCCGCAGCACTCCCATTGCATTTTAATGTGCCCACATCAATTTTCTTCCAAATACCGGTGCTCGTTGTTGGCGTTTTTTTATCGATGGCTATTAAAAATTTTGAATAATTATCAACGGATAAAATCGATAATTTAAATATATCCGTAAGACCTCGGTTATTGCCTTGGACGAAGTTGACATTTCTAAAGTCCCATCCACTTGTGTCTGGGTTGGCTGAAGCAGCCCCTTGAAACATGCTGTACATGTTGGTCACATTGGAAGTGTCCCATCCACTCGCGTCTGGGTTGGCTGAAGCAGCCCCTTGAAACATATTGCGCATATCGGTCACATTGGAAGTGTCCCATCCACTCGCATCTGGGTTGGCTGAAGCAGCCCCTTGAAACATATTGCGCATATCGGTCACATTGGAAGTGTCCCAACCCCTCGTGTCTGGTTTTACAAGTAAGGCATTACTAAACATAAAACTCATATTTGTAACATTTGATGTATTTCCTCCACGAAATATCCCGAGACTCCCATTGTGTTCAAAAGCACGAGACAGATCCTTCCAGCCCATATCTCCAAGGACTAATACCGACAAAAGATCGTGTGCAGTTCCCAAGTATCCAAGACTCCGATTATTATTTTGAAATCCTTCAACAAGACCTGTGATTGTAATTATATACTCTCCACGCTGTGCGTACCTATGTACTTTGTCGGAATCACCAAAAGACGTTACTTCACTCACAGCACTTTTATCCCCCCAATCCACAGTAAAATTATATTCTAATCCTGGTTTCAAGGGGAGAGTAAAGTCACCTTGAGGGAGCTTCCATTCTGTGATAAATCGATTCATCTCATTGGCCAATTCAAAGGATTTACTAGAAACGGAGCCCGTTGCCCCCTGACTTACTGTGAACTTTACCGGATGAGAATATATATTTTGTAAATTAAAGATTCCTATAAATGTGTTGTCTGCATTACAAGTTAATTCTTTTTGGACTCTTGGCTCTCCAGCGACAACCCTGATCTTTCCAAAATCGGAATTACAAGAGCCTTGAATTCTATAGGCTCCCGCATTGGATAAAGAGATCGGAGGAAAGCTTGTTGTGTCAAGGTATATTTCTTGATTATCAATACCTCCATCATTAATGGTCCAATCTTGCTCCAATAAGCTTGCTCGTGCTCCAAAAGCACTTAAATTGGCTTTTAATGTGCCCACATTAATTTTTCTTATGAGACTATTATTTTTAGGGGGTTTTTCATTGAGACTTATTAAAAATTTTGAATAATTCTCAACAGATAAACCTGATGATCGAAATGTATTAAAAAATATCCTGCGACTTCCTCTTACCACAGGCTCCGGTAGTTCGGGAGGTAAATCGGTAAACTGTGGTGCTAATGCATAGAGGCTTTGAAAATCCCAACCACTGGTATCGGGGTCGGCTTGAGTCGCTTCCAAAAACATCTGCTCCATATTTACCACACGGGAAGTGTCCCAACCACTGGTATCGGGGTTGGCTAGAGTCGTTTTAGAAAACATGTGCCCCATAGTTACCACATGGGAAGTGTCCCAACCACTGGTATCGGGATTGGCTCGGGCCGCTTCAGAAAACATCGCGGACATATCGAACACACGAGAAGTGTCCCAACCACTGGTATCTGGATTTGCTTTGGTGGCACCATTAAACATATGAGACATATTGGTGACATTGGAGGTGTTTCCTCCACGAAATACTGTGAGGTTCACATTATTTTCAAAAGCATGAGAGAGATCCTTCCACCCCATATTTCCAAGGTTTAACACCTTAAGAAGTAAGTTGTTGTGAAGAAGACCATTATCGAAACTATTGTGGAATCCTTCAACAAGACCTGTGATCTTGATTGTCACTTTGCCTATATTTTGGTAAGTATGGACCTTGTCACTATCATCAAAGGACGTCACTTCACTCTTAGAACTTCCGTCTCCCCAATCCACAGTAAAGTTATATCTCAATCCTGGTTTAAGGGGGAGAGTGAATGTGAAGGGTGGTTCTGATATCGACCACTCTGTAACAAAGTGATTCATATCATTAGCCAATACAAAGGATTTACTGACACCGAATACCGAATCACCTGTGCCCTGACTGGATCTGATAGTCACTTGAGGGGAAACTATATTTCGTAAATCAAGAATTGCTAAGAATGTGTTGTCTGAGTTACAAGTGAATTCCTTCACCACTTTTGAATCTCCAACTCCAATCGTAATTGTGACATTTCCAAGATCGGGGTCACAGCTTCCTCGAACTTTGTAAGCTCGTGCATTGTTTTGAGAAAGTACCGGTAAAGATATTGAGTCAAAATAAAGATCTTTGGCATCAGGACCTCCATCAGTGATGCTCCAACCTTTCTCCGCTAAGCCTTCTCGCGCATTTATAGCACTTGGTTTGTATTTTAACGTGCCCACATCGATAACCTTTATGAGATTGCTGCTTGTGGGTGGTTTTTGATCGAGGCGTATTAAAAATTTTGAATAATTGTCAACGGATAGGCTGGGCGATTTAAATACACTCGCCAAGCCTCTTTCAGAGGAAGGTATGGCCACTTCTTGTATGGGGGTATGAAACTTCCCGGGCTGAAGACTATTTGCAGCTCCAGCTCCATAGGTAAGAAATGATACGTGGTCAAGTTGTCGAGCGAGAGATTGCACCTGTGTAAAGTCCCAGCTGCTTGTATTTGGATTTGCTCGAAGGGCCTTTTTAAACATGGCTGACATGTTAGTAACTTTTGAAGTGTCCCAGTTGCTTGTGTCTGGATTTGCCTTCGTATTATCTGCAAACATATATGACATGTTAGTAACTTTTGAAGTGTCCCAACTGCTTGTATTTGGATTTAATCGATGGATATTATTTGCAAACATAGCTGACATGTTAGTAACTTTTGAAGTGTCCCAGCTGCTTGTATTGGGATTTGCTCGATGGGTATTTGCAAACATAGCTGACATGTTAGTAACTTTTGAGGTGTCCCAGTTGCTTGTATTGGGATTTGCATCCTGGGTATTTTTAAACATAGATGACATGTTAGTAACTTTTGAAGTGTCCCAGTTGCTTGTATTGGGATTTGGATACTGGGCATTTTCGAACATAGCTGACATGTTAGTAACTTTTGAGGTGTCCCAGTTGCTTGTATTTGGCTGTGACACGAAAGCATTGGCAAACATAGCTGACATGTTAGTAACATTTGAGGTGTCCCAGATTGTATCTGGATGTACGACGGAAGCACCTGCAAACATAGCTGACATATTTGTGACCTTTGAGGTGTTTCCTCCATACACTCCACGAAGCTCAATATTACCTGAAAAAGCCTCAGAGAGGTCTTTCCATCCCATATTTCCTAGCTTGGAAACTTCATACAAATTTCCCCTTTCGTCTGAGGTATTTTGAAATCCTTCCATAGTGCCTATAATCATGATGATAGTATCTCCACGATTGGAATAAACAAATGTCTTATCGGCATCATCAAAAGATGTTATAGTATATGTCTCCCCCCACCTTACGTCTATGCCCGCACCATCCCCCCAATGCACGAGAAAATTGTAATTTAGTCCTGGCTTAAGAGGAAGCGTGAAGCTATAGTTATCACTTGGGATATTCCATCTTGTTATAAAAATAGGGAATTCATTGGCAACGGAAATAATTGCTTTTGTTGTGAGAGATCTATTTCTGCCCATGGCTTGCTCTTGACTTGCGACAACCTTAGCTGGAGAATCAGCCACACTGACAAGAAGTATATTTGCACCAAAACGTGCTTCAAACGTATTGTCTTTTTCACAAGAAACATATTGATGCGTTCCTCTGCTTCCAATAGAGACTCTGACATCCCCTAAACTTGAATCGCAAGTTCCATTGACTCGGTATGCAGGATCGTGAGAGGCATCTGCGTAGCAAATTTTACGATGCCAAGATAGCTGACGACGAAAGTTCTCGCTTCTTCTGGGCGAATCTTCGCTGCCACGAAGCTGCCTACACCAATTGATGTGCATCTCAAGTAAGTTTGTATATAATCTTTTCATTTGCTTATAAGACCAATTGTTGTAATACACTCTATGGCTATATCTGTTGTAGCGTTCAGGGTTAGAAGCGTCAGATCCTCCGTAGTATCTAAATGGAGGAGTTGTCTTGGCATCTTCCTTTGATTGACGTGGTTTATAAAAAGTAAACCCAGTGACGTCGGCCAGACGAGTGGGTAAGGGCCCCGGGTCATTGATACTCAGAAGAGCCGCCCCCCTAGAGCTCGAACTCGATGAGCTTTGAGGTGCCGAGTTTCCAGAGGATCCCACTCCTGCTGCAGGTGTTGATGTTGGCGCGGGAACATTCGGTGTGGTTGAGTAAGAATGAGAAGAGGAAAATAAAAGAAAAATTGAAAAACTTAATAAACTCATGCATCTTAATATGTGAGTACATTTGGTTTTCATTTAACACTCCTTGGTTCTTTGTTCTTTGTCTTTGTTCTTTGTTTGAATTATATTTTCTTACTTTTCTAAAATCGAAGACGCTCCATCTCGAAGAAATAAAAAAAAGAAATAATTAATTATTTAAATTTCTATGAAAATTAAATTTCTATAAAATTATGTAAGTATAACTCCACTGTATTTGGGACTGTAAAAATAATTGTGTAACTGCAATTTTTTTCTTAAATCTTAAAGCCACTTATGTGGCTCCACTCCTGGTAAAAAGCACAGTCCCATATTATTCGTCAATGTATAATTGACATTTTTTCCTTCAAGCGATTTTGTCAGTCACAATGCATTATAAGTTAATGGGGAGGTGGACATCTTCGCTGGTCTATATAATTGGCCTCTTTAGTTACTCTGGACTTTTGATTGTATTATGGAGCCGTAATGGGATCATATCAGAACTGGAAAGAACTCAAATAAATAATTATCATCTTGGTTGAAAAAAAATCAGCAATGGCTCTCTCAAAAAAATGGAAATTCCAATCTCATCAAAGGGTTCATGTGTTTAGGTTCCCATACTATATTACCCCCTTTTTTTTATTTTTTTTAACTTAGGATATTCGAGAAATACCAGAATTGGGATGAAATATGAAAAAAAATGGGAACCCAAATCTGCACCAAGAGGGCATGTATTTAGGTTCCCATACTATATTACCCTAACCATAGTCTCGGTATTCCAGTACTTCTGTCAACGCCTTAGAGGGGCTTTTAAGCCCCCTTATAAGGCAGGTGGTGGACCTTATTAAAAAACTTAGTTGTCAAAACGGTCACCGTATTCAATGGCAAACCTGTTCATGGCTGGCTTCCAGTTGTGTAATGGTCGTGTCCATCGCTTAGAGGCCATTTTTATCGCTAAATATACAACTTTTAAAGCCGACCGATCACTGGGAAATATCTTACGATTTCTGATCGCCTTGCGGATCACGCTATTTAACGACTCTATGGCGTTTGTGGTATAAAAAATCTTTCTGATTTCATCCGGATAATCGAAAATAGTGATGAGATTGTCCCAATTCCTACGCCAAGACTTTTCAATATTCGGATACTTTGAAGACCACTTGGTACAAAATTCCTCAAGGGCCTTTTCAGCTTCTGTCAGAGTCGTAGAGCCATAAATGGACTTGAGGTCTTGGGCGACAGCTTTCATATCCTTGGAAGGAACATAGCGAAGGGAATTGCGGACCATATGGACAATGCACAGTTGTACTTTAGACTTGGGAAAAGCCGCTGAAATGGCTTGAGGAAAACCTGTAAGACCATCTACAGAAAATATAAATACGTCTTTCAACCCTCGATTTTGCAGCTCAGTCAAAACACTCAACCAAAACTTTGAACCCTCATTTTCAGAAATCCATAGGCCCAACAAGTCTTTCTGACCCTCCTCTGTAATACCAAGAGCTAGGTAAATCGCCTTATTAATAACTCTCTTGTCTTGATGGACCTTCACCACGATACAGTCCAAAAATACGATAGGGTAAGTGCTATCCAAGGGGCGGTTCTGCCAAGCCGTAACTTCATCAATAACAGCATCCGTCACGTTGGCTATCACTGAGTGGGATATCTCTGCACCATGGTAGAGGTCTTTGATAGCTCCTTGAATATCCCTGGTCGTCATTCCCCTCGCATAGAGGGTCAGAATACTGTCTTCAAAGCCCTCAAGACGAGTCTTGCCTTTGGGAATGACTTGGGGCTCAAAGGAGGCACTTCGGTCACGGGGGACCTGAAGCTCCACCTCGCCTTTCTCTCCCTTTATGGTCTTTCTACTGTAACCATTGCGAGTGTTGGATTTGCGGGTCTCAGACTTCTCATGCCTCTCATAACCTAGGTGATCGTCCATTTCCGCATTAAGAGCTGTCTCTAAAACAACCTTCATCAGTTGACCCGTTATGTCGGATAAATCCTTTTGGGTCTTGACGTTCTTCGCTAGTTCCTTGCCTATTGTCTTGATATCCATTTTGCCTTCTCCTTTCAGGATGATAGTTCATCCTAATATGATTCGGCAGTTACACAAAATAGTTTACAGGCTCCTGTATTTCTAAAGAATACAGTTAAATTGTTGAATCTGACAAGAAATTCTTATTTACTGTCTCACAATAATCCAAATACTCACTCTAAAATTCTTCTTTTTCTTTATTCCGTTACAAAATAAATCAAAATTGTCCACAAATGACATAAAGAAATAAAAATGAAATGTCACTATTGTCGTCTAACAACTATCATCCATCATATTTACCTATGAATTTTACCTATGAATCGTTATCGGTTATTCAACAAGAAATTTTGAGTGTCTTAACTATCGTATCGTTTATTTATGAGGTAATATACTATACACTATACGGTAATACGTTATGAGGCGATGCGACCTTCTGAATAGTACTATTTTCATTAAGAATCTCTTGAATGAAAGCGATACCCTCTGCATAGATACAAAATTAAATATAATAATGTTACAAAATTACAAAATTAAGTACAATAAGGTTTTTAGGTGGGTGTTCCGATATATATACATGCAGTAGCTATAATGCATGTCGTAGCTATATATTATGTATACATGAGCATATACAATAACCAGGAGCCCCTATGGACTTTGCAACAATAATTGGTTTTATCGGTGGCTTGGTGATTGTTGGGTTGGCTATTGTCCTTGGAGGAAGCCCTTTCCTCTTCTTTAATATTCCTGCGGTTCTTATTGTTGCTGGAGGAGCTTTATTTGTCGTCACAATGAAGTTTAGCTTGGGCAAAATGAAGACGGCCTTTGCTGTGGCAATGAAGGCGTTTATTTTCAAAGTCGATGATCCTCTAGATCTTATTGCAGAAGTGATTGGGCTTTCTAGAGTCATTCGCAAAGACGGACCTTTGGCCCTGACCAATGTCAAGGTCCGCAATGGATTTCTTGCCCGAGGCATTGATATGCTTGTGGATGCCACTGATCCAGAGATTTGCCAGAGCATTCTCATGCGTGAAAAACTTCAAACAGCAGTTCGTCATGAAAATGGGCGAAAGATTTTTCGTGCTCTAAGTGATGTGGCCCCTGCCATGGGAATGATTGGGACTCTTATAGGTCTTGTGCAAATGCTATCTCATATGTCTGACCCGAAACTCGTGGGACCTGCCATGGCCATTGCCCTTCTCACAACTTTGTATGGTGCTATTTTGGCCCATATGGTGGCCAAGCCTATTGCAGACAAGCTAGAGCTTCGAGCTGAAGAGGAGCAACTTCTACAGTCTATAGTGTGTGATGCTGTGGTTGGTATGGCAAAGGGGCAGGCCCCCTATGTTCTTGAACACGCACTTATGAGCTATCTTCCCACGAATGCTCGCCAAGAAAGGCCCGTGGCTCACAATTCTCAGGTGGTAGCTTGAGGCGTGAAGATGAAAGCAAAATTGTTCCACGGAACTCATTTGTGCTTCGTGGCATTTCAAACTCTTTGCATGAAGAGTAGGGAATCTATAAAAGACTCATGGGCGAGCGTGGGTGGGAAAGCAAGGCGCCCCCATGAATGTTACGAAAAACCCTTATCCATAACTAAACAATCTAAATCTAATTTATAACTTGTTATGATCTCAATAATATTCGATAAAGTTTTGACATCTTTCGATTATCCGGATGAAATCAGAAAGATTTTTTATACCACAAACGCCATAGAGTCGTTAAATAGCGTGATCCGCAAGGCGATCAGAAATCGTAAGATATTTCCCAGTGATCGGTCGGCTTTAAAAGTTGTATATTTAGCGATAAAAATGGCCTCTAAGCGATGGACACGACCATTACACAACTGGAAGCCAGCCATGAACAGGTTTGCCATTGAATACGGTGACCGTTTTGACAACTAAGTTTTTTAATAAGGTCCACCACCTGCCTTATAAGGGGGCTTAAAAGCCCCTCTAAGGCGTTGACAGAAGTACTGGAATACCGAGACTATGGTTAGGGTAATATAGTATGGGAACCTAAATACATGCCCTCTTGGTGCAGATTTGGGTTTCCATTTTTTTTCATATTTCATCCCAATGCTGGTATTTCTCGAATATCCTAAGTTAAAAAAAATAAAAAAAAGGGGGTAATATAGTATGGGAACCTAAACACATGAACCCTTTGATGAGATTGGAATTTCCATTTTTTTGAGAGAACCATTGCTGATTTTTTTCCAACCAAGATGATAATTATTTATTTGAGTTCTTTCCAGTTCTGATATGATCCCATTACGGCTCCATCTCCCCATTAACTTATAATGCATTGTGACTGACAAAATCGCTTGAAGGAACAAATGTCAATTATACATTGACGAATAATATGGAGCTGTGCTTTTTACCAGGAGTGGAGCCACATAAGTGGCTTTAAGATTTAAGAAAAAAATTGCAGTTACACAATTATTTTTACAGTCCCTCTGATCCTGCTAAAATTCTTTTTTGCTTTTCATTTAATAAATGAAAAGTTTCAGAGAGATTTAGCCTTAAGCGACGATCCTTGTCTGATATCACTCATAAATTTTAACAAAAAAATCTGAAAATGTCTAAGTTATTTTTTAACAGATCCTAAGTACTTGAATTCGTCACGAAAATGAGTTAATTTTCTTAAAATTAGCTACAGTAAATTGTTTTGGACCCTTGGCACCGTGAAACACCGATAAAATCAAGGTTTTTAGAAAAAAATATCCAAGATGCCACAAGTTTGATTAAATTAGGTTTGGAAAGAACCAAAATTTAATCAACAAGGAGCACCAGTCATCTAGGCTAATTTAGAGTTCCATTTGCAGGTGAAGTGTCATTTTCATGTAGCCGCTGGGGAGGGTTGACACCCTCGCCTTTAGGCGAAAACTTTAGTATCCTTCTGCCAGGATACTGTAAAGGATCACATAGTTTCTATAATTTGAAGTGCTATAGTAGGAGCATACAAAGAGAAAGAGAGCGGAGCCAATATTTTGGGGGGTACTTAATTCTGTACAATGTAAATGGAGAAGACGCAAAAAGGATATAGAAACAAGAAGAGCATCACAAAAAAAGTGGACTTTAAGAGTAAGTGAGTTCTGATACGAAGGCGTTTACGCTATAATCTGCTTTGCAAGCGTTTTTCCAAACTATCGGCTTTAGCCGATAGTGGTTGATAAGATCAAAGGAGAGTTTATATTTTTCATTTTTAAGGTACTTACAGTACCTTTTTATAATTTAAAATAAACTATTGGCCTTGTCATAGTTCATATTTTATGATATTTTGGTATTATGAGTACCAAAAAGAAGACAAAAATAAACTATTTGTTGAGTACAACCCCCCATGGAACAGTCATGTTGTCCTCATGGCTTGTTCAAAAGGGGTACAGCTTAGACCTCCAGAAAAGGTACAAAAAAAGTGACTGGCTTGAGTCCATAGGTTTCGGGGCGATGATTCGCTCAGGCGACTCTGTGGATTATCCTGGTGGAATATATGCCCTTCAAAACCAAGCAGGCTTATCGGTGCATATAGGTGGACGAACAGCCCTATCCCTTCAAGGGAGAGGTCATTATATAGAGATGTCTGCTGGTCGGGTTGTTCTTTTTGGAGGGAGTCAAGAGAGGTTGCCAGAATGGTTCAAGAATTATAGATGGAAACTGAAGGTTGATTATTATGCAACATCATTTTTGCCAGTGGATATGGGTTTGAAAAGTTTAGAGGAAAAGGGTTTCTCAATTAAAGTATCCAGTCCGGCTCGTGCTATCATGGAGTGTCTCTTTCTTGCACCTAAGTACCAAGAGCTTTTTGAATGTTATGAGTTGATGGAAGGACTTAATAGTCTGCGCCCCAAATCAGTACAGGTACTATTAGAAAATTGCTCATCTATAAAAGTTAAGAGGTTATTTTTATATTTAGCCGAGAAATTTAATCACCAATGGCTAGACTCTCTTAATTTGAGGAAAGTGGATTTAGGGTCTGGGAAAAGAAGTCTTGTCAAAAAAGGTGTTTACATAGGTAAATACAAAATAACTGTTCCAAAAGAATTTGAGAAAAATGAAGAACCAGAGATATAAAGATCAAGTTCGATTGTTAATTGATGTTCTCTCAGGGCTTACAAAGGAGAGTTGCTTTGCCTTGCATGGTGGGACAGCGATCAATCTTTTTGTACTTAATATGCCAAGAATGTCAGTGGATATTGATCTTACCTATTTGCCCATTGAAAATAGAACAATAACTCTAGCTCGTATCAGTGTAGCACTGGAGAGGATTAAAGATAAGACAGAAAAAATAATTAGGGGCTCCCACATTATCCATAATAATAAAGGAAAGCTTCTTATTTCTTTGAATCATGTACAGGTAAAACTAGAGGTCAACCTTGTCATGCGTGGTACATTTTCGCCCCCCAAAAAGATGTTTTTATGTGATAAGGTACAATCGGACTTTGATGCCTTTGTATCCATGCCCGTTGTGCCAATAGGTCAACTTTATGGAGGAAAAATTTGTGCAGCACTAGATCGGCAGCATCCTAGGGACTTGTTTGACGTGAAATATCTTCTTAAAAATCAAGGATTCTCTTATGAAGTTCGCAGAGGTTTCTTATTGTGCTTACTGTGTAGTAACCGTCCAATGAACGAACTTATCTCACCTAGCTTACAAGACCAACGCAAGACTATGGAAAACCATTTCATTGGGATGAGTGAAGAAAAATTTTCCTATAATGATTTTGAACAAACTCGGGAAAATTTAATTAAGGAGATTAAAAGTACGTTGACCGATCAAGACAAATCCTTTCTCCTAAGCATAAAAGGGATAAGTCCAGATTGGAGTATTTATAATTTTGAACATTTTCCAGCTGTAAAATGGAAAATTCAAAATCTGAAAAAACTAAAAGCTACTAACCCCAAAAAACATGAAGAACAATATCAAGATCTCAAGGAAAAACTGTATCTATAATAATGTTCCTCTAAACCCCTCGGGCCAGGCAGTTGTCCAATTCAAACCTCCATCAGAAGTCGATAGCCCTCAAAGCCTCAATTTTAAGCTTCCACCAATCATTTGATGATGTCACCAGGGGCAGAGATGACTTACAACAAGCTTAAAAGTAGAAAAAAACCTCAAAAAAAATTTAAAAAACTAACAAATTCTTAGGACAACGCTTGCCTGAGAAAGGAGTATTTGATATGGTTAAAAGTACCTGTCAGAAAGTGTTTGGCAGTGATCAGAGTGCTAACCTTGAGGTGTGTGACTCTGATATGTTCTTTGAAAATTTAATATGGATGACGACAGAAGAAGCGGCTCGGTATTTGCGTAAAAGTGCCAATGCTTTAAGAATCATGGTTCATAAAAGATTCTTAAGGCTAGAAAATTTCGTCGAAGACTCTACTTTTTAAGAGGAATGAACTGGATGCCTTGATTGAAACCTCACTTATTAAAGGAGGTTATTGTTATGGCAGTTAG
The DNA here is from genome assembly GCA_965261545.1 of Bdellovibrionales bacterium. GTDB lineage: Bacteria > Bdellovibrionota > Bdellovibrionia > Bdellovibrionales > UBA1609 > CBDHDF01. Next base: position 696,511 of record CBDHDF010000002.1, on the reverse strand, counting down.
TACATACAAAGAAAATGGTAGAGAATTTTATTGTGTTTATGTTCAAGCAAAAGGAAAAGAGGATAAAAATTTGAGACTTCAACGTAAGAGAAAGAAAATTGTTTCTTTTCGGGAGGCTCAAAAACTTGAAAAAGCTCTTTTCACAGAAGTGATCGAGCAGATTGCAAAGATTGAAGGTCGCGGGTTGACTTGGCGAGAGATTATCGACAGATGGGAGATTAAAGCCCGTCGAGGGGATCTCGGAGACAAGTATCAAAACAATTACTTGATTCAAACTCATGTGAATCGGTTGAACGAATACACAAAGATTTGGCTTCAACGCAGAGCTTCTGATTTGACCCCCAGTCAAGAGATTCGAAGAAAGACATGGGAACAATTTGAAAGAGCGAAAATTTTTGATGAATTGTCTCAGAAAATGGAGTACGGATTTATCAAGGAAGAGTTTAAAGAAGGCTTGAAGTGCAAATATGGCGGCACCTCCAAGCACCTTGTCAAAGTTTTCAGCCAGGGCAAAGGTATTGAGATTGATATTAACCGTGATCTTGTGAAGGATATTCCCCAAGGCAGTGCCTTTGTGGAGTGCTTGATCAGGTCATTGGGAGATACATTTTCTAAATCCTACTACCAAGCCAAGGGGGTTTTAATGCATGAACAACATTCCCTTGAAGATATCGTCAAGGCTGTGAAGGCCCATGACAGATAAAATATAAAGGTTTTTTGTTGATGCAGCAATACGGTGACAAACAGATTCTCTACTCACCTTCGGACTTGGTCACCTTCTTGGGGTGTCACCATGCGAGCTTTCTTGATGTCAAAGCTCTGAGCGAAGATATGGAAACTACAGGGGCCAGCACGACCGGCCAACTATTGCAGAAGAAAGGTTTGGAACATGAGGCAGCCTACCTGCAGCACCTGAAGGATGAAGGCAAAACCGTCATTGAAATTCCCAAAGACCGCAATTTGCAAGATCGGGCAGCCTTAGCGCTCGATGCTATAAAGTCCGGCGCAGATGTGATCTATCAGGCTGTATTTTTTGAGGCCCCATGGCGGGGTGATGCTGACTTCCTGATCAAATGCGATACGCCCTCCGGTTTGGGCAATTTCAGCTACGAGGTTCTGGATACCAAACTGGCGCGGACTGCCGAGCCTAAAAACATCATGCAACTGTGTGTCTATTCCGAGATTTTGACCAAGTTGCAGGATTTGCGTCCGGCGAACATGCATCTGTTTTTAGGGGATGGCGAAAAACACAGCTTCCGGGTGGCTGATTTCTTCTATTACTACACCCGCGCCAAGGGCCGTTTTGAAAACTATATCCAGAACTTGCCTACTGAATCCTATTCTGATCCTTGCGGCCACTGTAATTTCTGCCAGTGGCGTGATGGCTGTAAAGCTCAGTGGGAGGCTGACAATCATCTCAGCCTTGTGGCGAATATCCAGCGCTCACAAATGGACAAGCTCCGCAAGGCAGGTATACGGACGGTGGCCGATTTGGCTACAACTTCCCCAGATACCAAAATCTCTAATTTGAGCCGTGATGTGTTCCTGCGCTTGCATTCTCAGGCGGTACTTCAACAGCACAAAGCAACAACTGGCGAAAACAAGTGCGAGATCATTCCTTTTTCAATGGGTAAGGGATTCACTCGTATGCCAGTGCCGGATGATGGTGACCTGTTCTTTGATATGGAGGGTGATCCGCTCTATCCAAACGGCTTGGAATATCTGTTTGGGGTCTACTATCTCAAAAGTAGCAAAAAGAGCGGCGAAAAGATTTTCAAGCCATTCTGGGCGCATAACCATAAGGAAGAAAAAGAAACTTTCAAACACTTTATGGTGTTTCTGGCTAACCACCTGAAAGAACACCCCCACGCCCATATTTATCACTATAATCATTATGAGACGACGGCACTCAAACGCTTGGCCTGTCGTTATGCCGTATGCGAAGAGCAGTTGGACAACCTGTTACGCAACCAGAAATTCATCGATCTGTATCTGGTCGTCCGCGAGAGCATTCGTATCTCTGAGCCTGGTTACTCCATTAAGGATCTTGAAACCTTCTATATGGGCAAACGGGACAATGCGGTGGCCACTGCTGCCGATAGCATCATTGTTTATAACGAGTGGCGCGAAACCGGCACAGATGAGTTACTGGAAAAGATTGCCGATTACAATGAGGTGGATTGTGTATCCACACATCTACTGCGTGATTGGCTGCTGACTTTCAAACCCGATGATGCACCATGGTTTAAGAGTTTGCCAGAACATGCAGAGGAAGAAGAACTTCAGCGCAAGAATTGGGAAATCGAGTACGAGGACTACCAAAATCGCCTGGGCATCACTGGAGAGAATCCACCACCAAGCAATGAGCGTCTTGCCCATTTGCTGGAGTTTCATAACCGGGAGGCCAAGCCCCAATGGTGGAGCCACTTTGAACGCCAGAACAAATTTGAAGATGAGTTGATTGATGACACCGAATGCCTTGGTGGCTTGCAGCAGATGGGTACTCCTGAACCTGAAAAGCGCTCGCTCATTTATACCTATCGCTTTCCATCACAGGAATACAAACTAAAGGTCGGTTCGCAAGCTTTTAACATTGCTTCCATGGAAAGCGCAGGCACCATTGCTGAGATTGATGAAGGCACCGTAAAAATCAAGCGTGGGGCCAAGAGAGACCCACTGCCAGAGAGCCTGTCTATCGGACCTCCAGGACCTATCGACAGCAAAATCATTCGCGCGGCCATTTATCGTTATGCAGACCATGTGCTGGAAGCACCTGAAAATACCCATGCTGCCACAGAATTGCTGGCACGAAATATCCCACGCATCCAAGGCAAGCAGGTGGGTAAGGACATCATCACATCCGATGATTTACAAGATGATGCATTAAAGGCGATCGCAGCGTTGGATCACAGCTATCTCTTTATCCAAGGTCCTCCGGGTGCTGGGAAGACCTATACCAGCAGCCATATCATTGTGGACTTGATCAAGCGTAGGAAGAAAATCGGTATCACGTCCAACTCCCACAAGGCCATTCATAACTTGCTAAAAAAAGTTGAAAGTATCGCCGCTGAAAAAGACGTCCATTTCCACGGGCTGAAGAAAGCCAGCGGTGGTAATAGGGAAACCTTCTATGATGGTTCATTCATCCTTTCGAAGACCAAGACTGAGGATATGAGCCTCGATGCAGATCTGTTTGCTGGGACGGCTTGGACTTTCGCCAATCCGCATTTTGATGGTCAACTGGACTACCTGTTCATTGACGAGGCTGGACAAGTTGCCACCGCCAATGTTGTGGCAATGGCAACGTCCACCAAGAACATTATTTTGGTAGGCGACCAGATGCAACTGGGCCAGCCCATTCAAGGCATCCATCCGGGGGAGGCTGGATTATCGGTGTTGGAGTTTCTCCTAGGTGATCATTCAACCATTCCTGCCGAACGAGGAATTTTTCTTGAGAAAACACGACGCATGTGTCCGAGTATCTGCCAATTTATTTCCAATGTTTTCTATGATGGCCGCCTAACGGCTCATGAAAGCACCTCTGAACGCAGTCTTAACCTGCAACAACAAGGTATTGACCTGCCCAATGAGGGCATTGTGATGATCCCGTCGGACCATGAGGGCTGCTCACAAAAGAGCGTGGAAGAAGGTGAAATCATCAAAGCGAAATATCAGGCATTGCTTGGCCAGCCCTTTACCGATCGAGACGGCACCACCCACCCAATCACCGAAGACGATATTCTGGTGGTCACACCCTATAACGTACAGGTGAACTACCTACGCTCCATCCTGCCAGACACCGCCAAGATTGGAACAGTTGATAAATTCCAAGGACAAGAAGCACCGATTGTGCTGATCTCCATGGTTACATCCAGCGCCAAAGACCTACCCCGTAACATCGAATTCCTGTACAGTAAAAACCGACTGAATGTTGCAATCTCCCGCGCACAATGTCTGGCCGTTGTCGTCGCCAATCCAAAGCTGCTGGAAACCCCTTGCAACACAGTCGAACAGATGAAACTGGTCAACACCTTCTGCTGCTTGGATGAGTATGCACAACACACTGTTATGAACACTGTTATGGAGGTCAGGTGAAAGTGAAAGCGAAGGTGAAACTGGACCTAAACCCACAATTCAAACAGGCGCTGCAGTTGCTGGAAGAGAATGGGCAGCATCTATTCATCACCGGTAAGGCGGGAACAGGCAAATCAACCCTGCTGGATTATTTCTGCAATAGCACAAAGAAAAAACCAGTGGTGTTGGCGCCAACTGGCGTCGCAGCGCTGAATGTGAAAGGGCAAACCATTCATCGTTTTTTCAACTTTTATATCGATGTCACGCTGGAGAAAATTCGTAACAAAGGCACGCGCCCGCGCGATCCGAAACTATATCGAAAACTGAAAACCATTATCATTGATGAAGCGTCGATGTTGCGAGCGGATATGCTGGATTGTATTGATGTGTTTTTACGCATGTATGGGCCGAATGCATCACAGCCTTTTGGTGGCATACAGATGGTGTTTGTCGGTGATCTGTATCAGTTGCCACCAGTGGTAAGTCGTGATGAACAAAACATTTTCCGCAACCATTATGCAACGCCTTATTTCTTCAGTGCCAAAGCCTTGGAGCCTGTAGTACTAGACGTTGTAGAACTTGAAACTGTCTATCGTCAGAAGAATGAACAGTTTGTCAGCCTGCTGAATAAAATCCGCAATAATTCAGTTGAGGATAGAGATATTGAAGAGCTGAACCAACGCCATTCGCCCGATGCAACCCCATCAGCAAATGAAAATTTCTCCATCAACTTGACCACAACCAACAAGAAAGCCGATGAAATCAATGCGGCTCAGTTGAATGCCTTGGCTGGCAGGCTCCACAAGCATGGGGCCAAGGTATGCGGTGATGTGGGCAAAGAGTATTATCCCACTGTCACCGATCTACGGTATAAGGTGGGTGCGCAAATTATGCTGCTCAATAACGATCAGAAAAACCGCTGGGTCAATGGCAGTATCGGCATCATTGAAGCTAGTAAACGCGATGGGGGTGAAGAATACCTATGTGTGCAGTTGCATGATAGTCACAAACGGGTATCGGTCTATCCCTTTACGTGGGAGGTGTATAAATTCTCACTCAAAAACGGAGCAATTGTTTCAGAACCTATAGGTAGCTTCACCCAATATCCTTTCCGGCTGGCATGGGCCGTTACGATCCATAAAAGCCAGGGAAAAACCTTTGATCGAGTTGTCATTGATCTTGGGTATGGCACTTTTGCCAGTGGTCAAACCTACGTGGCGTTAAGCCGTTGTACCTCATTTGAAGGAATGAGGCTGAAAGTGCCGATTAAAAAGAAACATATCCTAACTGACCCGCGTATCTGCAAGTTCCTGACCAACCATGCTTACAAAAAGGCAGCAAAAAACCTTTCATTCGAGGCTCCAGGATCCCGGATAGGATGGGGGGATAAAAGCTAGCCATGATTGAGCAAACCTAATCAAGACAAAGACTAAGAGAGGCTTAAAATGATGAGTGAGAATAGTGAAATTCTCCTTTACCGTACTGATGATGGTCAGGTTGAAATTGAAATCAAGCTGGACCATGAGAGCCAAACAATATGGCTTTCCCAAGCCCAAATAGCGAAACTATTTGATACAACCCTGAATTCTACAAAAATGGTAACAAGGTTTAGGTCTAAAGTCTAGAATCTGACTTCAGAACAAATATAACGCGGTTTCAGACCTCTTTTGAATTGAAAGAATTCAAAATCCTTGTTACCATTGGTAACAATGTCTTATTTACATGAGCAAAAGAGAAACGGTAAAATTTACGTTTATGAGATACACGGCTATTGGGACTCAAAGAAAAAACAATCTCGCCAAAAAAGAACCTATTTAGGGCGTAAAGATGAGGTCAGCGGTGAGATTAAAACTAAAAAGAAAAAAGTCCCTATAGGCTCCTATACTGTTGGATCTTTATATTTTCTGAAAGAAATTTGTAAACAATCCAAACTACTTAAAGTTGTCAAACAAGTTTTTCCTGAGGAATATGAAAAGATTCTTCATTTGTCATGTTTTAAGATTATAAAGAAAGAGCCTTATTATTTTTATAAGTCTTGGTGTGAAGAGTCTTACGTTTCCAAAGAAATTTCTATGGGATCGACCAAAACTAGTAGACTTTTACACTCTATTGGTCAAGACGAGAAAAAAATAGATATTTTTTTTACAAATTGGATAAAAGAGCTTAAATCTACTGGCTCTATCCTATTTGATATTACATCTATTTCTTCTTATGGGTCCAAAAATGAATTTTTGGAACGAGGTTACAATAGAGATGGCGAAAATTTAGAACAAGTAAATTTGGGTTTGATTGCACGAGCTTCCAGCACTAATTCAATAGGCTTACCTTTAGCTTACAGGGTATACCCTGGCAGTATTACGGATGTAACGACACTGAGGAATGTAACAGATCTTGTGGGTAGATATAAGTTAAATCTTGATATTTTAGTGATGGACAAAGGGTTTTATAGTCAAGAAAACATAAAGAATATGAACAAACAAGGCTTGAGCTATATAGTTCCTATGAGCTTCAGCACTCAGAAATCTAAAGAAATTTTATTTGACTTGCATGACAAGTTATTATCTCCTGGATCATTATTTGCTTTCTATGAGCAAGTATACTCCTACTCTAAGAAAGAAATAGAAATTGGAAGTGAAAGTTGTATGGCTCATGTTTTTTTAGAAGGTAAGAGGCGGTCTGATCAGGAGTCTATTTTTATAAGAAAGATATCAGATTTAGAAAATCTTTTTTTAGAAAAAAATTTTTCAAGTAAGGATGATGCATCTCTTTATTTGAAAGAGACATTAAAAACTAAGAAAAATTTTTTTTTCATTGAAGAATCCGAGAATAAATTTGTAATTGAGAGAAACCTCAATGTTTTTCGAGATGAGATGATAAAGATGGGCTGCTTGATTCTCATCACTAATAACATTCAAATGGATCGGGATGAAATTTTAAGATTATATAGAAGAAAAGATTGTGTAGAAAAGGTTTTTCGTGCTTTTAAGCATGACATAGATGAGAAAAGAAATAGGACACATTCGTTGATCGCAATGAGAGGAAGTATTTTCATTAATTTTATCTCTTTAATTTTGATTACATGGGTTGATCATGTGATGAAGAAAAATGAGCTATACAAAAAAATGACAAAAGCCGAACTTTATAAGATATTAGACCGTCTCAAGTTGTATGAGCTAGCCACAGGCACTCCCATACTTGGTGAAGTGTCAAAAAAGCAAAAAGATATTTTGAAGGCGTTCAATGTAAGTACAAATATTAATCCCAGCCGTCGCTTCACAATGTCAGGACCTTAGGCCAGAATCCTTGTTACCATTTTTGTAGAATTCAGGTACAACCCCCCAGAATATCACTCAACATGTTAAAACTATCTATGCCGAAGAAGAACTTCTGCGAGCAATTTAGAGTTACAAAATACTTATAGGGTGATTTATGGGTAAGTTTCTGCTAGTATATCTTTATGCTATCCCATCGAAGAGCGAAGATTGTGTCTACCATTGGTCCTTCCACATCATCTAAAGAAAATCTGAGAAAAGCCATTGAATCGGGTATGAATGTGGCCAGGCTTAATTTTTCCCATGGAGACCATGGGGAACACCAATCTGTTTTAAATCACCTCAGAGAGCTTTCCAGGGAGCTTAAGGCTCCTGTGGCTATCTTACAAGATCTCCAGGGTCCTAAAATTCGTGTGGGCTTGATGGAAAAGGGGCAAGTGGAACTTAAGTCTGGGAGTTCACTCATTATCACCACCGAAGACACCAAAGGAATCAAAGAGACCAAAGATAAAAGCGGGTTGGGCACTTGCCATCGTATATCCTCTGATTTCAAAAAACTTCCAAATTGTTGCAAGACTGGCACTAAGATTTTCTTAGACGATGGCTTGTTGGAACTTCGAGTGGTGAAGGTAATAGGGCATGAAGTTCATTGCGAGGTCATTTTTGGTGGAACTTTAAAATCGAGAAAGGGCATCAATTTACCGGGGGTTTCACTGCCTGTTGATTGCTTAACATCAAAGGATTTGGCGGATTTAAACTTTGGACTTGAAAATAATGTGGATTATGTGGCCCTGAGTTTTGTTCGTTGTGGTGATGATATCCGCAAGGTTCGAGAGATCGTTCAATCTAAAAATCCAAGTATAAAAATTGTGGCCAAAATTGAGATGTTGGAAGCCATTGAAAATCTCGAAGAGATTGTGGTTTTAAGTGATGCCGTGATGGTGGCCCGGGGGGATTTATCCGTAGAGGTGGGGCAGAGCCAACTGCCGGGTCTTCAAAAGAGAATTATTAAGCTGTGTAACAATGTGGGCTGTCCTGTCATTACGGCCACCCAAATGCTTGATAGCATGGTAGAAAATCCTCGTCCCACAAGGGCTGAAATCACGGATATTGCCAATGCCGTCATTGATGGTTCGGATGCTCTGATGCTCTCTGCCGAAACCGCCAGTGGTCGTCATCCCTTCAAGTGCATTCGCACCATGCATGACATTATTTTAGAAGTGGAAAAGAACGAGAGAGCTTATTACGAAATATCTTTGAACCGGGAGTTTGTGAATATTCCTGAGGCCATTGGTGCCAGCGCTTGCCTTTCAGCCCTTCATTTACAGGCCGCAGCCATTGTTTGTTTAACAACTACGGGACGAACAGCCACTTTAATTTCTGGCTTCCGACCTCGATCTCGTATCATTGCTATGACTCATCTCGAAGATACTTTAAACAGATTGGAATTGTCCTGGGGGATACAAACTTTTAAGATAGCCCCCTATAACTCCACGGATGAGGCTATAACTCAGATGGAGTCTTTGCTCTTGCACTATGGCCTTGTCAAGCAAGGAGACCGAGTGATACTCACCCTCGGCGTCCCTGTTCCAGAAAAAAAAAAACCAATTCTCTTCGAGTTTATACAGTGAAGGGCGAGTCAGAACCCTTAGCCTTTGAACAACTCCCCTTAAGGTGCCAGCCCATTTAGGCACCACAACACACACCTGATATTACATCAAATGAGTGTGAGCAGTTGTTACTTTATTTTTTCATACTGCTAAGTGAAATTAACCAGTATTGCCCATGTAAGAAGAGTCCTCTACATGAATCGCTCCTTTATAAACCTCAAAGATAGCTTTTTCAATTTGGCTTCGAGTTTCTTGATCGAGGGGATGGGCAATATCTTTAAACTGCCCATTTTTTTTTCTCCGGCTAGGCATGGCAACAAATAACCCACCGTTTCCACGAATAATCTTCAAATCTCTGACAACAAAACTATTCTCAATAGTTATGGAAACATAGGCCTTCAAACGATCTTGATTGATTGGAACAACATCAATAGCAGTTATTTTCATTAAACTCTCCTCCATGGCTTATTTACTTAGTTTCTTTATATTTATAGGATATAGAGTGAAGAAATCATATGTCATCACACTAAGATTGTATCGGCATGTTCAGAAAGGGCTTGAAGATTAAGATGATTTTTTGGGGTATATCCGCTTTCTCAACAAAAAAATGGGTCCACCTATGGAAGTGCCGCCGATCTAGGTATGTTTTCCGGACGTAAGTCCCCGTTTAGTGAGGTGGACCCCATGAGAGGTTAACTTCGAGTTTATTCGTAACTTGTTTTATTGTGAAACACTTCGTTTCGCAAATTAATCCCTGAAAGATCTTTAAGTGGCACACAGATAGCCATGATACCATCATGAGACCGACAATGTATTGGTGGAGTGCGCCCGGACAAGCACCTATTGAAACCTTCTTCTCCCTTCCAACTCCTCAATATGCTAACTCCTCAATATGGTCGAAATGCTCTTGCCAATATAAGACCTCACAGGAAGCCAAGATGCAAAAAAAGCAATAATCAGAGAACCCAGAAAAATCACAGCCAAGTGTGCAAGACTAATCTCAGAGGGAAGCGTGGATTCATAATAAATCTCTGAGGGGAGTATTTCAAACGAAGTGAAGGCAAAGAAAGCACTCACAAGCACACCCACTGCCAACCCTGAGCCCATACCCATCATAGATAGCAACATACCTATTTTCATAAACATCCATTTTGTTTGCGAACGAGACATGCCCATAGCCATCATCAGGCCAATATCAATTTTCTTCTGGGTGAGCAAAAGTGCAAGCACAGTCACAATGGAAAAAGAAGCAATCAAAGCCCCCAAACTCAATAAAATACTCATAGCTGTTTTTTCCAAACGCAGAGCCCAAAGTAAAGCTCGATTTCGATCTTCCCAGGTTTCAACTTTTCCTTCTCCACTTAGTAGGAGCTTGGCCTCGACCGCTTGCAAAGGATCTTCCAGCCAAATTTCAAAACCCCTTTCAAAACTCGACGTATTGACAAAAGACCTTAAGGTGTGACTCTTGTTGTAAAGTATTGTTTGACTATCAAAAGCCTGAACCCTTGTGGATAATACGGCTTTCACCTCCAATATTTCCAGCATAGGCAACGCATCCTTAGGAAGCACTAGGGCCTCTGGGGGAATTAATGTTATGGAATCTCCATCAAAAATATCCAAAGACCTTGCAAGCTCTCGACCAATAAGAACCTGGAACTTATCTACCTGACTCACATCCCCTTGATTCACCATATCCACTTTATTCACTTGGTCTACTTCATTCACTTGGTCTACTTCATTCACCAGATCTGCTTTATCCACTGAATCTACTTGATGACGACCCGTCGCCTTCTCCATTCTCCGAAGAAACCGCTTCAAAGGTAAGAACCCTATGCCCTTAGCCACTGCTCCACTGAACTCCCCCTCCACTGTACGCACAATGACGTCCTGTTGCTCAAATGGATAGACGTCCTCTATATTCAATGAACTAAGCTTTTTTTGTATACTTTCAAGGGTCCCTCCCCCACGAACCACAATATGAGGTTCTGTCCACAGAAGACTTTCTTGCATGGTATCGGTAAAACCATTCATCACTGACATCACAATGGTCAATGCCCCCACTCCGATGCCCACACCACCCATGCAAAGCCATGCCATGATTTTAATAAAAGCACCTGCTCGCGGAGAAAAAAGGTAATGATGAAGAACTTGCCACGTCATACCCATGGAGTTCATAGAACCCCGTGGACCAAGTTGACCAAAGCGAGGCGAAATCCATGCATTTCTTCGCCATTTCCATTTCACAAACCAACTCATAATGGTGCGTCCTTCCCTCTCATAGTGGTGTTTCTCCTTCTCTTCTTTTTCTTCCCTTTCATAGTGGCTGCTCCCCTCCTCCTAATATCCACTTAAAAAGACGATATACCTGGTCACCACACCATTTAAAATCATCCAAGACTCGCAAAAAGACAGGAAAGAAAAGACTCGTCATCACAGATCCAAAGGCAAGCCCCCAACCCAGTGCCAGAGCAATGGGAACCACAAAAGGGTCTCCCCCACCCACACCAAATATATCTTGAATGGTTTCCCCGTAGGCTGTGGGGAGAAGACCACACACGGTGGTCACCGTCGTTAAAAGAATCGGGCGAAAGCGCATCCCTGCGGCTTGAACAATGGAGTCGTTGATCCCCACTCCCTTCTTGCGTTGTTGATTGACAAAATCGGTGAAAACAATAGCGTTGTTGACAATCACTCCAGCCAGTGCCACCACCCCGAGCAGGGCCATAAAACTAAAGGGGCGACCATGAAGCAAAAGAGCGTAGTAGGCTCCCATAAATCCCATGGGAATCGAAGTCAGAATCACAATGGGTTGGAGAATATTCTTAAAAGTGATCACAAGAAGGGCAAAAATAATAAAAGCCGCAAAAGTAAAAGCCGTGTAAAGGGAGCCGAGAGATTCCCTCGTGTCTTCGTCTTCCCCTCCATATCTCACCGAATGACTGGGGTACTCCTTGAGAATTTTTTCCACAATGGGTTGGATTTGCCTGTTGGCTAAGGTCGCTGTTGTTTGCTTCACATCCACATCAGCAGAGACATTAATCACCCTCTGATGGTTGACATGCTGAATAGTACTTAAACTACGAACCTTTTTCACATCGACGATCTCTGTAAGAGGTGTCAGTTGCCCTCTTGAATTGCCCACGTGGATAGAGGTAAAGGGATGATTTATTTTTTTACCCTTCACCCTGTTCTCTTTCCCCTTCTTTTCTTTCATCCTTCTTTCATTAAGGCGAACTCGAATATTTGTTTCTTCATCAAGGTCTCGAATAGAAGATGCCACAACCCCTGCAAAAGCGGCTTGCACAGAGAGCGCCACCTCCGAAGAGCTTACACCCACAAGAGCCATGTCTTTAAAGCGTGGCAACACCTGCCATTCCTTTTTTCCTTCAATAAAAGAGTCACTTATATCTTTTACACCCACTATTTTTGCAAGTTCACTTTTCACCCTCTGAGAAATCACTTGCAGTTTATCAAGCTCAGTCCCCACCAAGTCTATAGAAACAGCACGCCCTTGGGGTGGCCCCATTCTCGCAAGATTCACTTTCACTTGAGTGACCCCAGGAGGAGGAGGCTCTATAAGTGAACGCAGTTCATCAATGATCTCTTGAGCGGTACGCTTTCTTGTATTGCTAGGAGCTAGGGTAACTCTTATACTCGCATAGTTAGAACCCCTCTTTTTTTGAGGATCAAAACTATCTTGCTCGATGGCTCCAACGGTCGAGGAAAAATCCTTGAGTTCATGGGCGGGTATACGAGCCACAGCTTTTTCAATGGGGACAATCGTCTCGGCCATAGTTTCAAGAGAAACATCTGTGGGAGCCTCTATATTCACGAAAAAAATATCTGCCCCATCGTTGGGAAAGAGAACAAATCGCCCCTTGGTTTTCAAAGTCTGTATAGTCAGAGCCGCCAAAATGATAGTAAAAAGAATCACGAGATAACGAAATTTAAGGCTCCAATGAATATAGCCTTGATAAACTTGATTCACACGGTCAAACCATGTCTTGCGTTGGGCTTTAGCCACCAATTTCGAATGATTGATAAAGGGATTCACCCAACTTGTAAAATGGGAGGGCATAATAAGAAAAACTTCAAGAAGAGAAAAAATCAAAGCGAGAATAACCATAACAGGAATGTGAAAGACAAAGGCACCAAAAACCCCCGACATAAAAAGCATGGGGGCAAAGGCTGAAATAGTGGTTAATATAGAAGCAACAATGGGGGAGAAAACTTCACAAGTGCCATCAATGACAGCTTGAGTTTTATTTTTACCTTTTTCCACATGGCGCCAAATATTTTCACATACGACAATGGCGTCATCCACAAGCATCCCAAGAACAATAATCAACCCCAAAAGACTCACCACATTGAGAGAAAATCCGAGAAGCGAAGCCATCATAAGAGTGGCAAAAAGAGCCATGGGAATCCCCACGGAAACGACGAGAGTGAGCTGCCAAGGCAGAAAAAAAATGAGGACCAAAACGACAAGAACAAGACCTATGGTGAGGCTCCAAGTCAAAGTACGAAGCCGGTTGGCTAAATAAACGGAGGCATCATTGGAAAAACTCAATTGAATGGTATCTTTTAGGTCTTTTTGAACCTCGGTGATTTTACCCTTAACTTGCTTCACAAGATCAAGGGCATCTCCATTGGTTTTCTTTGCCACCCTCAAAACAAGACTCTCTTTTCCATCTGCACGATAGAGTCTTCTGGGCTCTTCAAAGGTCTCATAGACCTTAGCAACATCGGAAATACGTGTTTCAAAACCGGCATCATTGATAAGAAGAACAGAGTCTAAAAGTTCTTGGGAACTTTGAAACTGGGACTCCGTGCGAACAAGAGCCTCCGTTCCCCCTCCACTCTTCACCGTGCCCCCAGGAAAAGAAATATTATTGCGCCGTATTTTCTGAATCAATGTGTTTAGGGAAATATTTCGCTGGGCAAGCTTTTCAGGATTTGCGACCACAGCCCACTCTTTCTTAAGGTAACCCATTTTGTAAATGCTTGAAACATCCCTGATCTTGCTAAGTTCATCGTACAGGTGCTTGGTCGCTTCCCTTAATTCTAGGGGAGTGGCCTCATCCCCAGAAATATTCACTTCTATGACAGGCCTTTTGCCCGACTCCACAGTGGTAATAATCGGCTTTTCAGCATCTTCAGGGAGGTCCTCCAACTGATCGATGGCCTTTTGTATGTCACTATTGGTTTTGTCGGGGTCCTTGGCGTCGGGGTCTAGTTGAATCGTGATCGTAGCGACACTTTCAATGGCTGTGGAACGAATGAGTCGAAGCCCATCCACTTCCCTAAGACGAGGCTCAATAACATTGATAACAAGGGTTTCCATTTGTTTGGGAGAAGCTCCTGGAAGGACCGTAGAAACAATCGTGTGGTTAAAATCAACATTGGGAAAGACATCGCGCCTCATCTTTGTAAGTATGTAAACCCCAAAGACAATAATAAACACTGTCATGAGGTTCCCCAGCAAATGCTCCCTTGCAAAAAATCCAACCACGGTTCTCAAATTCCTAGGATCCCCTCTCCGATCTCTCTATGTCTGATCTATCTTAATCTATGATTGTCCCACTCACATTATGTTTCATTTTAATACAAAATCATCATTCTTTCATAAAACTTTGATAAAAATTCTCAAGATATTGAAATTTGATTCAAGTGGATGCAGTGGGGACCGATATGTAAAATTGTGGGACACTCAATGACTGCCCTTGACTACAATCAAAAGGAGATGTAAAATGAAGATCTTATTTACCAACCGTCATACCAATTATCAAAATTTACGAACCAACTTATTTATAATCTTTGTCCTTTGCCTATTTTCGTTGGCCTGCTCCGATGGTGGCAACAAAAAAAGATCACCCCTATCACCCAACTCTCTCATCACCATAGATTTTCATAATCTAGAAGACATTTATAGTTACAACGCTGCCAGCTACTCTATACGCGGAAGATGCTCCGCCAATGGGCACCCCATTTTTGCCAATGTCGGAGGATTTGAAGTCGAGACAATTTGTGCCAATGGCTCTTGGTCAACCATCATTGATGTTACAGGTTTAAATAAGCGCCCCGGTATGGTCATCGTTCTCGCTTATCACAAAATCAATAACAAGACAACAGTGCCTGTATCCCACACTGTTGAAAACCACTTCACTTGCCCCAGAGACTTTGTGGGAATTCCAGCCAACCAAGAATACTCCAAAAAAAGCTTTTGTGTCGCCAAATACGAAATGAAAAAGAAAAGCCGCAAAGCGACCTCCCACCCTAAGAGTCAACCTTGGCGAATCCAGCGGCAAGGTGCCATCTCTCAGTGCAAAAAGATAGGCCACCGCTACAGCCTTCTCACCAACGACAGGTGGCAGAACATAGTAAGAAATGCTGAAACTTTTCATAAAAATTGGATGGATCACAGTGTAGGCTCTGCTGGGGGAATGAGCCAAGGCCACACAGATAATAACCCTCCCCAGGGGCTGGAAGCAGGCCCTGATAACAACGGTTGCTTTGGAAAGACAGCAAGCTGCAGCAACGAAACATGGCACTCTCAAAAGAGAACCCTCACACTTTCCAATAAAGAAATTATATGGGACTTGGGAGGAAATGTCGCCGAGTGGGTCAAAGATGATAATCTCAATAACCAAAACAGATGGTCCCCACTCTACGGCACAGACGATTACATATCACAAATCACAAACATAACCCATTCTGATAGAAAAAAAGTCAGTGAATCCCAAAAAAATCGTTCCGCCAAGGAACAATTCGGCACTCAAGGTCACTATAACCACCTCGACCAATCTCCCTACGGAGGCTTTGGTTACGCCCTCCTCGAAGCTGACAAAGGCCCCATTCTTCGAGGCGGCCATTATCGAAGCGGGGATCAAGGAGGAGCCTTTGCCGTTTCCCTTGTGGAATCAAAAAATAGTGCCCATGGATTCCGTTGCATGTACGATCCCCCCGAGTCAAATCAATCCAGCTCTGGGCTTCCTTCCTTATCTATTCCTCTGATTCAAGCCACAACAGGAGGCTCCCCCTTCGTCTATACCATTGATGAAGATAAAGATATTTCGAATGTTCCATCTGGAACAAGCTATAAAATTCAAGTATTTTACAATAGTGGTTCAGGTATCACCTACGATGAAAGTACAAATAGCTTTGTCGGCACCCTTCCCACCCTGCCGAAAAGAAAGCTCTATTTTATTGGTGGAACCATTTCTACCGGCGGATACCAAAACATTTGGGCTTTTACAATCCTCGCCCTGAAGCCCTTACAAAAAACAACTCCAAGTCCAACACCGAGCCCCGACATAAAGCCACAGCCAAAGCCACGTAGTTACCCCCCGGCGCCTTGACACACTCATACAAAACACCCATAAACTCTAGAAGAAAAAAGATGACTTAAAAAAAAGAAAAAACTATTATCTCCTAGATATTTCAAAAAAAAGAAATTTAAAAAATAAAGCTATAAAAGCGTAAACCTTTAAAAATAGTAGGATAAGGCTAAAATGAACCCAACTTTTGACAATACAGATTTGGACACACCTAAAATGACTCTCCGAGAAATGAGAATTAGAAACCTTTTCACCTATAGTCCCACTGAGAACAGCACCTATAGTCCCACTGAGAACAGCACCTATAGTCCCACTGAGAACAGCACCTATAGTCCCACTGAGAACAGCACCGATATGGATGAAGAAAAAGAATTTATACCACCACATACGACGATGATGGATTCTCTTCAAACAGAAAACTGTGACGAAAACTACAGTAATAACCCTAAAATTCTTGTAAAAAATGAAAATTATCTCATTTCTGAAGCCAAACCCAAGAGAACATCCACCCTATCCAAGGTTGTATTTATGAGAACCAAAATCCTCCCGGCCCATATTATTGACTATACCCCTATGGACTTTCTATTGGCCATCCTCAAACGGCTCTTCAAATACAATACAAATTCTGCCATCAATCTTATTATGCGATTTCAATACAAGGGTTGGGTCCTTGCCGGAGTTCATGCCCGTGACGTCGCCAAAACAAATGCATATATCACCAATGAAAGTGCCAAGGAGAACTACTTTCCACTCAAATGCTACTTGGAATCTATGACAAGGCAAGATTTGGCCTTCCACATTAAAATGTGTAAGATCTATTATAAGGAATAAAAATGATCCGTACACAGGGATAAAGACCAAGGGGTGAAGTTCCTTCTTTCATTGAGTTCCTCTCCATGCCGGGCACACCATGAGCAAAGCCTTCTAAAGGCTTTCTAAAAAACCCGAAACTGGGGTTAAATAATAAGCAGTGAGGGACGAAGGGCTTCTGGAAGTGGAATATTCCAGAGACTCAAGACATAGCCTCCTCCACCTGAGCCTGTGGGTTTTACGGCGAGGGCCCCATGGTGCAAGAGTTCTTGCATGTGTTTTTCCAAAGTACCCTCTATGAGATTCCATTGTCGAAAACAATCTTGTGCCATATAAATGGCTTCCTTTAAAAGGGAAAGTCCCATTTTTTCATCCATAACAAGAGCTTGAGCAGAAAGTTCCACAGCCCTATGCATATTTTCATCAATTTTGAGGCTGTGTTCGGGGTGATTTCTACAAAGAGATTTTACCTTTAAAACACATTCTGAGGTTAGGCTCCTTTGTCCAGAGTCGCTTAAAAACCACTGAGGTTTCCATTTGATCTTAATGGGTGTTATAGATCCACCCTTTACAAATCGCACTCCCTCCGTGGACATGGCTCCAGCAATATCCACTCCACTGCTTTCGCCATGGAAAATATTTTCAAGTTTTCTAGAAAATGCATAGATATCACTTTCTTGAATCCATCCTAAGATGGCCCACCAACGCCCCAGGGTCACACATAAAGTGGCTGAGGCTCCAAGTCCTGTTCCCATGGCAATGTTGCTGAAAAGAGATAAGCGCCCCCGAATTTGCTTCCTTGTTTTTCCTGTCAACTGGAGGGCCTTTTCAAAAACCCCCCAAAAAACAATTTGCAGTTCTTCTCCACGGGGGCCTGCAAACTGAACTTCCAATTCTTGATCTAACCTTTCAAATTGAGCAGCTATTTTGCAACTTTTGTGGGGAAAAACCAAGGCAGTTCCCCCCCTTAAAATGGAGTGTTCACCTGCCAAAATCCACTTACTGTAGGCTATAAAGTGATGACATTTCGATATCGATATCATATTAAATCCATCTTAAGAAGGCCCCCAACGACCCGGGGCCACACAACCCAGGGTCACACATACCCCAGGTAAACCCTACCATAACCCAAGAAATCTTATCATAATCATACTGCAAGTCATCTTACCTATAACCCCAGTCTTATCATAAACGCAGGTAGCCTTGAAGTTGTTGATTCAACTGACTTTGTAAATTCTTTTGATCCTCTCTGTAGAGTAGGTGAATGTTGGGGCCAGCATCCATGGTGACAAGGGGGCCATCATTGTGCTGTTGCCAGAATCTTCGAACCGTACTTAAGACATCCATGCTTTGGCTGGACATATAGCCAAAATGAGGATCACTCGTTTCAAACAGAGCATGCATATCCCAAAATTCACTCCAAATCACTTCAAAAGCCGATGCCCAGTCTTGGGACTTCAAGGATTGCATCAAGTTTTCCATTCTTTTTTTCGCTCGAAGGTCTCGGTCTTTGTTGAGGAGACTGGTTTGTATGCGAAGATGGGCTTCACTGGAAGTCACGCTCTTTTTACCATCGCTTATGAGTATGACATTGTGAAGCCATTTATTATATGGAAAATCTACAGCGTGCAAGCAATGCTCCCCTCTTTCTTCTGACCAGTGAGCCCAAGGGCTAAAAAAAGAACGGCAGGAAGAGCCTGAACCCTTAACGCTTAAACGAGCTATCATTTCGACATCCATCTCCTTATTAAGCTCTTGAAGAGAGCCACGATCCTTTGCC
Organism: Bdellovibrionales bacterium; assembly: GCA_965261545.1. Taxonomy (GTDB): domain Bacteria; phylum Bdellovibrionota; class Bdellovibrionia; order Bdellovibrionales; family UBA1609; genus CBDHDF01. The sequence continues at coordinate 677,628 of CBDHDF010000002.1, read as the reverse complement.
ACTTTGTGGGCACAAAGAGTGAGGGCTCCAAAGCTTGAGGCTGAACTTGCAATGCCACAGTCTGAAGGAAAATTATTGGCGGATTTCACTGTAAAGAATCCATCAATGCTCAATTCCCTTTTTAAAAAGGCCCAGTGATTTAAAAATCTTGTTCTTCCCAGTTCCGAAAGTTGTGGATTTTTCCATGGTTTGTCCAGAATGGGTGCCCAGGTGTCGACATTCAAATTTGGGCTTTGCACCACCTCAACAATGGAACGCAGATGATGCAAGGTATAGGAAAGAGAGGGGTTGGTGGGAAGGTTTTCTTTTTTTTTGCCCATGTATTTAATCAATGCAATATTGGAGGGGGCTTCCGCAGACCAGCTTAATTTCTTGGAGAATCTTTCCCCTTTTTGGTTCATGGCACTTTTTCCTTGTGGTTCATAGTTTCTTTATCTTGGCTTTCCTCATCTACAATAAAGTCAATATCTTGCCCATTGCAAATATCTTTGTCTGAAGAAACCACTTGTAAGCCAAGATTTTGCTCCAAGTTGTGTAAATAAGACTGGACTTTCGTTCGATGAATATCTTCAAAAAACACCATGAGAACTTCGAGCCCGAGGGCTCCGCAGGGTTTGACAAACTGAATCTCTGGATTTTTATCTATTTTACAGATCATTTCCTTGGAACGAATATCCGTGAGTTCCATATTGCTAAGAGCTTTATAAAATTCTCTCTGGGCAAACATGAAGTCAATCCAGTTTTTTTTCTTAAAGGCGTCAACCACATTTGAAGATAAAGGCTTGAGAGATTTAAAATCATTTTCTCTTTTGCCTTTTAAGTGTTTATGTGTGGCCAATTTATGGTGACTTCGCACTATTAAAAAACCGTGCCCATGAAAGGGCCATGAAAAAATCTCATGGTGAAAGGGAGGAAACGAAAACAGACTGATTTTTCCTTGTCTTTGACTTAGAAGGTCGGTTCCACTTGGGCGTGCTCCCTCTCCCACCCATGCCGTTTTTCTATACTTGTGCCAGAGAGTTTCCAACATATGGGTGTTCATGATCGGAGTTGAGAGTGTTGAGTGCTGGGGGGAGGAAGTTATTTGTTCCCATAGTTGGGTCCATGTATAAACACCTAAAAATTGGGCTGTGGAAGCTCCAAAGCCACCACCTCCTTTATGGGGATCTATAAAGTGAATGTTTGCATTGTGAAAGCAAGAGGGGTGATTTCTTACCCAAATGCCCCCAGGACTTCTTTTGTGAATGCCACGGCAGGTTCCAGAACTTCTTTGAGACGTTTTTCTTTTGATTTTTCTTGTATCCATTAGAGAAGGAGTTACAGACGAAGATACCTCCGTAGATGGGGATACCGATGGGTATATAACCTCAAGTTTAAATCGAGGTTTTGTGCTTATAACAAGGCTTGGGCCACCGACGATGGCGGTGTATTCTCCTGTGAGAAATGTTTTGCTGGGAAAAGAGAGAAGGGTTTTCAAAGAGAACTCTTCTTTAAAAGGTGGTGGTATCGTTGAAGCCTCCCTCCCTAGAAAGGTCTCCTTTTTGGCGGCGTAGGTGGGCGATCACTCTTTCAGCATGTCGGAGGGAAACTCCCTTGGTCATGGTGAGGATTTCTTCGAGTTTTTTTTGAACAATGGGGGTTTCTTTGGGTTTGGCCCCAGCCCTCATGGCGAGATTTCTGATGTGAAGCTTCATATGCCCTTCAATAATTCCCACGGATGTTAAGGCTCTAAGGGCCCCGAGGTTTTGAGTAAGTCCGACGCTGGCACAAACGTTTGAAAGCTCTTGGGCACATTGGGTCTTCATGATACGTAAACTCACTTTAGCCATGGGGTGAAGGGTGGTGACACCGCCTACGGTTCCTAGGATCACTGGGGCTTCAAAGGTCCCGCGAAGCTCTCCTCCCCTTTGAGACCACTTGGTGACAGAGCGATACCGACCGTCTCTGGCAGCATAGGCATGAATTCCTGCTTCCACAGCTCGCCAGTCATTGCCTGTGGCAATAGCAATGGGATCGATGCCATTGAGGACTCCCTTATTGTTGGTGCAAGCTCGATAGGGGTCTTGTTGAGCAAATAAAGAGGCCTCGACAATGTTGTCCATCACCTCTTGCCCCAATCCCTTCATCACCACTTGAGCACGGGTTATTTTTGTGTCCACGAGATTGGAAAGAATGCACATATGAACCTTTTCACCTGTAAGTTCTTCAAGGGGCCTCTTTAAGTATTCGCAGATTTGATTCATGATATTGGCTCCCATGGCCTCGCAGGTATTCACATGAACATGCACAACCAACATTGAGTTGTCGTCCATGATGTCGCCGCCACCCCTATTTGTGGGGGCCCCTCTGTGTACATGGCGTACAGTGATTTCTCTGACCCCTCCTCCACGTGCCACCATTTTTTGAGCCACATTTTTATTGGCCATTTCAATAAGCTTTTGCTTGGCACCAATAATGTGCGTTTTAGTTTTGGCAAAATCTTTGACTTTGGCCATTTGAATTTGTCCAATAATATTTTCTCCCACAGTTTGCGCTGTGATTTCTCCATGCTCCCCAATCCACTTGGCTGTTTTGCTGGCAGCGGCAATGATGGATGTTTCTTCCACGGCCATGGGAATAACATAGGCTTTTCTATTGATTACAAAATGAGCTGCAACACCCATGGGAATTTTGAAATAGCCAATAGCGTTTTCAATGAATTTTTCTGCAAGGTCCATGTCCATAGGAGAACCCAGGGTGAGAAACTCCATGTCTTCGGTGTTTAAGACCCCCATTTCGTAAAGGCGCATAAGCCTTTCTGATCGATTCAGTTTGGAAAAACCTTTAAAAAAGTCGACGTCATTCATGGGGGAAGATGGAGCACTTACGAATGAATCTGACATACATGTGCCTCCTTCAGTTGATTTAAATTTATGCAGCCCGTACAAAACATGGCGACCTTGAGTTGATACTCAAGATTGGACATTTTGAAGTCGAGTTCGTCTTCCCCTAGAAGGGCTGCTTGGAGAATGGGTTTGGCATAGCCTACCATTTGTGCACCAAGAGCTAAAAGCTTGGCGGCATCCAACCCCGTTCGTACACCCCCCGAGGCCCACAGTTCAAAGGGAAGCTGTAAGTCTCGTCCGGCAAGAAATGAGTCTAAGGTCGAAATACCCCAGTGGGCAAAAACCTGTGATGTCTCAAGGGCCCTGCGGGCCTTGCGTATTTTGAGTTGCTCCTCTATGGACGACTCTCGTTGTACGGAGGGCTCTTGTTGCTTTGGCTGTTCTGAGTGCCTTTCTGAGTGCCTTGGTGGCTTTGACTTTTCGGGATATCTTGGATGTCCCTCTAAGTGTATTTTGGCGCGATATCCCTCAATGCGTCCCCAATGAGTTCCTCCAAAGCCGCTGACATCCACGGCCTCCAAATTTAAATCCGATATTTTCAAGAATGTTTCCCTTGAAATCCCACAGCCTGTTTCTTTGAGAATGACGGGAATATCAAGCTCTTGGGTGAGGTGACTAAGAGCCTCCATTCCATGGGCAAAATGGGGAGTTCCTTCCATTTGGATGGACTCTTGCAAGGGGTTTGTGTGGACAATCATGGCCACGGCCTCCAAGGCGGTGGTCAATTCACGTATTTTTTGAGGAGATACTTGAATGAGTTGTGAGATGCCAATATTGCCCATCAAATGAACATTGGGCACCTTATCCTTGAGTTTTTTCCACTCATCCTTGGCCCGCTCATCCTCCAACTCTCGTCTTTGAGAACCCACCCCCATCAACCAACTCCGTTGGGCACAGGCTCGGGCCAGGCAAGTATTGAGCTCCGTGGATTCAGTATGTCCAGCAGTCATAGAACTCACGAGAAAGGGTGTTTTCATTTTATAGTGGCCCAAGACCCTTTGGGAGATATCAATATCTTCTAAGTTTATTTCGGGAAGAGCATTGTGGGTGAGGCGAACCCTATCCAACTCACTTCCCCCTAGGGCTTCACTGGAGTTCTCCAATGAGAGAGAGATGTGATCTTCCTTTCTTTTTTCAAAGAGTTGAAGGTTCTTTAATTGAGAGTCCTTTATGTAAGTGTTCTTTATAAGGTTCTGGGGCAGGGCTGTCTGAGGGCTCTTAAGGTCCTTGGAAGTCATATCGTGCATATCTTGTTTAAAATTTGGTATTTTTGGATTTAAAACCATAGACACTTGTGTAGACTATTTTGTGATTATTGGCAAGTGAGGTTCATTTTCACTCTTTGGTACGGGGCCACCTGACTCACAGCACTTAAGATGAACAGTATGTGTGCATAGCACAATGCCGTTTCCTTAAGAAAAATCTCTTGAAATTATTAGATAAATCGACAAGAATAAGACTTGTTTTATTTTACACCCAACCCTCAACCAAGGAGTAAGTCACATGCAATCCAATATTGATCTCGAAAGCCCCCAAATGACGAGTTCGCGTCACAGATGACCATTTTATTCTACCAAAACTTGATTCTTCCTTCAAGTCAGAGCACCTTGTCGATCCAGAAAAACAAAAAAGGAATCGAAAATTTAATCCTCAAATTTTCTTTTTTACCATTATCTATCTTATTTCCGGAACAAATTACGAAGGCTACCAAATCGCTCTTAAGACGGTATGGACTCATTTTGGTGACCTGCTTCTCATGCCAGTCAAAAGCAGTCTCAGCAAGATACGTCAAAGTATTTCTTACCTATTTTTCAAAGATATCTTTGAATCTTTGATTACAGACTACGAACCATTGAGAAAAACGTTTCATGGTTTTTATATCTATGCCATAGATGGCGACCAATTAGCACTTCCTCGCTCTAAAGATCTTTTAAAGGAGGGTTATTGTGGGTACCCTTGCCCAAATGAGATGGAAACTCATTTCTTACGTATGTATCTATCTCATGCTTATGACGTTTTATCGGGTGTGACAAAGAATCTTTGCTTTTCTCCCGCTCTCAACGAAATCGCCAATGCTATTCAAATGATAGGTAGTTTTGAGAGTAATAGCATAACTCTCTACGATAGGCTTTATTTATCTACAGAGATTATTAAGGCCCATGCTCAAGCCAGTAACTTCTTTATTGCGCGTTGTAAGCGAGGCTCTACTTTTATCCCCATTGTAAATTTATTTAATGGCCCAGGTTGGTATTCACGAATGGTTATTGAGGGGGTGGTCATTCATCTCTATAAGTATAAAAACCCAAAGACTGGGGAGTTCTCTGTTTTGGCCACTAATCTTCCGCATGGCTCCTTGGACAAGAAGGATATGGTTGCTCTTTACTCTCGTCGTTGGGAAATAGAAACGACATTTCGTGATTTTACATCGACAATGAAAATGGAGCAGTGGCACTCAACAAGCCTTAATGGAATATTGCAAGAGCTGTATTCTTATTTTTGGCTCTTCAATTATACAAAGATTCAAATGAGCATAAATGAGGATGAAGACAGTGTGAATCAGTTGGTAAAAAATGACTACAAAAAACCTAACTTTAAACTGATTCTTGATTTCATAATGGATAGCATCCCTCTTTTTGTTGCGGGGCTCTATCAGAAATTTAGGAAGCAGATAAAGTTGCTGATGAAGATTTCAATGGAGAAGAGGAGGCACTTCAAAAGAAGCTATGAAAGGTCTATCAAAAGGGCTGGGAGTTCTTTTAAAAGAAATAGCTTAACGCAGAGGCAGAGGGGTGTGGTGGCTTAAGGAAACGGCATTGGTGCATAGCACAATACGTCATCTCGTGGTCGCACCCTTATTTATTTAGTGTCACCTGCAGTCACTTATTGTGGATTAAAAGTCGGGAACTCTCTTCAAAAATAACCTCAATTTTCTTATCTTGGACAGAGGTTACAAAACCAATACCAAATTTAGGGTGATTGATGGCCGCTTGGAGGACAAAGGAGCCTTTCATGCTATAGGGGCTGACAGACTCGACATTAACTTCTGTTTTAAGGCGTGTCCAAAGGGCATTTTGGGCGTCGCTTTCTTTCTTTTCACGAAGTCGAGTTGACCTTACCGGTTTTTTCTTGGCTATCTTCAAAGTGCTTTTTCTTTTGCAAACTTCACATTCCAACTTAGCACTGGAGGGGCTAGAGTGAGCTTGAACCCTATGGTACCGATCTGTATCACACTTTTTACAAAAGTGATAAGTACTGGTGGCAACAGGAGGTAAAACCAAGATACCTTTGTCTTTGGAAGAGTTTTTCTGCTTTTTCTCACTTGCTTCTTGGGTCACTGCCATTCTTTACATTCTACCCACTTGAATGAGAAATACAAGTTTCAACCTCAATTCCGCACCTTAAACGTGTCCAAGGCGCTCTAAGCTAGACCTAATTCTTCATATCTATTCTTCTAAATTTTTATATTTACTGAATTTTCACATCTTTCGAACACGAAAGAGCAGCTGACGGGCTTGGTGTATTAACATCGTGTTATCTTGCTGAGAGATAAATTCGAGGATTCTTCTCTGAGCTTCATCAGGACTCAATGATTGAACTATCCCTTCAAGGGCCATAGCCCTTAACAAAACTTCTTGTTCAAAAAGTCTCCGTTGATTGAAAGGCACTTCAATGGGGTGCCGGGCGATATTCATTAAATGCTTGAAAGAAGTGCCATTTTTATTGAGAAGATAGACACTTAAGAACCTCAAATCGGCGTTGGCGCTGGCTTTGGCTTTCTCTCCAATAGCTTGTTGACTTAAGTAGTTCTTTTCCTCTTCAGTCAGTCCTTCGGCCAATGCTGCCAAGCGTTTCTTTGTTTCCTTAGGGTCGGGGTTTAGTTTTCCCACTTGGTGGCTTTCGTAAATGATTTTTTTCTTAAGAGTCACCCAACTTTCGTTGTCTTCTTCTGTTGGAGAAGAGGTGGCCACACCTGGGGAAAGTCTAGAGGCCTTTGGTATGCCCAAGGGTAGTTTCTTATTGGGAGAGGGAACTGTCATTGAGACGTCCTTCCTCAATATTTTTATAGAAAACTCCCCTTCTTTATTTCTATCCCCATGTTTTTTTTCACCTAGAAAGTCCCCACGGGACATGCTTGACTTTGGAGACTTTTGACTCCCTATGGAGACTATGGGGGAAAAAATCCAAGTCTTCATCCCATAAAAGATGACAAAAGAAACCAAGGTCACCCAAACAACCCAGTGTAGAAAACGAAACCCCGTGGACATACAACACCCCCCTATGATTCGATGCTATCTCTATCACGACCTTCCTCTCAACAAAAATCCAAGGGAGAGTATGCTATGAGTCATCTGTTTTGCTGTATCTCTTGAATGGTGCTAAAAAGGTCAACATGTGCCTTCGAGATATCATTGAAATAAAGGTTCAAAAAAGATTTGACCCCATTTACGTAGAAGTCGTTGATGAAAGCCATACCCACCGTGTGCCTAAGGGGGCTCAATCCCATTTTAGGGTGCTTGTGGTGTCTTCCAAATTTGAAAATCAGAACCCTTTGGAAAGGCAGCGCTCTCTCAATGAGTTGTTGAGAGATGAATTGGCAGGCGGAGGGCCTATCCATGCTTTGGCACAAAAACTATTAACTCCTCAAGAATGGAAAGAGGAAGAGAAGAAAAGGACGGCTGCCCAATGGAAGTCCCCAGATTGTGTGCATAAAAATATAGACTGAAACTCATTTATCTATACAAACAGGGACATAGATATCAATGGCGCCAAATTGATTACTTTGAATGAAAAGTTCATTCTCCAATAAAACCTTTTGAGTCGAATCGGTGCCTTCTAGTAGTTTCTCTCTTTCATTGAGTCGCTTGTCAAATTCATGGCATTCTTGTTTTGCAAACATACATTGGAGTAGCCCCTTTGATATTTTTTTAGAAATATCTAAGAATTTTTCTTTGAGATGGGTGTCGCCGAGACGCAATGGGGTTCCGCGAAAAGAGTCGAGAGAAGCATCGTATGTCATTCCAAACTTTAAAAATTTAAGCTTAAGTGGTAAAGTAAACAAGGTATATTCATTGAGATTCATTTCTCCGTAGGAGAGCACCATTTGGGGCAGCATAAGAGAAAAGGTCTCTCCCCTTCTTGAGGATTTAATACATTGTGGTGTTTTGGGGTACAACAAGGCTCCTAAGGTGGTATAAAAGTACTCAAAAACAGGGGAAGTCACTAGCTCCGACAATCGGCCTGCTGAACGAGGACGAGACAAGTTTTGGAAAAAATGTTTGTTATGATCTTCCCATTGAATAGTAGGATCCCTTAAAAGATCCTTCGATATTTCTTGCAGAGAATCTTTGAAAAGAGTGGATCCATAAAATACAGTGAGCATCCAATTTGCATATTCTGATTCATTTTTATTGCGAACACAAAAGGGAGTCCATTCACGACTGTATGCTCTATTGGCCTTGCCAATTTTGTAAGCTTTATCTATGCATTGGGTGTTGGTGGCACCTACAGTGTAACCCCCCAAGAACTGATAATCTGTAGACCCCATGAAGGCAAATGTTTGACCTTCGAAGTTCTTCAATACAACGCTAAGAACACCAGAAAGCTTTCCTCCATCTGAAATGAGTCCTGAACCGGAGTTTCCACCTATGACTTTTCTATTGCAAACAAGAGATAAAATCGAATTGTGGGGGTAATTATAAGTTGGAATGAGAGCACTATTCATGTGTGCAAGACATGAAACCTTCTTAATTTGACCTTTGACCACAGGTTTTATAGTGTCAGAAAAATATCTCACCTTGGACTTTTCGTAATACACGGGAAAAGCTGTTAAGTTCGCCTGGTGAGGTACTCCTTGCAAACTTATTTCAATAGGTGTTCGACGGACGGGACGATCCAATTGAAGAATAGCCCAATCTTCTTCTAAAGTGCTTTTTCCATCAACCTCATCAAAAATTTCTTCACTCAGTGCAATCACAGATTGGCATCCCACGATCTCAGCCTCTTTGCTCTTTGTTTTTGGAAAAATCACCGTGATATTGCTGCAGGGGAGGTTGGGTTCGAGGCTCTGTTCAGGTAAGCAGTGTCGGTTTGTCAAAATCTTGTCGGGAGCTATGAGAGTTTGTGAGCAAAGACCAATTCCCCATTGAGGTATGAAAGAGTTCGCGGTGTCTTCTTGAGTCACCGTAAAAAGACCTCCCACATAGTCGGGGCAATGGTCTAAATCCTCACAGGAAATACTAAGATCCCCTATAGTTCCTTGAGGAGCCTCTGAGGTATTTTCTAGGTTTATTTCTGGATTCCCTTGAACAACAGGGCCACTCATAATCATCATGCTGATAAAGCTGATAAGAAAGAAAGTGGTTTTATTTATTCTTATTATCATTTTTATTGCCATGTTATGTGTTATACCTGACACACTTCACTGACACAACCTGACATATCTTCAGTGACATAAATTGCCACCCTGCGCAATCAATCCAGGATCAATAGAGGGACTACTATGTAAAAAAGAACTCCCCTTTAATAAAATTTGATAAAATAAAAAGGGCTCCACCAAAGGAAGACGTAGACATGAAGGAAGGGGTAGGCATTATTGATTAAGAAGTTTGAACGACGATTGGGCTTAGGAGCTGTTGTCTCCATCAGTATTGGCTCAATGCTAGGCAGTGGGATTTTTGTCTTGCCAGGTGTGGGATTTACCATCACCGGCCCCTCCCTATTTTTGGCCTTTTTTCTCGCCGCCCTTTGTATTTTACCCGCAGCAATGAGTAAATCGGAACTCTCCACAGCCATGCCTACCTCAGGGGGAACTTATGTCTACATGGAAAGAACATTTGGACCTTTGGCTGGAACCATTGCAGGACTTGGCCTCTTTCTTTCTATAATTCTCAAGGCTTCCTTTGCCCTCGTGGGCTTTGGAGCCTACCTTGAAATTCTCGCCAATATACCTTTAGAACTCGCCGCCCTCACCCTCTTGGCCATTATTGTTGCCATCAACCTTCTCGGAGTGGGCAAAGTGGGATGGCTCCTAGGCATTGTCACTGCCATCACAATTTTAACCCTATCAGTCCTTACAGTGTATAGTTTCCCACAAGTTCAGAGAATCAACTTTGAACCTCTCTTAACGAATGGAGTTTCAGGACTCATGGCCTCCACCGCTCTCGTTTTTGTTTCCTTTGCGGGTGTCACAAAAATTGCCGCCATTGCAGAAGAAATAAAAAATCCAGGACGCAATCTTCCTCGAGGAATTCTCTTCTCCCTTATCTTCGCAACCACTATTTACTGTAGCGTCACCTTTATTATTGCAGGAGTTCTGCCAATGGATATGTTATCAGGCAACCTTCGTCCTGTTTATACCCTTGCCGAGCATATCGGAGGCAAGCATGTGGGAACTATCATTGCTGTCATCGCTATCCTCACCATGTTTTCCGTGGCCAATGCAGCTCTTTTGGCGGGCTCCAGATTTCCCTTTGCTATGAGCCGCGACAACCTTTTACCCCCTTTTTTAGGGAAAATTCACCCAAAATTCTTAACTCCCTTTTGGAGTATTCTTCTGTCAGGTTTCCTCGTGGCCTTGGCGATTCTCAACCTCGATATGATCAAAATTGCCAAGCTTGCCAGTGCCTTTATGATTACAATGTTTATGTTTGTCAATTTTGCAGTCATTGTGCTGCGAGAGACCCATGTACAATGGTACCAACCCGCCTACCACTCTCCCCTTTACCCCTTCACTCAGCTCTTTGGTATGATAGCATGCATCGCTCTCCTGATTGCCATGGGTTCCATTGTTCCCTTGGCACTTCTTACCATCAGTGTCCCTGGCCTGCTGATTTATCTTTTCTTTAGTCGAACACGTACAGACCGAAAAGGAGTGCTTGGCATTCGTGGCCCTAGGAAAGACCTCATTAAGGAAGATATGCACAAAAGGAGCATAGAAAATATAGAGGATATCGACTTCAATAAAGCCTCCGTCATTGTCGCCATGTTTGGCAATGAAAGATCTCCTGAAGTTCTCACACAAATGGGTGTTGCTCTCGCCAATGAAAAAAAACTTGAGGTTGTCCATGTCACGGAAGTTCCCGAACAAACGGAACTCAATCGCCTCGATTATGAAAGTTCTCAAGTACGATCTATACGACGCCGGATCAAACATATGGCTCAAAGAAAAAAGGCAGACCTCGATTTCAATGCCATCGTCTCCCACGACATCTACAAAACGATTCATGATATCTCCCAAAGGATGCATAGCCAATGGCTCGTGACGGAGTGGGGAGGGAGATCCCGAGAAACCTTCACACTCATTGACCCCATGAGATGGCTCAAAAACCACCTCTCATGCAACCTCATGACCTTTCGAGATAAAGGAGTTCACTACTTCAAAAATATTCTTGTGATCGTTGAAACAGACCAGTCCAATGAGCTTCTCCTCCAAACAGCTGACCACCTAGCAAGCGTCAACAAAGCAGAAATCACACTCGCCACCTATATAGCCCCAGGTTCCAAGAAAGAAGTCTCTTCATGGAAAAAGCAACTTCTTATAAAAATGTCCGAAATCTGTAGCCACAGCGTGGATACACTTATCATTTCAGGGGACAAAAAATGGGAAGCCTTCTGCCAAGTTAGTGACGAGTTTGATATGCTCATCCTTGAGTCCCAAAACACAACAAGTTTCTACCAGCGCCTCTTTGGATCCACAGATGACAAAATTATGGAGCACTCCACCTGCTCTGTGATTAGCGTCCTCGCCAGCACCAAGGACCCCTCCCAAAAAAACCTTCGCAAATTCATAGAAAGCGCCCAAGAAGCCCTGCTCGCCAGTCAAAGGTAACCAACCACCACCAAGCCACCCACTAAGAATCGGTCACTTTTAAAATGGCCAGAAAAGCCTCTTGGGGAACATCCACCTGACCAATTTGCTTCATGCGTTTCTTGCCTTCTTTTTGCTTTTCAAGAAGCTTCCTCTTTCGAGTGATATCTCCACCATAGCACTTGGCTGTCACATCTTTGCGAAGAGCCCCCAAGGTTTCACGAGCCACAATTTTTGCTCCAATGGCCGCTTGAATCGCCACCTGATACTGCTGCCGGGGTATGAGTTCTTTGAGCTTTTTTATGAGTTGTCGGCCACGAAAGTGCGCCTTGGATTTATGAATAATCACCGAAAGAGCATCCACGGGGTCTCCATTGAGAAGAACATCCATTTTACATAAATTTCCCTCTTCAAAGTCCATCTTCTCATACTCCATGGAAGCATAGCCCCTTGAAATGGACTTCAAGCGATCATAAAAATCCATGACAACTTCATTGAGGGGAATTTTATACTCAATAATTACCTTTGAGTCAGAAATATATTCCATCTTTATTTGCGTCCCACGCCGATCCTCGCACAGCTTGAGAATGCTTCCAATGTACTCAGAAGGTGTGTGGAGAGTGACCTTCACATAAGGCTCTTGGATACAATCAATTTTTGCAGCCTCCGGTAGATCGGCCGGATTTTCAAGCTCCTCCATGCGGCCGTCCGTGGTAAATACCTTGTAGACCACAGTGGGCGCTGTGGTGATAAGATCCAAGTTAAATTCCCTTTCCAGCCTTTCTTGAATAATCTCCATGTGAAGGAGACCCAAAAAACCACAACGCAAACCAAAACCCAAGGCCATGGATTTTTCAGGCTCGTAAATAAGACTTGAATCGTTGAGAGAAAGCTTCTCCATGGCTTTTTTCAAGGGTTCATAGTCCGTAGAAAACACGGGAAATATTCCCGAAAACACCATGGGAGAAACCTTTTGAAATCCAGCAAGAGGCTTCTGGGACTCCTTTTGGTGAGCTCTCTTAAGATGGGTGATCGTGTCCCCCACAGTCACATCTCGAATATCTTTAATTCCACTAATGATAAAGCCAACCTCTCCGGCCCCAAGACTTTCTAAGTGTTCGGCAAAGGGAGAAAAAACACCCAACTTTAAAACCTCGTAATCTTGACCCGAGTTCATAAACTTAATGCGTTCTCCTTTGTGAAGCACTCCATCCACAATACGGCAAAGAATAACCACCCCCTGATAACTGTCAAACCAGGAATCAAAAATAAGGGCTCGAAGGGGTTGACTACGATCTGCCCGGGGAGGAGGAACTTTCTCCACAACTGCTTTAAGTATTTCCTCAATGCCCTTTAGCTCTTTGGCGCTAGCGTAAATCGCTTCCTCGGTGTCTAGTCCAATAGCCTCTTCGATTTGACTCTTGACCCCTTCAGGATCCGCCGCGGGAAGATCAATTTTGTTAAGCACGGTGATAATTTCCAAATCGTTGTCTAGAGCCAAATAGACATTGGCAAGGGTTTGCGCCTCCACCCCCTGGGCGGCATCCACCACAAGGATAGCCCCTTCACAGGCCGCAAGAGAGCGAGAGACTTCATAAGAAAAATCAACATGCCCTGGAGTATCAATAAGATTCAACTGATAGGTCTCCCCATCAGGAGCCTTGTAGTTAAGTCGTACAGTTTGGGCCTTGATGGTGATTCCTCTTTCCCTTTCAAGGTCCATGCTGTCTAGGAATTGCTGTTTGCTTTCGCGATCAGAGAGAGCTCCAGTGAGCTTGAGCAGCCCATCGGCCAAAGTGGATTTCCCGTGATCGATGTGAGCAATAATAGAAAAGTTGCGAATCTTTTCGGGGTTTATACTCATTTTATACTCATCAAGTGACCCAGGCTCGCAAAGTTCCAAGAGTTTTCACAACATCATTGAGCTTATCCACTCGGTCGAGCTTCTCCCAGGTGAATTCTTCGGATTCCCTTCCAAAATGACCATAGGCCGCCGTCTTGCGATAGTGTGGCTGAAGAAGATCAAAACTTTCCACAATGGCCGCCGGCCGAAGATCCCAAACCTCATGAACCGCCTGAGTCAACACCTCGCTGGAGACCTTTCCTGTTCCAAAGTCATTAACCATAAGACTTGTAGGCGCAGCCACTCCAATGGCGTAGGACAGTTGCACAAGACACTTATCTGCCAGCCCTGCACCTACAATATTCTTGGCAATATGTCGAGCCACATAGGAAGCCGAACGATCCACCTTGGAGGGGTCCTTGCCAGAAAAAGCACCTCCACCGTGGGCTCCATGCCCACCGTAGGTGTCCACAATAATTTTTCTTCCCGTAAGCCCACAGTCTCCATGGGGGCCTCCAATGACAAAGCGTCCTGTTGGGTTCACAAAAAACTTGGTCTTGTTGTCAATCCAATGACTTGGAATCGTCAAAGGAATTAACTCCTCAAGGATAAAGGCTTTGAGAGATTTCATGGAGATATCCGCAGAGTGTTGGGTGGAAAGAACAATGGTGTCAATGCGATGGGCCTGGCCCTCCAAATACTCCACTGTCACCTGACTTTTGCTATCGGGAAGAAGAAAACAAGACATCTCATGATCTTTATTCTTCCTAATTTTCATTAAATTATAAACAAGTTGGTGGGACAAGCTAATAGTGAGGGGCATAAGTTCGGGGGTCTCCCTGATCGCATAACCAAACATAATCCCCTGATCCCCGGCCCCCTGCTCGTGCTTATCATCATTGACTCCCATGGCAATATCAGAACTCTGGGGGTCCATGGCTGTAAAAATATCACAAGATTTGTGATCAAAGCCTTTGCCCTTGTCATCGTAGCCAATATCTCGAACCACTTGACGGGCCACTTCTGCAAAATCCACCTTCGCTTGTGTTGTAATTTCTCCGGCAAGGGCAATAAAGTCTGTAGAGATCATGGTCTCACAGGCCACACGACTTTGAGGGTCTTGTTTGAGGAGAGCATCTAAAATAGCATCACTAATTTGGTCCGCCATTTTATCGGGGTGACCTTCTGAGACAGATTCACTTGTAAAAAAGTAGTTTTTCATACAACCACCTAAATCATCTTATAATCACTTATGCAATCACCTAACGTAACACCTAACAGCCTGGTCAGCTAGACGATTAGTTACCAAGATGAGTCAAAGAGGTCAATGCAGATCGGCGACTTAGCGCATTAGTTTCGTGTATGGCCCAAGTAATACAAGTACATTATGCGTAGATTTTTTTATTGATTTTCTCTAAAATAATCTTTTCAGGAAAAAGGGGGTCTTTGGGGTCCACGGCAAAAATAGCTTGTTGCTCACATCGTTTCTTATTTTTAAGGAGCCACTTTAATATTTCAGTCAGCTTCTTATTCTTCTTATCCATAAAAAATGGATCGTTGCTAAGAACATCTCTGGCCTTTTTGAGAGAACGATTTTCTGTGGGGTTCTTGTCGTTGACGTCATAACAGTGAAGATCGTATTTAGAGACATCTTCGGGTAACACTCCCAAAAAACGCACCTTGGGAGCCGAAAAATCGCGATTTCTAATGAGACTCGCTGCCGAACCGGCCTTCAGTGTTCTATAAATATTTTGCAAAGTGTAGGCATCTAAATCTCCGTAAAAATAAATGGGAATTTGCAGCTGATCTTGAATCGTTTTACACCACCCACGAACACCATTGCTAGGAACCCCCTGGGCTCCAACAACAATGCATTTGTTTCTTTTGGTGAAGCCGTTGGTGACAAGAGTGTTGGCTGTACCTTCAGACTCAACAACTAAGCAAAAATCGAGTTTTCCCTTAGCTCTCAGCTTGAACTGTTGGGGTTTATTTTTTGGCTGAAAGGGAGTGGTTCCCAAGAGAGAAAGATCTATGGTGGCCTTGGAGTCATCTTCAAGGGTTTCCACGACAATAAGGTTTTTAGAGTAGGTTTGTCCTCCACGATCATTGGCATAGCAATTCATTTCTTCGCGGTAAACTTCAAGCAAGTCACAAATGTAGTTAATGATGGCATCACTCTCATCTTGTGTCTCAAAATCAATGGGTTGAAAATGGACGTTGGATCTAACGGCTCCCTTGGAGATATAGTAAATCTCACGCTTTGTATTGACAGCCCCCGTCTTTAAATTGTTTAAGAGTGTTTCTAACATAAATATGGTTCTGGCAAGCTTTTGAACCGAAGACACATTAAGTTCTGTGGTGACAACCTTGTTTCCAGGTCTTAAGTAGCCCTTGGTGGAACTATAAGTGGCATTATCTAGGGAACACTTGGTGGCTTGGAGCATGGGGCGCCTTGCGGATTCCAATTCCTTAAGCATATGGTCGCATAATTCCTTGGTCACTTTGGGAATATTTTTGTCCAGACGGCGTATTTTAATCAATGACATAACTAACTCCTTTCTGCCTTCTTAAGAGCTTCCAAACGAGACTCCGCCGTTTGGAGGTCTTTTTCAGCCGCATCGGCGTCTCTCCCAAGAATTTTTTTAAGCCCCTCTTCGGCCTTGGCCTTTCTTGAAAGAGAAGCCTTCGCGATTCGCGTGAGCCCCTCCACTAAAATAGGAGCAAATTTTTCAATATGCTGTCTTTTTCTCTCTAGGTCCGCCGCCTTGTTTTCCCTTCGGATGTGGCGTGAGAGTTTTTGCCCCGTGCGCATCAGGGCCAGGCGTAGCTCTTCCACAAGATCGTCACTGGCATCAATGGTTTCCTTGGAAGCATTCTTAAATTTGATAAAAGGTGAGGTGACTGAAATGGCAAACACATAGGGGCCTAGGGGGAGGCTATTCTTGGACTGGGCCAAACCATAGGAGCGCCAGTTGACCGACTCTACAGCACGGGTGATAGCACAGGCCGACTTATCAAATTGCAGGGGGACCCGATTGGCAAACCTTAAAAGCTGAATGAACTCATTTTCTGTAGCGGATTTTTTATCTTCAAAACGAGCAATGGCCACTTCGACCACTACGGGCTTAAAATCACAAATTCTTGGTGTACGAGTGACCACACTTAAGAAATCCACTTGACCGAGGCGGTGAATGCTGTTAGTGAGCCCCTCCTCCCCCACGGTGAGAACGGAACGAGTGCTGGGGGATGAAAGTTCGGATTGCTGAATGGCTTGAAAGATTTTCTTAAAATCACTTTCAGAGATTTTTTTAACCAGAGTATTTAGATGCTTTCGAGGCAGCCCCTTTTGAATGATTTCTGTAAGCGTCCTATCTGTGACTCTTGAAAAACCATTTTTTAAAAAGTTCTTTAAGGACAGGTGGCCGTACAAATGAGCATGGGTTAAAAATTCTCCCAATTTCATGGTGTGAGGGTGGGGAAGGGTCGCTTCGGGGATATGGGGAACCTCTTGGGAAACTCTTTCCACCTGCTTTTTTATATCTAAGAGTTCATAGCTAAGACTCAAGTGAGGGTTGACAAGGGTGGTTCCCTCTAAGTAAGTAATCAAACCACCATCCCCGTTGAGTTGAATGCGCCCATCAATTCGAAATTCCACCTTTAACCCATGGGGCTTATTCCAATCCATGATTTTTTTATCTTTGAGAATCCCCTTGTTACCTTTGATATCCACATCCACTGTGGCTTGCAAAGCTTGGCGCATATTTGGAGTCTTACTAACGACCCTCACACCAGCGGCATTGGTCAACTGAGCCCAAGTCGTAGCAGCCGAAATACCAATACCCTGTTGTCCACGGGAGCATTGACCACGTCCAAACTTTGATGAGGCCAAGTATTCCCCAAAAACCTTGGGAAGACTGGCCCCATCGAGGCCGGGCCCATTGTCTTCCACAGTGATAGAAATGAGATCGCTGTTTCTTGTGGAGCCCTTTCCCACCTTTTTAACAGAAACCTGAATGCTGGGAAGTATCTGAGCTTCCTCACAGGCATCCAAGGAATTATCTACGGACTCTTTCAAGGTGGTGAGAACAGCCTTCAAGGGAGAGGAAAAGCCCACTTGCTGTAGATTTTTAGCAAAATACTCGGCTGTGCTACTTTTTGTAATTTGAGCCACTTTTTTCATTCCTCTGATGTATAATAATAGAAAGAAGATGTCCAAGAAATAATGCCTCACACCTCTATTCTCTAAAAAAACAACTCAAGTATTAGGACTTAAGTCCGATAAGTGATTATGAAAAGTTAGGTGATGTCACAACGAAAAACCTCTCTAAAAGCCCTCTCTCATATCTTTGGTAGATATATAGGATAGGAAGAAAGCTTGACTAAGAGAAGGAAGTCGATAACTTCGTGGCAACTCCAAAGGTGAAAAGTGGCACGTACTCAGTTTATATCAAAAAAAAGAGCTCATTTATCTGTTGTTCAAAAAAGAGCAACAGAAAGAATAGATATCCGGCCCAGTGATGGCTTATCAGCCGTAATTTGCTTGGGTGACAAAAACCTAGAGGTTCGAGTTTACGATATCTCTTTGTCAGGACTTTCTATCATCTTAGGAGACGACGACAAAGACGCTCTTCAGTGTGAGAAAACCTACAAAATATTCATTCATAGAAAATGGGCTAAAGAGAATCATATTGAAATGGACTACAAGTGCTTATGGATCAAAGATGAAGATATCGGCCGGCGCTGTGGACTCCAAAGGAAAGAAGAGGAAAAACCATTTCGAGAAATTTTTAGTGAAACTGAGGTTCTCACTGTTAATGACAAAGTTCCCATTGTGGCTTACCTGTATCAAGATATATTTTACAACGAAAAAATAGCTATAAAACTCAAGATGCTAAGCCAAACAAAAATTGTATTTGAACTCTTTCAGACGACAGAAGCCTTTATCTTTCCAGGTATGTCCGCCATGTTGAACTTGACCATTGTCAACAATACAAAAAAACCCCTTGAGGGAATGGTGGCAGATATACGAAGAAATGGAGAAAAATTTGAGGTTCTTTTAAATATTAAGAAGTTGACGAAAGACTTGGAAAAAGACCTTGTCGCCCACCTTCTCTACAATGACACTCACACTCCCCATCAATTAAGAAAAGTTGGTTTAAAGGCAAAAATCATCTCCAATCACTTTCGTATTCGCTTCATTAACTGTGAAAAAGATATAATGGAATACAATAAAGTCCTTGAACTACGAAAAAAAGCTTATGTTTCTGTCCATAAGCTAGATAAAGATATCGATCCCAGAGAACTTATCGCCCCCTTGGATCATATTAGCCGTATTCTTGCTGCCTACCATGGGTCTAAAATCATTGCAACAGTAGCGCTATCATTTCCAAAAAGTGAAATTACTATTTTAGATGTAGAAAGAGCTTTGGGAAAAATATACCCTCAGGATTTGCCTCGTAAAATGAATCTTATGGAAGTATCAAGACTTTGCATTGATGATGAATACAGGCGCAGTGATCTTCTCATAAGGATATTTGAGCATATTTATAGAGTTTTCTTAGCTTCAGACAGAGACTATGTTATCACCTCTGCCGACGATCAATTATGGCCGACTTATAAAAGAATTGGATTTAGAAAAACTCCCCACTCCTATGGACATCTTATTTTTAATGGAATTAAGCACCATATTATTCTCATTGATAAAGCAGTCTGCATCAGTGCCAAGGGACTCAATCCTATCACTTGGAATGTTATCTACAGAGATATGAATATGTTTATGTCTGAGAGAATCAACATCCAAATAAATTTCATCCAAAAATTCAAAGTCAAATGCATGAGAATGCTGGGAACTGTTTTAAGAATTTAAAAATTATTTCTGAGATTCAAAACTCTTTTCCAATATAATTAACGAGAGTGAACCAAGCACTAATGGGAATAAACCAAGTGAGCAGAGCAACGAGAAAAAATAACAAAAAGATAGCTCATATAGATTTCTTCACTGAGTTCTTTAGTATTCTTCCAGTATTTCTTACTTTTATTGCGCCAAATATTATCAACAACAGACACCATAGGGGCAACCGGTACATAGGAAAGGACCTGGCGATTGACACTCAAAAAACCCCGCATCAAAGAGTGATTCATCACAGGATTCAACTTCATCAAAGCGGGAGTTTTTTGCATCAAAACCCTGGCCTTCTTAGCCATGGAGCGACTTCCCTTAGCCACTGAAGCCCTCTGAAATATCATCCCTGCCGCCTTCATATAGGCGGGATAAGCCAAGTAAAAAACAGCATTGTAAGTGTAATAATCGCCAAATTTCTTAAAAACGCTTTTATTGCCGACAGCCACAGCCAATGAACCATACATCAAGGTATAAATCAATGATTGTAAAGTCCCCTTTCCCATATAAGTGAGAGTTTGGCCTGTGGTATTAACGAGCGAAGGAGCTAATTGAGCCATCTTTTGAGAAATTTTTTTCGCTGTGGATTGGGTCACCATCCTTTTTATGAGAGATTTTCCACCTTGAAAGAGCAGATTGTAGGTTCCACCAGTCATATAAATGGCAACAATACTTAGAGCCAATTGGAACTCTGTTGAATTAAGTGTCTTTTTCAATACTCTTCGTTTTGGAGCCAACTTTGTAATATAGTTCCTAACGTACTGGGAGACAGTGGGACTAGCAGCAAACTGTCTTAGTTTACGAAGGTGAGATCCATAGAAGTAACAAGCCTCACGCATAGAATAATTTTCATGACTAATGGGAGTTCTCCGCCAATGGGGGTGTGACCAAGCTCTATTTTGGTATCTTGAAAATCTTGTTTTGTTGAGATTGTAAGTAGCTGCCATAAAGCTACACTGCAATCTAAGCCAACGGATGCTATTGAGATCAACCAATTGGTAGTACTTCTTTTCATAGTGTTCGATCTCTTTCTTACTTTGATTTTCTTTCTTACTTTGATTTTCTTTCTTATTTCTAATCTCTTCATGTTTTCTTGTAACTTCTTCTAATTCAATATAGAGTTTTATTTTGCTTAGAGACTCACTAAAAAAACTTAAGAAAATACCACCTTGATTAAAAAGATGTTTTTCTTGTTCTTCACTAAATTGCTGTTTAATAAATTCTTTTTCTCCTGAGGAAAGATGGTTATACTCCTCTTCAAGAAAACTTTCATAGAAATTATTAATATTTTCATAAATTTTTTGTTTCTGAGCAAGAATAGCTTCAATGCCCTCCCTTTGCTCTGGGTCCTTTTGCCAAGCCAGATGTCCCAAGGACCTCATCGCATCTATCCATTCACGTCGATAGGGAAGCTCAAACTCAAGATGGCAAAATCTCACAAGTAACCAAAAAGCATCCCTTGTCGACAAATAGTGAGTATCGCCAAGAGAAAGCTCTGTTTTTTCCTTAATACTCATCAACCAAGACATGGGAGTTCTTACTTCATACCTCTCTGTATAAAGATAGAGTGCATAGTTGGCCTTTTTCAAATAAGCCATTTTTTGGTGAATGTAGTTGATAAGATATTCAGAAATTTCTACATCAGGGTTAAGTTGATTAAAAAGTTCCTTTTCCTCTCCCTCAAGAATATCCACATAAACGGGAAAATTTTTTCCTTGTTCTTTTTCTTGTTGCCACTTTAAAAGCATGGTTTCAAGGTCTTTGTAGTGATTATTGAGCTGATGGAGCTGCATGCGAATATTTTTAATCTCGTCCGATGGCACCCCCAAAGTTTGATTGACCTTTGAACGACTTCTATGATTCATAATACCCGTATATTTTATAAACTCCGCATAGGTGTGAATTGTCTGGAAATAAAATTTAATAAGATCATTGGTAAAGCTCAGATTATCAATTCTTTTTTTAATATGGGGCAGATGATCGACGACAATAGAGGGAATCGTTTCAGCAATTTCAAAAAGTCGCTCTACCATTTGAATGCAGCTAAAGTGACCATGGCAAGAAGCAAATTTTTCCGTCAGCATTTGAGCAAGTTCATCTTTGTAACCATCAGGCTGAGTTTTATGATAAATACGGGCCAAGCGACTTATAGCTAACCAATGACTCGTTGGATATGGAGAGTTTGCCACTAAGTTTTTGAGTTCTTGAACTTGCTCCTCGTTGACTTCAAATGGTCTTTCATTGTTTATGAGGGCGATCACCTCAACAGTCGCAATTTCTTCCAGCTGATCTAAAAGCTTTGGACGAACAAAAACCTTAATGGACTCCGCAGAGAGACTGCCCATCTTAAAAATGAGAGTTCCGGGAATAATGATAAGCCCTATAAAAATGAATACTACAAAGTTCCTTATTATGAACAAACTTGGTTCCCCCCCTAGTTGCCCCTTACTTGATAGAACACATGCAATGGTGTAATATCTACAATATATGCGCCATATCATACAATGATATTTTTCAATTTAACCAAGTTGTTTCAGAATTTTCTCAACCAAATTCATTGAAAAGCCTTGAACTTTAGATATTTCCTCGGCAGAGGCGTTTTTGAGCTTTTCCACGGAGCCAAACTTCTGAAGCAAAGCTTTTTTTCGCACCTCCCCAAGCCCCTTTACTTTGTCGAGTTCACTGGACAGTAAATTCTTACCTCTTAAATTCCTATGATAGGTGATGGCAAATCGATGGGCTTCATCTCGCATTTGAACCAATATGTGAAGAGCCCCCCCTCTTGAGAAGGTCACAGGGTTTTGTCTTTGGGGCAAAAAAAAGCGCTCCTCGCTTTCAACCACTTCTTCTTTTTGAAAGTTCCTCTCGGTTCTTGCCTTGGCTATTCCCACAACAGGTATTTCAGAACGCCCTAGCTCTTTTAAGATTTCCACAGCCTTATTGAGTTGGCCACGTCCCCCATCCACAAGAACTAACTGAGGATCATCATATTCCGTATGAAGAAAGCGCCTCCCTAAAACCTCTTTCATACTTGCATAATCGTTGACCCCCTGCACCGTCTTGATTTTATAGCGACGATACTCATCTTTTTGAGGCACACCACCCACAAAGACAACCTGACTTGCCACGCTTTCATCACCTTGAAAGTTAGAGATGTCAAAACACTCCATTCTTTGGGGAAGGGCAGGAAGCTTGAACTGAGTTTGAATGATCTTTAGAGCCTGGACAAGGTCTTCTTGCTTAGAAACTTGGTCTTCAAAATGACTTACAGCATTGCTTTGAGCGAGTTCTAATAATTGGACATGCTCTTCCCTATGGACATAGATAAACTGACTTTCCCTCTCCTTGCCCTGACGCATCTTCAAAACTTGTCCAAGAAGTTTATAAAGGTCTTCCCCTAGGTCCACAGAGATAATAATTTCATCGGGAATGACATTTTCACTATAATACTGGTTGATAAAAGATGTAAGCCACTCACGAGGGTCTTCATCCTCAGCCTGCACATTCAACTTTGGGAAAAAATAAGAACGGTTCCCCGTCACACGACCACTGCGAACATGAAGAGTCTCAATGAGGGTACCTCGGTGATCTCCATGGTAGGCAATAACATCTTGATCTGTATCTACATGGGAGTTCACAATAAACTGTTTTTTCCAAATAACCTCCACCGCCGAAATACTATCCCGCAATCTTGCGGCAGCTTCAAAGCGCTCTTCTTTGGCGGCCTTCTTCATTTCTTTTTTCAAGTGATGAAGAACTTTTTTACTCCGACCCTTTAAAAAAAAAAGTGCTCCTTGAATGTTTTCACGGTATTCTTCTTTGGCAATATAGTTTACACAAGGGGCCGTACATCGACCTATTTGGTGAGTCATACAGGCTCGTTTTCTCGATTTCATAAAATGATCGGTGCAGTCCCTTATCTGGTAAATTCGATTCAAAAAGCGAATGGTATCTCGAACAGCCAAACCACTGGTATAGGGGCCAAAGTACATAGCGCCATCATTTTTTACTCTGCGACTCAGGTAAAATCTTGGAAAGTCCACCTCCAAACTACATCGAATATAGGGATAAGACTTATCATCTTTGAGTCGAATATTGTACCTGGGCCGATGTTTTTTAATAAGAGAAGCTTCAAGCAAAAAAGCTTCCACCTCTGTGTGGGTAATCATATAATCAATGTTATCAATTTGATTGACCAAATACTGGGTTTTAATGCTGTGATCCTTAGAACCTGTGAAGTAACTCCTCACTCTTGTACGCAGTTCTTTGGCTTTTCCAATATATATGATTTTTCCAGATATATCTTTCATCAAGTACACACCGGGCTGTTCGGGAAATAACTTCACCCGAGCCTTAAACTTCTCACCAATGGACTTTTTTTTTAGGTGCCCAGACCTCACTCTCCCTCCCCCTCCTTCAACCCATGGGATATCACCGCCAAGGACTCTTCTTCAATAGCCCCTGAAAGACCGGCAAGCTCCATCATCTCCAAACGCTTGATTTCATCTCTTGTTTTGGCAGCTTCCTCAAACTCGAGACGATCTGAATGCTTCTTCATCTGTCGGCGTAATTTTGCAATCTCCTTGGCTAAGCCTTTGGTACAATTCTTTTGAGACCCTTTCTTTTTAGATAGAGACTTCTTAGATGGAGATTTTCTAGACTGATAGGGAGGACTGAAAGAGGCCACAGCAAGCCCCCCTGCGTCTCTGGGCTCAGCACTGTAAACATCCACGAGCCCCCTACCCATGGATTTTTGCACAGTTTGTGGAACAATTCCCATGACCTCATTATGTTTTTTCTGAATTTTTCGGCGCCTCTGGGTCTCAGACATAGCCGACTCCATGGATTTTGTGACCTTATCTGCATAGAGAATCACATGCCCTTCGACATTTCGTGCAGCTCTCCCAATGGTCTGAATGAGAGATCGCTCCGAACGCAAAAAACCCTCCTTATCGGCATCTGTAATGGCAACAAGACTCACTTCGGGCAGATCAAGCCCCTCCCGCAAAAGGTTGATTCCAACGAGAACATCAAAAACTCCCAAGCGAAGATCACGAATAAGTTCCGTTCTTTCAATGGTGTGAATATCGCTATGAAGATACTTCACCTTGACCCCCAAACCTTCGTAATAGTCCGTAAGCTCTTCAGCACTTCTTTTTGTAAGAGTGGTCACAAGGACTCTCTCGTTGCGCTCCCCTCTCTTCACAATTTCTGCAAGTAAGTCATCCACTTGATGAACCACAGGGCGCACCTCCACCATGGGGTCAATAAGACCCGTGGGGCGAATGATTTGCTCCACCACCAAGCCTTCGCTCTTTTTGAACTCATAGTCACCTGGGGTGGCAGAAACATAAACTACTTTATCCGCATACTTTTCAAACTCTTGAAAATGAAGGGGACGATTGTCAAGGGCCGAAGGCAGGCGAAAACCATGTTCCACCAAAGTTTGCTTTCTCGCCCGATCCCCCCGGTACATGCCACCAATCTGAGGAATCGTCACATGGCTCTCATCCACAAAAGTTAAGAACTCTTGGGGAAAATATTCCAACAAGGTGGGGGGAGGATCTCCCGAAGCACGACCTGTCAGGTGTCTCGAATAATTTTCAATGCCCGAACAAAATCCCATCTCTTGCATAATTTCCAAATCGTAAAGAGTTCTTTGCTCAATGCGCTCGGCTTTCCCATGTTCAATTTCATCTCGAAAATACTGAATGCGCTCACGAAGCTCTTCTCGAATGGTCTCAATGGCCATGTGTATTTTTTCATCAGAACTCACATAATGACTTCCCGGGTAAATAGCTGCCTGATCCACTTCCTCTAAGGCTTGTCCTCGGAGGGGATCCACCCAAGACAGCTTCTCAATAAAATCACCAAAGAACTCCAAACGAAGAACTCGATCCTCTTCATAGGGGGGGTGAATATCCACCACATCCCCACGGACGCGAAAAGTGCCACGATGAAAGTCTAGGTCGTTACGCTTGTACTGAATCCGAATAAGTTCCCGCAACAGGTGATCTCTTTGCATGTCTGTCCCCGCCACAACTTGGATGAGCATGCCTTCATAGACTTCGGGACTTCCAAGACCATAAATACAAGAAACACTGCTCACAATAATCACATCTCGACGATCCAAAAGGGAGCGAGTGGCAGAATGTCGCATACGATCAATCTGCTCATTGATGGAAGAATCCTTTTCAATAAATGTACCGGTGGAGGGGATATAAGCTTCAGGCTGGTAGTAATCGTAGTAGGAAACAAAATACTCCACGGCATTGTGGGGAAAAAGCTCCTTAAACTCAGCGTAAAGCTGAGCCGCCAAGGTCTTGTTGGGCGCCAAAACAAGGGTGGGAAGATTCAATTCTTCAATAACCTTTGCCATGGAAAAAGTTTTTCCAGACCCTGTCACTCCTAAAAGAGTTTGATGAAAAGCCCCTTCACGAATATTTCCCACCATTTGGGCAATAGCCTTGGGCTGATCTCCCGATGGTTGAAAAGGCGTGACTATTTGAAAGTTTTTTTTATGGTGGCCACGAAGGCCACGGTGCCCCCCCTGATGGCAGTCTCTATGACTCTTTATGATAGACATGAACCCCTCCTCTAGCTCCAACTACCAACTATGAAGCACCTATGATATCCAAGGGATTGCATCTCTCACCCATAAAGGACTACAATAAAGTTAAGTATCCTTTAAAGAGCATTGAGAGGCAAGACAAGATAAGATAAGGCAAGAAAAAACAACAACGAAGATAAGGCAATCAATGAAGGTCAGAAAGGTGAGGAAATATGTCCGAATGGGCCGGCAAACTCAATATGAAAGTAAAAAACACCTCAAGTCACCTTGGGTTTTATTCACTTAAACTCTTTACAGGCTTAATTATTGGCCTCACCCTCTCTCTCATTGGACAAGAAATCCTTGGCTACGATCAACTCAGCTTCACTTTTATCACCGTTGTGACCATCGGTATTTTCATGAAAATTTCCCAGACTTGGAGACTTCCCAGCGTCCTTATTTTTGACTTCATTTGTGTCTTGATAGCCCTCCTCCTTAAGATGTATATTCAATCTTCATTGAATTAAATTGAATATACATATATACATTGAATTGAATATACATAGAGTTATACATAGAATCAATACACCAATACCATATTGAACTACACTGAACTACATTGGGCTTGGTGCATTGAACACATAGGGCAAGTGCTATGATTGACCTCAAGAAATTAGATGATGAAAATCCTCTTCCAGAAACGGGACGAACATTTATAGAAGACTATAAACTCACCTTGAAAAACCGAGGGATGGATCCTCTGGAAATTCACAATCTCCTTGAAATCAATGGCAAACGAAAAACACTCATTGGTGAAATGGAGAGGGCCAGAGCCCACCAAAACAAAGTGGGACAGGACTTCGCCAACTTAAAAAAAGAGAAAAAAGCCCCTCCCCCAGAAGTGCTTACAGAAATGAAAACATTGAGCCGAAAGATCAAAGAAATGGCCAAGGATATGGAGAAAGTAGCCTTTGAGTTGAAGGAGCACCTGAGCCAACTTCCCAATATATGTCACCATACAACTCCCATAGGAGCCTCTGAGGCAGAGAACCAAGTTTTAAGGTCTGTGGGGCAACTCCCTTCCTTTGACTTTGAAGCCAAAGAACACTTTGAACTCGGTGAAAAGTTGGACATCTTAGATTTTGGACGAGCAAGTAAGGTGACAGGGGCAAGGTTTGTCTTTTTAAAGGGTCCAGCAGCTCTTTTGGAAAGATCTCTCATCCAGTTTATGATGGATATTCATGTCAGAGAGCACGGCTATGTTGAAGTGATTCCCCCTTTTGTGGTCAATAGCCACTCCATGTTTGGAGCGGGCCAATTCCCCAAATTTAAGGAAGACGTCTTTCATTTGGATGGAACAGATTACTACCTCGTACCCACAGCAGAGGTCCCTGTCACCAATATGTTTGCAGAAGAGATTCTTTCCGTGGATGATTTACCTCAAAGATTTGTGGCCTATTCGCCTTGCTTTCGCTCGGAGGCTGGCAGTTATGGAAGAGATACCCGAGGGCTCATTCGCCAACACCAATTTAACAAAGTGGAACTTTTAAAGTTTGTTCACCCCAATGAATCCTATAATGAACTTGAAATGTTAACTACAGATGCCGAAGCAATTCTACAAAAACTAGAGCTTCCCTACCGAGTCTCGGCTTTATGCACGGGAGATATCGGTTTCGGAGCCTCAAAGTGCTACGACCTAGAGGTATGGCTTCCCGGTCAAAAAGCCTACAGAGAAATAAGCTCTTGCTCTGTCTTTGAAGATTTCCAGGCACGCAGAGCCAATATTCGCTTTAGGGACAGGGATAGAGGGGCGAAAGTAAAACCTCAGTTTGTTCACACTATCAATGGGTCTGGGCTCGCCATTGGAAGAGCTCTCATCGCCATTCTCGAAAACTATCAGCAAAAAGATGGAAGTGTTAAAATCCCCAAAGCCCTCCACCCCTACACAGGGGGACTCACACACATAAGATAAGTGGGAGAGGCTCTGCCTCTTGGGCCTCTCTTCTTCGCATCCTTTGACTCTGAACTGGGCCTCTGGACCTTGAATGACACATAGAGTCTTATCCTGCCTTTATGGCTATGGAAATTTCTGACAGAATGAATCAAGTCCACGGCTCATTGAACCGGTAAATCGAAATAGACAATGTCTACAGAAGTTATTTTCGTGGTCGATGGGTGAGGGCAATTATTTCGTTCTCGCAATAGCTCATGGAATAAATTTATCAATTATAATTAATACTTTTTCCCCTTGATTTTCCATTCTCTTTTTTCAGAAAAGGATGATCGCATGTGTTTTAGCTTCCAAGCTGGCCAATTAGAGACTTCTCCTACGGCACGACGAACATTTTCTTCAAAAGAAAGGGGAGTATTTTCTAACTGATAGTCTTTCCCCTTGATTTTCCATTCTCTTTTTTCAGAAAAGGATGATCGCATGTGTTTTAGCTTCCAAGCTGGCCAATTAGAGACTTCTCCTACGGCACGACGAACATTTTCTTCAAAAGAAAGAGAAGTATCTTCTAGATTTTCTGATTCGAAATCTTTATTGTTATCTACATTTTTTTTCTTAAATTTTTCATTGTGGGTAGTGAAGGTGCCATTGGCTTTATTCCTTTGAGACTCTAAAGAAAATAAATCATCATTGTCATCATATTTAATTTTATCTACTTCACTCATTTCTTTTTCCTAAGTTCTTCAATTATTTCTTTAAAAGATGCCACAGCATTTTCTTCGTCTTCTAAATATTTGTGTACATGTCCATGCACCTTAATGTTAGAAGTCTTTCTGTCAAATTTATTTATTTTTCCTGTTTTCTTATCTTTTCTTGGTGGAGATTCTCCCATACCTAATTTTAATGAGAATAAATCCAGATACTTCCTTGCAGCAACCCCTATAAAGTGATCAAAAATGACTTTGCCTTCTTTATGCTCTTCAAAAGAAATAGCATCATTATGTAGAACTTGAGCTTTGCTTTTTGGATACGGTTCAACAAAGAAAACTTTTTTAATTCCTGCATCGACAATATGTTTGGCACAATTATGACAGGGAAAAGTTGTGCAGTATAATATCTTTCCTTTGGGGATAACACCATTTCTTGAGCAATTTAAAATAGCTGACATTTCAGCATGTGTTGCTCGACCAAACTCACTTATGTCAAGGAAGTCAGTTCCTTTAAAGTATTTCTTTCCTATTTCAAGGAGAGAACCATCTTCTGGGCTACTGTCTTCAAAATGATCAAGAAGCTTCTTTTTCTCATCTTCATGAAGTTCCATATCATCTATGATTTCTTTGAATTCCTTTTTTATATTTTTTACTACGTCTACTATCATTTTATTTTTATTTATCTGATTGGCATCTTCACCTTTTTTATAATCACGCCAGTCCAAGTTATTATTTGTCTTTGGGCAAGGCCAGTATGGACCACCACCATATCTTGGCACATCATTGGAGCCGAGACCTGAGATATCTCCAGACTCATTTGCAATTACGGCTCCTACTTGGCGTGAAAGATCTGCTGATCTCGTGGAGTAAGCATAGGCCATATACATCATATGCTCATCAATTGTAGGAGTTATATGGGGGTGTCCAAATATTAAATCAAAAATTCTTTCTAATTGTCGTCTTGTTTCATCTTCATTTTCATGATCATGTTTTATAAAAAAATCGGATAAATGAAAAGTGTCTCTTGTTTGTTGGCCAAAATCATCATCTTCAGAGATGTCCTTTTCTATCAATTTGTAGACATCAGACAATTTTTGGATACCCTTCTTTGTAAGTAAATAAGAAGCTCTTTGTTTTTCAGAAGAAAAAACGCTGATCTGATAATATGAAGCTCCGTAAGTCTTTTGCAAAAGTTTAGACTCATCAGGGTGTTTGAGAGAATTGAAGAGGTAAGCGCTATACTCAGAAATAATAGGTTTATGTGTTTTGGTTTTCTGATCTACTTCTTTTATTCTTTTTCTATTAATTTCTCCGATAGCATATCCCGACAAAATAGAATTATCCTGCGTTCCAGATCGAATTTTATTGCCAGCTTCCATTTGAGAATAAATTTTATTAAAAGAATTCGTTGAGTTCGTTCTATCAATTTCAATATCCTTTTGAGTTAAAAATTTTTTGATAAGACTTTCTTCAGATTCAAAAAAACTACTAAATTTGATGCCTGTCATTTTATATTCAAAATTGGAGAGTATGTCTTTAATATAGGATTCCACAGAAGCTAAGTCTGAACCTGTTGCCCCAACAAGGCCAATAAATAATTCATGGCCGTATCTTTCATTATCTTCTTGCTTATTTTCTGTTGATGCTGACATTGAATTGATATTTTGCTCCTAAAGCATGAAGCCACTCTTTTTTTAAGGGGTCTGAGAAGTCTTTTTTGCTTTTGATGCCCCTTTTTAATCTTCATTAAGTATACATTTCTAGTTCTTAGGCCTCAAGTGTCTTTGGGACTTTGAAAGGCTTCAATGAGCAGGGGGAGATTTCTGCGATGCATTATTTTAGGAGGTACTGCTTTCACAAAAGAAATGTGCGACCTAGTCGGTCACCATGACTAGTGTTCATTATCACGAGAAAAAATCATGAATATTTAAAATATCTCTTTATAAGTGAGAAGAGTCTATCTCACTAAACCTTACGCGCAGCATAATATTCCGTAAACAAGCCAGCATCAAAGGCAAATGGAATATGCTCTGTACCAGGAGTGTTTTGGAGAATACCCATTTCTTCTCCAGAATCCTCCTCTTTTCGAAGAAAGTCTGGAATTTCTAAACGAGGGCTCTTTTGAGCTTGTAAAACAATTTGATTTTCCTTGGCCTTAGAAGCTATGGAAACCTTATCACCCACGGAACAAATAAAAGATGAAATATTGACCTTTTGACCATTGACACGAAGGTGACCATGGCTAATAAGCTGTCGAGCTGATCGAATACTGGGAGCGTAACCCAGGCGAAAAACCACATTGTCAAGACGACACTCAAGAAGACCCGCCAACTTACTAACCCAATTAGCCCCACGCCCATGCTTGGCCCGGCGGATAAAGTGACGAAGTTGCTCCTCCCTCAACTCATAGTGAAAACGAACTTTTTGCTTCTCCTCAAGGTGGAGGGCAAAATCCGAATATTTACGCCGACGATTTCCCTTTTCACCCGGAGGATAGGGGCGACGCTCCAAAGCCCCAGGCTTCCCAAGACCGGGAAGCTCCATTCCTAGACGACGTTGAATCTTATAACGAGCGACTTTACCTGGTTTTTTCATAAAATACCTAGACCTCTCATACGCAGTTGCACAGTGACTGAATGCAAAGGAGTATCATAAAACCTAACGAATAACCTCAAAATTATCGATAACAAGACACAATGCACAAGAAGTCACCTCATCTCTCCTAGTACCTGTAGTGGTCGGGCTTAAAGGGACCCGATTTAGGAATTTCCAAGTACTGGGATTGTTTATCAGACAAAGTGGTGAGATGAACCCCCAGCTTTTCCAGATGAAGAAAAGCCACCTTTTCATCCAATTCCTTGGATAAGACATAAACCCCCACATCTTGATACTTTTCTTTGTGGGTCCAAAGATCAATCTGAGCCATCACTTGATTTGTAAAAGAGTGGCTCATGACAAAACTAGGATGTCCCGTAGCACAACCCAAGTTCACTAAACGCCCCTTGGCTAAGACAATAATCTCACGACCATCTTTAAAGGTATGGAGGTCTACCTGGGGCTTGACCTCTCGTACCTTTGTGTGAGCACTCAGCCAGGCCATGTCAATTTCAATGTCAAAGTGGCCAATATTGCAAACAATGGCACCTGCTTTCATCTTCATAAAATGAGGCGCAGAAATAATATCACAGCAACCTGTGGCTGTGACGTAAATATCAGCCTGTTGCAGAGCCTGATCCATGGTGAGCACCTCAAAGCCTTCCATGGCCGCTTGGAGGGCACAGATAGGATCAATTTCAGTGATAAGCACTCGTGCCCCATAGGAACGCATGGAGTGAGCACAGCCCTTACCCACATCCCCATAACCTGCAATAACAATCACCTTTCCTGCGATCATCACATCCGTGGCTCGCTTGATACCATCAGCTAAGGATTCACGACACCCATACAAATTATCAAACTTAGATTTGGTCACAGAGTCATTGACATTGATGGATGGAACCTTAAGTCGCCCCTCCCTATGGAGCTTCACAAGATTGTGAACCCCTGTGGTGGTTTCCTCAGAGAGACCAACAATGTTTTTCATCTCCGCTGCAAAACGCTCTTCGTGCATCATATTGGTTAAATCACCACCATCATCCAAAATGAGGTTGTAGCCTGTAGGCCCCCACCCAGTGATCGTTTGCTCAATACACCAATTAAATTCTTCCTCTGTTTCACCTTTCCATGCAAATACAGGAACTCTTGCCGCTGCCATAGCCACCGCAGCATGGTCTTGGGTGGAGTAGATATTACAGGAACTCCACCGAACTTCAGCCCCTAGAACCCTGAGTGTTTCTATGAGCACAGCTGTTTGAATCGTCATGTGCAAGCAGCCTGAAATGCGTGTCCCCTTTAAGGGCTGTTTGTCTTTGTATTCCTTTCGAAGAGCCATAAGTCCAGGCATCTCAGTTTCAGCAATTTGGATTTCCTCGCGCCCCCAGCGAGCGAGCTCTTGAAACCTCTTGGGGTCCTCCATGGCCTCATCACAAACCCTAAAATCATTTTCACTTTGCAGTGGCTGAACCAATGCTTTCTTTGATTTGGTGAATTTCTCTGTCCTATTAACCACGCCTTGCATATCCTTAACTCCTTTTTCACTTTAGAAACGATAGTTTTTTTAAGAACTTTTAAGAACTATAGTTGTGTTAAAACCTCATAGCTTGAATCGGTAATCATAATCGTATGTTCATATTGGGCTGAAAGAGTTTTGTCCCGGGTTTCATAGTATTTTATGGTAGAGTTAGGAATACTCAACTCAATGACGTCCTCCGAGGCCTCATTGACCATGGGCTCCACTGTCAAACAGCACCAAGGTTTAAGTTGGGGGCCACGCCCCTTCTTGCCATGGGAGGGCACAAAGGGAGCATCATGAAAGACTTTTCCAATACCGTGACCACCAATATCTCGAACGGCATAAAAACCATGCCTTGTCACATACTTGTTCACAGCAAAGCCAACATCACCTGTCGTCGCTTGAGGCCCAAGGGCACCAATACCCTCCCACATCGCTTGCAAGGCACATTCAGAAAGACTCTTAGCCCGCTCTGTCACTGTACCCACAAAAAACATAGAAGATGTGTCCCCGAAAAAACCATCTAAAATACAAGTGACATCAATATTGATAATATCACCCTCTTTTAAAGAAGCTTCACTGGGAACTCCATGGCACACACACTCATTGATCGAGGTACAAATAGACTTGGGAAAACCATGATAGTTTAATGGGGCGGGAATCGCACCATGACTCCGAATAAAATCGTCGGCAATCTGGTTCAACTCATTGGTGGTCATGCCTTCTTTCACGAAAGAGCCCACATGGGCAAGTGTCCTTGCGGCAAGTTGGCAAGAGCCTTCCATTTTACTTATTTCATTGGCAGCAAGAGGTGTCATAGGAACCAAAGCTAGCAAGATTATGGCCTGAATGCAACATCCAAGGGGCGCTTTGTTGCCTGACCCAACTTGTCCAAAGGCCCTCAAAACCCTTCGAGCCCTTAAAAGCAAGTCAAAAATCAGGTCAAAGGCGGAGGCACTCATCTCTATCTATCTAACGAACAACTCCTAACAGAACCTAACTTAGGTGCTTGCCAAGAAGTCCTGCCAATTCAAACATGTCGATGGTCTTTTTACCAAATACAGGCCTTAAAACTTCATCTGCATTGATATTGCGACGCTTTTTACTATCTTGGAGGTCATGCTCTTTAATGTACTCCCATACCTTCTTCATGACCTCAGTTCGAGGTAAAGGCTTGGGGCCCACCACAGCGGCAAGTTCTTCACTAGGGGTCCAGGGTTTCATAAAAGCGGGGTTAGGCTTTCTTTTTAACTTTGTCTTTTTTGCGGCCTTTGTGGCTTTCTTTGCCTTGGACTTTTTTGCTGTGGTCGTGCTTTTTTTGACCTTCACTCCTGCCTTTGTTTTCTTTTTAGTCCCTCTTTTAGCCGTCACGCTCTTCTTTGTGGCCTTCTTCTTTGTGGCTTTTTTTCCAGTGATTGCCTTTTTAGAAGCTCCCTTTCGACTCAACTTCTTTGCTGCTTTTTTCCTCGTTGTCGACTTTCTTTCTACTTTCTTCTTTGTTGACTTCTTTTTTGTAGCTGTTTTTTTCTTCGCCATGGATTCTTCCTCCCCGTATATTGATGTTATTGACCTTCGCGGTCACTACTCTCAAATCATACTGAAAAGCCACTATTTGTCCAAGAGAAATTCACAAAAAATGATTTTTTTCACCCAATCTTCTCCACGGCATCATCGCCTTTGGAGGATTTGTGGGTGCTCATTGGGGTACAAATAAGACTCTCTCTCGGTGGCCCGCTCTTCCAAGCTCTCTCAATCACTTCATTGGCATGGCGGGGGCTTTTCTATCTCCGCAGCCCTTCATGAACTCTTTGCGGACAAAGCAGGGATATCCAAAGAGAAGCTAAAATCAGATTTTTCCTTAGCCCTAGCCCTTATGCAGGAAGAAATGAGCTTTCATAAGAGTTCCCTAGTAGACCTTCGCATTTACACTGAGCTAGGGCGAACCTCCAAATGCCACCACGCCATGACAAGTCTCAAAAAATCCATGAAATGGGATGAAGACCGCTACGGCTTGGAGTACGACCTCGATCGATTTATGATTGTCGCTGTGGATGATTTCAATGCAGGAGCTATGGAGAACAAGGGACTTAATATCTTTAATGCAAAGTATATTCTGGCAGACCCTCAAACAGCTACAGATCAAGACTACGAAAACATTGAGTCCATTGTAGGGCACGAATATTTCCACAATTGGACGGGCCAACCAAAGAATCTTCCTCTAAGAAACCCTATGTCACTCCCATGAAGGTAGGGCTTATAAGTGCAAAAAGAGAAAGTCTCCCCCTTGGCCCCAATGGTGAAACCCAAAATATTCTCACCCTTACGAAATTTCAACAAAGCTTTACATTTAAATACCCCACGAATGGCCCCATTCAAAATTCATCTCCACCCACCCCCTCTCTTTTGAGAGACTTTTCAGCTCCTGTGAAACTAAACTTTGAAAGAAATGAAAAGGACCTCCTACTTCTCATGAAATATGATAGCAATCTATTATCAACAATAAAGGTAACATTCATGGGGGCGCCTTGCTTCCCCCCATCTGCTACCATAGCAGGAGGCCCGACTCCCTCTCCCCCCTGTCAGATTTTACTTTCAGTCAGAACTCACTTAAAGTTTAGTTGTCTTCCACTAAGGCACTAAGGGTTCATTAAGATCAATTTTATTTTTTCTGGCAAGAATTCCCTTTCTAAGCATTACAACAATACTTGAAGCAAACAGTTTCTCAAGAGGCTTTCTGTCTCCAGCGTCAGCAAATTGTATAGCTTTAATATATTCTTTTCGATCATGGACAATAATAGGAAGGAAATTCAGTCGAACAAGGATATAACTCATCAAAAGACGAACAACTCTCCCATTTCCATCATCAAAGGGATGAATAAGAATAAACCGTTCATGAAGTTCAGCTAAAAATGAAACAAGGTTCTTATGTTGTTCTTCCAAGCTCTGTTCAAGCCATTTTCCCATCCATTGAACAAGCTCTTCCATCAATGACGGCGTTTCTTCTGGGATAGCGAATTGAAAGATTTCCCCTGTTTCCGTAAGAACATGATTAGGCTGTGTTTTGTATTCTCCTGGGATGACTTTCTTTCTTGTAGGTCCACCACCAGGAGTTTGGGCCATTTTATAAAAGGGTTCCTTGAGGCAAATTTTATTAAGGTCTCTAATATCCCCTTCATTGAGAATTCTTTTTTCACCAGTAAGTCTTACCATGTGGTCAAAAGCCACGTTATGAGCTTTCATTTCTTCATATTCCCGGAGTTTATGACCCCCTGAAGCCCGACCGTGGATAAGAAGTAGTTGGGTTTCATTATAGGTGAGAGTGTTTCCTTCAATATGATTTGAAGTGTGATTAAATCTCATACGAATCCACTTCCACAGAGCCTGACGGTTTGCCTCAGATAGTTGGCAGGATTTAAGCCATTGGTTATGGATCTGGAGAATTTCTTCTATTGTAGTCATTGATTTTATTCCTTTTTTTGAAATTCTATCTTTTTTATTTTCCCATTTCAATTGTTAACTGACAATTAAAATGCCCCACCGTCGCCAATGAAAAGTGGAGAGGGCTTCCGCCCCTCCGAGCTAGAACACCCGAGGAGAAAATTCTTTTTGATTTGTAATAGTCGCACTATTGCCCGTGGCTCGAATCACAAAAAGACCTTCTTTTTCAGCCTTGTTATGAGACCCTTCATCAGCCCTTAAATAAGCAATGGCACCATGAATCGTCTTGTCTTTGTACTCTGGAAAAATATCTCTAAATATTTTGAGCTTTTCTATAAAGTGATCGAGGTGCTGATTTTTTAAAGTAGTTTTCACTTCCACAGCCACAACCTCCCTCCCATTGACGGCAATGATATCAATCTCATAATCTGTGTTGTTTCGCCGGCGAAAGCTTTCTTGGGCAAGTCCCATGACCTGTATATTCCTTTCATTGAGGAGCCTTACCAGATCACCTTTGACAAGACTTTCTATGAGCTTCCCCCATTGTCCCGTAAACAATTTGTTAAGTTCTTTCATTCTTTTTTCCAAACGGGCCTGCCGAAGATCTGCCTTTCTGGATATCTCTTTCAAATAACGACCCGTCTCCTCCCAGCGACGATCTACCTCTTTTTGCTGGAGATTTGTCTCTTTCCGCTGAAGTTCAGCCTCCTTCCTTTGAAGTTCGGACTCCTTGGACGCCTTATTCCTTTGAAGTTCGGCCTCCTTCCTTTGAAGTTCGGACTCCTTGAATACCTCTTTCAAATAGCGATCTGTCTCTTCTTGTGATTTTGCCAACTCCTGTTGAGATTTTGCCAACTCTCCCATAAGCTCCCACACAACTTCAGGGGTTATTTTTTTAGCACTATCTGACATTAAAACCTCCTCCCCTCCGGGCTCCATTCATCGATTTCACTTGGCCCCCATCCGGGCTTGGCTCCACACTCACTTGACTTCATATATTTCATACAACAGATATATGCAAGAATGAGTCCATCGCTCCTCAATCTTAATCTTATTTTCAGTGACCTTCAAAGCTCACAAATATGTGCTCAATTTCTTGCGTAATATCTCTAACCTGGCGGAGCCAGAACCAAGAGAAAAGTCTTAAACTCTAAGTCCAGTTAAAAAAACAAAAAAAGTCCCATGAAGGAGCGTTCCGACATGAGACTATAGAAAAATTTATATCAAAACACTCGGAAGAAATCTCAGAAACCTTAACTTGTCCAGATCGACTGATTTTTAAAGGCTACCTTCCGTTTTTCATTGGCGACGGCTTCTAAAAATGGCCAATTTTAATTGGCGCCTAACACAGGGGGAGGGAGCCTTGCTTATTGGCTCCCCTGGAACTGGAAAAAGCCACATTGCAAAAGCTATAGCCACCAAGGTCTGTTCCATATCAAATTACAAGGTTTTGTATCAGGAAGCTCACAAGCTCTTTGAAAATCTCTTTGAGGCCAGGCAGCTGGGGCGCAGAAAGAGGTTCTACACCCAACTCATCCATGTGGACCTATTGATCATTGATGATCTTTTTCTTAGAAAGCGCATTCCGCCAGAGGCTTGCGATGACTTCCAGGAAATCATTCTGGATCGATACTCAGCGAGAAAAAGCACTCTTATTACCTCCAATCGCATTATTGAGGACTGGGGAAAGTGTTTGGGCGATAATACCGTGGCCTCTGCCATCCTGGATCGCCTTCTCCACTGCAGCCAACTATTAAAATTTGAGGGAAAAAGCTACCGATTGAAGGAAGCTTCAAACCGACTTGTCAAGATAAAAAATTAAATGTAGGGTGAGCCCATCTTGTCAGATCGCCCTAAATGGCCTGGTTTGCCCGCCCACAAATGGCCTGGTTTAACCCGCCCATCGGGGTTGTGCGCTGTGGTGTAACTTAAAAATCAAGTTTTTCAGTCTGACATTGGGGTCCACCTCATAATGGGGGTGCCGTTATCAAAATTCTCTAAATGATATTGTGTGTTATTTGATTGCCGCTCAGACTGTAAGGAAGAACTTTTTTCATTTTTTACTGCGGAATGTAGGCTCAACACCATAAAACAACATATTTTTCTGGCCTTATTTTTCTCAAACTTTGCCCAACACCACCCTAAACCACCAGTTAAGCCCAAAAATTCTATTGGAGCTTTCGCTGGCCTCTGCAGTTTTTACTGATATGCCTTGCGGATTTCTAAAAAAGACCTTTTATCCTTCCTATTCCCTGGACCTTGAATCCTCCTAGTTCCTCGCATCTACGATCGAAGAAGAAGTGGTGGATGATGGGGAAGGTTGCGATGGTGAGAGAGGTGAAGGAGAAAGCCTAATCATTAAATTTTCCCAATCTCTGTCAAAGTTCTTTTTGACCTGTGCTGTTTCTTTTTTCACCTGCTCCATTTCTTCATACACCCGTCGAATTTCAGACTGGATCAACGACATTTTCTGTCTATTGTGAATCCATTTCTCAATAAAACGAGCTTGTTTCTCCTTTATGAACTTAAGTTGTAAAAGAGAATCTTGGATTCTTAAAAGAAGTGTGTTCTTCAACTCTTGCCTGATCTCATGGAGAGCTTTAAAGCTGGCCCAAAAATAACCGTAAATACTAGGCCAATCTGGATGGGAAAGCTTCCCCTTGGGCACGATCTGTAGTTGTTTGGGTAACTCCTCAGAGATGATTCCCATACGAGTTTTGTGGGGAAAATTCATGGAACTTTTGTACTGATATGTGAAAAGAGGAGTCTTGAGCACACTGTTTAAGTACTTCTTAAAGTTGGTCACAGGCCGAATATTTTTCTTTAAAAACTTGGAAGAAGGAGGACTACCTACCTCCTGACCATTGATATAAAGACCTCCCGTAGCCGTAATATCACCGGTCATCCAAGTTTTTGCACTGGGACTACCAATAACAAGCTTATAACTGGCAGTGGAGTAGTTGGAGTTGTTGGCGGCCTGATGGCCTATGAATACATTATAACTTCCTGTGGTGTTACTAGCTCCGGCCTTATATCCCATGAAGGTATTACCTTGCCCCCTAGTGTTATTGTAGCCCGATCTATTTCCCGCAAAAGTATTGTAAGAACCTATCTTATTTTGGTACCCTGCATAAGTTCCTAAAAAAGTATTGTATGAGCCGGTTGTGTTTTTCTGACCTGAGGCGTGCCCCACAAAAACATTATGATGACCTTTCTTATTATTATATCCAGAATAATTACCTATAAATGTATTTTTAGCTGCCTTATTATTGAAACCTGTCTGATAACCAATAAGAGTAGAAGATTGACCTCCTTGACTGGACTTTCCTGCTTGATACCCCATAAAAACACTTTTATGGATGAACGTATTGGAAAGTCCTGCTTGACAACCTATCAGGACAGAGTCTTCCCCTGTGAGATTCTTTTGTCCCGCTCTGGAGCCTATGAAAATATTTCGAGATCCACGATTCTGGAGACCAGCCTGATATCCTGCAAAAATATTGTCATTGCCACGTATTCCATATCGGCCTGCCTCATGACCCAGGTAAATATTTCTAGATCCCTGCCTATTATTATTTCCCGCCAGAGTCCCTATAAAAATATTCTCATTTCCAAACTGTGTATTGGTACCCGCCTCAGCTCCAATAGCGTAGAAGTTTTGACCTGATTGAGTTTGCTCTCCAGCCCGATATCCAATAAGAGTACTCTGTTTTAGGGATGTGGCAAGCCTTCCAGTCTTATAACCCACCATGGTGGTTTTTTCGCCGTCGTGTTTGAGTCCTGATTCATATCCAAAGTAGGTATTTCCTATGTGAGATACGGTGGAACTTCCAGCCCTAAAACCAAAGGCTGTGGTAAACCTTGCACGATCTGTACTCACACTACCTCCACAGCCTATAAGAGTCCGGCCTCCACTCTTATCAGTCATACTTGTATCAAAGAGATAGCAAGATCCTGATGATGATGACAATAAAAGATGATATTTTGAACTCATGCAAGCTTTTATGGGCCGACTTTGATTGGACCCTTCATTGGTATCAATAGTAAAGGTCATGGGAATTAAAGAAGCACTTGGTATGGATGTTGTATTTTGACTCGAATAACTAATGACTATATTCCCATTAAAAACATTTTGAGAATTGGTTGCAGCCTTAATACTAGATACCTTGATTTTATCCACGACCAAAC
Organism: Bdellovibrionales bacterium; assembly: GCA_965261545.1. Taxonomy (GTDB): domain Bacteria; phylum Bdellovibrionota; class Bdellovibrionia; order Bdellovibrionales; family UBA1609; genus CBDHDF01. The sequence continues at coordinate 637,250 of CBDHDF010000002.1, read as the reverse complement.
CTTCGCCCACAGAGGTTCCATTTTTAAGGAAAATGTTATTAGAAGAAGTGAAATCACAACCTGACCTTATACTTCCCAGTGAGATATCCTGTGGTTGCACTGTATTGATACTCAGCGAGGAGGTGGAAGTCTCTGTATTTTTTGTGGGATCAAAGTGACAAGAGCATCGATCATTGTCCATTAATTGGTTAACAACCATCTCAATGCTACGACTTCTAAATTTTTTAGCCAATTCATTGGTTTCTTTATGACTTATGTTCAATCGTGATAAAAAAGACAACATGGAAGTACTCATAATAGAAATGGCCAAGAGAATGGATGTGATGGCGAAACCATGATTTTTATTGATATGGTTTTTATTGACTCTGATCATAAAAAATTTTCCATTTTTTCCTTATATAATTTCTCACATCTGATATTTGACCTCTTACTTTTTTCATCTTACTTTTCGAAGTATGGATATGATTCTTTGCTATGGCAAAATCTTTAGTCCATTGATCCATATCCGCATTCATATTCTTGTCATTCTGTCCAAGGTCAATTAATAAATCTGTGAATGCTTTCACTTTATCAAACGCAATTTTCTCGGAAATTATGATAGAGTTGTATATCCATTTAATGCTGGCCGCAAAGAGTCCATAGATACTTACCCAATCGGGTTGAGAGAGTTCCCCTTCTTTTTTAATTTGCAAATAGTTAGGAAGCTCCTCAGAGATCACACCCATGCGTATTTTGTCAGGATAACGACTGGGATCTTTGTATTGATAGGTAAAGAGAGGGGTTTTTAGTATAAATTGAAAGTATTTTTTAAGATTCATTACAGAGCCTATGTTTTTCTTTAAAGCCCTTGAACTTGCTGTGTTTAGCGGCCTGTTATTGACATAAAGTGTTGAAAGTATATCCATTGATCCATTCAGCCATTGGTCACGATTGTGGGTTCCCAACACAAATCGATCATCATAATGACTCTGATGAGTTCCTGCTTTTCCCACGCCATAACCAATATATATATTGCTACGCCCACCAATTCCCGTTCCAGCATCAGCTCCTATTATGGTATTACCTCCTATGGAAGTTGTGGCTTTTTTACAAGAATTCCAACCTATACAAACATTCTTGCTGCTATGGACAACATAAGAAGCTGAAGAAGCACCTACGTAGAGATTGTAGCCTCCAGATACCAGCGAAAGCCCAGAGTCAGCACCGATAAACACATTCCTCGCCCCATCCCCAGCGATGGAAGCAGTATTCCATCCAGAACTCAAATGATAGGCATAGACAAAGGATCCAGGTGGCCCCCCACCCACAAAGTTATGAGCCGATCTTGCACCTAAAAAAGTATTATAATCTCCAGTAGACTGCTGTTTTGGAGATGCTTCAAAACCAATTGCCAGCACGTTCTCAATAAGTGTATTTTTTCCAGCACCACTACCGATGAAAAGGCCTCTTGAAGAATTATTCCCACTATTGTGACCAATAGATATTCCATACTTTGATTTTGCTTGCGTTCCAATGGATGTGGTCTCAGAGATATTCTCGATCTTTGGCCTTGCCTTTGCCTGGTAACCTATGATCGTTTGGCGGGGATCTTGGTGACCGTTGCCAACAGTACTAGTGCCAATAAAAAGAGACTTATGAACGGCGAGAAATTTTTTTGAGGGGTTTCGTCCCGAATCAGTGCCTATAGCTACAGTCGCCCTTGTACTTAGAACATAGTCACGTCCCATATTCAAACCAATCAATGTTGCTTCATCTGTCTTGTTAGGGGCCCCATTAGCCATAACCGGACCTATGAATTGAGGACCAATGAGAGTTAAACGGCGACCACCTCCAAATCTATTGGCTGACTTAAAACCTAAGAGAGTATTCTCAGAAGAACTCAGGTACCCTCGCTCTTGGCCTATATACTTTCCTTTCCCGGCCTGAAAGCCTAAGCTGGTTCCTTTTCTATTCCAATCAAACTGCCCCGTCACTCCCGAGTTAAAGCCAAGTGTTGTATTTCCGTAAAAGGGGGGCTGTGATATCTGACACCCCACAAGATGATTCTTCTGGCCATCCCCCGTCATTTGAGCACATTCAGGAGGATATTGATCTTGTGTCAATTTATCTTTCCAACAAGATTGAATGGACCTTGCCAAGGGAGTTCCCAATGTGGAATCAATAGAAAAAATGAGGGGTATAGAAATGGGATTGAGGAGACGCTTTTGGCTCGATTTCGTGTAGTTGACAACAAGATTTCCAGAGTATTCATCGGTGCTTCCTGTGGGTGTTAAATTCTTGACAGCAATGCGGCTCACAATAAGACCTACACTGTCAGGAACCTCCTTGTTGACCTTTAGAATTACATTGTCATCACTACTAAACGCACAGCCTGTTCGTATGGATTGCAAATTAATATCAGCCAATGTACTTGTATTAAGATTGAGTGTCCCCGCAGCTGCTGACGTATTCACAGTAGGGTCAAAGTGACAGGAGCAAGTTCCCGTATACAAGGTCTGTGTTATAAATGATTCCAAACCAATATGAGTGAGCCTTTGCTTTAAAAGAATACTTTCTTTTTTTTGACTCACTTCCATGGAGACAAAAGAAAGTGCAGCCATACCAATTACAGTCATAGCTACCAAGGCAGATACAAGAGATATTCCCCTTGGAGATAATAATATCATCGTTCTCCGTGGTAGCCTAGGCTTACTCATTTTGAGCCCCATCACTAAACTCCCTGACTTCTAAGCTCGATAGCACCCATCCACCAGGAAACTGTTTCTCTATTTCTTCCCACTGCTCTTTTATATCCCTTTTGAGTTCCCTAAGATCTCGCTTGGAATCTTCAAGCTCTTGGGATACTTGAGATAAGTGAGTACTAAGATATGCAATCGCTTGCTTAGAAGCCATGGTCTTGTTCAACCATCGATCGTGCTTTGCTTGAAAAAGGCTTATGTGATTCTTCATTTTGTTCACTTCAACATTGAGTATCTTCCTAATGCCTTCCAACATATCGTAAAGATACTTAATGCTTGCCCAAAAATATCCATAAATACTTGGCCAATCGGGATGGGACAGTTGACCTTTGCTCCTAAGCTGTAGGCTTTCAGGGAGCTCCTCAGATATAAATCCCATACGATTCTTTTTAGGATGAAGATTCTTACTTTTGTACTCATAGGTAAACAAGGGTGTTTTGATGAGATGATCCACATATTTTTTTACATCCCTCACGGGACGTAGATTCTTCTTCAAGTGTCGAGAACTTGTTATAGCAACTTGCTGGTCATTAATATAAAGATTGCCTGTTGGAGTCATGGTTCCTCTTATCCAAATTCTTGGCTTCATAATTAGATACGACAAAACACCCACAATGAATTGAGAATTTTTAGTGCTACCCGTAGTGGCTACCGAATCGCCTATATAAATACTATCATTTTTCAGAGAAAGAAACCTCCCAGCTCCAGCGCCCACCAAAACATTCCCATTACCATAAGGTGATTTCTCTGCTGCCGAAAAACCTAACATGACATTTTTCTTGCCACCCACATTCCCTATCATGGCAAATGAGCCTATAGCTGTATTCTCATTAACGTTGGATCCGTTACCAGACTCTCCTGCCCTAAATCCTACATAAGTATTTTCATCACCTTTTGTTTTGTTCCTTCCAGCCCACTGTCCTACTGCAACATTTTTGAAGCCAGCAGTCTGCTTCCTACTACCCATTGCCTTATAACCTATGGCCACATTATCTGATCCGTGTCCTCCTGATAACTCACCTATAGCAAGATTTCGAAACGTCCCGAATCCTTTTGATTGAATAAAAATGCCTCGACTTCTTCGGCTGCTGAGACCCGAACTTTCACCCACAACAACATTTTCGCTCCCGTCACCATAATATGAAAAGGAATTATGGGAAAAGGCATTATGGCCCAATAGCACATTGTCGTGATTTTTGCTATTGTTTCGTCCTGCAGAGTTACCGAACGCTACATTTCTACTTCCACTAGTATTTCTTTGCCCCGTCTGGTATCCTACAAAAACATTCTTATTTCCAGTGGACTTTTCCCCTGCCTCAATTCCTATAAGAACCTGCTCCCCCCCTGTTGCAAGTCTTCCTGCATGAGATCCCACCACTGTGTTGGATGAAGCATTACCTGCGGACTCCCCTGCTTTGTATCCCACAAAAGTACTTTGGCTTCCACTGTGTTGAGTCCCCGCACGATAACCAAGATAAGTGTTATTACCACTTCCTGAAGAAACCCCAGCAGCATAACCAAAGGCCGTACTATGTTTGTGGGAAGCATTAGAAGTTCCCCCACACCCCAAAAGAGTTCTCCCTTTAGTCTCCGGCCCTGCTGGATCCACAGTCATACAATTATTATCTTGCTGTTGAATTTGCACCACTGACGTATTCCAACAGGATTGAATGGGACGAGCACTCTCTGTTCCTGAGGTCCCGTCCACAGAGAAAGTAAAGGGAACAGAAATAGGTGAAAGAATTGAAGACAAACTATCTTGGTTATAATTGACCGTGAGATTTCCCCAATATTGATTTTTTGTTCCAGTAAACTTAATGCCTGTGACCTTGATGCTAGCTACTCTCAATTGATTGCTTCCAGGAACAAAGGCTCCACTCTTGAAGAGAATATTAGAGGAAGATGAAAAGTCGCAGCTTCTTCGAATGGAGGCCATTGTGATATCCCCTAAGCCCTTTGTATCTAAATTGATGGCAGTGGCTCTAGAAGAAGTGAAATGACAAGAACATATATCTGTATCCCTTATCGTTCTTATCAAATTGTTTTTGAGGCGAATATTTTCCATTTTTCTATTTAAAGTCAGGTTGCCTTTTTCATGGTTTACCATAAGGGAAATAAGAGCCGTCATGGAAAAACCCATGATAGAAAGAGCTATGAGCATGGATATAAGAGAAAAACCAGATGCTTTTGTTCTTAAGAAAATAAAAATATAAAGTCCAATGGCAAAATTCACCCACGCTTTAAGGAATTTAAAAGAATAGAGCCAACATAAACATATAATTATCTTCATTACTTAATATTATAAATATTAATTTAACACATCAATTATAATATTATATATAATTAAATACTATACATTTGTCTATAGTTAGTTTCTGTCCAAAAAGGCCCATTTTTTGTTCTCTGACACTCCCCATTGAGCCTCCCAATGCCTCAATGGGGGAGTGAGAGTTGGAGATTTGCCACACAAACTCTACAGATTAAGGGGAAAAAGGTCTTTAAGCGACTTGCGCCCTAGTTTTTTCGATTTGAAGACGCACCCCTAACCTTTGGAAGATTTTAGCACCTTCGACCTGGTCCATTGCTGTTATTCCTAATGGATAAATTTAGGTGACAGTTGATAATTCATGTCTTGCCAAGACAACACAATTATAGGCACAAACGGCATTCTTTACATACCTCTTAAAACGTAACTGCTCGCACCTTACATAGGAATTTCTCCCTTGAGAGCCATATTGATGGCCTCTAAGGAAGAGAACCCCTTGTTTCTCATAGTCTTGACATAACTGGTAATCCGACAAAAGTGCTTTGCCATTTTTGCTGTCCTGAAGCAACCTGATACTTTCTTTGTGAGTTCTGACTGAAAGTAAAATTTGGCTAGGCGGAGGGGATGAAGTTGGCATCCCTTTCACACGACCATAGTCTAGTCTGAGCGAACGGAAAAGAACTCTCTATTATGACAAGGGCCACAGCATGAATATTTCATGGAGGGAACTCTTCGTGCGAAGAGTTCCAGACAAGAGGCAAATCCAAAAATTCAGGCTATACCTGAGATTCATAGCTATCAGTAGAGTGAAAAAAAATCATGAATATTCAAAATTTTTCTGTACAAAGAAGATCGCCTTGGTATTATTTCAAAATGCACAATCATTTTGACATTTGTCTGACCCATAAAGAAATTAAGAGATTCCCTAGAAAGGACCTAGAGAATGAATTTATGAATGTGCCCGGAGGGGAGGGCAAACCAGGCCATTTAAAATTTAATATCTGACAAGGCGTATTGTAAAATACCTTCTAGAAAACAACCTGGGAGGGAAGGATGAACGTCTTGAATAAACAAAAACAAGAAGAGATATTAACATTAATTATAGCAGGTCACTCATTTCGTAAAATAGCGCCCCGATGGGCCAATGGCATTCGTTTTTGCAGAAGATTTTTCCACATTTTTCTGACTCCCTCTAACATACTGAGTTAAGGGGGCTTTTATCTTTTTTCTTTTTCCGAAAAAAAATACTTGAGTCCACCCCATCGTTGTGTCACATTATATTTGAACCATTCCCAAAGGGGAGAGACTCAAATGGACCCACGCATAGAGACATTGCCTTCAACAACTTTTTTTGGAAGACGCTTGACGCGCAAGCAAATTGCCGACATTCAAAAGACGGTGGCGCTATTTCCTTCTTTAAGTCGCCGTGAACTGGGTTATACAGTTTGTGAGCATCTTGGTTGGCTAACTCCCAAAGGTGATCATCGCATCCAATCGTGCCTTCGTATGCTTGAGACGCTAGAGGAACTTGACATTCTATCCCTGCCAGAAAAAGACATGTCAAAGCGGAGTGTCCCCTCCAAAAAAATCACTTGGACACACCGAACAGATGAAAAGCCTCTCATCAACGATAAACTAGACTCATTGACCCCACTTTCTTTGCAAATCGTAACTGATCAAGAGGCCATTAAGGAATGGAATGAAGTTGTCGATCGGCATCATTATCTCAATTACAGACGTCCCTTTGGTCCCCACTTACGCTATTTCATCTTAGATAATTGTGGGCGAAGATTGGGTTGTCTTTTATTTGAAGCTGGCACATCCACTTTGCCTTGCCGTGATGAATGGATCGGTTGGCAAAATCGAGCTTACAAAAAGCACTTGAATTTAGTGGTGAACAATAGTCGATTTTTGATCTTTCCCTGGGTAAAGGTTCGCCATCTTGCTTCGATGGCTTTATCTATGGCAACTCGCCAACTTCCCACAGACTGGGAGTTAAAACATGCTTTCAAACCTGTACTCATGGAGACTTTTGTCGACCTTACCAAATTTAATGCCACGAGCTATCGTGCTGCCAACTGGCTTTATTTGGGCAAAACAAATGGGAGTCGTGCCTACAAAAATGTAAAGGGAAAAACTCAAAAAGGTGTTTATGTTCAACCTCTGACAAAGAATTATCAGTCTATCTTATTGAATGGCCCCCAATGCGCTATCAAGAAACCCGTCGGGAAACCCACCATCAAGCCACATAAGAACTTGGCTGAGCCTATGCTAGAGGACTCTTTTGTGCATCTTTGGCAAAACATCATCAAGACAGTGGTTATCATTGCAGATGAGTACGACCGAACCTGGCAAAAGCGTCAACGTGTCTTGAATACATTGTTGATTATACTTTTCATCTTCCGACTTGTTTTCTCTAAAGGAAAACAAGGTTATGATACAACTTTGATTGAACTTTGGGAGCAGTGTCGCATATTAGACATTGAACTCCCTCAACCTAAAACAGTTCGGGCATCCACTATGTGTAGTGCACGGGCTAAAGTAGATGAAAATATATTTAAAGTTTTGCATGATGAAATTCTTAAACAAGACGGTATATCCAATTCTAGTACCTTATGGAAGGGCCATAAGGTTTTCGCAGTGGATGGATCGAAAATAAATTTACCACGTCAACTCGTAGATAATGGGTATCAGCAACCATGGGAAAAAGCATGGTACCCTCAAGGTCTTGTCAGTTGCCTGTACCAACTACAGTCGAAGATTCCTGTGGATTTTGATCTCTTTGCCCATAACAATGAGAGAAAGGCTGCACAAACTCATTTCAAAAAATTGTTTGAAAACGATGTTGTGGTTTATGATCGTGGCTATTATTCCTACGAAATGCTTCATGAGCATAAGGTGCGAAGTCTGCATGCGGTGTTTAGGATAAGGAGAAATGCCAACACTGTTTTTGATGAATTTATTAATAATGATCAAAAAGACTCAGTGATCCAAGTCATTCCTAGCAAGCAAATTCTGAAAGAACTACATAAAAAAAAGCCACAAGACGACTTCAAAGCCTACGCTTTGCGTTTGGTCAAATATAAAATTGGACAAACTACTTTTGTTCTAGGAACAACCTTAATGGATCAAAAAAAATATTCCATTGATGATCTGGCCAATCTCTATCATGGACGCTGGAGTATAGAGGAACTGTACAAAATATCCAAAGAACTGATGACCATTGAAGAGTTTCATTCTCAAAGTGAAAGGGGAGTCAAACAAGAATTGTTTGCACACTTCACACTTATCACTCTGACAAGATTATTTTCCAACTACACGGAAGACCGTCTTAATACATCTCAATCCCATAGTAAAAAACAAACCATGCAGAAAAACTTTAAAAACAATTTACTGACAATTGCAAGAAATATTGAAGGTCTTTTTCTTCAACAAAAGGTAGTGCTTAGTAAAACCCTCAATTGCATCATTACAAATATGAAGACCTGCCGACAAAGGCTACGTCCGAATAGGCATTACGACCGAGTTTCTAGAAAACCCATCGGAGTATGGAGACCCAGTAAAGAGGTTAGGGGGGCTATGGCCAACGGATAATCACATGGATCAAAGAAAAAAACTTGGGGTTAGCCCACCCCCGAGGAGTTAGAGGTTCAAATCCTTAACCGAATGGGATCTCTCACTAAACGAATGCCATTGGGGGGAGGGAGCCTTGCTTATTGGCTCCCCTGGAACTGGAAAAAGCCACATTGCAAAAGCTATAGCCACCAAGGTCTGTTCCATATCAAATTACAAGGTTTTGTATCAAGAAGCTCACAAGCTCTTTGAAAATCTCTTTGAGGCCAGGCAGCTGGGGCGCAGAAAGAGGTTCTACACCCAACTCATCCATGTGGACCTGTTGATCATTGATGATCTTTTTCTTAGAAAGCGCATTCCGCCAGAGGCTTGCGATGACTTCCAGGAAATCATTCTGGATCGATACTCAGCGAGAAAAAGCACTCTTATTACCTCCAATCGCATTATTGAGGACTGGGGAAAGTGTTTGGGCGATAATACCGTGGCCTCTGAGGTGGACCCCAATGTCAGACTGAAAAACTTGATTTTTAAGCTACACCACAGCGCACAAAGAAGCCCCGTGTTAATGTGTTAAATCCACCTCTCCCATATGCACCTGATAAGGGGTGCAATCCTGAAGAGACTGGTGTGGCCTTTTATTATTATAAAAATTAAAATACGTTTTAAAACCTTTGTTGGCTTGAACCATTGATTTGTCTTGATAGCCTTTCAAGTAAACCTCTTCGTACTTAACAGACCGCCAAAGCCGCTCGATCATAATGTTGTCTAAACACCTGCCTTTGCCGTCCATACTGATCGAGATTCCATGATTTTTCAATAATTTTGTGAAAACCTCAGAAGTGAATTGGCACCCTTGATCAGTATTGACGATATCAGGGCAACCAAATGTTTCTATGGCTTCCTCAAAGACTTCTAAACAAAAAGTTGTCTCAAGGCTATTAGAAAGTCTCCAAGACAGAACAAATCGGCTAAACCAATCTATCACAGCTACCAAGTAAGCAAAGCCACCAGACAACCTTATAAAAGTAATATCAGTAGCCCACACTTGGTTGGGGGAGCAGATATTAAGCCCCTTAAGTAGGTAGGGATAAACCTTATGCTGATGGTTTCGCTGACTGGTGTTTGGACCTGGGAAGATAGCGAAAAGACACATCTTTTCCATGAGCCGCTGAATCCTCTTGCGGTTGACCCCATGGCCATTAAGTCTTAAGTGAGCTGCCATTTTACGGCTCCCATAAAAAGGGGTCTCCAAGTACTGTTTGTCAATTAAACTCATCAGTTTTAAGTTGTAGGCACTCTCAGGTATGGGCTTGTAGTACAAGGCTCCCTTAGAGAGTCCTAGCAACTCACATTGGCGAGTGACACAAATATTTGGATGTTTCCAATTGATAGCGGCTTTTTTCTCAGGCATTGAAGCTCTCAGATTTTTTTTTTAACCAATCATTTTCAACCTTTAACTGCCCTATTTGCCGATACAATTCATCAATGGTTTTTCTTTGTTCTTCTACCTCGTTGTTGTCCTTTTTTTTGCTCGCTAAGGCCTTAGGAATGGCTTCAATAGCTTGCTTCTTCCAATCTTGGATTTGGATGCGGTGAACTCCATGCTTGGAGGCCAACTCTGCCATTGTGTCAGTCTCACGAATGGCGTCAAGTGCGACTCTGGCCTTAAATTGTGCGCTGTGTTTCTTTCTCATTATCCCCTCCTATGAGGGGCTTTTTACCCGCTGCGGTGTAACTTAGCAACCAGTCTGTTTTTGGGGTCCACTATACTCTGCCATCCTGGATCGCCTTCTCCACTGCAGCCAACTATTAAAATTTGAGGGAAAAAGCTACCGATTGAAGGAAGCTTCAAACCGACTTGTCAAGATAAAAAATTAAATGTAGGCTGAGCCCATCTTGTCAGATCACCCTAAATGGATGGTTTTGTTAGCCCACAAATGGATGGTTTTGTCCGCCCCTCCGGGTCTGAAGGAGGTTTGAAATCACCACGGTGGAAACACAGGTTGATCCAACTCTTCCTCTCATATCAAGTAACGTAGTTGATAGCCACATAAGTCACTGAAAGGGAGGGGCTGTGAAAGGTTCGTCAAGAGAGAGGAGGGGGGGGGGGAACTTATTTTATTTTTCCGTTTTATGTAAGTAACTGAATTTACACGGATTATGTTTGATGGACTCCATTTTAAAGCATAAAATCTAAAGGGAAGGCATGTAAATACTTAAAACTACTTAACTTTCTTCCCTGGACAGGAACTACTGTAACATTCATAATGAGAACAGTTCACAATACTCACATTTTTCACACTCTGTTGGATTTCACACTCTGTTGGATTTCAACCTCTATGAATTTCAACTATCTGACGATACGACCAAAGGGGGTCACGACAGCAGTCGGGGGTGGGGGATATCAGGATATCACATCATGGTGATGACGAAGGTGGGTAGGGGCGCACAGAAGAAGAAGCCGAGGACGAGAGTGAAGGTGGGGGTGGCATAGAAGAAGAAGCCGACCGGGAGGAAGAAATTCTTGCCATCAATTCCTCCCAATCCCTATCAAAATCCTTTCTTGTCTTGACGATTTCCCGTTGGACCTGCTCCATTTCTCGATTCACCTGATGGAGCTTGGATTGAATCGATGACATTTCTTTTTTATTCTGGGTCCATACCTCAATAAAGCGAACTTGCTTCTCCTTGATGGATTGAATCCGAGAGAGAAAATCTTGAATCTTTGAAAGAAGATCTTCTTCCAACTCTGTTTTTATTTGATGGAGAGCCTTGAGACCAGCCCAAAAATAGCCATAGATACTGGGCCAATCGGGACGGGATATTTCATCTGTGATACCATCAAGAATTCGTACCTTGCTTTTGATTTGTAAATGCTCGGGCAGTTCCTCAGAGATAATTCCCATGCGTGTCTTATGGGGGTGATTCATGGGGTCCTTATATTGATATGTAAAAAGAGGAGTATCTAAGATATCATCTAAGTATTTCCTAAAGTCGGTGACAGGCCGAATATTCTTTTTCAGAAAACGTGAACTTGCAGCCGACCCGGCTTTGATCTTGGCCCCCCCCACCTCCACAAAAAGATCCCCTGTGAAAGTCATCTCTCCCGTCAACCAAGTTTTATTCGTACTATTACCAACAACAAATTGATTGCTACCCGTCTTATAAGTATCGGTGTCACTGATATTGGCAGCACCAAACCCTATATATATATTATTGCTTCCTGTGGTATTCTGAGCCCCTGCTTGCATACCAATCATGGTGTTTGCATCCCCTGTCGTATTGGCAGCCCCTGCCTCTTTTCCTACAAAAGTATTGTAGGAACCCGATGTGTTCTTCTGCCCCGCAGAAGCTCCAATAAAAGTATTTTGTGAACCCGTGGTATTGGATTTACCTGATTCATGCCCTGAAAAAGCATTCTCTTGGCCACTTTTATTCTTCAACCCAGAAGAATTACCTACAAATGTATTTTTATCTCCTGTATTTTCTCTTCCAGCCCTATGACCTATAAACACGGAGTATTCACCTCCTTGACTCTTCTTTCCCACCTCATATCCTATAAGAACACTCTTGTCGATGGAACTATTTTTCTGACCTGATTGAAAACCCATCACCACAGAACCTGAACCATCTATATTGGCCTCTCCCGCCTGAGAGCCAATAAAAATATTTCGATCTCCCCTGTTCTTTAACCCCGCCTTATATCCCACAAGAATATTGTCATCGATGGTGTCACTGGATGCAGGATCTGGAAAACCATCTCTCCCCGCTGCATAACCCAAAAACACATTCCTATTTCCCTTGGTGTGGTTCTTCCCCGCCGAAGCACCCACAAAAATATTATTGTTGGCCACCACTGTATTGAGACCGGCCTCGGCTCCCACAAAATGTAAATTTTCACCCTCGATCAAAGACTCCCCTGCACGATATCCAATAAAATTACTTTTTCGTACACTTATACTTTTTGCAGAATCAGACATTTTACCTGCCATGTAACCTATCATTGTGGTTTTATCTCCTTGGTGATTCATTCCTGCTTGATACCCAAAATAAGTATTTCCTATATGGGCAGGATCCGTGAGAGATTTTCCAGCCTGAAATCCAAAGGCCGTGGTCGTTGGAGGGCGAGGGGCATTTGTGGTACCTACGGTTCCCTCACAGCCCACAAGAATCCGACCCTTCGACTTCGCATCTGGATCCTGCGTCGTATCGGCCTCTTCATCTACAAAGTAACAAGATTCATCAAATAATGCCAACTCTTTAGGAGTTGAGTAAGCAGCGCTCCAACAGGACAAAACAGGTCGGTTTTCATCCGTTCCCATATTGTCGTTAACGACAAAAACGAGGGGAATCGAAGAGGGGGAAGGGGGTCTTTCTCTATTGTTTTGGCTTGAATAAGTGATGAGAATTTCCCCCAAATAGGATCGGTAGGAGCCTCGTTGGCCCCTAAGGTTCGTCACCTTGATTTTATCGACCGCAAAACCTTTGCCCAAAGCACTTCCATTTTGAATAAGAACATTATCGGAGGAACTAAAATCACAATCTTTTCTTATGATGCCCAATGGAATATCATGAAAATTCACTGTATCAATTCCCAGTGGTACAGAAACTGAAGTATTTTGTGCTGGATCAAAATGACATAGGCATCTCTTATGATTCATCATTTTTTTAACAGATAACTCAACACGCTGCTTTCGAATATCCTTAGCTAAACCAAGGTTGTCTTTATCCCTCATATTAACCTTGGATAAAAAAGACAACATAGATAGACCCATAAGAAAAATAAATAAGAGCGCGGAAACCATGGCAAAGCCATAATGTTCTTGAGAAACATTATTCATGGGACTCACCTTTATCTTCTCGTGGATCATCGCCTATGAGTTCTTCCCATTTTCTTTGTGTGTAAGATTTTGTCTTTGATATTTCACCTCTCATTTCTTTGATCACCTTTTTAGATTGCTTGATATGATTTTTTGTCACATTTATAGTTTTCATCCATCTATCAACATCTTTCTTCATATTTTTATACCCTCTTTCAAGTTGATCCAATGAGTTCATAAATTCATTCAACTTGGTGAGCATGGTTTTCTCAAGAGTCATGGTCGATTCATAAATCCACTTGATACTGGCTGCAAAAACCCCATAGATACTTGGCCAATCAGGACGAGACAATCTTCCCTTCTGTTTGATTTGTAAGTATTTAGGAAGTTCCTCAGAAATAACACCCATACGCACTTTGTCGGGGTGGAGGTTCAACTCTTTGTATTGATAAGTAAAAAGTGGAGTTTCCAGTATAGATTGAAGGTATTTTTTAAAATTCTTCACAGGAACTATATTTTTCTTCAAGGCCCTTGAACTTGGGGTGGTTAAAGCTGCCCCGTTGACTGACAGTGTTGATGTTGCATTGATATCTCCGCTCAACCATTCTTGGTTATTTTCAGTGCCCACCATGAATTTATTATTAATATCGCTATACATCGCTGAAGATCCCACTCCTTTGCCAATAAGTATATTGTGAGAACCATGGATATTCGCCTTTCCAGCAAGGGCCCCGAGGATGGTGTTCTTGCTTCCTGTTCGAATTGACTCCTCATCCTGACGCCAGGCAACAACCTTTATGCCAGAAGGCAAAGAAAAGGGCATCGTCACACTCCCTTGGTTGGCATAGCAAGATTTCCAACCGATACAGGTATTGTTATGTGAATGTGAATCTGTGCCATCACTGTAGCCTGCAAAGGCTCCAATATAGGTATTACTGTCTCCACCTAGCTTTGAATATCCAGATTGAAAACCTAAAAAAGTATTCATCATCCCCCTTATAAAATTGGAGCCTGACTGCCCGCCCACAAAGAAATTCGCACCATAAGCTCGAACTGTATTACTTAGATTTATTGTATGATCATTTTTACTTTCATCCTTAAAGATTAAGAAACTCATAGAAACTACTACATTTCTTTCAACCCCGTCCCTCATATATGTCTCATAATCAAAAGAATTGAGTCCAGAAAAATCCTTTTGACCAGCCTCAAAACCTATCATCAAACCAAGGCCCCCTCCAGCCTGGCCAGCACCCTGACCGATTAAAATACGATCTCCCGCCATGACAACGGGGTCCCCCTTATTAACTCCTTTCGCAAGAAGATAAATTTTATCTTTCCAAAGCCTAATTGTTCCAACATTCACTCCAGCCTCGTGGCCAATAATAACATCGTTGGTACGAAGAAGGCCACGGCTCGTACCTCTGATGCGTCGATTCAAGCCGGCTCTAGTTCCTATAAATATTTGCTCCTCATGGTAACCACTACCATGATTAGCAGCATGAAGTCCCGCTTGATCACCTAAGATAATCCCTGAGTTGGCGTTGCGTCCAGCCTCTGTTCCCACAAAGATAGCATGCGTATTTGGCACTTCTCCTGCATGGCTACCTATCACGACACCATAACTGTTTAAGCCGTCCTTCTTATCATTCTTCCCTTTCCCTATATCCACTCCTATCCATACAAATTTGCTAATATCTCCACCATGGGGTGGGGTTGAATGATAACCAATCATAGTTAAGTCGGAATCCGTTATTTTATCACCCGATTTAAAACCTAAAAAAGTATTTTTCTCCTGTGTCCCCTCTCTATCTCGGGGGGTTTGGTTCCCAGATTGAAAACCCAGGTAGGTACCCACACTTACGTTTGTTTTGCCCTGAGAACCCCAGTTCTGAGCTGCCACATCAAAGCCTAGGGCTGTCTTCTCTTTCTTTGTCGATTTTATTGTGACACCACAGCCAAGGAGACTCGTTCTCTCAGAATGTAGAATTGCATTGTCTTCTCCCAGTTGAAGACATTCAGGCCCATCATCATAATGGACACCCTCCTCCCAGCAGTATTGAATTGGTTTTTTGGTAGAAAAAGCTTTTGAAGTCGGATCCACAGAAAAAATGAGAGGTATAGATATGGGCTCAAGGAGACGTACCTGACTGGATTCCTTGTAGCTTATCACGAGATTTCCAGAGTACTCATTGACGGATCCTCTTGATCCTATGGACATTAAATCTTTCACCATAATGTCCTTCACCACCAAACCTCCCCCATTTCGCAATCGCGTATTGGACTTTACAAGATCAGTCTTACTGCTTTTAAACACACAATTTGGTCTGATAACCCCCAAATTTATATTGCTGAGTTGAGCTGTGTCCAAGAGAAGACTCCCTGAAGGAGTGATTCTGTTGATACTGGCATCAAAATGACAAGAACAAAAACCATTGTAAAAAACTTCTGTGATCGAGGATTCCAAATGAATATTGGCGAGCTTCTGTTTTAAAGCGAGGGCTTCTTTTTCTTGACCCACTCGCATAGAGATAAAGGCCAGGGAACCCATGCTAACGACAAACAAAGCTATCAAAGAGGATATGAGAGAAATTCCCCTTTGAGAAATTAAGGCCATCACGCTCCATGGCCCCAGGTCATTCATGGAAAACTCCATCACTTAAAGATATGGATGCTGATTTTGATTTTGCCCATTTTTTCATTTTAGGAAACCTTTCTTCCACCTCTTTCCAATTCTTCTTTATGCTTTCTTTCAATTCCATAAGATCTTTCTTGGTATCCTCAAGCTCTTGGGACGCCTGGGAGAGGTGTGTCTTCATCTCTAAAAGTTCTTTTTTAGAACCCATGGTCTTTTCCATAAAACGACTTTGCTTGTCCTCAAAAGATTGCATATGATCTGCTAATTTCTTTGCCTCAAAGAAGATATCTCCTTGAAAACTCTTTAACATACCATAAAGATATTGAATACTCGACCAGAAAGACCCATAAATACTCGGCCAATCCGGATAGGAGAGTTGTCCTTCTTTCTTGATCTGTAAATGTTCAGGAAGTTCTTCAGAAATAAATCCCATACGAACCTTTTTGGGATGAAGATTCTTATCTTTGTACTGATAGGTAAATAGGGGTGATTCAATAAGGCTATCTACATACTGCTTGATACTCTTCACCGGATGGATGTTTTTCTTTAATCGTCGAGAGCTTGCAGGGGGAGTCACCGAAACACCATTGACATAAAGCTCACTTCCAATCGTTCCTGTCAACCACCTTGAGGCGTCAGAGGATCCCACAGCGAATTCAGAAGAAGCGGCCATATCAACAGATGATCTTTCCACTCCCTGCCCTATAAAAATACTATGCTCATTTGTATGATCCTTGTGAGTATTGTTCAGGGAGTTATGACCCAATACGACGTTCCCACGGTTATCTTTCATTCTGAGAAGCGCTTGAGCACCTACAACAACATTATTCTTTATGGTCTGACTAGATGTGTATCCTATATTTGCCCCCACCAATGTGTTAAAGCGCCAAATGCCGCCACCATTTCCTGTGCCATTTCCCAAGAATGTATTTTTGTCTGCATTTGCTGAGCCGTTGTCTTGATTCGTAGTTCCCGCTCCGTACCCTAAGAAAACATTCTTCTCACTTCTATCACTTTGGTCTCGACCCGCCTCAACACCTATGAAGATATTGTCATCACCTCCACTCAAGTACCCACTCTCCTTACCTATAAAAATATTTCTATTATTTGTACTTCCAGAAGCTCCTGCCAATGTACCTACACAAATATGACCCTTTTTTTTAAAATTTTGGCATGATCTGTAACCCAAGGTTACATTTTCACCCTTATTACCGTATGCATGATTGAACCCACCAAGAATAACATTGTCATGGGCCTCTTGATTATAATTAAAATTCCAAAACACTAGCCCGCTAATCTCGTCTTCGGTCTGGTAAGATAAAATGACACTTCTGTTGCTTCCTTTTTCTTTTTGGACGGCTTCGTCGGCTCCTATGATAACATTTTGCTCTCCTGTGGACTCTTTCCCTGCTGAAACACCCACAAGAACCTGCTCCCCACCTTGGGCCTTCCTTCCCGCATGATAGCCAACGACCGTGTTTGCCACAGCACTCCCCGCAAGCTCCCCTCCCGAATAACCCACAAAAGTACTTTTCATCCCACTGTGTCCATTTCCTGCGAAATAACCAAAATAGGTATTGTCCCCAGCCCCTGAAGATACTCCCGCACCAAAGCCAAAAGACGTGCTATGGGGGTGGGAGTTCTCTATGGTGCCTCCACAACCAAAGAGGGTTTTCCCTTCAGACTGATTCGCCAAGGAATCTATGTTCAAACAGTCCCATATTGTTGCTTCCTTTTTTACATTTTTAGTGGTTCGGCAAAACTTAACTTCATAGTGCGACCCTCTTTTTACAGATCTTGGATCCAACTCCACAACTATGGGAAAAGAGACAAAATTCAATGTATAATTTTTATCTCGATTTTTCAAAAATACCGAAAACTTTCCTGCGTATTGATATCCTCCTATGTTTTGAAAATCGTTAACGAGGATGTGTGCTCCCTCCCATCCTTTGAGGCCAAGAATAGGGACTCTGTTCTTCACAAGAATATTATCTGGAGATGAAGTCTCGCAGCTGTCTCGAAGAGTACTTAGAGCGATCCTAGAGGGTCTGTCTGAATCGAGTTTGATCTTCATGGTGGTAAATTGACAAGAGCATGTCTCGAAGTTTGTCATTGTACGAATAATTTTTTCTTTTAAATGATTTATTGCAATTTTTTCATCTAAGACAAATGACGCTTGTTCCTGACGAACCATCAGAGAAACTACAACAGATAGGGAGAGCCCCATGATGAAAAGGGCCACCAACATAGATATGAGAGTAAAGCCAGATAGTTTAGCGAGACCAGAAAGTTTCAGTCCCATGGGTCTTGTAGGGCTATTTATAAACCTTAGATAGATTTTGAGTCGATTTATTTTCAAAACAACAATCCCCTCGAAACGTCCTACTTAATCACCGATGGTGAACCCGCCCATCGGGGTAATAGTATTCACATGCTTATAAGCCTTAGATTATACTTATAAAGTATGCTTTAAAGCATACCGTGGCCTCTTCGTATTGGGTTATTGTATGAAGCTCTTTCAATATAAACTATCTTATACTTATACACTATTATACTATACGGCCAATTGCGTCATATTCTTAATAGATAAAAATGAGACGTAACATTCATGGGGGCGCCTTGCTTCCCCACCCACGCCCATGAATGTTACAATGAGACTTTATAAGATAAAATGAGATCCTATATATTTCTCTCTCTCTCGCTACATATAAGGCATCTATGAAAGCCAGTCCGAGACTCGATGAGTGGGTACGCTCTTACTTCCTGAAATCCCAAAAAGGAAATTTCAGGTAGCTACTGTCGCCTAACAGCTACTGACTATTCTCCTCAAGATCTCCATCTGTAATGGTCCACCCTTTACTTATTAAGCTTTCACGGGCGGCTTTAGCACTGGAGTTGTATTGCAATGTGTTTACATTGATATTCTTAGTGCTTGGAGGGGAATAGTAGCCAGGAAGACCTCTAAGTTTCCTTTTATTGATACTTATTAAAAATTTTGAATAATTTTCAACAGACAATCCTGATGATAGAAACATATTATCTAAAGGATATCTGAGGACTGGAAAGGCCCAGCTACTTGTATCTGGATTTGCATTGCTGGCATTGTGAAACATATTTGACACATTCATGAGAAGTCCAGTCTTCCATTGACTTACATCTGGATTTGCATTGGTGGCATTGTGAAACATGGATGACATATCCTGGACTCCGGAAATATCCCATTGACTTACATCCGGATTCGCCTCAGTGGCACCATAAAACATCTCTGCCATATCCAAAACTTTGGAGGTATCCCATTGGCTTGTATTTGGGTTTGCTTTCACGGATTCATAAAACATAGCTCTCATATTTTTGACCCTAGAAGTATTCCATTGACTGACATCGGGGTTGGCTTCTTTGGAGATCAGAGCAAACATAGCTCTCATGTCTGTGACCTTAGAAGTATCCCAACCACTGGTCTCTGGGTTGGCCTTCTGAGCAACCCGAAACATAGCTCCCATATTTGTCACTTTGGAAGTATCCCAACCACTGGTATCTGGGTTGGCCCCCTGAGCAATATCAAACATATAAGACATATCTGTGACCTTAGAAGTGTCCCAACCTTCGGTGTTTGGATTCGCCTTTTGAGTATAGCTAAACATGCCCTTCATATTGGTGACATTGGATGTATTTCCTCCAAAAACATTTGAGAGAAAAATATTTCTCTGAAAAGCTTCAGAGAGATCTTTCCATCCCATATTTCCTAAGTTGACCACCTCTAGCAAACGCTCTTTTGTGGATTCTAAGGTGTTTTGGAATCCTTCGCATGTGCCTTGGATCTTGATTGTATATACTCCGGTGTTTTGATAGGTATGTACTTTATCTGGATCATCGAAAGATGTAACTTCACTGACGCTAGTATTATCTCCCCAGTCCACAGTAAAGTTATATCTTAATGATGACTTATTTTTAAGAGGTATAGTGAATTCAAAATTACTTGGAAAATTCCATTTTGTTACAAAGAGATTAATATTATTATCCATGGAAGAAACGATTGTACTTCCTTGAGTTTGACTTGCTTGAATAGCAGATGGATGGGATGATACGTTTTCTACATTCAAATTTCCTAAAAATGTATTTCTTGAATCACAAGGTAAATCTTTTTCTACATTTGGTTTCCCAATAATAATTGTGACATTTCCAAGGCTTGGGTCACAAGTTCCACTTATAATATATTGATTCATGTTATCGGAAGAAAGTGGAGGCAATGATAGAAATTTCAGTGTCGCAGAAAAAGTGATACTATTATTAACTTCAGCACTTGTGTTCTCATTTCCATGGGTGACTTTGATGGTAGCTATTTGAGAAACGACCCCTCTTGCGTCGATTGTTCCTGTAAAGGAATTGGAATCACAAGAGACTTCTACAGGATTGGTTTTAAGTTCTTCAATGAATATAGATACACTTTCTGTTGTGCTTGAATTACAGGTTCCTCCTACAGTGTAGGCTCCTACATTGTTTGAAGAAATGGGGGGTAATTGTGCGTTGATACTCAGTGTGGACGCTTGAGTGGTGGTACCACCAGAGTTGTTCTCAGTATTTTCAGAGTTGCTGTTTTCACTGTTCCCAGGGTTGCTTCCAGGGGTGTTGTTTTCACTGTTTCCAGGGGAGGATTCAGAGGGAGGGTCGACGGGATTTTCAATGGGGGGTGGTTCAACAAGCTTTCTTTCTTGTCTTTTACTAGAACGATCCTTGCAACCTAAACCCACAAAAAGAATCAAAGATAAGCTAAATAAAAAGTAAAAGTAATTGTTTTTAGATGATACATTTTTTGTTTTATTCATAGTTGTTGCTTCCTTCTCATTTTTTTAGACACCCATCATTATGATAGAAAAATATTCCATCAATAATTTGGATTTGCATTTGTTGTTGATCCAGAAACATTCATGAGTTCACTTATTAAAGTTTATACTCATCACTCGGTTGAATAAAATTAAATGATAAGGGTCTGTGATCAAAAAAATACATAAAAAATAAATTTATTATAAAATCGTTTTGACTTGGACCACTCTCAATAAAATGGGTATATCCGACTTTATCAACAAAAAATGGGCCTAATTTCGACGCCGCAGAATTGCCGTAGTGCCACAAAGATGAGTAACATGCTTGAAGGACTCACTCTTCCCACGGCAATATACAGCAGCCTGCTCAACCAAATCCATAGCACCTCACAACAGAATAATATCTCATTCCATGGTGGAAATTCAAAATACAATAGTAGTGCCATTGATGCACGAAGCACCCTCATAGATCGTAGTTGGAGTATTAGTGACGGTGGACTCGATGAAAGTGTCGATGTTGAGGCTTACATGAAGGGGAGAATAAAATGAGTACTTACAAAAGGTCTTAAGTTTTTGATGATGATCCAGAGATGATTTGGATGAGTTTAGAATTCCGTTTACAGGCATAAAGTCCATAAATCCAAGTCAGCGTTTTCACCTTAACCAGAGTGTACATATAATATATATTACATATTCTTATATCAAGATGAGAAGAAGAAAATATGAGCGGAGGAGGTAAGCTTTGACTTCATTACAAACTTTTGCAAGATGCACCCTGCCTTTACTTACCATGGGTCTCTCTGTTGGCCTCATCATGGCGAATCTTTTAGGCTGTGGTGATGAGAAAACTGCTTCTGTGGCAGCTTCTTCCTTTATCTCTGTGTGGCGTTTGTCCAATGAAAATGAGTCCATCACTCTTCCGTTGCGATCAGGGTATAATTATAATTTCACTGTGGATTGGGGTGATGGTGCCTCTAGTGAAATCACATCCCATGATGACAGCGATATCACTCATACCTATGCCGAGTCTGGAGACCACACCGTCACTATTTCGGGGGAGCTTGAGGCTTGGTATTTCAACAACAGTGGGAGCAAAAACAAACTTATTTCTGTGACCGACTTAGGGAACATGGGGTGGCTCAACTTAGAGGGAGCCTTTGAGGGTTGCAGCAACCTTCGTCAAGTCGGAGGAGGAGACGTCTCCAATGTCACAAACATGGATCGCATGTTTAAAGGGGCGGCTTCTATAAAGAAAATAGACTTCAGTGGATGGAATTTTGCTCTTTTGGCAAAGATGGATGAGACTTTCAGTGAAGTCACCCTTCCCACAGGGGTCTATAACACACTCCTTCAGCGACTTTATGAAACCTCCACCCATGAAAATTTCACATTGGATATGGGGAACTCTAAGTACGACAGCCGTTCCGAAAATATCCGACAACTCTTAAAAGAACGAGGGTGGAGTATCAGTGATGGAGGGTTCTCTTTCTTTGTCTCTGTTTGGAGAACTTCTCAAACAAGTGAAGCCATTGCTCTCCCCTTGCCCTCAGGATACAAGTATAATTTTACTGTGGATTGGGGGGATGATTCCTCCAGCGAAATCACGTCCCATGATGACAGCGATATCACTCATATCTACGCCGAAGCTGGAGATTACACTGTCACCATTTCGGGGACCCTTGAAGCTTGGAATTTCGATAGCGAGGCTACAACACATAGGTTACAACTCATCTCTGTGAAAGATCTTGGTGATGTGGGGTGGCGGAGTTTAAAAGGAGCCTTTAGGCAATGCAAGGCCCTTGAGTATCTAAGTGGAGGAAATGTTTCTGGGGTTACAGATATGAGTTCTATGTTTGGATATGCAGAATCTATTCATCTCGACGTTGGAGGTTGGGATACATCCAAGGTGACAGACATGGGTTCTATGTTTGAAGAGACGGCAACTGCCAATCCCGATGTCAGCGGTTGGGATGTCTCCAATGTCACAAACATGGAAGATATGTTTTATGAGGCAGATGTTGCCAATCCAGATGTCAGCGGTTGGGATGTCTCCAATGTCACAGACATGAATTATATGTTTGATGGGGCAGATGTTGCCAATCCCGACGTAAGCCTTTGGAATGTCTCCAATGTCACAGACATGGGTTTTATGTTTAGTAGGACAGATGTTGCCAATCCCGATGTCAGCGGTTGGGATACATCCAACGTCATAAACATGGAATCTATGTTTACACTCGCAGGTGTTGCCAACCCCGATGTCAGTGCTTGGGATACATCTAAAGTCACAGACATGAGTTCTATGTTTAAGCAAACCCCAATGGCTCAACCCGATATGACTCAATGGAATTTCCTTAGTGTCACAAGGATGGATAATATGTTTGAAGGACTTACCCTTCCCACGGCAATATACAGCAGCCTGCTCAACCAAATCCATACCACCTCACAACAGAATGATATCTCATTCCATGGTGGAAATTCAAAATACAATAGTAGTGCTATTGATGCACGAAGCGCCCTCATAGATCGTCGTTGGAGTATTAGTGACGATGGACTCGATGAAAGTGTCGATGATGGTGGTTAAAGTATTTTCCGACGATAGCTTCCCAGTTTCGGTTTTTTTAGAAAGCCTTTAGAAGGCTTTCCTCATGCTCACTAATTGGATGCTAGGCTTCCTATTTCTTAAACAGTAAGCAATGAGGGCTCCAATGTTGTTAGGCGATGTTAAGCGACAATTAAATTACGCGAAATTGAGAAAACCAAAATCGAAAATCGAATGTGCCCGTAAATTCTTCGATGGCATCTCCGTCGCGGCCAGGCTTTTGATTAACCGCACGAGTCATCTAAGTGTTTGAAATTATTTAATATTTAGCCTATGAACTTATGTCATAGAGTTTTAAGGATTGACTTTTTCCAACAAGTAGCCGATGTAAAGTAACATTCCTACTTGGTTCGTTGGGTAGGTGCGAGTGCGAGGCGGCTGAAGGGCCGCTTTCGTTTCTTTTTAAGGCTCAAAAAATTGAAAACAAATGTTTACATAGACGGATTTAACCTCTACTACCGTTTACCGTTTAAGGCGGACACCTTATAAATGGCTTAATATAAAAGA
Source organism: Bdellovibrionales bacterium (assembly GCA_965261545.1). Lineage (GTDB taxonomy): Bacteria > Bdellovibrionota > Bdellovibrionia > Bdellovibrionales > UBA1609 > CBDHDF01. The sequence continues at coordinate 613,292 of CBDHDF010000002.1, read as the reverse complement.
ACTACTAGATATAGTCCTTACAAAGCCCCATGATATTATTAAAATAAAGACTTTACAGCCATTATGGCTATATCCGACTTTTTCAACAAAAAAGGGCCTAATTTCGACGTCGCAGAATTTCCGTAGTGCCACAAAGATGAGTAACATGCTTGAAGAACTCACCCTTCCCACGGCAATATACAGCAGCCTGCTCAACCAAATCCATACCACCTCACAACAGAATAATATCTCATTCCATGGTGGAAATTCAAAGTACAATAGTAGTGCCATTGATGCACGAAGCGCCCTCATAGATCGTCGTTGGAGTATTAGTGACGGTGGACTCGATGAAAAGTGTCGATGTTGAGGCTTACATGAAGGGGAGAATAAAATGAGTACTTACAAAAGGTCTTAGTTTTTGATGATGATCCAGAGGTAACTGTTCAGGGGGTAGCAGAGTTCAAGAGGTAAATTGCTCCTTCTTATCAGAGAAAATATAAATCTCTCTCTGTAAACTCATGCCCCCCTGAATAGATACATCCAGAGATGATATGGATTGGTTTAGAGTTCCGTTTACAGGCATAAAGTCCATAAATTTAAGTCAGCGTTTTCACCTTAACCAGAGTGCACATATAATATATTATATATTCTTATATCAAGGTGAGAAGAAGAAAATATGAGCGGAGGAGGTAAGCTTTGACTCCATTACAAACTTTTGCAGCCCTACCTTTACTCACCATGGGTCTCTCTGTTGGACTCATCATGGCGAGTTTTTTAGGCTGTGGTGATACAGAGCAAACTACTCCTGTGGCAGCTTCTGAGGCAACTTCTCCCTTTATCTCTGTGTGGCGTTTGTCCAGTGAAAATGAGTCCATCACTCTTCCGTTGCGACCAGGGTATAATTATAATTTCACTGTGGACTGGGGTGATGGTGCCTCTAATGAAATCACATCCCATGATGACAGCGATATCACTCATACCTATGCCGAGTCTGGAGACCACATCGTCACTATTTCGGGGGAGCTTGAGGCTTGGTATTTCAACAACAGTGGGAGCAAAGACAAACTCATTTCTGTAACCGACTTAGGGAATATGGGGTGGATCAACTTAGAGGGAGCCTTTGAGGGTTGCAGCAACCTTCGTCAAGTCGGAGGAGGAGACGTCTCCAATGTCACAAACATGGATCGCATGTTTAAAGGGGCGACTTCTATAAAGAAAATCGACTTCAGTGGATGGAATTTCGCTCTTTTGGCAAAAATGGATGAGACTTTCAATGAAGTTACCCTTCCCACAGTGGTCTATAACACACTCCTTCAGCAGCTTTATGAAACCTCCACCCAGGAAAGTTTCACATTGGATGTGGGGAACTCTAAGTACGACAGCCGTTCCGAAAGTATCCGACAACTCTTAAAAGAACGAGGGTGGAATATCAACGATGGAGGGTTTTCTTTCTTTGTCTCTGTTTGGAGAACTTCTCAAGCAAGTGAAGCCATCGCTCTCCCCTTGCCCTCAGGATACAAGTATAATTTTACTGTGGATTGGGGGGATGATTCCTCCAGTGAGATCACGTCCCATGATGACAGCGATATCACTCATATCTACGCCGAAGCTGGAGATTACACTGTCAGCATTTCGGGGACCCTTGAGGCTTGGAATTTCGATAACGAGGCTACAGCACATAGGTTAAAACTCATCTCTGTGAAAGATCTTGGTGATGTGGGGTGGCGGAGTTTAAAAGGAGCCTTTAGGCAATGCAAGGCCATTGAGTATCTAAGTGGAGGAAATGTTTCTGGAGTTACAGACATGAGTTCTATGTTTGGATATACAGAATCTATTCATCTCGACATTGGAGGTTGGGATACATCCAAGGTGACAGACATGGGTTCTATGTTTGAAGAGACGGCAACTGCCAATCCCGATGTCAGCGGTTGGGATGTCTCCAATGTCACAAACATGGAAGATATGTTTTATGAGGCAGATGTTGCCAATCCCGATGTCAGCGGTTGGGATGTCTCCAATGTCACAGACATGAATTATATGTTTGATGGGGCAGATGTTGCCAATCCCGACGTAAGCCTTTGGAATGTCTCCAATGTCACAGACATGGGTTTTATGTTTAGTAGGACAGATGTTGCCAATCCCGATGTCAGCGGTTGGGATGTCTCCAATGTCACAAACATGGAATATATGTTTTCTGGGGCAGATGTTACCAATCCCGATGTCAGTGGTTGGGATACATCCAATGTCACAAACATGAGTGCTATGTTTTATGAGACAAGGGCTGCCAATCCCGATGTTAGCGGTTGGAATACATCCAACGTCACAACCATGGAAGAGATGTTTACTGGGGCAGGTGTTGCCAATCCCGACGTCAGAGGTTGGGATGTCTCCAATGTCACAAACATGAGTTCTATGTTTAGGCAAGCCCCAGTGGCTCAACCCGATATGACCCAATGGAATTTCCGTAACGTCACAAAGATGAGTCACATGCTTGAAGGACTCACTCTTCCCACGACAATATACAGCAGCCTACTCAATCAAATCCACACCACCTCACAGCAGAATGATATTTCACTCCATGGTGGAAACTCAAAATACAATAGTAGTGCTATTGATGCACGAAGCGCCCTCATAGATCGTAGTTGGAATATTAGTGACGGTGGACTCGATGAAAGTGTCGATGATGGTGGTTAAAGTATTTTCCGACGATAGCTTCCCAGTTTCGGTTTTTTTAGAAAGCCTTTAGAAGGCTTTCCTCATGCTCACTAATTGGATGCTAGGCTTCCTATTTCTTAAACAGTAAGCAATGAGGGCTCCAATGTTGTTAGGCGATGTTAAGCGACAATTAAATTACACGAAATTGAGAAAACCAAAATCGAAAATCGAATGTGCCCGTAAATTCTTCGATGGCATCTCCCATCTCCGTCGCGGCCAGGCTTTTGATTAACCGCACGAGTCATCTAAGTGTTTGAAATTATTTAATATTTAGCCTATGGACTTATGTCATAGAGTTTTAAGGATTGACTTTTTCCAACAAGTAGCCGATGTAAAGTAACATTCCTACTTGGTTCGTTGGGTAGGTGCGAGTGCGAGGCGGCTGAAGGGCCGCTTTCGTTTCTTTTTAAGGCTCAAAAAATTGAAAACAAATGTTTACATAGACGGATTTAACCTCTACTACCGTTTACCGTTTAAGGCGGACACCTTATAAATTGTTAGGCGCCAATTAAAATTGGCCATTTTTAGAAGCCGTCGCCAATGAAAAACGGCCAGTTGATGATGTACTGATTTAGTTATTCTTCGTTCAGAGTTTAGTCAAGTGTCTTTATTTTGCTCATCATTTAACTCGGACTATGCCACAAGATTCTGAGGAATGATTTTCTGCCCACCACTTTTGGCATGACCCCAAATGCATCCTTCAGCCCTATGGCAGAGGTAAATGGAGTATTTTTCAGGATTCCTTGGCGCAGCTAATGTCTAAAGCTCCGCGAGAGTGACGAGCAAATAGTACGGTAAAAGCCAGTTATCCATAAATTTATCCATGGCGACACTGCGGCTGTGACCCCGATGTCTAGCAACGCAGTGCTGCTGTGGATAAATTTTGTGGATAACTGGCGAGTTCCTTCCCCAAAAGTGGGGATCTCTAATGAACTTCTTTGGTTGAACTTTCCTCTTTGCTCTGTTTAGACTTGGCTTTTGCCGATTCGGTTCTCCAACTTTCTTTTCCTTCAATGTTGAGGGTTTCACAGTTGTGAATAATTCGATCAACAGCAGCAGCGGTGGTAATAGGGTTAAGAAACACCTTATCCCATTCAGAGTAAGTTAAGTTTGTAGTGATCATGAGACTTTTCCTTTCATATCGCTGAGATATGAATTGAAAGAAAAGATCTGCCCCCTCTGTGCAGGAAGCTGTATAGCCAAGTTCATCACAAGCAATAAGATCAAAACGGTCTAATTTCTTAAAAAGAGCATTCAATGAGAGTTCTTTCTTGCTTTCACGCATTGTTTCAATAAGTTCATGAGTGGTGACCCATAAACATCGATAGCCTTGTTCACAGAGTGAACGAACTAGGGACATGGCCAAATGACTTTTCCCCATTCCAAAGCTTCCGTAAAACACAACATTACAGGCTTTTCTGACCCACTCTCCCTCTGCCATCCAATTAATTTGCTGAGCTGTCACTCCCGTTCTTTTCTGGAAGTTATAAGTTTGGAGTGATTTAAGTTGAGGAAGCTTGGCCCCCTTAAGCAATCTTTTCACTCTCTGGGAATGCTTGTCAGCAAGCTCATTTTGAACGAGTATACCTAAATACTGTTCATACGTCTTTTTTGTTTTTTCGGCAACTCTAGCCGTTGCAACATATTCATCCGCCATCGCTGGAAGTCGGAGTTTTTTAAGAGAACCTATAAGTTCTTCGTGATTCATTAAGAACCTCCTATGTTTGGAACAAGACTGTCATATTGAGACAATCTAGGTTGAAGTGGTTTTTGTTGGTCATTCAAATTAATTTTGGTGGGATTGCCTAAGAGCAAATCTTTTATGGATTTAAAGTCGAAAATCTCACGACTTTCTAATTGAAGCTCCATGGCTGTAGATAAGTCCTGCCAACTCACATGCTGAATCAAGTTGATAACTCTTAAATATTCATGCTCGGCACGGCTTGAATCTTGTTGCTTGAGGTATTGATAAAAATTTTCAAACACATTTGTTGGAAAAAGAATGGATCGGTGAGCCCATCTTACCATGGCTTGCGGCTTACGAACTAAAGAGGGAAGGATATGTTCAAGAAGAAGACTATGCTCCCCATCAGGTTTTCTTTGATGGCGAGCGACAATTTCTTGCTTCCCTCCTGCACGATAGATCGTGACATGATAGGGACCCTGTACGGTTTTACAGGGAGATTGGATCACCTCATCAGGTATGGAATATGTGGTTTTACCTATTCTCAAAGTCCCATAACCATTACTTTGACAAATATTCACCTTACAGAGAATATCTTCATCTCGTGGAGGCAAAGGCTTAAGAACTTTGGCCTCCTCCTCAAAGCGAGATTTGGTGGAGTCACTCTGATGCTGATCCATATAAGACTCTAAAAACTGATTCAAATGATCCCAGTCTTTAAAAACAATTCCTTTGTTTCTAACAATATTTTTTATCCGAGAACTGAAGGTTCGAATATCACGCTCCACATCTCCCTTGTCAGAGCCCTTCCCTGCGCGGCAGGGAAGAACCTTAAATCCATAGTATTGGATGGCTCGATCAAAAGATTGGGTGTAAATTCGCTGATTTCCTTTAAGAACTTTCTTCACACAGGGAGATAAATTATCAATACGGATGTTCGCACTCATCCCACCTATCTTTTCAAAAAAAGCATGCACCCCATCGATGAAACACTCATAGACAAGAAAGGGGTAGGCACGAACCCAACAGGTGCCACTACAAGGCAATGTTCCAAAATGGAGATGAACGATCTGAACACCATCGGCAAATGGTAAAGCAACCTTCTCCTTAAAATCAAACTGAGCCTGTTCTCCAGGATCATATCTTTGGCTGAAAAAACGCTCCTTGGGGCGAGAACCAAGAATCTCACAAACTCTTCTCTGAACCGTTCTCTCACTCCCACGATAACCCTCCTCAACTAATAGCTCATATATTTCACGGGCGGTGTTACTTGGGTTCAACTTCAAAAAGTACTTCACCCGATCCATATATCCATTAAGGGGATCTGGGCGAGTTCTTTTGGACCTCGCCTTGTACTTCGGTGGGGTGTTGGACTCACAGTACTTGCGCACCGTCTTACGATTGATCCCTAATTCACGAGATATTTCTGTCTTATTTTTACCACTGTGACTCAGGTCACGAATGCGGCCGAAAGTGTATTGACTAATCATAAGATCCTCCTCATTGCTAACCTTTTGAGTTGCAAAAGGGAGGGACTCTGTGAGCTTAGTATCTATATCAGAAGAAGAGACTTCATTGTCTAGTATTTGAACACTCCCTGAAGATTGATCACTTTTCATTGGCGACAACCTCCATATTGAAAGTGGGACATTTTAATTGGCGACGGCTTTAAGGGAAGCCTGTCTTCAGAAAGAAATTCCATGAAAATTGAGGCAAATGTTGGAATCTTGTGGAATTTAAATACTTTAGAAAATGGGCACAGCCTAAACAGGCTTTTCTTGACTATATATTTAACCTCATTGAAATCCAGAAACAGTCTACAAATGACAAATATGGAACCTGAATAGGCTGTCATGGAAGGACTCTCCAACACGGAGCCCCTTTCCAGGTCGACAAGAACCCATGCTGAATTTCACGAAGTTTGACCCACCCCTCAGTCAGTCAATTTGAGGTCCAATTTTGAATTTCACGGTGGCTCAAACTTTGTCAATTTAAACCTTCTTTTTTCTGCTGACTCAGTAACTTTTACACCCTCAATGTCACGATGTCCCAACGGTGGGTTAAGGCTTATTTGCCAGAATGTTAGATGCCAACTAAAATTGGCCACTTTGTCATTGAGAATCTCGACCCTCCCCATTTCTGAGGTTTCAATGGAGGGTTTTTCGATGGGGATGTTGAATCCATTGCTCAAAATGGCAGAGAATAGCGAGCCAGTTATCCACAAATTTATCCATGGTGACGCTGCGTCTGTGACCCCGATGTCTATCAACGCAGCGCTGCCGTGGGTAAATTTTGTGGATAACTGGCGGGTACATGATTCAATAGTTCCGATGGAGTGTCTCCCGATGGTGTCTTCCAAGGTCTGCCTTTGCATGGATTCTCCTTAAATCGTCTTTCTCTGCCTAAATGAGCTTCCAGACATGGCTATTTTGATAGCTTGAGAGGTTATGCGATCCATAATAGCTTCACAAACGATGGGATCCTCAATGACTTCACTCCAATTTTTTATTGGAAGTTGGGTTGTAAGAATGAGGCTCAGGTCAGGGCCTCGTTCATCAATCACATCGTAAAGGTCTTGATATTGGTTAGAGGTAAGGGGCTTGATACCAAAATCATCCAACACAAGTATCGAGACTGATTTTAGCCTTTTAAGGAAGTTTAGATATGTCCCCTGGGCTCTTTCTAAGTTGAATTTTTCAACAAGAGTATTCATTCTGAAGAACTGAGTGGAAAAACCTTGGCGACAGGCGTGATTACCTATGGCACAAGCCAAATATGACTTTCCAACACCCGTTGGGCCAGAGATAATTATATTTTGACCTCTTTGAGCAAATCTCATAAGGGCTAGATCACTCAAAACTCTTCGATCGACTCCTCGGTTGGATTTGGTTTCAAAGGCCTCAAGGCTTGCTTTTTGCTGCAAAGCTGCTCTTTTGATAAGTCTTGAGACCTTCTGATTTTCACGATGGATTTTTTCGTCCTCAAAGATGACATTTAGAAAGTCCTCGTAACCAAGATCCTGCTCCTCAGCTTCTTTGAGCCTCTGGCTCAAGGTTGCTAAAACTCCCCTCATTTTTAATATCTCTAATAAATTTTCTGTTTGTTTAATCATTTTCTTCTCCTATACGACCTCTCTTATGGAGGTCAAAATGACCCGTTAGGTGGTTGAGAACCACCCACCGGGGCTATGTGATTAGTGGCGGCAAGCATTCTCCCAGTGCTCTGAACCTCTTAAATTTTCATTAGGTTGACGGCAGACTCTTGGCTCCTCTTTTCGATGACTTTTTGCTGAAATGACTTTCTCAACTCCACGAACCCTAATGTCACTTAAAGCTGCATCTACAAAAAATGAGCAAGCCTGCTCCAAAGAAGCTGTTGAATACCGTTTTCTTAGATTGAGTATCCCCTGAACACGACGAAGATACATAAGCGGATGGCGAGGCTCTTTGATAAGCCGCTCGGCAACTTTGTGAATGCTTTCTCCAAGGCTTGATGCCTCTTTAAGTACATTTTGTGGCGTTTGCTCTAAAATGGCCCGGTGGGACTCAGGGAGATGAGATTTTGTCGTAAAGTAGCGCCCTCGACTGCCCTGGGGGATGTGATGTATCGCCACCCGCTCTAATTCTGAATAAACCTCCAAGCATTGTTGGCTAATACGAATATCTAACTTCTTGCCGCGATGCTTATAAGGAACAGAGTAAAAATTGTAGTTATATTGAATGTGACAATCCGGATGAACCTTGGAATGCTTCCAGAATCCACTCTCATAGCGTCTTTCAGGAAGAGGATTCAATTTTGACTTCTCAAAAGATTCAAACTTCTGTCGACGACTCAACCCATACTTTTTTTGAATACGATCATTGAAAATAGCTGCCAAATGCTTCAACTCAGCGTTGATGTCTGCTAGAGAATACATTTGCCGCTCTCTTATCTGGGGCCAAGACCAGCGCCAAAAGACTCCAAGGGTATTTTCGATAAGACTCTTGTCTTTGGGGCGAGATGGCCTCATCGCCAAAGGAGCCACATTGTAGTGATCACACAAGAGGTGAAACTCAGAGTTAATATCGGGGTCATAAGTATCAGCTCTTGTCACTTGAACCTTTGCGTTATCAAAAGCAATGGTTCCGGTCACACCACCAAAAAACTCAAAACCAGAAGCTATGGAGGAAAAAACATCTTCCCGCTGCTCTGTTAATGTGGCGCATGGAAAGAAAAACTGACTCGATGGAAGTATCATTCCAAATAATCGACATGGGATGAACTCCCCAGTCTTGGCATCTGTATAGCCAAAACAAGAGTCTTTTCCCTTATAGTCAAACTCACTCCGTTCACCAGGGGTGAATGTCTGGTGCATATCAAGCTTTATACTTGGGTGCCTCCGACGAAACTCTCTCCAAAAAGAAAGATAACTCACACCGTCAATCTCGGACTGAATATGTCGCTCCCAGTAATGAGCCAATTGAGTCCCTAGGCTTTGCTTGAGGCGAACATCTGTCCAATTCACCTTGGATGACCATGGGGCTTGGTAGGGCCCATGCGACCCCTTTGAGCGGCTGTTAGGGCCTCCGGGACTATCCTTCACATACTTCTTCACAGTGTTCCGACTAACACCCATAGCTCGAGCTATTTGTCTCGAACTGAGTCCAAGCTCTATGTATTTCTTAATATTGTTGATCATTCTTGCTCCTTTTTTCTTACCTTGTTTGCCCATAGACACCTCCTCGTTAATGCGTAGCGCAGAAAGAATATCTATGAAGATCTAAGTGGGTCAATGTTTGGTGAAATTCAGTGGGTCAAACTTCGTGAAATCGGGTGGGTCAAACTAGGTGAAATTGGGTGGGTCAAACTAGGTGAAATTTTGCACCCAAAAGGAGTTCTTATCAGCTCGGAGCCTTTTTATGAGTAATATCAATTGATTATATGCGTCTCGGTTGACAATGCCAAAAATCACCATAGGTCCTCCTCTGAAAAGTGGCCACTTTTCATTGGCGACGGTGGGGCATTTTAATTGTCAGCTAACATAAATGGCTTAATATAAAAGAACTACTAGATATCAATGCCATTCGTCTATGAAAAAGTATGTCAAGAAAATATACCTATCCATGTTGCAAAAAATTACCATCTTTTGCTGCATACGGTCACCCGTCCTTCCGAAATCTCTCACCAAGTTCTTTCTAGCACTTCTTCTTCATGGTTAATGGCTTTTTATTTACATCTCTAAAACAACATATTCCTATGATTCGTCTATTTGGACACTCTTAATTCAAGACCGGTTGGAAAATGCTCCTTCCTACAATCTTCAATTTGGGTCATCGTAAATGTTAAGGAATAGAGGACGTACTAATCGCTTAAATGAACCTTTATGGCTATCGAATGGATTATTGGGTAGAAGGGCCGGTTACCCGACCCAACCCCCGTTCCCACCCATCGTGCCCAATTAAGGCAATAGGCGGACGATAACTCTACTCACTCAACTATATCAATACAGCTTGTGTACTATGCGAACCCTTGGTGGAGGAAAGTTAGCAAGGAACCTGTTAAACTTATTCCAATCAAAAGATCTTCGCTGACTACGTCTGTTCATCCATTTGAAGAAAATCCTAATGGCGTAGTGAAAGAAATTCTTCACTCCTTTGTAATTATCGGAGACAGCATAGTACTGGGCGTGTCCTCTGAGCTTCTTGCAAAACCTCTCCCACAGCTCGCACAATGTACCTCTGTGACGGTTGGCTCGGCACCACTCTTTGACTACCTGTAGCTTCTTCCTTATTCTACGTCCATTGGATTTAATCTTGGGCAGTATGCGCCCTCTGCGTTTACTTATGTAGAAGGTGAAACCTAAGAAGTCGAAGGTACCTTGCTTCTCACCTCGTCGAGCCTTGGCTTTAGAAAAGGTGATACGCTTGGTTTTCTCTACATTCATCTTAAGGGAAAACCTCTCGGTTCGTCCTTGGAGTGATCTGTAAACCTTCTCAGCATCCTCCTGAAGTTCACAGCAGAATATGATGTCATCGCAGTAGCGATACATTTCCACTTGTCCTCTCGTGTACTTCTTGACTGCACCTTTGAACCAAATGTCAAAGGCGTAGTGTGCAAAGATATTCGAAAGGACGGGGCTGACACATGAGCCTTGAGGTGTACCCTCATCGGTCATCCTGAGCTCCCCATCAGACAAAACTCCAGCCTTCAGCATTCTCACAATATACCTTATGAATCTTTCATCCGTGATTTTCATCTTGAGTATGGACAGATAGAACCAAAGTAATTTTCTAAATCCAAATCGTAACTATTCAGGGGGTGGGCGAATTCGAGTCATAAATGAGGGAAGTTTTCCTTGAAATAGCATATTTAGCATCTTTAGGTTCTATGCCATTTTTCTGGCAAGTCAGGAGAAAGCTTCGGTTTCTACAAAATGTCTTGGCTCCCATCAACGAACGAAAGCACCCAGATATTTTCTGCTGAACTTTGATTCTCAGATCTTCATCCGATCATCCGTGATTTTCATCTTGAGTATGGACACTAATTTCTTATGGTCGATAGAACCAAAGTAATTTTCTAAATCCAAATCAATGATATAGCCCACTTTCCCATGATAGAGATGCTGGTAGCACTGCCTGATGGCAGGATTTCTCCTTGTGACAGCCTACTCCTCGACGGAATCCAAATGAACAGTCTTGGAAAATCGGTTCATAGATGGCTTCGAGAATTTTACTGAACATACGCTGGACCATCTTATCCTCTAGGTTGCTGATCCCCAGTGGCCTGAACTGGCCGTTGAAAGAGGTCTTTGGGAATGAGCACTTCTCTGACCGGGGAGGGGCAGTAGGTCATAGTTTTCATGCGAAGAATTAGATTATCTATATTCTTGGCAAGGTCTTGCCTATACTCCTCCTTGGTCACTCGATCTATTCCCACGGCCTTCCTCTCATCCAACTCGTGGAAACATCTGGTGAGTGACTCCCTGTTCACGTGAGGCATAAGCCCCATGAAAACCATCTCGGGATTCTTACCAGATAGTTGAGCTACCTTCTTCAGTTTCGTTTCCGTAATGTTATTGGACTTTGTCTCTCCCATTTACGTTTCCCTTCCAAAGTTAAAATTACCTGAATCCCTTCCCTCCACGATCATTACTCGCTTCATCAGTACTATGGATTCGCTGACTCCCCCACAGCTATTTCACCATCCTTGCTGTTTAGGCTTGTTTGGCAATACCCCATCCTAGGGAACTATGAGGGTCTCCCACGTTCACAAATACATCTTCAAGAAGTGCCGTGCTCTCAGACCCCGGCGGTGCCACCCTGTCCTCCTCAGTGAGAGCAGAATGATGTTGTCTTCCACCTTACTCACAGTGTCGACCACCACACATGGAATGCTTTCGAGGCTCAATCACTTCAACCTTGCGGCTTACGGCCCTTCTTTCTTGCTATCTACGCTTAACTCATGTCGTTACCTCCTTGAGCCCAAGACTCGCTGCGAGGTGTGCTGAGGCACTTCCTCGTGTGGACTTTCACCACCGATGTATTTGCGCTTCGTGGCGCACGAGCTATCTATCCTCACCTCATAATAAAGTCATTGTCTACTTTTCGCTATATGCTTAAAGAACTACTGAGATTTTTATGAGGCTGTTTTAATATATTTTACATTTTTGTATTTCCTGTAGGGTTTAAATTTTTCTTCAGACTTCAAAACTCCTAATGCTAAAGCAGCTATTCTTCTTGAAATGGCGTTCCTGGCTTTGTGTGGTGGATAATTTCTTTCTGTAATTAACTGCTCATACCAGTCATTGAATTCATTTTTCCCACCAATAACTGTCAATGCAGCCACCTTAAAAACACATTTCATTTGCCGACAAGATCTAGAGTTTTTCTTTCCATAAATTTTTCCACCACTAACTCTAGCCAGCTTCACTAGTCCACAGTAACTCCACCAAGAATTGCGTTCAAATCGATGAGGGTCTACAACACGAGCTACGATTTTAACAGCATTGATGTGTCCAATTCCTGGAATTCCCTGGAGGTGTTTAATTTCTTTGTGTTTTCTGGCCAGTCTCTTGAATTCTGCGTCATAACGCTTTTTCTCTTCTTCATAAAAGGCAATGCTCGTATCCAATCCAAGGAGTACGAATATATCTTCTGATCTTTTTAACTCTGTTTTTTTCTTCGCATTTTCATGGGAGGCTCGAAACAATGCTGATCTCTGGTTTTTGCTTCGAACTCCTGCTTTGATAACATCTTCATATCCACTGATAATTTTTCTAAGATAAATAAAATCATCCCCTGAATGAAAGACTCTTTTTAAAAGACCTGAACGCAACAGATGAACCAGCTTCTGAGCATCAATTTTATCATTCTTGGGTCCCTCACTCAGTAATTTATTGCGACAGGGATCACAAATCAAGAGTTCATCAACATGATCTTTTAACTCTGTATATAGCCACTGTGAAGCCGTACTTTCTTCAATGGTGAGAGCTTTTGTGCCTTTGAGACTCTTCAAGTAGATTTGGAGTTCACTAACATCAGCTTTCACATCAGTGGCCTTGATGGCATTAGATTTGACTGTCATTCTTGCAATGGCCATGTTGCTTTGCGCCCAGTCAACGGCGATATAATGATCGTACTTCATAGGTTCCTCCTCCTTAGGTGGTTCTTTGTAACTAAATTTGTTCTCTGCCATTCATTGTAATAATAAATTTTTCGCCTGCTTATCGGTTTTTGGCTTGCTCGTTTGGGGCCTCTCACCCGTGAGAGGAGGCCCCAGCGAGCAAGGGAAAGAGTGAAAGATGCGCTGCACTCCCCAGTCCGTCTAGCGAAGCGGCAATTAGAGTGACGGACGCGGAGCGGCTGGCCACGATAATTGAGGACTGGGAAAAGAGTGCTAAGCATCTTGATCGGCTGTCTACATCTAAATTGTGTGAGGGCAACCAAGTTCCTAAGCGATTTCTGTACTTTAGTCACATTTAAATGCTTGAAGTTCTCTTGGGGAACTCGGAGGCTCAAGACTATTTTTTTTGCATATGGCATGTATGTTTGAACGAGACTTTGGGTGACCATCTTTTTCGATTTACCGCTTAAGAATGGTTGAATTTATCCTAAGAAAGGTGTTGTTTTAGCAAATAAAATATGTGACATTATTTTTAAAGGAGCATTGGAGACTTCAAAATTTTAAATTTACAAAGGAGCGAACAAAATGACAAGTTCGCATCACAAACCACAAGAATATTATTTCTTATTTACCCAAAGAATTCAACAAGAATCACTGCGTTAATGAAAATAAAACTCTAAGAAACAGGAAAATCACCCCAAAAATATTTTTCTTTTTCATTCTTCAACTCGCCTGCAATATGACCTTTGCAGGTTACTCATCAAATGCCCAAATACTTCAAACCCTTATTGAGGAGTTTCCCTCTCTTGCACAAAGCTCTTTATGTGTCTTCAGACAAAAAATATCCTTTTATTTTTTTAAAAATATTTTCGACAATCATCTCAAAGACTCTTGGGGGCAATGGCATTCGTTTTTGCAGAAGGTTTTTCCACATTTTTCTGACTCCCTCTAACATACTGAGTTAAGGGGGCTTTTATCTTTTTTTTTTTTCCGAAAAAAAATACTTGAGTCCACCCCATCGTTGTGTCACATTATATTTGAACCATTCCCAAAGGGGAGAGACTCAAATGGACCCACGCATAGAGACATTGCCTTCAACAACTTTTTTTGGAAGACGCTTGACGCGCAAGCAAATTGCCGACATTCAAAAGACGGTGGCGCTATTTCCTTCTTTAAGTCGCCGTGAACTGGGTTATACAGTTTGTGAACATCTTGGTTGGCTAACTCCCAAAGGTGATCATCGCATCCAATCGTGCCTTCGTATGCTTGAGACGCTCAATGCCATTCGTCTATGAAAAAGTATGTCAAGAAAATATACCTATCCATGTTGCAAAAAATTACCATCTTTTTCGATTTACCGTTTAAACCTGAAATCCCCTTCAGTTATCGCTAGGCTTCGGGCCTAAAGTCTTGGGCAAAGTGTAAAACACCTAGATATAGGTCTGTGTATGCTCTTAAAAGGCAAGTGGATAAATTCACACTTGGCTTAAAATTTGAAAGTAGAGTCTATCCTCTTATCTACGTTAAAGGCTGAGTAAATGACTTTTTGTTTCGCTGATAACTCTCCTAAAAAGACCTTACCCGTTGCCATTTTATAAAACTTGAGTTGGTTCAAAATTTTATAAACCTCAGATTTAGAAAATTTCTTATAAAGTTTTTTCTCCTTCATAACATGATCAATCCAAGAAATTAGAATTAAAGAAATGAAGTTAATGAACAAACTTCCTCTCATATTTTGGAGGGAGTGGGTTCTGTTCCTTCTCTCCCCAAGATCATGTTTTAAAGATGAAAATATTTTTTCTATACTATCTTTATTCCTGTATAAGGATAATACATCATTTCTCGAAATATTTGTATTAATATCAGTTAAAAGAATAATACAACCCATTCGCTTAATTTCTTCTTCAATATTCTCCAAATCTCTTTCTACAAAAAAACAACCGCCTTTTTCTTGAACAGTAAAAAACTTCCTTTGACCCTTAAGAGTTTCACTTATGTATGTATTACAATCATCTTTATTTTTGAACTCTTTTTGAGAAAAAATATTCTCAAATTCATATATTTTCTTAATAAGATTAGATTCCTGTTCCACTTGCCTTCTCTTATCTAAATATATATGAGCCATACAATTTATTGACCCTATTTCTACTCTTTGCTGACAATACCAATAAGTTTCATCATGAAAAGAAAAAGCTGATTTTGCTGATGATAAATGATCTGATAGAGAACTTATAAGGGCTCTTGGTAGCTTGGAGCTAAAACTCATAGGAATAATATAAGATAAATTCTGTTTATGTAAACTTTTAATGTTCTCTTGGCTATAAAAACCTTTATCCAAAATAAGGTGTTTTAAATCTAGATTATATTCTTTGGACAAAAGAATAATATTACTTAATGTTATCACATCTGTAATACTTCCCGGATATAATCTGTAAGCTATTGGAAGGCTAGCACTCTTAATATTGGAATCTACTTTGAAGTTTTGACTTAAAATACCTAAATTGGTTTGAGCCAAATTCTCGCCATCTCTATTGTAACCTCTTTCCAAGAAGTCATTCTCAGAACCATAAGAGGAAATAGAAGTAATGTCGAACATGACGGCTTGAGAACTATCCTTATGGCTTTGAATCCAATTCATAAAAAAATTTTCTATAGCATCTTCATCATTACCAATAATAGATAGAAATTTACTTATTAATTTTGAATTCAGATTATGATCATTTGAAACATAAGAAGCCTCACACCATAAAGGGTAAAGGTAATAGGGCTCTTTTGTAATGATTTTAAAAAAAGATAAATAAAGAATTTGTTCATAATCATCTGGAAAAGATTTTTTAAGTATTTGTATCAAACCTAATCTCTTGCTAATATATTTCAATAAATGGAGAGAACCAATATCTTGGGAAGATGTTGGAATACTGGGTTGAGATTTAGGAATTAGTTTACCTGTTGATGGGTCCTTTTTGCCAAGGTAAACCTTTTTAGAACGAGATTGTTTCTTCTCTTTGTCCCAATAGCTTGTGGACCTATAGAGGTAAGTTTGGCCCTTTATTTCTTGCTCATATATAGAAGACATGACCACAATTATGGATATGAATGCAACGCGTTGTCAAGACTTTAAAAGGATAAGCATTCAATATATTCGACTTCAGATCAAAAACTAGACTTTAATCCACAACCTAGCGATAACTGAAGAAGATTTCAGGTAAATACGTACAATGACTTGGCTCTTTAGATCAGAAGGGTAGGCGCAATAGTAACTGTTTCCCACTTGAATGAGCCCATCGTCTGCAACTGTTCGTATCTCTTGTTTAAAAAAATCGTAACTGTTGGGACTGTAAAAATAATTGTGTAACTGCAATTTTTTTCTTAAATCTTAAAGCCACTTATGTGGCTCCACTCCTGGTAAAAAGCACAGTCCCATATTATTCGTCAATGTATAATTGACATTTTTTCCTTCAAGCGATTTTGTCAGTCACAATGCATTATAAGTTAATGGGGAGGTGGACATCTTCGCTGGTCTATATAATTGGCCTCTTTAGTTACTCTGGACTTTTGATTGTATTATGGAGCCGTAATGGGATCATATCAGAACTGGAAAGAACTCAAATAAATAATTATCATCTTGGTTGAAAAAAAATCAGCAATGGCTCTCTCAAAAAAATGGAAATTCCAATCTCATCAAAGGGTTCATGTGTTTAGGTTCCCATACTATATTACCCCCTTTTTTTTATTTTTTTTAACTTAGGATATTCGAGAAATACCAGAATTGGGATGAAATATGAAAAAAAATGGAAACCCAAATCTGCACCAAGAGGGCATGTATTTAGGTTCCCATACTATATTACCCTAACCATAGTCTCGGTATTCCAGTACTTCTGTCAACGCCTTAGAGGGGCTTTTAAGCCCCCTTATAAGGCAGGTGGTGGACCTTATTAAAAAACTTAGTTGTCAAAACGGTCACCGTATTCAATGGCAAACCTGTTCATGGCTGGCTTCCAGTTGTGTAATGGTCGTGTCCATCGCTTAGAGGCCATTTTTATCGCTAAATATACAACTTTTAAAGCCGACCGATCACTGGGAAATATCTTACGATTTCTGATCGCCTTGCGGATCACGCTATTTAACGACTCTATGGCGTTTGTGGTATAAAAAATCTTTCTGATTTCATCCGGATAATCGAAAATAGTGATGAGATTGTCCCAATTCCTACGCCAAGACTTTTCAATATTAGGATACTTTGAAGACCACTTGGTACAAAATTCCTCAAGGGCCTTTTCAGCTTCTGTCAGAGTCGTAGAGCCATAAATGGACTTGAGGTCTTGGGCGACAGCTTTCATATCCTTGGAAGGAACATAGCGAAGGGAATTGCGGACCATATGGACAATGCACAGTTGCACTTTAGACTTGGGAAAAGCCGCTGAAATGGCTTGAGGAAAACCTGTAAGACCATCTACAGAAAATATAAATACATCTTTCAACCCTCGATTTTGCAGCTCAGTCAAAACACTCAACCAAAACTTTGAACCCTCATTTTCAGAAATCCATAGGCCCAACAAGTCTTTCTGACCCTCCTCTGTAATACCAAGAGCTAGGTAAATCGCCTTATTAATAACTCTCTTGTCTTGATGGACCTTCACCACGATACAGTCCAAAAATACGATAGGGTAAGTGCTATCCAAGGGGCGGTTCTGCCAAGCCGTAACTTCATCAATAACAGCATCCGTCACGTTGGCTATCACTGAGTGGGATATCTCTGCACCATGGTAGAGGTCTTTGATAGCTCCTTGAATATCCCTGGTCGTCATTCCCCTCGCATAGAGGGTCAGGATACTGTCTTCAAAGCCCTCAAGACGAGTCTTACCCTTGGGAATGACTTGAGGTTCAAAGGAGGCACTTCGGTCACGGGGGACCTGAAGCTCCACCTCGCCTTTCTCTCCCTTTATGGTCTTTCTACTGTAACCATTGCGAGTGTTGGATTTGCGGGTCTCAGACTTCTCATGCCTCTCATAACCTAGGTGATCGTCCATTTCCGCATTAAGGGCCGTCTCTAAAACAACCTTCATCAGTTGACCCGTTATGTCGGATAAATCCTTTTGGGTCTTGACGTTCTTCGCTAGTTCCTTGCCTATTGTCTTGATATCCATTCTGCCTTCTCCTTTCAGGATGATAGTTCATCCTAATATGATTCGGCAGTTACACAAAATAGTTTACAGGCTCTAACTGTTCAGGGGGCAATGCCGTTTCCTTAAGAAAAATCTCTTGAAATCATTAGATAAATCGAAAAGAATAAGACTTGTTTTATTTTACACCCAACCCTCAACCAAGGAGTAAGTCACATGCAATCCAATATTGATCTCGAAAGCCCCCAAATGACGAGTTCGCGTCACAGATGACCATTTTATTCTACCAAAACTTGATTCTTCCTTCAAGCCAGAGCACCTTGTCGATCCAGAAAAACAAAAAAGGAATCGAAAATTTAATCCTCAAATTTTCTTTTTTACCATTATCTATCTTATTTCCGGAACAAATTACGAAGGCTACCAAATCGCTCTTAAGACGGTATGGACTCATTTTGGTGACCTGCTTCTCATGCCAGTCAAAAGCAGTCTCAGCAAGATACGTCAAAGTATTTCTTACCTATTTTTCAAAGATATCTTTGAATCTCTGATTACAGACTACGAACCATTGAGAAAAACGTTTCATGGTTTTTATATCTATGCCATAGATGGCGACCAATTAGCACTTCCTCGCTCTAAAGATCTTTTAAAGGAGGGTTATTGTGGGTACCCTTGCCCAAATGAGATGGAAACTCATTTCTTACGTATGTATCTATCTCATGCTTATGACGTTTTATCGGGTGTGACAAAGAATCTTTGCTTTTCTCCCGCTCTCAACGAAATCGCCAATGCTATTCAAATGATAGGTAGTTTTGAGAGTAATAGCATAACTCTCTACGATAGGCTTTATTTATCTACAGAGATTATTAAGGCCCATGCTCAAGCCAGTAACTTCTTTATTGCGCGTTGTAAGCGAGGCTCTACTTTTATCCCCATTGTAAATTTATTTAATGGCCCAGGTTGGTATTCACGAATGGTTATTGAGGGGGTGGTCATTCATCTCTATAAGTATAAAAACCCAAAGACTGGGGAGTTCTCTGTTTTGGCCACTAATCTTCCGCATGGCTCCTTGGACAAGAAGGATATGGTTGCTCTTTACTCTCGTCGTTGGGAAATAGAAACGACATTTCGTGATTTTACATCGACAATGAAAATGGAGCAGTGGCACTCAACAAGCCTTAATGGAATATTGCAAGAGCTGTATTCTTATTTTTGGCTCTTCAATTATACAAAGATTCAAATGAGCATAAATGAGGATGAAGACAGTGTGAATCAGTTGGTAAAAAATGACTACAAAAAACCTAACTTTAAACTGATTCTTGATTTCATAATGGATAGCATCCCTCTTTTTGTTGCGGGGCTCTATCAGAAATTTAGGAAGCAGATAAAGTTGCTGATGAAGATTTCAATGGAGAAGAGGAGGCACTTCAAAAGAAGCTATGAAAGGTCTATCAAAAGGGCTGGGAGTTCTTTTAAAAGAAATAGCTTAACGCAGAGGCAGAGGGGTGTGGTGGCTTAAGGAAACGGCATTGGTTCAGGGGGTAGCAGAGTTCAAGAGGTAAATTGCTCCTTCTTATCAGAGAAAATATAAATCTCGGGACTGTAAAAATAATTGTGTAACTGCAATTTTTTTCTTAAATCTTAAAGCCACTTATGTGGCTCCACTCCTGGTAAAAAGCACAGTCCCATATTATTCGTCAATGTATAATTGACATTTTTTCCTTCAAGCGATTTTGTCAGTCACAATGCATTATAAGTTAATGGGGAGGTGGACATCTTCGCTGGTCTATATAATTGGCCTCTTTAGTTACTCTGGACTTTTGATTGTATTATGGAGCCGTAATGGGATCATATCAGAACTGGAAAGAACTCAAATAAATAATTATCATCTTGGTTGAAAAAAAATCAGCAATGGCTCTCTCAAAAAAATGGAAATTCCAATCTCATCAAAGGGTTCATGTGTTTAGGTTCCCATACTATATTACCCCCTTTTTTTTATTTTTTTTAACTTAGTATATTCGAGAAATACCAGAATTGGGATGAAATATGAAAAAAAATGGAAACCCAAATCTGCACCAAGAGGGCATGTATTTAGGTTCCCATACTATATTACCCTAACCATAGTCTCGGTATTCCAGTACTTCTGTCAACGCCTTAGAGGGGCTTTTAAGCCCCCTTATAAGGCAGGTGGTGGACCTTATTAAAAAACTTAGTTGTCAAAACGATCACCGTATTCAATGGCAAACCTGTTCATGGCTGGCTTCCAGTTGTGTAATGGTCGTGTCCATCGCTTAGAGGCCATTTTTATCGCTAAATATACAACTTTTAAAGCCGACCGATCACTGGGAAATATCTTACGATTTCTGATCGCCTTGCGGATCACGCTATTTAACGACTCTATGGCGTTTGTGGTATAAAAAATCTTTCTGATTTCATCCGGATAATCGAAAATAGTGATGAGATTGTCCCAATTCCTACGCCAAGACTTTTCAATATTAGGATACTTTGAAGACCACTTGGTACAAAATTCCTCAAGGGCCTTTTCAGCTTCTGTCAGAGTCGTAGAGCCATAAATGGACTTGAGGTCTTGGGCGACAGCTTTCATATCCTTGGAAGGAACATAGCGAAGGGAATTGCGGACCATATGGACAATGCACAGTTGCACTTTAGACTTGGGAAAAGCCGCTGAAATGGCTTGAGGAAAACCTGTAAGACCATCTACAGAAAATATAAATACATCTTTCAACCCTCGATTTTGCAGCTCAGTCAAAACACTCAACCAAAACTTTGAACCCTCATTTTCAGAAATCCATAGGCCCAACAAGTCTTTCTGACCCTCCTCTGTAATACCAAGAGCTAGGTAAATCGCCTTATTAATAACTCTCTTGTCTTGATGGACCTTCACCACGATACAGTCCAAAAATACGATAGGGTAAGTGCTATCCAAGGGGCGGTTCTGCCAAGCCGTAACTTCATCAATAACAGCATCCGTCACGTTGGCTATCACTGAGTGGGATATCTCTGCACCATGGTAGAGGTCTTTGATAGCTCCTTGAATATCCCTGGTCGTCATTCCCCTCGCATAGAGGGTCAGGATACTGTCTTCAAAGCCCTCAAGACGAGTCTTACCCTTGGGAATGACTTGAGGTTCAAAGGAGGCACTTCGGTCACGGGGGACCTGAAGCTCCACCTCGCCTTTCTCTCCCTTTATGGTCTTTCTACTGTAACCATTGCGAGTGTTGGATTTGCGGGTCTCAGACTTCTCATGCCTCTCATAACCTAGGTGATCGTCCATTTCCGCATTAAGGGCCGTCTCTAAAACAACCTTCATCAGTTGACCCGTTATGTCGGATAAATCCTTTTGGGTCTTGACGTTCTTCGCTAGTTCCTTGCCTATTGTCTTGATATCCATTCTGCCTTCTCCTTTCAGGATGATAGTTCATCCTAATATGATTCGGCAGTTACACAAAATAGTTTACAGGCTCTAAATCTCTCTCTGTAAACTCATGCCCCCCCTGAATAGATACAAAAAATCTAACTTGACCTAGTTATCGTGTGTTCATAGTGTCTAAACTCTGTACATTAATCAAGAGATATGCCCAACAGCCGACCTAATTGATACTTCCTATAAATTATAGAACAACAGTATATCTCATATTAATAGAGTGCGAGTTGACAGTTATTCCACAATAATATTAGTAGTTTACATAGAATGAACACACGATAACTAGGTCAGGTTAAAAATTTTTACTTTTTTTGAAGAGCCTTAATTTCGTCTTCAGAAAGCCCTGTTGCTTCGGATATCTCCAAAGCTTCCTGTCCTTTTAAAATCATCTTTAAAGCAATGGCCTCTCTCTCTTCCCTTCGCCCTTCTTCACGCCCTACTTCACGCCCCTCTTCACGCCCTTCTTCACGCCCCTCTTCATGGGCTGTGTCGATCTGTGATAAACGATCTCGACGCTGCTTATCTTCAGCTTCAAGTCGCTCTCGCATGAGTTCGTCTTGAGACAAATTCCACAAATTTTTGACGGCTCTTCCCATATCCCTTCCTTTTTTGGCTAGCTCTTGGCTGGTTTGTTGATCCAACTCATCCGATCTCTTTAAGAAATAACACCACGCTTCACGTTGGTCAACAAGGCTGTCTAATTTGCCAATGAACTTGTTCAATTCTACAATGACAAATTGCATACCATCGGTGAGCCTCAAATGAGGGTATCGATCCTGCCTCATGCTGCATGTATGGTAATAATCGTTGTCTTTGCGTAGCTCAGGAAGGTCCACAGTACTGAAAACAAGGGAGTAAACAGTTCTTAATTTCTCGTATTTTTCTCCTTCTTTCACTTGATTGGAGTCAATGCCGTTTCCTTAAGCCACCACACCCCTCTGCCTCTGCGTTAAGCTATTTCTTTTAAAAGAACTCCCAGCCCTTTTGATAGACCTTTCATAGCTTCTTTTGAAGTGCCTCCTCTTCTCCATTGAAATCTTCATCAGCAACTTTATCTGCTTCCTAAATTTCTGATAGAGCCCCGCAACAAAAAGAGGGATGCTATCCATTATGAAATCAAGAATCAGTTTAAAGTTAGGTTTTTTGTAGTCATTTTTTACCAACTGATTCACACTGTCTTCATCCTCATTTATGCTCATTTGAATCTTTGTATAATTGAAGAGCCAAAAATAAGAATACAGCTCTTGCAATATTCCATTAAGGCTTGTTGAGTGCCACTGCTCCATTTTCATTGTCGATGTAAAATCACGAAATGTCGTTTCTATTTCCCAACGACGAGAGTAAAGAGCAACCATATCCTTCTTGTCCAAGGAGCCATGCGGAAGATTAGTGGCCAAAACAGAGAACTCCCCAGTCTTTGGGTTTTTATACTTATAGAGATGAATGACCACCCCCTCAATAACCATTTGTGAATACCAACCTGGGCCATTAAATAAATTTACGATGGGGATAAAAGTAGAGCCTCGCTTACAACGCGCAATAAAGAAGTTACTGGCTTGAGCATGGGCCTTAATAATCTCTGTAGATAAATAAAGCCTATCGTAGAGAGTTATGCTATTACTCTCAAAACTACCTAGTTTCTGTCCAGAAAGGCCCATTTTTTGTTCTCTGACACTCCCCATTGAGCCTCCCAATGCCTCAATGGGGGAGTGAGAGTTGGAGATTTGCCACACAAACTCTACAGATTAAGGGGAAAAAGGTCTTTAAGCGACTTGCGCCCTAGTTTTTTCGATTTGAAGACGCACCCCTACCTTTGGAAGATTTTAGCACCTTCGACCTGGTCCATTGCTGTTATTCCTAATGGATAAATTTAGGTGACAGTTGATAATTCATGTCTTGCCAAGACAACAAAATTATAGGCACAAACGGCATTCTTTACATACCTCTTAAAACCATCATGCCCTTTCCAGTAAGCAACTCTCATACCAAAACATCTCTTAAGGAATGAAATAACAGCCTCTATTCCGGCTCTCCAATTGAGAAGATTTTTAAAGACCCAAGCACTTTTAACCATCTTTAATATTTTCATTCCTTTTTTTTCTGGGAAGCAAACATCTTTAGCCCCCATCTCTTTGGCCTCTTCAAGATTTTCTTTTGAAGCAAACCCACCATCTGCACTTACTTTTACAGGGCAAGCCCCATAGGTTTGTGTCACTGAATTCATAACTTTTAAAAACATATCAGAGTCTGCGGGGTTGCCATCAGGGATCTGACAATCTAAAATCATGTTGCTTTGCCCTGAGGTCAGAAAGATTTTATGCCCAAACTCGACTTCTCTTTGCCCCTTTACAATAATGTCTGTATGCGGTTCAAAGATGGATAGGACCTTTTTTTCAGAAGATACTTTTTTCCCCTCAATAACTCTTTTTTGAGTTTGAAAGATGATTTTTTCCAGGTAGAAGGCAACATTTTCTAACTGTTTTAGACTCTTTTTCAAAGCATTCATCTTCACACATTTTTGTTCTTTTTTTATCTTTCTGATGGTATCAGGTAATCCTTTGTTCAATTTGGTAGCGATTTTTAAAAGCTCCTTATAGCAAGGTAGTCTTTCCGCATCATTTTTGGAATTATTAATTTTGTAAAGAAAGGTTTTTGCTCTCTTAAGATCTTCTCTTGAAATAAGTCGCCAAAAATCTTTCATGACATTTTTACGAACTTTTTTAAATTCTCTTTCTGTAACTCTTATGCAGTCATATAAAAGCGATGCATCCGTTGGATGATGAATATTTGATTTCGTCACTGTACTGTCCAATCTCATTTTCTTACACGGCTCAATCTTTTGATCTCTTGCATCTGAAACTAAAGAGGCGCTAATAATTCCCCAAGTTTCTTCACTTATTTGAACAATCAAGTCCTGTAAGGTGGAGTGAGCGTAATTTTCTTCCAATTCAAGGCCCAGAAAAGCTCTGGTGGATACTGAATCGACAAGATTAAAGGCTAACGCACGATAGGAAAGACCTCTTATGGATTTAAGAATAGCCACCTTGAGAACTTGCTCCGATGTCATACCAATATCACCAGAATCTTTCTTTTCTTTAACAAGGTCTTCATGAACCATATGGGCAAACTCTGGATGGCGATCAATGATGTTATTAATTTGCTGCAATTCTGTACTGAGTTGGTGGTTAGGATATTGGGAAAAGAGTCCCAACTGTGTCTTCTTCAAATGGCGCATAGTCCCCCCTTTGGTGAAAGTTTCTCTTTAATTTTTATATTAACATACGTTTTTTTGAGGGAAAAAAGTGAGCAAGGATGTCTTTTAAGAAGAAAAAAATCAGAGAGGTTCTCGGAGAACATGGATAAGAATTCTACCTCATAGAGAGGTTCCCACGCCTCCTAAAACCTACATAAAAAATAAATGAAGAATAAAATATCAAAAATTATTTCTCTGAAAAAACACGTCAAGTATTTTTTGAAGTTGATGCGCAACGTAATGTTATTTCCCTGAAGGAGGTTTGAAATCACCACGGTGGAAACACAGGTTGATCCAACTCTTCCTCTCATATCAAGTAACCAGTTGATAGCCACATAAGTCACTGAAAGGGAGGGGCTGTGAAAGGTTCGTCAAGAGAGGGGGGGGAACTTATTTTATTTTTCCGTTTTATGTAAGTAACTGAATTTACACGGATTATGTTTGATGGACTCCATTTTAAAGCATAAAATCTAAAGGGAAGGCATGTAAATACTTAAAACTACTTAACTTTCTTCCCTGGACAGGAACTACCTATCATTTGAATAGGATTGGCGATTTCGTTGAGAGCGGGAGAAAAGCAAAGATTCTTTGTCACACCCGATAAAACGTCATAAGCATGAGATAGATACATACGTAAGAAATGAGTTTCCATCTCATTTGGGCAAGGGTACCCACAATAACCCTCCTTTAAAAGATCTTTAGAGCGAGGAAGTGCTAATTGGTCGCCATCTATGGCATAGATATAAAAACCATGAAACGTTTTTCTCAATGGTTCGTAGTCTGTAATCAGAGATTCAAAGATATCTTTGAAAAATAGGTAAGAAATACTTTGACGTATCTTGCTGAGACTGCTTTTGACTGGCATGAGAAGCAGGTCACCAAAATGAGTCCATACCGTCTTAAGAGCGATTTGGTAGCCTTCGTAATTTGTTCCGGAAATAAGATAGATAATGGTAAAAAAGAAAATTTGAGGATTAAATTTTCGATTCCTTTTTTGTTTTTCTGGATCGACAAGGTGCTCTGGCTTGAAGGAAGAATCAAGTTTTGGTAGAATAAAATGGTCATCTGTGACGCGAACTCGTCATTTGGGGGCTTTCGAGATCAATATTGGATTGCATGTGACTTACTCCTTGGTTGAGGGTTGGGTGTAAAATAAAACAAGTCTTATTCTTGTCGATTTATCTAATGATTTCAAGAGATTTTTCTTAAGGAAACGGCATTGGCTCCTATACTGTTGGATCTTTATATTTTCTGAAAGAAATTTGTAAACAATCCAAACTACTTAAAGTTGTCAAACAAGTTTTTCCTGAGGAATATGAAAAGATTCTTCATTTGTCATGTTTTAAGATTATAAAGAAAGAGCCTTATTATTTTTATAAGTCTTGGTGTGAAGAGTCTTACGTTTCCAAAGAAATTTCTATGGGATCGACCAAAACTAGTAGACTTTTACACTCTATTGGTCAAGACGAGAAAAAAATAGATATTTTTTTTACAAATTGGATAAAAGAGCTTAAATCTACTGGCTCTATCCTATTTGATATTACATCTATTTCTTCTTATGGGTCCAAAAATGAATTTTTGGAACGAGGTTACAATAGAGATGGCGAAAATTTAGAACAAGTAAATTTGGGTTTGATTGCACGAGCTTCCAGCACTAATTCAATAGGCTTACCTTTAGCTTACAGGGTATACCCTGGCAGTATTACGGATGTGTTAGCTGACAATTAAAATGCCCCACCGTCGCCAATGAAAAGTGGCCACTTTTCAGAGGAGGACCTATGGTGATTTTTGGCATTGTCAACCGAGACGCATATAATCAATTGATATTACTCATAAAAAGGCTCCGAGCTGATAAGAACTCCTTTTGGGTTCTTGTCGACCTGGAAAGGGGCTCCGTGTTGGAGAGTCCTTCCATGACAGCCTATTCAGGTTCCATATTTGTCATTTGTAGACTGTTTCTGGATTTCAATGAGGTTAAATATATAGTCAAGAAAAGCCTGTTTAGGCTGTGCCCATTTTCTAAAGTATTTAAATTCCACAAGATTCCAACATTTGCCTCAATTTTCATGGAATTTCTTTCTAAAGACAGGCTTCCCTTAAAGCCGTCGCCAATTAAAATGTCCCACTTTCAATATGGAGGTTGTCGCCAATGAAAAGTGACCAATCTTCAGGGAGTGTTCAAATACTAGACAATGAAGTCTCTTCTTCTGATATAGATACTAAGCTCACAGAGTCCCTCCCTCTTGCAACTCAAAAGGTTAGCAATGAGGAGGATCTTATGATTAGTCAATACACTTTCGGCCGCATTCGTGACCTGAGTCACAGTGGTAAAAATAAGACAGAAATATCTCGTGAATTAGGGATCAATCGTAAGACGGTGCGCAAGTACTGTGAGTCCAACACCCCACCGAAGTACAAGGCGAGGTCCAAAAGAACTCGCCCAGATCCCCTTAATGGATATATGGATCGGGTGAAGTACTTTTTGAAGTTGAACCCAAGTAACACCGCCCGTGAAATATATGAGCTATTAGTTGAGGAGGGTTATCGTGGGAGTGAGAGAACGGTTCAGAGAAGAGTGTGTGAGATTCTTGGTTCTCGCCCCAAGGAGCGTTTTTTCAGCCAAAGATATGATCCTGGAGAACAGGCTCAGTTTGATTTTAAGGAGAAGGTTGCTTTACCATTTGCCGATGGTGTTCAGATCGTTCATCTCCATTTTGGAACATTGCCTTGTAGTGGCACCTGTTGGGTTCGTGCCTACCCCTTTCTTGTCTATGAGTGTTTCATCGATGGGGTGCATGCTTTTTTTGAAAAGATAGGTGGGATGAGTGCGAACATCCGTATTGATAATTTATCTCCCTGTGTGAAGAAAGTTCTTAAAGGAAATCAGCGAATTTACACCCAATCTTTTGATCGAGCCATCCAATACTATGGATTTAAGGTTCTTCCCTGCCGCGCAGGGAAGGGCTCTGACAAGGGAGATGTGGAGCGTGATATTCGAACCTTCAGTTCTCGGATAAAAAATATTGTTAGAAACAAAGGAATTGTTTTTAAAGACTGGGATCATTTGAATCAGTTTTTAGAGTCTTATATGGATCAGCATCAGAGTGACTCCACCAAATCTCGCTTTGAGGAGGAGGCCAAAGTTCTTAAGCCTTTGCCTCCACGAGATGAAGATATTCTCTGTAAGGTGAATATTTGTCAAAGTAATGGTTATGGGACTTTGAGAATAGGTAAAACCACATATTCCATACCTGATGAGGTGATCCAAGCTCCCTGTAAAACCGTACAGGGTCCCTATCATGTCACGATCTATCGTGCAGGAGGGAAGCAAGAAATTGTCGCTCGCCATCAAAGAAAACCTGATGGGGAGCATAGTCTTCTTCTTGAACATATCCTTCCCTCTTTAGTTCGTAAGCCGCAAGCCATGGTAAGATGGGCTCACCGATCCATTCTTTTTCCAACAAATGTGTTTGAAAATTTTTATCAATACCTCAAGCAACAAGATTCAAGCCGTGCCGAGCATGAATATTTAAGAGTTATCAACTTGATTCAGCATGTGAGTTGGCAGGACTTATCTACAGCCATGGAGCTTCAATTAGAAAGTCGTGAGATTTTCGACTTTAAATCCATAAAAGATTTGCTCTTAGGCAATCCCACCAAAATTAATTTGAATGACCAACAAAAACCACTTCAACCTAGATTGTCTCAATATGACAGTCTTGTTCCAAACATAGGAGGTTCTTAATGAATCACGAAGAACTTATAGGTTCTCTTAAAAAACTCCGACTTCCAGCGATGGCGGATGAATATGTTGCAACGGCTAGAGTTGCCGAAAAAACAAAAAAGACGTATGAACAGTATTTAGGTATACTCGTTCAAAATGAGCTTGCTGACAAGCATTCCCAGAGAGTGAAAAGATTGCTTAAGGGGGCCAAGCTTCCTCAACTTAAATCACTCCAAACTTATAACTTCCAGAAAAGAACGGGAGTGACAGCTCAGCAAATTAATTGGATGGCAGAGGGAGAGTGGGTCAGAAAAGCCTGTAATGTTGTGTTTTACGGAAGCTTTGGAATGGGGAAAAGTCATTTGGCCATGTCCCTAGTTCGTTCACTCTGTGAACAAGGCTATCGATGTTTATGGGTCACCACTCATGAACTTATTGAAACAATGCGTGAAAGCAAGAAAGAACTCTCATTGAATGCTCTTTTTAAGAAATTAGACCGTTTTGATCTTATTGCTTGTGATGAACTTGGCTATACAGCTTCCTGCAGAGGGGGCAGATCTTTTCTTTCAATTCATATCTCAGCGATATGAAAGGAAAAGTCTCATGATCACTACAAACTTAACATACTCTGAATGGGATAAGGTGTTTCTTAACCCTATTACCACCGCTGCTGCTGTTGATCGAATCATTCACAACTGTGAAACCCTCAACATTGAAGGAAAAGAAAGTTGGAGAACCGAATCGGCAAAAGCCAAGTCTAAACAGAGCAAAGAGGAAAGTTCAACCAAAGAAGTTCATTAGAGATCCCCACTTTTGGGGAAGGAACTCGCCAGTTATCCACAAAATTTATCCACAGCAGCACTGCGTTGCTAGACATCGGGGTCACAGCCGCAGTGTCGCCATGGATAAATTTATGGATAACTGGCTTTTACCGTACTATTTGCTCGTCACTCTCGCGGAGCTTTAGACATTAGCTGCGCCAAGGAATCCTGAAAAATACTCCATTTACCTCTGCCATAGGGCTGAAGGATGCATTTGGGGTCATGCCAAAAGTGGTGGGCAGAAAATCATTCCTCAGAATCTTGTGGCATAGTCCGAGTTAAATGATGAGCAAAATAAAGACACTTGACTAAACTCTGAACGAAGAATAACTAAATCAGTACATCATCAACTGGCCGTTTTTCATTGGCGACGGCTTCTAAAAATGGCCAATTTTAATTGGCGCCTAACAGGATGTAACGACACTGAGGAATGTAACAGATCTTGTGGGTAGATATAAGTTAAATCTTGATATTTTAGTGATGGACAAAGGGTTTTATAGTCAAGAAAACATAAAGAATATGAACAAACAAGGCTTGAGCTATATAGTTCCTATGAGCTTCAGCACTCAGAAATCTAAAGAAATTTTATTTGACTTGCATGACAAGTTATTATCTCCTGGATCATTATTTGCTTTCTATGAGCAAGTATACTCCTACTCTAAGAAAGAAATAGAAATTGGAAGTGAAAGTTGTATGGCTCATGTTTTTTTAGAAGGTAAGAGGCGGTCTGATCAGGAGTCTATTTTTATAAGAAAGATATCAGATTTAGAAAATCTTTTTTTAGAAAAAAATTTTTCAAGTAAGGATGATGCATCTCTTTATTTGAAAGAGACATTAAAAACTAAGAAAAATTTTTTTTTCATTGAAGAATCCGAGAATAAATTTGTAATTGAGAGAAACCTCAATGTTTTTCGAGATGAGATGATAAAGATGGGCTGCTTGATTCTCATCACTAATAACATTCAAATGGATCGGGATGAAATTTTAAGATTATATAGAAGAAAAGATTGTGTAGAAAAAGTTTTTCGTGCTTTTAAGCATGACATAGATGAGAAAAGAAATAGGACACATTCGTTGATCGCAATGAGAGGAAGTATTTTCATTAATTTTATCTCTTTAATTTTGATTACATGGGTTGATCATGTGATGAAGAAAAATGAGCTATACAAAAAAATGACAAAAGCCGAACTTTATAAGATATTAGACCGTCTCAAGTTGTATGAGCTAGCCACAGGCACTCCCATACTTGGTGAAGTGTCAAAAAAGCAAAAAGATATTTTGAAGGCGTTCAATGTAAGTACAAATATTAATCCCAGCCGTCGCTTCACAATGTCAGGACCTTAGGCCAGAATCCTTGTTACCATTTTTGTAGAATTCAGGTATTAAACCATGAGGAGGATGAAGCACTGAGGAGGCGTAAAGCTGAACTCAACCCCTTTGAGCTAAAGAGGGGACTTGAACTAAAACTTAAAGAGTTTTTCAAATTAGTACGACAGGAAAATATCAAGGAGGTGGCATAAGATGAGCAAAATGACAAACCGCTCCTTGGTGTCGTTTACTTATGACCCAATACGATGCTGCTGTCAAACTCGGGATTTAATACGTTAAAGAATTTGGGTTACAACTTTGAGCACAATTTTGGCCACGGCAAGCAAAATTTGTGTAACAATTTAGCCGTGATTATGATGCTGGTATTTTTAGTGGACCAACTTCAACATTTGGCCTGTAAATTATTTCAAAAGGCGGTAGAAAAAGAGAGGAGACTATCTTATCTATGGGATCATATGAGGGGGTATTTCCATACCCTATACTTTAAAAATTGGCAGGAACTCCTCGCCATAATGGCTTATGGGATTAAGCCTATTGCTGCCTCAGATGTTTTCGACACATCATGAGCAGCCATTTCTCTCAAAGTGCCCCAAAGAGTTTAACGTATTTGCCCTAAACTAAAGTCTGGATATTCGCCTCTAAATGGCGAAGACGGGGAGGTTTACCTTATTCGATGCAGTGCAATTCTCACACTGAGATTTGGAGGAATTTCAATGTTTTTTCAAGCTCGGCGGGAATTTCTGCGAATGATTACATTCCCTTGACAGAGACGATTATTTTATAATAATCCTCAGAATCATATGGAGGACTTGGGCGGCTAAACTATGCCGTATCATACAAGATTCTCCAAAGGGAGGCCCCGGTGGTGGGAAATATAGTGGACCCCAAAAACAGACTGGTTGCTAAGTTACACCGCAGCGGGTAAAAAGCCCCTCATAGGAGGGGATAATGAGAAAGAAACACAGCGCACAATTTAAGGCCAGAGTCGCACTTGACGCCATTCGTGAGACTGACACAATGGCAGAGTTGGCCTCCAAGCATGGAGTTCACCGCATCCAAATCCAAGATTGGAAGAAGCAAGCTATTGAAGCCATTCCTAAGGCCTTAGCGAGCAAAAAAAAGGACAACAACGAGGTAGAAGAACAAAGAAAAACCATTGATGAATTGTATCGGCAAATAGGGCAGTTAAAGGTTGAAAATGATTGGTTAAAAAAAAAATCTGAGAGCTTCAATGCCTGAGAAAAAAGCCGCTATCAATTGGAAACATCCAAATATTTGTGTCACTCGCCAATGTGAGTTGCTAGGACTCTCTAAGGGAGCCTTGTACTACAAGCCCATACCTGAGAGTGCCTACAACTTAAAACTGATGAGTTTAATTGACAAACAGTACTTGGAGACCCCTTTTTATGGGAGCCGTAAAATGGCAGCTCACTTAAGACTTAATGGCCATGGGGTCAACCGCAAGAGGATTCAGCGGCTCATGGAAAAGATGTGTCTTTTCGCTATCTTCCCAGGTCCAAACACCAGTCAGCGAAACCATCAGCATAAGGTTTATCCCTACCTACTTAAGGGGCTTAATATCTGCTCCCCCAACCAAGTGTGGGCTACTGATATTACTTTTATAAGGTTGTCTGGTGGCTTTGCTTACTTGGTAGCTGTGATAGATTGGTTTAGCCGATTTGTTCTGTCTTGGAGACTTTCTAATAGCCTTGAGACAACTTTTTGTTTAGAAGTCTTTGAGGAAGCCATAGAAACATTTGGTTGCCCTGATATCGTCAATACTGATCAAGGGTGCCAATTCACTTCTGAGGTTTTCACAAAATTATTGAAAAATCATGGAATCTCGATCAGTATGGACGGCAAAGGCAGGTGTTTAGACAACATTATGATCGAGCGGCTTTGGCGGTCTGTTAAGTACGAAGAGGTTTACTTGAAAGGCTATCAAGACAAATCAATGGTTCAAGCCAACAAAGGTTTTAAAACGTATTTTAATTTTTATAATAATAAAAGGCCACACCAGTCTCTTCAGGATTGCACCCCTTATCAGGTGCATATGGGAGAGGTGGATTTAACACATTAACACGGGGCTTCTTTGTGCGCTGTGGTGTAGCTTAAAAATCAAGTTTTTCAGTCTGACATTGGGGTCCACCTCAAAATCTACCAAGTTCTATTGGGCATACCCTTTCAAATGGGCCTCCCCACCTTGGCAGTAAGGACCTTTCAGAGACAAAGTCCTATACCTTCCCAATGGTAGTAAAAATACCCTCGAGGTATTTCTCTGAGCCTCTTTTGGAGGTCTTCAAATCCCATAGAAGGATTAAGCCACTTCTTCAACATCAAGCTTTGCCCTTAGCCGAAAAGGTGCGAGAAGATTATTAAGAGTTTCAATTTTTGGAATGTCCCCATTCTTTGAAATTCTTGAGATGGCAGCCCTTTCTATTCCTACAAGTTCCGCAAACTCTTTATGTCCCATAACATTTATAACTTCTATCATAGCTTCAATAAGAGTCTGTGCTTCCTCTCCTTCCATGGATGCCATAATATACTCTCTTGCAAACTTAGGATTGTGGAGTTTCTTAGATAACATCTTATCAAAGGACTTCGTTCTCTTCATTGTATAACCTCCAATATTTTTTTGCCGTTATGATATCTCTTTTTTGGGTAGACTTATCACCACCTAAAAGAAGCAAAATGATGACATTCCCAAGTTCGCTAAAATATACCCGGTAACCGGATGCATAGTTCATTTTAATTTCAAAAATGCTATCTCCAAGATATTTAATATTCTTTTTGGAGCCACCAGCAGCAACCCGTTTGATGTACTTAAAAATTCGTACTTGGGTGCTTTCAGGAAGCCTCATTAGCCAATCTTCAAAAGGGACATTCCCACGAGAAGACTGGTACATTTCAACTTTCTTCATGCATCCCCCTCATTCCTAAAGTAATGTTTTTGTTACTTTTTGTCAATGCCCTTTTTGTTGTAGAGACCCCCAAAGAACAATGGCATTCGTTTTTGCAGAAGGTTTTTCCACATTTTTCTGACTCCCTCTAACATACTGAGTTAAGGGGGCTTTTATCTTTTTTCTTTTTCCGAAAAAAAATACTTGAGTCCACCCCATCGTTGTGTCACATTATATTTGAACCATTCCCAAAGGGGAGAGACTCAAATGGACCCACGCACAGCAATTCCCGTCGAAAAATAGTTTAGGCCACAGTAGTGGCTTCCAAAAGATTCGCCTCAAAAAGAGTTCGTAGACTTTTGCCTAAGTATCTGTTTGAATATTTGTTGTTGCACATCAGACCAAGGAGGGTTCGTCATGTCGCATCAACATTTTAGAAAAGGTCTATCCGCTTCAGGAATGTATTCCCTGTTACACAGTAAATCTCTTGCAGTTCCAGATATAAGATCGCAGCGTCCCCATAGGATTCCTCTGAGCGATGCCATTATGTCATCTGTGGCAATGTTTGCCTTGAAAGATCCATCCATGCTTCAGTTTTGTGATCGTGTCCATGACCCAGTGGCAAAAAACAACCTACACCATTTGTTTCAAATAGGCCAAATTCCTAGTGATACGGCTATGCGAGAGATTTTAGATCCTGTTCCAACCCGTGAGTTTCAAAATTTTTTTAAATCTTTGTTTACCGTAGCTCAAAGAGGGAAGGTTTTGGAGGGTTACCCATATTTGGGTGGAAAATATCTTCTCAGCATTGATGGAACAGGCGCCTTTAGCTCCTCGACTATTCATTGTGAGAATTGTTGTATAAAGAATCATCGTGATGAGACGAAGACCTACTATCATCAAATGTTAGCAGGAGTGATTGTTCACCCCGATAAGAAACAGGTTATACCTATTGCTCCAGAGCCCATTTCAAACACAGATGGATCGAGCAAAAATGATTGTGAGCGTAATGCAGCCAAACGACTCCTTGAAGATTTTCGCAGGGAACACCCTCACCTTCCAGTGATTGTTATTGAGGATGGATTGGCTTCCAATGCTCCTCACATCACTCTTCTTAACGAATTAAAATTAAGTTATATTTTAGGCTGTAAGATGGGAGACCACAAAGTTTTATTTGAGTTTGTAAATGGAGCAGATAGCTTAGGAACAGTTTCTCACTTCACCGTGGTAGAGAATGGAGTGACACATGAATTTCGATTCATAAATGATGTTTCACTCAATGATTCAAATCCTGATTGTCGAGTGAATTTTATTGAATACAAAGAAACGAAAGCAAACGGTAAGGTTCAGCACTTTAGCTGGGTGACTGACATTGAGATCAACGAAGACAACATAATGCAAATAATGAGGGGGGGAAGAGCACGCTGGAAGATAGAAAATGAAACATTTAATACGTTAAAGAATTTGGGTTACAACTTTGAGCACAATTTTGGCCACGGCAAGCAAAATTTGTGTAACAATTTAGCCGTGATTATGATGCTGGTATTTTTAGTGGACCAACTTCAACATTTGGCCTGTAAATTATTTCAAAAGGCGGTAGAAAAAGAGAGGAGACTATCTTATCTATGGGATCATATGAGGGGGTATTTCCATACCCTATACTTTAAAAATTGGCAGGAACTCCTCGCCATAATGGCTTATGGGATTAAGCCTATTGCTGCCTCAGATGTTTTCGACACATCATGAGCAGCCATTTCTCTCAAAGTGCCCCAAAGAGTTTAACGTATTTGCCCTAAACTAAAGTCTGGATATTCGCCTCTAAATGGCGAAGACGGGGAGGTTTACCTTATTCGATGCAGTGCAATTCTCACACTGAGATTTGGAGGAATTTCAATGTTTTTTCAAGCTCGGCGGGAATTTCTGACCCACGCATAGAGACATTGCCTTCAACAACTTTTTTTGGAAGACGCTTGACGCGCAAGCAAATTGCCGACATTCAAAAGACGGTGGCGCTATTTCCTTCTTTAAGTCGCCGTGAACTGGGTTATACAGTTTGTGAACATCTTGGTTGGCTAACTCCCAAAGGTGATCATCGCATCCAATCGTGCCTTCGTATGCTTGAGACGCTAGAGGAACTTGACATTCTATCCCTGCCAGAAAAAGACATGTCAAAGCGGAGTGTCCCCTCCAAAAAAATCACTTGGACACACCGAACAGATGAAAAGCCTCTCATCAACGATAAACTAGACTCATTGACCCCACTTTCTTTGCAAATCGTAACTGATCAAGAGGCCATTAAGGAATGGAATGAAGTTGTCGATCGGCATCATTATCTCAATTACAGACGTCCCTTTGGTCCCCATTTGCGCTATTTCATCCTAGATAATTGTGGGCGGAAATTGGGTTGTCTTTTATTTGAAGCTGGCACATCCACTTTGCCTTGCCGTGATGAATGGATCGGTTGGCAAAATCGAGCTTACAAAAAGCACTTGAATTTAGTGGTGAACAATAGTCGATTTTTGATCTTTCCCTGGGTAAAGGTTCGCCATCTTGCTTCGATGGCTTTATCTATGGCAACTCGCCAACTTCCCACAGACTGGGAGTTAAAACATGCTTTCAAACCTGTACTCATGGAGACTTTTGTCGACCTTACCAAATTTAATGCCACGAGCTATCGTGCTGCCAACTGGCTTTATTTGGGCAAAACAAATGGGAGTCGTGCCTACAAAAATGTAAAGGGAAAAACTCAAAAAGGTGTTTATGTTCAACCTCTGACAAAAAATTATCAGTCTATCTTATTGAATGGCCCCCAATGCGCTATCAAGAAACCCGTCGGGAAACCCACCATCAAGCCACATAAGAACTTGGCTGAGCCTATGCTAGAGGACTCTTTTGTGCATCTTTGGCAAAACATCATCAAGACAGTGGTTATCATTGCAGATGAGTACGACCGAACCTGGCAAAAGCGTCAACGTGTCTTGAATACATTGTTGATTATACTTTTCATCTTCCGACTTGTTTTCTCTAAAGGAAAACAAGGTTATGATACAACTTTGATTGAACTTTGGGAGCAGTGTCGCATATTAGACATTGAACTCCCTCAACCTAAAACAGTTCGGGCATCCACTATGTGTAGTGCACGGGCTAAAGTAGATGAAAATATATTTAAAGTTTTGCATGATGAAATTCTTAAACAAGACGGTATATCCAATTCTAGTACCTTATGGAAGGGCCATAAGGTTTTCGCAGTGGATGGATCGAAAATAAATTTACCACGTCAACTCGTAGATAATGGGTATCAGCAACCATGGGAAAAAGCATGGTACCCTCAAGGTCTTGTCAGTTGCCTGTACCAACTACAGTCGAAGATTCCTGTGGATTTTGATCTCTTTGCCCATAACAATGAGAGAAAGGCTGCACGGGTGTGCTAATGATATACTGTAATTATTTGTAGACAAATACCTTATTCCTTGGGATACTTTATTTTAGCTGGACTTACGACCAAGGAGGGTATTATGTCAAAACCAAAGGCAAAGTTAAAATCAAGTAGTTCAAACTCAGTCACTATTGAGTTGATAATTCCATTATCCAGTTCAATGTTAAAGACAGAAGAGATGATAAGAGATGGCCTTAATGAAGCAGGTTGTATAGCTACCCAATCAGCTTTACGTCGATTTGATGCAGATGGATCACCAATTGTTATAGGAGACAGTAAGTTAACTTCTAGAGGTAGAGTTAATAAGACCTACCAAACAATGTGGGGAGAAGTCGATGTAGAACGTCATGTTTATCAAAGCTCTAAGGGTGGTCGTCAGTTTTGCCCATTGGAAAGGGATGCACGAATTATTCTAACTTCAACACCCGGTTTTTCTAAATGGGTTACAAGTAAATATTCAGATATGGGTTCTAGTCGTGTTCTTTTTGATTTGAAGGAGAGTCATGGTCGAAATATATCTAGACCTTACTTAAAGCACCTTTGTGATGCGGTTGGAGCTGTTGCTTTAGCAAAGGATGAATCAAGGAGCTATGATCTTCCCTCTATGCCCAAGAAGGTGAATAGTGTTGCTGTAGGAGTAGACGGCACTTGTATGTTAATGGTTGAAGATGGTTGGCGAGAAGCCATGGTGGGAACAATTAGTTTATATGACAATAAGGGAAGTCGCATGCATACGATTCAAGTAGGAGCAACACCAGAGTATGGTAAGGGTAAATTTTATTCAAGATTTGAGAAGGAGTTGACTCAGGTAAAAGAGAGACACCCTAAGTCTACCTATATTGGTATTGCAGATGGAACCAAGTCAAATTGGGATTATTTAAAGAGTAAAACAGATAATCAGACCATTGATTTTTGGCATGCATCAGAGTACTTGGGGAGGGCTGCGGGGGCTATGTTTGCTGGTGACAAGAAAAAATCTGAACGTAAGGAGTGGCTTGATAACGCATGTCATAAGCTTAAGCATAATATAGGGGCAGCGACCCGCTTACTCAATGAGCTCAAGGGGTTTAAAGACACTCATCGACTGAGTCAAGCCAAGAAAGGGGAGTTAGTGTCTGCCATTACATATTTTGAGAATAATAAGTCTAAAATGAGATATGCACAAAATCAGGAGAATAATCTTCCAATTGGCTCAGGTGTTACAGAGGCAGCATGTAAGACATTAATAAAACAAAGGCTTTGCAATTCTGGGATGAGGTGGAAAGAGAAAGGAGCAGCTTCTGTCATTTCTTTACGATCTTTAAGCCATACGGACTGTCGATGGGGTCAGTTCTGGCAAAAAATTGATCAATATGGGTATCCCGTGGCTGCATAAATACTACAGTATATCGTTAGCACACCCTGTACTACAAACCCATACCTGAGAGTGCCTACAACTTGAAATTGATGAGTTTAATTGACAAACAGTACTTGGGACCCCTTTTATGGGAGCCGTAAAATGACAGCTCACTTAAGACTTAATGGCCATGGGGTCAACCGCAAGAGGATTCAGCGGCTCATGGATGGAAAAGATGTGTCTTTTCTTCGCTATCTTCCCAGGTCCAAACACCAGTCAGCGAAACCATCAGCATAAGATTTATCCCTACCTACTTAAGGGGCAATGCCGTTTCCTTAAGCCACCACACCCCTCTGCCTCTGCGTTAAGCTATTTCTTTTAAAAGAACTCCCAGCCCTTTTGATAGACCTTTCATAGCTTCTTTTGAAGTGCCTCCTCTTCTCCATTGAAATCTTCATCAGCAACTTTATCTGCTTCCTAAATTTCTGATAGAGCCCCGCAACAAAAAGAGGGATGCTATCCATTATGAAATCAAGAATCAGTTTAAAGTTAGGTTTTTTGTAGTCATTTTTTACCAACTGATTCACACTGTCTTCATCCTCATTTATGCTCATTTGAATCTTTGTATAATTGAAGAGCCAAAAATAAGAATACAGCTCTTGCAATATTCCATTAAGGCTTGTTGAGTGCCACTGCTCCATTTTCATTGTCGATGTAAAATCACGGAATGTCGTTTCTATTTCCCAACGACGAGAGTAAAGAGCAACCATATCCTTCTTGTCCAAGGAGCCATGCGGAAGATTAGTGGCCAAAACAGAGAACTCCCCAGTCTTTGGGTTTTTATACTTATAGAGATGAATGACCACCCCCTCAATAACCATTCGTGAATACCAACCTGGGCCATTAAATAAATTTACAATGGGGATAAAAGTAGAGCCTCGCTTACAACGCGCAATAAAGAAGTTACTGGCTTGAGCATGGGCCTTAATAATCTCTGTAGATAAATAAAGCCTATCGTAGAGAGTTATGCTATTACTCTCAAAACTACCTATCATTTGAATAGCATTGGCGATTTCGTTCAGAGCGGGAGAATAGCAAAGATTCTTTGTCACACCCGATAAAACGTCATAAGCATGAGATAGATACATACGTAAGAAATGAGTTTCCATCTCATTTGGGCAAGGGTACCCACAATAACCCTCCTTTAAAAGATCTTTAGAGCGAGGAAGTGCTAATTGGTCGCCATCTATGGCATAGATATAAAAGCCATGAAACGTTTTTCTCAATGGTTCGTAGTCTGTAATTAGAGATTCAAAGATATCTTTGAAAAATAGGTAAGAAATACTTTGACGTATCTTGCTGAGACTGCTTTTGACTGGCATGAGAAGCAGGTCACCAAAATGAGTCCATACCGTCTTAAGAGCGATTTGGTAGCCTTCGTAATTTGTTCCTGAAATAAGATAGATAATGGTAAAAAAGAAAATTTGAGGATTAAATTTTCGATTCCTTTTTTGTTTTTCTGGATCGACAAGGTGCTCTGGCTTGAAGGAAGAATCAAGTTTTGGTAGAATAAAATGGTCATCTGTGACGCGAACTCGTCATTTGGGGGCTTTCGAGATCAATATTGGATTGCATGTGACTTACTCCTTGGTTGAGGGTTGGGTGTAAAATAAAACAAGTCTTATTCTTGTCGATTTATCTAATGATTTCAAGAGATTTTTCTTAAGGAAACGGCATTGACTTAAGGGGCTTAATATCTGCTCCCCAACCAAGTGTGGGCTACTGATATTACTTTTATAAGATTGTCTGGTGGCTTTGCTTACTTGGTAGCTGTGATAGATTGGTTTAGCCGATTTGTGCTGTCTTGGAGACTTTCTAATAGCCTTGAGACAACTTTTTGTTTAGAAGTCTTTGAGGAAGCCATAGAAACATTTGGTTGCCCTGATATTGTCAATACCGATCAAGGGTGCCAATTCACTTCTGAGGTTTTCACAAAATTGTTGAAAAGCCATGGAATTTCTATCAGTATGGACGGCAAAGGCAGGTGTTTAGACAACATCATGATCGAGCGGCTTTGGAGGTCTGTTAAGTACGAAGAGGTGTACTTGAAAGGCTATCAAGACAAATCAATGGTTCAAGCCAACAAAGGTTTTAAAACGTATTTTAATTTTTATAATAATAAAAGGCCACACCAGTCTCTTCAGGATTACACCCCTTATCAGGTGTATATGGGAGAGGTGCCTTTAACACATTAACACGGGGCTTCTTTGTGCGCTGTGGTGTAGCTTAAGAATCAAGTTTTTCAGTCTGACATTGGGGTCCACCTCAGTCTCTCAAAAGAACTCGGAGTTCTTTTAAAAGAAATAGCTTAACGCAGGCAGAGGGGTGTGGTGGCTTAAGGAAACGGCATTGGGTCAAAAGCCTTTATCATCGGTGACCCAGAGGATCGATGCCCGTTTAGCTACTTAGTTTCTGTCCAGAAAGGCCCATTTTTTGTTCTCTGACACTCCCCATTGAGCCTCCCAATGCCTCAATGGGGGAGTGAGAGTTGGAGATTTGCCACACAAACTCTACAGATTAAGGGGAAAAAGGTCTTTAAGCGACTTGCGCCCTAGTTTTTTCGATTTGAAGACGCACCCCTACCTTTGGAAGATTTTAGCACCTTCGACCTGGTCCATTGCTGTTATTCCTAATGGATAAATTTAGGTGACAGTTGATAATTCATGTCTTGCCAAGACAACAAAATTATAGGCACAAACGGCATTCTTTACATACCTCTTAAAACCATCATGCCCTTTCCAGTAAGCAACTCTCATACCAAAACATCTCTTAAGGAATGAAATAACAGCCTCTATTCCGGCTCTCCAATTGAGAAGATTTTTAAAGACCCAAGCACTTTTAACCATCTTTAATATTTTCATTCCTTTTTTTTCTGGGAAGCAAACATCTTTAGCCCCCATCTCTTTGGCCTCTTCAAGATTTTCTTTTGAAGCAAACCCACCATCTGCACTTACTTTTACAGGGCAAGCCCCATAGGTTTGTGTCACTGAATTCATAACTTTTAAAAACATATCAGAGTCTGCGGGGTTGCCATCAGGGATCTGACAATCTAAAATCATGTTGCTTTGCCCTGAGGTCAAAAAGATTTTATGCCCAAACTCGACTTCTCTTTGCCCCTTTACAATAATGTCTGTATGCGGTTCAAAGATGGATAGGACCTTTTTTTCAGAAGATACTTTTTTCCCCTCAATAACTCTTTTTTGAGTTTGAAAGATGATTTTTTCCAGGTAGAAGGCAACATTTTCTAACTGTTTTAGACTCTTTTTCAAAGCATTCATCTTCACACATTTTTGTTCTTTTTTTATCTTTCTGATGGTATCAGGTAATCCTTTGTTCAATTTGGTAGCGATTTTTAAAAGCTCCTTATAGCAAGGTAGTCTTTCCGCATCATTTTTGGAATTATTAATTTTGTAAAGCAAGGTTTTTGCTCTCTTAAGATCTTCTCTTGAAATAAGTCGCCAAAAATCTTTCATGACATTTTTACGAACTTTTTTAAATTCTCTTTCTGTAACTCTTATGCAGTCATATAAAAGCGATGCATCCGTTGGATGATGAATATTTGATTTCGTCACTGTACTGTCCACTCTCATTTTCTTACACGGCTCAATCTTTTGATCTCTTGCATCTGAAACTAAAGAGGCGCTAATAATTCCCCAAGTTTCTTCACTTATTTGAACAATCAAGTCCTGTAAGGTGGAGTGAGCGTAATTTTCTTCCAATTCAAGGCCCAGAAAAGCTCTGGTGGATACTGAATCGACAAGATTAAAGGCTAACGCACGATAGGAAAGACCTCTTATGGATTTAAGAATAGCCACCTTGAGAACTTGCTCCGATGTCATACCAATATCACCAGAATCTTTCTTTTCTTTAACAAGGTCTTCATGAACCATATGGGCAAACTCTGGATGGCGATCAATGATGTTATTAATTTGCTGCAATTCTGTACTGAGTTGGTGGTTAGGATATTGGGAAAAGAGTCCCAACTGTGTCTTCTTCAAATGGCGCATAGTCCCCCCTTTGGTGAAAGTTTCTCTTTAATTTTTATATTAACATACGTTTTTTTGAGGGAAAAAAGTGAGCAAGGATGTCTTTTAAGAAGAAAAAAATCAGAGAGGTTCTCGGAGAACATGGATAAGAATTCTACCTCATAGAGAGGTTCCCACGCCTCCTAAAACCTACATAAAAAATAAATGAAGAATAAAATATCAAAAATTATTTCTCTGAAAAAACACGTCAAGTATTTTTTGAAGTTGATGCGCAACGTAATGTTATTTCCCTGAAGGAGGTTTGAAATCACCACGGTGGAAACACAGGTTGATCCAACTCTTCCTCTCATATCAAGTAACCAGTTGATAGCCACATAAGTCACTGAAAGGGAGGGGCTGTGAAAGGTTCGTCAAGAGAGGGGGGGGAACTTATTTTATTTTTCCGTTTTATGTAAGTAACTGAATTTACACGGATTATGTTTGATGGACTCCATTTTAAAGCATAAAATCTAAAGGGAAGGCATGTAAATACTTAAAACTACTTAACTTTCTTCCCTGGACAGGAACTACTTAGGAAAGGAGATTCAGAAAAATGTTTATGTTTTCGTGACGGATTCAAGTAATAAGTTTGATGCAGTTGGAGTAGTAGGATTTTATGAACCCATCAATAGTGTAGAAATTATAAACCAACCTCTTTTGAGGGAGAGGCTGCATAGCCCTCATCTTTGTAGGTTGATTCAGATGACTTGCCTTTGTTAGAGTCAGTATTGAGACTCTCTTCAGACAACCCCCATACATCAAACTCAAAGCGACGAAGTCCATCCTTTGCGATGGCTTTGTCGTCTAAGGCTTTCAGTTCAAAGGATTGCCAACCATAGAGTTGAGCCCTTTCGTTTGCAATATGAAGCACTCTGTCCAATATCTCTTTGGAATTGAGATTGAGTTGGTCTTCAAGGATAATTGTATCTAACCTCTCTGGTTGGCTCATGGTATACTCCTACCTCTAGCTAAGGTACAGCATTTTTTCTGAAATTTCAAGCCCCAATACAAGGAAATCATCATGTCAACTCCCAATATGCCTCAGATTAGAAGTAGAGCGGATTTATCTCACTTTTTAGTTCATTTAACTAAAAATGGGGCCTATGAGGAATTTCGAGTTTTTCGTGATGACCCCTCTGGATATGAATTGGTCAACAGTTCTGTCGAGGCCAAGGGGTCTCTTGAAAAGATCATTAGAGATTTAAGAATTAAGGCGTGTTCCCCATTTGGATATTTTAAAACAAAGATTAACATGTATCGCCCTCAATGGGGTAAGGTCTATAATAATGGAGGGGCTGATCCCAGTTGGATGAAGGCGGTATGCTTTTCTGAAGCCCCTTTGAATGAATTAAATACTTTTTGCAAACTCACTAAGTCCAAGAAAAATCAATATCAGAAATATGGTTTAGCTTTCCACCAA
This sequence comes from Bdellovibrionales bacterium, assembly GCA_965261545.1. GTDB lineage: Bacteria > Bdellovibrionota > Bdellovibrionia > Bdellovibrionales > UBA1609 > CBDHDF01. Next base: position 569,444 of record CBDHDF010000002.1, on the reverse strand, counting down.
GATAAGATCATAGAATCTGGAGGGAATCCCGTATTTTATTTCAGTTCCAAGAATAGAGCCTTTAGCAGAACGTTAGATGATCTGTATAAGAAGGGGCGGGAAGATATAAGACCCATGATGCACTTATTTGAAGGATTTGGTCCATCATTCCTATCTACATATGGTTATTCTGATTTTAGGTGGGAGAGGGAGTGGCGGCTCAAGGGAGACTTTCAATTTAAACTCAACGATATTGCCTTTGGCATCAGCCCTTCTAATGAAATCGAATATTTCATGAAACGATATCAGGATCAAGTTGTCTTTTTAGATCCAGACTGGGGGCAAGAAGAACTAAAAAAATATCTTAAAGCCCACAGGCCAAGCCTACTTGATAAATTGGTAACCTCCCATGGGGCAATGCCGTTTCCTTAAGTTTTGAGAAGTGCATTTTTGCGACGAGTCATTGCGTTCTAGTAGCCTATGGAGGCTTAAGAGCCTAGAACATAGCAAAAGGGAATCTGGTGACCTCTTAAGGAAACGGCACTGACCCAGAAGACTAGACTTTACCGCTTATTTCCTATTTTATTATGTGTATTGCGTCATGAAAAAGCAGGAAATGAAGCAAAGAATATGTAATGACTCCCGTCATTACATATTCTTGTACAGATACAATAGTGTTAGGCTCCCAACCTACTAAATATTTTATTTGAAAAACACAACGAATCTTATGGTGGAAACTATAGAATGAATGAAGAAAAACTTATTGAAAAGCTGCGCTTGATTGGAGCACTTTGTTCTGGAGCCACTACGAAGGGTGAGCGAGTTGCGGCTGAGCATGCCAAAGAGCGCATTCTTGAACGACTAAAAAGCCTAGAAGTTGAAGAACCTCCGGTTGAGTATTCATTTGCAATGCAGGATATGTGGTCACGAAAAGTTTTCGTCGCCCTTCTACGAAGGTATGGAATTAAACCCTATCGGTATCGTGGCCAACGCTATACAACGGTTATGGCTAAAGTATCCAACTCCTTTGTTGACGAAACTTTGTGGCCACAATACTTAGAATTTTCTAAGGTCCTTGAAGGCTATCTTTCCCAAGTGACTGAGCGAGTTGTGCACCAAGTGCTTCATCAGGACAGTTCCGATATCGAAGTTGTTGAAAAACCTCAACTTCTTAATTCCCATTTATCGTAACGACTCATTCTTGCCTCTCTTGTAAGAAGAGAAATATTGAGGGCTATGAGCCCGCAGATTTCTCTTTGAACTAGGGGGCATGGTGCAATGCCGCTTCCTTAAGAGGTCACCAGATTCACTTTTGCCATGCTCTAGGCTTTTGAACCTCCATAGGCTACTAGAACAAAATGACTTATTGCAAAAATGCACTTCTTAAAACTTAAGGAAACGGTATTCGGCTATGGATAATAAGTGCAACGAAAACCAAGAAGATGAAACTCACTTGAGGGGTGAAGTCGCAACCTCGTAGAAAAAATACCTCCTTGAGCGAAGTAGCCCCCGCGCATGACGGCACCTCGATAATAAGGCCTATTGTTTTTAGTGAGGTCTAATAGAGCCTGACCGAGCCCACTAAAGCGACTAGAGTCCAAATTCAGGTAATTTCCACTGGGCCCAAACTGACCTTTTGCATTTCTCATAACTCCGCTCTCTAATCGCCCAGTAAGGGTATGACTTGTTGTTGTGATTCGAGATATTTTACTGTCAGGCCCATAATGAGTGCTATTGTCATCTCGAACCCACTCCGACACATTTCCACCTAAATCCCAAATGACTTGTCCATTGCTCAAAGTGTGAGTTCTTTTCTTTTCGTGCCAAGTACGACCATTGCAATCCCTCACATCTACATTCATCCCAAAACAACCTAAATCATCAACAGCACTTGCTTCGAGAAGAACAAAATTTCCATTGATAATATCATTATCACTTATATTCAAAAAAGCATAACCTTGATTGAGAGCGCCGGAGCCAATAAAATCACCCCGCCAATTGCTAGATACAGACTCAATATTTCGAGCGAGAGTTTGCCACTCATCGTTAGAAATCAAGTTATACCTCCCCGAAGCATGGGGAGAAGACATCGCTTGACATGCAGCCGTTGCATCATCTCTACTAATCTTTACGTAGGGAGTTCCCTCAGCTTGAGAGAGAGCTTGACTCCCCACCTTTCTCATTTCATATTTAGCCACACAAAAATCTCGGTTTGTATACCCTGCCAGGGCAGGAACATCTACGAAACCTGCTGGACAATTTACAGACGGAACATTGGGGGGATTTGTGGGGGCTGGCTCACTGGGAGGAGGATTATGGCTAGAGTTTGAATCTGTAGAGTCCTTTGCACAAGCGAATAGCCACAAACAAACAAATATTAATACAGCTTTTTTTATAATAAACATACATTCCCCTTTACAGAAATGGGCTTACAATTCTTCTGGCAAGGAATGGCACATTTCTACGGCCTTTAGTAAACAGTTCGTACAAGAATAGATATCGGAGTTTTATCCACTTACTAAAGTTTTTCGTGAAAATTTATCCAGAATGGACCTCCTTTCGAATGTTTTGATGGACAAAAAGAGGTTGTTAGCTGCTGTTAGCTACCTGAAATCCCTAAAAGTTGTAACTAGGTATAGGACTTAAGTCCTGATTATTGTCTGAGAAGGCCTTCACTTTGATTAAGAGATTTTCATCTCTTCAAAAGCATAGTTACAATATTAACGATGTCATACACTTTTGAGCAAAAAAATAAGGAAAAAACCAGTAGTTCTTGCCGAGATTCGTTTTGAAACTTGGCACTGCTATTTTAAACTGTGTACTCTTATAATAATCTTAATGAAAGAAATATCTCTCAAAATTGTTTCAAATAGAGGAAAAATCTGCGATATATCTTTCCCAAGAACACATGAAACAGGCTATAGGAGCTGAAACTAATTTTGGAGAGGGTTACTGAAGAAAAACCTATCTCTATAAAGTTAAAAGCTTTTGGGACAAGGAAGAGAAGCAGGCTACCACTATGCCTAATTTATATTGTCGATCCAATGGGAACGAAGGACCTTTCGAAGAAGATTTTTATGAGTCATATTAAATATATTAATACTATTAAACCTCTCAAACCGTTGATAGTAGCCAATTCCATAGGAAAAGAGAGTTAACGCAATACATTAAACCTAGTTACAACTTTTAGGGATTTCAGGTAGCTAACAATTAAAATGCCCGGTCGAGTAAGGAGGTCTCCACCTATGGAAGTGCCGCCGATGTGTTGGTGAGTTCCCGGACGTAGGTCCCCATTTAGATCGTCTGTTTTCAAAATTCGTCCTTGAACCCGACTATCCGCAATCTTGTTTCTATATCTGTTTTCTCACTGATACAGAAACAACCCACATGTAGGCTTCCTCGCTGCTGATCTTTATCCGTGTTAGGCGCCAATTAAAATTGGCCATTTTTAGAAGCCGTCGCCAATGAAAAACGGCCAGTTGATGATGTACTGATTTAGTTATTCTTCGTTCAGAGTTTAGTCAAGTGTCTTTATTTTGCTCATCATTTAACTCGGACTATGCCACAAGATTCTGAGGAATGATTTTCTGCCCACCACTTTTGGCATGACCCCAAATGCATCCTTCAGCCCTATGGCAGAGGTAAATGGAGTATTTTTCAGGATTCCTTGGCGCAGCTAATGTCTAAAGCTCCGCGAGAGTGACGAGCAAATAGTACGGTAAAAGCCAGTTATCCATAAATTTATCCATGGCGACACTGCGGCTGTGACCCCGATGTCTAGCAACGCAGTGCTGCTGTGGATAAATTTTGTGGATAACTGGCGAGTTCCTTCCCCAAAAGTGGGGATCTCTAATGAACTTCTTTGGTTGAACTTTCCTCTTTGCTCTGTTTAGACTTGGCTTTTGCCGATTCGGTTCTCCAACTTTCTTTTCCTTCAATGTTGAGGGTTTCACAGTTGTGAATGATTCGATCAACAGCAGCAGCGGTGGTAATAGGGTTAAGAAACACCTTATCCCATTCAGAGTATGTTAAGTTTGTAGTGATCATGAGACTTTTCCTTTCATATCGCTGAGATATGAATTGAAAGAAAAGATCTGCCCCCTCTGTGCAGGAAGCTGTATAGCCAAGTTCATCACAAGCAATAAGATCAAAACGGTCTAATTTCTTAAAAAGAGCATTCAATGAGAGTTCTTTCTTGCTTTCACGCATTGTTTCAATAAGTTCATGAGTGGTGACCCATAAACATCGATAGCCTTGTTCACAGAGTGAACGAACTAGGGACATGGCCAAATGACTTTTCCCCATTCCAAAGCTTCCGTAAAACACAACATTGAGGTGGACCCCAATGTCAGACTGAAAAACTTGATTTTTAAGCTACACCACAGCGCACAAAGAAGCCCCGTGTTAATGTGTTAAATCCACCTCTCCCATATGCACCTGATAAGGGGTGCAATCCTGAAGAGACTGGTGTGGCCTTTTATTATTATAAAAATTAAAATACGTTTTAAAACCTTTGTTGGCTTGAACCATTGATTTGTCTTGATAGCCTTTCAAGTAAACCTCTTCGTACTTAACAGACCGCCAAAGCCGCTCGATCATGATGTTGTCTAAACACCTGCCTTTGCCGTCCATACTGATCGAGATTCCATGATTTTTCAATAATTTTGTGAAAACCTCAGAAGTGAATTGGCACCCTTGATCAGTATTGACGATATCAGGGCAACCAAATGTTTCTATGGCTTCCTCAAAGACTTCTAAACAAAAAGTTGTCTCAAGGCTATTAGAAAGTCTCCAAGACAGAACAAATCGGCTAAACCAATCTATCACAGCTACCAAGTAAGCAAAGCCACCAGACAACCTTATAAAAGTAATATCAGTAGCCCACACTTGGTTGGGGGAGCAGATATTAAGCCCCTTAAGTAGGTAGGGATAAACCTTATGCTGATGGTTTCGCTGACTGGTGTTTGGACCTGGGAAGATAGCGAAAAGACACATCTTTTCCATGAGCCGCTGAATCCTCTTGCGGTTGACCCGATGGCCATTAAGTCTTAAGTGAGCTGCCATTTTACGGCTTCCATAAAAAGGGGTCTCCAAGTACTGTTTGTCAATTAAACTCATCAGTTTTAAGTTGTAGGCACTCTCAGGTATGGGCTTGTAGTACAAGGCTCCCTTAGAGAGTCCTAGCAACTCACATTGGCGAGTGACACAAATATTTGGATGTTTCCAATTGATAGCGGCTTTTTTCTCAGGCATTGAAGCTCTCAGATTTTTTTTTTAACCAATCATTTTCAACCTTTAACTGCCCTATTTGCCGATACAATTCATCAATGGTTTTTCTTTGTTCTTCTACCTCGTTGTTGTCCTTTTTTTTGCTCGCTAAGGCCTTAGGAATGGCTTCAATAGCTTGCTTCTTCCAATCTTGGATTTGGATGCGGTGAACTCCATGCTTGGAGGCCAACTCTGCCATTGTGTCAGTCTCACGAATGGCGTCAAGTGCGACTCTGGCCTTAAATTGTGCGCTGTGTTTCTTTCTCATTATCCCCTCCTATGAGGGGCTTTTTACCCGCTGCGGTGTAACTTAGCAACCAGTCTGTTTTTGGGGTCCACTATAAGGAAGCTTGGCCCCCTTAAGCAATCTTTTCACTCTCTGGGAATGCTTGTCAGCAAGCTCATTTTGAACGAGTATACCTAAATACTGTTCATACGTCTTTTTTGTTTTTTCGGCAACTCTAGCCGTTGCAACATATTCATCCGCCATCGCTGGAAGTCGGAGTTTTTTAAGAGAACCTATAAGTTCTTCGTGATTCATTAAGAACCTCCTATGTTTGGAACAAGACTGTCATATTGAGACGGGTGTGCTAATGATATACTGTAATTATTTGTAGACAAATACCTTATTCCTTGGGATACTTTATTTTAGCTGGACTTACGACCAAGGAGGGTATTATGTCAAAACCAAAGGCAAAGTTAAAATCAAGTAGTTCAAACTCAGTCACTATTGAGTTGATAATTCCATTATCCAGTTCAATGTTAAAGACAGAAGAGATGATAAGAGATGGCCTTAATGAAGCAGGTTGTATAGCTACCTGAAATCCCTAAAAGTTGTAACTAGGTATAGGACTTAAGTCCTGATTATTGTCTGAGAAGGCCTTCACTTTGATTAAGAGATTTTCATCTCTTCAAAAGCATAGTTACAATATTAACGATGTCATACACTTTTGAGCAAAAAAATAAGGAAAAAACCAGTAGTTCTTGCCGAGATTCGTTTTGAAACTTGGCACTGCTATTTTAAACTGTGTACTCTTATAATAATCTTAATGAAAGAAATATCTCTCAAAATTGTTTCAAATAGAGGAAAAATCTGCGATATATCTTTCCCAAGAACACATGAAACAGGCTATAGGAGCTGAAACTAATTTTGGAGAGGGTTACTGAAGAAAAACCTATCTCTATAAAGTTAAAAGCTTTTGGGACAAGGAAGAGAAGCAGGCTACCACTATGCCTAATTTATATTGTCGATCCAATGGGAACGAAGGACCTTTCGAAGAAGATTTTTATGAGTCATATTAAATATATTAATACTATTAAACCTCTCAAACCGTTGATAGTAGCCAATTCCATAGGAAAAGAGAGTTAACGCAATACATTAAACCTAGTTACAACTTTTAGGGATTTCAGGTAGCTACCCAATCAGCTTTACGTCGATTTGATGCAGATGGATCACCAATTGTTATAGGAGACAGTAAGTTAACTTCTAGAGGTAGAGTTAATAAGACCTACCAAACAATGTGGGGAGAAGTCGATGTAGAGCGTCATGTTTATCAAAGCTCTAAGGGTGGTCGTCAGTTTTGCCCATTGGAAAGGGATGCACGAATTATTCTAACTTCAACACCCGGTTTTTCTAAATGGGTTACAAGTAAATATTCAGATATGGGTTCTAGTCGTGTTCTTTTTGATTTGAAGGAGAGTCATGGTCGAAATATATCTAGACCTTACTTAAAGCACCTTTGTGATGCGGTTGGAGCTGTTGCTTTAGCAAAGGATGAATCATGGAGCTATGATCTTCCCTCTATGCCCAAGAAGGTGAATAGTGTTGCTGTAGGAGTAGACGGCACTTGTATGTTAATGGTTGAAGATGGTTGGCGAGAAGCCATGGTGGGAACAATTAGTTTATATGACAATAAGGGAAGTCGCATGCATACGATTCAAGTAGGAGCAACACCAGAGTATGGTAAGGGTAAATTTTATTCAAGATTTGAGAAGGAGTTGACTCAGGTAAAAGAGAGACACCCTAAGTCTACCTATATTGGTATTGCAGATGGAACCAAGTCAAATTGGGATTATTTAAAGAGTAAAACAGATAATCAGACCATTGATTTTTGGCATGCATCAGAGTACTTGGGGAGGGCTGCGGGGGCTATGTTTGCTGGTGACAAGAAAAAATCTGAACGTAAGGAGTGGCTTGATAACGCATGTCATAAGCTTAAGCATAATATAGGGGCAGCGACCCGCTTACTCAATGAGCTCAAGGGGTTTAAAGACACTCATCGACTGAGTCAAGCCAAGAAAGGGGAGTTAGTGTCTGCCATTACATATTTTGAGAATAATAAGTCTAAAATGAGATATGCACAAAATCAGGAGAATAATCTTCCAATTGGCTCAGGTGTTACAGAGGCAGCATGTAAGACATTAATAAAACAAAGGCTTTGCAATTCTGGGATGAGGTGGAAAGAGAAAGGAGCAGCTTCTGTCATTTCTTTACGATCTTTAAGCCATACGGACTGTCGATGGGGTCAGTTCTGGCAAAAAATTGATCAATATATAGTGGACCCCAAAAACAGACTGGTTGCTAAGTTACACCGCAGCGGGTAAAAAGCCCCTCATAGGAGGGGATAATGAGAAAGAAACACAGCGCACAATTTAAGGCCAGAGTCGCACTTGACGCCATTCGTGAGACTGACACAATGGCAGAGTTGGCCTCCAAGCATGGAGTTCACCGCATCCAAATCCAAGATTGGAAGAAGCAAGCTATTGAAGCCATTCCTAAGGCCTTAGCGAGCAAAAAAAAGGACAACAACGAGGTAGAAGAACAAAGAAAAACCATTGATGAATTGTATCGGCAAATAGGGCAGTTAAAGGTTGAAAATGATTGGTTAAAAAAAAAATCTGAGAGCTTCAATGCCTGAGAAAAAAGCCGCTATCAATTGGAAACATCCAAATATTTGTGTCACTCGCCAATGTGAGTTGCTAGGACTCTCTAAGGGAGCCTTGTACTACAAGCCCATACCTGAGAGTGCCTACAACTTAAAACTGATGAGTTTAATTGACAAACAGTACTTGGAGACCCCTTTTTATGGGAGCCGTAAAATGGCAGCTCACTTAAGACTTAATGGCCATGGGGTCAACCGCAAGAGGATTCAGCGGCTCATGGAAAAGATGTGTCTTTTCGCTATCTTCCCAGGTCCAAACACCAGTCAGCGAAACCATCAGCATAAGGTTTATCCCTACCTACTTAAGGGGCTTAATATCTGCTCCCCCAACCAAGTGTGGGCTACTGATATTACTTTTATAAGGTTGTCTGGTGGCTTTGCTTACTTGGTAGCTGTGATAGATTGGTTTAGCCGATTTGTTCTGTCTTGGAGACTTTCTAATAGCCTTGAGACAACTTTTTGTTTAGAAGTCTTTGAGGAAGCCATAGAAACATTTGGTTGCCCTGATATCGTCAATACTGATCAAGGGTGCCAATTCACTTCTGAGGTTTTCACAAAATTATTGAAAAATCATGGAATCTCGATCAGTATGGACGGCAAAGGCAGGTGTTTAGACAACATTATGATCGAGCGGCTTTGGCGGTCTGTTAAGTACGAAGAGGTTTACTTGAAAGGCTATCAAGACAAATCAATGGTTCAAGCCAACAAAGGTTTTAAAACGTATTTTAATTTTTATAATAATAAAAGGCCACACCAGTCTCTTCAGGATTGCACCCCTTATCAGGTGCATATGGGAGAGGTGGATTTAACACATTAACACGGGGCTTCTTTGTGCGCTGTGGTGTAGCTTAAAAATCAAGTTTTTCAGTCTGACATTGGGGTCCACCTCAATATGGGTATCCCGTGGCTGCATAAATACTACAGTATATCGTTAGCACACCCGTACGATAACGAGCCAAAAGTCTAATAGAACGAATCTCACGTGGAGGAATGAAGCTAGCTCTTAGAAGACCACAAGCACCAAGCTCTGCAATCCACTGGCTATCCAACACGTCAGTTTTTTTACCAGTAATATTTTTGACATGAAAGGCATTGATAACATCTACTTCATAACCTTTTTCTGTCAAATCATCGTATAAAGAATTCCAATAAATCCCTGTGCTCTCAAAAAGAACTCTCTCAACCTTATGTGGCTTCATCCAAGAGCGCATTCTAGGAAAATTTTTTGGAAAATTCTTGAACTCTTTTGTGAAAAACTTCTTCTTACCGTCTTCCACTTTGACAATCGTACACATCAACATATGTTGATGAACATCTATTCCACAAACAGAACTATAAATAATATCCACATGACTCCTCCTTTCTGTTAGAAAAAAAGAAGGTGATAAAACTAGAGCCTTCGGATTTTGCCATAAATTCTAAAGCGAAAATAGGTCAACTTACTATACGTCCATACACTCAGAGTGCAGGTACATGCGTGGGTTCGATCCAAAGCTCAAGACCATGTTACTTCACGGAATTAAAATTACCAATCTATTCAACGGCCACTCATCTTATCACCTTCCAATAATGTTATTGCTTTATCCTTTATTGTATCGGAATCATACATGACAAAAATACCATCAAAAGTCCAGAGTAACTAAAAGAGGCCAATTATATAGACCAGCGAAGCTGTCCACCGAGTTGCTTCGTGCAAAGAAGTGGGGGCCTAGATAAGATTCATGGGCGTGGGTGGGGAAGCAAGGCGCCCCCATGAATGTTACAAAAAATCTAACTTGACCTAGTTATCGTATGTTCATAGTGTCTAAACTCTGTACATTAATCAAGAGATATGCCCAACAGCCGACCTAATTGATACTTCCTATAAATTATAGAACAACAGTATATCTCATATTAATAGAGTGCGAGTTGACAGTTATTCCACAATAATATTAGTAGTTTACATAGAATGAACACACGATAACTAGGTCAGGTTAAAATTTTTACTTTTTTTGAAGAGCCTTAATTTCGTCTTCAGAAAACCCTGTTGCTTCGGATATCTCCAAAGCTTCCTGTCCTTTTAAAATCATCTTTAAAGCAATGGCCTCTCTCTCTTCCCTTCGCCCTTCTTCACGCCCTACTTCACGCCCCTCTTCACGCCCTTCTTCACGCCCCTCTTCACGCCCTTCTTCACGCCCCTCTTCATGGGCTGTGTCGATCTGTGATAAACGATCTCGACGCTGCTTATCTTCAGCTTCAAGTCGCTCTCGCATGAGTTCGTCTTGAGACAAATTCCACAAATTTTTGACGGCTCTTCCCATATCCCTTCCTTTTTTGGCTAGCTCTTGGCTGGTTTGTTGATCCAACTCATCCGATCTCTTTAAGAAATAACACCACGCTTCACGTTGGTCAACAAGGCTGTCTAATTTGCCAATGAACTTGTTCAATTCTACAATGACAAATTGCATACCATCGGTGAGCCTCAAATGAGGGTATCGATCCTGCCTCATGCTGCATGTATGGTAATAATCGTTGTCTTTGCGTAGCTCAGGAAGGTCCACAGTACTGAAAACAAGGGAGTAAACAGTTCTTAATTTCTCGTATTTTTCTCCTTCTTTCACTTGATTGGAGTAGACCCGTCCCGCATAGGCAAGAAGGCGATTTGTGAAGTCTCTTTGGGATACGGTTTGCATCTCCACATTCACAGTTTCATTTTCGACCCACTCCCCACTGGACAATTGTCGAGAGATGCGAAGCTTCATATCCAAAATGAAGGTTTTTCCCGAAGGCTTGCTTGCCTCTGAAGAGTTTTCCTCTGTATCCAACAGTTGAACATGCTCCACCCGACAACCGGGTGGCAAGGGAAGAAAATCCTGCAACAAAGGCTTGAGCAAGTCCTGGTCGTGCTTAAAAAATGCTTTAAAAGTGTTATCAAGGGTTAAGCAAAGGGGAGGAAGGGATTTTTTCATAAGTAAAAATTATGCATCTTGCTTTGGAGTAAAGTCAATGTATGTTTTCATTTACCAGAAATTCCCGCCGAGCTTGAAAAAACATTGAAATTCCTCCAAATCTCAGTGTGAGAATTGCACTGCATCGAATAAGGTAAACCTCCCCGTCTTCGCCATTTAGAGGCGAATGTCCAGACTTTAGTTTAGGGCAAATACGTTAAACTCTTTGGGGCACTTTGAGAAAAATGGCTGCTCATGATGTGTCGAAAACATCTGAGGCAGCAATAGGCTTAATCCCAATGCCGTTTCCTTAAGAAAAATCTCTTGAAATTATTAGATAAATCGACAAGAATAAGACTTGTTTTATTTTACACCCAACCCTCAACCAAGGAGTAAGTCACATGCAATCCAATATTGATCTCGAAAGCCCCCAAATGACGAGTTCGCGTCACAGATGACCATTTTATTCTACCAAAACTTGATTCTTCCTTCAAGCCAGAGCACCTTGTCGATCCAGAAAAACAAAAAAGGAATCGAAAATTTAATCCTCAAATTTTCTTTTTTACCATTATCTATCTTATTTCCGGAACAAATTACGAAGGCTACCAAATCGCTCTTAAGACGGTATGGACTCATTTTGGTGACCTGCTTCTCATGCCAGTCAAAAGCAGTCTCAGCAAGATACGTCAAAGTATTTCTTACCTATTTTTCAAAGATATCTTTGAATCTCTGATTACAGACTACGAACCATTGAGAAAAACGTTTCATGGTTTTTATATCTATGCCATAGATGGCGACCAATTAGCACTTCCTCGCTCTAAAGATCTTTTAAAGGAGGGTTATTGTGGGTACCCTTGCCCAAATGAGATGGAAACTCATTTCTTACGTATGTATCTATCTCATGCTTATGACGTTTTATCGGGTGTGACAAAGAATCTTTGCTATTCTCCCGCCCTCAACGAAATCGCCAATGCTATTCAAATGATAGGTAGTTTTGAGAGTAATAGCATAACTCTCTACGATAGGCTTTATTTATCTACAGAGATTATTAAGGCCCATGCTCAAGCCAGTAACTTCTTTATTGCGCGTTGTAAGCGAGGCTCTACTTTTATCCCCATTGTAAATTTATTTAATGGCCCAGGTTGGTATTCACGAATGGTTATTGAGGGGGTGGTCATTCATCTCTATAAGTATAAAAACCCAAAGACTGGGGAGTTCTCTGTTTTGGCCACTAATCTTCCGCATGGCTCCTTGGACAAGAAGGATATGGTTGCTCTTTACTCTCGTCGTTGGGAAATAGAAACGACATTTCGTGATTTTACATCGACAATGAAAATGGAGCAGTGGCACTCAACAAGCCTTAATGGAATATTGCAAGAGCTGTATTCTTATTTTTGGCTCTTCAATTATACAAAGATTCAAATGAGCATAAATGAGGATGAAGACAGTGTGAATCAGTTGGTGAAAAATGACTACAAAAAACCTAACTTTAAACTGATTCTTGATTTCATAATGGATAGCATCCCTCTTTTTGTTGCGGGGCTCTATCAGAAATTTAGGAAGCAGATAAAGTTGCTGATGAAGATTTCAATGGAGAAGAGGAGGCACTTCAAAAGAAGCTATGAAAGGTCTATCAAAAGGGCTGGGAGTTCTTTTAAAAGAAATAGATTAACGCAGAGGCAGAGGGGTGTGGTGGCTTAAGGAAACGGCATTGGGCTTAATCCCATAAGCCATTATGGCGAGGAGTTCCTGCCAATTTTTAAAGTATAGGGTATGGAAATACCCCCTCATATGATCCCATAGATAAGATAGTCTCCTCTCTTTTTCTACCGCCTTTTGAAACAATTTACAGGCCAAATGTTGAAGTTGGTCCACTAAAAATACCAGCATCATAATCACGGCTAAATTGTTACACAAATTTTGCTTGCCGTGGCCAAAATTGTGCTCAAAGTTGTAACCCAAATTCTTTAACGTATTAAATGTTTCATTTTCTATCTTCCAGCGTGCTCTTCCCCCCCCTCATTATTTGCATTATGTTGTCTTCGTTGATCTCAATGTCAGTCACCCAGCTAAAGTGCTGAACCTTACCGTTTGCTTTCGTTTCTTTGTATTCAATAAAATTCACTCGACAATCAGGATTTGAATCATTGAGTGAAACATCATTTATGAATCGAAATTCATGTGTCACTCCATTCTCTACCACGGTGAAGTGAGAAACTGTTCCTAAGCTATCTGCTCCATTTACAAACTCAAATAAAACTTTGTGGTCCCCCATCTTACAGCCTAAAATATAACTTAATTTTAATTCGTTAAGAAGAGTGATGTGAGGAGCATTGGAAGCCAATCCATCCTCAATAACAATCACTGGAAGGTGAGGGTGTTCCCTGCGAAAATCTTCAAGGAGTCGTTTGGCTGCATTATGCTGAATTTCACGAGTTTGACCCACTGAATTTCACGAAGTTTGACCCACCCCTCAGTCAGTCAATTTGAGGTCCAATTTTGAATTTCACGGTGGCTCAAACTTTGTCAATTTAAACCTTCTTTTTTCTGCTGACTCAGTAACTTTTACACCCTCAATGTCACGATGTCCCAACGGTGGGTTAAGGCTTATTTGCCAGAATGTTAGATGCCAACTAAAATTGGCCACTTTGTCATTGAGAATCTCGACCCTCCCCATTTCTGAGGTTTCAATGCAGGGTTTTTCGATGGGGATGTTGAATCCATTGCTCAAAATGGCAGAGAATAGCGAGCCAGTTATCCACAAATTTATCCATGGTGACGCTGCGTCTGTGACCCCGATGTCTATCAACGCAGCGCTGCCGTGGGTAAATTTTGTGGATAACTGGCGGGTACATGATTCAATAGTTCCGATGGAGTGTCTCCCGATGGTGTCTTCCAAGGTCTGCCTTTGCATGGATTCTCCTTAAATCGTCTTTTTCTGCCTAAATGAGCTTCCAGACATGGCTATTTTGATAGCTTGAGAGGTTATGCGATCCATAATAGCTTCACAAACGATGGGATCCTCAATGACTTCACTCCAATTTTTTATTGGAAGTTGGGTTGTAAGAATGAGGCTCAGGTCAGGGCCTCGTTCATCAATCACATCGTAAAGGTCTTGATATTGGTTAGAGGTAAGGGGCTTGATACCAAAATCATCCAACACAAGTATCGAGACTGATTTTAGCCTTTTAAGGAAGTTTAGATATGTCCCCTGGGCTCTTTCTAAGTTGAATTTTTCAACAAGAGTATTCATTCTGAAGAACTGAGTGGAAAAACCTTGGCGACAGGCGTGATTACCTATGGCACAAGCCAAATATGACTTTCCAACACCCGTTGGGCCAGAGATAATTATATTTTGACCTCTTTGAGCAAATCTCATAAGGGCTAGATCACTCAAAACTCTTCGATCGACTCCTCGGTTGGATTTGGTTTCAAAGGCCTCAAGGCTTGCTTTTTGCTGCAAAGCTGCTCTTTTGATAAGTCTTGAGACCTTCTGATTTTCACGATGGATTTTTTCGTCCTCAAAGATGACATTTAGAAAGTCCTCGTAACCAAGATCCTGCTCCTCAGCTTCTTTGAGCCTCTGGCTCAAGGTTGCTAAAACTCCCCTCATTTTTAATATCTCTAATAAATTTTCTGTTTGTTTAATCATTTTCTTCTCCTATACGACCTCTCTTATGGAGGTCAAAATGACCCGTTAGGTGGTTGAGAACCACCCACCGGGGCTATGTGATTAGTGGCGGCAAGCATTCTCCCAGTGCTCTGAACCTCTTAAATTTTCATTAGGTTGACGGCAGACTCTTGGCTCCTCTTTTCGATGACTTTTTGCTGAAATGACTTTCTCAACTCCACGAACCCTAATGTCACTTAAAGCTGCATCTACAAAAAATGAGCAAGCCTGCTCCAAAGAAGCTGTTGAATACCGTTTTCTTAGATTGAGTATCCCCTGAACACGACGAAGATACATAAGCGGATGGCGAGGCTCTTTGATAAGCCGCTCGGCAACTTTGTGAATGCTTTCTCCAAGGCTTGATGCCTCTTTAAGTACATTTTGTGGCGTTTGCTCTAAAATGGCCCGGTGGGACTCAGGGAGATGAGATTTTGTCGTAAAGTAGCGTCCTCGACTTCCCTGGGGGATGTGATGTATCGCCACCCGCTCTAATTCTGAATAAACCTCCAAGCATTGTTGGCTAATACGAATATCTAACTTCTTGCCGCGATGCTTATAAGGAACAGAGTAAAAATTGTAGTTATATTGAATGTGACAATCCGGATGAACCTTGGAATGCTTCCAGAATCCACTCTCATAGCGTCTTTCAGGAAGAGGATTCAATTTTGACTTCTCAAAAGATTCAAACTTCTGTCGACGACTCAACCCATACTTTTTTTGAATACGATCATTGAAAATAGCTGCCAAATGCTTCAACTCAGCGTTGATGTCTGCTAGAGAATACATTTGCCGCTCTCTTATCTGGGGCCAAGACCAGCGCCAAAAGACTCCAAGGGTATTTTCGATAAGACTCTTGTCTTTGGGGCGAGATGGCCTCATCGCCAAAGGAGCCACATTGTAGTGATCACACAAGAGGTGAAACTCAGAGTTAATATCGGGGTCATAAGTATCAGCTCTTGTCACTTGAACCTTTGCGTTATCAAAAGCAATGGTTCCGGTCACACCACCAAAAAACTCAAAACCAGAAGCTATGGAGGAAAAAACATCTTCCCGCTGCTCTGTTAATGTGGCGCATGGAAAGAAAAACTGACTCGATGGAAGTATCATTCCAAATAATCGACATGGGATGAACTCCCCAGTCTTGGTATCTGTATAGCCAAAACAAGAGTCTTTTCCCTTATAGTAGTCAAATTCACTCCGCTCACCAGGGGCCAGGGGTGAATGTCTGGTGCATATCAAGCTTTATACTTGGGTGCCTACGACGAAACTCTCTCCAAAAAGAAAGATAACTCACACCGTCAATCTCGGACTGAATATGTCGCTCCCAGTAATGAGCCAATTGAGTCCCTAGGCTTTGCTTGAGGCGAACATCTGTCCAATTCACCTTGGATGATGACCAGGGGCTTGGTAGGGCCCATGCGACCCCTTTGAGCGGCTGTTAGGGCCTCCGGGACTATCCTTCACATACTTCTTCACAGTGTTCCGACTAACACCCATAGCTCGAGCTATTTGTCTCGAACTGAGTCCAAGCTCTATGTATTTCTTAATATTGTTGATCATTCTTGCTCCTTTTTTCTTACCTTGTTTGCCCATAGACACCTCCTCGTTAATGCGTAGCGCAGAAAGAATATCTATGAAGATCTAAGTGGGTCAATGTTTGGTGAAATTCAGTGGGTCAAACTTCGTGAAATCGGGTGGGTCAAACTAGGTGAAATTTTGCAAGCGTACAGAATCTATCCTGGAAGTATACCGGATGTCAAAACTTTATCGAATATTATTGAGATCATAACAAGTTATAAATTAGATTTAGATTGTTTAGTTATGGATAAGGGTTTTTCTAGTGTAGAAAATATTAAGGGACTGCATCGTAAGGAATTGAAGTATTTGATACCCATGAGTTTTAGAACAAAACTCTCAAGAGAGCTTGCTGTGGCTTTAAATGAGAAAATAAAATCTCCATCATGCTCTTTTACTTTTAATGAGGAAATTTATTCGCATTGCAAAGAATCAATAAAAATCGGAGGATTTGATTGTACGGCTCATATTTTCTTAGACAAAGAAAGAAGGGTTTATGAGGAATCTGTGTTAATGAAAGAGTTGCTTGATTTTATGAAACTCTTTCTTGAGAAAGATTTGAAATCAGAAGAACAAGCTAGTTCCTATATGAAAGAAACTTTAGGAAATAAAAAAAGGTTTCTCAATATCTCTGATTGCACTCCATTTAAGATTTCTTTAAATGAAGAAAATATTAATGAAGAATCTTCTACGCTGGGTATTATGATATTAATTACAAATAGTCATGATTTAAAGAAAACAGATATATTGAGTTTATATCGAAACAAAGATATCATTGAGAAAGTATTTTTCTCATTCAAGCATGATATTAATGGAAGGAGAAGTCGAGTTCATTCTCTCATGAATATGAGGGGAAGCATCTTTATTAATTTTCTCTCTTGAATTTTAATTTCACATATTGATACTGTTATGAAAGATAAGAAGTTATATAAAAAAATGTCTAAAATAGAAATTTACAAAATGATGGACCGATTAAAATTTTATGAATTAGCTACAGGTGATCTGATGCTTGGAGAGCTGTCTAAAAAACAAAAGGATATTTTTTCAGCCTTCCAAATAGATGGGCTTCCCAAGACAAAATGATGTTTTTTATCTGTTTCAAATGTGACGGTGGCTGTGGCTACCACTATGCCTCATCTATCCAATGGAGACAGGACCTTTCGCAGCAAATTCTTATGAATCATATTAAATATATTAATACTATTAAACCTCTCAAACCGTTGACAGCAGCCAATTCCATAGGAAGAGAGGAAAGTTAACGCAATACATTAAACCTAGTTACAACTTTTAGGGATTTCAGGTAGCAACCCATCTTTTCTGAGATTTATTGAGTGTGGGGAAGACTTTTAGCCAGTCCTTGTTTATTTTGTCCATGATTTAAATGTAACATGGAATTTAAAAAACGAAAAGTTATTTATTTACACCTCCTTACGTCACGGAATTAAAATTACCAATCTATTCAACGGCCACTCATCTTATCACCTTCCAATAATGTTATTCTTATTTCTTGCGCGAAAATTCAGCTAAAACCCTTAAAATTACTTTCTAGACTTATTTTTAGAGGATCGACACCTTGGAAGACCTGAAAAATAAGGAAAGTAGAATTCTAGAACTCTATAATTGGCTCTCATAAGTAATTCTAGAGAATGGCTGTATTCTTTTTTCCAAAAATGAGCACTGCGTTAATTGAGTTTCTTTCATCTTATAAAAACACCTCCTAGAGTGGATTAGGACGGATTCGTGATTTAAAACCCAGTATTTTGAGGCCCTCTAAGTCATTTAAGCCTTATAACAAGCTACCACAAGCAAGTCTGTGGCATTTAGATGAATTTTCGCGCAAGAAATAAGTTATTGCTTTATCCTTTATTGTATCGGAATCATACATGACAAAAATACAATCAAAAGTCCAGAGTAACTAAAAGAGGCCATATATAGACCAGCGAAGCTGTCCACTTAAACTCAGTCAGGATAAAATCATAAAAATTTCTTCGAGGTCAAAGGAACCCATGAAAAATCCGTCAAAATAAAGTATTGGATCACACGCCCACAAATGGATGGTTTTGATCCGCCCCTCCGGGTAAAGGGCAAGTCAATATAATCAAAGAGTCCTTTTTTACTTGCCTCTCATTCTATGTGGCTTTATCTTTTACCCTTCTCTAGTGTTGTCAGCCCGTAGCGCAGCCCGGTAGCGCGTCACCTTGGGGTGGTGGAGGTCGCTGGTTCAAATCCAGTCGGGCTGACCAAGCTGCGACACCTCTTTTCGCTACATTCCTAATTCCTCAATCGTTCTAAGTACTTAATAATACACAAGTGAGAAACTCTCTGGGTCTTTGTATTTGTGAGAATTTCAGACTATTTCAAAGTTGGGTGACTTTTGGGTGACCTTTGGGTGACCGATCCCATCTTGGATTTTTGAGGTGCTGTCCTAACAGGAGGCCAAAACGGACGGACGGGATTGGAACTGGTCAGCTCGACGGGTGTGGAACCCCATTTCTTGTATGGAGTTCCCCTTAACTGTTTTGTTCCATGGATCGCACAAAATTTTTATACACTGTGTCGCATCCTCTTCTTCTTATGACCCACTTTTGGGTCATAAACCAGGGGACAAAGAACGACGACCCATTTCTGGGTCATTCTAATGATGGCCTGTTCTGTGAGCTTTAGCACCTAGGGTTGAGATTTAAAAAGATAAAATCAACACCCTCACCAAAAAATGAGAGACAAACTCAAATCATAAATGGAGGTATATCATGAAAGCATTGACCGATTTAATCGTAGGCACTTTATTTTGGGTCTTTATGTATTTTTCTGCCGTGGAGGTTTTTCAATTCTTCCAAGAGGCAGCTACGAAGCAAATTCTTCGTGGCTTGACCCCAACAACCAAATTTACAGATGCTCTGCTCAGCGACTCGAAGGGGCCAAGAGAAAAGCAAGGTAAGGCAGTGAAACAAAATAGTAAATAATTTCTAGCTGTTTCTATGGACCCCCTTCTTGGAGGGGGACCGTTTTTATAACATCTCTGGTACATTATAAAAAACTTACATATCGAACTTATTTTTTATATAATTTATCAAATATTTAAGTTTAGGATATTTGTCAGTCTGATTTTTCATATTATTAATATCACTTATTAAGTCATTTGTTAGCGCATTTACTAACTTCTTAAATATATCTATGTCGTCATGAATCTCTTTATGATTTCTACCTAGTTTAGACTTATAAACTGCTCGTTTATAATAAAGTTCTCCATTATTTTTTTCTAATTCAATAGCTTTTTCACAATCTAACAGAGATCCTTCTAATTCGTCTAATTTTTCCTTTGCCAAGCTTCGACAAAAATAATATCCACTAATTTCGGGGTCTAATTCAATAGCCTTATCATAATCAAAAATAGCTTCTTGTATTTCATTTAGTTTGTATTTCAAAAGACCTCGTTCAGCATAATATTTGCTAATTCCAGGGTCTAATTCAATAGCTTCATCGTAGTCAATGATAGCTTCATCTATCTTACCTAATTTCATCTTTGCTCGGGCTCGACTAAAATAATAGTGACTAGTTTTAGGGTCTAATTCAATAGCTTCATCGTAGTCAATGATAGCTTCATCTATCTTACCTAATTCCATCTTTGCTCGGGCTCGACTAGAATAATAGTGACTAGTTTTAGGGTCTAATTTAATAGCCTCATCGTAGTCAATGATAGCTTCATCTGTCTTACCTAATTCCATCTTTGCCAAGCCTCGACCATAATAATAATGACTAATTTTAGGGTCTAATTCAATAGCCTTATCATAATCAAAAATAGCTTCTTGTATTTCATTTAGTTTGTATTTCAAAAGACCTCGTTCAGCATAATATTTGCTAATTCCAGGGTCTAATTCAATAGCTTCATCGTAGTCAATGATAGCTTCATCTATCTTACCTAATTTCATCTTTGCTCGGGCTCGACTAAAATAATAGTGACTAGTTTTAGGGTCTAATTCAATAGCTTTATCGTGGTCAATGATAGCTTCATCTATCTTACCTAATTCCATCTTTGCCAGGGCTCGGCTAGAATAATACTCACTAATTTTAGGATCTAATTTAATAGCTTTATCGTAATCAATGATAGCTTCTTTTGTCTTACCTAATCCCATCTTTGCCAAGCCTCGATGATAATAATAATGACTAATTTTAGGGTCTAATTCAATAGCTTTATCGTAGTCAATGATAGCTTCATCTGTCTTACCTAATTCCATCTTTGCCAAGGCTCGATCAAAATAATAATGGCTAATTTTAGGGTCTAATTCAATAGCTTTATCGTAATCAATGATAGCTTCTTTTATTTCACTCAATCTGTATTTTAAAACACCTCGATCAGCATAATATCCACTAATTTTAGGGTCTAATTCAATAGCTTTATCGTAGTCAATGATAGCTTCTTTTATTTCACTCAATCTGTATTTTAAAACACCTCGATCAGCATAATATCCACTAATTTTAGGGTCTAATTCAATAGCTTTATCGTAGTCAATGATAGCTTCTTTTGTCTTGCCTAATCCCATCTTTGCCAAGCCTCGATCAGCATAATATCCACTAATTTCAGGGTCTAATTCAATAGATTTATCGTAGTCAATGATAGCTTCTTTTGTCTTGCCTAATTCCATCTTTGCCAAGCCTCGATGATGATAATAATGACTAATTTCAGGGTCTAATTCAATAGCTTTATCGTAGTCAATGATAGCTTCTTTTGTCTTGCCTAATTCCATCTTTGCCAAGCCTCGATGATGATAATAATGACTAATTTCAGGGTCTAATTCAATAGATTTATCGTAGTCAATGATAGCTTCTTTTGTCTTGCCTAATTCCATCTTTGCCAAGCCTCGATGATGATAATAATGACTAATTTCAGGGTCTAATTTAATAGCTTTATCGTGGTCAATGATAGCTTCATCTATCTTACCTAATTCCATCTTTGCCAGGGTTCGACTAGAATAATACTCACTAATTTTAGGGTCTAATTTAATAGCTTTATCGTAATCAATGATAGCTTCATCTATCTTACCTAATTCCATCTTTGCCAAGCCTCGATCATAATAATAATGATTAATTTTAGGGTCTAATTTAATAGCCTTATCGCAGTCAATGATGGCTTCATCTATCTTACCTAATTTCATCTTTGCCAGGGCTCGATTAGAATAATAATGACTAACTTTAGGGTCTAATTTAATAGCCTTATCGCAGTCAATGATGGCTTCATCTATCTTACCTAATTTCATCTTTGCCAGGGCTCGATTAGAATAATATTGACTAGTTTTAGGGTCTAATTTAATAGCCTCATCGTAGTCAATGATAACTTCATCTATCTTACCTAATTCCATCTTTGCCCAGGCTCGACTAGAATAATATTTACTAATTTTGGGGTTTAATTCAATAGCCTTATCGTAGTCAATGATGGCTTTTTCTAATTCACCTAACTCTTGTTTTGCGGAAGCTCTATTAAAATAATATTCACTAATCTCGGGGTTTAATTCAATAGCCTTATCGTAATCAATGATGGCTTCTTCTAATTCACCTAATTCTTGTTTTGCGGAACCTCGATAATCATAGTATACACCAATCTTCGGCAGCAACTCAATAGCCTTATCGTAGTCAATGATGGCTTCTTTTGTCTTACCTAATTCTTGCTTTGCAGAGCCTCTACTTAAATAAGATAAAGGAAAAAGAGAATATGATTTAATAGATGAATCATATTCTATGATTGATTTCTTATAAAGAGATTTAGTATCATTTTCTTTGCTCTCATTTGTAAGAGTATTTAAGGATAACCCTTTATAAAAATGAATCATGTAGGGCTTGGTATTTTCTTCATTTTTAATAAATCCAATAACATCGTTGTAAATAGTTGCTTCAAATATATGATGAACCTTCATCAAATAGTCTAGGATCATTATTTTATCATCATGTTTTATTTTTTTAATGTGGAGACCATTCATCTCATCATCAAGATATCCTTTTGGTGAACATACAAAAACACTATCCTGAGCTATGATTCTATTCGAGATGGAGGAATTATAAGAAGGTTCTATCAACCCAATATTAGAAGCAGTTTTTAAATAAGAATAATCAATATCTTTAAGATATTTTAATTCATTAGATTTTAGGCATATGAATTGACCATTTTCTTCAACGCCTTCTTCTTCTGAAATTTCTCCAACGCAAGAAAAAAATAAAGCAATATATGGATTATGAGTAAAATCTATAAGATTAACATCGCAACCATAGTGACGTAAGTTAGTTAAAATTTCTATATTTCTTGTGCTAAGCGAAAAATATTTCTTTGCTCCCTCCACAGTTAGCTCTTCAATATACAGTGGATTGAATGAGTTATGCCATATGCCTTTATCAAAAAATTTTCGAAAAATGGAAGAGTGAACTTGCTTCTTATTATATTTTTTATTTGTTTGATTAATCCCCCTAAATATATATCTACCATCATTATATTCTTCCATTAAACCATCTATTAATTTTCGTATTTTTTTATAATTCGACATGAGATATTTACCTTCCATTAATTAAGTAACTAGTTAAATTAATATTTGAATACGAAGCTAAAGTTATTTCATCAATTTTTAATTGGTTTTCTTTTTGTAATTTATCTTATATTTCGTAAATGAGATTGATGGCTGTCCATTTAACCCAACAAATAACCCTTGGGGATCACCTGAATGGACCTCTTGTTACACCAGCTTGCTAACTTTGAATTGTTATAGTTGTTTGTGACAAGGTAGGACATATGATTAAGACCCATCTCATCTATCAAATGTTCTCCAGTTTCTTCATTGTCTCCAAGGTCGCTATCAAAAAAGAATACATGGTCAGAAAAGACATGATTGCCGCTAAACCAAACTTGAAACTCATGGGGTTTCTTGAAGTGGAGGACTTTCGCACTTGGATTGATGGATGTTATCTTTTCAGACCATTTGCTATGGACTGATTCCTCATCATCCACTATCACTATATGGCTTTTTGAATCAAGATTTATAGGTGAGGGCTTCCATAGGGGCAGCCTTATTTCAAAAATTGTTTGTCCTTTTTTACTTCCGTCTTTACTTCTTGTCTTACTTTTTAAGAGGTTCAGTTCTCCACCCCATGACTCTATGAATTTTTGAGCATGGTAAAGTCCATAGCCTGTCCCCTTCTCTTTACCCCAACTAAAACCGCGATGGAAAATATTTTTCTTAATATCTTCAGGGATTTCTGCACCATTATCAACCAGGGTAGCTACAAGATTAGAATCTTTTTTGCACAACTCGATTTGAATATGAGTGGCCTTTGAATCAATGGAATTATTCATCAAATTGGAAAGAATACCTCTTAGTTCAGGGTCCACAGCCTCAATGAATAAATTTTTGATTTCATCTTTATAAGAAAGATCAATATGAATATCTTCTGCATGTGCCTTCGTTTCAATTTTTTTATGCTCGATAGCAATTTCAAAGGCATCTTTGACGTTTACTTTTGTCTTTTTTTGGTTTCCTTCTTCAAGATATTCAAAGAATGTTTTATCTGATGTAATAAGTTGGGCCTGATTTCTATCGGGTATTTGTTCAGCCACCTTGGCCATAAGCCTTGTAAAATCATTTGAAACTTGATGAAATCGTTTCTTTTGTCTGTTTGAAGAAAATTCTCCCGATATGATAACATCAAGAGTTTGTTTAATGGATTTAATATTATGGTTAATATTCATGTTATGCTCAACAATAGCTCCAGCAATGGCCTGTTTTTCTTTTGACTTACGATGTTCATCGAATGTTTCCCTGATAGAATTAAGTTCATTAATTTGAAATTTATTTTTTTCAGATAAATCATCCTTTAATGCGTCTTTTAATGGAAATAAAATATCATCATGGAATTTTCTTTGAATTTTGTATATGATGCGAAATACAATGATTAAGAATATAAGAGTAATACCGTTAAGAGCCACAAGTGAAAAATTAAGAGGGAATCGACTCACATAAAAATAAAATTTGTATTCATGAAACCCCGAAGGGTTAATTTCAATGATGTATTGATATGAATTGGATTGCGGAGGATTTGGACAACTCCCAAACCCAGCAGGTTGATGAAAAAGACGCCTTGACCCTTTGCACACAATCATAGACTTCACTCCAAGCTCTTCAATGGCAAGCTGAAATGATGACTCAAGGAGGGTTCTGTTTTTTTGTTGAATACCAATATTTGCAACTGTGGCAACAAGATTACGAATAGCTTTGTCTTGCCCTTTTCTTAATTCCTTGTGAGTATGGATAAGAAAGGCAATCTGTACAAGAGCTACCACAGAACCTAATGTAATCAGGGGGAATCTCGTATTTCTAAAAAACCATTGCTTAAGAGTTATAATATTCATTACTTCCTCATGGGGTGGTAGCTTGTAAACCGAACACTATTACGATGATTGTAATTATTTTCTGATTTTACAGAATCTTTTCTTATGATAGACATTTCTTTTAGGAAACCCACATGAATAAATGGAATTTCATGCAAAAAAGCTCTTGCCACTTTTTCGTAATGTGAAGATAAATCTTTAAAAGAAAGTATTTTACGGCCTTCTTCAAGAAGTTTTAGCACATCTTTGCGGTATAACATGGGCGAACTGATAGCTCCTTTTTCTCCGATAGTATGATATATTCCATCAGGGTCACCATCAAAAACGCTTTTGTATGAAATCATCATATCTGGTTCAAAGGTCTTATAATACATTTTTGCCAGTTCCTCCCCTTGAAAATCAATAGAATTTTCAGAAAATTGGACTCCTTTCTTTTCAAGATAAGATTTGTACCATAATACGCTATTAGATACTGCTAGATAGAGAGGACTCTCATGGGTTGCCTTAATAAAATCATCCACATATTTTTTTCCTTCATGGATAATTCTACTTGCCTCCTTGTCTTCAAGTCTTCCTGCCTGAAGAGGTAAAAATATTTGGGGGTCAATTTGAATTTTTAAACGATCTTCTTCTGGTATATCTTTGTCAGTGAAACTC
Source organism: Bdellovibrionales bacterium (assembly GCA_965261545.1). Taxonomy (GTDB): domain Bacteria; phylum Bdellovibrionota; class Bdellovibrionia; order Bdellovibrionales; family UBA1609; genus CBDHDF01. The sequence continues at coordinate 544,061 of CBDHDF010000002.1, read as the reverse complement.
TCAAAGAATAAATATTGAAGGGCTTTCCGATGGTTGGTATTGCTTAGAAGACGCTTTTTCATTCCGTTAAGTGCTATAGCTATATGGCGATTTTCAGAGCCAGAAATACATTCTACATTTTTATCAAAGCAAGAATCAATATAACCAATCTCAGCAAATTTATAAAGATCAATTTCACCTCTTCCTAGCGCATCACGAGAATGCTGAGGAGGAACAACTTTGACGCTCACCTTGTCAAAAGGTATCGACTCTTCATAGAAATTATTTTTAGTAAGAAGAAGCTCTTCACTGCTTATTGGGTTGATGACATAGGGTCCTGTGCCAAGAAACTTATTTCCTTCCCTTATGAAGGCAGCCATTCTTGTTCCAGCCAAATGATTGAGACCTATGCGAAAAGTATTCTGAAAGTCAATTCTTAAAGTAGAGTCATCAATAACCTTAATTCCAGATATTTCTCCATTTTTTTCATAGTCTTCAAATCCTTTAATTTTATAAAGAACATCGAGTAAGCTATTATTTGAAGATTTTGGATCAATGGTGAGACTATACTCCCATGCCTCCTTGAAGTGAGTTGCTGATAACGAAACTCCATTGGAGAATTTACGAGTTGTATCAATATTGAAAGTAAATGATCTTTTGTCATCACTGATGGACCACGATTTGGCGGCCATGCTTTCAGATTTTCCATTTCTGCCAATAACAACTAATGTTTCAAATTGGTTATGCATGATATCGTCAGCATAAGCCGTATGTTGAAGTGATGGTATAAGGTCATGCCAATTGCCAGGATATCCTACTTTTAAGATCATCTCACCTTTCTCCTTTTGGCTACCTATCCAATAAATAAAAGATATAGCCATAATTAAGGTAGTTAAAAATAATATTTTCTTCATTATACAAAAATCCTTTTTATTTTTCATTTTTTCTTTGGCCATGCGTCGCTTAGATTTTCTGATAATATCACATTTTTACTTGCAAGAAGTGGTTCATGGATATCTTTAATAAATTCTCTTGTGAGCTTCTTTAAATGATTCTGAGATCGAGAAGACAATAGATCATCCGTGCTATGTATTCTATGCTTTTCCATGAAATCATAATATTTATGAGACAGTGTTCCCTCTTCAAGTCGTCTCACAAGTTCTTTTTCATATTCTTGGTTTGCAGTATTTGGAGCACTATCTTCATATATGTCTGATAAAAAAATTGAGGAAAAATCTGAAGCAAATCCTAATGCTTGTATTGGCATAAGAGATATAATTCCTAAAATACTTTTTCTTATTAACTTCTTCATGCGACAACTCCTTTCTTTGTAGATGCTGACGGAATCCAACATCCTTTATCTTTTTCTAAGAAACTTCCTGTTGTGGCATAGCTTATATTTCTATTTCCACCACATCGGGTATAATACATACAAGCACCGCACCCATTGATCTTTTGGGGGGTTCTCAAATCCTTCATCAAAGGATGGTGTAAAAATAAATTTTGAAGACCTTCGTCGAGTATATTTCCAAGTATGTAGTCGGCTCTGCTGGAGACCTTCAAGTTACCTTTGTAATCCACAACAAGGCCCTGAAATCCAAAACGGCCATTATGACCAAGCGTGGGGTCAATGAGGTGATATAAGGGGTGGTCTGTTGAAGTTGGAACTTCATATTTTTCTGAAAAATGGATGATGGACTGCATGGCATCTCTTAACTCAAAACCATATAAGGAATCATCCCCACCCGTTTCGACAAGTTCTGCGCCAAAACCCTGTGGGATAAATCTTGTAAAACTCATGGAATCAAGGCTGTTTTCCTTGGCCATTTGAAAGAACTCTGGAATCCAATGGGAGGTCTTCTTTGATAAAATACTTAAAATGTTTGTCTCAATGCCGTACTGCTTTGCCCGTTTGGCTCCCTCCAGTGCCTTTTGGAAATTCCCTTTACCACGAAGAGCATCATGCCTCTTAGCATCAGGGCCATCTAAAGAGACTTGAAACCGCATATTGTACTCACTGAGGGAAGACAGTAGTTTGTCCGTAAGCCTTGTGCCATTGGTGAGAATCGTAATGGTGGGACTTTCCCAAAGCTCATTGGCTCTTTTTAGAATAGAAAAGAGATAAGGGCTTACCTGAATTTCTGCCCAGAAGTATACACCAGGTTTCTTAAGGGCGTATCACATGGTTTTTGAGAACATTTGAGTCTACTGATCGTAATATTCTTTCTTGATGTTTACTTAAAGTCACAGATCTAATAAATTTATTTTTCTTTTTATTATCACAAAAATAAACATTGTACATATCCTCTAAATCTTCAATTGCTTTTTCTGACGATATATCTATGCCTTTAGATTTTAAGTTTAATTTTAAAATTGATAGTATAAGATAAGATAAATAGCATATAAACACGTGAGTCTCCACACGTTTTTTTAATCTAAATCGAATAGGCCTTAACTTTGATACTCCCTTAAGAGTACGAAATGCTTTTTCTATAATATCTTTATCATAATAAAGTCTTACCATATCTTCATCAGGTATATTTTTAGTACAAAAAATACATGAGTATCCATCAAATTCTTCAGCATTTTGAAGTACGAATTCTCTTAATCTTCCTGTAGAAGTTAAATATTTATCAAGACCGATCAAAATTTCTTTATTTTCATTTATTAATTTCTGAGCTTCCACAATTTTGTTTCTTCTAGATTCTTTAATCTCTATTCTCTTAGTCTCATTATAACAAATGGCTAATTTTCCTTTAATCGATCCAAATTTGTGTGGAATTCCTTTGACATAAATAACATTTCCATTTATTTGAACCATGTTAGAAAATTGATCCATAGACCCCTTCTTCAACAATTTTCTAATGGCATTCTTTTCTTTTTCTCTCATTGTTAATCCACAAAGTGTTTTCCAGCCCATTTTACCTATAGAATTTAGGTTTTTTTCAGAGGTGATGCCTCGGTCATATACAAATAAACCTGAATTCAATCGGTACTCACTAAAACTATCTGAAAGAGACATTAAGGTTCTACTGTCATGAATATTTCCCTTGAAACTTTTATGAAAAACTGGGATGCCTTCTTTTTGAGTTGTTGCTAAACCTATTTGTATGAGGTCATTTTGACGTTTGCCATCTTTACTCTTTCCTTTCTCTCCAAAACCACATGTTTTTCCATGAAAATAAGTATTTGTTACATCGTAAACAATTCCTTTTGAATTTAATTTATATATCTTCTTTACATTGTTAAAGATATTTCTTTGATATTCATGTATCTTAGATTCATTTAGATTATCCATGGCTGAGACTAAACGATTTTCTGTTAGCTTGTCTAAACCTAAAAGAAGATTTAAATCTGTACGCTTATACCATGATGGCATTTTGTGAACACTCTTATAATCCATACAATGAGCATAAACCATACTTAATATTTCATTAGAATATTCTCCTAGAATATCTGGAAGATTAATCTTCTTCGCAATACTATGAAATACAAGAAGTGGGCCATAAATTTTTACACTATCAACTTGAAGATCTTTTGATGAAAGAGAAATTACTGTTTCACCGTCGACTTCTTTGCCAAGATAACGAATGTGTTTTTGCACAGACTTACCATCAATCCACTTATTTTCAACCTCAGCTAAATAAACTTGACCGTTCTTTTTCTTTATTCTTCTTATAAAACTCATTTCACCCCCTTTGTCATGGTGTATATTTTATACACCATTTTTGAGAAAATGAAAATAGATTTTTTATTAAAATCTAAGAAAAAATTGAATTTTCCCTTTGAAAATGAGATTTTTTCAAAATTTTTGAAGAAGAATAATCCTGGTGTATATTTTTAACCATGAATTCAGGGGGCTTAATGTGGGTTCCCCACCGCAAATCACAATATAGGGTTGTAGCTTGAGAGTTTGAAGCATCTTGTCGTACTGGTCAAGAATCTCAAGCCAGCCTTCAAGGTTTAAAGCTCCCGTATTTTTATGATTGGAATGGTAACAGTGGGAACATTTAAGATTGCAGGCATTTGTAATGTCCAGTTGAATGGCCATGTTTTTTTGGCCTCCAATATGCTTTATAGCCTTTTTGAGTAGATAGTCTTCCATTGTTTTTAAGAAACTCATACCAACACCCCCTCGCCCTTTGAAGAATATCCCCATTCAGAGAGTTTTCTCTGGAGTGAAGTTTTTGGTATAGATAGAGCTTTTGCCGCAGCCCTTAAGGAGGGATAAGCTCTTATTCTTGAGACAAGAAATTCTTTTTCTTCCTCTTCGACTTTTTTATTCACAATATTTTTAAACTCTGGATACGACATTGTGGCCGCCCTGCTGTTGGCTTCAAATATCTTAGCATCAAGATGCTCTGGACGAATCTCATCACTGGGGGTTAAAACAACCAATTGCTTGATGGTGTTTTCGAGTTCACGAATATTGCCATTCCACTGGTAAGATTTTAAGTATTGCAAGGTCTTATACATAAGTTTTTTCTTTTCTCTCCCAGAGTGCTTGTCCATAAAGTGGGTGACCAAGGGGGCAACGTCTTCGGGACGCTCTCTTAGGGAGGGAATAAAGAGGGGTATTTGGTTCAGTCGATAAAAGAGGTCTTCCCTAAATTCCCCAGATTCAACCTTTTCCTCAAGGTTCACATGTGTTGCGGCAATCACTCGAACGTCCACAGGTATGGGAGAGTTGGAGCCAATGGGTTCAATGGTTTTTTCTTGTAAGACTCGAAGAAGTTTAGCCTGAAGTTCTTTGGGCATTTCACCAATTTCATCAAGAAAAATTGTACCACCTGTGGCCACCTGAAACTTACCAAGTCGCTTTTTATCCGCTCCCGTAAAGGCTCCCTTTTCATGGCCAAAAAGCTCTGATTCTAAAAGACCCTCTGGAATAGAAGCACAATTGATATCAATGCGAAGCTTTGCCTTTCGAGATGAGTTTTCATGAATGGCTCTTGCAACAAGCTCTTTTCCTGTTCCCGACTCACCACGAATAAGTATTGTCGATTTATCCCCTCCATTTTTACTCAAGGTCAAGACCTTTTGTGCCACTGAAGCCATAGATGCAGAGCAACCGACCATACCCAATTTTGAAATCAGAGATGCATCTTCAAATTCTTTTTGGTGGGACTGACATTGGGTGGATTTGCTTGTCACCACTCGTGAGAGTTCATCAAACTTCCTAAAATTGGATCTAATTCTAGCAATAATCTTATCAAGGGGTTCGTCTTTTTGAATGAAGTCACTCACTCCGGCCTTGAGACAAGAAATAGGAGCTTCTCGCCCCATGTCCCCTGTGCAAATAAGAACAATCAGCTTGGGGTTGATCTTAAGAATCTCTTGAGCCACCTGCGCTCCATTGAGTTTTTGACCTTCAAAATGATAGTCCAGAACAACAACGGCATAATCATAGGGGTTTTCTTGGATAAGCTTTAAGGCATCCAAGGATTGTTGGGTCAGGGTGGGCTCAATGTCCAAATGGTTTTTGAACATTTCTCGAAAATTATCAAGAACAGATTCTTGGTCATCGGCGATAAGAATTTTATAGTTCATTGATTGATACCTCCCACTATTGTAGAATCGAATCTATTGCCTACAGCCCTTTATACGACCTATATATCTATATGAACTATATGAGCATGTCTTTCATGTTATGAACATGTCTTTCATATATAGGTGGGCGTGACACCTTATTCTTAATTCCTCTTAGTTCTTTTCTTTCCTGTAATATTTAGAGGCTATGATGGGGAGTAAATCAAAAGATGTGGTTTCTAATATAGACCTAAAAATATATGAGCCTTTATGATGTAAGTTCAAATGATGTAAATTAAAAAATGCTTTCATAGATTTTTATAAGCATAAATCATGCCAAATCTGTATTCAAACCTAAGTGGGTTTCAAGGAACTCACACCATCTCACTGTCATTCCATTGACCAAAGTTTGGGTCAAGATATGAGGTGTGTGCAAAAGAAAAGTATTTATCATTATGAAATGACACACTTTTTTTCTGAAATATTTAAATATCTTCAATGGACCACCCATGGTCCATTTAAGGCGACCTCCTATTTAAACGAGGCCATTTTTGGGACAACGCTATTTATGCTATTTGATTTCTTGAGGTTCGACCTGAGAGGCTTTAAAGTGAATGAGGTTGCATGAAAGGGGGTGGCGGCAAAAACTATCAATCTTTTCAACATAAGTGACGTAAAAGGGCACCTGTCATTAGAGTATTCAGGCAGAGACTAAGGCTCTCCTTCATGAATGGAGACCTGTTGCTTTGATATGCTTAGGCCAGTGGACATTTACTTCAGAGCCTTGGGCTAAAATTACAGAGGAGGGCTGAGTTGCTGTACAAGTTTCAAATTCTTGTCCATAAAGTGCTTCAAAGTTTACATCTAAATGGTGACCAGTGACTACGTAGAGGTCCCACACGGGGTGTTGAACTTTGTACTCCCATGTTTTATGGGGTCCTCCTATGCGAGTGTAACCCCAGTAGTGCTCTGTAATCCATCGATCCAGGGATTGCTCTGTGGCCTTTAGTAGTTTGCCACTGGAATGAACGGTTACACTGTGAGAACTCCACTGGTACTTGTAGTGTTCTCCCTGTTAGCTGACAATTAAAATGCCCCACCGTCGCCAATGAAAAGTGGCCACTTTTCAGAGGAGGACCTATGGTGATTTTTGGCATTGTCAACCGAGACGCATATAATCAATTGATATTACTCATAAAAAGGCTCCGAGCTGATAAGAACTCCTTTTGGGTTCTTGTCGACCTGGAAAGGGGCTCCGTGTTGGAGAGTCCTTCCATGACAGCCTATTCAGGTTCCATATTTGTCATTTGTAGACTGTTTCTGGATTTCAATGAGGTTAAATATATAGTCAAGAAAAGCCTGTTTAGGCTGTGCCCATTTTCTAAAGTATTTAAATTCCACAAGATTCCAACATTTGCCTCAATTTTCATGGAATTTCTTTCTAAAGACAGGCTTCCCTTAAAGCCGTCGCCAATTAAAATGTCCCACTTTCAATATGGAGGTTGTCGCCAATGAAAAGTGACCAATCTTCAGGGAGTGTTCAAATACTAGACAATGAAGTCTCTTCTTCTGATATAGATACTAAGCTCACAGAGTCCCTCCCTCTTGCAACTCAAAAGGTTAGCAATGAGGAGGATCTTATGATTAGTCAATACACTTTCGGCCGCATTCGTGACCTGAGTCACAGTGGTAAAAATAAGACAGAAATATCTCGTGAATTAGGGATCAATCGTAAGACGGTGCGCAAGTACTGTGAGTCCAACACCCCACCGAAGTACAAGGCGAGGTCCAAAAGAACTCGCCCAGATCCCCTTAATGGATATATGGATCGGGTGAAGTACTTTTTGAAGTTGAACCCAAGTAACACCGCCCGTGAAATATATGAGCTATTAGTTGAGGAGGGTTATCGTGGGAGTGAGAGAACGGTTCAGAGAAGAGTTTGTGAGATTCTTGGTTCTCGCCCCAAGGAGCGTTTTTTCAGCCAAAGATATGATCCTGGAGAACAGGCTCAGTTTGATTTTAAGGAGAAGGTTGCTTTACCATTTGCCGATGGTGTTCAGATCGTTCATCTCCATTTTGGAACATTGCCTTGTAGTGGCACCTGTTGGGTTCGTGCCTACCCCTTTCTTGTCTATGAGTGTTTCATCGATGGGGTGCATGCTTTTTTTGAAAAGATAGGTGGGATGAGTGCGAACATCCGTATTGATAATTTATCTCCCTGTGTGAAGAAAGTTCTTAAAGGAAATCAGCGAATTTACACCCAATCTTTTGATCGAGCCATCCAATACTATGGATTTAAGGTTCTTCCCTGCCGCGCAGGGAAGGGCTCTGACAAGGGAGATGTGGAGCGTGATATTCGAACCTTCAGTTCTCGGATAAAAAATATTGTTAGAAACAAAGGAATTGTTTTTAAAGACTGGGATCATTTGAATCAGTTTTTAGAGTCTTATATGGATCAGCATCAGAGTGACTCCACCAAATCTCGCTTTGAGGAGGAGGCCAAAGTTCTTAAGCCTTTGCCTCCACGAGATGAAGATATTCTCTGTAAGGTGAATATTTGTCAAAGTAATGGTTATGGGACTTTGAGAATAGGTAAAACCACATATTCCATACCTGATGAGGTGATCCAATCTCCCTGTAAAACCGTACAGGGTCCCTATCATGTCACGATCTATCGTGCAGGAGGGAAGCAAGAAATTGTCGCTCGCCATCAAAGAAAACCTGATGGGGAGCATAGTCTTCTTCTTGAACATATCCTTCCCTCTTTAGTTCGTAAGCCGCAAGCCATGGTAAGATGGGCTCACCGATCCATTCTTTTTCCAACAAATGTGTTTGAAAATTTTTATCAATACCTCAAGCAACAAGATTCAAGCCGTGCCGAGCATGAATATTTAAGAGTTATCAACTTGATTCAGCATGTGAGTTGGCAGGACTTATCTACAGCCATGGAGCTTCAATTAGAAAGTCGTGAGATTTTCGACTTTAAATCCATAAAAGATTTGCTCTTAGGCAATCCCACCAAAATTAATTTGAATGACCAACAAAAACCACTTCAACCTAGATTGTCTCAATATGACAGTCTTGTTCCAAACATAGGAGGTTCTTAATGAATCACGAAGAACTTATAGGTTCTCTTAAAAAACTCCGACTTCCAGCGATGGCGGATGAATATGTTGCAACGGCTAGAGTTGCCGAAAAAACAAAAAAGACGTATGAACAGTATTTAGGTATACTCGTTCAAAATGAGCTTGCTGACAAGCATTCCCAGAGAGTGAAAAGATTGCTTAAGGGGGCCAAGCTTCCTCAACTTAAATCACTCCAAACTTATAACTTCCAGAAAAGAACGGGAGTGACAGCTCAGCAAATTAATTGGATGGCAGAGGGAGAGTGGGTCAGAAAAGCCTGTAATGTTGTGTTTTACGGAAGCTTTGGAATGGGGAAAAGTCATTTGGCCATGTCCCTAGTTCGTTCACTCTGTGAACAAGGCTATCGATGTTTATGGGTCACCACTCATGAACTTATTGAAACAATGCGTGAAAGCAAGAAAGAACTCTCATTGAATGCTCTTTTTAAGAAATTAGACCGTTTTGATCTTATTGCTTGTGATGAACTTGGCTATACAGCTTCCTGCACAGAGGGGGCAGATCTTTTCTTTCAATTCATATCTCAGCGATATGAAAGGAAAAGTCTCATGATCACTACAAACTTAACATACTCTGAATGGGATAAGGTGTTTCTTAACCCTATTACCACCGCTGCTGCTGTTGATCGAATCATTCACAACTGTGAAACCCTCAACATTGAAGGAAAAGAAAGTTGGAGAACCGAATCGGCAAAAGCCAAGTCTAAACAGAGCAAAGAGGAAAGTTCAACCAAAGAAGTTCATTAGAGATCCCCACTTTTGGGGAAGGAACTCGCCAGTTATCCACAAAATTTATCCACAGCAGCACTGCGTTGCTAGACATCGGGGTCACAGCCGCAGTGTCGCCATGGATAAATTTATGGATAACTGGCTTTTACCGTACTATTTGCTCGTCACTCTCGCGGAGCTTTAGACATTAGCTGCGCCAAGGAATCCTGAAAAATACTCCATTTACCTCTGCCATAGGGCTGAAGGATGCATTTGGGGTCATGCCAAAAGTGGTGGGCAGAAAATCATTCCTCAGAATCTTGTGGCATAGTCCGAGTTAAATGATGAGCAAAATAAAGACACTTGACTAAACTCTGAACGAAGAATAACTAAATCAGTACATCATCAACTGGCCGTTTTTCATTGGCGACGGCTTCTAAAAATGGCCAATTTTAATTGGCGCCTAACACTCCCCTTTTGATTTTGCTATATATGGGGAGACTGGCATAATTTTCATGATAAAAGGTCCGTGCCACCCAAGCAAGAAGTGGCTTGGGTACAAACTCTTTGATGAAAACAACCCCTCTTTTTAAATTCTGCCCTTCTTGCCTGAGAACATAGAATCTTAGATTAATCTCTTCAAAGTTTCGATGAAAGATGGCAGGAATTCTTCCTACCAATTTGGTATCTTTAAATAGAAATGCTACGAGGCTGATATAGGTTTTTCCATGAAAGAAATCCAGTGTTGTTCCATAAGGTAAATGAGGTGCTAAAATTTTAGGATCTACTTCAAAGCTTATGAAAACTAAGTCAACCCAATGGGCACTGAGACAGAAATTCCCGCCGAGCTTGAAAAAACATTGAAATTCCTCCAAATCTCAGTGTGAGAATTGCACTGCATCGAATAAGGTAAACCTCCCCGTCTTCGCCATTTAGAGGCGAATGTCCAGACTTTAGTTTAGGGCAAATACGTTAAACTCTTTGGGGCACTTTGAGAAAAATGGCTGCTCATGATGTGTCGAAAACATCTGAGGCAGCAATAGGCTTAATCCCATAAGCCATTATGGCGAGGAGTTCCTGCCAATTTTTAAAGTATAGGGTATGGAAATACCCCCTCATATGATCCCATAGATAAGATAGTCTCCTCTCTTTTTCTACCGCCTTTTGAAACAATTTACAGGCCAAATGTTGAAGTTGGTCCACTAAAAATACCAGCATCATAATCACGGCTAAATTGTTACACAAATTTTGCTTGCCGTGGCCAAAATTGTGCTCAAAGTTGTAACCCAAATTCTTTAACGTATTAAATGTTTCATTTTCTATCTTCCAGCGTGCTCTTCCCCCCCTCATTATTTGCATTATGTTGTCTTCGTTGATCTCAATGTCAGTCACCCAGCTAAAGTGCTGAACCTTACCGTTTGCTTTCGTTTCTTTGTATTCAATAAAATTCACTCGACAATCAGGATTTGAATCATTGAGTGAAACATCATTTATGAATCGAAATTCATGTGTCACTCCATTCTCTACCACGGTGAAGTGAGAAACTGTTCCTAAGCTATCTGCTCCATTTACAAACTCAAATAAAACTTTGTGGTCCCCCATCTTACAGCCTAAAATATAACTTAATTTTAATTCGTTAAGAAGAGTGATGTGAGGAGCATTGGAAGCCAATCCATCCTCAATAACAATCACTGGAAGGTGAGGGTGTTCCCTGCGAAAATCTTCAAGGAGTCGTTTGGCTGCATTACGCTCACAATCATTTTTGCTCGATCCATCTGTGTTTGAAATGGGCTCTGGAGCAATAGGTATAACCTGTTTCTTATCGGGGTGAACAATCACTCCTGCTAACATTTGATGATAGTAGGTCTTCGTCTCATCACGATGATTCTTTATACAACAATTCTCACAATGAATAGTCGAGGAGCTAAAGGCACCTGTTCCATCAATGCTGAGAAGATATTTTCCACCCAAATATGGGTAACCCTCCAAAACCTTCCCTCTTTGAGCTACGGTAAACAAAGATTTAAAAAAATTTTGAAACTCACGGGTTGGAACAGGATCTAAAATCTCTCGCATAGCCGTATCACTAGGAATTTGGCCTATTTGAAACAAATGGTGTAGGTTGTTTTTTGCCACTGGGTCATGGACACGATCACAAAACTGAAGCATGGATGGATCTTTCAAGGCAAACATTGCCACAGATGACATAATGGCATCGCTCAGAGGAATCCTATGGGGACGCTGCGATCTTATATCTGGAACTGCAAGAGATTTACTGTGTAGCAGGGAATACATTCCTGAAGCGGATAGACCTTTTCTAAAATGTTGATGCGACATGACGAACCCTCCTTGGTCTGATGTGCAACAACAAATATTCAAACAGATACTTAGGCAAAAGTCTACGAACTCTTTTTGAGGCGAATCTTTTGGAAGCCGCTACTGTGGCCTAAACTATTTTTCGACGGGAATTGCTGGCACTGAGAAACACTGGAGGCGCATCTTCGTGGTTTACAGGGTGCATAAAGGCTCCTTCAATAACCATTATGGTGTTTATAGTTATGAGGTTCACTTGAAGGCTTGGTTATTGGTAAATTCACAATACCTTTGGGCCATCTCATGCCAAGCATCAGTGTCGACAGTGAATCCCTAACGCCGCCATGCGTTGTGGCTGATATTCCCAAGAAGCAGACTCTCGAAGTCGCTTCTTTTCTAGCTTTGGCATTCCATCGGGAGCCAATTAAAGTCCCCCTATTTATTTCTTATATGCTATAGATTTTTTTTTGATAAGCCCCCAGCGAACTCTCAGAAACTTCGCTAAACGCACAAACTCAACCTTTTCTTGTGATTTCATCTTCTGACCAAACTTGATCCACTCAAGCTCAGAACCATCTACCTGGGGGGTTTCTAAATAAGGAAGATTTAAAAGAAGTTTTGGATTGACTCCACGGGCTATAAGAAGGCGCACCAAAGTATCAGCATTGACAGATTTTCTTCCAGACATGGTGCGTAGTGTTTCAGGGCTCAGGCCAGCCTTTTTGGCAACTCCAGCTCTTTCTTTAGGTTCCATGCCCTTTGGAACAGCAAACTCCATAAGGCTTTCAATAATGAATTTAACTTGCTTGTCCAAGATGACCATAGAACCCCTCCGTCTAGTAGATTATCTCCCCAAGGTTTATGCCTTGCTATACAATTATTGTTACAAAAATATTGATTTAGATATGATATTTGGTATTGTGCCCCTATAGCCTTTCGTTTTTTCCTTTTGGGTGACTCCAAACCACATGGAAAACTTCAAAGAGGAAAGAAGGAGAGCAACTTTTACAAAGGAAGGGTCGTGTGGTTGAGATAAGCAAATATAGGGATCAAGACATCTTTGATTTATACGAAGACTATATATCGTATTTCAAAAAAACATATTCTCTTTTTCAAGATTTAAAGCAGAGTCAAGGTCCATCATTTCCAGGAATTATTTCAGAGTATCTAAAAAAGGAGTTAGAAGACGATTTAAGTTTTATGGCCCAAGACTTAAAAGCACCTATGCTTGAAATTCAGTCCATTTGTGCTCGTTCATCTTCTGGAGACTTACCTCCCAAGTCTACAGCTAAAGCCAGATGCCTACACTACGAAGCCTGTGAGATCAATCAAAATATAGATCGCATGTTGAAAACAATTAAACTCAAATATATCAAATCTCTTAAGATTTCCATAGATATAAGTGAAATTATCGAAAATATCATCCAAGATTCCAGCTTCTGTGCACAAAAGAAAAAAATCACTATTCAAAGACAGCTTGATCCCATATCTATGATAGGGGTAGATGGAGTCCTCTTCTATGAAGCTATGGCCGAGGTTATCCTAAGTGCCATAAAGTCTTCACCGATGGGTGGGTACATATTGATTAAAACGCAAAGAATACAAGGTGAAGTTAGGATTGAGTTCATTAAAAAAGGAACTCATATAGGTCTCGAAGAATGCAATAGAGCCTTTAAAGAATTTCGTAAATCTTCAAAGTGCCAGAGTTTGGAGAAAAGAAGTGGTCTAGGTCTTTATTTCGCAAGATGTTTTATTGAGTTGCATGGAGGAAGAGTGATTGCAAGAAGCCTGAAAAACCATGGGAATCAAGTCCAAGTTTACTTTCCTACTCACAATTGGTTAAGTTCCTAGCCCTGCTGTTAGCTGACAATTATAATTGATTTAAAGAGGTAGTGCCATTAAATTGAGTAGATCAAGTATCATTTTTTTGGTCCATTACCAATGAACTAAGAGCTTGTAAAAAAATAAATTGAGCTTATTCAATTAGATCTTAAAGTAAAACAGTACAATTTTAGTTCAATTTATTTTTTATAAGCCCTAAGACTTTCTGATAAATATTCATTTCATCCTTCGCAGGCCCTCAAATGGCTATTCTGATTCAAACAACTTGAGGCTCATGGCAAATTCTTCAGCCATGGCTTTTTCGTTTATTTTTACAATAGCCGAAAAAGTAATGAGAGCCTTGGAGCGTAGAGCTTCCTTCTGTTTTAATCCTGCACTTTTTCCCAAAGGTAATTGTACAATGATGACCCCCTTATTTCTCGGATAATAGAGTCTTGGAGCCTTAAGAGTTTGGATGAACTCAATTTCGAGGTACTCTGGAACAATCTTTGAGAATGATGGGTCTTTACTTTGCTTTAAATCTTGAAAAAGAGAATATGTCTTTTTGAGATACAATATATAGTCTTCGTATGAGTCAAATATATCTTGAATCCTGTACTTGCTTACTTCAGCCACACTACTGTCCTTTGTAAAGTTGTCCTCTTTATTCCTCTTTAGGAATTTTCATGTGACTTGGAGTCACTCAGAGGAAAAAAGCTACAGAGTCACATTACCAAATATCATATCTAAATCAATATTTTTGTAACAATTATTTTATAACAAAGAATAACCCTTGGAGAGATAATCTATTGGAAGGGGGAGTTCTATGGCCATCTTGGACAAGCAAGTTAAATCTATTACTGAAAGCCTTATGGAGTTTGTTGTTCCAAAGGGCATGGAACCTAAAGAAAGGTCTGAGGTTGCCAAAAAGGCTGGCCTGAGTCCGGAAACACTACGCACCATGTCTGGAAGAAAGTCCGTTAATGCCGACACTTTGGTTCGCCTTCTTATAGCACGTGGAGTCAATCCAAACCTTCTTTCAAACCTTCCTTATTTAGAAACCCCCAAGGTAGGTGGCTCTGAGCTTGAATGGATTAAGTTTGGTCAGAAGATTACATCACAAGAAAGAGTTGAATTTGTGCGTTTAGCGAAGTTTCTGAGAGTTCGCTGGGGGCTTATCAAAAAAAGATCTACAACATATAAGAAATAAGTAAGGGGCTTCATTCTTTCTTTTATCATAAAATAGCATAGTGGTCTCTTTAATTGATGCTATTCAGAATAAGAAAGTGACGGAAATTATTACTGGATCTATCAAGATGAGAGTATTATCCACCCCAAAATCGATTATCTCTTTTTCTGAATTTACGATTATACAATCGGAATCAATCATATTACATCCCTAGTGCCTTTTGAGGTGGACCCCAATGTCAGACTGAAAAACTTGATTTTTAAGCTACACCACAGCGCACAAAGAAGCCCCGTGTTAATGTGTTAAATCCACCTCTCCCATATGCACCTGATAAGGGGTGCAATCCTGAAGAGACTGGTGTGGCCTTTTATTATTATAAAAATTAAAATACGTTTTAAAACCTTTGTTGGCTTGAACCATTGATTTGTCTTGATAGCCTTTCAAGTAAACCTCTTCGTACTTAACAGACCGCCAAAGCCGCTCGATCATAATGTTGTCTAAACACCTGCCTTTGCCGTCCATACTGATCGAGATTCCATGATTTTTCAATAATTTTGTGAAAACCTCAGAAGTGAATTGGCACCCTTGATCAGTATTGACGATATCAGGGCAACCAAATGTTTCTATGGCTTCCTCAAAGACTTCTAAACAAAAAGTTGTCTCAAGGCTATTAGAAAGTCTCCAAGACAGAACAAATCGGCTAAACCAATCTATCACAGCTACCAAGTAAGCAAAGCCA
This sequence comes from Bdellovibrionales bacterium, assembly GCA_965261545.1. Taxonomy (GTDB): domain Bacteria; phylum Bdellovibrionota; class Bdellovibrionia; order Bdellovibrionales; family UBA1609; genus CBDHDF01. Next base: position 528,641 of record CBDHDF010000002.1, on the reverse strand, counting down.
CCAGACAACCTTATAAAAGTAATATCAGTAGCCCACACTTGGTTGGGGGAGCAGATATTAAGCCCCTTAAGTAGGTAGGGATAAACCTTATGCTGATGGTTTCGCTGACTGGTGTTTGGACCTGGGAAGATAGCGAAAAGACACATCTTTTCCATGAGCCGCTGAATCCTCTTGCGGTTGACCCCATGGCCATTAAGTCTTAAGTGAGCTGCCATTTTACGGCTCCCATAAAAAGGGGTCTCCAAGTACTGTTTGTCAATTAAACTCATCAGTTTTAAGTTGTAGGCACTCTCAGGTATGGGCTTGTAGTACAAGGCTCCCTTAGAGAGTCCTAGCAACTCACATTGGCGAGTGACACAAATATTTGGATGTTTCCAATTGATAGCGGCTTTTTTCTCAGGCATTGAAGCTCTCAGATTTTTTTTTTAACCAATCATTTTCAACCTTTAACTGCCCTATTTGCCGATACAATTCATCAATGGTTTTTCTTTGTTCTTCTACCTCGTTGTTGTCCTTTTTTTTGCTCGCTAAGGCCTTAGGAATGGCTTCAATAGCTTGCTTCTTCCAATCTTGGATTTGGATGCGGTGAACTCCATGCTTGGAGGCCAACTCTGCCATTGTGTCAGTCTCACGAATGGCGTCAAGTGCGACTCTGGCCTTAAATTGTGCGCTGTGTTTCTTTCTCATTATCCCCTCCTATGAGGGGCTTTTTACCCGCTGCGGTGTAACTTAGCAACCAGTCTGTTTTTGGGGTCCACTATATTTCCAGTAAATTTTATGGGTATATCCAGTCAGAATTCCAGTATATCTTTGTGAGAAATGTGGGTTAGAGGCCACGACCTTGAGCAGGATTTCCTTCGATCTTCTTATTTATAAAGTCCATAAATCCAAGTCAGCGTTTTCACCTTAACCAGAGTGCACATATAATATATATTACATCTTTTTATATCAAGTTGAGAAGAAAAAAGGTGAAAAGAAGAAAATATGAGCGAAGGAGGTAAGCTTTGACTCCATTACAAACTTTTACAAGATGCACCCTACCTTTACTCACCATGGGTCTCTCTGTTGGCCTGACCATGGCGAGTCTTTTAGGCTGTGGTGATACAAAGCAAGCTCCTTCTGTGACAGCTTCTTCCTTTATCTCTGTGTGGCGTTTGTCCAGTGAAAATGAGTCCATCACTCTTCCGTTGCGATCAGGGTATAATTATAATTTCACTGTGGACTGGGGTGATGGTGCCTCTAGTGAAATCACATCCCATGATGACAGCGATATCACTCATACCTATGCCGAGTCTGGAGACTACACCGTCACTATTTCGGGGGAGCTTGAGGCTTGGTATTTCAACAACAGTGGGAGCAAAGACAAACTCATTTCTGTGACCGACTTAGGGAATATGGGGTGGATCAACTTAGAGGGAGCCTTTGAGGGTTGCAGCAACCTTCGCCAAGTAGGAGGAGGAGACATCTCCAATGTCACAAACATGGATCGCATGTTTAAAGGAGTGACTTCTATAAAGAAAATAGACTTCAGTGGATGGAATTTTGCTCTTTTGGCAAAGATGGATGAGACTTTCAGTGAAGTCACCCTTCCCACAGGGGTCTATAACACACTCCTTCAGCGACTTTATGAAACCTCCAGCCAGGAAAATTTCACATTGGATATGGGGAGCTCTAAGTACGACAGCCGTTCCGAAAATATCCGACAACTCTTAAAAGAACGAGGGTGGAGTATCAGTGATGGAGGGTTCTCTTTCTTTGTCTCTGTTTGGAGAACTTCTCAAACAAGTGAAGCCATCGCTCTCCCCTTGCCCTCAGGATACAAGTATAATTTTACTGTGGATTGGGGGGATGATTCCTCCAGTGAGATCACGTCCCATGATGACAGCGATATCACTCATATTTACGCCGAAGCTGGAGATTACACTGTCACCATTTCGGGGACCCTTGAGGCTTGGAATTTCGATAGCGAGGCTACAGCACATAGGTTAAAACTCATCTTTGTGAAAGATCTTGGTGATGTGGGGTGGCGGAGTTTAAAAGGAGCCTTTAGGCAATGCGAAGCCCTTGAGTATCTAAGTGGAGGAAATGTTTCTGGGGTTACAGATATGAGTAGCATGTTTTATGATGCAGAAGCTGCCAATCCCGATGTCAGCGATTGGGATGTCTCCAAGGTCACAAACATGAACTCTATGTTTTCTGAGGCATCTGTTGCCAATCCCGACGTAAGCGGTTGGGATACATCCAAGGTCACAAATATGAGTTATATGTTTTATGAGGCAGATGTTGCCAATCCCGACGTCAGCGGTTGGGATACATCCAAGGTCACAAATATGAGTTATATGTTTGGTGGGGCAGATGTTGCTAGTCCCGACGTCAGCGGTTGGGATACATCCAAGGTCACAAATATGAGTTATATGTTTTACGATGCAAATATGGCCGATCTCGATGTGAGTCGCTGGGATACATCCAAGGTCACAAATATGAACTTTATGTTTTCCGATGCAAATATGGCCGATCTCGATGTGAGTCGCTGGGATACATCCAAGGTCACAAATATGAGTTATATGTTTTATTTGGCAGATGTTGCCAATCCCGATGTCAGCGATTGGGATGTCTCCAATGTCACAAACATGGGTCATATGTTTGATGAGGCAGATGTTGTCAATCCCGACGTCAGCGGTTGGGATGTCTCCAATGTCACAAACATGAGTTATATGTTTGATGGGGCAGATGTTGCCAATCCCGACGTCAGCGGTTGGGATGTCTCCAATGTCACAAACATGAGTTCTATGTTTAGGCAAGCCCCAATGGCTCAACCCGATATGACTCAATGGAATTTCCTTAGTGTCACAGACATGAGTAGCATGCTTGAAGGACTCACCCTTCCCACGGGAATATACAGCAGCCTGCTCAACCAAATCCACACCACCTCACAACAGAATAATATCTCATTCCATGGTGGAAATTCAAAATACAATAATAGTGCTATTGATGCACGGAGCGCCCTCATAGATCGTAGTTGGAGTATTAGTGACGATGGACTCGATGATGGTGGTTAAAGTATTTTCCGATGATAGCTTAAACCCAGTTTTGTTTTTTTTAGAAAGCCTTTAGAAGGCTTCCTCATGCTCACTAGCTTGGATTCTAGGTTTCCTATTTCTTAAACAGTAGGCAATATTGGGTAGAAGGGCCGGTTACCCGGCCCAACCCCCGTTCCCACCGCATCGTGCCCAATTAAGGCAATAGGCGGACGATAACTCCACTCACTCAACTATATCAATATCGATCTATTCCCACAGTCTTCATCCCATCCAACTCATGGAAATACCCAGCGAGTGACTCCCTGTTCACATGGGGCATTAACCCCATGAAAAAACCATCTTGGGATCCTCACCAGATAGATGAACTACCCTCTTCAGTTTCGTTTCCGTAATGTTATTGGACTTTGTTAATCCCATTTACGTTTCTCTTCAAAGGTTAGAGTTACCTAAGCCCCTTCCCTCCACGGTCGTTACTCGCTTCATCGGTACATGGACTCGCTGACTCCCTCATGTTCGTTCATTTCACCATTCTCGCTGTTTAGGCTTGTTTGGCAATACCCCATCCTAGGGGAACATGAGGGTCTCACGTTCACAAATACACCTTCAAGAAGTGCCATGCTCTCAGACCCCGCGGCGCCACCCTTGTTCTCCTCAGTTACAAAGGGTGATTGTCTTCCACCTTACTCACAGTGTCGACCACCACACATGGAATGGCTTTCGAGGCTCAATCACTTCAACCTTGCGGCTTACGGCCCTTCTTTCTTGCTATCTAGTTCCTGTCCAGGGAAGAAAGTTAAGTAGTTTTAAGTATTTACACGCCTTCCCTTTAGATTTTATGCTTTAAAATGGAGGCTCTCAAACATAATCCATGTAAAATCAACCACTTACATAAAACGGAAAAATAAAATAAGTGAACATCTCCCCCCCGTTACGAACCCTTCACAGTCCCTCCCCTTCATTCAGTGACTATTCCACATAGCCATCGAATGCTCGTTGCTTGATGTGAGCATGGAAGAGTTGAGTCAACCCTATTCCACCGGTGCTGATTTCCAACCTCCTTCAGGAAAGCAACATTGCATTGCGTGTTAATTTAAAAAAATACTTGACGGGTTTTTTCAGAGAAATGATTTTTGATATTTTATTCTTCATTTATTGTAACATTCATGGGGGCGCCTTGCTTCCCCACCCACGCCCATGAATCTTATCTAGGCCCCCACTTCTTTGCACGAAGCAACTCGGTGGACAGCTTCGCTGGTCTATATAATTGGCCTCTTTTAGTTACTCTTGTTAGCTGACAATTAAAATGCCCCACCGTCGCCAATGAAAAGTGGCCACTTTTCAGAGGAGGACCTATGGTGATTTTTGGCATTGTCAACCGAGACGCATATAATCAATTGATATTACTCATAAAAAGGCTCCGAGCTGATAAGAACTCCTTTTGGGTTCTTGTCGACCTGGAAAGGGGCTCCGTGTTGGAGAGTCCTTCCATGACAGCCTATTCAGGTTCCATATTTGTCATTTGTAGACTGTTTCTGGATTTCAATGAGGTTAAATATATAGTCAAGAAAAGCCTGTTTAGGCTGTGCCCATTTTCTAAAGTATTTAAATTCCACAAGATTCCAACATTTGCCTCAATTTTCATGGAATTTCTTTCTAAAGACAGGCTTCCCTTAAAGCCGTCGCCAATTAAAATGTCCCACTTTCAATATGGAGGTTGTCGCCAATGAAAAGTGACCAATCTTCAGGGAGTGTTCAAATACTAGACAATGAAGTCTCTTCTTCTGATATAGATACTAAGCTCACAGAGTGCCTCCCTCTTGCAACTCAAAAGGTTAGCAATGAGGAGGATCTTATGATTAGTCAATACACTTTCGGCCGCATTCGTGACCTGAGTCACAGTGGTAAAAATAAGACAGAAATATCTCGTGAATTAGGGATCAATCGTAAGACGGTGCGCAAGTACTGTGAGTCCAACACCCCACCGAAGTACAAGGCGAGGTCCAAAAGAACTCGCCCAGATCCCCTTAATGGATATATGGATCGGGTGAAGTACTTTTTGAAGTTGAACCCAAGTAACACCGCCCGTGAAATATATGAGCTATTAGTTGAGGAGGGTTATCGTGGGAGTGAGAGAACGGTTCAGAGAAGAGTTTGTGAGATTCTTGGTTCTCGCCCCAAGGAGCGTTTTTTCAGCCAAAGATATGATCCTGGAGAACAGGCTCAGTTTGATTTTAAGGAGAAGGTTGCTTTACCATTTGCCGATGGTGTTCAGATCGTTCATCTCCATTTTGGAACATTGCCTTGTAGTGGCACCTGTTGGGTTCGTGCCTACCCCTTTCTTGTCTATGAGTGTTTCATCGATGGGGTGCATGCTTTTTTTGAAAAGATAGGTGGGATGAGTGCGAACATCCGTATTGATAATTTATCTCCCTGTGTGAAGAAAGTTCTTAAAGGAAATCAGCGAATTTACACCCAATCTTTTGATCGAGCCATCCAATACTATGGATTTAAGGTTCTTCCCTGCCGCGCAGGGAAGGGCTCTGACAAGGGAGATGTGGAGCGTGATATTCGAACCTTCAGTTCTCGGATAAAAAATATTGTTAGAAACAAAGGAATTGTTTTTAAAGACTGGGATCATTTGAATCAGTTTTTAGAGTCTTATATGGATCAGCATCAGAGTGACTCCACCAAATCTCGCTTTGAGGAGGAGGCCAAAGTTCTTAAGCCTTTGCCTCCACGAGATGAAGATATTCTCTGTAAGGTGAATATTTGTCAAAGTAATGGTTATGGGACTTTGAGAATAGGTAAAACCACATATTCCATACCTGATGAGGTGATCCAAGCTCCCTGTAAAACCGTACAGGGTCCCTATCATGTCACGATCTATCGTGCAGGAGGGAAGCAAGAAATTGTCGCTCGCCATCAAAGAAAACCTGATGGGGAGCATAGTCTTCTTCTTGAACATATCCTTCCCTCTTTAGTTCGTAAGCCGCAAGCCATGGTAAGATGGGCTCACCGATCCATTCTTTTTCCAACAAATGTGTTTGAAAATTTTTATCAATACCTCAAGCAACAAGATTCAAGCCGTGCCGAGCATGAATATTTAAGAGTTATCAACTTGATTCAGCATGTGAGTTGGCAGGACTTATCTACAGCCATGGAGCTTCAATTAGAAAGTCGTGAGATTTTCGACTTTAAATCCATAAAAGATTTGCTCTTAGGCAATCCCACCAAAATTAATTTGAATGACCAACAAAAACCACTTCAACCTAGATTGTCTCAATATGACAGTCTTGTTCCAAACATAGGAGGTTCTTAATGAATCACGAAGAACTTATAGGTTCTCTTAAAAAACTCCGACTTCCAGCGATGGCGGATGAATATGTTGCAACGGCTAGAGTTGCCGAAAAAACAAAAAAGACGTATGAACAGTATTTAGGTATACTCGTTCAAAATGAGCTTGCTGACAAGCATTCCCAGAGAGTGAAAAGATTGCTTAAGGGGGCCAAGCTTCCTCAACTTAAATCACTCCAAACTTATAACTTCCAGAAAAGAACGGGAGTGACAGCTCAGCAAATTAATTGGATGGCAGAGGGAGAGTGGGTCAGAAAAGCCTGTAATGTTGTGTTTTACGGAAGCTTTGGAATGGGGAAAAGTCATTTGGCCATGTCCCTAGTTCGTTCACTCTGTGAACAAGGCTATCGATGTTTATGGGTCACCACTCATGAACTTATTGAAACAATGCGTGAAAGCAAGAAAGAACTCTCATTGAATGCTCTTTTTAAGAAATTAGACCGTTTTGATCTTATTGCTTGTGATGAACTTGGCTATACAGCTTCCTGCACAGAGGGTGCTGATCTTTTCTTTCAATTCATATCTCAGCGATATGAAAGGAAAAGTCTCATGATCACTACAAACTTAACTTACTCTGAATGGGATAAGGTGTTTCTTAACCCTATTACCACCGCTGCTGCTGTTGATCGAATTATTCACAACTGTGAAACCCTCAACATTGAAGGAAAAGAAAGTTGGAGAACCGAATCGGCAAAAGCCAAGTCTAAACAGAGCAAAGAGGAAAGTTCAACCAAAGAAGTTCATTAGAGATCCCCACTTTTGGGGAAGGAACTCGCCAGTTATCCACAAAATTTATCCACAGCAGCACTGCGTTGCTAGACATCGGGGTCACAGCCGCAGTGTCGCCATGGATAAATTTATGGATAACTGGCTTTTACCGTACTATTTGCTCGTCACTCTCGCGGAGCTTTAGACATTAGCTGCGCCAAGGAATCCTGAAAAATACTCCATTTACCTCTGCCATAGGGCTGAAGGATGCATTTGGGGTCATGCCAAAAGTGGTGGGCAGAAAATCATTCCTCAGAATCTTGTGGCATAGTCCGAGTTAAATGATGAGCAAAATAAAGACACTTGACTAAACTCTGAACGAAGAATAACTAAATCAGTACATCATCAACTGGCCGTTTTTCATTGGCGACGGCTTCTAAAAATGGCCAATTTTAATTGGCGCCTAACATTTGCTGAATTGCATACGATTAACCAATTCAACTTTGATTCTGAAAAAAGATTCTCACTTATTTTGGTGGGACAGAATAACCTTCTTGATAAATTGAAGTATAGAACTTCTCTGCCCTTGGCTTCTCGTGTGATGACCCACGCTCACCTACCAGCTCTTAATGAAGAAAATATGAGAAATTATCTAGATCATCACCTTAAAATCTCTGGAATCAAGAATAAACTCATGACAGATAATGCTGTCACAGCCATTTGGCAGGGCTCTGGAGGCTTGCTAAGAAAAGCCAATTTGATTGCCAGAGGTTCATTGATTGCATGTATGAAAGCTTCTGAAGAACAAATTACAGAAGAACATGTTCGCCAAGCCGCCACAGAACTTATTTAAACTACATGGTCGGTAGTTATTCTCCCTGAGGGGCCAAATAAAGTCCCACTGGATAGGAGGCTCCTCTCAATCTCCTCTCAATGTGGAATCGAGACTAAGAATCTTTCAGTCGTACCCGAAAGCCCCCTGGGGCTGAGGGGCGAGGGCAGGAGCCCGAGACTGAAAGATCCGCAACAGGATGTTGCGTTCGATTCAAGCAAGTAGCCACCACCTGTGGGAGGATCTCCTGCTTTAAATGCCAGGAACTAGGCTTCCAAAAATAATCCATCAAATCAGATACAGCGAAATTATCCTTCCAAGAGAACTTGGAAATCTCAAGTGCTCTTAATTTCTTGAGCCACCAGGCGGGAGAGCAAACCAAACAGAGAGAATCAGTCATCCTTTTCTCACTCACTTCACCTCGACACACCTTGCTAATCAAAATATCACTCTCAACAACTTAAACTCAGTCAGGATAAAATCATAAAAATTGCTTCGAGGTCAAAGGAACCCATGAAAAGTCCGTCAAAATAAAGTATTGGATCACAGCCCCTGTGAGATTAGCCCCATAGAGATTAGCCCCATTGAGATTAGCCCCTGTGAGATTAGCCCGTCTGAGATCAGCCCCTTTGAGATAAGCCCCTGTGAGATCAGCCTCTGTGAGATAAGCCCCATAGAGATAAGCCCCATAGAGATAAGCCCCTGTGAGATCAGCCCCTCTAAGGTCGCAACCTTTTTGAGTTCTTTTAATGAGATCATCGATTTTCTCTTTGGAAAATACATACTCCTTAAAGTTTGTCTCATTGCATTCGTGTGTGGTTTCAGAAGACCAAGCCACTTGGACTGTTCCTAGAAGAATTCCTAAACTTACAATGATGATTTTTATTTGATTTTTCATAGAATAACTCCTTATCGTTTCAATCGTTTTATTGCAAGCAAATACCTGAAGCGCCCCCTCATAAAAAGGGGGCCGAAAGGTGTCAAGCTTGCCAAGACTGGAAGACTTTCAAAGCCTTGGCGGCAGGAAGATTGGAATTTGCGTACTTCCTTTTATCTTAAGGTTGAATTTCCACCATTCTTCGGTCTATAGGATCACCAAAGTTTTTTGGAAAGATGGTTTTGTCTGGACCATCTTTGACGAACTTAGCCTTATAGAGATAAGCCCCTGTGAGATAAGCCCCTCTGAGATAAGCCCCTTTGAGATCAGCCTCTGTGAGATTAGCCCCTTTGAGATCAGCCCCATTGAGATTAGCCCATGTGAGATTAGCCTTATAGAGATTAGCCCCTGTGAGATAAGCCCCTCTGAGATAAGCCCCATAGAGATAAGCCCATGTGAGATTAGCCTTATAGAGATTAGCCCCATTGAGATAAGCCCCATAGAGATCAGCCCCATAGAGATCAGCCCCTGTGAGATTAGCCCCTGTGAGATCAGCCCCATTGAGATTAGCCCATGTGAGATTAGCCTTATAGAGATTAGCCCCTGTGAGATAAGCCCATTTGAGATAAGCCCCTCTGAGATAAGCCCCTGTGAGATCAGCCTCTGTGAGATTAGCCCATGTGAGATCAGCCTTATAGAGATTAGCCCGTCTGAGATTAGCCCATGTGAGATCAGCCTTATAGAGATCAGCCTTATAGAGATTAGCCTTATTGAGATTAGCCCGTCTGAGATAAGCCCCTTTGAGATTAGCCCCTATGAGATTAGCCATTGTGAGATCAGCCTTATAGAGATTAGCCCCTGTGAGATCAGCCCCTCTAAGGTAGCAACCTTTTTGAGTTCTTTTAATGAGATCATCGATTTTCTCTTTGGAAAATACATACTCCTTAAAGTTTGTCTCATTGCATTCGTGTGTGGTTTCATCAGACCAAGCCACTTGGACTGTTCCTAGAAGAATTCCTAAACTTACAATGATGATTTTTATTTGATTTTTCATAGAATGACTCCTTATCGTTTCAATCGTTTCATTTTTTATCTCTTAGTTGTTGTTTATGTTTTTTTATTTAGTTTCAAGTGCTTTTGTTCCTAGGGCCAAATCAACGCACAGGAATAGACGCATCGTGTCCAATCTCGTTTACCACCTTTTATTTAAGAGTCAAGTTTTATTTTTGATTTTTTTTGACATTTGGTAAAAAGCGTCATGGTTGGGGTCTTAGGTCTTGTGTGGGGGTGTGTTTTTGGCATGGTTTTGGATCTTTGATCTAAAAGCTTAGTTATATCAGTTACTTACTGATCCTGTTTATATATATAAAATGGAGCGGCCCTCCTATTTGCCCCTTGTGTATTGCCTGTTATTGCCAAAGGAGTTGTTATGTCGCATATTGTTTCTTGTAGAAAGAAAAAGCTCTTTGAAAATTCAATAGGACGATCAATAGGACAGCAAAAGTGGCTATCAACAAAAGAAGCTGCTGAGTATCTTCGCATCACTCCCAATGCTCTTCGTATTTGGGTGTGTCGTGGAAAGATCAGAGCTTATAAGCTTGGAAGTCACTTGAGATTCAGGCTCACAGATTTAAATCATATTCTCCAACAGAAAGGAGTTTTATATGATTAAATCTTATTTTAAAGATGGCAAAAAACTTTATGAAGTGATTGCTCATTTAAGGGATTCTCGGAAAAAGCAACATTTCCGAAAAAAGCGTGGCATCACATCAGAAAGAAAGGCTAAAGAGCTTAAATTTAAATTGAAGAATGAACTCTATCAACGTTTTGGTGGTGGTTCTATTTATTGGACATGGAGTGATTGGCATGAAGAGTGCCTTAAGCGCATGAAACTTTCTTTAAAGACATCCACTGTAAAAGGTTACGATGGAGGGCTCAAAAAGTGGCTTCCCCAATGTTTTGTGGAGAAGCTTCTTGATAAGATCAAGCCTCAAGATGTTCATGGGGAAGGAAGGTTCTTGCTGATGATGTCCTCTCTAAGGCTGTGAGCCTGCTCAGAGATGAGCATCTGGAGAGGTAAAAAGATCAACCTACTCAGGCGATGATCTCTTGAATTTGAAGTATAGGGAGTATTGTAAGATTCATGGAAATATCACAAAGGAGAGGTTTCTAGAAATTGTCTTTCAAATGGATCTTCCCAGCCTTGAGAGCAAAGAAGTTTAACTTGACCCAAGTAAAGCTATTTTGTGACCTCAATATAATGCCCAAAATTCACACCAGATAATTTTTGGGATTCTACAATGAGTGTTTTCATGTTAGCGAGATAACTTACAGTTGCCACGGCTTCAATGTAACTATCTGAGGTATCAAATAATATATCAAAAAAAGGGTATGGGCCAGAGCCAATACGGAGGAGACCAATGTGCTTGGACATCGGTCTTACCTTTTCAACCAATTCCAGTCGGATTTTTGAAAGTTCATCAGGACGAGTTCTCAATAATTGGGATAGTTCACCTCTTATGTAATCTGTTTTCTTAATAAATCGGGTGCTGAAATTCAAACTTTCTTGAAAACTTGTCTGAGATAGAAGAGTGTTTAAATGCGTTACAATGTTGAGTCCTCTGTTGTGTAACTCATCTGGATCTGCTCGGAGATTTTTGTTAACTGCCGCCAGAATTACATCAGGCATGAAACTATAACCAATATTTGGATCAATCCCTGGAACTGTTGCCATTAAATCAATTCCGGTCATAAGATCTGGTCGGTCAGGTTTAATAGTTAGTTTCTGTCCAGAAAGGCCCATTTTTTGTTCTCTGACACTCCCCATTGAGCCTCCCAATGCCTCAATGGGGGAGTGAGAGTTGGAGATTTGCCACACAAACTCTACAGATTAAGGGGAAAAAGGTCTTTAAGCGACTTGCGCCCTAGTTTTTTCGATTTGAAGACGCACCCCTACCTTTGGAAGATTTTAGCACCTTCGACCTGGTCCATTGCTGTTATTCCTAATGGATAAATTTAGGTGACAGTTGATAATTCATGTCTTGCCAAGACAACAAAATTATAGGCACAAACGGCATTCTTTACATACCTCTTAAAACCATCATGCCCTTTCCAGTAAGCAACTCTCATACCAAAACATCTCTTAAGGAATGAAATAACAGCCTCTATTCCGGCTCTCCAATTGAGAAGATTTTTAAAGACCCAAGCACTTTTAACCATCTTTAATATTTTCATTCCTTTTTTTTCTGGGAAGCAAACATCTTTAGCCCCCATCTCTTTGGCCTCTTCAAGATTTTCTTTTGAAGCAAACCCACCATCTGCACTTACTTTTACAGGGCAAGCCCCATAGGTTTGTGTCACTGAATTCATAACTTTTAAAAACATATCAGAGTCTGCGGGGTTGCCATCAGGGATCTGACAATCTAAAATCATGTTGCTTTGCCCTGAGGTCAGAAAGATTTTATGCCCAAACTCGACTTCTCTTTGCCCCTTTACAATAATGTCTGTATGCGGTTCAAAGATGGATAGGACCTTTTTTTCAGAAGATACTTTTTTCCCCTCAATAACTCTTTTTTGAGTTTGAAAGATGATTTTTTCCAGGTAGAAGGCAACATTTTCTAACTGTTTTAGACTCTTTTTCAAAGCATTCATCTTCACACATTTTTGTTCTTTTTTTATCTTTCTGATGGTATCAGGTAATCCTTTGTTCAATTTGGTAGCGATTTTTAAAAGCTCCTTATAGCAAGGTAGTCTTTCCGCATCATTTTTGGAATTATTAATTTTGTAAAGAAAGGTTTTTGCTCTCTTAAGATCTTCTCTTGAAATAAGTCGCCAAAAATCTTTCATGACATTTTTACGAACTTTTTTAAATTCTCTTTCTGTAACTCTTATGCAGTCATATAAAAGCGATGCATCCGTTGGATGATGAATATTTGATTTCGTCACTGTACTGTCCAATCTCATTTTCTTACACGGCTCAATCTTTTGATCTCTTGCATCTGAAACTAAAGAGGCGCTAATAATTCCCCAAGTTTCTTCACTTATTTGAACAATCAAGTCCTGTAAGGTGGAGTGAGCGTAATTTTCTTCCAATTCAAGGCCCAGAAAAGCTCTGGTGGATACTGAATCGACAAGATTAAAGGCTAACGCACGATAGGAAAGACCTCTTATGGATTTAAGAATAGCCACCTTGAGAACTTGCTCCGATGTCATACCAATATCACCAGAATCTTTCTTTTCTTTAACAAGGTCTTCATGAACCATATGGGCAAACTCTGGATGGCGATCAATGATGTTATTAATTTGCTGCAATTCTGTACTGAGTTGGTGGTTAGGATATTGGGAAAAGAGTCCCAACTGTGTCTTCTTCAAATGGCGCATAGTCCCCCCTTTGGTGAAAGTTTCTCTTTAATTTTTATATTAACATACGTTTTTTTGAGGGAAAAAAGTGAGCAAGGATGTCTTTTAAGAAGAAAAAAATCAGAGAGGTTCTCGGAGAACATGGATAAGAATTCTACCTCATAGAGAGGTTCCCACGCCTCCTAAAACCTACATAAAAAATAAATGAAGAATAAAATATCAAAAATTATTTCTCTGAAAAAACACGTCAAGTATTTTTTGAAGTTGATGCGCAACGTAATGTTATTTCCCTGAAGGAGGTTTGAAATCACCACGGTGGAAACACAGGTTGATCCAACTCTTCCTCTCATATCAAGTAACCAGTTGATAGCCACATAAGTCACTGAAAGGGAGGGGCTGTGAAAGGTTCGTCAAGAGAGGGGGGGGGGAACTTATTTTATTTTTCCGTTTTATGTAAGTAACTGAATTTACACGGATTATGTTTGATGGACTCCATTTTAAAGCATAAAATCTAAAGGGAAGGCATGTAAATACTTAAAACTACTTAACTTTCTTCCCTGGACAGGAACTAGTTACTATATTAGATGCTCTCGGATTATAAAAAATCTGAAATCTTACACTAGGTCCAAGGTTATCATCATGTATATACAAATGATGAATATTCTTGTCATGAATAAATATTTGACCTTTTGTTTGACCTTTTGGAGGTGTAGAAGTATTTTCTCTAAAACCAACTGCACATATGGCATGATAACCATAACTATAACCTGGTATACCCAATTGACCAGCCAATAATACAGGATAACCGGATCTAATAAATGAGGTACAAGTCCTAATAAATTTCTCTAAAGAAAATCCTTTTGAGCCATTTGGTAGTTTGATGTCACCTTCTATGAGGCAAGGAGCAAATCCTACTTCTTTTAGTACCTCACATATTTGAGATATAGTTAAACCTTTTGTTGGATAAATACGGCTACCTAATGATGCTGTCTTATGTGCGGCCTCTGTAATTTCTGAGGTCGTCGGAATAAAGTGATAATCATCAAGAGCTGAAGATTGAAGCATACTCCACAAAGCTACGGTGGCACATGATGCAACTCCCTGGTCTTGTTGTTGCCAAGCCAATCCATTGATTTTTAATTCCATTCCACAAATATCAACCTTATACTCCCTTGAGGGTTTTGTAATTCTAGGATATTGTGGACGTTCCTCTGGATACCATTTCAAAACTGTTTTTCCCAAGGGAGCTTTTTGAATGGGTCGAATGACAATAAATCCTAAATATTCCTTCTGAAAAAGACTCAATTCTTTTGATTCGCCACCTATTGCTTTCTTAAAGGTTTCTTCAGATATTTTTTCGCTAAAAAAATGGATTCTTTTACATATGTTCTTATACCCTCTGGCAGAGTGTCCATAGAAGCTAGAAAATTCGCTGAGATAATCTCGGTCAAAGTAATTGGGTTCCTCTAAGAGAGTTTGTGCACCAATTTCAAAGAGATATTTCCGAAGATAAATAATTTGATTTGATGTAGTATATTCATCTAGGAATGTATTGGGGTCGAAATCTAATAGATTAAAACTAAGCGGTTGGTGCATTGTCATTTTAGTCAAGATATATATTTAAGACGTCAGGATTGAATTGATTTCTTTTTTCATTTTCTTTGTCTAGAATCTTTTTGGCTTCACTTTTGTTAAACTCTTCTCTTACTTGATCAATTTTTACTTGATCAATGGAAATATCTTCTATGCTTTTTACAATTTCTTCCCACTGAATCGAATCTACCCACTTTTTCCACTTATCATGGGGCATATTCCACAAGGTATAACCATATTTCTCATCCTCTGAAGCGGATACCAAATGATCTGTATTGGTGTTGTTATCAGTGATGTCTTTTTTCTGATTTTTCATCCTTATAACTCCCAACGACTCCACTAAGCTTAAGATAAAATTTTAGTATAGGGCTTGTCCATAAATAAATTGGACAGTTTAAATCTTTTATCTTCGACTTAAAACTTAGAATTGTTCAACTTATTTTTGGACAAGCCCATAATGCAGTTTTAGCTTAATTTATATATAAAATATCACATCCTATAGGAGACTACAAGATACATTATTTCCCTCATCTTCTTCTCTTCATCGAAGAAGGGGATCGAAAAAGGGAGAAGATTATTTTATAGCAGTCTCCATAGTCATATGTAGGACTTGGGTGGCTCAACTACGCCGCATCACGCAAGACTGACTTTCCGAGGGGGATGGGGAAAGTGAAGTTTCTGGGCATACCCTTTCAAATGGGTCTTCCCATCTAGTCTCTTAATGAAACAATAAATATCTTTAGACCCTCAAGATGGGGTGGATTTCCTATATATAAAATGGAGCGGCCCTCCTATTTGCCCCTTGTGTATTGCCTGTTATTGCCAAAGGAGTTGTTATGTCGCATATTGTTTCTTGTAGAAAGAAAAAGCTCTTTGAAAATTCAATAGGACGATCAATAGGACAGCAAAAGTGGCTATCAACAAAAGAAGCTGCTGAGTATCTTCGCATCACTCCCAATGCTCTTCGTATTTGGGTGTGTCGTGGAAAGATCAGAGCTTATAAGCTTGGAAGTCACTTGAGATTCAGGCTCACAGATTTAAATCATATTCTCCAACAGAAAGGAGTTTTATATGATTAAATCTTATTTTAAAGATGGCAAAAAACTTTATGAAGTGATTGCTCATTTAAGGGATTCTCGGAAAAAGCAACATTTCCGAAAAAAGCGTGGCATCACATCAGAAAGAAAGGCTAAAGAGCTTGAATTTAAATTGAAGAATGAACTCTATCAACGTTTTGGTGGTGGTCCTATTTATTGGACATGGAGTGATTGGCATGAAGAGTGCCTTAAGCGCATGAAACTTTCTTTAAAGACATCCACTGTAAAAGGTTACGATGGAGGGCTCAAAAAGTGGCTTCCCCAATGTTTTGTGGAGAAGCTTCTTGATAAGATCAAGCCTCAAGATGTTCATGAGCTTGTGTTTGCTGAGATTGGTGACAAGGTTTCACCTCGTTCCCAAAGGAATATCTTGAAGATGATAAGTCGAATCCTTCAGATGGCCCTAGAGGAAGGAATCATTGTTAGAAACCCGGCCCTAGGTATTCATGTCAAAGTTCCCCAAGCTCAACAACAGGTTTTGAACTCTAAAGAGGTAGATTTTCTTTTGGAAGAAGCCTTTAAGTGCAATCATCGGTTTTATAAGGTTTGGGCTTTTGCTCTGATGACAGGGATGAGGTCGGGAGAAATGTTTGCCCTGCGCTGGCAGGATGTGGACCTTGATTTTGGCCTTATTTCAGTCAACAAGCAATGGACATCTAAGGATGGTATAGCTTCACCGAAGAATCGGGAGAATCGAACCATTCCCATCAACGATGACTTAAGGGAGTTTCTTAAGGAGCTTAAGGCAAGGAAGGAAAATTATTCTCAAAAACTTTGGGACAGTCGCTTAAAGAAAATGGTGGCGATGAACGATCTACTGCTTCCTAGGTTGAGGGAATGGCAGAATGGCGAACAGGCTCAGGTTCTAAGAGAATTTTGCCGAACCATTGACATTACTGCCATCCGGTTCCATGACTTGCGAGCCACATTTATCACCAACATGTTGGCTCAAGGGGCTCCCTTGGTGCAAGTGATGTCTGTGGTGGGGCATCGCAAAATGTCTACCACAGATGAGTATTTGAGGCTTGCTGGAGTCAATGTGCAGGGAGTGACTAACAAAGTGGGCTATCGTTTGCCCAAGAAAAACATAGGTGGGAATGTTCTTTCCCTTGCCTATAAGGCATCTAAGGCACCATCTTAGAGGGCACGATTAAGGCACTATTTCAGAAGACATCCCTTAAAAAGGGTGTTGACCATTGTTGACATTGGCTTTAGAGAAGTTAGTGATTACAAATACTTACATCAATTACAGTCGGGCTGACCAAGCTGCGACACCTCTTTTCGCTACATTCTTAATTCCTCAATCGTTCTAAGTACTTAATAATACACAAGTGAGAAACTCTCTGGGTCTTTGTATTTGTGAGAATTTCAGACTATTTCAAAGTTGGGTGACTTTTGGGTGACCTTTGGGTGACCGATCCCATCTTGGATTTTTGAGGTGCTGTCCTAACAGGAGGCCAAAACGGACGGACGGGATTGGAACTGGTCAGGCTGAGGGGTTGGAGTTGGTGCTTTGCCCGGTGTTTGATTCGGTGCAATGGCTGCCCCACAGCTATTGCTTCACAGATTGTACAAAGCTTTACGCTGCGCATTGTGGCGACCTTCTCTTTCCTTATCCCCCGTTTTACCACCCCCTCTGAGTTCTAAGCTGGGGGTTTCAAAGAGCAGACTGACCCATTTCTAGGCCATTTTGGAATTGTCTTACGGACTCTCTGAATATCTAGTTTCTGTCCAGAAAGGCCCATTTTTTGTTCTCTGACACTCCCCATTGAGCCTCCCAATGCCTCAATGGGGGAGTGAGAGTTGGAGATTTGCCACACAAACTCTACAGATTAAGGGGAAAAAGGTCTTTAAGCGACTTGCGCCCTAGTTTTTTCGATTTGAAGACGCACCCCTACCTTTGGAAGATTTTAGCACCTTCGACCTGGTCCATTGCTGTTATTCCTAATGGATAAATTTAGGTGACAGTTGATAATTCATGTCTTGCCAAGACAACAAAATTATAGGCACAAACGGCATTCTTTACATACCTCTTAAAACCATCATGCCCTTTCCAGTAAGCAACTCTCATACCAAAACATCTCTTAAGGAATGAAATAACAGCCTCTATTCCGGCTCTCCAATTGAGAAGATTTTTAAAGACCCAAGCACTTTTAACCATCTTTAATATTTTCATTCCTTTTTTTTCTGGGAAGCAAACATCTTTAGCCCCCATCTCTTTGGCCTCTTCAAGATTTTCTTTTGAAGCAAACCCACCATCTGCACTTACTTTTACAGGGCAAGCCCCATAGGTTTGTGTCACTGAATTCATAACTTTTAAAAACATATCAGAGTCTGCGGGGTTGCCATCAGGGATCTGACAATCTAAAATCATGTTGCTTTGCCCTGAGGTCAGAAAGATTTTATGCCCAAACTCGACTTCTCTTTGCCCCTTTACAATAATGTCTGTATGCGGTTCAAAGATGGATAGGACCTTTTTTTCAGAAGATACTTTTTTCCCCTCAATAACTCTTTTTTGAGTTTGAAAGATGATTTTTTCCAGGTAGAAGGCAACATTTTCTAACTGTTTTAGACTCTTTTTCAAAGCATTCATCTTCACACATTTTTGTTCTTTTTTTATCTTTCTGATGGTATCAGGTAATCCTTTGTTCAATTTGGTAGCGATTTTTAAAAGCTCCTTATAGCAAGGTAGTCTTTCCGCATCATTTTTGGAATTATTAATTTTGTAAAGCAAGGTTTTTGCTCTCTTAAGATCTTCTCTTGAAATAAGTCGCCAAAAATCTTTCATGACATTTTTACGAACTTTTTTAAATTCTCTTTCTGTAACTCTTATGCAGTCATATAAAAGCGATGCATCCGTTGGATGATGAATATTTGATTTCGTCACTGTACTGTCCAATCTCATTTTCTTACACGGCTCAATCTTTTGATCTCTTGCATCTGAAACTAAAGAGGCGCTAATAATTCCCCAAGTTTCTTCACTTATTTGAACAATCAAGTCCTGTAAGGTGGAGTGAGCGTAATTTTCTTCCAATTCAAGGCCCAGAAAAGCTCTGGTGGATACTGAATCGACAAGATTAAAGGCTAACGCACGATAGGAAAGACCTCTTATGGATTTAAGAATAGCCACCTTGAGAACTTGCTCCGATGTCATACCAATATCACCAGAATCTTTCTTTTCTTTAACAAGGTCTTCATGAACCATATGGGCAAACTCTGGATGGCGATCAATGATGTTATTAATTTGCTGCAATTCTGTACTGAGTTGGTGGTTAGGATATTGGGAAAAGAGTCCCAACTGTGTCTTCTTCAAATGGCGCATAGTCCCCCCTTTGGTGAAAGTTTCTCTTTAATTTTTATATTAACATACGTTTTTTTGAGGGAAAAAAGTGAGCAAGGATGTCTTTTAAGAAGAAAAAAATCAGAGAGGTTCTCGGAGAACATGGATAAGAATTCTACCTCATAGAGAGGTTCCCACGCCTCCTAAAACCTACATAAAAAATAAATGAAGAATAAAATATCAAAAATTATTTCTCTGAAAAAACACGTCAAGTATTTTTTGAAGTTGATGCGCAACGTAATGTTATTTCCCTGAAGGAGGTTTGAAATCACCACGGTGGAAACACAGGTTGATCCAACTCTTCCTCTCATATCAAGTAACCAGTTGATAGCCACATAAGTCACTGAAAGGGAGGGGCTGTGAAAGGTTCGTCAAGAGAGGGGGGGGGGGAACTTATTTTATTTTTCCGTTTTATGTAAGTAACTGAATTTACACGGATTATGTTTGATGGACTCCATTTTAAAGCATAAAATCTAAAGGGAAGGCATGTAAATACTTAAAACTACTTAACTTTCTTCCCTGGACAGGAACTATCTAGAATTGGAGCTTGAAAAAGTGAAATAAACACCCTCACCAAAGAGTGAGGGTCAAACTCAAACCATAAATGGAGGTATATCATGAAAGCATTAACTGATTTAATTGTAGGCACTTTATTTTGGGTCTTTATGTATTTTTCTGCCGTGGAGGTTTTTCAATTCTTCCAAGAAGTAGCTACGAAGCAAATTCTTCGTGGCTTGACTCCAACAACTAAGTTTACAGATGCTCTACTCAGCAACTCGAAAGGGCCAAGAGAAAAACAAGGCGTATTAGATCATAAGTAAATGAGGTCGGCTCATTCTGGAGACATCCTTCATTTTTTCAGGATGTCTCAGGAAGGACACCATGCCGTTCAGTAAATATCTCCTTGCCACTGGCCTTAACCGAATGGTATTGAGGAAAAGCTACCCTTAAAACTTTTAAATTTATACTGGTATCCTTCATATTAAATCCTATATAAAGAAATGTGGCTAATAAGGTACAGATAAGAATAAGAAACCTACAAACTCGCTCTGACATTCTTATTATTTCGTTGGATCAAAACTTGGGTCGAAACATTGAACACTTTCAGAAATAACTGCTTCATCTAATATTCCATGGCTCATAAGTTCTTCAATAACTTGTGTATTATCTAAACTCTCTAAATTTTCTAGGCTCTCTACTTCTAGATTTTCTAAACATAGTTGGACTTCATCCACGAGCCCCTGTTCATAGAAATTTTCACAAGCCTCCGCAATTAGAGCTTGCGGTACTTGAGCACCTTCTCCATCATCTCGTTGGTAATCATTCGAGTAGTTCGAGTTATACGATGGAAGTCGTTTCAAAAACCTTTCCTTTAAAGAGGGAGTGACTATGAATGTTTTCGGCGAAACCATGGGATACACAGGTCTGGGTGGTAAAAATTCTCCCCCATAACCTACGACTCTTCGTTTTTCATCAATATTTCCAAAGATATTCCCAATGTTGGTTGAGTCGGCTTTTGATTTCGCAAAAGGCCACATGCTTAGACACAAAGTTATGAGGTACAACATCTTTTTCATAAATATTTCTCCTTATCTTAATCTTTAGTAAAAATGGGTTTACATTTCTTGCTTACATTTCTTTTTAATTTGTAACTACTCGCACCCCTTCTACACCAGACTTTTAGCCTAAAGACCATTTTTATACTAAAGTATTGATTCTCAAGCCTCCCCATTTAATAATTCTTTCGTGAATACAAGAAAACAATCCTTACGAAGCGAAATTGAAAACCTCCAGAAGGAATCTAAGAAGATTCTTTCTGACAAGAGTATCCCACGAGAGACTAAACTATTTATTCAGTCCATGCTGACCATTCTCACAGTTGTAGTGACTTTATTTTTGGAAAAAAAGACTCGTAAAAACTCCAGCAATAGTGGGCTGCCCCCTTCTCAGAACTCTGGTAGCAATGGGAACCGTAATAAGGAAGGGGCTGAGGAAGACAGCAAGAAAGGATCAAGGCTCGATAACAGTAAGGACACAGAGAGCAAGGAAACAGTGTCTCCTCAAATTGCTCTAAATGTGGGGCCGATTTGAAGGAAACTGAGATGAAAGGCTCCGAAGAGCGTAAAAAAATTGATATTCTCTATGAGATAAACACCCACACTGTCACCTCTGAAATCAAAGAGTGCCATGAATGTGGTACAGAAAACAAAGGCCCATTCCCAGAGGGCATAGATGGACCGATCCAATATGGTATTGGCATTAGGGCCTCAATTATTAATTTTATTGTCATTCAAATGATGTCTCTCCAGCGTGTTGGTGAACACTACAAGGGTCTCGTTGGCCGCTTTATCTCACCCTCAACCATGTTGAAGTATATTTCTCAACTGAGCGAATCTCTTCAAGAGTGGGAACAATGGGCAAAACAACAAATCCTTGAGTCTGTGGTCATTCATGTTGACGAAACCTCCATGAGAGTCAATAAGAAGAACTACTGGATTCATACTTATAGCTGTGGTGATCTTACATTGCAGTTCATCCATCCTTCCCGTGGAAAAGATGCCATCAAAGATATTGGCATATTGGACAGGTATGGAGGTATCTTGGCTTGACTTCGTGGTCGTTTTTATACACAACACTCCTTAATTAAATTCTTATCTACAGATTTTAAAATTAGTTTTTGGCGTTTACTAAGAATGACTGTTCTAATAAATTGATGTTTTTTCCTTTTATCATATAAATAAACCCTATACATACTTTCTAAATCTTTAAGAGCCTTTAAAGGAGAAATATCCATATCTTTCAAGTGCATCCTCAGGATAGAAAGTATTAAATAAGATAAATAACAGATAAAAACATGTGCAACAACTCTATTTGAAAGCCAATGACGTACTGGACGCAAATTAGATACTCCCTTCAAAGTACGAAAAGATTTTTCTAGAGCCTGTAAACTATTTTGTGTAACTGCCGAATCATATTAGGATGAACTATCATCCTGAAAGGAGAAGGCAGAATGGATATCAAGACAATAGGCAAGGAACTAGCGAAGAAGGTCAAGACCCAAAAGGATTTATCCGACATAACGGATCAACTGATGAAGGTTGTTTTAGAGACAGCTCTTAATGCGGAAATGGACGATCACCTAGGTTATGAGAGGCATGAGAAGTCTGAGACCCGCAAATCCAACACTCGCAATGGTTACAGTAGAAAGACCATAAAGGGAGAGAAAGGCGAGGTGGAGCTTCAGGTCCCCCGTGACCGAAGTGCCTCCTTTGAGCCCCAAGTCATTCCCAAAGGCAAGACTCGTCTTGAGGGCTTTGAAGACAGTATTCTGACCCTCTATGCGAGGGGAATGACGACCAGGGATATTCAAGGAGCTATCAAAGACCTCTACCATGGTGCAGAGATATCCCACTCAGTGATAGCCAACGTGACGGATGCTGTTATTGATGAAGTTACGGCTTGGCAGAACCGCCCCTTGGATAGCACTTACCCTATCGTATTTTTGGACTGTATCGTGGTGAAGGTCCATCAAGACAAGAGAGTTATTAATAAGGCGATTTACCTAGCTCTTGGTATTACAGAGGAGGGTCAGAAAGACTTGTTGGGCCTATGGATTTCTGAAAATGAGGGTTCAAAGTTTTGGTTGAGTGTTTTGACTGAGCTGCAAAATCGAGGGTTGAAAGACGTATTTATATTTTCTGTAGATGGTCTTACAGGTTTTCCTCAAGCCATTTCAGCGGCTTTTCCCAAGTCTAAAGTGCAACTGTGCATTGTCCATATGGTCCGCAATTCCCTTCGCTATGTTCCTTCCAAGAATATGAAAGCTGTCGCCCAAGACCTCAAGTCCATTTATGGCTCTACGACTCTGACAGAAGCTGAAAAGGCCCTTGAGGAATTTTGTACCAAGTGGTCTTCAAAGTATCCGAATATTGAAAAGTCTTGGCGTAGGAATTGGGACAATCTCATCACTATTTTCGATTATCCGGATGAAATCAGAAAGATTTTTTATACCACAAACGCCATAGAGTCGTTAAATAGCGTGATCCGCAAGGCGATCAGAAATCGTAAGATATTTCCCAGTGATCGGTCGGCTTTAAAAGTTGTATATTTAGCGATAAAAATGGCCTCTAAGCGATGGACACGACCATTACACAACTGGAAGCCAGCCATGAACAGGTTTGCCATTGAATACGGTGACCGTTTTGACAACTAAGTTTTTTAATAAATAAGGTCCCCTTATAAGAGGGCTTAAAAGCCCTCTAAGGCGTTGACAGAAATGCTGGAATACGAGACTATGGTTAGGGTAATATAGTATGGGAACCTAAACACATGAACCCTTTGATGAGATTGGAATTTCCATTTTTTTGAGAGAACCATTGCTGATTTTTTTCCAACCAAGATGATAATTATTTATTTGAGTTCTTTCCAGTTCTGATATGATCCCATTACGGCTCCATCTCCCCATTAAATTATAATGCATTGTGACTGACAAAATCGCTTGAAGGAAAAAATGTCAATTATACATTGACGAATAATATGGGGCTGTGCTTTTTACCAGGAGTGGAGCCACATAAGTGGCTTTAAGATTTAAGAAAAAAATTGCAGTTACACAATTATTTTTACAGTCCCAAAAAATATTCAAAACAAAGAAATGATAAAACTATACTTTGATAAAGATATAGTAGAAAAATCTTTTCGTACTTTGAAGGGAGTATCTAATTTGCGTCCAGTACGTCATTGGCTTTCAAATAGAGTTGTTGCACATGTTTTTATCTGTTATTTATCTTATTTAATACTTTCTATCCTGAGGATGCACTTGAAAGATATGGATATTTCTCCTTTAAAGGCTCTTAAAGATTTAGAAAGTATGTATAGGGTTTATTTATATGATAAAAGGAAAAAACATCAATTTATTAGAACAGTCATTCTTAGTAAACGCCAAAAACTAATTTTAAAATCTGTAGATAAGAATTTAATTAAGGAGTGTTGTGTATAAAAACGACCACGAAGTCAAGTCAATATGGCTCTCAAGGGAGAAATTCCTATGTAAGGTGCGAGCAGTTACGAACGAACTTCATCAACTTATTAAGGGTGGATATCTTCGTTGGACTTGGAGGGAGTGGCATCAAGAATGCCTTAAACAGATGGCACTTTCTTATAAAGCCTCCACTGTGCAGGGCTATGATGGTGGTCTCAAGAAATGGCTTCCCAAGGAGTTTGTGGAAAAATATCTTGAAGATATCAATGTTCAAGATATCCGTAAATTTCTTTTTGAAGCTGTTGGTGTCGTTTACTTATGACCCCATATGCAAAGCATTACCAAAACAATCTTTTAAAGATGGTGAAACGAATCTTTGAAATGGCTGTGGAGGAAGGGGTTCTCGCCAAGAATCCGGCCCTAAGCATTAAAGTGAAAGTTCCTCAAGACTTGAGAAACTCATCGAATTCTTTTGATCATCTTGCTCCCAAGCCCTTTGAAGCTCCCTTAAATGGTGCGCATTGCAAAGAGCATGGTTAACTGCTCACTCCCTGGCGACTGCTTCGTCACCTGCGGCGGCGACTCACTCATCAAGGTCTTCAGGAGCCAAGCCACCATCATTGATCGTCCAACCTCGACTCAACAAGGTCGATCGATCCGATTCTGCCTGAGCACTGTACTGAGTTCCAATGGAAAACTTAGCTCCTATGCTTTTAGAGCCAGAGGTCTCCTCAGGCACTGTTTGAGCCGCCGTCATAAGAAATGTGGAATAGTTTTCAATAGATAAGCCTGTTATTTTATCAAAAATATTTTCGATACTATCGATGCGACTTAAATCCCATGTGGCTGTATAAGGGTTTGCAGCTCGAGAGCGATAAAACATATAAGACATATTGGTCACTTGAGACGTATCCCAATCACTCACATCGGGGTTAATAATCGTCGCAACACTAAACATACCCGACATATCTGTCACTTGAGACGTATCCCAATCACTCACATCGGGAGTGGCCCGATCGGCATTGGAAAACATACCAGACATATTTTTTACTTGAGATGTCTCCCAACCACTCACTTCTGGATTGGCTTTGAGAGCACTATGAAACATGTTAGACATATCTGTCACTTGAGATGTCTCCCAACCACTCACTTCTGGGGTGACTTTGTAGGACCCATAAAACATATAAGACATGTCGGTCACCTGAGAGACGTTTCCTCCAGAAAAATCTGTGAGATACTTGTTTTTTGAAAAAGCATAAGATAAATCATTCCAACCCACATGACCTAAATTTAAAACTCTTACAAGGTGATGAGAATCGTTTCCGACCTCATCACCTAGGGCATTCTCAAAACCCTCACAGAGTCCCATGACAGTGATCGTATAATTTCCAGTTTCAGTATAGGTGTGAGTCTTATCCGAATCATCAAAAGATGTCACTTCATCTTGATAGCTACCATCGCCCCAATCAATAATAAAGTTATAGTTTAAGTTCTCTTTAATGGGAAAGACAAAAAGATAATCCTCTTGATCAAAATTCCACTCACTTATAAAGTGTTGAATGTTGTTTTCTACAGATGAATCTGTGATAATTTTAGAACCTTGGGTTGCTACGATGATAAGAGGGGTTGAAGTTATTCTTCTCAAATCAAAAATTCCTGAAAAAGTATCCCCTACTTTACAATCTACAACTTGCTCCACATGAGGGTGCTCAACAGCAATGGTGACTGGTCCTAAGGTTGAAAGACATCTCCCTTCCACTTGGTAAAAGTCTACATTTTCTAACGTGAGAAGCTCCAGGTCATTAAATGCCAATTTATTTTCTTCTCCATCATCTTCACCACCTTCACCTTCTATATCTTCACTCTGTTGGCTCTGCTCCTGTTGACTGTTACCTGCATTTGATGTCGATTTTTTATCGCCAAATTGACAACCCACAAGAGTCAAAGAAAAAACATAAAATAATAAAGCAAGATATCTTCGGGTTATTCTTTCTTTTATGGGATATATCATCTTTCGTACCTCCGGTGGCTTGTTCTAATAAAGAAAAAAGGTAACTACTCACCCCCTTGGTCTTGCTTTAAAGCACGGTAACTACTCACAGCCTGGATGAGATGCGAGGAACCAAGGCGGCGACGACTGGAGACGTACTTTTGGGTACGTCGAAGGAAGTCGCTACCGCAGGTGACGAAACAGATCGCCAGGGGGTGAGCAGTTACGAAAAAAGGAGAGGGTGCGATAGAAAAACCTTATGACTCCTTTATTTTCATTCGGCAGATACAATTTTAGACTTTAAATAAAGGGCTATAACCAAAGTGGCGTAAATCTCCTAAATCTGTTCTCGTACTCTCGAAACGTAAAGTTGTTAGATCATATAAAACTAACCTGGCGAAGCCAGAACCAATTATTATATCATTATATCGGAAAGATTCAGATGCAATTTTACTTCATTCATTTTAAATGCTGTGAGAACCTTTGACAGCAAGCACAAACCTATGGCTTAAGACGTCTGGGTTCTTGGTTCTGTCGGGACTGTAAAAATAATTGTGTAACTGCAATTTTTTTCTTAAATCTTAAAGCCACTTATGTGGCTCCACTCCTGGTAAAAAGCACAGCCCCATATTATTCGTCAATGTATAATTGTAACTTGACCTAGTTATCGTGTGTTCATAGTGTCTAAACTCTGTACATTAATCAAGAGATACTGCCCAACAGCCGACCTAATTGATACTTTCTATAAATTATAGAACAACAGTATATCTCATATTAATAGAGCGCGAGTTGACAGTTATTCCACAATAATATTAGTAGTTTACACAGAATGAACACACGATAATTAGGTCAGGTTATATAATTGACATTTTTTCCTTTTTTTTAACATAACATACAACATACAGAGAGGCTACCCTATGAATATCAGGGCAGAAATTCCCGCCGAGCTTGAAAAAACATTGAAATTCCTCCAAATCTCAGTGTGAGAATTGCACTGCATCGAATAAGGTAAACCTCCCCGTCTTCGCCATTTAGAGGCGAATGTCCAGACTTTAGTTTAGGGCAAATACGTTAAACTCTTTGGGGCACTTTGAGAAAAATGGCTGCTCATGATGTGTCGAAAACATCTGAGGCAGCAATAGGCTTAATCCCATAAGCCATTATGGCGAGGAGTTCCTGCCAATTTTTAAAGTATAGGGTATGGAAATACCCCCTCATATGATCCCATAGATAAGATAGTCTCCTCTCTTTTTCTACCGCCTTTTGAAACAATTTACAGGCCAAATGTTGAAGTTGGTCCACTAAAAATACCAGCATCATAATCACGGCTAAATTGTTAGACAAATTTTGCTTGCCGTGGCCAAAATTGTGCTCAAAGTTGTAACCCAAATTCTTTAACGTATTAAATGTTTCATTTTCTATCTTCCAGCGTGCTCTTCCCCCCCTCATTATTTGCATTATGTTGTCTTCGTTGATCTCAATGTCAGTCACCCAGCTAAAGTGCTGAACCTTACCGTTTGCTTTCGTTTCTTTGTATTCAATAAAATTCACTCGACAATCAGGATTTGAATCATTGAGTGAAACATCATTTATGAATCGAAATTCATGTGTCACTCCATTCTCTACCACGGTGAAGTGAGAAACTGTTCCTAAGCTATCTGCTCCATTTACAAACTCAAATAAAACTTTGTGGTCCCCCATCTTACAGCCTAAAATATAACTTAATTTTAATTCGTTAAGAAGAGTGATGTGAGGAGCATTGGAAGCCAATCCATCCTCAATAACAATCACTGGAAGGTGAGGGTGTTCCCTGCGAAAATCTTCAAGGAGTCGTTTGGCTGCATTACGCTCACAATCATTTTTGCTCGATCCATCTGTGTTTGAAATGGGCTCTGGAGCAATAGGTATAACCTGTTTCTTATCGGGGTGAACAATCACTCCTGCTAACATTTGATGATAGTAGGTCTTCGTCTCATCACGATGATTCTTTATACAACAATTCTCACAATGAATAGTCGAGGAGCTAAAGGCACCTGTTCCATCAATGCTGAGAAGATATTTTCCACCCAAATATGGGTAACCCTCCAAAACCTTCCCTCTTTGAGCTACGGTAAACAAAGATTTAAAAAAATTTTGAAACTCACGGGTTGGAACAGGATCTAAAATCTCTCGCATAGCCGTATCACTAGGAATTTGGCCTATTTGAAACAAATGGTGTAGGTTGTTTTTTGCCACTGGGTCATGGACACGATCACAAAACTGAAGCATGGATGGATCTTTCAAGGCAAACATTGCCACAGATGACATAATGGCATCGCTCAGAGGAATCCTATGGGGACGCTGCGATCTTATATCTGGAACTGCAAGAGATTTACTGTGTAACAGGGAATACATTCCTGAAGCGGATAGACCTTTTCTAAAATGTTGATGCGACATGACGAACCCTCCTTGGTCTGATGTGCAACAACAAATATTCAAACAGATACTTAGGCAAAAGTCTACGAACTCTTTTTGAGGCGAATCTTTTGGAAGCCACTACTGTGGCCTAAACTATTTTTCGACGGGAATTGCTGATATCAGGGTGAAGCCAGGTCGCCAAAGGGGCTGGCCGAAGCGCGACGCGTAGGCCCTTGGGGTCAATGCCGTTTCCTTAAGCCACCACACCCCTCTGCCTCTGCCTCTGCGTTAAGCTATTTCTTTTAAAAGAACTCCCAGCCCTTTTGATAGACCTTTCATAGCTTCTTTTGAAGTGCCTCCTCTTCTCCATTGAAATCTTCATCAGCAACTTTATCTGCTTCCTAAATTTCTGATAGAGCCCCGCAACAAAAAGGGGGATGCTATCCATTATGAAATCAAGAATCAGTTTAAAGTTAGGTTTTTTGTAGTCATTTTTTACCAACTGATTCACACTGTCTTCATCCTCATTTATGCTCATTTGAATCTTTGTATAATTGAAGAGCCAAAAATAAGAATACAGCTCTTGCAATATTCCATTAAGGCTTGTTGAGTGCCACTGCTCCATTTTCATTGTCGATGTAAAATCACGAAATGTCGTTTCTATTTCCCAACGACGAGAGTAAAGAGCAACCATATCCTTCTTGTCCAAGGAGCCATGCGGAAGATTAGTGGCCAAAACAGAGAACTCCCCAGTCTTTGGGTTTTTATACTTATAGAGATGAATGACCACCCCCTCAATAACCATTTGTGAATACCAACCTGGGCCATTAAATAAATTTACGATGGGGATAAAAGTAGAGCCTCGCTTACAACGCGCAATAAAGAAGTTACTGGCTTGAGCATGGGCCTTAATAATCTCTGTAGATAAATAAAGCCTATCGTAGAGAGTTATGCTATTACTCTCAAAACTACCTATCATTTGAATAGCATTGGCGATTTCGTTGAGAGCGGGAGAAAAGCAAAGATTCTTTGTCACACCCGATAAAACGTCATAAGCATGAGATAGATACATACGTAAGAAATGAGTTTCCATCTCATTTGGGCAAGGGTACCCACAATAACCCTCCTTTAAAAGATCTTTAGAGCGAGGAAGTGCTAATTGGTCGCCATCTATGGCATAGATATAAAAACCATGAAACGTTTTTCTCAATGGTTCGTAGTCTGTAATCAGAGATTCAAAGATATCTTTGAAAAATAGGTAAGAAATACTTTGACGTATCTTGCTGAGACTGCTTTTGACTGGCATGAGAAGCAGGTCACCAAAATGAGTCCATACCGTCTTAAGAGCGATTTGGTAGCCTTCGTAATTTGTTCCGGAAATAAGATAGATAATGGTAAAAAAGAAAATTTGAGGATTAAATTTTCGATTCCTTTTTTGTTTTTCTGGATCGACAAGGTGCTCTGGCTTGAAGGAAGAATCAAGTTTTGGTAGAATAAAATGGTCATCTGTGACGCGAACTCGTCATTTGGGGGCTTTCGAGATCAATATTGGATTGCATGTGACTTACTCCTTGGTTGAGGGTTGGGTGTAAAATAAAACAAGTCTTATTCTTGTCGATTTATCTAATGATTTCAAGAGATTTTTCTTAAGGAAACGGCATTGCAACAAGCCTTAATGGAATATTGCAAGAGCTGTATTCTTATTTTTGGCTCTTCAATTATACAAAGATTCAAATGAGCATAAATGAGGATGAAGACAGTGTGAATCAGTTGGTAAAAAATGACTACAAAAAACCTAACTTTAAACTGATTCTTGATTTCATAATGGATAGCATCCCTCTTTTTGTTGCGGGGCTCTATCAGAAATTTAGGAAGCAGATAAAGTTGCTGATGAAGATTTCAATGGAGAAGAGGAGGCACTTCAAAAGAAGCTATGAAAGGTCTATCAAAAGGGCTGGGAGTTCTTTTAAAAGAAATAGCTTAACGCAGAGGCAGAGGGGTGTGGTGGCTTAAGGAAACGGCATTGCCGTATGAACATAAGGAAATGTGACTACTAAAAATGAATAAGATCAAGTGATAACAGTAATGTGAATGATTTTTTTTCATATTTTGTTTACCACACTTTTTTCCGCAAATTCGCTCTACTATGGATATATTTTAGCTCAGACCAATTTTAGCCATTTAACACACCTGCTGCTGTCAAACTCGGGTACTTTATCCAGAATAATCTACCCAAAACCACGACCTTGAGCAGGACTTCCTTCGATCCTCTTATTTATAAAGTCTATAAATCTAAATCAGCGTTTTCACCTTAACCAGAGTGCACATATAATATATATTATATATTCTTATATCGAGTTGAGAAGAAGAAAAGGTGAGAAGAAAAAAATATGAGCGGAGGAGGTCAGCTTTGACTCCATTACAAACTTTTGCAAGAGTCCCCCTCCCCCTACCTTTACTTACCATGGGTCTCTTTGTTGGCCTGACCATGGCGAGTCTTTTAGGCTGTAGTGATACAAAACAAGCTCCTTCTGTGGCAGCTTCTCCCTTTATCTCTGTGTGGCGTTTGTCCAGTGACAATGAGTCCATCACTCTTCCGCTGCGATCAGGATATCAATATAATTTCACTGTGGATTGGGGGGATGATTCCTCCAGTGAGATCACATCCCATGATGACAGCGATATCACTCATACCTATGCCGAGTCTGGAGATTATACTGTCACTATTTCGGGGGAGCTTGAGGCTTGGTATTTCAACAACAGTGGGAGCAAAGACAAACTCACTTCTGTGACCGACTTAGGGAATACGGGGTGGATCAACTTAGAGGGAGCCTTTAATGGTTGCAGCAACCTTCGTCAAGTCGGAGGAGGAGACGTCTCCCATGTCACAAACATGGATCGCATGTTCAAAGGGGCGACTTCTATAAAAAAAATAGACTTCAGTGGATGGAATTTTGCTCTTTTGGCAAAGATGGATGAAACTTTCAGTGAAGTCACCCTTCCCACAGTGGCCTATAACACACTCCTTCAGCGGCTTTATGAAACCTCCACCCAAGAAAATTTCACATTGGATGGGGGGAGTTCTAAGTACGACAGTCGTTCCGAAAATATCCGACAACTCTTAAAAGAACGAGGGTGGAGTATCAACGATGGAGGGTTTTCTTTCTTTGTCTCTGTTTGGAGAACTTCTCAAGCAAACGAAGCCATCGCTCTCCCCTTGCCCTCAGGATACAAGTATAATTTTACTGTGGATTGGGGGGATGATTCCTCCTCCAGTGAGATCACATCCCATGATGACAGCGATGTCACACATACCTATGCAACAGCTGGAGACTACACTGTCACCATTTCGGGGACCCTTGAGGCTTGGAATTTCGATCAAGAGGCGACAGCCCATCGGTTAAAACTCATCTCTGTGAAAGACCTAGGCGATGTGGGGTGGCGGAGTTTAAAAGGAGCCTTTAGGCAATCCCGGGCTCTTGATCTGGGGGGAGGAAATGTTTCTAGGGTCACAGACATGAGTTCTATGTTTTCTGAGGCAGGTGTTGCCAATCCCGACGTAAGCCTTTGGGATACATCCAAGGTCACAGATATGAGTAATATGTTTTATCGTGCACCTGCCGCCAATCCCGACGTAAGCCTTTGGGATACATCCAAGGTCACAGATATGAGCAATATGTTTTCCGATGCGTATGTTGCCAATCCCGACGTAAGCCTTTGGGATACATCCAAGGTCACAAACATGAATTCTATGTTTTCTGGGGCATATGTTGCCAATCCCGACGTAAGCGGTTGGGATGTCTCCAATGTCACAAACATGAGTGCTATGTTTTATGATACGTCTGCCACCAATCCCGACGTAAGCAGTTGGGATACATCCAAGGTGACAGACATGGGTTCTATGTTTGCTCAGACAACGGCCGTCAATCCCGACGTAAGCGGTTGGGATGTCTCCAATGTCACATACATGGGTTCTATGTTTCTTGAGGCATCTGCTGCCAATCCCGACGTAAGCGGTTGGGATGTCTCCAATGTCACATACATGAGTACTATGTTTAATGGGGCAGTTGTTGCCAATCCCGATGTCAGCGGCTGGGATGTCTCCAATGTCACATACATGAGTAGTATGTTTTCTAGGGCATATGTTGCCAATCCCGATGTGAGTGGTTGGGATGTCTCCAATGTCACAAACATGGGAAATATGTTTAATGGGGCAGTTGTTGCCAATCCCGACGTAAGCGGTTGGGATGTCTCCAGTGTCACATACATGGGAAATATGTTTAATGGGGCAGTTGTTGCCAATCCCGACGTAAGCGGTTGGGATGTCTCCAATGTCACAAACATGAGTGCTATGTTTAGGCAAGCCCCAATGGCTCAACCCGATATGACCCCATGGAATTTCCTTAGTGTCACAAACATGAGTCACATGCTTGAAGGGCTCACCCTTCCCACGGCAATATACAGCAGCCTGCTCAACCAAATCCACAGCACCTCACAACAGAATAATATTTCATTCCATGGTGGAAATTCAAAATACAATAGCAGTGCCACTGATGCACGAAGCGCCCTGAGTGATCGTGGTTGGAGCATTAGTGACGGTGGACCCGAGGATGGTGGTTCAAGTATTTTCCGACAATGAGGTGGACCCCAATGTCAGACTGAAAAACTTGATTTTTAAGCTACACCACAGCGCACAAAGAAGCCCCGTGTTAATGTGTTAAATCCACCTCTCCATATGCACCTGATAAGGGGTGCAATCCTGAAGAGACTGGTGTGGCCTTTTATTATTATAAAAATTAAAATACGTTTTAAAACCTTTGTTGGCTTGAACCATTGATTTGTCTTGATAGCCTTTCAAGTAAACCTCTTCGTACTTAACAGACCGCCAAAGCCGCTCGCCCCGATGGGCGGGTTAAACCAGGCCATCGGGGTCCCGGGTCATAACTCCTCCTTCAAGTTTGGGTATAATTGGCTCCAAGGATAAAAGGTCTTTTTTGGGTAAATCCGAGTTTTTCAACAAAAAAATGGGTCCAACTTCGATGTCACAGAATGGCCGCTTTTAATTGGCGACGGCTCCTAAGAGTGACCAATTTTAATTGGCGCCTAACATCATGTGTTCATTCTATGTAAACTACTAATATTATTGTGGAATAACTGTCAACTTGCGCTCTATTAAATTGAATTGTCGAGTAGGCAGTGGGAACTTCCCCCACTGCCCCTGGTTGGTGGCATCGGTATTTAGCACTTCGGGGGTCTCCCTTATAGCGTTTCCCTTATCATCCACCAGCAGGTTCCCACGTTCCGATACGAAGCCTGAAGCCTGTACTAGGTTCATGCCCCCTACACCGCACGCCGTCTAGATCGGTCATCAGGCTTCCTCTAGACTTATCCCGACGGAGAAAACCTTCCTTCGGTTTTGACGCGACTGTCACCTCCGTGACTTCGTGGCACACATTTTCTTGGTTTTTAATGCGATTCTGCGACGTCGAAATTAGGCCCATTTTTTGTTGAGAAACTCGGATATACCCAATACTTTAACCACCATCATCGAGTCCACCGTCACTAATACTCCAACTACGATCTATGAGGGCGCTCCGTGCATCAATAGCACTATTATTGTATTTTGAATTTCCACCATGAAATGAGATATTATTCTGTTGTGAGGTGGTGTGGATTTGGTTGAGCAGGCTGCTGTATATTCCCGTGGGAAGGGTGAGTCCTTCAAGCATGTTACTCATGTCTGTAACACTAAGAAAATTCCATTGAGTCATATCGGGTTGAGCCATTGGAGCTTGCCTAAACATAGAACTCATGTTTGTGACATTGGAGACATCCCAACCGCTGACGTCGGGATTGGCAACATCTGCCCCATAAAACATAAATCTCATATTTGTGACATTGGAAACATCCCAACGGCTGACATCGGGATTGGCAACATATGCCAAATGAAACATAGAACTCATGTTTGTGACATTGGAGACATCCCAACCGCTGACATCGGGGTTGGCCTTTACAAAATAAAACATATAACTCATGTCTGTGACCTTGGATGTATCCCAGCGACTTACATCGAGATCGTCCATATTTGCATCGGAAAACATATGATTCATATCTGTGACATTGGAGACATTCCAATCGCTGACGTCGGGATCGGCAACATTTGCCCCATAAAACATAGAACTCATGTCTGTGACATTGGAGACATTCCAATCGCTGACGTCGGGATCGGCAACATTTGCCCCATAAAACATATAACTCATGTTTGTGACATTGGAGACATCCCAACCGCTGACGTCGGGATTGACGGCAGATGTATCAGAAAACATAGAACCCATGTTTGTGACATTGGAGACATCCCAACCACTGACATCGGGATTGGCAACA
This sequence comes from Bdellovibrionales bacterium, assembly GCA_965261545.1. Taxonomy (GTDB): domain Bacteria; phylum Bdellovibrionota; class Bdellovibrionia; order Bdellovibrionales; family UBA1609; genus CBDHDF01. The sequence continues at coordinate 493,691 of CBDHDF010000002.1, read as the reverse complement.
TTTGCCCCATAAAACATATAACTCATGTCTGTGACATTGGAGACATCCCAACCACTGACGTCGGGATTGGCGGCAGATGTATCAGAAAACATAGAACCCATGTTTGTGACATTGGAGACATCCCAACCACTGACATCGGGATTGGCAACATTTGCCCCATAAAACATATAACTCATGTCTGTGATATTGGAGACATCCCAACCACTGACATCGGGATTGGCAACATTTGCCCCATAAAACATATAACTCATGTCTGTGACATTGGAGACATCCCAACCACTGACATCGGGATTGGCAACATTTGCCCCATAAAACATAGCATTCATGCTTGTGACATTGGAGACATCCCAACCGCTGACATCGGGATTGGCAACATCTGCCCCATCAAACATAGCATTCATGCTTGTGACATTGGAGACATCCCAACCGCTGACATCGGGGTTGGCCTTTACAAAATAAAACATATAACTCATGTCTGTGACCTTGGATGTATCCCAAAGACTCACATCGAGATCGGCCATATTTGCATCGGAAAACATATGATTCATATCTGTGACATTGGAGACATTCCAACCGCTGACGTCGGGATCGGCAACATTTGCCCCATAAAACATAGAACTCATGTCTGTGACATTGGAGACATTCCAACCGCTGACGTCGGGATCGGCAACATTTGCCCCATAAAACATAGAACTCATGTCTGTGACATTGGAGACATTCCAATCGCTGACGTCGGGATCGGCAACCTCTGCCCCATAAAACATAGAACTCATGTCTGTGACATTGGAGACATTCCAATCGCTGACGTCGGGATTGGCAACCTCTGCCGCATAAAACATAGAACTCATGTCTGTGACATTGGAGACATTCCAATCGCTGACGTCGGGATCGGCAACCTCTGCCGCATAAAACATAGAACTCATGCTTGTGACATTGGAGACATTCCAATCGCTAACGTCGGGATCGGCAACCTCTGCCGCATAAAACATAGAACTCATGCTTGTGACATTGGAGACATTCCAATCGCTGACGTCGGGTTGAGCCATTGAGGCTTGCCTAAACATAGAACTCATGCTTGTGACATTGGAGACATTCCAATCGCTGACGTCGGGATCGGCAACATTTGCCCCATAAAACATATAACTCATGTCTGTGACATTGGAGACATTCCAATCGCTGACGTCGGGATCGGCAACATTTGCCCCATAAAACATATAACTCATGTCTGTGACATTGGAGACATTCCAATCGCTGACGTCGGGATTGGCAACACCTACCTCATTAAACATATAACTCATATCTGTGACATTGGAGACATCCCAACCACTGACGTCGGGATTAGCAACATCTGCCTCATAAAACATATAACTCATGTCTGTGACATTGGAGACATTCCAACCGCTGGCATCGGGATTGGCAACACCTGCCCCATCAAACATAGAACTCATGTCTGTAACCTTGAACGTATCCCAACCTCCAACGTCGAGATGAATAGATTTTGCATATCCAAACATATTGCTCATGTCTGTAACTCCAGAAACATTTCCTCCACTTAGATACTCAAGGGCCCGGCATTGCCTAAAGGCTCCTTTTAAACTCCGCCACCCCACATCACCAAGATCTTTCACAGAGATGAGTTTTAACCTATGTGCTGTCGCCTCGTTATCGAAATTCCAAGCCTCAAGGGTCCCCGAAATGGTGACAGTGTAATCTCCAGCTTCGGCGTAGATATGAGTGATATCGCTGTCATCATGGGACGTGATTTCGCTGGAGGAATCATCCCCCCAATCCACAGTAAAATTATACTTGTATCCTGAGGGCAAGGGGAGAGCGATGGCTTCGTTTGCTTGAGAAGTTCTCCAAACAGAGACAAAGAAAGAGAACCCTCCATCACTGATACTCCACCCTCGTTCTTTTAAGAGTTGTCGGATATTTTCGGAACGGCTGTCGTACTTAGAGCTCCCCACATCTAATGTGAAATTTTCATGGGTGGAGGTTTCATAAAGTCGCTGAAGGAGTGTGTTATAAACCCCTGTGGGAAGGGTGACTTCACTGAAAGTCTCATCCATCTTTGCCATAAGAGCAAAATTCCATCCACTGAAGTCTATTTTCTTTATAGAAGCCGCCCCTTTAAACATGCGATCCATGTTTGTGACATTGGAGACGTCTCCTCCTCCGACTTGACGAAGGTTGCTGCAACCCTCAAAGGCTCCCTCTAAGTTGATCCACCCCATATTCCCTAAGTCGGTCACAGAAATGAGTTTGTCTTTACTCCCACTGTTGTTGAAATACCAAGCCTCAAGCTCCCCCGTAATAGTGACGATGTGGTCTCCAGACTCGGCATAGGTATGAGTGATATCGCTGTCATCATGGGATGTGATTTCACTAGAGGCACCATCACCCCAGTCCACAGTGAAATTATAATTATACTCTGATCGCAACGGAAGAGTGATGGACTCATTTTCACTGGACAAACGCCACACAGAGATAAAGGGAGAAGCTGCCACAGAAGAAGCTTGTTTTGTATCACTACAGCCTAAAAGACTCGCCATGATGACAACAGAGAGACCCATGGTAAGTAAAGGTAGGGTGCATCTTGCAAAAGTTTGTAATGGAGTCAAAGCTTACCTCCTCCGTTCATATTTTCTTCTTTTTAACTTGATATAAGAATATGTAATATATATTATATGCGCACTCTGGTTAAGGTGAAAACGCTGACTTGGATTTATGGACTTTATAAATAAGAGGATCAAAGGAAGTCCTGCTCAAGGTCGTGGCCTCTAAACCACATTTCTCATTTCTCAGGGTGTGCTAATAATATACTGTAGAAATTGCCGTCCTTTAGTCTAACTTAATACTATCAGTTTAAGAAGAATCTACCCACAAGATTGACTCTGCAAGTGCTTTCTATTGAACTCTTAAGGGATTGATGAAAACTCGGATATACCCCAAAAAACGAGTGCGTCTTTTTTTTCTGCTCGAACACAAAAGTCATCAGGATTCTCAAGTTCTCCAGCAGATTCTGAGGTACCAGACCCTTGTTTACAATCGCTGGAATTATCCAGTCATTCCCATACTGGTCTATCACGGACGACAAAAACACTGGAGAGGTCCCCTGAATTTTCAAGATTCTCTGGATGGGCTCACTCCCGTTTTAAGACAAAAATTTGGGAAGAATATCCTCAATTTTCGTTGTAAGTTGTTGAATATCCATGATATAAAACTTTACCGTGGAGTTGGCAGGAATTTGCTTTCTAGGCCGATTTTGCTTATAACCTGAATTCTACAAAAATGGTAACAAGGATTCTGGCCTAAGGTCCTGACATTGTGAAGCGACGGCTGGGATTAATATTTGTACTTACATTGAACGCCTTCAAAATATCTTTTTGCTTTTTTGACACTTCACCAAGTATGGGAGTGCCTGTGGCTAGCTCATACAACTTGAGACGGTCTAATATCTTATAAAGTTCGGCTTTTGTCATTTTTTTGTATAGCTCATTTTTCTTCATCACATGATCAACCCATGTAATCAAAATTAAAGAGATAAAATTAATGAAAATACTTCCTCTCATTGCGATCAACGAATGTGTCCTATTTCTTTTCTCATCTATGTCATGCTTAAAAGCACGAAAAACCTTTTCTACACAATCTTTTCTTCTATATAATCTTAAAATTTCATCCCGATCCATTTGAATGTTATTAGTGATGAGAATCAAGCAGCCCATCTTTATCATCTCATCTCGAAAAACATTGAGGTTTCTCTCAATTACAAATTTATTCTCGGATTCTTCAATGAAAAAAAAATTTTTCTTAGTTTTTAATGTCTCTTTCAAATAAAGAGATGCATCATCCTTACTTGAAAAATTTTTTTCTAAAAAAAGATTTTCTAAATCTGATATCTTTCTTATAAAAATAGACTCCTGATCAGACCGCCTCTTACCTTCTAAAAAAACATGAGCCATACAACTTTCACTTCCAATTTCTATTTCTTTCTTAGAGTAGGAGTATACTTGCTCATAGAAAGCAAATAATGATCCAGGAGATAATAACTTGTCATGCAAGTCAAATAAAATTTCTTTAGATTTCTGAGTGCTGAAGCTCATAGGAACTATATAGCTCAAGCCTTGTTTGTTCATATTCTTTATGTTTTCTTGACTATAAAACCCTTTGTCCATCACTAAAATATCAAGATTTAACTTATATCTACCCACAAGATCTGTTACATTCCTCAGTGTCGTTACATCCGTAATACTGCCAGGGTATACCCTGTAAGCTAAAGGTAAGCCTATTGAATTAGTGCTGGAAGCTCGTGCAATCAAACCCAAATTTACTTGTTCTAAATTTTCGCCATCTCTATTGTAACCTCGTTCCAAAAATTCATTTTTGGACCCATAAGAAGAAATAGATGTAATATCAAATAGGATAGAGCCAGTAGATTTAAGCTCTTTTATCCAATTTGTAAAAAAAATATCTATTTTTTTCTCGTCTTGACCAATAGAGTGTAAAAGTCTACTAGTTTTGGTCGATCCCATAGAAATTTCTTTGGAAACGTAAGACTCTTCACACCAAGACTTATAAAAATAATAAGGCTCTTTCTTTATAATCTTAAAACATGACAAATGAAGAATCTTTTCATATTCCTCAGGAAAAACTTGTTTGACAACTTTAAGTAGTTTGGATTGTTTACAAATTTCTTTCAGAAAATATAAAGATCCAACAGTATAGGAGCCTATAGGGACTTTTTTCTTTTTAGTTTTAATCTCACCGCTGACCTCATCTTTACGCCCTAAATAGGTTCTTTTTTGGCGAGATTGTTTTTTCTTTGAGTCCCAATAGCCGTGTATCTCATAAACGTAAATTTTACCGTTTCTCTTTTTATAGTGGACCCCAAAAACAGACTGGTTGCTAAGTTACACCGCAGCGGGTAAAAAGCCCCTCATAGGAGGGGATAATGAGAAAGAAACACAGCGCACAATTTAAGGCCAGAGTCGCACTTGACGCCATTCGTGAGACTGACACAATGGCAGAGTTGGCCTCCAAGCATGGAGTTCACCGCATCCAAATCCAAGATTGGAAGAAGCAAGCTATTGAGGCCATTCCTAAGGCCTTAGCGAGCAAAAAAAAGGACAACAACGAGGTAGAAGAACAAAGAAAAACCATTGATGAGTTGTATCGGCAAATAGGGCAGTTAAAGGTTGAAAACGATTGGTTAAAAAAAAATCTGAGAGATTCAATGCCTGAGAAAAAAGCCGCTATCAATTGGAACCATCCAAATATTTGTGTCACTCGCCAATGTGAGTTGCTAGGAATCTCTAAGGGAGCCTTGTACTACAAACCCATACCTGAGAGTGCCTACAACTTGAAACTGATGAGTTTAATTGACAAACAGTACTTGGGACCCCTTTTTATGGGAGCCGTAAAATGACAGCTCACTTAACCCCGATGGGCGGGTTAAACCAGGCCATTTGTGGGCGGGCAAACCAGGCCATTTAGGGCGATCTGACAAGATGGGCTCACCCTACCTTTAATTTTTTATCTTGACAAGTCGGTTTGAAGCTTCCTTCAATCGGTAGCTTTTTCCCTCAAATTTTAATAGTTGGCTGCAGTGGAGAAGGCGATCCAGGATGGCAGAGGCCACGGTATTATCGCCCAAACACTTTCCCCAGTCCTCAATAATGCGATTGGAGGTAATAAGAGTGCTTTTTCTCGCTGAGTATCGATCCAGAATGATTTCCTGGAAGTCATCGCAAGCCTCTGGCGGAATGCGCTTTCTAAGAAAAAGATCATCAATGATCAACAGGTCCACATGGATGAGTTGGGTGTAGAACCTCTTTCTGCGCCCCAGCTGCCTGGCCTCAAAGAGATTTTCAAAGAGCTTGTGAGCTTCTTGATACAAAACCTTGTAATTTGATATGGAACAGACCTTGGTGGCTATAGCTTTTGCAATGTGGCTTTTTCCAGTTCCAGGGGAGCCAATAAGCAAGGCTCCCTCCCCCTGCTTGATGAACTTCAAGTTCATTAATTCCAAGATCATTGGCTTGGGTATTTTTGGGTTAAAATTCCAATCAAAGCCGGTGAGGGTGGACTCTTCCGTGAGCTTGGATGCTTTGAGGAGTCTCTCACATTTTTTGCTTTTCTTGAAATCCTTTTCATCCTGTAAGAGCAATGAGAAGGTCTCTTGGAAGTTTTGTTGGTTCTGTGTGTGTTGGTAACTTCGAGCCTCAAATGTTTCAAACATGCCTATAAGCTTAAGGCTTTTGAGAGTCTCTTGTATTTCTGTAGGTGACATTGGCATTGTGATTGCTCCTTTCCTCTAGAAGAGGGGTTGGGGGGGTGGATTAAGTAAGGTTGGTGCTAGGCTGAGGGTGTAAGGGTGAGTGGTAGATTTCGTTGTTGGCATGTAAATCCCAGTAGATGGCATACTCGGATGGTGCTCGAATGATGTCGTGGTCTTGGGTGAGGTGGGATTCCATCTTTTTCTCATCCACAGGGGGCTGTAGTTCCTCAACAAGCCTTTTAAAGACCCTAAGAGATAAGACCCCTCTGCTCACAGCCTGAATGGCTGCTTTTTCAATAAGATCAGAGTGATATTTTTTAGCCAAGGACACCACCCCACGCATCTGCCTGTTTCCAACTCTCTCATCCACCCTGAGTAATGACTGACAAAAAGCTTTTGTTTGAGGGCCAATCTGACCCGCATCAGCTAAAATATTTTCTACATGGCGAGATGGATTATAAACACGATCTTTGTCTAGCAAAGAGAGACTCCCCGGGAGAGTGGCTTTTTGGTGGCGGCGGATAACACTCATCGTAGCAGGGTCCATAATCTCTATGTCTTTATCATAAATACGCACAATGACTTGGCTCTTTAGATCAGAAGGGTAGGCGCAATAGTAACTGTTTCCCACTTGAATGAGCCCATCGTCTGCAACTGTTCGTATCTCTTGTTTAAAAAAATCAAATTTCTTTTGGGGGAGCTTTTTGAGAAAGGGGCTCTCTTCTTCAAACATCTCAGAAACGACTCGCTTGGTGCGACCATGGACCCGAGGGCGAGCCCAAGTGTGCTCCCAGTGCATGAGCCACTCATTTTGCTCCTCAATGGTTTTAAATGAACGACCCTTCAGTGCTGTGTCTTGGGTGTGGTGAATGGCGTGCTCAACGGTTCCTTTCCTATCAGGATCACGAACTCTTGCCGGGTCAGCAACGACCCCGTAGTGAGTCAGTACAGCGCCATAAACGGCGTTCAGCGTTGGCTCATAGATATCTGGCTTAATAACACCTTCCTTGAGATTGTCTAAGACGACATATTGAGGGCAGCCCAAAAAATAATGAAAAGCCTCCTCATGGAGTCTGCTCCACGTCTCTTGGCTGGACTTCCAAACAACCTTGCGAAAAGAGGCACGAGAGTACTTGAGGGTCATCACAAAAAGGCGAGGCCGCCTATATTTGCCTGTCCGGGGGTGAACAGTCAGAGCCCCTTGGCCATAATCCACTTGGGCTTCCTCTCCGGGGGGAAAATCCAAGCGATCATAGCGTTTGGGAGTACTCTTCTTCAGCTTCCTTACAAATTTTTTCACGCTGTCGTAGGAGTGAGAAAAACCAAATTTCTCCACTAAATCTTGGTAGATGGCCATTCGATTGCGCTCTAAGTTCAAAGCCTGATTTTCAATCCAAGCCCTGTGGGGCTCACAAGCCGACTGATGACATAAGGGGCGTTGAGAGGTTTTATCTTTAAGAGATTTTTTCAATCCAGGTGGTTCTATACAGTCCGTGGATCCAGTTTCTGTGGGAGCAGCCATCGGTTCCACCATGGTTGTGGATGGGCGCGTGAGGCAGGCGGAGGAGTGCATGGAAGCCCCATCAGACACGACAAGACATGCTGAGCCTGATCCTATAGGGGAAGATGGAGGCGTTTCTAAGGGGGGTGTGGCTTCCCCTAGAAGAACCTGCTGATTGAATTCTGTGGAGGAGACCGAAACTTCCTTGGGCTTTTCGAACTGGGCCACAGGAAGGCTTGGAGGCTCCGCAGAGCAAATTTCAGGAGAACATGAAGATGAACATGACTCTGCTTCTGAGCACACCGAAAAGGCTGGAGATTTTGGCTCTATACCTCCTGTACGCCCCTTTTTGGCAATGACCCTATGGGCTTTCGCATACTCTGAAACCGTAGATCGACCTACATGTAGCCTTTTCGCTATTTTACGAAATGAGTGACCTGCTATAATTAATGTTAATATCTCTTCTTGTTTTTGTTTATTCAAGACGTTCATCCTTCCCTCCCAGGTTGTTTTCTAGAAGGTATTTTACAATACGCCTTGTCAGATATTAAATTTTAAATGGCCTGGTTTGCCCGCCCACAAATGGCCTGGTTTGCCCTCCCCTCCGGGCTTAAGACTTAATGGCCATGGGGTCAACCGCAAAAGGATTCAGCGGCTCATGGAAAAGATGTGTCTTTTCACTATCTTCCCAGGTCCAAACACCAGTCAGCGAAACCATCATCATAAGGTTTATCCCTACCTACCTGAAATCCCCTTCAGTTATGACTAGGTTTCAGGACCAAAGGCTTGCATAAACCAAGACCTAAGACCTGCCTTCAATGAGAAGAATAGTGGCCATTATTTTTTTGTATACTCAAAATAAATAAATCTTTGCCTCCTTTGTTTCTTTTCGACTGGATTAAGGTATGGAAACTGAAGTACAATTTCATTATGAGGACAGGCTCGACAGGCTCTAAAGCAACGAATACACTATATTTTAAACCTGTGATCCACATGAGTTCCTATGTTAAAGGCTGAGTAAATAGTCTTCTGCTTCCCTGATATTTCTCCCAAAACGACCTTACCTGTTGCTAACTTATAAAATTTCAAGCGATCTAATATTTTATAGACTTCATCTTTTGAAAAATCTTTATAAAGTTCCTTTTCTTTCATTACATGATCGATCCATGAAATTAGAATCAAGGCTATAAAGTTAATAAAAAGACTTCCTTTCATATTTTGAAGAGAATGCATTCTATTTCTTTTTTCATTAAGATTATGCTTTAAAGAGAAGAATATTTTTTCTATACTATCTTTGTTTCTATACAAAGATAGTACCTCATCCCTAGAGATATTTATCTTAGAATCTGTTAGAAGGATGACGCACCCCATGCGATTGATTTCTACCTCAAGATCATCCACATTTCTTTCTAAAACAAAATATTCATTCTCCTTTTTAATCTTAAAAAATTTCTTTTGAACTCCGAAAGTATCATTTATATAGGTGCGACAAGAAGATTCATCTTGAAACGTCTTCTGATAGAAAATATTTTCAAATTCATATATCTTTGCAAGAAATTTAGACTCTTGTTGAATTCTTTTTTTCTTGTCCAAATATAGGTGGGCTACACAATCTACCTTCCCTATTTTTATCTCTTTCTGACAATACCAATAGGTATCTCCTTGGAAACCAAATGCTGAAGCCGAAGACGAAAGGTTAGAAGATAAGGAATTTACAAGTTCTTTGGAAAGATTTGACACAAAGCTCATAGGGATAATATAAGATAGTCCTTTATCATCCAAGTCCTTGATATTGCTTTGGCTATAAAATCCTTTGTCTAAAACCAAACATTTTAGATTGATTTTGTACTCCTTAGCTAAAGTAAGAATATTATTCAAAGTAGTCACATCATTGATGCTACCAGGATATACTCTGTAACTAATTGGAAGACTCGCACTCTTAGACTTTGAATCTATTTTTATGTCTTGACTTAAAATTCCTAAGTTGGTTTGGTCCAAGTTATCGCCATCTCTATTGTAACCTCTTTCTAAAAAATCATTGCCAGAACCATAAGAAGAAATAGATGTAATATCAAACATCACAGCTTGAGAAGCAGATTTATTCCTTTTAATCCATTCAAGAAAAAAATTCTCAATTGCTTCTTCATTACGACCAACCGTGAATAAGAATTTACTTATTGACCGTGAATCTAAATAGTTTTCACCAGAAACATAAGAGTCTTCGCACCAGAGGGGATACAAATAATAAGGCTCTTTCTTAATAACTTTGAAAAAAGATAAATAAAGAATTTCTTCATAATCTTCGGGAAAAATCTTTTTAAGTGCTTGTACTAAATTTAGCTTTTTGCTAATCTTTTTTAACAAGTGAAGAGAGCCAACATCCCAAGAGCCTGTGGGAATGGAACACCGAGTTGTAGGAATGAGTTCCCCCGTGGCCTCATCCTTTTTACCAAGATACACCCTTTTTTGACGAGGCTGCTTTTTCTCTTTATCCCAGTAGCTCGTGGACTTATAGAGGTAGACCTTACCCTTGATTTTTTGCTCATATATGAAAGACATAGTCATAATTATGACTATGGATGCGTCGCATCGTCAATGTTTAGGAGAGATAAAACCTCATTATGTTCGATTTGAAGAGAAAATCTAGGCTTAAGTCTAACACCTAGTCATAATTTTGCGGATTTCAGGTACCTACTTAGGGGGCTTAATATCTGCTCCCCCAACCAAGTGTGGGCTACTGATATTACTTTTATAAGGTTGTCTGGTGGCTTTGCTTACTTGGTAGCTGTGATAGATTGGTTTAGCCGATTTGTGCTGTCTTGGAGACTTTCTAATAGCCTTGAGACAACTTTTTGTTTAGAAGTCTTTGAGGAAGCCATAGAAACATTTGGTTGTCCTGATATTGTCAATACCGATCAAGGGTGCCAATTCACTTCTGAGGTTTTCACAAAGGGGTAGCTCGGCTGACCTGTTTTAGAAGGCGTAACAATCGGTGCCTTATTGAATGAGGGAGTACCCTCACCGCGCACATTTTTGACTCAAAAAGAGAAAAGTGGGAACTCGGTGTCGGAATAATGAGCCAACCAAGTGGAGGACCATCTTTTCTTTTGTCAAATGACACAGATCTAAAAACTCCTTCATGTAAGTAGGCTAAAAAAGCAGCCACAAAATGACGCATTAAGTCCATCCCCCCAGTTTGTGGTGGGACAAGACCAACTATGCGCGTTAAGCTCCTGATAATACACGTTTGACGCGATTGCTTCTGTCAAACTCGGGTGTGACCTCTTCACACCCGAAGAGTGCTGGAGCTTCTTCAAAATACCAGGATATGTCTCATAAATAAAAGGAGCTTAAAGCTATTGTTGGAGAGTCCCTGTGGAATGAAACTGTGACAAGTTTCGATCAAATAAACATTCAGATCATTGAACTCTATCATCATCATCTTGAGAACCTAAAGGCCCGCTTAAGCCCCATGAGTCAATGCCGTTTCCTTAAGAAAAATCTCTTGAAATCATTAGATAAATCGACAAGAATAAGACTTGTTTTATTTTACACCCAACCCTCAACCAAGGAGTAAGTCACATGCAATCCAATATTGATCTCGAAAGCCCCCAAATGACGAGTTCGCGTCACAGATGACCATTTTATTCTACCAAAACTTGATTCTTCCTTCAAGCCAGAGCACCTTGTCGATCCAGAAAAACAAAAAAGGAATCGAAAATTTAATCCTCAAATTTTCTTTTTTACCATTATCTATCTTATTTCCGGAACAAATTACGAAGGCTACCAAATCGCTCTTAAGACGGTATGGACTCATTTTGGTGACCTGCTTCTCATGCCAGTCAAAAGCAGTCTCAGCAAGATACGTCAAAGTATTTCTTACCTATTTTTCAAAAATATCTTTGAATCTCTGATTACAGACTACGAACCATTGAGAAAAACGTTTCATGGTTTTTATATCTATGCCATAGATGGCGACCAATTAGCACTTCCTCGCTCTAAAGATCTTTTAAAGGAGGGTTATTGTGGGTACCCTTGCCCAAATGAGATGGAAACTCATTTCTTACGTATGTATCTATCTCATGCTTATGACGTTTTATCGGGTGTGACAAAGAATCTTTGCTTTTCTCCCGCTCTCAACGAAATCGCCAATGCTATTCAAATGATAGGTAGTTTTGAGAGTAATAGCATAACTCTCTACGATAGGCTTTATTTATCTACAGAGATTATTAAGGCCCATGCTCAAGCCAGTAACTTCTTTATTGCGCGTTGTAAGCGAGGCTCTACTTTTATCCCCATCGTAAATTTATTTAATGGCCCAGGTTGGTATTCACGAATGGTTATTGAGGGGGTGGTCATTCATCTCTATAAGTATAAAAACCCAAAGACTGGGGAGTTCTCTGTTTTGGCCACTAATCTTCCGCATGGCTCCTTGGACAAGAAGGATATGGTTGCTCTTTACTCTCGTCGTTGGGAAATAGAAACGACATTTCGTGATTTTACATCGACAATGAAAATGGAGCAGTGGCACTCAACAAGCCTTAATGGAATATTGCAAGAGCTGTATTCTTATTTTTGGCTCTTCAATTATACAAAGATTCAAATGAGCATAAATGAGGATGAAGACAGTGTGAATCAGTTGGTAAAAAATGACTACAAAAAACCTAACTTTAAACTGATTCTTGATTTCATAATGGATAGCATCCCTCTTTTTGTTGCGGGGCTCTATCAGAAATTTAGGAAGCAGATAAAGTTGCTGATGAAGATTTCAATGGAGAAGAGGAGGCACTTCAAAAGAAGCTATGAAAGGTCTATCAAAAGCGCTGGGAGTTCTTTTAAAAGAAATAGCTTAACGCAGAGGCAGAGGGGTGTGGTGGCTTAAGGAAACGGCATTGCCCCATGAGTGGTGCCTCATAGACAGACGATTTAGCTCAACTCCCTGAAAAGCTTTACTGGAGAGAGTAGTCATGTTGCTACAAGTCATTCCATATTTTTTATTTTTTTATCATCCAGTCGCTTTCAGGATTGCTGCCACAAGGCTCTGCAAATATTTTATTGGGTAACGGGGACTCACGATAGAGCCCTACACAATATAATGTTTCCCCCGGTTGCGGGTTTGGTGGTGGCTCAGCCGTGGCTATTTGAAGCACTCCTGGACTCAGCGGCAAGGGTAGAAAACGAAATTTTAATAGAGTATCTGATTCTGGCTTCAAACAATCTGTGATACCAATGGTCGCTTGAGTATCACCCCGCTGACTATAGATATATGCTAGGCATTGATTTGTCGCCTTTGATATCATGTGATAAGACCCATCAGACTGGAACTCTGTGGACCATTGCTGAGTTCCACATGGCACTAAATTATAAAATGCTTCCGTTTCTTCCTGTGGCTGGTTCGGGAAGCAAAGACTTGTATCAACATTCCACACAAACTCTACTTCTTTGGGGGCACAGTGACCTTGATATTAACTGTTCCAACACCACTTTGTAAGGCACTGCTCACCCTATATTTAAAAGAGGCCGTTCCCGTAAAACTAGAGTCTGGTATAAAAGCAAAACTCCCCGCTGGAGCTATTTTTACTGTTCCACCGACAGAGGGAGGTATAGCAATAAAAGTGGGAGGAAATGATGGTGCTAGACCTATAATATTCGATTTCAAAACAGGTTCACTAAAACTCAAGGGCACACCTTGAACGGTCGTATAGGATAATGTTGGTATATCATCAAGAGGTGCCGGTAGAACTTGCAAAACGACTCGAGCAGGACTCCCCTTTTGAGTCCCCGCGACAGGCACATAGGAGAAACTATCGCTTCCTATATAGGTTCCATTGGGTTTGTAATTAAAAGATCCATCTGAATTGAGGGTTAAAGTTCCCTCAGAAGGAGATTCCACAAGGCTTGCTGTCGCTCCACTAGCTTCTAGATCATTGCCGAGAACACCTGGAGCACCTTGAGAGAGTTCTTTTCCCATGGAAGTCATCCATGTATCGTCAATACCAATGGGAAGTTGAGCATCCTTTGGTGCTATGGACGTGCTTTGATTCGTGACCTGAATACGCCGTCCGAATCCATCGTATTTATAATTGATGGTCTCTGTATCTGTCACTGCACTAATAATACGATTTTCACTCATATTGCGTACGTAGGTCAACAAACTATTATCATCGCCAGTGCCCGTAATATCTGCGACGAGGGCCCCTCGATCATTGTAATTCATATAGCGTTTGGACGTATTTTCCGTCACATAGGCCAAGCGATTGCCCGTCCTATAAGTAAATGTATCGGTAGAACTTGTGCCTCCCTCTATCTCCAGGGATGTTGTCAATGGGTTTCCGTTGGAATCATAGCTATAAGAAAATGTGCGATCCTTCTCATTCAATTGATCTCCCTTAAAACGAGTGGCTTGAGTGAGTCGTCCAAACAAACTGTATTGATAATCATAGGCATGGGCTCCGCTGTCTCCCAGCCCTGTCCCCGTGTACTCCGTACGAATCACATAACCACCCTGAAAACCACTTTCTTCGTCATCTGTGGCGTAGGTGATTTTTTCTTCAAATATGGGAGTTGTCGTCCCTCGGGCAGCTACAGTGGTGGCCTTCGCAGGACTCGCAGTATTCACGGTATTCGCAGTCCCTTTGGTATTTGAGACATTCGCAGCACTTTCAAAACTTGCGGCACTCACTGTACTCGCTGTACTTATTTGCCCCAATCGACTTTGCAAGTCATAGGTGAAGGTTTGTTGCAACTTGCCATTATTCATTTGATTTCCCACACGCAGACCATTGATATTATATTTGTAATTGGAGGCATATTTCACCCTACTGCAATCCTGCTGATCGCAAATGGATGATAACTGCCCAATGGGATTCAAGCCATAGTAAATCGTTGGTTGCCCAGAGAGATCAAAAGGGTTTGATGACTGACTCTGATCCTTGGTGGGATAGGTCACCCCTGTCGTTTGCCCCACATTATTATGAGTATAACCCGTGTTTCGAATTTGGCTTGTCGATCCTAAAACAGTTTGCAGACTCGATACCACAATTCTTCCAGGAAGATCGTATTGAAATCTGTGTTGAGTGGTTTGTCCTGTGGAACCCTGCTGGCAACTTGATCCATTGGTGACAATCGCATCGTTATTTCTAACTATTTGAAATAATCGTCCCTTAAGTGAAACACTCATAGGATCCGCAGCAACACTGGCATTCAAATCATAGCTATAGCGCATAGACCAGTAAGCCTGCTGAGAAGAAGGATAATTCATTTGATTGGCCATAGTTTGATAGTCCCTCATAGAGTGAACTTCACTTGGCTGTAACACTCCACTCTCTATCTTACGACCCCGTATGTCGTACTTAAAGTAATTGAGACACTTAAAATTGGCTCCATAACTAACAAATCGTAACTTCATCCCCCTATCATAAATACGATAAGTGGCCCCAGTTAAATCAGATTCCGTTGAAACACTTACACTTCCCCATAAATCCACTTGAGACAATGACGAGAGGAAGGAAAAGGAATTTATTTCCTTATTGGGAGGATTGTAAAAATTGGGCGAGCGGTGCAACTTTTGCCCAGTAAATAAGCTTTGATTGTAAGTATAAGCATTTGAGGTCAAAAGATCGCCCGAACTTGTGCTCGTATTTCGTGCAAGCAAACGGCCCGATGTGTCTGCAATCGACTGTTTTAGCTGCATCTGTGAGGAACTAAATGGAACCTTCGTGGATTGACCGTGAAAATCTTGGAAGTCTGCCGAAGGAATCCCAATTTTATTAAATAAATTTTTGGTATCATCTGACTGATATTCCCAGGAGAGGTCTAGCTTGCCCGTGCGCAAAAAAGCCTTTCCGGGCTGAGAAGATTGACTATCTTGACGAGCAAGAGGAGATGCTTTGCTCCCCGCATAGGTATAGGGATATTGATAATCACCTTGGGCCACCGATTTGCCTGGACCACTTTCAAAGTAATTGATAATATCTCCGGCCATAACACCTGGCCCATTCCAATCAAAAGAACTTATCAAACCAACTTGAAAGCCAGTGGGTGAAGAGTCATACTCCATATTGAGTGTCCGCACCGATGGATGCCCCCAACCATCATAAAGAACGCCATATGCAATCGTCGTCATCGGTTGATCGTTTGTATCGAGACCAAGACGCTGGGCCTGAATCACACGCCCCCGACCATCGAGATAACTTTGAGAAATAACCGGATCTTGGCCCACCATAATAAAACGGGCAATCCCATCGAGTATCTTCAATGGGTTCTGCTCATCAGTGAGAGGAGACAGTTCACGAGTGCTAATCAGTAGTTTTCCGTCCCCGAACAAAAGTCCCATGTTTTTATTCACAAATAATGTAATAAGCCCGGGAACTGCAGCATCTGCAGTCAACGCCTTGGAAGTAAATTGATTCAAATAGAAGATACGTGTTACTGAATCGTATCTAAGTTGAAGCTTCGTTCCTCCAATGGTCATCTCTAGGGGAGAATCCGATGATACAAATTCGGCATGGATCACAAAAGAGGGCCCGACATTTATGACGGGGAGGGTTTCCCCTGAACTTTCCAAGGAAATGAATTGATTTCCAGATGGACTTAGCACTCGAATGGATGACAGCGAATTTGGCAAACTCAGATCAAATGGTAAGGATGCAAAATTATCTGAAATTTCGTTGCTATTGCTTCCACTCCACCGGGAGTACCCTGCCAAATCAATTTGTAGACTGATCTCGCCCGTGCTATGATCCGTAGTGCGATATGTTGCCACCTTGAGCTGACGAAAGTCATAGACATTATGGGCGGCCTCACCATTATTGCCATGTTTTGCAAGAATTTTCATGGATCGATCATAGACATGGGCCGAGAAAACACCATCGACAGGGCCAAATCTCATATCATCCACATAACCATAACAAGAGATCGTCGGAGCTGTGTTGCTGTTACTGGTGACTTCAATATATTGCCAACGGGCCTCAGATGAGCTTGTGCTCTTTCCACTTCCCAATTGAATCGTACAGGACTTGTCATTCTTAGGAAAAACCCATGCGGAAACCACAGAATAAGTTCCCTGCTTCGGAGTAAACTGACTAGGTGTGAGAGTCACTTGGGCTGTATCACTTCCATAGGAGACACTCCCCGTATAAGCTATGTTTTGGGATAAATCTCCTCCTGAAACTTTCCAAGAACTATTTGCCAAGGGGGGCTCAAAAAATTCGAACCCGTAATAATCGGCCTGTCCTGCGTAAAAGTCTCCATTCACATAATTGGCGTAGGGAATATGGCGGCCATCCACGGATAGCTTTTGGGTTGCCACCATACCATCCGAATTTGTTGACTTGGTGGCGTGACCACTCGAAGTATCACGCTCCAATGTGCTCATTGTCACAAAGGTGCCCTGGGAATCTTCTGGAAACTGACTTAGCACTTGTACGGACTCAGATAACCACGCTCGGCCTTCTTTAGCACTTTGCCAATTTTTGTAGGTTATTTTAGTGCTTCGAGAAGTCTTGGGTTGAGCCACTGTACCATATTGCCGAATCATTTTTTTTTCTGATAGAGGATGAAAGATATTTTGCGTTAACATCTCGGGATAATCTTCGTAAGCAAAACGCTTTGTGGTTATGACTTGCTCATCAATCATGGATGAATTGCCCAAATAATTTTTTGTACTAAATGTTGTTTTATTTTTTTGAAAATATGGATCGTAGCCAAATTGAATCGTTTGAGAAACACCATCACGAGAGTGAGTTTTAGAGATGGGAAGGGGTTTGTAGGACTGGAATTTTCCATTGCTGTCTAAAATTTTGAGAATACGAAAATCTGTGATGCGCTCGTCAACAACCGTAGAATCTGCTGCTATTGTTTTTGTACTGTAGAGGTAACCACGGAGCACATTAAAAAATGAATTCACAGGCTGATCCGAGCAATTTTCAGGTGATGGTGCTTTTGCTCCCGCTTGTTTGCCTCCTTGCTGTTGATCTTCCAACTGGTAGTTGCATACAGAAACTGTAAGATCACTTGAATTTCGACCATTGATAAACTCTTTGTAAGTTTTTCCCCCCGTCGCCGTTGTTTGACCTGGATATATGGAAACTGTCTCGTAAATTCCCGTGGTGGATGTGTCATCGTAGTTGCCATTGGCGTATTCATAAATCGTGGAATAAGACTGGACTCCATCATCCACGGTGACTGTATCCACCACAAAATCTGTGATATTTCCAGTGGATTTCTCCCCCAAAAAGTGGTGAATAAAAAAGGCCCCGTCAGAATCTGTAAAGCAAGCACCATCGCCTTCCCCCTCACCACCATGATACACACCGAAGGCCAAGGTGGGACAACTCCAAGATCCATTTTTGCTTCCATTATAGGTGACAAAGTTGGCAGCACTGGATAAGGAATAAAAACTATCATTAAATTGCCCTTGATGGATAAGAGTAGAAACTTTCAATTCCTCACTCAAGTTTTCTGGGTTTTTATAAAGAATGCCATTTCGCAAAACGGCCACCTTTGTACTCCCAATGCTCGAAGGTCCACTGGAACCTAGAGTGGTATAAACAACAAAACCTCGATTCGCACTAAAGTTGACGTTGTAGAGATTATTTGTATCGATTTCTGACTCTACGAGATTCAAAGAGCCATTGGGTTGTTGAAAAAGTAAAACGTCGCCGTCTTGAATATACGTTCCATTGGCATTCCTTTGACCGGGGGCTGCTCCAGCAAGCTTGCTTAAGATACGATTTATAGCGTGCGTATAATGGGCCGCAGCCTCCTTTTCACCAATCTCCAATCCCACAGAGACTCCAGTAAAAGCTAGAAACATGACGAAAGACACTGGGTCGGCCAAAGCGAAGAGCGCTCCAATGACGGCCACCCCCATGCCCACTCCCTGAAGTATCTTTTGAGTTCTCTCTGCTTTCAGCTTTTCTTGACGAACTTTCGCTAAAGTATTGAGGACAGAGGGACGAGTTGGTACTCGATTCACACCGCTGACATCAATGATACGATAACTCTTGGTCTTAGGATCCCCAATCACATATTGGCTAACCCCTGCAGCATCACTGTAAGCAATCACCCCTCCAGGAAGAACCTGGGTCATTGGTTGCCCACAGGGAGCCTTTGGAGTTAGATCACTAGGTGATGAAGAATCTATGCCAAAAGCTTCATTTTTTATAGATGGTGTTAGATAAATTGGTGGTTGACCAACTAAAAGTGGTGGGTACCCTCTAAGAGTCAGACCAGACGAGTCCTGGTCTGGATTGGCTTCAAAAATTTGTGTGGAATTGTAGGACTTGCCATCAAATAAAGCAAAGGAGCAGTTGGCAACCAACATTGATATTTTTTCTCCCATCGGATCACCGCTAGCGTATCTCATTTGAAAAGCCTGTGGAGTAAAGCCAACCATTGCTGTAGCCATAGAATTGGCATTGAAACTTGTTCCTGCACTAACATTCATACCATACGCTGACGTTTGCCTCCTCCCTGATGAAAAATACGCCAGAATATTCTCCTTGCCAGAATACTCCACAAACCCTGGATAGGCGCTGGGGTTTTGATAATAACTTATATTATTCAAATAAGTTAGTTGCTTTGCAACGGGGTCGACAGCAAAGGGAGACATAAGAAAAGCAGATTGACTAAAATTAGCCTGTTTATCTAAGCGACCCCATTGAGAGGTGAGATTATTAATTCCAACACCTAATATAGAGCTAGATGGAGAAAAATCTAAAAATTGCACCCTTGGATCTGACTTAATGAAGCCACCTGACAAACCCGCTGAAGGAGAAGCCCATGGCTGCGGTTCATCTGATGGTGGTGTTATCCATGATTTACCAGAGACCCTTCCCGTAAGGTTCGGGACTTTAAATGTTTGTACTCCCGAATTATGCCACTTTCCCTCCAAACTTCTATACAAAAGCACCAAGTCTAAGTCGTAATTGGGTTGAGTATAAGGCCCCTCTCTAGTGTCATGATCAGCTTGGGTAGCACCAACAGTGACATAATTGCGACCCACACCGATTCCAGATGTTCTCCAGAAAGAAGAATATATTGGAGTCGAAGTATCTACGACATTTCCTGAAAGGACCTGAGACCAGGTTTGGCCTTGGTCGGGTGTTTCAAATAAATTATACTTCACTACATTTTGCTGACCAGATATAGGGCCGCGGGAATCAATACTAACAATACCAAGAAAGTCCTCTCCTCCTTCTATCGAATTGCCAGAATAGGGAGAAAATGACCCCAATGTGATGGCATCTTCCCAAGATTGCGAGGCATAATTATAATGAGCCACAGAGACAGTGCCTAAATCGGAATGGAGAAAAGCGATATAATTGTCTTGCAAGGCGATGTAACGAAAGGGGTTATAGCCCGCAGGGCCGGGGGGCCCCCCTTGATACACGGTAAACCCCTTCCAACCCTGTAGAGTCCAATTATAAACCTTAATCAAGGTTGCATCATTGCTTGTTCCCGCAATGACCACATGGTTGCCTCCAAATAAAGGCCACTTTTGATCGTAGTTCACAAAATCATTGACCATCAATTGGCGGGTAATATCCAGTTCCATCTGCTTGTACCGATATTTTTTCGTCGCTCCACTGGGGGATGTCACTAATTTTATGCTCCCGTAGAGGCCCTGCGTCTGCTCGTTAAAGATATTTGATGAATCATCCACTTGAACAGACACACCATCCGTTGAACTCTGCCCCCAGTAGACATAGTTGGTGGGCGGCGCAACATCGACAACTTGATGTAAATCTGAGTCGTAGGTCTGCCTCACAACTCCCACAAGGATACGCTTGGCCAGCTCAGCCGTTCCATCGGTGGTTAAAAAATCACTTTGAAGTAAGGTACGCAGCGTGGGCTGACTTAAATCTGTTATAGAAGAATCTGATTGATGGTCCACAGCACCCACATAGAGACTACTGTAGCGCTCTTGGTAGCCATCGGGTTCTGCGTTAATTTGCCAAGGGTCAACAAACTCCTGGTATATTTTTCCGGGTACTATACAAATGGTGCTGTCGCCTGCTCCACTACGGCTAAGCTTTTGGATCTCCTTACCGGGGTTGTCTTGGCCTTTCGTGCTCTGGTGGCCCTTATCTCCATCACCTTTCTTCCCAATACGACTCACCTTTTTGATCCCTTGATCTTGGCCTTTCGTTTTACTGACATCAGTTCCTTCAGCTCGGGGGCAATAGCGTAGAACTAATTTTTCTCCACTGGGCTGTTGAATGCGATAGAGATAGGTCTGCTGGGTAAAGCTCTTGGCGGATGTGCTGTCCCCTACATTTTGTATATCTTGAATATAGGAAAAGATCGTTTGGCGGCCCAAGGTATCTTGTATGGCAGAGACCCACCAGCCCACCTCAAATTGCTCCTGCGAGGTGTCCTCGTAACTTGGACCGATCCAGTTCCCCCAACGAATCCCCAACTCCACGGAACCACTCATGCAGTCAGCCACAGCTGGAGGCAACTTATTTCCTTCCACATTGTTTGTGATGTGATCGCAAATCTCAGTGTACTCTGGGCTTTTTTGAGAACCTGACTCAATGCCAATATTCCCGCCATAAAAGTAGCGCTGGCCCGTCCCCATGGTGATGATCCATGTACTGTATTTCTTATTGGGCACATCATTAAATTTATAAAGCCTGGCCAGCATGCTCGGCGCATAGGAACCCTTTGGTCGATAATGAATTATATTAGGATCAGCTGAATCCACACTGTCATAAATGAGCTCAATCACACCTCCACCACTGGGAAGCGTTAAATAAAAATGATCGTCATCCTCATTCCCCGTATCATTGGTATGTCGAATAATTCTCCCCTCGGGAAGCTCCCAACCCAATCCGAGATTTGGCGTTTGATAGTCACGATTCCAGATCTTTACTGAATTTTGGACATTGCTCGAATAAGTCGCCTTTAGGGAAAATCCGGGACCGCTTCCATCACCCAGTTGACCGAGCATTAAACTCATCCCCACCTTGCCAGTGTTCCCTTTAATATTTGGATCTTCGATGCCCCCAGGAATATTTTTGGATTCAAAATCCTTGGCACCAAGCTGGCTACTGCTGTTGCGGCTAATACGATTCTCCCATGCTTTGAACCAAGAAGAACATGCCGTCATAAATAAAACCGAACTCAACACGATGACACAAAGTGCTACGACTTTCCTTTCTTTGAAAGGTCCCTTCAACAACTGAAAGAAGGCTCGTAAACAACTTGTGAAACTCTTGAACACGGATTGAGTGGAATGGAGATATGAATTAAAATCTAAATTTTGCACAGTTTTTCACTCCTAATGGGTACCTGATGGGTATTTGGTTAGCTCTCAACGAACCAATCACAAGCATTCAACAATCCTCCATACAACGTCAAGCAAAAACATTTAACCTAGGCCATTCTCCTCATTCCACATTAAAATTTGAAATTTTTCTTTGAAAAACTTGTGTTAGATTTTTAAAGCATCACAAGTTGCAACAAAAAGAGTTCACAGATCGTAAGAACCTGAAATCCCCTTCAGTTATGACTAGGTTTCAGGACCAAAGGCTTGAGGTGGACCCCAATGTCAGACTGAAAAACTTGATTTTTAAGCTACACCACAGCGCACAAAGAAGCCCCGTGTTAATGTGTTAAATCCACCTCTCCCATATGCACCTGATAAGGGGTGCAATCCTGAAGAGACTGGTGTGGCCTTTTATTATTATAAAAATTAAAATACGTTTTAAAACCTTTGTTGGCTTGAACCATTGATTTGTCTTGATAGCCTTTCAAGTAAACCTCTTCGTACTTAACAGACCGCCAAAGCCGCTCGATCATGATGTTGTCTAAACACCTGCCTTTGCCGTCCATACTGATCGAGATTCCATGATTTTTCAATAATTTTGTGAAAACCTCAGAAGTGAATTGGCACCCTTGATCAGTATTGACGATATCAGGGCAACCAAATGTTTCTATGGCTTCCTCAAAGACTTCTAAACAAAAAGTTGTCTCAAGGCTATTAGAAAGTCTCCAAGACAGAACAAATCGGCTAAACCAATCTATCACAGCTACCAAGTAAGCAAAGCCACCAGACAACCTTATAAAAGTAATATCAGTAGCCCACACTTGGTTGGGGGAGCAGATATTAAGCCCCTTAAGTAGGTAGGGATAAACCTTATGCTGATGGTTTCGCTGACTGGTGTTTGGACCTGGGAAGATAGCGAAAAGACACATCTTTTCCATGAGCCGCTGAATCCTCTTGCGGTTGACCCCATGGCCATTAAGTCTTAAGTGAGCTGCCATTTTACGGCTCCCATAAAAAGGGGTCTCCAAGTACTGTTTGTCAATTAAACTCATCAGTTTTATGTAGGCACTCTCAGGTATGGGCTTGTAGTACAAGGCTCCCTTAGAGAGTCCTAGCAACTCACATTGGCGAGTGACACAAATATTTGGATGTTTCCAATTGATAGCGGCTTTTTTCTCAGGCATTGAAGCTCTCAGATTTTTTTTAACCAATCATTTTCAACCTTTAACTGCCCTATTTGCCGATACAATTCATCAATGGTTTTTCTTTGTTCTTCTACCTCGTTGTTGTCCTTTTTTTTGCTCGCTAAGGCCTTAGGAATGGCTTCAATAGCTTCCTGAAATCCCTAAAAGTTGTAACTAGGTGTAGGACTTAAGTCCTGATTATTGTCTGAGAAGGCCTTCACTTTGATTAAGAGATTGTCATCTCTTCAAAAGCATAGTTACAATATTAACGATGTCATACACTTTTGAGCAAAAAAATAAGGGAAAAACCTATGTCTATAAAGTTGAAAGCTTTTGGGACAAGGAAAAAAAGCAGGCCAGGCAAAAACGCATCTACCTTGGAAGAAAGGATGAGTTTACAGGTCAAATTAAGACCAAAAGAAAAAAGATTCCCATAGGCTCCTATAATGTGGGAGCCTTATTTTTCTTAGAGAAAATATGCGAACAACTAAATCTTCTAAAAACATTGTCTAAAATTTATCCAGATAATTACGAACATTATTTGCATTTAGCTTTTTTTAAAATAATCAAAAGAGAGCCCTTTTATCTTTACGATATGTGGTGTCAAGAAGCTTATGTTTCAAAGAAAAATTTTATGTCGTCACAAAAAATAAGCAATCTCTTATGTGATCTTGGGAGAGATCAAAAAAAGATAGAATCTTTCTTTAGCGAATGGATAAATCAAGTGAAGGGTTCTGGTACGGTAATGTTTGACATCACATCCTTTTCTTCCTACTCTATGAATAATGAATTTTTAGAGAAAGGTTACAACAGAGATGGAGAGAATCTCGAACAAATAAACTTAGGTCTGATAAGTAGGAAATCTGAAGACAATAAAACTCATACGCCTATAGCGTACAGAATCTATCCTGGAAGTATACCGGATGTCAAAACTTTATCGAATATTATTGAGATCATAACAAGTTATAAATTAGATTTAGATTGTTTAGTTATGGATAAGGGTTTTTCTAGTGTAGAAAATATTAAGGGACTGCATCGTAAGGAATTGAAGTATTTGATACCCATGAGTTTTAGAACAAAACTCTCAAGAGAGCTTGCTGTGGCTTTAAATGAGAAAATAAAATCTCCATCATGATCTTTTACTTTTAATGAGGAAATTTATTCGCATTGCAAAGAATCAATAAAAATCGGAGGATTTGATTGTACGGCTCATATTTTCTTAGACAAAGAAAGAAGGGTTTATGAGGAATCTGTGTTAATGAAAGAGTTGCTTGATTTTATGAAACTCTTTCTTGAGAAAGATTTGAAATCAGAAGAACAAGCTAGTTCCTATATGAAAGAAACTTTAGGAAATAAAAAAAGGTTTCTCAATATCTCTGATTGCACTCCATTTAAGATTTCTTTAAATGAAGAAAATATTAATGAAGAATCTTCTACGCTGGGTATTATGATATTAATTACAAATAGTCATGATTTAAAGAAAACAAATATATTGAGTTTATATCGAAACAAAGATATCATTGAGAAAGTATTTTTCTCATTCAAGCATGATATTAATGGAAGGAGAAGTCGAGTTCATTCTCTCATGAATATGAGGGGAAGCATCTTTATTAATTTTCTCTCTTTAATTTTAATTTCACATATTGATACTGTTATGAAAGATAAGAAGTTATATAAAAAAATGTCTAAAATAGAAATTTACAAAATGATGGACCGATTAAAATTTTATGAATTAGCTACAGGTGATCTGATGCTTGGAGAGCTGTCTAAAAAACAAAAGGATATTTTTTCAGCCTTCCAAATAGATGGGCTTCCCAAGACAAAATGATGTTTTTTATCTGTTTCAAATGTGACGGTGGCTGTGGCTACCACTATGCCTCATCTATCCAATGGGGACGAAGAGGACCTTTCGCAGCAAATTCTTATGAATCATATTAAATATATTAATACTATTAAACCTCTCAAACCGTTGACAGCAGCCAATTCCATAGGAAGAGAGGAAAGTTAACGCAATACATTAAACCTAGTTACAACTTTTAGGGATTTCAGGTAGCTTGCTTCTTCCAATCTTGGATTTGGATGCGGTGAACTCCATGCTTGGAGGCCAACTCTGCCATTGTGTCAGTCTCACGAATGGCGTCAAGTGCGACTCTGGCCTTAAATTGTGCGCTGTGTTTCTTTCTCATTATCCCCTCCTATGAGGGGCTTTTTACCCGCTGCGGTGTAACTTAGCAACCAGTCTGTTTTTGGGGTCCACTATAAATACTACTGTTTTGACTATTTAATTTTTTTTGATTTACTAGAATAGTGATGATTTTGATCAACAACTCAATGGCCACAATAAAAGCGGGAGAAAGGGACTTCTCTTTCTTAAGAAGCTTCCTGATTTTATTTATGGCTGAAGACACGTCAATATTTTCTATTTTCATACTTACCTTATGAAAATATTAACATGCCTTTTTTTCATTAAAAAAAATGCACTAGGATTCGTTCTAAGAAGCAAAAGGAATGAGAAGTGCCCCCCGCGACCTATGTTTCACAATCTTTCAATACTATGGCTCTCAGAGAGTTTAAGGCATATGCAGGAACATATTCGATAAAGAACAAATGAAAGAGGTCGTTTGCTTCAAAAACTTGTCAAGAATTTTTATACTTTTTTTAAAAAAATTGTTCGAATTAATGCGGCACCCCCTGAATAGTTACTATGAATCTCCGGGGTAGTTTGGACGCACGAATCCACTATCCGTTCTTCGAATTTTTTCAAATGTCCGAGTTTTTAAATCATCCTACATTACATGAAATCATACTTTTTTAACGCTCTAATCCACCTTGGTGCATTTTTTTTCACCATGAGCTTTTCATAGTCAATTCCAGGGTCTTTGTAGGGGGTGTCATTACTTATGACTGAATAAACAACTCCCATCATTTTGTGACCAACGGCAATCACTGATCTCTTGTGCCCACGCCTTATAACAAGTGATTGGTATTTGCCTTTGAATTGTGAATTCGTCTTAATAGCACTATTGGCCATCTCACATACCAACGATTTCACATATGTGTTCGCTTTCCTCGTTCGTGAAGACTTTTTTTCCTGCGCTCTCATTATTGGATGGGCAAATCCCCATCCAGGAGCAAAAATTTCCTTTATTTTTAAAAGACTTCACATTGCCTCCTATTTCTGCAATCAAAAGCGCTGCACTTAATTCGTCAATTCCAGGTATAGTCTGGAGTAGATGCCACTGCCTTTCATAGGGTTTCATACGAATGAAAAGTTCTTCTTCAATTTGAGAGCATTCTTTTTTCAAAAAATCTATTCGATCAAGAATGCGTTGAAGAACAAAACGATTTTCTTCCGTCATCTTTCCCGACAGGGCGTAAGAAAATTCTTCGGTCTTTTGACGTAAAGACCCTCTGGCAAGAGACATCAATTTAGAAACTGATCTCTCTCCATTAGCTATGGCACGAATCATGGCCATACCAGATACGCAGTCAGCTTTAGACATTGCATAGGTTAAACGAATGCCTGAATATTCAAGAACCTTATACATACGATTTTGTTCCGAAGATATTTGGCGGATCGTTTTTGTACGATAACGAGCCAAAAGTCTAATAGAACGAATCTCACGTGGAGGAATGAAGCTAGCTCTTAGAAGACCACAAGCACCAAGCTCTGCAATCCACTGGCTATCCAACACGTCAGTTTTTTTACCAGTAATATTTTTGACATGAAAGGCATTGATAACATCTACTTCATAACCTTTTTCTGTCAAATCATCGTATAAAGAATTCCAATAAATCCCTGTGCTCTCAAAAAGAACTCTCTCAACCTTATGTGGCTTCATCCAAGAGCGCATTCTAGGAAAATTTTTTGGAAAATTCTTGAACTCTTTTGTGAAAAACTTCTTCTTACCGTCTTCCACTTTGACAATCGTACACATCAACATATGTTGATGAACATCTATTCCACAAACAGAACTATAAATAATATCCACATGACTCCTCCTTTCTGTTAGAAAAAAAGAAGGTGATAAAACTAGAGCCTTGGGATTTTGCCATAAATTCTAAAGCGAAAATAGGTCAACTTACTATACGTCCATACACTCAGAGTGCAGGTACATGCGTGGGTTCGATCCAAAGCTCAAGACCATGTTACTTCACGGAATTAAAATTACCAATCTATTCAACGGCCACTCATCTTATCACCTTCCAATAATGTTATTGCTTTATCCTTTATTGTATCGGAATCATACATGACAAAAATACCATCAAAAGTCCAGAGTAACTAAAAGAGGCCAATTATATAGACCAGCGAAGCTGTCCACCGAGTTGCTTCGTGCAAAGAAGTGGGGGCCTAGATAAGATTCATGGGCGTGGGTGGGGAAGCAAGGCGCCCCCATGAATGTTACAACTTTGAGCACAATTTTGGCCACGGCAAGCAAAATTTGTGTAACAATTTAGCCGTGATTATGATACTGGTATTTTTAGTGGACCAACTTCAACATTTGGCCTGTAAATTGTTTCAAAAGGCGGTAGAAAAAGAGAGGAGACTATCTTATCTATGGGATCATATGAGGGGGGGTATTTCCATACCCTATACTTTAAAAATTGGCAGGAACTCCTCGCCATAATGGCTTATGGGATTAAGCCTATTGCTGCCTCAGATGTTTTCGACACATCATGAGCAGCCATTTCTCTCAAAGTGCCCCAAAGAGTTTAACGTATTTGCCCTAAACTAAAGTCTGGACATTCGCCTCTAAATGGCGAAGATGGGGAGGTTTATCTTATTCGATGCAGTGCAATTCTCACACTGAGATTTGGAGGAATTCCAATGTTTTTCAAGCTCGGCGGGAATTGCTGTTATAAAGTTATTGGGTTATTATATGAAATAGAAAGATGGTATGATATGAGTAAAAAGGCGATATTGAAACTTTTCATTTTATTTTTTTGGGTCTATGATCTTTCAGCTCAAACTGTCACGGCTATTTATGGGTCAGAACTCCACCCTCTTGTGGAGATTTCTGATCAGGGTCAGGCCCAGACGCTTAATATTTTTGGTCCTAGAGGCCAGGTTTTGGCCCAGGTGGTGAACGACGAAACTCGCTATTTACTTGCAGATCATCAGCGTTCCACCAGGATTGTCCTCAAAGAAGACAATAGCCTACTGGGAAGTTTTGACTACACTCCCTACGGAGAGACGAATTCCACGGGGGATGTCGATTCCGTGCCCTATCGTTACACGGGCCAACCCGTGAATTTCGGACTTAGTAGTTACCACTTCTACCAAAGAGAATACAACCCAAATATCCTTCGATTCACAAGGATCGACCCCGCTCGATACAATGAATCTCCTTATATTTATAGCAACAGTAATCCCACCAATTTTATGGATCCCACGGGGGGACAACCGACATCTCTGGCTCTTTGGTTCACTCAGAGGACGGACTTTAATGATGGGCCAGGCGATCTTACTGACATAATGTTTCTCCAAAATATGCGCTTTACGCATAATTATAGTTCTTCTGTCGAAGGCTATCCTACAGGGGTCGTGTTTAGAGAGCTTGGATTAAAGGGGCAGCCAAGTGCACGCGGGAGCATATTTTCTGATGATGTTCGTTTGGGATCAATTATAATCAGCTCTCATGGAAACTACGGGATGATAAACGTCGACCCAGTAACAAAGATGGGGCCAGAGGCGTTTTTTGATTATTTCCTTCGTCGTGTAGCGGAAATAGATCCACTGGGGGTGGAGCAGGTAAAGAGCATTACTTTTTTGGCATGTCGTTTGGGTTGTCCGGAGAATGACCAACCTTCTTTTGCAGATCGCTTTTTGAGCGAAATTCCAAGAAGAATCGGTACGGGCGAGCCTTATTTCTCACAATTGGATCGTGTTGTAAGCTCTCCCTATGCTATGTCTTTTTTCGAGCCGCTATCAAACAAGGACTACATGCTTATGCAATTCAGTACGGATCGAGAAGTGAGTCTAGAACACGGGACTTTTGTTCAAGACAGAATGGCTATCACACTAGATACAGCTAAATTTTTAAGGGGTGATGGACCCTTCGCAACTACAAAAGTAGATCCAATCGCATATAGAGATTATTATAGGGCATCAAGTGGCCCAGGACAATCGGCTTTATCAGATGTTCTCTTCGACGAGCCAAAAGCCGATGGTGTACTTTCTTTTCCCACCTTTTTTCTAAAAGAGAGTTATTTAGGTGCACCATAGACCATAGGAGGTCGTTTGACTTCAATGAGTGCTTGACTCCATTTTCCATTTCATGGTGGGGCCCTTGCTCCTTCAAAAATCTGGATCGAGTAGGCAGTGGGAACTTCCCCCACTGCCCCTCACAGAACCGTGCTTGAAAGTCTCCCCTCACACGGCTCCTATGATTTTCCGTTTCATTAGGCTCCTCCTCAGCATAACCAAGTTGGCCTGACTACTTCCATAAATCATGTGACCCCTTCGCTCCATTCTCATTACAAGAACTTCATCACTACTACGAATCACTCTGCCCCTGGTTGGTGGCATCGGTATTTAGCACTTCGGGGGTCTCCCTTATAGCGTTTCCCTTATCATCCACCAGTAGGTTCCCCAGTTCCAACACGACGCCAAGTCTGTGCTCATGCCAACTTTACGCCGGCTGCCACTCGGCCAGTAATCAGGTACCTTCCGAGTTTATCCCAAGGTACTACCGGGACCTTGGTTTTGACAGCAACTAACGCATTTTCGACGCCTCATCGATGGTTCGCTTTCGCTCATCTTCACAGACTACACATGACCAGTTATTCTGGCCTTTTCCCTAACGCTCACCACCCAGGTCTTGCCCCCTGCGCAGCTTAGGGTTGTTTGTTCCCAATTCCTGTAAATCGAGAACGGTGGACCTACCACCATCATCATGTCAGCTTTCTATAGTCGTTACCTCCTATATTGTGCTGGGCACACCAGCAGCACTGCGTTGCTAGACATCGGGGTCACAGCCGCAGTGTCGCCATGGATAAATTTATGGATAACTGGCTTTTACCGTACTATTTGCTCGTCACTCTCGCGGAGCTTTAGACATTAGCTGCGCCAAGGAATCCTGAAAAATACTCCATTTACCTCTGCCATAGGGCTGAAGGATGCATTTGGGGTCATGCCAAAAGTGGTGGGCAGAAAATCATTCCTCAGAATCTTGTGGCATAGTCCGAGTTAAATGATGAGCAAAATAAAGACACTTGACTAAACTCTGAACGAAGAATAACTAAATCAGTACATCATCAACTGGCCGTTTTTCATTGGCGACGGCTTCTAAAAATGGCCAATTTTAATTGGCGCCTAACAAATGGCACCAAGTTAAGGAAAGATGTCAAAGTGGCGTACACAAGACACGATATGCGACGGGGTTTTAACTTGGCCGCAAAAGAAGCAGGTATGTCTCTAGACGACAGAGCTTTGCTTCTCGGTCATGGTCGCAACGTGAATGAAAGTCACTATGGCGGAAAGCCTGAATTGGATGCCAAAAAAATCTCTGAGATACTGCATAATAAGATGTGGACTCTTGAGAAAGTCCCCGAGGGAAGTTCCTAGGGAAGTCCCAAGAAAACCCAAGGAAGGTCCTCGGGGATAAGTAAAGGCAGTGCGGCAGTACTCTGTGATGAGGCTTTGCTGTGTGATGTCATAAAGGTATTTTTTTTCTTTAAGCCGCATAGATAGGTTTTCTCGTTTCGTCGACACTTTGTCGAAAAAAGGGGTTTGTAATAGCTACCTGAAATCCCTAAAAGTTGTAACTAGGTGTAGGACTTAAGTCCTGATTATTGTCTGAGAAGGCCTTCACTTTGATTAAGAGATTGTCATCTCTTCAAAAGCATAGTTACAATATTAACGATGTCATACACTTTTGAGCAAAAAAATAAGGGAAAAACCTATGTCTATAAAGTTGAAAGCTTTTGGGACAAGGAAAAAAAGCAGGCCAGGCAAAAACGCATCTACCTTGGAAGAAAGGATGAGTTTACAGGTCAAATTAAGACCAAAAGAAAAAAGATTCCCATAGGCTCCTATAATGTGGGAGCCTTATTTTTCTTAGAGAAAATATGCGAACAACTAAATCTTCTAAAAACATTGTCTAAAATTTATCCAGATAATTACGAACATTATTTGCATTTAGCTTTTTTTAAAATAATCAAAAGAGAGCCCTTTTATCTTTACGATATGTGGTGTCAAGAAGCTTATGTTTCAAAGAAAAATTTTATGTCGTCACAAAAAATAAGCAATCTCTTATGTGATCTTGGGAGAGATCAAAAAAAGATAGAATCTTTCTTTAGCGAATGGATAAGTCAAGTGAAGGGTTCTGGTACGGTAATGTTTGACATCACATCCTTTTCTTCCTACTCTATGAATAATGAATTTTTAGAGAAAGGTTACAACAGAGATGGAGAGAATCTCGAACAAATAAACTTAGGTCTGATAAGTAGGAAATCTGAAGACAATAAAACTCATACGCCTATAGCGTACAGAATCTATCCTGGAAGTATACCGGATGTCAAAACTTTATCGAATATTATTGAGATCATAACAAGTTATAAATTAGATTTAGATTGTTTAGTTATGGATAAGGGTTTTTCTAGTGTAGAAAATATTAAGGGACTGCATCGTAAGGAATTGAAGTATTTGATACCCATGAGTTTTAGAACAAAACTCTCAAGAGAGCTTGCTGTGGCTTTAAATGAGAAAATAAAATCTCCATCATGCTCTTTTACTTTTAATGAGGAAATTTATTGGGTATATCCGAGTTTCTCAACAGAAAATGGGCCTAATTTCGACGTTGCAGAATTACCGCATTAAAAACCAAGAAAATAATTCAATTTCCATGATTTATCCCCCTCATTACTTTACCCATAACAAAACCATGGTTTAATCTCTTAATTTACTTATTGGAAAATAATACAGGAGATGCCATGGTCTTGAATAAGTTTATTATAAAGATGTTGAAATTATCATTCTTAAAAGTGACTTGGGTTAAATTTAAAAATCGAAATCAAGAACTTCACTTAGGGGTTAAACCCCATAAGAATGGCTGCCGCTGTCCTCATTGTGGACGCCGCTGTAAGATACTTAGATGCTTAGAAGAAAGAGTGTGGCGAGATATCGTCGTGTGCGGTACCCCCATTTATTTCCATTATTCTCCGAAGGAAGTTCTGTGTCCCACTCATGGTCGTATTATGGAGAGAATTCCTTGGGCCGACCACTTCAGTCGAGTCACCTATCGTCTGGAACTAACAATTCTGACCCTGACCAAGCAGATGACCCAAAAAGCCGTTTCAGAGCTTGTCAAGATACCCACATCCACCTTATCTGATCTTATTCATCGAATCATCCACAGGGAACGAGATGGTCACAAAATTCGTGGTTTGGAGGTCATTGGAGTCGATGAAATTTCTTATGCTAAGGGAAGGAAGTTTATTACCTTGATTTACGACATGAAGAAAGGCTGTGTCGTTTGGATTGGAAAAGGTAAGGGTAAGGAGACAATAGACTCCTTTTTTACAAAGGAACTCAGCCAATATCAGCGAGACAAAATTAGAGTGGCTTGTTGTG
This sequence comes from Bdellovibrionales bacterium, assembly GCA_965261545.1. Lineage (GTDB taxonomy): Bacteria > Bdellovibrionota > Bdellovibrionia > Bdellovibrionales > UBA1609 > CBDHDF01. The sequence continues at coordinate 460,880 of CBDHDF010000002.1, read as the reverse complement.
ATATGGCTCAAGGCTACATCTCCTCTATCAAGGAGCATTGTAAGAATGCTACTCTCGTTTTGGACAAATTTCACATTATTCAATCCCTCAACAGGGCTGTGGATGAGGTGAGAAAAGAAATTTGGAGAGATGCCTGCAAGAAGGACAGAAAGGCTATTAAGGGAACTCGCTGGTTGATAGCCTACAGTTCATCCTCTCGTAGTAAGGCCCAAACTCGTAAAATTAACCTCATGGAGAAATCTAACAATAAAATATTCAGAGCATGGCTGCTTAAAGATAATTTTGAGCATTTCTGGGATTATGTGAGTCCAGGTCATGCTGCGAATTTTCTGAATGCCTGGATCACTCGTGCCTTAAGATCACGCATTGATTCTATGAAAAAGTTTGCCTTGATGCTCAGGAAGCACCAAGAAAATATTCTTTCCTTCATTAAAGATCCTGTCACAAATGCCAAGGCTGAGGGAATCAATCGCCTTCTAAAGATCATAAAAAATCGGGCTTCAGGATTTAAGAACCTACAGGGTTTTGAGAATATGATTTACTTGTGTGCTGGGGATTTGGATATTGTTGGAAGTTTCCCCAAGCGTTTTTGTACATTATAGTTTTTATTGTCGATCAACATTTCTTTTTCCAATTCACCTCCCCATACTAACTCCGCCAAGATGAGTCAGTTATCCACAGACTCATCCATGGCGACGCTGCGGCTATGGCCCTCGGAGCCACAATAAAGCAGCGCTGCTGTGGGTGAGTCTTGTGGATAACGGCGGCTCTCCACACAAGTGATTTGGTAGCCCTGTCCTCCGTGTTTTTATGTACAAATCTTAGGAATAACCTGTACATCCAGTTTTTAGCTATTTCCCTAGGGAATTTGGACTTTAGGCTCCGAGAAACTCGGATATAGCCAATTTATTCGCATTGCAAAGAATCAATAAAAATCGGAGGATTTGATTGTACGGCTCATATTTTCTTAGACAAAGAAAGAAGGGTTTATGAGGAATCTGTGTTAATGAAAGAGTTGCTTGATTTTATGAAACTCTTTCTTGAGAAAGATTTGAAATCAGAAGAACAAGCTAGTTCCTATATGAAAGAAACTTTAGGAAATAAAAAAAGGTTTCTCAATATCTCTGATTGCACTCCATTTAAGATTTCTTTAAATGAAGAAAATATTAATGAAGAATCTTCTACGCTGGGTATTATGATATTAATTACAAATAGTCATGATTTAAAGAAAACAAATATATTGAGTTTATATCGAAACAAAGATATCATTGAGAAAGTATTTTTCTCATTCAAGCATGATATTAATGGAAGGAGAAGTCGAGTTCATTCTCTCATGAATATGAGGGGAAGCATCTTTATTAATTTTCTCTCTTTAATTTTAATTTCACATATTGATACTGTTATGAAAGATAAGAAGTTATATAAAAAAATGTCTAAAATAGAAATTTACAAAATGATGGACCGATTAAAATTTTATGAATTAGCTACAGGTGATCTGATGCTTGGAGAGCTGTCTAAAAAACAAAAGGATATTTTTTCAGCCTTCCAAATAGATGGGCTTCCCAAGACAAAATGATGTTTTTTATCTGTTTCAAATGTGACGGTGGCTGTGGCTACCACTATGCCTCATCTATCCAATGGGGACGAAGAGGACCTTTCGCAGCAAATTCTTATGAATCATATTAAATATATTAATACTATTAAACCTCTCAAACCGTTGACAGCAGCCAATTCCATAGGAAGAGAGGAAAGTTAACGCAATACATTAAACCTAGTTACAACTTTTAGGGATTTCAGGTAGCTACGTCTTCAACAAGGTCTATGTGACAGCCGAAAAGCTGTTTCAAATCTTCAAGGAGATTAAAGTAGGCTTTTGCATGTTCTCCTGGAGGGAGGCTTTGAAACTCGACGAGAAAATCTAAGTCATTGGGCTTTAGGCTTCCTGTAGCTGCTGATCCGAATATGTCGAGTGTTAAGACGTGGTAACGGATGCAGAGTTTTTGAATGTCTTTGATTCTTTCCTTGACCTGGGGTGACATGGAGGCTCCTAGTCAAAGCCTCATTTTGCTTTATATGGAGTAAAATGAAACCCTGTGGTGCCCCGGGCCAGACTTGAACTGGCACATCCGGTAAAGGATCCAGGATTTTAAGTCCTGTGCATCTAGTAACGCAGAGAGAGAAAAATCAAGGGCCAAAACACGCAGTTAACTAATAAATTAATGAATAATTACAAATACTTACAATTTATCCTGAGTTTCCTTTCCCTAGATGATAAATATTTGCCAGAAAATCCTGTAACAACTATAGTAACAACTTGTAACAACCCTAAGGGAAAAAAGGGCAAACGCACAAGATCTAAAATCTTGTGTGTCTAAGAGTCACTTTTCCACTTTTTGACAAGCCTTGTTAAAATTTTTCAAAATTTTTTAAAGCTTTGTTAGGAGCTTGTTACAGAGTTTGTTACAAACGCGCCCCGGTGGCGAAATTGGTAGACGCACAGGACTTAAAATCCTGGATCCTTTACCGGATGTGCCAGTTCAAGTCTGGCCCGGGGCACCACAGGGTTTCACTTTTTCTATATAAAGCAAAATGAAGCTCTTACTAGAAAAGGAGCCTATGTCCCCGTTCGTAAAAGAAAAGGTCAAAGATATCCAAGAACTCTGTATCCACTACCACGTCGTAACACTCGACATATTCGGATCAGCAGCTACAGGAAGCCTAAAGCCCAATGACTTAGATTTTCTCGTCGAATTTCAAAGCCTTCCTCCAGGAGAACATGCAAAAGCCTATTTTAATCTCCTTGAAGATTTGAAACAGCTTTTCGGCTGTCACATAGATCTTGTTGAAGACGTAGCTATTACAAATCCCTTTTTTCGACAAAGTGTCGATGAAACGAGAAAACCTATCTATGCGGCTTAAAGAAAAAAAATACCTTTATGACATCCAAAAAGCTATAGAGTTTGTAAAACAATTTACTTCAGGCAAAACCTTTGAAGACTATCAAAGTGATATTCTCTTACGTTCTGCGACAGAGCGTCAGCTTGAAATCATTGGAGAAGCCATCGCCCAGCTTGCAAAAGTTAATCCCCAACTAACCTCCAAAATTAGTCATTATCAGCATATTATTGCCTTTAGGAATATTCTCATACATGGCTATGCCGAAGTTAACAACTGGACAGTTTGGGGAGTTATTGAAAACAGCCTCTCCAAACTGGTAAAAGAGGTTAATGAGCTATTGGACACCTAAGCATAACAAATCCTGGATCCTTTGCCGGATGTGCCAGTTCAAGTCTGGCCCGGGGCACCACAAAATGTAAAATTGCATGGCATTGCCCTCACCGATTGCATGACATTACCCTCACCAGTTGGTTACGGTAGGAATGCGTGTTGCCACGCACCCCCCGCACAGATCCGGACGTGCTCGTTAAAGCATCCGGCTCCTACTTCAGGTGGTACCGCATAGCGAACCTATCTGTTGGCCACGGGTGGCGTATGGATATACGAGGCCAGAATAGACGAATCATTCTATCCAACCTCTTCCACGAGAATCTCCGTCCACGCTGTGAGCGTCGTCGGATGGCTTTCATCCAAGCACTCCTGATTGCGCAAATAAATTTTCGTAGGTACACCGTACTTCCTGGAACCGCAAAATAATTGAGCCAGCCTTTGATGACCAAACCCAACCACTTTGCACATTCCGCTAGGTCCCTCGTGTAGACTCGTTTTCTCAGACTCAGCTTCAGGTGCTGTAAGGTCCGGCAGACTCTCTTGGATATGGGTTTACGCCCTATCCTAAAGCCTCCTTTCCTCGTGCGCACACAAAAGTGAGTGAATCCTAAGAAATCAAAAGTCTCGGAGTGACCAAGACCTCGTCGGCGGCAATTTGCATTTGCAAATCGACCGAACTCTATGAGGCGAGTTTTCCCCGGATGTATTTCTAGAGAAAACTCCTTAAGCCTGCGCTTCAGATCATTGAGGAAGCGTTCAGCTTCCCCCTTGTATTGAAAGCCTACGACAAAGTCATCGGCGTAGCGAACAAATATCATGTCCCCTGTGGCATGGTCCTTGCGCCATTTCTGCATCCATAAATCCAACACATAATGTAAATATATGTTGGCGAAGATAGGGGAAATATTTGAACCTTGAACGGTCCCTCTCCCTGTGTCTTCTAAGACGCCTTGAGATAGCACTCCGCACTTGAGCCACTTTTCAAAGAGACGAATGAGTCTCTCATCTCCGATGAGGTGTTTTAGAAAGCGAATTAGAGTCTTTCTATCCACGCTATCGAAGTAGGATTTTATATCCGCATCCAATATGTAGCTGATCTTTCTACGCTCTATTCCGTAAGCCAGAGCATCCAACGCATTATGCGCTCCACGCCCTGGACGGAATCCGTAGCTATAACCGAGGAAATGTTCCTCGTAGATGGGAGAGAGGATGCTGTCTACAACGGCCTTCTGGACAATCTTGTCCTCCAGGCCAGGACACCCAAGGGTCTTGTGCCCCCGTCTGACTTGGGTATTTCTACCCGCAAGACAGGTTGCCCTTTGTAAGCACCCGTTACTCCTCGGACACAATAGACAACTTTTCCATTGAAATTTCCATAAATATATATAATCATTCACTTTATGCAAGTGGTCGTAAATATGCTCACTATCGTTGGCATCCACCTGAGGATTCTTCCCATTTAGCTTCGAACCATAGTCAAAGGAATGATAATGGCCCACCAAACAAAACATCAAAATCCATGGACAGCTCAGCTAAAAAGTGTCTATCAAAGCGACCAAACCACACGGATTCAACAGACATACGAAGTTGTTGTTCCAAAAATAAAGAAACAATTAAAGCAGAAAGTAAAACAACAGAAAATAATGGAGGTTAAAAATGGAAACATCAGTAGCTCTTTATTGTCGAGTGTCCTCAGATAAACAAGCTCAAGAGGGAACCATTGATTCACAGATTTCTAGTCTTCACGATTTCGCTAAGGAACACAATTTTTGTGTAGAGGAGGATCTTATATTTATGGATAATGGTGTGAGTGGCGCCACCCTTGTTCGTCCTGCTTTAGACTCTCTTCGCGACAAAGCTTTTTCTGGGGAGGTTACAAAGGTACTTGTGTTATGTCCAGACAGATTAGCTCGTAAATATGCCCATCAATTGATTCTAATTGAAGAATTTCAGAGGCTAGGTGTTGAAATTATTTTTTCTAATAGAGATATTACAAATTCACCCGAAGATCAGCTTTTGCTACAAATACAAGGAGTCATTTCAGAATATGAAAGAGAAAAAATTATGGAAAGAAGTCGAAGGGGTAAACTTCAAAAGGCTTCTAAGGGCTTTGTTAGCGTTTTATGTGGAGCCCCCTATGGTTATATATATATTCTGAAAACAGACTCCGCTGACGCACGATATGAAATCCATCCAGAAGAGTCTAAAGTTGTTAAAAATATTTTTCAAATGTATTGCCGAAACAAACTAAGTATTAGAGCAATTGCAAAGGAATTAAATATAAGGGGGGTGCCTACTAGAAGACAACAAGGTATTTGGGGGCGTTCAACTATCTTGTGTATGCTTAAAAATCCCGCTTATTATGGACAAGCTGCTTTTAGAAAGACTATCAAGGTAGAAAGGTTGCGTCCAACCAAGTTCGCAAGAGACAATAATTTTTATCCAAAAAAACATAAATCAAGTTCTTCCAATCGAAATAAAAAGGATTGGATATATATTCCCGTTCCATCTATAATTTCTTCAAAAACTTTTCAAGATGCGTCCAGCCAATTGGAAGCTAACAAAAAACTTTCCTCTCGGAATAATAAAAAATATGAGTATTTGTTAAGTGGTCTTTTACGATGCAAAGAGTGTGGTTATTCGATCTATGGCAAACCTGCTTCTCACTCAAGGTATAAGCTTTGTTATTATCGCTGCATGGGACAAGATGGTTATAGGTGGCCAGCTAAAGGTAGAGTTTGCTCATCTCATCCCGTAAGAGTTGAAGTTTTAGATGACTTAGTTTGGGAACAAACAGTTAAATTACTTGAAAATCCGCAGACAGTTATAGATGAGTATACAAGTAGAATTCATGAGCAAAAAGGTGAACAACAATCATTGGAAAAATTAATTGTAAAAAAGGCTCAGGAGATTCGTCAAATAACACATGAAAAGGAACGTCTCTTGGATCTTTATCAAAATGGAACTCTAAATCTATCAGAAATAGAGTCACGATTAAAAAAAATAAGAGGAAAAATAAAGCAACTTGAAAATGAAAAGCAATCTTTAGAGTATGAGCAAAGGCAAGAAGGACAACAACTACAGCTTGTAGATCAACTCCAAGAATTCCAAAAAAAAGTGAGTGCCAATTTAAAGGTATTGAGTTTTGAGCAAAAAAAGGAGATTGTAAGGCTACTGGTGAAGGAGGTTGAGGTGAACATTAAGGCAAGTGAAATTGTAGTTCGACACGTTGTGCCAACCTCCAAAAGTTTGCCATTGTGTCCGGGGAGTAGTGTGGACCCGACGATGTAAATCGAACAGGTTTTGCACGAGGTTCTCGCCATACTCCTTCCATGTTAAATGGTCCACTCCCGCACTGGCTCCCCTATTCAAATAGAGGTAAGCCAAGTGGAGGGCTTCCACAGATACATGGTGAAGCAAGCAAGTGAGCTTACCATCCTTTCTCTTTGCTGCTATACGGACTCGCTCCGTCGCCTGTGACACCTTTTCCCAACTCTGTGTTCGGCAGATGCTTTGACGGATTGAGTTCCCTTCAGTTCCACCCCTTCGCTCCAAGGACTCCGCTGGGCTTGTAGGCCCTTTGTTCGTCCTCTTCATCGCTACTATGAGTGGATCCGATTTCTTTATTTCGTTCATGGGTTACGGTTACCTCCTTTCCCATGTCGCCCGTCGCACATGACGGGGTTAAATAAAGACCTCCCGAGGTCCCGAGATAAGATTCATGTATGTGCCAGTTTCTACGACGCCGTGGAGTCACCCACCAACTCACCATAGCGCTGGTGGGTATGTTGCGTTCGGCTACCATGACAGCCTCCGCACTCCAGAGTTCGGCATTTTCGACGCTCAATTATTTGGCCCACACACACCCCTACCGATACATCGCTTCGGCCTCACGGCCGACAGCGCACGGCTTGGGGAGAGAAGTGGTCGGTTGACCTTCCTCTCGGGGGACTCTAACCCCCTATCTTATCTCAGTTCGCCCGGCGAACCATGGCATTACCCTCACCAGTTGCATGGCATTACCCTCACCAGTTGCATGGCATTGCCCGCACCAGTTGCATGGCATTGCCCGCACCAGTTGCATGGCATTGCCCGCACTGATTGGCATGACTGATTCCCCTTAGCATAGCGTCATTGATGTTCTATAAAGACCTCCAATCTTTAACCAAGGAGGTCGAAATGAGAACAAAGATGGATCATGAGCGTTACACAAAAATAAAATCATTAATAAAGGCAAATATTCCCGACCGAGAAATCAGTCGCCGCATGAAATGCTGCACCAAGACTCTTAGAAAGATAAGACGTGGTCTTTTAACAGACCCCAAGGATTGGAAGACCCAAAGAGAAATTCCCCCTTGGTCTTACGGTATAGATTGGAAGATTATTGAGAAGGAGATTGAGGATAGGCATTGTTTAAGTGACGTTTGGGAGGAAAAATTTCTGAAGGTCATTAGCTACCCCCAGTTTACGAGGGAGTTTCATAAGCAATTTCCAAAAGCTGGCAAAAGGATTATTACCTTGCGTGATTTTCAGCCAGGCCACCAAGTTGAGGTTGATTACGCAGGATTTCAGCCAGAGTGGATCGATGAAGACCTTAATATTCATAAGGCCCATATATTTTGCTCAAATCTATGTTTCTCTCAGCGTATTTTTGCTTATGGCTCTTTGAGCGAATCTAGTGAAGATTTTCTTCACGCTCACGTTCTGATGTTTGAATATTACGGTGGGGTTCCGAGAGTGGTTGTTCCTGATAATTTAAAGACTGGAGTGAACACACCCCATTTGTATGATCCAGAGTTGAATAAATCCTACCAAGAGCTTTTGGAACACTATGACACGGTGGCTGTTCCCGCTCGAGTTCGTCGTCCCCAGGATAAAAGCCTTACTGAGAATGCCGTGAAGCTCGTTACAAGGGCCCTCAGGTTTATGTACAGACGAGAGACCTTCACCAGTCTGGATCAAATTAATAAGGCTTTAAGGGAGGTGTGCGAGAAGATAAATGCTCGCCCTCACACAAGATTTAAGGTCTCTCGCAATGAAAAATTTCAACGAGAGGTAAAAACTTTAAAACCCTTGCCTTCTTTTCCCTACCGGTGGGGACGTTGGGAGAAGAAAAAACTCCACCAAGACTGTCATGTGAGCGTTGAATCCAACTTCTACTCGGCTCCGTTTCAGCACCGAGGGGAGTATGTAGATGTAAAAATTGGAGTGGAGAGTGTGGAGATTTACTTTCAAAAACAGCTCCTCGCTCGCCACAAGAGGACCAAAGGTAAACTCGGAGAGTACATCACCAAAAACGAACACCTCCCGGAGCCCAGTCGCGCCTACAAGGAGGCCACTCCCCAGAACATTCTTATTCAAGCAAGTATGATTTGTAAAGAGCTTGAAAACTTCATTGAGGAGCTTTTTCAGGGTGGGACCATTGAAAATCTCAGAAGAGCTATGGGCTTTGTAAGCTCCTGTCACAAAGAAATCCAGAAAGAGGGCAAGGAAAAGTCCCTTCCTCTCATTATCAAAGCCCTTGAGGACTGCAAGCAGTGGGAGAAAAGGAGGGTTAGATATTTTCAGCAACAACTCCATTTCTATAAAGGGCAAAAAATAAAAAAGGTGAACGAGAAAATAGATCGTAAACAAGGCAACCCTTATTTGCGACATAACGAAAATCCAAATAACCAAAGCCCCAAGGAGGTGCCAGATGGATGAAGTACAAATCAAAAACCACATGCATGAGTTGAAGCTCTATGGAATGTTAGACAGCCTTGAAGTGGCGCTGGATAACACAAGCCACAAGACTCAAGCATTGGATCTATTGAACGAGCTGTTATTTGCAGAAGTGGAGGCTCGGAAAATCCAATTCAGCCAAAGACTTCTCAAGACCTCAAAGCTGCCTCACAAGGTCAGAGGTGAGGCATTTGACCACCATGCCAAAAGGTCTATTAGTAAAAGAGAGGTGGATAGGCTTCAAACTTTATCATGGGTTAAGGAGCAAAGGTCTATCATTGTCGAAGGGCCAACGGGGGTGGGTAAAACCTTCTTGGCCCAGAGCCTGGGACACCAGTGTTGTCAATCCAGAATCTCCACACTGTTTATAGACATCAACATATTTCTAGAAACCTTGGCCCTGGAAAGGCACTCAGGAAGGTATTTGAACTACTTGCGTCGTCTGGGCCGCCCCCAAGTGTTAATTTTTGATGACTTTGGATTAAGGAAGTTCTCCCAAAGTGAATCCACAGACTTCTGCGATATTTTAAAGTTTCGTTCCGATAGGTCCACCGTTATTACCACTCAACTGCCAATAACGCATTGGTCAGAAATTATTGATGATGAGGTGCTGGCAGATACTATCATCGACCGTTTGAAGCATACCGCCATAAAAATTTTACTTAAAGGAGAGAGTTATCGAAAAATCCAGGGAACAAAACTTGACCAGGACTTTTCCCTAAAATAGGAAGAAATAGGATTACAAATTAACTAAAATTTTCCCCAGAAATGGGAAGGAAAATCATCAATGACGCATTGAAATAGGGAAAGTGAGGGTAATGGGTGCAACCAGTGCGGGCAATACGCGCAATTGTACACACAAAATCCACATCTTCTATTCATCCCTAGGAACTTTCTCAAGAGACCACATCTTGTTATGCAGTATCTCAGAGATTTTTTCGGCATCCAATTCAGGTTTTCCGCCATAGTGACTTTCATTCACATTGCGACCATGACCGAGAAGCAAATCTCTGTCATCCAGAGACATACCTGCTTCTTTTGCGGCCAAATTAAAACCTCGTCGCATATCGTGTCGTGTATATGCCACTTTGACATCTTTCCTTAATTTAGTGCCATTCTTATACTTCCTCGTTGATGGACTTGAGCTTTCTTCGGGTTTGACTAAACCTGCTGCAACAAACAAAGCTCCCCAAGCTCCACGAACTGAGTCAACTCTTCTATAAATAGGGCTTGATTTCCCCTTGGATAACTGACGATCGACCATTGTAAAAATAAATCGTGCATCCTTGGGAACCTTGAGGCCCTTTTCATTGGGAGTATAACCAAGGGTGTGCTAACGATATACTGTAGATTATATACCCACAGCGTCAATTTGTGCCCTCTTCAATCAGCATTTAGTCATAGGTTGAGCTCGACACTGTCGGTTTAAGGCCTTAAAATTTTCATCAATCCCTTAAAAGTTCAATACAAAGCACTTGCAGAGTCAATCTTGTGGGTAGATTCTTCTTAAACTGATAGTATTAAGTTAGACTAAAGGACGGTAATTTCTACAGTATATTATTAGCACACCCATAACCAACAACTCTATGATTCATGGCTCTTTCCACCAATGGCTTCAACATCTCCAGAACATCGGAGGGAATCATAGCCTCCCTCACTTTGCCGTACTTCGGAGACCACCGCCCCCCATGTTGAGTTGGGCACTCTTTCGGTCGAATAAGCCAATGACCATTGGACCAATTCACGTCATCTACCTCTAGAAACAACAACTCATCCTTTCTTGCTCCAGTACGAAAAAGACCATAGGCAAATTCCTTAATGGGGAAAGCATAGTGATGTTGATAGTTGGCAGATAATAGCTGAGGAAGAATATATATGGGAGGGATCACATTTCGGGACTTCTCCTCCTTTGACACTGAAATGGGATCAATTTCTAACCAAGGATTTAATGGAATTTTCTTCCGCTTTCTGAGCCACTTGAACAACCGTTTGACATCGTTCAGTTGTCGAAAACCTGTGACCTTAGCCATCTTTTTGTTCTTGATCCTTGTAAGAAGATGTTTGCGAAAGCTATAAGCGTTCTCTTCAGTCAATTTATATACAACCTTCACCCCCTCTTTTTCAAAAAAAGAAGCTGTAGATCGCAAATCGACCTCTAAAGACTTATAGTAGTTTGGTGAAGCGCCTTCCAATTTGAGGTGATCAATGTATTCCTTAATCGCTACATCAAAAGTTAAAGCTTGATGTGCGTTTTTGTAAACTTTATTCAACTCCTCTTGAGTAAACAGACCCTTGGCGAGTTGCTTCTCTTTTTTCTTGGCACTTCTCCTCGCTGCTGTTTCATCAGTTGAGATAAAACCATAAAACCACTTGCTGTCAGGTAATTTAAACTTCCAGCACCAACCCCTTTCTCGTTTATATATATAAACATTGGGGGCATACTCATCGGGTACATCGATTTTAAATAATTCAGTCATAGTCTTCCTCCATTAGACCCGACAAACCTGCTTTCTAGATTGATGCAGGAATGAATCAAGGTCGGCTTTAAGAAAAACCAATCCCTCCTTACTAAAATCGCAGAATGTCAGCTTTCTAGACCGCAAAGCATGGTAGCGTATGCTGTCCACACTACAACGGCAGTAAAAATCTGCTTCCTTTTCATTAAACACATGATGGTTTAATGCAATAATGATTTCTATTCTTTTGTCAAAGAGCTTACTTTCTTCGCCAATGGGCTCAAAAGCCATATTGACAATATTGTTACATTTCTTATCTTTATTAAACATGTTTTCTCCCGTCAAGTCCATAGAAAAATAGTGCAATCGTGTTCTAAAAGAGGCCTAAAATTACTTGCAGGAGGCCCTTTCAGCTTCGTTTGGGTCTGAAATTTCTTGCCTGGTATCTGCACATACATTGATACCTACATTTGTGGCCGTATTTGCACTTACACCTGCACTTGCCCCTGGTATGCCTTCATTCCCAACACTAGGAAGCTCTATCTCAAATAGTATTTTTAGGAATTTCTCTTTTGTGATATGCCCATGAAGCTCACAATACTCTTTATGCTTTAGGTTTAAGAGGTCATCACCTGAATAGGTTGATCTTTTTATTTCATCTAGGTGCTCATCTTTGAGTAAATTTAGAGATTTAAAAAGCACATCATCAACAATCACCTGCCGACCCATTGTTTTTTTGTTCAGTTGATTGACCATTGTCCGAGTTCGTCCCGTACTACTTGCTATGCGAATGGACACAGTGCCTGGAACCACTTTCTTCTTCCTCGGAGAGACTTTTTTGATAGTAACCCCTTTTTTGTAAGAAACATCTTCTTTGGCTAATATTTCCTTGTTAATAAAATCTTTCATGCTTAAACCTCCAATGGTTATTTAAACTCTAAGATTCATAAAGGGCTTCAATTTTCTCCCAATCGAGGGAAAAAATAAGAGAAAAATGACTTTTCTTAATTCTGTGAAAAACGCCACTCCTAGCCCACTCTCTAAAATAATCATTGAGTGCACTTCCTGATCCGTAAACCTCCGGGACAGCCTTCCAAGGGATATTGTTTTTAGAAACATATAAAATACCTTCAAAAATTTTTCTCTTTTTGAGTCTTGGTCTCCCTCCTTTTGGTGATGACTTATAAGTCAATGCCGTTTCCTTAAGCCACCACACCCCTCTGCCTCTGCGTTAAGCTATTTCTTTTAAAAGAACTCCCAGCCCTTTTGATAGACCTTTCATAGCTTCTTTTGAAGTGCCTCCTCTTCTCCATTGAAATCTTCATCAGCAACTTTATCTGCTTCCTAAATTTCTGATAGAGCCCCGCAACAAAAAGGGGGATGCTATCCATTATGAAATCAAGAATCAGTTTAAAGTTAGGTTTTTTGTAGTCATTTTTTACCAACTGATTCACACTGTCTTCATCCTCATTTATGCTCATTTGAATCTTTGTATAATTGAAGAGCCAAAAATAAGAATACAGCTCTTGCAATATTCCATTAAGGCTTGTTGAGTGCCACTGCTCCATTTTCATTGTCGATGTAAAATCACGAAATGTCGTTTCTATTTCCCAACGACGAGAGTAAAGAGCAACCATATCCTTCTTGTCCAAGGAGCCATGCGGAAGATTAGTGGCCAAAACAGAGAACTCCCCAGTCTTTGGGTTTTTATACTTATAGAGATGAATGACCACCCCCTCAATAACCATTTGTGAATACCAACCTGGGCCATTAAATAAATTTACGATGGGGATAAAAGTAGAGCCTCGCTTACAACGCGCAATAAAGAAGTTACTGGCTTGAGCATGGGCCTTAATAATCTCTGTAGATAAATAAAGCCTATCGTAGAGAGTTATGCTATTACTCTCAAAACTACCTATCATTTGAATAGCATTGGCGATTTTGTTGAGAGCGGGAGAATAGCAAAGATTCTTTGTCACACCCGATAAAACGTCATAAGCATGAGATAGATACATACGTAAGAAATGAGTTTCCATCTCATTTGGGCAAGGGTACCCACAATAACCCTCCTTTAAAAGATCTTTAGAGCGAGGAAGTGCTAATTGGTCGCCATCTATGGCATAGATATAAAAACCATGAAACGTTTTTCTCAATGGTTCGTAGTCTGTAATCAGAGATTCAAAGATATCTTTGAAAAATAGGTAAGAAATACTTTGACGTATCTTGCTGAGACTGCTTTTGACTGGCATGAGAAGCAGGTCACCAAAATGAGTCCATACCGTCTTAAGAGCGATTTGGTAGCCTTCGTAATTTGTTCCGGAAATAAGATAGATAATGGTAAAAAAGAAAATTTGAGGATTAAATTTTCGATTCCTTTTTTGTTTTTCTGGATCGACAAGGTGCTCTGGCTTGAAGGAAGAATCAAGTTTTGGTAGAATAAAATGGTCATCTGTGACGCGAACTCGTCATTTGGGGGCTTTCGAGATCAATATTGGATTGCATGTGACTTACTCCTTGGTTGAGGGTTGGGTGTAAAATAAAACAAGTCTTATTCTTGTCGATTTATCTAATGATTTCAAGAGATTTTTCTTAAGGAAACGGCATTGGGTCAGAGGTCAATGCCGTTTCCTTAAGCCACCACACCCCTCTGCCTCTGCGTTAAGCTATTTCTTTTAAAAGAACTCCCAGCCCTTTTGATAGACCTTTCATAGCTTCTTTTGAAGTGCCTCCTCTTCTCCATTGAAATCTTCATCAGCAACTTTATCTGCTTCCTAAATTTCTGATAGAGCCCCGCAACAAAAAGGGGGATGCTATCCATTATGAAATCAAGAATCAGTTTAAAGTTAGGTTTTTTGTAGTCATTTTTTACCAACTGATTCACACTGTCTTCATCCTCATTTATGCTCATTTGAATCTTTGTATAATTGAAGAGCCAAAAATAAGAATACAGCTCTTGCAATATTCCATTAAGGCTTGTTGAGTGCCACTGCTCCATTTTCATTGTCGATGTAAAATCACGAAATGTCGTTTCTATTTCCCAACGACGAGAGTAAAGAGCAACCATATCCTTCTTGTCCAAGGAGCCATGCGGAAGATTAGTGGCCAAAACAGAGAACTCCCCAGTCTTTGGGTTTTTATACTTATAGAGATGAATGACCACCCCCTCAATAACCATTTGTGAATACCAACCTGGGCCATTAAATAAATTTACGATGGGGATAAAAGTAGAGCCTCGCTTACAACGCGCAATAAAGAAGTTACTGGCTTGAGCATGGGCCTTAATAATCTCTGTAGATAAATAAAGCCTATCGTAGAGAGTTATGCTATTACTCTCAAAACTACCTATCATTTGAATAGCATTGGCGATTTCGTTGAGAGCGGGAGAATAGCAAAGATTCTTTGTCACACCCGATAAAACGTCATAAGCATGAGATAGATACATACGTAAGAAATGAGTTTCCATCTCATTTGGGCAAGGGTACCCACAATAACCCTCCTTTAAAAGATCTTTAGAGCGAGGAAGTGCTAATTGGTCGCCATCTATGGCATAGATATAAAAACCATGAAACGTTTTTCTCAATGGTTCGTAGTCTGTAATCAGAGATTCAAAGATATCTTTGAAAAATAGGTAAGAAATACTTTGACGTATCTTGCTGAGACTGCTTTTGACTGGCATGAGAAGCAGGTCACCAAAATGAGTCCATACCGTCTTAAGAGCGATTTGGTAGCCTTCGTAATTTGTTCCGGAAATAAGATAGATAATGGTAAAAAAGAAAATTTGAGGATTAAATTTTCGATTCCTTTTTTGTTTTTCTGGATCGACAAGGTGCTCTGGCTTGAAGGAAGAATCAAGTTTTGGTAGAATAAAATGGTCATCTGTGACGCGAACTCGTCATTTGGGGGCTTTCGAGATCAATATTGGATTGCATGTGACTTACTCCTTGGTTGAGGGTTGGGTGTAAAATAAAACAAGTCTTATTCTTGTCGATTTATCTAATGATTTCAAGAGATTTTTCTTAAGGAAACGGCATTGGGTCAGAGGTGAGGCATTTGACCACCATGCCAAAAGGTCTATTAGTAAAAGAGAGGTGGATAGGCTTCAAACTTTATCATGGGTTAAGGAGCAAAGGTCTATCATTGTCGAAGGGCCAACGGGGTGGGTAAAACCTTCTTGGCCCAGAGCCTGGGACACCAGTGTTGTCAATCCAGAATCTCCACACTGTTTATAGACATCAACATATTTCTAGAAACCTTGGCCCTGGAAAGGCACTCAGGAAGGTATTTGAACTACTTGCGTCGTCTGGGCCGCCCCCAAGTGTTAATTTTTGATGACTTTGGATTAAGGAAGTTCTCCCAAAGTGAATCCACAGACTTCTGCGATATTTTAAAGTTTCGTTCCGATAGGTCCACCATTATTACCACTCAACTGCCAATAACGCATTGGTCAGAAATTATTGATGATGAGGTGCTGGCAGATACTATCATCGACCGTTTGAAGCATACCGCCATAAAAATTTTACTTAAAGGAGAGAGTTATCGAAAAATCCAGGGAACAAAACTTGACCAGGACTTTTCCCTAAAATAGGAAGAAATAGGATTACAAATTAACTAAAATTTTCCCCAGAAATGGGAAGGAAAATCATCAATGACGCATTGAAATAGGGAAAGTGAGGGTAATGGGTGCAACCAGTGCGGGCAATACGCGCAATTGTACAGTTGTCGATCGGCATCATTATCTCAATTACAGACGTCCCTTTGGTCCCCACTTAGGAGGTGTTAAAAAATAACTTGAACATATTCTTATGTTTTTACTATCTCAAACTAAAGTTAAATAGTTCAAGTTATTTTTTAACACCTCCTTACGCTATTTCATCTTAGATAATTGTGGGCGAAGATTGGGTTGTCTTTTATTTGAAGCTGGCACATCCACTTTGCCTTGCCGTGATGAATGGATCGGTTGGCAAAATCGAGCTTACAAAAAGCACTTGAATTTAGTGGTGAACAATAGTGGTCTTAAGTATTGGGGTGAATTAGAAAAAGGAATGTTGGCCGACGATAAAAGCTACAGTGTACAAAAACGCTTGGGGAAACTTCCAACAATATCCAAATCCCCAGCACACAAGTAAATCATATTCTCAAAACCCTTTAAGCTCTTAAATCCTGAAGCTCGATTTTTAAGGAACCATGCTCTGAATATTTTATTGTTAGATTTCTCCATGAGGTTAATTTTACGAGTTTGAGCCTATAGTGGACCCCAAAAACAGACTGGTTGCTAAGTTACACCGCAGCGGGTAAAAAGCCCCTCATAGGAGGGGATAATGAGAAAGAAACACAGCGCACAATTTAAGGCCAGAGTCGCACTTGACGCCATTCGTGAGACTGACACAATGGCAGAGTTGGCCTCCAAGCATGGAGTTCACCGCATCCAAATCCAAGATTGGAAGAAGCAAGCTATTGAAGCCATTCCTAAGGCCTTAGCGAGCAAAAAAAAGGACAACAACGAGGTAGAAGAACAAAGAAAAACCATTGATGAATTGTATCGGCAAATAGGGCAGTTAAAGGTTGAAAATGATTGGTTAAAAAAAAAATCTGAGAGCTTCAATGCCTGAGAAAAAAGCCGCTATCAATTGGAAACATCCAAATATTTGTGTCACTCGCCAATGTGAGTTGCTAGGACTCTCTAAGGGAGCCTTGTACTACAAGCCCATACCTGAGAGTGCCTACAACTTAAAACTGATGAGTTTAATTGACAAACAGTACTTGGAGACCCCTTTTTATGGGAGCCGTAAAATGGCAGCTCACTTAAGACTTAATGGCCATGGGGTCAACCGCAAGAGGATTCAGCGGCTCATGGAAAAGATGTGTCTTTTCGCTATCTTCCCAGGTCCAAACACCAGTCAGCGAAACCATCAGCATAAGGTTTATCCCTACCTACTTAAGGGGCTTAATATCTGCTTCCCCAACCAAGTGTGGGCTACTGATATTACTTTTATAAGGTTGTCTGGTGGCTTTGCTTACTTGGTAGCTGTGATAGATTGGTTTAGCCGATTTGTTCTGTCTTGGAGACTTTCTAATAGCCTTGAGACAACTTTTTGTTTAGAAGTCTTTGAGGAAGCCATAGAAACATTTGGTTGCCCTGATATCGTCAATACTGATCAAGGGTGCCAATTCACTTCTGAGGTTTTCACAAAATTATTGAAAAATCATGGAATCTCGATCAGTATGGACGGCAAAGGCAGGTGTTTAGACAACATCATGATCGAGCGGCTTTGGCGGTCTGTTAAGTACGAAGAGGTTTACTTGAAAGGCTATCAAGACAAATCAATGGTTCAAGCCAACAAAGGTTTTAAAACGTATTTTAATTTTTATAATAATAAAAGGCCACACCAGTCTCTTCAGGATTGCACCCCTTATCAGGTGCATATGGGAGAGGTGGATTTAACACATTAACACGGGGCTTCTTTGTGCGCTGTGGTGTAGCTTAAAAATCAAGTTTTTCAGTCTGACATTGGGGTCCACCTCAGAGGGAGCCTTGCTTATTGGCTCCCCTGGAACTGGAAAAAGCCACATTGCAAAAGCTATAGCCACCAAGGTCTGTTCCATATCAAATTACAAGGTTTTGTATCAGGAAGCTCACAAGCTCTTTGAAAATCTCTTTGAGGCCAGGCAGCTGGGGCGCAGAAAGAGGTTCTACACCCAACTCATCCATGTGGACCTATTGATCATTGATGATCTTTTTCTTAGAAAGCGCATCCCACCAGAGGCTTGTGATGACTTCCAGGAAATCATTCTGGATCGATACTCAGCGAGAAAAAGCACTCTTATTACCTCCAATCGCATTATTGAGGACTGGGGAAAGTGTTTGGGCGATAATACCGTGGCCTCTGCCATCCTGGATCGCCTTCTCCACTGCAGCCAACTATTAAAATTTGAGGGAAAAAGCTACCGATTGAAGGAAGCTTCAAACCGACTTGTCAAGATAAAAAATTAAATGTAGGGTGAGCCCATCTTGTCAGATCACCCTAAATGGATGGTTTTGTTAGCCCACAAATGGATGGTTTTGTCCGCCCCTCCGGGTCTACTTGTCAGAGTGTCTAGTTGATATTCAAGTATTGTTTTATGTAATATGTTTTTAGTTTTTAAGATAGAATCATGTAATATGTTTTTAGTTTTTAAGATAGAATCAGAAAACAGTTCTGGTCTATTTGTTCGCATGTAGTCTTTGGGATTGGAGAATATGCTCTTTAATTTATCATTCATAATGAACCTCCATCATTAGACATGATCTTCAATAACCAAGGACCACCAGGTTTCCAAAGCAAATCAAAGGGCTGGCTCGCACCTCCCGACTGGATGACTGGTGACAAGAAATCAGAAAGAAAGTGTACAACATCTTTTAAAGGAAGTGCTTCAAGAGAGTTCTTTCGCAAGAAAGCAGACCATTGTGTTTGCTTCTGGGTATCTTGAGCGAAAGCATCAGTGAGCCCAAAGGGTTTTTCATGGGGTCTCTCTGTTTGCCGACGTATAAATGTTGCCTGAATAGATTTGAGAAGTATGTCACCCTTAAAGTCGCTGTGATGAGCCAGAACCCATAGGTCGAAATAATCTTTCATACGACTATTGGCTATTCCAAGTTTGCTTAAAGCCTCAAGTTTTTCTGCAACGACAGTATAACGTGGGTAGGATTGTAGTCTGGGTGCTGCGAACTCCCCTAAGATTGTGGGGTATTCAATATCTTCTGGGCTGGGTGTAACGGCATCTCCAAAACCTATATCAACCTGAATGGAACACCTCATACTTTCAATCATCGCCAAGAGAGTTACACGCAAGCCCGGATAGTTGGCTTCCTTGCGAATTTCCTTAACATCCACAGTTTCCGATTTAAATGTAACTCCGTCTTTTATGCCAATGTCACAGATTTCTTTGAAAGTATTTCTTATGGTTGCTATGTCAGAAGGGCCAAGGCCCAAAAAGTCTGCATCTCGTGTGGGGCGATGAGGAATATCAAACCACAGGTCAAATAGCAAAGCTCCTTTTAGCAGAAAACGATCAACATATTCAGAGATACTGAGGCGATACATCAGCCGTTCGATACAATACCGAGTAACAAGTAGGTTGAAGTCTTTCTGATTTTCTTTGGCAACTTTGAGTAGGCGATTTCTTACAGAGGCGGCTATGTTTCTTTGGCTCATACTAAACTCTCCAAGTAAGGTCGCATGATGTTTGTTACCCGACAGATTGAGGCATAATGCCAAAGCTCATCCATATTTGTTCGTTTGTTGTGCCAAGCCTCTTCGAGAGCCTCCAGAGCCACCTCAAGGCCGATTTTATTTCGGTATTTGAAGCAGTCAGCTACTGTGCGGGCCACATTTGTGATATGAACAGGAACACATCCAACTTGTTGTTCGTCAATACCTTCAGTGAGAGCCAATCCAGAAAATCGCACAATACGCAGAGGTGGGTACTTCATTTTTGGGGGTCTGGATTTGTTGGGAATAGCAAGCCAAATTTCAAAGGGGGATTGAGTGGTTAACTCATGGACCCGCAATGCGGATAGCAGACACACTATACCTTGTGGGCATTTGCGAGAAACCTCAGCAAGAGAGATGTTTTCTGTTACAGGTCTATCAGGTAAAGAGTAAAGACCCCTTCCTACTTGAATAAGCAGGCCCTGGCGCACAAGGCGAGTCAGAGCCATGCGAGGCACCCCATGCTGAGTGAGGTCCCGTGGGCGGATCAGTCCATGTGAATGAGCGAGGTCTAGGATTTTTTGGCTGTGGTTTCCCATAGTCTTATGATGTTCCAAAATGTCGGCAATTGTCAATAAATACCGACAAAACGGAACATATTTTATTCAAGTATTTGATTTTACTCACCTAATTGTCTATTTTGGTTGAATGAGCCGAATCAGACAGAGCAGAAAGGCTATTGAGGGAATTCGTTGGCTGATAGCTTACAGCTCATCTTCCCGTCCACTATAGGCTGAGGTGGACCCCAATGTCAGACTGAAAAACTTGATTTTTAAGCTACACCACAGCGCACAAAGAAGCCCCGTGTTAATGTGTTAAATCCACCTCTCCCATATGCACCTGATAAGGGGTGCAATCCTGAAGAGACTGGTGTGGCCTTTTATTATTATAAAAATTAAAATACGTTTTAAAACCTTTGTTGGCTTGAACCATTGATTTGTCTTGATAGCCTTTCAAGTAAACCTCTTCGTACTTAACAGACCGCCAAAGCCGCTCGATCATGATGTTGTCTAAACACCTGCCTTTGCCGTCCATACTGATCGAGATTCCATGATTTTTCAATAATTTTGTGAAAACCTCAGAAGTGAATTGGCACCCTTGATCAGTATTGACGATATCAGGGCAACCAAATGTTTCTATGGCTTCCTCAAAGACTTCTAAACAAAAAGTTGTCTCAAGGCTATTAGAAAGTCTCCAAGACAGAACAAATCGGCTAAACCAATCTATCACAGCTACCAAGTAAGCAAAGCCACCAGACAACCTTATAAAAGTAATATCAGTAGCCCACACTTGGTTGGGGGAGCAGATATTAAGCCCCTTAAGTAGGTAGGGATAAACCTTATGCTGATGGTTTCGCTGACTGGTGTTTGGACCTGGGAAGATAGCGAAAAGACACATCTTTTCCATGAGCCGCTGAATCCTCTTGCGGTTGACCCCATGGCCATTAAGTCTTAAGTGAGCTGCCATTTTACGGCTCCCATAAAAAGGGGTCTCCAAGTACTGTTTGTCAATTAAACTCATCAGTTTTAAGTTGTAGGCACTCTCAGGTATGGGCTTGTAGTACAAGGCTCCCTTAGAGAGTCCTAGCAACTCACATTGGCGAGTGACACAAATATTTGGATGTTTCCAATTGATAGCGGCTTTTTTCTCAGGCATTGAAGCTCTCAGATTTTTTTTTTAACCAATCATTTTCAACCTTTAACTGCCCTATTTGCCGATACAATTCATCAATGGTTTTTCTTTGTTCTTCTACCTCGTTGTTGTCCTTTTTTTTGCTCGCTAAGGCCTTAGGAATGGCTTCAATAGCTTGCTTCTTCCAATCTTGGATTTGGATGCGGTGAACTCCATGCTTGGAGGCCAACTCTGCCATTGTGTCAGTCTCACGAATGGCGTCAAGTGCGACTCTGGCCTTAAATTGTGCGCTGTGTTTCTTTCTCATTATCCCCTCCTATGAGGGGCTTTTTACCCGCTGCGGTGTAACTTAGCAACCAGTCTGTTTTTGGGGTCCACTATAGAAGGGCCATAAGGTTTTCGCAGTGGATGGATCGAAAATAAATTTACCACGTCAACTCGTAGATAATGGGTATCAGCAACCATGGGAAAAAGCATGGTACCCTCAAGGTCTTGTCAGTTGCCTGTACCAACTACAGTCGAAGATTCCTGTGGATTTTGATCTCTTTGCCCATAACAATGAGAGAAAGGCTGCACAAACTCATTTCAAAAAATTGTTTGAAAACGATGTTGTGGTTTATGATCGTGGCTATTATTCCTACGAAATGCTTCATGAGCATAAGGTGCGAAGTCTGCATGCGGTGTTTAGGATAAGGAGAAATGCCAACACTGTTTTTGATGAATTTATTAATAATGATCAAAAAGACTCAGTGATCCAAGTCATTCCTAGCAAGCAAATTCTGAAAGAACTACATAAAAAAAAGCCACAAGACGACTTCAAAGCCTACGCTTTGCGTTTGGTCAAATATAAAATTGGACAAACTACTTTTGTTCTAGGAACAACCTTAATGGATCAAAAAAAATATTCCATTGATGATCTGGCCAATCTCTATCATGGACGCTGGAGTATAGAGGAACTGTACAAAATATCCAAAGAACTGATGACCATTGAAGAGTTTCATTCTCAAAGTGAAAGGGGAGTCAAACAAGAATTGTTTGCACACTTCACACTTATCACTCTGACAAGATTATTTTCCAACTACACGGAAGACCGTCTTAATACATCTCAATCCCATAGTAAAAAACAAACCATGCAGACAAACTTTAAAAACAATTTACTGACAATTGCAAGAAATATTGAAGGTCTTTTTCTTCAACAAAAGGTAGTGCTTAGTAAAACCCTCAATTGCATCATTACAAATATGAAGACCTGCCGACAAAGGCTACGTCCGAATAGGCATTACGACCGAGTTTCTAGAAAACCCATCGGAGTATGGAGACCCAGTAAAGAGGTTAGGGGGGCTATGGCCAACGGATAATCACATGGATCAAAGAAAAAAACTTGGGGTTAGCCCACCCCCGAGGAGTTAGAGGTTCAAATCCTTAACCGAATGGGATCTCTCACTAAACGAATGCCATTGCCTTTCCAGGTCGACAAGAACCCAAAAGGAGTTCTTATCAGCTCGGAGCCTTTTTATGAGTAATATCAATTGATTATATGCGTCTCGGTTGACAATGCCAAAAATCACCATAGGTCCTCCTCTGAAAAGTGGCCACTTTTCATTGGCGACGGTGGGGCATTTTAATTGTCAGCTAACAATTATTGCAAAATTTATATTTTTTCCCTATTGAAGAAGTCTTCCAACAAGAGTTCTATCACAGACCAAACACTCATGAAAAAGGATTGAGAAACTGTCTTCTCCAGAAGAGGTTTTTATCAACTTCGCTTAAATTTGCCTCATCGCACACCGCATCCCAATTCTGTTCAATGACAGATCTTTGATGCTCGAAAATTTCAATGGCATCTTCTTTAGCCAGTAAAAAATTATGTGCACTTTCGAGGCAGGTTTTAATCTTGCTCAGGTTATTACTTCCAGATATCAGCATGGCTTGAGAGGCTTCGTTTCCTGATCGTCCTTGTGGGCATATATCGTAGGCGGGGGTAAGGCTGAGATACTTACCATCCCAGAAGGCTGCATGATTGCGTGCATGGTCGTCCGTGTTTCCGCAAAGAATATTGAAAATCAACCTGGAAAATAATTCTTTCAGTGTATCTTTAGGGTCAGTAAATCGGTGGCGAATGATTTCAGCGAATGTCTCATAGCTAGCATAGCGTGCCATCATGTCGTCAAGGCCAAACAGTGTTAGAGCCGAGACCATCGCTTTTCGTATCCAGCCGCTTTTTGTGTATTCACGATCAAATCGCTGAATGAGTAAAACATCTTTATTTGCAGCACTTGTCATCTTTACGAGAGCGACATCCAGTCCAGCCATTGAGGCCAGTTTCATTGCAATAAACTCGGCTTTTACAACGCTGTAGAGGTCTGCGCTGGCTGAAAACTTGGCAATATATTTTACACCATCTTCTTCTATCAGCGCCTTGGGGCGTGCGCCTCCGATAGAACTACCATGAAAGAGTGCCTGGTCAAGATCCGGGGTTAGAGGTATGCCTTGTTCTACACGCTGTGCAGAATCAATAAGCTCGTCTATGCTCACATTGTTTGCTGTGCGTGGCACATACTCAGTTGGTGAGAGTTGGAAATCGAGCGCACCAATACGATCTGAACCGGATTCAAGTAGATAGGTCAGTTCGTCAAGATTTGCAGTATCTGTGCCTGTACCTTTGAGTCCTAATTTCTTGTTGATAATAATGCGTCGACCCCACGCATCAGGCGCAGCGTCGCGAATGCATCCGGGCATATTCAACCCCTCTAAGAGTGGCTGGATGCTGGGTTTAAGAGGTAGCTCCGGTTCATATATAGGGATAGCGCGTGGCATTTTATTGATGCGATTGAGATAACTTTGACCATAGTTAAACAGCAGTTTATCGCCATCAGCTTCCAACTTTCCGGCAACCACTGGTGTTGTCTCATTGGGTAGCCATACCCATACATAGGCTTCTTGGTATTGAGAGAGAGTGTGTTGAGGGTTAGAAGTCATCATCGACCACTTTTATTGTTTTGCGCCCTTTTTGGGGAAGCAGAGTAAGTTTATCCTGGGTTTGCTTGATATGTTTGGACAAAGAGGAGCCTTCGTGGCCAAATAACCTGACCCCGACAATAGTGGCCACTTCAAACACTGCACCAATCTCACACTTCATATCAGCTTTTTCAATACGCTGGAGCATACTTCGAGATATGCCAGTGCGCTCGGCGACTGCTTGAGCGCTGAGTTTGCGTTCAAGTCTGGCTGTGCGGATAAGTCCGGCCATCAGCTTCAAAGCTTCTTCGGTATAACGTGAATAAGTCCGGGGTACAGATTTTGGCATCTTTGACTGCTCTCTATAATGAGTGAATAAGGATATTATTGTATTATTGGATGATATATAACCTGAATTCTACAAAAATGGTAACAAGGTTTAGGTTTAAAGTCTAGAATCTGACTTCAGAACAAATATAACGCAGTTTCAGACCTCTTTTGAATTGAAAGAATTCAAAATCCTTGTTACCATTGGTAACAATGTCTTATTTACATGAGCAAAAGAGAAACGGTAAAATTTACGTTTATGAGATACACGGCTATTGGGACTCAAAGAAAAAACAATCTCGCCAAAAAAGAACCTATTTAGTTTCTGTCCAGAAAGGCCCATTTTTTGTTCTCTGACACTCCCCATTGAGCCTCCCAATGCCTCAATGGGGGAGTGAGAGTTGGAGATTTGCCACACAAACTCTACAGATTAAGGGGAAAAAGGTCTTTAAGCGACTTGCGCCCTAGTTTTTTCGATTTGAAGACGCACCCCTACCTTTGGAAGATTTTAGCACCTTCGACCTGGTCCATTGCTGTTATTCCTAATGGATAAATTTAGGTGACAGTTGATAATTCATGTCTTGCCAAGACAACAAAATTATAGGCACAAACGGCATTCTTTACATACCTCTTAAAACCATCATGCCCTTTCCAGTAAGCAACTCTCATACCAAAACATCTCTTAAGGAATGAAATAACAGCCTCTATTCCGGCTCTCCAATTGAGAAGATTTTTAAAGACCCAAGCACTTTTAACCATCTTTAATATTTTCATTCCTTTTTTTTCTGGGAAGCAAACATCTTTAGCCCCCATCTCTTTGGCCTCTTCAAGATTTTCTTTTGAAGCAAACCCACCATCTGCACTTACTTTTACAGGGCAAGCCCCATAGGTTTGTGTCACTGAATTCATAACTTTTAAAAACATATCAGAGTCTGCGGGGTTGCCATCAGGGATCTGACAATCTAAAATCATGTTGCTTTGCCCTGAGGTCAGAAAGATTTTATGCCCAAACTCGACTTCTCTTTGCCCCTTTACAATAATGTCTGTATGCGGTTCAAAGATGGATAGGACCTTTTTTTCAGAAGATACTTTTTTCCCCTCAATAACTCTTTTTTGAGTTTGAAAGATGATTTTTTCCAGGTAGAAGGCAACATTTTCTAACTGTTTTAGACTCTTTTTCAAAGCATTCATCTTCACACATTTTTGTTCTTTTTTTATCTTTCTGATGGTATCAGGTAATCCTTTGTTCAATTTGGTAGCGATTTTTAAAAGCTCCTTATAGCAAGGTAGTCTTTCCGCATCATTTTTGGAATTATTAATTTTGTAAAGAAAGGTTTTTGCTCTCTTAAGATCTTCTCTTGAAATAAGTCGCCAAAAATCTTTCATGACATTTTTACGAACTTTTTTAAATTCTCTTTCTGTAACTCTTATGCAGTCATATAAAAGCGATGCATCCGTTGGATGATGAATATTTGATTTCGTCACTGTACTGTCCAATCTCATTTTCTTACACGGCTCAATCTTTTGATCTCTTGCATCTGAAACTAAAGAGGCGCTAATAATTCCCCAAGTTTCTTCACTTATTTGAACAATCAAGTCCTGTAAGGTGGAGTGAGCGTAATTTTCTTCCAATTCAAGGCCCAGAAAAGCTCTGGTGGATACTGAATCGACAAGATTAAAGGCTAACGCACGATAGGAAAGACCTCTTATGGATTTAAGAATAGCCACCTTGAGAACTTGCTCCGATGTCATACCAATATCACCAGAATCTTTCTTTTCTTTAACAAGGTCTTCATGAACCATATGGGCAAACTCTGGATGGCGATCAATGATGTTATTAATTTGCTGCAATTCTGTACTGAGTTGGTGGTTAGGATATTGGGAAAAGAGTCCCAACTGTGTCTTCTTCAAATGGCGCATAGTCCCCCCTTTGGTGAAAGTTTCTCTTTAATTTTTATATTAACATACGTTTTTTTGAGGGAAAAAAGTGAGCAAGGATGTCTTTTAAGAAGAAAAAAATCAGAGAGGTTCTCGGAGAACATGGATAAGAATTCTACCTCATAGAGAGGTTCCCACGCCTCCTAAAACCTACATAAAAAATAAATGAAGAATAAAATATCAAAAATTATTTCTCTGAAAAAACACGTCAAGTATTTTTTGAAGTTGATGCGCAACGTAATGTTATTTCCCTGAAGGAGGTTTGAAATCACCACGGTGGAAACACAGGTTGATCCAACTCTTCCTCTCATATCAAGTAACCAGTTGATAGCCACATAAGTCACTGAAAGGGAGGGGCTGTGAAAGGTTCGTCAAGAGAGGGGGGGGGAACTTATTTTATTTTTCCGTTTTATGTAAGTAACTGAATTTACACGGATTATGTTTGATGGACTCCATTTTAAAGCATAAAATCTAAAGGGAAGGCATGTAAATACTTAAAACTACTTAACTTTCTTCCCTGGACAGGAACTATATAGACAATTGTGTTGGAGTATAAATTTAAATTTAAGAGGAAACCATAGGTCCTTCCTTCTTAAGGAATTCAAAGAAGCCATCTCAGAAATATTAGAACAACAAAGAAATAAAATTGTGGTTATCATTGATGAGGCATCCTTATTGAGAGTCGATGTCTTTGCTGAATTGCATACGATTAACCAATTCAACTTTGATTCTGAAAAAAGATTCTCACTTATTTTGGTGGGACAGAATAACCTTCTTGATAAATTGAAGTATAGAACTTCTCTGCCCTTGGCTTCTCGTGTGATGACCCACGCTCACCTACCAGCTCTTAATGAAGAAAATATGAGAAATTATCTAGATCATCACCTTAAAATCTCTGGAATCAAGAATAAACTCATGACAGATAATGCTGTCACAGCCATTTGGCAGGGCTCTGGAGGCTTGCTAAGAAAAGCCAATTTGATTGCCAGAGGTTCATTGATTGCATGTATGAAAGCTTCTGAAGAACAAATTACAGAAGAACATGTTCGCCAAGCCGCCACAGAACTTATTTAAACTACATGGTCGGTAGTTATTCTCCCTGAGGGGCCAAATAAAGTCCCACTGGATAGGACGCTCCTCTCAATCTCCTCTCAATGTGGAATCGAGACTAAGAATCTTTCAGTCGTACCCGAAAGCCCCCTGGGGCTGAGGGGCGAGGGCAGGAGCCCGAGACTGAAAGATCCGCAACAGGATGTTGCGTCGATTCAAGCAAGTAGCCACCACCTGTGGGAGGATCTCCTGCTTTAAATGCCAGGAACTAGGCTTCCAAAAATAATCCATCAAATCAGATACAGCGAAATTATCCTCCCAAGAGAACTTGGAAATCTCAAGTGCTCTTAATTTCTTGACCACCAGGCGGGAGAGCAAACCAAACAGAGAGAATCAGTCATCCTTTTCTCACTCACTTCACCTCGACACACCTTGCTAATCAAAATATCACTCTCAACAACTTAAACTCAGTCAGGATAAAATCATAAAAATTGCTTCGAGGTCAAAGGAACCCATGAAAAGTCCGTCAAAATAAAGTATTGGATCACATATGGCATACTCAGTCGAGCCATAATACAGATCCACCACACACTCCCACACATCACACATCCATAATAAGGTGTACCTCAAACCTTCTGCTGCTCCCTGACCCTTCTGGGTCACAAAAAGACGATAAATATTGACATCGTTTCATTTTATAATCATGATTCTCCCCATGAAAATAGCACTTATCACAGGGGCAAGTAGTGGTTTGGGGGCGGCCATGGCCAAACTCCTTGGCCAACAAGGCAACTACCAGCTCATTCTCACGGGGAGAAATACTGAAAGGCTCCAACAAGTTTGCCAAGAGATTGGCTCTTCTTCCAAAGCTGTAAGCTGTGATTTATCCTCATCAGCAGATATGACCCCATTGGTGAGAGCCGTGGGAAATCAACCCATTGATGTCCTCATCAATAATGCGGGGGTGTTTTCAAGAGCAAGCTTTGAAAATACATCCGATGAAGAGTGGGATCGACAATGGCAGATCAATATGATGGGGCCTGTAAGGCTCACTCGCACTTTTTTCCCCCAACTCCAGCAAGCCACCTCCCCCACCGTCATCAATATTGCATCATCGGCAGCTCTACGCCCTGTGCCCAACCTCTCCGCCTACTCCTCCATCAAAGCAGCCATGGTGATGTGGACTCAAAGCCTAGCTCAGGAGTGGGCCTCCCATGGCATCCGGGTCAACTGTATCTGCCCTGGCATTGTCAATACACCCATTCATAGCTTTTATGGTCTTCCTGAAAACCAACTCCAAGAGGTCCATAAACTTCACCCCCTTGGAAGAATAGGCTCCCCCCAAGAGGTGGCCGAAATGACCCAATACCTCATCAATGCCCAGTGGGTCACTGGCTCCATCATGACCATTGATGGAGGCATCAGCATCGCATGAAAACTCACACCAACCCCCTTTCCATAAAACCCATGAGGTCCCTTCTTGCAAGAAGAGTGCACTTTAGTTGCGGCCACCGTTATTTCAATAAAAATTGGAGCAAAGAAAAAAATCAAAAAATCTTTGGGCTTTGCTATAGTGAACACGGCCATGGGCACAACTATATTTTAGACGCCTATATTGAAGGCTCCGTCAACCCTGAAACAGGCATGATTATCAACCTTAAAGATGTGGATATCCTATTAAATGAAGTCGTAAGGCCCCTAGACCACCAATACCTTAACGACGATGTGGAAGAATTCAAAACCCAGGTTCCCACCACTGAAAACATTGCAAGATATTGCTTTGAACAACTCCATGAAAAAATCTCCTACAGTGATAATAGTAGCAGTGGCAGTAGTAGTAACAGTGACAGTAATGATGACTGTAGAAACATTTTCTCCATTCGCTTACACAAGGTGAGGTTATTTGAAAACGATGACCTTTGGGTCGAATATGGAAATCTACTCTGATGAAAATACATCTCACCCAAAGATACACCATCAGAGCCATACATCAGATTTCGGGACACAAAAATTTCACCGACAAAGAAAAGAATATCCATGGTCACGATTACAAAGTTGAAGTCACCTGTAAAGGCAAGGTTGACCTAGACAGTGGTTTGCTCTTGGACCGCCATAAAATGAATGATATTGTTCACAAAACCCTTGTGAGACCATATGACAAAAGCCTTCTCAATAAGCACTTTGAAATAACAACTGGTGAAATATTATGTTACATTTTTTTTCAAAAGCTTTCTCAAACGGAGCTAGGCTCTTTCTTGCATGAGGTACGCATCCAAGAAACCCATAAAAACTCATTTGCCTTTAGAAAGGACTTTGTGTTACTTGAAAGAAATTATGACAGCCAAACAAACACCTTTAATGGAGCAGTACTGGAGGATTAAAAACCAACACCAAGATAAAATTCTCCTTTTTCGCATGGGAGATTTTTTTGAAATCTTCCACAAAGATGCTGAAATTGCCGCTCCTCTCCTGAATATCGCCCTCACCCAAAGAAACAAAAAGGCCAAGGACGAAACCAAGATGTGCGGAATGCCCCACCACAGTGTTGGAGCCCCCATTGGCAAGCTCCTCGCCGCTGGCCACAAGGTGGCCATTTGTGACCAGGTTGAAGACCCCAAAGAAGCCAAAGGTCTTGTCAAAAGAGCGGTGACCCGCATCCTCAGCCCTGGTATGGTCTACGATCCCAAAACCTTGGATGAACTAAAAGCCAACTATCTTTGTAGTTTCGACAACGACTCTATCAGCTTCCTAGAAACATCCACAGGGGAGGCTTTTTACTACCTAGAACCTGCGACCCCGAGCCTAGAACCCTCTAACAAAGAGCCTTTTAGCAAAAAGTCCTCTGACAAAAGGAATCAGCTTCGAGAAAGACTTCTTACAAGCCTCCAACCTGTGGAACTCGTGCTTTCACAAGCTATGAAAGCCCAGTGTTTTACAGAAGAAATGGGCCACTACCATATCTCACCCCACGAAGTGAATGAAAATCTTCCTTCTGAATTCAAAAAACTTCCCTTCTCTGCCCAAAGGCTTATAAGTTACGCCCACTATATGAAGGGGGAGGATATCTATAAATCTATTTCATCCTTTGAGCTAAGACAGTTGCACAGGGTGATGGAACTTCAACCCACAGTGATACGCCACCTTGAAATTTTCTGCACCTATCGTGGAATCTCCAAGGGAAGCCTGTTTTATGCCATCAACCGAACCAAGACATCCGCAGGAGCTAGACTTCTAAAAAACTGGCTCCACTTTCCCCTCACTGATGTCAAAGAGATTTCCCATCGTCAAGATGAGGTGCAAACTTGGTATGATCGTCACTTAGAGCTTAAAAAGCTACGCCAAGTTCTTGGAGAAATGGGAGATATTGAAAGGCGATTGGGCCAGATAAGCCTCCCCCAGTGTCACCCCCGGGACCTCCTATCATTGGCGGACTCTCTTCGAACGGGCCTTGCCATCAGCCCTTTCTGTGCCCAGGGAAAAATAGAATCCACCTCCCTTCAGGTGACCGAAACATTGGTGAAAAAAATAGAGGCGACCCTTTGTGAAGAAGCCCCAGCAAATTTAAACAAGGGAGGAGCTATTCGCCAAGGTGTGGATCGCGACTTGGACAAGCTCATTGAGCTTTCCGAAGCCGGCCAGGAGCTTCTCCTCCAAATGGAAAATCAAGAAAAGTTAGCCACGGGAATTCCATCTTTGAAGATTCGCTACAACAATGTGTTTGGTTACTATATTGAAGTCACCCACACCCACAAAGCCAAAATCCCCGATCACTACAAACGAAAACAAACACTCACTCAAGCTGAAAGGTATGTGACCCAAGAGCTGCAAGAGCTGGAAGATAAAATTTTATCGGCTAAGGTCAAACGCATGGAAAAAGAACAAGCTATTTTTGCAGCTCTACGAAAGGAGACTTTAAATCTCATTCCCGAGTTGCTTTTGCTGAGTCGAACATGGAGTGAACTCGATGTTTTAAGTAGCTTGGCCGCCCTCGCTCAAGAATATAATTACAAGCGACCTCAGTTTTCAAAAAATTCTTCTTTAGAGCTACAAGCTTCCCGCCACCCTGTGGTGGAGCAAGCCATGAAAAGTCCTTTTATTCCCAACAATGTGACTTTAAAGTCT
Source organism: Bdellovibrionales bacterium (assembly GCA_965261545.1). Taxonomy (GTDB): domain Bacteria; phylum Bdellovibrionota; class Bdellovibrionia; order Bdellovibrionales; family UBA1609; genus CBDHDF01. The sequence continues at coordinate 429,199 of CBDHDF010000002.1, read as the reverse complement.
GGAGAATGTCTTATGCTCACGGGCCCCAATATGGCAGGAAAAAGCACACTCATGCGCCAAGTCGCCGCCACGGTTCTCATTGCTCAAATAGGCTCTTTTGTCCCCGCTGAAAAAGCTGTTCTCCCTACTTTTCATCAAATTTTCACACGCATTGGAGCCAGTGATTCACTCACAGAAGGTTTATCGACCTTTATGGTGGAGATGCAAGAAACAGCAGAAATGCTTAAACACGCCAACAAAGATTCTCTTGTCATTTTAGATGAGGTCGGCCGTGGAACAAGTACCTACGATGGAATGAGCCTTGCCCAAGCTATTTTAGAGTTTCTTGTCACCCAAAAGGGAGCTATGACCTTCTTTGCAACCCACTACCATGAACTCACCTCCTTGAGCCATCGCTATCCACAAGTTCGCAATGGCCATATGTCCATACGAGAAAAGGGAGGGGATATTCACTTTCTTCATACTTTAATGCAAGGCCCTGCCAATAAATCCTATGGCATCCAAGTTGCAAAACTTGCCGGATTACCTCAAAAGGTCATTCGCCGTGCCTCTTTGCTTCTCCAAAAGTTAGAAATTGGCCCTATCCATCCTGGAAGCCAACAACTTTCGCTGACTGAAAGCCAAAGTGAAGAGTCTCACTGTAATAACTACAATAGCGACAATAAAGAAACCTCAAATGAAACCCCACCAAATAAAGGTCATGAATGGCTCGAAGCTCTTCGCAATTTTGACATCCATGGCTTAACTCCCCTAGAAGCTCTCAATCAAATATCCAAGTGGCAAAAAGACTTCTTGTAAATTTATTCTTAATAAATGACCTATAGATGACTTGAATAGGTTGCTTGAAAAATAAGCAATTTATGTGACAACCCTTGGATATTTAGGGCGAATGATTAGAATAATTTAAACTAGACCATTAGATTAATTTATTAAAAAAAGGAAAAAATACCTTTTGGACCCAAAGCGTTGAATAATTTAGACATTATGCATAATATTTTTCTGTTCTTTAAAAAAATAATATATATAGATACTTAAAAGTTTTATCTTAATTTGTTTGTACCATCACCCCCTCTCTTTGTCCCCCCTGCGAGAGTTCAGTCCAGAATTTTTATGGAAATTTATTTAGACTTGCACTTCATAAAAAACCCTGACAGACTTTTATATAGATAGCAGGAGGCCGATACCATCGGCCAAAGATAAAAAATCAACTCATTAATCCATGTATTGGGGGAGGGAGCAAGGATGCTCAAAGATGTCTTAATACAAAAGGGCTTATCAAATAGAGAAGCCGAAGTTGCAGAATTGGTGACACAAGGTCTGTCCAACAAGGAAGTGGCAAGCCAGCTTTTTGTAACAGAAAAGACCGTCAAGTTCCATTTGACAAATATCTATAAGAAAATGAGCGTGAAGTCTCGTGCTCAACTTATTGTCTGGTGTTTGCCACATATGGACTTTATTGAAAGGGAGACAAATGCATCTATGCAAAGCAATGCTAATGCAACTCCAGTGCCACCTACTCCTCATGTAACAGAGAACACCATTCCTGTTGGACACAGCACGGTTGCTAGCAACACGCAAAATCCTCAGGGAAACACGCCTGGGGGACGCACGAGTAACAATAGGACGGGTTTTAACAGTTAGTTCACTTGTTGAGCAAAACTTGTCATTGCTTAGATTACCAAGAAGAAACAAATCCCACTGAAACGCCTCTGTATGAGGCGTTGCGGATTCAATCAAATCACATGGAGCAAGTTCAAATTTTATCTTGCTTTATTTTTTTACCTTGGGTTATCCAAAGTTTTTTCTACGTTCCTCTCTGCCTTTAAACGTCTTTTTTCTTCCTCAAAAAACTCTGAAGTCGTCTCTATTGTATTTAGCTGTTCTGTAATTTGCACTAATTCTCTTTCACTTTGAGAGTACTCTTTCTCGACTGATGTCTGGACGAGTTCTTTTGCCACATCAGTAAGGCTTTGCCTTTGATCCTCTTGACCATCAACTTCACCAATACCCTCTGGTAAAAGTTCGTCCATCTCAGCCAAGCTCGGAAGCTCTTTGAGGTTTCTCAATCCAAATATTTCTAAAAATTTTTGTGTCGTAGCGTAAAGCATGGGCTTACCTGGCAACTCGCTCTTACCTGCAAAACGAACTAGCCCCCTATCCATAAGTCCACGAATGAGGTGGCCCGACTCCACACCACGAATTTCATCCACTGTGATTTTCACACAAGGTTGCTTATAGGCAACAATAGACAGTACCTCAAGAGCTGGCCCCGACAATTTAAAGGCTTTCATTTTCAACATAGACTTCAGGTAAACCATATTATCAACCTTTGTTCGCAACTGAAAGCCACCACTGACCTCTTCCAAAGTCACTCCGCGAAGGCCGTTAGCATAATCTACTCGGAGCATTTCTATGGCTTTCCTTATATCTGAAGTCTTTATATTGGTGCCACGAAAGACCTGACTGATCAGGGAAAAACTTTGGGGACGATCTGTGGAGAACAAAATACTCTCAATAATAGACGCCACTCTATCAAGCTCAAGTGCTTCTCCCTCTTCGACTTGCCTTCCTTCTTTCTGTTCCTTGCTCATACACCACCTTCCAAGTTCAACAATAACTCCTCTTGAATCAGATCTTCATCTGTGGCTGCAACCACCTCAGTGGAGGGATCCACAATGGCATCCCCCAAAAGGTCCCCCTTCACAAAAGTCTTTTCCAAAGTCCCACTCAAAGCATTCTCTAGTGTTCCATTCAAAGCCGTCTCCCAGGTTCCTTCCACCAAATCGTAGTCCTCGATAACCTCCACCGCACGACCATCAATAATACGATGAGTCCTCACATAGATCTCTTGAAAATTCCCCGATTGAAAAAGAGACACAAATCCCATCTTAGCCAATTCAAGCATGGATAAAAAGGTCACGAGAACTTGATTCACTGAAGAAGCTGAAGAAAGAGCCGGCCCACCCAACAAACGGCTAAAAGGAGTTAGCTCACCTACGTCCAAAAGACCTCTGATTTCTAAAATACGCTCCCCAATAGATAGCATATCACTAGAAATTCTATGCACATCTTTTTTCATATTTTTTAAAGCTCTACGATAGGCACTCATGAGAGCAAACAAAGCATTGTCCTCACCAAGAACAATAGGCTCCCCCTCCTTTGAATCTTCAAAAACAAGCCGCACCCCTCGCACCCAAACATCTCGGCCCACAAGTGAACGCATGTATAACTGCCCTGAAGCCTCTTGGAATTTTTGGTACTCCAATAAGCGATGTACCAACTCACGTCGAGGGTCTAGCTCTTCTTCAACTTCTTCTCCCTCATTGTACTGGGGAAGAAGCATTCTGGATTTAATGTGAATCAAGGTCGCTGCCATAGCAATAAATTCACCCGCCATACCCAAATCAAATTGCTTCATAGCTCGAATATAATCCAAATACTGGCGAGTGATTTCATGGATATTGATATCAAAAATATCCATATCCTCACGCTTAATAAGATGAAGTAAAAGTGGGAGAGGTCCCTCAAAACTCTGTATTTGAATGCGCAAATTCAACCCTCCATCACCCCTGGCCGAGGTGCCTAATTTCATAAAGAAGGCTGTTGACATCAACCCCAGAGTCCAACAATAAATATAAGTAAGGTCTGGAAACAAGGTTGATAATAAAAGCGAGAACTCCCGTCAGCATAAGACCCAAAAGTATAAACATATTGGCCCCTTGGTGAGCCTCCAAAAACTCATTCCAACTGGCAGGTAGAAAGCGAGCCAGAACCTTGCCCCCATCCAAGGGGTGAAGAGGAATCATATTAAACACAGCTAGGATAATGTTGACCATCCCAAAAGTAAGAAGCATCATCATAACCTGCTTGGGCACTCCTATTCCACTTAAAACAATCAGAAAAATACTACTGATCACAGCGAGAAGCACATTGGAAAGAGGCCCTGCCGCAGCTATCCAAAACATATCTTTAACCACATGATCCAAATTTCTGGAGTTCACAGGCACAGGCTTGGCCCAGCCAAACACAAAGGGAAGTCCTCCCATAAAGCCCATCAAAGGTAAAATAACAGTGCCAATAATATCCATGTGAGCCATGGGATTAAGAGTCAACCGCCCCATCATTTCTGCGGTCCTATCCCCTCGCCGCCGCGCTTCCCAACCGTGGGCAAACTCATGACAACATAGGGCCAATAAAAAGGGGGGGAATAAAATAGCCGCCTTAGCCACAGCCCCCATGAGATTAAAATCGCCCATCTATCAACTCCTCTATGACCTCTAGCCCCATAGCCTTTTCTTTATAATTTCTACTCTTATAGCTCCTACTATAACCTCATGCGACGGCACGCCCTATGACTCCCATCCCCCAACCCTATGAACCCCTATGTGACCTCATACTTTCAACGATGTCAAACCTTAGTCACAGCGTCACCTCCCGGTGGCAATAACCCCACGGTACACCTCCCCCCCCCATAACAACAATCCTCGGCAACGGCAATATTCGGTGGAACAACCTAAGTTCATTTTTCCTAGATGCATTTTTTTCGTGTATTTTTCATCATTCATTTGTAGTCTAGTTTGGATGACAATGCTTAAGACAAAGGCTTAGGACGATGCTTAACCAGAAATGGATACCCTATATTTTTTTTATACTGCTGGGCCTTGGAGGGATTTACTTGTACCTTCACAAAAGTCCCATAGAAATCGCCTTAGAAAAAACCAAGCAGTTAGCCTTGGACCTCAGCGTCCACTCTACCCATAACAAAGACCCCATCCAGCTCCTGCGAGCCACCAACAAAGTCAGTAAGAACTTCGCTCCCAAATTTGAAATCCATATGATGATTGACCGCCACCAAATGAAGCCTATAACCACCCATGAGAACCTCAAGCAAAAACTACTTATCCTAAGAAAACATGTACGCTTTATGACCATCAAGTTCACGGACCTTCAAACCAGTGAGGAAGGAGGCTCTACTGTCCTCGTCACTGGGACTGTGGTCATCAACTCTTCCCAGCGACCCGCTCAAAAATCCCCCATGGAAATTAGGTTTTCCAAATTTAACTTGGGCTGGTTCATCACCCACATTCAGGTATTGAAAAGCCTCAATACCCTTTAACTTCAATACTCTTTAAAGAGGCCCTTGCATTGATCTTCCTCCCCACCCATACCCCCTCTCTCAACACTTCACACTCTGAAAATCACGGCAAACATCATCAGAATCGCAATGTGCACCCTAAAAATCGTCACTCCATGCAGTGCCTCCTTGCTTTGCCCATATTGCCCATATGGACTTTTCTTATGGAGAATCTCGCTTGGTGCTTTCTTTTCTCCCCCACAGCCCACAGCCAAGTGGCCCTTTCTGGCTTGACCATAAATGCCAATAAAATGACACAAGAAATTTCTTCCCAAACCCTTCGACTTGAGGGAAATATCAAAGCCATATTTGACGCTCATTACTTATCCGCCGACAAAGCGACTATTTTCACCAAGGAGAAGAGACTTGTTGCTCAAGGTCATATCACCCTTCAAAGCGAAAAAGTTTATGTGGAAGCTGACAAAGTAGACCTTAACTACGGAAATGGAACCGGAACCCTCCACAACGCCTTTATTCAATCGGGGCAAGTGGCCTTCGAAGGGCGCCTGGTGGAAAAGTTGGGACGCTATACCTACAAAATTAAAAAAGCTCAATACAGCGCATGTACCAACTGCCCCACTTCATGGAGCTTTACGGGAACCCAAATTGACGCTGAAATTGGACAGCAGGCCAAAATTCGCAACCCCGTTCTTAAAATCAGTCGTATTCCCATTCTTTGGCTTCCCTATATTTCTGTCCCTCTCAAAGCCAAAAGACAGTCTGGATTTCTTACCCCCAGCTTTCAAAAAGGAGCTGATTCAGGCTCTATGATTCAGTTTGATTACTTTCGAGTCCTTTCTCCAGATAAAGACATGACTCTTTCAACTCAACTCTACGACAAGCGAGGAATCAAAGGCCTGTTTGAGTTCCGATACTCCTTAGACCAAAGGAGCCGCGGCCAATTCAATGGAGGCTTTCTCAACGATGCAGTCTTTGAAAATCAAAAGCAAGATGATTCACTCAAGACCAACCTTGGCAAAACACGGCAAAGGGCACAACGATTCTTTCTTGAGTACGATCACCATTATGAAATGCCTGGTCACCTAACACAAAGAACCTCTTTAAACTACCTCAGTGACTTGAGGTATATCAGAGACTTCCCCGAAGATATTCTCTCCAACCCCTTTGATGCCCAAGACACGAAAAAACCAACGACCACTTCCCTTGAAGCCACTCAACCCGCTCTAGAAAACAACATTTCCTTGACCAAGAACACAGAAGATCAATCTCTGAGTCTCGAAGGAGCCTTTCACATCAATCTTCTCCAGGAGGATGCCAAGGCTAAAAATAATGAGTCCATCCACCGCCTCCCTGAACTTCACTACTCACTTATGGAAAAAGACCTGCTCAAAAGTGGACTCATGTTTAACCTCGACCTTCGATACACCCACTTTCTCCGCAATAGGTGGAGCTATGACAATATTTGCAACAATGAGTCCTGTCTCGATGGCAAGAGTGTGACCTTTAGCGATATTGACTTTAACAACACCAGCCTCAGTGCGAGAAGAGTGGATAGCCAAAGAGATGGCTCCTTTGACCCTACCACAGACCTCATTCGTACTGGTCAAAGGCTTCTCATCACACCAAGCTTCAACTACCCCATTCTTTTGAAGAATAAGTTTGAACTTGTTCCTTCAGCCACTTATTACCACAGGCTTTATCACTTTAGCCCTACCAATGACAATGCCGCCTCCTATAAAAAAATCACATCTCACAACCACCTAGAAACCAAACTCTCCATGAAAACAAGAATAAGTCGCACCTTTAGAAATGTCTTTAAAAGAAACTCAGAGAGATCAGATAACTCAGAAATATCAGATAAAAATGAAACTAAGAGAGAAAATTCAAAGAATGCCACTGTTTATAAGCATATCGTTGAACCTCAGATATCCTATGTACACACCCCTTTTTACAAGGTCTCCCCCCATCCCTTTTTCGGAAACTCCCCACCACAAACCTTTTCCCAAAACATGCAACCCCTTACAGATTTGGACTTTCTCAGGGACGGCAAAATCCAATTTGACTACCACGACAACTTCTTCCTCAAAAAAATGGTTCACTTTGGGGTCACCAATAAAATTATTCGTAAAAAACATCACCATGAAGGCCCCAGCTACTTGGAAGTAGCCTCCTTAGAAATCAATCAATCCTATGATTTCCATAAGAAGAATTCAAAAGATTCCCAACCCTTCAACACAATTGACTCACTTCTCACACTTAGGTTGGACCACATTGAATTTCATGGAAGCAACTCCTACTTTCCCTATGCCAAAGCTCTAAGAACTTCAAATCGCCTTCGACTCAAAAGTCAACTGGGCAGCTTTCTCGAACTCATTTACTCAAAGGACCCCATCATCAGCGAAGACAACAACAAAGCCGTCGACAATCAAAATGAAACAGGTGGAGTCGGCTTTGGGTTCGTCTCTCGGTACTTTAATTTTGAAGGAGGATTTAACTACTCTTTTAAAAATCGAAGTCTTCAATCTTGGGATGCAAGAACCATCCTCAAACCTGAAGGCAACTGCTGGGCCATTGCCCTTTCCTTCCACCAAACACCCAATAGCGACGAAACAAAATTTTCCTACAACGTTCTTTTTGAATTTGGAAATCAGTTTTAAAATCTTCTAATATGGCAAAGACAGCAAAGCCACCCACGGAGCCTATTTCATTTCATACACCCTACATTCCGCACTTTTGAAGCACAAAAAGTTGGAGTCAATTTCCTTTAATTTCAATAACTTAGGAGATTTTTTGTCACTTCCCAGGTGCCTGTGACATACTTTTTTGCGTAATCAAAGCAACCTTTTTCTCTGCCCCCCTTTTCCTAACGAAGGGGCTTCGCAACTTCCTTCTTCGCCCAATCACACTTGCTTGTGGTTTCTACATTGGTATAATAATATTATTACAAATCGAGCTATACAATAACTTTTCAACAATTCCCGTCGAGATTTTTCTGGCTTTGCTTTGAAAAGAAATCTATGAATGGTAGAGGTTTGTTTTAGGGATTTCTGGACTTTAGTCTTTGCAAAGTCATTTTTTAGAAAATGGCTTGAAACAGATTACAGAAACTAAAACTATTTTTCGGTGGAAATTGCTGATGACTTTTTCGATATCTTGAGAAAACATTTATCGTAAATATCAGATATTTTTCATTGAATCCGTGGCTAGAGCTGCTGTAGTGTGTAAGTTAGGAGGAAATTAGTGGGTGTGCTAACAATATACTGTAGAAATTACCCTCCTTTAGTCTAACTTAATACTATCAGTTTAAGAAGAATCTACCCACAAGATTGACTCTACAAGTGCTTTGTATTGAACTCTTAAGGATTGATGAAAATTTTAAGGCCTTAAACCGACAGTATCGAGCTCAACCTATGACTAAATGCTGATTGAAGAGGGCACAGATTGACGCTGTGGGTATATAATCTACAGTATATCGTTAGCACACCCAAATTAGTTATCATTTTTTTAAGACTTTCTTGAAAGACCATTTTGAAAAAACTTTGACCCCAGTTGTGTATGTAACAGAGTAATCAATACTTCAATTAGCTTTCAAATGTTTTGCTTGGAGTGTCATTAGGGGAAAGCATGAGATTATTAATGAATATCCCAATAATTGATGAATAGTGCTTCGTGTTATAATGTTTTTGAGGGATTGAATTGGAGCCCTTTTTTAATCTTTTTTGTGCGGAATGTAGGATACACCTATCATGATTCCTCAAATAATTTATATCTTTTCGACCTATGGGTTATGGATAAAAAGTTTGTCACATATGCAGTAAATCGTCTTTATTTTCGTTGGAAGGATACAATCTCTTGTATTGAGAGGGTGTATATGGATTTTTTCCTTGATGGATATCTTGGACCAGTTTTTTGGCTATATCCGAGTTTCTCGGAGCCTAAAGTCCAAATTCCCTAGGGAAATAGCTAAAAACTGGATGTACAGGTTATTCCTAAGATTTGTACATAAAAACACGGAGGACAGGGCTACCAAATCACTTGTGTGGAGAGCCGCCGTTATCCACACCCCGATGGGCGGGTTAAACCAGGCCATTTGTGGGCGGGCAAACCAGGCCATTTAGGGTAATCTGACAAGATGGGCTCACCCACAGCAGCGCTGCTTTATTGTGGCTCCCGAGGGCCATAGCCGCAGCGTCGCCATGGATGAGTCTGTGGATAACTGACTCATCTTGGCGGAGTTAGTATGGGGAGGTGAATTGGAAAAAGAAATGTTGATCGACAATAAAAACTATAATGTACAAAAACGCTTGGGGAAACTTCCAACAATATCCAAATCCCCAGCACACAAGTAAATCATATTCTCAAAACCCTGTAGGTTCTTAAATCCTGAAGCCCGATTTTTTATGATCTTTAGAAGGCGATTGATTCCCTCAGCCTTGGCATTTGTGACAGGATCTTTAATGAAGGAAAGAATATTTTCTTGGTGCTTCCTGAGCATCAAGGCAAACTTTTTCATAGAATCAATGCGTGATCTTAAGGGTTACGGTAGGAATGCGTGTTGCCACGCACCCCCCGCACAGATCCGGACGTGCTCGTTAAAGCATCCGGCTCCTACTTCAGGTGGTACCGCAAGCGAACCTATCTGTTGGCCACGGGTGGCGTATGGATATACGAGGCCAGAATAGACGAATCATTCTATCCAACCTCTTCCACGAGAATCTCCGTCCACGCTGTGAGCGTCGTCGGATGGCTTTCATCCAAGCACTCCTGATTGCGCAAATAAATTTTCGTAGGTACACCGTACTTCCTGGAACCGCAAAATAATTGAGCCAGCCTTTGATGACCAAACCCAACCACTTTGCACATTCCGCTAGGTCCCTCGTGTAGACTCGTTTTCTCAGACTCAGCTTCAGGTGCTGTAAGGTCCGGCAGACTCTCTTGGATATGGGTTTACGCCCTATCCTAAAGCCTCCTTTCCTCGTGCGCACACAAAAGTGAGTGAATCCTAAGAAATCAAAAGTCTCGGAGTGACCAAGACCTCGTCGGCGGCAATTTGCATTTGCAAATCGACCGAACTCTATGAGGCGAGTTTTCCCCGGATGTATTTCTAGAGAAAACTCCTTAAGCCTGCGCTTCAGATCATTGAGGAAGCGTTCAGCTTCCCCCTTGTATTGAAAGCCTACGACAAAGTCATCGGCGTAGCGAACAAATATCATGTCCCCTGTGGCATGGTCCTTGCGCCATTTCTGCATCCATAAATCCAACACATAATGTAAATATATGTTGGCGAAGATAGGGGAAATATTTGAACCTTGAACGGTCCCTCTCCCTGTGTCTTCTAAGACGCCTTGAGATAGCACTCCGCACTTGAGCCACTTTTCAAAGAGACGAATGAGTCTCTCATCTCCGATGAGGTGTTTTAGAAAGCGAATTAGAGTCTTTCTATCCACGCTATCGAAGTAGGATTTTATATCCGCATCCAATATGTAGCTGATCTTTCTACGCTCTATTCCGTAAGCCAGAGCATCCAACGCATTATGCGCTCCACGCCCTGGACGGAATCCGTAGCTATAACCGAGGAAATGTTCCTCGTAGATGGGAGAGAGGATGCTGTCTACAACGGCCTTCTGGACAATCTTGTCCTCCAAGGCCAGGACACCCAAGGGTCTTGTGCCCCCGTCTGACTTGGGTATTTCTACCCGCAAGACAGGTTGCCCTTTGTAAGCACCCGTTACTCCTCGGACACAATAGACAACTTTTCCATTGAAATTTCCATAAATATATATAATCATTCACTTTATGCAAGTGGTCGTAAATATGCTCACTATCGTTGGCATCCACCTGAGGATTCTTCCCATTTAGCTTCGAACCATAGTCAAAGGAATGATAATGGCCCACCAAACAAAACATCAAAATCCATGGACAGCTCAGCTAAAAAGTGTCTATCAAAGCGACCAAACCACACGGATTCAACAGACATACGAAGTTGTTGTTCCAAAAATAAAGAAACAATTAAAGCAGAAAGTAAAACAACAGAAAATAATGGAGGTTAAAAATGGAAACATCAGTAGCTCTTTATTGTCGAGTGTCCTCAGATAAACAAGCTCAAGAGGGAACCATTGATTCACAGATTTCTAGTCTTCACGATTTCGCTAAGGAACACAATTTTTGTGTAGAGGAGGATCTTATATTTATGGATAATGGTGTGAGTGGCGCCACCCTTGTTCGTCCTGCTTTAGACTCTCTTCGCGACAAAGCTTTTTCTGGGGAGGTTACAAAGGTACTTGTGTTATGTCCAGACAGATTAGCTCGTAAATATGCCCATCAATTGATTCTAATTGAAGAATTTCAGAGGCTAGGTGTTGAAATTATTTTTTCTAATAGAGATATTACAAATTCACCCGAAGATCAGCTTTTGCTACAAATACAAGGAGTCATTTCAGAATATGAAAGAGAAAAAATTATGGAAAGAAGTCGAAGGGGTAAACTTCAAAAGGCTTCTAAGGGCTTTGTTAGCGTTTTATGTGGAGCCCCCTATGGTTATATATATATTCTGAAAACAGACTCCGCTGACGCACGATATGAAATCCATCCAGAAGAGTCTAAAGTTGTTAAAAATATTTTTCAAATGTATTGCCGAAACAAACTAAGTATTAGAGCAATTGCAAAGGAATTAAATATAAGGGGGGTGCCTACTAGAAGACAACAAGGTATTTGGGGGCGTTCAACTATCTTGTGTATGCTTAAAAATCCCGCTTATTATGGACAAGCTGCTTTTAGAAAGACTATCAAGGTAGAAAGGTTGCGTCCAACCAAGTTCGCAAGAGACAATAATTTTTATCCAAAAAAACATAAATCAAGTTCTTCCAATCGAAATAAAAAGGATTGGATATATATTCCCGTTCCATCTATAATTTCTTCAAAAACTTTTCAAGATGCGTCCAGCCAATTGGAAGCTAACAAAAAACTTTCCTCTCGGAATAATAAAAAATATGAGTATTTGTTAAGTGGTCTTTTATGGTAAATCATCCAGGAACCCCGTCTTTCAATAATTTGAAGGTGTAATAGACTGAATCCATAACCACTTACGAGGAGGTAAATATGGATTTAGAGATTTTACACAAGAAATTGAGCAGACTTCGAAGTCTTGGGTTTTGGCCTATGAAGACAAAGGCCAATCATTTTAATTTTTTGGTTGTTACTATTGACAAAAATATTCGACCAGAGATGAAGGAGTTTCTTCACAAAAAGGTCATTCACTTAGAATTTGAAGACGACCAAAATATTGATAGTATTCCTCTAGAACGGCTTGCATTACTTGATGCTGTTGGCGTTGCACACAAAGTTAAGGGGCATTTAAGGCTAGCTGTATGGGAAGTCGTCAAGCCAAATGGATAAAAAGTTTGTCACATATGCAATAAATCGTCTTTATTTTCGTTGGGAGGATACAAGATCTTGTATTGAGAGGGTGTATATGGATTTTTGCCTTGATGGATATCTTGGACCAGTTTTTTGAAATACTCCCTTGGATTGACCTGATTGAGTTTGCATGACTCTACCAAGGAGAACAATATGGAGGCTGTTTCAGCCCCTCTTTTAGAGTGCGTTCCATACCATGTCTTGCGCCCCACCACAGGACTGCGAAGCTGTCGTTCTTGGCAATTATTGTCAATGGGCAAGCCGTGGTGGTGAGCAAACAAAGTCAAGCCTTTATAGTTTCTGAGAAGATATCCCATGGCCTTGCCCATAGAGCTTTTGGAAGAGTAGCCCCCCATATCTTCCATGGCCCGCACCTTCATCTTCTCAAATAGACAGAGCATAAGCCTTTGAGCACGCAGGAATTTATCACAGCCTTGCTCCCCATTCTTGGCTATTTTTGCCAGACGATAAATCTTTCCATAGATATTCACAAAATATTGGGCACACTGGGATGGATCTGGCTCTTTGTTCAAGTTCGCCACCACGGCCTCCCTGAACTTTCTCCTCGCATGGGCATTGCAGTACACATTGTAAAGTTTCTTAAATTCTTCTTTATTTTCTCTGTCTTTCCGGTATTGATTCACTTCTCTCACTGTTTTGCTGTAGCCAGAAAAAACATCACTGACCAAATATTCACACTTGGAGTTCTTTATCATCTTTGAAGACACATCCCCAGAGCGAGTGTTGTGTATTTCAAAATAACTCGTCTTTGTATTGGAAAATCCCCATAAATACCAACTCTTCCCCCCATTTCTCTCAAGCATTTTGTGAGGGGTTTCATCGGCATGAAGAACCTGGCTGCTTTGAATCTCTTCTTTGAGCTTATCGTAAGCTCCTTTTGTAAAGTCGGCCACATGGTGGGTCAACTCTATGAGACTTTGGGGAGGTAAGCCTTCGAGCCCAGCTCTTCCAGCTATGGCCCCATAGCGCTCTATGGGAATGAGGTCACAGTATTTGGTCAAAGACACATCCAACATCATTTCATCGCTGTAAGAACTCTTTGGTTTGATTCGAGGGGGGGTAGGAGCGGTTTTAAGACTCCCGTGACAACGGCCACAGTTATATTTGTGGCGTTTTTGTCTAATAATAAGATATTTGGCAGGAACCACGGTGAGGTACTCACTGGCTTCCGTAAGACCTGAGTCCTTCATCTCGGCCCCACAGCAAGTGCATTTGGGAGGTTCTTGAAGCTCCACCTCTTGTTCAACAACGGGGGCATTGGGATATCTTTCCGAGGGGAGCTGGATACGCTTTTTTCTTTTTTCATCCTTGTCAGAAGTAGAATTTTGAAACGAAGCTGGGTGGGATGAATCTTTCTTATTATCTGGAGATTCCTTTTCTGAGCTTTTGCCAAAAAGCTTGTTCTTTAAAAGAATATATTGCTCATCCACCAAGAAAGTTTTTTGCTTCAGTTCTCCATGGAGATTTCTTAAGTCTTTGATCTCTTTTTGCAGCTTGCGGATGGTGTGCTCGGCTTCTTGGAAAAGGTAAACAACTTCACCTTTTTTTATCAAGTCAAATCGAGTCTTTGGAACAACTTTGAAAAGATCTTCTTGGCTCATAAATAAAAGGATAAACAAATATTTTTAAAGTGACAACTCTTGACTCATTGGGAATATTTTTTTAGCAACTTTTTTTTATCTCCAAAGGACTTTCTATAAACCTTTTTTCTAAATTCGCTCCCTCAAAAAATAAACCAAACTCGGCCTCTGTTAATACAATTTCTTTACTATGAAAAGGATTGATCCTAGAAAATGTTCCCTGCTCAAGACGCTTGGATAAAATTACCAATCCTGTGCCATCATAGTACAGGCACTTGCACGACGTACGACGGCGGTTGACAAACAAAAATAAATGACCCGAAAAAGGGTCCTTGTCTAAAACTGTCTTGGCTCGATGAAATAAAGAATCATAAGAAGCCCTCATATCTGTGGGCTCCTTACAGACGAATATTTTGGTCCTGCGGTTCAAAGCTATCATGAGGCCTTCTTTTCTGTCTTATCTGTCTTATTTAGAAATTCAATCAGCCCATCCACATGGGGAAAACGGATGACTTGCCCCCTTGACCATCTCAAAATGATGCCTGAATGGGAGGGAGAACTCACCCCTGGGAGCGAAGAACTTGGCTCCATCTTGATCTCTTTAAACTCTGACTCCGGAAAATGGCCCTCTCTTTTTAGCTTCTTTGCCTTGCCTATCATTGAGGCCATACCATTCCTACTGACTCCAAGAGATTTATAGAAGCCGCTCATCGGACCCGACCAATTCTCCCAGGCCGTCAGCAACTCATAAAGGAGTTCATCACTGGCTCCTCGTATGCGGCCGCTTGGGCCACGATATGTGCTCAATTTCTTGCGTAAAATCTCTAAATCCATATCTATCTCCTCGTAAGTAGTTAGTGGTTATGGATTCAGTCTATTACATCTCAAAATTATTGAAAGACGGGGTTCCTCGATGATTTACCTTTTATGATGCAAAGAGTGTGGTTATTCGATCTATGGCAAACCTGCTTCTCACTCAAGGTATAAGCTTCCTGAAATCCCTAAAAGTTGTAACTAGGTGTAGGACTTAAGTCCTGATTATTGTCTGAGAAGGCCTTCACTTTGATTAAGAGATTGTCATCTCTTCAAAAGCATAGTTACAATATTAACGATGTCATACACTTTTGAGCAAAAAAATAAGGGAAAAACCTATGTCTATAAAGTTGAAAGCTTTTGGGACAAGGAAAAAAAGCAGGCCAGGCAAAAACGCATCTACCTTGGAAGAAAGGATGAGTTTACAGGTCAAATTAAGACCAAAAGAAAAAAGATTCCCATAGGCTCCTATAATGTGGGAGCCTTATTTTTCTTAGAGAAAATATGCGAACAACTAAATCTTCTAAAAACATTGTCTAAAATTTATCCAGATAATTACGAACATTATTTGCATTTAGCTTTTTTTAAAATAATCAAAAGAGAGCCCTTTTATCTTTACGATATGTGGTGTCAAGAAGCTTATGTTTCAAAGAAAAATTTTATGTCGTCACAAAAAATAAGCAATCTCTTATGTGATCTTGGGAGAGATCAAAAAAAGATAGAATCTTTCTTTAGCGAATGGATAAATCAAGTGAAGGGTTCTGGTACGGTAATGTTTGACATCACATCCTTTTCTTCCTACTCTATGAATAATGAATTTTTAGAGAAAGGTTACAACAGAGATGGAGAGAATCTCGAACAAATAAACTTAGGTCTGATAAGTAGGAAATCTGAAGACAATAAAACTCATACGCCTATAGCGTACAGAATCTATCCTGGAAGTATACCGGATGTCAAAACTTTATCGAATATTATTGAGATCATAACAAGTTATAAATTAGATTTAGATTGTTTAGTTATGGATAAGGGTTTTTCTAGTGTAGAAAATATTAAGGGACTGCATCGTAAGGAATTGAAGTATTTGATACCCATGAGTTTTAGAACAAAACTCTCAAGAGAGCTTGCTGTGGCTTTAAATGAGAAAATAAAATCTCCATCATGCTCTTTTACTTTTAATGAGGAAATTTATTCGCATTGCAAAGAATCAATAAAAATCGGAGGATTTGATTGTACGGCTCATATTTTCTTAGACAAAGAAAGAAGGGTTTATGAGGAATCTGTGTTAATGAAAGAGTTGCTTGATTTTATGAAACTCTTTCTTGAGAAAGATTTGAAATCAGAAGAACAAGCTAGTTCCTATATGAAAGAAACTTTAGGAAATAAAAAAAGGTTTCTCAATATCTCTGATTGCACTCCATTTAAGATTTCTTTAAATGAAGAAAATATTAATGAAGAATCTTCTACGCTGGGTATTATGATATTAATTACAAATAGTCATGATTTAAAGAAAACAAATATATTGAGTTTATATCGAAACAAAGATATCATTGAGAAAGTATTTTTCTCATTCAAGCATGATATTAATGGAAGGAGAAGTCGAGTTCATTCTCTCATGAATATGAGGGGAAGCATCTTTATTAATTTTCTCTCTTTAATTTTAATTTCACATATTGATACTGTTATGAAAGATAAGAAGTTATATAAAAAAATGTCTAAAATAGAAATTTACAAAATGATGGACCGATTAAAATTTTATGAATTAGCTAGTTTCTGTCCAGAAAGGCCCATTTTTTGTTCTCTGACACTCCCCATTGAGCCTCCCAATGCCTCAATGGGGGAGTGAGAGTTGGAGATTTGCCACACAAACTCTACAGATTAAGGGGAAAAAGGTCTTTAAGCGACTTGCGCCCTAGTTTTTTCGATTTGAAGACGCACCCCTACCTTTGGAAGATTTTAGCACCTTCGACCTGGTCCATTGCTGTTATTCCTAATGGATAAATTTAGGTGACAGTTGATAATTCATGTCTTGCCAAGACAACAAAATTATAGGCACAAACGGCATTCTTTACATACCTCTTAAAACCATCATGCCCTTTCCAGTAAGCAACTCTCATACCAAAACATCTCTTAAGGAATGAAATAACAGCCTCTATTCCGGCTCTCCAATTGAGAAGATTTTTAAAGACCCAAGCACTTTTAACCATCTTTAATATTTTCATTCCTTTTTTTTCTGGGAAGCAAACATCTTTAGCCCCCATCTCTTTGGCCTCTTCAAGATTTTCTTTTGAAGCAAACCCACCATCTGCACTTACTTTTACAGGGCAAGCCCCATAGGTTTGTGTCACTGAATTCATAACTTTTAAAAACATATCAGAGTCTGCGGGGTTGCCATCAGGGATCTGACAATCTAAAATCATGTTGCTTTGCCCTGAGGTCAAAAAGATTTTATGCCCAAACTCGACTTCTCTTTGCCCCTTTACAATAATGTCTGTATGCGGTTCAAAGATGGATAGGACCTTTTTTTCAGAAGATACTTTTTTCCCCTCAATAACTCTTTTTTGAGTTTGAAAGATGATTTTTTCCAGGTAGAAGGCAACATTTTCTAACTGTTTTAGACTCTTTTTCAAAGCATTCATCTTCACACATTTTTGTTCTTTTTTTATCTTTCTGATGGTATCAGGTAATCCTTTGTTCAATTTGGTAGCGATTTTTAAAAGCTCCTTATAGCAAGGTAGTCTTTCCGCATCATTTTTGGAATTATTAATTTTGTAAAGCAAGGTTTTTGCTCTCTTAAGATCTTCTCTTGAAATAAGTCGCCAAAAATCTTTCATGACATTTTTACGAACTTTTTTAAATTCTCTTTCTGTAACTCTTATGCAGTCATATAAAAGCGATGCATCCGTTGGATGATGAATATTTGATTTCGTCACTGTACTGTCCAATCTCATTTTCTTACACGGCTCAATCTTTTGATCTCTTGCATCTGAAACTAAAGAGGCGCTAATAATTCCCCAAGTTTCTTCACTTATTTGAACAATCAAGTCCTGTAAGGTGGAGTGAGCGTAATTTTCTTCCAATTCAAGGCCCAGAAAAGCTCTGGTGGATACTGAATCGACAAGATTAAAGGCTAACGCACGATAGGAAAGACCTCTTATGGATTTAAGAATAGCCACCTTGAGAACTTGCTCCGATGTCATACCAATATCACCAGAATCTTTCTTTTCTTTAACAAGGTCTTCATGAACCATATGGGCAAACTCTGGATGGCGATCAATGATGTTATTAATTTGCTGCAATTCTGTACTGAGTTGGTGGTTAGGATATTGGGAAAAGAGTCCCAACTGTGTCTTCTTCAAATGGCGCATAGTCCCCCCTTTGGTGAAAGTTTCTCTTTAATTTTTATATTAACATACGTTTTTTTGAGGGAAAAAAGTGAGCAAGGATGTCTTTTAAGAAGAAAAAAATCAGAGAGGTTCTCGGAGAACATGGATAAGAATTCTACCTCATAGAGAGGTTCCCACGCCTCCTAAAACCTACATAAAAAATAAATGAAGAATAAAATATCAAAAATTATTTCTCTGAAAAAACACGTCAAGTATTTTTTGAAGTTGATGCGCAACGTAATGTTATTTCCCTGAAGGAGGTTTGAAATCACCACGGTGGAAACACAGGTTGATCCAACTCTTCCTCTCATATCAAGTAACCAGTTGATAGCCACATAAGTCACTGAAAGGGAGGGGCTGTGAAAGGTTCGTCAAGAGAGGGGGGGGGGGGGGGGGGAACTTATTTTATTTTTCCGTTTTATGTAAGTAACTGAATTTACACGGATTATGTTTGATGGACTCCATTTTAAAGCATAAAATCTAAAGGGAAGGCATGTAAATACTTAAAACTACTTAACTTTCTTCCCTGGACAGGAACTAGCTACAGGTGATCTGATGCTTGGAGAGCTGTCTAAAAAACAAAAGGATATTTTTTCAGCCTTCCAAATAGATGGGCTTCCCAAGACAAAATGATGTTTTTTATCTGTTTCAAATGTGACGGTGGCTGTGGCTACCACTATGCCTCATCTATCCAATGGGGACGAAGAGGACCTTTCGCAGCAAATTCTTATGAATCATATTAAATATATTAATACTATTAAACCTCTCAAACCGTTGACAGCAGCCAATTCCATAGGAAGAGAGGAAAGTTAACGCAATACATTAAACCTAGTTACAACTTTTAGGGATTTCAGGAAGCTTTGTTATTATCGCTGCATGGGACAAGATGGTTATAGGTGGCCAGCTAAAGGTAGAGTTTGCTCATCTCATCCCGTAAGAGTTGAAGTTTTAGATGACTTAGTTTGGGAACAAACAGTTAAATTACTTGAAAATCCGCAGACAGTTATAGATGAGTATACAAGTAGAATTCATGAGCAAAAAGGTGAACAACAATCATTGGAAAAATTAATTGTAAAAAAGGCTCAGGAGATTCGTCAAATAACACATGAAAAGGAACGTCTCTTGGATCTTTATCAAAATGGAACTCTAAATCTATCAGAAATAGAGTCACGATTAAAAAAAATAAGAGGAAAAATAAAGCAACTTGAAAATGAAAAGCAATCTTTAGAGTATGAGCAAAGGCAAGAAGGACAACAACTACAGCTTGTAGATCAACTCCAAGAATTCCAAAAAAAAGTGAGTGCCAATTTAAAGGTATTGAGTTTTGAGCAAAAAAAGGAGATTGTAAGGCTACTGGTGAAGGAGGTTGAGGTGAACATTAAGGCAAGTGAAATTGTAGTTCGACACGTTGTGCCAACCTCCAAAAGTTTGCCATTGTGTCCGGGGAGTAGTTTGCCCTCCCCTCCGGGAAATAGCAAAAGCCCATGTGGGATACCAAGGATTGTTGCTTGTTTTAGCCTGCTTAAGAAGTATCCTAAGCTCATCTTTTGTGAGAATCTTAGGGACCCTTTCTTCCTTAGTTCCTACAGTCAAGCCTTCAGCGAGAAAAAGCCCGCATCGAGGAGGCAAAAAGACTTGAATCCAAAAAAAAAGCTCTCATCCAGCAAAAGATCAAAGGAGTTTCTAGCTCAAACCCTTGGTATTCAGGGTTTTTGGTGGTATTTATGAGGAGAAGCCATAACTTTAAGATGGTGGGTCAAGTCGACCATCCTCCAACACCGCTAATCAAGGCTGGTAGTAGGTATCAGTTGGTCATGTTGAAAGATTATTGGGAGAAAGAGATAGATTCTAAACATCCATAGGACAGTGCTAAAGGAAAGGAGAGGTGTATGATCGGATCTAAAAAAATAAAAAGCTATGATGATTTGTAAAAAGATACTTGATAGCATAAGCAGATTAAAAAATATTTGGAAATATTAGGTGAAGTGGAGAGGTAGAGTCTGAATAATAAAAAATTTGTACTATCAAAACATGTTATGCAGGAAATGAAAAGGAGGAGAATTTCTGAGATACTTCTCGAAGGAGTTTTATTAAAACCTGAACAGATTGTGGGTAGCTATTCTGGGTGCCGTGTTTACCAGTCTCGGTTACCTTTTTCTAATGGTAAAGTGTATTTAATTCGTATTATAGTTGATGAGAGAAAGATTCCGTTTAAGATAATTACTGTTTATAAAACAAGTAAGATAAAGAAATATTGGGAGTTCAAATAATGAAAGTTTCTTATGATGCTGAAGTTGATATTATTAGAATTGTTCTTTCCGATCGTGAAATAGTCGAGAGTGAAGAAAATGGGTCAGGAGTTATTCTTGATTATGACAAAAAAGGTAATATTGTGGCTATGGAAGTTTTAAACGCCTCCGAAAAAATGGAGAACCCGCGATCTATTGAGCATGTTGTAAATGAAGAATCGATTGCATAGTTGTGAACGAAAGGGGGAAGTGCATAAAACCCCTACTCTCCTAGGACCAATGCCGTTTCCTTAGGGACTGTAAAAATAATTGTGTAACTGCAATTTTTTTCTTAAATCTTAAAGCCACTTATGTGGCTCCACTCCTGGCAAAAAGCACAGTCCCATATTATTCGTCAATGTATAATTGACATTTTTTCCTTCAAGCGATTTTGTCAGTCACAATGCATTATAAGTTAATGGGGAGGTGGACATCTTCGCTGGTCTATATAATTGGCCTCTTTAGTTACTCTGGACTTTTGATTGTATTATGGAGCCGTAATGGGATCATATCAGAACTGGAAAGAACTCAAATAAATAATTATCATCTTGGTTGAAAAAAAATCAGCAATGGCTCTCTCAAAAAAATGGAAATTCCAATCTCATCAAAGGGTTCATGTGTTTAGGTTCCCATACTATATTACCCCCTTTTTTTTATTTTTTTTAACTTAGGATATTCGAGAAATACCAGAATTGGGATGAAATATGAAAAAAAATGGAAACCCAAATCTGCACCAAGAGGGCATGTATTTAGGTTCCCATACTATATTACCCTAACCATAGTCTCGGTATTCCAGTACTTCTGTCAACGCCTTAGAGGGGCTTTTAAGCCCCCTTATAAGGCAGGTGGTGGACCTTATTAAAAAACTTAGTTGTCAAAACGGTCACCGTATTCAATGGCAAACCTGTTCATGGCTGGCTTCCAGTTGTGTAATGGTCGTGTCCATCGCTTAGAGGCCATTTTTATCGCTAAATATACAACTTTTAAAGCCGACCGATCACTGGGAAATATCTTACGATTTCTGATCGCCTTGCGGATCACGCTATTTAACGACTCTATGGCGTTTGTGGTATAAAAAATCTTTCTGATTTCATCCGGATAATCGAAAATAGTGATGAGATTGTCCCAATTCCTACGCCAAGACTTTTCAATATTAGGATACTTTGAAGACCACTTGGTACAAAATTCCTCAAGGGCCTTTTCAGCTTCTGTCAGAGTCGTAGAGCCATAAATGGACTTGAGGTCTTGGGCGACAGCTTTCATATCCTTGGAAGGAACATAGCGAAGGGAATTGCGGACCATATGGACAATGCACAGTTGCACTTTAGACTTGGGAAAAGCCGCTGAAATGGCTTGAGGAAAACCTGTAAGACCATCTACAGAAAATATAAATACATCTTTCAACCCTCGATTTTGCAGCTCAGTCAAAACACTCAACCAAAACTTTGAACCCTCATTTTCAGAAATCCATAGGCCCAACAAGTCTTTCTGACCCTCCTCTGTAATACCAAGAGCTAGGTAAATCGCCTTATTAATAACTCTCTTGTCTTGATGGACCTTCACCACGATACAGTCCAAAAATACGATAGGGTAAGTGCTATCCAAGGGGCGGTTCTGCCAAGCCGTAACTTCATCAATAACAGCATCCGTCACGTTGGCTATCACTGAGTGGGATATCTCTGCACCATGGTAGAGGTCTTTGATAGCTCCTTGAATATCCCTGGTCGTCATTCCCCTCGCATAGAGGGTCAGGATACTGTCTTCAAAGCCCTCAAGACGAGTCTTACCCTTGGGAATGACTTGAGGTTCAAAGGAGGCACTTCGGTCACGGGGGACCTGAAGCTCCACCTCGCCTTTCTCTCCCTTTATGGTCTTTCTACTGTAACCATTGCGAGTGTTGGATTTGCGGGTCTCAGACTTCTCATGCCTCTCATAACCTAGGTGATCGTCCATTTCCGCATTAAGGGCCGTCTCTAAAACAACCTTCATCAGTTGACCCGTTATGTCGGATGGGTGTGCTAATAATATACTGTAGAAATTACCGTCCTTTAGTCTAACTTAATACTATCAGTTTAAGAAGAATCTACCCACAAGATTGACTCTGCAAGTGCTTTGTATTGAACTTTTAAGGGATTGATGAAAATTTTAAGGCCTTAAACCGACAGTGTCGAGCTCAACCTATGACTAAATGCTGATTGAAGAGGGCACAAATTGACGCTGTGGGTATATAATCTACAGTATATCGTTAGCACACCCTGTCGGATAAATCCTTTTGGGTCTTGACGTTCTTCGCTAGTTCCTTGCCTATCGAGTAGGCAGTGGGAACTTCCCCCACTGCCCCTCACAGAACCGTGCTTGAAAGTCTCCCCTCACACGGCTCCTATGATTTTCCGTTTCATTAGGCTCCTCCTCAGCATAACCAAGTTGGCCTGACTACTTCCATAAATCATGTGACCCCTTCGCTCCATTCTCATTACAAGAACTTCATCACTACTACGAATCACTCTGCCCCTGGTTGGTGGCATCGGTATTTAGCACTTCGGGGGTCTCCCTTATAGCGTTTCCCTTATCATCCACCAGCAGGTTCCCACGTTCCGATACGAAGCCTGTACTAGGTTCATGCCCCCTATACACCGCACGCCGTCTAGATCGGTCATCAGGCTTCCTCTAGACTTATCCCGACGGAGACAACCTTCCTTCGGTTTTGACGCGACTGTTAATCTTTCGATGCGTCGTCGGTGGGTTTGCTTTCGCTCATCTCCCTAGTACTTACATGACCGTTTACTACGGCCTTTTCCTTGCTCGCTCACTACAAGGGCCTTGCCTCCCATGCAGCAGCAAGGTTGTTTGCACTCAAATCCTGAAATCCGAGTGCGGAGGACCTACCTCCATCTTCACATCAGCATGTCACCTCCGTGACTTCGTGGCACACATCGAGTAGGCAGTGGGAACTTCCCCCACTGCCCCTCACAGAACCGTGCTTGAAAGTCTCCCCTCACACGGCTCCTATGATTTTCCGTTTCATTAGGCTCCTCCTCAGCATAACCAAGTTGGCCTGACTACTTCCATAAATCATGTGACCCCTTCGCTCCATTCTCATTACAAGAACTTCATCACTACTACGAATCACTCTGCCCCTGGTTGGTGGCATCGGTATTTAGCACTTCGGGGGTCTCCCTTATAGCGTTTCCCTTATCATCCACCAGCAGGTTCCCACGTTCCGATACGAAGCCTGTACTAGGTTCATGCCCCCTATACACCGCACGCCGTCTAGATCGGTCATCAGGCTTCCTCTAGACTTATCCCGACGGAGACAACCTTCCTTCGGTTTTGACGCGACTGTTAATCTTTCGATGCGTCGTCGGTGGGTTTGCTTTCGCTCATCTCCCTAGTACTTACATGACCGTTTACTACGGCCTTTTCCTTGCTCGCTCACTACAAGGGCCTTGCCTCCCATGCAGCAGCAAGGTTGTTTGCACTCAAATCCTGAAATCCGAGTGCGGAGGACCTACCTCCATCTTCACATCAGCATGTCACCTCCGTGACTTCGTGGCACACATTGTCTTGATATCCATTCTGCCTTCTCCTTTCAGGATGATAGTTCATCCTAATATGATTCGGCAGTTACACAAAATAGTTTACAGGCTCTTTCCTTAAGCCACCACACCCCTCTGCCTCTGCGTTAAGCTATTTCTTTTAAAAGAACTCCCAGCCCTTTTGATAGACCTTTCATAGCTTCTTTTGAAGTGCCTCCTCTTCTCCATTGAAATCTTCATCAGCAACTTTATCTGCTTCCTAAATTTCTGATAGAGCCCCGCAACAAAAAGGGGGATGCTATCCATTATGAAATCAAGAATCAGTTTAAAGTTAGGTTTTTTGTAGTCATTTTTTACCAACTGATTCACACTGTCTTCATCCTCATTTATGCTCATTTGAATCTTTGTATAATTGAAGAGCCAAAAATAAGAATACAGCTCTTGCAATATTCCATTAAGGCTTGTTGAGTGCCACTGCTCCATTTTCATTGTCGATGTAAAATCACGAAATGTCGTTTCTATTTCCCAACGACGAGAGTAAAGAGCAACCATATCCTTCTTGTCCAAGGAGCCATGCGGAAGATTAGTGGCCAAAACAGAGAACTCCCCAGTCTTTGGGTTTTTATACTTATAGAGATGAATGACCACCCCCTCAATAACCATTCGTGAATACCAACCTGGGCCATTAAATAAATTTACAATGGGGATAAAAGTAGAGCCTCGCTTACAACGCGCAATAAAGAAGTTACTGGCTTGAGCATGGGCCTTAATAATCTCTGTAGATAAATAAAGCCTATCGTAGAGAGTTATGCTATTACTCTCAAAACTACCTATCATTTGAATAGCATTGGCGATTTCGTTGAGAGCGGGAGAAAAGCAAAGATTCTTTGTCACACCCGATAAAACGTCATAAGCATGAGATAGATACATACGTAAGAAATGAGTTTCCATCTCATTTGGGCAAGGGTACCCACAATAACCCTCCTTTAAAAGATCTTTAGAGCGAGGAAGTGCTAATTGGTCGCCATCTATGGCATAGATATAAAAACCATGAAACGTTTTTCTCAATGGTTCGTAGTCTGTAATCAGAGATTCAAAGATATCTTTGAAAAATAGGTAAGAAATACTTTGACGTATCTTGCTGAGACTGCTTTTGACTGGCATGAGAAGCAGGTCACCAAAATGAGTCCATACCGTCTTAAGAGCGATTTGGTAGCCTTCGTAATTTGTTCCGGCAATAAGATAGATAATGGTAAAAAAGAAAATTTGAGGATTAAATTTTCGATTCCTTTTTTGTTTTTCTGGATCGACAAGGTGCTCTGGCTTGAAGGAAGAATCAAGTTTTGGTAGAATAAAATGGTCATCTGTGACGCGAACTCGTCATTTGGGGGCTTTCGAGATCAATATTGGATTGCATGTGACTTACTCCTTGGTTGAGGGTTGGGTGTAAAATAAAACAAGTCTTATTCTTGTCGATTTATCTAATGATTTCAAGAGATTTTTCTTAAGGAAACGGCATTGCGTCTATACTAAATTAAAATAGCCTCGTCCTGTGGGCGAGGTGATCCATGGCTATGCCAAAAAAGAGCCCCATGCTATTCTCCCTGAATTCTACAAAAATGGTAACAAGGATTCTGGCCTAAGGTCCTGACATTGTGAAGCGACGGCTGGGATTAATATTTGTACTTACATTGAACGCCTTCAAAATATCTTTTTGCTTTTTTGACACTTCACCAAGTATGGGAGTGCCTGTGGCTAGCTCATACAACTTGAGACGGTCTAATATCTTATAAAGTTCGGCTTTTGTCATTTTTTTGTATAGCTCATTTTTCTTCATCACATGATCAACCCATGTAATCAAAATTAAAGAGCTAAAATTAATGAAAATACTTCCTCTCATTGCGATCAACGAATGTGTCCTATTTCTTTTCTCATCTATGTCATGCTTAAAAGCACGAAAAACCTTTTCTACACAATCTTTTCTTCTATATAATCTTAAAATTTCATCCCGATCCATTTGAATGTTATTAGTGATGAGAATCAAGCAGCCCATCTTTATCATCTCATCTCGAAAAACATTGAGGTTTCTCTCAATTACAAATTTATTCTCGGATTCTTCAATGAAAAAAAAATTTTTCTTAGTTTTTAATGTCTCTTTCAAATAAAGAGATGCATCATCCTTACTTGAAAAATTTTTTTCTAAAAAAAGATTTTCTAAATCTGATATCTTTCTTATAAAAATAGACTCCTGATCAGACCGCCTCTTACCTTCTAAAAAAACATGAGCCATACAACTTTCACTTCCAATTTCTATTTCTTTCTTAGAGTAGGAGTATACTTGCTCATAGAAAGCAAATAATGATCCAGGAGATAATAACTTGTCATGCAAGTCAAATAAAATTTCTTTAGATTTCTGAGTGCTGAAGCTCATAGGAACTATATAGCTCAAGCCTTGTTTGTTCATATTCTTTATGTTTTCTTGACTATAAAACCCTTTGTCCATCACTAAAATATCAAGATTTAACTTATATCTACCCACAAGATCTGTTACATTCCTCAGTGTCGTTACATCCGTAATACTGCCAGGGTATACCCTGTAAGCTAAAGGTAAGCCTATTGAATTAGTGCTGGAAGCTCGTGCAATCAAACCCAAATTTACTTGTTCTAAATTTTCGCCATCTCTATTGTAACCTCGTTCCAAAAATTCATTTTTGGACCCATAAGAAGAAATAGATGTAATATCAAATAGGATAGAGCCAGTAGATTTAAGCTCTTTTATCCAATTTGTAAAAAAAATATCTATTTTTTTCTCGTCTTGACCAATAGAGTGTAAAAGTCTACTAGTTTTGGTCGATCCCATAGAAATTTCTTTGGAAACGTAAGACTCTTCACACCAAGACTTATAAAAATAATAAGGCTCTTTCTTTATAATCTTAAAACATGACAAATGAAGAATCTTTTCATATTCCTCAGGAAAAACTTGTTTGACAACTTTAAGTAGTTTGGATTGTTTACAAATTTCTTTCAGAAAATATAAAGATCCAACAGTATAGGAGCCTATAGGGACTTTTTTCTTTTTAGTTTTAATCTCACCGCTGACCTCATCTTTACGCCCTAAATAGGTTCTTTTTTGGCGAGATTGTTTTTTCTTTGAGTCCCAATAGCCGTGTATCTCATAAACGTAAATTTTACCGTTTCTCTTTTGCTCATGTAAATAAGACATTGTTACCAATGGTAACAAGGATTTTGAATTCTTTCAATTCAAAAGAGGTCTGAAACCGCGTTATATTTGTTCTGAAGTCAGATTCTAGACTTTAGACCTAAACCTTGTTACCATTTTTGTAGAATTCAGGATAAAAGCCAAAAAAAAAGAAAGAAGAGGCTGGAGGAGATTCTTAAAAAGCGTCTTGTATTGGCTTTTTTGTAAATCTTGGTGTTTTTGAATGCTTTGTGGGCATAGAAGATGAGGTTAAAATGAAGATAATGGACTTATTTTTGCATGTGCCTTTGTTGTGTGATATTTGTGAAATGAAACCAATGGGTGAAGTCAAGTGAAGCCAATGAATGAAGGAGGCGTCAATGCCAGATAGTGCTAAGAAAGTAGGTCCTGAAGTTGTGTGGAAGCTTATGGAGAAGGTAGCAAAATCCCAAGAAGAGACAAGTCTCCAACAGAAGGAGACAGACCGTCATTTCAAAGAGATGTCCAAGGAGGCTGATCTCCAAAGGAAGGAGACAGGCCGTCACTTCAAAAAGATGTCCAAGGAGGCCGATCTCCAAAGGAAGGAGACAGACCATCACTTCAAAAAGATGTCCAAGGAGGCCGATCTCCAAAGGAAGGAGACAGACCATCACTTCAAAAAGATGTCCAAGGAGGCCGATCTCCAAAGGAAGGAGACAGACCATCACTTCAAAAAGATGTCCAAGGAGGCCGAACTTCAAAGGGAGGAAGCCAAACTTCAAAGGGAGAAGGCCGACCTTGAAAGGAAGGAGACAGATCGTTATTTGAAAAAGATGTCCAAGGAGGCCGAACTTCAAAGGGAGGAAGCCAAACTTCAAAGGGAGAAGGCCGACCTTGAAAGGAAGGAGACAGATCGTTATTTGAAAGAAATATCCAAAAAGGCAGATATTCGCCATGCTCACTTGGAAAAAAGAACGAAAGAGCTCAACGAATTATTTACGGGGCAATGGGGAAAACTGATAGAAAGCCTTGTTAAAGGTGACTTGGTAAGGCTTCTCAATGAAAGAAATATCCAAGTGATGGGGCTTGCCCAGGAAAATTTTCGCAGGCGGAATGGAGAAGAATACGAGGTTGATATCATTGCAGTCAATGGGCGGGAGGTTGTTGTTGTGGAAGTAAAAACCACTTTAAAAAATCAGCACCTTGACCATTTTATAGAAAAGCTCGGCATGTTTAAAGATATTTTTCCAGAGTACAAAGACAAGATAATTTACGGTGCCATAGCTTATTTGAAGGCCAATGAAGGGGCTCATAACAAGGCTGAAAAAAAAGGTCTTTTTGTAATCCGAGCTACCGGCAATAGTGCCACCATCACCAATCAAAAAGAATTTTCTCCGAAGGTGTTCTAAGGCAAAAAGGACTTTGATGCCTCGTTAAAGAAGCTTATGGAGCCTTTTAGTGACGAGTCTGTAGATACAGCGAGTCTACTGAGCCCTTTGTACAGGAGAGTGCTCAACTTGAAGAGTCATGGGAACGACAAAGACTATAAAAGCCAAAAAAAAAGAAAGAAGAGGCTGGAGGAGATTCTTAAAAAGCGTCTTGTATTGGCTTTTTTGTAAATCTTGGTGTTTTTGAATGCTTTGTGGGCATAGAAGATGAGGTTAAAATGAAGATAATGGACTTATTTTTGCATGTGCCTTTGTTGTGTGATATTTGTGAAATGAAACCAATGGGTGATGGAGGCGTCAATGTCAGATAGTGCTAAGAAAGTAGGTCCTGAAGTTGTGTGGAAGCTTATGGAGAAGGTCGCAAAATCCCAAGAAGAGACAAGTCTCCAACAGAAGGAGACAGACCGTCATTTCAAAGAGATGTCCAAGGAGGCTGATCTCCAAAGGAAGGAGGCCGATCTCCAAAGGAAGGAGACAGACCATCACTTCAAAAAGATGTCCAAGGAGGCCGATCTCCAAAGGAAGGAGACAGACCATCACTTCAAAAAGATGTCCAAGGAGGCCGATCTCCAAAGGAAGGAGACAGACCATCACTTCAAAAAGATGTCCAAGGAGGCCGAACTTCAAAGGGAGGAAGCCAAACTTCAAAGGGAGAAGGCCGACCTTGAAAGGAAGGAGACAGATCGTTATTTGAAAGAAATATCCAAAAAGGCAGATATTCGCCATGCTCACTTGGAAAAAAGAACAAGAGAACTCAATGAATTGTTTACGGGGCAATGGGGAAAACTGATAGAAAGCCTTGTTAAAGGTGACTTGGTAAGGCTTCTCAATGAAAGAAATATCCAAGTGATGGGGCTTGCCCAGGAAAATTTTCGCAGGCGGAATGGAGAAGAATACGAGGTTGATATCATTGCAGTCAATGGGCGGGAGGTTGTTGTTGTGGAAGTAAAAACCACTTTAAAAAATCAGCACCTTGACCATTTTATAGAAAAGCTCGGCATGTTTAAAGATATTTTTCCAGAGTACAAAGACAAGATAATTTACGGTGCCATAGCTTATTTGAAGGCCAATGAAGGGGCTCATAACAAGGCTGAAAAAAAAGGTCTTTTTGTAATCCGAGCTACCGGCAATAGTGCCACCATCACCAATCAAAAAGAATTTTCTCCGAAGGTGTTCTAGGCAAAAAGGACTTTGATACCTCGTTAAAGAAGCTTATGGAGCCTTTTACAGTGACGAGTCTGTAGATACAGCGAGTCTACTGAGCCCTTTGTACAGGAGAGTGCTCAACTTGAAGAGTCATGGGAACGACAAAGACTATAAAAGCCAAAAAAAAAGAAAGAAGAGGCTGGAGGAGATTCTTAAAAAGCGTCTTGTATTGGCTTTTTTGTAAATCTTGGTGTTTTTGAATGCTTTGTGGGCATAGAAGATGAGGTTAAAATGAAGATAAGGACTTATTTTTGCATGTGCCTTTGTTGTGTGATATTTGTGAAATGAAACCAATGGGTGATGGAGGTGTCAATGTCAGATAGTGCTAAGAAAGTAGGTCCTGAAGTTGTGTGGAAGCTTATGGAGAAGGTAGCAAAATCCCAAGAAGAGACAAGTCTCCAACAGAAGGAGACAGACCGTCATTTCAAAGAGATGTCCAAGGAGGCTGATCTCCAAAGGAAGGAGGCCGATCTCCAAAGGAAGGAGACAGACCATCACTTCAAAAAGATGTCCAAGGAGGCCGAACTTCAAAGGGAGGAAGCCGACCTTGAAAGGAAGGAGACAGATCGTTATTTGAAAAAGATGTCCAAGGAGGCCGAACTTCAAAGGGAGAAGGCCGACCTTGAAAGGAAGGAGACAGACCGTCATTTCAAAGAGATGTCCAAGGAGGCCGAACTTCAAAGGGAGGAAGCCAAACTTCAAAGGGAGGAAGCCAAACTTCAAAGGGAGAAGGCCGACCTTGAAAGGAAGGAGACAGATCGTTATTTGAAAGAAATATCCAAAAAGGCAGATATTCGCCATGCTCACTTGGAAAAAAGAACGAAAGAGCTCAACGAATTATTTACGGGGCAATGGGGAAAACTGATAGAAAGCCTTGTTAAAGGTGACTTGGTAAGACTTCTCAATGAAAGAAATATCCAAGTGATGGGGCTTGCCCAGGAAAATTTTCGCAGGCGGAATGGAGAAGAATACGAGGTTGATATCATTGCAGTCAATGGGCGGGAGGTTGTTGTTGTGGAAGTAAAAACCACTTTAAAAAATCATCACCTTGACCATTTTATAGAAAAGCTCGGCATGTTTAAAGATATTTTTCCAGAGTACAAAGACAAGATAATTTACGGTGCCATAGCTTATTTGAAGGCCAATGAAGGGGCTCATAACAAGGCTGAAAAAAAAGGTCTTTTTGTAATCCGAGCTACCGGCAATAGTGCCACCATCACTAATCAAAAAGAATTTTCTCCGAAGGTGTTCTAGGCAAAAAGGACTTTGATACCTCGTTAAAGAAGCTTATGGAGCCTTTTACAGTGACGAGTCTGTAGATACAGCGAGTCTACTGAGCCCTTTGTACAGGAGAGTGCTCAACTTGAAGAGTTATGGGAACGACAAAGACTATAAAAGCCAAAAAAAAAGAAAGAAGAGGCTGGAGGAGATTCTTAAAAAGCGTCTTGTATTGGCTTTTTTGTAAACCTTGGTGTTTTTGAATGCTTTGTGGGCATAGAAGATGAGGTTAAAATGAAGATAAGGACTTATTTTTGCATGTGCCTTTGTTGTGTGATATTTGTGAAATGAAACCAATGGGTGAAGTCAAGTGAAGCCAATGAATGAAGGAGGCGTCAATGCCAGATAGTGCTAAGAAAGTAGGTCCTGAAGTTGTGTGGAAGCTTATGGAGAAGGTAGCAAAATCCCAAGAAGAGACAAGTCTCCAACAGAAGGAGACAGACCGTCATTTCAAAGAGATGTCCAAGGAGGCTGATCTCCAAAGGAAGGAGACAGACCGTCACTTCAAAAAGATGTCCAAGGAGGCCGACCTTGAAAGGAAGGAGACAGATCGTTATTTGAAAAAGATGTCCAAGGAGGCCGAACTTCAAAGGGAGAAGGCCGACCTTGAAAGGAAGGAGACAGACCGTCATTTCAAAGAGATGTCCAAGGAGGCCGAACTTCAAAGGGAGGAAGCCAAACTTCAAAGGAAGGAGACAGATCGTTATTTGAAAGAAATATCCAAAAAGGCAGATATTCGCCATGCTCACTTGGAAAAAAGAACAAGAGAACTCAATGAATTGTTTACGGGGCAATGGGGAAAACTGATAGAAAGCCTTGTTAAAGGTGACTTGGTAAGGCTTCTCAATGAAAGAAATATCCAAGTGATGGGGCTTGCCCAGGAAAATTTTCGCAGGCGGAATGGAGAAGAATACGAGGTTGATATCATTGCAGTCAATGGGCGGGAGGTTGTTGTTGTGGAAGTAAAAACCACTTTAAAAAATCATCACCTTGACCATTTTATAGAAAAGCTCGGCATGTTTAAAGATATTTTTCCAGAGTACAAAGACAAGATAATTTACGGTGCCATAGCTTATTTGAAGGCCAATGAAGGGGCTCATAACAAGGCTGAAAAAAAAGGTCTTTTTGTAATCCGAGCTACCGGCAATAGTGCCACCATCACCAATCAAAAAGAATTTTCTCCGAAGGTGTTCTAAGGCAAAAAGGACTTTGATACCTCGTTAAAGAAGCTTATGGAGCCTTTTACAGTGACGAGTCTGTAGATACAGCGAGTCTACTGAGCCCTTTGTACAGGAGAGTGCTCAACTTGAAGAGTCATGGGAACGACAAAGACTATAAAAGCCAAAAAAAAAGAAAGAAGAGGCTGGAGGAGATTCTTAAAAAGCGTCTTGTATTGGCTTTTTTGTAAACCTTGGTGTTTTTGAATGCTTTGTGGGCATAGAAGATGAGGTTAAAATGAAGATAATTGTGACCCATAAACATCGATAGCCTTGTTCACAGAGTGAACGAACTAGGGACATGGCCAAATGACTTTTCCCCATTCCAAAGCTTCCGTAAAACACAACATTACAGGCTTTTCTGACCCACTCTCCCTCTGCCATCCAATTAATTTGCTGAGCTGTCACTCCCGTTCTTTTCTGGAAGTTATAAGTTTGGAGTGATTTAAGTTGAGGAAGCTTGGCCCCCTTAAGCAATCTTTTCACTCTCTGGGAATGCTTGTCAGCAAGCTCATTTTGAACGAGTATACCTAAATACTGTTCATACGTCTTTTTTGTTTTTTCGGCAACTCTAGCCGTTGCAACATATTCATCCGCCATCGCTGGAAGTCGGAGTTTTTTAAGAGAACCTATAAGTTCTTCGTGATTCATTAAGAACCTCCTATGTTTGGAACAAGACTGTCATATTGAGACAATCTAGGTTGAAGTGGTTTTTGTTGGTCATTCAAATTAATTTTGGTGGGATTTCCTAAGAGCAAATCTTTTATGGATTTAAAGTCGAAAATCTCACGACTTTCTAATTGAAGCTCCATGGCTGTAGATAAGTCCTGCCAACTCACATGCTGAATCAAGTTGATAACTCTTAAATATTCATGCTCGGCACGGCTTGAATCTTGTTGCTTGAGGTATTGATAAAAATTTTCAAACACATTTGTTGGAAAAAGAATGGATCGGTGAGCCCATCTTACCATGGCTTGCGGCTTACGAACTAAAGAGGGAAGGATATGTTCAAGAAGAAGACTATGCAAAATTTCACCTAGTTTGACCCACCCAATTTCACCTGGTTTGACCCACCCAATTTCACGAAGTTTGACCCACTGAATTTCACCAAACATTGACCCACTTAGATCTTCATAGATATTCTTTCTGCGCTACGCATTAACGAGGAGGTGTCTATGGGCAAACAAGGTAAGAAAAAAGGAGCAAGAATGATCAACAATATTAAGAAATACATAGAGCTTGGACTCAGTTCGAGACAAATAGCTCGAGCTATGGGTGTTAGTCGGAACACTGTGAAGAAGTATGTGAAGGATAGTCCCGGAGGCCCTAACAGCCGCTCAAAGGGGTCGCATGGGCCCTACCAAGCCCCATGGTCATCCAAGGTGAATTGGACAGATGTTCGCCTCAAGCAAAGCCTAGGGACTCAATTGGCTCATTACTGGGAGCGACATATTCAGTCCGAGATTGACGGTGTGAGTTATCTTTCTTTTTGGAGAGAGTTTCGTCGGAGGCACCCAAGTATAAAGCTTGATATGCACCAGACATTCACCCCTGGTGAACGGAGTGAGTTTGACTA
The DNA here is from genome assembly GCA_965261545.1 of Bdellovibrionales bacterium. Classification (GTDB taxonomy): domain Bacteria; phylum Bdellovibrionota; class Bdellovibrionia; order Bdellovibrionales; family UBA1609; genus CBDHDF01. The sequence goes on along the minus strand of CBDHDF010000002.1, from coordinate 395,164 downwards.
TAAGGGAAAAGACTCTTGTTTTGGCTATACAGATGCCAAGACTGGGGAGTTCATCCCATGTCGATTATTTGGAATGATACTTCCATCGAGTCAGTTTTTCTTTCCATGCGCCACATTAACAGAGCAGCGGGAAGATGTTTTTTCCTCCATAGCTTCTGGTTTTGAGTTTTTTGGTGGTGTGACCGGAACCATTGCTTTTGATAACGCAAAGGTTCAAGTGACAAGAGCTGATACTTATGACCCCGATATTAACTCTGAGTTTCACCTCTTGTGTGATCACTACAATGTGGCTCCTTTGGCGATGAGGCCATCTCGCCCCAAAGACAAGAGTCTTATCGAAAATACCCTTGGAGTCTTTTGGCGCTGGTCTTGGCCCCAGATAAGAGAGCGGCAAATGTATTCTCTAGCAGACATCAACGCTGAGTTGAAGCATTTGGCAGCTATTTTCAATGATCGTATTCAAAAAAAGTATGGGTTGAGTCGTCGACAGAAGTTTGAATCTTTTGAGAAGTCAAAATTGAATCCTCTTCCTGAAAGACGCTATGAGAGTGGATTCTGGAAGCATTCCAAGGTTCATCCGGATTGTCACATTCAATATAACTACAATTTTTACTCTGTTCCTTATAAGCATCGCGGCAAGAAGTTAGATATTCGTATTAGCCAACAATGCTTGGAGGTTTATTCAGAATTAGAGCGGGTGGCGATACATCACATCCCCCAGGGCAGTCGAGGGCGCTACTTTACGACAAAATCTCATCTCCCTGAGTCCCACCGGGCCATTTTAGAGCAAACGCCACAAAATGTACTTAAAGAGGCATCAAGCCTTGGAGAAAGCATTCACAAAGTTGCCGAGCGGCTTATCAAAGAGCCTCGCCATCCGCTTATGTATCTTCGTCGTGTTCAGGGGATACTCAATCTAAGAAAACGGTATTCAACAGCTTCTTTGGAGCAGGCTTGCTCATTTTTTGTAGATGCAGCTTTAAGTGACATTAGGGTTCGTGGAGTTGAGAAAGTTATTTCAGCAAAAAGTCATCGAAAAGAGGAGCCAAGAGTCTGCCGTCAACCTAATGAAAATTTAAGAGGTTCAGAGCACTGGGAGAATGCTTGCCGCCACTAATCACATAGCCCCGGTGGGTGGTTCTCAACCACCTAACGGGTCATTTTGACCTCCATAAGAGAGGTCGTATAGGAGAAGAAAATGATTAAACAAACAGAAAATTTATTAGAGATATTAAAAATGAGGGGAGTTTTAGCAACCTTGAGCCAGAGGCTCAAAGAAGCTGAGGAGCAGGATCTTGGTTACGAGGACTTTCTAAATGTCATCTTTGAGGACGAAAAAATCCATCGTGAAAATCAGAAGGTCTCAAGACTTATCAAAAGAGCAGCTTTGCAGCAAAAAGCAAGCCTTGAGGCCTTTGAAACCAAATCCAACCGAGGAGTCGATCGAAGAGTTTTGAGTGATCTAGCCCTTATGAGATTTGCTCAAAGAGGTCAAAATATAATTATCTCTGGCCCAACGGGTGTTGGAAAGTCATATTTGGCTTGTGCCATAGGTAATCACGCCTGTCGCCAAGGTTTTTCCACTCAGTTCTTCAGAATGAATACTCTTGTTGAAAAATTCAACTTAGAAAGAGCCCAGGGGACATATCTAAACTTCCTTAAAAGGCTAAAATCAGTCTCGATACTTGTGTTGGATGATTTTGGTATCAAGCCCCTTACCTCTAACCAATATCAAGACCTTTACGATGTGATTGATGAACGAGGCCCTGACCTGAGCCTCATTCTTACAACCCAACTTCCAATAAAAAATTGGAGTGAAGTCATTGAGGATCCCATCGTTTGTGAAGCTATTATGGATCGCATAACCTCTCAAGCTATCAAAATAGCCATGTCTGGAAGCTCATTTAGGCAGAGAAAGACGATTTAAGGAGAATCCATGCAAAGGCAGACCTTGGAAGACACCATCGGGAGACACTCCATCGGAACTATTGAATCATGTACCCGCCAGTTATCCACAAAATTTACCCACGGCAGCGCTGCGTTGATAGACATCGGGGTCACAGACGCAGCGTCACCATGGATAAATTTGTGGATAACTGGCTCGCTATTCTCTGCCATTTTGAGCAATGGATTCAACATCCCCATTGAAAAACCCTCCATTGAAACCTCAGAAATGGGGAGGGTCGAGATTCTCAATGACAAAGTGGCCAATTTTAGTTGGCATCTAACATTCTGGCAAATAAGCCTTAACCCACCGTTGGGACATCGTGACATTGAGGGTGTAAAAGTTACTGAGTCAGCAGAAAAAAGAAGGTTTAAATTGACAAAGTTTGAGCCACCGTGAAATTCAAAATTGGACCTCAAATTGACTGACTGAGGGGTGGGTCAAACTTCGTGAAATTCAGTGGGTCAAACTCGTGAAATTCAGCAACTATGCTCCCCATCAGGTTTTCTTTGATGGCGAGCGACAATTTCTTGCTTCCCTCCTGCACGATAGATCGTGACATGATAGGGACCCTGTACGGTTTTACAGGGAGATTGGATCACCTCATCAGGTATGGAATATGTGGTTTTACCTATTCTCAAAGTCCCATAACCATTACTTTGACAAATATTCACCTTACAGAGAATATCTTCATCTCGTGGAGGCAAAGGCTTAAGAACTTTGGCCTCCTCCTCAAAGCGAGATTTGGTGGAGTCACTCTGATGCTGATCCATATAAGACTCTAAAAACTGATTCAAATGATCCCAGTCTTTAAAAACAATTCCTTTGTTTCTAACAATATTTTTTATCCGAGAACTGAAGGTTCGAATATCACGCTCCACATCTCCCTTGTCAGAGCCCTTCCCTGCGCGGCAGGGAAGAACCTTAAATCCATAGTATTGGATGGCTCGATCAAAAGATTGGGTGTAAATTCGCTGATTTCCTTTAAGAACTTTCTTCACACAGGGAGATAAATTATCAATACGGATGTTCGCACTCATCCCACCTATCTTTTCAAAAAAGCATGCACCCCATCGATGAAACACTCATAGACAAGAAAGGGGTAGGCACGAACCCAACAGGTGCCACTACAAGGCAATGTTCCAAAATGGAGATGAACGATCTGAACACCATCGGCAAATGGTAAAGCAACCTTCTCCTTAAAATCAAACTGAGCCTGTTCTCCAGGATCATATCTTTGGCTGAAAAAACGCTCCTTGGGGCGAGAACCAAGAATCTCACAAACTCTTCTCTGAACCGTTCTCTCACTCCCACGATAACCCTCCTCAACTAATAGCTCATATATTTCACGGGCGGTGTTACTTGGGTTCAACTTCAAAAAGTACTTCACCCGATCCATATATCCATTAAGGGGATCTGGGCGAGTTCTTTTGGACCTCGCCTTGTACTTCGGTGGGGTGTTGGACTCACAGTACTTGCGCACCGTCTTACGATTGATCCCTAATTCACGAGATATTTCTGTCTTATTTTTACCACTGTGACTCAGGTCACGAATGCGGCCGAAAGTGTATTGACTAATCATAAGATCCTCCTCATTGCTAACCTTTTGAGTTGCAAAAGGGAGGGACTCTGTGAGCTTAGTATCTATATCAGAAGAAGAGACTTCATTGTCTAGTATTTGAACACTCCCTGAAGATTGGTCACTTTTCATTGGCGACAACCTCCATATTGAAAGTGGGACATTTTAATTGGCGACGGCTTTAAGGGAAGCCTGTCTTCAGAAAGAAATTCCATGAAAATTGAGGCAAATGTTGGAATCTTGTGGAATTTAAATACTTTAGAAAATGGGCACAGCCTAAACAGGCTTTTCTTGACTATATATTTAACCTCATTGAAATCCAGAAACAGTCTACAAATGACAAATATGGAACCTGAATAGGCTGTCATGGAAGGACTCTCCAACACGGAGCCCCTTTCCAGGTCGACAAGAACCCAAAAGGAGTTCTTATCAGCTCGGAGCCTTTTTATGAGTAATATCAATTGATTATATGCGTCTCGGTTGACAATGCCAAAAATCACCATAGGTCCTCCTCTGAAAAGTGGCCACTTTTCATTGGCGACGGTGGGGCATTTTAATTGTCAGCTAACACATGCCTCTCATAACCTAGGTGATCGTCCATTTCCGCATTAAGGGCCGTCTCTAAAACAACCTTCATCAGTTGACCCGTTATGTCGGATAAATCCTTTTGGGTCTTGACGTTCTTCGCTAGTTCCTTGCCTATCGAGTAGGCAGTGGGAACTTCCCCCACTGCCCCTCACAGAACCGTGCTTGAAAGTCTCCCCTCACACGGCTCCTATGATTTTCCGTTTCATTAGGCTCCTCCTCAGCATAACCAAGTTGGCCTGACTACTTCCATAAATCATGTGACCCCTTCGCTCCATTCTCATTACAAGAACTTCATCACTACTACGAATCACTCTGCCCCTGGTTGGTGGCATCGGTATTTAGCACTTCGGGGGTCTCCCTTATAGCGTTTCCCTTATCATCCACCAGCAGGTTCCCACGTTCCGATACGAAGCCTGTACTAGGTTCATGCCCCCTATACACCGCACGCCGTCTAGATCGGTCATCAGGCTTCCTCTAGACTTATCCCGACGGAGACAACCTTCCTTCGGTTTTGACGCGACTGTTAATCTTTCGATGCGTCGTCGGTGGGTTTGCTTTCGCTCATCTCCCTAGTACTTACATGACCGTTTACTACGGCCTTTTCCTTGCTCGCTCACTACAAGGGCCTTGCCTCCCATGCAGCAGCAAGGTTGTTTGCACTCAAATCCTGAAATCCGAGTGCGGAGGACCTACCTCCATCTTCACATCAGCATGTCACCTCCGTGACTTCGTGGCACACATTGTCTTGATATCCATTCTGCCTTCTCCTTTCAGGATGATAGTTCATCCTAATATGATTCGGCAGTTACACAAAATAGTTTACAGGCTCTATTAATCCCAGCCGTCGCTTCACAATGTCAGGACCTTAGGCCAGAATCCTTGTTACCATTTTTGTAGAATTCAGGTTTTATAGTCTTTGTCGTTCCCATGACTCTTCAAGTTGAGCACTCTCCTGTACAAAGGGCTCAGTAGACTCGCTGTATCTACAGACTCGTCACTAAAAGGCTCCATAAGCTTCTTTAACGAGGTATCAAAGTCCTTTTTGCCTTAGAACACCTTCGGAGAAAATTCTTTTTGATTGGTGATGGTGGCACTATTGCCGGTAGCTCGGATTACAAAAAGACCTTTTTTTTCAGCCTTGTTATGAGCCCCTTCATTGGCCTTCAAATAAGCTATGGCACCGTAAATTATCTTGTCTTTGTACTCTGGAAAAATATCTTTAAACATGCCGAGCTTTTCTATAAAATGGTCAAGGTGATGATTTTTTAAAGTGGTTTTTACTTCCACAACAACAACCTCCCGCCCATTGACTGCAATGATATCAACCTCGTATTCTTCTCCATTCCGCCTGCGAAAATTTTCCTGGGCAAGCCCCATCACTTGGATATTTCTTTCATTGAGAAGCCTTACCAAGTCACCTTTAACAAGGCTTTCTATCAGTTTTCCCCATTGCCCCGTAAATAATTCGTTGAGCTCTTTCGTTCTTTTTTCCAAGTGAGCATGGCGAATATCTGCCTTTTTGGATATTTCTTTCAAATAACGATCTGTCTCCTTCCTTTCAAGGTCGGCCTTCTCCCTTTGAAGTTTGGCTTCCTCCCTTTGAAGTTCGGCCTCCTTGGACATCTTTTTCAAATAACGGTCTGTCTCCTTCCTTTCAAGGTCGGCCTTCTCCCTTTGAAGTTCGGCCTCCTTGGACATCTTTTTGAAGTGATGGTCTGTCTCCTTCCTTTGGAGATCGGCCTCCTTCCTTTGGAGATCAGCCTCCTTGGACATCTCTTTGAAATGACGGTCTGTCTCCTTCTGTTGGAGACTTGTCTCTTCTTGGGATTTTGCGACCTTCTCCATAAGCTTCCACACAACTTCAGGACCTACTTTCTTAGCACTATCTGACATTGACGCCTCCATCACCCATTGGTTTCATTTCACAAATATCACACAACAAAGGCACATGCAAAAATAAGTCCATTATCTTCATTTTAACCTCATCTTCTATGCCCACAAAGCATTCAAAAACACCAAGATTTACAAAAAAGCCAATACAAGACGCTTTTTAAGAATCTCCTCCAGCCTCTTCTTTCTTTTTTTTTGGCTTTTATAGTCTTTGTCGTTCCCATGACTCTTCAAGTTGAGCACTCTCCTGTACAAAGGGCTCAGTAGACTCGCTGTATCTACAGACTCGTCACTAAAAGGCTCCATAAGCTTCTTTAACGAGGCATCAAAGTCCTTTTTGCCTTAGAACACCTTCGGAGAAAATTCTTTTTGATTGGTGATGGTGGCACTATTGCCGGTAGCTCGGATTACAAAAAGACCTTTTTTTTCAGCCTTGTTATGAGCCCCTTCATTGGCCTTCAAATAAGCTATGGCACCGTAAATTATCTTGTCTTTGTACTCTGGAAAAATATCTTTAAACATGCCGAGCTTTTCTATAAAATGGTCAAGGTGCTGATTTTTTAAAGTGGTTTTTACTTCCACAACAACAACCTCCCGCCCATTGACTGCAATGATATCAACCTCGTATTCTTCTCCATTCCGCCTGCGAAAATTTTCCTGGGCAAGCCCCATCACTTGGATATTTCTTTCATTGAGAAGCCTTACCAAGTCACCTTTAACAAGGCTTTCTATCAGTTTTCCCCATTGTCCCGTAAACAATTCGTTGAGTTCTCTCGTTCTTTTTTCCAAGTGAGCATGGCGAATATCTGCCTTTTTGGATATTTCTTTCAAATAACGATCTGTCTCCTTCCTTTCAAGGTCGGCCTTCTCCCTTTGAAGTTTGGCTTCCTCCCTTTGAAGTTCGGCCTCCTTGGACATCTCTTTGAAATGACGGTCTGTCTCCTTCCTTTCAAGGTCGGCCTTCTCCCTTTGAAGTTCGGCCTCCTTGGACATCTTTTTCAAATAACGGTCTGTCTCCTTCCTTTCAAGGTCGGCCTTCTCCCTTTGAAGTTCGGCCTCCTTGGACATCTTTTTGAAGTGATGGTCTGTCTCCTTCCTTTGGAGATCGGCCTCCTTCCTTTGGAGATCAGCCTCCTTGGACATCTCTTTGAAATGACGGTCTGTCTCCTTCTGTTGGAGACTTGTCTCTTCTTGGGATTTTGCGACCTTCTCCATAAGCTTCCACACAACTTCAGGACCTACTTTCTTAGCACTATCTGACATTGACGCCTCATTCATTGGCTTCACCCATTGGTTTCATTTCACAAATATCACACAACAAAGGCACAGGCAAAAATAAGTCCATTATCTTCATTTTAACCTCATCTTCTATGCCCACAAAGCATTCAAAAACACCAAGGTTTACAAAAAAGCCAATACAAGACGCTTTTTAAGAATCTCCTCCAGCCTCTTCTTTCTTTTTTTTTGGCTTTTATAGTCTTTGTCGTTCCCATGACTCTTCAAGTTGAGCACTCTCCTGTACAAAGGGCTCAGTAGACTCGCTGTATCTACAGACTCGTCACTAAAAGGCTCCATAAGCTTCTTTAACGAGGCATCAAAGTCCTTTTTGCCTTAGAACACCTTCGGAGAAAATTCTTTTTGATTGGTGATGGTGGCACTATTGCCGGTAGCTCGGATTACAAAAAGACCTTTTTTTTCAGCCTTGTTATGAGCCCCTTCATTGGCCTTCAAATAAGCTATGGCACCGTAAATTATCTTGTCTTTGTACTCTGGAAAAATATCTTTAAACATGCCGAGCTTTTCTATAAAATGGTCAAGGTGCTGATTTTTTAAAGTGGTTTTTACTTCCACAACAACAACCTCCCGCCCATTGACTGCAATGATATCAACCTCGTATTCTTCTCCATTCCGCCTGCGAAAATTTTCCTGGGCAAGCCCCATCACTTGGATATTTCTTTCATTGAGAAGCCTTACCAAGTCACCTTTAACAAGGCTTTCTATCAGTTTTCCCCATTGTCCCGTAAACAATTCGTTGAGTTCTCTCGTTCTTTTTTCCAAGTGAGCATGGCGAATATCTGCCTTTTTGGATATTTCTTTCAAATAACGATCTGTCTCCTTCCTTTCAAGGTCGGCCTTCTCCCTTCCTCCCTTTGAAGTTCGGCCTCCTTGGACATCTCTTTGAAATGACGGTCTGTCTCCTTCCTTTCAAGGTCGGCCTTCTCCCTTTGAAGTTCGGCCTCCTTGGACATCTTTTTCAAATAACGGTCTGTCTCCTTCCTTTCAAGGTCGGCCTTCTCCCTTTGAAGTTCGGCCTCCTTGGACATCTTTTTGAAGTGATGGTCTGTCTCCTTCCTTTGGAGATCGGCCTCCTTGGACATCTTTTTGAAGTGATGGTCTGTCTCCTTCCTTTGGAGATCGGCCTCCTTCCTTTGGAGATCAGCCTCCTTGGACATCTCTTTGAAATGACGGTCTGTCTCCTTCTGTTGGAGACTTGTCTCTTCTTGGGATTTTGCGACCTTCTCCATAAGCTTCCACACAACTTCAGGACCTACTTTCTTAGCACTATCTGACATTGATACCTCCATCATTCATTGGCTTCACTTGACTTCACCCATTGGTTTCATTTCACAAATATCACACAACAAAGGCACAGGCAAAAATAAGTCCATTATCTTCATTTTAACCTCATCTTCTATGCCCACAAAGCATTCAAAAACACCAAGGTTTACAAAAAAGCCAATACAAGACGCTTTTTAAGAATCTCCTCCAGCCTCTTCTTTCTTTTTTTTTGGCTTTTATAGTCTTTGTCGTTCCCATGACTCTTCAAGTTGAGCACTCTCCTGTACAAAGGGCTCAGTAGACTCGCTGTATCTACAGACTCGTCACTGTAAAAGGCTCCATAAGCTTCTTTAACGAGGTATCAAAGTCCTTTTTGCCTTAGAACACCTTCGGAGAAAATTCTTTTTGATTGGTGATGGTGGCACTATTGCCGGTAGCTCGGATTACAAAAAGACCTTTTTTTTCAGCCTTGTTATGAGCCCCTTCATTGGCCTTCAAATAAGCTATGGCACCGTAAATTATCTTGTCTTTGTACTCTGGAAAAATATCTTTAAACATGCCGAGCTTTTCTATAAAATGGTCAAGGTGCTGATTTTTTAAAGTGGTTTTTACTTCCACAACAACAACCTCCCGCCCATTGACTGCAATGATATCAACCTCGTATTCTTCTCCATTCCGCCTGCGAAAATTTTCCTGGGCAAGCCCCATCACTTGGATATTTCTTTCATTGAGAAGTCTTACCAAGTCACCTTTAACAAGGCTTTCTATCAGTTTTCCCCATTGTCCCGTAAACAATTCGTTGAGTTCTCTTGTTCTTTTTTCCAAGTGAGCATGGCGAATATCTGCCTTTTTGGATATTTCTTTCAAATAACGATCTGTCTCCTTCCTTTCAAGGTCGGCCTTCTCCCTTTGAAGTTTGGCTTCCTCCCTTTGAAGTTCGGCCTCCTTGGACATCTCTTTGAAATGACGGTCTGTCTCCTTCCTTTCAAGGTCGGCCTTCTCCCTTTGAAGTTCGGCCTCCTTGGACATCTTTTTCAAATAACGGTCTGTCTCCTTCCTTTCAAGGTCGGCCTTCTCCCTTTGAAGTTCGGCCTCCTTGGACATCTTTTTGAAGTGATGGTCTGTCTCCTTCCTTTGGAGATCGGCCTCCTTGGACATCTTTTTGAAGTGATGGTCTGTCTCCTTCCTTTGGAGATCGGCCTCCTTGGACATCTTTTTGAAGTGATGGTCTGTCTCCTTCCTTTGGAGATCGGCCTCCTTCCTTTGGAGATCAGCCTCCTTGGACATCTCTTTGAAATGACGGTCTGTCTCCTTCTGTTGGAGACTTGTCTCTTCTTGGGATTTTGCTACCTTCTCCATAAGCTTCCACACAACTTCAGGACCTACTTTCTTAGCACTATCTGACATTGATACCTCCATCATTCATTGGCTTCACTTGACTTCACCCATTGGTTTCATTTCACAAATATCACACAACAAAGGCACAGGCAAAAATAAGTCCATTATCTTCATTTTAACCTCATCTTCTATGCCCACAAAGCATTCAAAAACACCAAGGTTTACAAAAAAGCCAATACAAGACGCTTTTTAAGAATCTCCTCCAGCCTCTTCTTTCTTTTTTTTTGGCTTTTATAGTCTTTGTCGTTCCCATGACTCTTCAAGTTGAGCACTCTCCTGTACAAAGGGCTCAGTAGACTCGCTGTATCTACAGACTCGTCACTGTAAAAGGCTCCATAAGCTTCTTTAACGAGGTATCAAAGTCCTTTTTGCCTTAGAACACCTTCGGAGAAAATTCTTTTTGATTGGTGATGGTGGCACTATTGCCGGTAGCTCGGATTACAAAAAGACCTTTTTTTTCAGCCTTGTTATGAGCCCCTTCATTGGCCTTCAAATAAGCTATGGCACCGTAAATTATCTTGTCTTTGTACTCTGGAAAAATATCTTTAAACATGCCGAGCTTTTCTATAAAATGGTCAAGGTGATGATTTTTTAAAGTGGTTTTTACTTCCACAACAACAACCTCCCGCCCATTGACTGCAATGATATCAACCTCGTATTCTTCTCCATTCCGCCTACGAAAATTTTCCTGGGCAAGCCCCATCACTTGGATATTTCTTTCATTGAGAAGTCTTACCAAGTCACCTTTAACAAGGCTTTCTATCAGTTTTCCCCATTGTCCCGTAAACAATTCGTTGAGTTCTCTTGTTCTTTTTTCCAAGTGAGCATGGCGAATATCTGCCTTTTTGGATATTTCTTTCAAATAACGATCTGTCTCCTTCCTTTCAAGGTCGGCCTTCTCCCTTTGAAGTTTGGCTTCCTCCCTTTGAAGTTCGGCCTCCTTGGACATCTCTTTGAAATGACGGTCTGTCTCCTTCCTTTGGAGATCGGCCTCCTTGGACATCTTTTTGAAGTGATGGTCTCTCTCCTTCCGTTGGAAATCAGCCTCCTGCCGTTGGAGATCAGCCTCCTTGGACATCTCTTTAAAATGACGGTCTGTCTCTTCTTGGGATTTTGCGACCTTCTCCATAAGCTTCCACACAACTTCAGGACCTACTTTCTTAGCACTATCTGGCATTGACGCCTCCTTCATTCATCGCCTTCATTCGAATGATCAAATGAACGGGTGAATGGATTAAAATCGGCCATTTTAGGGCCTCAATAAAACTTATATCTCCTCACAAGCACATATGCAAGAATCGCTCCCATACCCACCACCCCCACCATCTCCACAAATTCCTAAGGAGGTGTGGTGTTATCTTTTGAAGGGATCAGATTGTAAAACTGAATGAGCCAATCAGCCAAGAAGGTGTATGGCCCCCTACATGACTTTCTCTGTCTATTTCGGTTGAATGGGTCACCCCCGAAGTCCCCAATGCCCCAAGGTAACATTCATGGGCGTGGGTGGGGAGCAAGGCGCCCCCATGAATTACACCCCAGAAGGGTTATCATACGGGCGAAGCAGCCATCATCTCCCGAACCTCTTGAATCTTTTGGATATTCTGCTCCAGTCCTTTGATGATTCCTTGGGACTCATCGGGCGTGAGAAAACCCTCAGATTCAAGCTTGTGGATCCAAGTCTTGGCACAATGCCGTTTCCTTAAGCCACCACACCCCTCTGCGTTAAGCTATTTCTTTTAAAAGAACTCCCAGCCCTTTTGATAGACCTTTCATAGCTTCTTTTGAAGTGCCTCCTCTTCTCCATTGAAATCTTCATCAGCAACTTTATCTGCTTCCTAAATTTCTGATAGAGCCCCGCAACAAAAAGAGGGATGCTATCCATTATGAAATCAAGAATCAGTTTAAAGTTAGGTTTTTTGTAGTCATTTTTCACCAACTGATTCACACTGTCTTCATCCTCATTTATGCTCATTTGAATCTTTGTATAATTGAAGAGCCAAAAATAAGAATACAGCTCTTGCAATATTCCATTAAGGCTTGTTGAGTGCCACTGCTCCATTTTCATTGTCGATGTAAAATCACGAAATGTCGTTTCTATTTCCCAACGACGAGAGTAAAGAGCAACCATATCCTTCTTGTCCAAGGAGCCATGCGGAAGATTAGTGGCCAAAACAGAGAACTCCCCAGTCTTTGGGTTTTTATACTTATAGAGATGAATGACCACCCCCTCAATAACCATTTGTGAATACCAACCTGGGCCATTAAATAAATTTACGATGGGGATAAAAGTAGAGCCTCGCTTACAACGCGCAATAAAGAAGTTACTGGCTTGAGCATGGGCCTTAATAATCTCTGTAGATAAATAAAGCCTATCGTAGAGAGTTATGCTATTACTCTCAAAACTACCTATCATTTGAATAGCATTGGCGATTTCGTTGAGAGCGGGAGAAAAGCAAAGATTCTTTGTCACACCCGATAAAACGTCATAAGCATGAGATAGATACATACGTAAGAAATGAGTTTCCATCTCATTTGGGCAAGGGTACCCACAATAACCCTCCTTTAAAAGATCTTTAGAGCGAGGAAGTGCTAATTGGTCGCCATCTATGGCATAGATATAAAAACCATGAAACGTTTTTCTCAATGGTTCGTAGTCTGTAATCAGAGATTCAAAGATATCTTTGAAAAATAGGTAAGAAATACTTTGACGTATCTTGCTGAGACTGCTTTTGACTGGCATGAGAAGCAGGTCACCAAAATGAGTCCATACCGTCTTAAGAGCGATTTGGTAGCCTTCGTAATTTGTTCCTGAAATAAGATAGATAATGGTAAAAAAGAAAATTTGAGGATTAAATTTTCGATTCCTTTTTTGTTTTTCTGGATCGACAAGGTGCTCTGGCTTGAAGGAAGAATCAAGTTTTGGTAGAATAAAATGGTCATCTGTGACGCGAACTCGTCATTTGGGGGCTTTCGAGATCAATATTGGATTGCATGTGACTTACTCCTTGGTTGAGGGTTGGGTGTAAAATAAAACAAGTCTTATTCTTGTCGATTTATCTAATGATTTCAAGAGATTTTTCTTAAGGAAACGGCATTGAGTCTTGGCAAGGTCAAACTCCCCCTCTTTGACAAGCTCCATGACAACCATATTGGCCACGGGCAAAACCGCTTTCTTCTTCTCAATGGGGGGCAAATTTTCCATGGCCTTTTGAATAAAGCTGATATCCTTGGGAATCAGTCCCTCATCTCTCAAAATGGAATAAGACTGCAGACGCTTTCGGACCACAGAGCTATTTATATTCTTAAGGGCCGACTTATATTTTTTGACCAAGAAGGCACATGGAAAATGGCGGTACTTTGTTTTCTCATCACAAGACGCCTTTTTTAGAATCTCCTCCAGTCTTTTCTTTCTGTTCTTTTGGCTCTTATGGTCCTTGTCGTTCCCATAACTCTTCAAGCGGAGCGCTCTCCTGTATAAAGGGCTCAGTAAATCGCTGTATTCACAGACTCCTCACTGTAAAAGGCTCCATAAGCTTCTTTATTGAGAGTGGGGTGGAAAATCTCATGGACGAAAGAGGAGTTGATCTTGATAATCACATCCACCTCACGGGAATTATAAATCTTGTAAAAATTCAAATCTGAAACTTTTTCGTGAGTTCTGACTGGATATAAAAATATAGGTAAAAGGGCATGAGCCTCGACAGTGCCTTGCAAGTAAATTTTATATCCAGTCAGAACTCACACTTTTTCTATGTTGTTGTTGAAATACCAAGCCTCAAGCTCCCCCCAAATAATGACGGTATGGTCTCCTGAATCGGCTAGGTATGAGTGATATCGCTGTCATCATGGGATGTAATTTCACTAGAGGTACCATCCCCAATCCACTTTCTGACTTGATCTGACTTGACCGGAGAACCCACCCCCTTTTATCTTGTCTTGATGATTTATGAACAGATAACTCCGCTCACTTGCTCATACTCATACACTTGTCCATAATCTTCTTAAACCACCCCATCTTAAACCCTCTTCACTTGAAAGACTGACATTGTTGCCAAAGAAAACCTCAGAAAAAAGAAAACAACAGTCTCAGGCCCATAATGCTCTATTCAATGAAACTTTCCTGAATGAGAGATATTGCCTAGACATTTTCCGTCTTGTCTTGACGACACAGGAGTTTAAGCTCTTTAACTGGAAAACTCTCAAACCAGAAATAACTGTCTTTACAGATGAAGAGGGCAATGAGCGGCGTATTGACCTTTTATTCTCAGTTCAAGTCAAGGGGTCCAAAAAACGAGTGCGTCTTTTTTTTCTGCTCGAACACAAAAGTCATCAGGATTCTCAAGTACTCCAGCAGATTCTGAGGTACCAGACTCTTGTTTACAATCGTTGGAATTACCCAGTCATTCCCATACTGGTCTATCACGGACGACAAAAACACTGGAGAGGCCCCCTGAATTTTCAAGATTCTCTGGATGGGCTCACTCCCGTTTTAAGACAAAAATTTGGGAAGAATATCCTCAATTTTCGTTGTAAGTTGTTGAATATCCATGATATAAACCTTTACCGTGGAGTTGGCAGGAATTTGCTTTCTAGGCCGATTTTTCTTATAATGAGTAGTATCTGGAAGCTTCGCCATGAGACCATTGTGGAGTTGTTTCAGATGGGTACAAACTTGGGTGAGAAGGATCAAAAGTTCCTTATTCAAAAGGCGGTGGATTATATCCACCGAAACGATTCAAATTTCACGCTAAGTGTGCTCAGTAAGATTGAAAAAGAAAGTATCGAGGAGGATCAAAGAGTTATGTCAGCATTGCAATGTTCTTTGGATGAAGCTGAGGAAAAGGGCCTTAAGAAGGGTCTTGAAAAGGGTCGTGAAGAGGGTCGTGAAGAGGGTCGTGAAGAGGGTCGTGAAGAGGGTCGTGAAGAGATGGCATTACGAATGATTCAAAATGGCTTTGAGGTAGAAGCGATTTGTCTATGTACCAATGCCGTTTCCTTAAGCCACCACACCCCTCTGCCTCTGCGTTAAGCTATTTCTTTTAAAAGAACTCCCAGCCCTTTTGATAGACCTTTCATAGCTTCTTTTGAAGTGCCTCCTCTTCTCCATTGAAATCTTCATCAGCAACTTTATCTGCTTCCTAAATTTCTGATAGAGCCCCGCAACAAAAAGAGGGATGCTATCCATTATGAAATCAAGAATCAGTTTAAAGTTAGGTTTTTTGTAGTCATTTTTCACCAACTGATTCACACTGTCTTCATCCTCATTTATGCTCATTTGAATCTTTGTATAATTGAAGAGCCAAAAATAAGAATACAGCTCTTGCAATATTCCATTAAGGCTTGTTGAGTGCCACTGCTCCATTTTCATTGTCGATGTAAAATCACGAAATGTCGTTTCTATTTCCCAACGACGAGAGTAAAGAGCAACCATATCCTTCTTGTCCAAGGAGCCATGCGGAAGATTAGTGGCCAAAACAGAGAACTCCCCAGTCTTTGGGTTTTTATACTTATAGAGATGAATGACCACCCCCTCAATAACCATTTGTGAATACCAACCTGGGCCATTAAATAAATTTACGATGGGGATAAAAGTAGAGCCTCGCTTACAACGCGCAATAAAGAAGTTACTGGCTTGAGCATGGGCCTTAATAATCTCTGTAGATAAATAAAGCCTATCGTAGAGAGTTATGCTATTACTCTCAAAACTACCTATCATTTGAATAGCATTGGCGATTTCGTTGAGAGCGGGAGAAAAGCAAAGATTCTTTGTCACACCCGATAAAACGTCATAAGCATGAGATAGATACATACGTAAGAAATGAGTTTCCATCTCATTTGGGCAAGGGTACCCACAATAACCCTCCTTTAAAAGATCTTTAGAGCGAGGAAGTGCTAATTGGTCGCCATCTATGGCATAGATATAAAAACCATGAAACGTTTTTCTCAATGGTTCGTAGTCTGTAATCAGAGATTCAAAGATATCTTTGAAAAATAGGTAAGAAATACTTTGACGTATCTTGCTGAGACTGCTTTTGACTGGCATGAGAAGCAGGTCACCAAAATGAGTCCATACCGTCTTAAGAGCGATTTGGTAGCCTTCGTAATTTGTTCCTGAAATAAGATAGATAATGGTAAAAAAGAAAATTTGAGGATTAAATTTTCGATTCCTTTTTTGTTTTTCTGGATCGACAAGGTGCTCTGGCTTGAAGGAAGAATCAAGTTTTGGTAGAATAAAATGGTCATCTGTGACGCGAACTCGTCATTTGGGGGCTTTCGAGATCAATATTGGATTGCATGTGACTTACTCCTTGGTTGAGGGTTGGGTGTAAAATAAAACAAGTCTTATTCTTGTCGATTTGTCTAATGATTTCAAGAGATTTTTCTTAAGGAAACGGCATTGGTCTATGTACTAGACTCACTTCCAAAGACGTGGAAAAGCTGCGTAAAAAAGTCAAAAACACAAAATCGAGCCTGTAAACTATTTTGTGTAACTGCCGAATCATATTAGGATGAACTATCATCCTGAAAGGAGAAGGCAAAATGGATATCAAGACAATAGGCAAGGAACTAGCGAAGAACGTCAAGACCCAAAAGGATTTATCCGACATAACGGGTCAACTGATGAAGGTTGTTTTAGAGACAGCTCTTAATGCGGAAATGGACGATCACCTAGGTTATGAGAGGCATGAGAAGTCTGAGACCCGCAAATCCAACACTCGCAATGGTTACAGTAGAAAGACCATAAAGGGAGAGAAAGGCGAGGTGGAGCTTCAGGTCCCCCGTGACCGAAGTGCCTCCTTTGAGCCCCAAGTCATTCCCAAGGGTAAGACTCGTCTTGAGGGCTTTGAAGACAGTATCCTGACCCTCTATGCGAGGGGAATGACGACCAGGGATATTCAAGGAGCTATCAAAGACCTCTACCATGGTGCAGAGATATCCCACTCAGTGATAGCCAACGTGACGGATGCTGTTATTGATGAAGTTACGGCTTGGCAGAACCGCCCCTTGGATAGCACTTACCCTATCGTATTTTTGGACTGTATCGTGGTGAAGGTCCATCAAGACAAGAGAGTTATTAATAAGGCGATTTACCTAGCTCTTGGTATTACAGAGGAGGGTCAGAAAGACTTGTTGGGCCTATGGATTTCTGAAAATGAGGGTTCAAAGTTTTGGTTGAGTGTTTTGACTGAGCTGCAAAATCGAGGGTTGAAAGACGTATTTATATTTTCTGTAGATGGTCTTACAGGTTTTCCTCAAGCCATTTCAGCGGCTTTTCCCAAGTCTAAAGTACAACTGTGCATTGTCCATATGGTCCGCAATTCCCTTCGCTATGTCCCTTCCAAGGATATGAAAGCTGTCGCCCAAGACCTCAAGTCCATTTATGGCTCTACGACTCTGACAGAAGCTGAAAAGGCCCTTGAGGAATTTTGTACCAAGTGGTCTTCAAAGTATCCGAATATTGAAAAGTCTTGGCGTAGGAATTGGGACAATCTCATCACTATTTTCGATTATCCGGATGAAATCAGAAAGATTTTTTATACCACAAACGCCATAGAGTCGTTAAATAGCGTGATCCGCAAGGCGATCAGAAATCGTAAGATATTTCCCAGTGATCGGTCGGCTTTAAAAGTTGTATATTTAGCGATAAAAATGGCCTCTAAGCGATGGACACGACCATTACACAACTGGAAGCCAGCCATGAACAGGTTTGCCATTGAATACGGTGACCGTTTTGACAACTAAGTTTTTTAATAAGGTCCACCACCTGCCTTATAAGGGGGCTTAAAAGCCCCTCTAAGGCGTTGACAGAAGTACTGGAATACCGAGACTATGGTTAGGGTAATATAGTATGGGAACCTAAATACATGCCCTCTTGGTGCAGATTTGGGTTCCCATTTTTTTTCATATTTCATCCCAATTCTGGTATTTCTCGAATATCCTAAGTTAAAAAAAATAAAAAAAAGGGGGTAATATAGTATGGGAACCTAAACACATGAACCCTTTGATGAGATTGGAATTTCCATTTTTTTGAGAGAGCCATTGCTGATTTTTTTTCAACCAAGATGATAATTATTTATTTGAGTTCTTTCCAGTTCTGATATGATCCCATTACGGCTCCATAATACAATCAAAAGTCCAGAGTAACTAAAGAGGCCAATTATATAGACCAGCGAAGATGTCCACCTCCCCATTAACTTATAATGCATTGTGACTGACAAAATCGCTTGAAGGAAAAAATGTCAATTATACATTGACGAATAATATGGGACTGTGCTTTTTACCAGGAGTGGAGCCACATAAGTGGCTTTAAGATTTAAGAAAAAAATTGCAGTTACACAATTATTTTTACAGTCCCACAAAATCCTGAGAACAACTCTTTTCCGACACAACGACAAGCCCAAAAAGGCAAGCTGCTCATGAGCAACATTCATGGGGGTCGCAGAGTTCAAGAGGTAAATTGCTCCTTCTTACCAGAGAAAATATAAATCTCTCTCTGTAAACTCCCTGCCCCCTTGAATCAATGCCGTTTCCTTAAGAAAAATCTCTTGAAATCATTAGATAAATCGACAAGAATAAGACTTGTTTTATTTTACACCCAACCCTCAACCAAGGAGTAAGTCACATGCAATCCAATATTGATCTCGAAAGCCCCCAAATGACGAGTTCGCGTCACAGATGACCATTTTATTCTACCAAAACTTGATTCTTCCTTCAAGCCAGAGCACCTTGTCGATCCAGAAAAACAAAAAAGGAATCGAAAATTTAATCCTCAAATTTTCTTTTTTACCATTATCTATCTTATTTCCGGAACAAATTACGAAGGCTACCAAATCGCTCTTAAGACGGTATGGACTCATTTTGGTGACCTGCTTCTCATGCCAGTCAAAAGCAGTCTCAGCAAGATACGTCAAAGTATTTCTTACCTATTTTTCAAAGATATCTTTGAATCTCTGATTACAGACTACGAACCATTGAGAAAAACGTTTCATGGTTTTTATATCTATGCCATAGATGGCGACCAATTAGCACTTCCTCGCTCTAAAGATCTTTTAAAGGAGGGTTATTGTGGGTACCCTTGCCCAAATGAGATGGAAACTCATTTCTTACGTATGTATCTATCTCATGCTTATGACGTTTTATCGGGTGTGACAAAGAATCTTTGCTTTTCTCCCGCTCTCAACGAAATCGCCAATGCTATTCAAATGATAGGTAGTTTTGAGAGTAATAGCATAACTCTCTACGATAGGCTTTATTTATCTACAGAGATTATTAAGGCCCATGCTCAAGCCAGTAACTTCTTTATTGCGCGTTGTAAGCGAGGCTCTACTTTTATCCCCATCGTAAATTTATTTAATGGCCCAGGTTGGTATTCACAAATGGTTATTGAGGGGGTGGTCATTCATCTCTATAAGTATAAAAACCCAAAGACTGGGGAGTTCTCTGTTTTGGCCACTAATCTTCCGCATGGCTCCTTGGACAAGAAGGATATGGTTGCTCTTTACTCTCGTCGTTGGGAAATAGAAACGACATTTCGTGATTTTACATCGACAATGAAAATGGAGCAGTGGCACTCAACAAGCCTTAATGGAATATTGCAAGAGCTGTATTCTTATTTTTGGCTCTTCAATTATACAAAGATTCAAATGAGCATAAATGAGGATGAAGACAGTGTGAATCAGTTGGTAAAAAATGACTACAAAAAACCTAACTTTAAACTGATTCTTGATTTCATAATGGATAGCATCCCCCTTTTTGTTGCGGGGCTCTATCAGAAATTTAGGAAGCAGATAAAGTTGCTGATGAAGATTTCAATGGAGAAGAGGAGGCACTTCAAAAGAAGCTATGAAAGGTCTATCAAAAGGGCTGGGAGTTCTTTTAAAAGAAATAGCTTAACGCAGAGGCAGAGGGGTGTGGTGGCTTAAGGAAACGGCATTGCCCCTTGAATAGGTACAGTGCCTTAAGAACACCCAAATACCTCTAAAACACCTTGGGGGAAAACTTTTTCTTATTCGTAAGGGTCGCACTATTCCCCGTGGCTCGGATTACAAAAAGACCTTTTTTTTCAGCCTTGTTATGAGCCCCTTCATTGGCCTTCAAATAAGCTATGGCACCGTAAATTATCTTGTCTTTGTACTCTGGAAAAATATCTTTAAACATGCCGAGCTTTTCTATAAAATGGTCAAGGTGCTGATTTTTTAAAGTGGTTTTTACTTCCACAACAACAACCTCCCGCCCATTGACTGCAATGATATCAACCTCGTATTCTTCTCCATTCCGCCTGCGAAAATTTTCCTGGGCAAGCCCCATCACTTGGATATTTCTTTCATTGAGAAGCCTTACCAAGTCACCTTTAACAAGGCTTTCTATCAGTTTTCCCCATTGCCCCGTAAACAATTCGTTGAGTTCTCTTGTTCTTTTTTCCAAGTGAGCATGGCGAATATCTGCCTTTTTGGATATTTCTTTCAAATAACGATCTGTCTCCTTCCTTTCAAGGTCGGCCTTCTCCCTTTGAAGTTTGGCTTCCTCCCTTTGAAGTTCGGCCTCCTTGGACATCTTTTTGAAGTGATGGTCTGTCTCCTTCCTTTGGAGATCGGCCTCCTTCCTTTGGAGATCAGCCTCCTTGGACATCTCTTTGAAATGACGGTCTGTCTCCTTCTGTTGGAGACTTGTCTCTTCTTGGGATTTTGCTACCTTCTCCATAAGCTTCCACACAACTTCAGGACCTACTTTCTTAGCACTATCTGACATTGATACCTCCATCATTCATTGGCTTCACTTGACTTCACCCATTGGTTTCATTTCACAAATATCACACAACAAAGGCACATGCAAAAATAAGTCCATTATCTTCATTTTAACCTCATCTTCTATGCCCACAAAGCATTCAAAAACACCAAGGTTTACAAAAAAGCCAATACAAGACGCTTTTTAAGAATCTCCTCCAGCCTCTTCTTTCTTTTTTTTTGGCTTTTATAGTCTTTGTCGTTCCCATGACTCTTCAAGTTGAGCACTCTCCTGTACAAAGGGCTCAGTAGACTCGCTGTATCTACAGACTCGTCACTGTAAAAGGCTCCATAAGCTTCTTTAACGAGGTATCAAAGTCCTTTTTGCCTTAGAACACCTTCGGAGAAAATTCTTTTTGATTGGTGATGGTGGCACTATTGCCGGTAGCTCGGATTACAAAAAGACCTTTTTTTTCAGCCTTGTTATGAGCCCCTTCATTGGCCTTCAAATAAGCTATGGCACCGTAAATTATCTTGTCTTTGTACTCTGGAAAAATATCTTTAAACATGCCGAGCTTTTCTATAAAATGGTCAAGGTGATGATTTTTTAAAGTGGTTTTTACTTCCACAACAACAACCTCCCGCCCATTGACTGCAATGATATCAACCTCGTATTCTTCTCCATTCCGCCTACGAAAATTTTCCTGGGCAAGCCCCATCACTTGGATATTTCTTTCATTGAGAAGTCTTACCAAGTCACCTTTAACAAGGCTTTCTATCAGTTTTCCCCATTGTCCCGTAAACAATTCGTTGAGTTCTCTTGTTCTTTTTTCCAAGTGAGCATGGCGAATATCTGCCTTTTTGGATATTTCTTTCAAATAACGATCTGTCTCCTTCCTTTCAAGGTCGGCCTTCTCCCTTTGAAGTTTGGCTTCCTCCCTTTGAAGTTCGGCCTCCTTGGACATCTCTTTGAAATGACGGTCTGTCTCCTTCCTTTGGAGATCGGCCTCCTTGGACATCTTTTTGAAGTGATGGTCTCTCTCCTTCCGTTGGAGATCAGCCTCCTTGGACATCTCTTTAAAATGACGGTCTGTCTCTTCTTGGGATTTTGCGACCTTCTCCATAAGCTTCCACACAACTTCAGGACCTACTTTCTTAGCACTATCTGGCATTGACGCCTCCTTCATTCATCGCCTTCATTCGAATGATCAAATGAACAGTGAATGGATTAAAATCGGCCATTTTAGGGCCTCAATAAAACTTATATCTCCTCACAAGCACATATGCAAGAAATGCTCCCATACCCACCACTCCCACCATCTCCGCAAATTCCTAAGGAGGTGTGGTGTGATCTTTTGAAGGGATCAGATTGTAAATGTAAAACTGAATGAGCCAATCAGCCAAGAAGGTGTCTGGCCCCCTATATGACTTTTTCTGTCTATTTCGGTTGAATGGGCCACCCCCGAAGTCCCCAATGCCCCAAGGTAACATTCATGGGCGTGGGTGGGGAGCAGGCGCCCCCATGAATTACACCCCAAGAAGGGTTATCATACGGGCGAAGCAGCCATCATCTCCCGAACCTCTTGAATCTTTTGGATATTCTGCTCCAGTCCTTTGATGATTCCTTGGGACTCATCGGGCGTGAGAAAACCCTCAGATTCAAGCTTGTGGATCCAAGTCTTGGCAAGGTCAAACTCCCCCTCTTTGACAAGCTCCATGACAACCATATTGGCCACGGGCAAAACCGCTTTCTTCTTCTCAATGGGGGGCAAATTTTCCATGGCCTTTTGAATAAAGCTGATATCCTTGGGAATCAGTCCCTCATCTCTCAAAATGGAATAAGACTGCAGACGCTTTCGGACCACAGAGCTATTTATATTCTTAAGGGCCGACTTATATTTTTTGACCAAGAAGGCACATGGAAAATGGCGGTACTTTGTTTTCTCATCACAAGACGCCTTTTTTAAATCTCCTCCAGTCTTTTCTTTCTGTTCTTTTGGCTCTTATAGTCCTTGTCGTTCCCATAACTCTTCAAGCGGAGCGCTCTCCTGTATAAAGGGCTCAGTAAATTCGCTGTATTCACAGACTCCTCACTGTAAAAGGCTCCATAAGCTTCTTTATTGAGAGTGGGGTGGAAAATCTCATGGACGAAAGAGGAGTTGGTCTTGATAATCACATCCACCTCACGGGAATTATAAATCTTGTAAAAATTCAAATCTGAAACTTTTTCGTGAGTTCTGACTGGATATAAAAATATAGGTAAAAGGGCATGAGCCTCGACAGTGCCTTGCAAGTAAATTTTATATCCAGTCAGAACTCACACTTTTTCTATGTTGTTGTTGAAATACCAAGCCTCAAGCTCCCCCCCAAATAATGACGGTATGGTCTCCTGAATCGGCTAGGTATGAGTGATATCGCTGTCATCATGGGATGTAATTTCACTAGAGGTACCATCCCCAATCCACTTTCTGACTTGATCTGACTTGACCGGAGAACCCACCCCCTTTTATCTTGTCTTGATGATTTATGAACAGATAACTCCGCTCACTTGCTCATACTCATACACTTGTCCATAATCTTCTTAAACCACCCCATCTTAAACCCTCTTCACTTGAAAGACTGACATTGTTGCCAAAGAAAACCTCAGAAAAAAGAGGCTATATCCGAGTTTCTCGGAGCCTAAAGTCCAAATTCCCTAGGGAAATAGCTAAAAACTGGATGTACAGGTTATTCCTAAGATTTGTACATAAAAACACGGAGGACAGGGCTACCAAATCACTTGTCTGGAGAGCCGCCGTTATCCACAAGACTCACCCACAGCAGCGCTGCTTTATTGTGGCTCCCGAGGGCCATAGCCGCAGCGTCGCCATGGATGAGTCTGTGGATAACTGACTCATCTTGGCGGAGTTAGTATGGGGAGGTGAATTGGAAAAAGAAATGTTGATCGACAATAAAAACTATAATGTACAAAAACGCTTGGGGAAACTTCCAACAATATCCAAATCCCCAGCACACAAGTAAATCATATTCTCAAAACCCTGTAGGTTCTTAAATCCTGAAGCCCGATTTTTTATGATCTTTAGAAGGCGATTGATTCCCTCAGCCTTGGCATTTGTGACAGGATCTTTAATGAAGGAAAGAATATTTTCTTGGTGCTTCCTGAGCATCAAGGCAAACTTTTTCATAGAATCAATGCGTGATCTTAAGGCACGAGTGATCCAGGCCTTCAGAAAATTCGCAGCATGACCTGGACTCACATAATCCCAGAAATGCTCAAAATTATCTTTAAGCAGCCATGCTCTGAATATTTTATTGTTAGATTTCTCCATGAGGTTAATTTTACGAGTTTGGGCTTTACTACGAGAGGATGAACTGTAGGCTATCAACCAGCGAGTTCCCTTAATAGCCTTTCTGTCCTTCTTGCAGGCATCTCTCCAAATTTCTTTTCTCACCTCATCCACAGCCCTGTTGAGGGATTGAATAATGTGAAATTTGTCCAAAACGAGAGTAGCATTCTTACAATGCTCCTTGATAGAGGAGATGTAGCCTTGAGCCATATCACAACAAGCCACTCTAATTTTGTCTCGCTGATATTGGCTGAGTTCCTTTGTAAAAAAGGAGTCTATTGTCTCCTTACTCCTTACCCTTACCTTTTCCAATCCAAACGACACAGCCTTTCTTCATGTCGTAAATCAAGGTAATAAACTTCCTTCCCTTAGCATAAGAAATTTCATCGACTCCAATGACCTCCAAACCACGAATTTTGTGACCATCTCGTTCCCTGTGGATGATTCGATGAATAAGATCAGATAAGGTGGATGTGGGTATCTTGACAAGCTCTGAAACGGCTTTTTGGGTCATCTGCTTGGTCAGGGTCAGAATTGTTAGTTCCAGACGATAGGTGACTCGACTGAAGTGGTCGGCCCAAGGAATTCTCTCCATAATACGACCATGAGTGGGACACAGAACTTCCTTCGGAGAATAATGGAAATAAATGGGGGTACCGCACACGACGATATCTCGCCACACTCTTTCTTCTAAGCATCTAAGTATCTTACAGCGGCGTCCACAATGAGGACAACGGCAGCCATTCTTATGGGGTTTAACCCCTAAGTGAAGTTCTTGATTTCGATTTTTAAATTTAACCCAAGTCACTTTTAAGAATGATAATTTCAACATCTTTATAATAAACTTATTCAAGACCATGGCATCTCCTGTATTATTTTCCAATAAGTAAATTAAGAGATTAAACCATGGTTTTTTATGGGTAAAGTAATGAGGGGGATAAATCATGGAAATTGAATTATTTTCTTGGTTTTTAATGCGGTAATTCTGCGACGTCGAAATTAGGCCCATTTTCTGTTGAGAAACTCGGATATACCCAAAAAAGAAAACAACAGTCTCAGGCCCATAATGCTCTATTCAATGAAACTTTCCTGAATGAGAGATATTGCCTCAATGCCGTTTCCTTAAGAAAAATCTCTTGAAATCATTAGATAAATCGACAAGAATAAGACTTGTTTTATTTTACACCCAACCCTCAACCAAGGAGTAAGTTACATGCAACCTGAAATCCCTAAAAGTTGTAACTAGGTATAGGACTTAAGTCCTGATTATTGTCTGAGAAGGCCTTCACTTTGATTAAGAGATTTTCATCTCTTCAAAAGCATAGTTACAATATTAACGATGTCATACAGATTTGAGCAAAAAAACCAAGGAAAAAACAAGTAGTTCTTGCCATTAGATTCGTTTTGAAACTTGGCAGAGCTATTTTAAACTGTGTACTCTTATAATAATCTTAATGAAAGAAATATCTCTCAAAATTGTTTCAAATAGAGGAAAAATCTGCGATATATCTTTCTCCAAGAACACATGAAACAGGCTATAGGAGCTGAAACTAATTTTGGAGAGGGTTACTGAAGAAAAACCTATCTCTATAAAGTTAAAAGCTTTTGGGACAAGGAAGAGAAGCAGGCTACCACTATGCCTAATTTATATTGTCGATCCAATGGGAACGAAGGACCTTTCGAAGAAGATTTTTATGAGTCATATTAAATATATTAATACTATTAAACCTCTCAAACCGTTGATAGTAGCCAATTCCATAGGAAAAGAGAGTTAACGCAATACATTAAACCTAGTTACAACTTTTAGGGATTTCAGGATGCAATCCAATATTGATCTCGAAAGCCCCCAAATGACGAGTTCGCGTCACAGATGACCATTTTATTCTACCAAAACTTGATTCTTCCTTCAAGCCAGAGCACCTTGTCGATCCAGAAAAACAAAAAAGGAATCGAAAATTTAATCCTCAAATTTTCTTTTTTACCATTATCTATCTTATTTCAGGAACAAATTACGAAGGCTACCAAATCGCTCTTAAGACGGTATGGACTCATTTTGGTGACCTGCTTCTCATGCCAGTCAAAAGCAGTCTCAGCAAGATACGTCAAAGTATTTCTTACCTATTTTTCAAAGATATCTTTGAATCTCTGATTACAGACTACGAACCATTGAGAAAAACGTTTCATGGTTTTTATATCTATGCCATAGATGGCGACCAATTAGCACTTCCTCGCTCTAAAGATCTTTTAAAGGAGGGTTATTGTGGGTACCCTTGCCCAAATGAGATGGAAACTCATTTCTTACGTATGTATCTATCTCATGCTTATGACGTTTTATCGGGTGTGACAAAGAATCTTTGCTATTCTCCCGCTCTCAACGAAATCGCCAATGCTATTCAAATGATAGGTAGTTTTGAGAGTAATAGCATAACTCTCTACGATAGGCTTTATTTATCTACAGAGATTATTAAGGCCCATGCTCAAGCCAGTAACTTCTTTATTGCGCGTTGTAAGCGAGGCTCTACTTTTATCCCCATCGTAAATTTATTTAATGGCCCAGGTTGGTATTCACAAATGGTTATTGAGGGGGTGGTCATTCATCTCTATAAGTATAAAAACCCAAAGACTGGGGAGTTCTCTGTTTTGGCCACTAATCTTCCGCATGGCTCCTTGGACAAGAAGGATATGGTTGCTCTTTACTCTCGTCGTTGGGAAATAGAAACGACATTTCGTGATTTTACATCGACAATGAAAATGGAGCAGTGGCACTCAACAAGCCTTAATGGAATATTGCAAGAGCTGTATTCTTATTTTTGGCTCTTCAATTATACAAAGATTCAAATGAGCATAAATGAGGATGAAGACAGTGTGAATCAGTTGGTAAAAAATGACTACAAAAAACCTAACTTTAAACTGATTCTTGATTTCATAATGGATAGCATCCCTCTTTTTGTTGCGGGGCTCTATCAGAAATTTAGGAAGCAGATAAAGTTGCTGATGAAGATTTCAATGGAGAAGAGGAGGCACTTCAAAAGAAGCTATGAAAGGTCTATCAAAAGGGCTGGGAGTTCTTTTAAAAGAAATAGCTTAACGCAGAGGCAGAGGGGTGTGGTGGCTTAAGGAAACGGCATTGGATATTGCCTAGACATTTTCCGTCTTGTCTTGACGACACAGGAGTTTAAGCTCTTTAACTGGAAAACTCTCAAACCAGAAATAACTGTCTTTACAGATGAAGAGGGCAATGAGCGGCGTATTGACCTTTTATTCTCAGTTCAAGTCAAGGGGTCCAAAAAACGAGTGCGTCTTTTTTTTCTGCTCGAACACAAAAGTCATCAGGATTCTCAAGTTCTTCAACAAATTCTGAGGTACCAGACCCTTGTTTACAATCGTTGGAATTACCCAGTCATTCCCATACTGGTCTATCACGGACGACAAAAACACTGGAGGGGTCCCCTGAATTTTCAAGACTCTCTGGATGGACTCACTCCCGTTTTAAGACAAAAATTTGGGAAGAATATCCTCAATTTTCGTTGTAAGTTGTTGAATATCCATGATATAAACCTTTACCATGGAGTTGGCAGGAATTTGCTTTCTAGGCCGATTTTGCTTATAATGAGTAGTATCTGGAAGCTTCGCCATGAGACCATTGTGGAGCTGTTTCAGATGGGTATAAACTTGGATGAGAAGGATCAAAAGTTCCTTATTCAAAAAGCGGTGGATTATATCCACCGAAACGATCCAGATTTTACTTTAAATGTACTCAGTAAGATTGAAAAAGAAAGTATCGAGGAGGATCAAAGAGTTATGTCAGCATTGCAATGTTCTTTGGATGAAGCTGAGGAAAAGGGAATGAGAAAGGGCCTTAAGAAGGGTATCGAGAAGGGTCGTGAAGAGGGTCGTGAAGAGATGGCATTACGAATGATTCAAAATGGCTTTGAGGTAGAAGCGATTTGTCTATGTACTAGACTCACTTCCAAAGACGTGGAAAAGCTGCGTAAAAAAGTCAAAAACACAAAATCCTGAGAACAACTCTTTTCCGACACAACGACGAACCCAAAAAGGCAAGCTGCTCATGAGCAACATTCATGGGGGTCGCAGAGTTCAAGAGGTAAATTGCTCCTTCTTACCAGAGAAAATATAAATCTCTCTCTGTAAACTCCCTGCCCCCTTGAATAGGTACAGTGCCTTAAAAACACCCAAATACCTCTAAAACACCTTGGGGGAAAACTTTTTCTTATTCGTAAGGGTCGCACTATTCCCCGTGGCTCGGATCACAAAAAGACCTTCTTTTTCAGCCCTGTGATGAGACCCTTCATCAGCCTTCAAATAAGCTATGGCTCCATAAACTATCTTGTCTTTGTACTCTGGAAAAATATCTTTAAACATGCCAAGCTTGTCTATAAAATGGTCAAGGTGATGATTTTTTAAAGTGGTTTTTACTTCCACAACAACAACCTCCCGCCCATTGACTGCAATGATATCAACCTCGTATTCTTCTCCATTCCGCCTGCGAAAACTTTCCTGAGCAAGCCCCATGACTTGGATATTTCTTTCATTGAGAAGCCTTACCAAGTCACCTTTAACAAGACTTTCTATCAGTTTTCCCCATTGCCCCGTAAACAATTCATTGAGTTCTCTTGTTCTTTTTTCCAAGTGGGCATGGCGAATATCTGCCTTTTTGGATATTTCTTTCAAATAACGATCTGTCTCCTTTCTTTGAAGTTTGGCTTCCTCCCTTTGAAGTTCGGCCTCCTTGGACATCTCTTTAAAATGACGGTCTGTCTCCTTCCTTTGGAGATCGGCCTCCTTGGACATCTTTTTGAAGTGATGGTCTGTCTCCTTCCGTTGGAGATCAGCCTCCTTGGACATCTCTTTAAAATGACGGTCTGTCTCTTCTTGGGATTTTGCGACCTTCTCCATAAGCTTCCACACAACTTCAGGACCTACTTTCTTAGCACTATCTGGCATTGACGCCTCCTTCATTCATCGCCTTCATTCGAATGATCAAATGAACGGGTGAATGGATTAAAATCGGCCATTTTAGGGCCTCAATAAAACTTATATCTCCTCACAAGCACATATGCAAGAATCGCTCCCATACCCACCACCCCCACCATCTCCGCAAATTCCTAAGGAGGTGTGTGTATCTTTTGAAGGGATCAGATTGTAAAACTGAATGAGCCAATCAGCCAAGAAGGTGTATGGCCCCCTACATGACTTTCTCTGTCTATTTCGATTGAATGGGCCACCCCCGAAGTCCCCAATGCCCCAAGGTAACATTCATGGGCGTGGGTGGGGAGCAAGGCGCCCCCATGAATTACACCCCAAGAAGGGTTATCATACGGGCGAAGCAGCCATCATCTCCCGAACCTCTTGAATCTTTTGGATATTCTGCTCCAGTCCTTTGATGATTCCTTGGGACTCATCGGGCGTGAGAAAACCCTCAGATTCAAGCTTGTGGATCCAAGTCTTGGCAAGGTCAAACTCCCCCTCTTTGACAAGCTCCATGACAACCATATTGGCCACGGGCAAAACCGCTTTCTTCTTCTCAATGGGGGGCAAATTTTCCATGGCCTTTTGAATAAATCTGATATCCTTGGGAATCAGTCCCTCATCTCTCAAAATGGAATAAGACTGCAGACGCTTTCGGACCACAGAGCTATTTATATTCTTAAGGGCCGACTTATATTTTTTGACCAAGAAGGCACATGGAAAATGGCGGTACTTTGTTTTCTCATCACAAGACGCCTTTTTTAGAATCTCCTCCAGTCTTTTCTTTCTGTTCTTTTGGCTCTTATAGTCCTTGTCGTTCCCATAACTCTTCAAGCGGAGCGCTCTCCTGTATAAAGGGCTCAGTAAATCGCTGTATTCACAGACTCCTCACTGTAAAAGGCTCCATAAGCTTCTTTATTGAGAGTGGGGTGGAAAATCTCATGGACGAAAGAGGAGTTGATCTTGATAATCACATCCACCTCACGGGAATTATAAATCTTGTAAAAATTCAAATCTGAAACTTTTTCGTGAATTCTGACTGAATATAAAAATATAGGTAAAAGGGCATGAGCCTCGACAGTGCCTTGCAAGTAAATTTTATATCCAGTCAGAACTCACACTTTTTCTATGTTGTTGTTGAAATACCAAGCCTCAAGCTCCCCCCAAATAATGACGGTATGGTCTCCTGAATCGGCTAGGTATGAGTGATATCGCTGTCATCATGGGATGTAATTTCACTAGAGGTACCATCCCCAATCCACTTTCTGACTTGATCTGACTTGACCGGAGAACCCACCCCCATTTATCTTGTCTTGATGATTTATGAACAGATAACTCCGCTCACTTGCTCATACTCATACACTTGTCCATAATCTTCTTAAACCACCCCATCTTAAACCCTCTTCACTTGAAAGACTGACATTGTTGCCAAAGAAAACCTCAGAAAAAAGAAAACAACAGTCTCAGGCCCATAATGCTCTATTCAATGAAACTTTCCTGAATGAGAGATATTGCCTAGACATTTTCCGTCTTGTCTTGACGACACAGGAGTTTAAGCTCTTTAACTGGAAAACTCTCAAACCAGAAATAACTGTCTTTACAGATGAAGAGGGCAATGAGCGGCGTATTGACCTTTTATTCTCAGTTCAAGTCAAGGGGTCCAAAAAACGAGTGCGTCTTTTTTTTCTGCTCGAACACAAAAGTCATCAGGATTCTCAAGTACTCCAGCAGATTCTGAGGTACCAGACTCTTGTTTACAATCGTTGGAATTACCCAGTCATTCCCATACTGGTCTATCACGGACGACAAAAACACTGGAGAGGTCCCCTGAATTTTCAAGATTCTCTGGATGGGCTCACTCCCGTTTTAAGACAAAAATTTGGGAAGAATATCCTCAATTTTCGTTGTAAGTTGTTGAATATCCATGATATAAACCTTTACCATGGAGTTGGCAGGAATTTGCTTTCTAGGCCGATTTTGCTTATAATGAGTAGTATCTGGAAGCTTCGCCATGAGACCATTGTGGAGTTGTTTCAGATGGGTACAAACTTGGGTGAGAAGGATCAAAAGTTCCTTATTCAAAAGGCGGTGGATTATATCCACCGAAACGATTCAAATTTCACGCTAAGTGTGCTCAGTAAGATTGAAAAAGAAAGTATCGAGGAGGATCAAAGAGTTATGTCAGCATTGCAATGTTCTTTGGATGAAGCTGAGGAAAAGGGCCTTAAGAAGGGTCGTGAAGAGGGTCGTGAAAAGGGTCGTGAAGAGGGTCGTGAAAAGGGTCGTGAAGAGGGTCGTGAAGAGGGTCGTGAAGAGGGTCGTGAAGAGGGTCGTGAAGAGATGGCATTACGAATGATTCAAAATGGCTTTGAGGTAGAAGCGATTTGTCTATGTACTAGACTCACTTCCAAAGACGTGGAAAAGCTGCGTAAAAAAGTCAAAAACACAAAATCCTGAGAACAACTCTTTTCCGACACAACGACGAACCCAAAAAGGCAAGCTGCTCATGAGCAACATTCAAGGGGGTCGC
Source organism: Bdellovibrionales bacterium (assembly GCA_965261545.1). Taxonomy (GTDB): domain Bacteria; phylum Bdellovibrionota; class Bdellovibrionia; order Bdellovibrionales; family UBA1609; genus CBDHDF01. The sequence continues at coordinate 363,615 of CBDHDF010000002.1, read as the reverse complement.
AGAGTTCAAGAGGTAAATTGCTCCTTCTTACCAGAGAAAATATAAATCTCTCTCTGTAAACTCCCGGCCCCCTTGAATAGGTACAGTGCCTTAAGAACACCCAAATACCTCTAAAACACCTTGGGGGAAAACTTTTTCTTATTCGTAAGGGTCGCACTATTCCCCGTGGCTCGGATCACAAAAAGACCTTCTTTTTCAGCCCTGTGATGAGACCCTTCATCAGCCTTCAAATAAGCTATGGCTCCATAAACTATCTTGTCTTTGTACTCTGGAAAAATATCTTTAAACATGCCAAGCTTGTCTATAAAATGGTCAAGGTGCTTCAGCTTTAAAGTGGTTTTTACTTCCACAACAACAACCTCCCGCCCATTGACTGCAATGATATCAACCTCGTATTCTTCTCCATTCCGCCTGCGAAAATTTTCCTGGGCAAGCCCCATCACTTGGATATTTCTTTCATTGAGAAGCCTTACCAAGTCACCTTTAACAAGGCTTTCTATCAGTTTTCCCCATGGACCCGTAAACAATTCGTTGAGTTCTCTCGTTCTTTTTTCCAAGTGAGCATGGCGAATATCTGCCTTTTTGGATATTTCTTTCAAATAACGATCTGTCTCCTTTCTTTGAAGTTTGGCTTCCTCCCTTTGAAGTTCGGCCTCCTTGGACATCTCTTTAAAATGACGGTCTGTCTCCTTCCTTTGGAGATCGGCCTCCTTGGACATCTTTTTGAAGTGATGGTCTGTCTCCTTCCTTTGGAGATCGGCCTCCTTGGACATCTTTTTGAAGTGATGGTCTCTCTCCTTCCGTTGGAGATCGGCCTCCTGCCGTTGGAGATCAGCCTCCTTGGACATCTCTTTAAAATGACGGTCTGTCTCTTCTTGGGATTTTGCGACCTTCTCCATAAGCTTCCACACAACTTCAGGACCTACTTTCTTAGCACTATCTGACATTGACGCCTCCTTCATTCATCGCCTTCATTCGAATGATCAAATGATCAAATGATCAAATGAACGGGTGAATGGATTAAAATCGGCCATTTTAGGGCCTCAATAAAACTTATATCTCCTCACAAGCACATATGCAAGAATCGCTCCCATACCCACCACTCCCACCATCTCCACAAGTTCCTAAGGAGGTGTGGTGTTATCTTTTGAAGGGATCAGATTGTAAAACTGAATGAGCCAATCAGCCAAGAAGGTGTATGGCCCCCTACATGACTTTCTCTGTCTATTTCGATTGAATGGGCCACCCCCGAAGTCCCCAATGCCCCAAGGTAACATTCATGGGCGTGGGTGGGGAGCAAGGCGCCCCCATGAATTACACCCCAAGAAGGGTTATCATACGGGCGAAGCAGCCATCATCTCCCGAACCTCTTGAATCTTTTGGATATTCTGCTCCAGTCCTTTGATGATTCCTTGGGACTCATCGGGCGTGAGAAAACCCTCAGATTCAAGCTTGTGGATCCAAGTCTTGGCAAGGTCAAACTCCCCCTCTTTGACAAGCTCCATGACAACCATATTGGCCACGGGCAAAACCGCTTTCTTCTTCTCAATGGGGGGCAAATTTTCCATGGCCTTTTGAATAAAGCTGATATCCTTGGGAATCAGTCCCTCATCTCTCAAAATGGAATAAGACTGCACACGCTTTCGGACCACAGAGCTATTTATATTCTTAAGGGCTGACTTATATTTCTTGACCAAAAAAGCACTGGAAAATGGCGGTACTTTGTTTTCTCATCACAAGACGCCTTTTTTAGAATCTCCTCCAGTCTTTTCTTTCTGTTCTTTTGGCTCTTATAGTCCTTGTCGTTCCCATGACTCTTCAAGCGGAGCGCTCTCCTGTATAAAGGGTTCAGTAGACTCGCTGTATTCACAGACTCACCACTGTAAAAGGCTCCATAAGCTTCTTTATTGAGAGTGGGGTGGAAAATCTCATGGACGAAAGAGGAGTTGGTCTTGATAATCACATCCACCTCACGGGAATTATAAATCTTGTAAAAATTCAAATCTGAAACTTTTTCGTGAATTCTGACTGAATATAAAAATATAGGTAAAAGGGCATGAGCCTCGACAGTGCCTTGCAAGTAAATTTTATATCCAGTCAGAACTCACACTTTTTCTATGTTGTTGTTGAAATACCAAGCCTCAAGCTCCCCCCCAAATAATGACGGTATGGTCTCCTGAATCGGCTAGGTATGAGTGATATCGCTGTCATCATGGGATGTAATTTCACTAGAGGTACCATCCCCAATCCACTTTCTGACTTGATCTGACTTGACCAGAGAACCCACCCCCTTTTATGAACAGATAACTCCGCTCACTTGCTCATACTCATACACCCTGAAATCCGCAAAATTATGACTAGGTGTTAGACTTAAGCCTAGATTTTCTCTTCAAATCGAACATAATGAGGTTTTATCTCCCCTAAACATTGACGATGCGACGCATCCATAGTCATAATTATGACTATGTCTTTCATATATGAGCAAAAAATCAAGGGTAAGGTCTACCTCTATAAGTCCACGAGCTACTGGGATAAAAAGAAAAAGCAGCCTCGTCAAAAAAGGGTGTATCTTGGTAAAAAGGATGAGGCCACGGGGGAACTCATTCCTACAACTCGGTGTTCCATTCCCACAGGCTCTTGGGATGTTGGCTCTCTTCACTTGTTAAAAAAGATTAGCAAAAAGCTAAATTTAGTACAAGCACTTAAAAAGATTTTTCCCGAAGATTATGAAGAAATTCTTTATTTATCTTTTTTCAAAGTTATTAAGAAAGAGCCTTATTATTTGTATCCCCTCTGGTGCGAAGACTCTTATGTTTCTGGTGAAAACTATTTAGATTCACGGTCAATAAGTAAATTCTTATTCACGGTTGGTCGTAATGAAGAAGCAATTGAGAATTTTTTTCTTGAATGGATTAAAAGGAATAAATCTGCTTCTCAAGCTGTGATGTTTGATATTACATCTATTTCTTCTTATGGTTCTGGCAATGATTTTTTAGAAAGAGGTTACAATAGAGATGGCGATAACTTGGACCAAACCAACTTAGGAATTTTAAGTCAAGACATAAAAATAGATTCAAAGTCTAAGAGTGCGAGTCTTCCAATTAGTTACAGAGTATATCCTTGTAGCATCAATGATGTGACTACTTTGAATAATATTCTTACTTTAGCTAGTTCCTGTCCAGGGAAGAAAGTTAAGTAGTTTTAAGTATTTACATGCCTTCCCTTTAGATTTTATGCTTTAAAATGGAGTCCATCAAACATAATCCGTGTAAATTCAGTTACTTACATAAAACGGAAAAATAAAATAAGTTCCCCTCCCCCTCTCTTGACGAACCTTTCACAGCCCCTCCCTTTCAGTGACTTATGTGGCTATCAACTGCGTTACTTGATATGAGAGGAAGAGTTGGATCAACCTGTGTTTCCACCGTGGTGATTTCAAACCTCCTTCAGGGAAATAACATTACGTTGCGCATCAACTTCAAAAAATACTTGACGTGTTTTTTCAGAGAAATAATTTTTGATATTTTATTCTTCATTTATTTTTTATGTAGGTTTTAGGAGGCGTGGGAACCTCTCTATGAGGTAGAATTCTTATCCATGTTCTCCGAGAACCTCTCTGATTTTTTTCTTCTTAAAAGACATCCTTGCTCACTTTTTTCCCTCAAAAAAACGTATGTTAATATAAAAATTAAAGAGAAACTTTCACCAAAGGGGGGACTATGCGCCATTTGAAGAAGACACAGTTGGGACTCTTTTCCCAATATCCTAACCACCAACTCAGTACAGAATTGCAGCAAATTAATAACATCATTGATCGCCATCCAGAGTTTGCCCATATGGTTCATGAAGACCTTGTTAAAGAAAAGAAAGATTCTGGTGATATTGGTATGACATCGGAGCAAGTTCTCAAGGTGGCTATTCTTAAATCCATAAGAGGTCTTTCCTATCGTGCGTTAGCCTTTAATCTTGTCGATTCAGTATCCACCAGAGCTTTTCTGGGCCTTGAATTGGAAGAAAATTACGCTCACTCCACCTTACAGGACTTGATTGTTCAAATAAGTGAAGAAACTTGGGGAATTATTAGCGCCTCTTTAGTTTCAGATGCAAGAGATCAAAAGATTGAGCCGTGTAAGAAAATGAGAGTGGACAGTACAGTGACGAAATCAAACATTCATCATCCAACGGATGCATCTCTTTTATATGATTGCATAAGAGTTACAGAAAGAGAATTTAAAAAAGTTCGTAAGAATGTCAACAAAGACTTCTGGCGACTTATTTCAAAAGAAGATGTCAAAAGAACAAAAACATTGCTTTACAAGATTAATAATTCCAAGAATGATGAAGAAAGACTTCCTTATTATAAAGAGTTCTTAAAAATCGCTACCAAATTGAACAAAGGATTGCCTGATACTATCAGAAAGATAAAAAACGAAAAAAGATGTGTGAAGATGAAGGCCTTGAAAAAGAGTTTAAAACAGTTAGAAAATGTTGCTTTCTACCTGGAAAAAATCATCTTTCAAACTCAAAAAAGAGTTATTGAGGGGAAAAAAGTATCTTCTGAAAAAAAGGTCCTATCCATCTTTGAACCGCATACAGACATTATTGTAAAGGGGCAAAGAGAAGTCGAGTTTGGGCATAAAATCTTTCTGACCTCAGGGCAAAGCAACATGATTTTAGATTGTCAGATCCCTGATGGCAACCCCGCAGACTCTGATATGTTTTTAAAAGTTATGAATTCAGTGACACAAACCTATGGGGCTTGCCCTGTAAAAGTAAGTGCAGATGGTGGGTTTGCTTCAAAAGAAAATCTTGAAGAGGCCAAAGAGATGGGAGCTAAAGATGTTTGCTTCCCAGAAAAAAAAGGAATGAAGATATTAAAGATGGTTAAAAGTGCTTGGGTCTTTAAAAATCTTCTCAATTGGAGAGCCGGAATAGAGGCTGTTATTTCATTCCTTAAGAGATGTTTTGGTATGAGAGTTGCTTACTGGAAAGGGCATGATGGTTTTAAGAGGTATGTGAAGAATGCTGTTTGTGCCTATAATTTTGTTGTCTTGGCAAGACATGAATTATCAACTGTCACCTAAATTTATCCATTAGGAATAACAGCAATGGACCAGGTCGAAGGTGCTAAAATCTTCCAAAGGTAGGGGTGCGTCTTCAAATCGAAAAAACTAGGGCGCAAGTCGCTTAAAGACCTTTTTCCCCTTAATCTGTAGAGTTTGTGGGGCAAATCTCCAACTCTCACTCCCCCATTGAGGTATTGGGAGGCTCAATGGGGAGTGTCAGAGAACAAAAAATGGGCCTTTCTGGACAGAAACTAGCTAAGGAGTACAAAATCAATCTAAAATGTTTGGTTTTAGACAAAGGATTTTATAGCCAAAGCAATATCAAGGACTTGGATGATAAAGGACTATCTTATATTATCCCTATGAGCTTTGTGTCAAATCTTTCCAAAGAACTTGTAAAATTCCTTATCTTCTTAACCTTTCGTCTTCGGCTTCAGCATTTGGTTTCCAAGGAGATACCTATTGGTATTGTCAGAAAGAGATAAAAATAGGGAAGGTAGATTGTGTAGCCCACCTATATTTGGACAAGAAAAAAAGAACTCAACAAGAGTCTAAATTTCTTGCAAAGATATATGAATTTGAAAATATTTTCTATCAGAAGACGTTTCAAGATGAATCTTCTTGTCGCACCTATATAAATGATACTTTCGGAGTTCAAAAGAAATTTTTTAAGATTAAAAAGGAGAATGAATATTTTGTTTTAGAAAGAAATGTGGATGATCTTGAGGTAGAAATCAATCGCATGGGGTGCGTCATCCTTCTAACAGATTCTAAGATAAATATCTCTAGGGATGAGGTACTATCTTTGTATAGAAACAAAGATAGTATAGAAAAAATATTCTTCTCTTTAAAGGCATAATCTTAATGAAAAAAGAAATAGAATGCATTCTCTTCAAAATATGAAAGGAAGTCTTTTTATTAACTTTATAGCCTTGATTCTAATTTCATGGATCGATCATGTAATGAAAGAAAAGGAACTTTATAAAGATTTTTCAAAAGATGAAGTCTATAAAATATTAGATCGCTTGAAATTTTATAAGTTAGCAACAGGTAAGGTCGTTTTGGGAGAAATATCAGGGAAGCAGAAGACTATTTACTCAGCCCTTTAACATAGGAACTCATGTGGATCACAGGTTTGAAATATAGTGTATTCGTTGCTTTAGAGCCTGTCGAGCCTGTCCTCATAATGAAATTGTACTTCAGTTTCCATACCTTAATCCAGTCGAAAAGAAACAAAGGGAGGCAAAGATTTATTTATTTTGAGTATACAAAAAAATAATGGCCACTATTCTTCTCATTGAAGGCAGGTCTTAGGTCTTGGTTTATGCAAGCCTTTGGTCCTGAAACCTAGTCATAACTGAAGGGGATTTCAGGATACACTTGTCCATAATCTTCTTAAACCACCCCATCTTAAACCCTCTTCACTTGAAAGACTGACATTGTTGCCAAAGAAAACCTCAGAAAAAAGAAAACAACAGTCTCAGGCCCATAATGCTCTATTCAATGAAACTTTCCTGAATGAGAGATATTGCCTAGACATTTTCCCGTCTTGTCTTGACGACACAGGAGTTTAAGCTCTTTAACTGGAAAACTCTCAAACCAGAAATAACTGTCTTTACAGATGAAGAGGGCAATGAGCGGCGTATTGACCTCCTATTCTCAGTTCAAGTCAAGGGGTCCAAAAAACGAGTGCGTCTTTTTTTTCTGCTCGAACACAAAAGTCATCAGGATTCTCAAGTACTCCAGCAGATTCTGAGGTACCAGACCCTTGTTTACAATCGTTGGAATTACCCAGTCATTCCCATACTGGTCTATCACGGACGACAAAAACACTGGAGAGGCCCCCTGAATTTTCAAGATTCTCTGGATGGGCTCACTCCCGTTTTAAGACAAAAATTTGGGAAGAATATCCTCAATTTTTCGTTGTAAGTTGTTGAATATCCATGATATAAACCTTTACCATGGAGTTGGCAGGAATTTGCTTTCTAGGCCGATTTTGCTTATAATGAGTAGTATCTGGAAGCTTCGCCATGAGACCATTGTGGGAGTTGTTTCAGATGGGTACAAATTGGGTGAGAAGGATCAAAAGTTCCTTATTCAAAAGGCGGTGGATTATATCCACCGAAACGATTCAAATTTCACGCTAAGTGTGCTCAGTAAGATTTGAAAAAGAAAGTATCGAGGAGGATCAAAGAGTTATGTCAGCATTGCAATGTTCTTTGGATGAAGCTGAGGAAAAGGGCCTTAAGAAGGGTCTTGAAAAGGGTCGTGAAGAGGGTCGTGAAGAGATGGCATTACGAATGATTCAAAATGGCTTTGAGGTAGAAGCGATTTGTCTATGTACTAGACTCACTTCCAAAGACGTGGAAAAGCTGCGTAAAAAAGTCAAAAACACAAAATCCTGAGAACAACTCTTTTCCGACACAACGACGAACCCAAAAAGGCAAGCTGCTCATGAGAAACATTCATGGGGGTCGCAGAGTTCAAGAGGTAAATTGCTCCTTCTTACCAGAGAAAATATAAATCTCTCTCTGTAAACTCCCGGCCCCCTTGAATAGGTACAGTGCCTTAAGAACACCCAAATACCTCTAAAACACCTTGGGGGAAAACTTTTTCTTATTCGTAAGGGTCGCACTATTCCCCGTGGCTCGGATCACAAAAAGACCTTCTTTTTCAGCCCTGTGATGAGACCCTTCATCAGCCTTCAAATAAGCTATGGCTCCATAAACTATCTTGTCTTTGTACTCTGGAAAAATATCTTTAAACATGCCAAGCTTGTCTATAAAATGGTCAAGGTGCTTCAGCTTTAAAGTGGTTTTTACTTCCACAACAACAACCTCCCGCCCATTGACTGCAATGATATCAACCTCGTATTCTTCTCCATTCCGCCTGCGAAAATTTTCCTGGGCAAGCCCCATGACTTGGATATTTCTTTCATTGAGAAGCCTTACCAAGTCACCTTTAACAAGGCTTTCTATCAGTTTTCCCCATTGTCCCGTAAACAATTCGTTGAGTTCTCTCGTTCTTTTTTCCAAGTGAGCATGGCGAATATCTGCCTTTTTGGATATTTCTTTCAAATAACGATCTGTCTCCTTTCTTTGAAGTTTGGCTTCCTCCCTTTGAAGTTCGGCCTCCTTGGACATCTCTTTAAAATGACGGTCTGTCTCCTTCCTTTGGAGATCGGCCTCCTTGGACATCTTTTTGAAGTGATGGTCTGTCTCCTTCCTTTGGAGATCGGCCTCCTTGGACATCTTTTTTGAAGTGATGGTCTCTCTCCTGCCGTTGGAGATCAGCCTCCTTGGACATCTCTTTAAAATGACGGTCTGTCTCTTCTTGGGATTTTGCGACCTTCTCCATAAGCTTCCACACAACTTCAGGACCTACTTTCTTAGCACTATCTGACATTGACGCCTCCTTCATTCATCGCCTTCATTCGAATGATCAAATGATCAAATGAACGGGTGAATGGATTAAAATCGGCCATTTTAGGGCCTCAATAAAAACTTATATCTCCTCACAAGCACATATGCAAGAATCGCTCCCATACCCACCACTCCCACCATCTCCGCAAATTCCTAAGGGAGGTGTGTGTATCTTTTGAAGGGATCAGATTGTAAAACTGAATGAGCCAATCAGCCAAGAAGGTGTATGGCCCCCTACATGACTTTCTCTGTCTATTTTCGATTGAATGGGCCACCCCCGAAGTCCCCAATGCCCCAAGGTAACATTCATGGGCGTGGGTGGGGAGCAAGGCGCATGAATTACACCCCAAGAAGGGTTATCATACGGGCGAAGCAGCCATCATCTCCCGAACCTCTTGAATCTTTTGGATATTCTGCTCCAGTCCTTTGATGATTCCTTGGGACTCATCGGGCGTGAGAAAACCCTCAGATTCAAGCTTGTGGATCCAAGTCTTGGCAAGGTCAAACTCCCCCTCTTTGACAAGCTCCATGACAACCATATTGGCCACGGGCAAAACCGCTTTCTTCTTCTCAATGGGGGGCAAATTTTCCATGGCCTTTTGAATAAAGCTGATATCCTTGGGAATCAGTCCCTCATCTCTCAAAATGGAATAAGACTGCACACGCTTTCGGACCACAGAGCTATTTATATTCTTAAGGGCCGACTTATATTTCTTGACCAAAAAGGCACATGGAAAATGAAGATACTTTGTTTTCTCATCACAAGACGCCTTTTTTAGAATCTCCTCCAGTCTTTTCTTTCTGTTCTTTTGGCTCTTATAGTCCTTGTCGTTCCCATAACTCTTCAAGCGGAGCGCTCTCCTGTAAAGGGCTCAGTAAATTCGCTGTATTCACAGACTCACCACTGTAAAAGGCTCCATAAGCTTCTTTATTGAGAGTGGGGTGGAAAATCTCATGGACGAAAGAGGAGTTGGTCTTGATAATCACATCCACCTCACGGGAATTATAAATCTTGTAAAAATTCAAATCTGAAACTTTTTCGTGAATTCTGACTGAATATAAAAATATAGGTAAAAGGGCATGAGCCTCGACAGTGCCTTGCAAGTAAATTTTATATCCAGTCAGAACTCACACTTTTTCTATGTTGTTGTTGAAATACCAAGCCTCAAGCTCCCCCCAAATAATGACGGTATGGTCTCCTGAATCGGCTAGGTATGAGTGATATCGCTGTCATCATGGGATGTAATTTCACTAGAGGTACCATCCCCAATCCACTTTCTGACTTGATCTGACTTGACCGGAGAACCCACCCCCTTTTATCTTGTCTTGATGATTTATGAACAGATAACTCCGCTCACTTGCTCATACTCATACACTTGTCCATAATCTTCTTAAACCACCCCATCTTAAACCCTCTTCACTTGAAAGACTGACATTGTTGCCAAAGAAAACCTCAGAAAAAAGAAAACAACAGTCTCAGGCCCATAATGCTCTATTCAATGAAACTTTCCTGAATGAGAGATATTGCCTAGACATTTTCCGTCTTGTCTTGACGACACAGGAGTTTAAGATCTTTAACTGGAAAACTCTCAAACCAGAAATAACTGTCTTTACAGATGAAGAGGGCAATGAGCGGCGTATTGACCTCCTATTCTCAGTTCAAGTCAAGGGGTCCAAAAAACGAGTGCGTCTTTTTTTTCTGCTCGAACACAAAAGTCATCAGGATTCTCAAGTACTCCAGCAGATTCTGAGGTACCAGACTCTTGTTTACAATCGTTGGAATTACCCAGTCATTCCCATACTGGTCTATCACGGACGACAAAAACACTGGAGAGGCCCCCTGAATTTTCAAGATTCTCTGGATGGGCTCACTCCCGTTTTAAGACAAAAATTTGGGAAGAATATCCTCAATTTTCGTTGTAAGTTGTTGAATATCCATGATATAAACCTTTACCATGGAGTTGGCAGGAATTTGCTTTCTAGGCCGATTTTGCTTATAATGAGTAGTATCTGGAAGCTTCGCCATGAGACCATTGTGGAGTTGTTTCAGATGGGTACAAACTTGGGTGAGAAGGATCAAAAGTTCCTTATTCAAAAGGCGGTGGATTATATCCACCGAAACGATTCAAATTTCACGCTAAGTGTGCTCAGTAAGATTGAAAAAGAAAGTATCGAGGAGGATCAAAGAGTTATGTCAGCATTGCAATGTTCTTTGGATGAAGCTGAGGAAAAGGGCCTTAAGAAGGGTCTTGAAAAGGGTCGTGAAGAGGGTCGCGAAGAGGGTCGTGAAGAGGGTCTTGAAAAGGGTCGCGAAGAGGGTCGTGAAGAGATGGCATTACGAATGATTCAAAATGGCTTTGAGGTAGAAGCGATTTGTCTATGTACTAGACTCACTTCCAAAGACGTGGAAAAGCTGCGTAAAAAAGTCAAAAACACAAAATCCTGAGAACAACTCTTTTCCGACACAACGACGAACCCAAAAAGGCAAGCTGCTCATGAGCAACATTCATGGGGGTCGCAGAGTTCAAGAGGTAAATTGCTCCTTCTTACCAGAGAAAATATAAATCTCTCTCTGTAAACTCCCTGCCCCCTTGAATAGGTACAGTGCCTTAAGAACACCCAAATACCTCTAAAACACCTTGGGGGAAAACTTTTTCTTATTCGTAAGGGTCGCACTATTCCCCGTGGCTCGGATCACAAAAAGACCTTCTTTTTCAGCCCTGTGATGAGACCCTTCATCAGCCTTCAAATAAGCTATGGCTCCATAAACTATCTTGTCTTTGTACTCTGGAAAAATATCTTTAAACATGCCAAGCTTTTCTATAAAATGGTCAAGGTGCTGATTTTTTAAAGTGGTTTTTACTTCCACAACAACAACCTCCCGCCCATTGACTGCAATGATATCAACCTCGTATTCTTCTCCATTCCGCCTGCGAAAATTTTCCTGGGCAAGCCCCATCACTTGGATATTTCTTTCATTGAGAAGCCTTACCAAGTCACCTTTAACAAGGCTTTCTATCAGTTTTCCCCATTGCCCCGTAAACAATTCGTTGAGTTCTCTTGTTCTTTTTTCCAAGTGAGCATGGCGAATATCTGCCTTTTTGGATATTTCTTTCAAATAACGATCTGTCTCCTTCCTTTCAAGGTCGGCCTTCTCCCTTTGAAGTTTGGCTTCCTCCCTTTGAAGTTCGGCCTCCTTGGACATCTTTTTGAAGTGATGGTCTGTCTCCTTCCGTTGGAGATCAGCCTCCTTGGACATCTCTTTGAAATGACGGTCTGTCTCCTTCTGTTGGAGACTTGTCTCTTCTTGGGATTTTGCTACCTTCTCCATAAGCTTCCACACAACTTCAGGACCTACTTTCTTAGCACTATCTGACATTGATACCTCCATCATTCATTGGCTTCACTTGACTTCACCCATTGGTTTCATTTCACAAATATCACACAACAAAGGCACATGCAAAAATAAGTCCATTATCTTCATTTTAACCTCATCTTCTATGCCCACAAAGCATTCAAAAACACCAAGGTTTACAAAAAAGCCAATACAAGACGCTTTTTAAGAATCTCCTCCAGCCTCTTCTTTCTTTTTTTTTGGCTTTTATAGTCTTTGTCGTTCCCATAACTCTTCAAGTTGAGCACTCTCCTGTACAAAGGGCTCAGTAGACTCGCTGTATCTACAGACTCGTCACTGTAAAAGGCTCCATAAGCTTCTTTAACGAGGTATCAAAGTCCTTTTTGCCTAGAACACCTTCGGAGAAAATTCTTTTTGATTGGTGATGGTGGCACTATTGCCGGTAGCTCGGATTACAAAAAGACCTTTTTTTTCAGCCTTGTTATGAGCCCCTTCATTGGCCTTCAAATAAGCTATGGCACCGTAAATTATCTTGTCTTTGTACTCTGGAAAAATATCTTTAAACATGCCGAGCTTTTCTATAAAATGGTCAAGGTGATGATTTTTTAAAGTGGTTTTTACTTCCACAACAACAACCTCCCGCCCATTGACTGCAATGATATCAACCTCGTATTCTTCTCCATTCCGCCTACGAAAATTTTCCTGGGCAAGCCCCATCACTTGGATATTTCTTTCATTGAGAAGTCTTACCAAGTCACCTTTAACAAGGCTTTCTATCAGTTTTCCCCATTGTCCCGTAAACAATTCGTTGAGTTCTCTTGTTCTTTTTTCCAAGTGGGCATGGCGAATATCTGCCTTTTTGGATATTTCTTTCAAATAACGATCTGTCTCCTTCCTTTCAAGGTCGGCCTTCTCCCTTTGAAGTTTGGCTTCCTCCCTTTGAAGTTCGGCCTCCTTGGACATCTCTTTAAAATGACGGTCTGTCTCCTTCCTTTGGAGATCGGCCTCCTTGGACATCTTTTTGAAGTGATGGTCTGTCTCCTTCCTTTGGAGATCGGCCTCCTTGGACATCTTTTTGAAGTGATGGTCTGTCTCCTTCCTTTGGAGATCAGCCTCCTTGGACATCTCTTTAAAATGACGGTCTGTCTCTTCTTGGGATTTTGCGACCTTCTCCATAAGCTTCCACACAACTTCAGGACCTACTTTCTTAGCACTATCTGACATTGACGCCTCCTTCATTCATCGCCTTCATTCGAATGATCAAATGATCAAATGAACGGGTGAATGGATTAAAATCGGCCATTTTAGGGCCTCAATAAAACTTATATCTCCTCACAAGCACATATGCAAGAATCGCTCCCATACCCACCACTCCCACCATCTCCGCAAATTCCTAAGGAGGTGTGTGTATCTTTTGAAGGGATCAGATTGTAAAACTGAATGAGCCAATCAGCCAAGAAGGTGTATGGCCCCCTACATGACTTTCTCTGTCTATTTCGATTGAATGGGCCACCCCCGAAGTCCCCAATGCCCCAAGGTAACATTCATGGGCGTGGGTGGGGAGCAAGGAGCAAGGCGCCCCCATGAATTACACCCCAAGAAGGGTTATCATACGGGCGAAGCAGCCATCATCTCCCGAACCTCTTGAATCTTTTGGATATTCTGCTCCAGTCCTTTGATGATTCCTTGGGACTCATCGGGCGTGAGAAAACCCTCAGATTCAAGCTTGTGGATCCAAGTCTTGGCAAGGTCAAACTCCCCCTCTTTGACAAGCTCCATGACAACCATATTGGCCACGGGCAAAACCGCTTTCTTCTTCTCAATGGGGGGCAAATTTTCCATGGCCTTTTGAATAAAGCTGATATCCTTGGGAATCAGTCCCTCATCTCTCAAAATGGAATAAGACTGCAGACGCTTTCGGACCACAGAGCTATTTATATTCTTAAGGGCCGACTTATATTTTTTGACCAAGAAGGCACATGGAAAATGGCGGTACTTTGTTTTCTCATCACAAGACGCCTTTTTTAGAATCTCCTCCAGTCTTTTCTTTCTGTTCTTTTGGCTCTTATAGTCCTTGTCGTTCCCATAACTCTTCAAGCGGAGCGCTCTCCTGTATAAAGGGCTCAGTAAATCGCTGTATTCACAGACTCCTCACTGTAAAAGGCTCCATAAGCTTCTTTATTGAGAGTGGGGTGGAAAATCTCATGGACGAAAGAGGAGTTGATCTTGATAATCACATCCACCTCACGGGAATTATAAATCTTGTAAAAATTCAAATCTGAAACTTTTTCGTGAATTCTGACTGAATATAAAAATATAGGTAAAAGGGCATGAGCCTCGACAGTGCCTTGCAAGTAAATTTTATATCCAGTCAGAACTCACACTTTTTCTATGTTGTTGTTGAAATACCAAGCCTCAAGCTCCCCCCAAATAATGACGGTATGGTCTCCTGAATCGGCTAGGTATGAGTGATATCGCTGTCATCATGGGATGTAATTTCACTAGAGGTACCATCCCCAATCCACTTTCTGACTTGATCTGACTTGACCGGAGAACCCACCCCCATTTATCTTGTCTTGATGATTTATGAACAGATAACTCCGCTCACTTGCTCATACTCATACACTTGTCCATAATCTTCTTAAACCACCCCATCTTAAACCCTCTTCACTTGAAAGACTGACATTGTTGCCAAAGAAAACCTCAGAAAAAAGAAAACAACAGTCTCAGGCCCATAATGCTCTATTCAATGAAACTTTCCTGAATGAGAGATATTGCCTAGACATTTTCCGTCTTGTCTTGACGACACAGGAGTTTAAGCTCTTTAACTGGAAAACTCTCAAACCAGAAATAACTGTCTTTACAGATGAAGAGGGCAATGAGCGGCGTATTGACCTTTTATTCTCAGTTCAAGTCAAGGGGTCCAAAAAACGAGTGCGTCTTTTTTTTCTGCTCGAACACAAAAGTCATCAGGATTCTCAAGTACTCCAGCAGATTCTGAGGTACCAGACTCTTGTTTACAATCGTTGGAATTACCCAGTCATTCCCATACTGGTCTATCACGGACGACAAAAACACTGGAGAGGTCCCCTGAATTTTCAAGATTCTCTGGATGGGCTCACTCCCGTTTTAAGACAAAAATTTGGGAAGAATATCCTCAATTTTCGTTGTAAGTTGTTGAATATCCATGATATAAACCTTTACCATGGAGTTGGCAGGAATTTGCTTTCTAGGCCGATTTTTCTTATAATGAGTAGTATCTGGAAGCTTCGCCATGAGACCATTGTGGAGTTGTTTCAGATGGGTACAAACTTGGGTGAGAAGGATCAAAAGTTCCTTATTCAAAAGGCGGTGGATTATATCCACCGAAACGATTCAAATTTCACGCTAAGTGTGCTCAGTAAGATTGAAAAAGAAAGTATCGAGGAGGATCAAAGAGTTATGTCAGCATTGCAATGTTCTTTGGATGAAGCTGAGGAAAAGGGCCTTAAGAAGGGTCGTGAAGAGGGTCGTGAAAAGGGTCGTGAAGAGGGTCGTGAAGAGGGTCGTGAAGAGATGGCATTACGAATGATTCAAAATGGCTTTGAGGTAGAAGCGATTTGTCTATGTACTAGACTCACTTCCAAAGACGTGGAAAAGCTGCGTAAAAAAGTCAAAAACACAAAATCCTGAGAACAACTCTTTTCCGACACAACGACGAACCCAAAAAGGCAAGCTGCTCATGAGCAACATTCAAGGGGGTCGCAGAGTTCAAGAGGTAAATTGCTCCTTCTTACCAGAGAAAATATAAATCTCTCTCTGTAAACTCCCGGCCCCCTTGAATCAATGCCGTTTCCTTAAGCCACCACACCCCTCTGCGTTAAGCTATTTCTTTTAAAAGAACTCCCAGCCCTTTTGATAGACCTTTCATAGCTTCTTTTGAAGTGCCTCCTCTTCTCCATTGAAATCTTCATCAGCAACTTTATCTGCTTCCTAAATTTCTGATAGAGCCCCGCAACAAAAAGGGGGATGCTATCCATTATGAAATCAAGAATCAGTTTAAAGTTAGGTTTTTTGTAGTCATTTTTCACCAACTGATTCACACTGTCTTCATCCTCATTTATGCTCATTTGAATCTTTGTATAATTGAAGAGCCAAAAATAAGAATACAGCTCTTGCAATATTCCATTAAGGCTTGTTGAGTGCCACTGCTCCATTTTCATTGTCGATGTAAAATCACGAAATGTCGTTTCTATTTCCCAACGACGAGAGTAAAGAGCAACCATATCCTTCTTGTCCAAGGAGCCATGCGGAAGATTAGTGGCCAAAACAGAGAACTCCCCAGTCTTTGGGTTTTTATACTTATAGAGATGAATGACCACCCCCTCAATAACCATTTGTGAATACCAACCTGGGCCATTAAATAAATTTACGATGGGGATAAAAGTAGAGCCTCGCTTACAACGCGCAATAAAGAAGTTACTGGCTTGAGCATGGGCCTTAATAATCTCTGTAGATAAATAAAGCCTATCGTAGAGAGTTATGCTATTACTCTCAAAACTACCTATCATTTGAATAGCATTGGCGATTTCGTTGAGAGCGGGAGAAAAGCAAAGATTCTTTGTCACACCCGATAAAACGTCATAAGCATGAGATAGATACATACGTAAGAAATGAGTTTCCATCTCATTTGGGCAAGGGTACCCACAATAACCCTCCTTTAAAAGATCTTTAGAGCGAGGAAGTGCTAATTGGTCGCCATCTATGGCATAGATATAAAAACCATGAAACATTTTTCTCAATGGTTCGTAGTCTGTAATCAGAGATTCAAAGATATTTTTAAAAAATAGGTAAGAAATACTTTGACGTATCTTGCTGAGACTGCTTTTGACTGGCATGAGAAGCAGGTCACCAAAATGAGTCCATACCGTCTTAAGAGCGATTTGGTAGCCTTCGTAATTTGTTCCGGAAATAAGATAGATAATGGTAAAAAAGAAAATTTGAGGATTAAATTTTCGATTCCTTTTTTGTTTTTCTGGATCGACAAGGTGCTCTGGCTTGAAGGAAGAATCAAGTTTTGGTAGAATAAAATGGTCATCTGTGACGCGAACTCGTCATTTGGGGGCTTTCGAGATCAATATTGGATTGCATGTGACTTACTCCTTGGTTGAGGGTTGGGTGTAAAATAAAACAAGTCTTATTCTTGTCGATTTATCTAATAATTTCAAGAGATTTTTCTTAAGGAAACGGCATTGCCCCTTGAATAGGTACAGTGCCTTAAGAACACCCAAATACCTCTAAAACACCTTGGGGGAAAACTTTTTCTTATTCGTAAGGGTCGCACTATTCCCCGTGGCTCGGATCACAAAAAGACCTTCTTTTTCAGCCCTGTGATGAGACCCTTCATCAGCCTTCAAATAAGCTATGGCTCCATAAACTATCTTGTCTTTGTACTCTGGAAAAATATCTTTAAACATGCCAAGCTTGTCTATAAAATGGTCAAGGTGCTTCAGCTTTAAAGTGGTTTTTACTTCCACAACAACAACCTCCCGCCCATTGACTGCAATGATATCAACCTCGTATTCTTCTCCATTCCGCCTGCGAAAACTTTCCTGAGCAAGCCCTATGACTTGGATATTTCTTTCATTGAGAAGCCTTACCAAGTCACCTTTAACAAGACTTTCTATCAGTTTTCCCCATTGCCCCGTAAACAATTCATTGAGTTCTCTTGTTCTTTTTTCCAAGTGGGCATGGCGAATATCTGCCTTTTTGGATATTTCTTTCAAATAACGATCTGTCTCCTTTCTTTGAAGTTTGGCTTCCTCCCTTTGAAGTTCGGCCTCCTTGGACATCTCTTTAAAATGACGGTCTGTCTCCTTCCTTTGGAGATCGGCCTCCTTCCTTTGGAGATCAGCCTCCTTGGACATCTCTTTAAAATGACGGTCTGTCTCTTCTTGGGATTTTGCGACCTTCTCCATAAGCTTCCACACAACTTCAGGACCTACTTTCTTAGCACTATCTGGCATTGACGCCTCCTTCATTCATCGCCTTCATTCGAATGATCAAATGAACAGTGAATGGATTAAAATCGGCCATTTTAGGGCCTCAATAAAACTTATATCTCCTCACAAGCACATATGCAAGAATCGCTCCCATACCCACCACCCCCACCATCTCCACAAATTCCTAAGGAGGTGTGGTGTTATCTTTTGAAGGGATCAGATTGTAAAACTGAATGAGCCAATCAGCCAAGAAGGTGTATGGCCCCCTACATGACTTTCTCTGTCTATTTCGATTGAATGGGCCACCCCCGAAGTCCCCAATGCCCCAAGGTAACATTCATGGGCGTGGGTGGGGAGCAAGGCGCCCCCATGAATTACACCCCAAGAAGGGTTATCATACGGGCGAAGCAGCCATCATCTCCCGAACCTCTTGAATCTTTTGGATATTCTGCTCCAGTCCTTTGATGATTCCTTGGGACTCATCGGGCGTGAGAAAACCCTCAGATTCAAGCTTGTGGATCCAAGTCTTGGCAAGGTCAAACTCCCCCTCTTTGACAAGCTCCATGACAACCATATTGGCCACGGGCAAAACCGCTTTCTTCTTCTCAATGGGGGGCAAATTTTCCATGGCCTTTTGAATAAAGCTGATATCCTTGGGAATCAGTCCCTCATCTCTCAAAATGGAATAAGACTGCAGACGCTTTCGGACCACAGAGCTATTTATATTCTTAAGGGCCGACTTATATTTTTTGACCAAGAAGGCACATGGAAAATGGCGGTACTTTGTTTTCTCATCACAAGACGCCTTTTTTAGAATCTCCTCCAGTCTTTTCTTTCTGTTCTTTTGGCTCTTATAGTCCTTGTCGTTCCCATAACTCTTCAAGCGGAGCGCTCTCCTGTATAAAGGGCTCAGTAAATTCGCTGTATTCACAGACTCCTCACTGTAAAAGGCTCCATAAGCTTCTTTATTGAGAGTGGGGTGGAAAATCTCATGGACGAAAGAGGAGTTGGTCTTGATAATCACATCCACCTCACGGGAATTATAAATCTTGTAAAAATTCAAATCTGAAACTTTTTCGTGAGTTCTGACTGGATATAAAAATATAGGTAAAAGGGCATGAGCCTCGACAGTGCCTTGCAAGTAAATTTTATATCCAGTCAGAACTCACACTTTTTCTATGTTGTTGTTGAAATACCAAGCCTCAAGCTCCCCCGAAATAATGACGGTATGGTCTCCTGAATCGGCTAGGTATGAGTGATATCGCTGTCATCATGGGATGTAATTTCACTAGAGGTACCATCCCCAATCCACTTTCTGACTTGATCTGACTTGACCGGAGAACCCACCCCCTTTTATCTTGTCTTGATGATTTATGAACAGATAACTCCGCTCACTTGCTCATACTCATACACTTGTCCATAATCTTCTTAAACCACCCCATCTTAAACCCTCTTCACTTGAAAGACTGACATTGTTGCCAAAGAAAACCTCAGAAAAAAGAAAACAACAGTCTCAGGCCCATAATGCTCTATTCAATGAAACTTTCCTGAATGAGAGATATTGCCTAGACATTTTCCGTCTTGTCTTGACGACACAGGAGTTTAAGCTCTTTAACTGGAAAACTCTCAAACCAGAAATAACTGTCTTTACAGATGAAGAGGGCAATGAGCGGCGTATTGACCTTTTATTCTCAGTTCAAGTCAAGGGGTCCAAAAAACGAGTGCGTCTTTTTTTTCTGCTCGAACACAAAAGTCATCAGGATTCTCAAGTACTCCAGCAGATTCTGAGGTACCAGACTCTTGTTTACAATCGTTGGAATTACCCAGTCATTCCCATACTGGTCTATCACGGACGACAAAAACACTGGAGAGGTCCCCTGAATTTTCAAGATTCTCTGGATGGGCTCACTCCCGTTTTAAGACAAAAATTTGGGAAGAATATCCTCAATTTTCGTTGTAAGTTGTTGAATATCCATGATATAAACCTTTACCATGGAGTTGGCAGGAATTTGCTTTCTAGGCCGATTTTGCTTATAATGAGTAGTATCTGGAAGCTTCGCCATGAGACCATTGTGGAGTTGTTTCAGATGGGTACAAACTTGGGTGAGAAGGATCAAAAGTTCCTTATTCAAAAGGCGGTGGATTATATCCACCGAAACGATTCAAATTTCACGCTAAGTGTGCTCAGTAAGATTGAAAAAGAAAGTATCGAGGAGGATCAAAGAGTTATGTCAGCATTGCAATGTTCTTTGGATGAAGCTGAGGAAAAGGGCCTTAAGAAGGGTCTTGAAAAGGGTCGTGAAGAGGGTCGCGAAGAGGGTCGTGAAGAGATGGCATTACGAATGATTCAAAATGGCTTTGAGGTAGAAGCGATTTGTCTATGTACTAGACTCACTTCCAAAGACGTGGAAAAGCTGCGTAAAAAAGTCAAAAACACAAAATCCTGAGAACAACTCTTTTCCGACACAACGACGAACCCAAAAAGGCAAGCTGCTCATGAGCAACATTCATGGGGGTCGCAGAGTTCAAGAGGTAAATTGCTCCTTCTTACCAGAGAAAATATAAATCTCTCTCTGTAAACTCCCTGCCCCCTTGAATAGGTACAGTGCCTTAAGAACACCCAAATACCTCTAAAACACCTTGGGGGAAAACTTTTTCTTATTCGTAAGGGTCGCACTATTCCCCGTGGCTCGGATCACAAAAAGACCTTCTTTTTCAGCCCTGTGATGAGACCCTTCATCAGCCTTCAAATAAGCTATGGCTCCATAAACTATCTTGTCTTTGTACTCTGGAAAAATATCTTTAAACATGCCGAGCTTTTCTATAAAATGGTCAAGGTGCTTCAGCTTTAAAGTGGTTTTTACTTCCACAACAACAACCTCCCGCCCATTGACTGCAATGATATCAACCTCGTATTCTTCTCCATTCCGCCTGCGAAAACTTTCCTGGGCAAGCCCCATCACTTGGATATTTCTTTCATTGAGAAGCCTTACCAAGTCACCTTTAACAAGACTTTCTATCAGTTTTCCCCATGGACCCGTAAACAATTCATTGAGTTCTCTTGTTCTTTTTTCCAAGTGGGCATGGCGAATATCTGCCTTTTTGGATATTTCTTTCAAATAACGATCTGTCTCCTTTCTTTGAAGTTTGGCTTCCTCCCTTTGAAGTTTGGCCTCCTTGGACATCTCTTTAAAATGACGGTCTGTCTCCTTCCTTTGGAGATCGGCCTCCTTGGACATCTTTTTGAAGTGATGGTCTGTCTCCTTCCTTTGGAGATCGGCCTCCTGCCGTTGGAGATCAGCCTCCTTGGACATCTCTTTAAAATGACGGTCTGTCTCTTCTTGGGATTTTGCGACCTTCTCCATAAGCTTCCACACAACTTCAGGACCTACTTTCTTAGCACTATCTGGCATTGACGCCTCCTTCATTCATCGCCTTCATTCGAATGATCAAATGATCAAATGATCAAATGAACAGTGAATGGATTAAAATCGGCCATTTTAGGGCCTCAATAAAACTTATATCTCCTCACAAGCACATATGCAAGAATCGCTCCCATACCCACCACCCCCACCATCTCCGCAAATTCCTAAGGAGGTAAGGAGGTGTGGTGTTATCTTTTGAAGGGATCAGATTGTAAAACTAAATGAGCCAATCAGCCAAGAAGGTGTCTGGCCCCCTACATGACTTTTTCTGTCTATCATATTGGCCACGGGCAAGACCACCTTTTTTTCTCAATGGGGGGCAAATTTTCCATGGCTTTTTGAATAAATGTTAGCTGACAATTAAAATGCCCCACCGTCGCTCTTATTTCATTGGTAAATCATGAAAATTTTGTAACTATTTTTTTGTTACGATCTATATGACTACCCTCAGATGACTTTCGAATAATGAACATAGCAGGTATAAGAAATAGGTAACAAATTCCACCTAACCTCATCGTAGTTGTAATGCCCAGTGAAATACTGCAAAGAACAGCCACACTTGCGGCCAAGGTGCCAGAAGCTCCATTTATCCCCCAAAACCAAGGGGTGGATTTGCTATCAATGGGTTCTACAAGCTTCATGCCTGTAGGAAAACCAAAGCCCATCAGAATACCTGCTGGCAAGAGAATCAATACTGTAAGACTCACACGAATGATGAGAGTAGCACTCTCATTTTCTGCAAGTAGATGGGGCAACCACAAAGATTGGGATAAGAGATATCCACTAATAAGAAGCGACCAAATCACAAAGGAAAGACTACTATCCAAAGATATCTTGTCTGAAAGAAAACTACCCACTCCAGTTGACAAAATGAGAGAAAAGAGAACAACAGAAAGAGAGTAAACTGGGTGTCCTAAGAAAATACTAAAATGTTGCAGAAAAGCTATCTCAACTAACATAAAACCAATACCAATAAACATAAAATATGCACTTCCACCCACAGCCAAAAGAGGACTCACTCCACGTAAACCACGTAGAAGGGGAAAAATAACAGTTAAAATAACAAATAGAAGTGAGATAAAAAATAACAATAAAAGAGTTCTTGTGGCTTTAATATTACCTGAGACTAAGCCCTTATGACTTTCAGTCAACACCATCAATAGATTCGTTAAAGAAGAATAGGGAAGTTGATTAAAGAAAAAAGGACGATTGTCATCAGGTGGAGTTAAATCCCAAATAGATTTTTGTAAATACTCTTTGAGTGAACTCATATCTTTAACCTGGATCATCTCCTTGAGATATGGATCTGCATGTTGTATTTCCTTGTTTGGCCGGAGATGAGTCACAAACTCCAATTCCTCAGCAGCCTTATCCAAACTTTGTAAGTCTTCCTCTGAAAAACCAGACAACGAAACAACAATCGTTGAAATAATCCCACTTGTGGCTAAATAAATGTGATCTCTAGGTTTCTTAATACCCATTTCGAAAAGTGTCGACATGGCTAGACTCACTATACGTCCTCCATCTACAAAATCACTATTTTGGGGATAATACCAACGACTTACAGTAAAGACTCCATCATCACTTAAACTTTGAAGAAAGATTTTCCATCCATCAGTAGTGTAAAGCCCATTTTCCGTCAAACTAAAGGCTCCAGCCCCCGTAGCAGCCCAAGTGTCAATAAGACTCATTTGAATAAGATCAAACCGATCTTCACTACGAGCAAACCAACTACGAGCTTCATCGACAATAAGATTCACATTAGAAAATTGTTTCAACCCAACAAAGGAACTTATTTCATCATCAACAAGTTGAAAATCAATAAAAGTTGGGTTAACTTCGATACCTGTAATACTCTTCGCTTCAAAAAGTAGAGCACTGTAAATATCACGTCCTCCTCCAACGCCTATGATCGCAACCTTGTCCCGAGATGGCAGGTGGTAAGCCAGATTGGTAACATCGTAGCGCAAAAACTCAGCCTGATTGATATTTCCTTTAAGGCCCAAAAGCTCTGTAGCAGCGAGCCCATCAATAAGTAAATCACTCAAAGGAAGTTTCCACTGACTTTTGTCAAATTTAGGCGAAGGTCCCCAAAGTCGAGGAGTTGCAATTATCGGAGGAGCTGCTGTGATACGAGAGTAAGAGTTCCATTTGTCACGCCAAAGACTTTGTGATGTAGAACTGTCACCTTTTACCGAGTTGAGAGAAAAAAAATATTCTCCCCATATTCCAAGTAGAGCGAAGACAACTACAAGAACAAAAAATTGCCATGAACTTTTAAACCACAACAAGGAAATTCTTGATCTAGCTTTCTGATTTTCTGCATTCTCTACATTCTCTTCTTTTACTTTTATGACTTGAGCCCCGGAATGAGCCCATGTAAAAAATAAGCCTGCTAAAACCATGAAAGTAGCAGTCCACAAAATAGATTGAGGTCCACTAAAGTGATTTAATAAACCAATGACAAATATAGCCCCACTCGCAGCTCCCAGTAAATCCACAGCATAAACCTGCCCCCATGGAAAAGGACTTCGAGTTAAGGCTAAAGCCACTACAATGCCTGAAAAGAAAAAGGGGATGGTCATAAAGAAAACTATTTGAACCCAAGTTAAAACTCCTAAGATTCCACTACTGTTTATAGAAGGAAGGAGAATTATTTGGATAGCAAAAGCAAAAACTATTGTCAAAGCTGAAGCTATAGAATACCATGCTAAATTTTGAAAGAATTGTTCTTTCATAAATTTTTCTGGTTTTAGATAAACATAAATGCTGCCCACCGTCATTCCTAGCATAGCCGTACTAATGGATAGAAAAGCCAAGTGGTACCAAGTAACAGCAGAGAGTATTCGTGTCTGAAGGAGTTGAAGCATCAATATAGAGGAAGTTGTGATGAAAAGCCCTGTATAGAAGAGAAATCTCTGTTTTTTCATAGTCCCACTGTCCCACTCCTTACGAATGCTCTATTCGGGTAAACCAACTCATCTAAGAATTCAAATATGTATGACTCGAATCCTCAGAGATAATGAAATTGGGTCGACCCTTAACTTCAGTATAAACACAAGCTAAGTACTTTCCTATAATACCGATTGATAGGATTTGCACACCTCCCATAAAAAATATCAAAATAGTTAGAGCAATAAATGCAGATCCTTCAATCCCCCACAGAACTTCCTGAATAATAATCCAGATTCCGTAAATAAAAGATAAAGATGTAAATAGAAATCCTACGATTATCCAAAGATTTAATGGCCAAGTTGTAAATGATGTGATCCCAGTCACCGCTAAATATATATAATTCATCAATCCAAATTTGGACACTCCATTCGCACGCTCCTTCAGTTCCACTGGAACAGCTTTCGAGCGGAACCCAACCCAAGCATAGAGACCTTTCATAAATCGATTACGTTCAGGGAGTTGAATAAGTGCATTCACAACACGTCTATCCATAATGCGAAAATCACGAGCATCTGGTGGAATAAGTACCTTGTTGCCGTAGGACAAAGACAAGAGCCAATAGAAAACCTTAACTAAGATACGCTTTAAAGGCGATTCATCTCGTCGGTGATTTCTTACAGCATAAACCACATCATAATCATCTTCGTAATATCTTAAGAATTCTGACAGATAAGATATAGGTTCTTGCAAATCAGCATCTAAAAGAACAACAGCAGAGCCCCGACTTCGCTCTAGTCCTGCTGTGATAGCTTGCTCTTTGCCAAAATTACGTGATAATTTTATCACTCGAACAGGAAAATTTTCTCCCATATTAATGGCATTTTTAAAAGTATTATCTGCACTTCCATCATCTATAACTAATATCTCAAAAGATATCTTATCTTTATGGGAAGCCATTTCTAAACCTATTTGTGAAATAACCTCCTTAATGTTATCTTCCTCATTAAATGCAGGAATAACGAAAGATAGATACACACCATCGGATTTCATTAAAAATGGAGTTGCAATTGATTCTTTTATATCTCCCCTCATGTGACTCCTTGAAAGGTTTTTTTATCATAGTTTAATTTTGTCGCTTGTGGTAGCGTAAAGGACTATTATTAGTATTGCCAGACTTTTGTATAGATTTTATCAAGAACTGTAACTATCAAGTAATTTTGTCGCCCCTCCGTACCTTATTTGTGATGAATGTTTAGACATCATATTAGAAATTTCTTCCATAGCCAAGGTAAAAGAATGTATAATGAATAAAGAAATCAACACAAAAGATGACAAACCTGAACTGATCTTCAAGGTCGGGGCAGAGGTGAGCAAATGGGAATGTGCAAGAGATAAAACTGATAAATCTGTTAAGTCTATTTAGCTCAATCAACCAGATGAATCATCCTAGCCATGACCCAGAAAAGTGACATTATGTAAATGAACCCTATATTACTGGGAAGTATGAAGCTTGAAGTTACCTAATGACATAAACAAAATGATTTCTCACCCATGGTCAATACTTTCTATAATGTCTATAATTACTTGGGGTATTCTTTCTACGGCAAATAGTAATAATTATTACATAGTGTGGTTACCAGCAATTCTTGCTTGGATATCTTTCTTAGTGATCTCAGATAAAGGCTATCTATGGAATCTAAGATCTATGGCTTCAAGTCTTCTTTTGTTGGGTGCTAGTTATATATTCTTTAAATCTAGTGATTCGTATCTCAGCGCAGGAAACTATTTATCTATTCTATTTATTCTACCATATATATTTATGATTGTATCCCAATCAGCAGGAATAGATCTGGAGAGAAATGAACTTCTTTTGTTTGGTTTCATTGCTTGCGTAGGGATATTTATAACCCCGACTTTTGCTATGATTCTTATTATAATGAAATTTCTGACATTAAAACAGCCTCACAAGAGGTGGCTTATAAGCATGGCCATAGTAGCTATTGTATTACTTGGTTTCTTTCTTCACCTAAGAAGCTATTTATATGCTGATATGGCTTGGATTACCTATTCTGCAAAACGACTGATGGAGGGGGCCATTTTTGGTCAAGATGTCATTGACAACAATCCTCCCTTAATTTGGTACCTGTCGTATCCTGTTGTTTTTTTATCACAAATCACAGGAATTCACATGGCCACTGTCTTTCAGGCATTCTGGATTCTAGTAACAACCCTCATTTTACTATGGGTTTTATCCTTGATGAGGCGAGCATCTGTTACTATGCAAGCATCCCTAAGTATCAATGCTCTTGTGCTAGTAGGATTCTACGTTTTCTTAATAGCCAGTAACGGAAATATGGGACAGAGAGAATATATTGCAGTTCTTTTAAGTTTACCCTATATCATTACGGCTATGATTCGTTTAAATGGATTCAAAACGATGAAAATGGAGTCTCTTCTTGTGGGTATTATAGCGGGCATTGGTATAGCACTTAAACCCTATTTCCTTGGAGTTCCATTGGCTGTTGAATTAACTGTGCTGACCCTGTCTAGGCGATGGATCTATCTTCGACGTCCTGAATTTATCGCTGGTGTTATGACAATGATAGCTTATGGAGTTATTCTCCTCACTTTTGAGAGAGTTTATTTATTTGAGGTTGTTCCTCTAGTTCTAAAAAGTTATTGGGCTTACGAAGTAGAAGAGTATTTACCCCTGATTACACTAGCTGGAATTAGCATTATAGGTATCCCTATATCAGCCATTCTGTACTCACGCTTGTGTGTGACACGAATTTCATATTTTTTAATAGCTTCAGGTTTTGGATTTATCATCTCTTACCTTATACAAAAAAAGGGATTTCCCTACCATAGATTTCCAGTGCATGCACTTGCCACTATGGCGTTGGCTGTTCTGATTGTGGAGGGCATTGGTCGTAGCCGGAGCTTAGGTTGGAGTAAAATTTCTAAACCAATTTATATAGCAACGACTGTTTTAGTTTTTCTCATGGCCTTTCATTTAGAGAAGACAAGGTATTGGTATAACTTTAATAAAAAACCATGGGGGGAGCAAAAAGAACGATCCGCAACGGATCGATTTATTAGCTTTCTCAACAACTATGGTTCGGATGAATCATTTCTCATTTTGAGTTATTATGTTTTGCCAAAATTTCACGCAATTTATGCCAAACCTCAATGGGCAGGAATCGACTTAACGAAGAGACACCTTCGTGCAATTAAGAAGTTGCGCTCTAAAAAACGAACAATAGAAATGCAGGTAATATTGGATGAACTTGAGAAGGTAGAGCGTGAACAAGTTATGATAGAAATAGCTAAAAGACCTGTGATAGTTGCAGTTCCTCAAAGATCTTCGGATATATTGGATTTCTACTTAGAAGACCCAAAGTTTAAAGAAGCTTGGTCAAATTATAGGGAAATAAAACCTATTGATTCACTGAGAATGAGAATATTTGAGCGTCGTAGCTGACCCAGGTGGTGAATTGACTTAAAAATGATCGAAAATCATAGGTTGGTTTGATGACTTAAGGCATAAAACCCTGAGATTATTCTGATCCATTTTTTTCATTTCCGATCTCGCCCATAGAATTATTGCCGGGTGGACGCTCTGCTATAATCATACAGCTTACGCCAAATGGAAGTGTCGTATAAGGAAGTAGATATTTTTCTAACCTAAATATATGCTTAAATATATTATTTAAGAAGGGATGAGGTATTTTATGGTCCATTGCGCCTCTTGCCTTAGTGAGCACATTTAACAAACGCTTCATTGCAATAATGGGAAAAAGGAAACTGTTAAAACAAGTTTGTCGTTGAATGATTAAACCGGATTTCATTACCAATGATCGAATCGAAGATGGTGTGTAGCGACGAAAATGGTGATGATAAACATCATGTTCACTCCACATCCATGGGTTTATAGGCACAGTTATAAGGATTTTCCCTCTAGGCTTCAATAAGCTCACAAGATTCGAAATAGCCAATTGATCATGTTTAATATGCTCTACCATGTCAAAGGCACAAATTAAGTCAAAATATTCTTTTAGAGGGGGAATTTCTGGTAATGCGCAATGAATGGTTGGGAAACCCTTCTTTTTTGCATGATTCAGAGTCTCAAGATGACTATCTATGCCTGTAACTTTACCAAAATTAGCTAGCATTATAAGGTTTGCACCGGGGCCACATCCAACATCAAGAATATTCGCATTATTGTCAATACCGAGGCGAGATATTTCTGAACTTAAAATCTCTCTTCTTCCAATAAACCACCAATGCTTATATTCTAATTCAACCATATCAGAATAAATTGATGTATCCATGCGAGTCTCCCAGCATAATTGCTCATATCTTTTTTCATTGAAGATGACAGCTTGTAATTTATCATCTCCCCTAGGATACTGAGGCTCCCTACAATCATCTTGCCTAATAAAGCCATGCTTGCCAATGAAGTCCAAAGAATTGAAGATAAATCAAAGGAATTTACACATGAAGTCAATTGAAATTCAGGTAAGTCTTGGCTCGCTAAGCTTCACTTCAACCCAAGAGGATATCAACCAAAGTCCCTAATAGAAATATCACCTCGAAGCAGCCATCATCTCCCGAACCTCTCGAATCTTTTGGATATTCTGCTCCAGTCCTTTGATGATTCCTTGGGACTCATCGGGCGTGAGAAAACCCTCAGATTCAAGCTTGTGGATCCAAGTCTTGGCAAGGTCAAACTCCCCCTCTTTGACAAGCTCCATGACAACCATATTGGCCACGGGCAAAACCGCTTTCTTCTTCTCAATGGGGGGCAAATTTTCCATGGCCTTTTGAATAAAGCTGATATCCTTGGGAATCAGTCCCTCATCTCTCAAAATGGAATAAGACTGCACACGCTTTCGGACCACAGAGCTATTTATATTCTTAAGAGCCGACTTATATTTTTTGACCAAGAAGGCACATGGAAAATGAAGATACTTTGTTTTCTCATCACAAGACGCCTTTTTTAGAATCTCCTCCAGTCTTTTCTTTCTGTTCTTTTGGCTCTTGCTCTTATAGTCTTTGTCGTTCCTATGACTCTTCAAGTTGAGTACCCTCCTGTACAAAGGGCTCAGTAAACTTGCTGTATTCACAGACTCGCCACTGTAAAAGGCTCCATAAGCTTCTTTATTGAGGGTGGGGTGGAAAATCTCATGGACGAAAGAGGAGTTGGTCTTGATAATCACATCCACCTCACGGGAATTATAAATCTTGTAAAAATTCAAATCTGAAACCCTTTCTATATGGAGGTTGTTCAAAATCGCCCTCACCCCGGGCTCAATGGGCACCGATTCCCCTGAAGCCTCAGAGCCCCTCGGGGGCGAGCCTAATGAAGCCTCTCCTCCTGAAGCAGGCCATGCCACATTCTCTGCTCCCAGGAGAAAGGGCTCCTCCCGATTGCTTGAGAAAAAAGCAATATCATCTCCAAGTCCCGTCCAAAATATCGTCACATTTTTAAAATGGCTTTTTAAATGACTGAGAATGGTTGTAAGGATTTTGGGAGACATGGCATAAGTATGTATCCACTGCACAAATACCCCATCCTTGGTGAGTTGCTTCCTTGCAAGGTCATAGAAATAGTGGGTGTACAGATTTTCCACCCCCACCACCCAGGGATTTGGAGGCTCAGAAACTATAATATCGTAGGAATCATTCACAGTTTTAAGAAACTGAAAGGCATCACCCTTGTGGATTCTCGCTTTGGGACTTTCAAAAAAGTGAAAGTTTTCTGGAGCCATAAAAGGAGCCGAATCAATCACCGCCCCCGAAATTTCCACCACATCCACTTGAGAAACCCGTTGTGCCGATGTCAAAACCCCCGCACTGATGCCCGTGCCAATACCTATGACCATGGATTTAATCTGAGTCCCCTTGGTCATCATATAGGGGATAAGGGAAAGAAGCGTCGTTGTGCCATAATCGCCCACGCTGCTCCCATCTGACTTGCCATTCACGATGATAGACTTGGGTATAGCCATAGACTTACTACTAACAACGATGGGCTTGCCATTAACTACCATAGGCTTGAGGGGGGAAATCTCTCCTTTTTTTCTATTTTTGTTATTTTGATCCGCCCCGGGGCTATCTTTAGAAGTCTGATGTGAGACAGCCACTGTGGCATTGGGGCCATCCTCCAGATACCCCACTTTCTTATCTGCACGAGGGGTATTGGTTTGCGAAATGATATTCTTAAAATGCTCACCCATCACAGACCTATGCCTGAACAAACCCACCTCGTGATACTTCCTCGAAAAGGGAACCAAAGACACAAAGAGTGCCAAAACCAAAATCAATCCCTGAAGCATCCATCGAGACCAAAGAAAGTAAAGACCCAAAATCAAGAGAAAGCTAAGGCTCAGCAAGTATACGGCTTTTAAATCAAAGAAATGAAAGGCAAGGTAGCCCAAACCTACAGCCCCCAAGAAAGTTCCTAGGGTATTTAAAAAATAGAGATAGCCCACCTTGAGACCATAATCCATAGAATCCTTTTGAATCATAGCATAAACCAGAGGAAGCAGGCGCCCCAGGTAAAATATAGCTGGAGATAAAACTACTAATAAACTGAGGTACACAAGACTATGGTAAAGGTAAAAGGCAAGCCAGTGGTTGACCAAACTGATACGGATATGGCTGATAAACAAGGGAAGATAGGGCACTGTCAAGAAAGTAGAAGCTGAAAAGATAAGAGCTAAGCCAAGTCCATTTTGAAAGCTCTTAAGGCTGATTTGACGGAGGGTGAGCGAACCAAGGCCAATCATCAAAATAAAAATAGACAGAACAAAGGGAAACACAATAAAGGAGTTGCCAATGGTCAAACCAAGAATCCTTAACCACAAAACCTCTAGGGCAATACAGGTAAACCCTGCCACAAAACCCAGGCCATAAAGGAGTTTTTGATTGAATTTGTGCTCCAGTACCTGGGGTTTTTCTTTTTCATAGCTTGGGCCAGAGAGGCCATTTTTAATGTAAAACAATGAGACCAAAACATTGAGAGCCCCCAATAAAAACAAAGAGAGATCATAACCCAATTTGGGTATGATATAGAGTCCCGAAATGAGAGTTCCCACAAAGGCCCCCAGTGTATTGAGACCATATATACGAGAGTGAATGAGATTCACATTCTGCCGACTCTCAGGAAGCACCGTCGTCATCACGGGAACCGTCGCTCCCATCAGAAAAGTCACAGGAATCAATAAAAGCCCCGAAAACCCTAAATGCATCCAAAAATTATTGGTATGAGACAGGGGGGAGTCTAACAGGAATTTAAAAAGAGAAGGGAACAAAGCTGCATAAACTCCCGTTGCAAGCTCTGTAAAACCATAAATCTTGAGAAGCAAATAGCGATCTTTTATCTTCTCAGAAACTCGACCAAAGACATAATAACCCAAAGCAAGGCCCAATAAGAAAACGGATATAATAATGGTCGCCGACCTTGCATGGCTGCCCACCAGAACGCTCAAGTACCTTTGCCAAATAACTTGATATCCAAGGGAACAAAATCCGGTGGTAAATATAATACTTAAGTAGAGATTGTTATGAAAGTTTCTCAAAATGACTCCCCTATTGATATTGACAATAACCCATGGATAATTCAACATAAAATTATAACAGGAAGTCATATACTCTAACTTAGAGCTATTTAGAACCATGTGGAGGATGGGCGAGCGACTACTTACTAGTATATTGTATTAATTTATATATTTAGTATTATGATTTATTAAAGTCATCAAAATTCAAGAAACTATTAAAGTTTCCAAGAAGTCTTGTCGAAGGTAATAATGTCTGGTAGACTATTTTAATAGATGGGGTATGAAATTAGGTAGTGTCAAAGCAACAATAAATTAAAAGTAACCATAAAACGATTATAAAGGGGGTGCTTAATGGAAGTACAAGAAAGTATAAAAAGAAAGAATCAAAGCTTTCAAATCCGTTTGAGAAAAATCTTAAGAAGTCTCAAGAACAAAAAAGGCTTTTCACTCATTGAGTTGATGATTGTCGTTGCCATCATTGGAGTCTTGGTGGCCGTTGCCATTCCTAACTTCCAGAAGTTCATGGCACGAGCCAAACAAACAGAAGCTAAGAATAACCTAGGTGCCACCTATGGAGCCCAAAAATCCTTCCATGGTGAATGGAATACATACCATGCATCATTTGGAGTCATTGGATTCAGCCCTGAAGGTAATATGAAATATTTCATTAAAACAGGAGCATCTAAAAATGATACTAAATTACCTATCGGTCACCCATGGAATACCAAATCTGTGGCTGATAATACTGGCGTAACTGATGCGAGGGGTGAGCAGGTAGATTCAAAGGCATATTGCGCAAGTAGTGTGAATCAGAATAGTTGCACCACTACAGGATCGGCAGTAACACCAAAAGGTACTGGTACTGGTGACATTGCTGAATCTGATGCGGCAGCCTTTAGAAGCACTGCCTCCTCGAATTTAGATGGAGATTCCACTTTAGATGAATGGAAGATTAACCAGCAGAAAGAATTAGTTAATTATATAACAGATTTCTAGTCGAGGAGGCGGCACATTTCCTCCTCGCAGCCCCCACCTGAATAATCTAAGATCCACCCTCACTAAAGTAAAAGTCAGTGAGGGTTCCTTCTAAGATTAAGATAAATAAGATCACAGGCCAAAATAAGTGCAAGTGTTCCAACAACAACATACTTTGCATGCACTTCGACAGTTCCATCTTAATTTTCTGACTCCTTGGATATCCTGATTTCACGATAAATGATCACAAGGAGGCAAAAATGAATCCTAATCCAAGGGCACAAGTCCAAAAATATGAACTTCATGAGAGAGCACTAATTATCTGTGTCTGAGTTCTGAGTGAGTATCAAGACTTACTTTGCGAAGCACAATTTCAATACATTCATCTATTTCATCATCATTCCCAGCAAATTCTAAACGACACTCTTTTTATAAAGGTGATGCGAGTTGAGTATAGGTTCGAAATAAGTAAGATTGATAAAACACTCATTGCACTTCATAGAGTATGCGACGTTGAAGAGGCGATGTGTTCCGTTCCTTAATTGAAGTTGATTGTATTTTTTTATTTCGTATTATTTTTAGAATATAAGAAAAATAATTTGTAAGTATTAACTTAAATAGATTAAATTTAAAGAACCAAAAAATTAAAATAATTAGAAATAATATAGTCAGAAATTGAATTTTATTTTATAAATTAATTAGTTTTATTAAAAAAATTCTTTTGAACGTAAAAGGAAAATATCTATTATCATGAAAATGAAAAGCAATTTTTTATACCACAGGATGTATCTGTATTTATCTTCTTTAGCTATAGTTGTTTTCATATTTTTATCCCCCTTAATGTCCATTGCTCAAAATCAAGCAGAATCACCTAGTAACAATCAACATCCAATTGCCCACCTATCTACCACATCTCCACAGGCAGTACCTATAGGTACAGAAATATCATTAAGTGCTGTAGGATCTAGTAATCCAGAGTCTCGTCCCCTCTCCTATCATTGGTCTTTTGCTAAAAAACCTGAAGATTCTAGTGCTTATTTTACAACCCCTAGTCCTGCACAGCCATCTTTTCAAGCCGATGTCCCTGGCCTTTATGTTGTGAGCTTAAGTGTTAGTGATAGAACTCTCTTCAGTAAACCTAAATTCTTAGTGATTTCAGCAGTGCATGTTGATGGTAAAACCGTATTAACCTCTCAGAACTACTATACTCCTATCCTCTGTGCTTTACTTAGAATCGGGTGCACATCAATATCAAAGTCTTTTACAGTCGCACCAGGTAGATATATCTTAAAAATTACAAATAATGCTGCAGAAAATGTATCACTCAATCTGAATTCATCACTTGTGTCTCTTCCTTCTGGATTTATAGGAAGCTCCAAAACCTTCTTATTACCCATTTCTTTATTGGCAGATAATAATTTCGCCATAAAGGTCATTGGTGGAGTAGGAAGTTCAGTGAAAGTTAAAATTGTCAAACCTGGAATAATAACAGACAGCAATTCAATTCCATCAGTCACAAACCTTTCTTTAAACACAGGAATCAATTCAAAAAATGTATCTGGCTTCCTCTCTATCTCTGACGCTGATATAGGCCAATCTCATTCTTCAGAAATTCTCAATATTAATAATTATAATAGTCACAATACTACCTTAAGCAGAGGAACCGCTTATCTGATTTCAAATCAATTTAACTATATCAGTCCACTAGGATTTAAAGGCTTAGATAACTTTTACATCTTCAGCTATGATAGTGGATTTCCACCAAAGGGAGTTGTATCAGAGGTGAGTGTTAATGTGATATTTAATACTGCTCCTCAACTTGTTTCTAACCAAGTTATATCTGTCAACAAAGATAGTTTATCTTCTAAAATTAGTCTTCGCCAAGGAAATGATTTAGAAAATGATCTCCTAACTTATAGTATAGTGAGTCTTCCCTCCAAAGGAACACTCTCCGGCTGTTTGGGTTTAGGAGGGATAAAGGGTTTAAATTGCCTATACGCTCCTCCACAGAATTTTACTGGAGAAATCAAATTTTCCTATAAAGTCAATGATAAATCTCTGGACTCCTCTCCTTCCATTGTTACGCTAAGAGTTACATCTTTCTCTGAGTTCATCACTCAAATTTCACTAGGTTATGATAACTCATGTGCTATATTCAATGATGGAAACATAAGGTGCTGGGGGAAAAATAGAGGTGGCTCCTTAGGTTTTGGCCATAGCCAACCCGTAGGAGATAATGAAACACCTCTGTCTCTAGGAAACGTCGATGTGGGAGAAGAAGTATTAAAACTAGCACTTGCAGATTTTTTCACCTGTGCTCTCTTGAAAAATCAAAAGGTAAAGTGTTGGGGACAAAATAGCATAGGATCCCTAGGCTTAGGCCATAATAATTATACATCTCACCTCGCACCCTCATCTTTAGGTACGATTAACTTTGGAACCCAAGCTCCTGTAAAAGATATTAGCGCAGGCTATGGTCATGCTTGTGCTTTGTTTGAAACAGGACAGATAAAATGCTGGGGCAACAATAGCTATGGCCAACTAGGATATGCTCATACTCAAAATATTGGAGATGCTGAAAAATTAGATGAAGTAAATTTTGTTGATCTGGGAGCAAAGGCTATAAGTATTTCACTAGGAGACGATCATTCTTGCGCTCTTCTAAGTGAAGGACAAGTCAAATGTTGGGGTCACAATGACCATGGACAATTGGGCTTAGCACACAAAAACAATATTGGTGACGATGAAGCCCCTTCTTTTATACCTTCCATCCGTTTAGGTGGACAAGCTGTAGAAATATCCTCTGGAAGTAACTTTTCTTGTGCAAGACTCACCACAGGGAATACAAAGTGCTGGGGAAGAGGGCGCGATGGACAACTAGGACTTGGCTACCTACCAAGTCGTCCCTATAGTATTGGAGATAATGAACACCCAAGCACTGTAGGAACTATCAGTTTAGGCACTCAAGCTTCTCAATTAACTTCAGGAGGTTCCTTCGCATGTACTCTTTTGAATGGGGGGCATATCAAGTGCTGGGGGTACAATTTTAGTGGACAACTTGGGCTAGGACACAGAAATAATATTGGAGATAATGAACTACCATCATCACAAGGTACCTTGGTATTTTCTGGGCCAGAAAAAGTGATACAAATTGCTACAGGACGGTCCCATGCCTGTGCTCTTCTAAAGAATGGAAAAGTAATATGTTGGGGAGATAACCATCGAGGCAAATTAGGTATGGCTCATACAAATAACATAGGAGATGATGAAAATATTTTAAATACTCCTCATGTACCTGTTGGTGGAGATTCTTCTTATATTTATCCAAGGTTCTCTTTTACACCTACAAATACAAGAGCACTATCCATTGTTCAATTTAATGCCTCAAACTCATTTTTAAAGTCTTCTATTCGTTTCTATTCCT
Organism: Bdellovibrionales bacterium; assembly: GCA_965261545.1. Taxonomy (GTDB): domain Bacteria; phylum Bdellovibrionota; class Bdellovibrionia; order Bdellovibrionales; family UBA1609; genus CBDHDF01. The sequence goes on along the minus strand of CBDHDF010000002.1, from coordinate 327,510 downwards.
GGAATTTTGGTAATGGAAAAGTAGCGAAAGGATCAACACCACTATCTATGACTACTTTTGCCACGCCAGGTTTATACACTGTCAATCTAACAGTCACAGATCAAAATAGTAGATCTTCTTCTCTAGAAAAGAAGATTAGAGTTTATCCAATCAACGACCCTCCGATTATGCCTCTTAATCAAAGATTCACTGTGGAGCAAGGTAAAAGTTCTATCATCAAACTTTTGCCAGCAAAGAAATTAAGTCAAGGACCTTTAACCTATCGCTTGATAGGCAACCCCTCTCAAGGGGTCCTCACAGAGTGCATGAATAATAACAATGACTTAATTTGCAAATACACAGCTCCCACTAATTTTAAAGGTCAATCATCTTTCTCTTACATTGCCAATGATGGAACTTCAGATGCTTTATTTTCCACCAAAGTAGATTTAAATATTGTTCCAAATGGACAATCTACTATTCTACAAATTTCTACATTTAATAATCACAACTGTGTTCTCTTTGATAACAAGAAGATAAAGTGTTGGGGAAGAAATGACTATGGCCAATTGGGATTGGGGCATACGAATAGCATTGGAGATGATGAAAGACCATGGTCTCAACCTTTTGTCGATGTAGGAGCAAATATTTTACAGATAAGCCTAGGGAACTCACATACATGCGTATTATTAGAAAATAAAAATGTAAAATGCTGGGGTGGTCAAAGCCAGTATGGAGTTTTAGGTCCGAACCATAGAGGAAGCTCCTCAATCCCTTCTTCCATAGCTTCTCTAAATTTTGGATTTCCAATAAAAAAAATTGCTAGTGGATCGAATTTTAGTTGTGTTCTCGGTGAAGGTGGCCAAGTGAAATGTTGGGGTGATAATACCCATGGTAAATTAGGCTATGGTCATACAAACTATATTGGAGATTCTCTTTTGGAAAATTTTGCAAGAATTCCTTCTGTGAATCTAGGAGGAAAAGCTCAAAAATTAGCAATTGGCTATAATCATTCCTGCGCTCTCTTAATGGGTGGGAATATTAAGTGTTGGGGGTCTAATAACTATGGCCAGCTAGGACTTGGTCATAGAAATAACATTGGTGATAATGAATTACCTTCATCCATAGGGCTTGTGCCCCTTGGTCAAAGAGCCTTAGATATAAGTGTGGGTTATAATCATAGCTGTGCCCTTTTGGAAGACAAAAATATAAAATGCTGGGGCTATAACGGCTTTGGCCAGTTGGGTCTAGGTCATAGAGACTCTATTGGAGATAACGAGCTAGTTTCTACCGTTTCTTCTTTAGACTTTTCAGATGATGTTAAGAAAGTATTTACAGGAGGGACCCACACCTGTGCCTTGTTGGTGAATAATAAAATCAAATGCTGGGGTTCTAGTTCATATGGAAAATTGGGACATGTTTATGTGTCAAATCCCACACTTGCAAGCGAATCCCAGTTTGTTGACTTTGGTGAACCTGTATATCAAATGGCTTTGGGGTACTCACACACATGTGTCACTCTCAGAAATGGTGAAATAAGATGCTTTGGAAATAACTCCTACGGAGTCTTGGGCCTAGGTCATACAAGAAGTATTGGAGACGACGAATTTATTTCGGCAAAGAATTCTTCCATCTTTTCAGATGTTAGAAACACTGTCATAGCTCAATTTGACTATTTAGAATCCAAGGCAAAGCCTCGATCAATTGCATTTGACTCAAGTTTTAGCTTCTCATCTAGCACTATTAAGAGCCATCAATGGAACTTTGGAGATAATAGTACTTCCAACCTTGCCAACCCATCTCATCAGTTTACAAAATTTGGCTCTTTTAATGTGACCCTTACTGTAACAGATAACTTCAACCAAACGGCAACAACATCAAGGCGCATAGATATCATAAGTAATAATTCACGCCCCTATTTTGAGGGTGCTCAAAAGAAGTTTACTCTAGCCAAGGGAAAAACCCATCAAATTCACCTGAATTCTGCCTTAGACTTAGACTCATCTTCTCTCACCTACACATTGGTTCAAGCTCCCCTTCAAGGAACGCTTTCTAACTGCCTCACTGGAACTCCTGATTTGACCTGCTCCTACCAAGCCCCCTCTAGTTTTACAGGTGAAATTAGTTTTTCATACAAAGCCAATGATGGAAACTCTGATTCTGTCGCCAATATTATCAAACTCCGTGTTGTGGATACCCCATCCTCTATTATTCAAATTGTTGCAGGCACAAACCATACCTGTGCCCTCTATGAGAATAAAAAAATTAAATGCTGGGGTTATAATCACTATGGTCAGTTGGGGTTGGGACATACTCAAAATATTGGAGATAACGAAACCCCTGCTTCCGTGAATTTTGTAAATATAGGGGCCAACGTCAAGCAAATAACTCTAGGAAATTCACACACTTGTGCTCTTCTAGAAAACGAAAAAGTCAAGTGCTGGGGATATAATAACTATGGCCAACTCGGTTTGGGACACAGATATGAGATTGGCGATAACGAACTCCCTTCGACAGTCAACCCTCTTGATTTAGGTGAATCTATTCGCCAAATAGCTACTGGAAATAATTTTAGTTGTGCCCTTACAAATTCTGGAAAAATCAAGTGCTGGGGGGATAATGATTATGGTCAACTCGGCCTTGCTCATACTAATGACATAGGTAATGATTCTTCTGAAACTAGTAACACCTTTGTAGCTATCAACTTAGGAGCAAGGGCCATTAAGATTTCTGCCAGCTATAATCATGCTTGCGCTCTCCTCAAAGATGGACGTGTGCGTTGCTGGGGGAGGAATGAGTATGGACAACTCGGTTATGGTCATACTCATAATATAGGGGATAATGAACACCCCTTTAAAGCAAATAATGTTCCCATAGGCTCTAAGGTATTGGATGTGTTAGCAGGCCCTCAACATACATGCGCTCTCTTGGCAAACCGGAGTGTCAAATGCTGGGGGGCTCGTAGTGACATTGGTCCTGGCCACCCTCAGAATATTGGAGACAATGAACTCCCTTCTTCTATAGCCAGCATTGCCTTGGGTTCAGCGGTTAAAACCATCCAAGTGAGTAAGGCAAGTGGATATACCACCACATGTGCACTTATGGTAAGTGGTGGCTTAAAGTGCTGGGGCTACAGGGCTCACCAATGGCTAGGCATCAGTGTGCCTGAATCTCAAGCTAATCATTACTCTGGTATCCTAGACATTCCTTTGAGCGGTCATATTGCAAGTTTTTCTTTGGGAGCCAGACATATTCATACTCTTTTTAAAGATGGTCACGTTAGTTCTTGGGGCAATAACAACTATGGACAACTTGGATTGGCTCATACTGAAAACATTGGCGATAATGAGCTTTCGACATACGCAGATTCACCCATTTTAGGAGGAGAGGGCAGCCCTGTCATAGCTAGGTTTGCCCATAATGCCCATGTGAGTGACTCCAATGAGATTCAATTTGACGCCTCAAACTCTTATGCAAACACCTCCATAACCAGTTACTCTTGGAACTTTGGTGATAGTAGCACTCATGGATCGGGACAAAAAGTCACCCATAGGTTTGCAAGATCAGGAAACTACACCATCACCCTGACAGTCAGAGATAGTTTAGGGCAAACCGATATCTTTTCTCAAACAATACGAGTTAAAATGAACACCTCTCCCTTTTTCACCCAAGCCAGTGAAGTTTTTGTGGCTTATCAAGGAGAAACCACAACTCTTAATCTTATGGCCGCCCAAGATAGTCCAGATGATAATCTCACCTACACACTGGTGCAAGCTCCTTCAAACGGAACTTTGTCTGGCTGTTTAGGGGGAACAGCGGACCTCACTTGCACCTACTTACCTAGCTCTAGTTCTACAGCCGGTACTCAGTTTACCTATAAGGCCAACGATGGAGCTTCTGACTCAGAGTATGCTTTTACGGTTTTTCTCCATGTCAAATCTCCACACTCTCCTATTGTTCAAATAACCACGGGATACTCTCACGCCTGTGCCCTTTTCCAAAATAAAAAAGTCACTTGTTGGGGTCAAAATAACTATGGACAACTAGGCTTGGGACACACTCAAAGCATTGGAGATGATGAGACTCCCCTCATGCGAGATTTTGTCCTTTTAGGAGACACAGAGTTTATCGATTTGGGTGAAGGTGTGCTGCAAATTTCCTCTGGAAATCATCATACTTGTGCTGTGCTAGAAAGTGATGGATTGAGATGCTGGGGATACAACTACAGCGGTCAATTGGGAATTCGCTCTGGCCAAAATATTGGAGACAATGAACGACCTGCCACCATAAATACTCTTGACTTTGGACAAAAAATTCTCCAAGTCAGTGCATTTGGAAACTCCACCTGCACTTTGCTTGCCAGTGGTGGGGTAAGATGTTGGGGTTATAATTCCAGTGGAGAGCTTGGCTTGGGTCATAGAAATTCCATTGATAATATCTCAAACTTGAGTGATTTACCTTTGGGTCAAAAGACTAAAATGATAGCTGAAGGAAGTTCCCATGTTTGTGCGGTTCTTATGGATGACACGCTTAAATGTTGGGGTGAAAATAGCTCCGGGCAATTAGGGTTAGGGCATAGTCTCAATATGGGTGACAATGAAGTTTTATCAACTCTATCTATCGTTCCATTACCAAAAAAAGTTTTAAGTGTCTCATCCGGCTACTCTTCCACTTGCGCTCTTCTTGAAGACCGTGGAGTAATTTGCTGGGGAGCTGCGAACTACCATGGAGGAAATTATAACTATAATATAACATCACCCCTTAATCAACCTCTTCTCGCTCTCGGTGAGAATGTCAAACAAATATCTTCAGGGTGGTATACCAACTGTGCTCTACTAAATAGCGGTGCTGTGAAATGCTGGGGTTATAATAGCAATGGTGCACTGGGACTCGGAGATGCGAGTATTTCTTCCCGAAGATATGCATCTAGTGCCACTGCGACCCCTTTTAATGGAAAAGCTATTCATGTATCAAGTAAGGGTTACAATTTTAGTTGTACTCTCCTCGATAACGGAAAGCTTCAGTGCTGGGGTAAAAATGACCATGGCCAACTCGGTTTAGGGCATACCCGAACCATTGGAGATGATGAAGCACCCACGGAAAGAACTGTTATTGAGGGTGGGGGGCTCAACCTCATTGCAAGGTTGAAAACAGATCATATTTTGTACTCCACAGGTCAATCTGTGAGTTTTGATGGCTCTGACTCCTATTCAAGTTCCAGTGGTGGAGTTTCTACCTATTCTTGGAACTTTGGAGATAGTAGTGCACCTCAAACAGGGTCCACTGCAACTCATACATTTAACACAGCTGGAACCTATGATGTAACTCTCACTGTGACAGATTCCAGTTCACAAACCCACAGTGTTTCAAAGAAATTACATCTCGTAGCAGCAACCACAACAACTAGTAGTGACGAAAGTGATGATAATACTGATGAAAGTGACTAAACATATTTCCAAAAGGAGGAATGAATTTGACCACTCAATCCAAGTTGTATGTATCCCGTCGTGTATGCCTATTATTACCGATATTTTCTATATTGATTGCATTGACCCTGACCTTTTTGGCTCTGTCCCTATTCATCTCTCCGCCTCCACTGAAGGCCACCGAAAGTAATTCCAACAGCTCCAGCAGTACCACAGACGGCAGTTCCTCTAGCAATTCTTCAAGCAGTTCTACAAACAACAGCCCCAGCCAAGAAGTGCCCTCACCTCCCCGTGGCTTTTGCCAAACAAAGACGGACTACAACACAACGGCCACTTGTTCCAGTGAATTTGTTTTAGTCCGTAATATGGCAGAACTTCAGAGCTATCAGTCGAACTTTGGCCTATCCAATGGGCAATATAAGAATGTCAGAATTTCTTTTCCCCTCTCTGGCACCAATCTCACCCTTCACTCGCCCTGTAAGATTCACTTTCGAGGAGGGCAAACTCACAATGTCACAAACCTCTGTCTCGATGGAAAGAAAGAGGTGCTCATTTCATCTCGATCTGTTTTGATGTCTGAAAAAATACATATTCTCTCCATAAATGGAGACACCATTGTCCAAAACTCCTCAGTTTTAAAAGCCAACGAATTAGAAATCTTCTCCTCTGGAAAATCTCATATCAACCAAGGGGTTCGTTTAAATATCAGAGATAACACAGGCATTGTCTCCACCCATGTGGGAGCATCATTGATTCCCATTCGCTTTGGTGCGGGCTCCATTGTGGAATCCAACAACCTTAGCATTGTGGGCTATGATACGATTCACTTGGCAGGCATGTCCATCACAGCCAGGGGATCTCTTGTTGTGGAAAGTCGAGGAAATGGAGGTGGAAACAGAATCAGCATGGGCCAAGGCTCCAACATAAGAGGAAACAGTGTTTCCATAATCTCCAGCAATCTCTTTGAGTTTAAAAAAAGGTCCTTTCTCTATGCCAAACAAAACGCCCATATCCAAGCCCAAGGCTGTCGCATTCAAAGAAACACCACCATCCAAGCGGCAACTTACTCAGGCTCTTGTCTCAATGCCAATCAAGTCAATCAAATTCCCACCCTTGTTATTGGTGCCGATGTCACCTCTGGGGAAGTTCCCTTTACGGTGAATTTTAACAGCACGGGAACCAGTGACCCCGATGGACAAATTCGTGGCTACACATGGACTTTTCCCGATGATTCCACTGTTTCGGGAGCCACAGCTCAGTACACTTTCACTACAGCAGGAGCCCATAAAGTAAAACTTGTGGCGACAGATGATGGTGGAGCCATGGCTGAAAAAGAAATTCTCATCACCGCCACCAAAAATCTTGTCTCTCCCGTGGCGGCTTTCACAGCCAGCCCCCAAAGTGGCACGGCTCCCTTGACCGTTTCCCTAGATGGCTCAAGCTCTCAGGATAGCGATGGAAATATTGTCACCTATGAATGGATTTTTAGCGACGGAACCACCCTTTCAGGTTCCGAAGCCACGGCTCAAAAAGTTTTTTCCCGTGCAGGAGAGCACCAAGTTTCTCTAAAAATCACCGACGATGATGGTCTCACCCATCAAACATCTCCTTTCACCATTTCCGTGACAGAGCCCAACCTTCCCCCCATTCTCACCGGTGACCAAACTTTTGCAGCCATGCAAAACAAAGTTTTTGAATTCACACTGAATGGAGCCACCGATCCTGAAAGTGATTCTCTTACCTATTTTGTTGTCAACCAGCCCGCCTCGGGCACTCTCACAGGATGCCTCGATCAAACCACCGAGCTTGCCTGCACCTTTACACCTACGGATGATTTTATTGGAACTGTCGTTTTTTCCTACAAAGCCAACGATGGAAAACGGGACTCTGAAACCATGTCCCTTGTCACCATCAATGTGGCGGCCTACAACACCAAACCCATTGCCAATGCAGGAGCAGACCAAAAAGCCTTTTCGGGCGCACTTGTCACCTTGGATGGTTCGGCCTCTTCAGACCCTGAGAAAAAATCTTTGACCTACAAGTGGGAGCTTGTGACAAGGCCCCTTACCAGCCGTGCCCAGTTGGCAAACCTAAATTCCGTCAATCCCGTTTTTATCACCGACAGAGATGGCACCTATATCGCAAGGCTTGTGGTCAACGATGGTTCACTTGATAGCCGCCCCGATGATGTCACCATCACAGTGACAGGTGAAATGAACAACCCCCCAGTACTTGCAACTATCACCACTCCTCAAACTATGCAAATAGGCACAGAGGTGAGGTTCACCATTTCAGCCCTGGATGCCGACACCCACGACACCATCTCGTTTATCGCCACGGGTTTGCCTGCCAACTCAAGGCTCGATGAAGGAACAGGAAAATTTCGCTTTAAACCGGCTCCCAACCAAGTGGGAACCCACACCATCAACTTCATCGCCACCGATGGCAAAGAAAGTGATTCTCAAAAAGTGGTCATCACAGTGCTGCCCGCAGACACGGGTCAAGTCACAGCTTTTCAATCCAGGGTCATCGACGCCAACGCCTATTCAGAAAATAAATCCATTGTTCCCATTGCAGGTGTGAGAATAAGTGTGGAAGGCTCCACCGTCACCACCACCACAGATGCCCAGGGAAGGTTTACCATTTCGGGCATTCCCCACGGGGCAAAAATTGTAAGCCTTGACGCCACAGGAATCACTGCTCCCAACGGTCATCTCTACGCCAACTTCAGTGGTCGCACTCCCATTATGCAAAATATCCTCAACCGCCCCATTAGGGACTATATGCTCCCACGAGTGAATCCCGCCCATGTGGCCACAGTGAGTGCCACAAGCAGCACCGTGGTGAGCAATACCAGCATTGGTGTTTCTATGACCGTGCCCGCCGGTGGAGTGAAAAAATCCGATGGCACTGTGTACACAGGCCCCTTGTCTGTTTCTAGTGTTCCCATTGATGCCACCCCAAGGGAGCTTCCAGAATTTTTCAGCCCCAACTTTATTATCACCCTGCAACCCGTAGGTCTTCGATTTGCCAACCCTGTGCCCATCACCTTCCCCAACACAGATAACTATGCCGCAGGTCTTCTTTTGGATATATTTTCTCTGTCAGAAAAGGGAGGCTTTGAAAAAGTGGGGACAGGTCGTGTTTCCAGCGATCGTCGCACCATCACCATGATTGAGGGGGGTGTGAGAGCCACCACTTGGCACCTTCCCATGCCTCGTCTCCCCTCTCTTGCAGGCAGCCCCAACTCTGGGGGCAATGGTCCCAATGGCGGCAACAGTGGAGGGGGAGGTGGTTGTCCTGGCAGTGATCTCTGTATGACCACGGGAACTTTGAGGGAAGATCACACACTTCCAAGAGTGAAGATATCTGGACAGGATATTGCGCCCACACTGTTTTACACCAACACAAGTTCATTGGAAAACATGAGTGTACGCACATCCCATCGCTACACCACAGGGGATGCCCAAGGAAGAGCACCTTTTGATCTCAGTGCCTCTTTTGCCGTGAGCCTTGAACTCAATGGGAGAAACACACCCAAATCAGTTTTTAAACTTCCATCAAATACCTCACTCACCTCCCTTCTCAATCGAACCTTTCTTACAAATAAAACCATCAATACCCAGGGTTTAAAAACAGGTCTTTATGAATTGAAAACAAAAATAGGTCTCCGTTTGTCCAACGGGAATGTGGTGAGAACAAGAATCAATAAATCCCTCTATCCCGTTGTCTCCCCTGAAACAGAATTCGGAAGGGGCTGGAAACTCGGAGAGATGAAGCAATTTTATGGACTTAATGGAGAGGACATGCCTGTGGCCCCTGAAAAGGTCATGCTCGTTTATGACAATTTCAAGTATCGTATTTTTACGAAAAATGATACTACCATCACACAAGAGGACCCCAATACAAATGAACAATTCACGTGGCATAGCTATAGCTCACCCGATGGAGATTATTCCACTTTAACTTCCATACCTTCCCCCATAGGTGGCTTCACCCTAAAGACACAAGAGGGAACTAATTATATATTTAATAAATCAGGCACTTTGCTTAGCAGTGTGGATCGCTATTACCGAAGTACCACCTATTTCTACCTCACCAATGGAAACTTATCTTATATTGAATACTCCTATTTTCAATCCCGTGATAAAACCACCACTCGATTTGGGTACGGAGCCAATGGCTTGGTTGAAACTATCACAGACCCCGCTGGGCGAATCACCCGTCTCACCCACGACACTCACGGGAATGTGATTCGCATCACAGACCCCGATCAAACATCGAGAACCTTTGAGTACGCCCTCAACGGAGCTATGACCTCTCAATCTGATAAGTTGGGACGAACAAAGAACTACACCTATGGCAAAATGGGAAATGTTACACAGTACATTCGCCCCGACAATGCCACGGTCAAAATTCAATCGGCCAACTCTAAGTTTCTAGGTAGCAACCCTTCAGATTCAAATTTCGCAGCCCTTTTTGAAGAACAACTCACGTCCTCCTTTATAGATCCTAAAGGCGGTGAAACTCGCATGAAAACCAATGCCTTTGGTGCCATTATCCAAACTCGCAACCCCATGGGAGGGCAAACAACAACTGTGAGAGATAGTAATAACAATGTTACAAGCACCACTGATGAAAGTGGAAATGTCTACAGCATGCCTCGGGATACCCATAGAAATGTTCTCTCCATCACAAAACCCACAGGCACCATTCATTACACCTATATGGCAGACCCCTCCACTAACTTTCACCAACCCCTCACTATCACCGATGAAAGGGGCAATGTCACTACTTTTCAATATGATAACTATGGCAATATAACAAGTATTAGAAGCCCTGAGAATAGAAATGCTGTCATGACCTATAGAAACCTCTATCAACTAGAATCTCTACAAATTGGGCCCTATGAAGGGTATCGCTACGAACACGATACCAATGGCCGCCTGAGCACTGTCAAAGATATTTCGATTTTAAATCGCATCTTCGCAAGGCTCACCTACGACAATGCAGGAAATCTCCTCACCCAATCAGATACTCTGGGAAATACAATCACTTTTACCCATGACTCTCTCAATAGAATGTTGACCCAAACCGATGCCATGGGAGGAGTTCTCAACATGACCTATGATGCTATGGGAAATTTAGCCTCTCTCAATGACCAAAGAGGGCACAACACTTCTTTTACCTACGACAATCTCAATAGACTGGTTGGAATGATCAATCCCTTGGGGCGCACAGAAACCATCTCCTATGATGGAAATAATAATATGGTGGAACGACAGGATAGAAATGGCGCTCGCATCACCTACCAGTATGATACCCTCAATAGGCTTACAAATATTCTCTACCCCGATAACACCAGTGAAGCCTATACCTACTCCGCCAATGGAAATGTTCTCTCTATGTCCAACGGGGACACCTCTCTTAACTACACCTATGATGGTTCAGGAAGGGTTCTCACTGTTGCCACGGGCACAACACCCACTCAACCTAGGGTGAAACTTACCTATGGGTATGATGGCAATAACAATGTCATAAGTGTTACTAGTGTTGGAAGTAACTACAACTCCTATAGCAAGGCTTATTACAAATACAACAAGAATAATCGCGTTATCGAACTAGGCCATCACCCCCTACCGAGTACCCATTCATTGAGATTTCGCTATGACCACCTCCAGAGAATCTCTCGCATCAACTATCCTGGAGAAGTACCCACAACCACCTTCTCCTATTTCGCAGGAAAACCCAATCAGCTCTATGATGTCCGACATCAACATATTGAAGTTTCTGCTCCACCTCCTGGCTCCACCTCCACCACAAACATCGCCACCGTCACCAAAACCCTTTCCTCCTTTAGGTACGCTTACAACCTCAATGACCACATCACAAGCCTGACCACCTCAAGAGGCACTCTCACAAGCGCAGGCACAAGCTCCGGCTCCACCACCGCTACCACCACGCCCTCCATCAACTCCTCACTCACCTACAGCTACGACAATCTCAACCGATTGATTTCTGCCACCAAGCCCATAGGTACGGGGTCAGAAACCTTCGCCTACGATGCCTTGGGGAACAGGCTCCAGCGAGATGGTGAAACGGTGAACTCCACTTTTAACGACAACAATGAACTCACCAATGATAAGAAATACACCTATATCTACGATCACAACGGCAACCTCACAAAGAGAACCCATACAGCCTCTAGCAAAGTCACCGAGTATCAATGGGATTACAAAAATAGGCTCATCGGTGTCAAAGAAAAAAGTTCTGCCGATAGTACCACGGCCACAAAAACTATTTCCTACAAATACGACCCTTTGAATCGCAGAGTTCATAAAAATGTCAATGGAACCATCATCATGTATGTCTACGATCGAAAAAACATATTTCTAGAATTTGAAAGATACCCCACTGGAGATTTTCCCAATGCCAAATACATCCACGGGGTCGAGGTGGATCAACCTTTCCGAATGATACGCCAAGGTCGCAATCCCTACTACAATGCCTCATTCCAAGAGCAGTACTTCCACTACCACGCTGACAAGTTGGGAAATATCACAGAGATCACCAATTTTTCAGGGGATGTGGTGCAAAGGTATGTCTACGATGCCTATGGCAAAATGACCATCTACGATGGCCAAAACAATGTCATCACACCCAGCAGTCCGAAATACCTACCAAACCCCTTCACCTACACAGGTCGAGAATTTGACCCTGAAACAGGACTTTATTACTACCGCTCTCGATACTATGACCCTGAAATGGGACGCTTTCTCAGCGCCGACTCCCTTGGCTTCAATGGCGGTCACAATTTTTATACCTACGCCGCCAACAATCCCACCAACCTTAAGGACCCCTTTGGACTCTATGGAACCAATAGCTGTGAGTACTACACCAAGAGATGCAAAGAAAGTGGTGGGACCTACTATTGTCGACAAGCTCCTTGGCTTTGCAACAACTTCCCGAAACCCCCCGACCCCAACCCCAAAAAAGATAATGATTGGGAGGGAGCCACAAGGTGCATACGACAATGCACTCAAGATTGTGACAAAGCTGACAAAGATACGGCTCCCCCACCGAAATGCTTTCCAGATCCTCGCACAGATAGCACCGCTGATAATTCCATAGCAGGCTGCCATGTGTATTGCTATAACAATTGTGCCATTCTCCGCAGGAATCCACCAGGTCTTCCCGTTCCTCCTCGCACACCTGCACCTAAAAAGAAGAAAAAATAGTGAAGGTGTGGTGGCTACAAAAAACAGGTGATCACAAGAAGAAAAAATGAAAAGATCATAAGAGATAAAGTAATTACAAAAGGCCGGGAGTTCACCAGATGAATTCCCTGTGCCTCATCCATCAACAACACCGAGAAGCCCCCCCCAAAAGACCCTCAACAAAAGTCAAAATAAAGAGCTAAGAAACTCCAAGTAAAAGCGAAAATTTGCTCCATGAAAAATAATAGATTATAATTAAAGTTAAGTCTAAGGGGCCCACAAAAGAATAATAAAAGAGGAAGGTAAAAGGGGCTTTCCCCTTAGCTAAGAGGGGAAGAATGGGGGAGTCCACTTCACTTTGTCCTCTCGAAGTGGAGATGGCCCTTGCTTGAAAAACCTCCCATACCCAAAAGGCACCTTCCGCTTTCTCCTCGCCTGAGAAGAGAGAGGGTTGAATGGGGCTGGAAACTCAGCCAAATTCTCTACATGTGCTTTATCTTAGGTCACCTCCTTGAACTCTGGTGGGTCCAGTCAGGTCAATCCCATCAAGATTTTAGCTTCATACTTAAACACAACCTCCCAGAATTTATACAAATACTCATTGTTTATGAAATAATCACCCTGGTCTTCTTATCTCAAAAAATCAGGTTTTTTTCCTATGCTCTTATGAGCTTTGAAATCATTACTACCCATGCCCTCCTACCAGTCGCTCTCTTCATCATCCCCTTTCACACCTTCTTTAAAAATGTTTACTTGACCTCAGCCTTCTCCCTCCTTTGCCTTTTGCATCTGATTTTCATTGGCCCCCGGTTGAAAGGCTATTATAGGCACAAGGTCACCATTTGGTATATTGTCATACCTGCCATTCCCTTGGTGACTTCCCTTTTGTATCCCTCCTTCCTAGGCACAGCTCTCCCGGGCTTTGTTTTTGTGGTCGCGGCCATTCCCTTGGGAATCCCCGCCTATGTGTACATTTGGTATTGTTTTTGGCGTCACCGGGTCCCCACGATCACAGACATAACAAATATATGGATCTACCTAAGCTTTATATGGTTACTCCTCCTCATATTAACGGCCTCCCTCTTTCTCACTGAAGCCTACTTCCCCATATTGGCTCCCACATTTTGCTCTCTCGTTTGTCTTGCGAGCCTGTGGAACAAGATCGTTAAGAAATACTTCGACCCACCACATCGACTTCCAAAATTCCCCCTCTACGATAAAGAAATTCCCCCCTACTACACCCCCCCATGGCTTCTCCGAAGCAACAAATATGGGGCCGAGGAATTTGAAGAATATGGGGAGGCAAGAGCCCGAGCTCAAGCCAAAGCAAAAGCCGAGGAAGAAAAAAGAAAACGTCTGGACAAACAAAAACCAAAACCAAAACACAGACGAAGAGCCAGAATCAAACGCACTGAAAAGAGGCAGCAAAACCCACAAATTATCTGGCAAAAGTATTTTGGAAGATTCCTAGATGACGATGATAATGATAATAGTGATAATCGATGGTGGTGGTGGCGAAGACCACGAATTATCACCGACGAGGAAGATAGTCATGACGAGGATGATAGTGGCAATGGGGGATGGGCGATAACCATGACCGAAGAGGATAGCGAGGACAATCGGGATGGCGAGGACGATGATAGCAATGGCGGAAGAGGGCGGCGATAGCCATATCGGAGAGGAGGATAAGAATAATCAATTCTCCGGTTTTATGATAGTTAATGATGACTTTCCAATTTTTGACTTGATCTGACTTGACCGGAGAACCCACCCCCTTTTATCTTGTCTTGATGATTTATGGACAGATAACTCCGCTCACTTGCTCATACACTTGTCCATAATCTTCTTAAGCCGCCCCATCTAAAACCCTCTTCACTTGAAAGACTGACATTGCCTCCAAAGAAAATCTCAGAAAAAAGAAAACAACAGTCTCAGGCCCATAATGCTCTATTCAATGAAACTTTCCTGAATGAGAGATATTGCCTAGACATTTTCCGTCTTGTCTTGACGACACAGGAGTTTAAGCTCTTTAACTGGAAAACTCTCAAACCAGAAATAACTGTCTTTACAGATGAAGAGGGCAATGAACGGCGTATTGACCTTTTATTCTCAGTTCAAGTCAAGGGGTCCAAAAAAAGGGTGCGTCTTTTTTTTCTGCTCGAACACAAAAGTCATCAGGATTCTCAAGTGCTCCAACAAATTCTGAGGTACCAGACCCTTGTTTACAATCGCTGGAACTATCCAGTCATTCCCATACTGGTCTATCACGGACGCCAAAAACACTGGAGAGGCCCCCTGAATTTTCAAGATTCTCTGGATGGGCTCACCCCCGTTCTAAGACAAAAATTTGGGAAGAATATCCTCAATTTTCGTTGTAAGTTGTTGAATATTCATGATATAAACCTTTACCGTGGAGTTGGCAGGAATTTGCTTTCTAGGCCGATTTTGCTTATAATGAGTAGTATCTGGAAGCTTCGCCATGAGACCATTGTGGAGTTGTTTCAGATGGGTATAAACTTGGATGAGAAGGATCAAAAGTTCCTTATTCAAAAAGCGGTGGATTATATCCACCGAAACGATCCAGATTTTACTTTAAATGTACTCAGTAAGATTGAAAAAGAAAGTATCGAGGAGGATCAAAGAGTTATGTCAGCATTGCAATGTTCTTTGGATGAAGCTGAGGAAAAGGGGATGAGAAAGGGCCTTAAGAAGGGTATCGAGAAGGGTATCGAGAAGGGTATCGAAAAGGGTCTTGAGAAGGGTATCGAGAAGGGTATCGAGAAGGGTATCGAGAAGGGTATCGAGAAGGGTCGTGAAGAGATGGCATTACGAATGATTCAAAATGGCTTTGAGGTAGAAGCGATTTGTCTATGTACTAGACTCACTTCCAAAGACGTGGAAAAGCTGCGTAAAAAAGTCAAAAACATAAAATCCTGAGAAAAGCTCTTTCCCGACACAGCGACGAACCCAAAGAGGCAAGCTGCTCATGGGTAACATTCTAGGCAAATGACGGCTTATTCGTAATCCCATAGTGCCCCTAAATCTAACCCGATCGCTTCAAAGGGCGGAGCTAAAACCTCATCGCTTCCAGTAAAACCTATCTCCATTCGGTAGGTTTCATCTTGAAGAACAAAAATTTCTAAAGTTCTACCGATGGGGTCTATCACCCAATAATAAGGGATTTCATTAATGGCATATATCCTCATCTTTGAAACCCTGTCATAACGAGCTGTTGATGGAGACAAAACCTCACAAACCCAGTCTGGAGGTAGCTCAAAATAAGCCGTTTCTGGAAGCTTTGGGAGACGATCTTTTTTCCAACCTGCTAAGTCAGGTACAATCACAGCGGAAGAGGGCGGCGATAGCCATATCGGAGAGGAGGATAAGAATAATCAATTCTCCGGTTTTATGATAGTTAATGATGACTTTCCAATTTTTGACTTGATCTGACTTGACCGGAGAACCCACCCCCTTTTACCTTGTCTTGATGATTTATGGACAGATAACTCCGCTCACTTGTCCATAATCTTCTTAAGCCGCCCCATCTAAAACCCTCTTCACTTGAAAGACTGACATTGCCTCCAAAGAAAATCTCAGAAAAAAGAAAACAACAGTCTCAGGCCCATAATGCTCTATTCAATGAAACTTTCCTGAATGAGAGATATTGCCTAGACATTTTCCGTCTTGTCTTGACGACACAGGAGTTTAAGCTCTTTAACTGGAAAACTCTCAAACCAGAAATAACTGTCTTTACAGATGAAGAGGGCAATGAACGGCGTATTGACCTTTTATTCTCAGTTCAAGTCAAGGGGTCCAAAAAAAGGATGCGTCTTTTTTTTCTGCTCGAACACAAAAGTCATCAAGATTCTCAAGTGCTCCAACAAATTCTGAGGTACCAGACCCTTGTTTACAATCGCTGGAACTATCCAGTCATTCCCATACTGGTCTATCACGGACGCCAAAAACACTGGAGAGGCCCCCTGAATTTTCAAGATTCTCTGGATGGGCTCACCCCCGTTCTAAGACAAAAATTTGGGAAGAATATCCTCAATTTTCGTTGTAAGTTGTTGAATATTCATGATATAAACCTTTACCGTGGAGTTGGCAGGAATTTGCTTTCTAGGCCGATTTTGCTTATAATGAGTAGTATCTGGAGGCTTCGCCATGAGACCATTGTGGAGCTGTTTCAGATGGGTATAAACTTGGATGAGAAGGATCAAAAGTTCCTTATTCAAAAAGCGGTGGATTATATCCACCGAAACGATCCAGATTTTACTTTAAATGTACTCAGTAAGATTGAAAAAGAAAGTATCGAGGAGGATCAAAGAGTTATGTCAGCATTGCAATGTTCTTTGGATGAAGCTGAGGAAAAGGGGATGAGAAAGGGCCTTAAGAAGGGTATCGAGAAGGGTATCGAGAAGGGTATCGAGAAGGGTCGTGAAGAGATGGCATTACGAATGATTCAAAATGGCTTTGAGGTAGAAGCGATTTGTCTATGTACTAGACTCACTTCCAAAGACGTGGAAAAGCTGCGTAAAAAAGTCAAAAACATAAAATCCTGAGAAAAGCTCTTTCCCGACACAGCGACGAACCCAAAGAGGCAAGCTGCTCATGGGTAACATTCTAGGCAAATGACGGCTTATTCGTAATCCCATAGTGCCCCTAAATCTAACCCGATCGCTTCAAAGGGCGGAGCTAAAACCTCATCGCTTCCAGTAAAACCTATCTCCATTCGGTAGGTTTCATCTTGAAGAACAAAAATTTCTAAAGTTCTACCGATGGGGTCTATCACCCAATAATAAGGGATTTCATTAATGGCATATATCCTCATCTTTGAAACCCTGTCATAACGAGCTGTTGATGGAGACAAAACCTCACAAACCCAGTCTGGAGGTAGCTCAAAATAAGCCGTTTCTGGAAGCTTTGGGAGACGATCTTTTTTCCAACCTGCTAAGTCAGGTACAATTACAGCGGAAGAGGGCGGCGATAGCCATATCGGAGAGGAGGATAAGAATAATCAATTCTCCGGTTTTATGATAGTTAATGATGACTTTCCAATTTTTGACTTGATCTGACTTGACCGGAGAACCCACCCCCTTTTACCTTGTCTTGATGATTTATGGACAGATAACTCCGCTCACTTGCTCATACACTTGTCCATAATCTTCTTAAGCCGCCCCATCTAAAACCCTCTTCACTTGAAAGACTGACATTGCCTCCAAAGAAAATCTCAGAAAAAAGAAAACAACAGTCTCAGGCCCATAATGCTCTATTCAATGAAACTTTCCTGAATGAGAGATATTGCCTAGACATTTTCCGTCTTGTCTTGACGACACAGGAGTTTAAGCTCTTTAACTGGAAAACTCTCAAACCAGAAATAACTGTCTTTACAGATGAAGAGGGCAATGAACGGCGTATTGACCTTTTATTCTCAGTTCAAGTCAAGGGGTCCAAAAAAAGGGTGCGTCTTTTTTTTCTGCTCGAACACAAAAGTCATCAAGATTCTCAAGTGCTCCAACAAATTCTGAGGTACCAGACCCTTGTTTACAATCGCTGGAACTATCCAGTCATTCCCATACTGGTCTATCACGGACGCCAAAAACACTGGAGAGGCCCCCTGAATTTTCAAGATTCTCTGGATGGGCTCACCCCCGTTCTAAGACAAAAATTTGGGAAGAATATCCTCAATTTTCGTTGTAAGTTGTTGAATATTCATGATATAAACCTTTACCGTGGAGTTGGCAGGAATTTGCTTTCTAGACCGATTTTGCTTATAATGAGTAGTATCTGGAAACTTCGCCATGAGACCATTGTGGAGCTGTTTCAGATGGGTATAAACTTGGATGAGAAGGATCAAAAGTTCCTTATTCAAAAAGCGGTGGATTATATCCACCGAAACGATCCAGATTTTACTTTAAATGTACTCAGTAAGATTGAAAAAGAAAGTATCGAGGAGGATCAAAGAGTTATGTCAGCATTGCAATGTTCTTTGGATGAAGCTGAGGAAAAGGGGATGAGAAAGGGCCTTAAGAAGGGTATCGAGAAGGGTATCGAGAAGGGTATCGAGAAGGGTATCGAGAAGGGTATCGAGAAGGGTATCGAGAAGGGTCTCGAGAAGGGTCGTGAAGAGATGGCATTACGAATGATTCAAAATGGCTTTGAGGTAGAAGCGATTTGTCTATGTACTAGACTCACTTCCAAAGACGTGGAAAAGCTGCGTAAAAAAGTCAAAAACATAAAATCCTGAGAAAAGCTCTTTCCCGACACAGCGACGAACCCAAAGAGGCAAGCTGCTCATGGGTAACATTCTAGGCAAATGACGGCTTATTCGTAATCCCATAGTGCCCCTAAATCTAACCCGATCGCTTCAAAGGGCGGAGCTAAAACCTCATCGCTTCCAGTAAAACCTATCTCCATTCGGTAGGTTTCATCTGTAAATCATCCAGGAACCCCGTCTTTCAATAATTTGAAGGTGTAATAGACTGAATCCATAACCACTTACGAGGAGGTAAATATGGATTTAGAGATTTTACACAAGAAATTGAGCAGACTTCGAAGTCTTGGGTTTTGGCCTATGAAGACAAAGGCCAATCATTTTAATTTTTTGGTTGTTACTATTGACAAAAATATTCGACCAGAGATGAAGGAGTTTCTTCACAAAAAGGTCATTCACTTAGAATTTGAAGACGACCAAAATATTGATAGTATTCCTCTAGAACGGCTTGCATTACTTGATGCTGTTGGCGTTGCACACAAAGTTAAGGGGCATTTAAGGCTAGCTGTATGGGAAGTCGTCAAGCCAAATGGATAAAAAGTTTGTCACATATGCAATAAATCGTCTTTATTTTCGTTGGGAGGATACAAGATCTTGTATTGAGAGGGTGTATATGGATTTTTGCCTTGATGGATATCTTGGACCAGTTTTTTGAAATACTCCCTTGGATTGACCTGATTGAGTTTGCATGACTCTACCAAGGAGAACAATATGGAGGCTGTTTCAGCCCCTCTTTTAGAGTGCGTTCCATACCATGTCTTGCGCCCCACCACAGGACTGCGAAGCTGTCGTTCTTGGCAATTATTGTCAATGGGCAAGCCGTGGTGGTGAGCAAACAAAGTCAAGCCTTTATAGTTTCTGAGAAGATATCCCATGGCCTTGCCCATAGAGCTTTTGGAAGAGTAGCCCCCCATATCTTCCATGGCCCGCACCTTCATCTTCTCAAATAGACAGAGCATAAGCCTTTGAGCACGCAGGAATTTATCACAGCCTTGCTCCCCATTCTTGGCTATTTTTGCCAGACGATAAATCTTTCCATAGATATTCACAAAATATTGGGCACACTGGGATGGATCTGGCTCTTTGTTCAAGTTCGCCACCACGGCCTCCCTGAACTTTCTCCTCGCATGGGCATTGCAGTACACATTGTAAAGTTTCTTAAATTCTTCTTTATTTTCTCTGTCTTTCCGGTATTGATTCACTTCTCTCACTGTTTTGCTGTAGCCAGAAAAAACATCACTGACCAAATATTCACACTTGGAGTTCTTTATCATCTTTGAAGACACATCCCCAGAGCGAGTGTTGTGTATTTCAAAATAACTCGTCTTTGTATTGGAAAATCCCCATAAATACCAACTCTTCCCCCCATTTCTCTCAAGCATTTTGTGAGGGGTTTCATCGGCATGAAGAACCTGGCTGCTTTGAATCTCTTCTTTGAGCTTATCGTAAGCTCCTTTTGTAAAGTCGGCCACATGGTGGGTCAACTCTATGAGACTTTGGGGAGGTAAGCCTTCGAGCCCAGCTCTTCCAGCTATGGCCCCATAGCGCTCTATGGGAATGAGGTCACAGTATTTGGTCAAAGACACATCCAACATCATTTCATCGCTGTAAGAACTCTTTGGTTTGATTCGAGGGGGGGTAGAAGCGGTTTTAAGACTCCCGTGACAACGGCCACAGTTATATTTGTGGCGTTTTTGTCTAATAATAAGATATTTGGCAGGAACCACGGTGAGGTACTCACTGGCTTCCGTAAGACCTGAGTCCTTCATCTCGGCCCCACAGCAAGTGCATTTGGGAGGTTCTTGAAGCTCCACCTCTTGTTCAACAACGGGGGCATTGGGATATCTTTCCGAGGGGAGCTGGATACGCTTTTTTCTTTTTTCATCCTTGTCAGAAGTAGAATTTTGAAACGAAGCTGGGTGGGATGAATCTTTCTTATTATCTGGAGATTCCTTTTCTGAGCTTTTGCCAAAAAGCTTGTTCTTTAAAAGAATATATTGCTCATCCACCAAGAAAGTTTTTTGCTTCAGTTCTCCATGGAGATTTCTTAAGTCTTTGATCTCTTTTTGCAGCTTGCGGATGGTGTGCTCGGCTTCTTGGAAAAGGTAAACAACTTCACCTTTTTTTATCAAGTCAAATCGAGTCTTTGGAACAACTTTGAAAAGATCTTCTTGGCTCATAAATAAAAGGATAAACAAATATTTTTAAAGTGACAACTCTTGACTCATTGGGAATATTTTTTTAGCAACTTTTTTTATCTCCAAAGGACTTTCTATAAACCTTTTTTCTAAATTCGCTCCCTCAAAAAATAAACCAAACTCGGCCTCTGTTAATACAATTTCTTTACTATGAAAAGGATTGATCCTAGAAAATGTTCCCTGCTCAAGACGCTTGGATAAAATTACCAATCCTGTGCCATCATAGTACAGGCACTTGCACGACGTACGACGGCGGTTGACAAACAAAAATAAATGACCCGAAAAAGGGTCCTTGTCTAAAACTGTCTTGGCTCGATGAAATAAAGAATCATAAGAAGCCCTCATATCTGTGGGCTCCTTACAGACGAATATTTTGGTCCTGCGGTTCAAAGCTATCATGAGGCCTTCTTTTCTGTCTTATCTGTCTTATTTAGAAATTCAATCAGCCCATCCACATGGGGAAAACGGATGACTTGCCCCCTTGACCATCTCAAAATGATGCCTGAATGGGAGGGAGAACTCACCCCTGGGAGCGAAGAACTTGGCTCCATCTTGATCTCTTTAAACTCTGACTCCGGAAAATGGCCCTCTCTTTTTAGCTTCTTTGCCTTGCCTATCATTGAGGCCATACCATTCCTACTGACTCCAAGAGATTTATAGAAGCCGCTCATCGGACCCGACCAATTCTCCCAGGCCGTCAGCAACTCATAAAGGAGTTCATCACTGGCTCCTCGTATGCGGCCGCTTGGGCCACGATATGTGCTCAATTTCTTGCGTAAAATCTCTAAATCCATATCTATCTCCTCGTAAGTAGTTAGTGGTTATGGATTCAGTCTATTACATCTCAAAATTATTGAAAGACGGGGTTCCTCGATGATTTACTTTCATCTTGAAGAACAAAAATTTCTAAAGTTCTACCGATGGGGTCTATCACCCAATAATAAGGGATTTCATTAATGGCATATATCCTCATCTTTGAAACCCTGTCATAACGAGCTGTTGATGGAGACAAAACCTCACAAACCCAGTCTGGAGGTAGCTCAAAATAAGCCGTTTCTGGAAGCTTTGGGAGACGATCTTTTTTCCAACCTGCTAAGTCAGGTACAATCACAGCGGAAGAGGGCGGCGATAGCCATATCGGAGAGGAGGATAAGAATAATCAATTCTCCGGTTTTATGATAGTTAATGATGACTTTCCAATTTTTGACTTGATCTGACTTGACCGGAGAACCCACCCCCTTTTACCTTGTCTTGATGATTTATGGACAGATAACTCCGCTCACTTGCTCATACACTTGTCCATAATCTTCTTAAGCCGCCCCATCTAAAACCCTCTTCACTTGAAAGACTGACATTGCCTCCAAAGAAAATCTCAGAAAAAAGAAAACAACAGTCTCAGGCCCATAATGCTCTATTCAATGAAACTTTCCTGAATGAGAGATATTGCCTAGACATTTTCCGTCTTGTCTTGACGACACAGGAGTTTAAGCTCTTTAACTGGAAAACTCTCAAACCAGAAATAACTGTCTTTACAGATGAAGAGGGCAATGAACGGCGTATTGACCTTTTATTCTCAGTTCAAGTCAAGGGGTCCAAAAAAAGGGTGCGTCTTTTTTTTCTGCTCGAACACAAAAGTCATCAAGATTCTCAAGTGCTCCAACAAATTCTGAGGTACCAGACCCTTGTTTACAATCGCTGGAACTATCCAGTCATTCCCATACTGGTCTATCACGGACGCCAAAAACACTGGAGAGGCCCCCTGAATTTTCAAGATTCTCTGGATGGGCTCACCCCCGTTCTAAGACAAAAATTTGGGAAGAATATCCTCAATTTTCGTTGTAAGTTGTTGAATATTCATGATATAAACCTTTACCGTGGAGTTGGCAGGAATTTGCTTTCTAGACCGATTTTGCTTATAATGAGTAGTATCTGGAAACTTCGCCATGAGACCATTGTGGAGCTGTTTCAGATGGGTATAAACTTGGATGAGAAGGATCAAAAGTTCCTTATTCAAAAAGCGGTGGATTATATCCACCGAAACGATCCAGATTTTACTTTAAATGTACTCAGTAAGATTGAAAAAGAAAGTATCGAGGAGGATCAAAGAGTTATGTCAGCATTGCAATGTTCTTTGGATGAAGCTGAGGAAAAGGGGATGAGAAAGGGCCTTAAGAAGGGTATCGAGAAGGGTATCGAGAAGGGTATCGAGAAGGGTATCGAGAAGGGTATCGAGAAGGGTATCGAGAAGGGTCGTGAAGAGATGGCATTACGAATGATTCAAAATGGCTTTGAGGTAGAAGCGATTTGTCTATGTACTAGACTCACTTCCAAAGACGTGGAAAAGCTGCGTAAAAAAGTCAAAAACATAAAATCCTGAGAAAAGCTCTTTCCCGACACAGCGACGAACCCAAAGAGGCAAGCTGCTCATGGGTAACATTCTAGGCAAATGACGGCTTATTCGTAATCCCATAGTGCCCCTAAATCTAACCCGATCGCTTCAAAGGGCGGAGCTAAAACCTCATCGCTTCCAGTAAAACCTATCTCCATTCGGTAGGTTTCATCTTGAAGAACAAAAATTTCTAAAGTTCTACCGATGGGGTCTATCACCCAATAATAAGGGATTTCATTAATGGCATATATCCTCATCTTTGAAACCCTGTCATAACGAGCTGTTGATGGAGACAAAACCTCACAAACCCAGTCTGGAGGTAGCTCAAAATAAGCCGTTTCTGGAAGCTTTGGGAGACGATCTTTTTTCCAACCTGCTAAGTCAGGTACAATTACAGCGGAAGAGGGCGGCGATAGCCATATCGGAGAGGAGGATAAGAATAATCAATTATCCGGTTTTATGATAGTTAATGATGACTTTCCAATTTTTGACTTGATCTGACTTGACCGGAGAACCCACCCCCTTTTACCTTGTCTTGATGATTTATGGACAGATAACTCCGCTCACTTGCTCATACACTTGTCCATAATCTTCTTAAGCCGCCCCATCTAAAACCCTCTTCACTTGAAAGACTGACATTGCCTCCAAAGAAAATCTCAGAAAAAAGAAAACAACAGTCTCAGGCCCATAATGCTCTATTCAATGAAACTTTCCTGAATGAGAGATATTGCCTAGACATTTTCCGTCTTGTCTTGACGACACAGGAGTTTAAGCTCTTTAACTGGAAAACTCTCAAACCAGAAATAACTGTCTTTACAGATGAAGAGGGCAATGAACGGCGTATTGACCTTTTATTCTCAGTTCAAGTCAAGGGGTCCAAAAAAAGGGTGCGTCTTTTTTTTCTGCTCGAACACAAAAGTCATCAAGATTCTCAAGTGCTCCAACAAATTCTGAGGTACCAGACCCTTGTTTACAATCGCTGGAACTATCCAGTCATTCCCATACTGGTCTATCACGGACGCCAAAAACACTGGAGAGGCCCCCTGAATTTTCAAGATTCTCTGGATGGGCTCACCCCCGTTCTAAGACAAAAATTTGGGAAGAATATCCTCAATTTTCGTTGTAAGTTGTTGAATATTCATGATATAAACCTTTACCGTGGAGTTGGCAGGAATTTGCTTTCTAGGCCGATTTTGCTTATAATGAGTAGTATCTGGAGGCTTCGCCATGAGACCATTGTGGAGCTGTTTCAGATGGGTATAAACTTGGATGAGAAGGATCAAAAGTTCCTTATTCAAAAAGCGGTGGATTATATCCACCGAAACGATCCAGATTTTACTTTAAATGTACTCAGTAAGATTGAAAAAGAAAGTATCGAGGAGGATCAAAGAGTTATGTCAGCATTGCAATGTTCTTTGGATGAAGCTGAGGAAAAGGGGATGAGAAAGGGCCTTAAGAAGGGTATCGAGAAGGGTATCGAGAAGGGTATCGAAAAGGGTATCGAAAAGGGTCTTGAGAAGGGTATCGAGAAGGGTATCGAGAAGGGTATCGAGAAGGGTATCGAGAAGGGTCGTGAAGAGATGGCATTACGAATGATTCAAAATGGCTTTGAGGTAGAAGCGATTTGTCTATGTACTAGACTCACTTCCAAAGACGTGGAAAAGCTGCGTAAAAAAGTCAAAAACATAAAATCCTGAGAAAAGCTCTTTCCCGACACAGCGACGAACCCAAAGAGGCAAGCTGCTCATGGGTAACATTCTAGGCAAATGACGGCTTATTCGTAATCCCATAGTGCCCCTAAATCTAACCCGATCGCTTCAAAGGGCGGAGCTAAAACCTCATCGCTTCCAGTAAAACCTATCTCCATTCGGTAGGTTTCATCTTGAAGAACAAAAATTTCTAAAGTTCTACCGATGGGGTCTATCACCCAATAATAAGGGATTTCATTAATGGCATATATCCTCATCTTTGAAACCCTGTCATAACGAGCTGTTGATGGAGACAAAACCTCACAAACCCAGTCTGGAGGTAGCTCAAAATAAGCCGTTTCTGGAAGCTTTGGGAGACGATCTTTTTTCCAACCTGCTAAGTCAGGTACAATTACAGCGGAAGAGGGCGGCGATAGCCATATCGGAGAGGAGGATAAGAATAATCAATTCTCCGGTTTTATGATAGTTAATGATGACTTTCCAATTTTTGACTTGATCTGACTTGACCGGAGAACCCACCCCCTTTTACCTTGTCTTGATGATTTATGGACAGATAACTCCGCTCACTTGCTCATACACTTGTCCATAATCTTCTTAAGCCGCCCCATCTAAAACCCTCTTCACTTGAAAGACTGACATTGCCTCCAAAGAAAATCTCAGAAAAAAGAAAACAACAGTCTCAGGCCCATAATGCTCTATTCAATGAAACTTTCCTGAATGAGAGATATTGCCTAGACATTTTCCGTCTTGTCTTGACGACACAGGAGTTTAAGCTCTTTAACTGGAAAACTCTCAAACCAGAAATAACTGTCTTTACAGATGAAGAGGGCAATGAACGGCGTATTGACCTTTTATTCTCAGTTCAAGTCAAGGGGTCCAAAAAAAGGGTGCGTCTTTTTTTTCTGCTCGAACACAAAAGTCATCAAGATTCTCAAGTGCTCCAACAAATTCTGAGGTACCAGACCCTTGTTTACAATCGCTGGAACTATCCAGTCATTCCCATACTGGTCTATCACGGACGCCAAAAACACTGGAGAGGCCCCCTGAATTTTCAAGATTCTCTGGATGGGCTCACCCCCGTTCTAAGACAAAAATTTGGGAAGAATATCCTCAATTTTCGTTGTAAGTTGTTGAATATTCATGATATAAACCTTTACCGTGGAGTTGGCAGGAATTTGCTTTCTAGGCCGATTTTGCTTATAATGAGTAGTATCTGGAGGCTTCGCCATGAGACCATTGTGGAGCTGTTTCAGATGGGTATAAACTTGGATGAGAAGGATCAAAAGTTCCTTATTCAAAAAGCGGTGGATTATATCCACCGAAACGATCCAGATTTTACTTTAAATGTACTCAGTAAGATTGAAAAAGAAAGTATCGAGGAGGATCAAAGAGTTATGTCAGCATTGCAATGTTCTTTGGATGAAGCTGAGGAAAAGGGGATGAGAAAGGGCCTTAAGAAGGGTATCGAGAAGGGTATCGAGAAGGGTATCGAAAAGGGTATCGAAAAGGGTCTTGAGAAGGGTATCGAGAAGGGTATCGAGAAGGGTATCGAGAAGGGTATCGAGAAGGGTATCGAGAAGGGTATCGAGAAGGGTCGTGAAGAGATGGCATTACGAATGATTCAAAATGGCTTTGAGGTAGAAGCGATTTGTCTATGTACTAGACTCACTTCCAAAGACGTGGAAAAGCTGCGTAAAAAAGTCAAAAACATAAAATCCTGAGAAAAGCTCTTTCCCGACACAGCGACGAACCCAAAGAGGCAAGCTGCTCATGGGTAACATTCTAGGCAAATGACGGCTTATTCGTAATCCCATAGTGCCCCTAAATCTAACCCGATCGCTTCAAAGGGCGGAGCTAAAACCTCATCGCTTCCAGTAAAACCTATCTCCATTCGGTAGGTTTCATCTTGAAGAACAAAAATTTCTAAAGTTCTACCGATGGGGTCTATCACCCAATAATAAGGGATTTCATTAATGGCATATATCCTCATCTTTGAAACCCTGTCATAACGAGCTGTTGATGGAGACAAAACCTCACAAACCCAGTCTGGAGGTAGCTCAAAATAAGCCGTTTCTGGAAGCTTTGGGAGACGATCTTTTTTCCAACCTGCTAAGTCAGGTACAATTACAGCGGAAGAGGGCGGCGATAGCCATATCGGAGAGGAGGATAAGAATAATCAATTCTCCGGTTTTATGATAGTTAATGATGACTTTCCAATTTTTGACTTGATCTGACTTGACCGGAGAACCCACCCCCTTTTACCTTGTCTTGATGATTTATGGACAGATAACTCCGCTCACTTGCTCATACACTTGTCCATAATCTTCTTAAGCCGCCCCATCTAAAACCCTCTTCACTTGAAAGACTGACATTGCCTCCAAAGAAAATCTCAGAAAAAAGAAAACAACAGTCTCAGGCCCATAATGCTCTATTCAATGAAACTTTCCTGAATGAGAGATATTGCCTAGACATTTTCCGTCTTGTCTTGACGACACAGGAGTTTAAGCTCTTTAACTGGAAAACTCTCAAACCAGAAATAACTGTCTTTACAGATGAAGAGGGCAATGAACGGCGTATTGACCTTTTATTCTCAGTTCAAGTCAAGGGGTCCAAAAAAAGGGTGCGTCTTTTTTTTCTGCTCGAACACAAAAGTCATCAAGATTCTCAAGTGCTCCAACAAATTCTGAGGTACCAGACCCTTGTTTACAATCGCTGGAACTATCCAGTCATTCCCATACTGGTCTATCACGGACGCCAAAAACACTGGAGAGGCCCCCTGAATTTTCAAGATTCTCTGGATGGGCTCACCCCCGTTCTAAGACAAAAATTTGGGAAGAATATCCTCAATTTTCGTTGTAAGTTGTTGAATATTCATGATATAAACCTTTACCGTGGAGTTGGCAGGAATTTGCTTTCTAGACCGATTTTGCTTATAATGAGTAGTATCTGGAAACTTCGCCATGAGACCATTGTGGAGCTGTTTCAGATGGGTACAAACTTAGGTGAGAAGGATCAACAGTTCCTTATTCAAAAAGCAGTGGATTATATCCACCGAAACGATTCAGATTTTACTTTAAATGTACTCAGTAAGATTGAAAAAGAAAGTATCGAGGAGGATCAAAGAGTTATGTCAGCATTGCAATGTTCTTTGGATGAAGCTGAGGAAAAGGGGATGAGAAAGGGCCTTAAGAAGGGTATCGAGAAGGGTATCGAAAAGGGTATCGAAAAGGGTCTTGAGAAGGGTATCGAGAAGGGTATCGAGAAGGGTATCGAGAAGGGTATCGAGAAGGGTATCGAGAAGGGTATCGAGAAGGGTCGCGAAGAGATGGCATTACGAATGATTCAACATGGCTTTGAGGTAGAAGCGATTTGTCTATGTACTAGACTCACTTCCAAAGACGTGGAAAAGCTGCGTAAAAAAGTCAAAAACACAAAATCCTGAGAAAAGCTCTTTCCCGACACAGCGACGAACCCAAAGAGGCAAGCTGCTCATGGGTAACATTCTAGGCAAATGACGGCTTATTCGTAATCCCATAGTGCCCCTAAATCTAACCCGATCGCTTCAAAGGGCGGAGCTAAAACCTCATCGCTTCCAGTAAAACCTATCTCCATTCGGTAGGTTTCATCTTGAAGAACAAAAATTTCTAAAGTTCTACCGATGGGGTCTATCACCCAATAATAAGGGATTTCATTAATGGCATATATCCTCATCTTTGAAACCCTGTCATAACAAGCTGTTGATGGAGACAAAACCTCACAAACCCAGTCTGGAGGTAGCTCAAAATAAGCCGTTTCTGGAAGCTTTGGGAGACGATCTTTTTTCCAACCTGCTAAGTCAGGTACAATCACATTGGTCTTCTCTCTTTTTTGAACAGGTTTTTCGAGATGAAGCTCTGGTTCATCAATAATCCACCAACCTCCTGGCCCCCCGTTTTTACCTTTTTGAAATGGATTTACAAGTTCACCACCAAGAGAAGAAGAAGTAACAGCGTATTTGGGAGCCGGTCTTGGAGAGACCACAAGTTCATCGTTAAAAATCTCACCCACAACATTTTCTGGTAAATCACACAATTCTTCCCACAAGCTTGAATATGTTTTTATTTTCTCTGCTTTACTCATGATATTGACTCCTAAGTTATTAAAATTAAGGGAAGTTGTTTGAACTTTCTAGCATTCACTATTGATTTCATGCAACCGATAAGAAATAATGCGACTCGTTATTGCCGCTTGTGCGTAGAGAGTCATTTTTGCAAGACCTTATCTCTGGACCATTTCTTATTGGTGTCCTTGGTAGCATAGGGTGCCTTTTTATAAGGAAATTTATAATAAATTTATATAATAAGTTCAATAAAAAAACCTCCAGATGGTGACCAGGTGCAACTTTTTCATATTCATCATAACATAATAACAAGTAAGCCCTCCCGTCCGGATAAGAAACTAAATTCCAACATCATCCACAATGGAATTGTTCATTGGTTTCTCTCCTCGCCCATCGGGGCCTCGTTTTTTGTGTTCTTTTGTTTATTCATTCATTATTTCATGTTTTGCATACAACTATATCAATATTCTCCTTTTGTTTCTTGGAGTCTATGGACTTTTCACCCTGGCCACAGCATGACTTTGTTGGTTCTTACTTCCTCTCTCCTCTTTTTTACCAACTTTCAAGAAATAAAACTTTATAAAAAAATGGTGTACAAAAGACTCGTTCTCTATAGTTTTATCTTCGTCCTTATGAATCTTATTGTTCCTATAAATTCTATTTTTCAAGTACTTTCAAAGAATTTTCTCATAATTTTGAGAATTTCTATGCCATCCACAACTCGGGGGGAAGCTCCGACCCTGAAAGAGGTGTTTTACAAGCCTCTTCCCACATCCTGCCAAGCCCTTTAATGTCAAAAAATCCTACTTCACACTCGTCGATCTTCTCAAAGAAGAAGGTTACCAAACAGCCTCTTTCCACGCCAATGAAATTAATTTCTTTAGACGCAATCAACTCCATGAAAGCATAGGCATTGAGAGAAAGCACTTCGGTAAAGAATCCTTTCAAGGAGCACAGATGGGAACGATGGGAGCCTTAGATGCTCCTTTTTACCAACAATCCGTTCAGTATATGAAGAAAGATTTTGATCAAGATAAACCTTTTTTCTCTTATTTAATCACCTGAATTCATGGTTAAAAATATACACCAGGATTATTCTTCTTCAAAAATTTTGAAAAAATCTCATTTTCAAAGGGAAAATTCAATTTTTTCTTAGATTTTAATAAAAAATCTATTTTCATTTTCTCAAAAATGGTGTATAAAATATACACCATGACAAAGGGGGTGAAATGAGTTTTATAAGAAGAATAAAGAAAAAGAACGGTCAAGTTTATTTAGCTGAGGTTGAAAATAAGTGGATTGATGGTAAGTCTGTGCAAAAACACATTCGTTATCTTGGCAAAGAAGTCGACGGTGAAACAGTAATTTCTCTTTCATCAAAAGATCTTCAAGTTGATAGTGTAAAAATTTATGGCCCACTTCTTGTATTTCATAGTATTGCGAAGAAGATTAATCTTCCAGATATTCTAGGAGAATATTCTAATGAAATATTAAGTATGGTTTATGCTCATTGTATGGATTATAAGAGTGTTCACAAAATGCCATCATGGTATAAGCGTACAGATTTAAATCTTCTTTTAGGTTTAGACAAGCTAACAGAAAATCGTTTAGTCTCAGCCATGGATAATCTAAATGAATCTAAGATACATGAATATCAAAGAAATATCTTTAACAATGTAAAGAAGATATATAAATTAAATTCAAAAGGAATTGTTTACGATGTAACAAATACTTATTTTCATGGAAAAACATGTGGTTTTGGAGAGAAAGGAAAGAGTAAAGATGGCAAACGTCAAAATGACCTCATACAAATAGGTTTAGCAACAACTCAAAAAGAAGGCATCCCAGTTTTTCATAAAAGTTTCAAGGGAAATATTCATGACAGTAGAACCTTAATGTCTCTTTCAGATAGTTTTAGTGAGTACCGATTGAATTCAGGTTTATTTGTATATGACCGAGGCATCACCTCTGAAAAAAACCTAAATTCTATAGGTAAAATGGGCTGGAAAACACTTTGTGGATTAACAATGAGAGAAAAAGAAAAGAATGCCATTAGAAAATTGTTGAAGAAGGGGTCTATGGATCAATTTTCTAACATGGTTCAAATAAATGGAAATGTTATTTATGTCAAAGGAATTCCACACAAATTTGGATCGATTAAAGGAAAATTAGCCATTTGTTATAATGAGACTAAGAGAATAGAGATTAAAGAATCTAGAAGAAACAAAATTGTGGAAGCTCAGAAATTAATAAATGAAAATAAAGAAATTTTGATCGGTCTTGATAAATATTTAACTTCTACAGGAAGATTAAGAGAATTCGTACTTCAAAATGCTGAAGAATTTGATGGATACTCATGTATTTTTTGTACTAAAAATATACCTGATGAAGATATGGTAAGACTTTATTATGATAAAGATATTATAGAAAAAGCATTTCGTACTCTTAAGGGAGTATCAAAGTTAAGGCCTATTCGATTTAGATTAAAAAAACGTGTGGAGACTCACGTGTTTATATGCTATTTATCTTATCTTATACTATCAATTTTAAAATTAAACTTAAAATCTAAAGGCATAGATATATCGTCAGAAAAAGCAATTGAAGATTTAGAGGATATGTACAATGTTTATTTTTGTGATAATAAAAAGAAAAATAAATTTATTAGATCTGTGACTTTAAGTAAACATCAAGAAAGAATGGGACTGTAAAAATAATTGTGTAACTGCAATTTTTTTCTTAAATCTTAAAGCCACTTATGTGGCTCCACTCCTGGTAAAAAGCACAGTCCCATATTATTCGTCAATGTATAATTGACATTTTTTCCTTCAAGCGATTTTGTCAGTCACAATGCATTATAAGTTAATGGGGAGGGGACATCTTCGCTGGTCTATATAATTGGCCTCTTTAGTTACTCTGGACTTTTGATTGTATTATGGAGCCGTAATGGGATCATATCAGAACTGGAAAGAACTCAAATAAATAATTATCATCTTGGTTGAAAAAAAATCAGCAATGGCTCTCTCAAAAAAATGGAAATTCCAATCTCATCAAAGGGTTCATGTGTTTAGGTTCCCATACTATATTACCCCCTTTTTTTTATTTTTTTTAACTTAGGATATTCGAGAAATACCAGAATTGGGATGAAATATGAAAAAAAATGGAAACCCAAATCTGCACCAAGAGGGCATGTATTTAGGTTCCCATACTATATTACCCTAACCATAGTCTCGGTATTCCAGTACTTCTGTCAACGCCTTAGAGGGGCTTTTAAGCCCCCTTATAAGGCAGGTGGTGGACCTTATTAAAAAACTTAGTTGTCAAAACGGTCACCGTATTCAATGGCAAACCTGTTCATGGCTGGCTTCCAGTTGTGTAATGGTCGTGTCCATCGCTTAGAGGCCATTTTTATCGCTAAATATACAACTTTTAAAGCCGACCGATCACTGGGAAATATCTTACGATTTCTGATCGCCTTGCGGATCACGCTATTTAACGACTCTATGGCGTTTGTGGTATAAAAAATCTTTCTGATTTCATCCGGATAATCGAAAATAGTGATGAGATTGTCCCAATTCCTACGCCAAGACTTTTCAATATTCGGATACTTTGAAGACCACTTGGTACAAAATTCCTCAAGGGCCTTTTCAGCTTCTGTCAGAGTCGTAGAGCCATAAATGGACTTGAGGTCTTGGGCGACAGCTTTCATATCCTTGGAAGGAACATAGCGAAGGGAATTGCGGACCATATGGACAATGCACAGTTGCACTTTAGACTTGGGAAAAGCCGCTGAAATGGCTTGAGGAAAACCTGTAAGACCATCTACAGAAAATATAAATACATCTTTCAACCCTCGATTTTGCAGCTCAGTCAAAACACTCAACCAAAACTTTGAACCCTCATTTTCAGAAATCCATAGGCCCAACAAGTCTTTCTGACCCTCCTCTGTAATACCAAGAGCTAGGTAAATCGCCTTATTAATAACTCTCTTGTCTTGATGGACCTTCACCACGATACAGTCCAAAAATACGATAGGGTAAGTGCTATCCAAGGGGCGGTTCTGCCAAGCCGTAACTTCATCAATAACAGCATCCGTCACGTTGGCTATCACTGAGTGGGATATCTCTGCACCATGGTAGAGGTCTTTGATAGCTCCTTGAATATCCCTGGTCGTCATTCCCCTCGCATAGAGGGTCAGGATACTGTCTTCAAAGCCCTCAAGACGAGTCTTACCCTTGGGAATGACTTGAGGTTCAAAGGAGGCACTTCGGTCACGGGGGACCTGAAGCTCCACCTCGCCTTTCTCTCCCTTTATGGTCTTTCTACTGTAACCATTGCGAGTGTTGGATTTGCGGGTCTCAGACTTCTCATGCCTCTCATAACCTAGGTGATCGTCCATTTCCGCATTAAGGGCCGTCTCTAAAACAACCTTCATCAGTTGACCCGTTATGTCGGATAAATCCTTTTGGGTCTTGACGTTCTTCGCTAGTTCCTTGCCTATTGTCTTGATATCCATTCTGCCTTCTCCTTTCAGGATGATAGTTCATCCTAATATGATTCGGCAGTTACACAAAATAGTTTACAGGCTCGAAAGAATATTACGATCAGTAGACTCAAATGTTCTCAAAAACCATGTGATACGCCCTTAAGAAACCTGGTGTATACTTCTGGGCAGAAATTCAGGTTAATCACCGTGCAATCCCACTACAATTTTAAAAACTATGGCTTGAAATCCAAAGAATATTTTTTAAATGGATCTAGGGAATTTCTTCACAAAGACAAAGAAATAACGTATCTATTCAGGGGGGGCATGAGTTTACAGAGAGAGATTTATATTTTCTCTGATAAGAAGGAGCAATTTACCTCTTGAACTCTGCTACCCCCTGAACAGTTACAAGAAATAGCTTAATGGTTGCCCCTCCAGTAAAGCTGGAGGTTCCAAAAGGTGACCGCTCAAAGCGGTCTGGCCGGCTACGCCGGCTATAATTTAAAACAACTTTAGTTGATCTACCCGCTGGTCTTCCACCTCTTGATTTTTGATGTACTCTCGAATGACAATCTTATCTCGACCAACCGTTGATACAAAGTATCCTCTAGACCAAAAGCTTTGGCCTGAAAATTGAGTAGGCAATGGGAACTTCCCCCACTGCCCCTCACACGGCTCCTATGATTTTCCGTTTTGTTAGGCTCCTCCTCAGCATAACCAAGTTGGCCTGACTACTTCCATAAATCATGTGACCCCTTCGCTCCATTCTCATTACAAGAACTTCATCACTACTACGAATCACTCTGCCCCTGGTTGGTGGCATCGGTATTTAGCACTTCGGGGGTCTCCCTTATCATCCACCAGCAGGTTCCCGCGTTCCGATACGAAGCCTGTACTAGTTCAGCCCCCTATATACACCGCACGCCGTCTAGATCGGTCATCAGGCTTCCTCTAGGCTTGTCCCAATGCCGTTTCCTTAAGCCACCACACCCCTCTGCGTTAAGCTATTTCTTTTAAAAGAACTCCCAGCCCTTTTGATAGACCTTTCATAGCTTCTTTTGAAGTGCCTCCTCTTCTCCATTGAAATCTTCATCAGCAACTTTATCTGCTTCCTAAATTTCTGATAGAGCCCCGCAACAAAAAGAGGGATGCTATCCATTATGAAATCAAGAATCAGTTTAAAGTTAGGTTTTTTGTAGTCATTTTTTACCAACTGATTCACACTGTCTTCATCCTCATTTATGCTCATTTGAATCTTTGTATAATTGAAGAGCCAAAAATAAGAATACAGCTCTTGCAATATTCCATTAAGGCTTGTTGAGTGCCACTGCTCCATTTTCATTGTCGATGTAAAATCACGAAATGTCGTTTCTATTTCCCAACGACGAGAGTAAAGAGCAACCATATCCTTCTTGTCCAAGGAGCCATGCGGAAGATTAGTGGCCAAAACAGAGAACTCCCCAGTCTTTGGGTTTTTATACTTATAGAGATGAATGACCACCCCCTCAATAACCATTTATGAATACCAACCTGGGCCATTAAATAAATTTACGATGGGGATAAAAGTAGAGCCTCGCTTACAACGCGCAATAAAGAAGTTACTGGCTTGAGCATGGGCCTTAATAATCTCTGTAGATAAATAAAGCCTATCGTAGAGAGTTATGCTATTACTCTCAAAACTACCTATCATTTGAATAGCATTGGCGATTTCGTTGAGAGCGGGAGAAAAGCAAAGATTCTTTGTCACACCCGATAAAACGTCATAAGCATGAGATAGATACATACGTAAGAAATGAGTTTCCATCTCATTTGGGCAAGGGTACCCACAATAACCCTCCTTTAAAAGATCTTTAGAGCGAGGAAGTGCTAATTGGTCGCCATCTATGGCATAGATATAAAAACCATGAAACGTTTTTCTCAATGGTTCGTAGTCTGTAATCAGAGATTCAAAGATATCTTTGAAAAATAGGTAAGAAATACTTTGACGTATCTTGCTGAGACTGCTTTTGACTGGCATGAGAAGCAGGTCACCAAAATGAGTCCATACCGTCTTAAGAGCGATTTGGTAGCCTTCGTAATTTGTTCCGGAAATAAGATAGATAATGGTAAAAAAGAAAATTTGAGGATTAAATTTTCGATTCCTTTTTTGTTTTTCTGGATCGACAAGGTGCTCTGGCTTGAAGGAAGAATCAAGTTTTGGTAGAATAAAATGGTCATCTGTGACGCGAACTCGTCATTTGGGGGCTTTCGAGATCAATATTGGATTGCATGTGACTTACTCCTTGGTTGAGGGTTGGGTGTAAAATAAAACAAGTCTTATTCTTGTCGATTTATCTAATGATTTCAAGAGATTTTTCTTAAGGAAACGGCATTGAGGCTTGTCCCGACGGAGAAACTCTTCCTTCGGTTTTGACGTGACTGTTAACATTTCGATGCGTCTTCGGTGGGTTTGCTTTCGCTCATCTCCCTAGTACTTACATGACCGTTTACGACGGCCTTTTCCTTGCTCGCTCACTACAAGGGCCTTGCCTCCCATGCAGCAGCAAGGTTGTTTGCACTCAAATCCTGAAATCCGAGTACGGAGGGCCTACCTCCATCTTCACATCAGCATGTCACCTCCGTGACTTCGTGGCACACAATTTCTTTGTTTTCCAGCAACATGTTTCGCAACCCACATAGCGCTCTTACCTTAAAACCCACCACTTGAGCAACAGAGTATTTGGGAGGAACTGACAAAGCATGTGGACATGGTCCACCATTAAATGGCTCTCCACAATATTTGCTTCTTTTTGACGTGCCAAGTCCTTAAACACAGGGCCAAGACTCCTTTTGAGTTGACCAAAAATAGACTTTTTCCTAAACTTTGGAATAAATATAACATGATATTTGCAATCCCAAGTTGTATGCTTGAGTTTTTCATAACTCATATAATCCTCCTTATTGAACTTTGAGCGGTTCTTAAGGAGGATTTCCTAGAATCCTGGAACTGTCAAACTTTTGGAGTCCTTCAGCACAGTCTGAATTGTCTCATAAAAATACTATTAAATTTCTAGACGTTATTGACGGGTACTAAATTAAATAAAATATTAAATATATCATAGTGCCCTACTTAATTGATGCTGCTTCATGAGCCAATATGAGACACGGTCTTCTAAGTATCAAAAATCATTCAAGAAATAAATTAAAGGATTGTCAATTTACTACTCAATTTGCCATAGACTTAGGTTAAATGGTGGTGTACAAAAGGCTGGCAGTCGGTGGAGCACCTTCGGCTTGACGCATATTGTCTTCGCACTAATCATAGAGTAAACTCGAAGGTAAGTGAGTAACATGAAGGAATTAAGGAATGGAGATCATAAATGACACATAATATATATCCATCTTATCCAATAGCTATTGCAAATTGGTTTTTAATAAAAAACTGGCAAGATCAATCGGCTCCACCTTGCGATCAAATAAAAATTAACAAACTCACGTTTTATGCTGCTGGCTGGTATCTTGTTTATTACGATACACAATTATTTCAAGAAAACATTGAGGCTTGGCCTCACGGTCCAGTTATTCGGTCTCTTTATTATGAATTTAGAGAATTTGGAAGAAGGAATATAGATAGATTAGGTAATATTGTTTTAAGTAATGGAGAAAAAGCACCTCATGTAGAAAAAAATATTGATAATTTTCTTGAGAATATATGGAATTGTTATGGTGATAAGATAGGCATTCAACTATCTAATATGACTCATGATAAAGGTGAGCCATGGACTATTGTTGCTGAAAATTGTAAGTATAATCTTGATAATAAACCTATTATCTCAGCTGATGTTATAAAGCAATCATTCAAAAAAAAACTCAGTGAGTATTCTTCTAACTAATGGTCAATGAAAATAAACCTTTAGGAATCTCTGATGCGAAAACAAACGCTAAAATAGATGAGATTAAAATCACTGATAAGAGATCAGCTAACATTGAACCTGATGAATACACTAAAAAGGGTATTCTTAAAAATGAAAAGAGACAGGAGAAGATTAAGGATATTAAATTAGAAAGGGAACTTAGGGAAAATTACGCTGACAAAACATTCAAGTTTCTGATCTGTTTTAATATAATATACTTTATATTGATTGAATGTATTATTTATTTTAAACATGAAGTTCATTCCTGGGTACTTGTTTCTATAATTGGCACTATCCCTGCTTCAATGGCTTTATTTGGTTGGGTTTTAAAAGGTCTATCTCCCCAAAAAATAACTTAAATTTGAAACGCCAAGTGCCATTTTTCGTCACTTTCTCATTTTGAGCAGCATCAATTAAGTAGGGCACTATGAAATATATTAAATTAACACTTTATTTAATGATAATATTTTGCTAATCTAACAATGAAGGTTATGTTTTAATATAATGTTTACATAATAATAGATTAATAACGTAAATATTAAAAAATATAATTAAATCAACAATAATAATTCAGCTGAGTTTTTTTCTTCAGAGATCTTCAGAGGTTACAACATTCATGAGGGCGCCTTGCTTCCCCACCCACGCCCATGAGTTGTGTATTAAAATAGGATTTATTAATAAATCCAGTATTTTAGAGGAAAAACATTCATAACTACTCACATCCTTTTAGATGCTAACCGCTTGGATGAGACAGAAGGCACCAGGGCGGCAGCAACTGGAGGTATACTTTGTGTACTTTGAAAGAAACCATCGCCGCAGATAACGAATTAAATCACCAAAGGGGTGAGCAGTTACCAGAGATTAGTTTTTGTAGTAGGCGTTTAGTGTACCGAATAAAATAAAATTGTAGAATCGATGGAGGAGACAAGTAATGAAATTTGAAAGATCTAAGTTTGAAAATCTTGTAAATACGAGTCGGGAGAAGTATTTCTGTGTAGTGCTCTTAATCACGACCATGGCATCACCCTTGGTGACCATGAATGCATATGCTGCGAAATGCATTGAAGACCCAGATGGAATTAAAGATTATTTTAAGGTAGCTCTGAACAGTGTGATCAATGACCAAGGAGAACTTATTGTCGATCGCTCAAGGAACGAAAATGCTCCGCCCCTACATTGGAAATACAAGTCAATAAAGTTGATTTGGCCAAAGTACACCGGAGATGACTTCGCCGGATATCAGCTGAATCGCTTTGACTACAAAAAATCATCATCAGATGATGTGGCATATGCAACCTCTTCGAATGCAGCAGAACCTATCATACGTGATCAAAATACAGTTAGCGCCATTCGTCCAAATCATGCTTCGCTCTATAGAAGCTGGAACCTACATGTCATAAGAACAGATGGCACTCGTTCGCATTGGATAAATACCTATACTATTATATGCGGACAATTTATCTCGAAGGTGAGGGCTCTCCTCAACGCTGAGCTTCGCACACAGAAGGCAACAACTTCGGATTGGTCTGCAGTTGAGTCTGATGGAAGTGAGCCACAACCACTAGTTTTCCCATATTCTCGGGGAAAGTTCATTCACCATCCTGATTGGAATCCTAATGTTAAGTCGATTTTAGCTGCTCGACGCGCGGCAAAGCTTGCTGCAGCCTCTATCACGACTCCCACGACACAGCAGGCAAACACTCCTTCCACTGTGCCGCCAACAAGTGCTCCTCCCAATGTGGAAGAGGAAGAATCCAATGTGGAAGAGGAAGAATCCAATGCGCAAGAGGAAGAATCCAATGCGCAAGAGGAAGAATCCAATGCGCAAAAGGAAGAATTAATAACACCGCCTGCATTGACGGCAACAATGTCTGACTTCCCATCGTTTCACAATTGGCAATCTTTCTCCTTCACGCTCACCTTCAGTGAGGATGTGTCTGGTCTCAGCTATAAAACCTTGGCCTCAAGCGCCTTTTTGGTGAAGCACGGCCGTGTGGAAGGAGCACGGCGTGTGGTGGGTGGAAGTAACGAGCGTTGGAGTATCCAGGTTCGGCCATATTCGAATCGTAGTGTAGAGATCGAGTTGTCTGCGACCACAGATTGCACCGCAAGAGGGGGCATCTGCAGTACTGATGGTCGGATGTTAACAAGTATTTTGAGGCATGTTGTTCCTGGAGTTCAAGCATCAACATCGAGTT
The DNA here is from genome assembly GCA_965261545.1 of Bdellovibrionales bacterium. Lineage (GTDB taxonomy): Bacteria > Bdellovibrionota > Bdellovibrionia > Bdellovibrionales > UBA1609 > CBDHDF01. The sequence goes on along the minus strand of CBDHDF010000002.1, from coordinate 287,645 downwards.
CTTCTGTCTTGAAGGCATCCTTCAGCAAGGTTCCAGCGGATCACAATGGGACGGCTGCGGTGCGTTTTAATTTGAATTTTAGCGAGAATGTGACGGATTTGAGTTACAGGACACTGCGTGATGTGTCGTTTACGGTGGTGGGCGGCAGGGTGGCCTATGCACAGCGTCTGAAGCGTTCTTCGAATCAACATTGGGTGATCACAGTGATGCCGTCGAGCCGCGGTGAAATGCAGGTGATTTTACCTGCCACGACGGATTGCGCCGCATCTGGTGCGATCTGTATCAATGGGTCGCCGTTGTCAAATGCTAACAGGGCGCTAATAAGATTTCGTGGTCAGTAAGAAAGTGTCGTCACCACTGAACTTCTACTTTTTGAGCCACTCCTTAGGCTTTGAGAATAGCTTTCTTGTTTAGCTCTTAAGCCTTTGAGGAAAGCACTCAAGTCATCATTGATGGGAACCATCCGATTCTCACGATTCTTCGGGGGAGCAATGCCATCCTTAGATGCCCCGATGGGCGGGTTAAACCAGGCCATTTGTGGGCGGGCAAACTACTGGTCTCACAGAAGCTAATCTCGCAGGGGCCAAGTTCTCTTTTAGTCCTTCACACAAAACTCGTTTTCCCCATGACTTTAATTATTTGAATGAGGAAATGATTCAAGTTCAAATAGCATCACCACCAACACCACCTGCGCCAGAAGCCGCCCCATCAGCGCCAGGGACCGCCCCCCAGAGCCAGTAGAGCCGCCCCACCAGCAACTATCATTTGGGATCTGGGCCATCTCAAAATGATATAAATGAGTTAAGCGGGGCGGAAAGGCAAGGTGCTAGGCTTGATCTTTCGCTCAAGTGGTAAAATAAAGGTGCATTTAGGTGATGGATTGTGTGATAGAGGCATTCATAGAGAATCAACTCTGGCAGTTGATTCTCTATGAATGGAGTTTTCCAAACCCCCTAAATCTACTTTTTGACTTGACCGGAGAACCCACCCCCTTTTATCTTGTCTTGATGATTTATGGACAGATAACTCCGCTCATTTACTCATACACTTGTCCATAATCTTCTTAAACCACCCCATCTTAAACCCTCTTAACTTGAAAGACTGACATTGCCGCCAAAGAAAACCTCAGAAAAAAGAAAACAACAGTCTCAGGCCCATAATGCTCTATTCAATGAAACTTTCCTGAATGAGAGATATTGCCTAGACATTTTCCGTCTTGTCTTGACGACACAGGAGTTTAAGCTCTTTAACTGGAAAACTCTCAAACCAGAAATAACTGTCTTTACAGATGAAGAGGGCAATGAACGGCGTATTGACCTTTTATTCTCAGTTCAAGTCAAGGGGTCCAAAAAAAGGGTGCGTCTTTTTTTTCTGCTCGAACACAAAAGTCATCAGGATTCCCAAGTTCTCCAGCAGATTCTGAGATACCAGACCCTTGTTTACAATCGCTGGAATTATCCGGTGATTCCCATACTGGTCTATCATGGACGACAAAAGCACTGGAGAGGCCCCCTGAATTTTCAAGATTCTCTGGATGGACTTACTCCCGTTTTAAGACAAAAATTTGGGAAGAATATCCTCAATTTTCGTTGTAAGTTGTTGAATATCCATGATATAAACCTTTACCGTGGAGTTGGCAGGAATTTGCTTTCTAGGCCGATTTTGCTTATAATGAGTAGTATCTGGAAACTCCGCCATGAGACCATTGTGGAGTTGTTTCAGATGGGTACAAACTTAGGTGAGAAGGATCAGAAGTTCCTTATTCAAAAAGCGGTGGATTATATCCACCGAAACGATTCAGATTTCACTCTAAACGTACTCAGTAAGATTGAAAAAGAAAGTATCGAGGAGGATCAAAGAGTTATGTCAGCATTGCAATGTTCTTTGGATGAAGCTGAGGAAAAGGGAATGAGAAAGGGCCTTAAGAAGGGTATCGAGAAGGGTATCGAAAAGGGTCTTGAGAAGGGTATCGAGAAGGGTATCGAGAAGGGTCGCGAAGAGATGGCATTACGAATGATTCAACATGGCTTTGAGATAGAAGCGATTTGTCTATGTACTAGGCTCACTTCCAAAGACGTGGAAAAGCTGCGTATAAAAGTTAAAAACACAAAATCCTGAGAAAAACTTTTTCCCGACACAGCGACGAACCCAAAGAGGCAAGCTGCTGATGGGTAACATTCTAGGCAAATGACGGCTTATTCGTAATCCCATAGTGCCCCTAAATCTAACCCGATCGCTTCAAAGGGCGGAGCTAAAACCTCATCGCTTCCAGTAAAACCTATCTCCATTCGGTAGATTTGATCTTGAAGAACAAAAATCTCCAAAGTGCGACCAATGGGGTCTATCACCCAATAATAAGGGATTTCATTAACGGCATATATTCTCATCTTTGAAATCCTGTCATAACGAGCTGTTGATGGAGACAAAACCTCACAAACCCAGTCTGGAGGCAACTCAAAATAAGCCGTTTCTGGAAGCTTTGGGAGACGATCTTTTTTCCAACCTGCTAAGTCAGGTACAATCACATTGGTCTTCTCTCTTTTTTGAACAGGTTTTTCGAAATGAAGCTCTGGTTCACCAATAATCCACCAACCTCCTGGACCTCCATTTCTTCCCTTTTGAAAAGGACTCAAGAGTTCATCCACAAGAGAAGAGGAAGTTACTGCATGCTTAGGACCAGGCCTTGGAGAGACCACAAGTTCATCGTTAAAAATCTCACCCACAACATTTGCTGGTAAATCACACAATTCTTCCCACAAACTTGAATATGTCTTTATTTTCTCTGCTTTACTCATGATAAGGAGTCATTTACCTCTTGAACTCTGCTACCCCCATGAATGTTACCCATGAGCAGCTTGCCTCTTTGGGTTCGTCGTTGTGTCGGGAAAGAGTTTTTCTCAGGATTTTGTGTTTTTGACTTTTGTACGCAGCTTTTCCACGTCTTTGGAAGTGAGTCTAGTACATAGACAAATCGCTTCTACCTCAAAGCCATGTTGAATCATTCGTAATGCTATCTCTTTACGGACCTCTTTGAGGCCCTCTTTACGACCCTCTTCGCGGACCTCTTCGCGGACCTCTTTGAGGCCCTTTCTCATTCCCTTTTCCTCAGCTTCATCCAAAGAACATTGCAATGCTGACATAACTCTTTGATCCTCCTCGATACTTTCTTTTTCAATCTTACTGAGTACATTTAAAGTAAAATCTGAATCGTTTCGGTGGATATAATCCACTGCTTTTTGAATAAGGAACTGTTGATCCTTCTCACCTAAGTTTGTACCCATCTGAAACAGCTCCACAATGGTCTCATGGCGAAGTTTCCAGATACTACTCATTATAAGCAAAATCGGTCTAGAAAGCAAATTCCTGCCAACTCCACGGTAAAGGTTTATATCATGGATATTCAACAACTTACAACGAAAATTGAGGATATTCTTCCCAAATTTTTGTCTTAAAACGGGAGTGAGCCCATCCAGAGAATCTTGAAAATTCAGGGGACCCCTCCAGTGCTTTTGTCGTCCATGATAGACCAGGATGCAATGCCGTTTCCTTAAGAAAAATCTCTTGAAATTATTAGATAAATCGACAAGAATAAGACTTGTTTTATTTTACACCCAACCCTCAACCAAGGAGTAAGTCACATGCAATCCAATATTGATCTCGAAAGCCCCCAAATGACGAGTTCGCGTCACAGATGACCATTTTATTCTACCAAAACTTGATTCTTCCTTCAAGCCAGAGCACCTTGTCGATCCAGAAAAACAAAAAAGGAATCGAAAATTTAATCCTCAAATTTTCTTTTTTACCATTATCTATCTTATTTCCGGAACAAATTACGAAGGCTACCAAATCGCTCTTAAGACGGTATGGACTCATTTTGGTGACCTGCTTCTCATGCCAGTCAAAAGCAGTCTCAGCAAGATACGTCAAAGTATTTCTTACCTATTTTTTAAAAATATCTTTGAATCTCTGATTACAGACTACGAACCATTGAGAAAAACGTTTCATGGTTTTTATATCTATGCCATAGATGGCGACCAATTAGCACTTCCTCGCTCTAAAGATCTTTTAAAGGAGGGTTATTGTGGGTACCCTTGCCCAAATGAGATGGAAACTCATTTCTTACGTATGTATCTATCTCATGCTTATGACGTTTTATCGGGTGTGACAAAGAATCTTTGCTATTCTCCCGCCCTCAACGAAATCGCCAATGCTATTCAAATGATAGGTAGTTTTGAGAGTAATAGCATAACTCTCTACGATAGGCTTTATTTATCTACAGAGATTATTAGGCCCATGCTCAAGCCAGTAACTTCTTTATTGCGCGTTGTAAGCGAGGCTCTACTTTTATCCCCATTGTAAATTTATTTAATGGCCCAGGTTGGTATTCACGAATGGTTATTGAGGGGGTGGTCATTCATCTCTATAAGTATAAAAACCCAAAGACTGGGGAGTTCTCTGTTTTGGCCACTAATCTTCCGCATGGCTCCTTGGACAAGAAGGATATGGTTGCTCTTTACTCTCGTCGTTGGGAAATAGAAACGACATTTCGTGATTTTACATCGACAATGAAAATGGAGCAGTGGCACTCAACAAGCCTTAATGGAATATTGCAAGAGCTGTATTCTTATTTTTGGCTCTTCAATTATACAAAGATTCAAATGAGCATAAATGAGGATGAAGACAGTGTGAATCAGTTGGTGAAAAATGACTACAAAAAACCTAACTTTAAACTGATTCTTGATTTCATAATGGATAGCATCCCTCTTTTTGTTGCGGGGCTCTATCAGAAATTTAGGAAGCAGATAAAGTTGCTGATGAAGATTTCAATGGAGAAGAGGAGGCACTTCAAAAGAAGCTATGAAAGGTCTATCAAAAGGGCTGGGAGTTCTTTTAAAAGAAATAGCTTAACGCAGAGGCAGAGGGGTGTGGTGGCTTAAGGAAACGGCATTGGACCAGGATGGGAATGACTGGGTAATTCCAACGATTGTAAACAAGAGTCTGGTATCTCAGAATCTTCTGGAGCACTTGAGAATCCTGATGACTTTTGTGTTCGAGCAGAAAAAAAAGACGCACCCGCTTTTTGGACCCCTTGACTTCAACTGAGAATAAAAGGTCAATACGCCGCTCATTGCCCTCTTCATCTGTAAAGACAGTTATTTCTGGTTTGAGAGTTTTCCAGTTAAAGAGCTTAAACTCCTGTGTCGTCAAGACAAGATGGAAAATGTCTAGGCAATATCTCTCATTCAGGAAAGTTTCATTGAATAGAGCATTATGGGACTGAGACTGTTGTTTTCTTTTTTCTGAGGTTTTCTTTGGCGGCAATGTCAGTCTTTCAAGTTAAGGTCGATAGGTTTGAGTGAGCACTTTTGACACATATGCTGCTGTCAAACTCGGGTGAAGTCTCACCCAGCACGGACGAAGAAAAAGAAAGCTCGCCAGAGCTGTCTGGCTCAGGCTCATTGAGAGGATATGTATCTAAACGACGTAATGTTGTTCCTCTTAGGTGTGCTATAAATCTAAAGTCTCACCCAGCACGGACGAAGGAAAAGAAAGCTTGCCAGAGCTGTCTGGCTCATTGAGAGGATCTCTATCTAAACGACGTACTGTTCCTCTGCTAGGTGTTCTATAATAATATCTATATTTGTATTCATCTATATGATTGATGGCACTGGCTCCATGCCCTCGTAAAAATCGAGCAGAATCTAGTTTGACATCTACTCTATCTTCAAAATAAAGATTCATTTGTTGACTTTTCTTCATGTGCGATACGAATCTGAAAGGCATGACATCTGCATCTGAACTTTTAAGTTGAGGTTGCATCATGTAGGGAGAACTCACTACACGATCAAGCTTTGGAAAATTGTTGTCTCCACTGAAATTTGCTGCGAAAACGAGATCTGCAAAAGAGGATCTTTCCGAATACGAACAACCTGCTAAACATGAAATCAAAGAAATACTATCTACCTGTTCCACTCCCAGTGGGTCTATTTCCTTGACACGACTAAATACACGGTCAAATAAGCTATCTGCATCGACAGATTCTTTGTCACCTATGTTGACCCCATGGTGAGCATCTCTAAGGAGAGAGGTCTTTGCATGGGCCGCGACTACAATTGTTCCCAAAGGACTATCAGAAAAATGGCTCCCTCTCACACCCTCACCACCATTTAAGCTAAGGTCTTCATGCATGATTTTTGGATGACCAGGATGTCCGGAACTTAAAGAATGATTATATCTATCTATGAATGCCGTCTCCTGGCCATAAACTCGACTCGCCTTAAGGTTTCCAGAAAGCCAAAGGGTGGTGTATGTTGGCTGTTCCCCCGTGGGGTCCATAAAATTAGTGGGATTGCTGTTGCTGTAGATATAAGGAGATTCATTGTACCTAACTGAGTCTACACTTGTGAATCGGAGGATGTTTGGATCGTATTCTCTTTGGTAGAAATGGTAGCTACTGAGTTCGCTAAGTCCGAAATTCACAGGTTCGCCCGTATAACGATACAGCACTGAATCTACATTTCCCGTGGAATTCGTCTCTCCGTAAGGGGTGTAGTCAAAGCTTCCTAATAGACTATTGTCTTCTTTGAAAATAACCCGAGTGGAGCGCCAATGGTCTGCAAGTAAATAGCGTGTCTTACCGCTCGATACTTGAGCCAAAATCTGACCTCCAGGACCAAAAATATTAAGCATCTGGATCTGCGTCTGACCCTGATCAGAAATCTCTACAAGAGGGTGGATTCCTAAACCATAAACAGTGGATACAGTTTGGGCCGAAAGACTATAGGTCCACAAAAAAAAGAAGATTAAAAGTTTCAATGTAGCCTTCCTAACCTGGTGAAACCAAAATCAAATCCAGGGATGTTGTTAATGCATTTCTGTGAGCCTAAGTAGTTTATAGCCCATAAGTTTCCGCTCATCAAGTTGTTATTCCCACTCTCGAAGCACACAACAAATATCGGGGAAAAGTTCGTTCTCCGTAATTTTCTTGCGCGTCAAACGTCTTCCAAAAAAATAGGCTTCATCTTGAAGAACAAAAATTTCTAAAGTTCTACCGATGGGGTCTATCACCCAATAATAAGGGATTTCATTAATGGCATATATCCTCATATTTTTCTGAACTTCTAAACAACGCCTGCATTATGAATTATATCGAAGCAAATTCAGATACAAGTGGTTGGGATACTTCCAGTGTCACTAATATGTTAGCTATGTTTGCTCATGCTCATGAAGCGAAGCCAGACACAAGTGGCTGGGATACCTCCAATGTCACTAATATGGCACAAATGTTTGAAAGTGTCTTCGAACTGAGCAAAGCGAATCCAGATACAAGTCGCTGGAACACTTCTAAGGTCACTCATATGGAATTTATGTTTAGCCTTGCCCCCAAAGCAAATCCAGATACAAGTAGTTGGAATTTTAAAAATGTGACTTCTTTCAAAAAGGTCTTTGATTCATCAGGTCTATCCACTGAGAATTATTCAAAACTCTTAATAAATCTCAGTAAGAACACACCTACAAAAACCGACATCTGGAGAAAAATTGATGTGGGCCAATTAAAATATAATTCCAAAGCTGAGGCCGCACGATTTAACTTAGTGAATAAAGGTTGGTCCATCAAAGATGGAGCTCTAGATTGAGAAGATCCATCAATTTAAAGAAACTAAATCAAAGTCTTGAAATCCCTGTACTCCATACCCAAATCATTGGCAACAGCCTCATAAGTCACATAACCACCGTAACAATTGAGTCCCTTGTAAAGAGCGGGGTCTTCACTCACAGCAGCTTCCACTCCCATGGATGCCAGCATAGAGCAATACTTGAAAGTCGCATTGGTGAGGGCATAAGTGGATGTTCTCGCCACCACCCCCGGCACAATGCCATTCGTCTATGAAAAAGTATGTCAAGAAAATATACCTATCCATTTTGCAAAAAATTACCATCTTTTGCTGCATACGGTCACCCGTCCTTCCGAAATCTCTCACCAAGTTCTTTCTAGTACTCCGTCCAAGAAGTTTTTCAAGATAACAACACGAAGACGCCCCAAGAGCGGGGCGCCCCATAACCTTTGATGACAGAGTGGAGGCGAATATCATTTGAAGAGGGCAATGAGCGGCGCATTGACCTTTTATTCTCAGTTCAAGTCAAGGGGTCCAAAAAACGGGTACGTCTCTTTTTTCTGCTCGAACACAAAAGTCATCAGGATTCTCAAGTTCTCCAGCAGATTCTGAGGTACCAGACTCTTGTTTACAATCGTTGGAATTACCCAGTCATTCCCATACTGGTCTATCACGGACGACAAAAACACTGGAGAGGCCCCCTGAATTTTCAAGATTCTCTGGATGGGCTCACTCCCGTTTTAAGACAAAAATTTGGAAAGAATATCCTCAATTTTCGTTGTAAGTTGTTGAATATCCATGATATAAACCTTTACCGTGGAGTTGGCAGGAATTTGCTTTCTAGGCCGATTTTGCTTATAATGAGTAGTATCTGGAAGCTTCGCCATGAGACCATTGTGGAGTTGTTTCAGATGGGTATAAACTTGGATGAGTTTGAGGTAGAAGCGATTTGTCTATGTACTAGACTCACTTCCAAAAACGTGGAAAATCTGCGTAAAAAAGTCAAAAACACAAAATCCTGAGAAAAACTCTTTCCCTGGAGACAGCAAAATCTCTATTTACTTGTTTCTAGGCTGAAAATCAGCTATCCGGTCATCCTATACCTTCCAAAATTCTGAATATCGATCCGATCCCTCAGGAATTTCTTAAAGTTTGAAGAATGGAGGTTTCAATGACTAGAAGAATTTTAACAGATGATATGTGGTTACAAATTCAAAGAACGACACGCCCTAGCATTCACTATTGATTGCATGCAACCGATAAGAAATGATGCGACTCATCATTGCTTCTTGTGCGTGGAGAGTCATTTTGCAAGACCTTATCTCTGGACCATTTCTTATTGGTGTCCTTGGTAGCATAGGGTACTTTTTTATATGAAAATTTATAATAAATTTACATAATAAATTCAATAAAAAAACCTCCAGGTGGTGAGCAGGTGCAGCTCTTTCATATTAATCATGACATAATAACAAGTAAGCCCTCCCGTCCGGATAAGAAACTAAATTCCCAACATCATCCACAATGGAATTGTTCATTGGTCTCTCTCCTCGCCCATCGGGGCCTCGCTTTTTGTGTTCTTTTATTTATTCATTATTTCATGTTTTGCATACAACTATATCAATATTCCCCTAAAGATAACTACATTGCTTACCTCTACTTTACTCTCAATGGATTATTTGTTGTGAGTCTATTTATTATCGGTCCCGTCTGGGGGTGGCAACTTTTGGGGAGAATATTCTCTTTTCCACGTATCTTTCCAAATCTTCTTTCTTTTTTGTTTCTTGGAGTCTATGGACTTTTCACCCTGGTCACAGCACGACATGTTCAATGGTTTGGAAATATTATTAGTCTTGGATCCTACAAGAATGCCGCAGAGGTATTGGCCTTAGGTCCAAGCGTTATCATCGACCTTTTTTTTGAGCCCTATTATTTGATCAGCATGACTTTGTTGGTTCTTACTTCCTCTCTCCTCTTTTTTACCAACTTTCAAGAAATAAAACTTTATAAGAAAATGGTGTACAAAAGAATAGTTCTCTATAGTTTTATCTTCGTCCTTATGAATCTTATTGCTCCTATAAACTCTATTTTTCAAATACTTTCAAAGAATTTTCTCATAAGCCAAACGAAAGAGATATATCGCTACCCCACTCTCTATGCTGTCAGCCAAGGCTTTCTTAAGACTTATATAGATATGCATATCGTAGAGAAATTTGTAGAGACCAAACCTGACAAAATGCCAGGCAAACTGTCTCTCCTTTTGTTGAAAGACCTTCCCATAGGGGAAGAAAAGGTTTCGACGCAAAACAGTACACATGCACCTATTGCGCCTATTCAAGACACAACAAAACCCAACTTTATTTTTATTCAATTTGAATCTCTCGATACATGGGTTCTCAACCATAGTTTTAATGGCAAACCCATAGCCCCTTTTCTCTCAGAGCTAAAAGAGCGCTCCCTTTATTTTGAGAATTTCTATGCCATCCACGACTCGGGGGGAAGCTCCGATCCTGAAAGAGGTGTTTTACTAAGCCTCCTCCCACATCCTGCCAAGCCCTTTAATATCAAAAAATCCTACTCCACACTCGTCGATCTTCTCAAAGAAGAAGGTTACCAAACAGCCTCTTTCCACGCCAATGAAATTAATTTCTTTAGACGCAATCAACTCCATGAAAGCATCGGCATTGAGGCAAAGTACTTTGGTAAAAAGTCCTTTCAAGGACCACAGATGGGAACAATGGGAGCCTTAGATGCTCCTTTTTACCAACAATCCGTTCAGCATATGAAAAAAGATTTTGATCAAAATAAACCTTTTTTCTCTTATTTAATCACCGTGCAATCCCACTATAACTTTAAAAACTATAGCTTGAAAGCCAAAGAATATTTTTTAAATGGATCTAGGGAATTTTCTCACAAAGACAAAGAAATAACAAGACAGGACCAGGGTCTCTTTAATTATATAGCATCGATCTATGAGGCTGACCAGGCTCTTAAAATATTTTTCCATGATCTTGCCAAGAATGATCTCTTAGAAAACACATTCTTATTTATTTATTCAGATCATAATGGCAATATGACTCCCTTGAATTGCCATGGAGAATGCATACCCCTTCTTATTTATCACAAAGATTTGCCCGGGGAGCCTCAAACTCCTCTCCTTCCCCCATTGGCTCCCAATAGCATTGGTTCCAATAATATTGGTTCCAATAATATGGGTCCCAATAATATTGAAACCAATAAGAAAAATTCCCACTGGCTAAGAAAGCTACATTTTATGAAAGGAACTTACCTCAATGCATCCTCTCATTTAGATATTGCCCCCACCGTGACTTATATACTTGGATTGGAAGAACCAGAAGAATGGCTGGGAAGCTCTCTTGTTTCACCTCACACAATAAGACTCACTCCCACAAACTCTTCCTCCCCACTCACTCATAAAAAATCAAATAAAGATGCGGATAGAGCCGATAGAACAGATAGAGGCGATAGAGCGAATAGAGTTGACCTTAACTCCATGGCAGATAATGATAATATTCACATGACACCCCCCTCTTCAGAAATAGGCCGCCTCCTCAAGAAAAATCATAGAAGGACCCAGTCACCTGTGTACTACCACCAAGGCATTGCCATTATTGATGAAATTTCATATGTTTTTAACTCGAAAAATACACCCACGAAGCTCATTCGACAAGAACAATGGCTTTTGGATTATTTCAGGCACTCCGTGGACAAAATGGAGCCTTTTCAGTAAACGAAAAATGACTTCCTTCCAATTGGCGATGAGGAGAAGAGAAATCAGCTTTGCTGATTACATCCCTGCCCTCGTCTTACTACTATTTTGAGGCGCAAACGACAGGGATGTATCGCGTTTATTTGATTGCAAGAGCTGTATTCTTATTTTTGACTCTTCAATTATACAAAGATTCAAATGAGCATAAATGAGGATGAAGACAGTGTGAATCAGTTGGTGAAAAGTGACTACAAAAAACCTAACTTTAAACTGATTCTTGATTTCATAATGGATAGAATCCCTCTTTTTGTTGCGGAGCTCTATCAGAAATTTAGGAAGCAGGTAAAGTCTCTCATGAAGATTTCAATGGAGAAGAGGAGGCACTTCAAAAGAAGCTATGAAAGGTCTCTTAAAAGGGCTGGGAGTTCTTTTAAAAGAAATAGATTAACGCAGAGGCAGAGGGGTGTGGTGGCTTAAGGAAACGGCATTGCTTTCAGAACATACGAACTGTTCTTTCTTGTTCCACCTCCTTCGTTCGTTTCTTGGCGCCCTGGAATCCTTGCATTCAAAAAGTATTAATGGAGTCTTACAAGAGCTGTATGCCTCATTCATTCTTAATAATATGCTCCGCCTAGAAGCTCATGAAAATGGAGGTTTCGAGGTAAGTCCAGATACTCCCATTACGAAGAAAGTTAATTTTAAATTTTTAGAAGAAATGTCTTTTGATTGGTTGAAAAAGATATGGTTTGAGGAAATTGAGGGATTTGTGAATCTGATGAAAAATCTTGTTACAAAAAATATCTCAAAAAGAAAGAGGATGTCAAGATGGTATGAAAGAGAGATTAAAGGATGTAGGAAATCCTATAAAAATAGTGCTCTTATTTTTCATAGACGAATGGCATTGGCCCTTGGAAGGACATAGGACCTCATATGAGACCAAATTTTAGGCTCAACCTCATTGAGTTGAAAGAGAGAAATCAAAATAGGAAAAAGCGCTCCAAAGACCCTAAGGGAAGCCAAATAAAGAAGCCACCTTGAAGAAAAAGAGCCCTTTGGAGAAACATTCAATGTCGATCCCTGAAATGTTGATCCTTCAATGTCAATTTTGAAAAAACTTTAACCCCAGTTGTTAGATCATGGAGTCATCAATGCTTCAATTAGCTTTTAAACAAATATTTGATTTTATTTGACGTGTCACTAGCTTAAAGTGAAGCCAAAACTATTTCAAGTTATTTTGAAACGGCTCCTAAGCGTTTCTGGGGGAGGAGGCTTCTCTTCTACATGACTCTATTTTCTTATTCTTTCTTATTCTTAACGTGATTCTATGACGTAATGCACTATTTTCATTAAAAAAATTAAAATATAAAATGACCTTGACCTTGACCTTGATTAAGTACTTAAGTGCATGAGCTTGCAAGTTTGCATATTTCCATATGTAGGAGTAAGAAAATAATAAAAAATTCAACAATTTAACAAAAAAATTAACAAAACAAATAAGGAGTATAAGATCATGAGTCATATTAAGAGTTGTAAATTATTATTTATTATATCATGTACTTTTGTTCTGGGTTTTTCTATCAATTCCTGGAGTGTCACCTCTGAGGCCGCCACGGAAGAAGAACAACCATCGATAACCGTTTCTGGTAAAGGTATTGTAAGTGGGGTACCAACAAAGGTGAGGATTCAAGCTTCAGTCATCACTCTAGAAGATTCACCTAGTAAGTCGATTCAGTTGAACAACGAAATTATGGAGCGCGTGTTTGATACTTTGAAAAACCATCATGATATAGGGCAAAACAATATCCAGACTTCAAATATTGGTTTTTCACCAAAATATCGTTATAATAATAGTAATAGTAATGAGGAGTTCCTCGGATATGAAACATCAAATGCTATTACTATTGTTGTTCGTGCTATCGATCAAGTTGGTAACATTTTGGATGACATGGTAAAAGTTGGTGTAACTAAAATTGGGGGAATCCACTTTATTGTCGAAAACTTGGTGGAGCTAAAAAACAAAGCGCAAGAATTAGCCATGGGTGACGCTATCCAACGAGCTCGACGATATGCATCCGCGGGGAAATTCAAGCTAGGTCCCATTATAGAGGTCCGTGAGGGTACAAGCCACAAAGCAAGAGGACCAAGCTATGGTTTTGGTGATTCAGCAGAACGAGGTGTTCCTATAGCAGGTGGTGAAACCACTTATACTTCGGCGGTTACTGTTATATTCTCTATAGTTCCTAATAAATAAACTACTGAAAGGATGAAGAGGAGTTACGAGTTTGACAGACTCTTCAATATGCACGCTGCGTCTTGAATTCTACCGTCCCCTACAGCTATGTGTACTTACTTACACAGTACGTAACATTCAAGGCGTGGGGGGAAGTAAGGCTCCCCCATGAAGGTTACCAGAGAAAATATAAATCTCTCTCTGTAAACTCATGCCCCCCTGAATAGATACCTCCAATCAAGTGAAAGAAGGAGAAAAATACGAGAAAATAAGAACTGTTTACTCCCTTGTTTTCAGTACTGTGAACCTTCCTGAGCTACGCAAGGACAACGATTATTACCACACATGCAGCATGAGGCAGGATACTCACCCCTATTTGAGGCTCACCGATGGTATGCAATTTGTCATTGTAGAATTGAACAAGTTCATTGGAAAGTTAGACGGCCTTGTTGACCAGCGTGAAGCGTGGTGCTATTTCTTAAAGAGGTCGGATGAGTTGGATCAACAAACCAGCCAAGAGCTAGCCAAAAAAGGAAGGGACATGGGAAGAACCGTCAAAAATTTGTGGAATTTGTATTGGCCATTTCTCGTAGACAGGCAGACAGGCAGAACTCTACAAATCGATCTTCCCATTTTTTGTAGAAATTTTGTAGAAAGTTAATTGTTTACCTCTCTATGGCCACCCAGAGGCCCCCACAAAGTGAGAGTTTCGACTCATTTTCTTAACTTCTGACTGTCCTGAATGACGCATAGATCTGTATCATCTGCTCCCTCTATGTTTCCTGGAGAGGTACGTCTCAACACCATAAAACAACATATTTTTCTGGCCTTATTTTCCTCAAACTTTGCCCAACACCACCCTAAACCACCAGTTAAGCCCAAAAATCCTGAGGTAACAATATGAGTTAAGCGTAGATAGATAGCAAGAAAGAAGGGCCGTAAGCCGTAAGGTTGAAGTGATTGAGCCTCGAAAGAGACATTACCGTGGTGGTCGACACTGTCAATAAAGTGGAAGATAACATTCACCCTTTTTGTAGAAAACTGTGGGAATAGATCGATATTGATATAGTTGAGTGAGCAGAACTGTCGTCCGCCCATTGCCTTAAGCCCATTGCCAATAGGGCACGATGTGGTGGTAATGGGGGTTGGGTCGGGTAACCGGCCCTTCTACCCAATTCGATTTATTTAATGATTTCAAGAAATTCTTCTTAAGGAAACGGCATTGGGTATAGACCCATAAAGTCATGGGGTATTGCATAATAATCATACGTATTTTTCATAGTCCACTTGTCTGGATATAAAATTTTTTCTACACTATATGTCAGAGAACAAAAAATGGGCCTTTCTGGACAGGAACTAGGTGGTATGGGTATTGTAATGGGTATGGATATGAATAGAAAATCTACATTGAAATTTTTGAAACTTTTAATTGTTTTTTTCTTGTGGGCACATGGCTTCTCAGCTCAAATGGCATCGACTCAAACTGTATCCACTATTTATGGGCTTGGCCTTCAGCCTCTTGTGGAAATTTCTAATCAGGGCCAGACTCAGGTACTTAATATTTTTGCTCCTAGAGGCCAGGTTTTGGCCCAAGTAGTCAACAGTGAAACCCGTTATTTACTTGCAGACCATAGGCGCTCTACTAGGATTGTCCTCAAAGAAGACAATAATCTATTGGGAAGCTTTGACTACACTCCCTATGGAGAAACGAATGCCATGGGGGATGTCGATTCCGTGCCCTATCGTTACACGGGCCAACCCGTAAATTTTGGACTCAATAGCTACCACTTCTACCAAAGAGAATACGACCCAAATATTCTTCGATTCACAAGTGTTGATCCATCTCACTACAATGAATCTCCTTATATCTACAGCAATAGCAATCCCAGCAATTTTATGGATCCCACAGGGGGACAGCCAGAAGATGTCGTCCTTTGGCTTCATGGGGGGAGAAGTTCTGCGACGATAACATTTGCGAGTGGGTATAATCATCAGGTTCGAACTGCTCCTCCTGTCGAAGGTAAAAGTAGTCCTATAGAAATTGTATCTATGGAGCTTCCACTAACTGGGAACCAACCAATGAAACTATTTTCTGAGGATGTTCGTTTAAAATCCATTGTAGTCACTGCTCATGGAAATCCCGAGGGGATACTTGTAATGGGTGTGGATGGCCAAGAAAGCTTGGGGCCAGAAGATTTCTTTCGTCATTTAATTCGTCGTGTAAGTGAAATAGATGTAACGGGAGTGAAGCAGGTTGAGACCATTACGCTGTATTCA
The DNA here is from genome assembly GCA_965261545.1 of Bdellovibrionales bacterium. GTDB lineage: Bacteria > Bdellovibrionota > Bdellovibrionia > Bdellovibrionales > UBA1609 > CBDHDF01. The sequence continues at coordinate 271,795 of CBDHDF010000002.1, read as the reverse complement.
TGTCGGGTGGGTTGTTCGGAGGAGGGACAACCTTCTTTTGCAAAACGCTTCTTTGATGAAGCCCTACGCAGGGCAGAGGTGGGCGAACCTCATTTTCCTAATTTGGATCGTGTTGTGAGTTCCCCCTACAAAATGTCCCTTATGTCCCTTAAGACGACTACGTCAAACAAGGACATCATGAATATAGAATTTTCCACGGCCCTAAAATGGAGCGAAAAAAGCAAAAGTTATTTTACAGACAACATAGATATCCAACTAAATACCGCTCAATTTTTAAGTGGTGATGGAGTCCGTGCAATTCGGGGAACAAATGAAGTTACGCGTAGAAGGCATTATCGCACACTCGAAGAGAAAAAATCAGAGTTTTTTCGTTCAGATACTTATCACGACGCTCCCATGGACGATTCGGGGACGCTGTCTTTTCCCACATTTTTTCTACAAGAGGATTCTTTGTAGAATTTTTTAACCTGACCTAGTTTTGTGTGGTGTCGTTTACTTATGACCCAATACGGGGGGGGGTAGCAGAGTTCAAGAGGTAAATTGCTCCTTCTTACCAGAGAAAATATAAATCTCTCTCTGTAAACTCATGCCCCCCTGAATCAATGCCGTTTCCTTAAGCTCACTCTTTGACTCCTAACCCCCTATGAGCGTGTTTCCATATGCCCAAAATGGCTTAAGGAAACGGCATTGCTCTATGTCTATGGAGAGGTACGTCTCAACACCATAAAACAACATATTTTTCTGGCCTTATTTTCCTCAAACTTTGCCCAACACCACCCTAAACCACCAATGAAGCCCAAAAATCCTATTGAAGTCTTCGCTGGCCTCTGCAGTTCTTACTGATATGCCTTGCATGCCTTGCGGATTTCTAAAAAAGACCTTTTATCCTTTCTATTCCCTGCCAAATATGCCAGCCTCCCTCAGCGCAACCGGAATGTTGCGCTGACTGGATCGAGACAGACGGAATCCGAGCAGGCTTGCGCGTACAGGGTTATCAGATCGGCGGTGCCATCAACGGTGAGGTCTAGTTGGCCCTGGTAGACCCGCACCGGCTGGTCGCTGAAACTCAGCGTCAACGCCTGGCCCGGCGGCCAGTTGACCGTCGCGCCGTCGATGCGGGCGCCGATCAGCCAGTCCGGGCCGGGTTGATGGGCGTTCAGGTGCCAACCGGGGGCGATGTCGAGGATCAACCGTGATCCGGCGCTGGAAAGGTGGGCGCGTATGGCGCCCTTGGCCAGGCTGCGGCGCAGCGTGCTTTCGCCATCGTCGATGATACGGCTGGAAACTAGTGCATCCGGGCGTAGCAGCGGCGTCTGGCTGAGTTGGCCGGACAGGGCGCCGCGCAGCCGTTCGGCGTGGGCCGGGAATGCCGGATCGGGCAGCCGTAGGGACAGGTGGGCGAGCAGTTCCAGCATGGCGCTTTCGCCAGCCGGGGTGGCGCCGTCGGCGGTGTCGTAGACCGGGCCGATGGGACCGTCGGCGGCGGCCATCTTCAGCCGGCCCTTGCCATCGTCGAAACGGTTGACGGCGCTGGTGGCGAGCGTTGCCGCCTGGTCGCACCAAAGGGTGTCGCCGGTAGCGTCGTATAGCGCCAGCAGGCCGAGGCCAAGCCACGCATAATCCTCCAACGCACCGTCTTCCAGTGCCCGGTCTCCCGCCCAAAGGCGCATCAGCCGGTCGCCGGTCCATAGCCGAGACCACAATGCTCGCGCGGCAAGGGCGGCGGCATCGGCATATTCTGGCGCCTGGAGCGCCACCGCACCCTCGGCCAGCGCACGGATCATCAGGCCGTTCCAGCCGGCGATCACCTTGTCGTCGCGCAGCGGCCGGGCGCGGACGTCGCGGGCGATGCGCAAGCGTTCAAGAAGGGGGTCGAGAGCAGCGAAATCAGTCGTCTCGGTGGGATCGAGATGGGCGACCGGTCCGGCCTCCAGTGTAGGAGACTCGGTCAGACCGAGGGTTGCGATGGCGTAATCCGCATCTTTACCCAACGCCAGTTGGGCCTCGGCAGGCGAGCAGACGTAGAAAGCACCCTCCTCCAGCGCGCCGGTGGCATCGCGACTGTCAGCATCCTCGGCGGCGTAGAAGGCACCCTGACCGTCGATCAGGTCGCGCAGCACATAGGCAAAGCAGCGCTGTGCGGCACGGTGCCAGGCGGGATTACCGGTTGCCTCCCAGCCCTCGATGAAGATGCGAGAAAGCTGGCCCTGATTATACAACATCTTTTCGAAATGCGGGGTGCGCCAATTCGGATCGACGGTATAGCGGTGAAAGCCGCCGCCAGCGTGGTCGTGGATGCCACCGGCGGCGATGGCATCGAGGCTGCGAGACGCGATGCCCAGCGCCCGGGTGTCGCCGGTGCGGCGCCAGTGGTCGATGAGATACAGCAGGAAGCCTTCCTGCGGGAACTGTTGAGTATTGGAAAAGCCTCCCTCTAACTCGTTATTCATGCTGCCAAGCTGGGTGACAGCGGCAGCGAATTCAGCCGGGCCGGGCGGCGCTGCGCTGGCGATCTCCGACGGCGCAAAGCGGGCGATGGCGGCAGATAACTGCCCGGCGACACCCTCGATATCGGCCCGCTTGCCGCCGCGCCAGGCCTGTGCCAACGCCTGCAGGATCTGAATGAATTGCGGACGGGGGAAATAGGTGCCGGTATGGAAGGGTCGTCCGTCCGGCAGCAGGAACAGCGAGTTTGGCCAGCCAGCATGACCCTGCTGGAGCTGGGTCGCGGTGATATAAATGTGGTCGAGATCGGGGCGCTGCTCGCGGTCGATCTTGATGGTGATGAAATGGGCATTCAGGATTTGCGCGACGGCTTCGTTGTCAAAGCTTTCCTCCTCCATCACATGGCACCAGTGGCAGGTGGCGTAGCCGACCGAGAGAAAGATGGGAAGGTCGCGCGCCGCCGCCTCGGCCAGCGCCTCCGGGCCCCAGGTGCGCCAGTCGACCGGGTTGTGGGCGTGTTGGATCAGGTAAGGCGAGGCCTCGAGGATCAGCCGGTTGATGTAGGTGGCGCGGCCATGCGCGTTCAGCAGATGGGTGCGCGGGATATAGTTATGACTCTTCGCATCATAGGCGGCAACGAGGCGCTGGTTCAGGCCTGGGTCGCGGCTGATGCCTGGCGGATCGATGGTGGGTTCGTCGGTAGCCAAGGCGTATCCTCCAATCGCTGCAAGTGCGGCAAAGCAAACCTCATTTTCACTCCATAGGCCCACACCCAAAGTGAAATGGATCATGTCTTGGTGAGCATAGCCCATAGAGTGGTCAAGCACCTAGAAAAAAATGGACTCATTCTAAGGCAATGTCGTTTCCTTAATCTCACTCTTTGACTCCTAACCCCCTATGAGCGTGTTTCCATATACCCAAAATGGCTTAAAGAAACGGCATTGTTCCTGAGCTACGCAAGGACAACGATTATTACCACACATGCACCATGAGGCAGGATAGACACCCTCATTTGAGGCTCACCGATGGTATGCAATTTGTCATTGTAGAATTAAACAAGTTCATTGGCAGATTAGACAGCAATTCCCGTCGAAAAATAGTTTAGGCCACAGTAGTGGCTTCCAAAAGATTCGCCTCAAAAAGAGTTCGTAGACTTTTGCCTAAGTATCTGTTTGAATATTTGTTGTTGCACATCAGACCAAGGAGGGTTCGTCATGTCGCATCAACATTTTAGAAAAGGTCTATCCGCTTCAGGAATGTATTCCCTGCTACACAGTAAATCTCTTGCAGTTCCAGATATAAGATCGCAGCGTCCCCATAGGATTCCTCTGAGCGATGCCATTATGTCATCTGTGGCAATGTTTGCCTTGAAAGATCCATCCATGCTTCAGTTTTGTGATCGTGTCCATGACCCAGTGGCAAAAAACAACCTACACCATTTGTTTCAAATAGGCCAAATTCCTAGTGATACGGCTATGCGAGAGATTTTAGATCCTGTTCCAACCCGTGAGTTTCAAAATTTTTTTAAATCTTTGTTTACCGTAGCTCAAAGAGGGAAGGTTTTGGAGGGTTACCCATATTTGGGTGGAAAATATCTTCTCAGCATTGATGGAACAGGTGCCTTTAGCTCCTCGACTATTCATTGTGAGAATTGTTGTATAAAGAATCATCGTGATGAGACGAAGACCTACTATCATCAAATGTTAGCAGGAGTGATTGTTCACCCCGATAAGAAACAGGTTATACCTATTGCTCCAGAGCCCATTTCAAACACAGATGGATCGAGCAAAAATGATTGTGAGCGTAATGCAGCCAAACGACTCCTTGAAGATTTTCGCAGGGAACACCCTCACCTTCCAGTGATTGTTATTGAGGATGGATTGGCTTCCAATGCTCCTCACATCACTCTTCTTAACGAATTAAAATTAAGTTATATTTTAGGCTGTAAGATGGGGGACCACAAAGTTTTATTTGAGTTTGTAAATGGAGCAGATAGCTTAGGAACAGTTTCTCACTTCACCGTGGTAGAGAATGGAGTGACACATGAATTTCGATTCATAAATGATGTTTCACTCAATGATTCAAATCCTGATTGTCGAGTGAATTTTATTGAATACAAAGAGACGAAAGCAAACGGTAAGGTTCAGCACTTTAGCTGGGTGACTGACATTGAGATCAACGAAGACAACATAATGCAAATAATGAGGGGGGGGAAGAGCACGCTGGAAGATAGAAAATGAAACATTTAATACGTTAAAGAATTTGGGTTACAACTTTGAGCACAATTTTGGCCACGGCAAGCAAAATTTGTGTAACAATTTAGCCGTGATTATGATGCTGGTATTTTTAGTGGACCAACTTCAACATTTGGCCTGTAAATTGTTTCAAAAGGCGGTAGAAAAAGAGAGGAGACTATCTTATCTATGGGATCATATGAGGGGGTATTTCCATACCCTATACTTTAAAAATTGGCAGGAACTCCTCGCCATAATGGCTTATGGGATTAAGCCTATTGCTGCCTCAGATGTTTTCGACACATCATGAGCAGCCATTTTTCTCAAAGTGCCCCAAAGAGTTTAACGTATTTGCCCTAAACTAAAGTCTGGACATTCGCCTCTAAATGGCGAAGACGGGGAGGTTTACCTTATTCGATGCAGTGCAATTCTCACACTGAGATTTGGAGGAATTTCAATGTTTTTTCAAGCTCGGCGGGAATTTCTGCAGATTAGACAGCCTTGTTGACCAGCGTGAAGCGTGGTGCTATTTCTTAAAGAGATCGGATGAGTTGGATCAACAAACCAGCCAAGAGCTAGCCAAAAAAGGAAGGGACATGGGAAGAGCCGTCAAAAATTTGTGGAATTTGTCTCAAGACGAACTTATGCGAGAGCGACTTGAAGCTGAAGATAAGCAGCGTCGAGATCGTTTGTCACAGATCGACACAGCCCATGAAGAGGGGCTTGAAAAAGGACGTGAAGAAGGGCGTAAAGAGGGGCGTGAAGAAGGACTTGAAAAAGGGCGAAGGGAAGAGAGAAAGGCCATTGCTTTAAAGATGATTTTAAAAGGACAGGAAGCTTTGGAGATGTCCGAAGCAACAGGGCTTGCTGAAGACGAAATCAAGGCTCTTCAAAAAAAGTAAAAATTTTAACCTGACCTAATTATCGTGTGTTCATTCTGTGTAAACGACTAATATTATTGTGGAATAACTGTCAACTCGCGCTCTATTAATATGAGATATACTGTTGTTCTATAATTTATAGAAAGTATCAATTAGGTCGGCTGTTGGGCAGTATCTCTTGATTAATGTACAGAGTTTAGACACTATGAACACACGATAACTAGGTCAAGTTATAAAAGTTCATCTTCTACTAGCAAAGGGGGATTAGAATCGTTTATTTCTTCCCTATCGGTCGGCTCCTCGGACTCTTGTGTACTATAATGATTCCTTTGCCAATGGGTTTCCCTCATTGCACGAGCTCCTTCCCCTCTTAAAAATGAAGTTGTACTCATCGTACCCAGCGCTGTCTCTTCAGTATAATTTGCACTACTTGGGTTCCATTTTCGCTCCGTAGTGAAACGAATAAACATGTTGTGCCAGGTTGATAGAAGGCTGTTTAAGGCTACCTGATAAGGAGAACTTGTAACATGCTCCAATGCTAAGAAAGAAGGTTCGCCTATACTTGTTCTTCTTGATATCTCGCCCAAAAATCGGCTGGCAAAAGAGGGCTGGTTATTCTCCGCACAACCTATACGACATGCAAAAAAAGTAATGTTCTTTACCTGCTCCACTCCCAGTGGATCTATTTCACCTATACGACGAATTAAGTGACCAACAAAGTCCTCTGGACTCAGACCTTTTCCTGGACGAGAGTCGAGCCCTATCATCCCTGGGCTTCCATGAGCCCTGACTATAACTGATTCTAAAGAAAATGTTTTATCAAATAAGAGCCCCCTAGGCTGACTGAATTGAGAATGTAATTCAAGTTCACCAAATATGGTAGTTTTTTTCATAACATGTAAATTATTATGGTCCTCCACCAAGCCCATGAGGTGATTATAGTCGAGATCGCTCGACTTTTGACTCAACCAAAGGTTTACAGGATGCCCTCCTGTAAGGTCTATAAAATTGGTGGGATTGCTGTTGCTGTAAATATAAGGAGATTCATTGTACCTGGCTGGGTCGATGCTTGTGAACCGGAGAACACTTGGGGCATATTCTCTATAGGAAAAGTGGTAATTATTGAGTTTGGAGTCCATAGGTTGACCAGCGTAGCGATAAAGCACCAACTCGACATCACCCGTGGAACTTGTTTCTCCATAGGGAGTATAGTCAAAATTTCCCAAGAGGCTACTGTCTTCTTTGAGAACAACCCTAGTGGAACGCCTATGGTCTGCAAGTAAGTAGTGAATTTCATTACTCACCATTTGAGCTAAAATTTCGCCTCCAGGAACAAAAATATTAAGAGTCTGACCCTGATCAGAGATTTCTACAAGAGGATGAAGACCGTGGCCATAAACAGAGGATACAGTTTGAGTTGCCGTCTGGGCGGAGAGGTTGTGTGCCCCAAAAAAGAAAATTAAGAATTTCAAAAGTTTCAAAATTTTCAATGTAGCCCTTCTAACTTGGCAAAGCCAAAAACAAGAATTAAAGATTAAGAGAACAATATTCATACATAGTTCAAATTGACGAGATGCAAACCTTCGAGCATACTCATGAGCGGCTGCAAATGCACCTTCATTTGCTTATTGCGTAGAATGGGTATAAGTTGGTGGCTTAATATATCTCATTTACAATCCCTCATATTCCCATTTTCCTATCGTATCAGAAAAATATTGTTAAACTTCTAGACACTACTGACGGGTACTTTTTAGTACCTCAAGTTAAAAATTTCAACAAAATGACATTCATCTTCTAAGTCTCCTTCCTAAGCTCACTCAAACAGTGGAGCTTGCCTTTGAAGGCCATGGGTGGGCGTTTAAAAAAATTCCCCCTACTTAAAGCCTTATTTTTTTGGCTCTTCAGTTATACAAAGATTCAAATGAGCATAAATGAGGATGAAGACAGAGTGAATCAGTTGATGAGAAATGACTACACCCTTTTTTTTACAAGAGAATCCACTTCATGGAAGAGGCGCATTTGTAAATTGCAAGAAACCCAGCGCAGTCAAAGAGTAACCATGCTTAGAACCCGCACTCTCACCATCCAAATTTACATAATCAAAAAGGTATGTGTGTGGTTGATCTCTAGTCAAACCACGAATAGATAACTCATGATCCAAAGCTTTGCTTAACTGCGCTTTACCTGCGGCAGCAACTTCGTCAGACGTCACATGATGATCATAAAGTTCTACATATTCTACAGCATAACCACCGACAATAGTTCCATCAACCCTTTTCGCCTTCTTAGTAAACCCCAATCCAGTACCAATGGCCTGAGCCGGATTTCCACTTGAAGCCAAAGTCACACCGTATTCAGCCCCTCCGCCGGCCATAATGACTTCTAAAACAGCACCGTGGTATATATCTTTTTTTGTTGGATCAATTTTCGCTTCCTCCGCCCATAGAATATACTTCAAACCTTTAGGTAAAACAGAGGTATAAGGTACAACATTAAAATCTTCGATAGCTGCCATATGTAAAGCTGAATCGTAAGCAAATGTTTCATAGGGTTGAGGGGGAATTCCATCATTCGATACGCCATGTCCAGTGGTGAGAAATGCAACAGTCGGCATTCGAACACCATAATCCTGAGCTTGTGTTGTTATTAATGAGCCTATGACCAATAAAAATACTAATATAATTTTTTTCATGTAATCCTCCCAAATATTTAGTCTAGTTATTATTAAGAGAGAAGTATAATTAAAAAAAAAGGAAAATCAATTACAATTTTTATTAAATATTCTTTTGGGTCTTGACGCTCTTCGCCAGTTCCTTGCCTGTCGAGTAGGGAAGGAGGTTTCCCCCCTTCCCCCTCCCAGAACCCAACGTGCGCAACTCACGCATTAGGCTCCTCTGATTATAGGTTCACTGCTTGTTGGGATAGGTACACCAACTCGCACTCGCGTGGGAGTCTTCTAGCATTCCTTATTAGACATTCCATTGGAATTGCTGGTAGGGGCGCCTAAGCCTTGGTATGGGTAACGGGAAACGCTTCAACAATCGGTTGTAAGCCTCCCAGTTGATCCGGTGCCTTTGCGTCCTCCTCATAAGCCACTTTTTCCATATTCTGATGACCACTCGGTAGAACCGCTTTATATTTCGGTAGTTTCCGGAGACACCATAATAGGCGTAGTGACCGTAGAGAAATTGCTGCAAACGGTTGGCTTGATGCTTGATGGGAGCGTGACGATGTCGTTTACACCAGAGGCTAACGGATGCTAGCCCCCTGTCCAAACGACTTTTCATCGTGCCTCGAAAAACAACCCAGTTTCCTTTCTGTGATCTCCGCCATGTATGACTGAAACCTAAGAAGTCAAACGACTGGATTTTTCTCACATCCCTCTCGTATTCCTTGAGGTTCGTGCGGGAAATGCGGTACGGAGGAGGGCGGAAATCTACAATCCGAGACTTCTCGGGATGCATTGTTAAGCCAAATCGAGTAAGTCTTTTTGGCAACACCTCGTAGATTCGCCGTGCGTCCTCTTCCCTCTGGAATCCCATCACGAAGTCATCGCAGTATCGAGCCATAAACCCGTATCCTTTGAGTCGTGGTTTGACATCCTTCTCAAACCATTCATCTAAGACATAATGGAGAAATACCTGAAATCCCCTTCAGTTATGACTAGGTTTCAGGACCAAAGGCTTGCATAAACCAAGACCTAAGACCTTCCTTCAATGAGAAGAATAGTGGCCATTATTTTTTTGTATACTCAAAATAAATAAATCTTTGCCTCCTTTGTTTCTTTTCGACTGGATTAAGGTATGGAAACTGAAGTACAATTTCATTATGAGGACAGGCTCGACAGGCTCTAAAGCAACGAATACACTATATTTCAAACCTGTGATCCACATGAGTTCCTATGTTAAAGGCTGAGTAAATAGTCTTCTGCTTCCCTGATATTTCTCCCAAAACGACCTTACCTGTTGCTAACTTATAAAATTTCAAGCGATCTAATATTTTATAGACTTCATCTTTTGAAAAATCTTTATAAAGTTCCTTTTCTTTCATTACATGATCGATCCATGAAATTAGAATCAAGGCTATAAAGTTAATAAAAAGACTTCCTTTCATATTTTGAAGAGAATGCATTCTATTTCTTTTTTCATTAAGATTATGCTTTAAAGAGAAGAATATTTTTTCTATACTATCTTTGTTTCTATACAAAGATAGTACCTCATCCCTAGAGATATTTATCTTAGAATCTGTTAGAAGGATGACGCACCCCATGCGATTGATTTCTACCTCAAGATCATCCACATTTCTTTCTAAAACAAAATATTCATTCTCCTTTTTAATCTTAAAAAATTTCTTTTGAACTCCGAAAGTATCATTTATATAGGTGCGACAAGAAGATTCATCTTGAAACGTCTTCTGATAGAAAATATTTTCAAATTCATATATCTTTGCAAGAAATTTAGACTCTTGTTGAGTTCTTTTTTTCTTGTCCAAATATAGGTGGGCTACACAATCTACCTTCCCTATTTTTATCTCTTTCTGACAATACCAATAGGTATCTCCTTGGAAACCAAATGCTGAAGCCGAAGACGAAAGGTTAGAAGATAAGGAATTTACAAGTTCTTTGGAAAGATTTGACACAAAGCTCATAGGGATAATATAAGATAGTCCTTTATCATCCTGAATTCTACAAAAATGGTAACAAGGATTCTGGCCTAAGGTCCTGACATTGTGAAGCGACGGCTGGGATTAATATTTGTACTTACATTGAACGCCTTAAAAATATCTTTTTGCTTTTTTGACACTTCACCAAGTATGGGAGTGCCTGTGGCTAGCTCATACAACTTGAGACGGTCTAATATCTTATAAAGTTCGGCTTTTGTCATTTTTTTGTATAGCTCATTTTTCGTAACTGCTCGCACCTTACATAGGAATTTCTCCCTTGAGAGCCATATTGATGGCCTCTAAGGAAGAGAACCCCTTGTTTCTCATAGTCTTGACATAACTGGTAATCCGACAAAAGTGCTTTGCCATTTTTGCTGTCCTGAAGCAACCTGATACTTTCTTTTTCACCTTATTCATTCTCAAGTCTCGCTCGGCTCTGTTGTTGGTTGGGTCCACCTCTTTCACTTTGGCAAAGAGAAGGATTTCTGCTTCATATTTTTTAAAGCGGAGCCAAAGATTTTGAGCATCTGTATGTTTCACTCGTCCTTTTTTACCATTCTTCTCTGGAAAGGGAGGAAGCTCCTTTAAAGCCCTTGTGAGAATATTTCTATACCTCCTCTGAAGAGTTTGATACTCCTTTCGAGTCAATATCTTAGATTTTCTTTTTTGGACCAATTCAACAGCTTCCTGAAGAAGTTTTTTCAGATTGGTGGCCCATTTCGAACCAGAGCTATCCTCCACAAATTTCAATTCCCTAAGAAGATGGGCAACACACAGAGCATGAAGCATATCTGTATAAGAAAAATAGGGACTCCAACAGTCATGTACCAAGATACCTCCATACCTGTCCAATATGCCAATATCTTTGATGGCATCTTTTCCACGGGAAGGATGGATGAACTGCAATGTAAGATCACCACAGCTATAAGTATGAATCCAGTAGTTCTTCTTATTGACTCTCATGGAGGTTTCGTCAACATGAATGACCACAGACTCAAGGATTTGTTGTTTTGCCCATTGTTCCCACTCTTGAAGAGATTCGCTCAGTTGAGAAATATACTTCAACATGGTTGAGGGTGAGATAAAGCGGCCAACGAGACCCTTGTAGTGTTCACCAACACGCTGGAGAGACATCATTTGAATGACAATAAAATTAATAATTGAGGCCCTAATGCCAATACCATATTGGATCGGTCCATCTATGCCCTCTGGGAATGGGCCTTTGTTTTCTGTACCACATTCATGGCACTCTTTGATTTCAGAGGTGACAGTGTGGGTGTTTATCTCATAGAGAATATCAATTTTTTTACGCTCTTCGGAGCCTTTCATCTCAGTTTCCTTCAAATCGGCCCCACATTTAGAGCAATTTGAGGAGACACTGTTTCCTTGCTCTCTGTGTCCTTACTGTTATCGAGCCTTGATCCTTTCTTGCTGTCTTCCTCAGCCCCTTCCTTATTACGGTTCCCATTGCTACCAGAGTTCTGAGAAGGGGGCAGCCCACTATTGCTGGAGTTTTTACGAGTCTTTTTTTCCAAAAATAAAGTCACTACAACTGTGAGAATGGTCAGCATGGACTGAATAAATAGTTTAGTCTCTCGTGGGATACTCTTGTCAGAAAGAATCTTCTTAGATTCCTTCTGGAGGTTTTCAATTTCGCTTCGTAAGGATTGTTTTCTTGTATTCACGAAAGAATTATTAAATGGGGAGGCTTGAGAATCAATACTTTAGTATAAAAATGGTCTTTAGGCTAAAAGTCTGGTGTAGAAGGGGTGCGAGCAGTTACGTTTTTTCAAAAAAATCAACAAAGTATGCAAGATGCTCCACGAGATATACCGAGGAGAGTTCTCTCTGCGGCCCTCCGGGTCTGCCCCTCGGGCTGCGGTTCATCTTCGTAGAGAAAATGAGATGCCAAAGACAAAACCAATGAAATCATATGGCCTATATCGTATGCCCGGAGATCAGAAAAGTCGTTTAAAAAGTACGGGGAGAGAGTTGTAGGCTACAACTGTAAATGAAAACAGCCATTGACTTTACTCCAAAGCAAGATGCATAATTTTTACTTATGAAAAAATTCCTCCCTCCCCTTTGCTTAACCCTTGATAACACTTTTAAAGCATTTTTTAAGCACGACCAGGACTTGCTCAAGCCTTTGTTGCAAGATTTTCTTCCTTTGCCACCCGGTTGTCGGGTGGAACATGTTCAGTTGTTAGATGCCGAAGAAAACTCTTCAGAGGCGAGCAAGCCTTCGGGAAAAACCTTCATCTTGGATATGAAGCTTCGTATCTCTCGACAATTATCCAGTGGGGAATGGGTCGAAGATGAAACTGTGAACGTGGAAATGCAAACCGTCTCCCAAAGAGACCTTACAAATCGCCTTCTTGCCTATGCGGGACGGGTCTACTCCAATCAAGTGAAAGAAGGAGAAAAATACGAGAAATTAAGAACTGTTTACTCCCTTGTTTTCAGTACTGTGGACCTTCCTGAGCTACGCAAGGACAACGATTATTACCACACATGCAGCATGAGGCAGGATAGACACCCTCATTTGAGACTCACCGATGGTATGCAATTTGTCATTGTAGAATTGAACAAGTTCATTGGCAGATTAGACAGCCTTGTTGACCAGCGTGAAGCGTGGTGCTATTTCTTAAAGAGATCGGATGAGCTGAATCAACAAACCAGCCAAGAGCTAGCCAAAAAAGGAAGGGACATGGGAAGAGCCGTCAAAAATTTGTGGAACTTGTCTCAAGACGAACTTATGCGAGAGCGACTTGAAGCTGAAGATAAGCAGCGTCGAGATCGTTTGTCACAGATCGACACAGCCCATGAAGAGGGGCTTGAAAAAGGGCTTGAAAGAGGGCGTGAAAAAGGGCGTGAAGAAGGGCTTGAAAGAGGGCGTGAAGAAGGGCTTGAAAAAGGGCGAAGGAAAGAGAGAGAGGCCATTGCTTTAAAGATGATTTTAAAAGGACAGGAAGCTTTGGAGATAGCCGAAGCAACAGGGCTTTCTGAAGACGAAATCAAGGCTCTCCCAAAAAAGTAAAAAATTTTCTTTCCATAGATCCCGAGGGGCGGATCAAAACCATCCATTTAGGGCGATCTGACAAGATGGGCTCACCCTACCTTTAATTTTTTATCTTAACAAGTCGGTTTGAAGCTTCCTTCAATCGGTAGCTTTTTCCCTCAAATTTTAATAGTTGGCTGCAGTGGAGAAGGCGATCCAGGATGGCAGAGGCCACGGTATTATCGCCCAAACACTTTCCCCAATCTTCAATGATACGATTGGAGGTAATAAGAGTGCTTTTTCTCGCTGAGTATCGGTCCAGAATGATTTCCTGGAAGTCATCTTGCTGAATTTCACGAAGTTTGACCCACCCCTCAGTCAGTCAATTTGAGGTCCAATTTTGAATTTCACGGTGGCTCAAACTTTGTCAATTTAAACCTTCTTTTTTCTGCTGACTCAGTAACTTTTACACCCTCAATGTCACGATGTCCCAACGGTGGGTTAAGGCTTATTTGCCAGAATGTTAGATGCCAACTAAAATTGGCCACTTTGTCATTGAGAATCTCGACCCTCCCCATTTCTGAGGTTTCAATGGAGGGTTTTTCAATGGGGATGTTGAATCCATTGCTCAAAATGGCAGAGAATAGCGAGCCAGTTATCCACAAATTTATCCATGGTGACGCTGCGTCTGTGACCCCGATGTCTATCAACGCAGCGCTGCCGTGGGTAAATTTTGTGGATAACTGGCGGGTACATGATTCAATAGTTCCGATGGAGTGTCTCCCGATGGTGTCTTCCAAGGTCTGCCTTTGCATGGATTCTCCTTAAATCGTCTTTCTCTGCCTAAATGAGCTTCCAGACATGGCTATTTTGATAGCTTGAGAGGTTATGCGATCCATAATAGCTTCACAAACGATGGGATCCTCAATGACTTCACTCCAATTTTTTATTGGAAGTTGGGTTGTAAGAATGAGGCTCAGGTCAGGGCCTCGTTCATCAATCACATCGTAAAGGTCTTGATATTGGTTAGAGGTAAGGGGCTTGATACCAAAATCATCCAACACAAGTATCGAGACTGATTTTAGCCTTTTAAGGAAGTTTAGATATGTCCCCTGGGCTCTTTCTAAGTTGAATTTTTCAACAAGAGTATTCATTCTGAAGAACTGAGTGGAAAAACCTTGGCGACAGGCGTGATTACCTATGGCACAAGCCAAATATGACTTTCCAACACCCGTTGGGCCAGAGATAATTATATTTTGACCTCTTTGAGCAAATCTCATAAGGGCTAGATCACTCAAAACTCTTCGATCGACTCCTCGGTTGGATTTGGTTTCAAAGGCCTCAAGGCTTGCTTTTTGCTGCAAAGCTGCTCTTTTGATAAGTCTTGAGACCTTCTGATTTTCACGATGGATTTTTTCGTCCTCAAAGATGACATTTAGAAAGTCCTCGTAACCAAGATCCTGCTCCTCAGCTTCTTTGAGCCTCTGGCTCAAGGTTGCTAAAACTCCCCTCATTTTTAATATCTCTAATAAATTTTCTGTTTGTTTAATCATTTTCTTCTCCTATACGACCTCTCTTATGGAGGTCAAAATGACCCGTTAGGTGGTTGAGAACCACCCACCGGGGCTATGTGATTAGTGGCGGCAAGCATTCTCCCAGTGCTCTGAACCTCTTAAATTTTCATTAGGTTGACGGCAGACTCTTGGCTCCTCTTTTCGATGACTTTTTGCTGAAATAACTTTCTCAACTCCACGAACCCTAATGTCACTTAAAGCTGCATCTACAAAAAATGAGCAAGCCTGCTCCAAAGAAGCTGTTGAATACCGTTTTCTTAGATTGAGTATCCCCTGAACACGACGAAGATACATAAGCGGATGGCGAGGCTCTTTGATAAGCCGCTCGGCAACTTTGTGAATGCTTTCTCCAAGGCTTGATGCCTCTTTAAGTACATTTTGTGGCGTTTGCTCTAAAATGGCCCGGTGGGACTTAGGGAGATGAGATTTTGTCGTAAAGTAGCGCCCTCGACTGCCCTGGGGGATGTGATGTATCGCCACCCGCTCTAATTCTGAATAAACCTCCAAGCATTGTTGGCTAATACGAATATCTAACTTCTTGCCGCGATGCTTATAAGGAACAGAGTAAAAATTGTAGTTATATTGAATGTGACAATCCGGATGAACCTTGGAATGCTTCCAGAATCCACTCTCATAGCGTCTTTCAGGAAGAGGATTCAATTTTGACTTCTCAAAAGATTCAAACTTCTGTCGACGACTCAACCCATACTTTTTTTGAATACGATCATTGAAAATAGCTGCCAAATGCTTCAACTCAGCGTTGATGTCTGCTAGAGAATACATTTGCCGCTCTCTTATCTGGGGCCAAGACCAGCGCCAAAAGACTCCAAGGGTATTTTCGATAAGACTCTTGTCTTTGGGGCGAGATGGCCTCATCGCCAAAGGAGCCACATTGTAGTGATCACACAAGAGGTGAAACTCAGAGTTAATATCGGGGTCATAAGTATCAGCTCTTGTCACTTGAACCTTTGCGTTATCAAAAGCAATGGTTCCGGTCACACCACCAAAAAACTCAAAACCAGAAGCTATGGAGGAAAAAACATCTTCCCGCTGCTCTGTTAATGTGGCGCATGGAAAGAAAAACTGACTCGATGGAAGTATCATTCCAAATAATCGACATGGGATGAACTCCCCAGTCTTGGCATCTGTATAGCCAAAACAAGAGTCTTTTCCCTTATAGTCAAACTCACTCCGTTCACCAGGGGTGAATGTCTGGTGCATATCAAGCTTTATACTTGGGTGCCTCCGACGAAACTCTCTCCAAAAAGAAAGATAACTCACACCGTCAATCTCGGACTGAATATGTCGCTCCCAGTAATGAGCCAATTGAGTCCCTAGGCTTTGCTTGAGGCGAACATCTGTCCAATTCACCTTGGATGACCATGGGGCTTGGTAGGGCCCATGCGACCCCTTTGAGCGGCTGTTAGGGCCTCCGGGACTATCCTTCACATACTTCTTCACAGTGTTCCGACTAACACCCATAGCTCGAGCTATTTGTCTCGAACTGAGTCCAAGCTCTATGTATTTCTTAATATTGTTGATCATTCTTGCTCCTTTTTTCTTACCTTGTTTGCCCATAGACACCTCCTCGTTAATGCGTAGCGCAGAAAGAATATCTATGAAGATCTAAGTGGGTCAATGTTTGGTGAAATTCAGTGGGTCAAACTTCGTGAAATTGGGTGGGTCAAACCAGGTGAAATTGGGTGGGTCAAACTAGGTGAAATTTTGCACATCTGTGAAGCTATTATGGATCGCATAACCTCTCAATCCATCAAAGTAGCCATATCTGGAAGTTCATTTAGGCAAAGAAAGACGACTTAAGGAGAATCCATGCAAAAGCAGATATTTGAAGACGCCATCGGGAGACACTCCATAGGGACTATTTCGTGAAATTCAGCAGTAGATCGCCAAGCCGTGAGCAGTTACAATTTTACCGTTTCTCTTTTGCTCATGTAAATAAGACATTGTTACCAATGGTAACAAGGATTTTGAATTCTTTCAATTCAAAAGAGGTCTGAAACCACGTTATATTTGTTCTGAAGTCAGCTTCTAGACTTTAGACCTGAACCTTGTTACCATTTTTGTAGAATTCAGGTTATCATCCAAGTCCTTGATATTGCTTTGGCTATAAAATCCTTTGTCTAAAACCAAACATTTTAGATTGATTTTGTACTCCTTAGCTAAAGTAAGAATATTATTCAAAGTAGTCACATCATTGATGCTACCAGGATATACTCTGTAACTAATTGGAAGACTCGCACTCTTAGACTTTGAATCTATTTTTATGTCTTGACTTAAAATTCCTAAGTTGGTTTGGTCCAAGTTATCGCCATCTCTATTGTAACCTCTTTCTAAAAAATGAGCCTGTAAACTATTTTGTGTAACTGCCGAATCATATTAGGATGAACTATCATCCTGAAAGGAGAAGGCAGAATGGATATCAAGACAATAGGCAAGGAACTAGCGAAGAACGTCAAGACCCAAAAGGATTTATCCGACATAACGGGTCAACTGATGAAGGTTGTTTTAGAGACGGCCCTTAATGCGGAAATGGACGATCACCTAGGTTATGAGAGGCATGAGAAGTCTGAGACCCGCAAATCCAACACTCGCAATGGTTACAGTAGAAAGACCATAAAGGGAGAGAAAGGCGAGGTGGAGCTTCAGGTCCCCCGTGACCGAAGTGCCTCCTTTGAACCTCAAGTCATTCCCAAGGGTAAGACTCGTCTTGAGGGCTTTGAAGACAGTATCCTGACCCTCTATGCGAGGGGAATGACGACCAGGGATATTCAAGGAGCTATCAAAGACCTCTACCATGGTGCAGAGATATCCCACTCAGTGATAGCCAACGTGACGGATGCTGTTATTGATGAAGTTACGGCTTGGCAGAACCGCCCCTTGGATAGCACTTACCCTATCGTATTTTTGGACTGTATCGTGGTGAAGGTCCATCAAGACAAGAGAGTTATTAATAAGGCGATTTACCTAGCTCTTGGTATTACAGAGGAGGGTCAGAAAGACTTGTTGGGCCTATGGATTTCTGAAAATGAGGGTTCAAAGTTTTGGTTGAGTGTTTTGACTGAGCTGCAAAATCGAGGGTTGAAAGATGTATTTATATTTTCTGTAGATGGTCTTACAGGTTTTCCTCAAGCCATTTCAGCGGCTTTTCCCAAGTCTAAAGTGCAACTGTGCATTGTCCATATGGTCCGCAATTCCCTTCGCTATGTTCCTTCCAAGGATATGAAAGCTGTCGCCCAAGACCTCAAGTCCATTTATGGCTCTACGACTCTGACAGAAGCTGAAAAGGCCCTTGAGGAATTTTGTACCAAGTGGTCTTCAAAGTATCCTAATATTGAAAAGTCTTGGCGTAGGAATTGGGACAATCTCATCACTATTTTCGATTATCCGGATGAAATCAGAAAGATTTTTTATACCACAAACGCCATAGAGTCGTTAAATAGCGTGATCCGCAAGGCGATCAGAAATCGTAAGATATTTCCCAGTGATCGGTCGGCTTTAAAAGTTGTATATTTAGCGATAAAAATGGCCTCTAAGCGATGGACACGACCATTACACAACTGGAAGCCAGCCATGAACAGGTTTGCCATTGAATACGGTGACCGTTTTGACAACTAAGTTTTTTAATAAATAAGGTCCCCTTATAAGGGGGCTTAAAAGCCCTCTAAGGCGTTGAGAAATGCTGGAATACGAGACTATGGTTAGGGTAATATAGTATGGGAACCTAAATACATGCCCTCTTGGTGCAGACTTGGGTTTCTTAATCATTTTTTTTCATATTTCATCCCAATGCTGGTATTTCTCGAATATCACAAGTTAAAAAAAATAAAAAAAAGGGGGTAATATAGTATGGGAACCTAAACACATGAACCCTTTGATGAGATTGGAATTTCCATTTTTTTGAGAGAGCTATTGCTGATTTTTTTCCAACCAAGATGATAATTATTTATTTGAGTTCTTTCCAGTTCTGATATGATCCCATTACGGCTCCATCTCCCCATTAAATTATAATGCATTGTGACTGACAAAATCGCTTGAAGGAAAAAATGTCAATTATACATTGACGAATAATATGGGGCTGTGCTTTTTACCAGGAGTGGAGCCACATAAGTGGCTTTAAGATTTAAGAAAAAAATTGCAGTTACACAATTATTTTTACAGTCCCTAAAAAATCATTGCCAGAACCATAAGAAGAAATAGATGTAATATCAAACATCACAGCTTGAGAAGCAGATTTATTCCTTTTAATCCATTCAAGAAAAAAATTCTCAATTGCTTCTTCATTACGACCAACCGTGAATAAGAATTTACTTATTGACCGTGAATCTAAATAGTTTTCACCAGAAACATAAGAGTCTTCGCACCAGAGGGGATACAAATAATAAGGCTCTTTCTTAATAACTTTGAAAAAAGATAAATAAAGAATTTCTTCATAATCTTCGGGAAAAATCTTTTTAAGTGCTTGTACTAAATTTAGCTTTTTGCTAATCTTTTTTAACAAGTGAAGAGAGCCAACATCCCAAGAGCCTGTGGGAATGGAACACCGAGTTGTAGGAATGAGTTCCCCCGTGGCCTCATCCTTTTTACCAAGATACACCCTTTTTTGACGAGGCTGCTTTTTCTTTTTATCCCAGTAGCTCGTGGACTTATAGAGGTAGACCTTACCCTTGATTTTTTGCTCATATATGAAAGACATAGTCATAATTATGACTATGGATGCGTCGCATCGTCAATGTTTAGGAGAGATAAAACCTCATTATGTTCGATTTGAAGAGAAAATCTAGGCTTAAGTCTAACACCTAGTCATAATTTTGCGGATTTCAGGTTACTACGTTAGATCCATACCCCCGTAAGAATCGACCTGTATCTAGTTTGGCCCCTATTATGTCTTCATAATAATAACCAGTATCTGAAAGCTTTCGAGGCGTTAAGAAATGTAACGCCATGAGATTATCGCTTGAGAAGTCTCGCTCCGTCCCTACTCCGTAAGGGGAGCCCGCAACACGCTTCAAACTTGGAAAATCGGCCGGTTCTTCTCTGAAGTTCATCCAACCAAGGCGATCTACAAAAGAAGGCTGTTCCGGCCTCCAACAACCTACCCGACATGCAGCAAGAGTAATACTATCTACCTGCTCCACCCCTAATGGATCTATTTCCCTTACACGACGAACTAAATAAAGAAGTAGCTCCTTTGGCCTCACTGATCTGTCTGCTACCATTACCGAATCGGGATTTCCATGAGTACTGACAATAATTGTTCCCAGACGAATATCCTCAGAAAAGATATTCCCTTTTACACCCTCACCCATATCAGTTAATGCAAGATCTTCATGCAAGATTCTGTCAGGAGCACCTTCTTGGCGTGATGATAAAGAATTATACTTCAATACAGATTTTGCGTCGGACGGTTGAATGATTGGATCGCTTTGACTAAGCCAAAGGGTGATATATGTCGGTTGTCCCCCCGTGGTATCCATAAAATTGGTGGGATTACTGTTGCTGTAAATATAGGGAGATTCGTTGTACCTAGCGGGATCAATGCTTGTGAATCGAAGGATATTTGGGTCGTATTCTCTGTGGTGGAAGTGATAGTTATTGAGTTCGAAGCTCACGGGCTGCCCCGTGTAACGATACAGCATTTTGAGTCGAGTAGGCAGTGGGAACTTCCCTCATGCCCCTCACAGAGCCAGTTCCAATACGAACGACGCCAAGGAGGAGAAGAGAAATCAGCTTTGCCGATTACATCCCTGCCCTCGTCTTACTACTATTTTGAGGCGCAAACGACAGGGATGTATTGCGTTTATTTGATGGATGATTCAAAAGATCAAAGTTGATTTGCAGTTCAACTCCGAAAAGATGGTCATCTTCCCATGGAACAGTCATTCTTTCACCTGTGCTGCTATCGATATAGGTGCTACTCCGATCATCATACCCTCTCCATCTGTATAGAAAACGCATTTGCCCGTGATCTTGAAGGAATTGGGGGCCAAAGGGTATATCGCTATGAAGGGTTGCGGCGAATTCATGTCCAAAGTTACCAATGATAGCTCCTGTTGTCGTTAATGTTATAGCTTCACTTAAATCGAGAGAGCCACCTATAGAAAGACCCGCCTTCATGGAGTCGTACTTTTGATTAAAAATGTGATTTTCAAAAAGGGCTCCCTCAGCCCATAGAGTTAAAGAATCATTGATATCCCGTTTGCCACCAAGGGAAAATGTATTCTCATCTTCATATATCTCCGTCCCATAATACCTGGAGTTTTCATGCTCTCGGTGAGTGTAACTAAAGACAAAAGTAGTATCTCCTATCTGTTTTTCAAAGCGAGTGGCCATAGTTGTCAATTGACTATCCCATTTAAAATCACCCCCATGATCTTCAAAAAGCATAACCTCTACGCTATCAACAAAAAGTAAATGGTCAGCCCAAGAACTTTCAGACACATCCAAACGCACAGTCACTCCAAGCACACCAAATCGGCTATGAGTTAGCTTTCTCCACCAAGATTGATTTGTCTGATAGGATTCTTCGAAATCAAGCAAACCTACACGGATGTCTCTTTTTCCAACAATAACGACGACGGGTTCACCTCCGATTTCTCGGAACTCAAAGAAAGAATTTTCGACAAATCTATTTATATCAAAATCATCTGTAAAATCAACTTGGTTGCCATCCTCATAATCAAATAAATGGGATAAATTGAGCTTAGTGACATTGATAATCTTGTCCCGCCACCCCGTTTCCATCAAAAAGTTGGACTCACCAAATGTAACTCTATCGAAATCACTATTGTCAGCACCAGCCCATGGATCATCTGTGGAATCCCTATACGCATACTTGTTTACATTGATTTGAACTTCTAGTCTGTTAATAGAAATACCCGACTTATCACCAAAGAGAAATAGGGGTTTGGCGGCAGCTACCTCTGCTTCTACATCTTCATTGTCAAGCACTTTGGCCTCATTGGAATTGCCCGTAGCACTCTCATCTGACTCTTCAGTATCTGCGAAAGTAACATGGGTAAAGAAACTAGCTGTTAATATAGCTAGGAAACAACGGATCCAAAGGGTCTGTAGATTCATTAACATAACTTTCATGGGAAACCTCCTCTATAGGGAAAAATTTAAAAGTAGAATACATAAAGACTTATAAAAAAATAACTTGGGCTTATTCAATTAGATATTAAAATAAAACAGTACAATTTTAGTTCAATTTATTTTTTTACAATCCCTAAGAGGAACATTAAAGAACACTATTATTAAAATCATTAAGTTTACTGAATTTTTTATTCATTCACCTCCGTAAAAAGGGATCAATCAGGAGAAGGACCTTGTTTTTCTCTATGTTTTTCTCTATAAGCCACATGGAGATGAGCCGTTACGACATTCGATGGTCATTGGGCTTTGCCTTATTATATTATAGCAGTAACCTGCTATGGAAATGATGTGGTGTCAATAAGATCTTTTATTTGTTGTAAAAAATTTCTTACTTTTTTTGGAGAGCCTTGATTTCGTCTTCAGAAAGCCCTGTTGCTTCGGATATCTCCAAAGCCTCCTGTCCTTTTAAAATCATCTTTAAAGCACTGGCCTCTCTTCTTCTCTTCGCCCTCTTTCAAGCCCCTCTTCATGCAATGGCATTCGTTTTTGCAGAAGGTTTTTCCACATTTTTCTGACTCCCTCTAACATACTGAGTTAAGGGGGCTTTTATCTTTTTTCTTTTTCCGAAAAAAAATACTTGAGTCCACCCCATCGTTGTGTCACATTATATTTGAACCATTCCCAAAGGGGAGAGACTCAAATGGACCCACGCATAGAGACATTGCCTTCAACAACTTTTTTTGGAAGACGCTTGACGCGCAAGCAAATTGCCGACATTCAAAAGACGGTGGCGCTATTTCCTTCTTTAAGTCGCCGTGAACTGGGTTATACAGTTTGTGAGCATCTTGGTTGGCTAACTCCCAAAGGTGATCATCGCATCCAATCGTGCCTTCGTATGCTTGAGACGCTAGAGGAACTTGACATTCTATCCCTGCCAGAAAAAGACATGTCAAAGCGGAGTGTCCCCTCCAAAAAAATCACTTGGACACACCGAACAGATGAAAAGCCTCTCATCAACGATAAACTAGACTCATTGACCCCACTTTCTTTGCAAATCGTAACTGATCAAGAGGCCATTAAGGAATGGAATGAAGTTGTCGATCGGCATCATTATCTCAATTACAGACGTCCCTTTGGTCCCCATTTGCGCTATTTCATCCTAGATAATTGTGGGCGAAGATTGGGTTGTCTTTTATTTGAAGCTGGCACATCCACTTTGCCTTGCCGTGATGAATGGATCGGTTGGCAAAATCGAGCTTACAAAAAGCACTTGAATTTAGTGGTGAACAATAGTCGATTTTTGATCTTTCCCTGGGTAAAGGTTCGCCATCTTGCTTCGATGGCTTTATCTATGGCAACTCGCCAACTTCCCACAGACTGGGAGTTAAAACATGCTTTCAAACCTGTACTCATGGAGACTTTTGTCGACCTTACCAAATTTAATGCCACGAGCTATCGTGCTGCCAACTGGCTTTATTTGGGCAAAACAAATGGGAGTCGTGCCTACAAAAATGTAAAGGGAAAAACTCAAAAAGGTGTTTATGTTCAACCTCTGACAAAAAATTATCAGTCTATCTTATTGAATGGCCCCCAATGCGCTAAACCCGTCGGGAAACCCACCATCAAGCCACATAAGAACTTGGCTGAGCCTATGCTAGAGGACTCTTTTGTGCATCTTTGGCAAAACATCATCAAGACAGTGGTTATCATTGCAGATGAGTACGACCGAACCTGGCAAAAGCGTCAACGTGTCTTGAATACATTGTTGATTATACTTTTCATCTTCCGACTTGTTTTCTCTAAAGGAAAACAAGGTTATGATACAACTTTGATTGAACTTTGGGAGCAGTGTCGCATATTAGACATTGAACTCCCTCAACCTAAACCAGTTCGGGCATCCACTATGTGTAGTGCACGGGCTAAAGTAGATGAAAATATATTTAAAGTTTTGCATGATGAAATTCTTAAACAAGACGGTATATCCAATTCTAGTACCTTATGGAAGGGCCATAAGGTTTTCGCAGTGGATGGATCGAAAATAAATTTACCACGTCAACTCGTAGATAATGGGTATCAGCAACCATGGGAAAAAGCATGGTACCCTCAAGGTCTTGTCAGTTGCCTGTACCAACTACAGTCGAAGATTCCTGTGGATTTTGATCTCTTTGCCCATAACAATGAGAGAAAGGCTGCACAAACTCATTTCAAAAAATTGTTTGAAAACGATGTTGTGGTTTATGATCGTGGCTATTATTCCTACGAAATGCTTCATGAGCATAAGGTGCGAAGTCTGCATGCGGTGTTTAGGATAAGGAGAAATGCCAACACTGTTTTTGATGAATTTATTAATAATGATCAAAAAGACTCAGTGATCCAAGTCATTCCTAGCAAGCAAATTCTGAAAGAACTACATAAAAAAAAGCCACAAGACGACTTCAAAGCCTACGCTTTGCGTTTGGTCAAATATAAAATTGGACAAACTACTTTTGTTCTAGGAACAACCTTAATGGATCAAAAAAAATATTCCATTGATGATCTGGCCAATCTCTATCATGGACGCTGGAGTATAGAGGAACTGTACAAAATATCCAAAGAACTGATGACCATTGAAGAGTTTCATTCTCAAAGTGAAAGGGGAGTCAAACAAGAATTGTTTGCACACTTCACACTTATCACTCTGACAAGATTATTTTCCAACTACACGGAAGACCGTCTTAATACATCTCAATCCCATAGTAAAAAACAAACCATGCAGACAAACTTTAAAAACAATTTACTGACAATTGCAAGAAATATTGAAGGTCTTTTTCTTCAACAAAAGGTAGTGCTTAGTAAAACCCTCAATTGCATCATTACAAATATGAAGACCTGCCGACAAAGGCTACGTCCGAATAGGCATTACGACCGAGTTTCTAGAAAACCCATCGGAGTATGGAGACCCAGTAAAGAGGTTAGGGGGGCTATGGCCAACGGATAATCACATGGATCAAAGAAAAAAACTTGGGGTTAGCCCACCCCCGAGGAGTTAGAGGTTCAAATCCTTAACCGAATGGGATCTCTCACTAAACGAATGCCATTGCCCGAAGGGGCGCTCACCCTAAGTGCGCCCTAGAGGGAAGGAAATGAGTGAAAGGCGCAAAGCGGTCCCCTGCCCGTCAAGCGAAGCGGCAAGTTCGAGTGACAGGAGCGAAGCGTATGGCCTGAGAACTGAGGGTAGGAATAGGAGTGCTCTGCGAATTGAACGACCTCAAACTACAAAAGGAGAGAAATAGGCAATCAAAGTCAGTAGAGCCACATCAAAAGTCGATCATCTAAGCAACAGCAGAATTCTCAGACAATATGGAAATTTAGTTTTGTTTTCATCTCAATCCCCCTTCTTGGCCTTGCGGCTTGGGTGAAAGGGGGCTTTCAATGAAAGACCAAAACAAAAATAATGAAATTATCCTCGAAATTAGCTTCAAGCTGCAAATGAACGAGTACAAGTTTAGGCTTGGAACCAAACGAGCTTGGGCCATAGCCATTCTTCTTTTGGTGGTTCGAATTACGTCGTTCCTACTCAGAGATGCCCCATAGTGGCTTCAACTCAACAAATAATGCAATACGCCGATCTATCGAGTAGGCAGTGGGAACTTCCCCCACTGCCCCTCACAGAACCGTGCTTGAAAGTCTCCCCTCACACGGCTCTATGATTTTCCGTTTCATTAGGCTCCTCCTCAGCATAACCAAGTTGGCCTGACTACTTCCATAAATCATGTGACCCCTTCGCTCCATTCTCATTACAAGAACTTCATCACTACTACGAATCACTCTGCCCCTGGTTGGTGGCATCGGTATTTAGCACTTCGGGGGTCTCCCTTATAACGTTTCCCTTATCATCCACCAGCAGGTTCCCACGTTCCGATACGAAGCCTGTACTAGGTTCATGCCCCCTATACACCGCACGCCGTCTAGATCGGTCATCAGGCTTCCTCTAGACTTATCCCGACGGAGATAACCTTCCTTCGGTTTTGACGCGACTGTTAATCTTTCGATGCGTCGTCGGTGGGTTTGCTTTCGCTCATCTCCCTAGTACTTACATGACCGTTTACTACGGCCTTTTCCTTGCTCGCTCACTACAAGGGCCTTGCCTCCCATGCAGCAGCAAGGTTGTTTGCACTCAAATCCTGAAATCCGAGTGCGGAGGACCTACCTCCATCTTCACATCAGCATGTCACCTCCGTGACTTCGTGGCACACGGTGCCTTGATTTTTGCGCTATTAACTAATTGATGAACTACTTGATTTTCTACATAATGTGTATGTGGTATTCATTCTATGTTCCAGCATCTACTCATTCAGTAGACGTTGTTATAAATAGTTTCAGTAGGAAAAAAATTGTGGTCGCGCTAATGACCAATACAAAAACTGGATTTAGGAATTCAAATGATAAGTCTCAAAAAAATCGAATACATTAACCTTTCCTCTAAACAGAAAGAAATTTATAATTACCAAAAAGTGTCAGCAATTTTCGCTAATTTTGGTATTTGTTGCATAAAACTTTCAGATGACTGGAACGGCGCTGACTTTATTGCTGTAGATTTAAAAGGCGAATCAATTAATATTCAGCTTAAGGCTAGAGTGACCTTTGCTGAGAAATACCATTTTAAGAACCTATACATTTGTTTTCCTGATCGAAAAAATAATAAATGGTATCTATTTCCTCATGATGAAACGCTAGAGAGATTTAATGAAATTCGTCCAATTTTAAATCAGCCAAATTGGGAGAAAAACAAAGATTGGCACAGCGATAACGTACCTCATGATCTATTACCTATTATAAATGAGTTCGAGCTGGTTGAGGAAAAGCATGCGTAATGGTTCGAATGAAGTGACGTCGTTAGAATACAAATTATTATCGCTTATAAAAAGAGAAGCGAGAAATATCGGCGTCAACACAGAACATGAGCTTTCAAGTAAATTTAAAATCCAAGACGGAAATCGCTTTCTTCCTAGCTCTGTATATTTCTTAGGAGCGGAATTGAACAGCGAAGAAATTGCCAAACTAAAAACGGAATCTAAGGAGTATAATTCAAATGGAGTTGGTTTAAATGATGGGTGTGCTAACAATATACTGTAGAAATTACCCTCCTTTAGTCTAACTTAATACTATCAGTTTAAGAAGAATCTACCCACAAGATTGACTCTACAAGTGCTTTGTATTGAACTCTTAAGGATTGATGAAAATTTTAAGGCCTTAAACCGACAGTATCGAGCTCAACCTATGACTAAATGCTGATTGAAGAGGGCACAGATTGACGCTGTGGGTATATAATCTACAGTATATCGTTAGCACACCCTAAATGATTGTGAGCCGATACATGAAATTTCAGATTTATTCTACATTATTTATTCTGGAATTGACCAAGAAATCTCAAAGAGACTACGCGAACACTGTAGAAAACCAAATGGTACCACTGGTTCCTTGAGGTTGTGTTGTTATGAAGTTTTTAAAAATAAATTCTTATATTGTGGAGTGCTAGTTGTGGATAATGAAAAAAAAATTAGAAAAACATATCCAAAAATGTTACCCGAACCTTTTAAAAACTATTAGGTGTAAATTACCAACCCTTAACTGATGCCAGAACTATCATAATTCAAAATATTTCCTTGGTTTGGAAGACAGAAGAGGCTTAACTAAAAAATTCAAATTCATTTTCAATAGCTTTTATCAACGGCTCTTTTGTTGTAATTGGTTGCCCCTTCAAGACTTGAGCGACGACTTTGGCGTCCATTGCGCTAAGTTCGGTTAGAACTTGTTTCAAATCATCAGACACGACTTGTGGAAGTGAAACCGTTTTACTTCCATCAAGAACAAGTGCAATTCGAAGAACGTCCTTTTTATGCTTTTCGATTTCTCGGGAGTCCACCTTTTCACCATTTACTTTACGTTGAGTTAGTTCTCGATAGGCTCTAGCCTTTAGACAAATATTAACTCTTGGATCTATTAAAGAATAACCTTCTTTAGATTTGACTGCATTGGCTCTTATCAATTCAAAATAGTCATCGTCGAGTAAAATTGCGCTGAGACGATCCGCCTCTTGATTTATTATTGGAATGATGTGTTGCCCTGTTTCCAGCTCAAGTCCAGATTCATTCCTAGCAAATATTTCTAGGAGCTTAGGGAATTTATCATCTGCTGGGTCTGAAAATCTATAGTACCTTTTTCCCTCTACGGTTTCCTGTGCTTTGAACTGACCTAGCTTGACGTACTCAATGATACGACTATTTAAAGCAGGAGAGTCGTTTGTGAGAATTACCATGTCCACATCTTTTGTGGCTCTAAAAGTAAGTTCGTTATCGTTTAGAATTTCTGATGCCGCAGTACCACCAATAATTACATATTCATCCGAAAAATCTTTGAAAAACTCTGAAAAATGGTCTACGCCTCTGACTTTAGACATCTCTTAAATCCTCCAAATTAAATTCCCTTAGCATTTTAGATAATTCGATTTGAATTCTTTCATCTCCATTATCTTTCATGTCCATAAATACTTCTATGGGGTTTAAAGCTCCATTTATGGAAAACAATCTTGGGTCTTCCTTGCGAACATCGAAATAAAACAAAGGATTACCAAAATCGCCGAAAGCATTTCCTTCTGCCTGAATTTCTTGTAACTGTTTATTGGTTACTGCATAAATCGGTTTGGCTGGATACCCAAGATTAGTATACTTTGCCAACGCACTCTCATTGCTTAAAGGTAAGTCTAAGTCTTGCGTAATAAATTCAGCAGGAATTATCCGAGTAGACCCTTGGTATGTATTTTCATTTAGTTTTTGCCAGACTTCACTTCTATTAATAAAATTTAATTTTCTATTCGGTCCGCTACCGTGAGAAGTCAAAAACCCAGACATTAAGAGTCGATTTATTGAATTAGAAAGTTTGCCTTGAGAACACCTGTAGTCATGTCGTTTAAGCTCATAGGCTAAATCAAGGAGATTAAAATTTAGTAGGTTAATTCTTTGAGTAAGAAATCCCGCAAGTATTTTTAACTCAAAGGGGCCAATAGACACATTTTCAACATGAGGCATTGCCCCACGAATTATGGGATATTGTCTGCGAGCATTTAAAATTAATCCTAGTTGCGGAGCATAGATTGCTTGATCCTTATAAATGTAGGGAACATTATTTCTAACAAACAGGGATCTGTACTTTGGATTGATTTTGTCGGCAACCACCAGGGCTGGCAAATTCAATTTAGACTCAACAAGGCGTTGCAGTCGTGCTAGTTGGTCGAATTCTAGTTGCTTCTTTGGTATTACCAGAGCAATTCGATGGTCTTTTAAAGAAAATGTTACTACGACTACCTGTGCGATTTGATTTGCCCACATAGGGAGCCCACCAGTAGTCAGGTCAATTTCATTGATTGGCCCTGGCAGTACCTTTTTTAATAGTTCTATTCCATCTAATTCCTTCATATATTAATAATAACAGATAGATACATTTTCACAATGTATTATTCGAAATATATTGAATATCTAGTTGTAGAAATATATATACTTGACATTATTGATATAATGTGGTACAATGGGGGTATTGGATTTGATTAAAATGTAAAAAGTCCATTACTTTCAAGGCCAAAGCCTTGATTTGTCTCAAAAAGAGACCATATTAAAATGGGTGGGGATTACACATCATTGTCACTAAAAGTCTAATAATAACAGTCTTTTACATACAACACCTCCCCTTTTGAAGTTGCAATTTATGAAAGGAGCCCAAACAGTGGCTGAGTTAGATTCGAGATTTATGAAATTTATAAAGGAGGGAATACGACCCTCGAAGGGGCAGTTGAAAGCAGCCAAAGAGGAGCTAGATTTTTTGGAGAAGAACCTTGGCACCTATATTACGTCTGAAGACGAATTTGATTTCGAGAAAGCCCTCAGAAGTGGAAGCTATGCCAAAACTACGATTCTCAAGCGCCATGAGGACGGCGATTTTGATGCCGACATTGGGATTTACCTTAAATCTAGGGATGGCGAAGAGATAGATAATCAATCTGCCTTGAATTACATTGAAGGGCTTCTGCGAAAAGCTTACGAAAAACGTACAGAGCGTCGTCCAGAATTTGATCGCTCAAAAAAGAGTTCCATAAAAATTAAATTTGAAGACCATCCAAAGATCAACATTGATGTCGTCTCAATTGAATCCAAGGATCACGAATCAATTCCAAACTGGGGAGAAATTTTACGACGTGATGGCTCATAGGTGTTCGTGGTTTTTTATTCTTTCATAGCAAGACCTTTTTAGCCATATTCATTGATGTTTTTCGCCGTCGGTAGTTTGTGTCATAAATTTCATGGGAGAATATCTTGATCTTCTCTATCAAAATATTTAAATACTTTTGAGATGAGCTTAGGAGATATTTGATAAAATCAGAGGCTAATAAGACGGTAACCTTAGCAACTCTTTGAAACGATGTGGAGTTATTTTGTTCCTTATTGAGTTTAGTTCTTCCTATCCTCAAAACAACACTTGATGTGAGGTGAGCCGCTAATGAAGCAAGAAGAAGACTCTCTATGATATTTTGATCGTTTGAGGTGATCTGATTTGCATTCAAAGAATTCTTACAAGATTTGAAAATAAGTTCACATTGCCAACGTAAACGATAAATTGGATATATGGACTCCGCTGCCACATCTAAATTCGTGCAATACCAATGATAGCGTTTTTCGGAGGAATTCCAGAAGCCTACAATTCTCAAACTTACCCATTTACCATTGGACAAGACACTGCCTATAAATTCAACAACATCGTTTTTTTTCTTGAGTTTAATATCAGAGAACTCTTTTCCAACATAGTAATCTGGCAAACCTTCAACAACAGCATCAATAAGAATAGAGGCATTTGACTTCACTCTAGACAAGAAAAATCCTTTAGCTTCATGAATAGATGACAATAAGCCATAGTCCCAATATCCCAAATCAAAGATGACTAATTTTCCAACGAGTTCCTTTATATCAGGAAAGCACTTCCTATCGTTAGTGGAAGACGGAGTTAATTCGAACCAAGTCATTATACCACTGAATAAACTGAAACAAGCGTGCCATTTAATTCCTGCGTTTGTTCTTGTCCCTGGAAAATTCTCAGATGCTCCATCCCAAAGGCTTATTGTGCTTGAGTCAACAAGAAGAACGTCTGAGACTCCCAGTTGTAATAATATGGCTTTGCTCCCATGAAAAGCTCCATGAGATAGCTTTATCATGAGCATTTCAACCAGTTTACTCAGAAGCTCTTTTAATCTTTTTCTAGAGAGTCTTTCCCAGAAGCTGTGTCTTTCAATTCTTAATCCTAAATGACTTATCATAAACCTCCTAATTCCCTCTATTGAATATGTCTTAGAGTCTCCCTGGAATGACAAGACAAGAGCCACAATAAACTCAAGAGGTGGAATGGTTGCCCGAGAGTCCTTTTCAGGAATAACTTTCTTGAAACATTTTTTGATCGTTTTAAGTGTTTGAGCTTCCGTGCTCATATTTGCCCCCTGCGTTTAAAAAATAAAAATTTCCTCCAATTAATCTTGACCTATTAAGATACTAACGCGAGAATCATTAAGTCTGTAGATAACTCACTTGTATCTATGCGGATTCATTGTATTCGACAGGAGCAAAAAATAGCAATGATTTTTGGACTTTTAATATTACTTTCTTTGGGATCCTTTATATCTCTTCTTATTTCCTTATTGGTATTTGGATTTGGTTATTTACTGGCACTCATCCTCCCATTAACTCAGATGCAAGCATCTTCTTTGTTTTTTGCTTCACTCACACTTTTGGTTCTTACATGTATTTTTATGATGCTCATATCTCAATTTAAAAATCGTTACTTTCACAAGAATCTAGGAGATATTCTTTTTGATAATTTGGATGAGGATTTGGAAGATGAAAAGCAAAAAAAAATTGTAACTGAAGATATGTCTGCATCACAGCAGAAAAATGACCAAAGCGAAAAAATTGGAAGAAATCAATCCTGTCCATGCGGAAGTGGAAAGAAATTTAAATTCTGTTGTTCCCAAAAGTCCACAGTTCTTTCGTTACACAATTAAGTCTCTTAAAACACATGGCTTGTCGTGGATATCAAATGTCAATCTGCGTCCATTTCTCAAAATACCATCTATAAATATTTATAAATCGCCCACTTCCCTCTATGTAAAAAAGGAGGCTTGAAAAGTATTTCCATTAATTTGGAATTAAAATTAGAAAAAAACCACGAACACCTATGGGTAGCTGTGATAGATTGGTTTAGCCGATTTGTGCTGTCTTGGAGACTTTCTAATAGCCTTGAGACAACTTTTTGTTTAGAAGTCTTTGAGGAAGCCATAGAAACATTTGATCGAGTAGGCAGTGGGAACTTCCCCCACTGCCCCTCACAGAACCGTGCTTGAAAGTCTCCCCTCACACGGCTCCTATGATTTTCCGTTTCATTAGGCTCCTCCTCAGCATAACCAAGTTGGCCTGACTACTTCCATAAATCATGTGACCCCTTCGCTCCATTCTCATTACAAGAACTTCATCACTACTACGAATCACTCTGCCCCTGGTTGGTGGCATCGGTATTTAGCACTTCGGGGGTCTCCCTTATAGCGTTTCCCTTATCATCCACCAGCAGGTTCCCACGTTCCGATACGAAGCCTGTACTAGGTTCATGCCCCCTATACACCGCACGCCGTCTAGATCGGTCATCAGGCTTCCTCTAGACTTATCCCGACGGAGACAACCTTCCTTCGGTTTTGACGCGACTGTTAATCCCGAGTTTGACAGCAGCATCTGCGTCAAACGAATGATATTAAAGGATTAACGCATATAGTTGTATTTTGTTTATCCACACTTGTGGGCATTAAGGATTCTGGGAGGGATGGGGACGCCTGCGGCTTTAAATAAGGAGTTGGCATTGCCAGTGATATCTGTGCGGGTCCAAATGACTTGATCACGAATTTTAACAGGGATAGCCCTAACTTCCTTGAGTTCCCTCATGGCCTCTACAACAGTTAAAGGTCGCTCTTTAACATGACCAATGCCTATGGCTGGGCTTTTTAGGTTCATCTTCTTATCTCTTAAACATTTTGTAAGGTGGGCCTCACAAAGATAAGTTAAAAAGCATAGAGTTAAATGTCCAATAATCCTCTGGTCTGTCCAATGGAAAACAGGACGTGTTTTCAAAGTCCCTTTTAACTCACCAAAAGCATCTTCAATTTTCCACAATTCTTTGTAGTTGATAATAATCTCATCTGCCGTCAAGTCTTTGACATTTGTAAGGACGGCAAAAAAACCATCAATTTTTTCATCTAATTCTATTTGTTCTGCATTTAATTCAGGTTTTTTATTTTTGTCGTCAGCCATCTTTACATATTTCTTATAACCTTTATTGGAAACAAAAGTACTAGACTGAACACCTTTAGAAGATAGTTTTCCTTCGATTTTTTCAAGAAGGGATTCTCTAGATTTTTTATCTCTCTCTGCTCTTTTCCTAGACCAAGTCACAATACATCTATGCCCCCCATGGTCTGTTTCGTAAACAGCAAGCTCATTCTCATATACCCAGCTAAAACGATTTAAATCATAGACCTCTTGTTTCTTTTCTTTTTTTAAAGATCCAAGCTTCATACCAACAATAAACTCGCTTTGATCCTCACTGAGTTTGTCAGTATTAGCCTTTGATAAAAGCCCCCTATCAGCCACAAAAATGAAACGGCGTACATTAAACTTTTTTCTCATTTTATCAACAATATCTGAAAGCGTCTTGCCTTCAAAAGTATTACCAGGGAAAACCTCAAAACCTAAAGGGATGCCATCCCGATTCACCAACAAACCAAAGACAACTTGGGTGCAGTCTGATCGTCTCTCTTTACTATAGCCAAATTGACGAAGTTTCCCTAAGTCTGTTCTTGTACTCTCGAAGCGTAAGGTTGTTAAATCATACAACACAATGTCTACTTGGAAATTAAATAAATCTCGCCCCACCCAATAAAGCGAGTTCTCTATTTCATCCTTATGGGAGGCAAGTAAGTCCATAGACCGATAAATATGCTGGAGACTCAAATCACCCTTAATCATGTCTGGGTAAAAAGATTTTTGCCAATACTCAAAAACCTTTAACTTGGAACTAGGAGCAATAAATCGGGTGGCAACTAAGGTAAAAATCACCTTACATAAATCAAATTGAACTTTCTCATGAGAATCTTTTATGTCTTTGAGGGTCTTATTGATACCCAGTTGATCAAACAACTTTTGTAAAATCAGCAAGGGACCCAAAATGAAAGTCTCTTCGATGTAAAGCTCCTTAGCCAATTGACTCACAGTGAGAAGCTCTCGGTGGCGGGATACGGCCTGCGCCAAACTATTAATCTTATCCTCTCCTCCTTCTCCAGCCTTACCTAAGGACATGAGCATGCGTTTTTTGGATTTGCCTTTTTCTCTGTAGGACTCCACAAGGTGGTAGTAGCACTGACCTTTTGAGTTTTTAGTCGTTTGGATGTACATGAGGACATTTTCTACATATTTCTATGATATATCAATATTTAAAACGATAAAATCCTATTTTGTTTTCTACACTTTTTTTACGTCAATTTTAATTTTTCCAGCAGCTACCATTATATTTCAGTACAACCCCAATTTCTGGAAATTTCGCATTTTAACGCAGATGCTGCTGTCAAACTCGGGAACTTCATCACTACTACGAATCACTCTGCCCCTGGTTGGTGGCATCGGTATTTAGCACTTCGGGGGTCTCCCTTATAGCGTTTCCCTTATCATCCACCAGCAGGTTCCCACGTTCCGATACGAAGCCTGTACTAGGTTCATGCCCCCTATACACCGCACGCCGTCTAGATCGGTCATCAGGCTTCCTCTAGACTTATCCCGACGGAGACAACCTTCCTTCGGTTTTGACGCGACTGTTAATCTTTCGATGCGTCGTCGGTGGGTTTGCTTTCGCTCATCTCCCTAGTACTTACATGACCGTTTACTACGGCCTTTTCCTTGCTCGCTCACTACAAGGGCCTTGCCTCCCATGCAGCAGCAAGGTTGTTTGCACTCAAATCCTGAAATCCGAGTGCGGAGGACCTACCTCCATCTTCACATCAGCATGTCACCTCCGTGACTTCGTGGCACACGTTGCCCTGATATTGTCAATACCGATCAAGGGTGCCAATTCACTTCTGAGGTTTTCACAAAATTGTTGAAAAGCCATGGAATTTCTATCAGTATGGACGGCAAAGGCAGGTGTTTAGACAACATCATGATCGAGCGGCTTTGGCGGTCTGTTAAGTACGAAGAGGTGTACTTGAAAGGCTATCAAGACAAATCAATGGTTCAAGCCAACAAAGGTTTTAAAACGTATTTTAATTTTTATAATAATAAAAGGCCACACCAGTCTCTTCAGGATTACACCCCTTATCAGGTGTATATGGGAGAGGTGCCTTTAACACATTAACACGGGGCTTCTTTGTGCGCTGTGGTGTAGCTTAAAAATCAAGTTTTTCAGTCTGACATTGGGGTCCACCTCATGGAAGAGGTCAAAGCACTTGAAGCACTTGCTTGTAGTAAAGAACTAAACATCAGCAAAACAATGGATCTTTTCAAAGTGTAGCCTACATAGTTTATAGGTTTATCGAGAAATATATTCTTTCTATGTAACAGCTCACCCCCACTGATTTCATAGAGAAGCTTTTGATGCGACATAACGAACCCTCCTTGGTAGCGATATAGGACTATCAATATTCAAGCCGATACTTAAGCAAAAGTCTACGAAATCTTTTTCAGAGGATTCTATGAAAGCGATTGGTGGGATCAAAGCTTTTTCCCTCTTGTTTTAACTCTTCGGCATACAAATTGTTCATGGTCATTTCATCGCGATCACATATGCCATCGGCATCTGAGTCTACATCCACCTTTCCGTCAAAACAAAATCCAGCATTGATGTTGTAAACCAAAAATTCTTTAAGACTCCATGGGACAACGTTCATGAGTCGATGCAAGTTCCATTTGTCACCAATTAGGATGCGGCGCATCTTGGCTTCAACTCTAACTCTGGTGGGGGCTTGGGAGTTCTGACTCCAGTTCCATCTCTGGGACTCATAAGGCCTACAATCAAGATGAGATTTTTCAAAATAATTTGATGCGTTATATTTACCCATACATATTGCGTGGATTGACAACACTTTAAGTATTTCACTTGTAAGTCTGCTGTAGGCTGGTAATCCATACCTATGGATATACACAACGGTGGCCGCAGGCCACCACAGACACCAGAAGAAGTCTTCGCAGATTTTTTGCTTAGGTTTGATAAATTCAAAAAATCTTTCTCAAGCAATCCTAAATTTGGTTTGTATGGTCTTTTGATCCTACTCGCCCTTGCAGGAGCTTATAGCGCAATCTATACAGTGCAGCCCGATGAAGAAGCTGTGATTATACGTTTAGGTAAATATCAAGGCACATATCCTCCGGGACTCCACTTTAAACTACCCTACGGCATTGATCGCTTAGAGAAACTCAAAACAAAATTAGTCCATCAGGCTGAATTTGGATTTCGAACTGAGAGTTCTTCATCCTACGAACGCACAACCTATTCTAAAGGTAATCTGAAAAGTGAATCATCAATGCTTACAGGTGATTTAAATGTGGCCGATGTTGAGTGGGTCGTACACTACCAAATAGCAGACCCATTTAAATATTTATTTCAAGCCAGTCAACCTGTCCGAAACCTCAGAGATGTTTCCGAGTCTATACTTAGGCGAGTTGTAGGAGACCGAGTAGTTACAGAGGTACTAACAACAGGCCGTCTTGAAATGGCGTCAGATGCCAAAGTTTTAATGCAGGAAGTTTTAGATAAATATGATCTTGGAATCCGAGTCGTGGCCGTTAAGCTGCAAGATATTAATCCTCCTGAAATTGTAAAACCTTCTTTCAACGAAGTGGTTTCTGCAAAACAAGAGCAGGAAAAATCAATTAACCAAGCTGAAGAAGCATATAATAAAGTTATTCCAGAAGCCCGAGGTAAGGCAGAGAAAACTGTCTCCGAAGCAAAAGGTTACTCAGCCGCATTGATTAATAGAGCAACAGGTGATGCTAAAAAATTCACTGCTGTTTTAAAGGAATATCGGCTAGCCCCATCAATTACTAGAAAACGACTATACATTGAAACCATGGAACATATCTTTAAACGTTTTAATAAGGTCACTATCGTCGATTCCAAAGTAAAAGGGATAATGCCTATTTTCTCTAATAGTAAGACTGTATCAGATACGGTTGTTAAATAAGGATCTTAATATGAAGCAAATTATATCAGTTAGTATCTTTGTAGTAATTCTTCTCGCTACTTTTTCCTCAGCCTTTATTGTAACAGAAGGCCAGCAAGCCATTAAAACACAGTTTGGCCGCCCCGTTGGAAAACCCGTTACAAGCGCAGGGCTTCACTTTAAACTCCCTCTTATTCAGGATATTCGATATGTAGATAAACGCATTTTGACTTGGGATGGTGACCCCAATGAAATCCCAACTAAAGATAAAAAATTTATTCGAGTGGACACCACAGCCCGCTGGAGAATTGTTGATGCCTTAAAATTTATTCAAACCGTTCAAGACGAGCGTGGCGCGATCACTCGATTAGATGCTGTTCTCGATGGTATCACCCGTGATACGATTTCAAATCACTTTTTAGTCGAAGCTGTTCGAAATTCTAATTCGATTTTAGATAGAATTGAAATAACCAAAAAAGAAACTGCAGAAAAAGAAGCCCGAGGCGAAATTGTAGAAGAAGAAGTCACTGGTGAAATTGAAAAGATTAGTGTTGGGCGCGAAAAGCTCAGCCAAATCATTGCAGAAAGCGCTGATAAAGAAACTCAGAAGTACGGGATTCGAATTATCGATGTTCAACTTCGAAGAATTTCATATGAAAAATCTGTAGAAGCCAAAGTCTATGAAAGAATGATTTCCGAACGTAAAAGAATTGCTGAAAAAATAAGATCTTTTGGCAAAGCTGAAAAAGCTAAAATTGAAGGCCGCTTAAGTCAGGACTTACAAAAGATTGAATCTGAGGGCTATAAGAATGCCCAATTAATAAAGGGCCGCGGAGAGGCTAAGGCCACTGCCATCTATGCAAGGTCACTTTCACAGAACCCTAGTTTTTATGAGTTCTTACGTACGCTAGAGGCCTATAGAGTTTCATTAAAAGAGGATACACAATTTATACTTTCTTCTGACTCAGAGTTTTTAAGTTTGTTGTTTGTTAAAAAGTAACCTTCATGGGGGCACTTTGCTTCCCCACCCACGCCCATGAATGTTGTGTATTAAAATAGGATTTACTAATAAATCCAGTATTTTAGGCGAAAAACATTCATAGTAACTCGGTGGACAGCTTCGCTGGTCTATATAATTGGCCTCTTTTAGTTACTCTGGACTTTTAATTGTATTTTTGTCATGTATGATTCCGATACAATAAAGGATAAAGCAATAACATTATTGGAAGGTGATAAGATGACCCGGAGGGGCAATGGCATTCGTTTAGTGAGAGATCCCATTCGGTTAAGGATTTGAACCTCTAACTCCTCGGGGGTGGGCTAACCCCAAGTTTTTTTGAGCCTGTAAACTATTTTGTGTAACTGCCGAATCATATTAGGATGAACTATCATCCTGAAAGGAGAAGGCAGAATGGATATCAAGACAATAGGCAAGGAACTAGCGAAGAACGTCAAGACCCAAAAGGATTTATCCGACATAACGGGTCAACTGATGAAGGTTGTTTTAGAGACAGCTCTTAATGCGGAAATGGACGATCACCTAGGTTATGAGAGGCATGAGAAGTCTGAGACCCGCAAATCCAACACTCGCAATGGTTACAGTAGAAAGACCATAAAGGGAGAGAAAGGCGAGGTGGAGCTTCAGGTCCCCCGTGACCGAAGTGCCTCCTTTGAGCCCCAAGTCATTCCCAAAGGCAAGACTCGTCTTGAGGGCTTTGAAGACAGTATTCTGACCCTCTATGCGAGCAATGGCATTCGTTTTTGCAGAAGGTTTTTCCACATTTTTCTGACTCCCTCTAACATACTGAGTTAAGGGGGCTTTTATCTTTTTTCTTTTTCCGAAAAAAAATACTTGAGTCCACCCCATCGTTGTGTCACATTATATTTGAACCATTCCCAAAGGGGAGAGACTCAAATGGACCCACGCATAGAGACATTGCCTTCAACAACTTTTTTTGGAAGACGCTTGACGCGCAAGCAAATTGCCGACATTCAAAAGACGGTGGCGCTATTTCCTTCTTTAAGTCGCCGTGAACTGGGTTATACAGTTTGTGAACATCTTGGTTGGCTAACTCCCAAAGGTGATCATCGCATCCAATCGTGCCTTCGTATGCTTGAGACGCTAGAGGAACTTGACATTCTATCCCTGCCAGAAAAAGACATGTCAAAGCGGAGTGTCCCCTCCAAAAAAATCACTTGGACACACCGAACAGATGAAAAGCCTCTCATCAACGATAAACTAGACTCATTGACCCCACTTTCTTTGCAAATCGTAACTGATCAAGAGGCCATTAAGGAATGGAATGAAGTTGTCGATCGGCATCATTATCTCAATTACAGACGTCCCTTTGGTCCCCATTTGCGCTATTTCATCCTAGATAATTGTGGGCGAAGATTGGGTTGTCTTTTATTTGAAGCTGGCACATCCACTTTGCCTTGCCGTGATGAATGGATCGGTTGGCAAAATCGAGCTTACAAAAAGCACTTGAATTTAGTGGTGAACAATAGTCGATTTTTGATCTTTCCCTGGGTAAAGGTTCGCCATCTTGCTTCGATGGCTTTATCTATGGCAACTCGCCAACTTCCCACAGACTGGGAGTTAAAACATGCTTTCAAACCTGTACTCATGGAGACTTTTGTCGACCTTACCAAATTTAATGCCACGAGCTATCGTGCTGCCAACTGGCTTTATTTGGGCAAAACAAATGGGAGTCGTGCCTACAAAAATGTAAAGGGAAAAACTCAAAAAGGTGTTTATGTTCAACCTCTGACAAAAAATTATCAGTCTATCTTATTGAATGGCCCCCAATGCGCTAAACCCGTCGGGAAACCCACCATCAAGCCACATAAGAACTTGGCTGAGCCTATGCTAGAGGACTCTTTTGTGCATCTTTGGCAAAACATCATCAAGACAGTGGTTATCATTGCAGATGAGTACGACCGAACCTGGCAAAAGCGTCAACGTGTCTTGAATACATTGTTGATTATACTTTTCATCTTCCGACTTGTTTTCTCTAAAGGAAAACAAGGTTATGATACAACTTTGATTGAACTTTGGGAGCAGTGTCGCATATTAGACATTGAACTCCCTCAACCTAAACCAGTTCGGGCATCCACTATGTGTAGTGCACGGGCTAAAGTAGATGAAAATATATTTAAAGTTTTGCATGATGAAATTCTTAAACAAGACGGTATATCCAATTCTAGTACCTTATGGAAGGGCCATAAGGTTTTCGCAGTGGATGGATCGAAAATAAATTTACCACGTCAACTCGTAGATAATGGGTATCAGCAACCATGGGAAAAAGCATGGTACCCTCAAGGTCTTGTCAGTTGCCTGTACCAACTACAGTCGAAGATTCCTGTGGATTTTGATCTCTTTGCCCATAACAATGAGAGAAAGGCTGCACAAACTCATTTCAAAAAATTGTTTGAAAACGATGTTGTGGTTTATGATCGTGGCTATTATTCCTACGAAATGCTTCATGAGCATAAGGTGCGAAGTCTGCATGCGGTGTTTAGGATAAGGAGAAATGCCAACACTGTTTTTGATGAATTTATTAATAATGATCAAAAAGACTCAGTGATCCAAGTCATTCCTAGCAAGCAAATTCTGAAAGAACTACATAAAAAAAAGCCACAAGACGACTTCAAAGCCTACGCTTTGCGTTTGGTCAAATATAAAATTGGACAAACTACTTTTGTTCTAGGAACAACCTTAATGGATCAAAAAAAATATTCCATTGATGATCTGGCCAATCTCTATCATGGACGCTGGAGTATAGAGGAACTGTACAAAATATCCAAAGAACTGATGACCATTGAAGAGTTTCATTCTCAAAGTGAAAGGGGAGTCAAACAAGAATTGTTTGCACACTTCACACTTATCACTCTGACAAGATTATTTTCCAACTACACGGAAGACCGTCTTAATACATCTCAATCCCATAGTAAAAAACAAACCATGCAGACAAACTTTAAAAACAATTTACTGACAATTGCAAGAAATATTGAAGGTCTTTTTCTTCAACA
Source organism: Bdellovibrionales bacterium (assembly GCA_965261545.1). Lineage (GTDB taxonomy): Bacteria > Bdellovibrionota > Bdellovibrionia > Bdellovibrionales > UBA1609 > CBDHDF01. The sequence continues at coordinate 230,585 of CBDHDF010000002.1, read as the reverse complement.
AAAGGTAGTGCTTAGTAAAACCCTCAATTGCATCATTACAAATATGAAGACCTGCCGACAAAGGCTACGTCCGAATAGGCATTACGACCGAGTTTCTAGAAAACCCATCGGAGTATGGAGACCCAGTAAAGAGGTTAGGGGGGCTATGGCCAACGGATAATCACATGGATCAAAGAAAAAAACTTGGGGTTAGCCCACCCCCGAGGAGTTAGAGGTTCAAATCCTTAACCGAATGGGATCTCTCACTAAACGAATGCCATTGTCTATGCGAGGGGAATGACGACCAGGGATATTCAAGGAGCTATCAAAGACCTCTACCATGGTGCAGAGATATCCCACTCAGTGATAGCCAACGTGACGGATGCTGTTATTGATGAAGTTACGGCTTGGCAGAACCGCCCCTTGGATAGCACTTACCCTATCGTATTTTTGGACTGTATCGTGGTGAAGGTCCATCAAGACAAGAGAGTTATTAATAAGGCGATTTACCTAGCTCTTGGTATTACAGAGGAGGGTCAGAAAGACTTGTTGGGCCTATGGATTTCTGAAAATGAGGGTTCAAAGTTTTGGTTGAGTGTTTTGACTGAGCTGCAAAATCGAGGGTTGAAAGACGTATTTATATTTTCTGTAGATGGTCTCCCGAGTTTGACAGCAGCATCTGCGTCAAACGAATGATATTAAAGGATTAACGCATACAGTTGTATTTTGTTTATCCACACTTGTGGGCATTAAGGATTCTGGGAGGGATGGGGACGCCTGCGGCTTTAAATAAGGAGTTGGCATTGCCAGTGATATCTGTGCGGGTCCAAATGACTTGATCACGAATTTTAACAGGGATAGCCCTAACTTCCTTGAGTTCCCTCATGGCCTCTACAACAGTTAAAGGTCGCTCTTTAACATGACCAATGCCTATGGCTGGGCTTTTTAGGTTCATCTTCTTATCTCTTAAACATTTTGTAAGGTGGGCCTCACAAAGATAAGTTAAAAAGCATAGAGTTAAATGTCCAATAATCCTCTGGTCTGTCCAATGGAAAACAGGACGTGTTTTCAAAGTCCCTTTTAACTCACCAAAAGCATCTTCAATTTTCCACAATTCTTTGTAGTTGATAATAATCTCATCTGCCGTCAAGTCTTTGACATTTGTAAGGACGGCAAAAAAACCATCAATTTTTTCATCTAATTCTATTTGTTCTGCATTTAATTCAGGTTTTTTATTTTTGTCGTCAGCCATCTTTACATATTTCTTATAACCTTTATTGGAAACAAAAGTACTAGACTGAACACCTTTAGAAGATAGTTTTCCTTCGATCTTTTCAAGAAGGGATTCTCTAGATTTTTTATCTCTCTCTGCTCTTTTCCTAGACCAAGTCACAATACATCTATGCCCCCCATGGTCTGTTTCGTAAACAGCAAGCTCATTCTCATATACCCAGCTAAAACGATTTAAATCATAGACCTCTTGTTTCTTTTCTTTTTTTAAAGATCCAAGCTTCATACCAACAATAAACTCGCTTTGATCCTCACTGAGTTTGTCAGTATTAGCCTTTGATAAAAGCCCCCTATCAGCCACAAAAATGAAACGGCGTACATTAAACTTTTTTCTCATTTTATCAACAATATCTGAAAGCGTCTTGCCTTCAAAAGTATTACCAGGGAAAACCTCAAAACCTAAAGGGATGCCATCCCGATTCACCAACAAACCAAAGACAACTTGGGTGCAGTCTGATCGTCTCTCTTTACTATAGCCAAATTGACGAAGTTTCCCTAAGTCTGTTCTTGTACTCTCGAAGCGTAAGGTTGTTAAATCATACAACACAATGTCTACTTGGAAATTAAATAAATCTCGCCCCACCCAATAAAGCGAGTTCTCTATTTCATCCTTATGGGAGGCAAGTAAGTCCATAGACCGATAAATATGCTGGAGACTCAAATCACCCTTAATCATGTCTGGGTAAAAAGATTTTTGCCAATACTCAAAAACCTTTAACTTGGAACTAGGAGCAATAAATCGGCTGGCAACTAAGGTAAAAATCACCTTACATAAATCAAATTGAACTTTCTCATGAGAATCTTTTATGTCTTTGAGGGTCTTATTGATACCCAGTTGATCAAACAACTTTTGTAAAATCAGCAAGGGACCCAAAATGAAAGTCTCTTCGATGTAAAGCTCCTTAGCCAATTGACTCACAGTGAGAAGCTCTCGGTGGCGGGATACGGCCTGCGCCAAACTATTAATCTTATCCTCTCCTCCTTCTCCAGCCTTACCTAAGGACATGAGCATGCGTTTTTTGGATTTGCCTTTTTCTCTGTAGGACTCCACAAGGTGGTAGTAGCACTGACCTTTTGAGTTTTTAGTCGTTTGGATGTACATGAGGATATTTTCTACATATTTCTATGATATATCAATATTTAAAACGATAAAATCCTATTTTGTTTTCTACACTTTTTTTACGTCAATTTTAATTTTTCCAGCAGCTACCATTATATTTCAGTACAACCCCAATTTCTGGAAATTTCGCATTTTAACGCAGATGCTGCTGTCAAACTCGGGACTTACCCTATCGTATTTTTGGACTGTATCGTGGTGAAGGTCCATCAAGACAAGAGAGTTATTAATAAGGCGATTTACCTAGCTCTTGGTATTACAGAGGAGGGTCAGAAAGACTTGTTGGGCCTATGGATTTCTGAAAATGAGGGTTCAAAGTTTTGGTTGAGTGTTTTGACTGAGCTGCAAAATCGAGGGTTGAAAGACGTATTTATATTTTCTGTAGATGGTCTTACAGGTTTTCCTCAAGCCATTTCAGCGGCTTTTCCCAAGTCTAAAGTGCAACTGTGCATTGTCCATATGGTCCGCAATTCCCTTCGCTATGTCCCTTCCAAGGATATGAAAGCTGTCGCCCAAGACCTCAAGTCCATTTATGGCTCTACGACTCTGACAGAAGCTGAAAAGGCCCTTGAGGAATTTTGTACCAAGTGGTCTTCAAAGTATCCGAATATTGAAAAGTCTTGGCGTAGGAATTGGGACAATCTCATCACTATTTTCGATTATCCGGATGAAATCAGAAAGATTTTTTATACCACAAACGCCATAGAGTCGTTAAATAGCGTGATCCGCAAGGCGATCAGAAATCGTAAGATATTTCCCAGTGATCGGTCGGCTTTAAAAGTTGTATATTTAGCGATAAAAATGGCCTCTAAGCGATGGACACGACCATTACACAACTGGAAGCCAGCCATGAACAGGTTTGCCATTGAATACGGTGACCGTTTTGACAACTAAGTTTTTTAATAAGGTCCACCACCTGCCTTATAAGGGGGCTTAAAAGCCCCTCTAAGGCGTTGACAGAAGTACTGGAATACCGAGACTATGGTTAGGGTAATATAGTATGGGAACCTAAATACATGCCCTCTTGGTGCAGATTTGGGTTTCCATTTTTTTTCATGTTTCATCCCAATGCTGGTATTTCTCGAATATCCCAAGTTAAAAAAAATAAAAAAAAGGGGGTAATATAGTATGGGAACCTAAACACATGAACCCTTTGATGAGATTGGAATTTCCATTTTTTTGAGAGAGCTATTGCTGATTTTTTTCCAATCAAGATGATAATTATTTATTTGAGTTCTTTCCAGTTCTGATATGATCCCATTACGGCTCCATCTCCCCATTAAATTATAATGCATTGTGACTGACAAAATCGCTTGAAGGAAAAAATGTCAATTATACATTGACGAATAATATGGGGCTGTGCTTTTTACTAGGAGTGGAGCCACATAAGTGGCTTTAAGATTTAAGAAAAAAATTGCAGTTACACAATTATTTTTACAGTCCCGGCTAAAATGAGGACACGCCCTAATAACCTCGACGGAAAACCATGAAAGAGTCGTAACTTCAGAATGAATTATATCAAAAGTTTAGAAAAATTTTCTCTTGTATCTTACAATGATATCTATATCTCGCATGTTGACATGAAATTTCATCTATGCACATATTAATTATATAAGAAGAAAAAATAATTCGATACTTATTTCCCATATAGTTTTGGCAATCCTTTAGAGAGGGGAATGATTGGAGTTCAACCTTGATTATTAGATTTCAAGAAATTCATGACTGCCTTATCCATGGGGGCAGAAGCTTTGGAGCGAAAATCCATCAAGAGTCTTCTCGACAAAAGAGGGACAACAAACAACAAAGAGGGAGGGAATTATGAAGAATCAAATAAAAATTATAACAATGAGTGTAGGATTTCTTCTCGGAACAACCCATGGGGTTTGGTCCGCCAATCAAAACGAAATTTTATACGAGTGTAATAAGTCAACCTTTAAGGAGTATGTTTTTTCCAAAGAAAAAATGGATGACCTCCTTAGTAGAACTCAAAGAGGTTGTTACCTCAAGGGAGCGAATCTCATAGGGGCCAATCTCTATAAGGCTGACCTCAGAGTAGCGAATCTCATAAGAGCTGATCTCCGAGTGGCCAACCTCTATAGGGCTGATGTCAGAGGTGCTGACCTCACAGAAGCCAATCTCACATGGGCTAACCTCACGGGGGCTGATCTCACAAAAGCTCACCTCACACGGGCCGATCTCAAAGAGGCTGATTTCTATAAAGCTCATCTCACAGGAGCTAAATTAAGAGGAGCTGATCTCAAAGGGGCTCAGCTTATATGGGCTCATCTCTATATAGCCGATCTTACAGACGCTGACCTTTATAAGGCTAACCTCATGGGAGCCAATCTCAGAGGGGCTCACCTCAAAAAGGCTAACCTCAAAGAAGCTGATCTCCGAGAGGCCAATCTCGCAGGGGCTCATCTCGAAGGAGCTATTCTTACGGGAGCCAGATTTGTTAAAAAAGGAGCAGAGAAAACTCATTTCCCAGATGGCTTTGGCAACCCTATAGATAGAGGAATGGTTGAAGCCCAACCTTGATTAATGGTTGAAGTCCAACCTTGGTTACTATTTCATGACAAAAGAAAGAAGAAGCCACCTACTTTGGGGGGTTCCAAATAAGGGAGGTTTGAAAGAAGGTTTGGATTGACTCCACGGGCTATAAGAAGGCGCACCAAAGTATCAGCATTAACGGATTTTCTTCCAGACATGGTGCGTAGCGTTTCAGGACTCAGGCCAGCCTTTTTGGCAACCTCAGCCCTTTCTTTAGGTTCCATGCCCTTTGGAACAACAAACTCCATAGGTTTTCAGTAATAGACTTAACTTGCTTGTCCAAGATGGCCATAGAACTTCTCCTTCCAATAGATTATCTCTCCAAGGGTTATCTCTCCAAGGGGTTATCCTTTGTTATAAAATAATTGTTACAAAAATAGTAACTGCTCGCACCTTACATAGGAATTTCTCCCTTGAGAGCCATATTGATGGCCTCTAAGGAAGAGAACCCCTTGTTTCTCATAGTCTTGACATAACTGGTAATCCGACAAAAGTGCTTTGCCATTTTTGCTGTCCTGAAGCAACCTGATACTTTCTTTTTCACCTTATTCATTCTCAAGTCTCGCTCGGCTCTGTTGTTGGTTGGGTCCACCTCTTTCACTTTGGCAAAGAGAAGGATTTCTGCTTCATATTTTTTAAAGCGGAGCCAAAGATTTTGAGCATCTGTATGTTTCACTCGTCCTTTTTTACCATTCTTCTCTGGAAAGGGAGGAAGCTCCTTTAAAGCCCTTGTGAGAATATTCCTATACCTCCTCTGAAGAGTTTGATACTCCTTTCGAGTCAATATCTTAGATTTTCTTTTTTGGACCAATTCAACAGCTTCCTGAAGAAGTTTTTTCAGATTGGTGGCCCATTTCGAACCAGAGCTATCCTCCACAAATTTCAATTCCCTAAGAAGATGGGCAACACACAGAGCATGAAGCATATCTGTATAAGAAAAATAGGGACTCCAACAGTCATGTACCAAGATACCTCCATACCTGTCCAATATGCCAATATCTTTGATGGCATCTTTTCCACGGGAAGGATGGATGAACTGCAATGTAAGATCACCACAGCTATAAGTATGAATCCAGTAGTTCTTCTTATTGACTCTCATGGAGGTTTCGTCAACATGAATGACCACAGACTCAAGGATTTGTTGTTTTGCCCATTGTTCCCACTCTTGAAGAGATTCGCTCAGTTGAGAAATATACTTCAACATGGTTGAGGGTGAGATAAAGCGGCCAACGAGACCCTTGTAGTGTTCACCAACACGCTGGAGAGACATCATTTGAATGACAATAAAATTAATAATTGAGGCCCTAATTCCAATACCATATTGGATCGGTCCATCTATGCCCCAATGCCGTTTCCTTAAGAAAAATCTCTTGAAATTATTAGATAAATCGACAAGAATAAGACTTGTTTTATTTTACACCCAACCCTCAACCAAGGAGTAAGTCACATGCAATCCAATATTGATCTCGAAAGCCCCCAAATGACGAGTTCGCGTCACAGATGACCATTTTATTCTACCAAAACTTGATTCTTCCTTCAAGCCAGAGCACCTTGTCGATCCAGAAAAACAAAAAAGGAATCGAAAATTTAATCCTCAAATTTTCTTTTTTACTATTATCTATCTTATTTCCGGAACAAATTACGAAGGCTACCAAATCGCTCTTAAGACGGTATGGACTCATTTTGGTGACCTGCTTCTCATGCCAGTCAAAAGCAGTCTCAGCAAGATACGTCAAAGTATTTCTTACCTATTTTTTAAAAATATCTTTGAATCTCTGATTACAGACTACGAACCATTGAGAAAAACGTTTCATGGCTTTTATATCTATGCCATAGATGGCGACCAATTAGCACTTCCTCGCTCTAAAGATCTTTTAAAGGAGGGTTATTGTGGGTACCCTTGCCCAAATGAGATGGAAACTCATTTCTTACGTATGTATCTATCTCATGCTTATGACGTTTTATCGGGTGTGACAAAGAATCTTTGCTTTTCTCCCGCTCTCAACGAAATCGCCAATGCTATTCAAATGATAGGTAGTTTTGAGAGTAATAGCATAACTCTCTACGATAGGCTTTATTTATCTACAGAGATTATTAAGGCCCATGCTCAAGCCAGTAACTTCTTTATTGCGCGTTGTAAGCGAGGCTCTACTTTTATCCCCATCGTAAATTTATTTAATGGCCCAGGTTGGTATTCACAAATGGTTATTGAGGGGGTGGTCATTCATCTCTATAAGTATAAAAACCCAAAGACTGGGGAGTTCTCTGTTTTGGCCACTAATCTTCCGCATGGCTCCTTGGACAAGAAGGATATGGTTGCTCTTTACTCTCGTCGTTGGGAAATAGAAACGACATTTCGTGATTTTACATCGACAATGAAAATGGAGCAGTGGCACTCAACAAGCCTTAATGGAATATTGCAAGAGCTGTATTCTTATTTTTGGCTCTTCAATTATACAAAGATTCAAATGAGCATAAATGAGGATGAAGACAGTGTGAATCAGTTGGTAAAAAATGACTACAAAAAACCTAACTTTAAACTGATTCTTGATTTCATAATGGATAGCATCCCCCTTTTTGTTGCGGGGCTCTATCAGAAATTTAGGAAGCAGATAAAGTTGCTGATGAAGATTTCAATGGAGAAGAGGAGGCACTTCAAAAGAAGCTATGAAAGGTCTATCAAAAGGGCTGGGAGTTCTTTTAAAAGAAATAGCTTAACGCAGAGGCAGAGGGGTGTGGTGGCTTAAGGAAACGGCATTGATCTATGCCCTCTGGGAATGGGCCTTTGTTTTCTGTACCACATTCATGGCACTCTTTGATTTCAGAGGTGACAGTGTGGGTGTTTATCTCATAGAGAATATCAATTTTTTTACGCTCTTCGGAGCCTTTCATCTCAGTTTCCTTCAAATCGGCCCCACATTTAGAGCAATTTGATGGAGACACTGTTTCCTTGCTCTCTGTGTCCTTACTGTTATCGAGCCTTGATCCTTTCTTGCTGTCTTCCTCAGCCCCTTCCTTATTACGGTTCCCATTGCTACCAGAGTTCTGAGAAGGGGGCAGCCCACTATTGCTGGAGTTTTTACGAGTCTTTTTTTCCAAAAATAAAGTCACTACAACTGTGAGAATGGTCAGCATGGACTGAATAAATAGTTTAGTCTCTCGTGGGATACTCTTGTCAGAAAGAATCTTCTTAGATTCCTTCTGGAGGTTTTCAATTTCGCTTCGTAAGGATTGTTTTCTTGTATTCACGAAAGAATTATTAAATGGGGAGGCTTGAGAATCAATACTTTAGTATAAAAATGGTCTTTAGGCTAAAAGTCTGGTGTAGAAGGGGTGCGAGCAGTTACCAAAAATATTGATTTAGATATGATATTTGATAATGTGGTTCTGTGAAGATTTACGAAATTCTTTAAAGGATCTATTGAGGTGGACCCCATAAAACTGGGAGTACAAAGTGCAGCACCCCGTGTGGGATCCTATGCAGTCACTGATCCCATTTAGATGTAAACTTTGCAGCACTTTAATGAACTATAAAATTCTTATCGCCGATGACCAAGAATTTGTCCTTGATAATTTTCGAAAAATGTTCAAGAACCATTTGGACATTGAGCCCACCCTGACCCAACAATCCTTGGATGCCTTAAAGCTTATCCAAGAAAACCCCTATGATTATGCCGTCGTTGTTCTGGACTACCATTTTGAAGGCCAAAAACTCAATGGAGAGCAGGTGGCCCAAGAGATTCTCAAGATCAACCCCAAGCTGATTGTTCTTATTTGCACAGGGGACATGGGGCGAGAAGCTCCTATTTCTTGTCTCAAGGCCGGAGTGAGTGACTTCATTCAAAAAGACGAACCCCTTGATAAGATTATTGCTAGAATTAGATCCAATTTTAGGAAGTCCGAGTGATTGCCGCAACACATGTAAACCTTGAGGAAAAGGTTGAATCTGGGGAATTTAGGGAAGACCTCTTTTATCGACTGAACCAAATCCCCCTCTTTAATTCCCTCCCTAAGAGAGCGTTCCGAAGACATTGCCCCCTTGGTCACCTATTTTATGGACAAGCACTCTGGGAGAGAAAAGAAAAAACTCATGTATAAGACCTTGCAATACTTAAAATCTTACCAGTGGAATGGCAACATTCGTGAACTCGAAAACACCATCAAGCAATTGGTTGTTTTAACCCCCAGTGATGAGATTCGGCCAGAGCATCTTGATGCTAAGATATTTGAAGCCAACAGCAGGAATGAATTATGGTCGGGGAGACAGGATTTGAACCTGCGACCCTCTGCTCCCAAAGCAGATGCGCTACCGGGCTGCGCTACTCCCCGATTGTTCCAATTATTGGTCATTATTTAGACCATGACTCCTTTACATACTCATACGCTTATTTCTTTTTTACGGCAAGAGGTGTCGTTTACTTATGACCCAATACGAATGTCATACAATGTCAAAACCCTGCCTCCAAGCTATGATTGTTTGACCTTATAATGATATGATAGCCAATAAATGACCTCAGCGTAGGCCGGTGTTAGACCACTGTGAGCTATGATAGGCCATGGTGGGAATGCAATACTGCCAAAACATCTTGAAGACAAGAAAAGGGGGGGGGAATGTGGAATTGGCATCTCAAGAACGTCATACCTTGTTAAAAAAACTAGCAGCAGAACTCATCAAGGAGAACCCAAAACAAAGCTTTGTCAAAGAATGTATGGAACAAATGGGAATGGCTTATGCAGAAGACCCCATTCTTTGTATCAACTCTGTGTTGACAGCTCTTCATTTTGAAGAGCCCAAAAAAGAGATATTAGAAGAGCCAAGGCAAGAAGTACGACCAAAATAAAGGTATGCGACCACAGACAAAGATCTTGCTACAGAAAGAAAGAAACATGACCAAAGAAGAAGAAGAAAGAGATATTCAATGACAAATAAAACCCATAGGTCTTCTAATGATTCTAAATTCTCTGATTCTAAGTCCTCCCCTAAAAATACTTTTCACCAGAAAACCAACCTAGATAAAATGGGTTTTGAAACCCGGGCGATCCATGCAGGCCAGGGACCTGACCCCACCACAGGTGCCATTATGACTCCCCTTTACTTGACCTCCACCTATGTCCAAGAAGCTCCCGGTGTTCACAAAGGCTATGAGTACAGCCGCACCTCCAACCCCACGCGTAAAGCCTATGAAAACTGTATCGCAAGCCTTGAAGGAGGTGAGTTTGGCTTTTCCTTTGCCTCGGGATGTGCGGCGACAACCACAGTGCTGCATATGCTTCAGTCGGGAGACCATGTGGTGGCCTGTGATGATCTCTACGGAGGAACTTTTCGCCTGTTTGACAAAGTTCTGCGCCACAATGGTATTGATTTTTCCTTTGTGGACCTCTCCGACTCCAACAATTTGAAGTCCGCTCTCACAGATCATACAAAAATGCTGTGGATAGAAACTCCCACCAACCCCACTTTAAAAATGATCAATATCCGTCAAGTCGTTCAACAAGCTCAGCAAAGGGGCATCATCTCGGTGGTGGACAACACATTTATGAGCCCCTACTTTCAACGCCCCCTAGGGTTAGGAGCAAATATTGTGGTTCACTCCACCACTAAATATATCAACGGTCACAGCGATATCGTGGGAGGAGCTGTCGTGACTTCCCACCCAGAGTTTGCAGAAAAAATTGCATTTTTAAGTAACTCCATGGGAACTATCGGCTCAAGCTTTGACGCTTTCTTATTGATGAGAGGACTTAAAACCCTTCCCTTAAGAATGAGGGCTCATGAGAAAAATGCCATGGAAGTGGCTGAATTCCTCGATGGTCACCCCCAAGTTGAAAAAGTCATCTACCCCGGCCTCAAATCCCACCCTCAGTACACATTGGCAAAAGAACAAATGAGTGGCTTTGGTGGAATGGTCTCCTTTTATGTCAAAGGGGGACTTCAGGAAACTCTCAAGTTCCTCCAAAAGGTTCAAATCTTTTCCCTGGCAGAAAGCCTCGGGGGGGTGGAATCCATGGTCAACCACCCTGCTACGATGACCCATGGAAGTATCCCCCTTGAAAACCGAAAAAGGCTAGGAATTCAGGACCATCTCCTGCGCCTCAGTGTGGGAACTGAAACCTTAGATGATCTTATACAAGACCTTCAAAGAGCCCTGGAAACCCTTGAACCCCCTGGAAACCCTTAAATGAGATCAATGATAAATTATTAAGGGTGACATCAAGGAAAAATAAAAATAGGAATAGGAAAAAGAACATCGAAAACTCTTAAGAGCCTCTAAGAAGGTCACTAAAGCCCTAGATAGAAAGCTCTAAAAAGCCATAGAGTGCAATGGTTTAAGGGTCCACCTCGACCATTCTCTCTTTCTCAGGATCAAAGTTCCTTGGAAAACGAGTCCTCATTGAGCCCTTTCTCATAAACTTAGCCCCTGTAAATTTCGCCCCCTCGGTGCCAGCCCCTGTGAGGTTGGCACCCACAAGGTTGGCTCCTTCAAGATTCGCCTTCAAAAGGAAAGCTCCACTCAAATCTGCCTCCACAAGCTCCGTCTCTCTGAGGTCAGCCTTATTGAGATTGGCCCCACTGAGATTGGCCGAAAGATAGGCACCTCTAAGCCGGGCCTCTTGAAGATTAGCTTCTCTGAGGTCAGACAATATAAAAAAAGATTTTGTAAGATTTTTCCCTTGAAGATTCACCCCCCTCAAGTCACACCCTTTGCCTGTACTCGTAATAAGTTTCCAGGTCTTTTTTTGTGAAAAAATATAGTCTCTAAAATTTGACTTATTACATACGAGCTTAGTAGCTTGGGGTTTATGGAACCTAGCTTGGGGCTTATCCTGATCCATAGACCAAGCTCCATGGGATATTCCAAAAATAAGTCCTATTATTGTTATTGCGACTTTAAACTGAGTTTTTACCTGAATTTTTATTTTTTTTTGCTTCTCCATATATCACTCCTCCTTTATGATAGAATCGTTAAATTGATGGCTTCCATGAAAGTTCAATCATTTATACAAATTTTAACATAATTTTAGTTTATACAAGCCATTAATTTATATAAATTATTAGTCTATATAAATCATTATTTTAAATAATTATATAACCACATATTTTTTAAGACTTTCATCCAAACTGTGAAGAATTTCCCTTTGACCTTTGAGAGGTCACGGAGTACATCCCTTAGTTTATGGCTCGATAGCTCAGTCGGTAGAGCAGAGGACTGAAAATCCTTGTGTCGGCGGTTCAATTCCGTCTCGAGCCACCATTTTTTCAAGTGACCACTTTTCTCGACTCACCACACTTCTAGAGGTTTCTTCCCGGTGCCTTCACAAATCACAACACAGCTCCTCAAAAACCCCTTTATCCTAGCCCCCATGGCGGGAATCACAGATGCCCCTTTTCGGTCCTTTATGAAAGAAATGGGGGCAAGTATCGTTATCACAGAACTTGTTTCGGCGACGGGACTGAAGTTTCAAAATGACAAAACATTGGGCCTTATGAAATTTGACGAAATACAACGCCCCCTGGGAATTCAGATCTTTGGCTACGAACTTGAGCACTTCACCTTTGCCGCTCAAAAAGTAGAAGACGTAGGAGCTGACTTTGTAGATATCAATTTTGGTTGTCCTGTTCCAAAGGTTGTAAAGCGAGGGGCGGGGGCGGCCACCCTCAAAGACCTTGTACAATTAAAAAAGGTTCTCCGAGCTGTCAAAAGAGGAAGTGAACTCCCTGTGACAATCAAAGTCAGAACAGGCTGGGATGATCAAAACCGCAATTCAGTGGAAGTGGCTCAGGTCGCTTACAACGAAGGCATTGAATGGATGGGAATTCATGGGCGAACCCGAAGCCAAGGATACTCAGGAAAGGCCGATTGGCATTACATCCAAAAGGTCAGGGAGAAAAGTCCTCTTCCCATTCTCGGGAATGGTGATATTTGCACAGCTTCCATGGCTCGCCACCACCTTAAGGAATCAGGATGTCAAGGGGTGATGATTGGAAGGGGCTGCCTTAAGAATCCTTGGATTTTTCAAGAGGCACAAGGGCTACCCGTGGAAAGAAATTTTGTCACTCTATTTAAAAAACTCATATCTCACTTGGAGAGATATCATTCAGAAAAAATCTGCATACTCCAACTTAAAAAATTATCGACATGGTACTCTTCAGGCTATCCTGGCTCCACTCATTTTAGAAAATCTATCTTCCAGAGCAAGTCCTTAGAAGAGGTCCATAGAAAGATCATTGATTTTTTTGAACCTCTTCATTTTCAATATCCAGATGATACATCAGGTCATAATTTCTTGATGGGTGGACACGGTTAAGAAGTCCTTGGTAACAAGGAAAGAACTCTTGGTAACAAGAAAGAAACTCTTGGTAACAAGAAAGAAGTCCTTAATAGCAAGGAGCCAATCATGTGGGTTTCCCTAAAGTCCTACTCAGATATTCGATATGAACACAATAAAGAAGGGGTGGCCAAAATCACCATTCATCGCCCCGAAGTTCACAATGCTTTTCGCCCTGAAACCGTTGTGCAGTTAAAAGAAGCTTTTGATCGAGCCCGAGAAGATCAAAACATCGGGGTTATTATTTTCACGGGGGAGGGCAAAGATGCCTTTTGTTCAGGAGGAGATCAGAAAGTTCGAGGGAATGCTGGCTATGTGGGAGGCGACGGCGTACCACGCCTCAATATTTTGGATGTTCAAAAACAAATTCGACAGATTCCCAAACCAGTGATTGCCATGGTGGCCGGCTATGCCATTGGAGGAGGGCATGTGCTCCATGTCGTCTGTGACCTCACCATTGCCGCTGACAATGCTCGCTTTGGGCAAACAGGCCCCAAGGTGGGTTCCTTTGACGGAGGTCTTGGAAGCAGCTACTTGGCAAGAATTGTGGGGCAGAAAAAAGCCAGAGAAATTTGGTTCCTCTGCCGCCAGTACGATGCTCAACAGGCCCTAAATATGGGACTTGTCAACGCCGTGGTTCCCTACGAGCAACTGGAAATAGAAACCTTAAAGTGGTGCCATGAAATACTGGGACACTCCCCCTTGGCTCTTCGCTGCTTAAAAACAGCCATGAACGCGGACTGTGATGGACAAATGGGGCTTCTCGATCTCGCAGGCAATGCCACTCTTCTCTACTATATGTCCGACGAGGCCAAAGAGGGGCGCAATGCCTTTGTGGAAAAGCGTCCCCCCAACTTTAAGAAGTTTCCAAGACTCCCTTGATGTTGTGTCTGATGAGGTTAGGTCTCATGCCATGATTGACTGGCAGTCTTCATCCACAGAGGTTCTCCTCAACCCAGCCCTTCCTCCCCTAGAGAAAAAATGGCTTCACAGGGCCCAGCTCCCCAAGCTTCCCAACCATGTTTGGCTCATGTCCTCAGGCACCACCCTCTCCCGGAAACAAATCCAGTTGATGGCTTTAAGCAAACAAGCTCTTCTAATATCTGCCCAAGCGGTGAACCAACATATCAAAATCACCTCCAGCGATAAGTGGCTTAACACTCTACCAACCTTTCATGTGGGGGGGCTTGCCATTTATGCTCGATCCCACCTGTCATCAACAAAGGTCATTGATGAAAGCTGCTCCCCCTGGAATCCCCACAACTTTTGCACCAAGACCGTGAAAAATTCTATCACCCTCACATCCCTCGTCCCCACCCAGGTTTACGACCTTGTTAGAAGAAAACTCCAAGCTCCCCACAGTTTAAGGGTGGCCTTTGTGGGCGGCGCCCCCCTCTCTGAAGAACTCTATGAAAGGGCAAAAAAACTTCATTGGCCCCTTCTCCCAACCTACGGCATGACCGAAACTGGAAGCCAGGTGGCCACCGCCTCCCTGGATAAAATAGGAACCTCCCCCTCTCCCTGCCTTGAAATTCTTCCCCACATGGAGGTGAGAGTGTCCTCAAGCTCCCAGGTAAAAATGCCCTCAAGAATGCCCTCAGCCCCCTGTGATTCTTCTCATTCCTCTCGTTCTTCTAAGGAAGTTTTTTCCAAAGAAATTTCTTCCAAAGGAGTTTTAGAAATCAAAAGCCCCTCTCTCTTTTCCACCAAGATCATCATAAGTGCCAAGGGAGTAGAAGTTCGCCACCGCTCAGAAAGCTGGTATCGAACATGCGATTTGGGGCAAAAGTCCCATAACCACCTCAAACTTCAAGCTCGCCAAGGTGAAGTTGTAAAAATCAGTGGAGAATTCGTCAATATTTCAAGATTGAATCAAATTCTCCATGAAGTGATTTTAGAAAAAAACTTGAAAGGAGAGTGGCTCGCCCTGGCTAACCCTGACCCTCGACTTGGCTTTCGAGTGGATCTTGTCACAACTCAGCTTCATAGGATCGACGAAGTCGCCTTATCCTTTAGACAGAAAGTTCATGGGTTTGAGGGCTTTCATGGAGTTTATGTGGTGGAGAAACTTCCCAAGGGAGATCTTGGTAAGGTCAAAACTCTTTATCTGCAAAAGAAGCTTGGCTTTAAACACTCCCTGTGAGAAATTAATAAAAAAAATACAAAACAAAAACAACAAAAACAATTAAGATGGAATCAAAGGATGGAATCAATGGAAACTTATGCAGGGGCTATAGACAAAGGACTTGAAGGTATCATTGCTTGCACCACAGGCATTTCTTATATTATTGACGCCAATTTAACTTATCGAGGTTACACTATTGAAGATCTCGCCGAAAACTCAAGCTTTGAAGAAGTTGCCTTTTTACTTTGGAATGGGCATCTCCCCAAGACCGATGAACTCGAAGTTTTTCAGAAAAATATTTATCAAAGTGCACAACTCTCAGACCCCCAGGTCCAACAGTTGCAAGCCCTTCCCCACAAAGACGTTCACCCCATGGCTTGGTTGAGAACCGCTGTTTCCATGATGGCCCTTTGGGATGAAGATTCCCAGAGCACAGACCCTTCCACCATGAATAAAGTAGCTTTGCGTTTGACAGCCAAAATGGGCTCTCTTGTCACTCTCCTTGAACGCACTCGACAGGGTAAAGAGTGGCTGCGTCCCAACCCTGAAAAAACCTTGGCTTGGAATTTTTTATACAGCCTCAATGGTGTGGAACCCGACCCCGAATTGGTAAAGGTCTTTGATACCTGCCTTATTTTACATGCTGACCATGAGCTTAATTGTTCGGCCTTCACAGCAAGAGTCACTGCCTCCTCCTTAAGTGATGTTTACTCTTCTGTAGTCAGTGCCATTGGCGCTCTCAAGGGTCCCCTCCACGGAGGTGCCAACGAGCAAGTCATGCGTACCCTCAAGAAAGTAGGCACGGTGGAAAAAGCCTCCACATGGGTGAAAGACGCCCTTGCCAATAAAGAAAAAATCATGGGTTTTGGCCACCGAGTTTATAAAAATGGTGACCCAAGGGCCAAAATTCTCCGTGGAATGAGTCAACTTGTCACTGAAAAAGCCAAAGAAGGCCACTGGTATGAAATGTCAAAAATCATTGATGAAACTGTTCAAAAGGAAAAGGGTCTTTTACCCAATGTGGACTTTTACTCGGCCACTGTTTACCACGGCATGGGAATTCCCTTGGACCTTTATACGCCTATTTTTGTCGTATCTCGTGTAAGTGGTTGGTTGGCCCATATTTTTGAGCAATACTCCCAAAACCGTATCTACCGCCCTCGCGGTGAATGGAAGGGAAAATCGGGCCTCAAGTGGGCCCCTGTGGCACAGAGATAGGAAGAGAAGATAAAAAAGATAAGAGATAAATAAGAAATAAGAAATAAGAAAATTAAGAGACCAGAAATTAAGAAACAAAAAGATTAAGACATAGACAAAAGATCAAGAGAGACAAGAGATAGCGCCACAAAACACCCGAATGAACTTAAGTATTCATGACAATAATATGGATTTAAGCATTCATGATATTGTCGCAGCTACAAAAGCAGAAGTGCTGTCTCTTCACCACCAAACTGTTTCAAATGTGGGTACAGACACACGCAAGAAGTTAACCAACCATTTGTTTGTGGCACTTCGAGGAAACCACTTCGATGCCCATGACTTCACTGAACAAGCTGTTGAACAAGGTGCCACCGCCCTTTTATTAGATCAAAGGGAGATTGCTGAAAAGTGGGCCCAAGGAAAAATCTCTAGAAGCAACTCCAAAACAAGCTCTGAAAGAAACTCTGGAGCAAGCTCTTCTTACCAAAGTGCCAATACTAATGCCACTATCACTTGCCTCCTTGTTAAAGATACCCTCAAGGCCCTTCAAGATTTAGCTCATCACTGGAGAACCCAACTATCAGCCATCGTGGTGGGTCTGACCGGCTCCAATGGAAAAACCACCACAAAAGAGTTTTTAGTCACTCTCTTGGAAAAGGACTTTCATGTAACAGCCAACCAAGAAAGCTTCAACAATCACTGGGGAGTTCCACTCACCCTCCTGTCTTGTCGGAAATCCGACGAAGTTGTTATTTTAGAAATGGGAATGAATCACCCAGAGGAAATCACCCAACTGTGCCACATCGCCGAACCCAATATCGCTATGGTCACCAATGTGGGTTCCGCCCATATTAGTGAATTGGGTTCTGTAGAAAAAATTGCAAAGGCCAAGAGTGAAATCTATCGATATGGCTCTCATGCTAAGACTAAGACTGGTACTGATATTCATACTCATAACCAAGGTATTTTTAATTTAGACAATGAACACACCTTGAAAATGTGGGAATCCTTTAAGGGAAAAAATAAGTGGAGTTTTTCTCAATGGAAAAAAGAAAGCACCGTATGTATCCACGTCACCCACATGGGCTGGGATTTTATTAAGCTAGAGGGCCATATCAAGGATGTCAAAGGATCTACAAGAGTCCCCGTCTTTGGACGTCACAATGTGGAAAATATTATGGCAGCAGCGACAACAGCTGTGGCTCTTGGCTTGGCTCCTGAGAAAATATGGAACTCTTTAAAATTTTGCAAGAACACTTGGGGGAGAAATCAATTTTTCAAGTTAAATTCAGGGGCTCAAGTACTGTTTGATGCCTATAATTCTAGCCCAGAGAGTTTCAAAGTCTTGGTTCAAAACCTCAGTGAAGTCCATAAAAATGGATGTAGAAAAAAGCAGCTTATTTTCATCGTCGGCCAAATGTTGGAAATTGGTGTGGAGTCAGCGCAACAACACCGAGAGATCGGCCAACAAGTGGCAAGTCTCCAACCCAGCAGACTGTGGTTTATCGGACCCAACCCCCAGGACAGAAAAGCTTTTCAACAAGGCTTTGAGTCCTCTTCTCACAAAAATCATGGAACCTCAGAACCTGTGATTTATCTTTCAGAATCCTACGAACAAAACTTCTCTCAAACCATGGGTTCAGCATTAAGCCACGATCATATGGTCATTATAAAGGGTTCTCGTGGAATCCATCTTGAAAAAGTCCTCCAGAGCTGGAATCTCCCCTCCAAACCCGCTTGAACTCCATTAACCTCCGGCCATTGGTCACCCACCCCATTCGGTCCCATCCGGCAATTCTTTGGCTAGATCCGGCAACTTTTTTTCTATACTTCCAATAAAAACCACAAGAAGCACTGGCATCGCTTGCAAAGTGAATAACTTTAATTGTGAATGGCTTCAATATACCGCACTCACCACATAACACTATACCAATAGCCCAATGCCGTTTCCTTAAGAAAAATCTCTTGAAATTATTAGATAAATCGACAAGAATAAGACTTGTTTTATTTTACACCCAACCCTCAACCAAGGAGTAAGTCACATGCAATCCAATATTGATCTCGAAAGCCCCCAAATGACGAGTTCGCGTCACAGATGACCATTTTATTCTACCAAAACTTGATTCTTCCTTCAAGCCAGAGCACCTTGTCGATCCAGAAAAACAAAAAAGGAATCGAAAATTTAATCCTCAAATTTTCTTTTTTACTATTATCTATCTTATTTCCGGAACAAATTACGAAGGCTACCAAATCGCTCTTAAGACGGTATGGACTCATTTTGGTGACCTGCTTCTCATGCCAGTCAAAAGCAGTCTCAGCAAGATACGTCAAAGTATTTCTTACCTATTTTTTAAAAATATCTTTGAATCTCTGATTACAGACTACGAACCATTGAGAAAAACGTTTCATGGCTTTTATATCTATGCCATAGATGGCGACCAATTAGCACTTCCTCGCTCTAAAGATCTTTTAAAGGAGGGTTATTGTGGGTACCCTTGCCCAAATGAGATGGAAACTCATTTCTTACGTATGTATCTATCTCATGCTTATGACGTTTTATCGGGTGTGACAAAGAATCTTTGCTATTCTCCCGCTCTCAACGAAATCGCCAATGCTATTCAAATGATAGGTAGTTTTGAGAGTAATAGCACATAGGTGTTCGTGGTTTTTTTCTAATTTTAATTCCGAATTAATGGAAATACTTTTCAAGCCTCCTTTTTTACATAGAGGGAAGTGGGCGATTTATAAATATTTATAGATGGTATTTTGAGAAATGGACGCAGATTGACATTTGATATCCACGACAAGCCATGTGTTTTAAGAGACTTAATTGTGTAACGAAAGAACTGTGGACTTTTGGGAACAACAGAATTTAAATTTCTTTCCACTTCCGCATGGACAGGATTGATTTCTTTCAATTTTTTCGCTTTGGTCATTTTTCTGCTGTGATGCCGACATATCTTCAGTTACAATTTTTTTTTCTTTTCATCTTCCAAATCCTCATCCAAATTATCAAAAAGAATATCTCCTAGATTCTGGTGAAAGTAACGATTTTTAAATTGAGATATGAGCATCATAAAAATACATGTAAGAACCAAAAGTGTGAGTGAAGCAAAAAACAAATAAGATGCTTGCATCTGAGTTAATGGGAGGATGAGTGCCAGTAAATAACCAAATCCAAATACCAATAAGGAAATAAAAAGAGATATAAAGGATCCCAAAGAAAGTAATATTAAAAGTCCAAAAATCATTGCTATTTTTTGCTCCTGTCGAATACAATGAATCCGCATAGATACAAGTGAGTTATCTACAGACTTAATGATTCTCGCGTTAGTATCTTAATAGGTCAAGATTAATTGGAGGAAATTTTTATTTTTTAAACGCAGGGGGCAAATATGAGCACGGAAGCTCAAACACTTAAAACGATCAAAAAATGTTTCAAGAAAGTTATTCCTGAAAAGGACTCTCGGGCAACCATTCCACCTCTTGAGTTTATTGTGGCTCTTGTCTTGTCATTCCAGGGAGACTCTAAGACATATTCAATAGAGGGGATTAGGAGGTTTATGATAAGTCATTTAGGGTTAAGAATTGAAAGACACAGCTTCTGGGAAAGACTCTCTAGAAAAAGATTAAAAAAGCTTCTGAGTAAACTGGTTGAAATGCTCATGATAAAGCTATCTCATGGAGCTTTTCATGGAAGCAAAGCCATATTATTACAACTGGGAGTCTCAGACGTTCTTCTTGTTGACTCAAGCACAATAAGCCTTTGGGATGGAGCATCTGAGAATTTTCCAGGGACAAGAACAAACGCAGGAATTAAATGGCACGCTTGTTTCAGTTTATTCAGTGGTATAATGACTTGGTTCGAATTAACTCCGTCTTCCACTAACGATAGGAAGTGCTTTCCTGATATAAAGGAACTCGTTGGAAAATTAGTCATCTTTGATTTGGGATATTGGGACTATGGCTTATTGTCATCTATTCATGAAGCTAAAGGATTTTTCTTGTCTAGAGTGAAGTCAAATGCCTCTATTCTTATTGATGCTGTTGTTGAAGGTTTGCCAGATTACTATGTTGGAAAAGAGTTCTCTGATATTAAACTCAAGAAAAAAAACGATGTTGTTGAATTTATAGGCAGTGTCTTGTCCAATGGTAAATGGGTAAGTTTGAGAATTGTAGGCTTCTGGAATTCCTCCGAAAAACGCTATCATTGGTATTGCACGAATTTAGATGTGGCAGCGGAGTCCATATATCCAATTTATCGTTTACGTTGGCAATGTGAACTTATTTTCAAATCTTGTAAGAATTCTTTGAATGCAAATCAGATCACCTCAAACGATCAAAATATCATAGAGAGTCTTCTTCTTGCTTCATTAGCGGCTCACCTCACATCAAGTGTTGTTTTGAGGATAGGAAGAACTAAACTCAATAAGGAACAAAATGACTCCACATCGTTTCAAAGAGTTGCTAAGGTTACCGTCTTATTAGCCTCTGATTTTATCAAATATCTCCTAAGCTCATCTCAAAAGTATTTAAATATTTTGATAGAGAAGATCAAGATATTCTCCCATGAAATTTATGACACAAACTACCGACGGCGAAAAACATCAATGAATATGGCTAAAAAGGTCTTGCTATGAAAGAATAAAAAACCACGAACACCTATGAGTAATAGCATAACTCTCTACGATAGGCTTTATTTATCTACAGAGATTATTAAGGCCCATGCTCAAGCCAGTAACTTCTTTATTGCGCGTTGTAAGCGAGGCTCTACTTTTATCCCCATCGTAAATTTATTTAATGGCCCAGGTTGGTATTCACAAATGGTTATTGAGGGGGTGGTCATTCATCTCTATAAGTATAAAAACCCAAAGACTGGGGAGTTCTCTGTTTTGGCCACTAATCTTCCGCATGGCTCCTTGGACAAGAAGGATATGGTTGCTCTTTACTCTCGTCGTTGGGAAATAGAAACGACATTTCGTGATTTTACATCGACAATGAAAATGGAGCAGTGGCACTCAACAAGCCTTAATGGAATATTGCAAGAGCTGTATTCTTATTTTTGGCTCTTCAATTATACAAAGATTCAAATGAGCATAAATGAGGATGAAGACAGTGTGAATCAGTTGGTAAAAAATGACTACAAAAAACCTAACTTTAAACTGATTCTTGATTTCATAATGGATAGCATCCCCCTTTTTGTTGCGGGGCTCTATCAGAAATTTAGGAAGCAGATAAAGTTGCTGATGAAGATTTCAATGGAGAAGAGGAGGCACTTCAAAAGAAGCTATGAAAGGTCTATCAAAAGGGCTGGGAGTTCTTTTAAAAGAAATAGCTTAACGCAGAGGCAGAGGGGTGTGGTGGCTTAAGGAAACGGCATTGACCAATAGCCTATATCATTATAACACCATTCCACTATCTTGTACCACTAGTCGCCACCACAGCATGGAGAGGTCATACTTGATTGTCATCAAGAAGAGGAAGAATTTTATAAAGAAGAATCAAAAAGGGTTTTCTTTGGTGATTGTTTTATCTTTGCTCCCTTTGCTTATCACTTGCCTTGCCACCTTGGGAGCTCTTTCCCTAACCCTGAGCCAGTACCACAGGGGACATAGAATGTGTCGCCAGCAGTTACTTGAAGCCCAAGATCAGTTGCTCATTATCATGAAAAAAATGATGCTTCTCAATCCGAGGGCTCAGGTGCTGAGAAAGAAAAGAGAGAAGGCTGAAAAAAGATTGAAGTGGGCCATAGGTACAGCCAACCCGAAACTTATTGCCGCTGCCAAATCCTACTTAGCCTTTGTGATCCTTCAACAAATAAACCATGGAATAAAGCAACAAAAGTGGATTCTACAAGCTCGCAGAGTTCAATCCTTAGCGAGCCATAAATTTTCAGATCTTCTAAGAAAGGAATTTAAAGGGGCCATTGTCAACCTCACTCCCCCAAAATACAAATGGTCCATGGTTCCAAATCCTCTTTTCTCTCTCACTCCTGACTACTTGCCTTCAATTTTTTTTGAACATCGACAAAAAGCCTGGGCTCAATGGGATATTGATTTTAAAAAGATTCTTCCCCCTTGGCTCTCTTCTCTTTTAAAAACAAACACCCTACTTCACTTTCAATGTGCAACCACCATTTCAAAAAAAAAGAAAACACCAGAGCATCCTATTCTCCGCCCCCTCAAAAGCAACCTCTTCTTCAATCTCCGAAAAAATCGGCCATTCGTCATCCGGCATTTTTTCCCCTATCCTTCCTCTTTATCCCCCTTACACCTCTGGCATGACTTGCATAATACATGCATAATACATGAATTGAAGAATACATAGCTTGCATAAAAACTTACTTACACCTTTTGGATCTAACCTAATAAGGAGGACTTATGAACTCACATATACCAATAAATAAAATAATTAAATCTAAAGAAAAGTATCTAAAATCTAGAAGAAAATATATGAAACCTAGAAAAGAATCTTTAAAAACGAGAAGAGAAAGAGATTATCTGAAATTAAATAGAAATCAAATGGGTCAAACTCTTGTCGAATACCTTATTCTTGTAGCTCTTATGGCCGTGGCATCCATTGGAATTGTTCGAAGCCTTAACCAAACAGTCAACGCCAAGTTTGCCACCATCACTTATGCCTTGCAAGGCAGTAAGAAACGCAAAGCACCTGTGGATTCCGTGGAAGAAGAACACTTTAAAAAGAAAGATTTGAGTAATTTTATGAACGGAGCTTCAAGACAGAAGAGTCAGTGAGCCATTTGTGTTGTTATCCAAAATATTTCCACGAAAGGATCCACTGCAAAAAGAACCACAACTCATAGGACTCTTACGATCCAAAGGGCTCACACAATTCAGTGGTCTATCACAAAAAAGTCTACTGTCAATAATTATAAAGAACTCAAAGGGTGTCTCAATTGTAGAAACCTCTATCTCTATCGCCATGGGTTTGGGAATGATTGCCTTTTTTCTAAAAGTTATCTACGTGTGCTGTGCAGGTCTTTGGAATCAACATAATCTGTACGAGGGACTTATATGTATAATGGAACAAAAAAGCAGATATATCTGTGAAAAGTCTGTCATGAAAAGCATCGATGATTATCTCCCATTTGGAAAAGTTACCCATCTCAAGCTCTACCATGACAGAGGTAAGTACTCAGCTCAACTCAAGTGGACTTTCCATGGAAGAACCTTCCAAAAAAAACTAAAGCTCAGCTATAAGGATCTTTACAAGAAAAGAAAGAGAGTCAAAAATATTTTTCTTTAGATTTAATATTTGATTTAGAAGATATTATGATTTTGAAGAACTGTGAGTTTGGAGAAGCTGTGAGTATCGATTTTCTAAAAACACCACCCTATTCAAATCTTCTCACTGAGAAGAGGTCAAATCTTCTCACTGAGAAGAGGTCAAATCTTCTCACTGAGAAGAGGTCAAATCTTCTCAGTGATGAGAAGAGGTCAAATCTTCTCACTGAAAATGGACAAGCCTTGATCGAATTTCTTATTCTCACTCTTTTCCTATTGAGCTTTATTTTTATAGCTTCACAAATGACTCAAAAGGCTAAGGAAAATATTCATAAATATCAATATAAAAGATACAATCATAAAAAAATTATCTAAAAAGGTAGGCACATAATGCATCTTTACAAATGGAGAAATTACAAATGGAAAAGCTTTATGTGGAACAATTATATGAATTATATGAAGAAAGAAATATGGTCTCAAAAGATTAAAAAGTGCCCCTTTTATTATATTTATATTTTGGGGGCTCTAGTTTCTGCTGGTATCACTTGGTCCTTAACAATGCTGAATTTCACGAGTTTGACCCACTGAATTTCACGAAGTTTGACCCACCCCTCAGTCAGTCAATTTGAGGTCCAATTTTGAATTTCACGGTGGCTCAAACTTTGTCAATTTAAACCTTCTTTTTTCTGCTGACTCAGTAACTTTTACACCCTCAATGTCACGATGTCCCAACGGTGGGTTAAGGCTTATTTGCCAGAATGTTAGATGCCAACTAAAATTGGCCACTTTGTCATTGAGAATCTCGACCCTCCCCATTTCTGAGGTTTCAATGGAGGGTTTTTCGATGGGGATGTTGAATCCATTGCTCAAAATGGCAGAGAATAGCGAGCCAGTTATCCACAAATTTATCCATGGTGACGCTGCGTCTGTGACCCCGATGTCTATCAACGCAGCGCTGCCGTGGGTAAATTTTGTGGATAACTGGCGGGTACATGATTCAATAGTTCCGATGGAGTGTCTCCCGATGGTGTCTTCCAAGGTCTGCCTTTGATGGATTCTCCTTAAATCGTCTTTTTCTGCCTAAATGAGCTTCCAGACATGGCTATTTTGATAGCTTGAGAGGTTATGCGATCCATAATAGCTTCACAAACGATGGGATCCTCAATGACTTCACTCCAATTTTTTATTGGAAGTTGGGTTGTAAGAATGAGGCTCAGGTCAGGGCCTCGTTCATCAATCACATCGTAAAGGTCTTGATATTGGTTAGAGGTAAGGGGCTTGATACCAAAATCATCCAACACAAGTATCGAGACTGATTTTAGCCTTTTAAGGAAGTTTAGATATGTCCCCTGGGCTCTTTCTAAGTTGAATTTTTCAACAAGAGTATTCATTCTGAAGAACTGAGTGGAAAAACCTTGGCGACAGGCGTGATTACCTATGGCACAAGCCAAATATGACTTTCCAACACCCGTTGGGCCAGAGATAATTATATTTTGACCTCTTTGAGCAAATCTCATAAGGGCTAGATCACTCAAAACTCTTCGATCGACTCCTCGGTTGGATTTGGTTTCAAAGGCCTCAAGGCTTGCTTTTTGCTGCAAAGCTGCTCTTTTGATAAGTCTTGAGACCTTCTGATTTTCACGATGGATTTTTTCGTCCTCAAAGATGACATTTAGAAAGTCCTCGTAACCAAGATCCTGCTCCTCAGCTTCTTTGAGCCTCTGGCTCAAGGTTGCTAAAACTCCCCTCATTTTTAATATCTCTAATAAATTTTCTGTTTGTTTAATCATTTTCTTCTCCTATACGACCTCTCTTATGGAGGTCAAAATGACCCGTTAGGTGGTTGAGAACCACCCACCGGGGCTATGTGATTAGTGGCGGCAAGCATTCTCCCAGTGCTCTGAACCTCTTAAATTTTCATTAGGTTGACGGCAGACTCTTGGCTCCTCTTTTCGATGACTTTTTGCTGAAATGACTTTCTCAACTCCACGAACCCTAATGTCACTTAAAGCTGCATCTACAAAAATGAGCAAGCCTGCTCCAAAGAAGCTGTTGAATACCGTTTTCTTAGATTGAGTATCCCCTGAACACGACGAAGATACATAAGCGGATGGCGAGGCTCTTTGATAAGCCGCTCGGCAACTTTGTGAATGCTTTCTCCAAGGCTTGATGCCTCTTTAAGTACATTTTGTGGCGTTTGCTCTAAAATGGCCCGGTGGGACTCAGGGAGATGAGATTTTGTCGTAAAGTAGCGCCCTCGACTGCCCTGGGGGATGTGATGTATCGCCACCCGCTCTAATTCTGAATAAACCTCCAAGCATTGTTGGCTAATACGAATATCTAACTTCTTGCCGCGATGCTTATAAGGAACAGAGTAAAAATTGTAGTTATATTGAATGTGACAATCCGGATGAACCTTGGAATGCTTCCAGAATCCACTCTCATAGCGTCTTTCAGGAAGAGGATTCAATTTTGACTTCTCAAAAGATTCAAACTTCTGTCGACGACTCAACCCATACTTTTTTTGAATACGATCATTGAAAATAGCTGCCAAATGCTTCAACTCAGCGTTGATGTCTGCTAGAGAATACATTTGCCGCTCTCTTATCTGGGGCCAAGACCAGCGCCAAAAGACTCCAAGGGTATTTTCGATAAGACTCTTGTCTTTGGGGCGAGATGGCCTCATCGCCAAAGGAGCCACATTGTAGTGATCACACAAGAGGTGAAACTCAGAGTTAATATCGGGGTCATAAGTATCAGCTCTTGTCACTTGAACCTTTGCGTTATCAAAAGCAATGGTTCCGGTCACACCACCAAAAAACTCAAAACCAGAAGCTATGGAGGAAAAAACATCTTCCCGCTGCTCTGTTAATGTGGCGCATGGAAAGAAAAACTGACTCGATGGAAGTATCATTCCAAATAATCGACATGGGATGAACTCCCCAGTCTTGGCATCTGTATAGCCAAAACAAGAGTCTTTTCCCTTATAGTCAAACTCACTCCGTTCACCAGGGGTGAATGTCTGGTGCATATCAAGCTTTATACTTGGGTGCCTCCGACGAAACTCTCTCCAAAAAGAAAGATAACTCACACCGTCAATCTCGGACTGAATATGTCGCTCCCAGTAATGAGCCAATTGAGTCCCTAGGCTTTGCTTGAGGCGAACATCTGTCCAATTCACCTTGGATGACCATGGGGCTTGGTAGGGGCCCATGCGACCCCTTTGAGCGGCTGTTAGGGCCTCCGGGACTATCCTTCACATACTTCTTCACAGTGTTCCGACTAACACCCATAGCTCGAGCTATTTGTCTCGAACTGAGTCCAAGCTCTATGTATTTCTTAATATTGTTGATCATTCTTGCTCCTTTTTTCTTACCTTGTTTGCCCATAGACACCTCCTCGTTAATGCGTAGCGCAGAAAGAATATCTATGAAGATCTAAGTGGGTCAATGTTTGGTGAAATTCAGTGGGTCAAACTTCGTGAAATCGGGTGGGTCAAACTAGGTGAAATTTTGCAACAAGGTCTATCCACCCAAAGATTCCTTCTTCCAATAGGATTCAACCCACCCAAGGAAGCCTTGACACCTACATCCCCGAAGGCTTTGTTCTCGTTCCCATCGAGATACAAAATCACGAATCTCTCGATCTTGTCATTGGGAAATTTGGTGTTGTGGATCTCTACCATACACCTCAAATCTCATCGGAAAAACATCTTCCCATCGCTAAAGCTATCAAGATTGTGAGAAGCCCTATAAACCCTTCCCTATTTGCTGTTCTTTCCCCTGAAGAAGAAGCACATAGAATTGTAAAGCATCCAGGCCCCTTCCAGGTGGTAGTTCAAAATCCTAAGAAAATGAAGATGCATTTTATTAAAAAACAAAATAAAAAATTAAGGCGTCGTATTATCATAGGAAATAGTCGAGGAGAAAATTAAAATGCAGAAAGCTACAATTGGATCCCTATATAAATATTTTTATAAATTCCCTTATAAATATTCTTACCCATATTTTTACATATTTTTTTACAAATGTTTTTACAGATGCTTTTTATGCTTACTCTCTATGGTGGTTGACTCCAACCTATCAGCAAACCCTAAAATTCCCCTAGTTCAATCTATTTCAGCAAATAAGGTGGAGTATCTTGCCTATATTCATATTCATGGAGAGTATGAACCCTACCACAAAACCGCAATGAAAGAGGCTCTCTCTAGACCATCTCAATGGAAAGAGTTGCGCCTCCACCTAATGCAAGCTCAAGAAAATTACTTAAATCATGATCTCGACAATGCCAAAATTCAGTTTGAAAAAGTGACAAATCTAGCTCATCATGCCGACTGGAATGATGAGCATCGCCTTGTGATCTATTACTCATTTCTAAGAAGAGCTCAATGGGCTCATTCAAAGAAAGAAAGAGATAAGCTCATCACCCAAGCCCTAGAATTAGACCACCACTTTCAGCCCGATCCAAAGCTTTTTAGTGAAAAGCTCCGGTTGAACTTTAAGAGGATTCAAAAAAATTACCAATGGGCTTACTGGAATCCTAAGAAAATACATAAAAGCTATAACGTCATTAAAATGAATGGAAAGAAGGTAAGCTTATCAAATGAAAAGATAAAAATTCCCCAAGGTATCTTAAGACTTTCACTTTTTTCTGACACCCTCCACAGTCAAAGTGTGAGAATAAGAGGGAAAAATCTTGCCAGTTGGCAACCTATAAAGAAAGCTCTTGCCCATGGAGGCTGCACCCACGGTGAAGTCCAGAACTTCCCATGGCCTGTTTATTTTTCAAAACATTGTATTTATGAACCCTCAAAAGAGCTAAAACTATCGGACTTAACGAAAGCAACAGCAGCAACAAGCCATAGCCTCACGAACCCCCCAGGATACCCCACCCTCCTCTCCTTACCCAAGGGCTCAGAATCTCACAAGGAAGCTTCCAGCAAGGGGTCTTCTCCTTTGCTAAAAAACAAGTGGCTATGGATAGCCGTGGGAACCGTGACCCTCGGATGGCTCCATTTACAACAAAGACATTCCAAGAAAACAACAAGCCACTCCAACCACCTTCACGGCCCTAGCTTCCCTTCCATGAGACGCCCACCACAAAATCCCTTATCGCCAACAAATTCTTCCACCTCAGAAGAAAAGCAACCCCATCACTATGGTTTTTAGAATGAAAAGAATTAACGACCCCGGCGGATACCGCCGCCCCTTCGACTCCTGCGACGACCAGAACCCAAGTTGGGGTCTCCTCTCACTGGACCAGGGTTAATGGAGATTCCTCCACCTAAAACACCTCCCCCTTGAGAAATTTGAACAATTTGTGTTTGAAGCTTTTGGATTTCTCCGTAGAGCCTTGAAACAACGGCCTGCTTTTGTGATTGAGCTTGGAGTTGAGCCTGATATTGCGCCAACCTTCTCTGTTGCATCTCAAGATACTGTGCACCACCACCCCCGGCAATTCCTCCACCTATCCCGCCACCTATTCCGCCAGGGAAACCAAAACCGCCGGGGTAAGCCCCTCCTATTCCGCCACCTATCCCGCCAGCAATGCCACCGGGGTAGGCCCCCCCTATTCCGCCAGGAAAACCAAAACCGCCACCTATTCCGCCACCTATCCCGCCAGCAATGCCACCGGGGTAGGCCCCCCCTATTCCGCCAGGAAAACCAAAACCGCCACCTATCCCGCCAGCAATGCCACCGGGGTAGGCCCCCCCTATTCCGCCAGGAAAACCAAAACCGCCACCTATTCCGCCACCTATCCCGCCAGCAATGCCACCGGGGAAACCAAAACCACCGGGGTAAGCCCCTCCTATTCCACCAGGAAAACCAAAACCGCCACCTATTCCGCCAGCAAAACCACCGGGGTAGCCCCCCCCTATTCCACCAGGAAAACCAAAACCGCCACCTATTCCGCCAGCAAAACCACCGGGGTAGCCCCCCCCTATTCCACCAGGAAAACCAAAACCGCCACCTATTCCGCCAGCAAAACCACCGGGGTAAGCCCCTCCCCTAGGAAACATACCTCGTGGGTAACCAAAAGCCCCACCGACAAGGGGAGGATACATGCCACCCGCAAGGCCACCATAGCCTCCATATAAACCTCCGGCCCCCATGGCACCAGCACATCCATAACCTCCGGCAGCACTGTAAATGCCATTTCCAAGGGCCATCCCCGCCATCGCTCCACCCAAGCCAAGAGAGGGGCTGGAAGGGTAGCCAAGCCGCTCATTTCTCCCCCCTATAAGCTTAGCCCCTCTATAACCCAAGTAACCACCTAGAACCGTCGTCGCTATTCCTCCCAAAAGTCGACCTGTGGACACTCGAGGGCGAGTGGGCACACCCCAGCACTCGCCACTGGGACAACCTCCCTCTGTTATTTCGTCCCTAAGTTCTTCTTGAGCGCGATCCTTCTCTTCTTTGGCAAACTCTAATTCTTTACCCTTGGACTTCAACTCCCGCTTAAGGGCGTCTACTTTTCTTTCTATTTCATAAATGTCTTTGGAGTATTCAGTGTAATCTTCAAGGGCTGTCTGACAATCACCAATGTCATCTTGACTTCGACTTTTTATAAGGGGGCCTATTTGACAAATAAGGCCATTCACCTCACCTTCAGCCAAAGCGACCCGATCCCATGTATCCACACCCTTATGGCAAAAGGCTCTCTCACTGACATCTATAGAGCCATGATCATGGAGGGGATCAATTTCTGGATCATCATCACTTCCACCGGAACCACTCCCCCCAACAAGGAGGGAACCAAAAGAATCAGCTGGGGTAGAACTAGAGCTTGAAGACGCACTGTCTGAGGAATCTTCATTACCTTCCTCCCCACCTTCCTCCCCTGAAGCTTCATCACCTTTCTCCTCTGAGGTACTTCCCCCCCCTTTTGGCTCCCCTCCGCAGGCATCCTTATAGGTGTAACGATCTCGACCGGGATTGCGAGCGTGATCTTGAACTTGACTGACCACAGACCTATTGAGATGCCTTTTCAACTCTTTGAAAGCTTCTCCCCTCTTGCCACCACGCTTATTGTAGCCATAGATTTTTTTAAGTTTTTTTTGTTCTTTTTTAATCTTCTTTTTAAGCTTTTTTCGATCCTTTTTTATTTGACGAATGTCTTTTTTCGCATCACTCAACTCTTCACTTTCTTCGTAACCACCGGGGCAGCCTTGAAAGGCTCCATAGGCCCCTGCCCCTGCCATCATACCAAAGTTGGCCATGGCCTTGGGTGAAAGTCCCATCCAAATAGTTAGATGGAGAGCCATAAGTATAACAATGTGACCGGCAATATAAACAAAGTGGGAGAGAGTATGACATAGAATGCGATATAGAATATAAAATAAGCTCATAGAATGATTCATACTCACCAGACTCCATTTGTATTTGTGCAAAATACCTAAAAGACTTTTCGTCATACTCTACCCTAGACTTAAAATTCTAAGGAGAATCAAGACAAATATCCAGTAAATGTAACACAACTTACACTCACATGGATTATGGTTTGGCTTACATGGCTCACATAATTTTCTCGCCTAAAGCCGCCAGTGACAAGCTATAAATTTAAGATAAATTCTTTTATAAGGTATTTTTATAAGATATTTAAGATAAATCCTTGGAAGATAGAACCAGCAGCTTAGACTTGTCCTGCTTAAAACTAAGACTCTTCTCACTAAGCTCTTCAATAGAAGTAATACTATAAATGGACAAGTGAAGACTTTTGACATTCTCTAATTTCTTTTTGAGTTGCTCTTCTGCTGGCTTGATCACCAAGGAGCCCACATCAAAGACAAAGTCGGAAATACACACAAAACTAAGACCCAATGTGGAATCTGAAACCTGACGGGCCTTCAATGAAAAGGTTTCACCTTCCTTCGCATCACGGTAGTGAATCATAAATAGGGGTGGGTTGCTTGAAGCCATGGGGCATGATAAGTTCTAAACCAGATTTTTCAAGCAGATTTCACAGGTTTTACAGAAAATTTAATGCATCGCATCCTCACAGCTCTACTAAATAACTCATGAAGAGTGGCCTTCTTAAGCCTGAAGTGATAGGCCTTTGAGCCATGAATTCCAGCAATATCAAACTTGAAGAAACATGGAAAAAAGCTCTCCTGTCAGAGTTCGACAAAGACTACATGAGGAATCTAAAAAACTTCTTGGTCCAGGAAATCAAAAAGAAGAAAAAAGTTATCTTTCCTCCAGGTCGCCAGTTTTTTGCAGCCTTTGACCAAACACCGCTAGATTGTGTCAAAATTGTTATTCTCGGTCAAGACCCCTACCATGGTCCCCACCAAGCCCATGGCCTTTGTTTCTCCGTAAGACCTAAGGTTTCTATTCCTCCTTCGTTGGTCAATATTTACAAAGAGCTGGCCTCAGATATAGGGTTTTCTCCCCCCTCCCATGGATACCTCCTCAATTGGGCCAACCAAGGTGTTCTTCTTCTCAATGCAACACTGTCCGTGGAGGCTGGACATGCTGGTTCCCACCAAGGAAAGGGCTGGGAACTCTTTACCGACCGAGCCATTGAAGCCCTCAACGAGCAAAGACAAAATCTTGTATTTATGCTCTGGGGGAGCTATGCTCAAAGGAAAGGGGATTTTATTAATAAGCATCGCCACTGCATTTTAAAGGCTCCCCACCCCTCCCCGCTTTCTGCTCACCGTGGATTTTTCGGCTGCAAGCACTTTTCCAAAGCAAATGCTTACTTAAAGCAACATGATATCAAACCCATTGATTGGTCTTTGCCCATGGAGATGAAATTTGCCCACGAAGATCAAAAATAGGAAATAAAGAAAATAAAGAAAATAAAGAAAATAAAAAATGATACATAGCAATAATTAAAAAATTATAAAGATGAAAGAAAAATAGGAACTAGACAATCATTTATGCTATTGTACAGTTCCTCTTTTAAAGATGAGTGTAAAAAGATGAATCTAGGAGATAACAATGAAGTTGAAATTAAAAACCCACAGCGGAGCTAAAAAGCGTCTACGTGCTCTCCCCGGAGGTAAGGTCAAGAGAAAAAAATGCAACCTTCGCCACCGCCTTTACCAACACTCCTCCAAACGCAAACGCCACCTGGGAATGATGACCTATGTGGACCCTGCCAATGAATACCAAGTCACACGCATGCTCAATTTATAGGAGAAATTAAAAATGAGAGTCAAAAGAGGCTGCAAAGCTCGTCGTCGTCGCAATAAGGTTTTGGCAAGAGCCAGTGGTTACCGTGGCTCCAACAGTCGCTGTTACACTGTGGCTGCCGAGAAGAGTGAGCGTGGGATGGCCTATGCCTACCGGGATCGAAAAGTCCGCAAACGTGAGTTTCGCAAACTATGGACTCAGCGCATCAATGCGGCCGCTCGATACAATGGCACCACCTACTCCAAATTGATAGGGGCCCTCAACAAAGCCAATGTTACCTTGAACCGCAAAATTCTTTCCGATATGGCCGTGGCAGACCCCATCGCTTTTTCAGCCCTCGTTCAAAAGGTATCGTAGCTCCATCTGTCACAAATCAAACATGACTGAGCTTGGCTGCCGCTTCAAATTTGGCATACACCACACCAAGAAATCTCTTAAAGACAATGGAACCCCTGAATTAAAATGGTTTGTTCAAGAGTCACAGACTCTCATTACCATTATGAGGCGACCATGAAAATCATCACTTTTTTCAATAACAAAGTTCAATAACAAAGGAAGTCTGGGAAAAACATCCCTAGCCTATCATGTCTCATTGACATGGGACCCAATTTAAGGAGTATCAATCGTGCCATTCTCATTGCCAGTGACAAGGACTTAGACTTTCATTTAATGGCTCAAGAAAAGACATTGAGATTGATATTATATTCACTAAGTTCAGTTAATATAAAATGGGTATAAGCCGACAAGCTTGTATATATATGTATGCGTAATGATAAATTATTATGTACTCCAACCATCATTTATAGCAAGTACAGAAGTAGTATAGACGATATAAAAGATTAGCAGATACAAAAGCAATATAGAATGCTCGTAAGCATAGGAAAGGCACTTTTATGTATTTACAAGGCGATCTACAAAAAGTATTTGATGTTCTTTATCACATGGGAATCATCAACCCCTCCATTGAATCAGATTGGATGAAAGAAATCGAAAATTTTCCAAATCACTATAGCGAATACATAAATATAATAAAAGCTGTAAATACTCATCAAGGTGATGTCAATGAACTCGTAGATGAATTAAGCTTATTTAATCGTACAACTTTGAATTATTTAGCTATGGAAGTTGCCCGTGAATTTGCTGATTTCCAATCTCGAAAAGTGCTCCACTGAGAGATACTTTGGAAAATGCTTCGTTGAAAGAAATAATATTATGTTACAGTATAAGGAATGTTATGGACCCCAACATAACAAATGTGAGACATGCCCCTTCACGGAGTTTTCATGTCTGATTCAGCCAACACACCCAATATTTTTATCCAATCCTTAAAGAGTTTTCTCAGCCCTGTTGCAGATCTTCTTGAAAACCCTGATATCACAGAAATCATGATCAATGGTCCCAATGCAATATGGGTAGAGAGCAAGGGAAAAATCAAGAAATCCCAAGCTCGCTTTCCCGATGAAGATTCGCTGCGTGCTGCTGTCAACAATATTGCCCAAAGCGTAGGAAGACGAATCAATGACAATGAACCACGCTTAGATGCTAGGTTACCCAATGGCTACCGTATACACGCTGTTATTCCCCCCTGTGCTCGCAACGGTACAACAGTATCTATCCGAAAATTTGCCGCCGTTCAAATGAACTTCAAAGACTATGTCCACCTAGGCTCCATGACCGTAGACGCCGCCCAGTTCTTGGACCTCAGTATGAAACTTGGTAAGAATATTCTCGTAAGTGGAGGAACAGGCTCTGGTAAAACGACCCTCTTAGGGGTTTTATGTGACCGTATTCCACTAGGGCAAAGAATCATCGTCATTGAGGATTCCACCGAGCTCAAGGTGGAATATGAGCATGTCGTCTTTTTTGAAACACGAATGCCCAATGAACGAGGAGAAGGTGCTGTAAGCATCCGTGACCTTGTCAAAAGCAGCCTTCGCCTTCGTCCAGATCGTATTATTGTTGGCGAAGTAAGGGGAGCAGAAGCCCTGGAACTCATACAAGCCATGAATACAGGCCATAAAGGCTGCTTAGGCACCGTCCACGCCAATACAGCAAGAGATGCCCTCGTTCGACTGGAAGCACTGGCCCAAGGAGCTGACAACCAGTTGAGTGAAAAGGCTCTTCGCTATCAAATTTGCTCAGCCTTAGACTTGGTCGTGCAGGTTTCTCGCTACTCCGATGGGTCGCGAAGGCTTGCCAGCATCTCCGAGGTCCTCGGCTTTGATGAAAAGGGAGACTACGAAGTGGAAGATATCTACCACATGGGACGCATGCAAAAGTGTGCCGACGGCAGCCTGACAGGAGCCCTCAAACCCACAGGCAGACTCCCCTCTTTTATGGAAGAAATCGAAGATAATAAAATTCCCTTTCCAAGGAATAAGTTTGCGGCCTAACGATTCAGTATAAGGTGTTCGTGGTTTTTCTACCCTCCTGACTTCGACACAACATTATGAGTCATGCCTTGTAACCTCTTGAAATGACTAGTGGCAGGTTTAGATCGAAAATGTAGTGCCCTGTGAGATATAGTTGTTGTAATTAAGAAGAGAAGCCTCCTCCCCCAGAAACGCTTAGGAGGCGTTTCAAAATAACTTGAAATAGTTTTGGCTTCACTTTAAGCTAGTGACACGTCAAATAAAATCAAATATTTGTTTAAAAGCTAATTGAAGCATTGATAACTCCGTGACCTAACAACTGGGGTTAAAGTTTTTTCAAAATTGACATTGAAGGATCAACATTTCAGGGATCGACATTGAATGTTTCTCCAAAGGGCTCTTTTTCCTCAAGGTGGCTTCTTTATTTGGCTTCCCTTACGGTCTTTGGAGCGCTTTTTCCTATTTTGATTTCTCTCTTTCAACTCAATGAGGTTGAGCCTAAAATTTGGTCTCATATGAGGTCCTATGTCCTTCCAAGGGCCATTGGCCAAACAGCTTTTCTCATTCTCTCTGTCAGTGGGGTGACACTTTTTTTGGGAGTGGCCTGTGGTTGGATTTGTTCGCAGTATGAATTTAGAGGCCGCTCACTTATCGGACGCTTTCTTGTCATTCCTCTCACCATCCCCGCTTATGTTTTGGCCTTTGTGTACTTGGGGCTTTTTGACTTTGCGGGTGAGTGGAGGTTGTGGTTTTTTCAATATGGTTTGGATATTTATCTCCATGGGGGTTGGGGGGCTTGTTTTGTATTGAGTATGTCTCTTTATCCCTATGTTTATCTTTTTTCTTTGAGCGCCTTTTCAACCCAAGGCCGTCGCTGGAGAGAGGTGGCTCAAAGTTTGGGGCGATCCAAGTGGTCTTCTTTTGTGAGTGTGGAGTGGCTTTTTTGCAGCCCTTGGATTTTTAGTGGGCTGGCTCTTGTAGCCATGGAAGTTGTTGCAGACTTTGGGGCTGTATCTATGTTCAACTACGAGACACTATCCACATCTATTTATAAAGTATGGTTTGGAATGCAGTCGTGGAGGGGAGCTTCACAGTTGGCAAGCTTTCTTTTGATCTTTGTTCTTATCGTCAAGATTTTGAGGTTCCATCGTCTTCAGGGTCGAGAGTATATTTCGGACCAAAATCATGGAGACGGTCGCCAAAAAGTTCCCTGGTGGGGCCAGATTTTTATATACATCTTCTTCGGTCTCCTTCTTGGAGTGGCTCTGTTTATACCTCTTTTCCAATTGATTTATTGGACCATTTCTTTCAGCATTGAAAATGGGTGGAATTTCCTAGGATATGTTCAGCATAGTTTTGCTTTAGGTTTCTTGGGAGCTTTGTTTATTTCCATCTTAAGTTTTTTCTTAAGCTATGGCTTGCGTGTAAACAAAAATCATAGACTATGTCGTTGGAGTGAGGGCATTTTTTATTTGGGTTACACTTTGCCGGGAACGGTGCTTGCTGTGGGCGTTTTAGGACTTTCCATTTACCTATGGCCCTCTGGGCAATCATCCATTTTTTGGAGTTTTTCTCTCTTATTATTGGCCTACACCATTCGCTTTCAAGCCCTTGGTGTGGGGCAGCTATCTTCGGCCTTTCAGCGCTTGTCTCCAGCTCTCGATGAATCAGCGGTTCTTTTGGAGAAGTCAGGGGTTCGTCGTCTTTGGAGACTCCACTTTCCCCTCGTGCACAAGGCTTGGCTTGTTAGTGGCCTTCTCATTTTTATTGAAATTGTCAAAGAGATGCCCTTGACTTTGATGTTAAGGCCCTTTGGTTGGAACACTCTTGCCGTGAAGATATTTGAGTTTACCTCAGAGGGAAATTGGGAGGGAGCGGCCCTGCCGGCCCTTATGATGGCTCTATTGGGAATGGTGGCTTCTTGGTGGATACAGACTACGAGGCTTTGATTTCCAAGGTTTTAGCTTTCATTGGTTCACTTCTATTTTATCTTCGTACTTTCAATTTCTACTTTAACTTCTATGGGAGAAGCCATGCTAGACACTAAGTCACTATCAGGTCCTATATCAGAGACTAAGTCACTATCGGACTCTATATCAAGTCCTATATCAGAGACTGAACCCATACTGAAGGTTCAGGACCTTTCTGTATCCTTTGGTGAGGTCGAGGTTTTAAAAGGTGTGAATTTGAGTTTGCACAGGGGTGTGATTGCTGGCCTTTTAGGGGCGAGTGGTTGTGGTAAGACAACATTACTACGCTGTATTTCAGGATTCCACCTGGATTTTTGTGGAAAGATTTGTCTCAGGGGAGTGGTCGCACCTTCATCTATTCATAAAAGAGGCATTGGATTTGTCTTTCAGGATTTGGCTTTGTTTCCCCATATAAATGTGGAGAGAAATATTGACTTTGGTTTAAGTGAATGGAGTTCCAGTCAAAAAAAACGAAGGATTTTGGAGATATTGGATCTTTTTGATTTGGCTTCTTTGGGGAGGAAATTTCCCCATGAGCTTTCAGGAGGGCAGAGGCAGAGGGTGGCATTGGCCCGTTCGATAGCTCCAAAGCCCGATATCCTTCTTATGGACGAGCCATTTTCCAACCTCGATGGAGTTCTCAAGAGGCAGCTTCTTGTGGATCTAAAAAAAATTATGAAGGAGTTGAGGCAAACAATTTTGTTTGTGACCCATTCTCAAGAGGAGTTTTTTCAGTGGGCTGATGAAGGTGGAGTTCTTGTGGAGGGGCATTTGCCCCAGTGGTCTAAGGTGAATGAGCTGTATCAGTATCCTCAAACACCTGAAGTGGCTTCTCTTGTGGGCCGTGGGAGTTGGATTCATATTCGTTGTTGTGGCCCTTATGGAGGAGAGACTCAGTTTGGGCCCATTCATTGGGTGGAGAAATGGGAAGAACGGGAGCAGGGGTTGGAAGAGCGAGAGCCGCAGGAAGAACTGGAGAAAAATAAAATTTTTATTCGCCCCGAGCAAGTTCAAATTGAGAAGGCACCTCAAGGGAAAAAAAGGGGAGACTTTTATGTTAAAAATATCCAGAACTATGGAGCCTATCAACTTGTTGAGGTTTACTCCCTTAAGTCAGGGGAGAGTTTACTTGTTCAATTCAATTCTGGCCAAAACAAAGGTGAGGAATTAAAAATTCAGCAACGCGTGACAATTCATTTTTGTAACATAAGATTGCCTGTACTTCTCACATTATAACAAAAAACTCCCTTCTTAAAGATGTTTATGCTACTCTAGGGTTATTTACGTTGAATACTTACTTTACCTGTTAGCTAAATGCTTACTTTTATAAGATGACTATTATAAGCTTGTTATTACCTACCTATATATCACGAAGGAGATTTCTGTGAATATATGGAGCCCTCTTTATGAGCTATCCTGGAGCGATCCATTGGCTGTGGGGATTTTTATCACCCTTGCTGGGGCTACTGTGTTGACCTGCGGTTATATGGGGCTTCCCTTTTTTGTTTGGGTGGTTTTGTTTGCCATTGGTCTTGGGGTTTTGGGAATTCCCCTCGTTGTGATCGTGATATTTTTAATGGCAGGAGTGACACTATCCCTGCCTCCAGTGAGGCAAATTTTTATTACAAAAATTGTGATGAAAGTGATGAAATCCATTTTACCAAGAATTTCAACAACAGAAAGGGTGGCCTTGGAGGCAGGGGTGGTCGGGGCCGAGTCCGAATTATTTTCAGGCAAACCAGACTTTACTAAGCTCATGGAAGCTCCCTATCCAAAGTTTACCGAGGAGGAGCAAGCTTTTCTCGATGGTCCTGTGGTTGAGGTTTGTGAGTTGATCAATGATTGGGTATTTTGGAAAAATCGTGCTCTCTCTGACGAAGTGATGGAAAAGTTAAAAAGCCATGGTTTTTTTGGAATGATTATTCCCAAAAAGTATGGTGGGCTTGGCTTTTCTGCCTATGTCCATAGCGAAGTCATTCTTAGATTAGGTACCCAGTCTTCTAGTTTAGCTGTGACTGTTATGGTGCCTAACTCCTTGGGGCCGGCGGAACTTCTTATGGAATTTGGAACAGAATCTCAAAAGAAGCATTACCTCCCTCGGCTCGCCACGGGGGAAGAGATGCCATGTTTTGGCCTCACAGAGCCACAGGCAGGCAGTGATGCCAGTGCCATTCGTTCTGAAGCTGTTTTATTTCGGGGCAAAGATGGTGAGATTTATATGCGGATCAACTGGCGTAAGCGCTGGATTACTTTGGCGGCTATTTCCACTGTGGTGGGTCTAGCTTTTAAATTGAGAGACCCCGACAATCTATTAGGCCGGGGGGAAGAGAACCTAGGCATCACCTGTGGTCTTATTCCCTCAAACACCAAGGGTGTTATTCTTGGGCGTCGTCATGATCCCTTAGGATGTCCCTTTTATAACTGCCCCATTGAAGGGCATGATGTTATTGTGAAGGCCGAAGATAGCATCATCGGTGGCTTGGATAAAGCAGGAGATGGTTGGAGAATGCTCATGGAGTGTCTCGGTGTAGGGCGAGGAATTTCTTTGCCGGCTTTATCCACGGGGGGCATAAAACTTCTCGCCCGTGTCACTTCCAATCATGCCAGTATTCGAAAGCAATTTGGGGTGGCTATTGGTCGCTTTGAGGGGGTGGAAGAACCATTAGCTAGAATTGGAGGAAAAGCTTATTTGCAAGAAGCCCTACGTCT
Source organism: Bdellovibrionales bacterium (assembly GCA_965261545.1). GTDB lineage: Bacteria > Bdellovibrionota > Bdellovibrionia > Bdellovibrionales > UBA1609 > CBDHDF01. Next base: position 190,561 of record CBDHDF010000002.1, on the reverse strand, counting down.
TTATACCATTGGAGCTATCCAACAGGGAATCAAACCCCCTGTGGTGACAGCGATGACCAAGTATATGAGCACAGAGTTACTGCGATCTTCCGTCAATGAAGCCTTGGATATTATGGGAGGAGCTGGTATTTCATTAGGGCCTCGTAATTTGGTGGCTCCCGTTTACTTTATTGCTCCCGTGGGGATCACTGTGGAGGGAGCCAATATTCTAACGAGAACTCTCATGATTTTTGGACAAGGAGCCTTAAAGGCTCACCCCTATGCCTTTAAGGAGATGAAGGCTGTGGAGGAGGGGGATTTAAAAGCTTTTGATAGGGCTTTTTGGGGTCATATTGGTCATATTCACCGTAATTTATTTCGTTGCATTGTTTTAAGTGTGACAAGGGGTTGTTTTGCATCCCCTGGATATGGTGAGGGTACGGGGAGATATTTTCAAAAGCTCTCCTGGATGTCTTCTGCATATGCCATTATGGCAGACATTGCCATGGTCACCCTGGGGGGGAAGCTTAAGACCAAGGAAAAATTAACAGGACGATATGCAGATATTCTTATGTGGATGTATGCCGCCGTGGCGATTTTAAAGAAATTTAAAGAGGAAGGCTGTCGTCCTGAAGATCGTCCATTTTTTCATTATTCTATGCAAATGGCCTTCAGTGAAATTCAAAAATCCTTTGATGGTATTTTAGCCAATTTTAATGTGCCTGTGGTGGGTTGGTTTTTTAAAGGTCCCATTCGTTGGTGGTCTTTCTTGAATGTGGTGATGGCTCCACCCAGTGATGAACTTTCCCAAAGTGTGGCTCAATTGATTCAGACTCCCAGTCAAGCTCGTGACCGTCTCACCCATGGGGTTTATTTCCCTAGGGATGAAAAGAAATCCTTGGCTCGCTTGGAAAAAGCTTTTGCCTTTATTAAAAAGGCCGAGGGAGCTGAGCGCAAGGTACGAAGGGCGATCCGAAAAAAACAGCTTCCGAAAGCAAAAAGGGTTATTTTTGTTGTGGAGGAGGCTTTGGAAAAGAATATTATTTCCCACGAGGAGGCCGAGATGATTAAAGAAAGTGCAGATCTTCGTTGGGATGCTATTCAAGTGGATGATTTTAGTGAAGATGAATACAGGGGGACTGTTGACTTGTAAAAATAGTAAAAGAGGAGAAAGTGCCAAAAGCGAACGAAGTGGTCAGCGTGGCCTCGTTGGCCAGAGTGCCAGGCATGGTTCAAGCGGTCCATCTCATCACTCAAAGCTTGAGCGATGGGTTGAATTCTTTGAAGACTTGCAAAATGTTCGTGGTCGATCACGTCATACAGTCATGGCCTATCGTCGTGATCTTGAGCTTTATGAGGAGTTTTTAAAGCACTCCAAGGAGATATCAAGATTTTATAGTTTTATGTCCCAAAGGGGTTTAAGCCAGAGGTCCCAGGCCCGTGTGGTTAGTAGCCTACGAACTTATTTTCATTTTTGTGAGGTCCGGGGAGATAAGGCCCATGAATTAAGAGAGCTTCGCCTCCCCAAGGTGCGAGTGGGTCTGCCAAGGCCACTGAATATGGCTGATTTTGAAAAACTTTATAAATCCTGTGAAGTGGAGAGTCTTTATCGTACGGGGCGCAATCAAGTCACTTTGTTGCTACTCTATGGTTTAGGTTGTCGAGTGAGTGAACTTATTGGTTTGGATCTTCAAGATTTCAGTGAAACAGGCGGATGGTTAAGTGTGGTGGGTAAGGGACAAAAGGAGCGTCTTGTGCCCCTAACAGATACTCTTCAGTGTGAACTCAAAGACTACTTATCCCATGTGAGAGGGCATTTAATGAAAGAGAGGGAGGGGGCAACCTTCTCTATTTTAATTAATGATCGTGGAAAGCGTCCCAGCCGGGTGGATATTTGGAGATGGCTTGCCACTTGGTCTCAGAAGGCTCAATTTAAGAAAACGGTTTATCCCCACCGATTTCGCCATGGCTTTGCCACAGCCTTATTAGAGGGAGGAGCGGATTTAAGATCCATCCAAATGCTTCTTGGGCATTCAAGTATTCAGACAACGCAAATTTACACCCATGTGAACATGACCAAGGCTCTTAAAGAAATTGAAGCCCATCACCCTCTTTCTAAATTGAGGATCAATTCTTAAAGACAATGAGTGTCACTCTTCCTCTGGAAATGACCGTAACTCCATGGAAATGTTTGCATAGAGTGGCAGGGTCATATACCCTGTTTTCTAAGATGTCTATTGAAGCTGAAGCCACCACCGTTGGTTCACAACTCAGTAATCTCGATGAAAAAATCCTTCGCCTTCGGAGGTATCTTTGATATTGATGTTAAGACCAAGCGCCTAGAGGAGTTGGAAAACCTCTGTCAAAACCCTGATATCTGGAATGACCACCGTGAAATGCAGCGCATTAATAAAGAACGCAATGCTCTTGACAGGGCCATTGTGGACTGGAAAGCCCTTCGCTCTCGCACAGATGATGCCCTTATGATGTTGGAGATGTTGGTGGAAGAGGGGGATGAAGACGAATTTACCAAACTCAAAGGTGAGATTGGTAGTATTGCAAGCCTCATTGATGAGCTTGAGATCAAAAGTTTGCTTTCCCAAGAAAAGGACTTTCATTCAAGTTACCTTTCCATTAACTCAGGAGCCGGGGGCACCGAAGCCTGTGATTGGGCTCAGATTCTCATGAGAATGTTGGTGCGATTTGGGGAGCGCCAGGGCTTTAAGGTCGATATTCTTTCCATAACAGATGGAGAGGAGGCAGGTATCAAATCGGCAACCCTTTTGTTTGAGGGCCCCTTTGCTTATGGTCATTTAAAGGCTGAATCGGGAGTGCACCGCTTGGTGCGAATAAGTCCTTTTGATTCCAATGCACGAAGACATACAAGCTTTGCCTCTGTTTTTGCCTGGCCAGAGGTGTCTGAAGACATTGAAGTTGAAGTGAAGAGCGAGGATCTTCGAGTGGACACCTACCGGGCCAGTGGTGCGGGAGGGCAGCATATCAACAAGACGGATTCGGCCATTCGTATCACCCATGAACCCACGGGAATTGTTGTGCAGTGTCAAAGCCAGAGAAGCCAGCACGCCAATAAAGATAAGGCTTTAAAGATGCTCAACGCGGCTTTGTATCAAAAAGAAGTGGAGAAAAAGCAAGCTGAAAAAGACAAGATGAATGCACAAAAAATGGCCAATGAATGGGGAAGTCAAATTCGTTCCTACGTCCTTCACCCCTATCAAATGGTGAAAGACCATCGTACCAACTTTGAATCAAGTCAACCCTCTGATGTTCTCGACGGTAAACTTGAGGGCTTTATTCAAGCCTATTTAAAATCCCAAGCTGGCCCAAAGAGGCCGCAGTAAATGTTTCGACTTCGACTTTGGCTTCGGTGTTGGTTGGTTTGGCGATATTTAAAATCAGAAAAAACACTTTTTAATCTTACATCCACCCTTTCCATTCTTGGTTTGAGCATAGGGGTGGCGGCTCTTGTGGTCGCCATGTCCATTATTAGTGGGTTTAAATCCACTCTTAAACAATCTGTAATCGATGTTTTTGGGGATGTTGTGGTTGTCAAATCCATGAAAAGTACCAAGGCCATTCAAAGATCAGAGAGGGAGATTAAGCAACTTATTGAGGAAATCAATGCTGATAAGGAGGTTCTTTCAGATTTACCATCAGGCAAAATCAAACTTCTCTCGATGACCCCCTATGCCACTGTTGAGGGACTGGTTGTCCATCAGAAAAAGGTTTCTGGTATTGTCTTGCAGGGTTTAGACCCGTCCAATTACACCGGTGTTTTAAATTTAGATTCAAGGGTTGTTCAGGGGGAGATTGATCTCTCCACCCAAGGGCAAATCACAGGAGTTGCCATTGGACAAACCATGGCAGATAAGTTTCAACTTTCCTTGGGGAATACCTTTAAGGTTGTTGTGCCTATTATTCAAGGCTATGGGAATTTTAAGGCAAAAGTAAAAGTTTTAAGGGTTACGGGAATTTTAACTTTTGGACGTTATGAGTATGATCTACGTAATATACTTATTGACCTTAAGGAGCTTCAAAGTTTTGTTGGCTTCAAGAGTCGAATTTCAGGTCTGCGCCTCAATATTGAAAATTCTGACAATGCTCTTATTTTAAGTCAACTCATCATTTCAAAATTGAGTGACAAGGACTATTGGGCCATGAATTGGCGACAAGTTAATCGCACTTTATTTGATGCTGTTGACTATGAACAAGTTATTATCTTTCTCATACTCATGATTATCGTGGTGGCTGCAAGTTTTAATGTGGCCAGCACCCTCTTTGTCAGCGTGCTCAAGAGGTTTCGAGACATCAGTACCCTTCGAGCCCTGGGAATGACTCGCTCTGTGGTACGATCCCTCTTTGTCATCCATGGTCTTATCATTGGAGTTATGGGTTACCTCTTAGGTCTCTTTTGGGGGTGGCTTGCAGGGATGGCTTTTATGTATAGCTACAAGAAGTATAGTTTATTAAGTGGTGAAGTCTACAGGCTTGATGGCTTGGAGTTAAGTATTCGTTTCATGGATTTATTTTTGATTTTTGTCGTGTGTTTGGGAGTGTGTTATTTATCCACTATTGGTCCGTCTTTGAGGAGTGGGAACCTTTCCCTCGTTGATGGTTTTAAATATGAGTGAAGAGAGATATGAGTGCAAGCAGCTACGAGGGCAGGCAGCTACGAGGGCAGGCGTAGGAGTGCAGAATAATATGGGTGTGACGTACGGATATGAATATGAATGAAGATTGTCATCGAAAGGATCAATATGGATAGAATTCGTCAAGTATTGCTTTCCGCCCGAGGAGTGGAGCGAAGTTATCAGCAGGGGGTGAGGCATTTGCAGATACTTAAGGGGATTGATCTCGATATTTATCAAGGAGAAGATCTGTGTATTGTGGGAGCCTCGGGGGCGGGCAAAAGCACTCTCTTGCATTTATTAGGGGCTTTGGATCGACCCACTCGTGGAAAGATTTATTTTAAAAAAGAAGACCTTATAGCTATGAGTGATGAGGCTCTTGCTCGCTTTCGAAATCGCAGCCTCGGCTTTGTTTTTCAGTTTCACCATCTTATGACAGAGTTTACAGCCTTAGAAAATGTGATGATGCCTGTGTTGATTGGGGGGGAATCAAGGGGGGTGGCCCTGAAAAAGGCTCAAGAACTTTTGGATCGTTTGGGGCTTAGAGATCGGAAAGAACATTACCCTGTGGAATTAAGTGGTGGAGAAAAGCAGCGGGTGGCCATAGCTAGAGCCCTTGTACAAAAGCCTGAAATTCTTATGGCCGATGAGCCCACGGGTAACTTAGACACAAAAAATGGAAAAGTGATTCAAGAGCTTTTCTTTGATCTCAGAAAGGAATTCGGCCTGACATTGGTTGCAGTCAGCCACGATTATCAATTTGCATCGAGGTTTTCAAGGCTTCTCAGGTTGAAAGATGGTCAGTGGTCCGTGATCTAATCGTTACCTCATTTCTTTTATACTTTTTTTACCTACAACTTTTTGTGATCCGAGGGTCTTCGAACAAGAGCTTGCCATGGGCTCCGATATAAAGCTTTTTGTCACAGAAGCGTTTTCTTTGAATGCGGAAAATCTTTTTGCCATTTAAATCGGAAAAATCTACTCTCATGTAAGCACCATAGCAACTTCTAAAACGCCCTTTATAAGACGCGCTTCCATTTTGATACTCCACGCCCTCTTTTGTCGTAACACTTTGTTGAAATAAGATACTCACTGTAATTATTAACACGCATATAACCCCAATCTTCCGTGTACTCTATTTTTTGTCCCAAGGCTATATTTGAGACTAGGCCAAAGGTTATGAGAATGGTGGTGAAGCAAATAAGTGATTTCATGCTTCCTCCTTTTTTTGAGTGAGCTTTGTATAAATAAATGCTAATGTGGCGTATTAATAATATTAATTAATCATATATTATTTGTGGATAAAATAAAGAATCTATGAACAAATCTTTCCTTTTGACCTGGTGGACGATAATGATAAAACTAAATAGAAGAAAAAAAAGAAGAAATAAAATAATGGAGAAAAGAGAAAAATAGCTCTACACTTAAAGGAAACCATGTCCCACTTAAAACCACCTCGAGGCACCCATGACCTGCTTCCAGAAGACTATGCACATCACCAGTATATCATACAAACAGCAAGGAAAGTGGCCCAACGATTTGGCTGTGATGAAGTTTCTACCCCTATTTTTGAGTCCTCTGAAGTTTTCAAAAGAACCTTGGGGGAGAGTTCCGATATCGTCAACAAAGAAATGTACACCTTTGAAGACCGCAGTGGGGCCATGCTTACACTGAGACCTGAAGGAACAGCGGGCATTGCCCGTGCCTTTATATCCAACACTCTCCAACGCCAACTTCCCATTAAATACTTCTATCAAGGCCCTATGTTTCGCTACGAACGCCCTCAGAAGGGGCGATTAAGACAGTTCCACCAGATCGGTGTAGAACTTTTAGGCATAGAGCCCCCCTGGGCAGATATCGAAGCTATTTCCATGGCCCAAATCATGTTGGAAGAGCTCAAAATAGAGGCCCATATTCAGCTTGAAATCAATAGTATTGGAGACATAGCAAGCCGCCAAGATTACCGCAAAGAACTCGTCCACTTTTTTGAAAAACACAAGTCAAAACTAAGCGAAGATAGCCTTAAACGCCTCAAATTCAATCCCCTGAGAATTCTTGACTCCAAAGACGAGGCTGACCAAGAAATTGCATCCCAAGCTCCTCAAATAGAAGAATTTCTCAATGGAGAATCTCAATCCATTTACTCCAAGGTTTGTCAGGGCCTCCATCAGATGGGCATTCCCTACAAGAAAAACCCCCAACTCGTACGAGGTCTCGATTACTATACCCACTGCGTTTTTGAATTTAAGTCCACAAAGCAACTAGGGGCTCAAAATGTGGTCCTTGCCGGAGGTCGATATAATCAACTCATTTCCCTCATGGGAGGACCCGAAACCCATGGTGTAGGCTGGGCCTCAGGGGTCGAGCGCCTCCACCTCATGGTTGAGAAAATTCCTATCAAAATTCGCCCCATAAGCATGATTTCCATAAATGAAACCACCGAGACCAAAGCCATGGAAATCACCCATCACCTAAGAAGACAAGGCTTTCACATTGAAACCATTTACAGTGGTAATCTCAACAAGCGACTAAAAAAAGCCCATAAAGCCAAATCTATAGCTGCCATCATCATAGGCCAAGAAGAGCTAGAAAAAGGTGTGATCCAACTGAAGAATTTTGACAATGGACAACAAGAAGCCATGAGCCTTGACAAGCTCCATCAAGCACTTACAATAGTCTATAAAGGATGAATTACAAAAAAATGAGCAAATGAGAGTTTAATCGTAATCCCTTTAATCGTAATCCCATAGTGCCCCTAAATCTAACTCGATCGCTTCAAAGGGAGAAGCTAAAACTTTGTTGCTTCCTGTAAAACTTATCTTCATTCGGTAGGTTTCATCTTGAAGAACAAAAACCTCTAAAGATTGATATGACTCATTTCTCTGAGAGATAATGAAGCAGTTCCCTCTGAAAAGTTACCTTATTCAAAGTCCTCAAGCTCTTCGTCTTCAAAATCATCATCAAGACCTTCATCTTCGAAGTCCTCAAACTCTTCGTCCTTGGAATTATCCTCAAGGTCATTTGTATTGGGGTCAAGAGACTCATGGCTTCCTGGGCCGGTAAGGTCGCCAGGAGTTATTGGAGCCAATGACTCCAAAACCACGGCGGTAGCAAAATTGGACTCAACTTTTGCAATCTGAATGAGTCCAATATGTCGAAAACTTCCTTTGAGTTGGGAGCGAGGGTTCCTTGCCTGAGGGGTTTCACGCACTGTCAATACATGCCCCTTTCTTAAGCCAGCTTCAGAGCCCTTGTTTACAAATACAATGGATCCTCGCCCTAACATCACACGAGTGTTGTCATATCCTCCACCAATAATTTCAGAATTTATATCACTTTGAGGTCCATTTTTATTTAAGGTTACTATGGGAATCTTTTCTTTTATAAGTGTGGATCCCACCATAGTTACATTGATAGACTGATAAATCTTAGCCTTAAAGATATCTACATTTTTCTTCTTAGTATCGCCAATATTCAACTCGCGTGAGAGCTGTTGGATGAGCTTAAGGCGACCTTGAACTTCAATATTGTAGGCATTGATCTCTCCTTTTTGAAGGCGGTTTTGTAGCTTGCGCAACTTACCGAGACTTTTCACAGTTGTAAAGTGCTCACCCACACGGGCTTGACCCAAATCTATTTCAACATAAACATACTGGCCTGACCCAGCAATGCGGCTACCGCCATCTCCCGCTCCCTCAACAGCGATGACTTTTCCCACTCCTTGTGATTCTGTTTCAGTGATATAATACCCTAGCTTTATAGAATGATTGAGATCAGCCTTAGGTACAAAAACAAAGTCAATGCCGAGGCTCTTATCAGGGTTTAGACTTATTGCTGAGTGAGGTAAACTGGGAGGCAAGTTTCTAAGAACAGGGACTAGGGGGGTTAAAGGGGCTGGTATTCGTACTCCGTGGGTGGTGGTTTCTTCACCACTGGGAGATTCTTTTTTAGCAATGATTTTTTCAACTGATTGGGAGGTTTCTTGTTCGTCTGGTGAGTCCGTTTCTTTAGTATTATTGTCTGTGACTGTGTAGTTGGGAGCAGAGGATTCATTTCCTGGAAAAAATGTGATTTGACTTCCCACTTTAAGAAGGTGGGGGTTTGCAATGCTTTGGTTTTGTGACCAGATTTTTGGCCAAAAGTGTCCATCACCAAAAAGAATTTGGCTAATACTCCAGAGGCTATCCCCTGGACGGACTTCATAGATATCATTCATGCGGTTTGTAAGCTCCGACCACTGTTCTAGGGCTGTGGGTTGATTGTGATACTTTACATAAATATCAAAGAGTTGAGCTTCGTAAACTGAGGCTGTTCCTTCTTGCCCCTGAGCCATGGAGTTATGTGAGTGCAAGTACGAAATCATCAAAGTCAGTGGTAGTGAAACAATAACAATGAGAGGCATTTTCTCTATAAGAAATTTCGTCACTTTTGAACATCCTTGTTAAAGTGTTATGTGGCAAAGGGCCACAGTATCTTGCCTGTATATCACTCGGTACTTTTACATTTTGTCTCGATTCTTCATAGAAGTTGAAGAAAGTTCCATTTGAGCCCTTTGCGCTTCCATGCTGCTAGGATAAGTCACAATAATTTTTTTTAAAAGACTCTGAGCTTGGGAAGCCAAGTTGAGTTTTTTGTAGGCTCTTGACTTGGCCAATAAAATGGCAGCTCTTTTATTGCCTTTGGGAAACAGCTCTAAGGCTTGGTCAAAGGAGGCAATGGCCTGAAAGTATTGGAATCTTGTATATAAGTATTTTCCTTGTAAATACAAGGCATTATCTCCATAGATACTTTTTGGGTACTCAGTAAGTAGTTTTTTGACATATTTATAGAGCTTCTCTCCCTGTTGATTCTCATAGAGAGTTAGAATGGTTCTATATAAATCGTCATCCAATTTTGGGTTTATGGAGTGGCGAGGGAATCGGCTTTGTATCGACTTTATGACAGGCGCTCTTTGGGTACGAGAGCGACCCATGGTTTTAGACTTGGTTTTTCTTTTCGCAAGCCTTTGGGTGGATCGAGGAGAATGATTCTTTTTAAATTCTCGATTTGGTGCTTCTCGTTGGCGGAGAAGTTGTTTTTTGTATTTTTGACTCTTTTTGATTTTCTTTCGTAAAACAAGGTTTTCAGCTTTGAACCTTTCCAATCGTGCTTGAGTTTTAATAAGCTGGTGACTCAAGTAATTCGCTCGATTTTTGTGTTTAGGATCTGGCTTATGGATGCCTGCGCAGGCAGACAACAATAGACTACAAAAAATAATCCCTATTTTGATTGAAATTAATGTCTGTGCGGCCAATGTGTTTTGTATTATCAATGTTTTTACATCCACTGTCTTTATTGCCGTTGCTGCTTTTATTGTCTTTCTTGAAATTTGCATATTCAAAGCTCCATGGGTTTTGAAGAAGGTTGTTGCTTCAACCGGGTTTCACCCAGACGATGGACTGCCGAGTCTTATCATGGGGATGGACCCATCCTTCAAATGGTTGTTGTTAAGTGCTTGAGGTGGTGAGTTAGCGCTATCCACCTTATTGTCACCATTGAGGGGGTTCTTCTACGAGCGGTAAATTACACGAAGCTACATCTATCTAATTAAACTAACAGCTACATGAGGATTCTTCCCTCCCTTAAGAAAAATTCTACCCTAATTTGTCTTCATAGAAAAACACTAGTGATGCCTATAAAGAAATATTGTGCGCCGCATTGTATTGTATAGAGGTTAAGGTTTATTCACTGAGTGGGGAGATTATCCACAAGAAATGTGGAATTCAAGGTTTTCAGGACCTTGGACCTAATATCTGATGGGACTTTCAGCCACTTGCTTAATATATGAACAATTTTCAAAATATTGATATTATTGGGATACTTCTAATTTCTTTGATAATTATGAGTTTTTTATTTCATTATCTGATATTTCCTACCAAAAAACTTACATTATCTGACTGAAGTCTGAATGCGCTATAAAATAGCATAATTTGTGCATCAGAACCCTGTGCTTAGTACGGCTAGCTCAAAATATCCAGAACTAGCCCAAGTCAGTGTTGTTAGGAGCCATGGCTATGACCTCATATGTGCCTCATTTTTTAGCAGAATTGTCCTATGAGCTTCATTGCGCATGCTTAGAAATGACAGCGGTTTCAGGTGCGAGTGAGGGAGTAGGTGCTGCGGGTGATGGTTTGGGTGTAAGCGAGGGCGCGGGGCTTTCATCAGCTCTGTTGTGTGGTTTTTATGAAAACCCATCTGCATTTTCAGGGTTTTGGCTTTCAGGTATGGCCCATTTGCTTGTCATATCAGGTGCTCATCTTAGTTACATAGAGTCATCGATCACAAAGCTTTGCCAGTCATGGGGGTGGCCTCACAGGCTTATTTCTATTTTGTTCTTAAGTTTATTTACCATTGTGACCCATGGAAGTGCTCCCGTGGTGAGGGCTCTCATAGCCGTCTTATGTCGCATTATTAGTGCGAGGTACTCTTTGCATTGGCCTTCTCCTCTTATCGCTTTTATTTCAGGTGGGTTTTGCTTGGTCTTTCATCCTCCATGGTGGAATTCTCAGTCTCTTATCCTTAGCTGGTTAGCGACACTGATCATCACAATGCCCACAAAAATCTCCTGGTGGCGTCTGCCCTTCCTCTATATAGCTCTTATACCTTTTACATGGACTTGGGGCTATACACTCACCCCATGAGTATTCTTCTCAATGCCTTTATGGCCCCTGCTTTTTTGGGAATTTTTCTTCCGTTGAGCTTTTTATCGGTTCTCCTTCCATTTTTTGAGGGGTTTTACAATAGTTTTTGGAGTTTGCTCTTAGAGTTTCTTGAGCTTTTCTCAAGCTCATTTCCTGGATTCCCTCATGGAGGGCAGATGTTCATTCATTTGCTTTATTTTTGGATTTATTTATTTCTCATTCAATGGGGGTGTTATTGTTGGTACATTCATTTAAAGCGATGGCATTGATTTTTTTTCTCATGACTGGGGCCTCCCATAGTTTAAGTCCCCAAGAGTGGTCCTACTTTATTCTGTGGAGGGTGGGGCAAGGTCAGTGGGCGACTTTTTCCACAGTGTCTCAATGCATCCACTTTGATATCGGTGGGGAGAGAGTTGATTGGAGAGCTGCCCAAAAGGAATGCCAGCGTAAAGAGAACTTGTTGTTCATTAGCCATGGAGATTGGGATCATATTTCCTTTGCCCATCAAGCCCGACGTCGCATCAAAAAAATATGTCTTAAAAATAAACCCACTCTCCCAAAAAAGCGAACTCATTTTTTTCAAAATTTTCCCAAATGTTCGAGGGGCTCTGTCAAGGATATTCACTTTCACTTTAAGCCTTCGTTTCGTCAAAGAAATGCCAATGATAGTAGTCATGTCTTTGGCATTCACGGCTTTCTCATCCCTGGAGACAGCACTAAAAATATGGAAGTTCAGTGGGCCCAGAAACTGGACTCCTTGAAGTATAAGGTTCTTGTTCTTGGCCACCACGGGAGCCAGACCAGCACTTCAAATGAACTGCTCTACGCTCTGCCATATCTGCGACAAGCGGTAGTTTCCAGTCGAAAAAGCAGGTACGGTCATCCCCATAGATCTGTTCACAGGCGTCTTCGCAAGTATGGTATTCCTCTTATTTCCACGGAAGACTGGGGGACAATTCGATTTCAAGTGAGGTGAGGGTTGTTCAGTGGAGCAGCTTTGAAGGAGATCAATATTTATACGACTGGCTGTTGCGACTGTCTGTGATGGTTGCACTTCGGTCGTGTGTGGTTTGTCGGAATGTGGTCAATATGCAAGTGGTCAATATGCAAGTATGGTCGCCTGATTGCTACATCTCGACCGTGGTCTACTGGCGGCAAATGGGAGGGGCTTGGTAGTTGAGCCCAAGGAGTCGAAAATAATTGTTTCCCAAGGCGATGTTTTGAAAGGCTTCATCATTTAAGTATTTGTTGACTTTACTTGTGACTTCCAACTCAGTTTTATAGAGATCAAAGCTTTTCTTCTCTGAAGCTACAAAATCTGTTCCTGGTAAAATGCGCTGAGAGTATTTATTTAAGAAAGAAACATAGGCGTTTCTATTTTTACTGAAATGATTATCTTCGAGAATACGCCAAGAGATGTCGAGCATGAGGTTAGGAAATCTATTCAAAAAGGATTCCATAATCTGAATATGTTGGAGAGGGTCCATGGTTTTTAATTCTTTAGAAAGCCCCATGTGAGCCCATAGAATTTTATTGTCGGGATAGAGTGTTAACACATGTTCCATAAAGTGTACAAATTTTGTGGGTGCCCTGCTGTCACCTAGGTCTGAGTGAATGGTGATGGGAATGTCTCGGTTGCGGAGAATTGTCATAAAATCTTTCCATTGTTCAATATGCTTCTTAGAGGCTGGTTGATGATGGTTGTTGAGAAGGGCTTGTTTGTTGAGATTGACTTCTCCCATCCACTTAAATACTTTGGGGTACTCTTTATCATACAGAGCTATCAGTTGAGTGATATTTTCGGGGTGGGCCAAATCGAGAAAAGTCATGGAAAGGGTTAAATGAACATCTTTGGGTTGAAATTCAATGTAATTGGCTGCGTTGACAAAGTCATTTTTTATACTTGGAATCACGGGTTCACCGGGACAGTCTAGGTAATAAGTGCAGCTTGAGTGGGTGGGGAGAGATTGCCCGATGCCGTAGACATTGACAAAGAGGACCCCCGTTTTTTTGAAATACTCATTGAGTTTCTTGAAGGGGATGGCCGCCCCCCCAAAGGGGCGAAAATGCGCATGGGTATCGGTGATAAATGTATAAGGTTCTTTTTTACGATTGTAACACTTCTTGTTTTTGTTCTTTGATTGAAACGAAGGTAGATCACGCTGGATCATGGTGGCGCACCCAAAAGAGAGTCCTAAGCTAGTAAGAGCGATCGCAAAAGTCAATAGTCGTTTACATGTTTTTTTATATGCTTCTTTATATATTTTCTTTTTCTTCATAGCCTCTCCAATAAAAATAGGGAACTCATAAAAGTTGCAGTCAAATAGGAAATATTTAACTGATGAATTCCTAATTTGCAAGAAAATAGTGGTTATAAATCTTTGACATATTGCCAGCGCTCGCGAGGAGACATGTTTGGACTTACAGGATCTTTACTTACAGGATCTTTACTTACAGAGTCTCCACTCATAGAACTTTTGGAGAGGACTTCAATGACTTGGGCTTGAGGTATGAGAGTGGGGGCATGGGTGCTCCCACCTATGTCCCACATTAAGGGAGGGCGTGTAGAGGTTTTGAGAAGGAATCGTCCTTGCATCGCCCCTTTTTTCTTCCAAAACCCTTCAGACTGAAAGGCAAAGGTATTATGGAGTTCATGACCAGAGGCTTTCTTCCAAGCTCCACCTTCTCTTTGAATGGCCATGGAGGCAGTGAATTTTTTCAAGCTGACACTTTTCGTGTTGTGGACTTGTCCTAAAAAAAGGGGGGTGATCCAAGGGAAGTAAGGGTGTTTGGATGTGAATTTAACTTGGTCGATGTTAAAGGTTCCTATGAAAATTCTTTTTTCAAATTGTCCTTTTATGGAAAAATCTTTAATAAGAAATTGCTTGCCTTGAATCTTGGAGGCTTTGATTTCGCCTGTCCAAGCTCCCCACTTTTCTTGCTTGATATTGTGAGAGAGGCGAAGTTCAAAGGGAGATATTGAGTCTATAGACATCAATTCTTTGACGCTGGGAGCAAAGTCGAGGTGTTTTATTTGAGCCAAAAAATTGATTTCTTTGGAGTCTTTATTTGAATGAATTTTGATATTTCCTTGAAAGCTTCCGTCTTTCATTTGAATATCATTCACTTTGAGGTGAAGTCCCTCGTTCTTATGATAGTTGCCAATTAAGTGGAGGCTTGAGATTTCTTGAACAATGCGTTTTCCTCTTTTAGAAAAAGGGAGGGTCATATCTTGGAAATTTAAGAGTATTTTCCACCCATCGCTAGGTAAGAAATTTACTTCTCCATTGAGGATCCCAAAGTGAGCTAGAGCCCTTGTTGCTTTTGTTTTTGTGAGTGAGTGGACTATCTTTGAAATAGAAAGTTTTTCTATCTTGATGGAAGTGCGCTTTAGGAAGGTTTCTTTTAAAGGGTGAATATCTAGAAGAGGGAAAGAAATGGTTCCCTTGTTACTGATAAATTGACAAGATTTTGTTTGAATTTGACTCCTTTCTAGGTGATTGAGGAGTCCACTCCAGTGTGCTTTGCAGTTAAGCCAGAACATTTTTAGCATCAGCATTTTTTGTACTTCGGGGGAAAGACCTCCATATGGACCCAAAAGGTGAACCATTTCTTTGAGGGGTAAATGGCGAATATCAACTTCGGTATCGAAATGTAAATTATCCGTGTTGGCTCTAGCGTGCAGCCTGACTTTTCCTTCTTTGATCTGGAAAGTGAGAAAAAATTGTTGGGACTGAGGCCCTATTTCCAGGCGAACTTGTAAGGGAGTTCGAAACGTCCAGCTTTTATAGTTTTTTTGAGTGGGCTGTAGATGGGCGCTAATAACGAGTTTGTTGTCTTTTGAAGATAAGTAAGTGAAGATCGTTTGGACAGTGACCACATGTTTGTGGTGGGGGCCTTGGGAGATGCTGGTGTTTTTTAGGTGCAGCCCCCCCACCCACTGAGAGAGTCGTTGGATATCGGAGACCCATTGATTTCTCATGAAATCTTGAATTTGGGGTATATTTTCTTGGACCCTTTTCATGGCTTTTTGGAGACCCTGGGAGGAGAGATCTCTGTGAAAATGGGACTTATTAGAGGGTGGGCTCTCCTCTTGGCCCGGCGTATTATTTTTTTGGCCTATATTCTCTCGCTCCCGTTGTGGAGTAGGTTTGAGTGGAGAGGCTTCTTCTTGGCATCGGTTGGGGTGCCAATGGAGGTGGGAAGACTGGATATCAATGGTTCCCAGTTTGAAATGCTGTCGAAGGAGGGAAAAGATGGAAACAGGCAGGTAGGCATAGGGAATGTGGAGCGTGGTTCCCACGCACTCCTCTGTGGATGAGATATCAATTTTTTTAAATTCCACGCCAAATCGAGGCCATATTCCATTGGAAAGACTCATATTTATGGATTCAGATTGAAATTCAAGGGGAATCTTTTTGTCTTTGATGAACTCTTGGAAAGCCTTGCGGATCTGAGTCTGGGAAGATAGGGAGCTAATGGCCCCCCCCATGAATGAGGCTGTGAGAAGGCAGAAGGTAAAAATGATCCATGGGGCTTGTGATTTCACAGTGATATCAATTCTCTATGACTTAATCTCTTTTATGATCTCATCTCTTTGTTTTTATGAATGAAGTTATTGAAAGAAAAGCTTAATAACTTTAAATTCTCTCACTCCTTTTGGACTTCGAAGCTCAAAGGAGTCTCCCTCCTTCTTTCCAATCATAGAGCGAGCGAGGGGTGAAAATACAGAAATTTTTCCCTCTTTGACATTGGCTTCATCTTCACCAACGAGTTGGTATGTGGATCTTTCTTCAGTATTGGGATCCTCTAGGATGACATGGGCGCCAAAAACAATGTGATCTTCATGGATTTGGGAGGGGTCGATGACTTCTGCGCCGGCAATCTTACCTTGAAGCTCTCCAATGCGAGCTTCTGCAAAGGCTTGTCTCTCCTTGGCGGCATCGTAGTCCGCATTTTCACTAAGGTCACCATGACTGCGAGCCTCTTCAATGGACTGAATAATAGCAGGTCGCTCCTCCTGTAAAAGTCGCTTGAGTTCTTTTTCAAGCTGGAGCTTGCCGTAGGTTGTCATCGGGTGTTTATGATCTACCATAGTTTCTCTCCAAATAGGCCCTCAGTTAGGTTAGTTTAGCCCTAAGCCGACTTTCTATAGTTTATATCTATAATGGGATTGGGTCAAAGCTCAATCATTCACTCATGCCCCATGGCCCCATGGTCTTAATATTGAATATTGAATGGGATATTAAATTGAGTATCCAGTATCTAGCATTCAATATTCAAGGCATTCTTGCATATTATGTACTAAATAGCCATGACTTTGGAACCCTTCATGGGGCATAGAGGCATGAGTGCCTTGGTGTCGGTTATTTATGACCCAATGGCAAGCTAGGTGCTATAAGGGGGGGGGAGCTTTATGAAACTGAATTTAGGCAATATTTCTATTATTAAGCGTCTTCTTGTGGGGCGTAGCAGTCGCCCTCTGCGCTCGATTCTCTGTAAGCTTGCGCCCGCAGATATCGCTTCTTTAATGGGGGATTTGAGTGTTCGAGAAGTTCGTCTTATTTTTGATGTTTTAACTTCTGTGGGGCGAGCGACCCAAGTTCTTATGGAACTTCCCGAGCAGCAGCTCCAAGATATTTTGGAGGAGTTGGAAGAAGAACAGATATTCAAGCTGGTTGTTTATTCTTCAGAAGAATATGGGGCTCATTTTCTCCATGTTATCTCTGAGATGAGAGGAGGAGAGGAGCTAAAAAACAAGATATTGGAGCAGCTACAAGCCCCCCAGTGTCAGCGTATTTTGCAGTTTCTCAATTATCCCCAAGGTTGCGCAGGGCGTATCATGCAGACACAGATATTTTGCCTTCCCTCACACCTTACAGCCAGTGAGGGCTTGGAGAGGATTCGAACAAAGTCTCCAGAGCTTTCTATATACTATATATACTGTGTGGGTGCAGATAATGATGATGTGGATGAAAAAGTGAAAGGTATAGGGTGGGGGTGTTTGGCGGGCATTGTTTCTCTGCGCAAGCTTGCTGTGGCGAAGTCTGATGTGAAGCTGGAAGATATGATTCAGAGGGATATTGTGACGGTTTCGCCAGAGACATCTTCAGAAGATGTGGCGCAAATTGTTTCTCGCTATGACTTTATTGCTGTCCCTGTGGTGGATACCCAGAGTCGGCTTTTGGGAATTGTGACCATTGATGATGTTTTAGATATTATACAGGATCAGGCCACAGCCAACATCTATGCTCAAGTGGGTCTTCAAGAGGATGATAGGGTTTTTTCAACATATACTAAAAAGCTTAAAAATCGACTGCCATGGATGTTACTCAATCTTTTTCTTGCTGTGATGGCGAGTCTTGTGGTCAGTGTCTTTGAGAGGACTATGAATGAGGTGATTATTTTAGCCACACTTAAGAATATTGTGGCGGGAATGAGCGGAAATACAGCTATTCAAACATTGACAGTGATGACTCGGGGGATGGCTTTGGGTGACTTTGGCTTTACTTCCTATTCAAAGGCCATTCTAAGAGAAGTGGCTGTGGGGCTCTCCATTGGCTTTATTATGGGGCTCACCGGCGGTCTATTGACATACTTTTGGAAGGGGCAATTGAAGGTGTCTATTATTCTTTGTATCTCCATGGTGCTAAGTTCTGTCATTGCTTCGGCGGCGGGCGCACTCACCCCTCTTTTTCTGAGAAAAATGGGAAAGGATCCCGCTCTGGGAAGTGGAGTTCTTATCACTATGGTGACAGATATCTGTAGTTATCTTTCTTTTCTAGGCATTGCGACAGTCGCTCTGTATCGCTGGGTTTAATACTGCTGGGGATGATATCACTGGATCTGGTTATCCACAGTGTCTTTTTGTTTAATTTCGTGTTGTTTTGTCAAAAAGTAGACAGCCGAGAATCTGTGCGAAGTTTCTTATCCTAAATTACTGAATGATTTCAATAGAGCGAATACAGTGAAGGTGGTATCTCTTTTGCTTCTTATTATTCCTATAAATATGTCAGCAATAAATATTTCAGCATATTCAGCCTATGTTTAGAAGAGTGTTGGATAGAGAGCGGGAGAAGTATTTATTGAAACCATTGAAGCCATGGGGTTTTCAAAACAAAGCTCCATCCACAAAGGAGAAGAAAATGAATAGAGTGAAGGGAATTATAGCATTATCAACCTTAGGAAGTTTAATTGCATTGGTCATTGCTTGCAATGGACCTCGATCTTACAAACCAGCAGGGGAGCCTAACACGGCAGCCACTGCGGATGGCCAAGGAGTTCTTAGATTGCAAGATGAGGCCACAGCAAGTGTAGATTTTCAGTTGCGAAGTTCTGACAAGTTGGACATCTCTTTGAATATGGATGCAGATATTCTTATCGACGGTGAAGAAGACAAAGAAATAGAGATTCGTATGGAGGGTGTTATTAAGCGCAACTACAAATCCAATCACCATAATGATACGTCTCTTAACACTTTTGCTGGAACTTTAAAGCACAAGGATCAAAATCTCATTGCTGATGCCTTTTGCACAGGAACGCTTTGTGACACCTTATATGTTGTGATTAAGGCTCAAAAGAATAATCGTGTTCTTGCGGCATTTACTTTTGCAAAGCGTATCAGCGAATATTACAATGATTTCAGCCGTGCTGAATGGAACATGACTATGGGGCGCACTGACAATCTTACAGGTATTGATCAAGCTAGTGATCTTGTTATTGATGTCTATGGTGAACTTGCATTTTAACTTTAACAACAAGCTTTTAGCGTGACAAAATTTAATATTTGTGACTATATGTGACAAACAATTTAGAGATTTAGCAAGTAGCAGGGCCTTTCCTTTTTGGGGAAAGGCTTTTTTTTCGTAAATTTTACTAAGAATTTTACTAAGAAAAGGGGCTTTGAAAGGAAGAAGCCTTGCCTGTCTATTGCCGGTTCTTCATTGCTAACTCCTATTGTTGACACCTATGGGTGAATTATGGAGGGGTGCAGTGTTGATTTGATCTTGATGGACGAGAAGAGAGTCCCTAGTATGGGTTCTATCATGATAAGACCCTTGCCCCCTCAAGCCTATACTCGAGAAATGCTTGTTGAAGCCTATGATTGGCTGCAGCACCAACCTCCGTCCATTCGTGAATTAGCACGGTCGGCAGATGACATGGTTTCTTTGTTTAAGCAGCAACAGCGTCAAAGGGGACGAGCCAAGAGCCGCGTGAGTCCTGAGGAGTTTCAATCTGATCTCAAAAACTTGGCTCAGGGCCTAAAAGCCTTTGATGATGAGGAGGAGTCCCCTCAAGTGGCTCAAGTTGGTCCACTTGAATCGCCATCGCCACCTACGCCACCTAGGGAAATCTTGGGAGAAAATTTAGGATCCGACGTTGTCGAAGATGATTTATCTTTTCATGAAACTTTGGCTACTCCTGCCCAAGGAGCTGGAAGCCATCATGACCAGATTTTGGCTGCTCCTGTCCAAGGGGCTGGGGGTCATTATGACCAGATTTTGGCTGCTCCTGCCCAGGGGGGGCATGCCCAAGTTCTAGTTATTGATGAGAGGACGAGAACCTGCATTCATATGACTTGTGAGCGGCTCAACTTGAGCCACCCCAACGAAGCCCTTCGCTTTCTGGTGGCATTGGGGTTTGAAAAGATCAAATAGCTACTTTCAAATGTGCCTTGACAGTGGCTCTTTTGGCGCATAAAAAACGACGCTTTTACACTGTATATTTTTACAAATTTACGCATTTACACATTTACACTTTTATATTGTTGCACTCTTAATACTTTGTGGAGGAGGACGCTTTATGGCCCAAGAAAACGGATTCAAATCCACACTCAATCTCCCTCAAACAAACTTTCCCATGAAGGGCAATCTTCCCAAGAAAGAGCCCGAAATTGTTGCAAAGTGGCAGTCCACAAAAATCTATAAGAAAATGGTAGAAAAAAATCAGGGACGCCCTAAGTTTGTGATGCCCGATGGCCCTATTTACTCCAATGGTGATATCCATGTGGGCCATGCTTTGAATAGAATTTTAAAAGATATAACAATGAAATACAAAAATATGAAAGGTTTCTATGCCGCCTTTATCCCTGGCTGGGATTGCCACGGATTACCCATTGAACTCAATGTGATGAAAAAGCTTGGCTCACAGCGCAAGGAGATGGCAGACAAGCAAGTTCGAGAGCTTTGCCGTAAGGAGGCTCAAGGTTGGGTGGTCAAGCATCGAGATCAGTTTTCGAGATTGGGGGTTTTAGCAGATTGGGAAAACCCCTACCTTACAATGACCTCGGACTATGAGGCTGAGGAGATTTCCGTTGTGGCGAAGATATTTGATAAGGGGCTTCTTTACCATGGGGAAAAGCCTGTTTATTGGTGCCCCGCCCTTCAAACAGCACTGGCAGCGGCCGAGGTTGAGTATCGTGATCACAAGAGTTTGAGTATTTTCGTAAAATTTGAACTGGAAAAATTTGGGAGAAAGAAAATAGAAGAAAAAGTAGAGAGATTCTTTGGAGAAGGGGATTCCCTCTCTTTTGTCATTTGGACAACCACTCCTTGGACCCTTCCTGCCAACTATGGGATAGCTCTCCATGGGGACTTTGATTATGGCCTCTTCCAACTCAAGTGGATTGAGAGCGGTGACAACTCTTTAAGTTCTGTAGGCTCTTTGCAGACTTCAGGTGCTCCTCCATCCTCTTCTGTAGAATCCTTAGATTATATTATTATTGCCTGTGACCTTAAAGAATCCATGGAAAAAGCCTGTGGTTTCAGACTTGTGGAAATGGGTCGTTTTAAGGGGACGGAGCTTGAGGGCATGAAGGCTAGGCACCCCTTTATGGAAAGAAGTTCCTTAGTGATTCTTGGTGAACATGTGACCTTAGAGGCAGGGACAGGCTGTGTGCATACGGCACCGGGCCATGGTATGGATGATTACTATGTGGCTCAAAAGTATAAGCTCCCCGTGGAGAGTCCCGTGGATAAGGCCGGACGCTATACCTCAGAAGTTTCCAAATATGCGGGGGAAAAAATTTGGACGGCCAACTCCAAGATTGTCGATGATTTAAAGGTTTCGGGGCATCTGCTCGGTGTCAGTGAGCTGGTTCACAGTTACCCCCATAATCCGCGGACCAAAACCCCTCTCATTTTTAGAGCCACCCCTCAGTGGTTTATACGCATGGATGATGAGAAACACCCCATTCGGGCAAAAGCCCTAGAGGCCAGCCGAGATAAAATTGCTTTTTTCCCTTCCTGGGGGCAGCAGCGATTGGAATCCATGTTAAGCCACAGTCCCGACTGGTGTCTCAGTCGTCAAAGAATTTGGGGGGTCCCATTGCCCGTTTTTTTCTGCACTCAATGTGAGGCCCCATTGGCTCACTCGGAGATCATGAATCGAGTGGCAGATAAAATGAAAACCACAGGACAAGGGTTGGAGGCTTTTTACTCCACTCCCGCTTCGGAATTCACAGAGGGTTACCAATGCTCGGAGTGCCAGGGAACAATTTTTACCCATGGCCGGGATATTCTCGATGTGTGGTTTGACTCAGGAGTTTGTCATACGGCGGTTCAAAAAAAGAGGGAGGAGTTGGGTTTTCCCGCAGATATTTACATTGAGGGAAGCGATCAGCACCGTGGTTGGTTTCAAACAAGTCTTGTTTCTTCTCTTGCCGCCTATGGTGAACCTCCTTTTAAGGCCCTGCTCACCCATGGTTTTGTCAACGATAGCGAGGGCATGAAAATGAGCAAAAGTCGTGGAAATGTTGTGGACCCCGCAGAGGTTATTAAGAGCAGTGGAGCTGAGATTCTTAGACTTTGGGTGGCTTATGAGGACTATGGCCAAGATGTCAATGCGGGCCAAGAAATTTTCCAAAGAGTGACGGAGTCTTATCGACGCATCAGAAACACCCTTCGGTTTTTGTTGGGCAATCTTGTGGACTTCGACCCAGAAATACATGGGGTTGAATTTTCCCATATGCCTCCCTTGGATCAATGGGCTCTCATAAAGCTCAACCAGTTGGTCAAAGATGTCACATCTTTTTATGACTCCTATGAATATTGTAAGGTTTATCATACTGTAAACCATTTTTATACTGTGGACTTGTCAGCGACCTACTTAGATATTCTAAAAGATCGCCTCTATACTTGGTCGAAAGAAGGGCGAAATCGAAGGTCCTCTCAAACAGTATTTTATGAACTGTTAACCCACCTCAATA
Organism: Bdellovibrionales bacterium; assembly: GCA_965261545.1. Taxonomy (GTDB): domain Bacteria; phylum Bdellovibrionota; class Bdellovibrionia; order Bdellovibrionales; family UBA1609; genus CBDHDF01. The sequence continues at coordinate 168,050 of CBDHDF010000002.1, read as the reverse complement.
CTTTGATGGCCCCCATTTTAAGTTTTCTCAGTGAGGAGGTTTATAGTTATATTCCAGGTACGAGATCGCCTTCTGTTTTTCTTGAGAATTTTCCTCAATTTCAACCGGCATGGCAAAACAAGAAAATTCAAGAGCAAGTTGAAAAAGTTATGGAGGTGCGATCAGCTGTGTCTAAGGTCCTTGAACCCATGAGAAAGGATAAGGTTATTGGTTCTAGTTTGGATGCCGCTGTGACTATTTATGCTCCACCCACTTTCTTAGAGGTTCTTCAGGGTATTCAGAAGGGTCAAGACCTCCCCTTAGAGGGAGAGGGCCAAGAAAAGGGTCCATTTGATTATTTGAGAGAAATTCTTATTGTTTCCCAGGTTCAACTTCAAGAGGCCAATGAACTGAAAGCTGATGAGTTCAAAGTGGAAGCCCACTCAGCTGCTGGTGATAAGTGTCCGCGTTGTTGGCATTATAGTTCTCATTTAGGTACAATGGGGGAATACGAAGGAATTTGCCCCAAGTGTCTCATGGCTTTAGGTCACTGTTAGTTTTTATAAAGCTTGTTCAAACTATAAACATCAGCCCGACCCGATCCGACCTCATCCCCCCATTCAACTCAAAGAGAAGTCCCTATTTTTTGGCCTCTAACTTGCATCCTTAAAGTGTTAGGGGGAAGCATGTACAGTTCAAATCATATAGGACATATCATTTTAAAACAGCGTGGAAAATCTCGGATTTATCCTCTTTTTTTGTCTTGGGCTTTGGCTTTAGCCTTGGCTTTGATCTTCAATGGATGTGCGGATGTATCTATTGTTCCTTCACCTCCCATAGAGGCATCGTCTGTGGCTTCTCAAGATAATTTCTGTATTGACGATCCTCTAGACAAAAAAACCTTTATAAAGATTATGTTTGTGGTGGATATCTCAGGAAGTAACAGCGGGACAGACAAAAATGGGTCCAAGCGTGCTGACAATATTGACAAATTTGTAGATGACTTGTCCCTGCAAAATCAAAAGCACTATCAGTATGGAGTCATCTTATTTAATAACCAACCTAGGGCTCTTATTCATGACAGTGGTGACAAAACGAAGGCCACTTTTACAAAGGATTCCAATGAAGTCAAATTAGCCACCAATAAAATCCGGGCAAATCCCTTCCGTGGAGGTACACAGTATGGACTGGCCCTCATGATGACAAAAAGTGCCATTGAGAATGACATGTTGAAGTTTCCCGATGAAAGGTCAAAATATATCGTATTTCTTATTTCAGATGGACGACCAAATGATGGAGATAATAAATCCACAGTTTCCAGTCTTGCCAATACGGTAGGTGGGAAAATTTATTTAAGCACAGCCTTTTATGGCAATGGCAATGCCGGTGCGATTAAGATACTTGAAGATATGGCAAAAGTGGGTGGTGGAAATTTTGTCAATTTTGAGAGTGGTGACAAATGGGATTTGGATCAACTTTTTGTCACCAATACTGTGATGCCATGGAGTCTTAAGGAATTTTTGGTTTACAATCTCAATGCTGGATTTTGTTTTGACGGAAGGGTTGATGTGGACTCAGATGCAGATGGAATGTGTGATCGCGATGAAAGGACAATGAACAATTTGTATGCTGAAGAATTAAAGAAGGAGGGGAAAACCTTTGATCCCGCCAACCGCTTTAGTTTTGGAGATGGCTATGGAGACTTTTTTCACTGGCTGCGCTTTAGGTATCCGGGAACATTGTTGCCAGCATGTCAGGATCGTTCTGACCAAGACTTTGATTTACTGACAAAATGTGAAGAACATGAAATTAGGAAGCATTCAGGCAGTGGTCGTACGCAAGGTCTTACGATGACGAGGGGAAACCCTGAAGCTTTTGATACAGATAAGGATGGGGTTTTAGATGGAATTGAAACATTTATCTACTTTGCTGCCCAAAGGACGGGTCGGTCCACTCGTTATACGGCGGCTCTCGACCGTGAAAATATCAAGGATAACCCAGATGGAGAGGAAAGTGTTCTTGTGCAGATAAAACAGCATAGAAACCCTTTGTTCAAAGATCCCGACGTGGCTGCCTATGATACAAGGTTAACACCCCTCAATGATGTGAAAAAAGACTGCTATAGTTTTCAACAAAGGGTGCTCCCGGTCTACGAAACACTGGCTGTGCCAGCGGGCAATACCCTTCCAGGGCTTGAGCATGAGGCCCATGAAAATGCTGTTCTTGTTTACTATATCCAGGTTTTACAAGACGATCCTGATAGCATGGGGATTCTTAAGCACAGTGTGCAAAAACTAGGAACAGACCCCTTGCTCAACGGCCTTCAGGTAAAAGATGGTACATTTCGTGAGTACAGTCCTCCCGATTCCCGATCTCCATAGCACGACGAGAGACCTCCATCAGATGGCTCTAAAATGTGTGAAACCAATTTAACTTTCATTTTTTACCCATGGCCGGGATATTCTCGATGTGTGGTTTGACTCAGGAGTTTGTCATACGGCGGTTCAAAAAAAGAGGGAGGAGTTGGGTTTTCCCGCAGATATTTACATTGAGGGAAGCGATCAGCACCGTGGTTGGTTTCAAACAAGTCTTGTTTCTTCTCTTGCCGCCTATGGTGAACCTCCTTTTAAGGCCCTGCTCACCCATGGTTTTGTCAACGATAGCGAGGGCATGAAAATGAGCAAAAGTCGTGGAAATGTTGTGGACCCCGCAGAGGTTATTAAGAGCAGTGGAGCTGAGATTCTTAGACTTTGGGTGGCTTATGAGGACTATGGCCAAGATGTCAATGCGGGCCAAGAAATTTTCCAAAGAGTGACGGAGTCTTATCGACGCATCAGAAACACCCTTCGGTTTTTGTTGGGCAATCTTGTGGACTTCGACCCAGAAATACATGGGGTTGAATTTTCCCATATGCCTCCCTTGGATCAATGGGCTCTCATAAAGCTCAACCAGTTGGTCAAAGATGTCACATCTTTTTATGACTCCTATGAATATTGTAAGGTTTATCATACTGTAAACCATTTTTATACTGTGGACTTGTCAGCGACCTACTTAGATATTCTAAAAGATCGCCTCTATACTTGGTCGAAAGAAGGGCGAAATCGAAGGTCCTCTCAAACAGTATTTTATGAACTGTTAACCCACCTCAATACTTTGATGGCCCCCATTTTAAGTTTTCTCAGTGAGGAGGTTTATAGTTATATTCCAGGTACGAGATCGCCTTCTGTTTTTCTTGAGAATTTTCCTCAATTTCAACCGGCATGGCAAAACAAGAAAATTCAAGAGCAAGTTGAAAAAGTTATGGAGGTGCGATCAGCTGTGTCTAAGGTCCTTGAACCCATGAGAAAGGATAAGGTTATTGGTTCTAGTTTGGATGCCGCTGTGACTATTTATGCTCCACCCACTTTCTTAGAGGTTCTTCAGGGTATTCAGAAGGGTCAAGACCTCCCCTTAGAGGGAGAGGGCCAAGAAAAGGGTCCATTTGATTATTTGAGAGAAATTCTTATTGTTTCCCAGGTTCAACTTCAAGAGGCCAATGAACTGAAAGCTGATGAGTTCAAAGTGGAAGCCCACTCAGCTGCTGGTGATAAGTGTCCGCGTTGTTGGCATTATAGTTCTCATTTAGGTACAATGGGGGAATACGAAGGAATTTGCCCCAAGTGTCTCATGGCTTTAGGTCACTGTTAGTTTTTATAAAGCTTGTTCAAACTATAAACATCAGCCCGACCCGATCCGACCTCATCCCCCCATTCAACTCAAAGAGAAGTCCCTATTTTTTGGCCTCTAACTTGCATCCTTAAAGTGTTAGGGGGAAGCATGTACAGTTCAAATCATATAGGACATATCATTTTAAAACAGCGTGGAAAATCTCGGATTTATCCTCTTTTTTTGTCTTGGGCTTTGGCTTTAGCCTTGGCTTTGATCTTCAATGGATGTGCGGATGTATCTATTGTTCCTTCACCTCCCATAGAGGCATCGTCTGTGGCTTCTCAAGATAATTTCTGTATTGACGATCCTCTAGACAAAAAAACCTTTATAAAGATTATGTTTGTGGTGGATATCTCAGGAAGTAACAGCGGGACAGACAAAAATGGGTCCAAGCGTGCTGACAATATTGACAAATTTGTAGATGACTTGTCCCTGCAAAATCAAAAGCACTATCAGTATGGAGTCATCTTATTTAATAACCAACCTAGGGCTCTTATTCATGACAGTGGTGACAAAACGAAGGCCACTTTTACAAAGGATTCCAATGAAGTCAAATTAGCCACCAATAAAATCCGGGCAAATCCCTTCCGTGGAGGTACACAGTATGGACTGGCCCTCATGATGACAAAAAGTGCCATTGAGAATGACATGTTGAAGTTTCCCGATGAAAGGTCAAAATATATCGTATTTCTTATTTCAGATGGACGACCAAATGATGGAGATAATAAATCCACAGTTTCCAGTCTTGCCAATACGGTAGGTGGGAAAATTTATTTAAGCACAGCCTTTTATGGCAATGGCAATGCCGGTGCGATTAAGATACTTGAAGATATGGCAAAAGTGGGTGGTGGAAATTTTGTCAATTTTGAGAGTGGTGACAAATGGGATTTGGATCAACTTTTTGTCACCAATACTGTGATGCCATGGAGTCTTAAGGAATTTTTGGTTTACAATCTCAATGCTGGATTTTGTTTTGACGGAAGGGTTGATGTGGACTCAGATGCAGATGGAATGTGTGATCGCGATGAAAGGACAATGAACAATTTGTATGCTGAAGAATTAAAGAAGGAGGGGAAAACCTTTGATCCCGCCAACCGCTTTAGTTTTGGAGATGGCTATGGAGACTTTTTTCACTGGCTGCGCTTTAGGTATCCGGGAACATTGTTGCCAGCATGTCAGGATCGTTCTGACCAAGACTTTGATTTACTGACAAAATGTGAAGAACATGAAATTAGGAAGCATTCAGGCAGTGGTCGTACGCAAGGTCTTACGATGACGAGGGGAAACCCTGAAGCTTTTGATACAGATAAGGATGGGGTTTTAGATGGAATTGAAACATTTATCTACTTTGCTGCCCAAAGGACGGGTCGGTCCACTCGTTATACGGCGGCTCTCGACCGTGAAAATATCAAGGATAACCCAGATGGAGAGGAAAGTGTTCTTGTGCAGATAAAACAGCATAGAAACCCTTTGTTCAAAGATCCCGACGTGGCTGCCTATGATACAAGGTTAACACCCCTCAATGATGTGAAAAAAGACTGCTATAGTTTTCAACAAAGGGTGCTCCCGGTCTACGAAACACTGGCTGTGCCAGCGGGCAATACCCTTCCAGGGCTTGAGCATGAGGCCCATGAAAATGCTGTTCTTGTTTACTATATCCAGGTTTTACAAGACGATCCTGATAGCATGGGGATTCTTAAGCACAGTGTGCAAAAACTAGGAACAGACCCCTTGCTCAACGGCCTTCAGGTAAAAGATGGTACATTTCGTGAGTACAGTCCTCCCGATTCCCGATCTCCATAGCACGACGAGAGACCTCCATCAGATGGCTCTAAAATGTGTGAAACCAATTTAACTTTCATTTTTTACCCATGGCCGGGATATTCTCGATGTGTGGTTTGACTCAGGAGTTTGTCATACGGCGGTTCAAAAAAAGAGGGAGGAGTTGGGTTTTCCCGCAGATATTTACATTGAGGGAAGCGATCAGCACCGTGGTTGGTTTCAAACAAGTCTTGTTTCTTCTCTTGCCGCCTATGGTGAACCTCCTTTTAAGGCCCTGCTCACCCATGGTTTTGTCAACGATAGCGAGGGCATGAAAATGAGCAAAAGTCGTGGAAATGTTGTGGACCCCGCAGAGGTTATTAAGAGCAGTGGAGCTGAGATTCTTAGACTTTGGGTGGCTTATGAGGACTATGGCCAAGATGTCAATGCGGGCCAAGAAATTTTCCAAAGAGTGACGGAGTCTTATCGACGCATCAGAAACACCCTTCGGTTTTTGTTGGGCAATCTTGTGGACTTCGACCCAGAAATACATGGGGTTGAATTTTCCCATATGCCTCCCTTGGATCAATGGGCTCTCATAAAGCTCAACCAGTTGGTCAAAGATGTCACATCTTTTTATGACTCCTATGAATATTGTAAGGTTTATCATACTGTAAACCATTTTTATACTGTGGACTTGTCAGCGACCTACTTAGATATTCTAAAAGATCGCCTCTATACTTGGTCGAAAGAAGGGCGAAATCGAAGGTCCTCTCAAACAGTATTTTATGAACTGTTAACCCACCTCAATACTTTGATGGCCCCCATTTTAAGTTTTCTCAGTGAGGAGGTTTATAGTTATATTCCAGGTACGAGATCGCCTTCTGTTTTTCTTGAGAATTTTCCTCAATTTCAACCGGCATGGCAAAACAAGAAAATTCAAGAGCAAGTTGAAAAAGTTATGGAGGTGCGATCAGCTGTGTCTAAGGTCCTTGAACCCATGAGAAAGGATAAGGTTATTGGTTCTAGTTTGGATGCCGCTGTGACTATTTATGCTCCACCCACTTTCTTAGAGGTTCTTCAGGGTATTCAGAAGGGTCAAGACCTCCCCTTAGAGGGAGAGGGCCAAGAAAAGGGTCCATTTGATTATTTGAGAGAAATTCTTATTGTTTCCCAGGTTCAACTTCAAGAGGCCAATGAACTGAAAGCTGATGAGTTCAAAGTGGAAGCCCACTCAGCTGCTGGTGATAAGTGTCCGCGTTGTTGGCATTATAGTTCTCATTTAGGTACAATGGGGGAATACGAAGGAATTTGCCCCAAGTGTCTCATGGCTTTAGGTCACTGTTAGTTTTTATAAAGCTTGTTCAAACTATAAACATCAGCCCGACCCGATCCGACCTCATCCCCCCATTCAACTCAAAGAGAAGTCCCTATTTTTTGGCCTCTAACTTGCATCCTTAAAGTGTTAGGGGGAAGCATGTACAGTTCAAATCATATAGGACATATCATTTTAAAACAGCGTGGAAAATCTCGGATTTATCCTCTTTTTTTGTCTTGGGCTTTGGCTTTAGCCTTGGCTTTGATCTTCAATGGATGTGCGGATGTATCTATTGTTCCTTCACCTCCCATAGAGGCATCGTCTGTGGCTTCTCAAGATAATTTCTGTATTGACGATCCTCTAGACAAAAAAACCTTTATAAAGATTATGTTTGTGGTGGATATCTCAGGAAGTAACAGCGGGACAGACAAAAATGGGTCCAAGCGTGCTGACAATATTGACAAATTTGTAGATGACTTGTCCCTGCAAAATCAAAAGCACTATCAGTATGGAGTCATCTTATTTAATAACCAACCTAGGGCTCTTATTCATGACAGTGGTGACAAAACGAAGGCCACTTTTACAAAGGATTCCAATGAAGTCAAATTAGCCACCAATAAAATCCGGGCAAATCCCTTCCGTGGAGGTACACAGTATGGACTGGCCCTCATGATGACAAAAAGTGCCATTGAGAATGACATGTTGAAGTTTCCCGATGAAAGGTCAAAATATATCGTATTTCTTATTTCAGATGGACGACCAAATGATGGAGATAATAAATCCACAGTTTCCAGTCTTGCCAATACGGTAGGTGGGAAAATTTATTTAAGCACAGCCTTTTATGGCAATGGCAATGCCGGTGCGATTAAGATACTTGAAGATATGGCAAAAGTGGGTGGTGGAAATTTTGTCAATTTTGAGAGTGGTGACAAATGGGATTTGGATCAACTTTTTGTCACCAATACTGTGATGCCATGGAGTCTTAAGGAATTTTTGGTTTACAATCTCAATGCTGGATTTTGTTTTGACGGAAGGGTTGATGTGGACTCAGATGCAGATGGAATGTGTGATCGCGATGAAAGGACAATGAACAATTTGTATGCTGAAGAATTAAAGAAGGAGGGGAAAACCTTTGATCCCGCCAACCGCTTTAGTTTTGGAGATGGCTATGGAGACTTTTTTCACTGGCTGCGCTTTAGGTATCCGGGAACATTGTTGCCAGCATGTCAGGATCGTTCTGACCAAGACTTTGATTTACTGACAAAATGTGAAGAACATGAAATTAGGAAGCATTCAGGCAGTGGTCGTACGCAAGGTCTTACGATGACGAGGGGAAACCCTGAAGCTTTTGATACAGATAAGGATGGGGTTTTAGATGGAATTGAAACATTTATCTACTTTGCTGCCCAAAGGACGGGTCGGTCCACTCGTTATACGGCGGCTCTCGACCGTGAAAATATCAAGGATAACCCAGATGGAGAGGAAAGTGTTCTTGTGCAGATAAAACAGCATAGAAACCCTTTGTTCAAAGATCCCGACGTGGCTGCCTATGATACAAGGTTAACACCCCTCAATGATGTGAAAAAAGACTGCTATAGTTTTCAACAAAGGGTGCTCCCGGTCTACGAAACACTGGCTGTGCCAGCGGGCAATACCCTTCCAGGGCTTGAGCATGAGGCCCATGAAAATGCTGTTCTTGTTTACTATATCCAGGTTTTACAAGACGATCCTGATAGCATGGGGATTCTTAAGCACAGTGTGCAAAAACTAGGAACAGACCCCTTGCTCAACGGCCTTCAGGTAAAAGATGGTACATTTCGTGAGTACAGTCCTCCCGATTCCCGATCTCCATAGCACGACGAGAGACCTCCATCAGATGGCTCTAAAATGTGTGAAACCAATTTAACTTTCATTTGTCCTTCCTTCTTTGCCTCTAGGCTTGCTACTCCTTCTCCGGAGGGCCAACAGTGTAATTGTTGTTGTTATCTGCATCCACGGTGGTGCAGGTGATATGGACCGCATCTGTCAGTTGGCAATTATGTTGACCGAGGGAGGACTGGAACACACCACCACAATTGAGAAGAGACTGTTCCTCACCATTGCACCTCACATTGGCCAGCCAATAGGCGGATCGAAGAGGGGAAGACAGAGTCCATTGGCTTTTCTTGGTGCTGGTTGCACCTGGATAGCCCGCACGGCGACAGGCCACTTGTGCTTCCTCTATTCCCCAACTGCTGTCGTGACAAATGGCTCTCCAACTTCCACTATGACCAAACTGAGCCACTCCTTCTCCGCCCCCTCTGTCTCGCCCTCCGTGGATAAGGCGAATCTCACCATTGGCAATTCTTTCGTTCAAGGCATTAAAATTTGAAGTGCGGATAGAGAGTGTGGAGGAAGGTATGGAACGAATCTCCCCCATGGTGCTAGAGGTTTTCGCTGAGATGCGGAATTTCCACATCTCTCTTCGACCTAACTCTGTGCCAATATAGGTGTGGGTGGCTGAGGCATCCAAGGCACTTCTGGGTGGGTTGAATTCAGATGATGTAAACCATGTGGTTCCTCCATCCATGGACGCTTCCAAAACATATTTGGCGATGAAACTTCGGTATGAACTGCTCATTCGGTTCCATGACAATCTTACCCACCGGCTCCCCCCTGTGCCAGGGTCTGCCTCTCCTGTGGTCCCTCTGAAATTGGTGAGGGCAGGGAGGGCCATCCCTTTGGCGGCATTGTAATCAGAAAAAGTCGCATTTGTGCCGGGGGAAGACTTGGCACGCAACTCAAATGTTTGCATCACCCCATTGGCCGATGAAACACTATAACTTTCCCTATTGGCTTGCCCAGCACCACTGTTGGGTATGGGGGTCCAGCTTCTATAGTTGTTCGTCCCCGCTTTCTTGCGATATTCAAATGAGTGAGGGACTGTACCCATGGGGGAAACTTTCCAGGACAACACAATACTTCCGTTTTTGGATTGGGTGGATAGAGTGTTAAGGGCCTCTATCACTTCAAGGCTATAAGTCCAGTCATGGGGGGGCGGTGGGGTGGTGTCGCTGGGGTTCGACAAGTTTGTGCAATACATGAGGTTGTTTGGAGAGCATTGTATCGTCCCTTCTAGGGCTTTTGCCCCCACAGTTATTGAAGATGGCCAAGACAAAACCTTGCTTGTGTCCTCGTAGGAGAAACCTCTACCTTCGGTGAGTGCTATGGTGCAAGTTCCCCCTTGTGGTAAACTGGGAATGTCCCTGTAGGGATTGATCTTATAGCTCCCAGCGATTCCCGCAACGACCTTTGGGGATGGTTGAAAGCCGATATCTCTTTTTCCAACCCTCCACTTCTTTGGTGTCACCTTCTGACCAGTGGATGGGAGACCGGGAGAGACCTTACTCACAGCCCGAACTTTAAATGTGTATTCCAAGCCATAATGGATGTCCGTGGTGCTATGGCTTTTTGGCAAGAGAGTGCCTCTTTCAGGAGGTATATCTGTCCAATCCTGTGTTACTATATTCCAACCTTCTATTTCGGCTCGATATTGGTATTTGGTGATGGGGCTGGTCCCAGAATCGAGGGGGGATTTCCAAGATAAATGGGTTCTGAGTTCTCTTGAGACGTCGGTGCATGTATTTTCAGCGGTGAAGGCTTGGGGGGCCAAAGGGGCTCGGGGAAGAGGGGGGCGGACCCATGCCCTCGGAGTGAGAGCCACCTCATTGGATGCTGAACTTTCACCCACAGAATTCACAGATCGTACCTGAAAGGTGTATTCCGTGTTATTTTGTAGACCTGTCACCATATAACTTCTGTCATGGGCCTTACTGAAAGCACTGTTTGGAATGTTGACCCAGCTTTCGTAGGAGCCAGTTCCTGCTTTTTTTCGATACTGGTGGTGGGTGATGGGCTTTCCGCCATTATTATGATTTGAAGTAAATCCCCATTTTAAATAAATTTCTTTGTCCCTTGCGGTGCCAGTTAAGTTGTGAGGGGGGCTCCGGGGGGAGGTTGCCGCTTGGCGGAACTCAGCCAGATGGTGATATGGTATGTTGACTGAGTATGTTCGGCTATGATCGGACTTCTGGCCGTCCATATTGAAAGCTATTATGAAAAAGTGGTAACTATTACGGGCGAGATTTTCTTCCACCAGATAACTTCTTTCATGAACCTCGCCGGGGCCACTTTCGGGAATATTCTTATAACGAATATTATCGTAGTTACTACCGTCGTGTTGTATGTAATACCCGTATCTTACAATAGGGCTTCCACCATCATCCGTAGGTGGGTCCCAGGTTAAATGAACATTTCCCCTGTGGCGGATGGCTCCAATGAGTCGGGGGGAGTTGGGAGATCGAGGGAAACTCGAAGGTTTGGCACCGACCTCACGGGAAGCGGGGCCGTGGCGGGCACTGTTCACCGCCCGCACCTGAAAATAATAGATATGATTGTTGGTAAGACTTCCAACTCCGAAGCTCGCATTGTTGCTTCCGCCAGGCCCACTGTTTGGAATATTTTTCCATGCATGATACTCATGTGAGCCGCGTGGTTTTTTTCGAAACTGGTAATGGGTGATTGTGCCTCCACCACTGCTAGGAGCCTTCCACTCTAAATAAACCCTTGTATCTCTAGAGCTTGCCATGAGGTCTTTGGGGGCTGTAGGGGGTTGCTGTGCGAGAGGAACAGGTGGTGGTTGCTGCTGTTGCTGGGAAACAGGTGGTGGTTGTGGTGCGGGTGAACTAGGTGGTGGGAGTTGCTGTTGCTGGGAAACAGGTGGTGGCTGTGGTGCAGGCGAACTAGGTGGTGGGAGTTGCTGTTGCTGGGAAACAGGTGGTGGCTGTGGTGCAGGCGAACTAGGTGGTGGGAGTTGCTGTTGCTGGGAAACAGGTGACACAGGTGGTGGCTGTGGTGTGGGCGAACTAGGTGGTGATTGCTGTGGTACGGAAGCGGGTGCAACTGGAGCAGAGGTGGTGGGAGCCTGAGTGATGGACTTCCACTTTTTCTTTTTTTGGCAACCTAAACATAAAGCAGAAATCATGATGACAATGAGATATAAATGAATTTTTTTATAAGAATTACGGATTTTGCAAATAATATTCATAATCATAGCCTCTTACATGTTTTTCAGTGGGGGTCTTGTATTTCTTCTTAATTTTCTCCTAAAAGTCAGTTCCCTCTCGGGCCGGAGGGCCAATGGTGTAGTCGTTGTTATTGTTTGCGTCGATATCGGTGCAGGTGATACTTATGGCGTTCGTCAAATCGCAATTATGAGTTCCTATGGGTGTGGAGTGCTGACAATCGAGAAGGGAGCTTTCTGCACTATCGCAGGCAACATTGTCCATCCAGTAAGCGGAATGAAGAGGTGCAGATAATATTCTTCCATGGTTGGCTACAGAAGTTTCCACACCTGGATAGCCCATCTGGCGACATGCCACACCGCCGTTATGGTCATTCCAAGCAGTGTCACAAATGGCTCTCCAACTGTTATTGTATGCCATGTAAACAAGTCCCGAGTTGGGACTTGTTCCGCCGACAAGGCGAACTTCACCGTCGTTCATTCTTGGGTTCGAGGCCGTAAAAGTTGAAGTTGAAATACTCACAATAGAGGAAGCTGGTGAAACCGCGTATCCACTGTCTCCGTTGGTTTTTGATGAGACACGGAACTTCCATACTTCTCCCTTGCCGGACTCTTTGCCAATATAGGTGTGAAAGACCGTATTGTAGGAAGAGCCGGGTCGTGGGATTTCTGCAGCCTTAAACCATGTGGTCCCTCCATCTAGGGAGGCTTCCAAAACATATTTTTCGATGAGGTTGATGAGTGCACTTGCCGCTTGATTCCATGACAATTTCACCCACCGGGTTCCCCCAGTGCCAGGATTGGCCTCCCCTGTGGAGGTTGTTAAATTGGTGAGGGCGGGCAGAGCCATTCCTTTGACTGGCAGGTAGGTCATGAGCGTGTGGTTGCCGTTGGATAAAATGCCTTTCACTTGAAAGGATTTGACAGTCCCATTTACCAATGGAAGGGTATAGCTTTTCCTGTTTTTTTGTCCGTCTTCGCTGTTGGGTATGTTCGCCCAGCCTGCATGATACTCCGGTCCCCTGTACTCTCGATATTGGAATAAGTCAGGTATAACGCCCGGGTCCACAGTCCAGGACAACACAATGTTTCCATCTTGGGATTGGATGGACAGAGTGTCGATAATGTTAAAAAATTTAAAGTCAAAACCCCATGTATGCTGTTGATTGAGATCAGAACTATGTTGAATGGTTCCTTCCAACCGGTCACCCCTTCGGTTATCGGGTGAATCTATAGATATGGATGGCCAACTTAAAGTTTTCAGGGCAGAATTGTAGGTAATACTGTCTCGATGGGAAATTACATTAATAATGTAATTTCCATCGCTGTGTAAGCCTACAATGTCTCTGTAGGGGTTGATTTTATAGGAATCAGCGATGCCAAGAATAACCTTTATGGATGGATTAAAGTCGAGGAGGGTCCTCGGTGCTGCTTCGTGTGTGAGTATTGTCTCAGCAGCCTTACCATGAATGTTCCTCGTGCTGGAACTATGGTGGGTACTCACAGCTCGCAGGTTAAATTTGTACTTAAAGCCCGTGCTGAGGCTTGGTAGGTTAAAACTGGTGGCTCCACTGCCACTGATGTCTTGCCAATCAAGGATGACGTTCCAGCCCTCTACAAAGATTTTGTATTGGTATTTAGTGATGGTACCATTACCATCGTCGAGGGGCGACTTCCAAGTTAAATCCACTCCGCCATTGTTTGTGGTCGCAATGAATGATCTGGGGGCACCAGGAGGGGTGGGGGGGGCAAAGGGCATGAATGTGTTACTCTCACTAGCTTGGCTATGACCTATTTTGTTCATCGCTCGCAATTTCACGATGTAATTTGCGTCATTGGTGAGACCTGTCAGCGTGTAGCTTGTTTCATGGATGCCTCCAAAATGACTTCCTACAATATCTACCCATTGGTCTACACTAGTAGTGTCTGTAGATAGGCGCTTTGCATATTGGTACTTAATAATGGGACTTCCACCGTCATGACCAAAAGTACGAGTCCAAGTTAAATGGGCTTTGCGATCTCCAGGGGCGATACTGAGATTGAATGTGTATGTTGGGGCGATAGCGGCGGCTGCGAAGAGCGAGATATCAGCAACTTGGTTGGAGGAGGGACTGTTGCCAGTGATATTCACCGCTCTCACTTCAAAGAAATAAGTGGAGAAAGGGTTGAGGCCAGCAGTCACGATATAGCTTCTTTCATGGACTTCACCGGGAGCACTTACTGGGATATCCACCCAATTTTCGAAAACTAGTGGATCGCCGCTGCCATCTGCTTTTCGATATTGGTACTTCGTGATGGGATGTCCCCCATCGTGAATGGGCGGAGTCCAGGTTAAGTAAACTTCGGCCTCTCTAGGGCCTACATTGAAGTTTCTGGGGGCTTGGGGGGCTTGAGAATTGGCCATGGGCGTCACGATGACTTCCTTGGAGGCCCCGCTGTTCCCAGTGATATTCACCGCTCTCAATTGAAAGGTGTAGGCTTGATTATTGGTAAGACTTGTCACTGTGTAATTTGTGGCCTCACCGGGAGCACTGTCCGAAATATCTTGCCAATCACCGTAGCTATTGATTTCCGTGATTCCCATTTTTTTTCGATATTGGTACTTGGTGATGAGATTCCCACCGTCATGAATGGGATGGGTCCAGGTTAAATAAACACCTTTATTTCGAGGGTTTGCAGCGAGATTCCTTGGCATCATAGGAGCTTGAGAGGTTGCGGTGGGTGTGGCGATAACTTCACTGGAGGGAAGACCGTTACCAGAACGACTCACAGCTCGCAACTGAAAGATGTAGGCTTGATCATTGGTGAGACCTGTCACTGTAAAGCTTGTGCTATTGAGGTCACCAGGGACACTGTTTGGAATTCCTTGCCAATCTCCATAGTCTGCGGCGTCGACCTGTTTTTGTCTATACTCATAGGTGGTGATGGGTTCTCCATTATCGCTGAAAGGAGTCTTCCAAATTAAATAAGCCTTTGTGTCCCTCGGGCTTGCTAGGAATCTCCTAGGGGCTGAGGGTGCGGGGGTGATTCTTTTCGCCATGCCAGTCACAGGGAGTGAGGGGGTTCCGCTGCCGGGACGATTCACCGTTCGCATCTGAAAATGATAAGATTGACCATTGGTGAGTCCCATCACTGTGAAGCTTGTGGCATTTTCCTGACCAGGGGCGCTGTTTGGGATATTTTCCCAAGTACCGTAGTTGGCTGTAGTTGTTAGTTTTTTCTGATACTGGTACTTGGTGATGGAGCTTCCACCGTCACTGCTAGGAATGGCCCAGGTTAAATAAACTCCTTGATTCCTAGGGTTTGCTCTGAGGTCTCTGGGAGCTCTAGGAGAGCTGGCTTGGGTGGCTGTCACGGGGCTGGTTGTGACAGAGTTGGAGGGGGGGGAGGAAGTGGGGCCGCCGTTGTTCACCGCTCGTAATTGAAAGGTGTAGGAGACTCCATTGGTGAGCCCCTCCAGTGTGAAGCTTGTGGCCCTGTTTTCACCGGGGCCACTGTTTGCAATGCTCACCCAGTTTCCATAGGCTCCTCCTGTTCCTTGCTTTTGTCTATACTCGTGGCTGGTAATGGGATGGCTGCTACTATTGTTGTTAGGAGTTGTCCAGGCCAAATGAATCTTTTGATCCCTAGGGTTGGCACTGAGATTTGTGGGGGCTGTAGAGGTTTGGGGGGTCGGAGTCGAAGGAGGTGGCGCCTCTAAGGGGGGTGCCTCTAGAGGTGGCGCCCCTAGGGGTGGCGTCTTCTTCGTAAAGATGGGGCTTTGCATTTTATTTTTCTGACAACCTAAGCATAAAAAAGACAACAGTGTAACAATGAGACAAAAATGAAGGCTCTTATAGAAGTGAAAAAACTTACAAGTTATATGCATATTATTACTTATATGCCTAAAATTTATCATTGTTGATTCTCCCTTATTTTTCTTTTTTCTTCTTCTTTTCTATCTTTTCTTCTTCTCTTCTGTCTTTTCTTTTTGCACATGGGTGGGGTAGAAAATTTGTTCCCGTGGTTTTAGCAAGCTAAAAACCACTTACTCGACTGGGGCCGATGGTATAACCGTTGTCGCTTGGGATTACCTCAATACAGCTCACACCCACTTCTTCCACCAAACTGCAATTGTGAACTCCCATGGTGGCGTGCGAGCAATCGAGAAGAGAGTCTTCACTCCCATCACACTTCACATCGTCGAGCCAGTAGGCTGATTTCAGAGGTGAGGATAAAATTCCATGGTTTCCTTCATTGGTCGTACTGGTCGTACCTAAGTAGCCCGCACGGCGGCAGGCGACGTATGCTGCATTGGCATCCCAGCCGTCATCACAAATGGCTCTCCAGCTGTTCTTGTAACCAACTTGAACAACTCCTAAGTAGGACTTTGTGCCACCCACAAGGCGAATTTCACCATTGGTGATTCTTTCATCCAATTTCGTAAAAGTTGAAGTTGAAATACTCACAATGGAGGAGGGCGGTGAAAGAACCTCCCCATTGGCGCTGGAGGTTTTTGCTGAGATGCGGAATTTCCATGTTTCTCCTTGGCCCGTCTCTGTACCAATATAGGTGTGATAAACTGTTCTGCTGTTGCCGCTGGGGCTGGGTGGGTCGAATTCTGGAGCCGTCCACCATGTGGTCCCTCCATCCAAGGACACTTCCAAAGCGTATTTTTCGACAAGGTTTTGGATGGTCTGGGATGTCATTCGAGTCCATGACAATCTCACCCATCGGGTTCCCCCCGTGCCAGGGTCCGCTTCTCCTGTGGTCGCTGTGAGGTTGGTAAGGGACTGGAAGGCGATCCCTTTGGATTCGGAATAATCAAGAATGGAGCTACTACTTGAGTCTAAGGCTCGCAGTTTAAAAGTTTTTAGATCTCCATTGGTCGATGTCACCGTATAACTTTGCCTATTGGCGCCCCTGGCACCGCTGTTGGTTATGGTGGTCCAATCATCATAGGCACCAGTTCCTGTTTTTTCTTGATACTGAAATGAAGTGGGTGTTGTTCCCGGCTTGACCAACCAAGACAACACAATTTTGCCATTTCGGGATTCGGTGGACAAAGTGTTTGGAATGGTTATGGGGGTGAAGTTAAAATCCCAGTTATATGTCTCGTTGGGGTCACTGCTGTGTTTGATGGTTCCAGCTAAGGTTTGTGTAGTAGCGTTAGCGTTCCAAGAAAAAGTCTTCGATGCGTTATTGAAGGTGATACCAGTAGGAGAGCCAGTGAGCTCGATGGTGTAGCTTCCGCTGCTTTGTAGGCCTGAGATGTCTTTGTAGGGGTTGATTTTATAGGTCCCGGCCAATCCGGCAACGGCCTTTATTTCTGCCTGAAAGCTTGGTGTTGCCGCATCTGCCATGGGTGTGAATTTCACCTCGTCGGAGGCAGCACCATTGGAGATATCATTCACAGCTCGAAGTTTCAGTTTGTATTCAAAACCATTGTTGAGATTTGGTACAATAAAACTGGCCACATTGATTTCACCTTCTCCACTCAAAGTGATATCGGTCCAATCATGTGCTATGATATTCCAGTCCTCTATGGCAGCCCAATATTGGTGTTTGGTAATAGGCTGTCCACCATTGGGGGGAGTCGTCCAAGCTAAGCTCACTTCTTTGTTTCCGGAGGTTGGAACGAGTGATCCGGGGGCGTCGGGGCCTGCGGCTGGTGTGGCGCTGACTTCGTCGGACACTCCCTCCTGGTCCAAAAGACTTACTGCGCGAAGTTGAAAGGTGTAGGCTGTTCCATTGATGAGGCCTGTCACTTTGTAGCTTGTTTCATGGATGCCACCAAAAGCACTCCCTGGAATACCTGTCCAAGTGCTTCCGAAGTTGCCTCCGCCTGATTTCTTTTTATACTGATACTTAACAGGGGATCCACCATCATTGACATGCTCCCAGGTGAAATAAACCTCTCTATCGCCGGGGGAAACCGTGAGGGAAGGTATCCCTGGGTCATGGGCTGTCACCAGTGCGGGGGTGACTCCAACAACCTCATTGGAGACGGAACTTTTACCATCTCTATTTACAGCTCGCATTTGAAAGGTATAAGCGATCGTGTCGTTGGTGAGACCAGTGACCTTGTAGCTTCTTTCGTGAATTTGGCCGGGAGCACTTCTTGAAATATCCATCCAGTTGTTGTCGTAGGCGTTAGAATCTTCTTTTTTTCGATATTGGTACTTAGTAATGGGATTTCCACCATCGTGGGTCGGAGGAGCCCAGATGAGATAAGCTCCCGTATTCCGAGGATGAACTACAATGAGGCGAGGGGCTTGGGGGACTTCAGAGGCTGCCTTTGGTGTCGCGGTGATTTCGTTGGAAACCTCGCTGTTTCCGGTGGCATTCACCGCTCTTAACTGAAAGGTGTATGCTTGATCATTGCTGAGACCTATCACCGTAAAGCTTGTGTCATGGGTCTCACTAGGAGCGCTCCGCAAAATATCTGTCCAACCATCATAACTGTTCACTCCCTGCTTTCTTCGATACTGGTATTGGGTGATGAGCTTCCCCCCATCACTGACAGGAATTTTCCAAGTTAAGTAAGCTCCTCCATTCCGGGGGCTTGCCATGAGGTTTCGAGGAATCGTGGGAGCTTGAAAAGCTGCCTTCGGTGTGACGGTGGCTTCACTGGAGGGGGTGCTGCCACCAGAACCACTCATTGCTCGTATCTGAAAAACATAAGATGCATCATTGTTGAGACCTGCCACCTTAAAAATTGTGCTATTGAGACCACCAGGAGCACTGGTTGGAATCTGCTGCCAATCCTCGTAGCTGCTCACGCCTATGAGTCTTTTTTGATACTCGTAGTGGGTGATGGCACTGCCATTATCACTGAAAGGAGTTTTCCAAGTTAAATAAGCTCCTGTATCCCTAGGGCTTGCCATAAGACTTCGAGGGGGCGTGGGCACGGGAGTATTGCCCATGGGGATGCGAGTCACAGTGGAGACGGCACCTGGGCCGCCGGCGCGATTATACGCTCGTAACTGAAGGGTGTAGGACGTTCCATTGGTGAGACCTGTCACCATAAACTTTGTGTTATTGGCACCACTGGGGGCACTGTCTTTAATGTCATCCCAAGTATCGTAGTTGGCAGTTGTTTGTTTTTTGCGATACTGGTACTTGGTGATGGGATTCCCACCATCACTGCTAGGAGCCCTCCAAGTTAAGTAAATCCCTCCGTTCCTAGGATTTGCTGTGAGGTCCCTAGGAGCTCCAGGAGGTTTGGGGGCCGATCCTGACGGGCTTACGTTCACAGCACTGGAGACGGAGCTATAACCTTCACTATTTTTGGCTCTCACCTGAAAGGTGTAGTTCGTTCCATTGATGAGACCTCTCACCGTAACGCTTGTGGCATTTGCCTCGCCAGAGGCACTTCTTAAAATATTCGTCCAATTTTCATAGCTTCCGCTCCCTTGCTTCTTTCGATATTGGTGTTCGGTGATGGGACTGCCCCCATCACTTCTTGTAGCCCAGGTTAAATAAACCCCTTGATCCCTAGCGTTGGCACTAAAGTTTGTGGGGGCTGTGGGAATTGTCTTTGGTGTGACAGTGGGACTATCGGTGGATGCTCCGCTCTCGCCTTTACTATTTTTGGCTCTCACCTGAAAGGTGTAGGAAGTCCCATTGGTGAGACTTGTCACCGTAAAGCTTGTGACATTTGCCTGGCCAGAAGCGCTGCTTGGAATATTGGTCCAATTGTCATAGCTTCCAGAGCCTTGCTTCTTTCGATATTGGTGTTCGGTGATGGGGCTGCCCCCATTACTGCCTATAACCCAGGTCAAATAAGCCCCTCCATTCCTCGCATCTGCAGTCAAGTTCGTGGGAGCTTCGGGCTTTTGGGCACTGGCCATGGGAGTGGTTGTGGCAGGACTGGATTCTCCGCTATAGTTCGAATTTGTATTATTTTTGGCTCTCAATTGAAAGGTGTAGGAAGTTCCATTGGTGAGACCTCTCACCGTGAAGGCTGTTGCATTTGTCTGGCCATGAGCGCTGCTTGGAATATCCTCCCAATTGTCATAGACTCCGTTGGCTCCTTGCTTTCTTCGATACTGGTGTTTGGTGATGGGGCTTCCGCCATCGCTGTTAGAAGGTGTCCAGTCTAAACGAACTTCTCTGTCTCTAGGGTGTGCAGTAAGATTTCTAGGGGCGGTAGGGGGTTGAGTTGTGCCACTCGTGGTGACCCTAGCTTCATTGGATGGGGGGCTATGATTGCTGCGATTGAAGGCTCTCACTTGAAAGATATAGGTGGCTCCGTTGGTGAGACCTGGCACCGTAAAATTCGTTGCGTTTGTCTGACCAGGAGCGCTGCTTAGAATATCTGTCCAAGATTTGTAGCTTCCGTTGTTGGCCACTGCTTTCATTCGATACTGGTGTTTGATAATGGAACTACTTCCAGGGCTGCCAGAAGCTGTCCATATTAAATAAGCCGCTCCACTCCTAGGGTTTGCAGTGAGACCCCTAGGGGCTGTGGGGGCTTCAACGGCCCCAGGTGTGACTGTGACAACATTGGAGACGAGGCTATAACCTTCACTATTTTTGGCTCTCACCTGAAAGGTGTAGGTCGTTCTATTATTGAGACCTATCACCGTAAAGCTTGTGACGTTTGTCTCGCCAGAAGCGCTGCTTGGGATATCCTCCCAATTGTCATAGACTCCGTTGGTTCCTTGCTTCTTTCGATATTGGTGTTTGGTGATGGGACTGCCCCCATTACTGCCTATAGTCCAAGTTAAATAAGCCCCTGCATTCCTCGAATGTGCAGTCAAATTTGTGGGAGCTTCGGGCTTTTGGGCACTGACCATGGGAGTGGTTGTAACAGGACTGGAAGCGGGACTATAGTAGTCCGTATTATTATTATGATTTGTAGCTCTCACCTGAAAGGTGTAGGAAGTCCCATTGGTGAGACCTGTCAACGTAAAGCTTGTGGCGTTTGTCTCGCCAGGAGCACTGTTTGGAATATCGGTCCAATTTCCATAGTTTCCAGACCCTTGTTTTTTTTGATATTGGTGCTTGGTGATGAGACTGCCCCCATCGCTGCTAGAAGCTCCCCAGGCTAAAAGAACTGCTTTGTCTCTAGGGTGTGCAGTAAAATTTCTAGGGGCGGTAGGGGGTTGAGTTGTGTCACTCGTAGTGACCGTAGCTTCATTGGATGGGAGGCTATTGTTGGTACGGTTGACGGCTCTCAATTGAAAGGTGTAGGTGGCTCCATTGGTGAGACCTGTCATCGTAAAACTCGTTGCGTTTGTCTGGCCAGGAGCACTGCTTGGAATATCTGTCCAAGATTTGTAGCTTCCGTTGTTGGCCACTGCTTTCATTCGATACTGGTGTTTGATAATGGAACTACTTCCAGGGCTGCCAGAAGCTGTCCATATTAAATAAGCCGCTCCACTCCTAGGGTTTGCAGTGAGACCCGTGGGGGCTGTGGGGGCAGCGGCCCGTGGTGTGGCTGTGACAGCATTGGAGGGGGCACTGTGTCCACCACTATTAATAGCTCTTACCTGAAAGGTGTAGGAAGTTCCATTGGTGAGCTTCGTGACGATGAAGCTTGTTTCATGGGACTTTCCTTGTCCACTATTGGGAATACTCATCCATTTTCCGTAAGCTCCTGTTCCTACTTTTTTTCGATATTGGTGACTGGTAATGGTTTTTTTTCCGCTGTTGGTGGAGGTTTTCCAAGACAAGGTGACTTGCCTATCTCCAGGCTGTACCACCAGTGTTTGTGGTGCCTTAATTGAACGGGGAGTCCATGCTTTCTTTTTTTGACAACCTAAGGATAAAAAAGATAACAATATGATGATACCTAAAATGAGGCTATTACAAATTGTTTTCATATGACTGCCTTTTTTTATATGCATATGTTCAAGATTCTTCATGGCACTCCTCTTTGTATAGTAAATTTTTTGTATCTATTCTTAGAGATAATGAGTTTACAGAGAGATATTTACATCTTCCCTAGTAAAAAGGAAAAATTTATCTCTTGAACTGCTTCTCTCTGAACAGTTATGTCACCTCTAAATCAAACAAGAATAACTACATTTAAAGGTTGCCCAATCAAAGTAAATACTCGGATGCTTTTTAGAATGATGAAGAACAGTAAGTAGTTATTGTCATTCAAATATTATTAATCCATACTAATCCATACTAAAGGGTCATCGTCATATAATTGACTGAACTTTAAGAATATGAGATAAATGCATTTAAAAATTGTGAGTTCTGACTGGATATAAAATTTGCTTGCAAGGGACTGCCGAGGCTCATGCCCTTTTCCCTATATTTTTAATTTTTATATCCAGTCAGAACTCACTAAAAATTTATAGTGCCCTCACTTATTGGGTCTAAGTCATATTATAAATGCTTAAAAATATTGATAAAATATTATTTTCTTTCCGAAATATTTCGTATCTATTCAGGGGGGGCATGATTACAGAGAGACACAGCGAGAATGCCTTTTTTTGAGTATTTTATTTTGAGTATTTTATCTCTCAAATCCCGTTAGGTTTGATTAGGAGAAGCAAATTGGCGAAAAAGAGCCATTCCTAGACAGGAACTAGTTACAATTTAAGAACCTTGCTACAAGTTGAGTTCAAGTTGCTTAGGGACAGGCTCAATGTGTGGAAATTTAAGTGCGGGTTTTCCCGTCATTGCAATGCAATGATCCAAGGAGGGAGCTTTGTGGCTTTGATTTATCATTCTATCGATAATTTTTATAAAGAGTTGACCGCAGTAGGAAGCGTCTTCTTCAGCTCTGTGAAACTTTGTGGTTTTGATGCTTAAATGTTGAACAAGAGTTCCCAGTTTATAGTTGGAAAGACCAGGAAATATTTTTCTAGCCATAGGGAGAGTATCCAAGACAATTCCTCGGGGAGCAGGAGAACAGTGTTGCTTAATGGCGGCTGTTAAAAATTGTGCGTCAAATGGTGCGTTGTGAGCCACCAAAGCACTTCCACCACAAAATTTTGCAAAAGGTGAAAGAAGAGACTCTATGGAAGGCTTCCCTTGAACCATATCGTCAGTGATGCCATTGACCTTAGAAGCACCTGGAGGAATAGGGATTCCTGGATTCACAAGAGTGGAGAAAACAGCATCAGGCTTCCCATGGACAAAGCGCAAGGCTCCTATCTCAATAATTTGGTCCACCCCAGCAAGAAAGCCTGTGGTTTCAAGGTCAAAGGCAATAAATGTAGAGATGGGGTGGTTTGTGTTTAAGTGGTCTGCGGAATTTTTTGATAAAGCCATAGTGTACCGCAGCCTATTGAAGATGAACTTTGGTGTCACGCTAAAAGTTAAGATTTTGTTGACGCACCGCGGTAGTCCTGAAGTAACAATTCGTATCAACAAAAAATTGAGCCTCCAGCCGAAAAAAGATGTTGAGTCCAAAGGAATCCAAGAGGTCAATTTGGAAGCCACTACTGTGGCCTAAACTATTTTTCGACGGAATTGTTGCTTCTGTAAAACAAGCTCGCTAAAGGTATCCACAGCCCACACAACGATTCCTGAGAAGAGCATAATACCACAATCTTATTGTGTTCATAAAATACTATTATACACTTCCGCCGCCACTCCTGCATTCATAAGATGCTATTATAACATATGAAATCTTAATCACATCACCCCTTTTCTTCAAATAAAACTTGCTTAGTGAACGCTTTCCTGAGATTTACGTCACTGAAGTAGAAATAAAAGAATAGAAGAATTAGGAATAAAAGAAATAAAAGAATTAAAAATAAATGAATAAACTTTAAATAAATTGGGAGGGGGGCCAACCAAAGAAAAGGAGTTATTAAATGACAAGGCCTACTTTCACTCTTCCCGTTGCATTCATATTTTTTTCTATCGTATCTTTTTTCTCATCTTCATGTAGCTATGTCACCCCCGAAGCTGAAAATCCAAACCCAGGATTAGAAAAACTCTCCACGGACTTTCAAGTTAAAGATGGAACCATATCCTTAAGAAAGAGAGTCATTGGGTACGAAATCAATCAAAAAACAAACACGGTCAAAAACACTCGCAAAAATTGGCTCTGCGGCTGGGCTCCTGTCACGCAAAGTGGTTCCTGGCACGGTGTCTATGGACTTTCACACTCTCCCTATCGTTCACGACACTGCAATATGGAATTTCGCATTAGCAAGGACGGCAAAAATCTTGAAGCCCGGTCCATCAATCTCAATTTTCTCAATGACTATGAAAGATGGCCCTTGCTTTTCACAATCCCCATTAAACAACATTTTTTCTATGAAAAAGATGTCGATTCTCGTGGGCGTCAACTCAACAAATATAAAAAAGTCACAGATCGCAAAAACTGGCAACTTGCACCCATTATGGATTTAGATCTCAAAGGTATTCATTTTCACGATTTAACTCGCAGACCTCATGCCTCTCGAAGGTTTGGCTCACCACCCAGTCAAGTCACTGATGTTTTTGACATCGAAGTTTCTAAAGAAGATAGTCAACAATTTCTTGCTTTTAATGGAACCCTTGTCAACAGTGCCTTTGGCTCCAAAGTGCAACATGTTTATCGATTTAATTTTCTCGAGATTAAAGAGAATCCAAATTTTAAGAAAACCCCTTATAATTCAAGAAATGCCAAACACATGAATATTCTTCATATTCTGGGTTACCAACCCAATGGATTTGACGAAGTCAACTACGCTGCCCATTGGGACGTTTCTGAACCTGTTGAATTTTGCCTCAATGGATTCCCTGATGACTCTCGCAACTACAAAAAAGTTGCTGAAGACGTCCTTGAAGAAGCCAACAAGGCCATGGTTAAAATAGGAGCTGTTAAAGAAGACCAAAAGGCTTTTATAATTTCTAAAAAGCAACCCAAATATCACTTCGACCTACGCTGCCCATCCATCACTTGGGTGGATGATGCTATCTTATCTCTTCGTGCCCCCCTCGGCATTGGCTTAGTGAACACAAATATAAAAACCGGCGAAATCTTGTGGGGAGGTGCTGTCATTTGGGGAGGACTCATCGATCGTATTGTAAACAATTACAGTGAGCCAGTCGCCGATGCCATTCTTCAAAACACCCATGATATGATGATCGCCTCAGAGACATCACAGAATTCATCCAGGCACAATAATTCCTACTTTGAAGATATCCAAGGTCACCTGAATATAAAATCAATGGCCCATGGCTTCACCACACTTAAAGATGTGGTGAATTCAAACAATTCTCATATTAATATTTCAGATATACTTCATCAACTCCAAAAGAGAAATGAAAGAATAAATGAATCTATCGAGAACATGAATGAAAATAAAGATGATAATTCTAAATCCAGTCAATATATGACAACGAAAAGAAAAGAGCTAGTCAAAGAAATAGATAAAACCAATTCACATCTTAAATACCTAAGTCGATTTAATCCTCATAGTGTCATGAAATTATCTCTTGATGATCAAGACTTAGATTATGACAACACTTACCAACCTGAAAGCGAAGAAGAATATATACAAGGTCTTATTGCAGGAACAGGACTTGGTACCCCCATTGATTACACAGATGAAGAAAAACAAAAATTTAAATATGCTCAATCTAAAAATATGAGCCTAGAAAAAGTTCAATCCATGATCAAAGAGCAATTAAGCCAACAGCACATACCATTTGATGCTGACAATACTCTTGAAAATTATTACGACGAGATAAGTGTTGCTGTGAGTAATATGAACGGAATGGAGAGGCTCAAGGCCACTCGATCCTTCATTAAAAATGTAACACTCCATGAGCTTGGACACGTCATTGGATTGGGGCACCAATTTGAAGCCAATCACATGCCAAAAAAAGGTATGGTTCCTTCGAAAATTTACAACGAGCTTGCAACTGAAGTCCCTCGCCTCCATAACTACTCTTCCATCATGGATTATATGAGTGGAATCACAGGAGTTTCTCTCCCCTACGAAAAAGTAAAAATGAAGATTCAAGATGAATTGACCTTATCCTACCTTTATAATCAAGAATACTCGTCATATAAGTCTGGTGATGAGAATTTTACATTCTTCAAAGTGCCACCCAATGGAGTGATCCCAAATCAAACAATCAAGGGAAATAATGCCTACCGAACTCGCTATATGCCTCAATGCTCTGATCTAGATGCTTGGCTAGCCACAAACCCCTACTGTCGTCGCTGGGATCGTGGGCATGATGCTCCCTCCTTAGTAAAAGAAAACCTCAAGTCATATACAGACTCTTTCATCAAACAAATGAACTCATTTACAGAAGCCACCGGTGGATCTCCTCATTGGGCTCAATATCGATTATGGAGAAAAACTTACGATCTCATGAATCACAACCGTACTTTCTACGACAATATGAGGTACCATCTTGCCAATAATAAGGTTTACCGTAGTGTCTTTGACAAATTAAAAAAAGATGAAGAAGCTCTGCTTAGCTTTACAAAGGCTTGTATAGATCCTAGTTCTGCCAAAAATGATACATGGGGTGTTGAGTTTACAAAACTGGCTATTGAACCTTTAATGTCTGAGACTGAAGCTTCCACTCTGCAAGACCTTCAAGAAAAGCAAGTGTATGCATCTGATGACAGCCCTCTTTCCTATAAAAACATCTACCATCGCTACAAAAATATCGCCCGAGAATACAGTATCCACAGCCTAGATCAGGGAGAAAAGGCGATGGATAATCTCGAAACGAAGCTCAACAAAAATGGACTGGCCTTTAGCGAGCTTCAAAAACTGTGTCGCGCTTCAAAAAAGTCTTTAGACGTCGCTAACTTACTTCTAAGTTTAAAGGGTGAAGATCACACAATTATGGATTACGACACAGCTATTTCTCCAACAGGTCTTCGTGGAGGGCAGGCATCTTATGACTATTCACGTCTCTTTGGAACCTATGACCAACTTGGTTTGCTTCCTATTAAGATTGCAACCTTGGATGTTTTAACAAATACATCCTCCACCATGCGCTATCGCTGGTGGAATATTGGCAAACCCATGTACAATGATTCCAATGAAGGAAAGTTCGGCTATTTCTCCCTTTATCCTAAGGAATTCACAAGTATTATTAGCACAACGATAAAAAACAATATGAAATTCGGCGGGTCTCAACTGCAAGAAACAGCGAATATGAGTATTGCAAATCTTTACATGAATTACTTTCTCTTCCGAACATTTTTCATGAGTAATGACAACCAATCTCGTGGATTTAACTCCAATTACCTTAAAAATTTAAAGGAGCAAACTCATTTTCATATCAATCTGGTCGCCATACTTCTCGAAACGATTGATATTTCCGGAGAACCTAAGAACAAACGATTTGGTTTCCGACCCAAGCTATTTAACCCAGCAAAACGGAGTTTAGTAGACCTCCCAGAGGCTTATGTGCTTCCCGAAAAAAGAGTTATTGTGAGAGGAAATGACTCACAGATCATTATACCTATCACAAAAATGAGATTCATTGATCAAAGAGCCGCTTATGTATGGGCCATCGAAGTGTCTTATGATAAAACTTCCTACGATGATCCTCTCCAAGGGTTTACTGTAAAGAATGTGGTTTCTGAACTAAGCACTCAAGAGCTAAATAAATGTATGTCTGGCTCCAAAGGACTTGGTTCATTCTTTAATAGCAATGAAGAATTTAGTGGATTTCAAATCGACCCAGGCATTGCCACAGACCCCGATGCTCAAACCAATTTTGAAAAAACTTTAAATGAAGGATTCAAGGTATACCATTCTAGAAAAGGATTGAGACCCGATCAACTTGGCTGTGAAGAATCTGTGAAGGGTGTTGGCCTGATAGCATCAACGGCTCTTTCTTTAAACGGATTTTTTCTTCAACAAATATACGAGTATATTAAAAAATAATTAAAAAAGTTAGGAATATTAAGGAAATTAAGAAAAATTAGGAGATATAATGAAAATTTTAGGAAACCAGGTTTTAAAAACTCATACCTTAAAAATATTTATCATTCTTTTTACATTAGAATTTCTTTTAGCTAGCTGTAGCCCGAAAGAGTCCGAGCGAAAAAGAAGCTATCCTGATAACAAGGTCAACCAAACTCAAGAAACAATCAAGTCTATCTTGAACCAATCTGTTTCAGGTCCTTCAACTCAAACACAGTCCATTCAACTTGAACACTTACTTCAATCCATAGAGCCCGTTGTCACCCACCAGGCAAGTATTGAAGATAATAAAAATATCAATACAGAAATTTTAATGAATGAGGTCATCAATCCTTTAAAAAAGATGATCCTCAATGTAAACTATCTTAGCATTGAAAAAAATCGTTATGCTAAAACTCAGAGTGGTCGATACATCATGCCACGAATGGTCAATTTGTTTAACGACGCCATCTTGCTTGTCAATAAACAAAAACCAAGTCTCATTGTAAATTCAGACCTTATGGATAAATATAAAAAGATTCTTTTTTGGGATTGTGACAAGAATCTCAAAGGATCTTGTGAATTTATTAAATTTTTTAAATACCATGATAGCGTCAATATGAGCCAAATCACTAAAATCATGTACAAAAGAGAGACAGATGATACTGAGAAAATAAGAATTATTAAAGCTGGTATCGAAATTAAAAATAGACAGCTTGATTCTACCCTAAGATTCATGCTGCTTGAGAGAGTGGCAACCTCTTTATTTCAAGAAGATAATGGGACAATAAGTCCCCTCCGAAAAAGTCAAGATTCTGATCTTTTCGCCAACACATTAAAGATAAGTCCTAAATTGGTTGGAAGCTCTAAAGGAGATCAGAAAAAATATATAAACCTCATCAAGTCTCTAAACCCTTGGAAACTTTCTCGAAACATAGATGATACAAAAAATCCATCTATGACAAATATTATTGATATTGCCGGAAAATATCTTCTCTACAAAAAAGATGGAAGTTTATCCGACGAATTAAAGAATGATATCACCTCTTCTATTCCCTACAACGTCACAAAAAATTATGAACAAGGATTTAAGTTTCAAGAGGCAAATATAAAAGGTGAACTTAAAGATGAGTACAACAAATATGTTAAATCCAAAGATCAGTCATCCCATTCGCCTCATCAAGATAAAAAAGTTGAACTGAGTGAACTTCAAAAAAAGATTTTTCCTCAAATTGATCTACATGATGGAGACATTGAACTTTACGGACCTGAAAGTAAAGATATTCTTAAGACTCTTATTGGAGAAAATTCTTTCAAAAAAGATGATCTTGATGAATATTTTTATCTAATATATCAGTCATTTTATGGACACTTTAATCTCGAAGACGCCACGTCTTTCTGGTCTCACACTAAGAAAGACTCCATGCGCTTAATGGTAAATATAGAAAAAATTATTAAATATCAAATTGTCAATAATATTGTTCTAACAAACAATCGAATGAACGATTTTTATAATAGAAATGAAAATATGTCTATTATTAATATTTTAAGAGAGTCAGACAAAGAAGCGAGCAAAATTCGTAAGGCTTGGACAAAAACAATAGTTAGATCTAAAATGATTAAAAGCCTACTTAGCAGACTTATAGATACAAATAAAATTGATGAAAAAAGTAAAAAATTATACAACCGAATCAATTCAATTATAGAGGTTATAGGAAAAAATATTAAATTTCTCGTTACCTATCCAAATATGTTTCCTTTGATGCATGTTATGGCATCTCTAGAGATGAAAGATACAATTCAAACTTTCTTTGGTGCATTCACAATAGATAGTAATGATATTATTAGTATATTCTTTAATGGCCATATGAGCCCTTGGTTTAATTTTGGTCATGATGGTGAAAAGCTTGACGCAAGAGAGATCATTTACACCTATTACTATGCTCTTATAACTCAAATATTTGAAACCTACTCAACAAATACCATTGCAACATTTACGCATGAAGACTTCTTTAGAGTCGTCATAAAAAAACTTATTTTATCGGAAGAACAATCTCTTGAAGCCAAACGAACAGATCTTCTTAAAAAACTTGAGACATTTAAGAACAATGCTCAATGGTTACGAAAAATATGTAAAGAAGAAGAAGAACTTCAGAGCCAAGAGGCCAATGATCTCTCAAATGCAAGAACACATTTAGGATCAGACTTTCGTTGGTATGAAACCATGAAATATCAAAAAGCAATGAAGCCACGAAGGCATATTAAAAATCAATTGGCTTTTAATGACATTGACTCATCTATTATCTATGAAGGAATCAACAACAAAGATAATACAATTGGAGAGTACATCAGAAACATATACTCTCATCAAATACTTCAAACTTTTAATTCAATGAGAAAAAACTTTACCCAGAAAAAAATATTGGCAAGTACGATTCTTGATGTGTTTAAAGATTTTAAAGGAACAAATTCATCTAAAATTGATGAAATCTTTAAAGAGCAATTTCAATCATACTATGAATTAAAAACTGACTATATAAGAATATACACTGAAGCAGAATCTAAAATACGCTCTTGCGATAGTTTGTTACTAAGTCGTGCGCGTGATATTCGACATATGTTGATTTACAAAGAGGCAGAAGAATTAGGTCTGCTCTTTGATAAAATCTGGAGTGTTTTGAGCAAGCTTACAAACACTCAAAGACAATCCTTAAGCCCAGAAAGTGAAGAAGCCATTGAGATTGAAAATATTAGGAGAGAATTCAATCGCTATACTCAAAACCATAACCACCCAGATGGACTTCAACCAAAATTTCCTGATTCATACACCCATCGTTTTGGATATAATCAAATACTCATTTCTCAATCTCAAGTAGTCTCTTATAAAATGGACACTGCCGCTCGTATTTATGCCTATTTAAATGAACTTTTTCCTGACGAATATGTAGTCACTATGCCGACAAATTTTAAAAATGAGAGCATATATGATGAATCTAATCCAAATATCATCTCATTTGATTTATCCTCTAATAAAAATAATGCCAGAAGAGCATTCATCACATCGGGTATACAAGCCCTAGCCAATCAAATGAAATGGGCAGAAAAGGCAGCTCCTGTTACAACAACTATAAATAAAGGAGATATTCTTATTAGTCTCTTTAAGATGGGTCTTTTAGAAAAGGATCCAAGTGTTAATTGCCATAACAAGGACCTCGATAGTCATATAAGATCGAGAAATTGCATGCAAATAACACCAAAAAGAATTATATCTCATTTTAATTTTATTATTAATTATATGAATATCGATGATCGAGACAGAGATATTCTCTTGCTTCTTGGACAAGAATATAAGTACGAACAAAAGCTGTATGAGAATCTAATAAAGAAAGAAAACGAACATGCCATTCATTCCATTTACGATCTCACATTTAAGCGATTATTCTCAGATTCTGGAGTGACTTCATCTGAAGATATCTGGTTTTCTGGCCCTCTTGTTAACTATGTTACTTCTGTTCATAAGATGAGTGGTTCAAATTTTATCTTCCCAGTCCCAGATCGTATTAATGAGATATTCATGAAAAAATACTCACAATTATTAAAAGATTATTACCAATACAATAAAGATTTCTTACAAGAAATTAAGAATCAAACAAACCATGCCAAACTCACAACTTATAGCTATCGCATAGACCCAATCTCGGGAACAAAAAGAACTCATCAATTAAATACAGTCACCAATAAATCGAGCTACAACGATCGTGTGAGCCTCGAACCTCTCATAAGTGACTTGATTTATAGTAAATTTGAAGGTCTCTCTCAAAAAATAAATAATAATACGAGTGGGTTTTTCTTAGATACCATAAATATTTATCAAGATGAAATATCCGACATTGTTGTAGACTCAGAGTAAGGAGGTCTCATTGTGAAAAGCCTAATACTTCTACTTCTTATGTTTTCTGCGAGCTGCCTCTCATTGATGGCAGCCAGCCAGGTGATATATGGTAAGATAGAAACGAATAATTTTAATAAAGATATTAGTAAAGAAGAGCGTAGAACCATAAAGAAAAAAACAATCATCTTAGATCAATCAAACCTTATGCCCACGTCTCATAAATTTGGATTTATTGGAAAATATTCCATATACTACAATGACCTTGAGCAGGTTAAGTCAAAAACAAATAAACACAAAATAAGTTTTTCTAATGCTTATAGTTTTGATAAAAATTGGAGCGCCTATGGAAGCATTGGAATGAGTCATGAATCCTACAAAAGACATATTGTTAGAGACACTAAGAGTGACCCATTCCATAAAATAGCAAATATTAATTTAGGCATCGTTTATCGAAAAAACAAACCATTTGATAAATACTTTGATTCTCTAAGTAAAAGTTCAAGCACATTCAATTTAAGTCTTCCTACCAGTGAACGCAGCCGTGTTGATAAGCATATTGCAAATGTATCTTTAAGCTACTTTATACAAACTCATAAATGGAATAATTTTTCTCTATTTAATAGACTTTCTACCAATTATCTTTGGAACACTCAACGATTTTCATTGTTCTTAGACGACCAAATGAATCGTGATTGGCTTACTTCAAATAGCCTTGGTCTCACGTACATGATTGCAGAGATGATTGGTCTCCGATTTATTTATCGAGCAAATATGAAAAGGTATCTTGATGGAAGCTGGAATCTTGATTTCGGAAATAATTTATCTTTATTTACACAATTAAATAATTTTAATTTCTCACTTAGTATGATTAATAATTCATACCAAGAAAACGATAAAATTGATCTTGGATACTATGATAAGTATCGCAAGACTTTTATAGGCGGAGTGACTTATGTTTTTTAAATTGGATTTTAAGAAATTCTTTACTTGTCTATCCATGATAATTTCTCTTGCTTCCTGTACAGAGGAAACGATTACAAATAATAAGATCGCCCTACCTCATAGCAAGGTCATTCAAGAAGAGGTCGAAGTTCCTCCGAACAACGCGTCTATAAAGAATGAATCAAACAACAGATATACACAGGATCATCTTGATATACACAATATGATTCAAAATGAACTTTATGAAGAAGCCAGAACATCTCTAGAAAAAGAAATTTATGGAGAGAAGAGTCTTCATAAAGAAATTTACACATCAAGAAACTATACTGGTTATTTAGGTCTCTATGCGACACTACTAAAAAAAATAAATGACTTATCTAAAAACCAAATTAATATCACACCCAATACCCGGAAGTATAGAAAAGAATTAAGAGAAGAATTATCGATATCTTTAGAAAAATTCTATAATCATTTTTTAAAAGATTGTTTAATTAAAGAATCTCAAAACTGTGAACTTCTTCAAACTTCTCTTTCTAAAGAAGTTTCTATTTCAAATATTATTATTATGATTGCTAGTCGAGAAAAAAATACTATTGAAAAAATAAAACTCTTAGGAGCAACCTTTGATATAAGTAGAAATAAAAATATAAAAAAATTAGAAAATTATTACTTAGAAGTGGTTTTATCATTATTAAATAGCTTTAATAAAGAGTACTATAAAAATAATATTGATCATGAAATTGACCATGGAAAGAACCATGAAATTGACCATGGAAAGAACCATGAAAATAGCATAACAGATGAGTCCAAAAACATAACAAATAAAATGATTCGCAAGCATCTTACTAATATTCTTAGGATAACAAAAACATTAAATTGGTCACAAATTGACCATATCAAAATAAAATACTTTGAGACCATCAAACCATGGAAATACAATGCAAAAAAAGAAGATCCTATATTCGGCTCTCTTAGAAAAGAGTTGATTCCATTCATACCTATTTATGCCAAAAACAATAAGAATATAAAAAATGAATTGTTATATTATGTCGAATCTGAAATTCAAGATATAAAAATAAATAAAAAAGACCTAAATCAATACCCTGCCTACGAAGGAATCACTTTGGACCTAATTTTAGGCTATCCTATTGAAATATCTTATTTAACTCTTGGAGTCTATTTTCAAAGAATTGGCATTACTGATTCTCAAAAATATCTTGAGTTCATTGATAATAAGAGTTTATTTATGGATAATAGCTTTAAAATATTTAAACTTCTTATTCGATGGGATTTGGCTCAATTGAGCATTTACTCTACAGAGAAATTGCACTGGAAGTTCTCACAACAAAGCACTAAAACACAACCATTTTTACAAGAAACCCTAGACTGGAGTAAGAATCTTATTCCTATTTGGAACAAATTTCATACAGAAAGAGCTTTTTTTTCAAAATCTTTTTTAGAAACTAATGCAAAATACAGCCATGACTTTGATGAAATTGATGTTCAACATTTTTTTACATCTATCAATCGTAATATCTTAAAAACAACCGTATACCCAAACATGATGGCATTTGCATTTTATATGGCAAAAACAGAATGGTCAGCAACAATACGTGTCTTATGGTTTCGAATCTCATTAAACACAAATATTATTATGAATTACATGATGGCTGGTCGTTATTCTGATCCATGGTTTAATTTTACAAATCTCAAAGAAAAACAAATGTTCTGGGACATAGAAAATAAAAAATCACTTTTTAGGAGTGAAATATATGATTCTTTATATTATTTTCTAACATCAAAAGTATTCGAAACTTATCAAATAAACCCCGATGATTTTCTTTCTCTCATTGGTGAATCTATTCTTAAAAAAAGAAGAACTTCCTTTGAAGAAGCTTTATCGATTCAAAGAAAATTATACATGACCAGCAATACAAAAATCAATCAATTGATAAAATGGTGCCAAGGAATAAAAGAAAGCCACCTTGAACATCTCGACCATTTTAGAAAAGAAAAAGAATTTATTCATTTTTATTCTTTAAGTGAAAACACAACACCTCTTACACCCTCTCAATATACGTTTTCTAATATCGAAAAAATATTTAGCCATGGACTGAGTGGTATGAATGCTTCTACACTTCATGATAAATACCGCCTAGAGTTAAGTCCTATTTTGTATACCTTAAATCAATATGTTGCGATAACAGACCGTGTGAGATATTCTTATCCTCAACTCGGCATAAATCCTCTGAATCAAACAAAAAGACATCTTAAAGGCTTTGACTTTCTCAAAATGAAATATCTAGGCATGCAAAAGATGATTTCTAAGAAAATCGATAATTGTGAGTTCATTGGAGAAAAAGAGGCAAAGCGTCGATCCATGGACTTAGCATTTGCCCATTCTGATTATTTCTCTAAAGTTGTACACCCACTCATGGCAAATGTAAAAGATGGTGAGATCAGCCTAAGTCAAGCCAATTCAGTATTACAAGATTTTCATGATCTCTCAGAGGGAATGTTAGATAAAATTGTGATATCTTCTTCAAAAGAACCTATTTTCTTTGCCTCTCACCTGACTTATATGTTGAGAACAAGAAAATTCTTAATTTCAGGCCAAGAGTTTAATAGTCAGTATACATCACCACTATCTATTCCACCTATAGTTGGGAATCATTTAGAAATTCCCATCCCATCAGACTTCATGAATGATAACAGCAATCCTTATATTTATACAAACAATTATACTCAAGACACGTTGAAATTCATATTTGAAGAAAACTCATCTAAGTTTGCTAAATCTATCTCCAATGTCACTACAGGTGCTCTAAGAGAAAGTATGCTTTCTTTCAGTAAATTTACAAATTGGGATCGATATGATACTCAGAATTATATAAAAGACATGAAGCACCGCCTCCAATATGAAGTTACACTTCTTCAAATACCAGAACAACGATATATAAATGTTGAGAAACCTGAATGCCTTGACCATGAGGCTTATAAGAACGATCAGATTCAAGATGATCATTGTATTATAAGAGAAAACCCTGATCTCATGAACATTGTAGAAGTTATGAAGAACCTCCTCGGAGCCTATGCTATTAATAACAAGCAACGTAAATATCTTAAATTAATAAATGGAAACGGCTGGATAGGAAATATTGGACTTCATACAATTATCAAATATGATCCTAATACTCCCTATGATTACAAAATAGATTCATGGCCTTTCCAGAAGGTTGCAGGTATTTTTGATATCGTTTACAAAATGATAGACTCTAATTATTTAGGATCATCTTTCCAAACAGATTGGGATGAAGGTATCAATCGAAATGCTGGAGGAGGTATGGGGGAAAGGGTAGACTTCAGTTGCGAAGGGCAAAGGAATGGTTGTTACTGGAAAAATGAACGCTACCAAGCTAAAGAATTCTTTTTCGCTCGATTCAAGAGGCCAAAACTCATGTTTAATTATGATCTTGAAATTATAAAAGATGATTTTAAATATCATAAATCAAAGCTTCGTATAAAATATGACCTTTTAGAACAGTTAGAGCGTCGAGGTGACGAATTTATTAGATATATTAAAGATAAGGGAGGATTCGAAGATATGATTCAAATAAGTATGAGTAAGAAAGCATCCAATCTCATACCACTGAGCATCCATTATTTAAACACTCAACAAAAAATTGATGATTTCTTTCTGGAAGAAACAGAAGGATTTTTTCTCAAAGACAATCACAATTGGGAGAGCTTCAAAATCCAATGACAACAATGATAGGCAATGATAAATAATAGCAATATTAATAACAAACCTTAATTTCTGTTAAAGTTGAGTCACAAAGCATGCCTTGGAGTCATATAGAGCACAAAGTGCTAAGCCATCTTAAAAAGTTTGACCAGAAATCACTTTTGCTGGCTGTTTCTGGTGGCTTGGATTCCATGGTCTTGCTAGATATCTTTCTCAAACTCCAACCCTTGATGAATCTTCATCTGGTTGTAGGTCATGTGCATCACGGACTTTCTACCAGAAAAGCCTCTTCTCCTTCTCAAGGACATCACTGTTTAGCTTCCAAGAACAGCTTTCGTCAAAGGGCTCAAAATCATGTCTTATCTCTGACCCAAGCGAAAGGACTACAGTATGTCACCAACCTCCTTAAAAAAGAACCAGGGACATCTGAGGCTGAAATGAGATACTTTCGTTATCATCACTTGGATTCATGGGCCAGAGAAATGGAGCTTATTGTCACAACTGCTCATCATTCCGACGACCTTCTGGAAACCCAACTTCTTAGACTCATTCGAGGAACCGGACCCCATGGCCTTAAAGCTATGAGTCTTATGGAATCCAAGCGATTTCGTCCCCTTTTAGACACCACTCGCTGTGAACTAGAACAGTATGCTCAAAATCACAATATTTCATTTTTAGAAGATCCCAGCAATGACAATAACCAGTATCTACGCAATTGGCTACGCCACACCTGGTTTCCCCTTTTAGAGCAAAGGTCTCCTGGATCTCTCAAATCTTTGTCTCGATCCCTCCGCCATATTTCCCAAGCCCCCTCTCCAAATCTCAAAAAACTTGAACTTGCAAGCCATTGTGTCAAATACAAAGATGCGGAGGGAAAAACTGTGGAAGGCCTAAGTTGGTCTTCCATAATCCTCCTTCCCCTCGAAGATAAAGCCTCAGTACTCGCTCAGTTTATGCGCTCAAAGGGTATGAAAAACTATGGGCAAACACATATCAATGAAGTTCTTAAGCGATTGAGTCAAACCCCAACAAAGAGCTATTTTTCTCTCCTACAGCATCAATGGACCATTGACCGAGGACGAATCTCTGCTCAGCCCCTCCAAACAAAAAAGTGCCCCACAGTGCCCTCCACCAACCATTAAAATTCAAATAAAATCCCTGCGGTGTGGGAGTTTCATTGAAACTCCCAAGAGCGTTAAAGTTCCCTAAATTTCATAGATTTTTCATAGATTTTTTATAAACTAAAGAGACCAAGGTTCAATTCAAGAAGTCAGGTGGGAAATCTTACTAGTGGCTTGCAGCCAATCATGTTATTCTATATACATTAAAGTGTGGGTAGAAAGGCCCTAACCCCATCATGGGTGATAGAAAATAAATATTATTAACATTGTTGGGAAAAAGGAAAACAGCCAATGCGCACAACCCAAAAAACCCTAGCCATGTGGGCCATTATTGCCGTTGCAGCCTATGCCATGTTTCAAATATACGAAACAGGACGAGAAAATAAGATTCACAGCTTTAAATACCCTGAGTTCATTAAAGCCCTCAACGCCAATGAAATCGAAAAAATCACGCTTCATCAAGACACCAGTGAAATTTCAGGAGAAATCAAGGCCGAATTCAAAGACCAACATAACGGAGCTATCAAGTTCCAATTTGATTCTGAAATAAGCCCTGAAATGAGACAGATGATCGAAGCCAAGGGCATTATCCCAAACTTTAAGAAATCCCAAAATTCTGCCCTCACAAGCTTTTTAACCAACTACCTCCCCGTCATCCTTATATTTGTCATTGTCATATTTCTCCTGCGCCAATTTCAATCCAGTGGTGGCAAGGCTATGAACTTTGGAAAAAGTCGAGCGCGCAAACTTGTTGAAAACAAAAAGAAAGTGACCTTCAAGGATGTTGCAGGAGTCGAAGAGGGAAAAGAGGAACTCGAAGAAATTGTTGCCTTCTTAAAACACCCTAAGAAGTTCACTCGCCTCGGAGGACGAATTCCCAAGGGGGTTCTCCTTGTGGGAAGCCCTGGCACAGGAAAAACTCTCCTCGCTCGGGCCGTCGCCGGTGAAGCCGATGTTCCCTTTTACAACATTTCTGGATCAGATTTTGTAGAAATGTTTGTCGGTGTCGGAGCCAGCCGCGTCCGTGATCTTTTTGAACAAGGAAAGAAAAATGCTCCCTGCCTCATATTTATTGATGAAATTGATGCCGTCGGCAGACACCGTGGCGCCGGCATGGGGGGAGGCCACGACGAACGAGAACAGACTCTCAACCAACTGCTCGTGGAAATGGATGGCTTTGAAAGTAATGAGGGGGTGATCCTCATCGCAGCTACAAACCGCCCCGATGTGCTCGACCCCGCTCTCCTCAGGCCAGGAAGATTTGATCGCCGCGTTGTGATTAGTAAACCCGATGTTAAGGGCCGTGAAGAGATACTCAAAGTTCATGTGAAAAAAACTCCTTTGTCAGAAAATGTCGATTTAGGCAAAGTTGCCCGTGGAACCCCTGGATTTTCAGGGGCGGACCTTGCAAACCTTGTCAATGAGGCCGCTCTTCTAGCCGCCCGCGATGACAAACACAAGATATTAATGTCTGATCTAGAGAGAGCCAAAGACAAAGTCCTCATGGGATCTGAAAAACACTCCATGGTCATCAGTGAGGAAGACAAAAGAATCACAGCCTACCATGAGGCAGGACACACCTTAGTCGGTAAACTCCTGCCCAAAATGGACCCCATTCACAAGGTTTCTATTATTCCACGGGGCATGGCCCTTGGAGTCACACAAACTCTTCCTCTTGAGGAAAGCATGAACCTTTCCCTCAGCAAAGCCAAAAATATGATTGCCTTCTTATTTGGGGGCCGAGTTGCCGAAGAACTTATTTTCAAAGATTTCACAACAGGTGCTAGCAATGACATTGAACGAGCCACAGAACTTGCCCGCAAAATGGTTTGCGAATGGGGCATGAGTGAAAGAATTGGACCTCTCACTCTCGAAAAAAATTCCGCCCCCGTCTTCTTAGGAATGCAATACCAACACTCACAAAAGGAGTATTCTGAGTCCACAGCCAGGGAAATTGATGAAGAAATCAAGATTATTATCACTCAGGGGCACAAAAAAGCCACAGAACTTATCAATAACAACCTAGATTCTCTAGAGAATTTAGCGAAAGCCCTGCTTGAACATGAAACCATTGATGGAGAAGAGGTGGACTTACTCATCAAAGGAGCTTCCCTCAAAGAAGTCAGCGAACGCCGCCAGAAAACCAACGAAAAACTAGACAAAGAGCAGCGCCTGGCTGCAAAACAAGCAGAAGAAGCTGAAAAAGCTGAAAAAGAACAGGAAGACCAAAAAAAGACAGGGGAGCCAGAAGAAGATCCCCTTGGGGACCCAGGAACCGTCACTGCTTAGTCCATTACTAATTATTAGATTACTAATTAATCGTTACCTTGCCACTTGCTTGTCGTTACTGCTTAGCCGTTACTACTTACTGAATCATTACTACTTGTAAAGCCTCGGTCCTCGCCGTCAACCACGGAAACACAGAAGAATGAGCAAGCCACTACAAACCCCTAAGGATAAAAAAAACATGCCTCCATCACCTCCCAAAAGTGAACCTGCCCTGCGCATGGTACCCATGCCCTCCGACGCCAATCCCAATGGAGATATCTTTGGAGGATGGGTGCTCGCTCAAATGGACATTGCTGGAGCTGTTCCCGCAGTGATTTGTGCCAATGGTCCTGTGGTGACAGTGGCTGTGGAAGCCATGCGCTTTCACGCACCCATCAGTGTGGGTGACATGGTGACCTTCTATGCCAAAATTGTACAAATTGGCAACACCTCCATCACCACCTTCATTGAAACATGGGCACGTCATCAACTCACAGGATCTGAGGTCAAAGTGACAGAGGGCATCTTCGTCTATGTGGCCATTGATAAAACTGGCCAGCCACGATCCGTGCTTGGGAAAAATGACGCCTCAATGTCATTAAAATAAGATAAAGTTGGCAAAGATCTGTGTGAAGTGTAGGTTGTGACATCTGAGCCTCTTATACATGGAGAATATGGAGATCCAAGTATGACCATAGAAACAACATTTAGCATCATCAAGCCAAATGCCATCAAGAAAAATGCCATTGGCGCCATTATCAATCAGTTTGAAAAACATGGGCTACGAATCGCCGCTGCTAAACTCATCCAACTGACCCGAAGCAAGGCCGAAGAATTTTACAGCGAACATAAAGAACGCCCCTTTTTTAATGAACTTGTGGACTTTATGATATCTAGCCCCATCATGATTCTCGCTCTTTCGGGCGAGGATGCCATTAACAAAAATCGTGAGATTATGGGAGCCACAGACCCCAAAGATGCCAAGCCAGATACCATTCGATCTGAATTTGGCGACAATGTGGGTGAAAATGCTGTTCACGGCAGTGATAGCCCCGCCAGTGCTGAAAGAGAACTCAATCTCTTTTTCGGAAATCCTGGAGATATTCTTCGATCGTAGGTAGTTCCTGTCCGAGAATAACCTTTTTTTGAATATTTTATCTCTCAAATCCCGTTAGGTTTGAGTAGGAGAAGCAAATTGGCGAAAAAGAGCCATTCCTGGACAGGAACTAGGTAACAATTTTTTCTGCCTTAAATAACGACTCTCTCTGCTTTGGGTTTCCTTGAACTTAATTTTTTGAATTTAATTTATTGACAGAGTTCACCTCCTAACTATATACCA
The DNA here is from genome assembly GCA_965261545.1 of Bdellovibrionales bacterium. Lineage (GTDB taxonomy): Bacteria > Bdellovibrionota > Bdellovibrionia > Bdellovibrionales > UBA1609 > CBDHDF01. The sequence continues at coordinate 127,094 of CBDHDF010000002.1, read as the reverse complement.
ACCTACACAAATAAAAGCTATAACCATAAACCAATCATACGGCCTAATAGGAGGTCCTCACTATGACAAATTTTAAAGTATTTAAAATAATTCTTCTAGGAGTCTCATTTCTATTTCTCAACACTATTTTTGCTTATGCCACCAGCACTGAGCTTGTGCTGAAAAAAACAGCCATTAAGTCTACAGTTGACAATACCTTTGAGGAGGAAGTTGGCAAGGAAGAAATGGCTGACAACCTTTATAGCCTACGCGGTGTAGATATAAGCCATGCCCAAGCAGCAGCCGATATTTATGAAGAACTGGCAAAAGAGACCGAAGATAATTTGATCAAAGCCAAAATGGTGATGAAACAAGTGACGGCTCTCTACTATGTTGCAGGGCAAGAGAAATCGGAAGACCTCTTTAAAAAGGCCTATTTAGCAGCAGATGCTATTGTTCAATTGTTTGCTGATCCAGAGGATGATGAACAAGAAGAACTCAAAACTTGGGCTTTGTATTGGTATGGTGCCAGTTTAGCACAAACTCTCCAATATAGTTTTAGTGGTAAGAATGCTGTTAAAGTGGAAAATACTATGACTATGATCCTTGAGCTAGGCTATGAAGATATTTACCACTACGGAGCCCACCGGGTCTTAGGTCGAATCAGAATGCGAATTCCTGGATTTCTGAGCCCCGTTGGAAACAAGAAAAAGGCTCTCGTGAATATGGAAGCAGCCTTCAATGGCACACTTTTTGTGAATGACAAAGGTGAGACACTTCCCGTTTCTGTTTACGGACTTAACAACCTCTATTATGCAGACATTCTCATACACTTTAAGAAAAGAGTACAGGCTTGTGAGATTTTAAACACCTTTGTTCAACAAGACCCTGAGGCCCTAATGGACACTCGAATTCCTGAAACAAAATCTGAAATAGCCTTAGCTATGAAAAAAAGAAAGTCGAGAAAATTTAAATGTCATCAATAATTAATAATTAGGTAGAACAGAAAAAGAACAACTCCAAAATCCCATTCGGTGGGTGGTGGGGCATCTGGGCAGCTCGTCAATTCACTCTGAGCTAAAAAGTGTCCCCATCCCATGTGGGAATAAACTATGGGGGATTTATCTCCAAAACATTATTCTTTTCCAAGATATTATTTCTTTTCAAGATATTATTCCTGTCTACAGTGGTCTGGGGAGGCAATCTAAGTCTTCCTTTTTACTTTGATAGTGCTGAAGTCCTTCCCAAGGGCGTTCGTAATCTACGCTACAATTACCTGATGGGAGAAGCCAATGATAAGTTTGGCTCCTCGGAAACTGTGGTGGGAGTCGGTCATGCCATGAATATGGATATTAGCTATGAACGCCTCGTCGACAGCCAAGAAACGGAAGTGAAAAAAGGCATCCTTAAGGGCTATCTCACTCGACATGGCCGCAACATGGAGGATGTGGCAGGGAAAGTTACCGGCGAGGTCAACGTAGAAGTTGATGCTCAGATCCCTATTTTTGCTCTTGGAGTCACAAAGAAGTGGACCATGGCCTTTGTCCTTCCCATTGTGAAAACTCGAACCCATGTGGATACAGGCTTTGTCGCTTCTTCGGATCTGCGCGGCATCGTTGACATGCTGCCAACTGAAGGAAAGAGGTTCAAAGCCCAAGAAGTCAAACGCCAAACAGACAGAGTGATTCCCGACAAAGCTGACGACTATGGCTACAAACCACTTCCTCCACCTCTTTCGTACAGTGAGAAAACTTCATTGGCAGATATTCGCTTCATCAATAAGGTGCAACTTTATGATACTATCCCCTACAAACTAGCTTTGATAAGTAAATGCACACTACCCACAGGACGAAGTATTGATATTCACCAGGTCGTTGATGTGCCCACAGGTGATGGCCAATGGGATCTAAGTGCGGGCATTATAGGACAGTATTATTTAGAGGACCAAATCACCCTTTGGACCCAGTGGGAATACAACTGGCAATCTTCAGATAAAGTCGCAAGGAGAGTCCCTAAAGATAGAGAAAGTTCTCTTTCCCCTGACTTAGATGGGCAAATTTTTAGAGACTTAGGCGACCAACTGTACCTCAGTATTGGTGGAAGTTTGAACCTCTATAAAGATATTAAAATAAAGAGTCAGTACACCTTTCAGTATAAACAAAGAGATGAGTATCGAGGAAATCAATATGAGCCCATTCGCTATAGATTTTTAGGTAAAGACAGCCTTCAAAGACTCCATGGTTTACAAATGGGTATCAGTTATTCCACAATCTCTCTATTTCGAAAAAAACAATTTCCTATTCCTCTTGATTTTAACCTCATCGCTGGAATTCCATTCAAGGGTCAGAATGTTACAAAAGATGTTTCGATTGTCGCTGAAGCAGCGATCTTTTTCTAAGAATCAATTTATGATTATTTTAGAGGTATGACATATGAAAAAGCACCGAAGAATCTTTCTTATTTCCTTTTTATTTCTAAGCCTCCTAGTAACTTCATGCAATAAAATCCATTACGACCAAGCTGAAAAACAACCGCTTATAGTACCTTCTCTTAAAGAGAGTTCATTAAAGATATCTCATTTCAATACAGGTCCTGAATCACTTATTGCTTTTCTTTGGCCCAGCAAAGAGTTTTTTAAGAGAGGCCAGCAATTAAATTTATTGGATTCCTATCAAAATTATCCATCTTACATTGACCAAACTGCCGCATCTATATTCTTAGCCAGTGATGAATTTGACCAATGGACGTTGCGCTATTTTCAAGCAACGAAAGAGGTGGCAATAAAGCTCAATGAAATCAGAGAAAAGAAAGATCCTATTCTTGCTCAAATTAAGAATCTGAATCAAAAGAGAACGGAATTAAAAAAGAAGAAAAAAAATTTAGAAAAAGAAATGGGTAAATCCAAGGAAAAAGACAAAGACTTTTATAAAAAGAAAATAGAGGAAGTGTCTCAACTCATTAAAGATGTCTTTAAAACTAAGAAAGCACTGCAAGAAGAGCTTGCCCCCCTCAAAAAACAAGAGGAACTTGTAAAGAAGCGATTGGAAAAAATAAGTGCTCACCAATTAAAGCAAGTGAACCTTGTCCAACAACTTCTTGATCCTCAAGCCTCTTCTTTTGTCTACGATGATGATGGCAATCAACTTATTGACAGCAATGGTTTCCCAAAGCGAATTATCAATAACAAAGCTCAGGTCAATTGGTTAAAAACTTACAAAGAAACAGCAAGCCAAGATAATTACTTTGATTTAAGCCATCACGAAAAAATTATTATCCGCTTAGGCCATTGGGATAATGGGCAATTTTATGAAACTGAATATCGACAAAGAGACGATCATAAATGGGAATTGCACCCCAACAGCTCTATCTACGGTGTAAGCTTTTCTTCTAACAACGTTTTGAAATTTAAATTCAGAGAAAAAGATCTATCTGGAAATGAAACTGACCGCATCTTCGAATTTGAACTGCAGTTCTCACCCTTTGGTGAACACGCCCGTTTGATTGGAGATATACTCATCTCCGTTGGGAGTCAGATTGTCAGAGAAGGACAGTTTAAAGCCATGTTTTTGCACAAATAATTCACATTCAAAGCACGAACACACACCGAAAGAAGGAGACGTCAGTGAAAAGAGTGAGGAGCGTAAAGAAAGTCAAGAGTCTTATCATAAAAAATCTCATAATGAAGAAGAATAATATAGTATTGATGAACATAATTTTTATACTTATCTTTTCTCTTCTCCCTATCGAGAGGTCAAAATCAAAAACTCACCACAAGATCACCATGAGTGACACTATGGAAGTTTCAGGGAAAACTTTACAACTCAATGGAATGGCTCTTCGCAAAGCCAAAATCTTCTTTAAAGTCTATATAGCTGGACTCTACCTTAAGACTCCGTCTCAAAACTCTCAAGCTACTATTGAAAGCAAGGAAACAAAGTTTCTCCATATGCATTTCTTAAGGAACCTAAAGGCCACTCAAGTTCAAGACGGTTTTACCAAAGGTTACAATAAATCTTGCCAGTCTCATTGTGAGAAATTAAAAAATCAGCTTAAAACCTTCAATGAACTCATCAAAGATGTGGGTAAGAATGAAAACTTGTCTCTTACCTTTCATAGTGAAAGTGTCACTTTGGAACTCAAGGGTAAAAATAAAAGCCAGGGAACCATTGAAGGGGGACATGAATTTAACAAAATATTACTCCGAATGTACATGGGCAAAGACTTCGCCCCTAGCCATCGCTTTAGAAAAGAAATACTAGGAATACAAATATAAGTCGATGGCTCACACTTTTACGGCTATATCCCACTTTTACGGCTATATCCCACTTTTACTCTGCAACAGAGGCCTACCCTTTAAAGAACCTCCACCTCTCCCCTCCGTGAACTTCTAATTTGATTGATCTATGACAACAGTATTTACGAAAAGCTCAAAATGATGCATACTAGATATAGGTCTCAAAATAGGTAGGTCTCAAAATTATTTAGAGGAGTCCGGAAAGACGTGGGCAAAAATAATCCACAACAGCATATAGACTCAACATTAACTCAAAGACACCTGAGAACCACTGTTTTTAAATCATACATTTATTATATCAAACAATTTCACCCCGAAGTTTACCTTCCTGAGGTTTGTCAAGAAGCAGGACTAAATATGGAATATCTCACTGATGAAGACAACTGGGTCTCTGTCATCTTCGAAAAAAAATTTATGGAAGCTCTGCAAAGACGTATCAAAGATAAAAATCTTTTAAGAAAAGTGGGAGAATTTGGCGTTCAGAAAGAAGTTTTAGGCAAATCTATCTTTTACTTTGCTTACAATATTCTGAGAGTTCCCACACTTTACAAAAAACTACCCTTTGTCACCTCCCTCATCAACAAAGTCTTCAAAATTGAAATCACAAACCACCGCAATAACTCCATCAGCTACAAAGTCACCCCCCTACTGAATAACCTCAACCCCTTTGAAAGAGAGGTCCTCCTCTCTCGCATGCCAGACTATATGACAAACACCATGGGGTATTATGCGGCCATTCCCACACCCAAAGGTCTTCCCCAGTCAAAGGTCAGCCTCAGAGAACTTGAAGGGCACGCCTACTCTCTTTTGGTCCACTATCCCCATGAACTCCGATCTTGGAACATCGTTGACAACACCATGGTTTTTCTTAGTTTCTATGCCATCTCATTGACAATGTTTTGGTTTATTATTGACGACTATAGCTCTTCTCTCACTCTTGCCTTGATAACTTCTCTCCTAGGAGTCGCCTTTAATACCTTTAAAAATAACAAAGATATCAGCGAAAAAACAGAAAGCTTCTCAAAAGACCTCATACAATTGGATGAACAGTTTGAAAAACTTAGTATTGCCAATCAGGGACTCAGCCGAAAGGTTTCTGAAACTCTCGCTCTCACCACTGTTGTCAGAGTCATCTCAAGTTCAGACACCGAAGAACAAGTTCTCGTGGCCACATGCAAATCCCTGTCACAGATTCTGTACTTTGACCGCTCTATCGTTTTTTTGGCAAATAGTGACAAATCAAAACTCCACTACACTGCGGGATATGGGGTCGAGCCCCACCTAGAAGCTAAAATAAAGCATATGAGTCTTGACACAACCATCCCCTCATCAGACCCCAAAAAACTCTCCAATGTCTATACCCACGGTATCCCTATTCTCATTGAAGATGTGAAACAACATCTCAGCACCTTGGAGGATGAAATCAGCCGACAGATCCTTGAAATGTCTCACTCATCCTCTTTTGCAGCTGTTCCTATTCAAGCAGCCAATGAGAAATATGGTGTTCTTATAGCTGATTGTTATCACTCTATGAAACAACTCTCCAAGGACGATTTAAATATCATAGGCACCATTGGGTCCCAATCAGCCATTGCCATTGAGAAAGCCAGATCTAAAGAAAATCTGAGAATCGCCCTGGAAAAAACCCAAAAACTCTCTCAGTCCTATTCACGCTTTGTGCCCTTTGAAATTCTAGATCAAATGGGGTACAAAGATGTTTTTGATATTCGCTTAGGTGACGGTGCCCTCAAAGAGTTCACGATCTTCTTCAGTGACCTTAGAGACTTCACAAGTCTTTGTGAGGGCATGCGCCCTGACGAAGTTCTCAAGTTTCTCAATAGCTATTACAGTCGTCTTTCTCCCATCATTCGACAAAATGGTGGCATCATTGACAAATTCATCGGCGATTGCCTCATGGCTATTTTTGTCAATCCCCTTTCTGCTGTAAAATCAGGAGTGGAGATTCAAAGAGCACTCACTATATACAACAAAAAGCGAATAGAAACTCAGAGAGCACCTATTTCCTGTGGCATTGGTATATGTCAAGGCGAGGTTATCCTAGGTCCCCTAGGAGTGGATCGCCGCATGGAGATGACCGTTCTCTCAGATGCGGTCAACACGGCCTCCCGTTTAGATAGCCTATGCAAATCCCTCGATGCCAAAATTCTTGTTGCAGGCATTCCCCCTGAAGATCTTTTATCTCTTGATAAATCCCTTCGTGTTGTTAGCAAGGGCATCCAACTGGTCAAAGGCAAGAAAAAGTCCATTGAGGTTTACGAAATTATTAAAGAAGAGAGAAGTCTTGATGAAATAAATCTTGGTGAATCCCTCTTAACATTCAGAAAGAAGGGTGGGACTTAATTTTTGCTTCCGATGAAGGGCAAGAATTCCCGGTAGGGAGCGACCTTGTAGATATTCCAAGCTGGCCCCTCCTCCCGTAGAAATATGAGTCATTTTATTCCCATAACCTGAAGCGCAAACAGCAGAAACCGAGTCTCCCCCCCCCACCACTGTAAAAGCCCCCTCATTTTTACCCATGGCCTCAGCCACGGCAAAAGTACCGGCACTGCAAGAAGATTCTTCAAAAATACCCATGGGACCATTCCAAAAAATAGTCTTCATGGTGGAAATTTCCCCTTGAAAAATATCTATGGTTTGAGGGCCGATATCCACAGCTATCCTCCCACTATCAATCTCTACACCTCTTGTCACTTGACAAGAATCCAAGCTCTTAAGGCTGGGTACCACCAAATGGTCCACAGGGAGAAGAACTTTTTTGCCTCGACTCTCCATCCTTTCGCAAAAGTTCCTAGCCACATGTAATTTGTCTTTCTCCACTAAGGAGTCTCCCACGGAAACTCCCTGGGATTTGAGAAAGGTATAGGCCATGGCACCACCAATCATCAAAACATCCACCCGGTCCATGAGATGATCCATAGCCACTATTTTATCACTCACCTTGGACCCACCAAGAACCACCGCAAAAGGTGACTGTGCACTATGAAGGAGTGAGCTTAAAGCCTCAATTTCTTTTTTCATAAGAAATCCCATGCCAGACTCCTGAATCATCGCAGGAAGGCCCACAATACTACTATGAGCCCGATGACTCGCCCCAAAGGCATCGTTAATATACACATCAATATCACGAGCCCATTGACGAACTAAGCTCTCATTGTTTTGCATCTCACCAGGATCAAAGCGAAGATTCTCCAACAAAATGAGTTGACCCGCTTTCCAAGATTGCAAAAGGGCTCTTGGGATATCACTCACAAGCTCTTCCACCAAAATAACTTCCACATCTAGTAACTCATTGAGTCTTCGAGCCACCGGTTCCAAACTGAATTCTTTGCGATACTTGCTGGAACCCTGATGTTTGTTGAAGCCCCGATGTTTGTTGGAGCCCTGATATTTTTTGAAACCCTGGGGGCGCCCTAGATGAGAGGCCAAAATCAACTTGGCCTCTTGGTCCAAGGCATATTGAATGGATGGAAGAGCCGCTTCCAAACGGGTCTCATCCTGAATCACCCCATCCTTGAGGGGAACATTGAGATCCAAGCGCATAAACACAGCTCGATGGGCGAGATTCATATCCCCAATAAAACAAATGTCATCCAAAGTCATTCCCTTCCTCGCTTTTTAATGGCAGATTTCTAGTGGCAGCTTTTTCCATGTTTCTTGAATTTATAATAGTTATAGGGAAGGGGCACAAGAAAACCAGCTATCAAAGCGATTCCGATCGCCACCCAGTAGAAAGGTTCACTTGGGCTCACTTCACCCTTCGTCAAAAAATAGTCTGTGGCATTTCCAGCTATTTCCATTCCTAACATAGAGAGAAAACTCATTGAAAATGCCATTCGAATTCCATGAATCCATGTGAAACTCTCTTTGAACTTTAGTATGGAGGCCTCAAAGAGAATGGAAGTCAAAAGACCCATAGCCATTGCAAGTGGCATAACATGAAGAATGGGAATTTCAGGTCTATAGGTTTGAAACCAAATGATCGTTCCAAAGTCTCCAATGCTACAACCAATCAGACAATTAAATGTATTTTTTGATGCCTTGATCCAAGCATTTCGGTCTTTCCACGAAAAATTATTTTTTAGATTATTGTTCATAGACTCCACACTGAGATGACTACATATTCAATGTCTCTATCTCTCTCTGACTAGAATCTTATAGTAGATAGACTCAAAAAGCACTATAAAGACAACCACTACGGTACTGGCAGTCATAATTTCTTCATTGCGACCAATGGTTGAGACGACACAACAAGTGGCAACCAAGGTTGGCATTGGGGACGACTCCGTGGCCTCAGGGAATTATCATAGGCTGGGCTCGTATTTTTGGCTATGATTCAGTTTGCGCTGGAGTTCTTCACTGTCTCGATAACTCCCAATTAAAAACATACCGAAATGTGCGAAATTAGGTGCACTGGATGTTCAAAATCAGATACACTTACAGTATACTAAATGCACTATCACACTAAGACAAATATACGATTGTACTGATACTAATGTACTGATGAAGACAACACACGACCATACTTAAGACAAAGCAAAGCACTCAAGAAAAAAGGAAAAGCCCATGGCACAAATTGAAACAACAAAAGGTATGGTTAAGAAAGTTTATGAAACCTCTCGATCTCGCCTTGAGATTATAAAAAAACGCCTCCAAAGACCTCTGACCCTTGGTGAAAAAATCCTCTTTGGCCATCTCGATGACCCCCAAAACCAAAATTGCACCCGAGGAGAAAGTTTTTTGCTTCTCAAGCCCGACCGAGTGGCCATGCAAGATGCCACAGCACAAATGGCCCTGCTGCAATTTATGCTGGCAGGCAGAGAGGAGTCTGATGTTCCCGCCACCGTCCACTGTGACCACCTCATTCGAGCCTACGAAGGAGAGGAGATCGACATGAAAACAGCCATGGACGAAAATCGTGAGGTCTACGATTTTCTCTCCTCTGTTTCAAGTCGCTACAACATTGGTTTCTGGAGGCCAGGTGCAGGCATTATCCACCAAGTCATCCTGGAAAACTACGCTTTCCCTGGGGGGTTGATGATTGGAACCGACTCCCACACTCCCAACGCAGGCGGACTCGGCATGGTGGCCAGTGGAGTCGGAGGGGCCGATGCCTCAGATGTTATGGCAGGTCTACCTTGGGAGGTGAAAAATCCTCAATATGTAGGGGTTTACCTCAAAGGACAACTTTCAGGATGGACTTCTCCCAAAGATGTCATCCTCAAACTCTGCGGACTCCTCACAGTGAAAGGTGGAACCAACAGAATAATCGAATACTTCGGTGAAGGCTGCCAATCTATAAGCTGCACGGGAAAAGCCACCATCACCAATATGGGAGCAGAGCTTGGGGCCACCTGTTCCATTTTTCCCTATGACCATAGAATGGCCACTTACTTAGAAGCAACCCAAAGACATCACCTCGCCACCCTTGCCAACACCTACAAAGATGTCCTGACAGCAGACCCTGAAGTCATTGAACAACCCTCTAAATTCTACGACCAAGTGGTTGAAATTGATCTTTCAACTCTTGAGCCCCATCTCGTTGGCCCTCATTCCCCCGATGCCGCAAGGCCATTGAGTGAAGTGAAAAAAGCAGCCCAAAAAAATAATTGGCCCACCGACCTTTCTGCCGCTCTCATTGGATCTTGCACCAACTCCAGCTACGAAGACATTGGCCGAGCCGCCCATGTGGCCAAGCAAGCCATGTCCAAAGGCGTAAAAATGCCACAAAAATTTATGGTTTCGCCAGGTTCTTCTCTCATTAAAAAAACCATCGAGCGTGATGGACAAATGAAAACTCTCCAAGAAGTGGGAGCTACAGTTTTATCCAATGCCTGCGGCCCCTGCATTGGACAATGGAAGCGAGACGACTTTAAAAAAGGCCAGGTCAATACCATTATCAGTAGTTTTAACCGAAATTTTCGTGGACGCAACGATGCCAACCCTGAAACTCTCTCCTTTATTGGTAGCCCTGAAATTGTTATGGCCATGGGCTTGGCGGGAAAACTTGATTTTAATCCTGAAACAGATGAACTGCCCATCCCTCAAAATGGAAAAGGCGGAATCAAGCTTCAAGCTCCTACGGCTCCAGAGCTTCCCCCATCGGGATTTATATTCGATGCCGACGCCTACCAAAAACCTCAGGGCCAAGGTGTCACCGTTCAAATCTCACCGACCTCGGATCGCCTACAACAACTCACTCCCTTTGAGCCATGGGATGAAAAAAACCCTCAAAACCTCCTCGTACTGGCCAAAGTCCTTGGTAAATGCACCACAGATCATATTTCTCCTGCTGGCCCTTGGCTAAAATTTCGCGGCCATCTGGATAATATCTCCAACAATATGCTATTAGGAGCGACCAATGCCTTTCACCCTGAATGGCGAGGACGGGGTCTTCATGCTTTCACGGGAGAAGAAGAAGAGTACAACAAAATTGCCCGATCCTATAAGGAAAAGGGGCAAGGCTGGGTCATCGTGGGAGATGAAAATTATGGAGAAGGTAGTAGCCGAGAGCATGCTGCCATGTGCCCGCGTCATCTGGGAGCGGTGGCCGTGATCGCCAAAAGCTTTGCGAGGATCCATGAAACAAATTTGAAGAAACAAGGGGTTTTGGCCCTTACATTCTCCCAGCCCAAGGACTACGACAAAATTCAAGAAGCAGACCGAGCGGCCCTTCACCCCTTGGCACAATTCACTCCTGGCCAAAGCCTCACCATGGAACTCACCCACAGTGATCATTCCATAGAAACCATTGAACTCTCCCACTCCTTCAATGAAGAGCAAATCAAGTGGTTCAAAATGGGGTCCGCCTTAAACCAACTAAGAGCTTGAAAAACATAAATTTAAATCTTATTCCAGACCCCCATCTGTGATCATCCAATCTTTATTTCTTAAACTTGTGCGGATTAATTTAGACATAGAATTATATTTTAATGTCCCCACATTAATAATCTTCTGAATGCTTGTACTCGTAGGTGGAGTTTCATTGAGTTGTATTAGAAATTTTGAATAATTCTCGATGGATAGATTTGACATACCAAATATATCACTGATATTTGTAACTTCGGTAAAATCCCAACGACTTGTATCTGGATTTGCTGAGGAGCCTCTAAACATCCTTGCCATATTTGTAACATTTGAAGTATCCCATCCGCTTGTATCTGGAGTCGCTTGAAGGGCATCTAAAAACATACCTGACATACTTGTGACCTTAGAAGTATTCCACTTACTTGTATCTGGATTTGCTGAGGAGCCTCTAAACATCCTTGCCATATTTGTAACATTTGAAGTATCCCATTCGCTTGTATCTGGAGTCGCTTGAAGGGCATCTAAAAACATACCTGACATACTTGTGACCTTAGAAGTATTCCACTTACTTGTATTTGGATTTGCTTGCCGAGCGTTGTCAAACATACCATTCATACGCGTGACTTCAGAAGTATCCCACCCACTTGTATCTGGAGTCGTTCGAGTGGCATATGCAAACATACCTGCCATACTTGTCACATTTGAAGTATCCCACCCACTTGTATCTGGAGTCGCTTGAGTGGCAGCTTCAAACATACCTGCCATACTTGTCACATTTGAAGTATCCCACCCACTTGTATCTGGAGTCGCTTGAGTGGCATATGCAAACATACCTGCCATACTTGTCACATTTGAAGTATCCCACCCACTTGTATCTGGAGTCGCTTGAGTAGCATCTCTAAACATATCTACCATACTTGTCACATTTGGAGTATCCCACCCACTTGTATCTGGGGTCGCTTGAGTGGCATCTCTAAACATCCTTGCCATATTTGTCACACTTGAAGTATCCCACCCACTTGTATCTGGAGTTACTTGAGTGGCATCTACAAACATACGACTCATATCAATCACACCTGATGTATTCCCTCCAAGAACTTTTGTGAGAAGAGAATTATCTTCAAAAGCTTGAGATAAATCCTTCCACCCCATATCTCCAAGGTCTAAGACCTCCAATAAAAGATCATTCAATGGGGCTAATCTATTCTCAAACCCCTCACAAATACCTATAATTGTGATCGTATATTCTCCTTTTTTTACATAATTATGCATCTTATCCGGATCATCAAAAGATGTCACCTTACTAGATCCACTCTCATCTCCCCAATCCACAACAAAATCATATTGCAATACTGGATTACCACCTCCTTTAAGAGGAATAGTAAATTCATAGTTATCATCCGGAAATGTCCATTTTGTTACAAAATGATTCATATTATTCTGAACAATGATACTTTGTACATAATCTCCTTGAGTGATTTTAATTGTAGCATTGGGTGATCTTAAGTTTGTTACATCGATATTTAATGAAAAATTATTGGATACACAAGACACCTCTATGGGAGATTTATTTAGTTCCTCAATAAGTACAAATACATTTTTTCCAATAGATAAGCTACAAAATCCTCTAACAGGATAAGAGCGCGCATTACTTGAAGAAATGATAGTTGACAACAAATCAAAACTGAGGTTAATACTTTTATTTTCTTTATTGGAATCTTTATTACAACCTAAAAGAGTCGCCAAAAATAATATGAATAAAATATGATATATTAGATCTATAAGATAATTTCTATTATATTTTATATGTTCTAATTTCCCCATTTCTCTTTCCAATATTTTATTTTAATCATCCACAATATCTTAATTCCTAGCCAATGCTCTCACTCCTCCTCTTAATTTTATCGCAGTTACAAGAAGCAGTACTAAATAATTCGGATGAACGAATTTAAAAGATTAATATTTTAGAACTAAAAGAACGTATATGATTCATATAGGGAATAAAATTAGAAATTCACACTCCCCTTTCATACATATAAAGTGCCATATCCACCATTCGATGGGAAAAGCCCACTTCGTTGTCATACCAAGCCAAAACCTTCCCCATATGTTCTCCCATAACCATAGTACTTAGAGTATCCACAATGGAGCTACAGGGGTCTCCCACAAAGTCCTGGCTCACCAAAGGAGCCTCCTCACAGCGAAGAATTCCCTTGAGTTTTCCCTGGGTGGATGCCTCCAATAGTTTGCCATTGATAGTCTCCACAGAAAGTACCGAAGAAGATTCAAAAACAAAATCCACAAGGCTCACATTGGGTGTCGGCACACGAATTGCCACTCCATCAATTTTGCCATGGAGTTCAGGAAGCACTTGACCCACAGAGCAAGCCGCCCCTGTGGTTGTGGGAATCATGGACATGGCCGCCGCACGAGCCCGTCGCAAATCCTTGTGGGATGAATCCAAAATCCTTTGATCGTTGGTGTACGAGTGAATGGTGGTCATAAGTGACTTGGATATTCCAAAGTTTTTGTGAAGCACAAAAGCGAGGGGGGCCAAACAGTTGGTGGTGCAAGAAGCATTGCTCACTAAGCGATGTTTTTCTGAAGAGTAATCTTCGTGATTGATACCATAAACGAGGGTTAATTCCACTCCCGGTGCCGGAGCTGAAACGAGAACTCTCTTGGCTCCAGCCTCACAGTGCTGCATAAAACTTTCCTTGGTTTTAAAGGCCCCCGTGCACTCCAAAACAATATCCACACTCCAATCTCTCCATGGAATCTCCCGTGGTTCTCTGGAGTGACTTAAGGGGATATGAACGCCATCGACAATAAGATTCTTCTCTGAAAAGCCCACCTGGCCAGGAAAAACACCGTGGGTGCTATCATATTTCAGCAAATGAGCCACCTCTTGGGGCGACCCCAAATGATTGATACCCACCACTTGAAAGTTCTCAAAACCCCTCTGAGAGGCCGCTCGAAAGACCATGCGACCAATCCGCCCAAAGCCATTTATCCCCAATTTCAACCCACTCATCTTCAAATTCTCCTTTTATAAACTCCGTTTGGGCATAAATGACATAGAAGAGCCTTTGAGTCAAAGAATCAAGGTTCATGACCAAAAAGGTTGCACCTTGTCTTGACACCATAGACAACTATGACGACTATGCAGACCACAAACTATGATAAAAGTAGATGCGCAATGAAGAAATAAAAAAATGAAGAATAAAGAATTTAGAGAAAAAATACGGACAAACCAAAGTAGCAAATATAGTAGATGAGAAGGTAAATGAAGATTAAGGAGTAGATAAGGAGAGAATATGGTTGCGGAAGTCTTTATTGTCAGCGCCCAAAGAACGGCCATTGGTTCCTTTCAAGGCTGCTATGCCAACACTCCCACCCACGAACTAGGGGCTCAAGCCATCCAGGCGGCTCTTCAACAGGCCAAACTTGACCCCCAACATGTGGATGAGTGCATCATGGGACAAGTCCTCACCGCAGGTTCGGGACAGGCCCCCGCACGACAGGCCGCTCTCAAAGCCGGGCTTCCCCAGAATATACCTTGCATGACCATCAACAAAGTTTGTGGCTCTGGCCTCAAATCTGTGATGCTTGCCGCCAACGCCATTTTGCTCGGTCAAGCGGGAGTTGTTGTCGCCGGAGGACAAGAAAATATGACTCTATCTCCCCATCTTATGCCCAAAGTGCGCATGGGATACCGCATGGGACATACCCAAGTGATGGATTCCATGATCCAAGATGGTCTCTGGGACCCCTACAACGACTTCCACATGGGACAGGCCGCAGAGCTTTGCGCCAGCAAATATAATTTTTCCCGTGAAGCACAAGACTCCTTTGCCATTGAAAGCTACAAACGGGCCCAAAAGGCTCAAAGCCAAGGGTATTTTCAAAATGAAATCACCCCCGTGGAAATCAAAAACCGCAAAACCACGGTCACCATAGAAAAAGATGAAGAACCAGAGAAGGCTCGACTTGACAAGCTGCCCTCCCTTCGCCCCGCCTTTGACTCCAAGGGAACTATCACCGCCGCCAACGCCAGTAAAATCAATGATGGTGCCGCAGCTTTAGTGATAGCCAGTGGAGAAAAAGTCGAAGAGTTGAGCCTCAAGCCTATGGCAAAGATCACAGCCTACAGCCACTTTGCCCAAGACCCCAAGTGGTTTACCACAGCCCCTGTGGGAGCCATTAAGAAAGTCTTAAAAAATCCAAGGTTATGGGGCGACGGGTCCAATGTTTCCTCACTCAGCCCTAGTCATATCGATTTATTTGAGATCAACGAAGCCTTTGCCAATGTCACCATGGCCGCCATGGAAGAGCTTTCTATTCCCCACGAAAAGGTGAATATTCACGGTGGAGCGGTGGCCCTAGGTCACCCTATTGGGGCCAGCGGAGCGCGGATTCTCACCACACTCCTCTACGCCCTTAACCACAGGGACAAACACAAAGGCTTGGCTTCACTTTGTATTGGCGGAGGAGAAGCTGTGGCCATGACCATCGAAAGAGTTTAAGAAGGACTGGTGCAAATATGAATAAGGTTTACCCCAATGCCATGGAAGCACTTTACGATATTAAGGATCATATGACCATTTTACTGGGAGGCTTTGGCCTTTGTGGCATCCCCGAAAACAGTATTGCCGCACTTCAAAAGCGTGGCGTAAAGGGTCTTACCTGTGTATCCAACAACGCAGGGGTGGAAGATTTTGGCCTCGGCCTTTTGCTTCAACACCGACAAATTAAAAAAATGATTTCCAGTTATGTAGGTGAAAATACCTTGTTTGAGAGGCAGTTTCTCTCAGGTGAACTGGAAGTTGAGTTGAGCCCCCAAGGCACCCTCGTGGAACGCCTAAGAGCTGGTGGAGCAGGTATCCCCGCTTTTTTTACACCCACAGGGGTGGGGACAGAAGTGGCCAAGGGCAAAGAAGTTCGCCAATTTGGTCAACGCAGCTACATTATGGAAAAAAGCCTCACAGGAGATTTTGCCTTGGTCAAAGCCTGGAAAGGAGACCCCTTGGGCAACCTTGTCTTCAGAAAAACGGCACGAAATTTCAACCCAGTGGTCGCTACAGCGGGAAAAATCACCATTGCTGAAGTCGAAAAACTTGTCGCCTTGGGAGAGCTAGACCCCGACCATGTCCATAGCCCAGGAATTTTTGTTCAAAGAATCTTTCAAGGATACAACTACGAAAAAAGAATTGAACATCGCACTGTGGAAACAAAACATCCTCCTGGGAAAGAGCAGAGCCCCACTGTGGAAGAGAAATCATGAAGGGCTTAAATCGAAATCAAATTGCCAAAAGAATTGCCCTTGAAATTCGAGATGGCTTTGTCGTCAATTTGGGGATTGGCATGCCCACTCTTGTGGCCAATTTTATTCCTTTAGAAATAAATGTTATGTTACACAGCGAAAACGGCCTCCTTGGGATGGGACCCTTTCCACAAGAAAAAGATGTGGATGCCGACCTCATCAACGCAGGTAAACAAACAATCACCACAGTTCCTGGAGCGAGCTTTTTCTCTTCAGCCGATAGTTTTGCCATGATTCGAGGAGGGCATGTGGACCTCACCGTCCTTGGGGCCATGCAAGTGGATTCTTCTGGAAATATTGCCAACTGGACCATCCCAGGCAAAATGGTCAAGGGCATGGGGGGAGCCATGGATCTGGTCGCCGGAGCCCAAAGAGTTGTTGTAGCCATGCAACACATGGATCGCAGTGGAAATCCGAAGCTTCTTGAAAAGTGTAGCCTTCCCCTCACGGGAGTTCAATGCATCCATCGAATTGTCACAGATTTGGCTGTGATTGATATCGACAAAGAAAAAAGGACATTCATCCTAAAAGAAATTGCCCCAAACCTTGAAACCGAAGATATTGTCAAAGCCACGGGAGCCCCTCTCGCCATAGATTCCCATATCAAAACCATGTTTGAGGTGGGCGATGGAACATAGGCTTCAAAAACCATTGAGAATCCTTATTGTAGACGATGATATCGAGTTTCGCCAATCTTTCTACGCATTTTTTGAATCCCATTTCAAAGATCATAACCTTTTTTTAGCGGAAGCTAAAAATGGCAAAGAAGCTTTGAAAATCTTCAAAAAAAGTATATTTGATCTTGTCTTCATGGACGTGAAAATGCCCTACCTCTCTGGAATTAGTGCCCTTGATATCATGAAAGAAACCTGTCCAGAAACTTTTATTGTGATTATCACAGCCCATGGTAACTTTAGAGATGCTGTAGAGTCCACAAAACTTGGCTCCTATGACTATATAGAAAAACCTGTAGACTTTGAAAGAATTGCCACAATCACCAAGGCAGCCCTCCGCGCCAAGTCCATGATGATTCACCTAGCCATCTCAGGACCTATTTTTGATGATGACCTCGAAAGCCAACTCATCAGTTCCTCTAAGAAAATGAGTCATGTTTTTCATTTGATAAATAAACTTAGCCAAGTGGATACAACAGTGCTCATTCGTGGAGAACGGGGAACAGGCAAAGAACTTGTTGCACGCTCTATTTATCAAAACTCAAAACGGAAAAATGACAAATTTATAACTCTCAACTGTGCCACCACCCCCCCTCAAGACTTAGAAAGTGAACTCTTCGGCCACGAGGCCAGGGCCTTCACCAAAGCCACGGAACGCAAAATCGGTCTCCTTCAACAGGCAAATAAGGGCATTTTGTTTCTTGATGAAATTGGTGGGCTTTCCCTCCACCTCCAAGCGAGGCTGCTCTATGTCCTGAGCCAAAGAAAATTTATCCCCATAGGTGGCCACCGAGAAATTAAATCCAGTTCTCGGATCATTACCGCCACCCATCGTAACCTTGAACGAATGGTTGAAGAAAAGACTTTCCGACATGACTTGCTTTATCGCTTAAATATTATGCCCATTTTTCTCCCACCTTTGAAAGAAAGGATCGGTGACCTTAAGTCACTCATTTTCCATATGTTACAAAAAAGTGACCTCGAAGGTAAAATAAAAAGGATTCACCCAAAGGCCCTCCAAGCACTTAAATCCTATAGCTGGCCTGGCAACATCCGTGAGCTTGAGGCTGTCGTTGAGCGAGCCATCATCATGGAAGACTCCAACGAAATCACAATTGAAAGCCTCCCTCAAAATATTCGCAACCCATCCATGCAACAAGTGCATATTGACCTACCCAACAACTACACAGGACCCTTGAACTTTGATACCTTCAAAGAGGAAGCAGAAAAGGAATTTATTGTGAATGCTCTGAAAGCCAACCAAGGAAAAATTAACAAAACAGTGGCTCAAGCCAATATACCTAAAAATACTCTTCTGCGTAAAATTAAGAAATATAACATTGACGTTAAGCAATACATATAGACCGCTTCTGTGAAACACACACCTCCTTCGTCACCCCCTCCTAACCCCAAGACTCTTAAATCTCTAAGGTCTTTAAAATCTCCAAATATAAGACAAAGACAAGAAGCTATCCTCCACGATTTTTCAAAGTACTCCAACTGGGAGGCTCGCTATAGATACATTATAGACTTGGGGAAGACCCTCTCCCCTATGGAAGACGATCTAAAAAATGAAAACAATAAGGTCCAGGGTTGTCAATCCCAAGTCTGGATCGCCGCTCAACTCAACGATAAAAAACAACTGGAATTTATGGCTGACAGTGATGCTCTTATTGTTAAAGGCTTAGTTAGCTTAATTTTAAAAGTCTATTCACCGTCTACCTGTGATGAAATTCTAGAAAATCCCCCGGAGTTTATCCCTCAACTAGATTTAAATAATCACCTATCCCCAAGCCGCACCAACGGTGTCTATTCAATAATGAAAAAAATAAATCATTATGCACTGGCCTATCGTACTCTCTTACAAATGAAGGTAGATGAAGGCAAATAAAGATGCAAATGAAGACAGAAGGCTTTAGGGCTTTACATTCTCCCACGCATTTGGGGATCAAAAGCGTCTCGAAGACCATCCCCTAGGAAGTTAAAGGCCAACATGGTAATAAACATATAAACTCCTGGAGCTATGGTGAGGTGGGGGTAGGTGGAAAGGTAGAGCCAGCCCTCACTGGCAAGCACTCCCCAGCTGCTAAATGGAGGCTGGAGGCCGAGACCAATAAAGCTCAAAAAACTTTCAAATAAAATATTTCCAGGAATCTGCATGGTAAGGAGAATAATCACGGGCCCCAGTATATTGGGGCAAACATGGCGAAACATAATGCTCATGGATGAAGCCCCCATGGACCTTGCCGCATCGACATAAGGCATCTCTTTGACTTGAAGCACTTGACCGCGAACAATGCGGGCCAATGTAACCCAACCCACTGCACTGAGGGCAAGAAGTATACTTGTGAGGGCCTTCAACTCAGGGTCTTCAAATAAGTTCACACTGTCAAAGACCACTTTGACTAAAACCATCAAAACAAGAGTGGGAATAGAATAAAACATGTCCACCACACGCATCATCAGAGAATCCACCCAACCTCCGATCCACCCAGAAATAGCGCCATAGAGACCACCAATAAAGAGAGAAATCATAGCGGTGATGACGGCCACAGCCATGGACATTCTAGCCCCATAGATAATTCGTGATAACAGGTCTCTTCCTAAGCTATCTGTGCCCAACCAATACGTTGTGTTGGGACTTTGTGTGATGGCATCCATATGCTGCTCATCAAAGGGAAAGGGAGAAATCCATGGGGCAAAAATGGCTGTGAGAATCACAAATAAGATAAAATAAGCAGATCCCATGGCGAGATAATTTTTTTTAAGTCTTTCATAGGACTCTGTCCACAGGCTCTTCGGTGATGAAGATACTACGAAATCTGAAGACTTTGAGGACGGCACCACAATTGAAGACCTCATGATAGTTGAATCCTCATGATAATTGAATCCTTGGATCAAAGTAGGAGTACATCAAATCGACAATAAGATTAGATAAAACAAGAAAAGTTGAGAAAAGAAGAGTCAAGGCAAGGATAACGGGATAATCTCGATTGGTCACACTTTGTATGAGAAACCTCCCCATCCCTGGCACTTGAAAAATAAACTCCACAATAAAAGACCCTGAGAGAACACCTGCCACGAGGGGGCCAGAATAAGTCAGCACAGGAATCAATGAGTTTTTAAGAACATGCTTAAATAAAACAGTGTTGTGACTTAAACCCTTGGAGCGAGCTGTTCGAATATAGTCCGAGCGTATCACATCCAAAACACTGGCCCGGGTGAGGCGAGCAATCCCTGCGGCAGGGCGAGTTCCAAGGACAATGATGGGTAAAATATAGTAAGCAGGGCTATCCCACATGGATGTGGGGGGGAGCCAACCCAATTGAAGACTAAAAATCATAATAAGTATGGGGGCCCAAACAAAACTAGGAAGAGAAACCCCACTGATAGCTGTGGTCATGGTGGTGTAATCCACCCATGTGTTATGCTTGGAAGCCGCAATGACACCTGCTGGAATTCCAATGAGAAAAGCAAGCAACAGGGAAAACAAACCCAGACGAAAGGTGTTAGGGAGAGCCTGTGCTATAATCTCACTGACAGGGCGCCCCTCAAACTTGTAGGAATAACCGAGGTTTCCCTTCAAAAAACCCAGCATGTAGCTCAAGTATTGTTCCGAGAGAGATTTATCTAAGCCATACTTGGCCTCAATATTGGCTTTGATTTCGGGTCGCAAAGCTTTTTCTTCATCGAAAGGCCCCCCTGGCATGAGCCTTAAGAGACCAAAGGTCAATGTGGCAATCACAAAAATAACAACAAGTGCTTCGGTAAGTCTCTTTAAGACATAGCCCACAATCTGTTGCTTAACCACAAAACCAATAAAGCCCCCACCGATAAAGAC
Source organism: Bdellovibrionales bacterium (assembly GCA_965261545.1). Classification (GTDB taxonomy): domain Bacteria; phylum Bdellovibrionota; class Bdellovibrionia; order Bdellovibrionales; family UBA1609; genus CBDHDF01. The sequence goes on along the minus strand of CBDHDF010000002.1, from coordinate 106,158 downwards.
CAAGTTGAGCCACATCAAGGGTGATGGTACAAAATAGCCCATAAAGCTAATAATAGCGGTCAACAATAAGAGCAATAAAGTGGCCCACTTCCAAAGGCTATCCAATATCTTCATTTCGCCTTAAAATCCATATCTTTAAATTGATGTTCCCCCATCACATTCACGGGTGGATTGATAAAGCGTGAAGAAATAAGATAATTGGCAGAAGAAATATAGATGGGTAAAATAGGTACCGCCTCTTCCATCAAGTACTTTTGGGCTTGACGGTAAATGCGACGACGCTCTTCTCGATGAACTTCCACGGCCCCTTGGGCAATGAGTTTATCATACTTTTCATCCCCCCAATTCGTGTTGTTGTTTTCAGAATAAGAGGTCCAAAGATTCAAGAAATTGTCAGGATCGGGGTAATCCACACTCCAACCACTTCGATAAATATGGGGCGCATCCACTTGCAGCCGGCTGATATAAACCTTCCACTCTTCGTTTCTCAGTTCGACCTTAAGGCCCAAGTTTCTTTTTAATTGAGCTTGAACATTTTCTGCAATACGCTTGTGATCTTCAGATGTATTGAAGGCCAAGGTGATGGAAAGGGACTTTTTCTTCATGCCTTCGTAGTAACGAGACTGACGAAGGTATTTCTTGGCCTTGGCCACATCAAACTTGAGTCCTATACTAGGCTCATAGCCAAACATCCCCTTGGGAACAAAGCTTGAAGTGGGAACCTGGCCTCCATTGATCAAGCCAATGATCTCTCGCCGATCAATGGCATGGGCCACAGCCTTTCGGATATGAACATCATCCATGGGAGGCTTTTTGACATTCATTCCGTAATAGTAAATCCCTAGTTGGGGAATGCGATAAAAATCATCCCTCTTAGAAAGCTCGCTTAACAACACTGAGGGCAAACTTCCCTGAAAATCCAACTGCCCTGATTTCACCAATGTGATCCCCGTAGAGAGATTTCCAATCATATAAGCTAAAATATTTTTAATCTTAGCAGGAGCCCCGTAGTAGCTGGGGTTTCGAGTGAGTACAATGGCCTTGTCGTGCTCCCATATTTTCAGTTGGTAGGGGCCGAGGGTCACCATATGGCGGGCCTCTGTCCAACGATCCCCATATCTTTCTAAAATATCCTTTCGGAAGGGATAGGTGGATTGATGATTGAGCATATAGGGAAAAAAGCTTTGAGAACCCACAAGTTCCACTTCAATTTGCCCCTTTTCATTGATCCTGGCTCCCACCTTTGAAAAATCTTTGATCTTCCCCTGGTTGTAGAGTTGGGCGTTTTTAATACTAAACAAAAAATAGGCATACTGGGCTCCCGTCAGGGGGTTGAGAAGTCTCTCCCACCCATCAATGAAGTGTTGAGCTTCCAGGGAAACACCATCGGTCCAAAAAACATTTTGACGCAGATTGAAAGTCCACTTCTGAGCCTGGTTCGAAGGCTTCCAGTGAGTTGCGAGAGCAGGAAGAAGACTGAGATCGGGATCCTTCACATTCACGGCCACAAGTCCCTCCATGGTGTTGCCCGATATAAGTGCTGAGGTGGTATCCGTAGCTTTGTGCCAATCGAGGGAGGGAGGTTCACTGACAATATTAATGCGAAGGGTTTCTTTCTTGGAAAGACCGTACTCTGGAATGCTCCTTTTTTTCAAGCAGCCAGGAAAAGCCATAAAAGAAAGAATCACAATCACAAGAAACAGATATATACGTAGGAACATGCATGTAGTAGATACATGTATCTTCGAGTATTGACAAGGGGGGCAAGAATCATTTATCGCATATGGCAACGGACGAGATGTTCGAGTTCTAAATATTCAAGGTGTCCAAAATGCTAAATGTTCACGGTGTTCAAGGTGTTTAAGGTACTCAAGATATTCAAGGTGTCCCGAGTTTGACAGCAGCATCTGCGTCAAACGAATGATATTAAAGGATTAACGCATATAGTTGTATTTTGTTTATCCACACTTGTGGGCATTAAGGATTCTGGGAGGGATGGGGACGCCTGCGGCTTTAAATAAGGAGTTGGCATTGCCAGTGATATCTGTGCGGGTCCAAATGACTTGATCACGAATTTTAACAGGGATAGCCCTAACTTCCTTGAGTTCCCTCATGGCCTCTACAACAGTTAAAGGTCGCTCTTTAACATGACCAATGCCTATGGCTGGGCTTTTTAGGTTCATCTTCTTATCTCTTAAACATTTTGTAAGGTGGGCCTCACAAAGATAAGTTAAAAAGCATAGAGTTAAATGTCCAATAATCCTCTGGTCTGTCCAATGGAAAACAGGACGTGTTTTCAAAGTCCCTTTTAACTCACCAAAAGCATCTTCAATTTTCCACAATTCTTTGTAGTTGATAATAATCTCATCTGCCGTCAAGTCTTTGACATTTGTAAGGACGGCAAAAAAACCATCAATTTTTTCATCTAATTCTATTTGTTCTGCATTTAATTCAGGTTTTTTATTTTTGTCGTCAGCCATCTTTACATATTTCTTATAACCTTTATTGGAAACAAAAGTACTAGACTGAACACCTTTAGAAGATAGTTTTCCTTCGATCTTTTCAAGAAGGGATTCTCTAGATTTTTTATCCCTCTCTGCTCTTTTCCTAGACCAAGTCACAATACATCTATGCCCCCCATGGTCTGTTTCGTAAACAGCAAGCTCATTCTCATATACCCAGCTAAAACGATTTAAATCATAGACCTCTTGTTTCTTTTCTTTTTTTAAAGATCCAAGCTTCATACCAACAATAAACTCGCTTTGATCCTCACTGAGTTTGTCAGTATTAGCCTTTGATAAAAGCCCCCTATCAGCCACAAAAATGAAACGGTGTACATTAAACTTTTTTCTCATTTTATCAACAATATCTGAAAGCGTCTTGCCTTCAAAAGTATTACCAGGGAAAACCTCAAAACCTAAAGGGATGCCATCCCGATTCACCAACAAACCAAAGACAACTTGGGTGCAGTCTGATCGTCTCTCTTTACTATAGCCAAATTGACGAAGTTTCCCTAAGTCTGTTCTTGTACTCTCGAAGCGTAAGGTTGTTAAATCATACAACACAATGTCTACTTGGAAATTAAATAAATCTCGCCCCACCCAATAAAGCGAGTTCTCTATTTCATCCTTATGGGAGGCAAGTAAGTCCATAGACCGATAAATATGCTGGAGACTCAAATCACCCTTAATCATGTCTGGGTAAAAAGATTTTTGCCAATACTCAAAAACCTTTAACTTGGAACTAGGAGCAATAAATCGGATGGCAACTAAGGTAAAAATCACCTTACATAAATCAAATTGAACTTTCTCATGAGAATCTTTTATGTCTTTGAGGGTCTTATTGATACCCAGTTGATCAAACAACTTTTGTAAAATCAGCAAGGGACCCAAAATGAAAGTCTCTTCGATGTAAAGCTCCTTAGCCAATTGACTCACAGTGAGAAGCTCTCGGTGGCGGGATACGGCCTGCGCCAAACTATTAATCTTATCCTCTCCTCCTTCTCCAGCCTTACCTAAGGACATGAGCATGCGTTTTTTGGATTTGCCTTTTTCTCTGTAGGACTCCACAAGGTGGTAGTAGCACTGACCTTTTGAGTTTTTAGTCGTTTGGATGTACATGAGGATATTTTCTACATATTTCTATGATATATCAATATTTAAAACGATAAAATCCTATTTTGTTTTCTACACTTTTTTTACGTCAATTTTAATTTTTCCAGCAGCTACCATTATATTTCAGTACAACCCCAATTTCTGGAAATTTCGCATTTTAACGCAGATGCTGCTGTCAAACTCGGGAATCACATAGCCCCGGTGGGTGGTTCTCAACCACCTAACGGGTCATTTTGACCTCCATAAGAGAGGTCGTATAGGAGAAGAAAATGATTAAACAAACAGAAAATTTATTAGAGATATTAAAAATGAGGGGAGTTTTAGCAACCTTGAGCCAGAGGCTCAAAGAAGCTGAGGAGCAGGATCTTGGTTACGAGGACTTTCTAAATGTCATCTTTGAGGACGAAAAAATCCATCGTGAAAATCAGAAGGTCTCAAGACTTATCAAAAGAGCAGCTTTGCAGCAAAAAGCAAGCCTTGAGGCCTTTGAAACCAAATCCAACCGAGGAGTCGATCGAAGAGTTTTGAGTGATCTAGCCCTTATGAGATTTGCTCAAAGAGGTCAAAATATAATTATCTCTGGCCCAACGGGTGTTGGAAAGTCATATTTGGCTTGTGCCATAGGTAATCACGCCTGTCGCCAAGGTTTTTCCACTCAGTTCTTCAGAATGAATACTCTTGTTGAAAAATTCAACTTAGAAAGAGCCCAGGGGACATATCTAAACTTCCTTAAAAGGCTAAAATCAGTCTCGATACTTGTGTTGGATGATTTTGGTATCAAGCCCCTTACCTCTAACCAATATCAAGACCTTTACGATGTGATTGATGAACGAGGCCCTGACCTGAGCCTCATTCTTACAACCCAACTTCCAATAAAAAATTGGAGTGAAGTCATTGAGGATCCCATCGTTTGTGAAGCTATTATGGATCGCATAACCTCTCAAGCTATCAAAATAGCCATGTCTGGAAGCTCATTTAGGCAGAGAAAGACGATTTAAGGAGAATCCATGCAAAGGCAGACCTTGGAAGACACCATCGGGAGACACTCCATCGGAACTATTGAATCATGTACCCGCCAGTTATCCACAAAATTTACCCACGGCAGCGCTGCGTTGATAGACATCGGGGTCACAGACGCAGCGTCACCATGGATAAATTTGTGGATAACTGGCTCGCTATTCTCTGCCATTTTGAGCAATGGATTCAACATCCCCATTGAAAAACCCTCCATTGAAACCTCAGAAATGGGGAGGGTCGAGATTCTCAATGACAAAGTGGCCAATTTTAGTTGGCATCTAACATTCTGGCAAATAAGCCTTAACCCACCGTTGGGACATCGTGACATTGAGGGTGTAAAAGTTACTGAGTCAGCAGAAAAAAGAAGGTTTAAATTGACAAAGTTTGAGCCACCGTGAAATTCAAAATTGGACCTCAAATTGACTGACTGAGGGGTGGGTCAAACTTCGTGAAATTCAGTGGGTCAAACTCGTGAAATTCAGCATCATAAAACTCCCCGTGGGGAATGATGCGAGAATTGTCATCCAATATGGCAATGAGGTAGGATTTTACTTTCTTTCTCTTTTTTCCAACCACAATGGGGCCATGAAGAACATCTGACTGCCACATTTCATTGGGAGACGAAGCTTCAAAGGACCTACGATCTGTGGACTCTTTTTGTTGCAACTTGTGATGCTTTAAAAATCTATAAAGCACACTCATATTGATCTCTTCATTGGTACCAATAGAGCCGCGCTGACGTAGAGCATTGACAAGGGCTATGCCTGTAAAATGTCCCTTTGCCTTCATGATCTCTTTAATGACCACTTGGAGAGATTCATCAAGACTTCTAAATTGACCTTGATCCTTGCGATCCGATGGCATAAGCCCCTCTAATCTATTGCCCGATCCCTTGTAGTCTGCAATCCATTTTTTTATGGTGGAACGACTCACACGAGTCGATGATGAGTAGGGAACACGATAGCTCTTGGAAGATTTTTCCGTAAGCAATCTCTCTTTTTCTCCATATTCAAGGCGCAACCCTGTAACAAATTCAGAAATCACTCCGAATCTAAAGGTGGCAACCTCCATTTTCTTGTCCTTATCAGCCATTTTGACCTCTCTTTCTTTGATTTAATTTCCGTTATTGGAAATCTTTCTTGAAATAAGAGGTACACAACTTCCTGACTCTTTGTTAATGACAAGAAACGGTAGGTTGAAAATAAATGGGAGCACTGGCAAACTTCGTTAACCAAAAATGTCCAGGTTTTTCTCTTGATAAAAGGCCACTGTGCTAAGTGGATCTTTTTCTTTCATCAGATTATAAGCCTTAGCGTGATTAAGAAGTTTTTTCAGCCAGTGCCCCGCTCTTTGCCTCGTTGTCCAAAGGGGCCATGCCTTGGGAATCTTGGGGTTCAGACGATGTCGTAATGCTTCGAAAATACGAGACTTGGTCTCTTGAAAACGACGCCAGAACGACTTGGGTCTTGTCGTTATAACACGTGGCAGTGAGGACACCGCCAGCGCTTGAGGTAGACCGCTTCAGAGCATGCAAAAAAGTATCTCTTCACATAGCCATGGCCCCAGAGCTTCTCACTTTTACAGCCGGGATTTTGGCACTTACATGGCCTCTTCCAATTGTAATTCTTACCTTCTTTTACAAGGTCATCCGTTGATACAAAAGTAGCTAAAATCATAACACCTCCTGATGCAGAGTATTAAACTCATGGGGAGGTTATGACAAGACTTAGTCAAGGGAATGTAATAATTCTTTAGGGATGGTCAAAGAAAAATAAAAAATAAAGGCGAATTCTAGTCAGAATAAAGTATCGTATAACACCGGCGCGTCTAAAGACAAATTTCTCCAACAGGTGAAAGGTTAATCTTGATAACATTTTGTAATCATTAACCTTTGAAAGAGGGACTGTAAAAATAATTGTGTAACTGCAATTTTTTTCTTAAATCTTAAAGCCACTTATGTGGCTCCACTCCTGGTAAAAAGCACAGCCCCATATTATTCGTCAATGTATAATTGACATTTTTTCCTTCAAGCGATTTTGTCAGTCACAATGCATTATAATTTAATGGGGAGATGGAGCCGTAATGGGATCATATCAGAACTGGAAAGAACTCAAATAAATAATTATCATCTTGGTTGGAAAAAAATCAGCAATGGTTCTCTCAAAAAAATGGAAATTCCAATCTCATCAAAGGGTTCATGTGTTTAGGTTCCCATACTATATTACCCCCTTTTTTTATTTTTTTTAACTTGGGATATTCGAGAAATACCAGCATTGGGATGAAATATGAAAAAAAATGGAAACCCAAGTCTGCACCAAGAGGGCATGTATTTAGGTTCCCATACTATATTACCCTAACCATAGTCTCGTATTCCAGCATTTCTCAACGCCTTAGAGCCCTCTTATAAGGGGACCTTATTTATTAAAAAACTTAGTTGTCAAAACGGTCACCGTATTCAATGGCAAACCTGTTCATGGCTGGCTTCCAGTTGTGTAATGGTCGTGTCCATCGCTTAGAGGCCATTTTTATCGCTAAATATACAACTTTTAAAGCCGACCGATCACTGGGAAATATCTTACGATTTCTGATCGCCTTGCGGATCACGCTATTTAACGACTCTATGGCGTTTGTGGTATAAAAAATCTTTCTGATTTCATCCGGATAATCGAAAATAGTGATGAGATTGTCCCAATTCCTACGCCAAGACTTTTCAATATTCGGATACTTTGAAGACCACTTGGTACAAAATTCCTCAAGGGCCTTTTCAGCTTCTGTCAGAGTCGTAGAGCCATAAATGGACTTGAGGTCTTGGGCGACAGCTTTCATATTCTTGGAAGGAACATAGCGAAGGGAATTGCGGACCATATGGACAATGCACAGTTGCACTTTAGACTTGGGAAAAGCCGCTGAAATGGCTTGAGGAAAACCTGTAAGACCATCTACAGAAAATATAAATACGTCTTTCAACCCTCGATTTTGCAGCTCAGTCAAAACACTCAACCAAAACTTTGAACCCTCATTTTCAGAAATCCATAGGCCCAACAAGTCTTTCTGACCCTCCTCTGTAATACCAAGAGCTAGGTAAATCGCCTTATTAATAACTCTCTTGTCTTGATGGACCTTCACCACGATACAGTCCAAAAATACGATAGGGTAAGTGCTATCCAAGGGGCGGTTCTGCCAAGCCGTAACTTCATCAATAACAGCATCCGTCACGTTGGCTATCACTGAGTGGGATATCTCTGCACCATGGTAGAGGTCTTTGATAGCTCCTTGAATATCCCTGGTCGTCATTCCCCTCGCATAGAGGGTCAGAATACTGTCTTCAAAGCCCTCAAGACGAGTCTTGCCTTTGGGAATGACTTGGGGCTCAAAGGAGGCACTTCGGTCACGGGGGACCTGAAGCTCCACCTCGCCTTTCTCTCCCTTTATGGTCTTTCTACTGTAACCATTGCGAGTGTTGGATTTGAGGGTCTCAGACTTCTCATGCCTCTCATAACCTAGGTGATCGTCCATTTCCGCATTAAGAGCTGTCTCTAAAACAACCTTCATCAGTTGATCCGTTATGTCGGATAAATCCTTTTGGGTCTTGACCTTCTTCGCTAGTTCCTTGCCTATTGTCTTGATATCCATTCTGCCTTCTCCTTTCAGGATGATAGTTCATCCTAATATGATTCGGCAGTTACACAAAATAGTTTACAGGCTCTTGAAAGACGAAACCCTCCCCTAAGTTCATGAAAATTCAGCAAATACGGCCCTTTCCCACTTCAAACCAACGTCAAGAAAACCTTGAAGATACGTCCAACTGACCTAGGTGTTTGTTGCGTATGTGTTGCGGAATCAAGGGCAAAAATCTTGTTGCGGCCGAGAACGCAACAAGATTTACTCGCTTTGCTTTGTCAGTATTGATTGGGCTCGTGTTTGATCTCCAAGCCTTAGTGATTTGTTAAGATGACCTCTCTCGTATTTTGTAATATAGTTTTTCAGTCTGACATTGGGGTCCACCTCAGTCTTATTGTGCGGAGCATAAGTTTGGTTGAGTTATATAAGTATTTGTAAATAATGAGTTATTTTTATTTGTCGTCGCTATGTCATTGAGAAATCACAACATGAGCTTTGTGGGGTTCCCCTAAGTGGGCCAGATGTTAGGCGCCAATTAAAATTGGCCATTTTTAGAAGCCGTCGCCAATGAAAAACGGCCAGTTGATGATGTACTGATTTAGTTATTCTTCGTTCAGAGTTTAGTCAAGTGTCTTTATTTTGCTCATCATTTAACTCGGACTATGCCACAAGATTCTGAGGAATGATTTTCTGCCCACCACTTTTGGCATGACCCCAAATGCATCCTTCAGCCCTATGGCAGAGGTAAATGGAGTATTTTTCAGGATTCCTTGGCGCAGCTAATGTCTAAAGCTCCGCGAGAGTGACGAGCAAATAGTACGGTAAAAGCCAGTTATCCATAAATTTATCCATGGCGACACTGCGGCTGTGACCCCGATGTCTAGCAACGCAGTGCTGCTGTGGATAAATTTTGTGGATAACTGGCGAGTTCCTTCCCCAAAAGTGGGGATCTCTAATGAACTTCTTTGGTTGAACTTTCCTCTTTGCTCTGTTTAGACTTGGCTTTTGCCGATTCGGTTCTCCAACTTTCTTTTCCTTCAATGTTGAGGGTTTCACAGTTGTGAATGATTCGATCAACAGCAGCAGCGGTGGTAATAGGGTTAAGAAACACCTTATCCCATTCAGAGTATGTTAAGTTTGTAGTGATCATGAGACTTTTCCTTTCATATCGCTGAGATATGAATTGAAAGAAAAGATCTGCCCCCTCTGTGCAGGAAGCTGTATAGCCAAGTTCATCACAAGCAATAAGATCAAAACGGTCTAATTTCTTAAAAAGAGCATTCAATGAGAGTTCTTTCTTGCTTTCACGCATTGTTTCAATAAGTTCATGAGTGGTGACCCATAAACATCGATAGCCTTGTTCACAGAGTGAACGAACTAGGGACATGGCCAAATGACTTTTCCCCATTCCAAAGCTTCCGTAAAACACAACATTACAGGCTTTTCTGACCCACTCTCCCTCTGCCATCCAATTAATTTGCTGAGCTGTCACTCCCGTTCTTTTCTGGAAGTTATAAGTTTGGAGTGATTTAAGTTGAGGAAGCTTGGCCCCCTTAAGCAATCTTTTCACTCTCTGGGAATGCTTGTCAGCAAGCTCATTTTGAACGAGTATACCTAAATAGTTTCTGTCCAGAAAGGCCCATTTTTTGTTCTCTGACACTCCCCATTGAGCCTCCCAATGCCTCAATGGGGGAGTGAGAGTTGGAGATTTGCCACACAAACTCTACAGATTAAGGGGAAAAAGGTCTTTAAGCGACTTGCGCCCTAGTTTTTTCGATTTGAAGACGCACCCCTACCTTTGGAAGATTTTAGCACCTTCGACCTGGTCCATTGCTGTTATTCCTAATGGATAAATTTAGGTGACAGTTGATAATTCATGTCTTGCCAAGACAACAAAATTATAGGCACAAACGGCATTCTTTACATACCTCTTAAAACCATCATGCCCTTTCCAGTAAGCAACTCTCATACCAAAACATCTCTTAAGGAATGAAATAACAGCCTCTATTCCGGCTCTCCAATTGAGAAGATTTTTAAAGACCCAAGCACTTTTAACCATCTTTAATATTTTCATTCCTTTTTTTTCTGGGAAGCAAACATCTTTAGCCCCCATCTCTTTGGCCTCTTCAAGATTTTCTTTTGAAGCAAACCCACCATCTGCACTTACTTTTACAGGGCAAGCCCCATAGGTTTGTGTCACTGAATTCATAACTTTTAAAAACATATCAGAGTCTGCGGGGTTGCCATCAGGGATCTGACAATCTAAAATCATGTTGCTTTGCCCTGAGGTCAAAAAGATTTTATGCCCAAACTCGACTTCTCTTTGCCCCTTTACAATAATGTCTGTATGCGGTTCAAAGATGGATAGGACCTTTTTTTCAGAAGATACTTTTTTCCCCTCAATAACTCTTTTTTGAGTTTGAAAGATGATTTTTTCCAGGTAGAAGGCAACATTTTCTAACTGTTTTAGACTCTTTTTCAAAGCATTCATCTTCACACATTTTTGTTCTTTTTTTATCTTTCTGATGGTATCAGGTAATCCTTTGTTCAATTTGGTAGCGATTTTTAAAAGCTCCTTATAGCAAGGTAGTCTTTCCGCATCATTTTTGGAATTATTAATTTTGTAAAGCAAGGTTTTTGCTCTCTTAAGATCTTCTCTTGAAATAAGTCGCCAAAAATCTTTCATGACATTTTTACGAACTTTTTTAAATTCTCTTTCTGTAACTCTTATGCAGTCATATAAAAGCGATGCATCCGTTGGATGATGAATATTTGATTTCGTCACTGTACTGTCCAATCTCATTTTCTTACACGGCTCAATCTTTTGATCTCTTGCATCTGAAACTAAAGAGGCGCTAATAATTCCCCAAGTTTCTTCACTTATTTGAACAATCAAGTCCTGTAAGGTGGAGTGAGCGTAATTTTCTTCCAATTCAAGGCCCAGAAAAGCTCTGGTGGATACTGAATCGACAAGATTAAAGGCTAACGCACGATAGGAAAGACCTCTTATGGATTTAAGAATAGCCACCTTGAGAACTTGCTCCGATGTCATACCAATATCACCAGAATCTTTCTTTTCTTTAACAAGGTCTTCATGAACCATATGGGCAAACTCTGGATGGCGATCAATGATGTTATTAATTTGCTGCAATTCTGTACTGAGTTGGTGGTTAGGATATTGGGAAAAGAGTCCCAACTGTGTCTTCTTCAAATGGCGCATAGTCCCCCCTTTGGTGAAAGTTTCTCTTTAATTTTTATATTAACATACGTTTTTTTGAGGGAAAAAAGTGAGCAAGGATGTCTTTTAAGAAGAAAAAAATCAGAGAGGTTCTCGGAGAACATGGATAAGAATTCTACCTCATAGAGAGGTTCCCACGCCTCCTAAAACCTACATAAAAAATAAATGAAGAATAAAATATCAAAAATTATTTCTCTGAAAAAACACGTCAAGTATTTTTTGAAGTTGATGCGCAACGTAATGTTATTTCCCTGAAGGAGGTTTGAAATCACCACGGTGGAAACACAGGTTGATCCAACTCTTCCTCTCATATCAAGTAACCAGTTGATAGCCACATAAGTCACTGAAAGGGAGGGGCTGTGAAAGGTTCGTCAAGAGAGGGGGGGGAACTTATTTTATTTTTCCGTTTTATGTAAGTAACTGAATTTACACGGATTATGTTTGATGGACTCCATTTTAAAGCATAAAATCTAAAGGGAAGGCATGTAAATACTTAAAACTACTTAACTTTCTTCCCTGGACAGGAACTAAATACTGTTCATACGTCTTTTTTGTTTTTTCGGCAACTCTAGCCGTTGCAACATATTCATCCGCCATCGCTGGAAGTCGGAGTTTTTTAAGAGAACCTATAAGTTCTTCGTGATTCATTAAGAACCTCCTATGTTTGGAACAAGACTGTCATATTGAGACAATCTAGGTTGAAGTGGTTTTTGTTGGTCATTCAAATTAATTTTGGTGGGATTGCCTAAGAGCAAATCTTTTATGGATTTAAAGTCGAAAATCTCACGACTTTCTAATTGAAGCTCCATGGCTGTAGATAAGTCCTGCCAACTCACATGCTGAATCAAGTTGATAACTCTTAAATATTCATGCTCGGCACGGCTTGAATCTTGTTGCTTGAGGTATTGATAAAAATTTTCAAACACATTTGTTGGAAAAAGAATGGATCGGTGAGCCCATCTTACCATGGCTTGCGGCTTACGAACTAAAGAGGGAAGGATATGTTCAAGAAGAAGACTATGCTCCCCATCAGGTTTTCTTTGATGGCGAGCGACAATTTCTTGCTTCCCTCCTGCACGATAGATCGTGACATGATAGGGACCCTGTACGGTTTTACAGGGAGATTGGATCACCTCATCAGGTATGGAATATGTGGTTTTACCTATTCTCAAAGTCCCATAACCATTACTTTGACAAATATTCACCTTACAGAGAATATCTTCATCTCGTGGAGGCAAAGGCTTAAGAACTTTGGCCTCCTCCTCAAAGCGAGATTTGGTGGAGTCACTCTGATGCTGATCCATATAAGACTCTAAAAACTGATTCAAATGATCCCAGTCTTTAAAAACAATTCCTTTGTTTCTAACAATATTTTTTATCCGAGAACTGAAGGTTCGAATATCACGCTCCACATCTCCCTTGTCAGAGCCCTTCCCTGCGCGGCAGGGAAGAACCTTAAATCCATAGTATTGGATGGCTCGATCAAAAGATTGGGTGTAAATTCGCTGATTTCCTTTAAGAACTTTCTTCACACAGGGAGATAAATTATCAATACGGATGTTCGCACTCATCCCACCTATCTTTTCAAAAAAAGCATGCACCCCATCGATGAAACACTCATAGACAAGAAAGGGGTAGGCACGAACCCAACAGGTGCCACTACAAGGCAATGTTCCAAAATGGAGATGAACGATCTGAACACCATCGGCAAATGGTAAAGCAACCTTCTCCTTAAAATCAAACTGAGCCTGTTCTCCAGGATCATATCTTTGGCTGAAAAAACGCTCCTTGGGGCGAGAACCAAGAATCTCACAAACTCTTCTCTGAACCGTTCTCTCACTCCCACGATAACCCTCCTCAACTAATAGCTCCCTGAAATCCCTAAAAGTTGTAACTAGGTTTAATGTATTGCGTTAACTTTCCTCTCTTCCTATGGAATTGGCTGCTGTCAACGGTTTGAGAGGTTTAATAGTATTAATATATTTAATATGATTCATAAGAATTTGCTGCGAAAGGTCCTCTTCGTCCCCATTGGATAGATGAGGCATAGTGGTAGCCACAGCCACCGTCACATTTGAAACAGATAAAAAACATCATTTTGTCTTGGGAAGCCCATCTATTTGGAAGGCTGAAAAAATATCCTTTTGTTTTTTAGACAGCTCTCCAAGCATCAGATCACCTGTAGCTAATTCATAAAATTTTAATCGGTCCATCATTTTGTAAATTTCTATTTTAGACATTTTTTTATATAACTTCTTATCTTTCATAACAGTATCAATATGTGAAATTAAAATTAAAGAGAGAAAATTAATAAAGATGCTTCCCCTCATATTCATGAGAGAATGAACTCGACTTCTCCTTCCATTAATATCATGCTTGAATGAGAAAAATACTTTCTCAATGATATCTTTGTTTCGATATAAACTCAATATATTTGTTTTCTTTAAATCATGACTATTTGTAATTAATATCATAATACCCAGCGTAGAAGATTCTTCATTAATATTTTCTTCATTTAAAGAAATCTTAAATGGAGTGCAATCAGAGATATTGAGAAACCTTTTTTTATTTCCTAAAGTTTCTTTCATATAGGAACTAGCTTGTTCTTCTGATTTCAAATCTTTCTCAAGAAAGAGTTTCATAAAATCAAGCAACTCTTTCATTAACACAGATTCCTCATAAACCCTTCTTTCTTTGTCTAAGAAAATATGAGCCGTACAATCAAATCCTCCGATTTTTATTGATTCTTTGCAATGCGAATAAATTTCCTCATTAAAAGTAAAAGAGCATGATGGAGATTTTATTTTCTCATTTAAAGCCACAGCAAGCTCTCTTGAGAGTTTTGTTCTAAAACTCATGGGTATCAAATACTTCAATTCCTTACGATGCAGTCCCTTAATATTTTCTACACTAGAAAAACCCTTATCCATAACTAAACAATCTAAATCTAATTTATAACTTGTTATGATCTCAATAATATTCGATAAAGTTTTGACATCCGGTATACTTCCAGGATAGATTCTGTACGCTATAGGCGTATGAGTTTTATTGTCTTCAGATTTCCTACTTATCAGACCTAAGTTTATTTGTTCGAGATTCTCTCCATCTCTGTTGTAACCTTTCTCTAAAAATTCATTATTCATAGAGTAGGAAGAAAAGGATGTGATGTCAAACATTACCGTACCAGAACCCTTCACTTGATTTATCCATTCGCTAAAGAAAGATTCTATCTTTTTTTGATCTCTCCCAAGATCACATAAGAGATTGCTTATTTTTTGTGACGACATAAAATTTTTCTTTGAAACATAAGCTTCTTGACACCACATATCGTAAAGATAAAAGGGCTCTCTTTTGATTATTTTAAAAAAAGCTAAATGCAAATAATGTTCGTAATTATCTGGATAAATTTTAGACAATGTTTTTAGAAGATTTAGTTGTTCGCATATTTTCTCTAAGAAAAATAAGGCTCCCACATTATAGGAGCCTATGGGAATCTTTTTTCTTTTGGTCTTAATTTGACCTGTAAACTCATCCTTTCTTCCAAGGTAGATGCGTTTTTGCCTGGCCTGCTTTTTTTCCTTGTCCCAAAAGCTTTCAACTTTATAGACATAGGTTTTTCCCTTATTTTTTTGCTCAAAAGTGTATGACATCGTTAATATTGTAACTATGCTTTTGAAGAGATGACAATCTCTTAATCAAAGTGAAGGCCTTCTCAGACAATAATCAGGACTTAAGTCCTACACCTAGTTACAACTTTTAGGGATTTCAGGTAGCTCATATATTTCACGGGCGGTGTTACTTGGGTTCAACTTCAAAAAGTACTTCACCCGATCCATATATCCATTAAGGGGATTTGGGCGAGTTCTTTTGGACCTCGCCTTGTACTTCGGTGGGGTGTTGGACTCACAGTACTTGCGCACCGTCTTACGATTGATCCCTAATTCACGAGATATTTCTGTCTTATTTTTACCACTGTGACTCAGGTCACGAATGCGGCCGAAAGTGTATTGACTAATCATAAGATCCTCCTCATTGCTAACCTTTTGAGTTGCAAGAGGGAGGGACTCTGTGAGCTTAGTATCTATATCAGAAGAAGAAACTTCATTGTCTAGTATTTGAACACTCCCTGAAGATTGGTCACTTTTCATTGGCGACAACCTCCATATTGAAAGTGGGACATTTTAATTGGCGACGGCTTTAAGGGAAGCCTGTCTTCAGAAAGAAATTCCATGAAAATTGAGGCAAATGTTGGAATCTTGTGGAATTTAAATACTTTAGAAAATGGGCACAGCCTAAACAGGCTTTTCTTGACTATATATTTAACCTCATTGAAATCCAGAAACAGTCTACAAATGAGAAATATGGAACCTGAATAGGCTGTCATGGAAGGACTCTCCAACACGGAGCCCCTTTCCAGGTCGACAAGAACCCAAAAGGAGTTCTTATCAGCTCGGAGCCTTTTTATGAGTAATATCAATTGATTATATGCGTCTCGGTTGACAATGCCAAAAATCACCATAGGTCCTCCTCTGAAAAGTGGCCACTTTTCATTGGCGACGGTGGGGCATTTTAATTGTCAGCTAACAACAACTCAATCTAGGGTAAGATATTTATGAGTCCATCGGCGATTAGCTCAAAAATATCGCACCATCCAAAGTTACCTCTTTTATGAGCCAATGCGCAGGCCAGATCATTACAAAACAGACTGCTGCGAGAGCCCATAAGGAAATTTGCCAGTTCCTTGTAAAGTCAAACTCAGCCCTCCTTAGGTTTTCCAGATCTATGGCCCAGAACGCCCAAAATGTCTAGAAAGCCGCCTCCACTCCATCGAGTACACCCTTTCCACAACTTGGGGGTGTTCGCTTATCTTGGGACCGGGGACGCCAGTTCTTGCATCAATAAAAGAAACACCTGTGGATTCTCCCATTAAACTCATTAGAAAGTGTCCTGACTAAAGTCCTTAAGAAGAACAAGAGAATGGTATGTAACCTAAGTATTTGTTATTATTATATTTAAAAAGAAGTTGATATGAGCTAGTTTTTGGCTTAAGTTTGGCTATAAATTAGCCGATAAATGGTTAATAGGAGGTTTAATGAAAGCTTCTCAGAAGGATTTATTTGCTACTGTTCCAACCAGTAAGTATATGCCCTTTTATAGACAGGGGACAACAGACTTGAAAAAAGTAGCCAACTTTTTTGAGTTTTCAAACAATGACGTCGCAAAGATCGCGAATGTTTCAGAGAACTCAGTCCGGTACAGCGGCGCTAGAGTACCTCAATTATTAAAGACAAAGCTGGAGGAAATCGCTAATACTTGTGAAATCGTTGCCAGTAACTTTAATGGAGACACAGATAAGACCACGCTATGGTTCAAAATGGAAAACCCTATGCTTGGAAACTTAACTCCACGAGACATGATTCGCTTCGGAAGGTATAAAAAACTAAAGAGCTTTATTTTTGATGCCATGGAAGGGAATTTGCCGTAATTCTAAGCTATGTCAATATCTGATTCCCATACTGAACAACCCCTTATCCTTCTGGATAGTTTTTCTGCTCACGACATTGAAAAGTGGAGAGAGAAACATGAAAGCCTATTTGACTTCTACTGGGAAGAGTACTCTTACTATGCAAACGAGAGATCAAAGTTAGCGAACAAGGTCCAGAAGGCACTCATTAAAGGTGCCATTAGCTATAAGTTCGATAAATGGTTCAGGGTATTAACTCAGAAATACAACAACAATCCACTCTCTGCGGCAGGGAGTAGATTGCATAGCATTGGAGGGAGATTCAACTTCGGACAGATTGACCCAATGAAGTACCCTCCATTTTCTTGCCTTTATATTGCTTCCAACCATGACACAGCTATGGCAGAGAAATTTTCTTCTAATGCTCCAGATAAAAGGAAAATTAAAAGGGAGGAATTCACAGGCTCTCTTGTGTCGTATTCAGCTACTCAATTAAGCGGAAAACTTGATCTCGTTCTGGATGTCACTGATAAGAAAGCACTTAGCCCCTTCATTAATGTAATTAAAAAAATCCCAGTCCCTGATGAATTAAAAAAGAAAGCAAAGAAGCTGAGGTTAAACGAGCCACAAAATGTCCGCACTCCGGCTCAACTAAAAAATATAATGCGTGACCACAACTGGGCTGCTCAACCCTCCTTATTCACAATCCCATCGTCATCCCAAATATTTGGACACATTGTCTACAACGCCGGAATTCAAGCAATACTATACAGATCGAAGCATACAGAAAAATTGTGTTTGGGAGTTTTTCCGGAGAACTTTGAAGACAAATCTGGATATCTGAGTCTCGTTGATCCAGCAGCGAGGGGCGTTCAAACAGAACTCTCCAAGAAAACGTGGAGAGAGATGTACTAAGGTCACATGATTTTGAATAGCTGTAGTGGATACTTCACTGGCGTCCGGAGGATTCCTCAATAATAACAAGATGTTAAAAAGAAGTGGCAAATAGACAAGGGTGTCATTAGTTTTTCCACTTGGCAACTGACCTGCTCCCTCATTGGCTTCTTTGCTTTAAGCTTATAAACATTTCGGGATATTGAAAAAATTTTTGGAATCCCTAGGTCCACCCTTGGAGATGCATTGGTGAAACGCAGTCATAGCTTTTTTGAAGACCTGTATTGGATACTTTTAGGCAGCCCTTCTATTTTTGATCTGTGGAGGATATTAATTGGTGTAGAACTTGTGCAAGAGTTGATGGCCGCTGATGGCCGCTGATGGCCGACGCCTTGTCAGACTTAATGATTTTAGCCATTTAACCCCCACCCCGTCGCTCCGACCAAATAACTCACCGCAATGGTCCATACCGGAGACATCTTGAATGGGAGATAAACTGGCATAGGCTTGAAAAGCGGTTACACTATCTAAGCCAAGTCTAGGGATGAAGAGTTGGGACTCTATCAGGCTACGCTACTTTTTTCTTTCGCATGTCCAAACTTGAAGCTGCGAAAAAGGTGGCTCAGGAAAGGCTTGATGAACTGAAAAATGGATATGTGGGTCTTCAAGAGTTGCCGGTGGATTTTCAAAGTTACCAGTCCTTTTTGGAGCTTGCGAACAAAGTTCTTGGGGAGGGAGGCGACCCTGAAGTTCAAGCTAAGATTATCAAGAGGTTGGTGCATAAGATAGAAATTGGGATGGATAAGGTGAAGATTCATTATTACGCAGGGCAGTATTCATTGGGGGAGGTTGTGGACTCGCCCATAGCCACTCCCGATACCAAAAAAAACCAAAAAAGTAAGGATTCAAGGCAAGATTCAGAGTTTTTTAAAGATAAGTGTTCAAGTACCTTGATTAATGGGGCTCCTCTTTCAATGCCGTGATGACACCACCCAGTGATGAACTCTCCCACCTTGTGGCTCAATTGGTGACTTACTGGGTACAGTTGGCCTTGAATTTGCCTTCCAACAAAGGCCATGGCCCTTGTTGATCCCCATATCTTTAACAATGCTCCCAAATACCAACGACACCGCCCTGAAAAGACTCTCCTTTACAAATTGGTGCAAGAAAATCTACTCACTTTCTACCGGCACATAGAAAATGAGCATGAAAATGGCCTTCCCCAGTTCGTTAAAAAAGAATTCGATGAGTTTCTCAAGTGTGGAATTCTTGCCCATGGTTTCTTGAGAACCCAGTGTGAATCTTGCCACCATGAAAGGCTTGTGGCCTTTAGCTGCAAGCGTCGAGGCTTCTGCCCAAGCTGCGGCGCAAGAAGAATGGCTGAAAGTGCAGCTCACTTAGTTGATGAAGTTTTTCCCCAAAAACCCCTACGACAATGGGTCCTTAGCTTTCCTTTTCAAATAAGATTCCTCTTTGCCAAAAATCCAAAGGTCATGGGAGAGGTCTTAGCCATCGTTCATCGAGCCATTTCCACCTACCTGATCAAAAAAGCTGGTCTCACCAAAAAATCAGGAGCCAAGGCGGGTTCTGTTACCTTCATTCAACGCTTTGGCGGAAGCATCAATCTCAATATTCATTTCCATATGATGTATTTGGATGGAGTGTACACATTCCCCGAAGGTAAACCTCATTTTCACCCCATAACTCCACCCACCCAAAGTGAAATGGATCACATCTTGGTGAGCATAGCTCATAGAGTGGTCAAGCACCTAGAAAAAAAGGGACTCATCCTAAGGGATGAAACAGGGCAAGAGTATCTGGCTATGGAAGCCTCTGACAGTATGGACCAAGTCCACGGATCATCAGTCACCTATAGAATAGCTCTCGGTCCTCACAAAGGGAAAAAAGCACTGACTCTTCACACTGTATCAGCAAGAGGTAAAGATTTTAACAGTGAATTTCTCGCCAAATATTCTGGCTTTAGCCTCCATGGAGGAGTCGCATGTAGAGCCCATGAGAAAAAAAAGCGAGAGAGGGTATGCCGGTATATTTCAAGACCCAGCCTCAGTGAAGAAAGGCTCTCATTAAATACCAGGGGCCAAGTTGTCTATAAACTCAAAACTGCCTATGACAATGGAACCACTCATATCGTTCTGGACCCCCTTGATTTCCTTAGCCGTCTTGCTTCCCTTATCCCTCGACCACGAGTGAATCTCACAAGATTCCACGGAGTTTTCGCGCCCAATTTCAAATATCGATCCTCCATCGTCCCTCAACCCCAAATTGAAGCCTCCATCGGTGAAGACTCAAGGGAAGAAACCTTAGATTTGGAAGATTCAGAGTCAAGGCCAAACAAGAAAAGATCTTCAGGAATGACCTGGGCTCAAAGGCTCAAGCGAGTTTTTGATATAGACATTGAAACTTGCCACGAGTGTGGTGGAAAAGTAAAAGTCATTTCTTCCATTGAAGACCCTCAGGTCATTGAAAAAATTCTTACTCATCTCGGCATCACCTCACAACCTCCAAGCCTATGGCCACCCAGAGGCCCACCACAAAGTGAGAGCTTCGATTCATTTTCTTAACTTCTGACTGTCCTGAATGACGCATAGAGCTGTATCATCTCCTCCCTCTATGTTCATGGAGAGGTACGTCTCAACACCACAAAACAACATATTTTTCTGGCCCCATTCTCCTCAAACTTTGCCCAACACCACTCTAAACCATCAATTAAGCCCAAAAATCCTATTGGAGTCTTCGCTGGCCTCTGCAGTTTCTACTGACATGCTTTGCGGATTTCTAAAAAAGACCTTTTATCCTTCCTATTCCCCCTGAATAGTTACTATGAATCTCCGGGGTAGTTTGGACGCACGAATCCACTATCCGTTCTTCGAATTTTTTCAAATGTCCGAGTTTTTAAATCATCCTACATTACATGAAATCATACTTTTTTAACGCTCTAATCCACCTTGGTGCATTTTTTTTCACCATGAGCTTTTCATAGTCAATTCCAGGGTCTTTGTAGGGGGTGTCATTACTTATGACTGAATAAACAACTCCCATCATTTTGTGACCAACGGCAATCACTGATCTCTTGTGCCCACGCCTTATAACAAGTGATTGGTATTTGCCTTTGAATTGTGAATTCGTCTTAATAGCACTATTGGCCATCTCACATACCAACGATTTCACATATGTGTTCGCTTTCCTCGTTCGTGAAGACTTTTTTTCCTGCGCTCTCATTATTGGATGGGCAAATCCCCATCCAGGAGCAAAAATTTCCTTTATTTTTAAAAGACTTCACATTGCCTCCTATTTCTGCAATCAAAAGCGCTGCACTTAATTCGTCAATTCCAGGTATAGTCTGGAGTAGATGCCACTGCCTTTCATAGGGTTTCATACGAATGAAAAGTTCTTCTTCAATTTGAGAGCATTCTTTTTTCAAAAAATCTATTCGATCAAGAATGCGTTGAAGAACAAAACGATTTTCTTCCGTCATCTTTCCCGACAGGGCGTAAGAAAATTCTTCGGTCTTTTGACGTAAAGACCCTCTGGCAAGAGACATCAATTTAGAAACTGATCTCTCTCCATTAGCTATGGCACGAATCATGGCCATACCAGATACGCAGTCAGCTTTAGACATTGCATAGGTTAAACGAATGCCTGAATATTCAAGAACCTTATACATACGATTTTGTTCCGAAGATATTTGGCGGATCGTTTTTGTACGATAACGAGCCAAAAGTCTAATAGAACGAATCTCACGTGGAGGAATGAAGCTAGCTCTTAGAAGACCACAAGCACCAAGCTCTGCAATCCACTGGCTATCCAACACGTCAGTTTTTTTACCAGTAATATTTTTGACATGAAAGGCATTGATAACATCTACTTCATAACCTTTTTCTGTCAAATCATCGTATAAAGAATTCCAATAAATCCCTGTGCTCTCAAAAAGAACTCTCTCAACCTTATGTGGCTTCATCCAAGAGCGCATTCTAGGAAAATTTTTTGGAAAATTCTTGAACTCTTTTGTGAAAAACTTCTTCTTACCGTCTTCCACTTTGACAATCGTACACATCAACATATGTTGATGAACATCTATTCCACAAACAGAACTATAAATAATATCCACATGACTCCTCCTTTCTGTTAGAAAAAAAGAAGGTGATAAAACTAGAGCCTTGGGATTTTGCCATAAATTCTAAAGCGAAAATAGGTCAACTTACTATACGTCCATACACTCAGAGTGCAGGTACATGCGTGGGTTCGATCCAAAGCTCAAGACCATGTTACTTCACGGAATTAAAATTACCAATCTATTCAACGGCCACTCATCTTATCACCTTCCAATAATGTTATTGCTTTATCCTTTATTGTATCGGAATCATACATGACAAAAATACCATCAAAAGTCCAGAGTAACTAAAAGAGGCCAATTATATAGACCAGCGAAGCTGTCCACCGAGTTGCTTCGTGCAAAGAAGTGGGGGCCTAGAAAGATTCATGGGCGTGGGTGGGGAAGCAAGGCGCCCCCATGAATGTTACTATGAATCTCCGGGGTAGTTTGGACGCACGAATCCACTATCCGTTCTTCGAATTTTTTCAAATGTCCGAGTTTTTAAATCATCCTACATTACATGAAATCATACTTTTTTAACGCTCTAATCCACCTTGGTGCATTTTTTTTCACCATGAGCTTTTCATAGTCAATTCCAGGGTCTTTGTAGGGGGTGTCATTACTTATGACTGAATAAACAACTCCCATCATTTTGTGACCAACGGCAATCACTGATCTCTTGTGCCCACGCCTTATAACAAGTGATTGGTATTTGCCTTTGAATTGTGAATTCGTCTTAATAGCACTATTGGCCATCTCACATACCAACGATTTCACATATGTGTTCGCTTTCCTCGTTCGTGAAGACTTTTTTTTTCCTGCGCTCTCATTATTGGATGGGCAAATCCCCATCCAGGAGCAAAAATTTCCTTTATTTTTAAAAGACTTCACATTGCCTCCTATTTCTGCAATCAAAAGCGCTGCACTTAATTCGTCAATTCCAGGTATAGTCTGGAGTAGATGCCACTGCCTTTCATAGGGTTTCATACGAATGAAAAGTTCTTCTTCAATTTGAGAGCATTCTTTTTTCAAAAAATCTATTCGATCAAGAATGCGTTGAAGAACAAAACGATTTTCTTCCGTCATCTTTCCCGACAGGGCGTAAGAAAATTCTTCGGTCTTTTGACGTAAAGACCCTCTGGCAAGAGACATCAATTTAGAAACTGATCTCTCTCCATTAGCTATGGCACGAATCATGGCCATACCAGATACGCAGTCAGCTTTAGACATTGCATAGGTTAAACGAATGCCTGAATATTCAAGAACCTTATACATACGATTTTGTTCCGAAGATATTTGGCGGATCGTTTTTGTACGATAACGAGCCAAAAGTCTAATAGAACGAATCTCACGTGGAGGAATGAAGCTAGCTCTTAGAAGACCACAAGCACCAAGCTCTGCAATCCACTGGCTATCCAACACGTCAGTTTTTTTACCAGTAATATTTTTGACATGAAAGGCATTGATAACATCTACTTCATAACCTTTTTCTGTCAAATCATCGTATAAAGAATTCCAATAAATCCCTGTGCTCTCAAAAAGAACTCTCTCAACCTTATGTGGCTTCATCCAAGAGCGCATTCTAGGAAAATTTTTTGGAAAATTCTTGAACTCTTTTGTGAAAAACTTCTTCTTACCGTCTTCCACTTTGACAATCGTACACATCAACATATGTTGATGAACATCTATTCCACAAACAGAACTATAAATAATATCCACATGACTCCTCCTTTCTGTTAGAAAAAAAGAAGGTGATAAAACTAGAGCCTTGGGATTTTGCCATAAATTCTAAAGCGAAAATAGGTCAACTTACTATACGTCCATACACTCAGAGTGCAGGTACATGCGTGGGTTCGATCCAAAGCTCAAGACCATGTTACTTCACGGAATTAAAATTACCAATCTATTCAACGGCCACTCATCTTATCACCTTCCAATAATGTTATTGCTTTATCCTTTATTGTATCGGAATCATACATGACAAAAATACCATCAAAAGTCCAGAGTAACTAAAAGAGGCCAATTATATAGACCAGCGAAGCTGTCCACCGAGTTGCTTCGTGCAAAGAAGTGGGGGCCTAGATAAGATTCATGGGCGTGGGTGGGGAAGCAAGGCGCCCCCATGAATGTTACGAAAAATGAAGCTCAAGTTTATGCGGCCGTTCATTCCACAAAATAATGATTCAAGAAATATTGACAAAACGGCCGGCTCCATGGTGGCCATAAGATAAGGCAGCTTGAAAACTGCTATGAACAAAGCCCAAAACTGGGCTTAAAACCAAATAGAAAATAAACATAAACCAACCACTGGTGGTTTTACCAAAGGAGGAAGACCAATGAATACAGGTATTATTAAGGCTATTGTCACCATTTTATTGCTTTTAGGATCAGGTTATGCGGCTCCCACCATCTTTTCAAAGATAGAAAAAATGGCCCTCACTCGGATTGCCAAGGGGCTTTCCTCATCGGAACGGTTCGCCGAAAAACTGACTGGTAAGAAGTTGGATTTCTAATGAAGTCCTCGGTGTAATGATCTCAATGAGAGGGCAGGACGTGGCAGGGTATGAGAAGGAAGAGAAAGGCTAGGAGGCAAGATAATTTCTGCCTCCCTTTTTTCAACTTTTCTTCGAGTCTAACACTGGTGTCTCCCCCAAATTCTTCTTCACGGCTTGACTATCATAACCACAATTTAGGATGTCTTCCTGAACCTCAACTTCACGGGAGAGTTGCTTCAAGAGCTGTCCAATGCCGTAAAGCTCATCTGGTGAGGGGCAAAAGTGTACTGATTGAGACTCAAACAAAGAGCCTAGACCATTGAGGCCACTGGACACTTCAAAAAGGCGATTGCGGACATGATTTAGTTTTTCTTTTGTTAAGTGTTTAAACTTTGCCATTTCTGACTCCTTCTTTATTTGGACTTTTTGTGAACGGCCATGGCCTACATCCTTTTTGGCCTTTTTGAAAAGGGCTAAAAGTGATTTTTTTGCCCGTCGTCAACAAAAAATTCTCAAAATTGGGGGGTTCCTCGTATTCACTCCCCCCCCCGGACGGTTCACTCCTCGTCTTCGTGCTGTAAAAAATGAAGGCGATATTCAATCATTCTATTCAACAAACACCTACCAGATACATTCATCAAATCATTAACAATTCCCCGCCGGTGAGCTATATGGCTCACCCAACCAAACTATACCCATAAGGAGGTATTCATGAAGCATTCAGGAAATTTTTTAATATCTTTTTTAAGAAAGATTTATGTCCGATGACAAAAAATTCGGGAAGAACACTTTTTGCGCTCATTGTTTATCAGATTTATGCGGCCACTCATTTTTATACGGCCGTTCATCTTTAGACGAACGTTCACCTTTTTCGTGATCTTTTAAGGAGAAAATACTATGCTTTATGATAATAAAAAAATCACCAGTCCGTCGTCCTGTGCGTCTACTGAAGACTCGCTCTTTGACAATCAAATAGAAAGAATAATGGTGTTTAATCACCATGTATTTAATGAAAAAGAAGCCGCCTTTTACTGTCGGTGCAGCGTTGATAGCATACGCTATCATGCACTGAGATCAAGGAGGCTGACTTTTTGTGACTTTACTAAGGAGGGTCTAGTCTTTCTAAAATCTGACCTTGATTCATTTCTGCAACTTTCTAGAAAACAGAGTGATCGGGTTAAAGGAGAAAGACTATGAACGAATTAGTACAACTTGAAGTATCTTTTGAATACACTCCAAGAGTTTATGTGCATCAACGCAAATGGGGTTGGTACTGGAAATTTAAACTCCCCAATGGAAAGTGGTTTTATGGTCGTGCTCCTGGTAACGATGAAAAATCAGCTAGAAAAAATGCCAGTAAAAAAGAAAAGGAACTTGCCAAGGGTCTTTTTACAGAAAAAGAACTTGAAAAGTTCCAAGAGAGTTCTAGCAAGCTTTCAACTTTTGAAATGGCTATCAACGACTATTTAGAGCACCTTCAAATTGAAGGGGCTTCACCCAATTATCTTCACACGGAAAAAACGAGAATGCTTCCTGTCGCTGCCGTGTTGGAGAAAAAGTTTAAGGTCAATTATGTTCACAAACTTACGGAATATGAGGCTTATAATTTTCGGAGACATTTACTTAAGCGTGTGAAGGCGGGAGAGATTAAAAGAGTCACTGCTTTTAATGATCTCAATGCCATAAAGCGTTTGTTTAAATGGCTTAAAAAGAGAAAACTAATTCCTCAAAACCCTTGGGTGGATGTGGAAGCCATTTCAGTGCCCAAAGAAGAAAGGGCAAGAACGGTGGCCCCTTCAAAAAACATTCTTCCTCAATTGTTATCCGCAAACTACACACATCGCTACGGCTTCCCTATCAAAGAATTTGCCTATGGGCTTTTTCGTACAGGGGCGCGAACAAAGGAGTGGTTGTATTTAGAAGTGGATGATATCAATTGGGAGACAGGTCATTGGGTGATTCAACCCAAGGAGTGTCCCACCAAGCATGGAATGCAATGGTCACCCAAATATGGAAAGACCAGAGAGACAATCATTCCTACGGATGTTTTGGATATGCTCAAACCTTTGGTGGAAAGAGCTATGAAGCACCGGGTTGTGGGTTACGCTCCCAGCCAACAAGGCAAATTGGTTCCAGTGGATGCACGATTTATCTTTACAATGGTAGATTGTCGTTTATCGACCAAGAGTCCAAAGCCTGTCTATCGAAGAGTAGACTCTGTAAGTGGTGCCTGGGGAGCTTTATTTATTGCTGCTGGTTTGGCAGAGGCTAAAGAGAGTTCCAGCCCAGCGACGAGGAAGTATAAAGATGGTAAAAAGGTTCGGAAAGACTACAGCGTGCCCTACACAAGGCATGATATGCGCCGAGGGTTTAATCTGACAGCCAAAGAAGCTGGCATGTCTTTGGATGAAAGAGCATCCATTCTTGGCCATGGCCGAGATGTCAACGAGCATCACTACTGTGGAAAACCGAAGATGGATACCAAAAGAATTGCAGAAATACTCAATGAAAAAATGTGGAAAATGGAAGATTGAAGTGGATGCTGTGAAGTGACATTTGGTGCCTCCGGGGAGAATCGAACTCCCACTCTGTTACCAGAACCGAATTTTGAGTCCGGCGCGTCTAAAGACAAATTTCTCCAACAGGTGAAAGGTTAATTTTGATAACATTTTGTAATCATTAACCTTTGAAAGACGAAGCTCTCCCCTAAGTCCATGAAAATTCAGCAAATACGGCCCTTTCCCACTTCAAACCAACGTCAAGAAAACCTTGAAGATACGTCCAACTGACCTAGGCGTTTGTTGCGTATGTGTTGCGGAATCAAGGGCAAAAATCTTGTTGCGGCCGAGAACGCAACAAGATGAATGGGCATATCTTCATTATGCCACTTCGCTTGGATCAGAGTTTTCGAGAGATAATTTTACTCTCAGATGAAAAACTTCTCCAATATGTTTTGAAAGTTTATCTGTACTCCATTTTTGTCTATTTGCCACAAAATCGGAGACAGCTTGAATGGCAAGGCCAGATTTTTCAGAAAAGCTTTGAAGCCCCATTGCTTTGATCGTTTCACGAAGAGCTGTATCCACAGCAAGCCCTTCTTCTTCAACGATGTTTAATAAGTAGCTTTTGGCGTACTCAGGGTTTTCAAATTTCTTAGCTAATACTTCATCATAGCTTTTACTTCTGTTTGCCATAATAACTCCAATACTCCTTGGCTTTTTTTATGTCTCTACTTTGTGTTCTTTTGTTTCCACCAATTAGGAGAAGAATGAGTTGGTCACCACCCTCTCCAAAATACACTCTCAACCCAGAAGCATGTGGGATCTTAATTTCAAAAACACCATCCTTTAAACTTTTTATTGATTTTTTAGCACCACCTTGAGCAACCCTCTGTATAAAGCGATCAACAATAACCTGGCTTTTAATATCCAAATTGTTAGTCCATTCTAAGAAAGGTGACTTACCATTTATTGTCACATAGTAGTTGACTCTCTTAGCTGCCACTTATGCTCCTCTTGACAAACTACATGTTTTTATGTAGTTTGTCAAGAGGGTATACGCATGGCTCCCCTAGATCAAGAACAAAAGAGGAGGGGGCCGAGAGGCCCCCTCCTCTCACAGAACCTACGGGTCCGTCACGGCTCCTCACGCTAATTGAACCCATACCTTCACTGGGTCGTGTTGGAGTTTATCCTCAAATCGGATCCACAAACCGCGCGGTCCTTGAGCTACTAGGCAAACCTCTACGAATTCTCTATACCGATTTAAAATCGACTGGTACACTACTGAGGAAATCAGGTGGTACATTTTAAGGAAACTCGGCAATTTCTTTGTAAACAAAACTGGGTCTTCTTAATAAATTGAACGTATCAATGATTTTGCATTCATTACCATTGATAGACTTTTTGACTAAGGGAGAATTTTTAGTCCAAAAAGGATGAAGAATAACAATATTTGCTTCGTTAACCGAGAAACCAGAAAGTTCTTTAAAATTCCTTGGAGAACACGATGGAAAATTCTTACAAAATTCATCTCTTAATAATTTCGTATTTTCTTTCCAACCTTTTAATTCTGGCTCCCGGAAGTTACCGTCTAGTCCGGCTTTATAATTCATGTCAATAAAGCTTTTGAGAAGAGATATCCCAAGTCGCCAGTCCAGAAGTCCATGATAGTTAATGTTACGATAAGCTTTCAAACAGAGGTGGCAGGAGGATTTGCAATCTTCTTGATGAACCTCAGAGTAAATTTTTTTTATAAAAGCACTGTCACTGTTTTCAGATTTTATTTTCTTCAGAATGTCCGAAATATTTTCCTTTATCCAGGTGGAAAATCCAGCCCCGTTAGGCAAGCTATCATTGATTCTGATCTCTCCTCCTGTTTTTTGATTCACTTTGGTTCCAACGATATTTCCTATTTCGAGTTCCTCCGGGTTAATATCTAGTGTTTCTGCGACAAGAGTTCTTATGATAAAAGCGGCGGAATAATAAGCCCCTTTCATGGCCGAACCTTTTTTGTAGTAATCCAGATCAAGGTCTTCTGGAATTCTGTGATGCTTAATACTAAAAACCTCTGTTTGTTTTTTTGAAGCCAAAGCCACTTTCATTACTCCCGATTCATCAGATATGAATTTGGAGTTTTCAGTTTTTTTATAAAATTTTCGTAATTATTAACAATCCATTGATTTTCCAATCTTTTAAACTCTCCAACAGAACCTTCGAAGAAGTTTTTATTGTTGTCATTGATTCGAAATACCTTACCATCCTCAACTAAGGCGTATTGTGTTAGCTGACAATTAAAATGCCCCACCGTCGCCAATGAAAAGTGGCCACTTTTCAGAGGAGGACCTATGGTGATTTTTGGCATTGTCAACCGAGACGCATATAATCAATTGATATTACTCATAAAAAGGCTCCGAGCTGATAAGAACTCCTTTTGGGTTCTTGTCGACCTGGAAAGGGGCTCCGTGTTGGAGAGTCCTTCCATGACAGCCTATTCAGGTTCCATATTTGTCATTTGTAGACTGTTTCTGGATTTCAATGAGGTTAAATATATAGTCAAGAAAAGCCTGTTTAGGCTGTGCCCATTTTCTAAAGTATTTAAATTCCACAAGATTCCAACATTTGCC
Organism: Bdellovibrionales bacterium; assembly: GCA_965261545.1. GTDB lineage: Bacteria > Bdellovibrionota > Bdellovibrionia > Bdellovibrionales > UBA1609 > CBDHDF01. Next base: position 76,576 of record CBDHDF010000002.1, on the reverse strand, counting down.
TCAATTTTCATGGAATTTCTTTCTGAAGACAGGCTTCCCTTAAAGCCGTCGCCAATTAAAATGTCCCACTTTCAATATGGAGGTTGTCGCCAATGAAAAGTGACCAATCTTCAGGGAGTGTTCAAATACTAGACAATGAAGTCTCTTCTTCTGATATAGATACTAAGCTCACAGAGTCCCTCCCTTTTGCAACTCAAAAGGTTAGCAATGAGGAGGATCTTATGATTAGTCAATACACTTTCGGCCGCATTCGTGACCTGAGTCACAGTGGTAAAAATAAGACAGAAATATCTCGTGAATTAGGGATCAATCGTAAGACGGTGCGCAAGTACTGTGAGTCCAACACCCCACCGAAGTACAAGGCGAGGTCCAAAAGAACTCGCCCAGATCCCCTTAATGGATATATGGATCGGGTGAAGTACTTTTTGAAGTTGAACCCAAGTAACACCGCCCGTGAAATATATGAGCTATTAGTTGAGGAGGGTTATCGTGGGAGTGAGAGAACGGTTCAGAGAAGAGTTTGTGAGATTCTTGGTTCTCGCCCCAAGGAGCGTTTTTTCAGCCAAAGATATGATCCTGGAGAACAGGCTCAGTTTGATTTTAAGGAGAAGGTTGCTTTACCATTTGCCGATGGTGTTCAGATCGTTCATCTCCATTTTGGAACATTGCCTTGTAGTGGCACCTGTTGGGTTCGTGCCTACCCCTTTCTTGTCTATGAGTGTTTCATCGATGGGGTGCATGCTTTTTTTGAAAAGATAGGTGGGATGAGTGCGAACATCCGTATTGATAATTTATCTCCCTGTGTGAAGAAAGTTCTTAAAGGAAATCAGCGAATTTACACCCAATCTTTTGATCGAGCCATCCAATACTATGGATTTAAGGTTCTTCCCTGCCGCGCAGGGAAGGGCTCTGACAAGGGAGATGTGGAGCGTGATATTCGAACCTTCAGTTCTCGGATAAAAAATATTGTTAGAAACAAAGGAATTGTTTTTAAAGACTGGGATCATTTGAATCAGTTTTTAGAGTCTTATATGGATCAGCATCAGAGTGACTCCACCAAATCTCGCTTTGAGGAGGAGGCCAAAGTTCTTAAGCCTTTGCCTCCACGAGATGAAGATATTCTCTGTAAGGTGAATATTTGTCAAAGTAATGGTTATGGGACTTTGAGAATAGGTAAAACCACATATTCCATACCTGATGAGGTGATCCAATCTCCCTGTAAAACCGTACAGGGTCCCTATCATGTCACGATCTATCGTGCAGGAGGGAAGCAAGAAATTGTCGCTCGCCATCAAAGAAAACCTGATGGGGAGCATAGTCTTCTTCTTGAACATATCCTTCCCTCTTTAGTTCGTAAGCCGCAAGCCATGGTAAGATGGGCTCACCGATCCATTCTTTTTCCAACAAATGTGTTTGAAAATTTTTATCAATACCTCAAGCAACAAGATTCAAGCCGTGCCGAGCATGAATATTTAAGAGTTATCAACTTGATTCAGCATGTGAGTTGGCAGGACTTATCTACAGCCATGGAGCTTCAATTAGAAAGTCGTGAGATTTTCGACTTTAAATCCATAAAAGATTTGCTCTTAGGAAATCCCACCAAAATTAATTTGAATGACCAACAAAAACCACTTCAACCTAGATTGTCTCAATATGACAGTCTTGTTCCAAACATAGGAGGTTCTTAATGAATCACGAAGAACTTATAGGTTCTCTTAAAAAACTCCGACTTCCAGCGATGGCGGATGAATATGTTGCAACGGCTAGAGTTGCCGAAAAAACAAAAAAGACGTATGAACAGTATTTAGGTATACTCGTTCAAAATGAGCTTGCTGACAAGCATTCCCAGAGAGTGAAAAGATTGCTTAAGGGGGCCAAGCTTCCTCAACTTAAATCACTCCAAACTTATAACTTCCAGAAAAGAACGGGAGTGACAGCTCAGCAAATTAATTGGATGGCAGAGGGAGAGTGGGTCAGAAAAGCCTGTAATGTTGTGTTTTACGGAAGCTTTGGAATGGGGAAAAGTCATTTGGCCATGTCCCTAGTTCGTTCACTCTGTGAACAAGGCTATCGATGTTTATGGGTCACCACTCATGAACTTATTGAAACAATGCGTGAAAGCAAGAAAGAACTCTCATTGAATGCTCTTTTTAAGAAATTAGACCGTTTTGATCTTATTGCTTGTGATGAACTTGGCTATACAGCTTCCTGCACAGAGGGGGCAGATCTTTTCTTTCAATTCATATCTCAGCGATATGAAAGGAAAAGTCTCATGATCACTACAAACTTAACATACTCTGAATGGGATAAGGTGTTTCTTAACCCTATTACCACCGCTGCTGCTGTTGATCGAATCATTCACAACTGTGAAACCCTCAACATTGAAGGAAAAGAAAGTTGGAGAACCGAATCGGCAAAAGCCAAGTCTAAACAGAGCAAAGAGGAAAGTTCAACCAAAGAAGTTCATTAGAGATCCCCACTTTTGGGGAAGGAACTCGCCAGTTATCCACAAAATTTATCCACAGCAGCACTGCGTTGCTAGACATCGGGGTCACAGCCGCAGTGTCGCCATGGATAAATTTATGGATAACTGGCTTTTACCGTACTATTTGCTCGTCACTCTCGCGGAGCTTTAGACATTAGCTGCGCCAAGGAATCCTGAAAAATACTCCATTTACCTCTGCCATAGGGCTGAAGGATGCATTTGGGGTCATGCCAAAAGTGGTGGGCAGAAAATCATTCCTCAGAATCTTGTGGCATAGTCCGAGTTAAATGATGAGCAAAATAAAGACACTTGACTAAACTCTGAACGAAGAATAACTAAATCAGTACATCATCAACTGGCCGTTTTTCATTGGCGACGGCTTCTAAAAATGGCCAATTTTAATTGGCGCCTAACATATTGATAATTTTCCTGTTCTTGGTGATCAAACTCAGCTTCAATAAAGCTCCCTGATCCGTAAAAGGGAGGTTGATCCACTTCATCGGCATCTTTTCCCCATGAAAAATCGGTTCTGAAAGCTTTGGGAATGATATATTCAAAAGAATTTTGATTATTATCACTTGGACACTTGGGACATTTTGAAGAAGGTTCTTTATCATGTGGTTGAGTGAACTGGCATTTTTCACATCGAAACAGCCATTTCCTTTCCTGAATGGGATATTCCGTTTTAGTTTCACCACCCTTGGAATACAAAGGGGAGGTGAATCCTATGGCCGTGTGGATCCTCTTATCTTTTGTTTTTTGGGCTCCAGGTGCGAATTCAGTAATGGCTAAATCCAAATCCCTATCAATGCTTTTATACTCAATTCCTTTTTTCCCGTGATAAAGATAGCGAACACGGGAGGGCATTCCAAACATGGGTAAAAGATTTTTTTCAGCCAAGGCTTCAGCCAGTCCTGTGTTTTTCGCCTGGTCTTCGGTGGCATGAACGATTTTTTTAAAAAGTTCTTTTTGAATGAACTCCTTGATTTTATTGTGATCCATCCCGTCAACACCAAATGTTATCTGTCTGATAATCTCACTCAGTTTTTCTTTATTAAAATCGTTCAGTTCATTTTTTATTTTTTCTTTATTTTTTTCCCAATCTTCCACAATTCCGAATTCACCATGAGTATCCGTATGACCTGATTTTTTTTTGGATTCTCTAAAAACCCTTCTCAACAACTCTTTTATGACAAGACGTTCTGCAATCTTTTTTCGGTCAATGGACAAGAAAGGAACAGGCGGGGCTTCATTGAGCATTTTATCGGGAGATTCGAAGTAAAAATTATCAAAACTGTTCCCTCTGCATAAAGTCATAGCCAGAGAAAAGACTTCATCTTTCCCTCTTCCGGCCCGTCCCACTCTCTGTTGGTAGTTGAATCTCTGAGGTGGCATATTGGCCAGGAACACCGATTCCAGGGAACCAATATCCACCCCCACTTCCATTGTCGTTGTCACACTGAGGATATCAATTTCTTCCACTATTCCAATTTTTTTACCAATGACCAAACTGCGGAAATGTCTCTGTCTTTCAGCAGGATCATCACTTTGGGCTGATAATTCTTCACAGTGAAGACGGAAAGGTTCTCTTTCTCTATCGGAGAGTTGGGAGTAGTAATTGTTATTCCACAAATCTCGACATTTTTTTGAAGTTTCATCGGGTAATTCAGAAAAGCAATAGCTACACACTCGTCCGTTTTTGTGCAGATGGGGCCTTGAGCAGTTGTAGCATTCCCAAAAAAGATCTTTTGATTTCGATAATTTGACAAAAAGATTTTTGGATTCAAGAATGGCTTTTCTGTGCCCTCCAAATTCTTCATTTGTGACTAATTTGAAAATCAATTGTTTCAGTTTTCCTTTATCAAGACTGTGAATTTCAGCACATTTTTCGATATATGTTCTTGCTTTTTTAGATTTTATTTGATCTATGGATCCTGCCTCTTCTTTTTTCTCAGTTTCACGTCGCCAGGTGTCTCCAAGAATTCTTATAAAACCATTACAAATCTCCTTGATGATATGTACCGAGGAGGAGGTTTCAGAAACTGACGATGTGTCTGAATCTCCGTCAGTTTTCATCCCTGAAGTCTGAATGAGATTAATAGATTTTATCTCTCTTTCTATTCTTTGATCGTCCAGATTGACACAGACAAAACCCAGACCGGAGGATTCAAAACTGAAATAAAGCCTTTGAAACAGAAGATGAAATACTTTTTCCTTGATTTTTCTTCTAAAAGCCCCTTTTTTCTCGTCGAGGGTGGTGGTGGTATTTTTTCTTTCCTTCCATATTTCTTCTTTTGAGGAAAAATCAAACAAATCAGTCCATGATTTCCCTTCACTGTCTTCATTATCCCAGATTCTGTCTTTGGAGTTTCCGGCAGGGTTGACTCCCATATTTTTCAACCTGAGAATTAAAGATTCATCCGTATCATCCTCAAATAATATCCGGAGGGGAACAATATCTGTTTGCTCCATTCTTTTAATATCCTTCAAATATTTGTCATATATTTCTTTTTTTTCTTTCAATTCTTCCGATGGATCCTCGATTTTCTTAAGACTATCAATAGTTTTTCTTTTATCTTTCAATCTTTTAAAACTTCCCGGATGTTTATCTTCATATTTTTTGGCCTCGTTACTTTTAAGAGCCCCATGATTATCTATATCTAATAAAATAGCGGGAAGTCCACGAACCGTAAGTTGTAATTCATTATGGATAATTTCCCTGATTAAATCCTGGTAGTGGCTTCTTTCCACCCCGTTGGCTATTCTTGCGGCCTCCTCCCTGCTGTCGGAGAAAACAATAAGTTTTTTTTTATCCAGATGATAAAACAACTCCTTTGAAAGAATCTGTATGATTTTTGAAAACCCCGTTCTAAATCCCCTGATAGGGCTTTTCATTTTTTTTTGTTTGTAATCTTCGGCACAGGAAGGACAGATGGAGGCAAGGGCCATTGACTGTTTTTGGTCTTTTGATATTGAAAACAAATAACCCTTTACACTGTTATTTTCATCTTCCCATTCAAGTCTTATTTTTCCTGTTTTTTTGTTTAGAGTGGCTTTTTTCCAAGAGGCTTTTGACTTGTTTTTAGATTTGTCTTTTGTACCTGAATTGATATTTATCTCTCCAATCAGGGGTTGGGTCCAATCTTTTTTTACTTCACTATTGATTTCATCAAAGGGCCAAAACAAGGCGTATTCTTTATAACTTCTTTTTTCAATAAAAGGGGTGATGTGTTCATCAGGTATTTTTTCAATGTTGTCCGAAACCTGTAAAAGTTCAGGTTCTCCTGGATCTTTTTCCCAACGAATTCCTCCAAAAAAAAGCGTCCCGCATTGCTCACAGTAAAGATTTTCAAAGACTCGGTGTTGTTTGTCGCAGGTTAAGGGAGGGTCACACATGAATAATTGGCCTGTGGGATCGTTTCTTTGATTTCTTTTGGAATCTCCCTTTTTGTCATTGTTAGAAAATTTAATTTTATCCTGTTGTTTGAATTGATGATTGGAACATTTAGGATCAGCACAGGCCCAAAGACCATCAATATTGCGGAAAAACAAATGAAAACGAAAGGATGGCAAGCCTTTAAATTCTTTGCGATGCTTGTGCAAAAAACAAAACAAACCCCTTAAAGCAGTCGTTGCACGGCTCTTCTCCTTTCTCTCACCTGACGAAGGATTTATGTTATTATTTTCATTAAAAATCTTATCTGAAAGTTCGGACAGAGGAAGAGCGTTTCGTTTGTTCTCTGACTGGTTGTGTTCGTATGCTTTTAAAATATGGGATTCAATGTGAGAAAAAAGTTTTTCTTTGTTTTCTATTTCTGTTTTTTTCAAAAGACGATTGATAAAATCATTGTCTGATTGATTCTCCATCTCGCTGGAATCATTGATATCCAAAATATTCGAGTTTTCAAGGGGTTTCTGTGTTGTTTCGAGATAGCTTTTAAATTCCTCCAGAAAAACAGAACCAAGGTGAGAGGTATCCCTATTTTGCACATACAGAGGATTTAAACGATTTTCTGTTTTATCTACCTTCTGAAGAGTAACAACATTCCTATCCTCCCTTTCAAAATCCCCTTGGATGATTTGATCGGAACTCCACTTGACTCCAAAAAAATCCTTTAGAAAATTTAAACTTTCCTCTTTCTCTGGATTCAAAGAGGCACTGGACGCCATGATTCTTAGCTGTGAACTGTCAGGGGATAATCCCAACCTGTAAAGAAGAAGTCTTATGAGGTAGGCCACTTCAGCCCCGGAGGTTCCTCTGTATAAATGTAGTTCATCCACAACCAGATGAAAGATATGATCCTTGTTTTGTGAAAGCCATTTCTTGGTTTTTTCTAAAATGGGGTTGTCAATTTCTCTCATCATCATAATACTGAGCATACTGTAATTTGTAATAAGAATATCAGGTGGATCATCCTGCATATCCCAACGACTTCTCATTTCCGCCCTGTCAATAGTGGGGAAAAAATATTGTGAGTCCTCTCCTTTCTTGTGTTGTCGTATTTTTTCTTGAAGTGAGTCCGTGTCTTGTAGTTTTTTGGAAAGATCTTCCAATTTGTTTTTATCGACACTTCTTATTTTGTTTTCAGAGCCAGGAACAGGGGTCATCCCTGTATAACGGCCAAAATAAAAGCGGTTGGAATGGCGGTTTTCAGAAAACCATTTTTCAGCTTTTTTAGATGCCAGTCCCTTTCTAAGGCGAGATAATTGATCCTCTACCAGAGCGTTCATTGGGTAGAGAATCAAAGCTCTGACAGCACAAGGGCGTTTTTCATGTTTTCTTTGGGGTACACGATAAGAAGTTTTCAAACCATTATTGTTCTCTTTTTTATGGGAATTCTTCCAATCCTCATCTTTCCACCAGTTATTGAGGTGATCCGGGAGACTACCCGGTTTCTCCCACTGTGAAGATTCCTTTATCAGGGAGGCAAAGAGGGGAAGTAAAAAGGCTTCTGTTTTCCCCGAACCCGTTCCCGAAGTAATGACCGTATTTGTTCCTTCAAGACTTTTTGTAAGCATTTTATGCTGGTGTTGATAGAGGGGGAAATCACCCATAAGACCGGCCTGAACAAAATCTTGAAAATCTTTAATTTGAATCTTGGAAAGACCTTTTAAATCATTTTCATTTAAATCAGAGATCTTTTTTTCCGAGCTTTTGTATTTTTCGATTACCTCTACCCAAGGTTCTCGGTAAAAGACTCCTTCTTTTTTGAAAATTTCTTCTCTTTTTCTTTCTATTGAAGGAAACTGTGTGGCAAATCGAGTCTTCACATAAAGTTCAAAACCTTTTTTTATTTCTTCAAAAGTTCCTATGGGGTCACGCATTTTCAAGCCACCTTTTGGAGTTGTTGTCCCAACTTATTGGAGACTTGTTTGGCAACATCCCAAGGTACCTTTTTAAACACAAATTCCTTGTGCCTTCCAGAACCTGTGGTGTTGGTTGATTTGTTATTATAAGAGCCATTATGAGAGCTTTGAGAACCTCCCAAGGTCATTTTGTTGACTGGAATTTCATTAACAGGAATTCCCGAGAGTAGGGCTAGTCCCCTTTCGAGAAGAGGGGGCAGACGCAAAGAGGATTTTAACTCCATGTCTTTAGTGAATCTTACAACAGGGATTTTTGATTTTTGAACCATTAAAAATCTTCCCCAATCCAGATGAACATTTACTTTTTCGTTCTTTTTCAGAGAGTACAAATAGTATTTTTCGTAATAATGGGTTAGTTTGATTAAAAACTTCTGATTCCTATCTGTAATCTCAGACGAATCTGAATTCACTTTGGTAAAATAAAGACAGTTGACATTAAAAACTTCCCTCATATCGGATGGATCTGCACTAAACCAATGACCTTGCAGAGATTTTTTGTATTCTTCAATATTTGCCGAAAACTCTATGATCTGCCAAGAAACGGGCTGTTTTTGTATTCCTAACTTTTTGTCCTGGATTAGATTTTGAAATTTCTTTTCCATTTCTTCCATGTTACAGGTTTTTATCACCCAGCTTTCAGGAAAATCATCGTCAATGTGTCTTTTTTCTAATTCTATTTCAGGATGATAGTCGCAAATTTCATCAATCTCTCTGAGCAATTGGGGGGAACGGGCTCCTGTGAGAAAAAAAGAGGGCTTTATAAATGGAAGAGCCACCAACATGGGTGGTGCCACCTGAACTATTGTTTTCTTCTCGTATTCTCCAATATCCAGGTAACCAAGAGAACTCAGTTTTCTTATCATGGAATACCAGTCGTTTTTTTGTTCTTTTCCCCAATGAAAATCATCTTTAGCCTTATTTTGTTCCCTGTTTTGCCATAGATCATCCATGTATTTATGACACTGAGACCATGTCATAGTTCCCTTTTCAGATAATAAATAAAGCAAATTATCTCCGGGCTGATTTATCACGCACTCTCCTTTGCTTTCTGAGTGAATTTTTTCCATTTTTGTGCTGACGTTCTATTGCAGGTCAGTTGTTTTCTTTTATACCATACAATGTTTTTCCACAGCTTCTTTTTTTCCTTAGAATAATAAGGTGGTTGGCTAATCTCTAATGAATTTATATCTCCACAGGCCAAAAGGGAGACATTCCCCTTTTTTCTGTTTTTGAACTGAACCCCCCACAAGGGAGTCCATTCGGGAAGGGGTTCATCAGGCCAGGAAAGAATCTGGCCTGGAATGTCTCCCAAAAGGTAAGCATTTTCTCCCGATTTTACTGAAAAATCAGGGAGTTTTGGATAAATGATTTTTATCAGATCTACTCCAAAAGTCCCTTGGAGAGAGGCTTCCATGATTGAGTCTGTCCTGTTTTCTGAATCTGTTAAAGTCTCTTGATCTTTACTTTTAAAAATTCCAAAAGAGTTCACAGGTTTTTGTATATAGCAGTCAAAAGTTTGTAACTGATTTTCACAGCAGGTAAATTTAGAAGAGACTCCTCTATTGTTATCCATACCAGGGATATTTATTGTCATTTGTTTTTCAACGGGAATATTTTCAGGAAGAGAAAACAGATTGTTTTTATTTTTTAATGGAATCAATGGAAACTTTGTTTGGTTTCCTTCTGTACAACTCCCGTTTTTTACTAAACAGGTCATTTCTGAAAAACTTTGACTCTCTCCAACAATGGAAATTTTTGGAGGAGAAAAATAAAAAAAATGGTTTCTTCTTGAAAGGCGAATTCCTCCCTCAAGTTTAATCCTTGGTTTTTCATCTGTGGACAGGGCCGGTATATCTGTTTTAATAGACGTACAGTCTTTTACACCACTGACTTCAAACAGAAACCAGCCTTCAGGAAGGTCATTTATGGACAGTCTTTTGAAAACTTCACAGCTTTTATCTCCCCATTTTTGTATTTTATCTTTCAGATCTTTGTGAGCAGCCATATAAAAGGGCCTGTTGGTATCAACTCTTTTTCCAGGAATGGAAATAGAACCACGAACTCCAAACTCCTCATCTCCTGGTATGAATAATTTGTATTTTTCCCCTTCGTAGTGGAATATCCATTTTTCCACTTTATCAGGCTCCAATTCCTCCTGGTTCAGACTCGTTAGAGAGAAATCTTTTTTCCATTCAATGTTCATATTCTCAATTTTTCCACTTATAGTGGACCTGAAAGGTTTAACCCGATATTCATGTTGCCTGTTTTCGGATTTTTCACTTTTTAACAGGAATTCCTCTTCAGAAAGACCTTCTTTGCCTTTGCTTTTCAATCTAAAAAAAGGTTTTGCTGTACCTGCCGTTTTATCCACTTCAAGACATAGGATAATGGTTCCATATTTTGTGCTTTCCTCTTGTTTCAGGTTGTTATCAAAGCTGTCTTCATATTCATAAAATTTCAATTTTTCCCTGACTCTTTGGCACAATATTGAAATATAATCAGAATTATTATTGTTGATTCGTCTTTGGGTTTTTTTTTCCAGAAGTGCGTGATAGTTTTTAAGGGTATTAATAATTTCTAAATCCGTTGGATCGGAATCACTATCCCATCCTTTTTTTGAAAATATTTGGAGTAAATTTTTTTCATCCCTTTTCGTAAAAACAACTTGATAATAGATAATACCAACATGGAAGTGACTGCCACAGATATCCGTATAAAATTCCCCCCACTCACCTTTTTTATCCTGTAAAGACCATTTTTCAAGATCATCCCATAACTCATACATTTTATTGAATGAGGGATAATTTTGATTACCATTTGTCTGTTCATTCAGCAATTCTCTAAGCCTTTTATAATAGCTGTTTTCTGAAAAGTCCTCTTCATTACCCGCAATGATAAAAAGAGCGAGATAAGCAATATAAGGAGGGTAAACCAATTGTTGTTGGTCTCTCCATCCTTCAAAAGCATGATAGGCTTTTGTGCATATTCCCTGACGAGGACGGTTAATCCAGTCAGGTCCTTTGTTAAGGGATTCTATAAAACTATCAAAACATGTCCCATTAGGTTGAGCAATTTTCTCTATAATTAGCTCTTTTTCAACAGAAAACCAAATACGCTTTCCATAATTTTCCATATTGAAAAAATGATCTGCAATTTTATTATTCCAATCTAGATAACTCAAAGAATATGACATAAGTTTTTTTATAATAAAATCTTCCCTGGTTTTTCACGGTATATAGTTATTTTTGAGATATAACTTAGAGTTATTATCAACAAATGGAGGGGGGGTAATAGTCTTTGATCGTTCAGCAAATAATCCTCACGGCCATAATGAAATATACCATTTGTTTACTCCCTTTACAATAACTATCGGAACGTCTGGGAAAAACTTTAGGATTTTTGACAGTTTTTTTAAATATTTTTACGAATGGTCCCTTTAATTGGTGCTAAGGGCTTGTTAAAAAATAAATTGGACAGTTCAAATCTTTTATCTTCGACTTAAAACTTAGAATTGTTCAATTTATTTTTTAACACCTCCTCATAGGTGTTCGTGGTTTTTTATTCTTTCATAGCAAGACCTTTTTAGCCATATTCATTGATGTTTTTCGCCGTCGGTAGTTTGTGTCATAAATTTCATGGGAGAATATCTTGATCTTCTCTATCAAAATATTTAAATACTTTTGAGATGAGCTTAGGAGATATTTGATAAAATCAGAGGCTAATAAGACGGTAACCTTAGCAACTCTTTGAAACGATGTGGAGTCATTTTGTTCCTTATTGAGTTTAGTTCTTCCTATCCTCAAAACAACACTTGATGTGAGGTGAGCCGCTAATGAAGCAAGAAGAAGACTCTCTATGATATTTTGATCGTTTGAGGTGATCTGATTTGCATTCAAAGAATTCTTACAAGATTTGAAAATAAGTTCACATTGCCAACGTAAACGATAAATTGGATATATGGACTCCGCTGCCACATCTAAATTCGTGCAATACCAATGATAGCGTTTTTCGGAGGAATTCCAGAAGCCTACAATTCTCAAACTTACCCATTTACCATTGGACAAGACACTGCCTATAAATTCAACAACATCGTTTTTTTTCTTGAGTTTAATATCAGAGAACTCTTTTCCAACATAGTAATCTGGCAAACCTTCAACAACAGCATCAATAAGAATAGAGGCATTTGACTTCACTCTAGACAAGAAAAATCCTTTAGCTTCATGAATAGATGACAATAAGCCATAGTCCCAATATCCCAAATCAAAGATGACTAATTTTCCAACGAGTTCCTTTATATCAGGAAAGCACTTCCTATCGTTAGTGGAAGACGGAGTTAATTCGAACCAAGTCATTATACCACTGAATAAACTGAAACAAGCGTGCCATTTAATTCCTGCGTTTGTTCTTGTCCCTGGAAAATTCTCAGATGCTCCATCCCAAAGGCTTATTGTGCTTGAGTCAACAAGAAGAACGTCTGAGACTCCCAGTTGTAATAATATGGCTTTGCTCCCATGAAAAGCTCCATGAGATAGCTTTATCATGAGCATTTCAACCAGTTTACTCAGAAGCTCTTTTAATCTTTTTCTAGAGAGTCTTTCCCAGAAGCTGTGTCTTTCAATTCTTAATCCTAAATGACTTATCATAAACCTCCTAATTCCCTCTATTGAATATGTCTTAGAGTCTCCCTGGAATGACAAGACAAGAGCCACAATAAACTCAAGAGGTGGAATGGTTGCCCGAGAGTCCTTTTCAGGAATAACTTTCTTGAAACATTTTTTGATCGTTTTAAGTGTTTGAGCTTCCGTGCTCATATTTGCCCCCTGCGTTTAAAAAATAAAAATTTCCTCCAATTAATCTTGACCTATTAAGATACTAACGCGAGAATCATTAAGTCTGTAGATAACTCACTTGTATCTATGCGGATTCATTGTATTCGACAGGAGCAAAAAATAGCAATGATTTTTGGACTTTTAATATTACTTTCTTTGGGATCCTTTATATCTCTTCTTATTTCCTTATTGGTATTTGGATTTGGTTATTTACTGACACTCATCCTCCCATTAACTCAGATGCAAGCATCTTCTTTGTTTTTTGCTTCACTCACACTTTTGGTTCTTACATGTATTTTTATGATGCTCATATCTCAATTTAAAAATCGTTACTTTCACCAGAATCTAGGAGATATTCTTTTTGATAATTTGGATGAGGATTTGGAAGATGAAAAGCAAAAAAAAATTGTAACTGAAGATATGTCTGCATCACAGCAGAAAAATGACCAAAGCGAAAAAATTGGAAGAAATCAATCCTGTCCATGCGGAAGTGGAAAGAAATTTAAATTCTGTTGTTCCCAAAAGTCCACAGTTATTTCGTTACACAATTAAGTCTCTTAAAACACATGGCTTGTCGTGGATATCAAATGTCAATCTGCGTCCATTTCTCAAAATACCATCTATAAATATTTGTATCTATTCAGGGGGGCATGAGTTTACAGAGAGAGATTTATATTTTCTCTGGTAAGAAGGAGCAATTTACCTCTTGAACTCTGCTACCCCCTGAACAGTTACAAATATTTATAAATCGCCCACTTCCCTCTATGTAAAAAAGGAGGCTTGAAAAGTATTTCCATTAATTCGGAATTAAAATTAGAAAAAAACCACGAACACCTATGAACACCTCCTAAGATCTATTTATTTGTGAAATATCCCTTGTTTATAGAGGTTTATGATGCCTATCTTTTCAACAAAAGCACTTAATCATAGGATTCAAGAGAAAATAATATTTTACCTAATGATTTTAAATAGCTAATGTTTTTCAGCCCCAATTAAAGGGACCACTATGCAAATTATGGTCTACTGCGTAGAATCCTTGCTTAAGTATTTTATCAATCATCAATTTTTTTTTCTTGATCCTCACTAATATCACTTCCAATCAACTGCACTTCCAGACCTTCTATTTCCTGAAATGCACGACCAGCAATTCCTTGCAAGTCGCCATACATTCCGACAGTTGATTCGATAACCTTCTGTATTTGCATATCACGTTTTGCCCAAAGCCGAGTCATGGCCTTTTTCTCTCGCTCCAAATCTGCTTGCATATCGGAGAATTTTTCCACAATAGCTTCAATACGGTGTCGGAAACGCGGGCTAGTAAGATAGTCGTATACCAATTCCATTTTAGTCTGCTGACCTTCTTGAGCCTGCTTCGAGTTGGCAACTTCGATTAAGGTTTGTCGAAGAGAAATCACAAGTGGAAAAGCGTATTGCAGGGCAGTAACCCAAATACCATCCACATAACTAAAGCTTTCTACATTCTTCGGTAACGTCTGAGATACAAGAACAGAAATTTCTGCCTTTGCTGATCGTTGGTCTTTGCGCAGCTTGGCAAGCCAGGAATCACTCCAATTCTTGGTGCGTTTTGATTCCCATAAAATAGCACCACATGAAAGTCCCATCGGCGAAACAACGCGCTGGATAACATCCCCACCAAACTCTCCCTTGGCAATTGGTTCAATGGTATCGAAGGGAAACTTGTAGCGCAGTGTATCTTCCAATTCTAATTCCATTACTTCGCCTTGAAGCTGTTGTGATCCTTGCTCTGCCTTGCGCTTTAACTCTTCAATTTTGTTCTGCATTGAAGAAATTTGTTCTTCTTTTTCCAGAACTTTAAGTTTCAAATCACCTTCGACTTCCTTTTTTACTTTTTCTCGAACTTCTGTAATTGATTCCTGAACACGCTTCTCTACAGTCAATTCTAATTCACGCTTTGAATCGTCCAGTTCACGTTGTTTTCGCATTAAATCAGCTTGGTTTTTTTGTGCCTCCTCAAGTTTTTCATTTTTTGTTTCAAGAATCTCTTGAATTTCGGTTAGTTCTCTCGCCTTTAATTCCAAATCCGATGCAAAAAACGATTTTGCTTTCTTTCCTGCTTCCTCTGCAATTGATTTGCGCTCAATATCTAGCCTTTCTGCAACTTGCTCATCAATAGCTTTTTTGGCATCCGCAACTGCTTTTTGTTGACCACGTAGTGCTGCTTCCCGTTTTGAAACATCAGCTTCTTTTTCAGCTATCTTTGTCTCATATTTCTTTCGTGTTGCCTGTATAAGCGGTGCAGCCAATGACTCTGTAACTTTGATTTCTATCGAACAGTTTGGACAAATAATAATTGGTTCAATCATTGCATTACCTTTCTTGGACTTTCTGCTCTTCCGGTTTTCCCATCATCATATTGTAATGAGCGATATGATTCGATTTTTCAAATATTTTTCTGAAGATATCAAGATATGTGTCTACCATTTCAGCACCACAACTTACATAAAGATCGTCAAGGATAAAGTGTGATCCGTCATTCAACCAGGAAAGAAGTGATCCACATACTTGCTTTTCCTTGCCTTCAAATTTATTAATAATGTCGTCATTATTGATGTTACCGAGTATTTTAAAGTAATTTTCTAAGATGCGCCTTAATGTATTTTGTATAGTTTGAATTGAGCGGTTTTTATTTTTCACCTCGTTCCATAATAAATGATAAGAGGTCTTTACTGGATTATCGCTATGCTTTTCTATTGACGAAATCTGATCAATCTTTTTTACAATCCAGAATGTCTCTTCCTTCATCGCACCTCTAGTGCGTTTCTGATTAAATGTGATCTCTTTGTGGAAATAGACGTTATGGGTTAAGACAAAAATTTGTTTTATATGACCGGTTTTAGAGCGAATTTCATTGAATAATCTCTTTATCAAATTGCTCACAATAAATAAAATGTCACTATCCAAACTTGAAACTGGATCATCAATGACAACGATACGATTTTCTGTCATACCACTTTCAGAGATATTCCCTTTTAACAAATGGTAGAAATATAGGAAAGTAACAAAAGATCGCTCGCCTTCACTAAGTGTCTCTTTCGCCTCAGAACCATCTGGGCGGACAATGCTGTAATAGCCATCTTTCTTTGACTTAGATATTTTGAAGCCCGTAAAACCAAACGATGACAACAACATATTTATTTCATCAACTGTAGGCTGAATACTTGTTATATTTTTTTCCATCTTCTTGATCTCATTGTTCTTTATTCTCTTTTCATCCTCTTTTCTCTTAATCCCTTTCTCAAGCTCAGTAATTGCTATTTCAAGATTTTTTTTCTTGAGGTTATAATCAGAACAATGATGTTTTGTTTCTTCGATAACAAATCTCCATATCTCCGAGATGAGTGTACATTTTTCTTGATCTATGTTTTCTACAGTTTGATTATGGGTTTCTATTTTTATATTCGCTTGATCAATAGCTTGATCGATTTCTTCCAATATTTCACTCAGAGGATCTAGTCTGATAACAGAACTGGCTTCTTTTTTCTTATGCTCTATATACTTCTTATTTACATCAATCTTTGTTTCAAACAGATTCTTCTGTGATTTCATGTTTTCACAATCCATATATTTTGGAGTAGCATTAATTATTTTTTGTAGGTGCTGAATAATATCTTCACTATGGAGATCATATTTTTTTTCTAATTGATTAATTGCAGTAATGTCCCCTAAATAGGTTTCATCAAAATATTTATTCAAGCTCTCAGTAAAGGATTTATCGGTTTCCTGTTGACAAAATGGGCAGATACTATCATTGTTGTTATAGTATGTTTGCCCCTGATTTACCCAATCACTATTATTCAGCTTTTTAATCATTGCCGCAATATCAACGTCTTCCTTACCGATAACTTTCTTGGACAGAATATCTGATGTTTCAAGAGTAATCAGATCAGAGTACTGTAGCGGAGGAATGAGTTCTATTTTTTCATGGTTATCTACGAAGATGGTTTCACATTTGGTCTTCAACTTTTCCAGTGTGTGCAAAACTGCTTTATTATTATTTGCCTCCTCTAGAAGCTTGGATTTAAACTTGACTTTTTGACTTCTGCATCTTTTAAAAGCTTCTTTAAAAGATTGGTCATATTTTTCTTTCTGCGTCCAGCAATAATCTCCGAATTCGTTTTCCAAAGTTGACAGTTCTTCCTTCTTTCCTCCGCCTTCATCAGCACCTTCTAAGGTCTTCTTTTTATCATGAATATCAACTACCAACTTCTCGGATTCATCTTTGGCATCTCTTATCGCTTGTTGGTGAGCTTGATTTTTCTCACCAAGGGTAAATATTCCTTTTAGCTCAGCATTCGAGTTAAAGTTCTTGTCTACAAAATCGTGGTTATAAACCAAAGTTTGCAGTTTGTTGCTGTTGCGCCAGGCAATCGTGCATTCTGGGTATTTATCTTCATCAGCTATCACTCTTGAAATCGTCGTTTTTCCAGAACCATTTGAACCGTAAAAGAAATTCATTTGAGACAAGCCTTCCAAAATTTGCTCATCGTCTCCATAGCTGGCAATAGATTTTATTTTAATACCTTCAATCATATTGCTGCTTCTTTCTTGATGGATATTACGTTTTCCATTAATTCCCCAAAAAGAGTTTTTCTGTAAGGAGTGGATTCCCTGTCATTACCACGCAATTCTAACAGTTTAATTACCAGGCGACTTTTCTTAGCGCGACGCGCTATTAATAGTTCCTCTAAAAGTCAAGAGGGCTTTGTTGTTCAGCAAGTTCTTCATTCCTTGAGGTGGACCCCGAAAGGGCTAAAAGCGTTAAGGCGGCATTTCAATATTTTTTAAAATATGAAACCCTTAGCAAGACGGCTAAAAAATTGAATGAAGATGGGGTTGAGCTAAATCGTTGTATGCAGGGAGGAGGGGGCTGGCCCAGACTAGATTTTTTCACCGTGGGCAACCTACATAATATCTTAACCAACAAGGCCTACAAAGGGGTAAGAGCCTATCGGGATGGAGATCAGGAGCATGAGGTAAAAGCGGTTTGGGAGGGCCTTGTTTCTTCAGATCAGTTTGACAGGGTGCAAGAGATACTGAACCAAAATCGTTCAAAGAAGAAACCATTCACGATTCAAAGGTATCCTTATATTTTATCAGGTCTCACCCTTTGTGCCCATTGCAAAAATATCATGTGTGGCAAGTCCGCCCATGGGAAACGCCGTAAATACGGCTACTATGAACACTCATGGGCGAGCAAGAAGGGGTCCACCCACTGCCCCTATTCTTAAATGCAACCCCCATAGGGTTCCTGCGGAAAAGTTGGAAAAGATTGTCTTAAACCACCTCCGACGCTTCGCGAAAGATCCAGGTTTAGTTCAAAAAATTCTTGAAAAGGCTCAACAAATTCATGATCAAAGTGGGGATCATCAAGAAGTTCGGCGTCTCCAATTACAAGTGTCAGGTTACAGCAGAAACTTGGAAGCTCTTACTGAGAGGCTTGGGGAGTTGCCAAAGGATGTTTCGGCGAGTCTTATTTTTAAACAGATGTCCAAACTTGAAGCTGCGAAAAAGGTGGCTCAGGAAAGGCTTGATGAACTGAAAAATGGATATGTGGGTCTTCAAGAGTTGCCGGTGGATTTTCAAAGTTACCAGTCCTTTTTGGAGCTTGCGAACAAAGTTCTTGGGGAGGGAGGCGACCCTGAAGTTCAAGCTAAGATTATCAAGAGGTTGGTGCATAAGATAGAAATTGGGATGGATAAGGTGAAGATTCATTATTACGCAGGGCAGTATTCATTGGGGGAGGTTGTGGACTCGCCCATAGCCACTCCCGATACCAAAAAAAACCAAAAAAGTAAGGATTCAAGGCAAGATTCAGAGTTTTTTAAAGATAAGTGTTCAAGTACCTTGATTAATGGGGCTCCTCTTTCAATGCCGTGATGACACCACCCAGTGATGAACTCTCCCACCTTGTGGCTCAATTGCTGACTTACTGGGTACAGTTGGCCTTGAATTTGCCTTCCAACAAAGGCCATGGCCCTTGTTGATCCCCATATCTTTAACAATGCTCCCAAATACCAACGACACCGCCCTGAAAAGACTCTCCTTTACAAATTGGTGCAAGAAAATCTACTCACTTTCTACCGGCACATAGAAAATGAGCATGAAAATGGCCTTCCCCAGTTCGTTAAAAAAGAATTCGATGAGTTTCTCAAGTGTGGAATTCTTGCCCATGGTTTCTTGAGAACCCAGTGTGAATCTTGCCACCATGAAAGGCTTGTGGCCTTTAGCTGCAAGCGTCGAGGCTTCTGCCCAAGCTGCGGCGCAAGAAGAATGGCTGAAAGTGCAGCTCACTTAGTTGATGAAGTTTTTCCCCAAAAACCCCTACGACAATGGGTCCTTAGCTTTCCTTTTCAAATAAGATTCCTCTTTGCCAAAAATCCAAAGGTCATGGGAGAGGTCTTAGCCATCGTTCATCGAGCCATTTCCACCTACCTGATCAAAAAAGCTGGTCTCACCAAAAAATCAGGAGCCAAGGCGGGTTCTGTTACCTTCATTCAACGCTTTGGCGGAAGCATCAATCTCAATATTCATTTCCATATGATGTATTTGGATGGAGTGTACACATTCCCCGAAGGTAAACCTCATTTTCACCCCATAACTCCACCCACCCAAAGTGAAATGGATCACATCTTGGTGAGCATAGCTCATAGAGTGGTCAAGCACCTAGAAAAAAAGGGACTCATCCTAAGGGATGAAACAGGGCAAGAGTATCTGGCTATGGAAGCCTCTGACAGTATGGACCAAGTCCACGGATCATCAGTCACCTATAGAATAGCTCTCGGTCCTCACAAAGGGAAAAAAGCACTGACTCTTCACACTGTATCAGCAAGAGGTAAAGATTTTAACAGTGAATTTCTCGCCAAATATTCTGGCTTTAGCCTCCATGGAGGAGTCGCATGTAGAGCCCATGAGAAAAAAAAGCGAGAGAGGGTATGCCGGTATATTTCAAGACCCAGCCTCAGTGAAGAAAGGCTCTCATTAAATACCAGGGGCCAAGTTGTCTATAAACTCAAAACTGCCTATGACAATGGAACCACTCATATCGTTCTGGACCCCCTTGATTTCCTTAGCCGTCTTGCTTCCCTTATCCCTCGACCACGAGTGAATCTCACAAGATTCCACGGAGTTTTCGCGCCCAATTTCAAATATCGATCCTCAATCGTCCCTCAATTCCAAATCGAAGCCTCCATCGATGAAGACTCAAGGGAAGATGCCTTAGATTTGGAAGATTCAGAGCCAAGGCCAAACAAGAAAAAATCTTCAGGAATGACCTGGGCTCAAAGGCTCAGGAGGGTTTTTGACATAGACATTGAAACTTGCCATGAGTGTGGTGGAAAAGTAAAAGTCATTTCTTCCATTGAAGACCCTCAGGTCATTGAAAAAATTCTTACTCATCTCGGCATCACCTCACAACCTCCAAGCCTATGGCCTCCTAGAGGCCCACCACAAAGTGAGAGCTTCGATTCATTTTCTTAACTTCTGACTACCCTGAATGACGCATAGGCTGTATCATCTGCTCCCTCTATGTCCATGGAGAGGTACGTCTCAACATCATAAAACAACATATTTTTCTGGCCCCATTCTCCTCAAACTTTGCCCAACACCACTCCAAACCACCAACTAAGCCCAAAAATCCTATTGGAGTCTTTGCTGGCCTCTGCAGTTTTTACTGATATGCCTTGCGAATTTCTAAAAAAGACCTTTTATCCTTCCTATTCCCTGAGGAGTGTTTGAAGCGAATGAAACTCTCTTGTAAAATCTCAACTCTGAAATGTTATGATGGTGGCTTAAAAAAGTGGCTTCCTAAAGATTTTATAGAACTGCCTATTGAGAAGATTAAGGCTCAAGATATTTATAAAGTCATATTTGAAAATATTGGTGATAAAGTATCTCCTCATTACCAGAGAAACCTTCTGAAAATGATTCGACGCATTTTTCAAATGGCCTTAGAGGAGGAGGTTATTACAAGAAATCCAGCGATAGCTCTTAAGGTGAAGGTTCCAAAGATTCAGCAAAAAGTTTTAAACTCTAAAGAGGCGGATATTCTTTTAGAGGAAGCCTTTAAATGCAAGCATAGATTTTATAAGGTTTGGGCTTTTGCTTTGATGACGGGAATGCGTTCTGGAGAGATGTTTGCTCTCAGGTGGAAGGACGTAGACTTTGAAACAGGTTTTATTTCTGTGAATAAGCAGTGGACAAATAAAGACGGTATTGCTCCACCAAAGAATCGAGAAGATCGAATCGTTCCAATTAACGATGATTTGAGAAGGCTTCTTATGGAGTTCAGAGCTAATAATGAAAGCTATTCACAAGAGCTTTGGGACAGTCGTTCTAAAAAGACGGTCGCTATTGATGACTTTATTTTGCCGAGATTGAAAGAGTGGGAGCATGGGGAACAAGCTCAGGTCTTAAGAAATTTTTGCCAAGCCTTGGGCATTAGTGAGATTCGCTTTCACGACCTAAGAGCCACATTTATTACTAATATGTTGTCTCAAGGAGCCTCTTTGGTTCAAGTCATGTCGATTGTTGGGCACCGTAAGATGTCAACTACGGATGAGTATTTGAGGCTTGCTGGTGTGAATATCAACGGAGCCACAAAAAAACTTGGCTACAGCCTGCCTTGTAAGGATTTGGGTGGGCAGGTGGTTTCTTTATTCCAAGATTGAGGTCGATATAGTAAACTAATTTGTGGATCTATACTTGGGTGCTCGTCAAGTTTTAGTTTTTGAATATATTGAAACTTGGCATAATGTACGACGAAGACATTCAGCACTTGACTACCCGCGCCCCATTGACTACAGGCGTAAACAAAATATCACTTAGAGAGTGTACACTTTTTTGGGAAGTCCAAACTAACCAATCAGAAATTTCACGGAGAATAGCTAATGGATATTGAATTTCACTACTATATGACTTATCTCATTTCTACAAAGGCAGGCTTGGATCCAGATAGGGCTCAAGTGTTAGCGCATTCCTCGCAGTTCATTGATAACAACGACATGATTTTTGAGGTTGATAAGGGACAGTCCTCCGCCTATAGGAATTATATCAGTCAGACTATGAATATTCTCAAGCCGAAGCCGAAGTTGCTACGCATTTACCCCATTTTCCACTTCATTCCAGGAGATCCACTCAGTAAAACAGCGTGGCGCAAAGACGGCAAAATGCATTGGCTCTGTACGACCCCTAACAGTGAAAATGCCAACAAGACTATGGATATGGCTATTGCTTCGGGGGATTTGTACCGTATTGGAATTGCGGCACACGGTTATGTTGATACATGGGCACACCAGAATTTTATTGGTTACTATGACGACTTTAATGCTATGAAGATTGGCTTAAGGAAAGTCTTACCGAATATTGGGCATGCAGAAGCTGGGCATAACCCGGATTGGCCTGCGTTGGTTTGGTGGGATCCGCGTCTTATTAATGGAGCTGTCGATAATAAGGTGCGTTTTCTTGAGGCAGCTGGATATTTATTTGAAAAGCTGGCACGGTTTGCTCGATCCAATAAATCTAATGAGAAAATTTTAATGGAGAAAGAAAAACTCCTGACTGACTTGAGCGAGGCTATCGGTGAGCGTGATCAAACGAATGAACGACGTGAGGAACGCATAGGGCGTTACTTAAAACTTGCTGAGAAGGCCGACTACGGTGATACAAAGTTGCCACTTTATGACGAAGACTTGTGGTTTGAATTGTCTGTTAAAGAGGATGTACGAGGTTTACAAGACCGCAGTGATGTTAAGTTGCTCCGTTTCGACCCATTTACAGATAAATACACATGGAAGAATTCTAGAAATTATCAAGAGACAGACTGGCATCAATTTCAGGAGGCGGTAAAGAGACATCAGGACGAGACGTGGGGTGTTCTTTCGGCGTCAAATCTAAAAGGATTAGATCTTGAAGAGTTATAAGGCCTGATTGTTGAGGGGGGCTTAAAATAAAAGTTTGGTATAACTTGGTATATGAGGCAGTCCAAATTGAGTTCGAGTCTAGGATATCTAACACTTGCTGGTGTGAATATCGACGGAGCTACAAAAAAACTGAGCTATACTCTCCCTTGCGAGAACTTGGAAAGTCGGGTGGTTTCTCTCTTTCGGGATTGAGAATGAAATTGAGTAAAAATTCCTGCTGATTAGCAGGGTCAAGTATAATCTTTGATAACCTCTTCTTTGTTGGCAAGGGCATCAAGGAACAAATTATTGACTTGAAGAATTGTGTGCCGACGTGATTCTTAGCTTGCAGCGTAGTTGTGGAAGGTGAAAGAATGGACAAAGGAAATTTAAAGGGTCTTAAGGGAGCCTTCACAACTTCTCAGCAATTCCTTAGATTCACCTCTTAACCGACATGAGCTTTACTGAATCTGAAATGTCACCTCTTTTGATCTCAGAGGGTTTTTCGCAGTTCAGATATTTTGTTGCTACTTTAGTGAAGGGTCTTCTTACCGATGAAACTGAAATGCCTGCCTGAATTGCTTTCATAACACCAACGGCTTCAAGGTAGCTTTTTACCTTGAAAAACTTTCCTTTCTGCCATGGCAAGGTAGAGAGGTCGTTTTTCATAAGGTTAGTATTTTCTTCAACTGCAATCACGGGAATGCTTTGCTCAAGAGCCGCTAAAGTAGGTAACCCTAAACAGCCATCAGGAATAACAAGGCAAGAAATATCCTTTGCGCTGAGTACATCATTTGATTCGATACATGATCTTTCAGTGGTTATCTTGGGGCTTTTGTGAAGTCCTTTTAAAACACATTGGAAAAAGGATAAGGAAATTGCTTCAGCAGCCATTCGTGGATCAACTACACCCGCATCCATATTCGCAATAGACTCAGATTCAAACATTGGTGAGTGTGCTGAGGGAACTTCATATTTTAATGAAATTGAATGTGTCAATAGAGCCTCAACCCCACCCCAAGGATTAACCATATCACCCTCACTTTTGAAGTAATCCATATGGTAATTAAGAGGAACTCTTATTCGAGAACTTACAGCGATGGCATCAAACTTATTCTTTTGTTGATCAATTATATTAAAGAGAGCATCTATATTTTCAACTATTCCTGTTGCTCTTCCTGATGGTGAATACCTAGTTACCATCCGAAAAATATCATCAACCACAATTACTTCTTCAACTTCAAGGCCCATAATTGCTCGAGCAGCATTTA
Organism: Bdellovibrionales bacterium; assembly: GCA_965261545.1. Lineage (GTDB taxonomy): Bacteria > Bdellovibrionota > Bdellovibrionia > Bdellovibrionales > UBA1609 > CBDHDF01. Next base: position 52,686 of record CBDHDF010000002.1, on the reverse strand, counting down.
CAGAGTTTAATGCTCCATTCACAAAAATTGGCTGAGAATTATCTGCAATTACTAAGAGTCTATTTGATCTGACTGGCTGTAAGCCGATTGACCCCATAATAAGTTGAGTTAATATGCTTCCTTCAACGTAGATTGAGTTTGCCGTCATTTCATTCATATCGGAACCATTAACTACATTAGGATGTGTGATAATATTGTCGCAGGCTTTAGACAATAGCTTCAGAACTGGTGTTGCATCTGCCGCATGTCCTCCAATCTCAGCCCCAACCCCTGTGGGAATAATAAGAGCAGCATTAAAAGTATGTGTATTTTCATGTGTTCTTTTTTTGAACTCAAATATATTGGGGAATTTTTGGTCTTTGGGTTGTTGAATTATTCCTATTTCACAGACCGATCTTTCGCTCGTGGTTTCTGTAATTGCAAATCTGACGGGAATCTCATTTGATTTCATACTTTTAGTCACTTGCTCTGTTACTAGCGCAATTAAATGTCTAGTTCCTAAGAAGCAGGGAATTTCAATCTCTTTTTCAGTTATGTTCATGTCAGTACCTCTCAATAAAATGGGAGTTTTTACATTGTCCTTGAAACCAATCGACTGAAATTTTTTCTGCAACAGATTTATCAAACTCTTTGCAGGAAAAGATGTTGATAAAAACTTTTTCAAGTAAATCTAAAGTATGAATAACAATAGTACTTGTGAGAATAAATTGAACAGCAGATGTGCCTTTGGCATGAGGCTCAGTTTGTCGATCTTCTTCGGGAACGCCAACATCATCCCAAAAATGTAAATCACAAGCTTCCATTTTGATTGCATCACATAAGGTTTCAAAAAAGTCTTTCAAACTGTCTCGATTAAATGTTTTTGGATTACAGTTATGGATGTCCAAAATCAGCTCATAACCATAGATTTTAGTTATATCATTATGCGCAGCATTATTCATTTTATTGATTCCTATAATTTTTTCCGAATTGAGTCTAATTAAATTTTATTCAAACTCTATCTTATTAAAATGGTCTAGTTCAAGGCTAAAGGTTGCTATTTTTTTTGGATTCAATTAAATAAAGCTCATAATGCAATGCCAAAGCTTCATTAGGAAAATTACGAATTGGTCTCCAAGCTTTACAACAAGTGGTTTTCCTCCAGCCTTTTCTTGTTGGGGTAAGTTTGTATGTATTGTGGGATTTGTACTATTTATATGTGGCGTATTTGGTGTATTATTTTATTGTTGCGGTTTCATAATTTCTCTTTTTAATGCTGAATGCTGCATTGGCCCAAATAGGTTTGGATACCCTTTAGGAGTTTGTGGAATTTCAGGCTCTCTTCTCTACCTTGTTTCAAAATTTGATATGAAAGTCCATGACTCAAGGCTTGAAGATCCTAGCGTTGTGAAAGCATTGCTTGTAGAAGCTAAAAGAGTGGAACCTAGAATTAAAGATAAAGATTTACCATCAAACTGTGAATTCAAAGAGAAAAAGCTAGGAGAAGAAGTAGATCAATTAGAAAACGATGGGCTAAATTGTTGGACAGAATATCAAGTCTTAAATCTCAGGCAGAATCTTGTTGACTTTTGGGATCTCGATACACTGATATCAAGTGCCCAGTCAATTCTGGAAGATCTATACACCTATGCTTCCGATTCTAATAATTCGTACGACATGGGCCAATATTATACATGGAAGACTAAAATTGAACACGAAGTTGAGAAGATTGAGCAAGAAATTAAAGCCTCAGGAGGGGCTGGAATTTGTGAAAAAATTGACAGTAAAGGTGAGCGCCTACGGGCACACGTCAAAACGCTGTATGATCATATTGCAAACTTTCAAATGGTATGGGCTGAAGGTACGACCCTTCTGAAATACCTCTGTTATTTTACAATCTCTGCTATGCTATTTTTTCTATTTATGGGCTTAGTGCCTTTATTTTGTGATTCAAAAGAGTTGAACGTTATAAACTGGAGTTTTCTTGGCGCAAGTGGCTCCTTATGTGCCGTATTGATGAGTTTAAGGAAGTACAATAAAATCGAAGTTGGAGATTCCGAGGGTAATCAGGAAATAAGGCGTGCAATGTATGGGTGCGTGTTAGGCCTAGTTGCTGGCCTATTAAGCTATTACTTAATATCAGCGGGAATTATTAGTGGCCCTATCTTTCCTGATTTAACTCCATCTCCGGACCTACCTATTGATCTGATAAAGCTAAATGCGTTGTCAATTATTACTGCATTTGTTTCTGGTTTTTCCTTTGACAAAATTTTTGATAAAATAAGAGGTCACTCTTTTGATTGATGTATGTCGGCATAGAATTACATTGATGGCAGGGAGTTTTTCAAGTTTAGCTAAAAATTAGAGTTGGTTTCTATCTTTTGATGGAGGGCTGAATTCATTGTGAATAATACGATGGCCGTGGATGGCCGATGCATGGCTTGACTCAATAAATTCAACCGTTTAGGGTATAAACCGTAGTTTTGACCAAGCTGCGACACATTAAAACTCCAAATTTCCTTGGAGTCGCAAAAGTTCATTCATTCTAAGTAGTTGAAAATACACAACTTGAGATTATGATTTTAAGTCTATATTTCTGAATCTTTCGGGTTATTTCAAAGTCAGTTGACTTTTTGTTGACCTGTTGTTGACCTAAATTTTTGGAATTTTCCATGAACTGGCCCCCCGGGGCTGGGGCAACGGAAGAAGTTGGACTTGTCAGGCAAGATAAGTTTTTGCGCTTTGCGTTGTTTCTTTTCTTACTCCACTTTTATGGCCCTTCTGCCCATCGGGGTCTGCGCCGGGCCATAATTGAGGAGCTTCAAAAGAAGGTTTGGTCCATGTCTAGGTCATTTGTTAGAGATGTTAGGTGCTGTGCTGTTAGCTGACAATAATCAAATTTGGTGATTGCCTGCCCTGCGGGCTTACTGAGCATCTAGGATTGGGACTTGAGAAAATAAAATGAACACCCTTACCAGCCCCGATGGGCCAGAGAGTGAGGATTCAACTTAAGCCATAAATGGAGGTATTATTATGAAAGCATTAACTGATTTAATTGTAGGCACTTTATTTTGGGTTTTTATGTGCTTTTCTGCTATAGAAGTTTTTCAATTCTTCCAAGAGGCAGCCACAAAGCAAATCCTTCGTGGCTTAACTCCAACCACTAAGTTCACAGATGCTTTGCTTAGTGACTCGGAAGAGAAGAATGGGAGCAGAACAGAGTCTTTTTAGTTGGTGTAAGTCCGAGCCAGTTACGGAGGGGGTAACCCCAACTTCAACTTTTGTGAATGTTTACCCCTTCAGGTTTTTTAAAGACTCTAAGGTGTGCCAACCCATCCGGGCTTGGTTGGAAAAAAGTGTAGAAGATATTTCTTCACAGTATTGCGATGAACCCTCAAGACCCGAATAATCCTCGATGGGCTTGTTTTATGGGGGTGACACGGATTCGACATGGGTATTGAAGCTTAAGGAGCATGCAGAGGCACCCGAGGTCCTCTTCAAAACGGGTAAAACTATAGTTGATAATAGCAACTATGCACTAGCTGCCTAATCGGTTCAGCTACATCTCTTCGCACTAAGGTAGTGGGTATGGAGAGATGTCACTCAAACTACCTCGGTCGCAAATTTGGTTTCTCCAGGAGTTGCGACTTAAATCATCTGGAGGAGGGACTTATAGCACTTTGTCTGTGGAGGTCTATAAGTCACCTATAAAACATAGACTAAGCATGTAGCTTTGCCTTAATGTGAAAGACTTATGGACGTGGGTTCAATTCCCACCACCTCCACCAGTTGCGACCCCCTGTCAATAACAGGAGGTCCGCAAACCATTTTGCATAGCGATATTCAATAGTTCCATCTTTTAAAGTCGGGTTCGAGAGCATGGATCTATAGATCCGTGCTTTTTGGCCCTCAAAGCCATCTAACTGCATGAAATCATGAGATGTTTTCAAAAGTTCTATGAGATCTAACGCAATCCGCCAATCCCCTTGAACTTCTGATACGCCTCCCCAACTCCTTTCTCCACCTTGCGTTACAGAAATACCGTGAAGCATTATATCTTTTCCAATTTTTTCAAGCTCCCGTTCTTTTATGGCCTGAAACTCCAAGGCTTCCTCGTGGCTCAATAAGCCCTTTTCATAAAGATCATGAATCTGTGCCATACGATCTTGAAGCTGGGTTTTCTTTTCTCGAAGTTGGTTGACCTTTTCTGTGGAGTGCCCACTCAGTTGGCTGATACGACCTTGCACCATTTTTATAAAGGCAGCCGTAGCCTTTGGAGTAAAACGCTGAAAGGGCTCAAAGGCCGCCGAGAACTGCGCAATGAGTCTTCTTTGCTCCGTGTACACACCATTTTGCTCACACCTCTTATTGGCACAATGATAATAGGTATAAATCTTGCCTGATGCTTTTTTCTTAGACTGTGTTAGGCGCCAATTAAAATTGGCCATTTTTAGAAGCCGTCGCCAATGAAAAACGGCCAGTTGATGATGTACTGATTTAGTTATTCTTCGTTCAGAGTTTAGTCAAGTGTCTTTATTTTGCTCATCATTTAACTCGGACTATGCCACAAGATTCTGAGGAATGATTTTCTGCCCACCACTTTTGGCATGACCCCAAATGCATCCTTCAGCCCTATGGCAGAGGTAAATGGAGTATTTTTCAGGATTCCTTGGCGCAGCTAATGTCTAAAGCTCCGCGAGAGTGACGAGCAAATAGTACGGTAAAAGCCAGTTATCCATAAATTTATCCATGGCGACACTGCGGCTGTGACCCCGATGTCTAGCAACGCAGTGCTGCTGGTGTGCCCAGCACAATATAGGAGGTAACGACTATAGAAAGCTGACATGATGATGGTGGTAGGTCCACCGTTCTCGATTTACAGGAATTGGGAACAAACAACCCTAAGCTGCGCAGGGGGCAAGACCTGGGTGGTGAGCGTTAGGGAAAAGGCCAGAATAACTGGTCATGTGTAGTCTGTGAAGATGAGCGAAAGCGAACCATCGATGAGGCGCCGAAAATGCGTTAGTTGCTGTCAAAACCAAGGTCCCGGTAGTACCTTGGGATAAACTCGGAAGGTACCTGATTACTGGCCGAGTGGCAGCCGGCGTAAAGGTGGCATGAGCACAGACTTGGCGTCGTGTTGGAACTGGGGAACCTACTGGTGGATGTTAAGGGAACGGCTATAAGGTGGAAACCGAAGGGCAAATACCGATGACACCAGATAGGGGCAGAGAGACTCGTAGTAGTGAAGAAGGTTCTGTAACGGAGCTGGAGCGAAGGGGTCTCCTAATATGTGAGGAAACACTAACCAGTCGGACACTCTGTGGTCCATTTAAATGGTTTACAATAGTGGAACCTCGCAAATATTAGAGGAGCCGTATGACGGGAGACTGTCACGTACGTGTCTGTGAGGGGCAGTGGGGGAAGTTCCCACTGTCTACTCGATTGGATAAATTTTGTGGATAACTGGCGGGTTCCTTCCCCAAAAGTGGGGATCTCTAATGAACTTCTTTGGTTGAACTTTCCTCTTTGCTCTGTTTAGACTTGGCTTTTGCGGATTCGGTTCTCCAACTTTCTTTTCCTTCAATGTTGAGGGTTTCACAGTTGTGAATAATTCGATCAACAGCAGCAGCGGTGGTAATAGGGTTAAGAAACACCTTATCCCATTCAGAGTAAGTTAAGTTTGTAGTGATCATGAGACTTTTCCTTTCATATCGCTGAGATATGAATTGAAAGAAAAGATCTGCCCCCTCTGTGCAGGAAGCTGTATAGCCAAGTTCATCACAAGCAATAAGATCAAAACGGTCTAATTTCTTAAAAAGAGCATTCAATGAGAGTTCTTTCTTGCTTTCACGCATTGTTTCAATAAGTTCATGAGTGGTGACCCATAAACATCGATAGCCTTGTTCACAGAGTGAACGAACTAGGGACATGGCCAAATGACTTTTCCCCATTCCAAAGCTTCCGTAAAACACAACATTACAGGCTTTTCTGACCCACTCTCCCTCTGCCATCCAATTAATTTGCTGAGCTGTCACTCCCGTTCTTTTCTGGAAGTTATAAGTTTGGAGTGATTTAAGTTGAGGAAGCTTGGCCCCCTTAAGCAATCTTTTCACTCTCTGGGAATGCTTGTCAGCAAGCTCATTTTGAACGAGTATACCTAAATACTGTTCATACGTCTTTTTTGTTTTTTCGGCAACTCTAGCCGTTGCAACATATTCATCCGCCATCGCTGGAAGTCGGAGTTTTTTAAGAGAACCTATAAGTTCTTCGTGATTCATTAAGAACCTCCTATGTTTGGAACAAGACTGTCATATTGAGACAATCTAGGTTGAAGTGGTTTTTGTTGGTCATTCAAATTAATTTTGGTGGGATTGCCTAAGAGCAAATCTTTTATGGATTTAAAGTCGAAAATCTCACGACTTTCTAATTGAAGCTCCATGGCTGTAGATAAGTCCTGCCAACTCACATGCTGAATCAAGTTGATAACTCTTAAATATTCATGCTCGGCACGGCTTGAATCTTGTTGCTTGAGGTATTGATAAAAATTTTCAAACACATTTGTTGGAAAAAGAATGGATCGGTGAGCCCATCTTACCATGGCTTGCGGCTTACGAACTAAAGAAGGAAGGATATGTTCAAGAAGAAGACTATGCTCCCCATCAGGTTTTCTTTGATGGCGAGCGACAATTTCTTGCTTCCCTCCTGCACGATAGATCGTGACATGATAGGGACCCTGTACGGTTTTACAGGGAGCTTGGATCACCTCATCAGGTATGGAATATGTGGTTTTACCTATTCTCAAAGTCCCATAACCATTACTTTGACAAATATTCACCTTACAGAGAATATCTTCATCTCGTGGAGGCAAAGGCTTAAGAACTTTGGCCTCCTCCTCAAAGCGAGATTTGGTGGAGTCACTCTGATGCTGATCCATATAAGACTCTAAAAACTGATTCAAATGATCCCAGTCTTTAAAAACAATTCCTTTGTTTCTAACAATATTTTTTATCCGAGAACTGAAGGTTCGAATATCACGCTCCACATCTCCCTTGTCAGAGCCCTTCCCTGCGCGGCAGGGAAGAACCTTAAATCCATAGTATTGGATGGCTCGATCAAAAGATTGGGTGTAAATTCGCTGATTTCCTTTAAGAACTTTCTTCACACAGGGAGATAAATTATCAATACGGATGTTCGCACTCATCCCACCTATCTTTTCAAAAAAAGCATGCACCCCATCGATGAAACACTCATAGACAAGAAAGGGGTAGGCACGAACCCAACAGGTGCCACTACAAGGCAATGTTCCAAAATGGAGATGAACGATCTGAACACCATCGGCAAATGGTAAAGCAACCTTCTCCTTAAAATCAAACTGAGCCTGTTCTCCAGGATCATATCTTTGGCTGAAAAAACGCTCCTTGGGGCGAGAACCAAGAATCTCACAAACTCTTCTCTGAACCGTTCTCTCACTCCCACGATAACCCTCCTCAACTAATAGCTCATATATTTCACGGGCGGTGTTACTTGGGTTCAACTTCAAAAAGTACTTCACCCGATCCATATATCCATTAAGGGGATCTGGGCGAGTTCTTTTGGACCTCGCCTTGTACTTCGGTGGGGTGTTGGACTCACAGTACTTGCGCACCGTCTTACGATTGATCCCTAATTCACGAGATATTTCTGTCTTATTTTTACCACTGTGACTCAGGTCACGAATGCGGCCGAAAGTGTATTGACTAATCATAAGATCCTCCTCATTGCTAACCTTTTGAGTTGCAAGAGGGAGGGACTCTGTGAGCTTAGTATCTATATCAGAAGAAGAGACTTCATTGTCTAGTATTTGAACACTCCCTGAAGATTGGTCACTTTTCATTGGCGACAACCTCCATATTGAAAGTGGGACATTTTAATTGGCGACGGCTTTAAGGGAAGCCTGTCTTCAGAAAGAAATTCCATGAAAATTGAGGCAAATGTTGGAATCTTGTGGAATTTAAATACTTTAGAAAATGGGCACAGCCTAAACAGGCTTTTCTTGACTATATATTTAACCTCATTGAAATCCAGAAACAGTCTACAAATGACAAATATGGAACCTGAATAGGCTGTCATGGAAGGACTCTCCAACACGGAGCCCCTTTCCAGGTCGACAAGAACCCAAAAGGAGTTCTTATCAGCTCGGAGCCTTTTTATGAGTAATATCAATTGATTATATGCGTCTCGGTTGACAATGCCAAAAATCACCATAGGTCCTCCTCTGAAAAGTGGCCACTTTTCATTGGCGACGGTGGGGCATTTTAATTGTCAGCTAACAGACTGCCCCGTGATGTGATGATCGCAGGTCCCGCACTTCATAAGTTGCATGAGGGGCTTGGAGACTCTGCCGGCCAAATTGAGCTTGGTGGACTGCGCTCTGATCCCACGAATCTTCTGGCAAGCCATAAAGGTCTCAAAGCTAATCAAAGCTGGCCACTTGGCATTTTTCACATACTCAAGCCACCAGGACTTTTCCAGCTCCTCTTGGAGCCACTAGAACCTCTACCTCTTGAGTCTGTAGAGCCCTCAGAGCCTGTAAGCCCCTTCTTAGACCCCGTAAAACCATTAGAGCCTCCACAGTTCTTATAATTTGGGGAACTCTTGGAAACTCGTCTGTAATGGCAATAGACAGGGTTACTTAACACTCTCTCCAAAGCCTTATGGGTGACAAACTTTTCTTGAACCACCACCTGGGCTTCTCCGTTTTTATCAAAGACCCTTCTTTTCACAATCCACTTGATTCCTCTCTCCAAACCAATTTTTTCCAAGTCCTTTTTGGAATAATTGCCCGTTTTGTAGAGTTCAAAGCAATCGGCAATAAAAGGGCCGATCTCTGGGTGTACTTCAAGGTTGGCTTTTCCAAACTCAGGGCGAACATTGCGATAGCCCACAGGGGCTTTGGCATTGAAGTAGCCATTTTCAAGGCGGCCATGAAGACCTTTCTTGATCTCAGACTTCAAGTTATCAATATACCACTTAGCCAAGACAACTCCGAGATAAAACCGCAGCTTCTCACTGGGGGCAGACTCCTTGTTCACCACAAGGTTATCTCGGACAAAATGAAAGCAAACCCCTGACTCGATAAGGTCCTCAATCACAACCGCAGCCCTAAGACCACGACAAGCTCGATCGACTTTATCAAAGACAACATTCTTAATCCCGTTTTCAGTGACATAATCAATCATTTCAAAAAATTTCTTTCGGTCAAACTCCTGGGAGGCAGACTCACTCACCGACCAATTTTTGGAACTCTTAAGGCTGTTAAGGTCACTGTACTCCTTGGCCTTCTCTTCTTGGGCTTTTAATGAAAACCCATCTCTTTGGTCGGTCGAAGACACCCTCCAAAATTCCACACAAACATTTTCAGGAGTGCTTTGCTTGGCTAGAAAGAGACGCCTTCCTCCCAAATTCCCCCTTGAACTTTTGAGAAGAATATCTGCAATTTTGGCCTTCTCATGGTCGGGCAAATCTTTTAAATGATTGTAATCAATGGCTGCTGTCATTTTGTTCTCCTTTCGATGATTTCATCGAGTTGGTTTATAATCTGATCGAGCCTTTTCATTTCAAGCTCACAGGCCATAGTAACAAACTCTTGGAGTTTTCTTAAATTTATGGGGTGTTTTCTGGCTACATATGTAGACCGAACTTGCGCTTTCTTACACGCTTTGCAACAGCTATCTATACGATTTCCTTTAGAATAAAACTGATCTAAATGCAACTCTCTGAAGCACTTAGAGCAGGCTTTGCTGTCCCCCATCTTTTTTTTATTTTTCATGAAAAATAATGACCTCCTTTGGGAAGATAATGAGTCAATGGGCCATTCATATTTCAACCATGTGTCATATATACTCCATTTACCTCCTGTGTCGTGTTTGTCATATCTGTCACCTCAGCCCTGAACTCTAAAGATTGGAGGTCTTTACAGAACATCAATGACGCTATGCTGAGAAGAATCGGTCATGCCAATCAGTGCGGGCAATGTTATACAATTCGTGAACTCTGACTGGATGTAAAATTTGATGGAGGGGCACTGCCGAGGCTCAAGTTGGGGCACTGATGGAATCCTAAAACCTGGATTTTTCGATGAGGAGTCTAGAAAAGCTACTGATGGTAGCTTTCAACCGATCATCAGGGCCAATTCCTAGATTCATTTTAGCTCTTCGCCCCAATGTAATTATTCTTTGTATACTGTCTCATATGAGGATGCTCTTTTTGATGGCACTCTCTACAAAGAACCTTTAAATTGAATGAACTATTATCATGTTTAAGTCTATTAATATGGTGGCAATGCAATTCATCTCCTGTATTGGAACAATCTCTTTCGCATTCTTCGCATATATAATTTCTACGCTCTTTTAACCTTTTTGATATTTCGTTCCAATCTTCTGGGTAAATATTAGGAATATGTTCAAATTCTGATTTAATACTATGTTCTGATTGAAATTGACTATTGGGGACATGATTAAGTACTTGATCTATTATTTCTTTACACAATTTAACTCCAACATCTACATCTAAGTCTATATTCCTCAAACAATGTTGACAAGGATATAGTATTTGTTTTTTATTTTTATATAAATGAATATTTTTACCTATAAATGAATAAGAAAAAGTTCCATCCCACCGACATGAAGCATAGTACCGATGCTTTAATCCCTCATTAAAGAGTTTTTCCAATGTTTGACAATAGGTGAAATGGTATCTATGCAAATGTTCGCAGATATATTCTCTATTAAGAGAATTATCACACTCATCAGACGGAAGTGATACATGGTTAAGTTTCTCAAATATTTTTTGAATGCGCTTAAACTCATCTTCTTTACAATTTCTCTTAATCCATTGAATATCCGTATCACACATATAAAGAATCATTCGAGCCACTACACCTGGTCGAATTTCTTTATAAATAAATTTTCCATTTGGAGAATAAATAAAGTCCCCTTTATTCTCTTCATTTATTTCTATTTCAGAAATCTCAAAATCATCCTTCTTATTTTTAATACCAAGTATAGATGTTAATTCTTTATTTATTTCTTTAAATGCATAAAATTTAGTGAAGTTTACCAATTTTTTCCTCTCAATAATTCTTCTAAATTTGAAACGCTCTTCATTTGAACTCTGAATTCCACTCTTCTAGACATCCATCGTATTTCTTTTCTATTATTTTTTATTCTATGAACAAATCCTGCACCAACTGATATCGTCTTCTCTGTAAACCATTTACGATTTGACTTCATAGATTTATAGCAAAAAGAGTAAACATCCAAAGACCTATCAGAAGAGAGTTTAATGTTTTTAAGACTTCTTATCATAAGATTGTTTGTTTTCCATTCACTTGATGAATGTCCAACAACTCTTATTTCATGGATTTCATCTCTAAAATTATTTTTTAATAACCTTACATAGCGAGGACAAAAAACATTCAATATTTTCTTAAATCGATAAGATATAGTGTGACTTCCTGGAGAAAACATGATCTTAGGCTCTTGAAATCTGACAGTTCCATCTCTTAAACGAACGGCTCCCCATTTGCTAAAATCTTCTTTGAAGATTGAATCCAAAGCACTGTTTAGTTTATTCACATCATGTTTAGATTTATCTATTGCTTCTTTAATATACTTATTCTCATTCTTTTCAGGTATAAGAAGAGCTATCGCCACAAATAAAAAGATCATCATTAATCCAGACATAAGGTCAGAGATACTGATCCATTCACTATTATTAATTTTCACAAATAATACTCCATATTCAATATCATTGAATATTTAGAAATAAATTAAAATAGTTTAGCATTTATTAAAGTAAAAATAAAATATTATATGATTTCATTCTGATTTCTTTTTTATAACCTCATCGTCTCTAAAGACATCCTTAGGTATATTCTTTAAATATTCTTTATATGCAGCTATGAATTGCTTTACTTGATCTGTTAAAGCTTGATTCAAGCTATCAAGTGAACCGGGTAGGTTGTCTTTAATATTTTTTGTCAACTCCTCTAAGGCTTGAGACTGACCACGCAAACTACCCTGAATTTCATTACTAAATCCACTAATTTCTTTCTTAACATCCTCAGAATCTTTCTTGATCACATTGAGAATCTTCGCTCCTCTTTCTGCAATTTCATTAAATCCACCAAAGCCTTGATATAATTCATTGATAGTATTTTCATATTTTTCAATTAAATTGTTAATTTTTTTATGAACTTCAATTGTATTTTTATTTCCTTCTTCTATAAGGGAGTATGATTCTCTCATTTTTACCAAATCCTTATATATTTCATTTAACTGATCATTGCCATTTTTAATTTGTTCTTTATAATTTTCTTGCCATTGAATTAATTTTGAACATGCATCATTAAGGCTACTAAAATTTTCTCCAAAATGTTCTTTTAAATTCTTATTAAAATCTTCCATAGTTTTCTCCAAAGCCTTTATGATAACATCAGATGCCTCATCAGAAACTTCCCCTATAGTTGATATATATTTTTCTTGGAAAAATGAAATCATATTTATCAAGGTAGTCAGGAACATTCCAAATATTGAGGAATAGAAAGCTGTTTGTAACCCATTGAGAAGACTTGGAATACTTCCTTCAATATCATCTGAATTAAATCCCATGAGTCCAAAGGAAATTCCACCAAAAGTACCTAATATACCTAAAGTCATAATCGTTGATCTAGCATGATCCGGTTGTCTAAAAAAATATCCGAGAAAAAATGCAACGAACATAAATAAACAAGCAACTATAAAGATAAGTGCTGGAATTTCTTCTCCATTAAATAAATAATCTGCAACTACATTAATCATATTCATCTCCATTTTCATCGTAATCAGATTTATTAAAGGAGCCTTATTAAATAAACGAATAAATTCTATTTTTTATTACAAAATAGTTTACAGTCCCATTTATTCTTTCTATTTCATCGCCTCTGATTCACGCTTCAATAAGAATAAGAATGATTCTACTTCTAGGTGTCCACCCAATCTTGCTAGATCTAAGGGAGTTTGTTTGTTCTTATCTTTTATATTAATTTTTGCTCCATGTTCTAGTAATAATGATACCATTTTTAAATAACCATGAGAGCTTGCCAAATGCAAAGGTGCTTGCCCGTCCTTGTCTTTTATATTAACTTTTGCTCCCTTTTTTAATAGCACTGATACCACATCCATATGATCACGAGATATTGCTAAATGTAGGGGAGTTGTCTGCCAAGTATTTTTATTATTTTTGAAATTCGATGAAGACTCTTCTTGAGATTTATAAATACGTTTATTATTTTTTGATATATCATTCATTAAATTAATTTTTGATCCACTACTTATCAACATTGAAGATATTTCCAAATAACCATTATAGCTAGCATTATGTAAAGGAGACCATCCATGTTCGTCTAATATATTCACATTAGCCCCATGTTTAATCAAGAAGTTAACTATTTCTATATTTTTATCTTTGACAGCATAGTGAAGAGGGGTGCTTCCAGAAATATTTTTAATATTTATGTTTATCTTTCTATTTTTCTTTTCACCTAAATATGATGTAAGTCTTTCTTTATCTCCATTTAAAACTAAATCATGGATAATACTGTTGCCCACTACATATTTTCCAATATCAATATATTTAAAGTTTAATAAGTTTATTCTAAAATTTGAATACAAACATGAGTTCCTGTACTCAAAAATATTCTTACAAAGTGTAACATAAACAATGTTTTTATTTATTTTTATATTAGATGGATAATATAAAAAGTCAAGAATAGAATACCAAATATTTTCTTTATTATCATAAATTATTATGATGCCATTTCCATCATAATCTTTATCTTTGCAATCCTCATTGAGACAAGAAATAAATTTATTTATGACGAACAAATCCCATCGCATAGAAGAATTTCTTTCTATACTTACTAAGAAAGATGGAAATTTATATATTTCGTCAACAAAATATTTTGAACCTTTAGTTTGTAATATTTTAAATTTCCATGACCCGTCTGGTATTGATATTTCTTTAGAACTACCTCCCCCTATTTCTAAGTTCTTCAATATTTGTGAAAGATTTTCTAAATTTGATTTATGCAATCTCCATGTGCATAAACCTTTTTTATACAACCATGGAGGATGGTTCTCTCCATAATTATAATAAGTTTCAAGACCTTTAATCCATTTTTCATTTTTTATATCAAAATACATAGCTATATTGGTTCCATCTGAAATATTGCCGCCTGCATGACTATGAAATAGTATGTTGTCCAAACCTGTCTCTCTATCACGACATGTAGACATTTCTGAAATATTAGATCCATCGGAGTATACAATTATTTTTTTCTTATAAAAAGATTTTTTAATATGAAATAATTTACTTGGAGCAAAAGCTCCACTATCATTATCATTATCATTTATTAAGATAATCTTCTCTAAGAATTTTTTTTGAGAAAAATATCCTAGAAGTTTATTTCCATTTTCTTTTTTTATATTATTTTTTAAGATAAAAGATTTATCTCCATCCTTCATTAGTAGGGACGCAATCTTTAAGTGGTCATTAGAAATTGCTAAATGCAGAGGCTCTTCTCCGTCTCTATCTTTTGTATTAACCTTCGATCCATACTTCAATAATAATGAAACTACCTCTAGATGACCACCAGAACTTGCTAAATGTAAGGATGTTTGCCCATTTCTATTTTTTATATTAACTTTCGATCCATATTTCAATAATAGTGCAACTATCTCTAAATGACCATTAGAACTTGCTAAATGTAGGGGTGTTTGACCATCCTTATTTTTGGCATTAGCTTTCGCTCCATGATTCATCAATAATAAAGTTACTCCGAGGTGACCATTGGAACTTGCTAAATATAAAGATGTTTGACCATCCTTATTTTTGGCATTAGCTTTCGCTCCATGATTCATCAATAATAAAGTTACTCCGAGGTGACCATTGGAACTTGCTAAATATAAAGATGTTTGTCCATCTTTATCTGTTTCATTAACTTCTGCCTCATGCTTCAATAATAGAGATACCATTTTCAAGTGACCACCAGAACTTGCTAAATGTAAAGGTGTTTTGCCGTCCTTATCCGCTTCATTAACTTTTGCCTCATGCTTCAGTAATAGAGATACCATTTTCAAGTGACCACCAGAACTTGCTAAATGTAAAGGTGTTTTGCCGTCCTTATCCGCTTCATTAACTTTTGCCTCATGCTTCAGTAATAGAGATACCATTTTCAAGTGACCACCAGAACTTGCTAAATGTAAAGGTGTTTTGCCGTCCTTATCCGCTTCATTAACCTTTGCCTCATGCTTCAGTAATAGAGATACCATTTTCAAGTGACCACCAGAACTTGCTAAATGTAAAGGTGTTTTGCCGTCCTTATCCGCTTCATTAACCTTTGCCTCATGCTTCAGTAATGGAGATACCATTTTCAAGTGACCACCAGAACTTGCTAAATGTAAAGGTGTTTTGCCGTCCTTATCCGCTTCATTAACCTTTGCCTCATGCTTCAGTAATAGAGATACCATTCTCAAATGGCCACCGGAAATTGCTAAATGCAAAGGTGTTTTGCCGTCCTTATCCGCTTCATTAACCTTTGCCTCATGCTTCAGTAATAGAGATACCATTCTCAAATGGCCACCGAAAATTGCTAAATGCAAAGGTGTTTTGCCACCCGGATCTTTCACGTTAATTTTAGCCCCACTATTTATCAATATTGAAGCTATTTCAAGATAGCCGTTATAACTAATGTTATGCAAATAGAACCATCCATATTCATCTACATTCGCTCCATGTTTAATCAGAAGATCAATTATCTCTATATTCTCATCCTTTATAGCATAATGAAGAGGAGTGATTCCAGAAATATTTTTAATATTTATGTCTATATTTTTCTTATTATTAAGAAATAATATAAGTGCTTCTTTATCCCCATATAAAACTAAATCATGGATGATGCTGCTTCCAACTACGTATTTCTCAATATCAATATATTTAAAATTCAATAAATTTATTCTAAAATTTGAATATAAACATGGATTTTTTCTACTCATACGAAATATATTCCTACAGAATGTCGCATAAACACTATTTTTATTTATCTTTAAATTAGATGGATAATATAAGAAATCAGAGATAGAATACCAAATGTCTTTATCATTATCATGTACAACAACTACTCCCAACTTATCATAGTCATCACAATTTTCACTATAACAAGAAGATATTTTTTTTATGATTAATGCTGTCCATTTTGAAGAAGATATTTTCTCTATTTTCAAAAAGAGTGGTGTAAATTTATATAATTTATTAATAATAAATCTTGTTTTTCTTGACGGAAGCAACCTATATTTCCAAATACCATTTTTTTTACGTATTTTATCATTCCCTTCTTTTCTAATCGAAAGATTTCTTAATAAATAGGATATGGTTTCTATGTTAGATTTATATGATTTCCATGTACAAAAATTATTTTTAGACAACCAAGGTTGATGCCTTCCTCCTTCATAATGAGCAGTTTCAAGACCTTTAATCCATTTTTTATATTTTGTATCGAAATACATATATATGTTAGTTCCATCTGAAATATTTCCACCTGAATAACTATGAAAAAATATATTATCTAAGCTCGTATCTCTGTCACGGCATGTAGATATTTTTGAAATATTAGACCCATCGGAATATACAATTATTTTATTATTATGAGGTGCTAAAGTATGAATCAATTTGCTTTCTGGAGTAATTCCACCATCAATATCAACCATTAAGGAAATTGTTTCTAAGACTTTCTTCTGTGAAAAATATCCTTTCAACTCTAATTTATTTTTATATTTCTCTTTTATATTACTATTTGAAATACAAAAAATAATACATATCAATAATAATCCATATTTTTTCATCTTAAATACCAATCCTTAGCTACGCTGTATTATCATATTCATTTATATATCAAATGTCAATTATATTTTTAATTATTCAATCTTCTTTAAGTTCATAGAAAATTATATGCAATGGTATAAAGTATCATTTACGATCCTTAAATTTTAATACACTGTGATGTGTTGCAATTTATCATTTCTTTTAATTGACGATCAAATGGCTTATGCTTGGCAATGCACGCTTTGATCCATGGCATGTCGGTGATGTCGATGGGGGATGTGGAGCACATATATATTTTTTTGAATCCATACTTACTGTAAAGTTCTCTGGCCCATTCTTCGCCACGCATGGGAAAATCGGGAAAGTGAGAGTCGATATACAAGGTGGCATTGGGACTCACCAATTCCATATTTTCTAAAAACTCTGAGGGGGAAGAGAAGGCTGCGAAGTTGAGTTTTTTGCTATCAGCCTTTTCAAGCCATAGAAGTTGGCTGAGCTTGTAGTCTTCCACCAAAACATGGTCAAAGGGGGCTTTCCCACGAGATTGAAAGTTCGAGAGAAGTATGGGGAGATTTATTTTGACAGTGGTTCCCTTGTTGAGTTTTGACTCTATCTCGATAGTCCCATCTTGGCTCTCAATAAATTTTTTGGCATCACTGAGTCCCCAGCCGTTGCCTCCAGGCTTGTCTATACTCACCCCTCGGGAAAAGACTCTCTTAATGTCTGATTCTTTGATACCTTTCCCGTTATCTTCAATCTCAATGAAGGCATTAGACCCCTTTCTTGTCAACTTGATTTGAATCTCACAAGGGTCATCCTTCTTAGAAGCCTCCCTGGCATTATTAATAATATTGGAGAGAACAAATTTTAATTTTGTGGGATTGGTTTTAATCTTCAAATTCTTAGACTGAGGATTCAACAATATCTTAGATTTAGGCCCTTGTTGAAATTCAACTTCTTTCATGTCGACGAGGGCATCCATTAAGCCCACGAGATTGACATTTTTTGCATACTCACTAGAGTCTTCAATCAATTGCTTGGTGAGGAGGTCCAGATCGTTAATGGCATTGAGGTATACGCTTTCTTTTGTATCCTCGTTTCTATGTAAATTTAAGTGATTTAAGTGGTAGTCTCTAAGAATCATAATGGGTGACCTGATATCATGGGCGACTTGCTCACTTAAATGGCTTCGTGTTTCCATTTCATTTCTTTTGAGTAGTTCAATTTTATTCTGCTGGATGATTTCGTCACGAGACAAAACATCATTATAAATTTCTCTTAGTTCCAAGGGAAGCTTTTGTTGTTTCTGACTATTCCTCTCAAGAGCGCCAGGTTTTCTAATGATTCTTATCAACTCGTCAATGGGCCTTAAAATATGTTTTTTCATTAAAAAGTTCAAGCAAAGTAAGGTGATAAGAATCAAAACTAATGATATGACGAGAACCTTCAAGCTATGGTGATTCAAGAGAATATGGGGCTCATCTTTGAGGCGAGCCAATATATATTTGGGGGCTCCTGAAGAGTCAGAAATCGAGGTTTGAGATTTATAAAGAACCATAGAATCAGGGTGAGGGCTCTTACAGTCCCATGGGATTTTAAAATTAACAGGTTGCTTATCCACTAAGTTGCATTTGGAATCAAAGATATTGACTCCATTCACACGATCCAGATTGAAAGTGATATTGAGAATATATGATATTTGATTGACCACTCTATAGATATCTAATTTCTTAACTGTGAGTTCTATTTGCTCACGCACCAGGGATTGAGTATTGGCTTGAATTCTTTCCACCTCGTGCTTTGATAAGAATATCAGCATCACAGTGGCAAGAGCCAAAAGACTCATGGTGGCTGCCAATAAAATAGAGATTCGTATGGATCGATTTTTCATATCAATTTACCCAATCATATGCATGTCTTCTGGAAAGCTGTAGTCATTCCCTAGAGCTTCGGGGTTCATATATTTGGCCTTCCAGTGCCCTGAAAAAAGTGGCTGAATCTTTGGGGAAACAGCCTTGACAACATGGAGGCCCAGTTGGTGGAGAAGTTCATTTTTTGGAGGCTCACCAAACCAAAAATCACTGTATGAAAGGTGGTGATCTATAGATGGCATGTCATGGGAGGCTTTTTTAAGAAACCCTCCTGTCCAGGCAGTCTCCTCATACCAATGATAAAGGAAATTTTTACTCGTATTGAGAACTACAAAGGAAGGATTCTGAGATCGGTGGAGTGCGATAATCCTAGAGCTAGCTTCAAAAAAAGCCTTCTCCTTGGCTCTTTCTAGACTCTTCTCACATCCAAACCCATAGATCACCTTTGAATTCATCTGGCATTTAAAAAGAACCACATGTCTGCCCAAAGGTCCTAACCAAGCATAAAACTCATAGGTCATCTCGGAGGGAATCACATAGCTCCCATGGGTAAGTATTTTAGGTGCTAACACCTTGGCCGGAGAAAACTGAGAAACAAGAGCTTTAAGTACAACATGCCGCTCAATAAGTTCGTCAAGAGCTGATTTTTGAGCCATTTTTCTACTCGAATGAATGGCAAAACCATTGGAAGAGCCTTCAACCCAATTTCTCGATCTAGGAAATGACTTTAAAAGATCCTCATAATTTTTTCTGATAGAGAAAAAAAGATATTTCTGTGAGTAGGTCAAGTCTTTAGGCTTTGGTATTAGGATTCTTTCAATAATTTCCATAAAAGCAATAAAAATAGCCTTATCTTTAGATTCAGATTGACCGAACCCTTGCATTTGATTTCCTCGGTGGTTAACAGATACAGAGAACATGCAAGGAAGAGTAAAATGCTCGGAACTAATATCCTTCACTTTTAATTGATGATCTGGTAGTGATTGAAAATAATTTATTACATTCTTTAAAATATTTAAGGATTGAGCGTGCTTCATTTCATCACCATTTTGTGAAATTTAATGGGTTCATGAAAATTCACACTTGAGCTTTGAATGGTATCTTTTTTTATAAGAAATGGGGATGCAAAATAAAAAATGGGAATTGATTCTGAATCGTAAATCATTTGATTCAATATCTTATTAATGATTTCACTTTCTTTCTCAAGATCATCTTCACCTTGATAGGACTTAAGAAGTTCTTTTATTTTCCCTGTGGGATCGATAAGGGGACTATTTTCAGATAAATATTGAAGATTGAGAGCCTCATTGAGAACTTTATAGTCCATGGAGATAGCCATAATAGTGGCATCAAAAGTTCTTTCTTTGTCAATGGATTGAAAATACTCTTTTTTTGGAATATTGATTTCCAAATTTACTGGAATGCCTAAGGTTTGAGATAATTTTATTTCCATATTATCCGGTAAAAAATACTTCATTCCTTCTAGAGTTTTTATGGTGATTCCTTTTTTTAATTCTTCAGGAATATTTGAAGTATTAATGTCTTTGAGAATGCTTAGAACGTCAGCACCATCTTTATGACCCTTGGAGTTTGGGAGAAAAAACTGAAGAGCTTTGGTTAAAACAGAAGAGTCTTTTTCATCAATTTTGTAGGTTTCCATCATTTTTTTCTGGATCCATTGACGATTCTCAATATTTTCAAATGGCCCTGATGCGGCATTGAGAACAATATGAACGACACCATCTGTCTTATTGCTCACAATATCAAAATCCTTGGAGGATTCAATTTTTTCTACATTAGGAAAATATTCACTGAGAGTCAACATTCCAAAGTCCAAGCTCTTTTCTTCAATTTGTCGAATCACATTGGCGTTCTTATACCCATTGAAAACGACTTTCTGAGGCATGGCCTCTTTAAAATTATGAGAACTCTTATTAGAAATGAGCATGACTCTACCTTCATTGGTGTAGCCTATTCTATAAGCACCAGAAGTTACTCTTTCCCAGTCAGAAACTTTTAAATGAGTCTTTGTATATTGACTCTTATGGAGTATGGCAAGGTCGGTTATTGTGAGAAAAAAAAGAACTTCTTTAGTGGGTTTGATAAGCTTGAGTCGCAACTCTTTGTTGGATAAAACCTCAATGCCTGGTATATCTTCATTTATAGATTTAAGCTGATCGGCTCCTATCCAAAGATTTTTTAGATCAATATGGGGCACTCCCCATAATATGGATCTTTTGAATGATTGAGCCACATCTTGAGCTAAAATAGGGCTTCCATCACTAAATCTAGCATCATTCTTTAATTGAACATCTATGGTGAGTTTATCATCAGAGAAACTAATATGCTCAGCAAGATCATTTTTATATTCACCATCGTCTCCCACTTGAGTGAGCTTTGCCGTGACGTTATCAAGCACAAAATATTCTTGGACAAACCTGAGTCTTGTGGGGTCCATTGTGTCTTCTGGTTCAAAACTTATTAAATTTGTCTGAATCAACATTGACTTATTCCTTTGCTCACGAATGAAACTATAAGTTATAACAATAATGAATATAAATAAAATAATATAAATAAATTTATTTTTCATTCTTGAATTTATATCCTTTCTTATGCCATCAATAATGATTGAATGTTATGGTTTCACACAATAGTCACATGTTCTTGATGATTGAGACATAGAATCAGCAACATCAAAACCTTGACGCTCAAGACGATCCGCTATTCTATGTGCTTTAAAGCTCATTCCAACTTTTTCATCAATACTAGCATGTGGGTATAAATCCATGATTCTATCAAGTTCATCAAAATCTTCTTCTGCACTTTGTTCTAGACTCACTTCAAGGTTGCTGTCTGTTGAAACTTCCATGGCTTCATCATAGCAACCAGAGTATGCGGAAGATGCATTACTCGACATTCCGAGCATAGCAACAAGTATGGTCCATATTTTTCTCATTTTATACCTCCTTTGGCTTTTTCTTATTTTCATCTTTACTTTCCGTGAAAATGTCTAACAGTTTAAATGTTTGTTCACATTGCTTTTCTATTTCTTCTATTGTTTCTCGAATATAAATATCTATCTTAGGAATCTTATTCATTATCATTGTTGTTCCAGATAAAATAGAACTTATATTTCTTTTCAAATCGTGCTTTATTTCTTCTTTTGTTAAATTCATTTTTTACCCCATATTTTCTTTTAAGTGTCTGTATAAAGTATCTGAGCTAATTTCAAGCTGCCTCATTGTGATTCTTCTTTTCCCATCATTTTGAGTGAAAAAATGATGAACTGCTTCCCGGCATATTTGATTGACGACATTTTTGAGTCCATTTTGTTCCATGGCCTGAAGTATTTGTTGATTGACGAGGCCATATTGCTGTCTGATGGATTTTTTTTGTAAGAATTTAAGGTCTTTGAGTTCAAGAATCTTGATATTCTTCCTTTGTAAGCTGTCCACAACGTTTTTTAATTCCCTTGTATTTCCTGGCCAGTGGTAACTCATCAAAAACTTATGGGCTTCTTCAGAGATGACAAACAGTCTTCCTGACTCATGAAGCCTAATGAAATTCTGCATTTGTAGCTCTATATCCAAGGGACGTTCTTTCAGAGGTTTCAAGTGAATGACCTCCACCTGAAGCCTTTCCCAAAGATCAGGTAAGAATTTATCCTTTTCCACAAGGAAATTAAGGTCTGTACTACTTGCTGTGACCAGCGAGAAGTCAACAGGTGTTGATTTTTCAGATCCAACCCTTTGAATTTCCTTTTTCTCTATAACTTTTAATAACTTGGCTTGAAAAGACTTTGATGTCTTATCGATTTCATCTAAGAAGACGGTGCCTCCCTTGGCAAGCTCAAAGATACCCTTTCTTTGGTTGTTGGCACCTGTGAAGGCTCCCTTTTCATGGCCGAAAAGGAAGGACTCCGCAAGAGACTCTGTGATAGATGAACAGTTCTTTTCAACAAAGGGGTTTGAGTTGCCATAATGTATATGATGAATAAGTTCAGCGACGATTTGTTTGCCTACCCCTGTGGGTCCAAATAAATGAGCATTTTTCGATGAAGTGACTTTATTAAGCTCACTGAGGGTCTCTTCATCTTGGGTCATGTATCTTGATTTTATAACTCGCAAGATGCTCTTGGAGTTTATTTGCTTTGTATATTGATCGACCAGATGGGCAATCTTTGACTGCTTGATAGGCTTGTTTAAAAAGTGCTCACAACCTAGACTGTAAGCTTTTTTTACGATATCATCTGACTCACGGCAAGAGGAGATGATCGGAAACTGTACCTTTTTAGTAAACATACCAAGAAGGTCAATCCCTGCCATTCTTCGATCTAGATCAATATCAAAAACCACAATATCATAGTTATTTTGATTTAAAGCACTATAAGAGCTTTTTTCTTTGAATGTGGCTGAAACCTTGGGGGTCAATCCACACTTTCTTAGTTCTACTTTGATGAGATCTTGAATGAGTTCAGAGTCTAATTTGCTGTCCTCTATAACATGCACACTGACGACTTTGCTTTTTAATGGATCTTTCAATATTTCACTCAATTGTCTCTCCAGTTATTCTTTCATGTCTTTCGTAACTTGATTTCAATCCTTTGGGGAGTATTTTTCAAATGATGTACAAATTATTATACAATAAAAGATGATTTATTTCAAGATAAATTTCTTAAAAAATAATCTGATCAATCATTACTATATATTTATAAGATATTAAATAAATATGAATTCTTTTTTTATGTACTTTATTTCGTACTTAAAAAAGTTTTTTCTTTTTCGTCATTCGACTCTATCTCTCTCTAAGTCATTGAAATATCTCACAAATAAAGTTGGCATAGATTTCGCAACTATAAACGTGAGGGGTAAAATTTTAAATTAATTATTTTGGAGGTTTGGAATTTGATTTCTATCGACCCAAGAAATTGAAGAAAAGAATTTAAATTAAAGAAAATAATTAAATGTAACGACTGACAATTTTTGTCTCTTTAGGAACGGGAAAGTATAAATTTGGCCATTTTGTGATTTCCTTTGAACTGATAGAGGATGGTGAGTCAGAAACTACATAACAGAAATGATTAAGGACAATAAACAAGACGCATGCTCCGATCCTCTGGATATGAGCATTTACAAGATCAATATCAAGAAAGGATACGAATATGAAGACGAATACGTTGAATCAATGCCCAAGATGCAAATGCTTAAGTTTGGAAGAAAGAGAATCCTACACGATTTGCTATTCATGCAATTGGCAGCCTAGGGATAGCCAGGAGGAAGCTTTGAGAAGCCAATCCTACTACTACCCCATGTGTGCTGATTTAGAAAAAATGCTCAAAGAAGTTGACGATGTACTCAATGACGAGAATGCGAAGTCTCAGCCTCCAAAAAGTCAGCATCTCAAATCTCAGTCTCAAGGACTTAAGAAGGCTCAGAAGACTAAAGAGGCTAATATGGCTCAAAAACTCCAAATTCATGAGGATAAGCAGCATGTCTATAGTCATAGTGATGGCGGTGGTCGTGGTTATGAACATCAACACCCCGTGAAAGGAGATTTACGTCGCATTTCTTAGTGGATGGAAGACTTACAAACCTATAAAAGCGAGGATTTATTTTTGAAGCAATTCATTTATGAAAAGAAACTTATTGAATATGGAAGAAAGTGGGTAAGGAAACATGTGGCAAGGTTACCAGAGAAACATAAAATTTCTATTATACTTCGATTTTGGTATCACTTTTCTATTTTAGAAATATCTATGGTGCTTCATCTGGATTGGTCTCAAACAGATCACCTTATTAATGAGTCTTTAGAGATAATGAAGGAATCTATGCTGGATGAACTGAACAATTAGGGAATGTATTTATGTTGAATGGGAAAAATATCAACGATTTATAAGAACTAAGAACCCGAATCAGAATCGATGATTCTGAAAACAAATTCTGGAGGATAAAGCATGAAAAAAACAAAGAACTTTCAATCATCTCATGAAGATCAAAAAAATCAGAAAATTAAAGAATATCAAGGAGATAAGAAATCCAAAGTATTTCAATTGTGGTGGTTTGATAAAGAAGAAAAGCGTCACTTCCCAGCAGGAGTTGCTTTTCATGAGCATAACTTTGGGGAATATCGACTGAAAATTGATATACACCCAGAGAATCAATACTACCTCAAGCCCATTTTATCCACGGGAGATCGAACTCGCTATCGAGTGGAGGTGGTCATCAAAAAGAATGGAAAATTTAAGACACGCAAGTCAGTGGGTGAAGGCCACTCAAATGCTCTTACCCAGGGGGATGTGATTATGAATATCGGTCCTTATAGTAGGTCTCTTATCATGGGAAGCCCAGAAGGTGAGCAAGATGAGTAAGGTAAACGAGATGAGCAATATGAACAAAGCGGGCGAGATGAGCAAAGTAAACGAGGCGAACGAAGTAAGCAAGGTGAACGAGACGAACAAGGCAAACGTGGCGAACGAAGTGGACAAAATGAATCAATTCACAACCTTAAGGGCTTCTTTGAAGTGGGTCGCCATTTTTTTCTTGGTGATGTTGGCCCTTTACTACTCAGAAACAGCGTGGTCTCAGCTTCTTGGAAGTGGCTTTGAAAGCCGTATGAAGGGGCTCACAAATCAGCTTATGACCGTGATACTTCCCCTTATAAGTGTTTTGGGCCTTGTGTATGCGGTGATTCTCGCCCTTACAGGAGATGGTGCCGCCAAGGGCAGAATCATCATGGTGATTGTATGCAGTATTGTGGGCTTTCTTGCTCCCCATATTATTAGCTGGTTCCAAGCTGCGGTGGGGTACTAAATGGCTTTGGAGACTTCAAGAATTCATCGAAGACTAGATGCCAAACTTAAGGTTGTGGGCATGGAGGCTCACGATCTTCTTTTTATTCTCCTATTTGCAGCCACCATGAATCTATTTTTTGGCTCCACCTTCTTGGCCACCTACCTTGTTTTCATTTTACCCGTGATGATGGCTGTGGTCTTGTATTTCGTCAAAAGAAATAAGCCTGAGAACTACTTCCTTCACCTCCTAACCTACAAGATGACTCCAGGGGTTTATAGTGCTGGCAATGTAGGAAAATTTGAACCCAAAAGACAAAAGAGGATTCTATGACTCACGCTCTCGCAGATAAACTACCCATTTGGCACTTTGATGAAAATCTCATGGTTTTTTCCGATGGCTCCCTAGGGGCAGGATTTAAACTCAATGGCATGGATATAAGTTGCACTTCCACCGAGAGCGTCAACAACTTTAATAGAAGGATGGGGAGCCTTCTGACTTCCATTCCTGAAGGTCTATCTCTCCAGGTCTTTTACAGGTTAACTCCCCATGTCTCTGAAACCATCAAAGAGCATGAAAAAATCTCGGTGACCTCAAATAAAGCACAACAAGAGATAGTGCAGGCAAGAATTGATTTCTTGAACAAGCACCAAGGCGAGTATTTCTTGCCAGAAACTTACTTGTTTCTTCGGGGAGAGCCCCTTAAGTATAAACGCCAAGGATTTTGGAAATCTCAAGAGAAATTTCAGCAGTCTTCCAAGCAAGAGTACGATGAACACAAGAAAACCTTTGAAAGAAACCGCAGGCAACTTTTCTTTTTACTCAAGGATGGAGGACTTGCCCCTGTAGAACTTGAGAGTTCACAGTGGACCGGCCTGTTGTTTGAATACTTCAATCTCTCTCGCAGTGAGAAGGTTGGCCCTCCCCATTGGAAGGAAAACGGCAGACTTGCTGACCTTGGTGATTTTTCTGGTCTCTCTGATCTTGGTGATATTAAGTCCCCAGAAGATATTGAGGAACTTGAAGACTTTGAGCCTTCGTCAGGGATTGGGGAATTTGAACCTTTGTCAGGACTTGGGGAACTTGAGCCTTCACTAGAACTTGGGGAACCTGAGCCCCCTTCGTCAAAATTTGGCCTCCATGAGCCTTTGTCAGAGTTTTACGACCTTTTTGCCCCAAGCCTTGCCCACCAAATCCTCTTTACGGATATAGGCATCTATGAGGATTGTATAAAGTGTGGGAACTACTTTTTCCAAGTCATCACAATGAAGACTCTTCCCGAAGAGGAAACCCATGCAGCCATGATCCATCATCTCACAAGCCTGCCCTTCCACTTTTGGCTTTTGCAAAATATCCAAATTCACAGGCAAAAGTCAGAGGTTGAGAAGTTGAAAGTGCAAAGAAGGCTTGCCCACTCCATGACCTCAAGTCCGCAAAATATCAGTGACCTAGAATCTGAGTCCAAGCTCTATCAGATTGAGGATTTAATGAGAGAGCTTCTTGAGGGTTCAGAAAAACTCGTCTCCACAGACCTCAATGTGATTATTTGGGGCAAGGGAAGAGAGGAGCTAACAGAAAAAGCAGATGAGGTGCTGAGTGCCTTTAAGCGAATGAATCAATCCGAAGGGGTGGTGGAGACTTTGCCAGGCTTTGAAGCTTTTTCCATGACTTTTCCCGGAAGCACTCGTGGGCTCAGACCCAAAAAAATGAAAAGCTCCAATGTCGCCCACTTGATGCCCCTTTATTCCTATTGGAGGGGGCACAGCAAACCCGT
This sequence comes from Bdellovibrionales bacterium, assembly GCA_965261545.1. Lineage (GTDB taxonomy): Bacteria > Bdellovibrionota > Bdellovibrionia > Bdellovibrionales > UBA1609 > CBDHDF01. The sequence goes on along the minus strand of CBDHDF010000002.1, from coordinate 25,372 downwards.
GTGCTTGTTTCCAAATAGATATGGAGTTTTGTTTTCCATGGACCCCTTTGCCAAAGAGCTTACCAACTGGAATGCCCTCATCTTTGGTGGCTCTGGCGTGGGTAAGAGCTTTACCATTTCTCAAATGATGTTGCAATTTTGCACCCAAACTCCAAGACCCAAAATCATTTGGGTGGACAACGGGGCTTCTTCCCAAAGGCTTCTTGAAGTCCATGGAGGTGAGTTTATCAACCTCAACATAGACTCAAAGATAAGGCTCAATATGTTTGATCTTTCGTCAGAAGACCAGACCACCACCACGACTCAAACCACGCCCACAACATCAAAGGTGAAACTGATCTTGGCTGTGCTGGAGTCCATCCTGAAGGATGAGGAAAAAAGAGGGCTTCCCAAGAGAGAAAAAGCCCTTCTCGAAGAGGCTATCTTTCAAACCTATGAGCAAGCGAACAGTGAGCAAACGAACAATGAGCGAACTCATGAACAAACCAATGAACAGGCCGAGCAAATCCATAAACAAACCAACAATGAACAAACCAAGGGCCGAGTGCCCATTTTATCAGATTTGAGAAAAATCCTCTCTAAACATGAAGTTTTAGAGATGAGAAACTTTGCTCAAACTCTTTACTCTTGGACGGGAAACACCGCCTACGGTCAAATGCTGGATGGTCCCAGCAATGTGAAGCTCACTAAAGACCTTATCACTATTGAGACGAAGGGGCTTGACGCCTACCCCGATTTACAAAACGTTTTCTTGCTCCTCTTTACAGATTTTATAAAGAGCGAAGCTGCCCGTGACCTCTCCACCCCCTACCTTCTCATTATCGACGAGGCATGGAAACTCTTTGAGACACCCAGTGGCCTCAGCTTTGCCATGGAAGCCTACCGTACCTTTAGGAAGTTCAATGGAGGCATTTGGTGCATTAGCCAAAACTACAAGGATTTTCTCTCTAGCCAAGAAATCAAAAATGCCATTTTTCCCAATACAGCAAGTGTCTTTATTCTCCGCCAAAAGAAAATAGACTGGAAAGATTTCCAAGAGGTCATGGATTTCAACAACGATGAAGTGGAAGTCATCAAAAGCCTCTCCCTTGAAAAGGGGCGTTTCAGTGAGTTCTTTTTTATGCAGGATGAAAATAAGGCTGTCATTCGACTCACCCCAGATCCTTTGAGTTACTGGATATGCACCACAGATGGTTTTGATAAAGCTGCCATTGAAGCCATGGCAAGAAAATATCCCAAACTACCAAAGTTAGAAATTCTTAAAAAAATTGCCTTTGAAGGCAAAAAGGAGGCCCCATAGAATCACTCAATGGAATAAGACATTTTGTCCGACAAACAAGAGACTTGATCCGAAAATCCATCATCCGAAAGCTCATCAAAAGAGTCATTAAACTTATTAGCAGAGCCATTAAGATTATTAAACTCATTAGCAAAATCATTATTAAGCTTATTAGAAAAGCCATTCTTCTTTCCATAGGGATTCATCTCTTTGCAGTTCCATGCTCCCATGCTTTCTTAGGCGATGCAGGTGCTGGATGGGCACAGGTTCCCTACTTGGCGAACATTCTTTCAGAGAATATGAAAAGATATGAGCAACTAAGAGTGATTCTCGAAACTGAGAAAAATAAGGACAACTATTTAAGACTGATCAATGAGGGGCTAGAGAATTCCGTGGGTCTGCTTCATTCACTCCCCATCAAAGATGCCAAAATTTTAAGTGGCCTGAAAGACTTTAATAGAGCCTATAAGTCCATTGTAAAGGTCTATGGTGAAGTTCCACCCAGCATGGAGTCCACCATGCAGATGCTCCATGACCAAAGTGTCGCCGAAAGCATTAAGATGGTGGGGTTTATTGGACCATACACCAAGAGGCAAGAGCAAAATTCAAAAATTCTTTCCATGCAAAGCCGGGGGGCTTCCCCCAAGGGAGCCATGCGCATGACGGCTGAAAGCAATGCCAAAATATTGCATACACTTAATCAGATACTCAAAATCAATGGTCAAATTCTCAAACTCCAAGGTGAATATCTCGCCATGACCAATAAGTACGGAAAAGATAGCGTTGTTGCTTTCAATAGACTTAACAAAGATATGAAGAGTGGTTTGAAGTCTCTCAAACCTGACTTCTCACTTCGGAGGTTTAAATAATGTTTGAAGGTTTATCCGAGGTGTGCCAAGAAATCCATGGGAACATAAGAGAGCTTTATTGGCTTCTCTTGGTTCCATTTACTCTCTTAGCCATTATTTTAGAGTTCTTTAAAATTCCATCACAAAACCCCAATGTCCATGAAATTCTAAAAAGGGTTGTGATCTCCATAATTATGCTTATTTCATTTGAAGAATGTCTCAATACAATTGCTTTCTTGGGTGATGGAATTGCTCAGAAAATACATGCCATGGGCCAATTAAAGGATCTATTGGTTCACCTAGAAACCAATTATCAGAAAATGGAAGTGAGTTGGCTCAAGCTACGAGAAAGCATTGTGTTCATCCTGTGTGTGATCTCCTATGTTGTGGCTTACGCAGGCATTTTTATTGCCAATATCCTTGTTCAATTTGTTTGGCATGTTCTTTATGTCTGCTCTCCCTTGATGATACTCATGTATGTTTCAGCAAACACTGCATTTATAGCAATGAATCTCTATAAGGGGCTCATCCATGTGGTTTTGTGGAAAATTATGTGGTCCATCCTCGGTGTGATACTTCTAAAAATAGCCACTAATCCCCAAGTGGCAGATATGGAAAATTTCTTATACACCATTATGATGAACCTTTGCATTGGTTTGTCCATGTTGTTTATTCCTCTGACCACAAGGTCTCTTATCAATGACGGCCTTTCTAAGACGGCATCCGCCCTAGCCCTTGCTCCAGCCGTTGCTTTGAGTGGAACCCTGAAAGGAGTTCTGAACCAAAAAGGTCGCAGGGCTCTTGCAAGAACTCTAGGCAGACCCTCCACAGAAACGCCACCGCCCACGGACTCACCCATAGGGCAACTGACCAAGGCGACCAGGGCAACCAGATCGACTCGTACAAATCGGGCGATTGGGACAGCCAGAATTTCCACCACAACTACAACCAAAAACTCACACACATAGGAAAAGACCATGACTAAAACAATGACAAAAAATCGTATTCAACCCTCAAACCAATGGGTGGCCCTTAACAAGGTGCTTTACCTCTACAAGCTCATGGGAGTTTTATTGGGATTTCTATGTTTCTCACTCACAGTTTTCTCATTCTACTTGTCCACCAACCCTCCGGTGGTGGTTCTTCAAAAGGGAGAGGAGAGGAGATTTTATTCTTCCGAGAAAAAAGAGATTCATCTTTCTGAAAAGGACATCGCCCGTTTCATTGAAGAGTATATCAGGCTTCGCTATACATGGAGTGACTCCAACCCCATCTCAGCTCTTCAAAATATTTCTCCCCTCACGACAAAGGGGCTTCTTCAAAAGATGAGAGATCAAATAAGAAAAGACTTTGGTAAAGAAGAATCCAACAAAAAAATTGAGCAAACAGTCTCTAATATAAAACCCATTGTAACCAAAAACCAAGCCTTAGCTTCTTTTGACAGAATTGTAAGAGTGAACAATATTCCCCTCATTGCCCCCACCCGCTTGTCCTTCCGTATTATTCGGAACAACCCCACCGTGTGGAATCCCATGGGCTTATATGTTGACGGGATTACTATTCATGAAACTGCCCATGAGGTTAGTAAATGAGAAAAGAACTGTTGGCAGCAAGGACGATAAGAGCGACTATGGCGATAAAAATGCTAAGATCAATAAATCTTAGCATAATGTGTGCTGGCATTCTTTTTTCTGGAACATCTCTAAGGGCTGGTTCTATCAGAACCCTTAAGATGAATGATGAAAAAATGAAACCCATTTATTTAAAAATGGGGCAATCCACGATTTTACGCTTCCATGAACGCCCAAAGAAGGTTGTTATTGGAAATCAGAATTATTTCCAAATAGAATTTATCGGTAATGATGTCACCATACAACCCCAAGGACCCATGAGCACCAACCTCTTTGTCTATGGGAAATACCATACTTATGGGTTTACCTTAAGGGTGCTAAATTCAGGGAATAAATACGACGACTTGGTGAAGGTTCGATGGAAGTCTTCCCGAAGCAATGCAGGTTATAGGAAGAGTCGAAGAAGTCAAAAAAATGGTCAGAGGAAAGTCACCAACAAGACCAATAATATCCATCAGAGAAAGAAGTTTTCATCTTTTCATCGATCTAATTCACCCTCCCATCGCTTTACTCCGTCTCCCCATCGCCCTACTCCAGACCAATGGCTAAAAATAGGCATTAGACACAAGATCATTGGGATAGTTTCTAATATTGAGAGTTTAAAAACCCATGAAAATCTTTATTTCATAGATATTAAACTCTGGAATATCTCAGAAAAGACTCTTAAGACCTCTGAGATTCAACTGTGGATAACAAGAGCTAGCAAGGTTTTACCTCAATTGGAAGCCATTTGTGAAAGTCATAAAATTCCTGTGGGTCAAGCTCAAATCTGCCGCATTATATTTAAAATCATGGAAAAAAAGAGGTTTAGCCTCCACTTGGGATACCAGAAGGAAACCAGAAAAATCATTATTAAAAAAAGGTTTTTATGAGCAATAAGTCATTTTCTTTAAAAAATTTGAAGAGGTTGAAGAAATTTTTAAGAAAAACAATGGGGCTTTTCTATGTTGAGGAGGCTGGCAAGAAGGTCATTAAGTTCCATAGGGCTTTTCTTGTTTTAATACCCCCATCCGCCACAGTTCTTATTTTTATGACTGTTTTGGGTTCCCACGATAGCAGCTTTATTAGGAGAGAACTCCGAGGAAGCCATTTCCAAGGGAGTCAACTGCCAGAGAGTCAATTGCCAGGAAGTCAGCTTCAAGACAATCAATCCCTAGGGCTTCTCCCTCAAGGGGATGAGACTCATGGGAGATTCCAAGGAGGGCAACCAGACTCCCACAAAAGGAAAAAGCAGCCTCCCTTGTTGGGTGGGATTTCTGACATGAGTGCAAATTATTCCGATGAGATCCAGGAAGCTCATAAACGCCATGGGTTCCAAGGGAACCATGGAGGTAAAATGCATGAAAGTCAAGGGCATGACAATCAAAGACACCGAAGTCAAAGGCATAGAAGTCAGAGAGTGGCTCTTTCCCAGGCTTCACCCATTAAGTATAAAGCCCCACAAGTCATTGTACGGGAAGAAGACCACGAATCATTGGCACTACCCACAGGCACTTATTTTGAGGGCCAGTTACTCAGTGCCATTGATACCCGACAAGAGGGTGCGTGGGTGAGAGTGAGGCTTCCCAAGGGCGGAAGGTTTAAGGGACGAGATCGGGGGCAACTTCCCAAAGAGACGATTCTTATAGGCAGCATTCACTATCCAGGGAAAGGGAAAAAAGTTTTTATTCATTTTTCAAAGGGTGTTCTTCCCAATGGAAATGAGTTTGGTTTGCAGGCCGAAGCACTGGCTCCTAGGAGTCATCGACCGGGCCTTTCTGGAAAATATCACAGTCGCCGAGGTGGGCAAATGGCTTCCATTCTAGGACTCAGCATGGTTGCGGGCATGACTGAAACTTTAACTCAAAAGGAGGCTCTTGGAAGATCTGAATCTGGTTCTGGTTCTGGCTCTAGTCCTAGTTCTGTATCCATCACTCCAAAAGCCACCCTAAAAAATGCTTTTTACCACGGGGCCTCTAAGGTGGCGAATATGGAGTCTCAACGTCAGGCATCGGAACTAAATCACTTGGTTCCCTATGTCACCATTCCAATAGAAACCAATCTTGTGGTGAGCCTTACCGCTCCCATGAAAGGAGAATTTTTGCATGAGTAAAAACGATAATTATCAAAAATTAGCAGAGAGCATAGAGAGAGTTATTATTGAACTCGGAAAGGCGTCATGGATATTGTGCCATATTGCCTTCCATGGAGCCAGAAGGATTGACTTTAGATCCATTGAGTTTAAGGTTTATGCGCCTTCCTTTTTGGGGTTCGTCTTTGGTATTACTTACAAACACTACTATATCTTTGTGGCCCATAAAATAGCACCCCATATCTTTACTGAGGGACTATGTGTTCTTTTGATAACACCTTCTTGGCTACATCATTATGTTCTGGTGGCTATATTCTCAGGCTTTGTTATTCTAATTCTTCTTGGTCTAGGTCCTTATTATCAAAAGAAGAAGCTCCAAAAACAATTGGATGAAGTCCACATCAAATCAGGTCATGGTACAGCACCACAGGTGGTAGCCATTGAAAGATTGGATTACTTCAAAACAAAGCTTACATTATTGAGCAAGGGAGTGGGGCTTGAGACATACACCCAGAAGCAAAATCAACTTGCCTCATCCTTTAACTCCATCATTGAGTCCATCCACTTGGGAAGTTCCCCCCAGTTTGTGGAAATACTTCTGACAACAAAAATCCTTCCCCAAAAGGTGGAGTGGGCTCCCCTCATAGGACACTTAAAAAAGCCCTACTCCCTTGTCATTGGAGAATCTTTGGGTGGCATTATCACAGTGGATATTAGCACTTTGCCCCATATGTTGATTGCTGGTTCCACGGGGGGTGGGAAAAGTGTTTTTTTCAAACAAGCCCTTTTGGGGCTTCTCCATAGCTCAGATTATATTCAAATGTACCTCTTAGACCTCAAAGGTGGGGTGGAAATGAAGGAGTTTGGGGACCTTCCCAATGTCAGGGTGGTGAAAAGTGAATCCGAAGCCGTGAGTATATTGAAAAAGGTGAGGGATGAAATGAAGCGACGTTTTGCCATTTTAGAAGAGAAAGGGCATAAGAGCATTGTCTCCCAAAGGGATAAACTCGATAAGATTATTATAGGTATTGATGAGGCCAGTGAGCTTTACACCAAGGTTTCTGTCCAAAACTCAAAACAAAAGCTCATCCTTCAAGCCAGGGAATTGACCGATGAACTGGCCAAGTTGGCCCGTGCGGCTGGCATCCATTTGATTTTTGCCACCCAGAAAATCAACAAAGACACCATGGACCCCAAGGTTCAAGAAAACATCGGAGGACGTCTGTGTTTTCGTGTCAACACCCTTGAGAACTCCATGCGTGCCATTGGTAACAACATGGCCTTTCGTCTTCCTGATATTAAGGGCCGTGGCATTTGGGCTACGGGGAATCAATTCATAGAGATTCAGTCCCCTTTGATTTCCGATGAAGACCTCAAAGAGAAAATATCTTTCCTTAAGGAAAAATACGAGGGCCAAGAGAATCTTAACTTTCAACCCATGATAGAGGTGAATGAGGATAAAGGTCAAGTCAGTGATGACCTTTCGCAGTCCTTAACAGGGCGCCCTCTATGAGCAGCAAACCATCTCGTGGCCATGGCGATGGCGTCAATGAAGTAACAAAAAAGACTCGTGGGGCTTTAAAAAGAAAACCCTGTGCTATAAGACTTACCAAAAGAGATATAGAGTTATTTCTCTTTCTTTTTAAATACAAGGTGGGGACCATCAGGCAATTGGCAAAATATCCCTTTCAAGGTGCCAGTTACCAAGCCTCCAAAGTGCGCTTAAGTCGCCTTGTCAGAGAAAAGTATCTTTCAAGACACTTTGTGGACCAATATGATGATTGGCGTTTTTATTACTCTCTCACAGACAAGGCCCTCCGCAGGGTAAGGCAAGAACTACCCTATACACTCTGCCAGAGACAAAAAAGAAGTAACCATCCACTCCATGATCTTAAACTTTTAGAAGTTGGAGAGTGGCTACAAAGAAGGTCGCTTGTGGTAGGGTTTATACAAGAAAATGTCCTTCAATGCTGCGAGGAAGTGGCAAACTCTAACGACTATATGTCTTTTACCCAAATTCATTCCGATGGTGCTTTTAAGGTTAAAATCAATGACAGTATTTTCAAATTAGCCTTGGAGTATGAATCAACTGTGAAATCTAAGAGAAGGATTCGGGACAAGTTGTCTGAGTATTTGCAACTAAGTGACATTCGAGCGATTCTTTATGTTTGCAAGAGTAAATCCATTGAAGAATCTATTCGAGGTATAGAAAAAGAAATTTTTACCAGTAAAGTTTCCAGAGTTTTCTACTGCCAATTTGATGATATCATTTCTTCACCTGAACATGTGGATATTACAGATTTTAAAAATAGCCAATGGGCTTTGAAGTAAAATCCAAATATTAAATAGACTTACCCCTTACATAGACCCCTTACTTGTCCCTTACGCAGGGGAGGGGAAAAAATCTGTAACCTATTGAAATCATGTGGTACTGCAAAAAAATCCTCAAATCTAGTCAAGGGGGATTCATGAAAATGGAAAATAGTGTGTTTTTTGAAGGCTGAGAGGGGGCCAGAAATCAAGAGAAAAACCGAATCATTGGTGAGAAATGAAATCAATAGAGGAGATTAATAAAATAAGAGTTAAAAGAAAAAGAAAGAGAGTAGAAGAGGTAGGAAGAAGTAAATAAGAATAGAATAGGAAAATAATAGGAAGATAATAATAAATGAACAGAAAAAAACGAAGCAAAAAGAACAAAAAAGAGAAAAAATTTGGAAGAATTGACAACAAATACAACAAGGAGGAATCCATTAAAAGAATTATATTGATAAAAATGATTGTTGGAACAATGCTCATTTCAGGCTGCGCTTCCACGTCCACAAATTCCGAAACTTCCACTAACAAACTCACCAACTCATCTCTTCTTATGGGATTAGGTCTTGGAGCGGCGACGGGAGCCATGGTGGGTGCCACCACGAAGAGGAATAGGAAAAAATGGATACTGCATGGCCTTTTCATAGGAGCCACAATTGGAGGCACCAGTTCTTACATTATTCACAACTCGCTGAAGAGCAGAGATGAAGCAGTGAGGAAAGAAACTCTCTTTGAACTAGAGAAATTTTCATCCTTACTTTCCACTGAAAAGGAACCCAGTGAGAATGGAGTTCATGATTTCCTGGTGGCTCCTCCTGGCATTAGCAAAGAATGTTTTGACTGGGAGATCAGAAATAAGAAACTCGTCGAGGGGCACTGTGTGTGGATCATTGACAGAGATTCCTCCTGGGTTCCCCCTTCAGAAGGTTCATTTCAGGGGCCACAGGGACCGCATGGGTCAATGAAGAAACCCCGTCAAAGAAGTCGTAACAAAAGATCGAAAGGAGATCGCCGATGAACAACTTAGTTCACAAGAATAAAAACAAAGATTTGCCACCCAAGAACTCATTGAAAAGAAATGTATCTCAAAGAGTCTTGTTGGACAAAGAGATTATGTCATATGTCAATGAATGGGTGACTCAACTGAAAAGAGATTCATGCAAGGTGAGTGTCTCCAAAGTCGTCAATACTTCTCTAAAGATATTTTTTCAGAAGTATGAATCCTTAGAGTACGAAAATGTCGCCCGTGGATTTTTTGATAAGAAATCCTATCTGATAAAACTCATTCAAAGCTCAAACAATGAGAATATGGATGAGTCCATCAAGCTTTATCTCGACAAAGTGAATATTTCCAAAAAGAAGCTAGGGCGAAAACCCAAAAGGAAGGCTTCAGAGAAGACTCCAGATATTTTAGGAGTCCAAATGAGGCCACAGATAAAGACAAAGTTAGGCATAGAGACAGTAATGGGAGGTACAGAGACAGCAAAGAAAGATACAAAGATAGGAATAAAGACAGAAATAGAAGATGAAAGTGTGGAGACAAACACAAAGGTAGACATAAGCAAGGAGACTGAGACGTAGATAGAAGCAGGGGCCGGTGTGAAGGTAGGAACAGGGGCCGATAAGGAAGCTGAGGTTGAGGCTGAAGATGAAGCTGAAGCTTAGACAGTAGATAAGCAGAAGGTAGGGCAAATCAGAAACAGGGCCAGAGACAGAGGCAAGAGACGTTTATGGAGCGGAGAAAGCGAAGGTAAGAGGTGATACTGCCTCATCACTTCTATCATTTTAGTATTTAATATCTTAACTATTTCACATTTCCAAGGGGTATAACGCCACCATTAATTTGTAATCTCATAGGGAGCCCTATGAGTCCACTCTCTTTACACCCTAAAGGGCTAAAGAGAACAACCTTTAGGAGAATTAAAATGATAAATAACGTAAATATATATCCATATTTGTGTAAAAATAATGATTTAATCATTTCTAAGAACAGTTCAGAAAGGTCAAGAATCTTTTTAATTTTTATGATATTTCCAATGTTTTTATTTGCATGTAATGGGGCAAATAAAAAATTAGAAACTACCTCCTGCAACCCTTCCATGGAAATAGAAAATGAAAGGACGAAAGGCTTTGACCAGGATCCAGGTATATATAATGCAGAATACATTGAAGGCCGAGAGGATGAAAATTTCTTCCAAGATTCTATGAAAAACACCGACAAAACATTCACTCAATATCCTTCTCAAACTTCATCTCTTGAAGCTGAGAAAGAGACACCTCCACCTTGCTTTAAGAGGACCTCTGATATCATCTTTCAAAATGAGAAGATCAACCAAGAGCGCTTTGTAGGTCGTGTCAAAGAGGGTGACCTTGTGAAGGTAGAGATAATATCTGGCATCCAAAAAGAAACTCAATTTTCAGATTTCTATGATGTTGCCATAGAAACAATCCAGAAAAACTATTACTGTGAAGGACCTTCAAAATTTAACAGTTCAGAAAGGTGTGGATACATATATGAAGAGGAACAGTGTATGACCTCTCGTCGAGACTATCTTGGAGAAAGTGAAACATCTATTGATATGGATGAATACACAGATAGTGTCGACTTAGTTCTAAGAATTGGAGATCAGGACTATAAATTTGAGGAAATACAGCATTTTGTAGATCTTAATCATGACTCACATCTCTCTGCCTCCCTTAAAATAACGAGAAACATGCTTCGAGGTATAAACGAACTATACCTCAAGCCCCTCAACGAATCCAAGGGTGAAGTTAAGGTTGGTTTTCAATCTTACATTTATTGTCCGAACAAATATGCGAAAGACTTTCGTTTTGAGAAAACCACTTCATCAACAACCATACCTCATAAAATAACCAGAGAGTTTGAGTTGACTCTAAAGATTCTTAGTCAGGAAGTTATGAAAGAGACAGAGTGAGGCTTTATGACACTTTTTTTAGTCATCTTCGTCGCATTGCTCAACCTTAATCACTGGTCCTCTTAGTCAGATTGGCCTCATTGGTCACCTTAACAACTAAATAATTTCAAATTTTAAAGAAGGAGTTCAATATGAATCCATTTATCTTACCCACTATTTTTATGTCCATGATATTATTTTCCTGTAGTCAATGGGAGGAGCCTGAAAGAACAAAGGCACCACCAAAGGCCATAAGTGAAACCTCTCCAGAAGAGCCAGATATAAACTCTGAAGTTGAAACTGAAACAAATGGAGAGAGCGGAAAAAGGGGTGGAGAAGAGGCTGGCAAAGGAATTGGAGAAGGTGAAGGCACACAAGAACCCCCTTCCCATGACAAGGGGGCCGAGTTTTCAGAAGGGCCAGAAACTTATATTATTTTTGAAGGGGAAATGGTTGATAAACAAGTCTTTGTGGGCCATGTGAAGGCAGGAGATGAAATTCTTGTTCGACTTCAAGGTGTCAAAATAACAAGAAGATTTTCAGAGGTTTATAAGAAAAATGTGACCTCCGTATGGACTGAGCTTGAATGCGACAACTCCCACCCATTTGAAGGAAAGAACTCCAAAATACGAGACTGCATTGAAGTTTATCAGAGTGGGGAGTGTACAGCCTCCTTTCGGGATGATACGGGAAAAGTTGAGTCACCCATTGAGTTTGAAGAGCAACCAGAAAGTATTCCCTTATACTTCATCCTTGGAGGTCGTTCTTACCGCTCTGATAAGATCAAGCTTCATGGTGGTTCCTCCGTGACCGTATCCCTCAAAGTCACTGCGGGCATGGTTGAAAAAACCGATAAACTGTATATCAGACCTATACATACTTTTAATGGACACATCAAAACGGGGTTTCTAGAATATGGCTCCTGCCAAGGCAGGGGCAAGAAGGACTTTCACGCCATGGAAGCCACAGACTCCCATGAAATCCCCAATAATGTCATAAGATCCTTTCAAGTGGACCTGAAACTCATCCGCAACCAAGCTCCACCATAATACTTGCTTCTTGTATGCTCTTACTCACTCATTTCTTCATGCGTTGACTCTTCTGGTTCTCCTGACTCTCTCGTTCACCTCCTCCTTGGTCCACTTCGGTTTGTTTGGATCTGTCGGTGTCTGGTTCGCTCCAATTGGGGCTAATTATTTGATTCCAAAAATTCAGTTATGGGCACCCCGTGAATTTTTACTACGGGGAGAGCCCCCTGAACCACTGCCTTTTATTGACCTGGCTTTACCATTTCCCTACAGCGAACCTCATGCGAATCCACACGCTCCCCTATGAAACTAATGGAGTGTGAGCAGTTACGAAAAAAGTTATTGATTGCCTGTCTTCTTTTTGGGTTCCACAGGAGCCCACCTCATGCCAGTCATTTTTTGAGTCGCAGGACTCAAGGGCATAAGACCTTTACTCAACTTTTTAATGGTGGCTTCTCTCACTTCCTTATGGATGAACTCTAGCCCAAAATTAAATCCAAGAAGAAGAAAAATAATAGTGATAATAGCTTGAATAAAACCTTTCATAGTTGCTCCTTTTCATGAAAAAGTTATGGTTGATATATTTTTTTATTTTTATTCTTATTCTTCATTTGAGGCTCCCGACAGGTCGGACTTCTTCCAACTTCGTCAGAATTCTTTGTCACTTCTTACTCCCCTGCTCCCTAGACTCATAGGAAAAATCGGGCACGCTATCTTTCCTCTTATAGAGGGAGAACCAAGGTGGGCTGTTACGACTCTTCTTCAAGGTAAGTTGCTTATGAAATTCTAAATCCGTCACTCTTTTTTCACCGCCTGGCTGTTATAGCCACAATTTAGGATATCCTCTTGAATTTCGATCTCACGAGAAAATTGCTTCACTAGCTGCCCAACACCAAACAGTTCACTTGTTGAAGGGCAAAAGGCTTTCGATTGAGATTCAAAAAGAGTGCCTAAACCATTAAGACCACTGGAAACCTCAAACAGGCGATTGCGGATATCTTTAAGTTTCTTTTCTGTTAAATGTTTAAATTTTGCCATCTCGCAGCTCCTTTTCTTAGATTTTTTGTTGTTAACGGCCATGGCCTACATCTTTTTTGGCCCTTTTGAAAAGGGCCAAACTTCACTTTGTTGCCCGTCGTCAACAAAAAATCCTCAGAAATTGAGCCACCCCTCACTTAGCCCCTCTGGGTAGTGACTGCTCAAAAAGCACAAAAGGCAATCATTGAACGGCCCCCTTTTGTATTCACTTAGCCCCGGTCCCTTCAACCACCCAAAACCAATCTGAGCCCTACGGTTCAACCAACCCATACCCATAAGGAGGTATTTCATGACTCATTCAATATTCTCTTCAAAATCTTTTTTGAGAGAGGTTTATGTTTAATGACAGGATATTAGAGAAGAATGCTTTCAATGAAAATCATTGTTGGCAATACGAAATGAGAAGAAAGAATCTCGTCAAAGATCTAAAGATGACCGGACTGACTTATGATGAAATGTCTAAGCTCCGAGTCTCCCACTTTAAGTTTTCCTACATCTCCAAAGATAATAAGGAGGTATGTGCAAAAATTAAACAATTCATCCTTCGCCACGAGTGGCTTGGAAAAATGCCCCATCGCCCGACCCATCGATTTATTGCCACCTACAAAGGACAATTGGCCGGTGCTATTGTGATGGCCACACCCAATGCATTTTCTCACCTCTTAGGCAGAGAAAATCGTGACAAGGAAAAACTCATCAGCCGGGGAGCCTGCATTTCTTGGAGCCCCAAGAATCTTGCAAGCTCTCTTGTCATGTTTTCCGTCCGTTGGATGGTAAAAAATACTACCTACCGTTATTTTTCAGCCTACTCCGACACCGAAGCCAGAGAATTGGGCACTGTTTACCAAGGCTCTAATTTTATCTACCTTGGACAAAACTCAGGGGCTCGCTTTCAATATTATGACCCCTGCCGTCCAAATAAGGGCTGGTTCAGTGATCGTAGATTTAGAAGTGCCAGCAGCTATAAAAAATATGCCTTCGAGTTGGGAATTTCTTGGAAAAGCCACTGGAGTGACGGAACTACAATTTATTGGGACCAGATTCCAAAGGATGTTGTCATTCAGTTAAAAGAAGCATCTAAAAGCCAACAAGGTTACTGCCTGCGCCGCAGAGTTCCCAGAAAGCACAAATATGTCTACCTCCTAGGAAAAACCAAGAAAGAAACAAAAGATCTTTTAAGACTCTTTAGAGAAAATAATCCAGATAAGCAAAACTTGGCTTATCCCAAAATCCGAGGACCAGGGGTAAGTCGAGAGTTACAAATGAGCCAAGAATCACAAATGGAATGGCCTAATTTGATTGTCCCTAACAGGTCTAATGATCTCAATGAGAGGGCAGGACGTGGCAGGGTATGAGAAGGAAGAGAAAGGCTAGGAGGCAAGATAATTTCTGCCTCCCTTTTTTCAACTTTTCTTCGAGTCTAACACTGGTGTCTCCCCCAAATTCTTCTTCACGGCTTGACTATCATAACCACAATTTAGGATGTCTTCCTGAACCTCAACTTCACGGGAGAGTTGCTTCAAGAGCTGTCCAATGCCGTAAAGCTCATCTGGTGAGGGGCAAAAGTGTACTGATTGAGACTCAAACAAAGAGCCTAGACCATTGAGGCCACTGGACACTTCAAAAAGGCGATTGCGGACATGATTTAGTTTTTCTTTTGTTAAGTGTTTAAACTTTGCCATTTCTGACTCCTTCTTTATTTGGACTTTTTGTGAACGGCCATGGCCTACATCCTTTTTGGCCTTTTTGAAAAGGGCTAAAAGTGATTTTTTTGCCCGTCGTCAACAAAAAATTCTCAAAATTGGGGGGTTCCTCGTATTCACTCCCCCCCCCGGACGGTTCACTCCTCGTCTTCGTGCTGTAAAAAATGAAGGCGATATTCAATCATTCTATTCAACAAACACCTACCAGATACATTCATCAAATCATTAACAATTCCCCGCCGGTGAGCTATATGGCTCACCCAACCAAACTATACCCATAAGGAGGTATTCATGAAGCATTCAGGAAATTTTTTAATATCTTTTTTAAGAAAGATTTATGTCCGATGACAAAAAATTCGGGAAGAACACTTTTTGCGCTCATTGTTTATCAGATTTATGCGGCCACTCATTTTTATACGGCCGTTCATCTTTAGACGAACGTTCACCTTTTTCGTGATCTTTTAAGGAGAAAATACTATGCTTTATGATAATAAAAAAATCACCAGTCCGTCGTCCTGTGCGTCTACTGAAGACTCGCTCTTTGACAATCAAATAGAAAGAATAATGGTGTTTAATCACCATGTATTTAATGAAAAAGAAGCCGCCTTTTACTGTCGGTGCAGCGTTGATAGCATACGCTATCATGCACTGAGATCAAGGAGGCTGACTTTTTGTGACTTTACTAAGGAGGGTCTAGTCTTTCTAAAATCTGACCTTGATTCATTTCTGCAACTTTCTAGAAAACAGAGTGATCGGGTTAAAGGAGAAAGACTATGAACGAATTAGTACAACTTGAAGTATCTTTTGAATACACTCCAAGAGTTTATGTGCATCAACGCAAATGGGGTTGGTACTGGAAATTTAAACTCCCCAATGGAAAGTGGTTTTATGGTCGTGCTCCTGGTAACGATGAAAAATCAGCTAGAAAAAATGCCAGTAAAAAAGAAAAGGAACTTGCCAAGGGTCTTTTTACAGAAAAAGAACTTGAAAAGTTCCAAGAGAGTTCTAGCAAGCTTTCAACTTTTGAAATGGCTATCAACGACTATTTAGAGCACCTTCAAATTGAAGGGGCTTCACCCAATTATCTTCACACGGAAAAGACGAGAATGCTTCCTGTCGCTGCCGTGTTGGAGAAAAAGTTTAAGGTCAATTATGTTCACAAACTTACGGAATATGAGGCTTATAATTTTCGGAGACATTTACTTAAGCGTGTGAAGGCGGGAGAGATTAAAAGAGTCACTGCTTTTAATGATCTCAATGCCATAAAGCGTTTGTTTAAATGGCTTAAAAAGAGAAAGCTAATTCCTCAAAACCCTTGGGTGGATGTGGAAGCCATTTCAGTGCCCAAAGAAGAAAGGGCAAGAACGGTGGCCCCTTCAAAAAACATTCTTCCTCAATTGTTATCCGCAAACTACACACATCGCTACGGCTTCCCTATCAAAGAATTTGCCTATGGGCTTTTTCGTACAGGGGCGCGAACAAAGGAGTGGTTGTATTTAGAAGTGGATGATATCAATTGGGAGACAGGTCATTGGGTGATTCAACCCAAGGAGTGTCCCACCAAGCATGGAATGCAATGGTCACCCAAATATGGAAAGACCAGAGAGACAATCATTCCTACGGATGTTTTGGATATGCTCAAACCTTTGGTGGAAAGAGCTATGAAGCACCGGGTTGTGGGTTACGCTCCCAGCCAACAAGGCAAATTGGTTCCAGTGGATGCACGATTTATCTTTACAATGGTAGATTGTCGTTTATCGACCAAGAGTCCAAAGCCTGTCTATCGAAGAGTAGACTCTGTAAGTGGTGCCTGGGGAGCTTTATTTATTGCTGCTGGTTTGGCAGAGGCTAAAGAGAGTTCCAGCCCAGCGACGAGGAAGTATAAAGATGGTAAAAAGGTTCGGAAAGACTACAGCGTGCCCTACACAAGGCATGATATGCGCCGAGGGTTTAATCTGACAGCCAAAGAAGCTGGCATGTCTTTGGATGAAAGAGCATCCATTCTTGGCCATGGCCGAGATGTCAACGAGCATCACTACTGTGGAAAACCGAAGATGGATACCAAAAGAATTGCAGAAATACTCAATGAAAAAATGTGGAAAATGGAAGATTGAAGTGGATGCTGTGAAGTGACATTTGGTGCCTCCGGGGAGAATCGAACTCCCACTCTGTTACCAGAACCGAATTTTGAGTCCGGCGCGTCTAAAGACAAATTTCTCCAACAGGTGAAAGGTTAATTTTGATAACATTTTGTAATCATTAACCTTTGAAAGACAGGCCCCTCCCTTAAGTTCATGAAAATTCAGCAAATACGGCCCTTTCTCACCTCAAACCAACGTCAAGAAAACCTTGAAAATACGTCCAACTGGCCTAGGTGTTTGTTGCGTATGTGTTGCGGAATCAAGGGCAAAAATCTTGTTGCGGCCGAGAACGCAACAAAGTGAATGAGCATATCTTCAATTATGCCACTTCGCTTGGATCAGAGTTTTCGAGAGATAATTTTACTCTCAGATGAAAAACTTCTCCAATATGTTTTGAAAGTTTATCTGTACTCCATTTTTGTCTATTTGCCACAAAATCGGAGACAGCTTGAATGGAAAGGCCAGATTTTTCAGAAAAGCTTTGAAGCCCCATTGCTTTGATCGTTTCACGAAGAGCTGTATCCACAGCAAGCCCTTCTGCTTCAACGATGTTTAATAAGTAGCTTTTGGCGTACTCAGGGTTTTCAAATTTCTTAGCTAGTACTTCATCATAGCTTTTACTTCTGTTTGCCATAATAACTCCAGTACTCCTTGGCTTTTTTTATGTCTCTACTTTGTGTTCTTTTGTTTCCACCAATTAGGAGAAGAATGAGTTGGTCACCACCCTCTCCAAAATACACTCTCAACCCAGAAGCATGTGGGATTTTAATTTCAAAAATACCATCCTTTAAACTTTTTATTGATTTTTTAGCACCACCTTGAGCAACCCTCTGTATAAAGCGATCAACAATAACCTGGCTTTTAATATCCAAATTGTCAGTCCATTCTAAGAAAGGTGACTTACCATTTATTGTCACATAGTAGTTGACTCTCTTAGCTGCCACTTATGCTCCTCTTGACAAACTACATGTTTTAATGTAGTTTGTCAAGAGGATATACGCATGGCTCCCCTAGATCAAGGACTTGCGTGCTCAAAAACACACATCCGGGACCTACTGATAAGGTACAACATTCCCCTCCGAGAGTCCTATGCACACCCACGACCCATCTATGGAAAAAAGAAAGTTGGTGGAAAGCTCCTTGACCACAAGTCCGAATTAAAAACGGCAACCACCATCAAAAGTATGTATGAAGATGAGGGCCTTCATCCCACAGCCATCGCAAGGCTTCTCGATGCTATGAAGGTCCCCACCAAAAAGCAAGGCAAGGGATGGCACCACCATATGGTCATCACCATCCTCAAAAGAGAAGGGGTCTACAAACCAACGAGAGTCACACTAAAAATCAAAGAAAAAAAAGAGTTTTTTGGTGGCTCACCCACATTGGCATTGAACTTGCCTCCCAACAAAGGCCATGGCCCTTGTTGATCCCCATATTTTTAACAATGCTCCCAAATACCAACGACATCGCCCTGAAAAGACTCTTCTTTACAAATTGGTGCAAGAAAACTTGCTCACTTTCTACCGGCACATAGAAAGTGAACATGAAAATGGCCTTCCCCAGTTCGTTAAAAAAGAATTTGATGAGTTTCTCAAGTGTGGAATTCTCGCTCATGGTTTCTTGAGAACCCAGTGTGAATCTTGCCACCATGAAAGGCTTGTGGCCTTTAGCTGCAAGCGTCGAGGCTTCTGCCCAAGTTGCGGCGCAAGAAGAATGGCTGAGAGTGCGGCCCACTTGGTCGATGAGGTTTTTCCCAAAAAACCCTTACGGCAATGGGTCCTTAGCTTTCCTTTTCAAATAAGATTCCTCTTTGCCAAAAATCCAAAAGTCATGGGAGAGGTCCTGGCCATCGTTCATCGAGCCATTTCCACCTACCTTACCAAAAAAGCTGGTCTTACCAAAAAATCAGGGGCTAAAACAGGCTCTGTTACCTTCATTCAACGTTTTGGTGGAAGCATCAATCTCAATATTCATTTCCATATGATGTATTTGGATGGAGTGTACACATTCCCCGAAGATAAACCTCATTTTCACCCCATAACCCCGCCCATCCAAAGTGAAATGGATCATGTCTTGGTGAGCATAGCTCATAGAGTCAATGCCGTTTCCTTAAGCCACCACACCCCTCTGCCTCTGCGTTAAGCTATTTCTTTTAAAAGAACTCCCAGCGCTTTTGATAGACCTTTCATAGCTTCTTTTGAAGTGCCTCCTCTTCTCCATTGAAATCTTCATCAGCAACTTTATCTGCTTCCTAAATTTCTGATAGAGCCCCGCAACAAAAAGAGGGATGCTATCCATTATGAAATCAAGAATCAGTTTAAAGTTAGGTTTTTTGTAGTCATTTTTTACCAACTGATTCACACTGTCTTCATCCTCATTTATGCTCATTTGAATCTTTGTATAATTGAAGAGCCAAAAATAAGAATACAGCTCTTGCAATATTCCATTAAGGCTTGTTGAGTGCCACTGCTCCATTTTCATTGTCGATGTAAAATCACGAAATGTCGTTTCTATTTCCCAACGACGAGAGTAAAGAGCAACCATATCCTTCTTGTCCAAGGAGCCATGCGGAAGATTAGTGGCCAAAACAGAGAACTCCCCAGTCTTTGGGTTTTTATACTTATAGAGATGAATGACCACCCCCTCAATAACCATTTGTGAATACCAACCTGGGCCATTAAATAAATTTACGATGGGGATAAAAGTAGAGCCTCGCTTACAACGCGCAATAAAGAAGTTACTGGCTTGAGCATGGGCCTTAATAATCTCTGTAGATAAATAAAGCCTATCGTAGAGAGTTATGCTATTACTCTCAAAACTACCTATCATTTGAATAGCATTGGCGATTTCGTTGAGAGCGGGAGAAAAGCAAAGATTCTTTGTCACACCCGATAAAACGTCATAAGCATGAGATAGATACATACGTAAGAAATGAGTTTCCATCTCATTTGGGCAAGGGTACCCACAATAACCCTCCTTTAAAAGATCTTTAGAGCGAGGAAGTGCTAATTGGTCGCCATCTATGGCATAGATATAAAAACCATGAAACGTTTTTCTCAATGGTTCGTAGTCTGTAATCAGAGATTCAAAGATATCTTTGAAAAATAGGTAAGAAATACTTTGACGTATCTTGCTGAGACTGCTTTTGACTGGCATGAGAAGCAGGTCACCAAAATGAGTCCATACCGTCTTAAGAGCGATTTGGTAGCCTTCGTAATTTGTTCCGGAAATAAGATAGATAATGGTAAAAAAGAAAATTTGAGGATTAAATTTTCGATTCCTTTTTTGTTTTTCTGGATCGACAAGGTGCTCTGGCTTGAAGGAAGAATCAAGTTTTGGTAGAATAAAATGGTCATCTGTGACGCGAACTCGTCATTTGGGGGCTTTCGAGATCAATATTGGATTGCATGTGACTTACTCCTTGGTTGAGGGTTGGGTGTAAAATAAAACAAGTCTTATTCTTGTCGATTTATCTAATGATTTCAAGAGATTTTTCTTAAGGAAACGGCATAGCTCATAGAGTGGTCAAGCACCTAGAGAAAAAGGGACTCATTCTAAAAGATGAGACAGGGCAAGAGTATCTGGCGATGGAAGCCTCTAACAGTATGGACCAAGTCCGAGGATCATCAATCACCTATAGAATAGCTCTCGGTCCCCACAAAGGGAAAAAAGCATTGACTCTCCACACTGTACCGCCAAGAGGTAAAGACTTTAACAAGGAATTTCTCGCCAAATATTCTGGCTTTAGCCTCCATGGAGGAGTCGCATGTAGAGCCCATGGGGACTGTAAAAATAATTGTGTAACTGCAATTTTTTTCTTAAATCTTAAAGCCACTTATGTGGCTCCACTCCTGGTAAAAAGCACAGTCCCATATTATTCGTCAATGTATAATTGACATTTTTTCCTTCAAGCGATTTTGTCAGTCACAATGCATTATAAGTTAATGGGGAGGTGGACATCTTCGCTGGTCTATATAATTGGCCTCTTTAGTTACTCTGGACTTTTGATTGTATTATGGAGCCGTAATGGGATCATATCAGAACTGGAAAGAACTCAAATAAATAATTATCATCTTGGTTGAAAAAAAATCAGCAATGGCTCTCTCAAAAAAATGGAAATTCCAATCTCATCAAAGGGTTCATGTGTTTAGGTTCCCATACTATATTACCCCCTTTTTTTTATTTTTTTTAACTTAGGATATTCGAGAAATACCAGAATTGGGATGAAATATGAAAAAAAATGGGAACCCAAATCTGCACCAAGAGGGCATGTATTTAGGTTCCCATACTATATTACCCTAACCATAGTCTCGGTATTCCAGTACTTCTGTCAACGCCTTAGAGGGGCTTTTAAGCCCCCTTATAAGGCAGGTGGTGGACCTTATTAAAAAACTTAGTTGTCAAAACGGTCACCGTATTCAATGGCAAACCTGTTCATGGCTGGCTTCCAGTTGTGTAATGGTCGTGTCCATCGCTTAGAGGCCATTTTTATCGCTAAATATACAACTTTTAAAGCCGACCGATCACTGGGAAATATCTTACGATTTCTGATCGCCTTGCGGATCACGCTATTTAACGACTCTATGGCGTTTGTGGTATAAAAAATCTTTCTGATTTCATCCGGATAATCGAAAATAGTGATGAGATTGTCCCAATTCCTACGCCAAGACTTTTCAATATTCGGATACTTTGAAGACCACTTGGTACAAAATTCCTCAAGGGCCTTTTCAGCTTCTGTCAGAGTCGTAGAGCCATAAATGGACTTGAGGTCTTGGGCGACAGCTTTCATATCCTTGGAAGGAACATAGCGAAGGGAATTGCGGACCATATGGACAATGCACAGTTGTACTTTAGACTTGGGAAAAGCCGCTGAAATGGCTTGAGGAAAACCTGTAAGACCATCTACAGAAAATATAAATACGTCTTTCAACCCTCGATTTTGCAGCTCAGTCAAAACACTCAACCAAAACTTTGAACCCTCATTTTCAGAAATCCATAGGCCCAACAAGTCTTTCTGACCCTCCTCTGTAATACCAAGAGCTAGGTAAATCGCCTTATTAATAACTCTCTTGTCTTGATGGACCTTCACCACGATACAGTCCAAAAATACGATAGGGTAAGTGCTATCCAAGGGGCGGTTCTGCCAAGCCGTAACTTCATCAATAACAGCATCCGTCACGTTGGCTATCACTGAGTGGGATATCTCTGCACCATGGTAGAGGTCTTTGATAGCTCCTTGAATATCCCTGGTCGTCATTCCCCTCGCATAGAGGGTCAGAATACTGTCTTCAAAGCCCTCAAGACGAGTCTTGCCTTTGGGAATGACTTGGGGCTCAAAGGAGGCACTTCGGTCACGGGGGACCTGAAGCTCCACCTCGCCTTTCTCTCCCTTTATGGTCTTTCTACTGTAACCATTGCGAGTGTTGGATTTGCGGGTCTCAGACTTCTCATGCCTCTCATAACCTAGGTGATCGTCCATTTCCGCATTAAGAGCTGTCTCTAAAACAACCTTCATCAGTTGACCCGTTATGTCGGATAAATCCTTTTGGGTCTTGACGTTCTTCGCTAGTTCCTTGCCTATTGTCTTGATATCCATTTTGCCTTCTCCTTTCAGGATGATAGTTCATCCTAATATGATTCGGCAGTTACACAAAATAGTTTACAGGCTCAGCCCATGAGAAAAAAAAGCGAGAAAGGGTATGCCGGTATATTTCAAGACCCAGTCTCAGCGAAGAAAGACTCTCATTGAATGCCAGAGGGCAAGTCGTCTATAAGCTCAAAACAGCCTATGATAATGGAACCACTCATATTGTTCTCGACCCCCTTGATTTCCTTAGTCGACTTGCCTCCCTCATTCCTCGGCCACGAGTAAATCTCACAAGATTCCACGGAGTTTTCGCTCCCAATTTCAAATATCGATCCTCAATCGTCCCTCAATCCCAAATTGAAACTTCAATCGATGAAGACTCAAAGGAAAATACCTCAGCTTTAGAAGATGCAGAGCCAAGGGCAAACAAGAAAAAATCTTCAGGAATGACCTGGGTCCAAAGACTCAAAAGGGTCTTTGATATAGATATTGAAACTTGCTCTGAGTGTGGTGGAAAAGTAAAAGTCATTTCTTCTATTGAAGACCCTCAGATCATTGAAAAAATCCTTACTCATCTCGGCATCACCTCACAGCCTCCAAGCCTATGGCCCCCCAGAGGTCCACCGCAAAGTGAGGGCAGTGAGGTCTTCGATTCATTTTCTTAACTTCTGATTCTAAATGACGCATAGAGTTTTTTATAACCTCTTCTATGTCCATGGAGAAGTGCGCCTCAACACCAATAAAACAACGTATTTCTCTTAGCTCCCTTCCCCCATTCATAGTGAGTGCATCTAGAATTTGCGCAAGCTGCCAACTGAGCTTGAAAAAAACTATTTCTACACTTTGGGAGCCACTGGCATGACTGGTGGATTTCTAAAAAAGGCTTTTTATCCTTCCTATTCCCTGGAAACGCTTCGAGGTTCACCACACCCCCAAGCACGCATCTTGGTTGAATCAGGCGGAGATTGCGATAGGAATGTATTCCCGTCAATGTCTTGGCGACGGCAGGGTCGGCGACATGAAATCCTTAAAATTGAAGACAAAGCATTGGAACAAATCGGTGAATAAAAAGGCTCCAGTAATTCAATGGAACTTTACCCGTAAGAAATCGAGAGAAAAATTCAACTATGAATATGAGCCATCTTGAAAAACTTCTTGGACGGAGTACTAGTGCGAGAAATCATGGGACTGGGTTTCGTATAAATGCAAAGGACTTGGAAAATTTTTACCAAAAAGTAGAAGAAGTAGAATTTTAGTGTATTGGAGAGAAATTGCTAGATTCTTGATTTTATTAAGCGCAGAATTAGGGGCTAGATTTTGTGATTGCATTTTGGTAAGGTAAAGTTGGTGTAAATATGGATGGCCGTTGATGGCCGAGGCTTTATTGGGGTCAATGATTTCAGCCACTTAACTGCCATCCCGTCCGACTGACCAAGCTGCGACACCTCTTTTCGCTACATTCTTAATTCCTCAATCGTTCTAAGTACTTAATAATACACAAGTGAGAAACTCTCTGGGTCTTTGTATTTGTGAGAATTTCAGACTATTTCAAAGTTGGGTGACTTTTGGGTGACCTTTGGGTGACCGATCCCATCTTGGATTTTTGAGGTGCTACAGCCAAGAAGCAGACGGACAGGTTTGGAACAGCTTGGTAGGTGGGACTCGAACCCGTATTTTCCCCAGAAATCTGACCTGGGTGGAGTGGGTGACTTGAAGGCACCCATTAACTCGCCCATCGAGGATATTAAGGGGGAAAGTGCTGGCTGCCCATCGGGTTGTCACGCAAAACTGGTGTTGGCGAATAGGTGCAATTGCACAATCAGCCAAGCCCAAGCCCCTATCATCAAAGTGGCCTAGATGTGGGTCACAGTCTCTTTGATTCCCCACCATCTCTTTGATTCCCACAAATGTGATGAAAATGAGGGCCAAAGTAACAAGAGGCGTCAATGCGATGCATAAAAATGTAAAAAAATTAACGCCCCATCAATGAAGGGGCAAAACTCAACTACCATAATGGAGGTATATCATGAAAGCATTAACCGATTTAATTGTAGGCACTTTATTTTGGGTCTTTATGTATTTTTCTGCCGTAGAGGTCTTTCAATTCTTCCAAGAAGCAGCCACAAAGCAAATCCTTCGTGGCTTGACTCCAACCACTAAGTTTACAGATGCCTTGCTCAGTGACTCGAAAGGGCCAAGAGAAAAGCAAGATAGTGAAACAAAACCGTAAAATTAATCTCTTCATGTTTGCTGGCCTTTCTGAGAGAGGCCAGCAAGTTTAGGGTCAATCCTTTACCCCCTGGTTATAAGTTGAGAGATCATTCTGACTGATAGGTGGGGCAAACTCGTGAAATTCAGCACAATATCGCAGTTTCTCTGAACCGAGCCATGAGCAAGGTCAAGGAGCTAACCCACGTGTGATCCAATACTTTATTTTGACGGACTTTTCATGGGTTCCTTTGACCTCGAAGCAATTTTTATGATTTTATCCTGACTGAGTTTAAGTTGTTGAGAGTGATATTTTGATTAGCAAGGTGTGTCGAGGTGAAGTGAGTGAAAAAAGGATGACTGATTCTCTCTGTTTGGTTTGCTCTCCCGCCTGGTGGCTCAAGAAATTAAGAGCACTTGAGATTTCCAAGTTCTCTTGGGAGGATAATTTCGCTGTATCTGATTTGATGGATTATTTTTGGAAGCCTAGTTCCTGGCATTTAAAGCAGGAGATCCTCCCACAGGTCAATGCCGTTTCCTTAAGAAAAATCTCTTGAAATCATTAGATAAATCGACAAGAATAAGACTTGTTTTATTTTACACCCAACCC
>CBDHDF010000001.1:0-24041 GCA_965261545.1 Bdellovibrionales bacterium | reverse complement strand
GAATGCCGTTTGTGCCTATAATTTTGTTGTCTTGGCAAGACATGAATTATCAACTGTCACCTAAATTTATCCATTAGGAATAACAGCAATGGACCAGGTCGAAGGTGCTAAAATCTTCCAAAGGTAGGGGTGCGTCTTCAAATCGAAAAAACTAGGGCGCAAGTCGCTTAAAGACCTTTTTCCCCTTAATCTGTAGAGTTTGTGTGGCAAATCTCCAACTCTCACTCCCCCATTGAGGCATTGGGAGGCTCAATGGGGAGTGTCAGAGAACAAAAAATGGGCCTTTCTGGACAGAAACTAGAATAGTGATGATTTTGATCAACAACTCAATGGCCACAATAAAAGCGGGAGAAAGGGACTTCTCTTTCTTAAGAAGCTTCCTGATTTTATTTATGGCTGAAGACACGTCAATATTTTCTATTTTCATACTTACCTTATGAAAATATTAACATGCCTTTTTTTCATTAAAAAAAATGCACTAGGATTCGTTCTAAGAAGCAAAAGGAATGAGAAGTGCCCCCCGCGACCTATGTTTCACAATCTTTCAATACTATGGCTCTCAGAGAGTTTAAGGCATATGCAGGAACATATTCGATAAAGAACAAATGAAAGAGGTCGTTTGCTTCAAAAACTTGTCAAGAATTTTTATACTTTTTTTAAAAAAATTGTTCGAATTAATGCAGCACCCCCTGAATAGTTACTATGAATCTCCGGGGTAGTTTGGACGCACGAATCCACTATCCGTTCTTCGAATTTTTTCAAATGTCCGAGTTTTTAAATCATCCTACATTACATGAAATCATACTTTTTTAACGCTCTAATCCACCTTGGTGCATTTTTTTTCACCATGAGCTTTTCATAGTCAATTCCAGGGTCTTTGTAGGGGGTGTCATTACTTATGACTGAATAAACAACTCCCATCATTTTGTGACCAACGGCAATCACTGATCTCTTGTGCCCACGCCTTATAACAAGTGATTGGTATTTGCCTTTGAATTGTGAATTCGTCTTAATAGCACTATTGGCCATCTCACATACCAACGATTTCACATATGTGTTCGCTTTCCTCGTTCGTGAAGACTTTTTTTCCTGCGCTCTCATTATTGGATGGGCAAATCCCCATCCAGGAGCAAAAATTTCCTTTATTTTTAAAAGACTTCACATTGCCTCCTATTTCTGCAATCAAAAGCGCTGCACTTAATTCGTCAATTCCAGGTATAGTCTGGAGTAGATGCCACTGCCTTTCATAGGGTTTCATACGAATGAAAAGTTCTTCTTCAATTTGAGAGCATTCTTTTTTCAAAAAATCTATTCGATCAAGAATGCGTTGAAGAACAAAACGATTTTCTTCCGTCATCTTTCCCGACAGGGCGTAAGAAAATTCTTCGGTCTTTTGACGTAAAGACCCTCTGGCAAGAGACATCAATTTAGAAACTGATCTCTCTCCATTAGCTATGGCACGAATCATGGCCATACCAGATACGCAGTCAGCTTTAGACATTGCATAGGTTAAACGAATGCCTGAATATTCAAGAACCTTATACATACGATTTTGTTCCGAAGATATTTGGCGGATCGTTTTTGTACGATAACGAGCCAAAAGTCTAATAGAACGAATCTCACGTGGAGGAATGAAGCTAGCTCTTAGAAGACCACAAGCACCAAGCTCTGCAATCCACTGGCTATCCAACACGTCAGTTTTTTTACCAGTAATATTTTTGACATGAAAGGCATTGATAACATCTACTTCATAACCTTTTTCTGTCAAATCATCGTATAAAGAATTCCAATAAATCCCTGTGCTCTCAAAAAGAACTCTCTCAACCTTATGTGGCTTCATCCAAGAGCGCATTCTAGGAAAATTTTTTGGAAAATTCTTGAACTCTTTTGTGAAAAACTTCTTCTTACCGTCTTCCACTTTGACAATCGTACACATCAACATATGTTGATGAACATCTATTCCACAAACAGAACTATAAATAATATCCACATGACTCCTCCTTTCTGTTAGAAAAAAAGAAGGTGATAAAACTAGAGCCTTGGGATTTTGCCATAAATTCTAAAGCGAAAATAGGTCAACTTACTATACGTCCATACACTCAGAGTGCAGGTACATGCGTGGGTTCGATCCAAAGCTCAAGACCATGTTACTTCACGGAATTAAAATTACCAATCTATTCAACGGCCACTCATCTTATCACCTTCCAATAATGTTATTGCTTTATCCTTTATTGTATCGGAATCATACATGACAAAAATACCATCAAAAGTCCAGAGTAACTAAAAGAGGCCAATTATATAGACCAGCGAAGCTGTCCACCGAGTTGCTTCGTGCAAAGAAGTGGGGGCCTAGAAAGATTCATGGGCGTGGGTGGGGAAGCAAGGCGCCCCCATGAATGTTACTATGAATCTCCGGGGTAGTTTGGACGCACGAATCCACTATCCGTTCTTCGAATTTTTTCAAATGTCCGAGTTTTTAAATCATCCTACATTACATGAAATCATACTTTTTTAACGCTCTAATCCACCTTGGTGCATTTTTTTTCACCATGAGCTTTTCATAGTCAATTCCAGGGTCTTTGTAGGGGGTGTCATTACTTATGACTGAATAAACAACTCCCATCATTTTGTGACCAACGGCAATCACTGATCTCTTGTGCCCACGCCTTATAACAAGTGATTGGTATTTGCCTTTGAATTGTGAATTCGTCTTAATAGCACTATTGGCCATCTCACATACCAACGATTTCACATATGTGTTCGCTTTCCTCGTTCGTGAAGACTTTTTTTTTCCTGCGCTCTCATTATTGGATGGGCAAATCCCCATCCAGGAGCAAAAATTTCCTTTATTTTTAAAAGACTTCACATTGTGTTAGGCGCCAATTAAAATTGGCCATTTTTAGAAGCCGTCGCCAATGAAAAACGGCCAGTTGATGATGTACTGATTTAGTTATTCTTCGTTCAGAGTTTAGTCAAGTGTCTTTATTTTGCTCATCATTTAACTCGGACTATGCCACAAGATTCTGAGGAATGATTTTCTGCCCACCACTTTTGGCATGACCCCAAATGCATCCTTCAGCCCTATGGCAGAGGTAAATGGAGTATTTTTCAGGATTCCTTGGCGCAGCTAATGTCTAAAGCTCCGCGAGAGTGACGAGCAAATAGTACGGTAAAAGCCAGTTATCCATAAATTTATCCATGGCGACACTGCGGCTGTGACCCCGATGTCTAGCAACGCAGTGCTGCTGTGGATAAATTTTGTGGATAACTGGCGAGTTCCTTCCCCAAAAGTGGGGATCTCTAATGAACTTCTTTGGTTGAACTTTCCTCTTTGCTCTGTTTAGACTTGGCTTTTGCCGATTCGGTTCTCCAACTTTCTTTTCCTTCAATGTTGAGGGTTTCACAGTTGTGAATAATTCGATCAACAGCAGCAGCGGTGGTAATAGGGTTAAGAAACACCTTATCCCATTCAGAGTAAGTTAAGTTTGTAGTGATCATGAGACTTTTCCTTTCATATCGCTGAGATATGAATTGAAAGAAAAGATCAGCACCCTCTGTGCAGGAAGCTGTATAGCCAAGTTCATCACAAGCAATAAGATCAAAACGGTCTAATTTCTTAAAAAGAGCATTCAATGAGAGTTCTTTCTTGCTTTCACGCATTGTTTCAATAAGTTCATGAGTGGTGACCCATAAACATCGATAGCCTTGTTCACAGAGTGAACGAACTAGGGACATGGCCAAATGACTTTTCCCCATTCCAAAGCTTCCGTAAAACACAACATTACAGGCTTTTCTGACCCACTCTCCCTCTGCCATCCAATTAATTTGCTGAGCTGTCACTCCCGTTCTTTTCTGGAAGTTATAAGTTTGGAGTGATTTAAGTTGAGGAAGCTTGGCCCCCTTAAGCAATCTTTTCACTCTCTGGGAATGCTTGTCAGCAAGCTCATTTTGAACGAGTATACCTAAATACTGTTCATACGTCTTTTTTGTTTTTTCGGCAACTCTAGCCGTTGCAACATATTCATCCGCCATCGCTGGAAGTCGGAGTTTTTTAAGAGAACCTATAAGTTCTTCGTGATTCATTAAGAACCTCCTATGTTTGGAACAAGACTGTCATATTGAGACAATCTAGGTTGAAGTGGTTTTTGTTGGTCATTCAAATTAATTTTGGTGGGATTGCCTAAGAGCAAATCTTTTATGGATTTAAAGTCGAAAATCTCACGACTTTCTAATTGAAGCTCCATGGCTGTAGATAAGTCCTGCCAACTCACATGCTGAATCAAGTTGATAACTCTTAAATATTCATGCTCGGCACGGCTTGAATCTTGTTGCTTGAGGTATTGATAAAAATTTTCAAACACATTTGTTGGAAAAAGAATGGATCGGTGAGCCCATCTTACCATGGCTTGCGGCTTACGAACTAAAGAGGGAAGGATATGTTCAAGAAGAAGACTATGCTCCCCATCAGGTTTTCTTTGATGGCGAGCGACAATTTCTTGCTTCCCTCCTGCACGATAGATCGTGACATGATAGGGACCCTGTACGGTTTTACAGGGAGATTGGATCACCTCATCAGGTATGGAATATGTGGTTTTACCTATTCTCAAAGTCCCATAACCATTACTTTGACAAATATTCACCTTACAGAGAATATCTTCATCTCGTGGAGGCAAAGGCTTAAGAACTTTGGCCTCCTCCTCAAAGCGAGATTTGGTGGAGTCACTCTGATGCTGATCCATATAAGACTCTAAAAACTGATTCAAATGATCCCAGTCTTTAAAAACAATTCCTTTGTTTCTAACAATATTTTTTATCCGAGAACTGAAGGTTCGAATATCACGCTCCACATCTCCCTTGTCAGAGCCCTTCCCTGCGCGGCAGGGAAGAACCTTAAATCCATAGTATTGGATGGCTCGATCAAAAGATTGGGTGTAAATTCGCTGATTTCCTTTAAGAACTTTCTTCACACAGGGAGATAAATTATCAATACGGATGTTCGCACTCATCCCACCTATCTTTTCAAAAAAAGCATGCACCCCATCGATGAAACACTCATAGACAAGAAAGGGGTAGGCACGAACCCAACAGGTGCCACTACAAGGCAATGTTCCAAAATGGAGATGAACGATCTGAACACCATCGGCAAATGGTAAAGCAACCTTCTCCTTAAAATCAAACTGAGCCTGTTCTCCAGGATCATATCTTTGGCTGAAAAAACGCTCCTTGGGGCGAGAACCAAGAATCTCACAAACTCTTCTCTGAACCGTTCTCTCACTCCCACGATAACCCTCCTCAACTAATAGCTCATATATTTCACGGGCGGTGTTACTTGGGTTCAACTTCAAAAAGTACTTCACCCGATCCATATATCCATTAAGGGGATCTGGGCGAGTTCTTTTGGACCTCGCCTTGTACTTCGGTGGGGTGTTGGACTCACAGTACTTGCGCACCGTCTTACGATTGATCCCTAATTCACGAGATATTTCTGTCTTATTTTTACCACTGTGACTCAGGTCACGAATGCGGCCGAAAGTGTATTGACTAATCATAAGATCCTCCTCATTGCTAACCTTTTGAGTTGCAAAAGGGAGGGACTCTGTGAGCTTAGTATCTATATCAGAAGAAGAGACTTCATTGTCTAGTATTTGAACACTCCCTGAAGATTGGTCACTTTTCATTGGCGACAACCTCCATATTGAAAGTGGGACATTTTAATTGGCGACGGCTTTAAGGGAAGCCTGTCTTCAGAAAGAAATTCCATGAAAATTGAGGCAAATGTTGGAATCTTGTGGAATTTAAATACTTTAGAAAATGGGCACAGCCTAAACAGGCTTTTCTTGACTATATATTTAACCTCATTGAAATCCAGAAACAGTCTACAAAGGAGAAATATGGAACCTGAATAGGCTGTCATGGAAGGACTCTCCAACACGGAGCCCCTTTCCAGGTCGACAAGAACCCAAAAGGAGTTCTTATCAGCTCGGAGCCTTTTTATGAGTAATATCAATTGATTATATGCGTCTCGGTTGACAATGCCAAAAATCACCATAGGTCCTCCTCTGAAAAGTGGCCACTTTTCATTGGCGACGGTGGGGCATTTTAATTGTCAGCTAACACATTGCCTCCTATTTCTGCAATCAAAAGCGCTGCACTTAATTCGTCAATTCCAGGTATAGTCTGGAGTAGATGCCACTGCCTTTCATAGGGTTTCATACGAATGAAAAGTTCTTCTTCAATTTGAGAGCATTCTTTTTTCAAAAAATCTATTCGATCAAGAATGCGTTGAAGAACAAAACGATTTTCTTCCGTCATCTTTCCCGACAGGGCGTAAGAAAATTCTTCGGTCTTTTGACGTAAAGACCCTCTGGCAAGAGACATCAATTTAGAAACTGATCTCTCTCCATTAGCTATGGCACGAATCATGGCCATACCAGATACGCAGTCAGCTTTAGACATTGCATAGGTTAAACGAATGCCTGAATATTCAAGAACCTTATACATACGATTTTGTTCCGAAGATATTTGGCGGATCGTTTTTGTACGATAACGAGCCAAAAGTCTAATAGAACGAATCTCACGTGGAGGAATGAAGCTAGCTCTTAGAAGACCACAAGCACCAAGCTCTGCAATCCACTGGCTATCCAACACGTCAGTTTTTTTACCAGTAATATTTTTGACATGAAAGGCATTGATAACATCTACTTCATA
The DNA here is from genome assembly GCA_965261545.1 of Bdellovibrionales bacterium. Lineage (GTDB taxonomy): Bacteria > Bdellovibrionota > Bdellovibrionia > Bdellovibrionales > UBA1609 > CBDHDF01. Next base: position 17,333 of record CBDHDF010000001.1, on the reverse strand, counting down.
ACCTTTTTCTGTCAAATCATCGTATAAAGAATTCCAATAAATCCCTGTGCTCTCAAAAAGAACTCTCTCAACCTTATGTGGCTTCATCCAAGAGCGCATTCTAGGAAAATTTTTTGGAAAATTCTTGAACTCTTTTGTGAAAAACTTCTTCTTACCGTCTTCCACTTTGACAATCGTACACATCAACATATGTTGATGAACATCTATTCCACAAACAGAACTATAAATAATATCCACATGACTCCTCCTTTCTGTTAGAAAAAAAGAAGGTGATAAAACTAGAGCCTTGGGATTTTGCCATAAATTCTAAAGCGAAAATAGGTCAACTTACTATACGTCCATACACTCAGAGTGCAGGTACATGCGTGGGTTCGATCCAAAGCTCAAGACCATGTTACTTCACGGAATTAAAATTACCAATCTATTCAACGGCCACTCATCTTATCACCTTCCAATAATGTTATTGCTTTATCCTTTATTGTATCGGAATCATACATGACAAAAATACCATCAAAAGTCCAGAGTAACTAAAAGAGGCCAATTATATAGACCAGCGAAGCTGTCCACCGAGTTGCTTCGTGCAAAGAAGTGGGGGCCTAGATAGTCGCTGTCGCGAAATTAAAAAGGGCCGTTTATGTGCCCTCATTTGGACTTGGGCTCTGAAGTAGCCTCTTTTTAACTTTCCCTTGTTCTACCCACCCTTGAAGCTTGGAGTTGGCATCGTCACCGCTAAATTTCTCATAATTTGGTGCAGATTGAACCCCATGGTCGAGCGATACCCCGAAGCCAGTGTGGCCCCATCCCCTTTCATCTTGCTTCTTGCTAATCCAAAGTTTTTGACATGCCCTATGAGAGGTTCGACCCCCGACCTGCGATTGTATAATTCTTCTTTCTGGGGGGCTTCGACCTGTTCTTTTACGTTGGCAGGTCTTTGAATTCCATCTGCATTTCCCACAACATCTTTGACGAGATTGACGTTGGCTTGTGAATAATACCCCTTGTCTGTTGTAACTGACTCTAAAATATCTTCGCCAAATATTTTTTGATGTTCTTCCAATATAGCTGGCAATGACTCCTTGTCGTCCATTCTCACAGAAGTGCAAGTATAGGGAACAATAAAATTTCCACCAATCCGCCCGACTTGGAAGACCCTCCCAAACTCCTTGTCTTTGCCTAACTTCCCCTTTTTGATACAGGCGACCGCACACAATTTGAAGGCAAGGATTTTGCCAGGCTTGATGGTGTGAGTTCTTACAAAATGGGCCACGTCCAAAAGGTATCTCCAAGCCTTGTCTCTCACTTCTGTGACGGCTTCTCGGTGGTTCCAAGGAAGACTCGCTAGAGCCTGTGGAGAAAGATTTTCTGCAAACCTTATAAAGGCTTTTAACTCTGACTTTACAAGACTGTGAAGGTCTGAAAATACCTCCCTCTTCTTCTCTAATACACAATTTTTGGCTAGAAAAAAATACTTTCGAGCGGCCTTGATGATGGCTTTGATATCTATGGTTATACCCGATGGTAAGTAGGTCTTCTGCTTTTCTTGAAGATACGAAAGAATTTTGTAACACTTCTGAGCCAACTTTTTCAAAAGACTGGCATCGGAGGGATAAGCCATATTGGCTTCCTGAACGGTCGAATCGACATCCAAATGAGAGGCGTCTGCAAACCCCAGGGATTGAGCCAAGCGAAGAATATAATCTCCTATTTCTTTGTGAGTCTCTTCCGTCAGTCGATTGCGAAATTTTTCTATTTTCGTATGATCGGGACAACACCATTTTTTGAGGATATTTAGACCACAAAAAAGCTGATAACTGGCCGTTTCTTTTATCCGTTGCTCCACCCCTCGATCCGTGAGTTTGAATAGAACCTGAAGCAGCAGCACGGCTAGATGAACTCTTAAAAAGAGCTTTCTTCCTAGCCACCAAAAACCCTTTGCAGTCGTGGCTTTTAAGTCGGGCATGACCAGACACGACAGATAGCTCCAATCGACGTGGTTGGCCAGTTGAATCAGAGGATCGGATTCTGTGACGATAATAGATACCTTGGCAGGGTGGACCTTGGTTTCGAGGCCTTCTGGGCATAAACTCATAGCGATAATCCTTTATCATGAGGTGAAACATGGTAATAAGGTTAACAGGAGGCCCAATGAAAAAGAAGCAAATCATTCAACCAAGAAGGAAAGAACTTGAAAAGGCTATTAGTGATTTTTGTGACCAATATATAAACGATGAGTATAAAAACCTCTGTCACGGTGTAGTAGCAAGAATGTCTCGAAAAAGACAAGTCCCTTACATGACAGGAAGAGTAGAAATTTGGGCTGCGGGGATTATTCATGCCATTGGGAGAATTAACTTTCTTTATGATAGCAAGACGTCACCATATGTTTCCATGGATGAGATTGTTGAGCACTTCAACACATCAAAAAGGACAGTGGGGCCAAAAGCAAAAATCATCATGGATATGTGTAAAATGAACCATTTTGACCCAGAATTCTCTACTCGCTATCTTCAGGAGAGGAGTCCATTTAAAAAGGGTGTGCTAATGATATACTGTAATTATTTGTAGACAAATACCTTATTCCTTGGGATACTTTATTTTAGCTGGACTTACGACCAAGGAGGGTATTATGTCAAAACCAAAGGCAAAGTTAAAATCAAGTAGTTCAAACTCAGTCACTATTGAGTTGATAATTCCATTATCCAGTTCAATGTTAAAGACAGAAGAGATGATAAGAGATGGCCTTAATGAAGCAGGTTGTATAGCTACCCAATCAGCTTTACGTCGATTTGATGCAGATGGATCACCAATTGTTATAGGAGACAGTAAGTTAACTTCTAGAGGTAGAGTTAATAAGACCTACCAAACAATGTGGGGAGAAGTCGATGTAGAGCGTCATGTTTATCAAAGCTCTAAGGGTGGTCGTCAGTTTTGCCCATTGGAAAGGGATGCACGAATTATTCTAACTTCAACACCCGGTTTTTCTAAATGGGTTACAAGTAAATATTCAGATATGGGTTCTAGTCGTGTTCTTTTTGATTTGAAGGAGAGTCATGGTCGAAATATATCTAGACCTTACTTAAAGCACCTTTGTGATGCGGTTGGAGCTGTTGCTTTAGCAAAGGATGAATCATGGAGCTATGATCTTCCCTCTATGCCCAAGAAGGTGAATAGTGTTGCTGTAGGAGTAGACGGCACTTGTATGTTAATGGTTGAAGATGGTTGGCGAGAAGCCATGGTGGGAACAATTAGTTTATATGACAATAAGGGAAGTCGCATGCATACGATTCAAGTAGGAGCAACACCAGAGTATGGTAAGGGTAAATTTTATTCAAGATTTGAGAAGGAGTTGACTCAGGTAAAAGAGAGACACCCTAAGTCTACCTATATTGGTATTGCAGATGGAACCAAGTCAAATTGGGATTATTTAAAGAGTAAAACAGATAATCAGACCATTGATTTTTGGCATGCATCAGAGTACTTGGGGAGGGCTGCGGGGGCTATGTTTGCTGGTGACAAGAAAAAATCTGAACGTAAGGAGTGGCTTGATAACGCATGTCATAAGCTTAAGCATAATATAGGGGCAGCGACCCGCTTACTCAATGAGCTCAAGGGGTTTAAAGACACTCATCGACTGAGTCAAGCCAAGAAAGGGGAGTTAGTGTCTGCCATTACATATTTTGAGAATAATAAGTCTAAAATGAGATATGCACAAAATCAGGAGAATAATCTTCCAATTGGCTCAGGTGTTACAGAGGCAGCATGTAAGACATTAATAAAACAAAGGCTTTGCAATTCTGGGATGAGGTGGAAAGAGAAAGGAGCAGCTTCTGTCATTTCTTTACGATCTTTAAGCCATACGGACTGTCGATGGGGTCAGTTCTGGCAAAAAATTGATCAATATGGGTATCCCGTGGCTGCATAAATACTACAGTATATCGTTAGCACACCCTTTAAAAATCTTATGCAAATTGAAAATTATATTTATCAAAAAGACCACCTTGAAGCTGAATGATGGATTTCTTAAGTCTATTTCGCGACAGCGACTAGATAAGATTCATGGGCGTGGGTGGGGAAGCAAGGCGCCCCCATGAATGTTACTATGAATCTCCGGGGTAGTTTGGACGCACGAATCCACTATCCGTTCTTCGAATTTTTTCAAATGTCCGAGTTTTTAAATCATCCTACATTACATGAAATCATACTTTTTTAACGCTCTAATCCACCTTGGTGCATTTTTTTTCACCATGAGCTTTTCATAGTCAATTCCAGGGTCTTTGTAGGGGGTGTCATTACTTATGACTGAATAAACAACTCCCATCATTTTGTGACCAACGGCAATCACTGATCTCTTGTGCCCACGCCTTATAACAAGTGATTGGTATTTGCCTTTGAATTGTGAATTCGTCTTAATAGCACTATTGGCCATCTCACATACCAACGATTTCACATATGTGTTCGCTTTCCTCGTTCGTGAAGACTTTTTTTTTCCTGCGCTCTCATTATTGGATGGGCAAATCCCCATCCAGGAGCAAAAATTTCCTTTATTTTTAAAAGACTTCACATTGCCTCCTATTTCTGCAATCAAAAGCGCTGCACTTAATTCGTCAATTCCAGGTATAGTCTGGAGTCAATGCCGTTTCCTTAAGCCACCACACCCCTCTGCCTCTGCGTTAAGCTATTTCTTTTAAAAGAACTCCCAGCCCTTTTGATAGACCTTTCATAGCTTCTTTTGAAGTGCCTCCTCTTCTCCATTGAAATCTTCATCAGCAACTTTATCTGCTTCCTAAATTTCTGATAGAGCCCCGCAACAAAAAGGGGGATGCTATCCATTATGAAATCAAGAATCAGTTTAAAGTTAGGTTTTTTGTAGTCATTTTTTACCAACTGATTCACACTGTCTTCATCCTCATTTATGCTCATTTGAATCTTTGTATAATTGAAGAGCCAAAAATAAGAATACAGCTCTTGCAATATTCCATTAAGGCTTGTTGAGTGCCACTGCTCCATTTTCATTGTCGATGTAAAATCACGAAATGTCGTTTCTATTTCCCAACGACGAGAGTAAAGAGCAACCATATCCTTCTTGTCCAAGGAGCCATGCGGAAGATTAGTGGCCAAAACAGAGAACTCCCCAGTCTTTGGGTTTTTATACTTATAGAGATGAATGACCACCCCCTCAATAACCATTTGTGAATACCAACCTGGGCCATTAAATAAATTTACGATGGGGATAAAAGTAGAGCCTCGCTTACAACGCGCAATAAAGAAGTTACTGGCTTGAGCATGGGCCTTAATAATCTCTGTAGATAAATAAAGCTATCGTAGAGAGTTATGCTATTACTCTCAAAACTACCTATCATTTGAATAGCATTGGCGATTTCGTTGAGAGCGGGAGAAAAGCAAAGATTCTTTGTCACACCCGATAAAACGTCATAAGCATGAGATAGATACATACGTAAGAAATGAGTTTCCATCTCATTTGGGCAAGGGTACCCACAATAACCCTCCTTTAAAAGATCTTTAGAGCGAGGAAGTGCTAATTGGTCGCCATCTGTTAGGCGCCAATTAAAATTGGCCATTTTTAGAAGCCGTCGCCAATGAAAAACGGCCAGTTGATGATGTACTGATTTAGTTATTCTTCGTTCAGAGTTTAGTCAAGTGTCTTTATTTTGCTCATCATTTAACTCGGACTATGCCACAAGATTCTGAGGAATGATTTTCTGCCCACCACTTTTGGCATGACCCCAAATGCATCCTTCAGCCCTATGGCAGAGGTAAATGGAGTATTTTTCAGGATTCCTTGGCGCAGCTAATGTCTAAAGCTCCGCGAGAGTGACGAGCAAATAGTACGGTAAAAGCCAGTTATCCATAAATTTATCCATGGCGACACTGCGGCTGTGACCCCGATGTCTAGCAACGCAGTGCTGCTGTGGATAAATTTTGTGGATAACTGGCGAGTTCCTTCCCCAAAAGTGGGGATCTCTAATGAACTTCTTTGGTTGAACTTTCCTCTTTGCTCTGTTTAGACTTGGCTTTTGCCGATTCGGTTCTCCAACTTTCTTTTCCTTCAATGTTGAGGGTTTCACAGTTGTGAATGATTCGATCAACAGCAGCAGCGGTGGTAATAGGGTTAAGAAACACCTTATCCCATTCAGAGTATGTTAAGTTTGTAGTGATCATGAGACTTTTCCTTTCATATCGCTGAGATATGAATTGAAAGAAAAGATCTGCCCCCTCTGTGCAGGAAGCTGTATAGCCAAGTTCATCACAAGCAATAAGATCAAAACGGTCTAATTTCTTAAAAAGAGCATTCAATGAGAGTTCTTTCTTGCTTTCACGCATTGTTTCAATAAGTTCATGAGTGGTGACCCATAAACATCGATAGCCTTGTTCACAGAGTGAACGAACTAGGGACATGGCCAAATGACTTTTCCCCATTCCAAAGCTTCCGTAAAACACAACATTACAGGCTTTTCTGACCCACTCTCCCTCTGCCATCCAATTAATTTGCTGAGCTGTCACTCCCGTTCTTTTCTGGAAGTTATAAGTTTGGAGTGATTTAAGTTGAGGAAGCTTGGCCCCCTTAAGCAATCTTTTCACTCTCTGGGAATGCTTGTCAGCAAGCTCATTTTGAACGAGTATACCTAAATACTGTTCATACGTCTTTTTTGTTTTTTCGGCAACTCTAGCCGTTGCAACATATTCATCCGCCATCGCTGGAAGTCGGAGTTTTTTAAGAGAACCTATAAGTTCTTCGTGATTCATTAAGAACCTCCTATGTTTGGAACAAGACTGTCATATTGAGACAATCTAGGTTGAAGTGGTTTTTGTTGGTCATTCAAATTAATTTTGGTGGGATTGCCTAAGAGCAAATCTTTTATGGATTTAAAGTCGAAAATCTCACGACTTTCTAATTGAAGCTCCATGGCTGTAGATAAGTCCTGCCAACTCACATGCTGAATCAAGTTGATAACTCTTAAATATTCATGCTCGGCACGGCTTGAATCTTGTTGCTTGAGGTATTGATAAAAATTTTCAAACACATTTGTTGGAAAAAGAATGGATCGGTGAGCCCATCTTACCATGGCTTGCGGCTTACGAACTAAAGAGGGAAGGATATGTTCAAGAAGAAGACTATGCTCCCCATCAGGTTTTCTTTGATGGCGAGCGACAATTTCTTGCTTCCCTCCTGCACGATAGATCGTGACATGATAGGGACCCTGTACGGTTTTACAGGGAGCTTGGATCACCTCATCAGGTATGGAATATGTGGTTTTACCTATTCTCAAAGTCCCATAACCATTACTTTGACAAATATTCACCTTACAGAGAATATCTTTATCTCGTGGAGGCAAAGGCTTAAGAACTTTGGCCTCCTCCTCAAAGCGAGATTTGGTGGAGTCACTCTGATGCTGATCCATATAAGACTCTAAAAACTGATTCAAATGATCCCAGTCTTTAAAAACAATTCCTTTGTTTCTAACAATATTTTTTATCCGAGAACTGAAGGTTCGAATATCACGCTCCACATCTCCCTTGTCAGAGCCCTTCCCTGCGCGGCAGGGAAGAACCTTAAATCCATAGTATTGGATGGCTCGATCAAAAGATTGGGTGTAAATTCGCTGATTTCCTTTAAGAACTTTCTTCACACAGGGAGATAAATTATCAATACGGATGTTCGCACTCATCCCACCTATCTTTTCAAAAAAAGCATGCACCCCATCGATGAAACACTCATAGACAAGAAAGGGGTAGGCACGAACCCAACAGGTGCCACTACAAGGCAATGTTCCAAAATGGAGATGAACGATCTGAACACCATCGGCAAATGGTAAAGCAACCTTCTCCTTAAAATCAAACTGAGCCTGTTCTCCAGGATCATATCTTTGGCTGAAAAAACGCTCCTTGGGGCGAGAACCAAGAATCTCACAAACTCTTCTCTGAACCGTTCTCTCACTCCCACGATAACCCTCCTCAACTAATAGCTCATATATTTCACGGGCGGTGTTACTTGGGTTCAACTTCAAAAAGTACTTCACCCGATCCATATATCCATTAAGGGGATCTGGGCGAGTTCTTTTGGACCTCGCCTTGTACTTCGGTGGGGTGTTGGACTCACAGTACTTGCGCACCGTCTTACGATTGATCCCTAATTCACGAGATATTTCTGTCTTATTTTTACCACTGTGACTCAGGTCACGAATGCGGCCGAAAGTGTATTGACTAATCATAAGATCCTCCTCATTGCTAACCTTTTGAGTTGCAAGAGGGAGGGACTCTGTGAGCTTAGTATCTATATCAGAAGAAGAGACTTCATTGTCTAGTATTTGAACACTCCCTGAAGATTGGTCACTTTTCATTGGCGACAACCTCCATATTGAAAGTGGGACATTTTAATTGGCGACGGCTTTAAGGGAAGCCTGTCTTCAGAAAGAAATTCCATGAAAATTGAGGCAAATGTTGGAATCTTGTGGAATTTAAATACTTTAGAAAATGGGCACAGCCTAAACAGGCTTTTCTTGACTATATATTTAACCTCATTGAAATCCAGAAACAGTCTACAAATGACAAATATGGAACCTGAATAGGCTGTCATGGAAGGACTCTCCAACACGGAGCCCCTTTCCAGGTCGACAAGAACCCAAAAGGAGTTCTTATCAGCTCGGAGCCTTTTTATGAGTAATATCAATTGATTATATGCGTCTCGGTTGACAATGCCAAAAATCACCATAGGTCCTCCTCTGAAAAGTGGCCACTTTTCATTGGCGACGGTGGGGCATTTTAATTGTCAGCTAACACCATCTATGGCATAGATATAAAAGCCATGAAACGTTTTTCTCAATGGTTCGTAGTCTGTAATCAGAGATTCAAAGATATTTTTAAAAAATAGGTAAGAAATACTTTGACGTATCTTGCTGAGACTGCTTTTGACTGGCATGAGAAGCAGGTCACCAAAATGAGTCCATACCGTCTTAAGAGCGATTTGGTAGCCTTCGTAATTTGTTCCGGAAATAAGATAGATAATAGTAAAAAAGAAAATTTGAGGATTAAATTTTCGATTCCTTTTTTGTTTTTCTGGATCGACAAGGTGCTCTGGCTTGAAGGAAGAATCAAGTTTTGGTAGAATAAAATGGTCATCTGTGACGCGAACTCGTCATTTGGGGGCTTTCGAGATCAATATTGGATTGCATGTGACTTACTCCTTGGTTGAGGGTTGGGTGTAAAATAAAACAAGTCTTATTCTTGTCGATTTATCTAATAATTTCAAGAGATTTTTCTTAAGGAAACGGCATTGAGTCTGGAGTAGATGCCACTGCCTTTCATAGGGTTTCATACGAATGAAAAGTTCTTCTTCAATTTGAGAGCATTCTTTTTTCAAAAAATCTATTCGATCAAGAATGCGTTGAAGAACAAAACGATTTTCTTCCGTCATCTTTCCCGACAGGGCGTAAGAAAATTCTTCGGTCTTTTGACGTAAAGACCCTCTGGCAAGAGACATCAATTTAGAAACTGATCTCTCTCCATTAGCTATGGCACGAATCATGGCCATACCAGATACGCAGTCAGCTTTAGACATTGCATAGGTTAAACGAATGCCTGAATATTCAAGAACCTTATACATACGATTTTGTTCCGAAGATATTTGGCGGATCGTTTTTGTACGATAACGAGCCAAAAGTCTAATAGAACGAATCTCACGTGGAGGAATGAAGCTAGCTCTTAGAAGTGCAAAATTTCACCTAGTTTGACCCACCCAATTTCACCTGGTTTGACCCACCCAATTTCACGAAGTTTGACCCACTGAATTTCACCAAACATTGACCCACTTAGATCTTCATAGATATTCTTTCTGCGCTACGCATTAACGAGGAGGTGTCTATGGGCAAACAAGGTAAGAAAAAAGGAGCAAGAATGATCAACAATATTAAGAAATACATAGAGCTTGGACTCAGTTCGAGACAAATAGCTCGAGCTATGGGTGTTAGTCGGAACACTGTGAAGAAGTATGTGAAGGATAGTCCCGGAGGCCCTAACAGCCGCTCAAAGGGGTCGCATGGGCCCTACCAAGCCCCATGGTCATCCAAGGTGAATTGGACAGATGTTCGCCTCAAGCAAAGCCTAGGGACTCAATTGGCTCATTACTGGGAGCGACATATTCAGTCCGAGATTGACGGTGTGAGTTATCTTTCTTTTTGGAGAGAGTTTCGTCGGAGGCACCCAAGTATAAAGCTTGATATGCACCAGACATTCACCCCTGGTGAACGGAGTGAGTTTGACTATAAGGGAAAAGACTCTTGTTTTGGCTATACAGATGCCAAGACTGGGGAGTTCATCCAATGTCGATTATTTGGGATGATACTTCCATCGAGTCAGTTTTTCTTTCCCTGCGCCACATTAACAGAGCAGCGGGAAGATGTTTTTTCCTCCATAGCTTCTGGTTTTGAGTTTTTTGGTGGTGTGACCGGAACCATTGCTTTTGATAACGCAAAGGTTCAAGTGACAAGAGCTGATACTTATGATCCCGATATTAACTCTGATTTTCACCTCTTGTGTGATCACTACAATGTGGCTCCTTTGGCGATGAGGCCATCTCATCCCAAAGACAAGAGTCTTATCGAAAATACCCTTGGAGTCTTTTGGCGCTGGTCTTGGCCCCAGATAAGAGAGCGACAAATGTATTCTCTAGCAGACATCAACGCTGAGTTGAAGCATTTGGCAGCTATTTTCAATGATCGTATTCAAAAAAAGTATGGGTTGAGTCGTCGACAGAAGTTTGAATCTTTTGAGAAGTCAAAATTGAATCCTCTTCCTGAAAGACGCTATGAGAGTGGATTCTGGAAGCATGCCAAGGTTCATCCGGATTGTCACATTCAATATAACTACAATTTTTACTCTGTTCCTTATAAGCATCGCGGCAAGAAATTAGATATTCGTATTAGCCAACAATGCTTGGAGGTTTATTCAGAATTAGAGCGGGTGGCGATACATCACATCCCCCAGGGAAGTCGAGGGCGCTATTTTACGACAAAATCTCATCTCCCTGAGTCCCACCGGGCCATTTTAGAGCAAACGCCACAAAATGTACTTAAAGAGGCATCAAGCCTTGGAGAAAGCATTCACAAAGTTGCTCAACGGCTTATCAAAGAGCCTCGCCATCCGCTTATGTATCTTCGCCGTGTTCAGGGGATACTCAATCTAAGAAAGCGTTATTCAACAGCTTCTTTGGAGCAGGCTTGCTCATTTTTTGTAGATGCAGCTTTAAGTGACATTAGGGTTCGTGGAGTTGAGAAAGTCATTTCAGCAAAAAGTCATCGAAAAGAGGAGCCAAGAGTCTGCCGTCAACCTAATGAAAACTTAAGAGGTTCAGGGCACTGGGAGAATACTTGGCACTGATCCATAGCCCCGGTGGGTGGTTCTCAACCACCTAACGGGTCATTTGGACCTCCATAAGAGAGGTCGTATAGGAGAAGAAAATGATTAAACAAACAGAAAATTTATTAGAGATATTAAAAATGAGGGGAGTTTTAGCAACCTTGAGCCAGAGGCTCAAAGAAGCTGAGGAGCAGGATCTTGGTTACGAAGATTTTCTAAATGTCATCTTTGAGGACGAGAAAATCCATCGTGACAATCAGAAGGTCTTAAGACTTATCAAAAGAGCAGCTTTGAAGCAAAAAGCAAGCCTTGAGGCCTTTGAAACCAAGCCCAGCCGAGGAGTCGATCGAAGAGTTTTGAGTGATCTAGCCCTTATGAGATTTGCTCAAAGAGGTCAAAATATAATTATCTCTGGCCCAACAGGTGTTGGAAAGTCATATTTGGCTTGTGCCATAGGCAATCACGCCTGTCGCCAGGGTTTTTCCACTCAGTTCTTCAGAATGAATACTCTTGTTGAAAAATTCAACTTAGAAAGAGCCCAGGGGACATATCTAAACTTCCTTAAAAGGCTAAAATCAATCTCTATACTTGTGTTGGATGACTTTGGTATCAAACCCCTTACCTCCAGCCAATATCAAGACCTTTACGATGTGATTGATGAACGAGGCCCTGACCTGAGCCTCATTCTTACAACCCAACTTCCAATAAAAAATTGGAGTGAAGTCATTGGGGATCCCATCGTTTGTGAAGCTATTATGGATCGCATAACCTCTCAAGCTATCAAAATAGCCATGTCTGGAAGCTCATTTAGGCAGAGAAAGACGATTTAAGGAGAATCCATGCAAAAGCAGACCTTAGAAGACACCATCGGGAGACACTCCATCGGAACTATTGAATCATGTACCCGCCAGTTATCCACAAAATTTACCCACGGCAGCGCTGCGTTGATAGACATCGGGGTCACAGACGCAGCGTCACCATGGATAAATTTGTGGATAACTGGCTCGCTATTCTCTGCCATTTTGAGCCATGGGTTCAACATCCCCATCGAAAAACCCTCCATTGAAACCTCAAAAATGGGAAGGGCCGAGATTCTCAATGACAAAGTGGCCAATTTTAGTTGGCATCTAACATTCTGGCAAATAAGCCTTAACCCACCGTTGGGACATCGTGACATTGAGGGTGTAAAAGTTACTGAGTCAGCAGAAAAAAGAAGGTTTAAATTGACAAAGTTTGAGCCACCGTGAAATTCAAAATTGGACCTCAAATTGACTGACTGAGGGGTGGGTCAAACTTCGTGAAATTCAGTGGGTCAAACTCGTGAAATTCAGCAGAAGACCACAAGCACCAAGCTCTGCAATCCACTGGCTATCCAACACGTCAGTTTTTTTACCAGTAATATTTTTGACATGAAAGGCATTGATAACATCTACTTCATAACCTTTTTCTGTCAAATCATCGTATAAAGAATTCCAATAAATCCCTGTGCTCTCAAAAAGAACTCTCTCAACCTTATGTGGCTTCATCCAAGAGCGCATTCTAGGAAAATTTTTTGGAAAATTCTTGAACTCTTTTGTGAAAAACTTCTTCTTACCGTCTTCCACTTTGACAATCGTACACATCAACATATGTTGATGAACATCTATTCCACAAACAGAACTATAAATAATATCCACATGACTCCTCCTTTCTGTTAGAAAAAAAGAAGGTGATAAAACTAGAGCCTTGGGATTTTGCCATAAATTCTAAAGCGAAAATAGGTCAACTTACTATACGTCCATACACTCAGAGTGCAGGTACATGCGTGGGTTCGATCCAAAGCTCAAGACCATGTTACTTCACGGAATTAAAATTACCAATCTATTCAACGGCCACTCATCTTATCACCTTCCAATAATGTTATTGCTTTATCCTTTATTGTATCGGAATCATACATGACAAAAATACAATCAAAAGTCCAGAGTAACTAAAAGAGGCCAATTATATAGACCAGCGAAGCTGTCCACCGAGTTGCTTCGTGCAAAGAAGTGGGGGCCTAGAAAGATTCATGGGCGTGGGTGGGGAAGCAAGGCGCCCCCATGAATGTTACGATAAATAAAGCCTATCGTAGAGAGTTATGCTATTACTCTCAAAACTACCTATCATTTGAATAGCATTGGCGATTTCGTTGAGAGCGGGAGAAAAGCAAAGATTCTTTGTCACACCCGATAAAACGTCATAAGCATGAGATAGATACATACGTAAGAAATGAGTTTCCATCTCATTTGGGCAAGGGTACCCACAATAACCCTCCTTTAAAAGATCTTTAGAGCGAGGAAGTGCTAATTGGTCGCCATCTATGGCATAGATATAAAAACCATGAAACGTTTTTCTCAATGGTTCGTAGTCTGTAATCAGAGATTCAAAGATATTTTTAAAAAATAGGTAAGAAATACTTTGACGTATCTTGCTGAGACTGCTTTTGACTGGCATGAGAAGCAGGTCACCAAAATGAGTCCATACCGTCTTAAGAGCGATTTGGTAGCCTTCGTAATTTGTTCCGGAAATAAGATAGATAATGGTAAAAAAGAAAATTTGAGGATTAAATTTTCGATTCCTTTTTTGTTTTTCTGGATCGACAAGGTGCTCTGGCTTGAAGGAAGAATCAAGTTTTGGTAGAATAAAATGGTCATCTGTGACGCGAACTCGTCATTTGGGGGCTTTCGAGATCAATATTGGATTGCATGTGACTTACTCCTTGGTTGAGGGTTGGGTGTAAAATAAAACAAGTCTTATTCTTGTCGATTTATCTAATAATTTCAAGAGATTTTTCTTAAGGAAACGGCATTGTACCCTAACCATAGTCTCGTATTCCAGCATTTCTCAACGCCTTAGAGGGCTTTTAAGCCCCCTTATAAGCAATGGCATTCGTTTAGTGAGAGATCCCATTCGGTTAAGGATTTGAACCTCTAACTCCTCGGGGGTGGGCTAACCCCAAGTTTTTTTGAGCCTGTAAACTATTTTGTGTAACTGCCGAATCATATTAGGATGAACTATCATCCTGAAAGGAGAAGGCAGAATGGATATCAAGACAATAGGCAAGGAACTAGCGAAGAACGTCAAGACCCAAAAGGATTTATCCGACATAACGGGTCAACTGATGAAGGTTGTTTTAGAGACAGCTCTTAATGCGGAAATGGACGATCACCTAGGTTATGAGAGGCATGAGAAGTCTGAGACCCGCAAATCCAACACTCGCAATGGTTACAGTAGAAAGACCATAAAGGGAGAGAAAGGCGAGGTGGAGCTTCAGGTCCCCCGTGACCGAAGTGCCTCCTTTGAGCCCCAAGTCATTCCCAAAGGCAAGACTCGTCTTGAGGGCTTTGAAGACAGTATTCTGACCCTCTATGCGAGCAATGGCATTCGTTTTTGCAGAAGGTTTTTCCACATTTTTCTGACTCCCTCTAACATACTGAGTTAAGGGGGCTTTTATCTTTTTTCTTTTTCCGAAAAAAAATACTTGAGTCCACCCCATCGTTGTGTCACATTATATTTGAACCATTCCCAAAGGGGAGAGACTCAAATGGACCCACGCATAGAGACATTGCCTTCAACAACTTTTTTTGGAAGACGCTTGACGCGCAAGCAAATTGCCGACATTCAAAAGACGGTGGCGCTATTTCCTTCTTTAAGTCGCCGTGAACTGGGTTATACAGTTTGTGAGCATCTTGGTTGGCTAACTCCCAAAGGTGATCATCGCATCCAATCGTGCCTTCGTATGCTTGAGACGCTAGAGGAACTTGACATTCTATCCCTGCCAGAAAAAGACATGTCAAAGCGGAGTGTCCCCTCCAAAAAAATCACTTGGACACACCGAACAGATGAAAAGCCTCTCATCAACGATAAACTAGACTCATTGACCCCACTTTCTTTGCAAATCGTAACTGATCAAGAGGCCATTAAGGAATGGAATGAAGTTGTCGATCGGCATCATTATCTCAATTACAGACGTCCCTTTGGTCCCCATTTGCGCTATTTCATCCTAGATAATTGTGGGCGACGATTGGGTTGTCTTTTATTTGAAGCTGGCACATCCACTTTGCCTTGCCGTGATGAATGGATCGGTTGGCAAAATCGAGCTTACAAAAAGCACTTGAATTTAGTGGTGAACAATAGTCGATTTTTGATCTTTCCCTGGGTAAAGGTTCGCCATCTTGCTTCGATGGCTTTATCTATGGCAACTCGCCAACTTCCCACAGACTGGGAGTTAAAACATGCTTTCAAACCTGTACTCATGGAGACTTTTGTCGACCTTACCAAATTTAATGCCACGAGCTATCGTGCTGCCAACTGGCTTTATTTGGGCAAAACAAATGGGAGTCGTGCCTACAAAAATGTAAAGGGAAAAACTCAAAAAGGTGTTTATGTTCAACCTCTGACAAAGAATTATCAGTCTATCTTATTGAATGGCCCCCAATGCGCTATCAAGAAACCCGTCGGGAAACCCACCATCAAGCCACATAAGAACTTGGCTGAGCCTATGCTAGAGGACTCTTTTGTGCATCTTTGGCAAAACATCATCAAGACAGTGGTTATCATTGCAGATGAGTACGACCGAACCTGGCAAAAGCGTCAACGTGTCTTGAATACATTGTTGATTATACTTTTCATCTTCCGACTTGTTTTCTCTAAAGGAAAACAAGGTTATGATACAACTTTGATTGAACTTTGGGAGCAGTGTCGCATATTAGACATTGAACTCCCTCAACCTAAACCAGTTCGGGCATCCACTATGTGTAGTGCACGGGCTAAAGTAGATGAAAATATATTTAAAGTTTTGCATGATGAAATTCTTAAACAAGACGGTATATCCAATTCTAGTACCTTATGGAAGGGCCATAAGGTTTTCGCAGTGGATGGATCGAAAATAAATTTACCACGTCAACTCGTAGATAATGGGTATCAGCAACCATGGGAAAAAGCATGGTACCCTCAAGGTCTTGTCAGTTGCCTGTACCAACTACAGTCGAAGATTCCTGTGGATTTTGATCTCTTTGCCCATAACAATGAGAGAAAGGCTGCACAAACTCATTTCAAAAAATTGTTTGAAAACGATGTTGTGGTTTATGATCGTGGCTATTATTCCTACGAAATGCTTCATGAGCATAAGGTGCGAAGTCTGCATGCGGTGTTTAGGATAAGGAGAAATGCCAACACTGTTTTTGATGAATTTATTAATAATGATCAAAAAGACTCAGTGATCCAAGTCATTCCTAGCAAGCAAATTCTGAAAGAACTACATAAAAAAAAGCCACAAGACGACTTCAAAGCCTACCCTTTGCGTTTGGTCAAATATAAAATTGGACAAACTACTTTTGTTCTAGGAACAACCTTAATGGATCAAAAAAAATATTCCATTGATGATCTGGCCAATCTCTATCATGGACGCTGGAGTATAGAGGAACTGTACAAAATATCCAAAGAACTGATGACCATTGAAGAGTTTCATTCTCAAAGTGAAAGGGGAGTCAAACAAGAATTGTTTGCACACTTCACACTTATCACTCTGACAAGATTATTTTCCAACTACACGGAAGACCGTCTTAATACATCTCAATCCCATAGTAAAAAACAAACCATGCAGACAAACTTTAAAAACAATTTACTGACAATTGCAAGAAATATTGAAGGTCTTTTTCTTCAACAAAAGGTAGTGCTTAGTAAAACCCTCAATTGCATCATTACAAATATGAAGACCTGCCGACAAAGGCTACGTCCGAATAGGCATTACGACCGAGTTTCTAGAAAACCCATCGGAGTATGGAGACCCAGTAAAGAGGTTAGGGGGGCTATGGCCAACGGATAATCACATGGATCAAAGAAAAAAACTTGGGGTTAGCCCACCCCCGAGGAGTTAGAGGTTCAAATCCTTAACCGAATGGGATCTCTCACTAAACGAATGCCATTGCCCTTATAAGGGG